>NZ_JBLOPA010000011.1:0-275 GCF_047806705.1 Pseudoalteromonas sp. ASV78 | reverse complement strand
GGATAACTTAAATGAATTACTGATTACAAGTCAGTTGCTCTTTTAAATTATCTAAAATAAATGGTGCCGACTAACCGAGTCGAACGGATAACTTAAATGAATTACTGATTACAAGTCAGTTGCTCTTTCAAATTATCTAAAATAAATGGTGCCGACTAACCGAGTCGAACGGTTGACCTACTGATTACAAGTCAGTTGCTCTACCAGCTGAGCTAAGTCGGCACACTAAACTGTGTGCTAAGGCACGTTTCAATTTTAAAGATTGATAACTTTTA
>NZ_JBLOPA010000010.1:0-353 GCF_047806705.1 Pseudoalteromonas sp. ASV78 | reverse complement strand
ATGTACGGGACTATCACCCTGTATCGTGGCGCTTTCCAGCGCCTTCCATTAACACATAATAAGCTTAAGGGCTGTTCCGGTTTCGCTCGCCGCTACTTCCGGAATCTCGGTTGATTTCTTTTCCTACGGGTACTTAGATGTTTCAGTTCTCCGCGTTCGCCTCGTTAACCTATGTATTCAGTTAACGATACCTGCAAGCAGGTGGGTTTCCCCATTCGGAAATCCTAGTCTCAAGTGCTTTTTACTAGCTTGACTAGGCTTATCGCAAGTTAATACGTCCTTCATCGCCTCCAACTGCCAAGGCATCCACCGTGTACGCTTAGTCACTTAACCATACAACCCAAACGGGTCTT
>NZ_JBLOPA010000009.1:0-366 GCF_047806705.1 Pseudoalteromonas sp. ASV78 | reverse complement strand
CCTTTCCTCCTTACTGAAAGTGCTTTACAACCCGAAGGCCTTCTTCACACACGCGGCATGGCTGCATCAGGCTTGCGCCCATTGTGCAATATTCCCCACTGCTGCCTCCCGTAGGAGTCTGGGCCGTGTCTCAGTCCCAGTGTGGCTGATCATCCTCTCAAACCAGCTAGGGATCGTCGCCTTGGTAAGCCATTACCTTACCAACTAGCTAATCCCACTTGGGCTAATCTCTTGGCGTGAGGCCCGAAGGTCCCCCACTTTGGTCCGTAGACATCATGCGGTATTAGCAGTCGTTTCCAACTGTTGTCCCCCACCAAAAGGCATATTCCCAAGCATTACTCACCCGTCCGCCGCTCGTCAGCAAAG
>NZ_JBLOPA010000008.1:0-512 GCF_047806705.1 Pseudoalteromonas sp. ASV78 | reverse complement strand
AATCCGCAGCTTCGGTGCATAGTTTAGCCCCGTTACATCTTCCGCGCAGACCGACTCGACCAGTGAGCTATTACGCTTTCTTTAAAGGATGGCTGCTTCTAAGCCAACCTCCTGGCTGTCTGGGCCTTTCCACATCGTTTCCCACTTAACTATGACTTTGGGACCTTAGCTGGCGGTCTGGGTTGTTTCCCTCTTCACGACGGACGTTAGCACCCGCCGTGTGTCTCCCGGATAGTACTTTACGGTATTCGGAGTTTGCAAAGGGTTGGTAAGTCGGGATGACCCCCTAGCCTTAACAGTGCTCTACCCCCGTAAGTATTCGTCCGAGGCTCTACCTAAATAGATTTCGGGGAGAACCAGCTATCTCCCGGTTTGATTAGCCTTTCACTCCTAGCCACAGGTCATCCCCTAACTTTTCAACGTTAGTGGGTTCGGTCCTCCAGTTGATGTTACTCAACCTTCAACCTGCCCATGGCTAGATCACCGGGTTTCGGGTCTATACCTTGCAACTA
>NZ_JBLOPA010000007.1:0-715 GCF_047806705.1 Pseudoalteromonas sp. ASV78 | reverse complement strand
CATAAAACGCGTTTGGCGTTGTATGGTTAAGCCTCACGGGTAATTAGTACAAGTTAGCTTAACATATCACTATGCTTCCACATCTTGCCTATCAACGTTGTAGTCTTCAACGGCCCTTCAGAGACTTTAAAAGTCTAGTGAGAACTCATCTCGAGGCCTGCTTCGCGCTTAGATGCTTTCAGCGCTTATCAGTTCCGAACGTAGCTACCGGGCAATGCCATTGGCATGACAACCCGAACACCAGCGGTTCGTTCACTCCGGTCCTCTCGTACTAGGAGCAACCCCTCTCAATTCTCAAACGCCCACGGCAGATAGGGACCGAACTGTCTCACGACGTTCTAAACCCAGCTCGCGTACCACTTTAAATGGCGAACAGCCATACCCTTGGGACCGACTTCAGCCCCAGGATGTGATGAGCCGACATCGAGGTGCCAAACACCGCCGTCGATATGAACTCTTGGGCGGTATCAGCCTGTTATCCCCGGAGTACCTTTTATCCGTTGAGCGATGGCCCTTCCATTCAGAACCACCGGATCACTATGACCTACTTTCGTACCTGCTCGACGTGTCTGTCTCGCAGTTAAGCTGGCTTCTACCATTACACTAACCGTACGATGTCCGACCGTACTTAGCCAACCTTCGTGCTCCTCCGTTACTCTTTGGGAGGAGACCGCCCCAGTCAAACTACCCACCAGGCACTGTCCGTAACCCCGAT
>NZ_JBLOPA010000006.1:0-947 GCF_047806705.1 Pseudoalteromonas sp. ASV78 | reverse complement strand
AGTGGTAGGGGAGCGTTCTGTAAGCGGTTGAAGGTGTACCGGGAGGTATGCTGGACGTATCAGAAGTGCGAATGCTGACATGAGTAACGATAATGCGGGTGAAAAACCCGCACGCCGGAAGACCAAGGGTTCCTATCCCATGTTAATCAGGGTAGGGTAAGTCGACCCCTAAGGCGAGGCCGAAAGGCGTAGTCGATGGGAAACGGATTAATATTTCCGTACTTGGTATAATTGCGATGGGGGGACGGAGCAGGCTAAGCAAGCATGGCGTTGGTAGTCCATGTGAAAGTGAGTAGGCTAGTGACTTAGGTAAATCCGGGTTGCTGTTAGGCTGAGACACGAGACGAGTCACTAAGGTGATGAAGTTGCTGATGCCATACTTCCAGGAAAAGCCTCTAAGCTTCAGATTATACCGAATCGTACCCCAAACCGACACAGGTGGTCAGGTAGAGAATACTAAGGCGCTTGAGAGAACTCGGGTGAAGGAACTAGGCAAAATCGTACCGTAACTTCGGGAGAAGGTACGCTCCGATTGGTGATGAGACTTGCTCTCTAAGCTGATTGGAGCCGCAGTGACCAGGTGGCTGGGACTGTTTATTAAAAACACAGCACTGTGCAAAATCGCAAGATGACGTATACGGTGTGACACCTGCCCGGTGCCGGAAGGTTAATTGATGGGGTTATCTTCGGAGAAGCTCTTGATCGAAGCCCCGGTAAACGGCGGCCGTAACTATAACGGTCCTAAGGTAGCGAAATTCCTTGTCGGGTAAGTTCCGACCTGCACGAATGGTGTAACCATGGCCACGCTGTCTCCACCCGAGACTCAGTGAAATTGAAATCGCAGTGAAGATGCTGTGTACCCGCGGCTAGACGGAAAGACCCCGTGAACCTTTACTACAGCTTGGCACTGAACATTGAACCTACATGTGTAGGATAGGTGGGAGACT
>NZ_JBLOPA010000004.1:0-56986 GCF_047806705.1 Pseudoalteromonas sp. ASV78 | reverse complement strand
GTCAGTGATTTAGCCACGACAACCGGCACACTCACATCGCGTATTACCTCGGTTGAGTCGGTGAACAGTAACCAGGCAAGCACACTTAATTCATTGAGCGTTGAGCAAGGCTCATTGCAAGCACGTATGCTGACGCAAGAGACAGCCAGCACTGATGCGGTTGAATCCTTGCGTTTATTGGGTATTAAAGATGGTGAGCTAAGTTCGCAGATCAGCACCGTGGAAACGGCCACGATTGAGAACGCGCAGCGTGTCAGTGATTTAGCCACGACAACCGGCACACTCACATCGCGTATTACCTCGGTTGAGTCGGTGAACAGTAACCAGGCAAGCACACTTAATTCATTGAGCGTTGAGCAAGGCTCATTGCAAGCACGTATGCTGACGCAAGAGACAGCCAGCACTGATGCGGTTGAATCCTTGCGTTTATTGGGTATTAAAGATGGTGAGCTAAGTTCGCAGATCAGCACCGTGGAAACGGCCACGATTGAGAACGCGCAGCGTGTCAGTGATTTAGCCACGACAACCGGCACACTCACATCGCGTATTACCTCGGTTGAGTCGGTGAACAGTAACCAGGCAAGCACACTTAATTCATTGAGCGTTGAGCAAGGCTCATTGCAAGCACGTATGCTGACGCAAGAGACAGCCAGCACTGATGCGGTTGAATCCTTGCGCTTGTTGGGTATTAAAGATGGTGAGTTAAGCTCGCAGATCAGCACCGTGGAAACGGCCACGATTGAGAACGCGCAGCGTGTGAGTGATTTAACCACGACAGCCGGCAATCTAACCTCGCGTATTACTTCGGTTGAGCAAACCACGGCTAGTAGTAGCCAAAAAATAGCCCAACTTGAAACGGTGCAGGGTGATAACAGCAGTAAAATAACGAATTTACAGCAGACCACGGCCAGCAGTGCGCAAGAGATAACCCAGCTAAAAGCCACTGACGCCGCAGTAACCGCCGACATAAGCAGCATTAAGAGTGTCAATAACACTCAAGCACAACAGCTCAATAGCATATCAACACAGCAGGATACGCATCAATCGCAGATCAGCGTGTTACAAACCACGACCGCTAACCAAGCGTCAGTCTCTGAAAGCCTAACCTACAGCAACAATAATGCCGGCGATAAGGTGGTGTGTGTTCGTGCAGCAGACTTTACCGATGCAACGAGCGGCGAACATGCACCTGTTAGTACTCGGGTTTTTGATACAGATGAAGGTGTTGAAGCCCGAGCAACTAACATTTGGGTATATTCTCGAAAGGCTATCAAAGTGCGTACAGATCGCGTTTACAAGGTGCGCTTTAAAGTAAAGCAGCTTGTAAATGGTGATAATGGTGTGTCTCGTGTTTATGCGGGTGTGGTTCCGCTGCGTGAGAATATGAGCATTGCACCAATGCAGTCAGGCGGTGCAGGTACACACCTCTATTGTGCGGTAAGCAGCTATAGCTTAACGGTTTCGCAAGGTTGGAAAACATTTGAGGGGACTATCAGTGGTATAGGGCTAGGCGCTAATAATTTTAGGCCGGATACGGTCTATGTACGCCCGATGTTAATTGTAAATTATCAGTCTAGCGGTAGCCCTGTTGCGTTAATTGATAGCTTAGAGCTTTGGGACGTAACCGAAGAGCAAGCGCTTGATGGTAAAATTGACGTCCGTTACGATGAATTAAAGCAAGTTAGTGATACGTCAGTTAGCCACCTGCAGAGCTTGCAGTTATCAACGGATACAAACCGCACGTTGGTGACAACACAGAAACAAGTGACTGATAGCCATGCAACGCTAATAAGTACATTACAAAGCGTACAAGGTGCAAATTCAGCACAGATCGTCACGCTACAAAACACCACGTCAACCCATTCCCAAACGCTGCAGCAGCTGGCAGTGAGTATTGATAATAAAACCGCCGCTGTTGAAACAAGCGCAAAAGCCTACGCTGATGATTTAACCGGCGCTCTTAAAGCTGAAAAAGTTATTAAGGTTGATGCGAATGGGGTTGTCGCTGGGTTTGGTGTGCTAGCCGATAGTAATACGGGCTCTACGATTTATCTAAGCGCAGATAAAGTTGCTATTGTTCCACCAAATTGGAACCCAAGTGAAACAAGCAAGCGTTTATTGCCTTTTGTTTACAGTGCTGAATATGGCCGTGTTGTTATGGACAAGGCCAGTATTGTTGATTTAACCGCGGATAAGATCACCGGTGGTAATCTTATCGTTGATAACTTTACGACAACGCAAGGGTTTCAAGTTGCACCTGGTTCTATCAAACGCTGGATGCTTGAGGCTGATTTTAAAGATGGCTTGGTAAGAATAGATCCGACCGCTGAAAAGCTCGGCGGCGGGTCAATAGTTAGTGTTAAATACAAAGATTATACACGACAAGCATTTACCGCAATTGTTAAATCCGGCGGTCAACGAGTACCAGTCGCATATCACTTTATGTCCCCAAAGATTAAGCATCCTGGGAAAATCACAATACGTGTGTCTCTTTGGATCAGTGAATATGATTCAAACTATACAAGGCTTTGGATTAAACAGGCCAAGTTGAATAGTGATAAATCAATTACCCTGGTACATCAACCGAATCAAACCGATGTTATTACTTTAGATAGTGCAAGTGACGGTGCAGGCCATCAACAGTTTAGCTATGACGATGATTATCATTGGGATGGCGCGACGGAGGGAATGCTTTATCGGACTTTGATACAAATAGAGACAATACTTATTTCAGGTGAAATAGGAAATTTACTTGATGATCTAGTCTGGGGTGTTAGTACGGATGAGCCAGTTCGATCCAGCGGTGGGGTTATTGCTGATATTCATTGGCGTAATATTGTTGGTGCACCATTATTGGCTGAGAAGAATAAAGCAAACGTATTCACCGCTGATCAGATTGTGCCTAACTTACATTTGAATTCTGGCGGTAAAGTATTTAGCAAACACAACAACAGTTACATTTTAGGTGATCATGGTAACGGCAATGTGACCGTTAACGCTGCAGGTGGAACTTTACATGTTGGACACGTTAACACTACTCGGGTTGACTTTAATTCCCCCGTTAAACTCGCATTCGATACTATTCACAATGGAGTGTTCAGGTCATCCACGTCAGGCACAACATTTCACACGCCAAGTGGGTATATTCAATTAGGCCCACTTAATACTTCATACGCACATATTTACACTGACAGACCGTCTTTTTACTTTAATAAAGAGTTATTTGTTAATGCTCATAAAGTATGGCATGCAGGCAATGACGAACCGCTTGGTAAGTTGGCAAATTATCAAAGATGGACTGGCGTTAATAGGTTTAGTAACACTATAAGCCTTGAAGGGAGCGGTACAAGTTCAGCTAGAGGATTTTACTTTGAAGGTGCCTCTGGTGAGAGACAGCTCGGCATTGGGATGCATTGGAATGCAGTTTCAGGTGATATTACTAATTTTTATGTCGGGGATGGTGATGCTCCCTGGGCTAATACTTACCTTCGCCACAATGGTACGTCTTTACTTGTAGGTAACGGTGTTGGCCATGCAGGTGGGGTTGTATGGCATTCAGAAAATGACGAGCCATTAGCACTAAAGTCACGCACTAACATTTTTACAGCCGTTAATGAATTCAATGCTAAAGCCGTGTTCGATGGTGAAACTGAATTTGATACAAGCAAAGGGTTTATTCTAAAAAGAATGGCAGGCGCTAGTGCCGGTGACGACATTGTTACCCTTAAAGTTGAAGACTCAAGTTTTGATGTAACCATAGATAATCAAACTGATATGCAGGGCGCTAATTATCGGTTCATGCGCAAACTTTCTACTGGTGCAAACCAGATTATGATGCAATTTAGCCCAGGTAATATTGAGTATATGGGTGGCAAGGTTTGGCATGAAAACAACGATGGAGTGGATTCAGGATTAGACGCTGATCTATGGCAGGGAATGAAGCCGCAGGCTATTTTGCCTTTGCAGTCTCAACGTGACTTTACGCTGGGAACGTTGGTTAAAACAGATATTAACTATGCCGTTACGAATGGTGTTCCGTGGTACATGGAAATTACCGGTAACTCGTATGGCGGAAGCCGACCATTTAACACTCAGTTGCAGGGTTACATCTATAGCAACACAATGCTCAATTGCAAAGGTACTCATCATGGACACCCAATAACAGGGATGACGTTGTTTGAGTTTGAAGGGAAACTTTGCTTTTGGTGGCCAACTCAGTCGTATTGGCAAGGGTTTACTATTACAGTGAAAACCTCGCACATTGGAGAAATAGTTAATCAAGTCACTGCAATTCAAAACGCGCATAAACCAACAGCAATAACAAAAAATGTTGCCCTAGATAATTTAATTGCAATGGGCTGGAACAGTTTTAATGACGGCACAGGAAGTGGTTTAGATGCGGATAATGTTCGCGGTATTGCGGGTGATAAGTTTGCGCGTTTAGATATTGATAATACGTTTGATGGCCAACAAGTTATAGACCGCAATCTAACGATGGGACTTAGTGATTTTTCTAAGGCGTCATTGCTAATCAAAAGTCCCACATTCCAACTTGGCTTTGACTCTAACGAAATATTACACAGTGGTGATAACTTAAATATTAAAACGCTTACGAAAAGCGTTCGAATATTTGCGCCGAGTGATGTAGATGGACTGCAGTTTAATGATCATAAGGTTTATCACGCGGGTAATGATGGGATAAATTCAGGCCTTGATGCTGATTTATTCCGTGGCCAAGATGATGCGTTTTACTTAGCAGGAGCAATGCAAGAAGCGGTTACGATCACCGTCGCTGGTGATGCCGATAAGTTTTACCCTGTTTTGTTGCCAGCAACCAGTAAACACCATTTCGCTAAAATGAATTACCACATTGGACGGTCTTATAACGGGACTGCACCTGCAACGTGGAATAACGCGACTCATAAGGGGGGGCTATCGTTTGATTTTAGCTGGTCAGGCACTGGTACGTGGGGTGGTAATGATAGAAACATCACGGTACATAACTTTGATGAAACGTATTCTCGTATGGTGGGGGGCTTACTAAATACCCATGATGGTGTAATCGTATGGCTACGAGGCGGAACAGCGATATATAAGCTAACAACACCGTTAGGTGTTAATCAGCCTTACGAGGTTCACCTTGTTGATTTTGTATCGCGTGGTGGGACTGTTTGCCCTGTGCGCGGTCTTAGTGACATTGATGCGAAAGTTACCAGTGAAGTACTTTCCAAATCAATTTTGAGAAATAACGCGCAGTTGTGGGACAGCGGTCAGCGTGTCTACTCAGATAATAACAAACCAACGCTCGCGCAAATTGATGTTTTAGACGATGTTCATGCTTGGACGGGTGATAATACATTCCAAGGTTCGATACTTGGGCTGGGGGCTGGTACTGCGCTGGTTAGTAATTCACATACCGTATTAAATGGTACGGACAGCTGGCTTCGCACTAAAAATAATGATGGTTGGTTTAATGCAACCCACGGCGGCGGCATCCACATGCAGGATTCTACATGGGTGCGGGTTTACGGTGGTAAAGGTTTTCTTGTAGATAACACCGCGAATAACGCTATATATAGCGCCGGTGGAGTACTTGCCAAAGGTGGTTTTTTTGATTATCACGAAAGCGGTGAAGGGGGGCTAGTTGGCTCTTATAGTCTGCCTGGTCGTGCAACACAACCTCAGATGATATGGACAATTGGCACAAGCTTTACGACACATGCTAATCACTATGGTTTGGGCTACCGATATGAGCCTATTAACGGCGTTGTGACTGGTAATGAACATACTATTGTTGGCGTTCAAAATGGTGCTGTTAATTATCGACTTGGTTTAAATGGTAATGCCTGGTTTAAAGGTGGACTTAATGCTCAAACGCTTTATGAAAATGGCATTAACATTGCGGATAAATATTTATCTGTCGCGGGATTAAGCTATAACACGCCAGCATCGTTTGCATTGGCATTTAAGCGAGTAGATGAATTTAACCAGGCGATAACAAGCGGTGAACTTGATACGTCTGCATACAGCACGATAACACCGAGTATTATCACAGGCTTTGTAAACTCAGTAATGGGTCATTTTAATACTGTCATAGCGGACAGTACAAACACCCGTTATTTAACTGCTCGCAGTATTGAAGTGACAGGGAGAAGAGCGCTTGTTAATAATGCCTCTGCATCTGGTCATGTTGATGGGTGGTTTTCGACAGCGAGTTCAAACACGTCCGGAGAAGCAACAGCCCTTACGCTATCAAGCGTATCAGATCTTTTAAGTATTGATGGCGCTAACGTTACGACTATTCGTGAAGTCACAAACGGTAATCGTTGTTATAGCCATGCACCTACGGAGGTTGATCATAACGCTATTTACGAATTAAGTGTCACCTTATATGCAGGCGGGGCAACCCTTGCTGGCACTCGATACTTCGGTATTGTTGCGCGTGGTGGTGCTAATTTAGGATTGTCGATACATAATGTTCAGGCATATGATGCTGCCACTAGATCGCAGGGGAACAATACTTCAAATCCTTACTTTTATGCCAATTCAAGTGATTGGGGAGTGCCGGTTACAGTTAAAGGGTATGTGGTCGGGGCTAACCGCTCAGTTGATGAAGTACCAGAAACTGATAACCCGATATTTAAGTTGACTACTGCAACAACCCACTTATGGATGAGGATTTTAAATTGGGCTAATAACGGCACTGAAACAGTGCTGCATATTTATAACCCAAGTATGCGAGAAGTAAATACCGGTAAAATTGTTACCCATAACCTCGTTGCGGACATAATCACGGCTGATAAAATTGCCGCTAATGCGGTTCAAGCAAGCCATATACAGGCTGCGAGCGTTAACGCATCGCATATACAAGCTGGTGTTATTGGCACTAATCATCTTGCAGCCAATAGCATTGAGTCTGGGCATATTAAGTCGGGTACGATCCAAGCAAGTGATATAGCTTCAAATACGATCACGGCATTACAAATATCAGCTAATGCGATAACGGCTAGTGAATTATCTGCAAATGCGGTGAATGCAGACCATATATTGGCAAATAATATCCTGGCAAAACATATCAAAGTGGACCAGGTAAACGCTACGCATATAGCAGCTGGATCAATATTAGCGGAACATATCACAACAAACTTAATTGATTCTGCACATATTAAAGCCGGCGCAATTGATGCGGTGCATATCAGTGTTAATACAATTGGCGCTGATAAAATACTAGCGAATGCCATTCTTGCAACGCATATAGGCGTTGATGTTATTAATGCTGGGCATATCTCGGCAGGTAGTATTAAGTCAGAACATGTTGAATCAAATGCGATAAAAGCAAACCATATCACCGCTAATGTGATCACCTCTGCACATGTTGCAGCCAATACGTTGACGGCCGATGAGATAGCCACCGATGCGATTGAAACGCGACATTTAAAAGCGTTTTCAATCAATGCTGAGCACATTAATAGCGCGACGTTTGAAACCCGACATTTTAAGTCGAGGATCATTGAAGCCAATCATATTAAAGTGACGGCACTGAACCAGGTGAATAACTTTAGTTTAACCGGTGAAATGGAAGGCTGGTCAGGCTACAGCGGTAATTTGGAGCTAATATCAAGAGATTCTGAAACAGTTCAGGCGCTGGGGATTGAAACAAGCGGTGATATGCAAGTTACCGGGGATTACTTTGAAGTTGATCCTGACAGTATTTATGAATTTAGCATTACAATTCACAGCAAACATGCAGATGCAACAGGGACGCGGTACTTCGGCTTGAATGCACAAGGTTATGATGGTGGATCGCTTGGCTTACGACGCTTTCATTATAGTGGTACTCGAGAACTGAGTTCGGGTAATGATGGGAACCCTTATTTCTGGTCTGGAGAATGTTTTAATGGCCAGTGGCTTACGATTACAGGGTATGTAGTTGGGGCTAACCGTAGTGTCAGTGAAGTGCCAGCCCGCGCTGAAGGTAACCCTGCGGGTAATATTTTTCAGATGCTGCATGGCACTAAAAAACTGCGAATGCGCTTTTTGAATTACTATAACAATGGTGTCAGTGTTAAAAACTGGTTTTATAGCCCAAGTGTTAAACGGGTTGGCGGCGGTTTAATTGATACGCCAAATCTAATAGCCGGCGCTGTTGTTGCAGAAAAGATTGCAGCCAATGCAATAAATGCAGGGCATATCCAAGCTGCAAGTATTGATACTGCCCATCTCAAAGCAGGTATGATCACAGCTGAAAAGATTGCAGCCGGTGCGATCACCGTTGATAAGCTCGCTGCAAACTCAGTGAGTGCAGTAAAAATAGCTGCAAACTCAATAGATGCCACTAAAATTGCAGCCGGTGCGATCACTGCGGATAAAATAGCAGTGAATGCAATAAACTCTAGTCATATCGATACAAGCACTATTAATGTTGAATCATTATCTTGGGGTAATAATTCATTCTCTACAAGAACTGTCACCGATGGTAATTCATTATTTAGTACAGGATTTTATGTAGAAGGTAATGCATCGGGTCCTTACGATAGAACTGTAATGACGTTGAATACATTAGCCCATGCTGGTATTGGCTTACATATTGATAGCTCTAATGCCGTATCCTCAGATTGGGGCGCAGGTCTAAGAATAAAGTCTGCAAACGTACCATGTATTGTTGCTTATAATCAGAACGCACATGCCGCTGTATTTTCAACGAGTAACGCAAATTCAGCCGCTGTACGCATTATGAATGAAGTTGGAAGTAATCGAACCTGGGGTGGTGCTTTAAGTATCGACGGTGACGTTATTATTGAGGGGGTAACTAAATGGGCTATTGCAGGAACAGCGCATCAAAGAGTTGACCCAAGGCCGGATGGTTCATCTGTTGAAGCGAGAATGCACTGGTACGGTGTTAATCAAACGGGGGGAACAGCTAGAGCTAGGCACTCTTTTTACGATGGATCAACTTACCTCCAGTGGGATGCTTATGACGGGGGGTTTCATACTGACGGGTATGTCCAGGCTAATGGTGGTTTAAGACAAGATGGCCACATCATTCTCAATGGTGGTGACACATGGCTAAGAACAAAAAATAATGACGGGATATTCTTTAGTAGCCACGGCGGTGGTTTTCACATGGAAGATTCTACGTGGGTGCGAGTTTACGGCGGGAGACGACTTTATGTACCAAATACAACCGCTGAATCGATAAAGAGCGAAGGGGGTATTAGGTGTACAGAAGGGCGGTTTTCAGGAACGGTATGGTTTTACTATTCTGATCAGCGATTGAAAACAATTCAAAGTAGAATTGATCCGCTTGAAGCACTCGATAATGTAAATAGGTGGACTGCGGCGTTTTATAAAGGCAATGAAGTTGCAGAAAAATATGGTTTTGATTGTGACGAATTGCAAATAGGTTTAATGGCGCAAGAAATTGAAAAGGATTACCCGCAATTAACTACTATAGCGCCGTTTGATTCGGACGAAAATGGAAAAAGCATTTCAGGACAGAATTTTAAGACATTACAATACGAACGCACCACAGCGGTTCTCACCGCTGCTTTACAGGGTGAAACAATCAGGCGTAAGCAACTTGAAAACAAAGTTTTTAAGATGGAAAAAATGATGAAAGAAATACTCGCGAGGTTATAAAATGGCAATTCCAGCAAGCGGTATTTTTGATAGTAGCCAAATTAGAAATGAACTGAATAAAAGCGGTGTGTTTACTTCTGCTGACGCAAGGGTGCTCTCTGGTAAAAGTGGTACATTTTCTACCGCAGACCTTCGTGGTAAAAGCCTAATGTCTGTTACACACGCATCTTTAAACGTGCAGACGCATTATGTAGAAAGATATGGTGATGTATCTGTTCAAGTGGCTGCGCCGGTAATTACTGGTGGTATATCACCGTACACATATTATTGGAGGTTCATTAGTCCTGACGGTTGCTATTTCAATAGCCTTACAGTGGCTAGACCTTATATTAGCAAGTATGCGGGTTTGAATGGAGGAACAATTAACTGCTCCACAGAAGTAACTGTTACAGATAGCAACGGTGCCACTGCGAGCGCTATTGCAAATCATGTTATAAAATACCAAACATACGCCCTACCTCCAGGTGGTGGTGGGATTGAACCGTAATTCATTTTTGCGGCGTAAATACACGCCGCTTATATTAGTCATTAAAACAAAGAGGTATATATGGAAAACATCATCGTTAATAATTTTATTGCTCGTAACTCGACGCCATACGATAGCGTGTTAGTCACGTTAAAAGAGCTAAGTATTACGCGTTCTAATAACACAACTATTAGTTTGGGCGCTGATAATATTGAAAACACGAATTCACGAACGAATGTTACGTTAAGCTTTCAATTTTCAGTATTCAAAGATGAAGAAGCGCTAATTGGTGGTGCTGAAGCAATTGAAACATTGCGTGTCAGCAATCCAGATTATGTTGAAGGTGTGGAGCATCCAGTGCCTAAAAATATCGAGTATTTTCATTTGGCGCTTACTGAATCGGTGACAGATTTACAAGCAAAAGAAAAAGCCTATCAGCACTTGATTGATATGAATACAATAGAGGTCGATTTAACTTAGGAGTAAAACCAATGACAGAAAAATCAGCAAAAATGCCAAAACGCTCAAGTTCAACAGGGCCAAGTGATGGGCAAGTTAACTCTGATTTAGCTAAAAGTGTCTCTACACTGCAAGGTGATGTGCAACAGTTACAGCAAGTAAACCAGCAATTACACACAGAGTTGCAGCAAGCAAAATCGAAAGGTTATGACCTATTTATTAAGTTAGATGATGCGTATGCTAACCATCAGCAAGCAATTAAAGTTATTGTTTCTGTTGGTGAAAAACTCGGTGTTAAAGTTGAAGATGGCAAAATCAACTTTGGTCAGGTACTAGATGCGGTGGAAAGCTTGACTGCAAAGTCTAGCGGTTCAGTGTCTGCGGAATAGTTTTTTTACAAATATAAATAAACCGTTTTGGTTTATTTTGTGGTGATCTATGAAAATAACGCCGGCGTTTGCTAAGCGAATTTTAATAGAGACTGCGACTAAGCACGGTGCAGAGCATGAGGCTGATAAAATTTTATCGGCCTTGGCCGAGCAACGTGCTTTTTTGTTTGTCTCGCGAGCACAAGATGGCTTTGTGGTGTTGCGATTTAAAGGGGCGCTTTGTTGGGTTGATTTTGCATATTGTAATAAACCAGGTGCTTTTCGCCGTTACTTGGGTGAGTTGCTTGATATTGCAACAAAATTTGGCTGCAACAGCGTTGGCTTTGAAACGAGACGTAAGGGCTATTTTAAAGTTATGCCAGGTTATGGCTTTAACTGCGTTAAGAGCCATGACGATGTTTTTGAGTGGAGGATAGGCTAATGGGTGGTGGTGGCGATAATACTGTTGAAGATACGCCAGAACGTAAAGAATTGGCGAAGATCAGTTATGAAAAATATGCTCACTTTGAAAATAACTTATTGCCTGTACGGGATGAGTGGGTTGGTGAAATGCTGGCGGGAAATGATGACTCAAAATTTAAGGCATTAAATAACAAAGTATCAGTTGGTAATACATCTGTTTTTGGTGGCCAACAAGCGCAAGCGAGTAAGGCGCTAATTAATCGTGGTAACAATCCTAATTCTGGAGTTTACCAGGCGGGTATGCAAGATGTGGTTAAGCAGCAGCAAGAAATCGGCGCTGATGTTATTAACCGTTCTACGAGTGTACAGCAAGATAATTATGTTAAAGGGTTGGGCGCGGTCGTTGCGCTTGGTGAGAAAAAATCAGCACAGGCGGTTGATGGACTTAATACGGTTGCTGGTCAGGCAATGGATTCTGCGCGTTCTGATGCACAATCTCGTTCGCAAAAAAGCAACATGGTTAAAGATGTTGGGCTTGGTCTTGCTGGTTATACCTACAGTGCATCTAGTAAAAATGATGGAGGTGATGACTAATGTTTCAACATCCAAAAAATAGTGTTCAATCATTCAATAATTTTAAAAATGGACCCAGCAATTATGGTGGTCGCTCTGTCAGTGATGATCAATTTGCTTCAAAAGTGTTTGGTGATATTGCTAGGAAAGACTGGCAAGACTACAAAAATACGTTTATGCCCGTTCATCAGCTTTT
The DNA here is from genome assembly GCF_047806705.1 of Pseudoalteromonas sp. ASV78. Classification (NCBI taxonomy): domain Bacteria; kingdom Pseudomonadati; phylum Pseudomonadota; class Gammaproteobacteria; order Alteromonadales; family Pseudoalteromonadaceae; genus Pseudoalteromonas; species Pseudoalteromonas sp. ASV78. The sequence goes on along the minus strand of NZ_JBLOPA010000004.1, from coordinate 44,862 downwards.
TAGTGATGCAGTTATGAATGATGATTTAACCAAACAGCAGCTTGAACGTGTGCCAGGTAATATTGAGCAGCAATTTGCACAGGTACAAGGGCAAATGGATGCGCGCAATTCGCGTATGGGATTGGCAAGTACTGAGTCTCCTAATACAGCAAGTAGTCAAGGTTTAGCAACGGTCTTTGCTGAGAACCAGGCTAGAAGTCATGGTAAAGAACGCCGTATGGCTGCAATCGCAGGTGCGAATATTACGCCACAAGATACGAGGGTCAACCAATGAGTTATGGCTTACTTGATCTAGGTAACTCGCTTGAATCGCAAGGTCGAGCAGGGTTGAAAAGTGCGGCTGAGCAAAATCATCAGCGTCAAATGGCAAATGATCAAATTGAACGCCAGGAAGATGCAGAAGATGCACAAATTGTATCGACGTCCTTGGGGATGGGGTTAGATAAAGCGTATAGCAACTATGCAGCGAATGAGGCAGCAAAGAGCGCAAGCTTACAAGCTAATCCTATGACAACGACGCAAATCGGCGGCGAGGCTGTACAGGTTCAGACGTTGGACGGTGCTACAGGCTCTTATGCGAGTAGTCCTGTAAGTACCACAGTGGGTGCCGAAGGTGCAGTAACTGAAGCTATTGCGGCAAGTCCGGTCGATACAAGTATTGCCAATGGTTTGTCTTCTGCCACAAGTACAACAACCGGCACAGCAGCTACAGGTACAGCGACAACTGGTGCAGCAACAACCGGTGCAGCAACAACTGGAGCAGCAACAACTGGAGCAGCAACAACTGGAGCAGCAACAACTGGAGCAGCGGCAACCGGTGCAGCAACAACTGGAGCAGCAACAACTGGAGCGGCAACAACTGGAGCGGCAGCAACTGGAGCCGTAACAACTGGAGCAGCAACAACTGGAGCAGCAGCAACTGGAGCAGCAGCAACTGGAGCAGTAACAACTGGTGCAGCCGCTACAGGTAGTGCTGCATCAGCAGCTGCAGGTGCGAGCGCTTTTGGTCCTGTGGGCTGGGCTGTGGCGGCGGGTATTTTAGCTGCATCAATATTATAAGAAGGTTTTTAGTATGAGTTTAACTAATTCGTTTGCCAGAGGTGTTGCGATTGAGCAGTCAGTTCGTGAATCGCATAATAGAGATAGACGCTATGAGGAACAAAGCCAAAAGCAAGATGAGCGCTTTGAAGCTCAGAACAAGCGAGCTGATGAATCCCATTCGTTATCTATGGCGCGAGGTGGTCAAGGGTTGGCTGCATTAAATGCAGAAATGAGCCATCGTGAATCTATGCGACCGTTAGAATTGGCGACTGAGCAAACAAGGCAGCAAGCGGCAAATGTTGGGCTAAAAAATGCGGAACTTGGGTTAAAAGAGCAAAAGCATAACTATAAGCGGAAACTAGAAAGTGAAGATTTAACTAAACGAAAGCAGCAGGCCGCTTATCTTTACCCGATGGTTATGGAAACATTAGTTAGCTCAGGCTATGACTTTGGTGCTGTCCATGAAAAGTACCCTGAGTATTTTGATTTAACTAAAGATATGCACAACGACTTTAACTTTCAGTACATGATGGACCCTGAGCAGCAGCAGGCAATTTATAAAGCCGCTGATTTATTAAACCCAAATACGCCATCGTCACTGCGGGATGAGGGGGCGCTTGATGTTATTAATACGGTATTTGCTGATCAGATAGATCGTGGTGAGGGGGTGAGTCGTGAAACCGGTAAACCGATTGCAAACAAGCGTATTTCTCAAGTTTATACGGTGCCAGGGCAACCAGGTAAGTTGGCGCTAGAGTTAGATGTTACCGATAGTGAAGGGAACACATACAAAGCTCCACGTACTAATAATGCAAGTACTGATGATAATGACAATATTAAATTAATAGATGCTAAAAAGGCCATGGGTTTACTACAAGCTAAACAAATGGCTGCACAAACAGTTGAGAAAGCACTTCAAGCAAATCCTGATGCTCAAAAGCGCATACAAGCTATTTATTCAAGCTTGAATAATAAGAATAAGCCACTTGCTGATGGCTATATGAACTACGGTAATTCAACCATTAAGTTCGATGATGCGTTTAAAATTTATCAAAACTACTTGCCGGATAAACAAACAAATCCCGATGAACATCGACGTGCAACGCTTGCTATGCCATGGAGTACGTTTAAGTGGGCTGGCGGTGATGAAGAGAAAATGCAAATAGCGCGTACTGCGATGCAACGTAACATGCTGGTATATCAGAAGTTAGAGCAGCGTTTAAGTGAAGCTGAAACCGGAGGTGAGCAAGAGCGTATTTTAAATGAGATGCAGCAGTTTATTGTTGATCCGGTTGCTGAATATAATGCTAGGCAAACAGCTAAAATAGAGGGGTTATCAAATAATGCCAATGGCACTGAAACCCAAAGTGCCAATGGCACTGAAACCCAAAGCGCTACTTTACCCTCTATTCCTAAACGCGAAAAAATGAGCATAGAAGATTTCGCACTAATGGATAAAGGTAAGGATAGTAAACGCAATACAAGTCGTCCATTTTCACGGCGTGACGCACCCCATTCATACAGCATCAATACGCGAACTCTTGCAGAACGTTATCAGCAGTACAGTAAGGATATTGATGAAGAGAATAAAAATCTAGAGCTACAGCACCAGCGTGATTTGCGAGAAGCGCGACAAAGAAAAATAAACCAACTTACCCAAACTCTTGAAAAAGGCAATCTTGACGATGCGGGAAGAGCTGAATTAAGAAAATTACTAGAACAGCAAGTAGCAAGGTAAATAATAATGGCAGATTTTAAAACAGGTGTTCGTTCGTTAGCTGATTTGGATAACAATCAAAATATCTTCCTTGATACGGTCGATGCAGCACAAAAGGGTGTATATGATGGCATTTCAGGCATAGGTGAAACCTTTGGCTTAGATAGCCTTAAAGGCTGGGCAGACGAGAAATCTGAACAGCAAATTCAAGAAATGTCACTCGCTGGTCGTGAAGCATTGAATAAGTCGTTTGTTCAGCGTGACGAGTTTGGCGCCCTTGAATTGGGTGATGCTGCTACCGATGCGCGATCTTGGACGATGAATATTGCTCACATGCTTGGTGCTAACGCAGATGTAATGTTCGGCGCTGGTGCAATGAAAGCGGGTAGAATGGCTGTAACAGCGGTTGTTAATCATAGCCGTAATAAGTTAATTGCTAAAGGCTTGAGTAAAGAAGTCGCAACTAAAATAGGCCAGCAGGCGGGGGAGACTTACGCTAAGACTCATAAAAAGTGGGCTCAAAACATAGTTGATTACGGTGCGCCTGCCCACGCTGTGTATGGTGGTATGCAGGCAAGTGATGTGCGTGATGAAGTAAACGCCATGGATATTGAAGACTTAATGCAAGCGCCGGTTGCTCAAGAAAAGTTTGAATTACTTAAGCGTACTTATCCAGATGTGGAAGACGAACGTATCACTAACGAAGTCCGCCGTTTAGTTGCAGATGATGCAGCCAACAATGCGTTACTTAATCCAACGCTTATCGCGGCTAATATGTTATTCGGTGGCCTGCAAGCAAAAATGCTAGAAAAGTTAGCGCGTGGCTCTGCTAGTAAGACAGTTGGTGTTGGTGTTGAAACTGTGACAGAAACAGCCCAAGAAGGTTTGCAGAAGGTCGCATTTAACCAAACAATGCAAGATGTTAACCCTAATGTTGAATTAAGTGACGGTGTTGCCGAAGCTGCGTTAACCGGCGGTATACTCGGTGCTGGTATGGGTGGCTCGGTTGCTGGGGCAAGAACGTTAGCTGAAAAAGGGTTGGCGTTGCGTTCACATGCTGAGCAGAACGCGACTGCAGATGAAAGTTTAGTTTCGGGTGAATCTAGTCCGGGAGTTGATCCTAGTCTCACAGGGTTTAACACTGAAGGTCAACAACCTGAAAGCACAGCAGCACAAAATGCTAACGACACGCTTCACAAGCCAAGTGAGCCGCTAAGCAGGGCGGAAGAAGCGAAGGCTTTTCTTCAAGGTGTTAAGTCTCAGTTCCCGCAGCTTAAAGAGCGTTTAGCGGAGTATGGGCTTGATGAATCAGCCCAGGCTAAAATAACAAGTATAATCAAAACGTATAGCCCTCTGAAATTGAGTGAAGATCAAGGGGATATTGCTGATGCTTTTTTACATCGTATGCTTAATAGCAAAACCATGAAGCGAGTATTGAAGACAGTCCCTGATGATAAAAAACAAGAAGTAAACGATAAAATTGCTACGGCGTTACGTGAGTTTGGAGCTAAAGCAACGCCTGTTTCGCCACAAAAACCAGCCTCTGAACCGGCACCTGGTGATATGGCTGATCAGGCAATAGACTTTGAAACAGGTGAAGTCATTGATAATGCTTTGCCATCTTTAGCGAGAACGCGCCGAGATTTAAGAGATAAGCTAGCAGCCAATAGTAAGTTACCGATTGAAAATTACGGTATTGATGAAAAAACAGCATTAGATGCGCAGGCAGTTGATCCTGAATCTACAGCGCGAGCTATGAATGAATTTGAGCAAAGCGCACAATCACCACAAGATATTGAACGACTTGAAGCGCGAGTGTATGAAATTGCAGCCAGTGGCGATGCAACGGCATCTAGGCTTGCTCAATTTGGAAATAATACATCTAAACAGCAACGTAAAGAAAGCGTACTACAAAGCCGCTTTGATGAAGATAATAGAACAAGCGCACAGTTAGCGATGCAATCGCTTCAACCAAAGCCTGAAGCACGCAATCCATTCAATAATGATCGCAATGACACTCAAGCTTACTTGGATGCTGAACAGCGCCGCAGGGAGCAGGCAGACGCCGAAGCCAATCAAGAAGTAAGAGACGCTGATTATGATGCCGCTTTAGCACAACATCAAAAGCAAATGGCTTATGAAAATAACTCTACGAATAATGAGGGGTTAAGCACTAAAGATAAATTAAATTTAGCAGAGAAAAGAGCTAACTTTGATAGATTTGAAGCGTTGGCCAAAAAATTAAAACCAAAACGTAAAGCATTAAAAAAACAGTTAGCCATTGCTAATGCGAATGGTGAAATCACGGAGCGTTTACAAAATGCGCTTGGTGAATCTGATATGTACCATAATATTTTTAAACCTGATTATGTTCCTAATGGTGTGTTATCTGACGCATTCAATCAAGCGAAACGTGACGGTGATAATAACAAAGCACAGCAACTAGCCCAGCTTGAGCAGGCGAAAGATCATGAGCTGAGTAAAATTAAAAATCGGGCTAAACGTATACAGACCAAAAAACGGCTAGACCAGGCATTTAAAAGTTGGCTTGCTGATGATGATGGTGATTGGAGTATGCCTGCACAGGCAGAGCCTACAGCTGTTAGTTCAGGGTTCGATTATAACTCGCTGCCTAGTAATGAGTTTAATAAACAATCAACAGAGTTAACCACTGAAAATGTGGATAACTTACCAGCTGAGCCAGGTAATTTACCAGTTGAGCCGGAAAATGCGGCATATCAAGGTGAAAGTTTACCAGTTGAGTCGGAAAATGCGTCATATCAAGCTGAAAGTTTACCAGTTGAGTCGGAAAATGCGTCATATCAAGCTGAAAGTTTACCAGTTGAATTGGAAAATTTAACACCGAAAGGTGAACATGTACCAGTGGAGTCGGAAGGGGTTTATGTTGAAGATTACTCTGATAAATCACTGGTTATTCGCGGGGACACTAAACGCGTTAAAAGTGATTTGTCTGCAGCTGGCTTTAAGTTTAACGCTCGTTTGAAAGGTGGACCTGGATGGATTGCGCCTAAGTCAAAACAAGCAGAGGTTGAGGCGTTAATTAGTCGCTCTAATACAGTAAATGCAGAGTCTGAGAAAGAGGGGGTAGCAGCTAGGCTCAGACAAAATGAAGATGTTATTGGCAAATTAAAGTTTACTATTGGTACAGACATTAGTGGGGTTAATAATAAAACCGCCCCCAATTCCAAGAGTATTACTTTTGATGAATTTATTGCTGACGTTGTTGCTGCAAGGTTACATGGTGCCCATGGCCATGAGTATGGTAAACATCGGGATAAAGTAACACCGGACGAATACCAATTAGGTTTGCAAGCATATCAGCGTCATTTAGATAATGGTGGCCAGAAGTTTAATGAACACTCGACTTTAGATGGTGAATCTAAAAGTGAAGGTGCATTAAAAGAGCAACCGGCTAATCGCGTATTACTTGATGCTGTCGCTAAAGAAGACCTTGCTAAAATTACTAAGAATCATGATTTAAAAGCCCTTGCTGTAAAAATTGATGGTAAACAGAGTACGAGAGAGATAAGCAGTTTACGACTTAAGCAAGTGCAAGAAGCTTATGAGACTGTATCGGTTATTAATCGTAGGCAGCAGCTTGTAAGTCGTTTAAACGATGGTGTGAAATCTGCGTATGACTATGCTGTTGAACAATATCAATCACAGCCTAAGCTTGATGTTAGAACTAAGAATTCCAGTGATTTAATGGCCTATTCTACGCCTACGCCAATGAGCTTATTGGCAAATTTAGCGGCTGGTGTAGACAATAAGACTAGAGTGTATGAACCAACAGCCGGCAATGGTCTTTTAATTTTAACTGCAGATCCTAAAAATGTTGTTGCAAATGAATTGGACCCTATACGAGCAGATAATCTCGCATGGACTGGCTTTGATGTCACAACACAAGATGCAACTAACTTTAAACCTGCAGGGAAAGTGGATGCTGTACTTGCAAATCCGCCGTTTGGGGCTTTGCGGGATGGCGAAGGTAAACGAACGCGTTATGTTTTTAATGATCATCAAGGCAAAACACATTCTTTCGGTGAGCTTGATCATGTTATTGCGAAAAGTGCGCTTGACTCGCTAAAGGATAATGGAAAGGCTACACTGATACTCGGCGCACCAAAAGAACCTGGTGATTACAAAGCAAATAACAAAGCGTTTTTAAACTGGTTGTATAATAATTACAATATTGCCCACCACGTTGAAGCTGAGGGTAATCTTTACAGTGGGCAAGGCGCAGCTTGGCCAACACAAATGATAGTGGTACATGGCCGTGCTAAAACGGGCACTGGCAAATATGCGCCAATCAAAGGCGATATAAAACGAGTTGATAATTGGGCGGAGTTATATGAAACATTTAATGAATTGGGCTTATTGGATGCCAAAAGCACAGCTTTCAACGGAGCAAAGCGCCCTGGTAAGTTGTTATCTGAGCCAAGAGCAGACGCCGACCAGGCTGGCGGTGAAAACAGCAATCGAAATGAAAGTGACCGATATGCTGGAAGAAATGAATCAAGCGGACAAGTTCGATCTGATGTCGCAGTTAGAAGTGATGGAAGAGGACAACGAGATACTAGCTCAAGTGCTGGTAGAGCGTTCGACAGTCAGCCAGATATTAGATCAGATCAACTGGCAAGAACAAACAGCCAAGCAGAAACCGTCAACACAAGTAATGAACTTGATGAACGAGCAGGACGCAATGACTTATCTCGAACTCACACTCGCGTAGATAATCCTCAAGCACGTAAAGTTGAACGTGCTAATCCTTTTCAAGCTGTTTATAAAGCAGCGTCAGATGGCTTTAATGATGGTGTATTAACCCCTGTTAATATGGCTTCTTATACGCAAGCCGCTTTAGCTAATATTGCAAGTAAGCATGGTAGTGTCGATAAGTATGTCCAAGATAGCCTTGGCTATAATTCGATAGCTGATGTACACAAGGCATTTATGGCGTTGCAGGTTGATGCAGCGGCGCTTGCGATTGATAATATAGAGCAAGGTCGTGCGCTTATCATCGGTGATCAAACTGGTGTTGGCAAAGGCCGACAAGCTGCTGCGGTGATGCGTTATGCGATGCAGCAAAAGAAGGTCCCTATCTTTGTAACTCAAAAGCCAAATCTATTTACAGATATGGTTGATGATTTGGCTGACATAGGTGTTGATAGCTTTACACCGCTAATAATGAATGCTGACGGCTTCATTTCAAAAAATGGCTCTAAACTTCATACATTAAAAGCAAAAGAACGATCGTCGTTGCTATCTGAACTATCAGCAAACGGTAAGTTACCAGATGGCTTTGATGCGTTGTTTTTAACGTACTCACAAATATCATCTGACCAAAGCGGCAAAAAAACGCGTTTACTTTCTTCTATTGTTAAAGATGCGGTATTCGTTTTAGACGAGTCACATACTGCGGCAGGTAGTGAATCTAAGCTAGGAAAGGCGTTTCAGGGCTTTGTTGATAATGCGCATGGTGTTGCTTACTTATCTGCAACGTATGCAAAACGCCCGGACAATATGCTTTTATACAGCCGAACCGACTTAGGATTGGCAGCAGAGAATAAAACCGCTTTAGTTGACGCCGTGGTAACAGGTGGTTTAGGTATGCAAACTTATATTGCGGGTAAGTTGGCCGAAGCTGGTCAAATGGTACGCCGTGAGCGCTCTTTTGATGGGATCAATATAAACAACCGCATTTTAACGGATAATTCACCGGCAATTAGGCAAGGCTTTGATGAAGTCACAAAGTCATTACGCGCTATACAAGATTTAAGTGCCGCTTGGGCTCGATATGTGAAAAGTGATTTAGCTGAACAAATCCAACGTTCTAGCGGATTAGATACGAATGTGGCTGGAAACAAGGCTGATACAGCAGTTAATGTAACGTTATTTAGCTCTGTTGTGCATAACTACATCGCACAGTTGTCATTAGGTTTAAAAGCAAAGCATGTTGCCAATTTGGCGGTTGAAGCAATCAAAGCCGGTAAACGGCCTGTTATTGCTCTTGAAAATACGATGGGCAGTGCATTAACCAGTTACATGGATCAAACAGGAAAACGTGTAGGTGATAAAGCACAAGATATGAGCTTTGCCATGCTGTTAGAGAAAGTGGCAGACGGAGTACTTGCTTATAGTGTTAAGAGTCCAGGTGAGCGAAAAAGCCAAAAAGTACTTGTGCCTGCAGCTGATGTTCAAGACTCGTATGTTCGATTCTTATATGAAGAAGTTCAAAAAGTAGTAAAAGCAATGAACGTCACCGACGTTCCTGCATCGCCCATTGACGCTATTCGTTATGAGATTGCGAAGCAGGGTTACTCTGTTGCTGAAATTACAGGTCGTGATAAGTATCTGGATTATGGCGCTGATAGTGAAATTATTAATAAGCCGGTTGCTGAAAAAGATCGCCGCGCTGTTGTTGATAATTTTAATTCAGGAAAATTGGACGTACTCATTCTTAATCAAGCGGGTTCAACGGGACTTTCTTTACATGCAAAAGAAGGGTTTCCTGATGTTAAACAGCGTCACATGATTGTGGCTCAGCCAAGCCTGGATATTAATACGTTTATGCAAATGCTTGGGCGTACTAATCGTACCGGACAAGTTGTTAAGCCAAGTTATGATTTAGCCTGGCTTGATTTGCCAAGTGAAAAGCGTCCAGCGGCGGTGCTTGCACGAAAAATGACAAGTTTAAATGCCAATACATCGGGTAATAAAGACAGTGCGACGAGTGTTGATAGTGTCGATATGCTGAATGTGTATGGTGATCACGTTGTTAAATCGTTTGTTGATGAAAACTACGGGATATTGAGAGAGTTTAACGACCGGCTCGTTGATCTGCCTGAAGCTGATGAGGCAATGTACTTTCTTGGTAAATTAGCTGTACTGCCAGTTCAGCAACAGGAGTCTATATATTCAGCAATTGAAGCAGAATACAAAGACTATATTGGCTATTTAGATGCAACAGGGCAAAACGAACTCGACACAACTGAACTTGACCTGCAGGCAAAGCCTATAGAGCAAAAAGTGGTAAGCCAGGGGCGCGCTGGCGCTGGTGTTTTTGCCGAAGATACTTACGTAACGAAAGTGGAGGCTAAAGCCAAAGGTAAAGCCCCCAAATGGGCGGAAGTAGAAGACGCGTTAAAGAGTTCAAACCAGGCTAATTTTGATGCGTCAGTAGAGCGGTTAAAAGCTGATACGAGTTACATTGTTTCGCTGCAAGCTAAGGCGGATAAGCTGCGAGAGCAAATCAGCAAACTTAAGAGTAAAGGCAAGAAAACAGATAATCAGAATGCCCAACTGCTTGGAGTTGAAGAGCAAATAAGTGCGGCGTCTAGTGATGTTAAGTACTTATCAAAATTATTCTCTGAAGGCGGTGATTTTTCTCACGGTGCATTTGTGCGATTAGACTTAGGTGATGCCGAATCGACGGTTGCCGGTGTTGTAACTGAATTGGCTTATAGGCATGAAGAAGGGCACGGAAATCCTGCAGCGCGGAGTAAGTGGGAGGTAACTGTTATGCTTGCTAATCGCGCACGCAAGATGCCTTTAACTCTGAAAAAGCTTAAAGATGGGGTGTTTGATGGCCGTCATCATGTGTCGCGTTCAACTATGGCACAGACGTTTGATCGTCAGGCTGAAATGCCGGATATTGAAACTCGCTTTATCATGACGGGGAATTTGATTGAAGCACAGTCTAAATCAGATCAAAAAGGCCGTATTGTGCCATTTACTACGCATGATGGCCGTGTAATACAGGGCATGTTAATGCCTGAAAGTTTTACGCCTGAGAACAATATTAAAGAGTCAGTAAAAATATCACCGGATAAGGCTGCTGAGTGGCTTAAATATACGAACGATAGCCACGTTGCGGCGCTTGGAATTGGCACTGTGGATAATGAAGTAACGTTATCTCGAACTATCCAAGATAACTTTGTTTTATCAATGCCGAAATCAGTAACAAAAGGTAAGCGTTATTGGGGTGACCCTCGGATAGAGTCGATCATAGGTGAACAAGCTGTAAAAGGCACTGGCGCACTGAAAGTTACCATACCGCGTAGTGATGTAAAGACCATCATTGAGGCGCTTCATGATATTACAGGAGTGAAATTAAAGGCAGTTCAGGTCAAAGACTATAAGCAATTTCATAAAATTAAGGATAAAGGTTTTGGACCAATCGTTAAGTTTTCAAAAACTAAAGTTAAACCAGGTTCTTTGATTGATCAGGCTGAAATGAAACGTACTGCAGATGCGTTTATCAGCAATTTGAACGGTGCTGCAGCTATAAAATATACGGTACTTGAATCTCAAGCTGAATTGCCAAACCCGCCAGCGGATGGTATTGCTCAGGCTGAATATCAAAACGGCCATGTTTACCTGGTACGTGAAAATATAGGTACCATAAAAGAGCTGGAATCTATTTTACGTGAAGAGGTTATTGCTCACCATGGTTTAAATAGTGTCATGAACAGTAAAAACTACCGTAAGTTAATCGATCGTGTAATTGCATCGAAATCAGGCGCGCTTAAAAAGCAGTGGGCTGATGTTGAGAAGTTATATGCAGATTTTGATCAGGATGGCCAAGCCGAAGAAGTGATCGGCAAGTTGGCTCAGATTGAGCGTTCAAAGCTTGGTATCGCATGGACTCGCATTAAAAGCCTTTTAGTTACTGGCTTACGCCACGCTGGATTGCTCAACTCAAACCAAGTATCAAAAGCGGAAGTTCAAACTATCCTGGATGGCATTGCGCGAGCTATGCGAAATGGTGATCAGCCGAGTGGTCCAACGGGCGGTAATAACAACGGGCGTTCACTCAATGCCCGGGTGTTACCTCAACGCTCAAAGCTTGGCGCTAAAGAATTTATTTCTAATGTAACTACGGCTGCAAAGAACTTTAAATTAGCTGATATTCCCAAGGCGATTAAATCGTCTTGGGAGAATAACCGTAAACATGCACTAAAGTTTGCTCCACGTCGAATGATCACTGAGTTAGCCAGCACTATGAGTGCGTCTAGCAGTAGTTTTATTAAATCATTACAAAACTATGATGCGCGAGTGGCGCAAATGGAAGCGAGCCGAAATGAGTTGATTAATCGCGCTCAAGAAGTCGCTGACGTTTGGCGTAAAGCTATGGGCGAAGACTCTTTGGCGGCTGATGATATGGCTAACTTAATGCACGATGCGACACTGGCTGGCGTTGATCCAAGCGACAATCTTTATCAGCCGGCGATTGGTATTGATCAGGCTAAGGAAATGATGAAGCAGATTGATGCACGTATTAAGTTAAGAAACGGTGAAGCAACGTTTATCGCTCAACAAATAGATGCTAAAAACAGAATTAAAGCCGCGCTTAAGCGAGAGCAAGACGGTTCGCGTGAAAGTGAATATGATGTACTTAGGGTGCGTTATTTAAACTTGCCTGATGGACTAAAAGGGCACTTTGTAGAGCGCGTACCAGGTAAAGTGTATCCGGCTTCAGCACGAAGAAGTGGCACTAAAGTTTGGGAGCCAGGCGTATTCGAGCAAGCGCGTGATGTTTATAGAGCCCAAAATATACGCCGCGTGAATGCCCTTGTTGAACGCATAGAGGAATTAATTAAGGATGGTAACGAAGCAAAAGCGTTAGGTGCACGTATCCGCGAAGAATTTGAAATGAACGAGATTGACGGTGTTTATTTCCCTTTGAATCGCTTTGGTGACTATGTTGGTATGGTTATCGACGATAGCGGTGAACTGGTTTCTCACTCAATGTTTGAAAGTTATGGCGATTTGAAAAAGTGGCAAGCAAAGCAAGTAAAAGAGCTACCTAATGATTATACGGTGCTTGCTGAAAAACGTGTTGAAATGTCAAAGCAGCTTGATGCCGTCAACCCAAAATTTATGAATAATGTGGTGAACCGGTTAAAAGGGTTTGGTACGCAAGGCGATAGAGTGCGTGACGAAATTTACCAGCTTTATTTAGAGAGCTTACCTGAAATGTCGGCGCGTAAGCAGCAAATGCACCGTAAAGGCGTTGCTGGCTTTAGTGCTGATGCAATGAGAGCGTATGCACATAATACCTTCCATGGCGCATACAACGTTGCTCGTCTTGAAAATACGCATCACATGGAGTCGTTGCTTGAAGAAATGAGGGCTGATCAGAAGTTTGCTAGAGATAATGACAATGATGAATCATTCAAAATGTCAGACATTATTAATGAAATGCAGCGCAGGCATGAATGGATATTAAACCCGCAAGGCTCTGCAATGGCTAATACGTTAACTAACCTTGGCTTTATGTGGTATCTCGGTGCTACGCCTGCGGCGGCGTTACTTAATATTACACAGACACCTATTTTGGCATTGCCAATTATGGGCGCCAAATATGGTTGGGGTGAAGCATCCAAGCAGTTGGCCATAGCATCAAAAGAGTTTATCAGCGGTAAAGGTCACGCAGAAAAGAAATTAGCCGGCTATGAGAAAATGGCGTTTGATCACTTTTTAGATAGCGGATTGATTGATAAGACGTTAGCGCATGATCTTAGTGGTTTAGCAGAGGGTGGGGTGGAATACAGCCCTAAAATGCACAAATTTACCGAAGTCGTTGCGTTTATGTTTCACCATACAGAGCGTTTTAACCGCGAAGTTACCGCTTTAGCAGCTTATAGAATGGCCGCGAAAAAGTTTAAAGCAAAGGGTTTAAAGGCTGGTGAAGTGCATGAAAAAGCGCTTGCTGAAGCTAATGATATAACTTACAAAGCGCACTTTGATTATTCAAATGCTAATAAAGCGCGATTTATGCAGTCTGATACAGCTAAAGTATTGTTACTGTTTAGACAACATAGCTTGAATATGACTTGGCGTTTGATCCGTGATGTGCAGCAAGCAATTAAGGGGCGTACTCCACAAGAACGTAGCGAAGCACGTAAGCAGTTAGCCGGTATTTTGGGCATGACGTTTATTTTTGCAGGCGCTGTTGGATTACCTTTATTTAGTATGGTTATGGGGATGCTTAACCTTGCTTTTGATGATGAAGACGAGCCTTTTGACGCTGATGCGCAGGTACGCTCATTTGTAACTGAGCATTTAGGCGCTGACGCGTCGGCATTGTTATTTAAAGGAGTTATGAACACATTAACCGGCGCTGATGTATCTAGTCGTACATCGTTAAATAACCTGTGGTTGCGTGACCCTGATCCAAGTCAAGAGGGTGAAGCGGTTGTGCAATATTATGCAGAACAAGCCCTGGGCCCAATTTTTGGTATTGCCCTTGGCTTTGGGCGAGCTACGCAGTTATGGCGTGAGGGGTACTCTGATCGCGCCGCCGAAGCTGCACTACCGAAGTCTTTAAGGGATGGATTAAAGGCTATCCGTTATCACCAAGAGGGGGTTAGCTCGTACCGTGGCGATGCGGTCGTGGAAGATACTAGCCTTTGGCAAGAAGCGCTACAAGCGACTGGTTGGACACCACATGAAGTATCAGAAGTTTATGGCCAAAACAGAGCGTTAAAAGGTTATGAACGTCAGATATTGAACCGCCGCAAGCGTTTAATGAATCGCTATGCGCTTGGAGTAAGATTAAAGGACAGCGATTTGATCAAAGAGTCATTAGATCAAATTAAAGGATTTAATAGTAAGAATAAAACAATGCAAATCACACCTAAGCAATTGGCACAAAGTATACACCGCCGTAAGCAGCTATCAGATAAATCGATTAATGGTGTGATTTTGAATGATAAAATGGTTGGTAAACAAGGTAAGTTGCAGTATATGTGACCAACAATGATCCTTTTGCGATCATTTCATTGAGATACAGCTTAAAATGCCTTAGTATTTGTCTATTAAATGTGGTTTATTGCTGATTAAACCACTTTTTTAGACATTCCAATAAACCAAAATGGTTTATTGGGGTGGTTTTTAGGTATAAAAAAACCCCAACACTCTAAAGTGTCGGGGTTCTCCGAATTAAACAGGTTTGAAGTGTTAGCAGCACTGGCAAACCTTTGCTAAGAAACGTTGCAATACAATTTTATAGCTTGTCGATAATAGCTATTTTTTCTTTGTGTTGCAATTAAACAGGTAATAAATGCAATACAATAATAACAAAATAGCGATTTCAGTCGAAAAAAGTGCACTCAGGGCGTTCTCTTGCCATGAGTGAAACTTTATATAGTCCGATCCGCACGAATGATAAACAACGCATTGAACGCGCTAAGCCATCTTGCCACAGGCGCTATGAGCCAAAATACAACAAACGTAGTGTAAATATACCTATTGCGCGTAGGCTTGATGCTATTTTGCGCAAGTGGGATCCCAATAAATGCCAATTTATTAGTCAGCTACGTAGAGACGGTGGCTCTATATTAATGCGCGTTCATAATGACGGCACTAAACGTTATAAAATGCTGATGCCCAGGCGCTTGAGTATACGTGTTGAGCGTGAGCAAACTATACGTTGCTTACTTAAAGCTATTTTAAACAACGTTGAATACTCGCCTAACGCAAAGTTTTTATTTGAATGTATGAGTTCTATTGAAGAATTGGCTAAGTTTATCGGCCAATTACATGAGTATGAACCGGGTTATGATGAAACCGAAGATAGCATAGGCCATCGTCACGGACGCAAGGCTTATGATCCAGTTTTGGGGGCATTGTCTGATCTGGAAGCCGCAGGCCTGATACTGGTTGTTCGCGGCTGGGATAAAGAAACCAAACAATATAAAGCGTCCCGAATATTCTTAATGCCTAAACTATTTCAGTCTTTGGGTATGCCGGCAAAAGAAACGAAGTATTTATTGGCGGGTAAAGCTAAAGCTGAGCGTAAAGCTGGAATGCAATTTAAGCGCTCCAGGCCATACTCTGAAAATATGGCTTCCATAGATAATCAAAAACTATTGAGCTTGCTGAATTACAATAAGCGCTGGTTTAATGGTGAGTTTGAAGATCAGCCGGAAAAAGAGAAGTTGGCCAAAGACTTTATAAATTCTATAAAGCCGGATGCCGTGAGTCCTGAACAAGAGTTTAGATTACTAGAGCAGCAAACACCTAGAATCATATTCATCACCGCTGAGCAGGCTATCAAAGAGTCCCACCCTAATATAGATAGGCTTGAATACATTAAGCTTGTTACAAATCGACTGAGGCACTAATAGCCCTATATTTCACCCTCGCTTTATGCGGGGAGCCTTGCCGTGCCTGCTAAAAAATAAAGCTCAAATAATGTACAGATGCGCCGGCTGTTTAGCTAAAGATGGCCATGCTTATAGTTCTTGCTGTTCTTTTAGTTATTATAATCTCGAATGTAATGTCTGAACTTACCTCTCTTATAAATAAGAGGATAAAACCAGATAAAGAAACATCTGGTTTTTATCGAAAGAATAAATGAAGCGCTAAAATCCCTTAATCGACGCGCAAAGCGCGTGCGGGATTTCTTAACGCTTTCGGGGCCCCATCTGAAACCACGGCTTTACAGGCAATTTAAGGAGCAGCCTGTATGTATTGAGGCACTATTGTTATCAGAGGGGGCATGGCAACATTCACAGCATTTATATCGGAGGCCCACTCACAATGCACATCTACTTACATGGTTTGGTCGCGGGCTCCGCCCTACATGCGCGTTGCGCATTGAGTGCAAACGTGAAGGATGGGTGTATTAAAGCTGTTTATTGAGTGCGATTTTTAGATCAGTAATAGACATTCCCAATTGCCATATTTTAAGCTCCTGGGCTTTACGGATAATTTCATTTCTTCTTTTTAGCCATGATCTAAGCGTGGTTCGTTCTACATTAAAGTGTTCAGCAATCCTATATTCACTTAGTCCGTCGTTTTTCATCGATATAATGGTGTGTTCGTGTGCATCGAGCTTTGATTTAACATAAGACCCTTGCTTACGGCCATTGTGTAATCCCGCTTTTCTGCGCCTATCTATTGCTGATTTGGCTTTTTGGCTGCGTTCAACTGCAAAATGCCAAGCTGACCATGATTCAGCAAGAGTGGTAAACAGTTTTGATGGGCTATTCTGATCAGCTTTGCTGAGTGTTTCGCCGGAATAACAAAAGTGTAGTGTGGCACCTTTATTGATTATTTTTAAAACTATCTCCATTAAGTCCGATACTGACTGTCTGCCGAGTCTCGGCAGGTCGGTTGTTATTAAATGGTCGCCTGGTTGTAGCAAATTTATTACATGTGTTATTCCGCGTTGGGTTCTATCAAATTTAGATCCACTTATTCTAAATTCATGCCATTTATTGATTTCAACATTATTCTTTGAACAGTATGATTTGATTGCGTGCTTTTGAGTTTCTAGATCTTGTTTTTTATCGTCAGATACTCGAATTAGAGCGTAATTAGTCATTTTTTTTATTAGATGCTTTTAGGGTTGTTTTAACACGTTAGACACTACTGTTTTTAAGCTCTTTTTCTGAGTTTTAAAATATGCGTTTAGAGTGTACTCTAGGAACATCTGTTTATACTTACAGGACTTTAAATGAATATTGGTAATAACATGGATTCTCAACGGGTACATGCTGGTAAGGTAAAGGTAATTGAAGAGCCGTTACATACAACTGATTCGTCAGGCACAGGCAATGTGCCAGATCCGCCAAAGCTTAATAGCACGGTTAATTTATCTGAAGAAGGAAAATTGCTTTCTAATGCAACTTATTCATCTGGAACGGGAAATGTGCCAGATCCACCGATGAGTGAGCGATAATAAAAACTGTATTTAAGCTGAATAACCACTCTATCTTTATATAATGCTGTGTTAATATTTCGTTATTATATAAAAAAGGAATTTTATGGATTGGTTTTTCGGCTTTGCAGATGTTGTTACATCGGCTACAGAGTGCACATTTATCATTGCGATAGTAATTTTTATCGTTTTTAGTGGTAGAAATGCCAATTTACGTTGGCTTTCTATTTTGATGGCTGGTTTTTATTGTATAGACGCACTTGCAATGAAAATTTTGTCCACTTTAGATTTGAAGCCAACTTATGGTTGGGTCGTACATGTTTATAATATCAGTGCTAATTTATTTTTAGTCTGGTTGATTTATGAACGCCCATGGCTTAGCCATAGAATTGGAGCTTTTATTAATCGTTACACCCAACGATTAATTGTTATAAATACATTTTTTAATTGGTTTTCACCTGCAAAGTATTCTATTTATTTTTATCGCCAGGAAAACGCGTTAGCTAAAACATTAAAAATGGCATGTATCGCTCAAGCAGTGATGATTATGCATTACATGTTATTTTCAATGGGTATTACTTCTGCAGATGGATTGCTGATTGAAAGCAATATTAATCGTTATATTATTTTTCAAGTTGGGTATGCGATGCTCCTTGTTGTTCACGTTGTAGAGATTGTTATTATCACTTATATGACGCTTCAAGTTGTTTTAGATCGTTTACCGACATCTAGCAGTACTATTTAAGGATTTATTATGGATTTAGTCGATAGAAAAGGCTTTTTAAGCAGACTAAAAAAAGAACAGGGTTATACTGCTCAGGATATCGCGGAGCATCTAAAGGTGAGTGTAAGTGAAGTTACAGATTGGTTAGATTTCACTGAACAAAATTGCGCACCGACTACCGCTCAAGTTAAAAAATTAATGAAAATGGGTGAGTGTAAACCGCTATCATCTTTAGTATTTGGTTCTTCTGATGACGATGCTTTGCTAAGTCTTGAAAAAATACATAATGATATGAAGAAGGACGCTAGTGCTAGTTGCAGTTGGGCAGATAGAATTTTGTCTGTGATTAATATGCTAAAAACTGGATAGTAAAAAGGTAGCCAAGGCTACCTTTTTTGTTATGTTACTTCTGTTCGTTGGTGTACTTTAGAATCAACTTTCTAACTACTGATGAATATGCTTCACGCCCTATTACACTTTCAAATGCTTTTAATTCTTCGGTCGTTAAGTAAGTGCAAACACGTTCTGTTAATTTCGGCTTTTCAACTTTAGGCTTTTTGTTTGTTAAGTTGCTTGACTGATCACTTGCCGCTTTTGCTGCACCAATGATTATGCTTTCTTTACCCATTCTATTCTCCTGATATTAACTTAATTAGTTTTTCAAACTGTGGGATCAGTTTTTTACGTAGTCGTGTATTGTCTGCTTTGTTTGCAGTGGCCACTTCATAAATGCTTTTGCCTTCGTTGGCCAATCGATGTATATACGCTGAGTGACTTATCTCAAGAACGTCTACATCAAGTTGAATGCTGGTTAATGCCAATTTAATGGCTTTTACATCGTCGCTGTTTTTTGAATTGTTAATTACAACAACAACATTGGGGTTTTCTTTCTTCAATGCGTTAATATTTTTAATTGTTACCTGCAGCTCATGCGTACTTTGATAGTGCAGTGGCACAATTATTAAATCTACGAATGCGGCTACGGGTAATATTCTTGAATCGGGTTTACCGCCAAAATCAAAAATAAAGGGCCCATTGTCCGGTAGCGCTATTGAGTCATCTTGATCAAAATGAAATAACTCTCCTGGTTTTATATATTTTTCAAGGTTGATAGATGCGTTGTCTATGTCGTTCGTTACAAAGCGATAACCTGGGCATTGCTGATATAACGTATACGCTATAGTTGTTTTACCTTGACGACCAAGAGCGCCATTGTTTATTAGTATGTTTTTCATGATTTGCCTTTTGTGCTGCTAATTCATCTTATTTTATACTAATAGCACAGAGTGTCAAAGGGTTAAGGTGCTTTAGTGGTAAAAGCATAAAATGCTGTATTTAAAGTTATCCCCGTTATCCACAGCCTATTTATAAACCTTTTTCTTTTTTAGTTCTTTTTAAACCTTTTTAGCAAGCCCGCAGCCCTTTAACTGCAAGGGCTGTAGCGCGTTACTATGGGTATTAGCTTAAGTTAGTATGGATATTAGCTTAAGTTACTATGGGAATCGCCTGAAGTTACTATGGGAATCACCTGAAGTTACTATGGGAATCACCTGAAGTTAAAGCGGTTCAATAAAGTGTTTAATATGGTATTATGGGGAAAAATAAAAACACCCACAGTTGTATGAGCACATTAACCAAAACAAATAAAAAAAACTTAATAACTCAGTCTAATGAGATAAGTGAAGCTGCCTATTACCTTTCGCTGAAAGCTAAACGCGTCCTTTGGATGTGTTTTACACAGCTTAAAAGTAGTGAAAATGCAGACTTTACTGATGGTATTTTTGATGTGTACGTTAATGATTATCAAAACTTATTTGGTGTTAGCACTCAAACAGCGAGTACAGACGTTAAAGCGGGGTTAAGTGAGATAAGTAATAGCTCGGTGAAGTTTTATCCTAAAGAAGGTGAATACGAAGAGATAGAACGCCCCTGGCTTATAGAAAAAGCAATGCGTCGTGGCCGTGGTTCGTACCGTGTAGACTTTAACCCGCGCTTAGTGCCTTATATCGTTGGTTTAACTCAGCAATTTACTATGTTTTATTTACATGAATGTGGGCGTATCAATAACAGCCGAACAATACGACTCTATGAGAACCTGTGCCAGTGGCGTAATTCTGGAGTATGGGTTATTACTCCGCAGTGGCTGGCCGAGCGCTATAAACTCCCTGACTCACAAAAAGACAACTTTGCTGAAATGAAACGCAGCTTTTTAGAGCCTGCAATTAAGCGTATTAATAAAGAAACCCCGCTACATGTGTCTTATCAAACACAATTGAGCGGGGCTAAGGTGGATAAAATACTGTTTAATATTGTTGATGGTGCAGGAAGTTAAGGTGATTCCCATAGTTGCTATGGAAATTACCTTAACTTAAGGTAATTCCCATAGTTTACGATAATCAACTAAGTTTTTTCGTGGTTAAAAGTATCGTGCGATATCATTTGCCACGAATCAGCACCGTCATAATCGTTACCACCAATAGCCAAGTATTTATTACCTGATTCGTCTATAGCCCACACACCAGGCATGTAGTTGTTAGCTGTTGAATCGAGTGTTCCTGTCCAACCTTGCGCGCCATTTCGGCCAACGATCACGAAGCCACCACCTGGAATATGTGAGTTATCCTTTCTGTATTTTTTTGCAATATCGATCAATTGCTGAGTTTCTGCTTGTAATTTCATTTATTGTTTTTCTCCTTAGTGATCACTTCCATAAGCCATTATCGCATTGGCTCTATTTATAGTATCTAGCTGCGTTTTCAACTCAGCAACTTGGCTTTCCAATTCGGTGATCGCTTCATGTGCTATTTTTAACTGTGGGCTATGACCCATACGCTCAGAGAACCATTTTTTAAACGCTGCCGCTTTATCCATTATATCTTCCTCTATTTAATGACTATGATGTTTGCCCATGAAATAGCATCGGTTAAGTTATTAAACTGACCTTTCCACGTAGAGCGATCCCAAGCGCCACCATCGAGACAACGAACCACAAAAGTAACCCCGTGTATGCAACTTGGATCTTCCATACTTAGATCCGAATATTTTTCATGGAATTCTTTTTCAGAAACGATATCGGTTGAGCCTCTGCTCTCTAATTCCTCACGATAAGTTGAATAATTTCTATAAGATAGGGTGGCAAATTCAGCAACAATATATGGTTTACCCCACCAATGCTCTATTTCCAAACCATCTCGTTCTTTATTTGGCGTAAAATCAAAATCATCCCGCAAATTAGGGTTTAATGGTATATGTTCCGTCACCCACTCTTTTTGATTATCAAAGTAATTTTCTGGTTTATAATCCGAAATTTCTAGCTTTTCACCGTTGTAATCTATTGTTCTAGTCATGTTAATCCTCGTCTATGAATTTGTCAGGGTCTTGAGTCACGGTAAGTTTAATTTGAGCTGTTTTACCATTTATAGTTAGTGTTCCAAGCCATGCTTCATTGGTTGGATAGTCCTGGTCTGTGTCATGGACAAGACCAGTTAATAACGCCTTAAATAGCTTTGAATCGTCCGCTATCATTTGCATTTTTTGCGGTTCGTCATAATCACTATTTATAAAGTCAGTCATTGCATGACTCACTATTTAAACTTCTTACTCGCCTATGACTGATACGTTGACCGACAGGCTTTGCAGGCGGCATGATGCCATCTTTTCTGAGTTGATATGCTTTGGCCATAACGGTATGAATGGTTCGCTCTAGCTCGAAACTAACGCTTTCAGGACCATCCTTTTCATAGTTTTCGATCAGGTAATTTTGATCTGAATTGAGCCATGGCGTACCATGCTTTGCATGATAATCTGGGTGATATTGCATCCGACCATATCGATCATATTTAATATCATCGTCATGTTGTATACTTTGCTTTGCCATTTTTATCTCCTTAATAGATAAAGTGTGGTTGGTAACTAGGTGTTACAGCACCTAGTTACCGTCTGTTGTTATAAATTTATATTTGGCTGTTTTTTAGTTGTTTTTCTAAGTTTTCTACACTGCCGTAAAATTGACAAAGAATATCAATTAGGCTCTCAGGCTCTGCGAACAACAATCCGACTCTAATACCGCCATGTTCTCGATCTACACTAAAAGAGCGAACCGCCGTTGGTTTACGATTTTTGCGCTTTTTAGGTGGTGCTTTACGATGCAGCTGTTTGTATGATTCCAGCTGTTCGCTCACCGTTTTTATGCGCCCAAAATCAAAAATTTTACTCAGGTTAAACGTGCGAACATTCGCTAGACTTGTGGTTTCGGTGCGGGGCTGTCCATTGTCATCAATAACCAGTTCAACAGTGTCATTTTCTAAAAGTTTACGTTGCACATCAATACCCACTTTCGACAAATGGTTGAGTATATCTTTACGACCAGCGTAACGTATAACCACCTCAGCGTCTAAGACGTTGTTGGCTATCGCGGGTAAAAAAGCACCTAGCCCTGTTTTTAAATACGATAAATCAACGCCGCGAAGCTCAAGCACATTAAATATTTGAGCGGCTTTAACAAGTTGTTTTGCAGATACAGTTAAACACTCAGCCAGTTCTGTAATCAGTTTATCGTTTGTCATTGATTCATAAATTGCAATATCAGTCATTATTAGCTCCTAACTGTGTTAGTTGTGCATTTAATTTTTTAAGCGCCGTTTGTCTTGTTGTGATTTTTGATTTTTCGTTGCGCGTGGGTGCCAAAATATCGTTAAGCGAAATAAGTTGTATAGCATCAAAATACTCTTGAGCAGTCGTGTTAAAAACCTGCTCTAAAATAATTGGCTTGAACTTATCAGTAGCAATGTATGCTTTTTCCTGATCGTTATAAGTTACTGCCCACGGATAACCTTTTCGATACTCAGTAAAAATATTTGAACAGCTACTGCGGCTATTGCAAAAAGCACGCTGTAACTCAGGAACACCCACACGGCCAGTGATCACCAAGCAACTCTCAATAAGTGCAAAAGCACGTAAATGTATCAACTGAGCCGCTTTCATTAGTCGTCTTTGCCTTTTCGCCAAAACGCCTTGGCTTTGTAAATAACTGCCAACTGCTGAGATAACGACCATGATTTAACACGGTCAATTAATGCCACTGCCGTCGCTTCACTGCCGATAAACTCGCGTATCTGTTCATCGTATTGATAACCTTCGCTGATATGCCAGCTCAACATGCGCGCTTCACGCTCTTGGTCTTGACTTGGCATGTAGCCGTTGTACGCACAATAAAATACATTCCATTCGCTATCTGTAAGATCAGGTGTGTTGTCGTTTACAAACAACTCAAACTGAGCTGCCATGTCGTTAATTGAGCCAGACCAATTAACCTCGCCCGTTAACGTTAAATTGTGTAGCGTGGCTTGAGTTTCATCTACCAAACGCACTGATTTTTTAATTGCTGTCATTTTATACTCCCAAAAAAGGCCGCGCATTGCGGCCAGTGTTTAATTATGCGTTAGCAAATTCTTTTAATTCTTCAAGCCATGCGCTTTCGTCGCACTTGCCTTCATCTAGCAATGTTTGAGCTACCTCTTTCGGCACATCATAACCTGAGTATAAACGCTCAGCCCAAATGTCTAAAAGTTGAGTGTAGATAGCATCTTTGCTATTCATGCTGTCAGTAAAATATGCATTTCCATCACCATCACAGTTGTGCAAATCTTCGGCCAAACTGTCTAAATCATAATTATCAAGTGAACTGTCACTAACCCATTCTGCAAAGTATTCTTCATCTATCATGCAAACTTGAGAGTCGTAGCTTTGCAATCCCTCTGGATTCCCGTCAGCATAAAACCCAAGCTCACTTAACAATGCCGTTGCTTTATCTCCAAAAGAACCAACGTTATTGCTGCCATCCCAAACAATTTCAGAATCATCTAAAATGGCTTGGAACTTTTCGGCGTTATCATTAATAATTTGTTCAATTTGGTCAGCTTTAGTTTCAGCGCTGATTGGAAAGGTAAGCACAATGTTGTGCCATTGCACTACAGGAACACCGCCCATCTCGCCATTGTAGTCAGCGCCACATTCGCCGTCGCGCAAATCTAAAAATACATACGCTGGTTGTGGTTGGAACTGGCCACCGTATTTGTGATAAACCGGAAAGCGGGGTGTAGTATCGTCATTTTTAAAAGTGATGTTTAATGTAGTCATAATAATTTCCTTAACTTTCGTCCTGCCGACATTGGCGGACTTCTTAGCTGTTCTCTGGGAACGATTAAAGTATCGCACCTACCTCGCACCCTGTCAACAATTTAAAGCATAAAAGCATAAAGGCATAAAAGCATAAAAGCATAAAATGTTATTGACACGCACGGCGGGGCGAACTAAGATTGAATTTCTTGGTTTTTAGATGTTTATAAATAGATAGATAAAAATTAGGGAAGGGTTTGCTCACTGCTGGAACAGTGAGCAAATGACAATAAATCAAAATAGGACTTCTGATATGTCAAACGAAGCGTATAACACTTTAGTAAAAAAGCCAATGGCTGAACTTAGATACAATCGTGAATTTTGGTGCGAGTTCTGGTCTCGAAACGGGTGGAAACCCGCGAGAGTAAAGGGTTTAGTCTAATAGGGATGGCATAGCCAGCTTTAAAAGCTGGCTATTTTAAAGGAATGAAGAATGCAACGTTGTACTGTAATTAGCTCTGCTGAGCTTAACATTAAAAGCGCGACAGCCTATTTTATTCGTGAAGTGAATGGGGTTGGCATCTATAATTTACGCTTGCACACTGAGAGAGATTTTTATGTGTTGTGTGATATTAATACGATGTCACCAATTGATTTTGTGGGGGAGGAATACACGGAAAATATGGCGCATATAGTGGCTCCAGGGGTGACTATAAACACTCTTTAATACCAATGCTCACAAGATGTTCATGCCATTTTGTGAGCGCATCACGACACGATTCATCTAGCTCCCCCTGCATGTATGCCTTGTCAGTTTTACTTTTCGAGTGATTCAACAGCATTTCACCGATGTAGTAATCAATTCGGTTTTGTTGCCACCATGTTCTAGCTACTTTTCTAAAGTCATGCGCTGTGAATTTGCAGCCGTCACTTATTTTCTTACATGCATACGTGTTACTGATTGGCTGTTTGGGGTTACGTGATGCAGGGAATAAGTGCTGTCCTCTGTTGTTAGTTTTGCGGCGCAGCTGCTTGTACTCGTTTATTATCTCAATTGATATTTGAGTGAGCGGCAACACATGGCGACTGGCGGTTTTAGTGTCCTCTTCTCTAATTACCCACTTTCGATTGCTAATATCAATTTTAGACCAGGATATCATCGTGGTTTCTTCAAGTCGTGAGCCAAACAACAACATCATGATGCACATCATACGAGTTTTGATGCACCGTTTTTTCTTTATTGCAGTTAATGCGTCCTTGAGTTCATACGTCTCTATTTGCATTGGCTTGGGCTTTATTTCAATTGATGTGAGTAAGCTAAATTTTAAATCAGAAATAGGATTGCTAGTAATTACCCCTAGTTTAGTTGCTGTTCTGTACGCACTGGCGAGCGTTCTCACTGTGATATCAATGTAACTCAATGCGTAATCGTTTTTGCGCATGTGTTCATAGATTTGCTGGTAAACAATAAGAGTCGTTAATGATTCGGCGTTGAATTGCCCAACAGTCGGTATTAATTGATTATTGATAACGGCTCTGATGTTTCTTGTGCGTGATTCAGA
Organism: Pseudoalteromonas sp. ASV78; assembly: GCF_047806705.1. NCBI lineage: Bacteria > Pseudomonadati > Pseudomonadota > Gammaproteobacteria > Alteromonadales > Pseudoalteromonadaceae > Pseudoalteromonas > Pseudoalteromonas sp. ASV78. The sequence continues at coordinate 19,012 of NZ_JBLOPA010000004.1, read as the reverse complement.
CGATACACTTGCATCTATTTCAATAGATTTAAGATACAAATTGAGTACATCGACTACCGTTGTTGCATCTAAGTCAGCAAGCGCCGCAGGTAAATTAGCATTTCGTTTTAGCGTTAATGATATTTCAGCGGCTTTATGCCTGGCTTGTTCAACAGTCATCGCAGGCCAAGCGCCAAGCAAAATCCATTGGCGTTTATTCACTAAGTAAAATGAACCGATGCAGTTATTAACCGGTTCTCGGTAATATTGAAACACAACTCCCGTTCCATCCTCTGAAATTCTAAAGTACTTACGGCTCTTTTGGATCGTAGTTTTACTAAGTCGCACAACGCGCAATGTTTTATTCATCGTGACCTCCTGATCGTGCGTAGATTACGAAAAAACAAGTTGTGCTGAAACTAAACCCTCAAAAACACCCGCAGAAACTCACTAAAGCCTAATTTTTAATCAATATCAGCAATCTAAATCACGTCTTATTGTTAGATCCTCGTTAGATCCAGTTGACAAGCAAGCCTAATCAAAGCTACGATTTAACCCGCTTTGGGTTAATTTAATGAAAATCTCCTAGAAAGAGTTTGCCATTATTAGCTCAGCGGCTTCTTAGCGGAGAGCAAATGGCGGTCAATAAAGGGGTTTGTTTGACCGCCATTTTTTTGCATTTAAGAGCCCAAAAGTACGGATTAACAGAGTAACCAGTAAGTCAAAGCACCGCCTTCAACCAATCCAAATCGCTTTATCCAATTATAAGTGGTTGTTGGTGGTAGCTTTTTTTTAAACAGAATTAAATAGCTGCAAGCGTGAAAATGACATTAATTTTGTCGTTTGGCATTTTTTGTCATTTGGACAAATTGAGCCGAATAGTCGAGCCAGTGGTGGCCAGTTGTCGTTTTTGCCTTGGCATGATGGAGTTAGCAATGAATTTAGAAATTAGCAGTACAGTTATGGCCATGTTCAGTGACTACGAATCAAGACCGACCACCAGAAAAGCAATCCTCATCGATGACAGTATGTTGATCACCAAGATTAACGGCGAATCAACGTGGGAGTTGAAAGTAAAGAATAGTGACGCGTCACTATTCTTTAAAGCGTATGTTCAACCGGTTGTTGGTGATTATATTGTTCACTTGAAACACGATGAAGTGTATCACGTTGATGCAGTCACATTTGCTGAAAGAAATATTATCCCTGCAGATATGAATTTTATGGATGAGCTAAAGCAGAACTTTGATCGTAATATGCAGGATTTTGGCATATCTGTATCGAGAGGTCCGGCTAGCGCATCAATTGAGCTTGTCGCCCCGAAAATAAGCAAAGAGCGAATAGATAAAGTAAAACAAAAATTACCAGATGTTCGAGAGTGGCCGAATGAATATTACCAAGTAGATATTCGTAATCCGCTTTTCATATCAAAATTACTCTATGTACCAAGAGATAATAAAATCGAATGCAGTCGTTTCTTAACATTAATGTTCAGAAAAGTTACTACTTCTGTCGGCGTTAAGTGGGAGCTGATAGAAGAGGATAAATGTAAGGAGCTTATCGAGTGAAGCTAAAGAAAATAACACAACTACTACACAACCCCATAGTTGCCGTGTTCATTGTCGCAGTTCCTGGTATTTTCGTTTTCAATTGGTTAATGATGAAGAAGAACCCCGTTGCACAGCATGGCGGAACATTCATAGCGTTGTTGCTAATTGTTTATCTAGTACACGTACTACTAACAACAAACGAAGAAAAAGCGGTGTCGTTGTCATTAGCGATATTGTCAGTAGCATTCGGAACAGCTGTTATATCAGCCATTGTTGGTTATGTCGGCTAAGTCACCCGCAGAGAGAAAACGATTAGAAAGGCAACGGTTACGCTCGTTGGGTGTAACCGTTGTTCGTTTTAAGCTAAGCAGTACGCAGCTTAAAGCAACCAACTGCACTCGCTGTAATGAACCATTACCCGCAAACTGCAACCGGTTGTTTTATGGTGATGTTGATTGTTACTTAACGAAAGATTGCAAGGTGCTGTATCCGTGACGCGTCACAGAAAAAGCAAAACACCATGGATTGATGCGTGTGCTATACAAATCAGATACGCAAGAACGGATAAAGATAAAGTAACAAGGGTAAGTGCTGCGGATAGAGCCAAGGCCGTTGAAGCTTTTGCTTTGTATTATTCTAATCGCGAGAAAATGGGGTTGTGTAATGAGCAATTCAAAGAAGAAGCCGCAGAAGTGGGCATCTAATAGTATTTTAACACCACAACAAATAAGAGAGATTGAAAGAAGGTATAACGATAACGAAAAGTTGATCGCTGTCGCTAAAGCTATGAAAATTAGCGTACCATCTGTTCGTTATCGTTTTGAGTTGATAGCAGAAGAACGGAAGAAACTGAGGGATGAGGTTTACAACATATTGCTCAGGCGAGCGCCGCCAAACTTAAACAGGACACAACACTGACTTAATTTTACCTATCGTTTGTGTCTTACCAGCCTCGGATAACTCCATAGCGGTCAGTTGGCCGTCATCACTTTTCACTAAGTAAATACCTGTTTCTGTATTCCTAGTTTTCGTTATATCAATTAAACACATACTGCCACGGCGATAGTGGCGAACGTCGTTAGGAAGAGAAAACACTTTAGTGGTATCAGCATCACCCACCTGGTCTTGTGGTAGCGCACAGGCAATATCACTTGTAACGATATTATCAATAGGCTTTATGTTGTGATGTTTAAATATTTTAGATTGTTCATTGTAAAATACTTTACTGCCGAAAAAGTACGTCATTGGTTTATCAACGAACTGAGAAAATAAGTAAACAAAAGGAAGGTTGAATCTAGATCCAAAGAAAAAGTTTTTAAACGTCTGTCTTGGTATATCAAGCCCAACCTCACGGTTGAACATGGCGCATGATTCTTTCCAAGCGCCGTAATTATTATGAACAGATGTTTGAGCTTTTTTATCTAGTTCTTTAGATAATAAATAGCGTGTTTGCTCCTTCATATCATCATATGAAATAACGTGGTATTTCTGGCCAGAACCAATATTACTGTTGTTGTTATTCATGCTGTATGTCCTAGTGCTGTGTCATTTTAGTATAACTCAAATCGGGCTATTGTGAACCGGTATACAGTCTGCAAATACAATAATCAACCAATAATCATCACATCTATGGCAGCAAGTAACTATATCTGGTTAGAATAACCCAAGTTGTTTTAATGTTGGCCTCTAATGAAAAATATCATCGTATTAAATTGTCGCGGTAAAACCCCACCACCTAGCATTATTGAATATGCGGAGCAGTTCAAAAACATAGCAATGATGTATACCGAGATTTATAAACTTAACGAACAAAGAACTATAGATCGCGTATTTAACTATTACTTGCCGCTTGAACATAGGTTCCTGGTCATCGTTGGCAATACAACAGACGATGAAAAGCTAAGATTGGAAAATACGAAGAACGTTATATTTGTACATTTTTCAGCAACTTCAAGCGAAAGTGACGCAGATTTAAGACCAGGCATGATACACATTAATGCTGACTACGTTGATGCTGAAAGTTTATATGACTGGATAATAAATAATGACGGATGAACGCAGCATGTTTAAATACGATGAGCAGTTTTGGAAGTGGGGACAGTGGGCTAGAACCGGTGGCGAAGTGTCATTGCAAGCATCGACCTGGATAATCGAAGGTCGTTCAATTGGCAGAACTAGCGAATTACATACCTACGAATTAGAAAATAAAATTGAAGCATCTGCGGCAATGGTTGCGCGGGTAGACCCACTCGCTGCAAAAGTTGTACGCCATTATTATGTCCATGCGAAAGCAAGAGAAACACAGTCTCAGCAGGCTAAAAACCTCGGTATAACGCTATGTCAGTTTAAAAATAAGCTTAGAAAAGCGCGTATGAGAATGGCTATGTCTGTATTTAATGAATCAGGCATGTGACAAAATAACCCAAAATGGGTTGATCTGTTTAATCTTTTCGATTATTGTCTCCCTACGTTGTGTTGATCCGCAAGTAGATATGTCCTTGTCTTGTGTCTTGTGGGTTAGCACAACGTACTAGAAATCAATTTAAATTAACTTTTATCAATTCGGTTTCTGAACACTCTTAGAAAAAAGTTTATTAGTTACTAAAAACCCGCCTCCTTGGCGGGTTTTTCATTTTAGGCTACCCAAATGTCAAATAATGCACCGTGCTGCGATAACAACGAATCGCAAAAGAAAAGCAGCGCGTCTGCATTAGAGCGCCAGTTTATAACTATCGTCAGTAGCCTATTGATCATTGCTGTTGCCTGGCTTACCAACACCGTTGTTTCATCAAAAGAAACTGATGTTGAAATGCGTACACTCATTGGCCATCAAAACTTTTTACTCAAAGATTTAAAAACAGCCATAGACACCATGGTCACTCACCAGCAGCAATCAATGTCCCGCATCACTGTGATTGAAGTGAATCAAACGAACATCATCAAGCAAGTTGAAAAGTTACAGTCAGAAATGGAGACAGTTAAAAAATGAAACGTAAGCAGCTGGGATATGGAATTTTAAGCCTTGAACATTTGACTATGTGTGCAGAGGCCGTGTGCGAGGTGTTTGGTCGTCGTCCTTATGATATTCATTTATTGCTGGGTACATGTGCCGTTGAAACGAAGCTAGGACAGTACCGAGATAAATCTATTTACCGTCATGGTGTGGGTTGTATGCAAATTGACGAGATTGCATTTGATCACATCAAGCAGAAGTACAGCACAAAGAGTATTGCTAAAACTTTACGCCAGCATTTTGGTATAGCGCTTGAGAAAGTTGAATATCGAGAACTAGCCGTCAATCCATTGCTGTCAATGATATTTGCTCGTTTTCAATATTGGCAGGTTGTTGAAAAGGTGCCTGAAACTTTAATGGGAATGGCTACTTATTGGAAAGACCATTACAACACAGATGCAGGTAAGGGCGAGGCTGCGGACTTTGTTGAGTCTTACTACCACTGCGAATTAGATTGTTATTTAGATAAAAGGGTACGTTAAAAATGATAGGCACTTTAAAAGTTTTATTACCAACAATGGCAAAGACGCTATTGCGTGTATTTATGTCTAAGAAAATGGTGATCTGGACTCTACGCGCGTATGCGAAATTTACAAAGAGTAAGGTCGATGATCACTCTGTGGATTTAGTTGAAGCGCTATTATCCAATGATGTGGAAGCAGCGCGTGAAGCCGTGAAGCAGTTGCATCATGAATGGATCACTAAAGACGAACAGAAAGCGGAATAATAAGTTATGGCGCGTATATCTACGGAGCAAAAGGAAGATATAAAGCAACGTTTTCGTGTATTACCGCCATCTTTGCCCGTCACTGAATGTTATCGCCGCTTAATTGCGGCAACCGGTTATAAAATTGAAATGCGTACCTTTCAACGCTGGGTACGTACTGAAAAGTGGCAGCGTGATTTAAGCGACGAAGTTAAGCGCGAAACTGCAACAAAAATGATGCAGGCGCAAATTATCAAAGGCGCTGCAATTCTTGGTGTTGACCCAAAAACGTTAGATGGTGATGAAACGGCCAAGGTTGAAGCAGCTGCGAACGTGGCTGCATCGGTGTTACTTGCCCACCAAGAAAATATCGGTGATTTACGCGAAATATTCACTCATGCTGCGTCTGATTTAAAAGACCAGTCACTGAATAAGCGTATTGCGTTATTAAACAAAAAGACCGGTGAAATGGAGCTATGTGCCCCATCGGTGTCGTATGTGACCGATCAACTGCGAAAGCTTACTGTTAGCTTAAAAGATTTGATTGACCTGGAGCGTATTACTTACGGGATTGATAGCGCGGAGTCGGGTGAATCATCAGATGACATTCTATTAGCGTTAGCCCGTGAAGCAATGGACAACGATTAACTATTGTGTCCGGCTATACATTTGGGGTAAGCGCTAATGCAGCGCTCGATAGGCATAGAAAGCAGGAGTTAATACGCAAGGTTCGCGGACAAAAGTTTCCTGACTTTGCAAAACAATGCCTGAAGGTACGTTCTAAGGAAGGACCACTAGTGCCCTTCGTTATGAACCAAGCCCAGGTATATGCTCACCATCGAGTTGAAGCGCAAGTCGAAAGGACGGGTAAAGTACGCGCTGCGACACTAAAGGCACGGCAGCAAGGGTTTAGTACGTGGATAGGTGGCAGGTACTATAAAAAGACTACTGAGCGAGAAGGTTTTTCAACGTTTATTCTCAGTCATGAGAACAAAACAACCGGCAAACTCGCGCAAATGGTTAAGCGCTATCATGAGCATTGTCCCACGCCAATTAAGCCAACACTTGGCCGTGACTCGCAATCTCTTGGTATCGACTTTCCGGCACTTTCATCATCGTATGAGTTGGGTACCGCGAAAAACGCGGAAACAGGTCGGGGTTTTACCGCGCAGTTATTTCATGGTTCAGAAGTGGCGTTTTGGCCACAAGCTGCACAAATACTCGCGGGTGTTATGCAGGCTGTGCCAAATGTTGCTGGTTCAGAAATCAATTTTGAATCAACAGCGAACGGCCAAGGTGGCGCATTTTATGACATCGTGATGGATGCGCGTTTTGGCCGTGGTGAGTTTATCCTTATATTCTCGCCCTGGTATTGGGATCATGGCTACAAAGTATCTGTGCCAGAGGGCTTTGAACGCACACCGGATGAAAAGAAGCTTGTAGAACTAGTTGCGGCACACCCTGACGGTGCTGAATTTAGTTGTTTTTTAACTGACGAACAGTTGATGTGGCGTCGGATAAAAATATCCGAGTTAAAAAGCAGTGACTTATTCTGCCAAGAATACCCATCGTATATTGATGAAGCATTCTTATCGTCCGGGAGACCCGTTTTTGATCCCCTCAAAGTACTTGATGCTAAAAGTTGTTGTCGATTACCAGAGCATGTACTGCGATGGCAGGGTGGAAAGGACTTTGTTGAAGTTGATACAGCAGGTTTCAAGGTTGTACGAGACAGAGACGATAACCCAATTGGCTATGATTTTGATAGTACAAAAGGCTATCTGCAGTTATGGGCTAAGCCAACCAGTAACAGCCTATATGCAGTAGGCGCCGATGTTGCAGAAGGACTTGAACACGGCGATTACTGTAGTTTTGATATTGTTGATGATTTAGGTGTGCAAGTTGGCCATTACCACGGCCATTTAGAAATGAGTCAGTATGGCGAGTTACTCGATGCCGTTGGCCGTTGGTTCAATGACGCCTACTTAGGTGTTGAAGTAAATAATCATGGCCATGCTGTTGTTATGCGCTTGAAGCAATTGAACTATCCAAATCAACACATAATGCAAAATTCCGAGCGTGAGTATGACAAGACAACGCTTAAAGTTGGTTGGCATACAAACCGCCAAAGCAAACCAGAAATAATACATGACGTACTTGGAGCATCACTATTTGATGAATCAAGCGGCATACAGTGCATCCATACTGTCGATCAATGCCTTACCTATATCTATCAAAAGAATGGCTCATTAGGCGCGCGTGAAGGTTGCTATGACGACTGTGTTATGTCCTATGCAATTACGCTGAAAATGGCAATTGAAATGCCACGAAATCGATTGACAGAACCTAGAGGTAATCAAGTGAAAAGTAATAGCGGTAGCTTGTATTCATGATAAAAAATCCAAAGCAGGGCGCAGAATTTATCACAAACCTGGTGATGAACGGTATACGCAATCAGCCACGTTCTTGGCGTGAAGAACACGCAATGTCTGAAATGTATTATGACGGCCATCAAATTAAACAAGTCGATAAAGAATTATTAGACAGCCGTGGACAGCCACTGCTTGTTTATAACCTAATTCATCCTACGGTGAATGGCGTGCTTGGCATGGAAGCTAAGACACGTACTAACTTCATGGTGAAAGCGGATGACAAAGACGGCGTTGAAGTAGCCGAAGTACTCAACGAAAAGGTTAACGAAGCATCGCGTTTATCTGATGCTCCAAGAGCATGTAGTGATGCCTTTGCACGCCAAGTTAAAGGCGGTCTAGGCTGGGTAGAAGTGCGCCGTAACGATGACCCATTCGGTGACCCTTATATTGTTGAAGAGAGTGATTGGGCTAACATTTGGTACGACTGGCATTCTAAACGCTCAGATATGAAGGATGCCCGTTGGATTGTGCGTGAAAAGTGGCTTTACATCGATGAAGCCGTTAACTACATGCCAGCGAAGAAAAAGCTTTTCAACAATATCTACAGCAAATGGCCGGCAATGGATGAAGCGATAATGAGTGATTCACTCGATCCTAATCTTGCAGCCGCTTGGACGATTGAAAATGAAACCCACTACTTAAGTGGCGTTGAGTGGATGAGTCCAGATGAAAAGCGGTGTCGGTTCTTTGAGGTGTGGTATCGCGTACCAAAACGTGTACCAACAATGCGAGTTCACGATCAGGTCTTTGAGTTTAACAAAAACAATGAAATGCACTTGGAACTACAGCGCAGAGGCGCGGTAGTTACACTATCTACAGTGCGTACAATGCGCCGTGCTATCTTCTGTGGTCCTCACATGGTGCATGATGGTCCAAGTCCTTATCCACACAATGAATTTCCGCTGGTTCCGTTTTTTGGTTACAGAGAAGGGCGTAGCCGTGTGCCTTATGGGCTTATACGTAACATGATCAGCGCACAAGATGGTGTTAACTTCCGCCATTCTATGCTGACCTGGATACTCAAGGCACGTCGAGTGATTATGCTCAAAGGTGCAACGGATATGAGCGACACCGAAGTGCAAGAAGCGCTGGCGCGAGTGGATGGCATTATAAAGATTGACCCTAAAGTGGCCGCGCAGCACGGTATAGATGGTGTGTTTAAAATTGACAGCGAGCTTGGTGTCGCTAGTGAGCAATTTAATATGATGAATCAGTCAATGGAGATGATTCAAAATTCAGCCGGCGTTTACAATGCCATGCTAGGTAAAGGCGATACAGGGGCTACATCGGGTATTGCCATCAATTCATTAGTAGAGCAAGGCTCTATTACGCTAAGCGAGTTTTACGACAACTACGGCACAGCTAAAAAGCAAGTAGGCTGGCAGATTGCGCACTTAGTGGCAGAGGATATATCTGACCGCCCTAAATCAATCCCTATTTATGCGGGTGAAGTGAAGCCGACTAAATTGGTTGAATTAAACAAGAAATCAGAAAACGGCCAAATTTCAAATAAAGTGACCATGCTGCGTAAAACCGTTGCTATCGCTGATATTCATACTACATCAGGATACAGACAGCAGTTGATTGACCGAATGATGCAAGTACTGCAATCACTGCCTGAGCAAGCACAACCGCTGTTACTCGTTAAAATTCTTGAACTGTCCGATATGCCGGATAAAGAAGACTTGATCCGCAGTTTAAATCAAATGCTTGGCTTAACTATATCGCCAGAAGATATGACGCCTGAAGAACAGCAAGCTATGCAGCAGCAGCAACAAAAGCAACAGGTTCAAGAACAAATTGAACAACGCTTAAAAGAAGAAGCGGTACGCCAAGCAGAGCTGGAAAACAATAAGCGTGAGCTGGATATCCTGTTAGCGAAAGCCAACCAAGCCATTACTGAGTCTCAAGAGCAAAAAGTCCGAAGCGAAATTAGGCACAACGATGCAAAAACAACTGAAACGCTTAGTCGTGTAGGTGAGCGTGACCAGAATATGGAAATAAAAGATAAAGAATTAGCCATGCAGGTAGATGCACAGCTAGACCAGATACTTGCAGGCGTTATGCAACAGTAGCAAGCAAACAACTTAAACAAACGACTTTGACCAACAAAGCCACCAAGCGAAAGCGAGGTGGCTTTTTTTATGGGAGTAATCCAGATGGATGAAGAACAAATATTGGCACAACTGGACGGTGAAACCGATCCGGATGCAATTGAAAATTTACTTTCTCAACTAGAGAAAATTGGTGAAAACGACGGTGATCACAACACAGGCACGTCGCCTGGCACTGATGAAATCAATGTTGAACTAGAAGCGGCTAAAACTGAGGTTCCGGACACTAACGCGACTCAGAGCGTGGCAGCAGCTGGCAAAGAAGGTGAGCAACAAAACCAAGGTGATGAGGGGGAAGGTAATAGCTATCAACCAAAAATCACGGATGAGGAGCTTAGATTAGCTCAGCAAATGGAAGTAATGGAGCAGAGGCTTCAACTGTACACCAAGCAGCTGACAGAGCAGGGCATTACGCCTGCGCAACTGCCAACTGAAATTCGTGTATCACAAGAAGCGCTAGACGCTTTACGTGAAGATATGGACGAGCTTGGACCCGTAGGTCAAGTCGCACACGATATGGCGTACCAGTTAAAGAATCTGGAAAGCCAAATTCAAGTGATGCTCGATGCGCAAAAAGGAAATGCCAGTGCAAATCAATCTGCACAAAACACACATCAAGCACCAGAAGATATAAACAAGATTATTGCTCAAACACCTGGGCTGCCTGAAATCATGGCAGATCCAACCAAGCGCACTTTAGCTATTCAACTGGATGAAAAGCTAAAGCTCGATGCTAATTACAAGGACAAGCCTATAGCCGAACGATTCAAGGCAGTTGTTCAGCAATTAGGAGAGCAGTTTAAACCCCCTCAAAACCCGAAAGACCCAACCATTACGGGCGAAGTAGCCCCGTACTCCATTGAATCAAGCGGCGGACAAAGCAACAGCGCAGATGTTAGCGCCCTGCAGCGCTTTGAAGATATGGACGGCGGCGATGCTCAAGCATACGCGTCACAAATGAGCGATGCCGAGCTAGACGCACTATTTAACGAATTTTAATTTAGGAACTATTTATGTCTATTCCAAAAGGCTCACGCGCAGTCGCGTTTAATGCTGCACTTTATGCCATGGCTCGCAGAACGCGAACAATGAGTAACTTGTTAACCGGTAAAGCAGCGAAAAAGACAATCAATGGTCTGAATACAATGCAAACCGATGCCGATCACCCTATTGTGATGATTGATGACTTAAACACCATGCCTGGTAATGAAGTTATGTATGATGTTATTCATCCTATTTATGGTCCACCGACGATGGGTGATCGTCGTTTAGAAGGTCGTGGTAGTCGCATCGCAATGGACAGCGAATCAATCAAGATCAATCAAGGTCGTAAGATGATTGAAGATGGCGGCGCTATGTTCAGTAAACTGACCACATACAACATGGTCGAAGTTGCTCGTACACTTATCCGTAACTGGTATCAAGAGCTAGACGAACAGACCACGTTGTATCATTTAATGGGTATGCGTGGTTCGTTTACATCAAATACAGATGTTGTACCGCTGAGTTCGCACCGTGAATTCGAAGAAATCCTGATCAATGAAATATTGGCGCCAAGTTATGACCGCCATATCATTGCCGGTGGTAATAAAACGTTAGACCAAGTGGATGCGGCAGATAAGTATTCATTAGAAATACTGGATAACATTGATTTGATCTTGGCAGAAACAGAGCGTCCTATGCGCCCTATTATTTTACCGGATGCTGAAAAAGCTGGGCATGACCCGTTTTATGTGAAATTGATCACGCCGCGCCAGTGGTACGATTTAGAACAATCAGCAACCACCAAGGACTACCAGAAGATGGTTGCGGAAGCGACTGTGCGTAAGCAAGGCTTTAGTCATCCGCTCTTTAACGGTAAGTGTTTAATGAAAAATAACATTTTAGTTAAAGTCATGAGCCGTCCTGTAGGTTTAACTGCGGGTAGTAGTGTTGCTGTATCGAAAAATGATAAAAATGCAACAACCGAGCAAGTACAAGTAAATACTGAGATTCATCGCTCTATCTTGTTAGGTGGCCAAGCACTGGCTATTGCTAGCGGACGTCATAAAAACGTGAAATCTACATTTAAAATCACAGAGCAAGACGTTGACCATGGTAATGCTAAAGAAATCTCGCTTGCATACGTACACGGTAAACAGGCTATCCGCCTAAAAGACCAGGATGGTTTCCAGTACGATGTTGGTCGTATGGTTGTTGATACTGCGGTATCGCTAGGTATGAATCGTTAATATGAAAACTGCCCCGCTTTGTGCGGGGCTTTTTGTTTAAAGTGAGAATTGATTATGAGTTTAAAAATTGCACCGACAGCACAAGTTGCTGTTTATAGCGGCACACATGGTAATGCGAGCCGTGAGACATTGAACGATGTATTAGCAGCAACGCCTGCAGATACGAAAATTCTGTTAGGTAACTTTCCTGCGGGTACTACGTTTGATGGTGTGACTGTGTTTCATGATGCGCTGGGAGCAGGCACAAGCATCGAGCTGGGTATTCAGTCCAAGCATAATGGTGAAATTAATGAATTGGCACTATTTGGATCGGTTAATACTGTTGATGCAGGCGATGCGATGAAAAATATCAAACCGCGTCATGTAAATGAGACCGTTGAACTTATCGCCACATTGAAAGGTGGTATTGGTACGGGTGAACTGCAAGTCACGGTTCATTACCGCTACAACGGTGTTTCACAATATTAAATTAAAGGCTAAAAGGCTAAAAGCCTAAAAAGCTAAAAGCACATTAACACAAACCCGCCTATTGAGCGGGTTTTTTATTTTAGGATTTTTATCATGAGTTTAATTATTTTTTCATTGCTGGCATACATCGGGCCAAAAGCATTTAAAACCGATACGTACTATGGCACCAATGAAGTGTTCGAGCGTTTAGTACCCATTCAAATCGATACACAAAAAGCACGTCGCATGGAACGTGAATGCCCGTCTGTGTATATGATCACCGAAAACGAAAAAGGCGAGCCTACCGCAAAGTACCTGGCGTATTTATGCGACAACGGCTTAGAAGAAGATGCACAGCTCCTTATCGATAATAGCCCTCTTAAAGATAGCTCACTTGAAGAGATTATCGCGGGTGTGCGAAAAACATCTAAAGCAATCGCCCCATTAGAAACAAACCCAATTGATTCACCGGACAGCATTAAAGCTAAGCAAGAAAGTGAAGTGGCAGACAAGGTGATCACGTTTAAACGTGAACTAGATAAGCTGCCGTCTAAGCCTGCCGTTATTGCAAAAGCGAAAGATGTGCTCGGTAGTGAAATTAATGTAACTGAAAATGATGGAACAAAAAGCGAAATCATTGAAGCCATTGTGACGTTGTATAAAGAACAACTCGGGGTGTAATCATGAGAGCGCTCGATGATTTTATTGCGTTTGTCGCAGAGCATGTACCCTCGCAACCGGCGTTTATTGTACGCAGAGCTGTACTTGCGAGTGCGCGAGAATTCTGTAAAGAAACGCTTTGCTGGCAAGAAGATGTTGATGTTCAATTTAATGAACAAAACAAGGCAGTAATTAACATCCCTGAGCTTGCCGAGTTCCACAGCGTTATAGAAGCCGGTGATATGGATTATCCAATCCATCAGAATTTGCACTACACCGTTAATATCATTGCTGGGACGCTTAAATGGCTGGATGGTCGAGCGCCAACCACACCCGTTAATCTTTCAATTGCGCTATTCCCTGACTCAGAAGCGGATAAGCTTCCTGAATTTCTCTACAAACAGTTTCGGGATGCGATAGCGGCAGGCGCTGCGTTGCGTTTTGCAGGCCGTCCGCATGTGGATATGCCGCAATTCAAAGTGTATGAACTGCAAGAGGCATTTCGCATAGGTAAACATGATGCGCGTGATGTGGCGCTTAATGGCCGACGTCGATTAGCTGCACCAATTAAACACCATTTCTTTTAAAGGTAATTCAATATGGCTACGGTCACAGTCACCTCTGTTTTAAAAAAAGTTCAAATTGTTCTACAAGACACCACCGGCACTCGCTGGCCTCTACCTGAGTTGTTAGGCTGGTTTAACCTGGCTCAAAAGGACATTGTTAACCATCGTCCGGACACGCATACAAAAAGTATTCTATTTGATTGCCAGTTGGGAACGCGCCAAGTATTACCACCTGAAGCACTGCGGCTTATTCGTATTACGCGTAATGAAACGGCTGCAAGTAAGCGGGTGGTGAAATTAATCGATCAGCGCATCTTAGATGACCAAATACCTGATTGGCATGATGACGAGAAGGCATCATTGGTGATTGACCATTATGTGTATGATGATCGTATCCCTAAAGAGTTTATGGTATTTCCTGCCGCCGCTGTTGGCGCGAAGCTGCGTGGTGCTATTTGTACTGCACCGCTTGAAGTTGTTATTGCTGATAATGAATTTGAGACAGATGTTCAGGTGCTTGGGTTAGACGATACCTATGTAAACCCTATTATGGACTTTATTTTATATCGTGCTTACAGCAAAGACGTTACCTATGCGGGTAGTGGCCAGAATGCAATCGCAGCGTATCAAAGCTATGCAAACGCGCTTGGCATTAAAGCACAAATGGATCAGGCAATAACGCCAAAACCTGACCAAGTAAACTAAGGTGAATGGCCTTGGCTCGCTTACATATCCCCTTTTTTGGCGGGGAATTTCCCGCCACACCTCCGCGCAGGTTAGAGGCGCACGACGCCACTATTGCTGTAAACTGTTTGCTTGAGGACGGTGACTTAACATCACTGAATGCACCGTTGGAAACGGAAGGGCCCCACCAAATTACAATTCCATTCATGGATGGGACTATTTACTTGTATGAGCATAAACACTGGTTTTCATGGAAAGGAAAAGATGTTGATGTGGTGCCTAGCCCAATTCTGCAAGATGATTTTAAACGCGTTTATTTCACCGGTGATGGTAAGCCCCAAGTAACAACCAATGAAATGGCGATTGGTAGTCACGTGATGCCTGACGCGTCTTATGACTTGGGAATACCTGCGCCACTTACTCGGCCATTTGTTGAAATCACAAAAGTAGGGGAAGAAGACCCCGAAGGCATTGATGACGATGAAACACGTTATTATGTTTATACGTATGTCAGTGGCACAGGTGAAGAAGGCGCACAGTCGCCACTATCAGCAAAACTCGTTTTACCTACCCCCCTTGAAGATGAAGTGACAGTTAAAGTCGCACCGCCTGCTATTAACACCTACAACATTACTCATATCAATGTATATCGTTCAGCCACGTCTGCAGAAGATGCAGTATGGTTGCTCGTTGGCCAACTGCCATTACATCAAACCTCTTTTATAGATAACAAACTCGATTCAGAGCTGGGACCACTCCTTGAAACCTCCGATTTTATTCCGCCACCTGAAACATTAACTGGTTTAGTGGGGATGGATGGTGGAATGCTTGCAGGTTTTACAGATAGTACGTTGTGCGTCAGTGAAGCCTTTTTACCGTATGCCTGGCCTAAGCGATATCAACATAAAACAAAGTGGCCGATTGTTGGTATAGCAGCAGTTGCGGGTGGTGCAGTAGTATGCACTCAAGGTGAACCGTATATTTTTGCGGGTACTTCACCGGATGCAATGATGCTAGAAACAACAGGTGCGCAGCAAGCGTGTATATCGAAGCGTTCAATTGTCGCCATGGATGGCTTTGTGTTGTATGCGAGCCCCGATGGGCTCGTCAGTGTAACGGGATCAGGTGCTGAATTGATCAGTGATGCGGTGATTAAGCCTAAACAATGGCGCTCACTTAAACCTGAGAGTATCCATGCCTACTATAACGAAGGTGAATACATCGCTTTTTATGGTGGTCAAGGTGACAGCACTCGCTTTGACCGTGGTGGATTTATATTAAACCCCAAGCGCAAGGATATACGATTTTTTAACTTCTATGCGGGAGCAGGGTTTAAAGATATTAGCTCAGATAAATTTTACTTAATGATGCCAACTCACATGGCCGTATGGGGGGAAGGGGCGCCGCTTGTCGCAACATGGCGTAGTAAATTATTTGAAACGCCAATTATGAGTTTTTCTTTATGTCAGATTTTGGCGCCTGATATTGAAGGAATAAAAGTAACCATTTTGGCTGACGATGCAGTTTTACACTCAGTGACATTAAGTAATGAATATAAGGGTATTTTTTGGTTGCCAGCGGGTTTGTACAGCCGCTGGCAAATTGAGATAGAAACGACAAAACCAGTCCATTCGATCACGCTTGCTAATAACCATCAAGAACTGGATTAACCTAGATGACAAAATCGAAGTTTTCACAAATACCTAAAATAAAAGTAACTGATCCACGCAGTTTACAACGCGCCATTGATGTAATGGCGCGTAACTTAAATATCATGACGGGCTCGTCGCCTGACTCTGTTGTGACACAAAGAAGCTACACAGGTATTGATGACCGGTTCAATAAATTATCTTCAACAGTAAATGATTTAAGTCTTACGAGTCCAGGCAATAGTAATGCGCAACGACCACAATTGCCGACAGGTTTTATCGGCTCGGCATCATTATCTAATGTTGTTCTTAATTGGGATGAGCCAGGTTATAAAGGGCATGCTTATACTGTGGTGCTATTTAACCAGGATGATGTACTTGGGGAAGCAAAAGTAATAGGTACTGCCTCATTTCCTATTTTTATCTATCCAGTTAATTACTTATCAAGCGGTTATTACTGGATTAAACATGTAAATAGCAAAGGTGTAGTTGGTCCCGTTAATGCGAGTGCAGGTTTGTATGTTGAAGCACAGCAAACACCTGAAGAGTTATTAGCGCTATTAAGCAACGACATTGCCAATGATACGTTTGTGTCTGAAACGTTGTTATCGCGAATTAGCGTTTTAGATTCAGCTGTCATTGGTGAGCACTTTGGTTTAGTGAATGCGAACCTTGCATTGCAAGCTGCAGATAAAGAAAAATCACAGCTATTAACAAATCTTAATACAAAGATAGATGACGCCAGTGCTTTTGCTCAAAGTGAACGTGCAGGTATAGCGCTGAAAGTAGATCAAGCGCAAACAGATATAGACTCCACTCGAACCACACTAAACACTAAAATTGAAGAAACAACACAATCAGTTGTTGATGTGCAATCTACACTGAATAATAAGATAAATGACGTTGAATCCACTTCATTGCTTGCAAGACAAGCCATTGATGAAAAAATTAATAACGTTGAATATGCTGCATTGCTTGCAAGACAAGTACTTAATAATCAAATCATCAGTGCTGAATCTGCATCATCATTAGCTAGAGAGCAGCTGAATAATCGAATTAACGATGTTGCAGCTGCGGCATCACTTGCTAGAGATAACCTTGAGGTAAAAATTAATAAAGCGGATGCTGCTTTATTTGATGCTGAGACAGGCTTGATCATTGCTAGCGATAAAATTAACACATCACTTAGTGAGCTTGATGATTACATCAAAGGCAATGGCGGGGTTGATGCTCGGATCATCAATCTAAACCAGGTGCAGTCGGACTTAGTAACTAATGTAACGGTGTTACAGACTGCCAGCGGTAATTTATCTTCACGTATTGGTGTTGTTGAAACAGCAAGTGAGTTGTCTGCAAGTCGTTTAAGTAATGTGGAAATTAAACAAGGTGATCATACTAGTCAAATAGTTGTTTTAGAGACGGCGCATTTAGATTTAGCTGAATCAATTAGATTGCTTGGCGTTGAAGATGGTGAATTAGGTTCTAAAATAAGCACTGTTGAAACGGCCACGATTGAGAACGCACAGCGTGTGAGTGATTTAACCACGACAGCCGGCACACTCACATCACGTATTACCTCAGTTGAGTCAGTAAACAGTAGTCAGGCCAGCACACTTAATTCATTAAGTGTTGAGCAAGGCTCGTTGCAAGCGCGTATGTTGACGCAAGAGACCGCCAGCACTGACGCAGTTGAATCACTGCGTTTATTGGGTATTAAAGATGGTGAGTTAAGCTCGCAGATCAGCACCGTGGAAACGGCCACGATTGAGAACGCGCAGCGCGTCAGTGATTTAACCACGACAGCCGGCAATTTAACCTCGCGTATTACTTCGGTTGAGCAAACCACGGCCAGCAGTAGCCAAAAAATAGCCCAACTTGAAACAGTGCAGGGTGATAACAGCAGTAAAATAACGAATTTACAGCAGACCACGGCCACAAGTGCGCAAGAAATAACCCAGCTAAAAGCCACTGACGCCGCAGTAACCGCCGACATAAGCAGTATCAAGAGTGTTAATAACACTCAAGCACAACAGCTCAATAGCATATCAACACAGCAGGATACGCATCAATCGCAGATCAGCGTATTGCAAACCACGACCGCTAACCAAGCGTCAGTCTCTGAAAGCCTAACCTACAGCAACAATAATGCCGGCGATAAGGTGGTGTGTGTTCGTGCGGCAGACTTCACCGATGAATCGAGTGGGGTGCATGTGTCTGCGAGCCCTCGTGTTTTTAACACCAATGAGGGTGTTGAAATACGAGCTAATAGTGTTTCCGTTTTTTCTCGTAAAGCAATCAAGATACGTACAGATCGCGTTTACAAGGTGCGGATTAAAGCTAAGCAGTTGGTTGCAGGCAGTAATGGTCAATCACTTGTATATGCAGGGGTGGTTCCACTACGAGAGGATATGAGTATTGCACCAGCACAATCTGGTGGTGCTGGTAGTTATTTATATTGCGGCGTGTCGGCTTACAACTTGACTGTAGCGGCAGGCTGGAAAACATTTGAGGGAACTATCAGTGGGGTGGGCTTAGGCCACCATAACTTTAGACCTGAAACGGTCTACGTACGCCCGATGATGATTGTAAATTATCAGTCTAGCGGTAGCCCTAAAATTCTAATTGATAGCTTAGAAATTTGGGACGTCACCGAAGAATTAGCGCTGAATGGTAAAATTGACGCCCGTTACGATGAATTAAAGCAAGTTAGTGATACCTCAGTTAGCCACTTGCAGAGCTTACAGTTATCAACGGATACAAACCGCACGTTGGTGACAACACAGAAACAAGTGACTGATGGCCATGCAAGTCAATTAAATACGCTTGAAGTTGAGCAAGGCTCATTGCAAGCACGTATGCTGACGCAAGAGACCGCCAGCACTGACGCGGTTGAATCCTTGCGTTTATTGGGCATTAAAGATGGT
The DNA here is from genome assembly GCF_047806705.1 of Pseudoalteromonas sp. ASV78. NCBI lineage: Bacteria > Pseudomonadati > Pseudomonadota > Gammaproteobacteria > Alteromonadales > Pseudoalteromonadaceae > Pseudoalteromonas > Pseudoalteromonas sp. ASV78. Next base: position 57 of record NZ_JBLOPA010000004.1, on the reverse strand, counting down.
GAGCTAAGTTCGCAGATCAGTACCGTGGAAACGGCCACGATTGAGAACGCACAGCGC
>NZ_JBLOPA010000003.1:0-85999 GCF_047806705.1 Pseudoalteromonas sp. ASV78 | reverse complement strand
AAAGTTAGCGAACGCTTGACATAGGGCGCGAAAAGTTTATTTTTGTAAAACTCGCAAACTCGCAAACTCGCAAACTCGCAAACTCGCAAACTCGCAAACTCGCAAACTCGCAAACTCGCAAACTCGCAAACTCGCAAACTCGCAACTCATTATAAGACTTGCGTTCAATATTCTATTTATGCGATAAACCATTTTATTTATAATACAAATAAGTGGATTCACGTGGGTCGTAAAAAAACAACCAAATCAAAAGGCTCTTCAGGGCTCAATCGTAAAAACAGTGAAAGTTTTATTGCTAAGTTTAGTGCTCACCCTGATACTCAACTATGTGATTCAGGTTTAATGTATAAAGTTATTGATGAAGTGTCAGGCGAACGGGTAACTGACCTAGATACAGTTGTTATCAATCAACGTATTATGCTTGCAGATGGAAGTGTGATTGCAGACAGTTATAAAGCAGGCATGCCTGAAGTGTTTGCATTAGCTGAGGCAATTGAAGGGTTACGACAAGGCATTCTACTTATGTCGGTAGGATCTCGTTATGAATTTGTTATTCCAGCTGAACTGGCCTGGGGCCGTAAAGGTAATGGTGGTAAAATTGGGGCTAATGCGGTGCTGCATTTTGATGTTCGTTTGATACGTTTAGCCTAATAATTACTTAATTAGATCTGTGATTGAGCGTTTTACTCATCGATTGATTATCAAGCGTTCAGGTTAATTACATCCCCGGATAATTACTACTCATGTAAAGGATATTATGAAACCATTCTCTAGCCGTGTTTATTTATTGCGCCATGGAGAGCTTGCCGAGCAGGGAGTGTTGGCTGGACATACCGACTTTGCTTTAAGCGATATTGGAATCGAGCAGCTAAATCGTACTTCTGCTGAGCTAACTGGTATTGAGCGTATTATTAGCTCTACCCTAAAACGCTGCAGCGTTTTCGCTACTGAGTTTGCAAATAGACAACAGATACCATTAATTCTGACGGATCAAATCAGAGAGTTTAACTTTGGTGAGTGGGATGGTCGTAAATATGAATTTTTATGGCAACAAACGCATAGCCCAAGTATTGGTGATTTTTGGCAAGACCCATGGCATGTAACTCCACCCAGTGGAGAGTCTATGGCTGATTTCCATGAACGTGTTGCGACATGGTGGCAAACCCTATTAGTTGATATTGCCAAAACCGAGACTCAAGCGCAGTTGGTGATCACTCATGCAGGGGTGATCAAACAGCTACTCGCTATAATTTGCCAGTTGCCTAAACAGTCTCAGCAGCAAGATGTATTTTCTATCGGCTATGGCAAACTGGTTTGTATTGATATTTTTATTGATGAAAATGCTGTCTCGTGGCCAAAAATTGTATTCTAATCATGCCTATTGTAGCCGTCTAGAAAGATATTCATTGAAATATTTACTCACCTGCCCATAATAGAGCCTTATGTATTTTGGAATGGGGTGAAAGTCCTCAACTGTACCCGCAACTGTAAGTCACATGAGTGATAAGTCAGATACAAAATACGTTAATTTGAATCAATGAGCGGGTTAACTCTTCTATTATCACCATGAAGTCATGGTTTGTAGTGCTGTGGGTTTGCTATCGCGAGAGAGAACAACACATTGCATACACCTGACGTAACTGCGCCTGCTTTACTTAAAGTCACCAACTTATTCTGGTCTGTAGCCAATACTGTTATTTTACAAGATATCGATTTTGCGATAAAAGCAGGGCAATTTATAGGTTTGCTTGGCCCTAATGGTGCTGGAAAATCAAGCTTGTTGCGTTGTCTATATCGTTATAGCAAACCACAAAGTGGTGAGGTGCAATTTGCTGGGCGTAATATTTGGCAATTGAGCGCAGATGATTATGCCAAGCAAGTTGCCGTTGTACTGCAAGAGACGCCTTCGCAATTTAATTTGTCAGTGTATGATGTTGTCAGCCTTGGCCTTACGCCACACAAAAGTTTATTTAGTGCTACCACTAAAGCAGATCAGCAAGTTATTTTACAAGCGATTGAGCAAGTGGGTTTAAGTCATCACTTAACACAAAATTTTGACTCACTTTCAGGGGGCGAAAAACAACGCGCATTAATTGCACGGTCAATTGTTCAAGGCCCTAAGTTATTAATAATGGATGAGCCAACCAGCCATTTAGATATCAAGTATCAAATCCAATTAATGGAACTGGCCAAGTCACTTAATCTGACCATTTTGGCGTCGTTTCATGATCTTAACCTCGCCGCAAGTATGTGTGATCAACTGTTGGTACTCAAACAAGGCCAGTTAGTAGCATCAGGCACTCCAGAGCAAGTGATCACAGAGAAAATGCTTAGCGACGTATTTGGTGTCTGCGCTGAAGTATCGCAGCATCCGCAAAGCCAGCAATTACAGAAAGCGATTCCGCGTATTACCTATTTTTATGGTTACCAAGCGGGAGTGAATAATGGCAAGTAAACACACTTTGGCAGTTATTGCGGCGCTGATAATAGCTGTTGTGAGTATTTTTGTGGCGTTGAGCTTTGGGGCTGCGCCGAGTAAGTTTATTGATGTATACCACAGTATTAGTGGCCAAGGACATGACTCGTTTATTGAGCGGATCATATGGCAATTACGCATGCCACGCACATTGCTCGCTTTTTTAGCCGGATCGGGTTTGGCGATTGCGGGGTTAATATTGCAAACCGTTACTCGTAATCCATTGGCCGACCCTTATTTATTTGGTATCTCTTCTGGCGCATCATTTGGGGTGGTTTGCTTTATTACTATCACTGGTGTGAGTGCTGGTATCAGCATGTCTGCTGCCGCCTTTGTTGGCAGCTTAGTTACTATGTTATTACTGGTTTTTATTGCCGGACGTACTGGGCGCGGGCAAGTTGAAACCATGCTCTTGGCAGGGGTCGCTTTATCCTTTTTATTTAGCGCGTTTACCAGTTTGCTGTTGTATTTTAGTGATCCACAAGCGATCACGGCTATTTTATTTTGGACGCTCGGTAGCTTTGCTCGCGCTCAGTGGGCAACGCTCTGGCTACCTGCTTTAGTGATTTTAAGTTGTACAGCTGTAATGATGGGCTTTCGCCGTCAGCTCAATGCCATGTTACTAGGTGATGAAAGTGCCGTGACACTCGGTATTCCAGTGCAACGGTTTCGACTGTTAATGCTGATACTCAGCTCATTGATCACTGCGGTGTTAGTGGCTATGTGCGGTGGGATTGGCTTTGTTGGGTTGATGATCCCGCATATTGTGCGCTTTTTTGTCTCTCAAGGTACGCCTAGTGGCTTAATGATGACTGCACTCGTTGGCGGCACATTTATGGTATGGGTCGATGTGTTATCGCGTATTTTGTTAGCGAATCAAGAGTTACCTATTGGGGTGATCACTTCTGCAATCGGCAGCGTGTTCTTTTTATCATTACTTTATTTTCGCAAGCGAGAGAGTTAGTCAGATGTTTAATATACCTACAGTCACCAATCAATATAGCAACTTAATTGCGGATAAAATTAATCATAAAACCAAACCCCTTGGTGCACTAGGGAAATTGGAGCAATGTGCCACACAATTGGTTACTTTATTCAGCCAAAACGTGGCTGACGAAGATGCTTTTAAAACATTCACTCCTAGTATCACTAAGCCTACTTTGTTGGTCTTTGCAGGGGATCATGGTGTGGCAGCACAAGGTGTATCGATAGCGCCAAGTGATGTAACCTCACAAATGGTTGCTAATTTTGTCAGCGGTGGTGCCGCTATTAATGTATTTTGCCAACAACTTGGCTGGCAATTAGAAGTGGTTGATTGTGGCATTTTGCATCCAGTCACAGCACCGAGTGTGCACGACTGCCGTTTAGGTAGCATCACTAAGCCATTAAATACTGAGATGGCGATGAGTACTATGCAGGTTCAGCAAGGTTTTGATAACGCAACACTGTTGCTGCAGCAGCTTAGCCATAATGGCTGTAATACCATTGCCTTTGGCGAAATGGGCATAGGTAACACCACCAGTGCTGCAGCACTTATGGCAGCCATGCTTAATTTACCGGCGCAGCAGTGTGTAGGCAAAGGTACTGGGGTGAGCGATGATATTGTAAAGCGCAAAATAACGGTAGTCGAGCAAGCTCTTAGATTACATAAATCACAACTTACTGATCCTATCACTTTGCTTGCTGCGTTAGGCGGTTTTGAAATTGTACATATTACCGGTGCTATGCTTGCTGCTGCTGAGCAGGGCATGGCTGTAGTCGTTGATGGTTTTATTTGTAGCGCCGCAGCTATGGTTGCTATCGCGATTAACCCAGCAGTGAAAGATTATTTAATTTTTGCGCATTGCTCAAACGAGCAAGGGCATCGACTGATGTTAGACACGCTAAATGTTACGCCACTGCTGCAACTTGATTTACGTTTAGGTGAAGGTACGGGCGCGGCGTTGAGTCTTCCGCTATTGCAAGCTGCACTTGGTTTTTATAATCAGATGGCCAGCTTTGCTGACGCCGGTGTTGAGCAGGTTGTTAGTTAATGCAGCCTAACCATGAGCAAAATACAGTAACGCAACGGCAGCTGCTGTTACTGGCAATCAGTTTTTTAACCCGGTTACCAGTGCCACTAAACTTTGTGGTAACGGGCGCTCATTTAAATCAAGCAAGCCGCTACTTTGCCTTGGTGGGGTTATTACTCGGCGGGTTGTTAGCACTGGCATATAGTGTTTTCCAGCTGCTGTTACCCCCCTCAATCAGCGTATTACTAATGATGGCTGTGGGGCTGTTATTAACGGGTGCCTTTCACGAAGATGGGTGGGCTGATGTATGGGATGGTTTTGGTGGCGGTTGGCAGGTAGAGCAAAAACTTGCCATTATGAAAGACAGCCGCCTTGGCACCTATGGCGCAGCGGCATTATTTATCATACTGCTAGTGAAATTTCAGAGCTTACTATTGCTAAGTGAGTCATTGTTAAGTGTGCTGAGTGCAATTGTGATTGGGCAATGCCTAAGCCGTGCCGTCGCGACCAGCTTAATATTCAGTATGGATTATGTAAGTGCGGATGCTAGCGCAAAAGTAAAACCGCTAGCGATGCATTTATCGGTCACCAGTTTGGCCACGTTACTTTTAACCGCCGCTACTTTGCTGGTTAGCCTGATTGCCGTTGGCGTATTGTTATGGCAAACCGCATTCATTCTTATCGCAGTATTACTGATCCTCAGAGTAATCATGATCCGCTGGTTTAAGCAGCAGTTAGCTGGCTACACTGGCGATTGTTTAGGTGCGGCGCAACAGCTCAGTGAAGTGATTATTTACCTTACCTTAGTGAGTCTATTATGAGCCTTAACCACACACTTATTTTAGGCGGCGCGCGCAGTGGTAAAAGCCGTTTTGCCGAGCAGTTAGCTCTAAACAGTAATAAAGCGGTTATTTACCTCGCCACAGGGCAAGCCCATGATAGTGAAATGCAAGCACGTATTGCCCATCATCAACAACAGCGTCCCACCGATTGGCCGTTGGTTGAAGAGCCAATAACATTAGCCGATGCGCTACAAACATACAGTACTAAAGACAACTGTATTTTAGTTGATTGCTTAACCTTGTGGCTAAGTAACTGTTTATGCCATGCCAGAGCTGACTGCTGGAATGAGCAAAAAGCAGCGCTGTTAACGGCCCTTGCACATTTACCTGGGCAGGTCATTTTTGTCAGTAATGAAGTGGGCCACGGTATTGTGCCACTGGGTGAATTAAGCCGTGAATTTGTCGATGAATCGGGTTGGCTACATCAAGCCATAGCCGCAAGCGCTGCAAGGGTTGAATTTATCATGGCAGGTCTTGCCTTAACATTAAAAGAGCAGTCATGATGAAAATATTAATGGTACAAGGTACCACTTCTGATGCAGGGAAAAGTACTTTAGTGGCAGCATTGTGCCGGGTATTTGTTGAGCAAGGCATTAAAGTTGCGCCATTCAAACCGCAAAATATGGCTTTAAATAGCGCTGTAACCGAAGATGGCGGCGAGATTGGTCGTGCGCAAGCATTACAAGCAATTGCCGCTAAAGTAGCGTCACGGGTTGATTTTAACCCTATTTTACTCAAACCAAACAGTGATACTGGCGCGCAAGTGATCATTCACGGCAAAGCAATTAGTAATATGGAAGCGCAGGCATATCACGATTATAAAAAAGTCGCGATGGATGCGGTGCTCGCCTCACAACAGCGTTTAAGCGAAGAGTTTGAACTGTTAGTGGTTGAAGGCGCAGGCAGCCCTGCTGAAATCAATCTGCGTGCTGGTGATATTGCTAATATGGGTTACGCCGAAGCGGTTGATTGCCCCGTGATCATTATTGCAGACATAGATAAAGGCGGTGTGTTTGCGCATTTGGTCGGTACTCTTGCATTGTTAAGCGAGTCAGAACAAGCACGAGTAAAAGGCTTTGTGATCAACCGTTTTCGTGGCGATATAGGTTTATTGCAAGGTGGCCTTGATTGGCTTGAAGAGTACACCGGTAAACCTGTATTAGGTGTATTACCTTATTTGCATGATCTTGCCCTAGATGCCGAAGATGCTGTCGCGATAGATAACCAAGTCAGCCAAGCGAAAATTAAAATAGCCATTTTATTGTTGCCACATATTAGTAATCATACTGATTTTGATGCACTGCGATTAAATCCACACATTGATACTAATTACGTACGCCATACCCAAGCAATTCCAGATGTTGATCTTATTATTATCCCTGGTAGCAAAAATGTGATCAGTGATTTGACCTTTTTAAACAATGAAGGCTGGGGCGAACAAATTAAACGCCACCTACGTTACGGCGGTAAACTACTCGGTATTTGTGGTGGCTTACAAATGTTGGGCACTGATATTTTTGACCCTGATGGAGTTGAATCCAAGCAAACTCAATGTAAAGGCTTAGGTTTTGCTGATTTTGTTACTCATCTCGGGCAGCAAAAAGTACTAACCCAAGCCGAGGGAGCGATCACTTTACAGGGCCAGCAAGCCAAAGTGAGCGGTTATGAAATTCATGCCGGTAGCAGCCAAGGCGCCGCATTGGAACAGCCATTTTTAAAATTTACGCAACATCCTAATAATGTTGCGCAAGACGGTTTTATATCAAAAGATAGCTGTATAGCAGGTACTTACTTACATGGCTTGTTTGATAGCAGTGCAGCCACGCAATTGATACTCGATTGGGTATTGCCAAATAGTGGTATTACGCAATTAATTGATATCGACACACATCGCGAACAGCAATTAACGCGCTTAGCGAACATGTGCAAAGAACATTTAGATTTAGACAAAATAACGCAAATTTACCAAACTTGGGAAGGAGTTAAGCATGAGCGATAAAAATAACGACAAACACCAACAACGCCAACAAAAAGTAAAAGATAAAGTGGATGAGCGCATTGCCGCGGCACAAACAGAGAAAGGCGTTTTTCAGGTGATCACCGGTAACGGCAAAGGTAAATCAACCTCAGGGTTTGGCACCGTAACACGTTGTGTAGGTCATGGCATGAAAGCTGCCGTGTGCCAGTTTATTAAAGGTACTTGGCCCTGTGGAGAGCGCAATGTATTGCAAGGCGCAGGGGTTGAATTTGTCATTATGAACACCGGTTTTACTTGGGAGACGCAAAATAAAGAATCAGATACCGCAGCAGCGCAAGCGACGTGGCAAGAAGCTAAACGTATGCTGGCTGACGAATCAATTAATTTAGTATTACTTGATGAAATTACTTATATGATCACCTACGGTTACATTGATTTAGAGGAAGCACTCGAAGTGATCGCTAATCGTCCGCCAATGCAATCTTTAATTATTACTGGTCGTGGTGCGCACCGCAAGTTAACTGACTTAGCAGATACCGTAAGTGAAGTACGCAATGTTAAGCACGCGTTTGACGCCGGTGTTAAAGCACAAATAGGGTTTGATTACTAATGGCTAGGTTTAGGTTTATACTCGTTTTATCGTTGGCTTTGTGCTGCTTTAAGCTCGTGGCTGAGCCTAATAAGCAGCAATTAAGGATCGTTGCCCTTGCCCCGCATATCGTTGAAAACCTGTATACCATAGGTGCGGGTGAGCAAATAGTTGGCACTGTTGAATATGCGGATTTTCCAGCTGCGGCAAATGATATTGTGCGCATTGGTGGTCATCAAGGTATTCAGCTGGAGAAGCTATTAGCACTTAAACCAGACTTAGTGTTAGCCTGGAAAACCGGCAGCAAAACTGAAGATTTAGCCCGTATCGAAGGCTTTGGTATTGAGGTTTTTTACAGTGATGCGAGCGACGTTAATAAAGTACCAACTGAATTGCGCCGTTTAGGGGCGCTCACAGGACGTGAGCAAGCGGCTGAGCAAGCTGCGATTAAATTTGAAAATAAAATTGCAGTCATTAAAGACAAATATAGTGATAAGAGCAACATCGCGGTGTTTTATCAATTGTGGCCAGAGCCGATGATGACGGTGGGGAAAAATACCTGGATCAATCAATTAATCGACATTTGCCAAGGGCGCAATGTATTTGCAAACAGCCGTACGGATTACCCACAGATCAGCATTGAGAATGTGGTGGTAGCAAAACCTGAGGTGATAATATTACCAGACGAAAAATCACAAAAGCCGCAAACTGTGATTGATTGGTCGTCATGGCCAGAAGTGCCAGCAGTAAAGCATAATCAATTTGTTCATGTTAATGCTGATTTATTACATCGTTTTACCACGCGAATGCTCGATGGTCTTGCTGATATGTGTATTAAAATGGATGCCTCACGCGCCGTAATTAAGGAGCCACAATGAGTAATTGGCAAGACTTTTTAAAAACCGAATGTGCAAAGCAATATATGCAAGATACGCTTGCTGTGGTTGCACAAAAACGCAGCCAAGGTATTGCTGTATACCCAGCACAATCGCATGTATTTAGCGCTTTTGATGCAACACCGCTGGATGAAATAAAAGTGGTGATGCTCGGGCAAGATCCTTACCACGGCGAAGGCCAAGCACATGGTTTATGTTTTTCAGTGTTGCCTGAACTGCGTAAACTGCCGCCATCATTAAAAAATATTTATAAAGAGCTGGCTACAGATATTGCAGGCTTTAGTATCCCTGAGCATGGTTACTTACAACGCTGGGCAGAGCAGGGCGTATTCTTACTCAATACAGTGCTGACTGTTGAGCAAGGCCAAGCACATTCACACAAGCACTTAGGTTGGGAGCAGTTTACTGATCAGGTGATTGCCCATATTAATCAACACTGTGAAGGTGTGGTGTTTATTTTATGGGGGGCGCACGCACAAAAGAAAGGTAAAGGTATTGATAGCTCAAGGCATTATGTTTTAAATGGCCCACACCCGTCGCCGCTGTCTGCACATCGTGGCTTTTTTGGTTGTCAGCACTTTTCCAAAACTAATCAGCTACTAACGCAGCAAGGTAAGAGTGCGATTGATTGGCAAGTTTAACAATTGTAGGCGGGGTTTATCCCGCGCAGATTGGAGGCTTTGTCGCGATGTAAAATCGCTTATATGCTACACAAATTGTAATTCAATGCATGTAGGTTAGCCTGCGCAAAATGTAGCTAATTTAACAAAAATAAAGCCCCTTACAGCTCAGTAAGGGCCCTTTAGTTGGTTAGTTGTACTGCGCTGTGTAAATTAAAAATCTAATTCATCAATCGCAATATTGTCTGCAAAAAAATCTAACTCCTGTAGTTCTTTACGTAAACGATGCTTATCTTTTAAAGCTTCTATTTCGCGCCATTTTCTCTTTTTATTTTTCTGAGAGGCCTTTCTTGTTGTATCAGGACCTTCTAATATTTCTAAAATATCGTCTAGGCTATCCATGAACTTCTCCTATTGATTTTTTGAACCTCGGAAATACCTATACCACAGGCCAAACTAAAATAGAATAAAAAAGTGAAGGTTATGTTACAGGTAAGTGATAAATTAATGAATAGGGATTATTTTTGGCATAAAAAAACGTCGTAAATACGACGTTTAGTCTTTTATTAATTAACGAGCCGATAAAAGCGGTTACATCGCTTTAAAGCGTGCTTCTAGTTGCTCTTGGGCATCTGCAAATGAGCGAATACCTTCAGCTAGTTTTTCAGTCGCCATGGCATCTTGATTATGTAACCAGCGGAACTGTGCTTCAGTTAATGGTGCTGGCTTTGGCTCTTTAGCAATATCACTTTCAAGTAAATATTCTTGTGCGCCTTCAAGGTTACCTAGCTCTTCTAAAAGGTTCGGGCTAATCGTTAGCTTGTCGCAACCAGTTAGTGCGATGATTTCACCGGTGTTACGGAAACTTGCGCCCATAACCACGGTTTTATAATCATGGCGCTTATAAAATTCAAAAATACTGCGTACTGATTGCACGCCTGGATCTTGTAATGGATCGGTTGGTTTTTCTAAGCCGTTAGCAACGTGCCAATCTAAAATACGGCCAACAAATGGTGAGATTAAAAATACATTCGCATCGGCGCAAGCACGGGCTTGGGCATCACTAAATAACAAGGTTAAGTTACACTTAGTGCCTTCTTTTTCTAGCTGCTCAGCGGCTTTAATCCCTTCCCATGTTGAAGCAACCTTGATTAAGATTTTGTCTTTGCTCACACCTTCTTTTTCATAAAGACTTAATAAAGTATGGGCTTTATTAATGGTCGCTTGAGTATCAAATGACAAGCGCGCATCAACCTCGGTAGAAATATAGCCAGGTACGATCTCACTGATCTCTTTACCTAGCAATACGGCAAAGTAATCACAGGCAAGTTCTAATTGTTTAGCAGCGTCTTGCTCGGTTTCTTTAGCATAACTCCACGCTTTATCTAAATACGGCTTATAGGCTGCGATTTCACTGGCTTTTAATAGTAGTGAAGGGTTAGTTGTTGCATCTTCTGGTTGGTGTTTTTTAATCGCTTCAATATCACCAGTGTCGGCCACGATAGATGAATGTTGTTTGAGCCTTTGTAGAGCTGAAGTCATTTGCTTTCCTCATTCCAAGCAAGTTAAAAGAAAATACTGTAACTACCTTATACTGCAACACTGTGACAGTGCTTTATAGGTCTTATGTCCGTATCAGTAAAGAACGAAGGCGCATTGCTTAATCTGCTATGCGAATAAGGTAGGTATCATACCAATCAATTCAAGCAGATTGATATAAACAAAACGTGCTTTTCGTTTCATTTAATGTTGAAATTGACATTAAATAATTTCCAAGTCAATAGCTAACTATGATCACTGTTATTTCACCTGCAAAAAATTTAGATTACGAGAGCCAAGCAAGTACCGATAAATTCACGCAACCTGAGTTACTTGAACACAGCGAAGAGTTAATGACAGTGTGTCGCGAATTAACGCCAGCACAAATTAGCAGTTTAATGAAAATTAGCGATAAGCTAGCAGGCCTTAATGCTGCGCGCTTTAGTGAATGGTCACAGCCGTTTACTAGCAACAACGCTAAACAAGCTGTGATGGCCTTTAATGGCGATGTATATGGTGGTTTAGATGCCAACAGCTTAACTGCTGGGCAGCTTGATTATGCACAAAGTCATTTACGTATTTTGTCAGGCCTTTATGGGTTATTAAAACCACTTGATTTAATGCAAGCGTATCGCTTAGAAATGGGCACTAAGCTTGATAATAGCCGTGGTAAAAACCTCTATGAGTTTTGGGGCACTATTATTGCAGACAAACTCAATACCGTACTTGCAGAGCAAGATAGTCAATATTTAGTAAATCTAGCATCAAACGAGTATTTTAAAGCGGTTGATAAAAAAGCCTTAAACGCGCAAATCATTACTCCGCACTTTAAAGACTGCAAAAACGGCCAATATAAAATTATTAGCTTTTACGCGAAAAAAGCTCGCGGCTTGATGGCTCGCTACATTATTGAGAATAAAGTTACCCAGTTAAGCGACTTAAAAAAGTTTACTGTTGATGGTTACTACTTCAGTAGCGAAGCGAGCCAAAAAGAGCTTGAACCGGTATTTTTGCGTGATGAGCAAAATTAGATTGCTAACTTTATTGTAACAATGTTCACAGCTCGAGATCTGCACAATCTGAAAGTGGCAAAGGGCTGAGCGAAATAAGCTCATAAGCGCGAGTTTTCCTCGCGCTTTAACTGTGCATTTCTTATCTAGCCGATGTACATTTTCACACTATTTGCAGCGTAATAATTGGTAATAACATTAGACACCAACTAAAACAGCAACTAGTTTTGAGTTAATCAGGTCGAAGGTTTGACGTTATGAGTAACAGCCACACTGAACAGCCCGAAAATCCATGTATTCGTCACTGCTGTTTAGATAATAATGATATATGTCTTGGTTGCTTTAGAACACTCGCTGACATTTTAGCGTGGCATAGTGCTACTTTAGAGCAAAAACAACAGATCCTTAATGAATGCCAAATTCGTAAAAACGCTCAGCATAAGTAATCGCGTTGTCACTTCAAATTTAGTTCGCAGGACTTACCTCAAATTCCAAGAGCAACCACTCTATAAACACCCTCACCACAGCACATCCCAAGCCGCGGCACAGAAAAATAGAGCATGTTAGCGATAGGCTCGCTTCATTGTATTTGCAGCAAATATTCAGTGAATCAATTTTTGTTAAATATACTGAACGATTTATTAGCGTGTGAGGTTGCATACGTATTCAATTTTTATTCTGTTAGAACCATTCTATTGTTAATCGCTTGTAAATGTAAAAGTACCTAAATGACAACATAATGGAAAACACAATGAAAATTAAAAAAATAGCAACCACGATAGGGCTAAGCGTTGGCCTAAGTACTGCATCGATTGCAAATGCAGCACCCACCACATTCGTCCATTTATTTGAATGGAATTGGCAAGATGTCGCCCTAGAATGTGAACAATACCTAGGGCCTAAAGGCTATGCTGCGGTTCAGGTCTCACCACCGAATGAGCATATCATTGGCAGTCAATGGTGGACGCGTTATCAACCGGTCAGTTATTTGTTACAAAGCCGAGGCGGTAGCCGTGAGCAGTTTATTGATATGGTTAATCGTTGTGATGCCGCTGGCGTTGATATTTACGTAGATACCTTGATCAATCATATGGCGGCAGGCAGTGGAACAGGCACCGCTGGTAATACCTATGGTAATAAACAATACCCAATTTATAGCCCACAAGACTTTCACACCAGTTGCACCATTAATGGCTCAGACTACGGAAACGATCGTTACCGAGTACAAAACTGTGAGTTAGTCGGCTTAGCTGATTTAGATACAGCTGCAACGTATGTGCAAAACACATTAGCGGCTTACATTAATGAATTACAAGCCATTGGTGTTAAGGGATTTCGGTTTGATGCAGCTAAACACGTTGCAGCCACTGATATTCAGAGTTTAATGGCGAAAGTAAATGGTTCGCCAGTGGTATTTCAAGAAGTGATTGATCAAGGTGGCGAGGCTGTAGCAGCCTCAGAATACTTAGCCACAGGTTTAGTGACTGAATTTAAATACAGCACTGAGCTTGGCAATACCTTTAGAAATGGCTCACTCGCATGGTTAAGTAATTTTGGTGAAGGCTGGGGATTTATGCCAAGTGCATCAGCTGTGGTATTTGTAGATAATCACGATAATCAACGTGGTCATGGTGGCGCTGGCAATGTAATTACCTTTGCCGATGGCCGTTTGTACGACTTAGCAAATGTATTTATGTTGGCTTACCCGTATGGTTATCCAAAAGTAATGTCTAGTTATGACTTTCATAGTGATACTGATGCCGGTGGCCCAAGCGTACCTGTGCATAACAACGGTAATTTAGAATGCTTTGCAAGTAATTGGCAATGTGAACATCGTTGGTCATACATTGCCGGTGGCGTAGATTTTAGAAATAACACGACAGATAATTGGGCAACAACCAATTGGTGGGATAATACAAATAATCAAATAGCCTTTGGTAGAGGAAACGCTGGCCATGTCGCAATTAACAAAGAAGAGTCAACACTCAATGCCACCGTGCAAACAGATATGGCTCCAGGACAATACTGTAACGTGTTAAAAGGACATCTGACTAATGATGCAACAAGTTGTACTGGTGAAGTTATAACGGTTAATGCAAATGGCACTATTAACTTAAATGTGGCTGCGTGGGATGCAATGGCTATTCATAAAAATGCCAAGTTGACCACAAGCACCACCCCCGATCCTGAGAGTGATTGGCAGCGCACTGTGGTATTTATTAGCGCACAAACGCAAAGTGGCCAAGATATGTTTATCCGCGGCGGGATTGACCATGTTTATGCAAACACAAATCTTGGGCGTAACTGCCAAACAAGTAATTTTGAATGTGCGATGCCAATTCGCCACAATAATTTAAAAAATGCCACTACCAGTCCTTGGAAAGCGAACGACAACTACCTAGATTGGTACGGTGTTGAAAGTGGCCAAAGTAGTGAAGCGCAAGGCACGGCAACCGATTGGACCACTAATATTTGGCCCGCAGCTTGGGGAGCAGAAAAAACCGTTGCTAACGATGGCTTTGGTGTTACACCGCTAAATATTTGGGGAGAACATTATTGGCTGCTCGATGTTGATATGGATTGCAGCAAAGCGGTTAATGGCTGGTTTGAGGTCAAAGCGTTTATTAAAAATGGTCAGGGCTGGGAGGGCGATATAGCGCAAGCAAACACCCCTTATGTTAGTACTAATCATGTTGCTCAATGCGGCAAAATTAATAAGTTCGAGTTTAGTAATTCAACTGTAGAAATACGCAACTTCTAATTTTATTACAGGAACATCGCCACTAAACCATGAGTATGTGTTTAATGGCGAAGGCTAGCTCTACCTTGCTGGATCAGACTACTTAGGTGTTTGCCAGTAAAAGGCAGCACAAAAACTAAAAAGCCGAGCTTAGGTAGTTGCTCGGCTTTGTTAATTATCCAGAATTTAGGTTAATTACTGTTATTTTTTCTTTTTGACTTTCGTTTTTGCTTTTTTACGGGCTTTTATTTTTGCCGGATCTTTAAGCTTTTTGATCGGTAATTTAGCTTCTTTATGTTGTGGCTCAAGACCTTTGATAACACGACGTTTAAGTTTTTGCTCTGTGTAACGCTCAACTTTGGCAACAATTGCAATATCGTGGGCTTCCACTAATGAAATCGCGATGCCTTTTTTACCGGCGCGGCCAGTACGGCCAATACGATGCACATACACATCTGCGGTACGCGGCATATCAAAGTTAATTACATGGCTGATGTCTGCAACATCAATACCACGGGCGGCAACATCGGTTGCGACTAAAATTTTAGTACGACCAGAATGGAAGTTTTCCATCGCTTTCATGCGCTTGTCTTGCGGCATTTCACCACGCAGCCATGCAGCTTTAACACCGTTGTTAGTTAACTCACCAATTAAGGTTTCAAGGCGCTCACGGGTTTTTACAAACACAATCGCTTTGCTAACATCTGGGCCATTCAGGGTATTAACGAGTAACTCCAGTTTATGATGATAGTCATCGGCTAAATGGATCCACTGGTGAATTTTGGCTTTTTCTTTACGTGATGACTCCGCTTCAAGCAGTGCAGGGTCATTTAATATTTGCTCTGCAAAACGTTCAACACTGTCGCCTTCAAGGGTGGCTGAGAACAAAAAGCATTGACGACGGTTTTTAGCTTCTTCACAAATGCGCATCATCTCTTTACGAAAGCCCATGTCTAGCATGCGGTCGGCTTCGTCTAAAATAAGCATTTCGACATTTTCAGCGTGGAAGTTTTCGGTTTCTAGGTATTCCATTAATCGCCCTGGTGTGGCAATTAAAATGTCGTTATTTTTTTCAAAAATTTCTTTGTGCGTACCGTAGTTAATACCGCCAGTTACTACGCCTATTTTAAGGTGAGTGCCTTTGGCAAGTAGTTCACACTGTTCATGAATTTGATAAGCTAACTCGCGCGTTGGTGTCATTATTAACACGCGGGCAAAACCAGGCTCACGACGCGGAAAATCAAGTAAGTATTGAATCGCTGGGATCAAAAATGCCGCTGTTTTACCAGTACCGGTTGGTGCCGAGGCTAAAATATCACGCCCTTGCAGCGCTTCAGGAATTGCTTGTTGTTGAATGCTGGTAGGGGTTTCATAACCCATTTTAGCAACGGCTTGTAGTAGCTTGTTATCAATATCAAAATCAGAAAATTGCATAGAGTGTCAAAAATAGAGGACAATTGCCGTTAATTATACGCGCTATCCGCCAGTTGGTGAATGAAAAGGTGAAAAAATGTCAGGCTTTGTGTTTAAACAATTTAAAGTAGCGCAAACCCGCAGCGCGATGAAAGTCTCAACGGATGGGATTTTACTGGGGGCATGGGCTGACTTAGCCACCGCACAGCGGTTGCTTGATATTGGTACGGGAACTGGCTTGTTGGCACTAATGTGCAAGCAACGTAAGTCCAGTATGGCCGTTAGCGCCGTTGAAATTGATGCCAATGCATGTGCTGATGCACAGCAAAATTTTGCTAATAGCCCATGGCCAGATATTAGGTTGATGCAAAAAGCTATTCAGCAAGTAACCAGTGAGGTTAAATTTGATGTGTTGATCAGTAACCCGCCGTATTTTAACGCCAGTTTAAAAGGGGAGGACTTAGCCCGTAATACCGCACGTCATACAGATAGCTTAAGTTTTAGTGAGTTACTCAGCGCATTTAAAAATTTGAGTCATCAAAATAGTTTTTTGAACGTTATTTTGCCGTGTCCTGAGGCGCAGTTATTTATCGCTCAAGCACAACGACAAGGGCTGTATTTAGTGCGCCATTGTTTGGTGAACACGACGAAAGCAAAAGTGCCAAGTCGCAGCTTAATGTGTTTTGCCTATCAGGCAGAGCCATGCGAGCAAACTAGTTTAACGATTCATGCTGAAGGTGGGCAATATAGCGATGAGTATATTGCCCTATGTAAGGATTTTTATTTAAAGATGTAGTTACTTGGGTTACAGCCTTGTTTTGATGCGATTAACGATCGTTTAACTGTTGGCTTATTTCGCTAAAAATACTGGCATCATCAATGGTTGATGGGATCTGCAGTTCATCCCCATCAATGAGCTGACGGAGGTTTTTACGTAAAATTTTACCTGAACGTGTTTTTGGTAAACGTTCAACACTGACGATATTTTTTAAACAGGCGATAGCACCAATTTGATTACGAACGGCGAGGATCAATTGTTGCTCAACGTCAGTGGGGTTACCAATAAAATCGTTTTTTAATACGATCATCGCCATTGGCAATTGCCCTTTGAGTGAGTCATTTACGCCAAATACAGCACACTCTGCTACTGCGGGATGGGCGGCCACAATCTCTTCCATTTCACCGGTTGAAAGCCGATGACCTGCCACATTGATCACATCGTCGGTTCTACCCATAATAAACAGGTAACCGTCGTCATCTAAGTAACCACCATCACCCGTTAAATAATACCCAGGATATTCGCTTAAATAGCCTGCTTTATAGCGTTTTGTGTTTTGCCAAATAGTTGGTAAACAACCAGGTGGTAATGGCAATTTGATCACTACCGCGCCTTGTTCGTTTGCTGCACATTGGCTGCCATCGACATTTAGAATTTGTACATCAAAACCTGGAGTGGGGACAGTTGCACTACCGGGCTTTGTATTTAGTTGCTCAATGCCGATAGGGTTGCATGCAATTGCCCAGCCTGTTTCTGTTTGCCACCAATGGTCAAGCACAGGTAACTGAGTGTGTTCGGTTAACCATGCATAGGTTGCGGGATCTAACCGCTCACCAGCTAAAAATAATCGTTTTAAACTCGTGGTATCGTACTTTTTAAAGCCCTCAGCGGTGGGATCTTCTTTTTTGATCGCTCTAAAAGCGGTTGGCGCACTGAATAAAGCGTTTACTTGATACTCTTCAACTACTCGCCAAAATGCACTGGCATCAGGTGTGCGTACGGGTTTTCCTTCATAAAGTACTGTGGTGCATCGAAACATTAATGGCGCATAGACAATATAAGAATGGCCCACCACCCAGCCAATATCAGACGCTGCCCAAAATACTTCTCCAGGTTGCATGCCATAGACTGTTTCCATACTGTAATGCATAGCAACAGCATGGCCTGCGTTTTCGCGTATTACGCCTTTTGGCGTGCCGGTTGTGCCTGATGTATATAGAATATAAAGCGGGTGATCGCCTGCAACAGGCACTACATCGGCGGGTTCAGCTGTTTGCATAGCTTGCTCCCAATCGATGTCCGTAGCATTGAGCTTTGCTGTGATATGTTTGCGTTGATAAATAATACTATGCGCAACTTTATGCTCGGCAAGCTTTATTGCATTATCAATAAGTGGCTTGTAAGCAATGACTGAATTCACCTCAACCCCACATGAGGCACTGAGGATTAATTTGGGTTTAGCATCATCAATGCGTACCGCTAATTCATGGGCGGCAAATCCACCAAATACCACAGAATGAATTGCTCCTAAGCGAGCGCATGCCAACATACTAATAACAGCCTGCGGTATCATTGGCATATAAATGACGACACGATCCCCTTTTACAACACCTAATGATTGCATTACACCGGCAAATTTAGCGACTTCTTGTTGGAGTTGTAAATAGCTATATGTGCACTTACTGTCAGTGACGGGGGAATCATAAATTAGCGCTGTTTGCTCACCAAACCCAGCTGCAACATGTTGATCTAATGCCAGATAACAGCTATTGAGTTGGCTATCTGCATACCAATGATAAAGGCCGTCATTATCTTGTGTGTAAGCGTGTTGCGGGGCTTTGAACCAAGGGATGCGTTTTGCTTGTGTTAACCAAAATTCGCCTGGATCGTGAATAAACGACTGATATTGTTGTTGATAGTTGCCTTGCATAGCAGGATCCTGTGTATAAATGTGTGAGAGACCCTACAAAATGTAAGCCCTTTTCTATAAACCCGATATGCGACCATAGTCTGTTAGCCGTTTAGCAGTAATATTCACAGGGTTAAATACTACTGCCGTTAGCTGACATTCTCAGGCTTTATACTACGCTTTTAAAGCAGCTATATATTAGGAGAACAATAATGACAGTTTCAGCAATTCCAAAGGGGTATCATGCAATTACTCCTTACTTGATAATTAACGGTGCAGCAAAAGCAATAGACTATTACTGTAAGGTATTTAACGCGCAGCTTATTATGCAAATGCCTTTACCTGATGGTGGTATTGCCCATGCGGAGATTAAAATTGGTGATTCGCATATTATGCTTTCAGATATGTGCCCCGAAGTGCATTTTAAAAGCCCCGATGAGCTAGGTGGTACACCGGTTAGTTTAATGTTGTATGTTGCGGATGTGGATGCTGTATTTGCTCAAGCAATTGCAGAAGGTGCAACAGAAGTTCGCCCAGTGCACGACCAATTTTACGGTGATCGAGCAGGCACTTTACAAGACCCATTTGGCCATGTTTGGACAATAGGCACTCATAAGGAAGATCTCAACGATGATGAAATTAGTCAACGTATGGCCGATTTAATAAGCAAAGAAGAAGACGCATAAATTATTAACACGCATAAATTATGGGGCTCATATCTGATCTTACAGGTTTGAAAAATAGATTTATATTTCATCTGACAGACAGCTATGAGCGAGAAGCGGAAGTTGTTAAAACTACCTCAGAAGCTAATTTAACTTGCGTTACTCGGCTAGTTGCTAGTCATAAGAGCAGAATTAATGTTTTACTTTAAGTGCAACCTTCAGGCTTTCATTCAACAACTGATTTAAACCTTTATTGAGTTACTTGCGTCTCAAGGAGCATAATTATAAAAAAAATTGTATTTTTTAATAGCAAGATCGATTTGCTATACAATACCACGTGCTAAATTTTGACATTAGGGACAATTTTGATGCTTACTCGTTTTTCGTACTTTTGTACCATTCTATCCATAGTTACCACCTCGTTTTCGACATTAGCTTCAGATGTTTTAGATTGTGTTATTGAGAGATATAGTCAGCCAAATAGCCCGTTTACGGGTTTACCTAATCCTGCCGAACAGGGCGAACATAAATACACAGTAATGAACTATGGCGAACGACCATTTTTATTTGCTATATCAAAACCTGATGTAATTGCTCCAAATGTGAGCTTACCTAGCTTTCTTTCCGACTATTCACGCAACCAAGGATATGAGGACAATGCTTACCACAAATTTAAAAGTAGTAATTTACCTTTGGAGGCTAAAGTTTGGCTTCCTTTGGGAGCCCAACCACTACCGTTAGTATTATTAGTCCATGGAAACTCTGCTCCAGGGTTTGATTATCTAGGTGAATTACTCGCCAGCCGAGGGCACTTTGTTGTGCAAGTAAATCAAACTTATTTGAATGATTTATGGGGAGAAAATGGTGCCCGTGGTTGGATACTGCTTGAACATATTAAGCTGCTGCAAAAATGGAATGCTGAGCAAGGTCACGCTTTTTATAACAAACTAGATTTAGAGAATATCGCTTTAATAGGGATGTCTAGAGGAGGGGAGGCTGTTGCTTTAGCTGCATCATTTAATCAATGGAAGACCTTACCAAATAGTAGTGAATCAACAGAGTTTGGTTTTAACATTAAATCCATTGTCGCATTAGCCCCAATGGACGGGCAATATCAACATGCTGATGGTAGAAACATCCTGAAAAATGTTAACTATTTAGTGTTACAAGGAGGTCATGATGCGGATGTTTATCAGTTTCTTGGTAGCCAACAATGGCATCGAACTCACTTCGATGATGATAAAAACTACTTAAAGCAGTCCATTTATATTTATCGTGCTAACCACATAAACTTTAATCAAGATATGTCTGATGATTTCCATTGGGGAAGCAGCAAAGATTTTTATTCTAAGCTATTAACACCCAAACAACAGGAGAATTTAACTAAAGTGTATGTTTCTGCTTTTTTGGAAGCTACATTGGCAAACACAAAAGAGTATCGAAAAATTTTTAGACAACCTGTGGCTGGTGAGTTTGGTCTTCCTGACGATATTTATATCAGTCGCCATATGGCATCTGATTTCAAAGTTATAGAAGATTTTGAAAATGTAGCTAAAAAGGAAAGTACCGTTAAAGCCCTATCCGATAAAACGTTAACAGAAGTGCCAATCAGTATAGACTCAGAGCGCCTAAGAAACGGAACTAAAACTTCTAATAATGTATTAAAGGTTCAACTTAAGAAACAAGTTGAAACACGGTTGAGCATTAAGCTTTCAGAAGCTGAGCTGTTACATCAAAATCGCAAAGGAAAATCCTACCTAAGTTTCTCACTGGCTCGAGCTGATTCAGGAGAAAGCGAAGGATGTGGATCATACAATTTGTTATCTGATACCAGGGTAGAGCTACTTGATAAGTCTGGTGTAGTATTTAAAAAAAGTTTGGGCGCATCTGGCAGTGTCTCCCCTTTATTAATTTCTGACTTCTCTGAATTGGAAAAAGGTGATATGAAATATGCGCCGACAGAGCCAGTATTGCAAACCTTTACGCTCCCTATTGAATTGAATAAGCCAATCAGTGCCGAAAGCGAATTAGAGCTTGTCTTGATTTTTGCACCGAAGCGAGATGTATCTATCATCGTGGATGATATTGGGATAACTAGTTCTATATAGCTCATCAGCTTTCTTTTAAAGAAGCTAGTCATTAACGCATTAGGAAAGTTAGTTTACCTTAAGGTGAGGCATAAAATCGTTCTTAACGGCGGCTATTGGCACTCAGCCGATAGTTGGTATCGAGCGATATACGGTCATTGAGGTTTTAGTTAATCTAAGTCACTACTACTAAGGTGACCTGTGAGGAAACTTTTCTCTTTTTACATAATAAAATAACCTACCCCAAAGGTAATATTTATAGTTAGCAATAACTTACACTATTTGTTATTAATAGAAGCACATAAAAGAAGGACATTTTTGTGTGAAAATAGGGAAAGTGTCCTCTGATAAAGCTGCTAGCCGTATAGTTGTAACCTCTAGTTTGTGTGATACTATAGTGATACATTGTTTGGTCATATATTGGATTTATTATGAGAGTTGAACTTGTTACGACCCTTAAACGTCAAGCTACCAAAATTTTAGCGGATCTCCATGCTTCTAAAGAACCCGTATTAATTACTGAACATGGTCAACCATCTGCTTATTTAGTTGATGTCGATGATTATGAGTTTATGCAACAGCGGATGGCTATTCTTGAAGGTGTAGCACGCGGTGAGCAAGCAATTAAAAATGGTCATACATTTTCAAATCAAGAAGCAAAAGAAAAAATGAGCAAATGGCTGAAGTAATATGGACGTCACCAGCTCTCGATGATTTAAATGATATTGCTGAATATATTGCCTTAAGTAATATTCCAGCGGCTAAAATATTGACTCAAAAAATATTTGATAAAATATCTAGATTAGAAAGTCACCCCGAGTCGGGTAAAACACCGCTGGAGTTAATTAACTTAAATTACCGTGAAGTTAATGTTAATCCTTGTCGTATTTTCTATAAAGTTGATAGCGATAAAGTTTATATTTTACATGTCATGCGTCAAGAACGAGATCTGCGTAGATTTCTTCTAAAGAGTTAAATACGGCTAATCGGGTAGCCGGAGGTCTCTAACCTCCAGCCTGCGCCTCATATGATATTTTTGTTCATCAGCTCGCATTTACTAATCATAAAGAATGCAGCGGCTTCCTCCAGACTATCTCTCGCGATTTAGCCCTTGCCATTCGCGAGTGTCTATCGTTTAATAACAGTATGTTATTTAAACGGTGATCTCCCTACAGAGGACTTTCACCTCATAAGTCAATGCCCATGTCGGGCGTACTCAAGTTGTTTAAAAGGACAAAAAACAGTTGGCTTTTGCTCCTTCGTCGCTAATTTTAGCCAACAATTTCTTGCCTCTTAACGAGGCTTTATGTTTCAGCTCTCAAACTAGAGGTTATATGCAAGCTCAAGAGTTTATCGATTTGCTCAGTAAGATCCAATTCAGCCAGACACTCAGTTGGCAAGCTTATATTTTGATAGCCTTTGTTTCTGGAGGGGCTGGGTTTCTTTCTTCATATCTAAAGGAAAAAGGTAAAAATTACGCGAGTAAAGAGGATTTTGAAGAGTTGAAAGGTCAATTGGCGCAAAGCACAAAATTAGTTGAAGACATTAAAGCAAAAGTGTCTGAAAAAACGTGGATAAGCCAACAAATATGGGTCAAAAAGCAAGAGGCATATGAGGCTGTTTTTGACCTACTTATTCACGTTAATAAGTATGTAGTTAGGCAAGTTGATGACTTTGAAGAGTGGGAGTATATAGATAAATATCACCCATATTTTCAATACTTACAATATAACGAAGATAATGAATCTCTTCGTAAGCAACTTGAGAAAGATAAAGCTGAATATAATGAAAGAGTAAATTCTCCTGAGCATAAAGATGAAGCCGAAAAATTGAAACAGAAATACGAAGTTGCAATAGACAACTTATTAGATCTCGTCGATGTTAAGGCGATATACCTAAACTCTGAAGTCGGAGCTGTGGTAGCAAAGTTAAAAATTGAACTTGCCAGAACTTATGATGAAGAAGATTGGGATAGCCACTTTCAACGTTTATCTACAGAAACAAAAAATGCAATTAATAAAATCAAAGAAATTAGCAAAGTCGAGTTAAAAATAGAAACATAACAAGCTGTTAAACAAGGGCAAAAAACAGTTGGCTTGCGATCACTATTCACTGATTTTAGCCAAGTATTCTGCGCCCATTAGCGAGGCGTTACCAATATCCGCTCATGGCACATATGCGACGGTCAGATTTGATTGAATCCCACTAATCTGACAGTTCAAGTTAAGACTTATTTATATAAATTACATTGATTTTTTATTTAACCTGAATTTTGCTTTAACTTTTTGCATTAACCCAGCCCTATGATTACAGGCTGGGCAGAGGATAATCAAGGAAAGGTAATTTCAACTGTTGAGGTTTTATTCAATAGTGGTAATAAGGACTTTTCGCGTCTTAAGTCTTTTAACTCACGTTCTAATTGGCGTTGCTGTGTATTTAACTCTTTGCGCTGTGTTTGCGTGATGTTATTGCTGTTTAACTGCTGATTAATTTCAGAGAGTTGTTGTTTTAGCTCGGTTATACGGTTATCAACTGCTATGCGACGTTGTTGGATTTGATAACGGTCGTTACCTTCTTCCCACGCTTTTCGAAATGCACGGTTGTTACATACACCGTTATATGAGACTCCGCGCATAGCCAGAGTAAAGCCGTTTTCAGGCTGGCAATACACGGCTAAGCCATCCTCGTAGCTAGTTTTAAATTGTTCAATGTTTGGGTTGATATTGTAATCGTTACACGCTGCGATCTTTGTTATGCCATCGGCATAATCACCACCATTTACGCCGTGTTCATAACCT
Source organism: Pseudoalteromonas sp. ASV78 (assembly GCF_047806705.1). Classification (NCBI taxonomy): domain Bacteria; kingdom Pseudomonadati; phylum Pseudomonadota; class Gammaproteobacteria; order Alteromonadales; family Pseudoalteromonadaceae; genus Pseudoalteromonas; species Pseudoalteromonas sp. ASV78. The sequence continues at coordinate 61,647 of NZ_JBLOPA010000003.1, read as the reverse complement.
AAACTTTCCCAGTTGGCTGTTCTACACTCATCCTGACTCAAGGTTGTACAGCCATTATTTAGCAATACAAAAATACTTAATATTAATAAACGATTTTGCATAACTATCCTGTTATTTACGTTCTGTACCAATACGTTATAGTACATTTTATGGTTATTAAAAAGCTACAATTTAAGTGGGTTTGTAGACTATTTTAAGTAACAAATTATGTCCTTCATTAAGTTTAATTGCCACAGAGCGCATCTTAACTAGTGGTGCTTTGTACTGCGCGGAGCGCCAAGTATAATCGCCACTTGGCAAATACATACCGATAAGAATGCACTCACGCCCAAGGCGCCCCCAAAATTATTAAAGTAAGGGATTAAATTTTCAAACATGACAGCAAATATAATACTGGATGAAAATAGCGTATAGATACCAAAGCGTTTTGGCGCACTCATGCCAATAAAGGAGCCACCAAAAAAAATGCTGCTGTATAGCTCGGCGTTGAATTCGGTGGGGAGTAAAATAAGGTAAGCGACGATAGATAAAATGGCAGAGGCCCGAATCGCATCAAGACGATGGTGCTTAGCCAAATAAAAGGTCGAGAATGCGCCAAGTAACGCTAATAGGATTGCTGCTAAATTCATAATACGATCCCTTTCGCTAAGACGAATAAAGCCACGCTGATGAAGGCAATACTGCCTAACTTCCCGCCAAAACCAGTAAACATCTTCGCAGTCAGCACATATAACATAGCGCCAATTAAAGAAATAATGGCAAGTTCCCAATAACTATTGATCAAACCTTGTGAGCACATACCGGCAAAACTGCCAGCATAAATAGCAGCGTAAGGATGGTTTTCATACTGTTTTGGAAAAGCAATAAAACTACCAATAAGTCCGGTTAAACAGGACGCGATAACAGCGGGAACTGCAAACTGAGTATGCAAAATAAAACAACTCATACAACCGATAAAAAATGTGACGTACTTTAGGAGAAAAAATTTGCTCATGAGGGCAGCGGTTTCTTTAATGAGTTTAGTAATTGAGAGTGCGGCAGTGCTTAGCTATGTTACTAAACACTGCGCTGAAGTTATACGAGTTTTTCGTTAAAAAATGCGACCGTTCGTTGCCAAGCAAGTTCGGCGTTTTCTTTATCGTAGCGTCCGGTTGAATCGTTATGAAAGCCATGATTGGTTTTCGGATACATATGCATTTTATAGTCAACACCGAGGTTTTTTAAGTCACGCTCATAATCGGGCCATGTTGCATTGACGCGCTCATCGAGTTCGGCAAGTTGGATAACTAAGGGGGCTTTAATATTTTTACGCAGCGCTTCGCTGGCTGGAGTGCCGTAAAAGGGAACGCCAGCATTTAACAGTGTTGAGTCAACAGCCGCTAAGTAATTAACAATGTAGCCGCCAAAACAAAAACCAACGGCGCCAAGTTTACCGTTACTTTGCGGGTGCGATTTTAAGAATCTAGCCGCAGCGATGAAATCGTTTTGGATTTTTTCTTGATCCATAGAGCGCTGCATTGCTCGTCCTTCGTCATCATTGCCTGGGTAGCCGCCAAGTGGAAATAGCGCATCTGGCGCAAAAGCAATAAAGCCTGCTTTTGCTAAACGACGGGCAACATCTTTAATATACGGATTTAAACCACGGTTTTCATGGATCACTAAGACCACTGGGCGTGTGCCAGTTAACCCTGTTGGTACTACTAAATAACCGCGGCCTTTACTGTGGCCATCGGGTGAAGCAAACGTTTGATAGCTTGCTTTAATTGCATCGTCATTAAACGAAACTTGCTCGGCGAGGGTATAATTTGGTAATAATGCCGCTGTTAAAACGGCCATTGAATAGCCCAATGCAGCTAAGCTTGCAAGTTTTTTCATAAAGGTGCGTCGGTCCATTTTTCCATGGGCGTATTCATCGTACCAGTCAAAAGCTTCTTGCGGGATGTGATCTGAGAGTGGGTTTTGCATGCCAGCGCCTTTATGTTAATGAGAAACTTTTTATAACATAGCTGAGAGAATTTAAAATGTATATTATTGTATGCTTAGCAACCAATATTGAGCACGCACAATTAAGTTTAACTAACTTCTTCACCGGCATGCTTTGCGGCTAATTCATCAAGTTCCGCACAGGTGTAGTCAAATCCTACGCCATCAAATTGATAACTTACTTTTACATCAAAACCACCATTGAGCAGTTTTGTTGTTACGCGAGCGATAGGCCAGTGTTTTAATTCGTTTAAAAAACGATTAGCTATTTGTGCCGATTGAAAGTGATAGCGTATTTCTGAATTCATATAAAGTAAGTATAATTTAGGCTGTTAACCTCGCAGTTTGTGGATTTAGCTGATTTAGTCAAGTTTTTTGTTATTTAACCTGTTTGATAAACTCGATTGTGCGGTTATTAGCATTGGTTTTCGTGTGCTTTTGCTTTAACGTAAGGGTCTATCAAATAAAATAGTTTGCGAGAAGATTAAAAAGTATGCCTAAGTACGGTATAAACGTGTTATGAAAACGCCAAAACAGATCCTACCGTTAATCGAAGACGGTATCGTTGATGAAGTCATCAGCCAGTTAATGAGTGGCAAAGAAGCCTCGGTATATGTCGTTCGTTGCGGCAATGATATTCGTTGTGCGAAAGTCTATAAAGATGTGCAACAGCGAAGTTTTAAACAAGCTGTAAAATACCAAGAAGGACGCAAAGTACGAAATAGTCGTCGTGGTCGGGCGATGGAGAAAGGCTCTAAATTTGGCCGTAAAGAACAAGAAAACGTGTGGCAAAATGCAGAAGTTGATGCACTTTTCACGCTGTCTCGGGTTGGTGTAAAAGTACCACAGCCTCATGGTTGTTATGATGGGGTACTGATCATGGATTTAGTCACCGATAATGACGGTGATGTTGCGCCGCGTTTAAATGATGTCAGTTTAACTACTGAGCAGGCTATTGAAGATCATGCCACTATGGTGCATTACATTCGTTTAATGTTATGTGCGGGTATTGTGCATGGCGATTTATCTGAATTTAATGTGTTAGTAGACAGCTATGGTCCGGTGGTGATTGATTTACCGCAGGCGGTGAATGCAGCGGCAAATAATAATGCTCAAGAAATGTTTTTACGCGACGTACGCAATATGCGCTTGTATTACGGGCAGTACGCACCAGAAATACTCGACACTCGTTTTGGTGAAGAAATGTGGGCCTTGTACCAAGCTGGTGAATTAACCCCTGAAACCGTGCTTCACGGTGATATCGCAGATGATCATGCTGCAGCTGATGTTGATTCAGTACTTGATGAAATTAAAGCGGCGTTTGAACAAATGCAGGAGAATCAAGAGCGAATAAAGGCCGCACAAGCGCCTGACGAAGATTAGTCCTACTCTGTGGTAGTGAGGTATTAAAGTGGGCGCGCTAACAGCTTAAAACTCTGTTAGACTGCGCAGCCTTTAGTGACTCACAGTGAGTTGCTGTAAACGACAGTTAGGAACGCCGGTGTCAAAATTTTTCTATCGTGGTAAGCCCGATATCATGGGCAAGCACAATCAAGGTACGTATCAACCTAAACCAAAAGTAAAGCCAGGCAGTGAAGGCAATCCACTGCAATTGTGCGTACCAAACCATGAGCGTGAAAGTGAAGTTATCGCCATTTTAACGGCCAACGAGCTATTTGCAGAGATCATTGTTGATAGCGAGCTTGCTGAAAATATAGCGCCTTTAGAAATTGTGTTACAGCAGCCCGTTAGCCAAGTTTTTGCAAAAACGCCACAGCGCAATGATCCTTGTCTATGTGGTAGCAATAAAAAATACAAAAAATGTTGTGGCTAACTAATTTAACGCTGCAACTGGCAGTACTGCTGAGTAACTTGAGCTCAGCTTAAATGCATATTTTTCTCGTTACAATCGCGTTTACTATTTACCGCTCAGTGCAGCATATGTTCATATTTTTGTGCTAAGGTTAGCCATAATAGATGATAATTCAAGCAGTGATAATCGCGTATGGCATACTGTGAAAATGAGTTTAATCAACAGCTTGAAAGAAAGTGGTTACAGCGAGCATTTTCGTCGCTGTTTATACTTTCACTGCTGTTGATTGTTGTTTTGTATTGCACTTTTTTACCTGAACTTAGTGAGCATATATTTTTAAACGGTGTACTCACCGACACTATAAACTTGTTAATTGTTGTGGCTATTTTTGTGATCGTGCAAAAAGCCAATTTGTCGACCACTGCTTATGTCTATTTAAGTCTCGGTTTGACGTTTTGGACTGCAGGATTAACCTTTGATCTGCTTGATGAAATTTTAACTCAGCCGTTATTTATCGGTATTTATGTCGAAGATATTTTGCGTACTGCGGGAATGCTGCTTACCTGTTACGGGCTAAAGTTAACAATGGCTGATTTAAAGCGCACTCAGCAATGCTTATCAAAAGAGTTGACCACGGATTATTTAACAAAAATAGCAAATCGACGCTTTTTTTATCAACACATACAACAGGTTCAAGCCCAGCGGTTTACTCTGATTATTATAGATATCGACTTTTTTAAATCGATCAATGATGAATTTGGTCATGATGTTGGCGACAAGGTGCTGACCGAGCTGGCAGCGTTATATGCAAATGCACTCAGTCAAGACTGCGTATTTGCGCGCCTTGGCGGAGAAGAGTTTGCCGTATATGTGCCTGATGATAATCAGTAATATGCTATCGACCTCAGTCAGCAGTTACTCGCAATTGCACGAACTATTGAGCTAAACAAACAGCGTAATGTAACAGTGAGTATTGGGGTGTCGTTTAAGGCCGCTGATGAGTCACTTGCTGAGGTACTTAAGCGTGCCGATCAAGCGTTATATAAAGCTAAAAACAACGGACGCAACCAATATAGCCTTGCTTGATTTCTAAGCGATTGATTATAGTAAAATTTACAATTTTGACTGGGATTTTTACAGCCTCAGCCACATTTTACCCCCTGCTCATTTACTTTTTATAAAGAAAAGCATTATTAAACAATGCCTTTATTTAACTGTTAGGGCTGGTATTGAGCTTGCACTGTATTGATAATATGACTTTATTTTCCAAGGTAATACGATGGCTGTTATGCAACGTTTAAAGCAAAAAACGCGACAATTGATAGATTCAAAACACATGCTAACCAGCATAACGGCGGCCTCATTTTTAGAATCAACAATCGTTCCTATCCCTCTTGAGGCTGTGCTAGTGCCTTTGATGCAAGCTCGTCGTGATAAGCTTTGGCTGATAGCCTTAATGGCTACCATAGGCTGTGTAATAGGTGCGTTATTTGGCTATGCGTTAGGGTACTATTTGTTTGATGCGGTAGGTGATTGGGTGATCAATAGTTTTTCAACCCCAGCGCAGTTTGAACAAGTAACACAGCAAATGCAGCAACAGGGTTTTTGGTTTGTAATAACCCTTGGCATTGTGCCCATTCCATTTCAAATTGCGATGCTAGCTGCCGGCGCGACGAAATATTCGTTAGTGATGTTTTTAATTGCCACCATGATCGCGCGTTCAATCCGCTATTTTGGCTTAGCGCTGGTGGTGTATTTTGCGGGTAATCAAGCTGAGCGAATTATTAAAAAGCATAAAACCAAGGCGATGCTTGGCTTAACAATATTAGTGTTACTTATTTGGTGGTTAACAACCTTGCTATAGCCGCTAAATAGCGGCTATAGCAGTCAGTTTACTTGTTGGTGCTGTGTATCAGTGAATGTACTTGGCGCCAATCGACCAGTTTAAAGTTTTGTGGCTGTTGTGGCATACGGTTATAACCATCTTGCACAATTAACACGCCAAGAGGATAGCCTGGCAAAGGTTTGGCTGTAACCGTTAAGCCATCGGTTTCTGATACGCCATCAATGCCTTGCGCTAAATTGGCGATAATATTAAATTTGCTGGTAAATTCAAGGGTAGGGTGATTTTCCCCCTTGTTTATCCGATACACTACATAGCTATTATCACCTTGGCTTGATACCACTAAGAAGCGCTCATTTTCACCTTGATAAATTTCCATGCCTTCTACATCATCAATCAACAGTTCATTAATTGACTGCAATAAAATCGGCGCTTGTTTTGCGTCGGGCTCGGCATCGATAAACCAAATCCCAGCATCTTCTTCACCGGCAAACAGTTCGCCGTTTTCATCATCACTACTGCAACCTTCAGGTTGGCTTGGCAGGTTAAATTCGCGCACAAGTTTGCCAGCGACTTTTTGCTGTTGGTTGGTAATTTTGTATTGCTGATATAGCCCTGATTTGTCATTTACAAAGACATAATTCCCAGAATGCGATGAGTACATACATAAGCCATATATTTCACTTAAATTTGTCGCCACACTGCCTAGCAGCTGTATGTTATTGTGTAGATCTACAGTGAATAAACTAATGCTATTTTCACTGCGATTACTGGCTGCTATTAAGGTCTGAGTGGGATTATCTATGCTGCTATTTTGGCGAACATCAACATTGTTAACTCTGCCAACTTCCAGCGCTTGAGTTTGCTCTCCCGCTAAGTTGTATACCATAAGGCCGCGGCGTTTATCGGTACCTATGATCAGACTTTTGCTGGCATCTGTTGGGTGCAGCCAAATGGCTGGGTCATCTGCGGCATCGCCAAAGGCAGCAACGGGGGTCGTTTGCATATTTGCATACACATGAGCTGTTTTTGCTGCGGTGTTATTTGTTGTGGCGCTGCTAAGTGGCTCTAAAATGAGTTGGCTACTGAGGTACGCGCCCGTTTCATCATCATAGATAATGGCTTGCGTGTCGGCTGCGTTATTAGTCACGGCTACAGCAGCGATACTTTGTTCACCTGCTAAATGCCATTTTTGCTGCAAGTTGTGCTCAGTATGGTATCTGTGTAGGCTATTATCGCTGCTTGTGGTAAACCATAAACTGCCATCTGCGCTGGTGGTTAATACGCCAATCCCGCTGCTGAGCTCGCCAAATGGTGCCACCATTGCCAGTGGCTGTTTAGCTGCGGAGGATTCTGCATTGGCGTTCATTTGCCAAATGCCTAGCTCTTCTTCACTGATAAATAGTTGTTGGCTTGCATCATTAACCGCACAGCCTGCGGCTTCATTTACAGCTGCAAACTCTCTTACTGCAATATTAGCGGTTTCTCCGCTGGCAAGATTATACACTATGGTTTCTGTCATTAAGCCACGCACATCAGCAACAAAAGCTGAAATACTGCCAGTATCGATATTGTTAAATAAGCATACCGCATCAGGTCGCGCTTGTGGGACGACAATGGCGGGGTGCTCTGTTAGTTGCCAATGACCGTTATTTTTAGCAAGCGTAAACATCGCAACCTGATCATGCTCGTTATCAATACTAGCCACCAAAAAAGTATTCTCGGCAATAGAGCGTACTGACAAGGTTTCAAAATTCCCTGACTTAACAACATCACTGTGTTGGCCATTTTTAGAGACTACAATGAGACCCTGACTTTCACTTGCCAGTAACCATGTATCGTCAACAAGCCAAGCGGCTTGTGAACCTTGAATATTATTTTGTTGCCAAAATGGCGTGCTGCTAAGCTTGAGGGTAGTTTGCTCTGCGAGTGAGGAGTGAGCATCTTGGCTGCTGCAAGCGCCTAATGTTGCTGTGAATGTAAGTATGCTTAATGCATAAGCAAGTGGTTTAAGTGTTGGCATGAATAAAGTCCTAGTTAGCTTGGTATGCGATGCAAGCTAAATAACTTTTATGACAACGCCGTGACAAAATAAAGACTGCTACCATGGACATTAAAGGGTTTAATTTTGCCTTATTGTCTTCGGTTTGTTGGTAACGCTTTGTTTTAAATGTGTTTAAATTTAAATTGTTAACGCGATAAGCGCTCTTTTATTACGAGGTCACAGGCTGAGCTGATTTGACCCTAAGCTATTATTTTTCCGTGATAGTGGTGGTTATTTGTGATTTAAGTTGCGCGAGTGTTTGCAGTACCGAGCGCTGCCAAATAGCTTTAAACGCTTTACAAAATAAATATAAAAACAGTAAGGGCATCAAGAATAGTTTGATGATCAGCAGTGATACTAAGTTTAAAAACTCAATAAATAACCCTTCCAATGAATCGGCCATCTCAGTAATGCCATTGCTAACGGTATCCACGACTTTGCTAATTAAATTACCTGAATTACCCGTTAGTTGGTCATTATAATCACGCAATAATTGCTGTTGCTGACTTTGTTGTTGATGTAATGCAGCCAGCTGATTGTTGATAGACGCTTGTTGTTGTCGTAAATCGCGCTGTTTTTTAAGCAATGGTTTGGCTTGTGGAAGCTCTGTTAAGGTGAGTTTTTCGGTTAAACTGCGGGTTGTTTGAATTGCCTCAATTTGCTTATCCAATTCATCAAGTTGTTGTTTATTATCTGCGATAACTATTTTTAATTGCTGTTGTTGGACAGCAATAAGCTCTAGCTCATCAAGGCTGGTTTGCTTTTGACTATTAATTTTTGCGCTTAATTGCGCCGATAACCTTGAGGTGGTATTCGCTTGGGCGCTGAGAGTGTCGACGGTGTTTTCAACATATTGATTTTGATAATTAATCTCTTCATCTAAAAATGCTTGGCTGGCAAGGCCGGTTGATAACACCACCAGTGGAATTAAAAACCGCACTAAAATCAAACTTGCGAGTAACTTACCTGTTAGCTGCTTTAAATACCCGAAGTGATCGCAAAGCAAATAACCAATAGCGCTGACGGTAAATAAGCTACTAAAAAACACTCCCGATGAAATCGTAAATAATATCCGTTGGATAAATAATGAGCCTAATGACATACGCATTGCATCGGCAATATATTCTGCCAAATCGTTAACTGGATCAAGTAGTTGTGCAGGTGCAATACTGGCTATGCCGATGCCAACTTCAGCCGATTGCAATAAAGAAATAATACCGTTAACGCTGCGCGCAGAGGCATACACTAATGACGATTGCACTAAGGCTTGATCAAGAAACGCCATAATGTAGCCGTTAAACTGCTCTAACCAGCAAAGCACTAGTAGTATAACTATGACAATATACTTGATAACATCTCGTTGTTTGCTGTGCATGTCTTCCTCATTAACCTTGGTCAGCTTACTTACGCTACACTAATTAAGTGTAATTAAGCAATTGTGTACGATTGAATTATTTTAGCAGTTAACTGTCTATGAATGACTTTTAATGCCGTGTTGAGAATTTATGAAAGAACCCGCTTCACTTGGACAATGTTGTATTGACGATCTCGATCCTGTTCAAGATCTTGGTCGATTAGTTTCTTATTTGCGCTCAAATTTAGTGACCCACTTAGATGCCGAGCTGATGCCAATGGATTTAACTTCGGCGCAGTACATTGTTGTGGTGTTGCTTGCTCGCGGCACAGTGAATACCTTAGCCCAGCTGTGCGAACACATGATGTATGATCGTGGTGCGATGAGCCGTTTATTATCTCGTTTAGAGGAAAAGGGCTTAGTTGCAAAGCAACAATCCGCAGCAGATCGCCGCTCCACGTTACTATGCCTGACCGCAAAGGGCCAACAGCTTTATCCTGAAATTCTGCCTATCGTAAATACTATTTACCGCACAGCTTTAAGCGACTTTTCTGACGATGAAAAAAAACAGTTAGCGAGCCTGCTGTTTAGAGCAATTCATAATTTAAAATCGTAAATTTATCTAAAGACGACATTGCTGTGAATTGTGAGTTTTGATAATATAGTTGCCTAGGCACTCACATTCAACACGGTTCAGGATGTTATGATCGAAGCTACTTTATTACACCAGCTACAGCTGCAATTTCCTGATCATCAATTCACAGTAAATAACTTAAAGGTTGTGCACACGGGTCGTTTTGCTAATGCCATTGTGTACCGCTATACCGACCTGCAATTTGATTTAGTGATCAAAGATTTTCAACACAGTCCTTGGTGGGTGAGAAAAACCTTTGCACCTTTGTCGGTGAATCAAGAGTATAAAGGGTTGGCTCGTTTAGCGGGTATAACAGGTGTGAGTGGACGATTTCTGCGATTATCGCCGCTTGCTGTTGCCTACGATTATATTGAGGGCACGCCACTTAAGCAGTTAGTACAGCAAAATAAAGTCTTACCTGTGAGCTTTTTTAAAGACTTTGAGCGACTGGTTGCGTTAATGCATCGCCGTGGGGTGGTACATCTGGATTTGCGTAATTTAGGTAATGTGCTGTGTAGCCATGACGGTAAGCCGTATATTATCGATTTTCAGTCAGCGATACGTTATGCGCGTTTTCCTCGTTGGTTGCAGCGATTTATGCGCGGTGCAGATATGTCGGGTGTGTATAAAGCATGGGCTAAGCTATCTGAGCAACCGCTACCGGATACTAAAGCGGATTATTTAAGTAATTTTAATCATGTTAGAAAGCGCTGGATTTTTAGAGGTTACCCGATACAACGTGCATATATGTGGGGATGTGGGGTGGCTACGCAAATCGCCTCTGCCATTATGGAACGGTTTTTATAAAGCGCGTAACCGCGCTTTATAAAAAAGTTGCTAGATTGGTTTAAAATTTTGGCCAACCATTTGAATCCCAATTTAATGTACTGATCAGCAGTTTTGGCACACCGTTGTCACCTGCGTCATAGGCGTGGCGAACCATTACATCGGTATTTAGAATATCTTGTCCGCCTGGGCCTACCCACTGACTGTTACCAGCGTCTAAAATACTGCCACCGCCAGAGAGCATATTGTTGCCATTTTTGTCTAAGTAAGGGCCTCGGATATCGCTGGCACGGCCGTATGCGATACGGTAGGTGCTGTCGGTGCCTGCACAACATTTACCCACCGAGACAAATAAATAGTAATAACCTTGGCGATATACAATACTCGGCGCTTCAATACCACCAGAGCGACTTGCTAATGAATAGAGCTGGCCAAATGGTTTCATGGTGATCGGATTTATACGCATTAATTTGATGCCAGAATTCCATGAGCCGAAAACTAACCACGGCGCCCCATCTTTTGCGACGACTAAGTCAGGGTCAATGGCATTGTAGTTATTGCTGTTAGTGGTATTAATCACTAAACCATCATCTCGCCAGCTACCTGCTGACACGCTAGTGGCAGAAGTTAAGCCAATTGCTGACACCCGTGAGCCGAAAGTTGATATTGAATAATAAAGCCAGCTACGACCATTGTAGCTTTTAAGCTCTGGTGCCCAAACATCAATGCCATCATGTTCAGGCACATAGTTAGCCCACCAGTTTAAACCATTAGGGAAAATCGCAGCCGCATCATTCCAGGCAACCCCATCATTTGACCATTTTCCGGCGATGCCAGGGCCGGTTTGAAATATCCACCAAGTGCCATTTTCGTAACCTATGGTTGGATCATGAGTTACTAAACTGCCTGTTAATGGCCAATGATCTGTCGCGCCATTGGTGGTTGAAGGATCAAAAGGTGCAGACTCTACGTTAGCGAGCTTGTTGAGTTGCCAAAGCTGTGCATCACTGGCGTTATAGGTCCATTGGCTGATATTAGCGCCATCGTTGCCGTTAAACTCAAATAAATCGAGCGCTTTGCCACTATTGGCGTTAATGAAGCTAACGTAACCACTGCCATCGTCATTTATTTGCCAATGTTGCGTAGCCACACCTGAGTATTCATATTGTGCGACATTCGCCCCATCAGCTGTTGACCAGTCATATACTTCCATGGCTTTACCACTGTTTAGGTTGATCACAGAATAGTTATTGCCACCAACGTTGGTAATGATCCAGCGTTGAGTATTATGTTGATTTGCAGCCCACTGGCTTATATTTGCGCCATCATTGCTTTGCGCGCTACTAACTTCGACAAGTTTGGCACTGTATTTTGACTGAATAGTGTAAACACCGTTATCAATTGCATAAGCGCCATTAGCATAAAAACCAACGGCTATACACGCGGCGGCTATTCCTTTATTGGAAAATATCATTGTGTCTCCAAATTATTGTGTGTGGATTGTAGTGTTAGCGAAGCAAGATAATTGCTACTTCACTATTTATAATACTTTATTATATTAATACTTTTGTAAAGGATTTGTTTTGTAATGTTTAATAAAAGTTAAAAAATAGTGGTTTAGGCTGGTTTTTATAAGCGAGGATCTGCCTTGAGTAGTACAAAGGGCAGGGCAGCTTAGGGCAAGGCGCCCTAAGCTAGTTGATTATTGTTGTATTAATTGGCTTGGGATCGACCAGTGTTGCACGAGCTCTTCACCTTGCCAGGTTTGAATAGTGAGCCAAAGTTTATCACCCTTGCTGATGGTTGCAGAGGCAATAGCATGTGCGTGTTGTCCGTGATTGGTGCCGTGCATAATGCCTTCATCCCCCTTTGCCAGTTCACTCAGTGGCAAAGGCTGCGGGCCTATATTTAAATAAGCTTGGCGAATTTTACTGATTTCACCTTGGTTAAACGCTAAAAAGAAGTCTTTTACGTACTCGTTATGATGCGAATAGGGTTGCTCCATATTCAGTGGCATAGGGGCTATTTTAAATTCGCCTATCGTTTGCTCTTGCCATAGATCAGGAAAGGTTGGATTTAATGCCTGATAAATATAGATGCAAGGCAACACCAAAATCAGTGCATTAAGTAAATACTTGTTACGTTGCCACCAGGTTTTTTGTAAGCGTGCCATTAGTTAGCCTCCACAGTATCGTTAATTGTTACAGGGCTTTGCTTTTGTGCTTTAACAAGTTTTTTTGAATACATCATAAAGCCGGTAATTGACATACCACTTAAAATTACGCCAAACAGGAACCAAATTACTTTGGTCCAAAGACCACCAATTGTGCCGTAATGTAATGGATCTGCAATGTGTGACAGGGTCTGTAATGCGCTCATGGTTTCAGGGCTTTTGCTAGCAGCTATTTCGCCTGTCCATGGGTTGATTGCTGTCGAATACGCATAGCCATCATAAAAAATAGTATCACCGGCACCCATGATGCTATACATACCGCGGTTATGCTCAGGAAGCATAATGTATGTTGGAGTAAACTCGCTAAACTGGTTTTTAGTTAGAGTAATTGCACTGTCTAAATCAATTGCTTCAGCATTGCTGACACTGGGTAATTGGGCTTCGCTTACTATCGGCGCATGCTCTTCAATATCAATCTCGTTATGCCACATAATGGCCTGAGCTAAATACCAAAGCCCAGTTAAACTCATAATCGCCATAAACCAAATAGACCAAACACCGCCCATTGTATGTAAGTCTTTTAATAAAGTTTTACTGCCTTGATTAAAGCGTATTTTAGGCTGAATGAAGGCACGCCAGAAGTTTTTATAAATAATTAAGCCAGTTACTAAAGCACCCAAAGTCACAAATGCCATAGCACTGACGAGGTAGTAGCCAACGCTATAGCCTTCCTGCCATGGAAAATATAACCAGCTGTGCAAAGTGCGCATAAACTCGATGAATGAAGTGGTTTGATAGATAGCTTGTACTTCACCTGTGTATTGATTTACATAGGCTGTTGCGTATGGCTTATCGGTATCAGTAAAAATAATTGCATTAACTAAATAAGGTTCGTAACTAACAACACTCATGACATCAGCAGTTGGGTACTGGCTTGTTACGCTATCAATAAGCGTTTGCTTAGATTTTTCAGGTAAGTTATCAGGGTTGCTAGCGCGTGCTTGTGAATTTGTTAGCCAAGTTATTTCGTGGCTGATCACCGAAATAGTGCCTGTTACACAAATAAAACAGAATAAAACCCACACTGGTAGCGAGAACCAGCCATGTAATTGAAACCAAAATCGCTTACTTAGTTTTGCCATCATTAACCTTTATGTAAATAACACTTGTTATCGTTAGTGTTGTGTTTGAGTTATTGTACTATTAATTTATAGCCAATTTCAATTTATCAATTAGGCAGCTAAACGGCAGCAATATACGTTTTAGAGTCGTATTATGGTTTTGTAAAGCTAAGGGTGCGTGCTAAAAAGACCGAGCTGATTTGCTTTCATAGGTAAGCGTATTTAACAGTACAGGCAGTTATTGGTGATGTGTTTAGCTTGTAATTAGGGTAAAAAGAGAGCTTACACTCTCTTTTTATGCATTGCTTTTAGCTATCAAGATCTTGTTTATTGATAGTAATAACGCGTTGTGGGAATGGAATTTCAATATCCGCGCCTTGAATTGCACTATAAACTCCACCGTTGATGGCAAGTTTAGTTTCGATGATTTTAGTCGTTGGCACCCAGTAGCGATAGCTGATGGTTACGCCGCTGTCAGCAAAACGTTCAATACCAACTTGTGCAAGAGGTTCATCAGCAACTAATTCATGCACTTTTAAAACCTCTTCTATGAGTTCTATGGCATGTTGTGCATTGGCGTTGTAGGCGATATCAATTTCACCTTTGACCAACGAATAGTTAAACGAGTTATGCAGTATTTCGCCAACGATGTGTTTGTTAGGAATGGTTATTTCTACTTTTTCTTCGTTAATCAAAATGGTGTAGCCCAGCTCGATGGTTTTGACTTGGCCACTGACATTTTTAACTTCAATAGTATCGCCAACAATAAATGGCCGAGTAGCGATGATGGCAAGACCAGCGCCATAATTTGAGAGCATGCCTTGCAGGGCTAAACCAGCGCCAAGAGAAGCGGCACCAATTGCAGCAACGAATGGGGTAACGCTTACGCCTATTTTACCCAGCGCGATAATAACGAACATAATGATCAGTAATACTTTCACCACATTACTAACAAAGTTGGTCAGGGTGATATCGATATTATGGCGTGCCATTAATGCGGCAACCATCTTCGCTATTTTCTGTGCGACCCATAAACCAAAAATCAAAATGAGTAACGCGCCGACCAGCTGCATGCTGTATTTAACGAGGTACTCGCTGATCATGGTGTAATATTTTTCGACTTGCTGTATTTCTGTACTGATCATCTTATGGCCATAAATAATTTGATTGCAATATGACTGCGTATCATAGCAGAGCTTGACTTAAAAATGGATAAAGTAACGGCACGATTAACGCTGTTAGTAAGGCGCTGAGCGCCATAGCAACAGAAGCAAACGCACCAATTTTTGGATGCTCTGTTAAGGCTGCGGCGGTGCCTATTGCATGAAATGCGCAACCCACGGCTACGCCTTGTGCTTGATGATTATAAATGCCTACGAGTTTTAAAATTAGTAGGGCAAATAATGCGCCGAGCAAACCGATGAAAATTACCATTGCTGCCGCTAAAGAAGGTATGCCATCGAGTGCTCCCGTAACTAATAAAGTAATCGGGGTGGTCACTGATAAAGCCGCCACAGAAGCGGCTAATTGAGCCGGCACATCAAATGCCGCACTGAGTAAAGTTGCAACTACAGTGGCATTGATTATTCCCAAACTACAGCTGCCTACGATGAGTAGTAGGTTTTTTCGTATATGTATAAACTGTTGATATAGTGGTAATGCAAGCGCAACAATGGCAGGTTCGAGTAAACTGCTTAATAGTTGACTATGGCTGGCAAATTGTGAGTAGGGCAGTGAAAAGCTCACCAATAATAAGGCCAGTAAAGCAATAGTCATCAAAACAGGGTTAGTTAGCGTTTTTACTATAGGGTAGTTAATAGCCATATTGAGTTTTCTTAGCACTAAAAACACTGCAATTGTAACTATGCCACTCAGCCACCATAAATTATCCACGCTCAGCACGCCCTTTAAATAGGCAGATCATAAAAGCGATCAGTAACATGCTACTTAGCGGCACTAAAATAACGGTGGCGGTTAAAAACTGCCATTGCTGGGTAATGATCGCAAGGTGTTCAATAAAACCCACTCCAGCAGGAATGAAAAATAATGGCATAAAGTTCAGCAGTGGTTTAGCGCAAGGTGTTAAATGATGTTCTTTTACTAATCCTGTTAAAAGCAGGGTGAGTAAAATCAGCATACCTAATAGCGGGGCGGGAAAACTGCCTTGCAGCCAATACATAATTGTTTTTGCTACAGCCAAACAACCTAAAATCAAACAGCTGCTGAGCAAATAAGGCAATATTTTTTTTAGCACAGGGGTTAGGGGATCCATTGATTATTTACTCACTACGGGTCGCACCACACTTCAGCATGTTTTGTCGTTTAAAACTATGCGACTTATTGCTAAACATGCACATTCAGCGAACTTGTTACCAGCGTTTACTATTTTGATACTCAATGTTATCAGCGCCTTTGGCTTTAGCAATAGCCTTTTTGGTATTGCTATTAATAAGCAGACGAATTTGGCTAATGGTTTCTTTGGCTAAAATTTGCCTTTTAGAAGAGGTAAAACTTTGTTGTGTAACGCGCTTGATTGCCGCTAATGTATCGGGTGAACGAGCTAATAAGGTATTGATCATCGCTAAACAACGCTGTTTTGGATCATCATGTACTTCAGTTATTAACCCCAATTGCAACGCTTTATCCGCACTAATGGGCTCGGCATGACTGGCAAGCCACATTGCATCATCACGTTTAATTAAGCTAGGCAGTATCACGTTCGCGCCCATATCAGGACATAGTCCCCAGCGCGCTTCCATAATGGCTAATTTAGCATCAGGATGAACAATACGATAATCAGCGCCAAGAGCTATTTGTAGCCCGCCACCAAAGCAATTACCTTGAATAATCGCAAATACCGGCACACTTAAAGATTGCCAGCCAAGCACAACGTGCTGCGCTAAATTGCAGTTTCCTGGCAGCCATTTAAACAGCAGCTTGACAATATTAATAGGGCTTTTCATAACCGCGGTAACATCCAGCCCTGCACAAAAATGTTCTCCGTCACCTTGAATAATGACGGCACGGATACTGGCATCGTTGTTAATTTGCTTAATAATTGTTGTTAGCTGTTTGAACATGACAAAGTTTAACGCGTTCTGTTTATCTTGTCGGGATAATGTCACGTAGGCAATAGATTGTTGTTTTTCAAAGTTTATCATGTCAACTCCTCGGACCTGTTTAGGATTAGCTTACGAGTTAATTGAATTGATGTAAAGCATGGCTTTTTAGTTGAAAAATAAGCTGTATTGGCGATGGTTATTGTTAATTTGACATACAAATGATTACAAAGTGGTCTATATTTTTAGCTGAACTAATTGTTATCTCATCGTTCAATATAGCCACTAAGCGCAACGTTGCGTTTAAGCACAATTTGAAAATAACCATAAAGGTAGGATCCGCAAACTACCAAGGAGAAAAAATCATGCTAACACGGTTCACGCCTAGCATTTTAGGAACTTACATGTCACTGGCGATTAAAGGCGTTGTAGGGACAACATTAATTGTATCTTTAGTTGGTTGCTCAGATGACAACGCGACAAAACAAGTGGCTCCTGCTCCGGCGGTTTCTGTGTTTAATGTGGTGACTCAGGAAGTGGGGGATTATCGAGAGTTTGTTGCTCGTACACAAGCTCATCAAGAAGTGAAAATTCGTGCTCGTGTTGAGGGGGAATTAATTGAACGTCATTTTGACGAAGGTTCATTTGTTGAAAAAGGACAGTTATTACTAAAGATTGACCCAAGTGAATATCAATCGTCTGTCGCTGAAATTGAGGCGGACTTAAAAAGTAAACTTGCTGGTCAAGACGGCGCATCTCGCGATTTAAAACGCGGTAAAGAAGTCGCCGCGCAAGGGTTTATCTCGCAATCTGATTTAGATAAATTAATGACTAAGTATGAGCAAGCTACTGCGGCTGTTATCTCTGCAAGGGCAAGCCTTGAAAAAGCAAAATTAAATCTAAGTTACACCGAGATTAAAGCGCCGTTTGCAGGGCGTATTGGTAAGGTGAGTTATGACGTAGGTAATATTGTTAGTCCTTCATCAAATGAATTGGCGGAATTGACCGATGTGGATCCAATTTATGTCAACTTCCAAGTCGAAGAAGGCGATTACATTAGCTACCGTCAAAAACATCAAGACAGTACTAATAACCCGCAAAACGTACCAATAGATTTATCCCTGCGTTTGCCAAATAACTCGGACTTGGGGGTAAAAGGGCTGTTAGATTTTGCCGATACGAAAATTGATCGCAGCACCGGTACTGTTGAGCTAAGAGCGACATTTGCCAATCCACAAAATATTATCATGCCAGGCTTGTTTGTTACTTTGATTGTTGAAAGTAAAGATAAGCAACTGCAAGCACTTATTCCTCAAGCTGCTGTACAAGAAAATCAACAAGGTAAATTTGTACTCGTGGTGGGTGAAGATAACAAAGTTGCAACGCGGATTGTGCAACTAGGACGACGTATTAATGCGATGTGGGTCGTTAAATCAGGCTTAGAAGAAGGTGAGCAAGTCATCGTTGAAGGTTTGCAAAAAGTCCGTCAAGGGGCTGAAGTCAAACCTGTAGAAAAAGTAGTTGATCACACCACCGGAACTATTTCTAACAAAACTAATGCTGCTAGCTAACAGGAGCGCACATGATCAGTAAAACGTTTATCGCGCGGCCAAAGTTTGCCTTAGTTATTTCGATAGTGATTACGCTAGCGGGTTTGATTTCAATGGCATTACTACCGGTGAATATGTACCCAGAAATTACTCCCCCACAAGTACAAATTACTGCCACTTATCC
Organism: Pseudoalteromonas sp. ASV78; assembly: GCF_047806705.1. NCBI lineage: Bacteria > Pseudomonadati > Pseudomonadota > Gammaproteobacteria > Alteromonadales > Pseudoalteromonadaceae > Pseudoalteromonas > Pseudoalteromonas sp. ASV78. The sequence continues at coordinate 43,103 of NZ_JBLOPA010000003.1, read as the reverse complement.
AGGTGCTAGCGCACAAATTGTAGAAGAATCGGTGATCCGACCCATTGAAGAGCAAGTCAATGGTGTTGAAAATATGATGTATATCGAATCCAGCTCGACTAATAACGGCACTGCGAATATCACTGTGTACTTTAAAGTTGGTACTGACACTGATATTGCACAAGTGAATGTACAAAATCGAGTGGCACTTGCAGAGCCCGGGTTACCTAGTGAGGTAACACGCCAAGGTGTTTCGGTTAAGAAAAAGTCCAGTTCAATGTTACTCGGTATTAACTTGTACTCGAATCAAGAAAATATCGATGCAATATTTTTAAGTAACTACGCAACTAATTATTTAACCGAGCCGCTAGGGCGAATTCCTGGCGTGGCGTCTGCTGAAGTGATGGGGGAAAAAACCTATTCTATGCGTTTATGGTTACGCCCCGATAAAATGGCAGCTTTAGGGCTGACAGTAGGTGAAGTGCGAGGCGCATTACAAGAGCAAAATACCATAGTGGCAGCGGGTAAACTAGGTGCGGCACCGAGCTTACCAGGTCAGCAATTTGAGTATTCAATTCAAGCTAAAGGGCGCTTAAAAACCCCAGACGAGTTTGGCCAGACCATTATTCGCGCGAATAAAGATGGTAACTTCGTACGTTTAAATGATATTGCGCGGATTGAACTTGGCTCTGTGGATTACAGCATCAATGCAAAGTTAAATCAGCAAGATACAGCATTTATCGTTATTTACCAATTAACCGATGCTAATGCAACACAAGTAGCAAATGATGTGAAGGCAACCATGGCAGAGCTTGCTAAACAGCTACCAGATGGAGTGGAGTTCTCAATTCCTTATGACACCACTGAGTTTATCGAACGCTCTATTGAAGAAGTAATTGTTACGTTATTTCAAGCGGTAGGTTTAGTTGTGCTAGTGGTATTTTTGTTCTTACAAAATTGGCGTGCGACACTTATCCCAACGATCGCAATTCCCGTCTCTTTAATTGGTACTTTTGCTTTTATGATGGCAATGGGTTATTCAATTAACTTAATTACTTTATTTGGTTTAGTGCTCGCGATTGGTATTGTAGTTGATGATGCGATTATCGTGATTGAAAACGTTGAGCGGATCCTCAAAGAAGAACAGCTACCAATTAAAGAAGCGGTCACTAAAGCAATGGATCAAGTGACAGGGCCTATTATTGCGACCACATTGGTGTTGCTAGCGGTATTTGTACCGGTAGGCTTTATGCCAGGTATTACTGGTGAGCTGTATAAGCAGTTCTCGGTAACCATTTCGTTCGCGGTGCTTATTTCGTCGGTCAATGCATTAACATTAAGCCCCGCTTTATGTGCGTTATTGTTAACTGAAAAGTCAATGAAACCAATTAAGTGGTTGGCACCAATTGAAAATGGTATTACTAAATCGACGTCTGTTTACAGTAAAATAATTCACTTTATTTTAAAGCGCTCAGCGCGGATGGCCATTGTTGCGTTAGTGATTTTTGTCGCTGCCGGTTGGCTGGCGAAGAGTGTGCCAACGGGTTTTGTGCCGGCAGAAGATCAAGGCTTTGTATTTGTAGATGTGCAATTACCTGATGCTGCGGCCTCTGGACGTACTTCAGATGTCATGCATAAAATAGGTGAAATTGTAAAACAAGAGCCAGCGGCAACTGATTTTATTGCGGTGTCTGGGTTCTCTTTATTAGGTGGTGCGGGATCAAATAACGCGCTTGGCATTGTTATTTTAAAGGATTGGGAAGAGCGCACCACAACAGAGCTCGGCTTGAAGTCGGTGATCGGCCGTTTGATGGGGCAATTATGGGCGATGCCAGATGCACAGGTTATGGTGTTCAATCCACCGCCTATTCCGGGGTTAGGTGCGAGTGCGGGATTTGAGTTCCGTTTGCAAGACAGTGAGGGACGCGATCCGACTGAGCTGGCGCAAGTACTTAATGGTTTAGTTTATGAAGCGAATCAACACCCAAGTTTAAGTAGTGTATACAGTACTTTTAGAGCGAATGTTCCACAGTACTTTTTAGAGATAGATCGCAATAAAGCGAAAGCTCAAGGGGTTGCCTTAAGTGATATATTCTTAACGCTGCAAGCTCAGTTAGGTTCACTGTATATTAATGATTTCAATCAATTTAGCCGTACTTATAAAGTCATAATGCAAGCCGAAAGCGAGTTCCGTAAAAACCCCGCTGACTTACAGCATTATTTTGTTCGTAATGACGAAGGTGATATGGTGCCACTTACTACGCTTGCTAAACTTGAGCCAATTCTTGGTCCAACAACCTTGAATCACTTTAATTTGTACCGCAGTGCAAGCATTAGTGGTCAAGCCGCCGCTGGTTTTTCAAGTGGCGATGCAATCGCAGCAATGCAAGAGCTTGCCGAACAACTACCGAGTGGCTATATATTTGAATGGGCAGGGCAATCTAAACAAGAGATTGAAGCCGGCAATATGGCACCTGTGCTGTTCGCATTGGCGGTCATCTTTGTGTATTTATTCTTGGTGGCACAATATGAGAGTTGGACCATTCCGTTCTCCGTTATAGCGGCAATCCCGTTGGCAATGTTTGGTGCTATGTTAGCGCTCTACGTGCTGGGAATGGAAAATAATATTTATGCGCAGGTCGGTTTAGTACTGTTAATAGGTATGTCGACCAAAACCGCTATTTTGATTGTTGAATTTGCGATGGAAGAGCGCCTTGCTGGTAAGAGTATATTCGATGCCGCATTAAGTGCAGCGAAAATGCGCTTTCGTGCGGTATTAATGACGGCACTATCATTTGTACTTGGTGTATTACCATTAGTATTTGCTACTGGTGCTGGGGCTGGAAGCCGCGTATCACTGGGCGTAACTGTACTTGCTGGGATGTTAGCAGCGACGATATTTGGCACTTTGCTGGTGCCGCTGTTTTATAGTTTGGTGCAATCAATGCGTGAAAAAGTAAAGGGCACAGCAACGACACAAGAGTAAAATAAGCGTTGTGTAAAAAAAAGTCAGGGAAACCTGACTTTTTTTTGTCAAAAATTTGCTGAGGTTTGATACTATATCTCGCATTAGCATCATGAAAGGTTTATGGCGATGACAGGACCCCGTTTATACAGCGAAGAAGAAGTAACACATCAAGCTTACGATATCTTTTTAGAGTTAGCCCCAGATAACCTGAGTGAGCAAGATGTTGAAGACTTTAATCAACACCGTGAAGAACTTGGTTTCATTGAAGAAGGTGAACCGGATGAGCAATGGCAGGACTTTGTTGCACTGGAAATAGAACCTGAATTATTTATCCAGGTTTTAGTGGGTCTTGAATTTGATAATCAAGATATTTTATTTGCTAAGATTTTGATTAGCCGTGATAAAGACGCGCCGTTTTGTCATATTTTGTGGAAAGATAGCGAATAATATAGATGTCGTACTTGTGTGAAAGTCGCCTTGTTTTAAACTTCAGTAAAGTGAGCGTACAGTGATTAGAATATTACTGCTATTGAGCTGTCTGCTGAGTTTTAAAGTCTGGGCTGTTGACCCTTTTGAAGATTTTCATGAGTATGGGCAACTCTCGGATGAAGAGATCCATAAAATCCATCAAGGTGAACTATTATACGGCGACACTGAGTTTGGTTTTATTGTCAGCCGCGGTAATACTAATTCGACCAGTTTGAAGTTCAAAGGTAATTTATATCAAGATCTCGAGAAGTGGCGCAATCAATTCAAAATCGATAGCTTATATAAACGTGACCGAAATGAGAGTACGGGTAATGATGAGGTTTCGGCAAACCGTATTTTTCTCTCAGCGCAGGGGAATTATAAGGTTGGGGTAAAAAATGCATCATTCTTTATGTATGGCGATTACGAAGAAGATGAGTTCAGTGGTCTTGATTTCAAAAGTACATTAGCGGCAGGTTACGGTAATCGTTTATATCAAGGAGTAAAGAACCAAGTTGATTTTGATCTAGGGCCTGGTTTATACCGCTCGGTGGCAGAAAGTGACGCTGAACTTGAAGACGATGAAGATAAAACCAAAACCGGTTATTTGTTACGGTTAGCACTGCAATGGGAGCGTACGGTATCGACACGTACTCGTTTTAATCAAGATTTAAGTATTGAGCAATCTTTATCAGGGCTAAACTCTCGTTTAAAGTCAGAGACCTCATTGATAAGCCAAGTAATGGGCGCTGTATCATTAAAGTTTGCTTATTTATATCGTTATAATTCTAAGCCGGAAGACGATAAGTTAAAGTTTGATTCAGAGCTAAGTGCGACATTAGTTTATAGTTTTTAAGAGAGTGTTATGTATCAACATAAGCAATTTGCATTGTTCATTTTTGTTATTTTAAGCTGGATTGCCAGCTTTGTCGGTTTAGCTTGGTATTTAATTGGTGCAGATATACCGTTAATGGTATTTGCAGCGATTTTAGTGCTGGTGGGTTTTTTATTCCATGGTTTAACCATTAAAGTTGATGACAGCCAGATCAGCTGGGGTTTTGGTCCTGGTGTGTTTGGTGATAAGTTACAGTTAGCGGATATTATTGCAGCTAAAGCGGTAGAAAATTCTTTTCGTCATGGCATTGGCCTGCGTATTACCCATGATGGTTGGGTGTACACAGTGTCAGGATTTAGCGCGGTACAGTTAACTTTAAAAGATGGTAGCCAATATCGCTTAGGGACTAATGATCAAGATGGGTTACTAGCAGCGTTGGCGGGTAAAATTAGTCAGCCCGAGGTGATTGAAGCGGTATAATTTGGGCAATAAAAAAAGCGCAGTCGCGCTTTTTTTATGTTTAGCTGGTGTAGCCATTGCTTTAGTGGTCGTGACCACAGCCGCCAGCGCCATGGACATGACCGTGGGCTAACTCGTCTGCTGTTGCATCACGCACTTCAAGTATTTCGACATCAAAGTTTAAGGTGATGCCTGCGAGTGGGTTATTACCATCAACAATTACTTCATCTTCTTGAATATCGATGATCATAACTGATTGGTCACCGTCATCGGTTGAAGCACGAAATTGCATGCCGACTTCAATTTCCATCCCTTCAAACATTGACTTTGGTACTGCTTGCATAAGTTCATCATGGCGTTCGCCATAACCTTGCTCAGGTGGCACTGTCACACTTAACGTGTCGCCAGCTTCTTTGCCTTGGAGAGCATCTTCTAGGCCTTGAATTAAGTAACCGGTACCAACGATAAAAATGAGTGGCTCACCATCAAATGAGTTATCGATAGAGTTTTTGTCATTATCCATTACTGAATAATGCATTTTTACCACTTTATTTGTTGCAATGATCATAGTCACTCCTATTTATTCGTCTTCGAGAGAGTAGGGTAGAGGAAGGATTGATAGCTCTACCGTTGGGGCATGTTTTGCACGCAGTAACTGACTAGGTTCACTGTCGTTTGGCAACACAACAAGGCCAAATAAGGTTTTACTTTGTTGATTGTAGGCTTGGCTGATTAATTTTCCAGCACGGCGCCAGTTTTCACCCATTTGGGTTTCAATCTCTGGCTCTGCGAGCTCGCCATCGCTGTGCCCTGATACGATATACATGGCGCGTTTGTTTTTACCAAGGAACTTCATGCGAGCAACGGTTTCTTGGCCTGTGTAACAGCCTTTTCGAAAGCTTATTCCGCCAATTGCTTGCAGGTTAACCATTTGTGGCACGTATTCGCCCAGTGCCGCTTCATCGAGCTCAGGCTCACCGGCTAAAATACTATGTTGGTGCCACAGCGCATCGTTTTCAAGGGCAATAACATCATCTGGCAGTGAAAAATCAGTATTAACCATCAATAAGACACGGTTATCGGCTAATTTAAGTGCTTTACCATGACTAAAATTACATGCGCTATCTTGTTCATTAAAGTGAATGTTTAATGCCGTTAATGTTGACCTTAAATCATCGCCAATTAGGCCAATTAGTTTGCTGGTATCGGCTTGTATTTCAACTTTTGAAAACACCGCATACTTTTTTAATTCAGTTAAGGATTGTGCAACTTCAACGGCTGATGCGGCTAAATAGTAACTATCTTGATAAGCAAATAGCTTGGCAACACTCCATAGTTTCCCTTTGGCATTGCAGTGTCCTGTCCACAAAAAATTTGTTTGACTGAGCTTATTAATATCTTGGGTAATTTGGCCATGAAGGTAGGCGAGTTTATCAACACCGCTTATGCGGATCAGCTGATGTGATAAAGGGCATGCGTGTACTGTTGACATAAAAACCTGCGTGACAAGAAATGTAGGCGCATATGATAGCGTAGTTAGCGCTGCTGGTATAGGTGCATAAATAGCTGTTTATTCAGGTGCAATTTGTTAAACTGCAAGGCAACTAAGTTTGAGGTGAAAAATGACTGAAATTCACAATAAAGCGCGTATTCGCTGGGCTTGTCGTCGTGGCATGTTAGAACTAGATGTGTTATTTATGCCATTTGTAGATGAGGCCTTTGATTCGTTATCTGCGCAGCAGCAAGCAGTACTACAACGTTTGTTAGAAGCCGATGATCCTGATCTGTTTGCATGGTTTATGGGCCATCAAGAATGTAAAGATCCACAGCTGAAGCAAATGGTACAGCTGATTTTAGACCGAGTTCGTGTATAGGTTTATCATTGAAAGTAACATTGCGGACCACAAGCCCTTTGTGGTCTACTTTAGCTTGTTTGCAGTGTGTTACAGCCTATTTTTAACGACTATTTTTGCGCAAATCATTTGTGTGATTAGCTGTGCAATTTGTGGCTTGTTAAGTTGGCAATGGTACAAAAAGTCCCATCCTCAGCAAGGCGTGTTTATATTAGCGCCTCCGCAATGTCGTTTTGAAAATAATACGCTAAAAATAAATGGTCATATTAGTCACAAAAGCCGCGTTTATCAGCGCAGTGTTTGGCTCTATATTGAGGGCTTGGCAAGCTCCCACTGGCTGATAATTAACGCCAGTGGGGTTGATGAACTAAGCTTTATTAGATTGAAACGTGCTACTTTGGCTGCTCGTCATGAGCGTGGGGAGTCAAAATAGTTGGCGTTGGATTATCATTTAACTGTGGGTAATCAATGGTGTAATGTAAGCCTCGGCTCTCTTTACGTTCCATCGCACTGCGAATGATAAGTTCAGCGACTTGGACTAAATTTCGTAATTCAAGTAAATTATTACTAACCCGAAAGTTAGCATAATAGTCACGAATTTCTTGCTGCAGTAATTCAACTCGGTGTAATGCACGCTCTAACCGTTTAGTGGAACGGACAATGCCAACATAATCCCACATAAATAATCGTAACTCATGCCAGTTATGGGTGATCACCACCTCTTCATCTGAGTTAGTCACGCGGCTTTCATCCCACACTGGTAACTCTTTTAAGGCTGGGCTGTGTTGTATTTTAGCTAAAATATCTTTTGCTGCAGCATGCGCAAATACGATGCATTCAAGCAGCGAATTACTAGCCATACGGTTTGCGCCATGCAGGCCTGTATAAGCAACTTCACCAATCGCATATAAGTTATCTAAATCGGTTTTACCATTAAAGTCAGTCATCACACCGCCACACGTATAGTGCGCAGCAGGGACCACCGGAATGGGATCTTTTGTGATATCAAGACCGACACTTAAGCATTTTGCATAAATGGTAGGAAAGTGCTCAATGATAAAATCTTTATCTTTATGACTAATATCTAAATACACACAATTTGCACCTAAGCGCTTCATTTCAAAGTCGATAGCGCGTGCAACAATATCTCGCGGGGCAAGTTCTTCACGCTCGTCAAAGTCTTTCATAAAGCGTGTGCCATCTGGGCGTTTTAAATATGCACCTTCACCACGCATTGCCTCCGTGATTAAGAAGTTTTGTAGCTCTGGGTGATATAAGCTGGTTGGATGAAATTGATTAAATTCCATATTTGCCACGCGACATCCCGCACGCCAGGCCATAGCTATGCCGTCACCACTGGATACATCTGGGTTTGAAGTATATAAATAGACTTTACTAGCACCACCGGTGGCCAAGGCAAAAAACTTAGCTGAAATAGTTTCAACTCGTTTAGCACAGCGGTTCCACATATAGATACCATGAATGTGTTTGCCTGTTTGCGCTAACTTTTTATCCCCGATTAAATCAATGGCATTATATTGCTCTAGTAAAGTGATATTGGCATGAGCTTGCACTTGGCTTATCAAGGTTGTTTGTACCGCTCGCCCTGTAGCATCAGCTGCGTGTAAAATACGACGATGACTATGACCACCTTCACGGGTCAAATGAAAGCGCTCTTTACCTTTACTATCAAACTCCATATCAAAAGGCACGCCTTGCTCGATTAGCCATTGTAGGCAATCTGGGGCATTACTTGCAGTATAATGAACGGCATTTCGATCGCATAAACCACCGCCAGCATCTAAGGTGTCTTGCACATGTGATTCAATGCTGTCATTCTTTTTATCGAACACGGCGGCAATGCCGCCTTGCGCATACAGGGTGGAACCTTCCGTTAATTCACCTTTACTGATCACGGTAACGTTGCAGTGATTAGCTAAAGAAAGTGCTAATGAGAGGCCGGCAGCGCCGCTACCAATTATAGCGACATCCGCGATGTGGTGTTTATTTTGGTTCATGTCCGTGGTCTTTGCGGTTACAATGCCCGATACTCGTTTATAAATAGTAATGAGCAAATAATATTATGATAGGCGTATATGTATCATATTTGGCGCGACACTATTAGTGATTTTAATCGTTTGCGCGCTAATTTATGGTCTATTTTATAAAAAAATAATATTAAACCGAACTTTTCATTCATACAGTAGTCAGAGTATTTGTAAACAATGGCAGGATATGAATGACAAGCAATAATCAGACAGAGGAGTACCGGCTCGAATGAGCGAGCAGGATTTGGATTTAGCGCTAGTAAAAAGGGTCCAGCAAGGCGATAAAAATGCCTTCAATCTTTTAGTAAAGAAGTATCAGAATAAAATAGCCGGTTTGATTTCACGTTATGTTTCAAATCAAGGCGATATTGCTGATGTTGCACAAGAAGCTTTTATTAAAGCGTACCGCGCACTTCCAAACTTTAGAGGGGACAGTGCCTTTTATACTTGGTTATACCGTATCGCCGTTAATTGTGCTAAAAATTACTTAGTGGCTCAGGGCCGCAAACCGCCAGCAAATGATATAGATGCTGACGACGCCGAGTTTTATGATGGCGCGGATGCAATGCGTTCAAATGCATCACCTGAGAACCTGTTATTAAGCGAAGAAGTTCGCGCAGTGATTTTTAACACCATTGATAGTTTGCCTGAAGATCTTAAAACTGCGATCACCCTACGAGAAATCGAGGGGATGAGCTATGAAGAAATAGCCGTGGTGATGGATTGCCCAGTCGGGACGGTACGTTCGCGTATTTTCCGTGCCCGTGAAGCAATTGATAACAAATTAAACCCATTAATAGGCGAGTCTTAATATGACAAAAGCACACGTTAACAAGTTGGATAATCAGCATCTATCCGCATTACTTGACGGCGAACAATCATTAACTGATGAAGTTATTGCGCAACACGATGCAGCAACTTTAGGACGTTATGCGCTAATCGGTGATGTAATGCGTGCTGAGTCTGAAGATGCCTTCGTCTTTGATATTAGTGATAGTGTGGCAAAAGCGCTCGAAAGTGAGCCTGTCTACGCTGATTTTACTCAAAAAGAGTCTCAGTCTGCAGCCATCGCGGCAACAAGCAGCGACAACGTCGTAGCATTTAATTGGCGTAAACCTGTGGCACAACTTGCTATTGCAGCGAGTGTTGCGATGTTTGCAATCGTTGGTATTCAGACCTTACCACAAGGTGAGAATTCTCCAAATAATGAAATTCCAATGTTACAAACAACACCTGTTACTGGTATGGCTTCACCGGTGAGTTACTCATCAGAACCGGCTTTACAAAATGCAGAGCAAGGTTTGCGTGAATTGCAGCAACAGCGTATTGGCGCATTAGTTTTAGAGCACCAACGTCAAGCACGTGTTGCATATTCATTAGAAAAAGCTCACACTGAGGCGCAAGCCGAAGAGGAAAAAAACTAATTAAATGAAAGTAATTACTTTTATTTTGTCGTTGGTATTAATGGCTCCTGCCTTTGCTAACGACGAAAACCCTGCAAAACAGCTATTGTTGAAAATGGCTGACGCCGTACATAACCGTAACTTTGACGCATCATTTGTGGTCGTCAAAGGAAAATCAATGGAACCATACCGTTGGTTACATGCCAAACAAGGTAATACCGAACTTGAACATTTGAGTTTACTCAATGGTGCAGGCCTTGAAATGGTTCGTATCGATAGCCAGGTCACCTATTTTGAACCCCAGTCTGAGCCTTATTCAATTGATACTGATTCTATCGCGGGTCCAATCCCTGAAGTATTGTTTAAAGATATTGAAAGGTTAAGCCAGCATTATGATTTTGTCTTAGGTGGCAAAGGCCGTATTGCTGGACGTGCTGCGCAACTTGTTCGTATCGAATCAAAAGACGAATATAAATTTAATTACTGGCTATGGCTAGATGCAGAATCATCACTCTTACTTAAGTCTGCATACGTTAACCAAGCCGGTGAGATGCTAGAACAGTTACAACTAACTCATATTAGTGTTACCGAAGAGCCTGCGGCAATATTACTTGAAATGCTGAACCGTGAGTTTCCAACGCCATTACCTGCGACGGCAATTTCTCAAAGTGAAACAAATACAAGTAGTAATAACTGGCAAATAGGGTGGTTACCTGGTGGTTTTAGCTTACTTAAATCAGACCGACATAAATTGGATTTGAATAATGAGCTCACTGATTATTATCTCTATTCAGACGGCTTTGTAGAAGTTTCTATTTTTGTACAACGTCCATTGCCAGGTCGCAGACCAAGTGGTGCCTTGTCATCTGGCGCAACGACAGTGTATGTGCATAATAGTGGTAGCTTTGATGTGTCGGTAGTGGGGAATATCCCTGCCACGACAGCTAAAGCGATTGCTGAATCGGTTGCAAGACCTTTGTAATATAAGCTGATAATGATAGAACAAACTCTTACAGTGGTGTCGCTTGATGGCGCCACTGCGCATTTAGAAGCCCAACAAAAACAAGCTTGTGCAGGTTGTAATGGTCGTTGTGGCTCGCAAGTTTTTAGCAAGCTATTCGGCACGGCTAAAAAAACCTTTCCCTATCGATTTGAAGTCCCTGTGGTTGTAGGGCAAAAAGTGACCTTAGCGTTAGATGACAGTCATATGGTTAAGCATGCTTTTGCTGTGTATATGTTGCCTCTGGTGCTAAGTTTAGTCTTTGCGTTAACGGCCGCAGAGGTTTTGTCCGCGCCTGAGTGGTTGCAAATTATTGCCGCTATAGGCGGTGGTTTTACTGGCTTTGCTATTGCTAAGAGCCGAGTGAAAAGCCTAAGACATGATATAAAAGTAATAAAAATTCACCCAATTAGCCTTCCTTTAACTCAAATAGATGGTGATTGAAGCCAATTAAATGTAAAATTGCGGCTTTATACACTCAGTCCATTAAAATAGAAGTTTAGAATCCAGTTTATGAAGCATATCCGTAATTTTTCGATCATCGCCCATATTGACCACGGTAAATCGACCCTTTCAGATCGTTTGATCCAAGTTTGTGGTGGTTTAACCGACCGCGAAATGCAAAAGCAAGTATTGGATTCAATGGATATTGAGCGTGAACGTGGTATTACCATTAAAGCGCAAAGTGTAACCTTAAATTATAAAGCTAATGATGGCGAAACTTACCAACTTAACTTTATCGACACCCCTGGACACGTTGACTTTACTTATGAAGTATCGCGTTCATTGGCTGCCTGCGAAGGTGCATTATTGGTTGTTGATGCAGGTCAAGGTGTAGAAGCACAAACGCTAGCGAACTGTTACACCGCGATAGAAATGAATTTAGAAGTCATTCCGGTACTGAATAAAATCGATTTACCACAAGCTGATCCGCTTCGCGTAGCTGAAGAGATTGAAGATATCATTGGTATTGATGCCTTAGATGCGGTGCAATGCAGTGCTAAAACTGGCGTGGGTATTGCTGAAGTACTTGAAATGATCGTTAAGGACGTGCCACCACCTGTGGGTGACAAAGACCAACCGCTACAAGCACTGATTATCGACTCGTGGTTTGACCCGTATCAGGGCGTTGTATCACTTGTGCGTATTAAGCACGGTGAATTACGTACCGGCGACAAAATAAAAATTATGTCGAATGAGCATATCCACACCGCAGATCAGGTGGGTGTTTTTACCCCGAAACAAACCAATACCGGTATTTTAAGAACCGGTGAAGTAGGTTTTGTAATTGCGGGCATTAAAGAAATTCATGGTGCACCAGTAGGTGATACGATCACCCACCAGAAAAATCCGGCACCGGAGCGTTTACCTGGCTTTCAAAAAATTAAACCGCAGGTTTATGCTGGTATGTTCCCAATTGCCTCTGATGAGTATGAATCGTTCCGTGATGCGCTGAATAAATTAAGCTTAAACGATGCGTCGTTATTCTTTGAACCAGAGAATTCAACCGCGCTTGGTTTTGGTTTCCGTTGTGGCTTCTTAGGTATGCTGCACATGGAGATTATTCAAGAACGTTTAGAGCGTGAATACGACATCGACTTAATTACCACTGCTCCAACGGTAATTTACGAAGTTGTAACCAAAGAAGGCACTACACAAATTGATAATCCATCTGATTTACCTGCCGTAAACGATATTTTAGAAATTCGTGAGCCAATGGTCGAAGCCAATATTCTTGTGCCGCAAGAGTATTTAGGCAGTGTTATTACTTTGTGTATCGAAAAACGTGGTATGCAAACGAAAATGAGTTATCACGGCAAGCAAGTCGCTGTTACTTACGAACTACCGATGGCTGAAGTGGTGATGGACTTCTTTGATAAGTTAAAATCAACCAGTCGTGGCTTTGCCTCGCTTGATTATAACTTTAAGTATTTTCAAACATCTGACATGGTTCGCGTCGATATTTTAATTAATGGTGAACGTGTTGATGCACTTGCTATTATTGTCCACAGAGACAGTGCGCAATCACGTGGTCGTCAATTAGCCGATGCATTGAAGGAATTAATTCCTCGTCAAATGTTCGATATTGCGATTCAAGCGGCAATTGGCCAACATGTTATTGCCCGTACCACGGTAAAGCAATTACGTAAAAACGTAATCGCCAAGTGTTATGGTGGTGATGTGAGTCGTAAGAAAAAGCTTCTTCAAAAGCAAAAAGATGGTAAAAAACGAATGAAACAACTCGGAAACGTTGAAGTGCCTCAAGAAGCATTTTTAGCAATTCTTAAAGTTGGTAAATAAATTTCGTAATCCAATTACGTAAGATAAAGGATGTAATGCATGGCAGGTTATTTTTCAATATTTTTAGTGTTGCTAACACTTGGCTCAGGCTTAATTTGGTTAATTGACCATTTTATGTTTGCACCAAAAAGGCAGCAACGCTTGGCTCTGGCGCAGAGTTCTGCAGGCGGCGAGCTAGATGAAGAAACTGCTGCATTGATCGCACCTGAGCCGACTATCACGGAAACCGCGAAATCTATTTTCCCGATGATAGCGGCGATTACGATTTTTAGATCGTTTTTATTTGAACCGTTTCAAATACCGTCAGGTTCAATGATGCCAACACTCTTAGTTGGTGACTTTATCTTAGTACAAAAATATTCGTATGGCGTAAAAGATCCCGTTTGGCGCTCACAATTAATCGATGTGGCTGAGCCTGAACGTGGTGATATTGTGGTATTTAAATACCCTTTAGATGAGCGAGTAGATTACATTAAGCGTGCTATCGGTTTGCCGGGTGATAAAATTGTTTACCGTGACAAGCGTTTATATATTCAGCCAAATTGTGCAGAGGGAGAAGCACAACAAGGTGATTTACTGTGTAATGAATTTAATAAAATTGATATGGAGATCATAAATCGTGATGAATTTAAACAAGGCTCTATGGATTTAGTGCGTTTAAATGAAAATTTAACTACGCTAAAACATGATATTTTAATAAACCCAGAAGCGCTGGAAATGAAAGGGCGTTACTATCAACAACCGGGTACACGTTCTGATGAATGGGTAGTGCCGGCTGATCATTATTTTATGATGGGTGACAACCGCGATAACAGCCAAGATAGTCGCGTATGGGGCTTTGTGCCAAAAGAAAACTTGGTGGGTAAAGCTGTCTTTATATGGATGAGTTTTGAATTTGAGAATGGCCCAGACGACATTTTACCAGGCTGGGTTCCAACTGGTGTTCGTTTTGAACGCCTAGGTAATATTCAGTAACAATGAAAAAAAATGTAACAGAGTTATATAGCAAAATAGGCTACACCTTTATTGATCAAGGATTGCTTGAGCAAGCGATGACTCATCGCAGCCATAAAGGTCAACATAATGAACGCTTAGAGTTTTTAGGCGATTCAATTTTAAGTTTCGTGATAGCGAATGCTTTATATAGTAAGTTCCCTAAAGCGCGCGAAGGTGATTTGAGTCGTATGCGCTCTACACTTGTGCGTGGGCAAACCTTAGCGGAGTTTGGTTTAGAGTTTGGTTTAGGTGATTACTTGCGCTTAGGGCCAGGTGAGCTTAAAAGCGGTGGTTTTAGACGCGAATCAACCTTAGCCGATGCTGTTGAAGCAATCATAGGTGCCGTATTTTTAGACGCTGGTATTGATGTGTGTGGTGATTTAATTTTAGCTTGGTATGAAATGCGTTTAGACGCCATTTCACCGGGGTTAAACCAAAAAGATCCTAAAACACTATTGCAAGAGTACTTACAAGCCCGCAAATTACCTTTGCCAGGCTATACTGTAGTAGATACCAAAGGTCAGGCGCACAATCAAACGTTCACGGTAGAATGTATTGTTGAAGGTATGGATAGCATTATCTCAGTGGGCAGCTCTCGTCGTAAAGCTGAACAAAAAGCTGCTGAAAAAGCATTAAAGATACTTAAAAATGAATCTTGATACATTGATCCAACCTCACAACGGTGATGTTGATACCTTTTGCGGCATGGTCGCTATTGTTGGCCGCCCAAATGTAGGTAAATCTACCTTGCTTAATGAAATTATTGAGCAGAAAGTAAGTATTACTTCGCGTAAGCCACAAACTACACGCCACCGTATTATGGGTATTCATACGGTCGATAAACACCAAGCTGTGTATGTTGATACACCGGGTTTGCATGTTGAAGAAAAACGCGCTATTAACCGTTTAATGAACCGTGCAGCGTCAAGTTCATTAGGTGATGTTGAGCTGGTTATTTTTGTTGTTGAAGGCACTCACTGGAATGCTGACGATGAAATGGTACTTAATAAAGTAAAGCAAAATGGTAAGCCCGTTTTATTAGTGATCAATAAAATTGATCAAGTAAAAGACCGCGATCTGGTACTGCCACATATGAAGTGGTTGGGCGAAAAGTTTGACTTTGTGGGCATTATGCCAGTCTCGGCGACACAAGGTAAAAATATCGATCTTATCAAAAATGAAGTGACAAAACGCTTACCACCGTGTGAGTTTTACTTCCCTGAAGATTATGTTACTGATCGTTCAATGCGCTTTATGGCGGCTGAAGTCATTCGTGAAAAGCTGATGCGCTTTATGGGTGAAGAATTACCGTATTCTGTCACTGTTGAAATTGAGCAGTTTAAATGGCAAGACAATGGTATTTGGCATATCAATGGCCTGATTTTAGTTGAGCGTGAAACGCAAAAACGCATGGTGATTGGTAATAAAGGCGAAAAGCTTAAAGTGATAGGCCGAGAAGCCCGTAAAGATCTCGAAGAAATGCTTGATAACAAAGTATTTTTAGAACTTTGGGTGAAGGTTAAGTCAGGTTGGGCTGACGACGAGCGTGCACTACGCAGCTTAGGCTATGGTGAAGATTAATAGCCTAAGCAAAATTTATGGATAGCGACTTCTACACAGCATACTTATTACACCGACGTCCTTTTAGTGACTCACAAGTAATGCTTGATATGCTAGTAGAGGGCGTTGGCCAGTTACGCATGCTGGCCCGCATTAGTGGCCGCCAAGCAACCAAGCATAAAGCCCAGTTACAACCCTTCCAAACGCTACTGGTTAATTACACCGGTAAGCACGACCTTAAATATATTCAGCGCTTTGAACTGCATGGTACACAATCGCCTTTAGTGGGAGATCAGCTTTATTGTGGCTTTTATCTCAATGAGCTGACCAATCGTATTGTGCCAATTAATGAACCTATTGATCATGTTTATCAACTGTATAAAACTCACCTGCAACAACTTAACCAGCACCCCAATTTAC
Organism: Pseudoalteromonas sp. ASV78; assembly: GCF_047806705.1. NCBI lineage: Bacteria > Pseudomonadati > Pseudomonadota > Gammaproteobacteria > Alteromonadales > Pseudoalteromonadaceae > Pseudoalteromonas > Pseudoalteromonas sp. ASV78. The sequence goes on along the minus strand of NZ_JBLOPA010000003.1, from coordinate 26,813 downwards.
AAGCTGTATTGCGCTCTTATGAATTTCAATTATTAGAATTGCTAGGCTATGGCGTTGATTTTAGTTTCGATGCGGCGGGAGAGCCAATTGCCCAAGAGCAAACCTATAGCTATTTTGCTGAGTACGGTTTTGTTGCGCAGGAGCAAATCGGCAGTGGTTTTTCTGGTGCACAGTTAAATGCGATTGCAGCTCATGACTTTAGCGCGCCGGATGTGTTATATATGGCAAAACAATTAAGTCGTCATTTAATGAAGCCTTTGCTAGGTAAAAAACCATTAAAAAGTCGCGAGCTTTTTATATCCAAATAGTTTGGATATTCACCCTAACTTTAGCGCGGTTTCAAACCGTTATTTTATAGGTAAAAAAATGAAAGATATTCTTTTGGGTATAAATGTTGACCATATTGCCACGTTACGCCAAGCTCGTGGTACCAGCTACCCAGATCCGGCGCATGCAGCAAGTGTTGCAGAACATGCGGGTGCCGATGGCATCACCATTCATTTACGCGAAGATCGTCGTCATATTCAAGATCGCGATGTATATGTGATGGCGAAAACAATCCAAACACGGATGAACCTTGAAATAGCCGTTACCGAAGAAATGTTAGCTATCGCATTAGAAGTAAAGCCTGCGTATGTGTGTTTAGTGCCTGAGAAACGTGAAGAACTAACCACAGAAGGTGGCTTAGATGTAGTCGGTAACTTCGATAAAATTAAAGCCGCAACGGCGACGCTTACAGAAGCTGGCATTAAGGTATCGTTATTCATCGATGCAGATAAAGCGCAACTAGATGCGGCAAAAGCATGTAATGCCCCTTATGTTGAAATACATACTGGTGCATATGCAGATGCAGAAACTGATACAGAGCTGGAAAAACAACTTGAGCATATTCGCCAAGGTGTAAAGTATGCAGCTAGCCTAGGCTTGATAGTAAATGCAGGACACGGTCTGCATTATCACAATGTAAAACCGATTGCGGCGATGGAAGAGATTTATGAGCTAAATATTGGCCATGCAATTATAGCGCGAGCTGCGATTGATGGTTTAGATAAAGCAGTACGTGACATGAAGCGATTAATGTTAGAAGCAAGAGCATAAGCTTCTTCCAATAAAAAATAGGCATAAAAAACGACTCATTTGAGTAATGCCACTCGCTTAAGAGCGAGTGGCATTCTTATTTCTAGAACGTGAAGCATATTTCGCCGCTTTTCTTAACACGACTCTGGGGTAAGGTTTCCTTTTCCTCTTTTCTGGTAGAATTAACTGTTTACCATTATCTCGAAGCGTTTTCAGCGCTTTAGGTATTGCACCCGGGGAGCCGCTATCCGACCAAATAAATTCATCCTGTATCAGATAGAGCGCATTGACGAAGCTAATACGTAACGGTTCCACTTTATGTTGCTTTGCCATTTCTGCCATTTCTAGACGAATAATGTTGTATGACGTCAGTATTCCCCAAAGCTCTTGGTATATTCCATCACTCTTCAAGCTTCTCAACAACGGTTTGTTCATCAGTTGATATTGTTTGAGTTCACCATAACCACGTTCGATTTCCCAGCGCTGCCAGTAAACATCGACTAGCTCTTTTAACGCGTATTTCTCAGGGCACAAGCAAGACGTGATAAATCCTTTTATCTCACCTTTTGGTGACGGGATCAGCACAAGCCTCGCCTTCCAAGTTTTTCCTAAATGGGGGTATTGCTCTTGTGCTTGAGGTGAAGTGGGCATTTCAATGAGATGGTCATAATCGCTGTATGATTCCAGAATGTCATATCTAAATTTTGACTTAATTGGCGTGAGCCAATGGGTATTTTCACCGCTGCCTTGCCAGCTTGAGAAGAGTTCAGCGGACATAAAACCTCTGTCAAACAGGGTTAAAGAGTTTTCTGGTGCTGAACCGACAAGTTGTTGTGCATAAGAGATTTCACTTTCTGTCACCGGTCCGAAAGCAGCATCAGAAACTAAATGAGTTCTCGTGGACATCAATGTGACAGCAAGCACTGAAGGAAATGACGCTGATTTTTGAGCATACCCAAAGGTGCGATTACTTTCAGTATCATGGGTTTTGAAGTAAGTACCGTCAACGCTCATCAGTTTCAATCCACAGCATTGCTCAAATTCACTTTGTTTATCCCATTGAGCCGCGGTTAGTTTGAATAGATAACGCATGGGTTCAAAGCCCAGTTTTTCTTTGCCCTTGATAATACTACTTGTAGCTAAAGGAGGGAGTTCGCCCTTGGAATCAGGGAACGCGAGTTCCAGTCGATCACAGACAGTTTGAATTGAACGGTCTCTTAACAGACCAATCCCTAACACTAACCATACAGCTTGCTCTGCTGGAAACCGACGTTTACGGACAGAAGCTCTGCCAGTTTGTCTGACGGCTTCTTCCACCCACTCTAGAGGAATATGTTTAGCAAAAGCATTAAGGTGATGTTCTTGGCAAAACTCAGCGGTGATCTGTAATTCTTTAGAAAATTCGGTCATAAAAAATCGGCCTCAACAATGTTGAGACCGATTATGAAGCCTGCTCAGGATCGGTCAATTACTTAAAACGATCGGCATTACTCATTTGAGTCGTTTTTTAGATGTTTAGCTTAACAGTTAGTTTCTTCGGCGTTTACGCCTTCTTTCACTTCTTCACAGGTGTCTTCGATTTTATTACCCACATCTGTAGCGGCTTCGTCGATGCTCTCACCTGCTTTTTCTGCTGGGCCTGGTTCACAACCCATGATAAAAAAACTAGCGAAAAGGGCGATAACGGCTGTTTTTAATGTTGTCGATTTCATAATGTAATTCCTTGTAAAATATAATGTTCTGTTAATTATGTTAGACCTTGATATTGATCACTTCGGGACGTTGCCACGCAATGCGCCTGAAATAAGTGAAATAACTAACAATATTATAAAGATAAAAAAGATAATCTTAGCAATTCCTGCTGCGGCACCAGCGATACCACCAAAACCTAACACTGCTGCAATAAGTGCAATAACTAAAAATGTAATTGTCCAGCGTAACATTGTTGTCTCCTTGGTTTGTTAAGTTGTTCGAAGTAAATAATGCCAATTGCGTGCCAATAAAATAAATTCTTTACTATCAGTGGGTTAATGTTTTTTCTCTGATGTGTTTCTGAAAGGGCTGGGAATAATTTACAGCTTTACCTGTAAGTTATTCCCAGCTGTATAAATCAGCTTTAAAGTAATTTTTTTGGTAAGACCAATTGATCTAATCTAGTTCGTTGCTGCTGGTGTCTACTAAAAATCGCTGGCGTTGCGAGGTGTTTAGAGAGTGAGCTGGGCTTTCGCTTATAATTTATAGCTATAATCACTATTTTTATCATCTATATTTCGTGAAATTATAGCAAAATGTAGAGTGTTAACTTTACTGAGGATATGTTAGCTTTATATTAATTGGTTTTACCAATTTACAAAGTGTTGGACTTGGTCTATTTCTTTGTTATGATTGGTGCATAATTATTTAAATAAAGTGATTTTTTACCTAGTGATGAGGTTGGGTAAATAAAATCAAGGGGAGCAGCATGGATATAGGTCAGTTACTAGCTACAGCAGCAAACTTAATGGTCACCGGTATGGTAGGTGTTTTCGTTTTTCTTTCGTTGTTGATTTCAGCAATTATCATTATGTCTAAACTAGCGAGCCGTTTTGAACAGTCGGTTGCAACGCCTATGCGTACACCGTCAATCAAAGCACCTGGTGTACCAAGTGCACACATTGCTGCGATCAGTGCAGCTATCGCTCAGTACAAAAATAAACAAAAACTATAAGGGGTGACTTGTGGCCAAATTAAAATTAACAGAATTAGTACTTAGAGACGCGCATCAATCATTATTAGCAACGCGTATGCGTTTAGATGACATGCTACCAATTGCAGAAAAACTAGATGATGCGGGCTACTGGTCTATTGAGTCATGGGGTGGAGCGACATTTGATTCATGTATTCGTTATTTAGGCGAAGATCCTTGGGAGCGTATTCGCGCCCTTAAAAAAGCGATGCCAAATACTAAGCAACAAATGTTATTACGTGGTCAAAATCTTTTAGGTTATCGTCATTATGCAGATGACGTGGTGGAAAAATTTGTAGAGCGTGCACACAAAAATGGTGTTGATGTGTTTCGTATTTTTGATGCGATGAATGATGTTCGTAACCTTGAAACTGCAATTAAAGCTGCTATTAAAGTGGGCGCGCACGCACAAGGAACAATTTCATATACAGTAAGTCCTGTGCATACGCTTGATATGTGGCTAACACTTGCTAAACAACTTGAAGAGTTAGGTTGTCACTCAATTTGTATCAAAGACATGGCGGGCTTGTTAAAACCCTATGCTGCAGAAGAACTGATCAAAGCATTAAAAGAAACTGTCTCTATCCCAATTGCTATGCAGTGCCATGCGACAACGGGTTTAAGTACCGCGACATATCAAAAAGCGATTGATGCAGGCATTGATATGCTTGATACCGCAATTTCATCAATGAGTATGACTTACGGGCACAGCGCAACTGAGACGATTGTATCAATTGTTGAAGGCACGGAGCGCGATACTGAACTTGATTTAAATCAGCTCGAAGAAATTGCTGCTTATTTCCGTGATGTACGTAAAAAATATGCCGCGTTTGAAGGCAGCTTAAAAGGTGTTGATGGCCGTATTTTATTAGCACAAGTGCCAGGTGGCATGCTAACTAATATGGAAAATCAGCTTAAAGAGCAAGGTGCTGCGGATAAATTGAATGAAGTATTGCTTGAGATCCCACGTGTACGTGAAGACTTAGGTTATTTACCGCTAGTTACACCAACATCACAAATTGTTGGTACACAAGCTGTATTAAACGTACTGACGGGCGAGCGTTATAAAACTATCACTAAAGAAACCGCCGGAGTGCTAAAAGGTGAGTATGGCGTAACTCCCGCGCCGATGAATAAAGAATTACAAGAGCGGGTACTTGATGGCGCTGAGGTGATCACTTGTCGTCCTGCTGATCTATTAAAACCAGAACTTGAATCGCTACAAGCTGAGCTATTAAAAGCGGCACAAGAGCAAGGTCTTGAACTTGCTGATGAGCAAATCGATGATGTTTTAACCTACGCGTTATTCCCACAAATTGGTTTGAAGTTCATTAAAAATCGTAATAATCCAGATGCCTTTGAAGCTGCACCAAGTGCTGAATCTACTAATAAAGAGCAAGCTGTTAGCAATAAGCCGAGTAACAACAATACCGTTAAAGCAGAGCAGTACAGCGTAAAAGTTGATGGTAAAGTTTATGATGTTGTGGTTGCACAAGGTGGCGAGCTAAAAGAAGTTACCTTAAAAGACAGTGAACTTATTCCACAATCTGCGTCAGTTGCATCCGGCGAGACTCTTAACGCGCCACTTGCAGGTAATATCTTTAAAATTAAGGTGAAAGCGGGGCAAACGGTGAATGAAGGCGATGTAGTGATCATCATGGAAGCGATGAAAATGGAAACTGAAATTCGCGCAATACACACAGGTACTATTGCTGAAATTCTCGTTGCTGAAGGTGATTCAGTGGCAACGGGTGATGCTATGATTGCACTAGCTTAGGAGCGCAGAGGATGGAAGCATTATTAAACCTCTGGCAAGCAACAGGTATTGCTAATTTTACATTCCCAGCACTTATTATGATCGCTGTGGGGGGAGGACTGTTGTATCTGGCAATTGCGCGCAACTTTGAGCCGTTACTATTATTACCAATTGGCTTTGGGGCAATATTAACAAATATCCCCTTAGCGGGCTTATCAGATCCCGGTGGTTTACTGTATTACGTTTATCATATTGGTATCGATACCGGCGTGTTTCCGCTGTTGATATTTATGGGCGTTGGTGCACTTACTGATTTTAGTGCCTTGATTGCAAACCCTCGCATGTTATTGTTGGGCGCGGCGGCTCAGTTTGGTATTTTTGCAACCTTGTTTGGCGCAATTTTGCTGAACTTCGTACCTGGTTTTGAGTTTTCCTTACAAGATGCGTCAGCAATTGCGATTATTGGTGGTGCTGATGGCCCAACGGCAATCTTTTTAGCCTCAAAGCTTGCTCCAGATTTATTGGGTGCTATCGCCGTAGCTGCATACTCATATATGGCATTGGTGCCAATTATTCAGCCGCCGATCATGCGCGCATTAACAACACCAGAAGAACGGCAAATTAAAATGCCACTGTTACGTACAGTATCTAAAAAGGAAAAAATCATTTTCCCTCTTATAGTACTTACGTTAACAATGCTATTTTTACCAGCCGCGACACCGTTAGTTGGGATGTTTTGCTTAGGTAACTTAATGCGTGAATCAGGCGTGGTTGATCGTTTAAGTAACAGTGCGCAAAACGAGATCATTAATATCACCACTATATTTTTAGGTCTAGCTGTAGGTTCAAAACTCGCTGCTGATAAGTTTTTAACGGTAGAGACGATTGGTATTTTGGTGCTCGGCGCCTTGGCTTTTGCAATCGGTACAGCTTCAGGTGTATTTATGGCAAAAGGCATGAATAAGTTCTCTAAATCACCAATCAATCCACTCATCGGTGCGGCTGGTGTGTCCGCTGTACCAATGGCTGCACGCGTAGTTAATAAAGTGGGTCTTGAAAGCAATCCGCATAACTTCTTGTTAATGCATGCAATGGGGCCAAACGTTGCGGGTGTACTTGGTAGCGCTGTAGCTGCTGGTATCTTGTTAGCCCTGGTAGGTTAAACACATCATTACAGCATACTCAACAAGCTTGAGTATGGTTAGGTAACTTTTTACTTCCAACCGACTAGCGCAGTATTTACTGCGCTTTTTTTTGCCTGCTTTTTGGGTATACTCGATAGATATTCAATAAATAAGGAATGGTATGAATATTTTCGTGATTTTAATTTCACTGTTTGTCGCACTGATTATTCTGGTGCCATTACTTGAAAAGTACCAGTCTAAAATGGGCCTAGACGGCGCGACTAAATACGCCAAATACATCTGGCCGTTGGTGATGATTTCATTGGTTGTGCAATTGATTTATGTGTTGGTGCGATAGAGTGCAGCCGTCAGCCGTCAGGTTCAGGGCTGCTAGGAGCGGTAAGCCTTAAGTTGTAAGTGATAAGCTCGGCGTTAAAATTGGCTGTGTAGGTTGTGGTTGAGTACCGTGAAAGCCAACGAAAAAATACCCTTTCAGACAACATCAATGCACTGCATTATCGGATATTTTTATTTCTGCACTTTGGGCAAAGCCTTTTAAATGGATTATTAATAAAGTCAATTTACTCGTTCTTTATTGCCTGTTATTTGTCCTTTAAAGTGACTTGATATATTTTTTTTATTATAATGTACGACATTACCGTACATTATTGAGGTTTAATTATGGATAGCATCAGCGTAAATCAATTTAGAGAAAACTTAAAAACATACGTAGAGCAAACTGTTAGTGACCATGAGCCAATAAAGGTTACACGGCGTTCAGGAGATGCATTTATAGTTATGAGTGCCGATGACTGGGAACGAGAGCAGGAAACTTTACATGTTTTACAGAGTAGTAGTTTAATGCAACAAATCGCTGACTCAATGAAAACTCACACAACTAGGTCAGGTTATAAACCCACACAAGAGCAGCTAGATGAGATCATTAACCTTTGAGGGTAAAACTTGGTTCACCTATGAGCAACTACGAGAGAAAGATAAAAAGTTGCATACAGCATTATGTAAAATACTAAAAGAAATGATGCGCTCAGATCCAAGTAAAGGCTTAGGTAAACCAGAGCCTTTAAAGCACAATTTATCAGGATTATGGTCAAAGCGTATATCGCAAAAAGATCGGTTAATTTATAAGTTTGATGATGAGTGCATATATATTTTTGCCATTGGTGGGCATTACGACGACCATTAGAAAAATAACCTCATTAAGAGGCAAAAATTGCTAGCCAAAATCAGCGACGAAGGAGTAAAAGCTAACCGTGTTTTCTCGAATTTAAACAATCTGTTAGCAGATATAGCTAAATTATCACTGTGTATTATTGGTCTGGAAGCCTGCTCTGGCATGTATTATTGGGTGAGAAAGTTCGGTAAATTCGGTCACAACCTAATGACTGATAGCTTAACAAAAACCGTTGCTATTTGCATAGCAACGGTTTTATATTTTCTGGCCGCTGGCCGCTGGCCGCTGGCCGCTGACCGCTGACCGCTTTATTTAAGCGCGAGTTGTAGTTCTCTGTTGCGCTCTAGCTGTGCTAAGAAAGTGTCTGCAATTGGTTTAAACTTAGCAAGTTCGTCACGTGGTAACGGCTCTGACTTTGGTAACTGAACTGTTTTAGGATTACGATGCACGCCGTTAACCAAAAACTCATAGTGCAAGTGTGCACCGGTTACTCGGCCGGTAGCGCCTACCGTACCAATTTTTTGGCCCTGTTTAACTTTTTGGCCTGTTTTAACTGCACGTTTATTTAAGTGTAAGTACTTAGTGACGTACTGAGTGCCGTGGCTAATAAATACATAGTTACCGTTATACTTACTGTAACCTGATTTAATTACTTTACCATTACCCGATGCAACAACGGGCGTTCCTGTGCGCGCCGCGTAATCAATACCGTTATGTGGTTTTACGGTTTTAGTTACTGGGTGCAAGCGACGTGGGTTAAAGCTTGAGCTAATATACTTAAAGTTAACCGGAGCACGTAAGAATGCTTTTTTCATGCTGCGCCCTTCAGGTGTATAAAAGGTATCATCGCTGTGGCGTATTGCCGCATAACGTTGGCCCTGATTTATAAACTCGGCGGCAATAATTTTACCCGTGCCAATAAATTCACCATCAACATAATGTGATTCGTAAATTAAGCCAAACTGATCGCCTTTACGAATATCGTTAGCAAAATCCACATCCCAACCAAAAATATCAGCAAAGTTCATTATTTGCCGCTCGGTTAAGCCAGCAGCAATACCTGAGGTCCAAAAGCTATTGGTTATTTCACCACCTGTGGATTTCGTGAGAGTTTCGATTTCTTTGCTATCGATTGATGTATCGTAGTTACCTTCGTCATTTAAGGTTACAAACAAGGTATCTGTTTTTGAGATCACATAACGTAATTGCGCTAAAGAGCCATCTTTAGCGGTGGCAAAACTAAGTATTTCACCAGGGTGAATTTTAGTTAGTTTGCGGGTTTCTGCATTGGTGTTAAGTAATTTATGCACGGTTTGCGCGTCAAAACCAGCGCGCTTGAAGATAAGTGCTAAATTGTCACCGTTCTTTACTTCAAAATCGACTAGATCATATTCTGGTAATTTTGCTGCGTCTTGTTGCGAATTTAATTCAGTTAATTTCTCAACGTCATCAACTTTAATTTGTAATTCGTAACGTTTGCCAATTTCTAGCGCATCTGCACTATTGTCTCTAGAGGCCGTTGCTTTTTCTGAAGGGATGAGTGTTAAAGCAGCAATCGCAGAAACTAAGCCTAGAATAAGCAATTTGTGTTTTTTTGGGAGTTTATGCACAACGCGAACCATAACGTGCCTTTTCCTGCTGTCAAGATAATTAATCACTAATATTGCAGGATATACTTAATAAAGCGTTAATACCAGTGTTTTGTAGATTTAAACTGGCGCTGATTTACGCTAGAATCACCAGATTGACTGAATTTTTTGGAGTAATACACAGTGGATTTACAAACCGCTCTAGCAGAGATAAAACGCGGTGCCGAAGAAATACTAATTGAAGACGAGCTAGTTGAGAAGCTAAAGTCTGGTAAAAAGCTAAAGATCAAGGCGGGTTTTGATCCAACTGCGCCAGATTTGCACTTAGGCCATACAGTGCTAATTAATAAAATGAAAACCTTCCAAGACTTAGGTCATGAAGTGATTTTCTTAATTGGTGATTTTACCGGCATGATAGGTGACCCAACGGGCAAAAATGTAACCCGTAAACCACTTACCCGTGATGATGTATTAGCTAACGCTGAAACATATAAAGAACAAGTATTTAAAATTCTTGATCCGGCTAAGACCACAGTTGCCTTTAATTCCACGTGGATGGAGAATTTAGGCGCTGCAGGTATGATCAAGTTAGCAGCACGACAAACTGTTGCTCGTATGCTAGAACGTGATGATTTTAAAAAGCGTTATGCTGGCGGGCAATCAATTGCGATTCATGAGTTTTTGTATCCATTAGTGCAAGGCTGGGACTCAGTGGCGCTTGAAGCTGATGTTGAGCTCGGTGGTACTGATCAACGTTTTAACCTATTAATGGGCCGTGAGCTGCAAAAAGACGAAGGACAAAAACCACAAACCGTATTAATGATGCCTTTATTAGAAGGTACAGACGGTGTGCAAAAAATGTCTAAGTCATTAGGTAACTACATTGGTATTACTGATGCACCGAACGATATGTTTGGTAAAATCATGTCGATTAGTGATGAGCTGATGTGGCGTTATTATGATTTGCTAAGTAGCTTATCAATTGACGAAATTGCTGCGCTGAAAGATAAAGTAGCACAAGGTACTAACCCGCGTGATATTAAAATCGATTTAGCAAAAGAAATGATTGCTCGTTTTCACAGCGATGCAGCGGCTGTTGGTGCGCATGAAGATTTTATTAAACGTTTTCAAAAAAATGCCTTACCTGATGATATCCCAGATATGACAGTAACGATTGATGAAGATACCGTATTTATTACTAACTTGCTTAAAGAAGCAGGGTTAGTGGCAAGTACTTCAGAAGCGATGCGAATGATCAAACAAGGCGCAGTTAAAATCAATGGCGAAGAAAAGGTCACTGATACTAAGCTTGAAATTGCAAAGGGCACGACGGCTATTTATCAAGTCGGTAAGCGTAAGTTTGCAAATATTACCTGTGCTTAATAGGTAAAGAATGAAAATTCAGTTAGATATTTAAGTAACAAAAACCAGCTCCGGCTGGTTTTTTACTATCTGTGATCTACAACATTATTTTAATTATTTCTATGCCAAATATAACCAGCAACCAAAAGCCACGCGCTTGATTGAGCCGATTTATCAATACAGCAATATCATCAGCCTGTGGTAAACGTTCGGTGCCAATACGCATTTTATCAAATCGAGTACCTTGGTATATCGCAGGGCCGCCTAATTGCACACCAACAGAGGCGGAACAACAACTTAATAACCAGCCACTATTTGTTTGATAAAAGTGCCGTCCATAATGCTTGATATAATGAATGCTCAATTTACTGGCTTTACTTGCTGCAACAGTCAGCGCCAATATCCGCGTAGGGAACCATTCAAGAATATATAATAGCCAACTAAGTGATTTTAAAAATGGGCTATTAGGCAACATATCTTTGCGCCAAGCTTGGTGGATCAAAGTCAGTAAGCGATAAGCCAGTGCAGCCATAGGACCAAAGAGTAGATAAAAGAAAATCACGCTAAAGTAATGACGGGCAACTCTTAAGATCAGCGTTTCCATAATGGCTTTGCAAATCCCAGGGCTGGATAATTTATCAACTTGGCGAGCAAGTAGCGGTTTTAATAACTCTCGGGCTGTAGACTTTTGATTTTGTTTAACGAGTCGTGCAATGCGCAGTGCTTTGCTTTCTACACTTCGCCATTCAAGGCTTAAATAAAGGATTAATCCGGCTAACAGTTCTGGGTAATAGGCAAATTCAAGCAGTAAAATCACTAAGGTCATGATCACTAAAATGACTAAACTGAAACACAGCGAAGAGGATAAATACTGGTAACTGGCAGGTTCACTCTTGCGAAAAACGCGTTTGCCAAGTGCTCTAAATACCGCAGTTAAAAATGTATTTGGGTGATACCAGCTTACCAAAGGCAAAAAGCGCTCAGCAAGGAGCGCTAATATAAATACAATAAAGTCCACATGTTGCTGAACTAAATTGGGTAACACCTTATAGCGTTACCGTTGTCAGCTTTTCTAGTAATGCGACCACCATTTTTGATGAATTAACTGAGGCGGTTTCTAGGTATTCTTCAAACGACTGTGGTGATTCTTTACCTGCAATATCAGACATTGAGCGGATCACTACAAACGGTGTCTCTAAAGTAAAGCAAGCTTGTGCAATAGCTGCGCCTTCCATTTCTACAGCTAACATAGTGGGAAAGTCAGCACGGGCTTTATCAATACGCACTGGGTCACACATAAATGAATCACCGGTACAAATTAAACCGACTAAGGTTTTAACATCGCCGATTTGGGCAATACTTTGTTCTGCGGCGTCAATTAATTTAGGGTGCGCGGCAAAACCAGCTGGCATTTGTGGCACCTGACCAATCTCATAACCAAATGCGGTTACATCAACATCGTGATGACGTACTTCTGATGAAATTACCACGTCGCCTACGCTCAGTGATGGATCAAAACCACCGGCAGAGCCTGTGTTGATCACGCAATCTGGCTGAAAATTATCAATCAATAAGGTGGTGGCAATACTCGAGGCTACTTTACCGATACCTGATTGCACTAAAGTCACTGTGTTACCAGCTAACTCACCGGTATAAAAAGTGAAACCAGCTTTAGTTAGAACTTGTGGATTTTGCATTGTTTCACGCAAAATTTTAACTTCTGGCTCCATAGCGCCAATAATACCAACATTCATAATTTTAAATTCCTCGAATTAGATGTTTAGATTATACGTGAAGTTAGCGATAAAAAACAAAAAATGCGAGCCTATAAAGCTCGCATTTTATCGTTTAAGAAAACTTATATTTCAGCTAAAGCTGTGGAATGGGCTTTTGCCTGCGAAGGTGACAGTACTGCTGGTTTTGTAACTCGGTTGCGGGTAGGGCGAATACTTGCCGCCGCTGGTTTACCAAGTTTAAACATAATCGCATCACGTACTTCTGATGGGCGATAACCTGACTTCACTTTCATACGGATATGCGGGATGCCAGCAGCTTCTAATGCGCCATTAACAAACCAATCACGTTGTGCTTTATGGCCATCTTTGTTGGCGTTATTAACTAAATCAACGGCTGCCACAATGGTCATTTTTTCTTTGTCGATTAATACATAATCAAGCTGTTTGTTTTTGGCTTTTGCGATTGCTGCGCGTTTCGCTTTAGGAGATAAACCTTTTTTACAATCAATGACATCGATTAACTTCACGCGGCTAACAATTTTATACTGGTCGCCTACAGCACGCTCTAAAAGATTAAGGAAAGAACTTTCAACTTGCGTAAAAACACTGCTTTTACGCGTGAATGGGTAAGGATTTCCGCCATCGTCGGTAAACTTTGACGCAACAACAGATGCCCCAACTACTAATACTAAAATTGATAATAAAGCGAATTCCATACGGTAACTCCACAACAACAAATTGACACTGTAATTTTAATAGCAATTTACGTGCCCAATTTTTGTGGAGTTACACTTTATTTAAGGCTGGTATCCGTCGTCAATTCCTTTAACGGCAATCGCCACGGCATCATGGGCATGCAGTGATTCATAATGGTTTATTTGCAACCAGTAATCAGCGTATTGAGCTTCTTCTAAGATGGCTTTGATTTTACGCGCCGCGTCTTCGCAGAACATTAAGTTCTGGCCATTTAAACGCGCAAATTCTTGCTCATCTTCGCGCTTAACCGCGGCTTGAACTGGGGTTTTCAGCTCATTTTCTAGTGTGTTGATCAAACTTAAAATATCAAATTCGGTGATATTACTGTCAAGCTTAACTTTTACATTGGCGATAGAGCGTTGTGAGTGGGGAGTCGCAACAATGCCGTCAGTACTACCAAGCCAGTTGAGTACTTGTTCATGGTTTAGTGCTTGGCCATTAAACTGTTCAGCAAACGCTTGTTGAATAAGCTGACGTGCTAATGCAGCAGAGCAAGGGCAAGTCGATGAATAAGTTACATCAAGGCTTAATTCAAAACTCAGTACGCCGCGGTCAATTTTTGCCTCTATGGTTAAAGGGTAACTTTTCCAGCCCGCCTTACCACTTAAAAGCGACTTTCTGCGCAGCGGCAACTCAAATTTAAACTCTATTTTAGCTTGATCAGATAGCCCTTCATGGCTGGAAATAAAGCTGTCTAGCGCTTGGGCAATCGTTTTTGGATTAACGTGTTGCTCAGTTGATAAGGTATCGAGTGCTAAAAATAACCGTGACATATGAATGCCTTTGGCGTCTTCTTTATGTAGGTTTACAAAAGCACGGGCTTTAGCGTTGACATGAATAGGCGCAAGATCACGAGATTCGAATATAAAAGGCAGTTCAATATCAGCCATACCAACCCAGTCTAATTTACCTGTTTGTAAGGCGGGAGCCGTATCTGCTATATCGGGCATGTTGCTTTGCATGAAAAATCTCGTAATTGACAATTGTAAAGCGCGGTATTTTACACGAAATAATTCAAAAATACGTGGTAGATGAAAATTTTCTGTTTTCGTCGCGGAACATGAAAATAGTTAATGCAAAAATGCTAAAATCATAGCACTAGTGGTTTTTTTGTAGCTGTGTAGTCAGCTGATTTTTTATATACTTAAATGTATAGTTAAGAGACAGATTTATATATGATCGATTCCTCTTTGAGTCCGTGGGCTCGAATACTTTCTAGTTTAATTACTCGATTCGGTGAATTCAAAACCGCAACTATTTGTTATGCATTACTATTAGTGCTGGCACTAATATTATCATGTATGTTTTATTATGTAGCAGTAGGCGAGGTAACGCTCGTTGATGTACTTGCCGTGATGTTTTTTACAGCCGTAGTCTCGCCTATAATTATCAGTGTGTTGATCAATTCAATACGTCAGCTAGATGCTTCCTACGCGTATTTGGACAGTGCCACCAAGCAAGAAAAGTTATTAAACCAAACATTAAAAGATAATATTAATCGCCTTAATGTTGAAATCGATGAACGTAAAATGGCCTTTCATGCCAAACATCGAGCAATTGAAGAACTCAGGCGAGAAATTGTCGAGCGTAAGAAAACCCAACAAGAACTTGCGCAACAAGGCATGTTACTGCGTTCAATTGTCGATTCATCCCCTGATTTATTCTATTACCGCGATAATAATGGGGTGTTTGCCGGTTGTAATAAAATGTTTGAAGAAGTTATCGGTAAGCCAAGTAGTGAGTTAATCGGCAAAACTGCAGAGGAAATTTACCCAACGCAATACTTACCAGAAGTTTTATTAACTGATAACAAAGTCGAAAAAACTCACGCAGCATTAACGCTTGATGTTGAATACCCTGTGGGTAATGAAAACCGTTGGTTTGAAATGCGTAAACTGCCGTTTATTAATGATGACGGCGACTACATTGGTTTATTAGCGTTTGGTCGTGATATTACGAGTCGTAAAGAAGCAGCCCAAGCACTTGAAACGGCCTATAAAGATAAAGGGAAATTTATTGCCACCCTAAGCCATGAATTACGCACGCCACTTAATGGCATTGTTGGTTTAACCCGAATGCTGCTTGACACCGATCTTGATAAGCAGCAACGCAGCTGGTGTAACACGGTATTTTCAAGTGCCGAAACATTAGGCAATATATTTAACGATATTATCGACCTAGATAAAATTGACCGTGAACAACTTGATATTGTCACTGATTCTATCAATGTATCTGACTTTATAAATGATGTAGTTAACTTTGCCGGATTGATTGCTGAACAAAAAGGCTTAGAGTTTGAAATTAAACGCAAAGGTATGTTGGATATTTACGCACAATTAGATCCAACACGATTACGCCAAGTGGTATGGAATTTAATTAATAATGCCGTGAAATTTACCCAGCAAGGTAAAGTGCAATTAGCGTGTGCTCGGGAAAATCGAGCGGATGGTACATGGTTGGTTATGAAAGTCACCGACACCGGACAGGGCATTCCGCAACAGCAGTTGCATCGTATTTTTGATATGTATTATAAAGCTCCAGATTTAAACGGCACTAACGCGATTGGATCAGGTATTGGTTTAGCGGTGACTAAAGCGCTGGTCACTGCCATGCAAGGACAATTACATGTCAGCAGTACCGAAGGGGAAGGCAGTTGTTTTGTGGTGGAAATACCCTTGTCGCTTTGTATTGCACCTGCTGAGCACAGTTACGTTGGCCGTAGTTTAAATATTTTACTGGTTGAAGATGTGCCGCTGAATGCTGAAATCGCCACGAACTTACTTGAACAACGTGGTCATGAAGTTATCTGGGCTGAAACAGGTGAAGATGCGCTGTCGTTTGTTGAAACTGAAGATGATCTTGATCTTGTGTTACTTGATATGCAACTACCCGATATAAATGGTGATGAAGTCGCTCGTCAGATCCGCGCCGATAGTCATTTCGACAAGTTACCTATTGTCGCACTGACGGCCAATGTGCGCAGCGCTGAAGAAGAGCTGCAAGGGATCTCAATCCAAGGCGCTTTAGCTAAGCCAATTAATACCACTAAGCTTGATAAAATGTTGGCAGAACTATTTGATATTAAACAGCAACAACAATGTGATGAGGCACGTTTGACGGTCAGTAAAGAAGCCAGTGCTAATATCAATATTGATTTATTGGATGTTGAAACCATAGAAGACTTTGTTAATTCTATGGGCATAGTCATATTTAAACGCAGTAGCAGTTTATTTGCAAAGCTCAATCCGCAGTATCAACAAGAGTTAGCAACGTCATTAGCAGCTGGTGACCGTGAAGAGTATAAGTCTGTTGCACATAAGCTTAAAGGCGCAGCAGGATCTGTTGGCTTAAATGATGTGCAATTACATGCTAAAAAGATGGAACACGGGGCGATAGATGAAAGTGATGAAGAATTACAAAGCTGGTTAACAATATTGGCAGATAAAATAAATGAAGGGCAACAGGCCCTTCATTTATTCTTACAACAGTTAGAACGTTAATGCTGCGGGTATTTGATAAAAAATATATTAACTATCAATTTTACCAATGAAACGATAACCTTCACCATGGATGGTGCTGATCAGCTCAGATGTGCTGTTATCACTTTCAAAATGCTTTCTGATACGACGGATCGTTACGTCAACTGTACGGTCATTTGCACGAAGTTCACGACCAGTCATATGCTTGATTAATTGCTCACGGCTAAAAATACGGCCCGGAGAGTCAAGCATTAAACGTAGCGCTCTGTATTCACCTTTAGGTAAGCGTTTAGCGTCACCATTTGGTGATGTTAAACAGCGGCTATTTTCGTCAAGTTCCCAGCCATTGAATGTGATCACACCATTTGTTTCAAGGCTTGATTCTTCACCGCCAAGAGCAGTACGAGAAAGCAAGTTACGAGCACGAATAGTTAATTCACGAGGATTGAACGGTTTAGTAATATAATCGTCCGCACCAATTTCAAGGCCTAAAATACGGTCTACATCATTATCACGACCGGTTAGGAAAATAAGTCCAACGTTACGCTTTTGACGTAATTCACGTGCTAAAATTAGCCCGTTTTTGCCTGGCAGGTTGATGTCCATAACTACAAGGTTCACATCATCATTATTTGTAAGCTTGTCATGCATGTCATCGCCATCAATGGCTTCAATAACTTTGTAACCTTCAGCTTCAAATAAACTAACGAGGTTTAGTCGAGTTACGTCTTCATCCTCTACAATCAGAATGACTGGCGTTTGCATTATTAATTAACCTTTTTCGGAATATTTTATTTACAATTAATTCGGTATTGTATTATAAAACCGAATACTAGTGATTATAGGAGTATATCCAATTGTTAACAAGTAAAATCAATTCGGATGAAATTTAGAAACAGCTAATAACCGAGATTGCACTTTAAAATTACTGCGCAACAACTGCTGTCTATTGATATACAGTCGGATTTTATTCCCTTCTTGGACCAAAGAAACAATGCCACCTTTTTCTAAAAAATTAATACTCTCACCAACTGTTAAGGTATTTAATGAAATGGTATCGATCCAAAGTGGAATTATATCATCTTCCATTGTTTCATCAATGTATGTGATATCACAAAAGCGAGAAAGTTCAGAAATTTGCTGATTTTTACCAATTAATACAGTTTCAATCGGTATATTGTTAATTTCAAGGCTCGAATTACTCTTTAGTAACTCACCAACGCCATGTTCAATGTTATAAAAACAAAAATTCACGGCCTGATTATTGTTAACTTGAGGGAACTCGATGAACTTTGCAATCTGAAATAAAAATGCAGACTTAACTTGCTCTGGTGATTTAGCCTGTAAAAACGCGGGAAAAACGATCATCAGAGTTAAAAACAAACCGCTTAGTTTCATATTTTATTTGCCTCAGTCAACGGCAAGGTAATAATAAAACGGGTTCCTTTTGAGCTTTGATCATCAAAATAAACACTGCCACCTAAGGCTTGTGTGACTAAATTGTAAACTAAATGCATACCTAAGCCACTGCCTCCTTCGCCACGTTTAGTGGTAACAAAGGGATCAAAAATACGTTTCTTAATACTTTTATCAACGCCAATACCATTATCATAATAGTTAATGATCAGACTACTCTCGTTACGTTCAACAGTGATTTCGATTTCATTATTTTGATTATCTCGAAAGCCATGAATTACAGAATTACTTAATAATTGCTGTAGGACTTGTTGTAGCGGACCGACTTTAGTTTCGAACATCAATTGCGATGAACAGTGAATAACGACGTTGGGAGCTTTTTCTAGTAAATCAGTGCGCATAGAAAGCATTACATTGCTGATCAGATCATGCATATTAACCAGCGAATTGAGCTCACCATCTTGGTTAACGGCTACTTTTTTAAAGCTGGAAACCAGCTCAGCTGCGCGATTTAAATTTCGATAGATAAGGTCTAAATTTTCTATGCCATTATCGATAAAGCGTTTCAATTGACTTGAGGTTAAGGTTTTTTGCTCGAACCCTTGGCTTATTTCTGCCAGTTTATCTCGCAGTAGGGTAGAGCCGGTGATCCCCAAACCAATTGGGGTATTTACCTCATGGGCAACACCGGCAACCATTTGCCCTAAAGAGGCCATTTTTTCACTTTCAACAATTTGGTTTTGGTATTGATGCATTCGTTCCAGAGTCGTTAGTAACTCTTGATTGGCCTCCCTGAGCGCGATGGTACGTTGATTTACTTTCTCTTCTAAACTTTGGTTTAGCTGTTTAATTTCTTGCTTATCATTTTTATGTCGTTCGATTTGGTTTTGAGTACGAGTTAACATGATGTTTAAGCTATTCGAAAGCATATTTATTTCGGTGATATTTGTTTTTGCGGCTCGGGCGTTGTAATTATGATTTTTCGAGACATCTTGCAGTAATCTGCTTAATTGGTCGATTGGATCGGCAATGCGTTTTTGAATGCGCCTTGCCACAAAGTAAACCAGTACTAAAACGAATAACGTTAAAAGAATATCGATGAGAATTTTTTTGTTTATATAGTCGTTAAGGCGCTCTAAGCCACCACGAATATACACATACCCTTTAATATTGCCTTCGTACATGATTGGCTTGATTAATTCTATAGAGTCTTCTGTGATCTTAGGCTGCTTTAGTTGTTCAATGCTATCAACCCGAAGTGGTACTGGTGGCGTTTTTCGTGCATTGAAACTGGTAAAAAATACCGCTTTATTTGATATTTCATCGATTGTGTAGATATGTATATTTTTAATAAGTGGAATTTTTTCAAAAGATTTAAGGCGTTGCTCTTCGGTTTTTCTATCATCAAACAGTACACTTACTTGTGCATTAAAGGCGATAATTTCTGCAAGGATATTGAGCTTGTTGACGATCAATAGTTTTTGTTCTTTGACATCAAGATAAGTAGATATAGAAATAGATAATGATAAACACAAGGCTGTAACAAGCATAACTGCGCTGATCAGAGCTTTACGAATACTTGTTTGCGATGTTGATTTAGGCATTATTGTGATGAAGGCCGAATTATATAATTTTGATAGAATTACCGTAAGTCTAGCAAAGACCTATCAAAGTAACTAAAAAATATCCGAAGTTTGTTGAAAAGCTGCCTATTTTATTTTTTGGCAGCTTTATTGAAGTGTTACAGTATCGAAGTGGGGTCGCAGTTAGCTGCTATATACCGAAAACTTATTGGTTTTATGCACTGTTTGGTAAGTGCCAAACTGGGCCTCTAAAATAGGTGGGTATTTTAAGAAACAGTTTGCAACAATCGTTAATTTACCTTGCTTGGTTAAGTGCTGTTTAGCGCCACTTAAAAATTGTTCTGCCACAGTATAATCAGTAGCAATACCAGTATGAAACGGTGGATTTGAAATAATGAGTTCAAACTTGCCAGTTACATTTGCTAATCCATCACTTAGTAAAGCGCTACCGTTTACACCGTTAAGCGCTAATGTTTGTTCGGTTGCATAAGCGGCAAGGGCACTTACATCTGTACAGGTAAAGCTCAGTGCTGGATTTTTCAAGCCTAAGAAGGTTGCAATTAAGCCTGCGCCACAGCCAAAATCCAGTACCTTCCCCGATTTAATTGTTGGTGCATTTTCAAGTAGTATTTTAGTACCGCCATCAAGCTCACCATGGTTAAATACCCCAGGTATGCTAATCGCGTTAAAACTCACGCCTGCCACATCTACATTAAATTGTTTGTGGTAACGAGTGATCACAAACTCAGCTAAGCTAGCTATTTCTGTAAATAAATACAAAGCACAATGGCGGGCACTGTCAATTTTATTACTGTATTCGCAGTGACTGCTAAATTGCTTTTCAATTGATTTTACGCCGCTTTTATTTTCACCGACCACCAATAGTTCTGCATCTGGATTAATAACTGCACGGATATTATCTAGCGTCATTAGCGCTTCAGGCTTGGCTTTAGGATAATAATAGATAACTAAATCAAAATGTTTTGCAGTTATTTCGTGGCTTACGCAAACATCAATACCTTTGATGTTTTTTGCAAATTCACCATTAGCATGGTTGTAGCTAAAAGCGCTAATTTTGCTGTTTGGATTTAGCTGTTGCAACTGTGACAAAAAGCCATCTTGGACAAAATTAACCACCAAAATAGAGTCTGCCTTGAGGTTTTCGCTATTACGAAGTAACAGTGAACTAGGGTTGGTTAATGCGCTCATAAATGGCTTTGCCTTTGATTAATTAATTTAATTAGCTAATGCGTTCAAACATTAAATCCCAAACACCATGACCTAAACGGTGGCCACGTTGCTCAAACTTCGTCAATGGACGTAAAGCTGGGCGTGGTACATAGTCATTTGTTTGTGATTGGTTTGTAAAGTGTTGTGCAGTTTGCATCACTTCAAGCATGTGCTCTGCGTAGTTTTCCCAATCAGTGGCCATATGGAATACGCCACCAATTTTTAATTTACTACGTAGGCTTTCAACAAACGCAGCTTGTACAATACGACGCTTATGGTGACGTTTTTTATGCCATGGATCAGGGAAGAATAATTGCACTGTGGTAATGCTACCCTCGGCAATACAATCAGCAAATACTTCAACCGCATCATGTTCAAAAATACGTAAGTTGCTAATACCCGCTTCGTCGGCATCCATTAAGCAGGCACCAACACCAGGGCGGTGAACTTCAATACCGATAAAGTTAAGATGCGGAGCATTCTTAGCCATTTCGACTAATGATTTACCCATACCAAAACCAATTTCTAAAACAACGTCGTTGTCATTGCCAAATACTTGCGCTAAATCAAGCATGCCATTTTGGTGCTCAAGGCCCATGGTTGGCCAGCATTTTTCAATTGCAGCAGCTTGTCCTTTGGTTAAACGACCTTCGCGTTTAACAAAGCTGCGAATTGTACGAATATATTTACCTTCTTGCTTTGCTTGCTCAAGGTTATCGTTACTTGAATCACTCATATATTTTGGCCTGATGAAAACAACATGTCTTAAAATGGTGGCGTATTATCCCTGACCAAGGGCTTGATCACAAGTACTTGACCTTTTTATTAACTGCAATAGACTGAGCGCCATCAAGGGTCGAGTATAAAAAGTAGTAATTTTGAAGTTAAACAACAGTGAAGCAAACTGGTTTTCTCAGCAAGTTGTCGATTGGTATCACCTACATGGACGTAAAACTTTACCTTGGCAGCTAAATAAAACACCATACAAAGTCTGGGTATCGGAAGTAATGTTGCAACAAACTCAAGTTGTGACTGTTATTCCATATTTTGAAAAGTTTATGGCAAGTTTTCCAGATATTATTGCTTTAGCAAATGCTGATGAAGATCAGGTGCTGCATCATTGGACTGGGCTGGGTTATTACGCGCGTGCTCGTAACCTGCATAAAACCGCGAAAATAGTCCGCGATCAATACCATGGTGAATTTCCAACCACATTAGATGAAGTAGTCGCGCTGCCTGGCATCGGGCGTTCAACAGCTGGGGCGGTGCTATCACTGTCGCTTGGGCAACATCACCCAATATTAGATGGTAATGTAAAGCGGGTACTGGCGCGTTATTTTATGGTTGAAGGTTGGTATGGGGTTAAAAAAGTTGAAAACCAACTGTGGCAATTAACTGAGCAACTCACCCCAAAAGAAAACGTTACGGAGTTTAATCAAGCGATGATGGATTTAGGCGCAAGCCTTTGTTCGCGCAGTCAGTTTGATTGCCAAGCATGTCCGTTAAACTCGCGTTGCGGGGCATTTAACAACGATGCAGTAAAACAGTTTCCTCACTCAAAACCTAAAAAAACAGTGCCTAAAAAAGTGTGTCATCAACTAATTGTGCAATGTGATGAGCAAGTTTTGATGGAAAAAAGGCCTAACTCAGGAATATGGGGCGGATTATTTAGCTTTTTTGAGTTTGAGCAAAAAGCCCAGTTAGACGCATTTTTAGCTCAGCAAGGGCTTGCTGTTACAACCGATGCTATGGACCCTTTTAGCCATGTATTTTCGCATTTTGAATTAACAATTAATCCTCATGTATTAAAACTGAGTAACATACCAGATGTAGTAAATGAGCGGCAGCTGGTATGGTACCCACTTGATCAGTCAATAGAGGTCGGTTTAGCCGCACCAACTAAAAAGCTAGTTAAACAAATTGCCACAATGGTTTACACTAGGGCTAAGTCTTAAACGAATATTAAGTAGAGATCAATTATGGCACGTACAGTGTTTTGTCAGAAGTTACAAAAAGAAGCCGAAGGCTTAGGCTATCAGCTTTACCCTGGTGAATTGGGTGAAAAGATTTTTAATAATATTTCTAAAGAAGCATTTGCACAGTGGCAGCACAAGCAAACTATGCTGATCAATGAGAAGCATTTGAATATGATGGATCCTGAACATCGCACTTTTTTAGAGCAACAGATGATTGGCTTTTTATTTGAAGGTAAAGAGGTCGAAATCGAAGGCTATCGCCCGCCAGAAAAATGATTTTCTATAGCAAGAAAGGGCTTTTAAAGCCCTTTTTTATTGCTTAAATTAAATCGTATCATCTTGCTCTTGAGCATTACGTACTTGCTCTTTTAAATATTGCGCAACACGAGAATATTCAATTTCTAAATTATCGCGTAGTTCAATTAATTGATCACTGGTTAGGTCTTGCTCTTTACAATGACTTTCAAAATCAGTGGCAAGTTCCGCGACTTTTTCGGCGCCAATGGTTTTCGATATTGATTTTAATTGGTGACACGCGGAGATAATTTTTTCATTATCGGCGGTCATTACACCGGTATTAATTTCTTTAGTTAAAGTATGGCTTTGCTCTAAATACATTTTAAAGAAACGTAATTGCTTTGCTTCGTCATGGTTGATGTATTTGGCAAGCATCTCAAGGTTAATAGGTGTAGTCGGTTTATTTTGTGTAGCTGCGATAGCTCCTTGCTTACTTATATTACTCCAACTATTGAGCGTTGCCTCTAGGGTGTTTAATTCAACTGGTTTGGTAATAAAATCATTAATTCCAGCGTTTAAACAGCGCTCTTTTTCACCTTTTAGAGCATTCGCGGTTACGGCGATGATATAAGGTTGGGCGTTGATGTCTTCAAGTTGTGCGGCTTCATCGCGGATTTTTTCAACCATGTCATAACCAGACATTTTAGGCATGTGTAAGTCAGTTAAAATTAATGGGTAATGACCGCTTTGCCACATTTTTAAGCCTTCTTCGCCGTTTTCAGCAACCTCTACACCAAACCCTAGTAAATGCAATTGATCGGTGAGTACTTGCTGATTTAAAACATTGTCTTCAACGAGTAACACGAGTTTGTTCTCATCACGAGCTTGTTCAATATTTAAATAATTATTAAGGGTTTTAACCGGCTTAACTTGTCTTGGTGTGTGAAGCCCTGCTGCAACTAACAACGACATCATAAAGTTTGACTTACATAACGGCGCTGCGTTGAGATAAAAAATGTTTTGATGATTGATCGCGGTTTCATCTAACTTACTAAGTACCACGACCTGCTGGTTATTATCTTCAAGGGTATACAGTAAACGACGTAATAAGTAATTAATATTATCCATAGTATCAACACCATCAAGCACCCAAATAATACCGCGAGTGTCTTGATGTTGTTCCACTTCTGCTACCGTTTGTACTGTAATTGTTTTAGCGCCCATAAATGATAAGTAACGATTTATGGTTTGCTTTCTGGTTTGGTGCTCAGTAACCAACACAACGCGGTGATCTTTTAATGCATTTTTATGGGCGTATTTAATATTGTTTTCAGTACTAAATGGCAGCTCCACTACAAAATCACTACCAATCCCAACGTTACTAGTCACATTTATTGAGCCCAGCATTAGCTCAGTTAAACTTTTACAAATTGATAAACCTAGACCTGTACCACCGTATTCTCGGGTAATAGAGCCTTCAGCTTGAATAAATGGATTAAATATTTCTCGAAGCTGGGCTTGGTTCATGCCTTTACCGTTATCACTTACCGTAAAACGCAAGGTGAAGTGATCCGCGGTATTTTGTGCGACTTCTACTGAAATACGCACATAGCCTATACGGTCGTCATTGCTGCTGGTAAATTTAATTGCATTACTGCATAAATTATAAAGTACTTGGCGAACACGTACCGTATCACCTATTAAGTTAATCGGGATATCAGGAGCTATGGCAAGTTCTAACTCTAATTGGCGTTTTTTAGCTACCGATGACAATACTCTGGCAACTTCCTCTATGGTATCTGACACTGAAAAAGGAATTGTATCTATATTGAGTTTACCGGCTTCAATTTTTGAGAAATCCAGAATATCATCCAAAATCCCCAATAATGAAAAGGCTGATTCACGAATAATAGTACTTAAGCGATGCTGAGCACCATTGAGCTCGGTTTGTCTCAATAAATCTATCGTGCCAATAACGCCATTCATTGGCGTGCGTATTTCATGACTCATAGTCGCTAAAAAAGTTGTTTTTGCTTCGCTTGCTTGTTCAGCTCTTTGACTTGCTTTTTCAAGCGCTAAAGTACGGTTTTGTACTTCTGTTTCAAGGCTACTTTGCAGGTTCTGTAAATCTTGTTGGGCGATATCATTATTACTGATTGCATTTTGTACTTGCAGCAATAGTTGGTTGATATTTTTTGCGACCACGGCAAGGCCAATATCGAGCTGTTCGTTAACTTGTGTATTGTAACTGTTAGATTTAGTGATGCTTTCTAATTCATGAGCAAGAATGTCACTGCTTTTACGGATCCGTGTATTAAGGTAGACGTTAAAAAACAAGGCAAGCAAAAATAAGCATACAGCAGCAAATCCAGCAATGGCTATTGCAAGTACTGTTGAATGTTGTGGTAACAAGGCTGCGGAATTGGATTTTTGTTTAATGATCAATTCACCAACGGGCTGATCATTTAACTTTAACTGATGATGGATAACACCTTGCTCGGCTAAATGCTGGTCAAGTTTATTAGCTTCAATTACAGGCTTATTACTAGCAAAGACTAATTGTGTTTGTGCAGTTGCTGTATACCTATATAAGTAGTAATCAAACTGTGTATTCAGTGCGACACTTAAATCGAGTAATTTGTTGGCATTATCTTGCCCTGGGCGCGTCAACGCGTTTACTAAAGGTGTATCTAGTTGCTCAGCTAATTGCGTTAAGCTTAGTGAGTTTTGCGCTACTTTAGTATTTTGCGTAGGGTAAAAAGAATAAGCAACTACAGCGAGTGCTGTTACGGTTAGGTTTATAATTATAAAAAGAGGCAATAAGCCTTTTACAGGAGAAGAAAATTTACTCTGCATTTATTATCCAACTTGTCTATTATCAACCGCAATCTAAACAGTCGCTTGTGTACTGGAAATCAATCCTATCATTTACCAGAAATAATTCACTACGTTTTTAGTACAGTTGTACACAAAGCAGTTAAAATACCTATCCGATAGATAAATTAAAGCGTTATTGCTGTAAAAAACAGCGTGCTTTACATTTATTAATCGCTTTGTTGAAAAACTGTGCAAACAGTTATGAAGAATAAAAAAAAAGTTGACTTGAAAGGGCAAAACCAGTTTAATACGCCGCACGCCCAGATAGCTCAGTCAGTAGAGCGAGATGGGAATTGTATTGAAAATCCTTTGTGGTTTTTAATTAAAACTGAAATTGCCCAGATAGCTCAGTCAGTAGAGCTAAGTGGGAAATGTATTGAAAATCCTTTGTGGTTTTTAATTAAAACTGAAATGCCCAGATAGCTCAGTCGGTAGAGCAGAGGATTGAAAATCCTCGTGTCCGTGGTTCGATTCCGCGTCTGGGCACCATTATTTAAGTAATGGTGTTTAAATCACATGATTAAAACATTATTACGCGTGCCTTAGTACACAGTTTAGTGTGCCGACTTAGCTCAGCTGGTAGAGCAACTGACTTGTAATCAGTAGGTCAACCGTTCGACTCGGTTAGTCGGCACCATTTATTTAGATAATTTGAATAGAGCAACTGACTTGTAATCAGTAATTCATTTAAGTTATCA
>NZ_JBLOPA010000002.1:0-1069858 GCF_047806705.1 Pseudoalteromonas sp. ASV78 | reverse complement strand
GCTTACAGCTTACAGCTTACAGCTTACAGCTTACAGCTTACAGCTTACAGCTTACAGCTTACAGCTTACAGCTTACAGCTCTATCATTTATTACGGTTTTCTTTACTAAACGCGCGGATCTTACGTTTTTGCGAAAGAGTCACTTTATTAGTACGTCCTGCAAATGGGTTATCACCTTCTCTAAATTCGATTTTGATAGGGGTGCCCATAATTTTTAGCGCTTTACGGTAGTAATTCATTAGGTAGCGTTTATAGCTGTCTGGTAAATCGTGAACTTGGTTACCGTGAATTACGATACGTGGTGGGTTATAACCCCCCGCGTGCGCGTATTTAAGCTTAACACGACGGCCACGCACCAGTGGTGGCTGGTGATCGGCTTGTGCCATGTCCATAATACGGCGCAGCATAGCAGTGCTAATACGTTTAGTTGCTGATTCATAAGCTTCGTCAATTGACTCAAACAAATGGCCAACACCTGTACCATGCAGTGCAGAGATAAAGTGCAGACGAGCAAAGTCGATAAAGCCTAAGCGACGGTCAAGCTCTGATTTAATACGGTCTTTCACGTAGTCATCAAGGCCATCCCATTTATTCACCGCGATAACCAGTGAACGGCCTGAATTCAGCGCAAAACCAAGTAAGCTTAAATCTTGATCTGAAATACCATCACGGGCATCAACAACCAACAGCACTACGTTACAATCTTCGATTGCTTGTAGGGTTTTGATCACTGAGAATTTTTCAACTACGTCACTGACTTTTTTGCGTTTACGTACACCAGCGGTGTCGATCAGCACGTATTCTTTCTCGTTACGGGTCATTGGAATGTAAATCGAATCCCGGGTTGTGCCTGGCATATCGTAAACAATAACGCGTTCTTCACCTAATATACGATTAGTCAGCGTTGACTTACCTACGTTAGGACGACCGATAATTGCGAGCTTTACTGGCTTATCCGCAAATGCTTCATGCGCAGTTGAGTCTTCATCATCTTCAGAATATAAATCGATTAACTCGTCGTCATCGCCTTTACCATCATCATTTTGTGCACTCAGCTCGGCAAGTAAAGGCTGTAAAGTGTGCTCAAGTAATAAGGTAATACCACGACCATGAGCGGCTGCAATATGGTGTACTTCGCCTAATGACAATTGATAGAACTCAGCACAGTTTGAATCGGCATCAATACCATCGGTTTTATTGGCAACAACAAAGCTTTTCTTTTCTTGTTTACGTAAATGATTGGCAATAGCTTGATCGGCTACAGTCATACCTACGCGGGCATCAACTAAGAATAATACGATGTCAGCTTCTTCAATCGCCAGTAGCGATTGATCAGCCATTTCGATTTCGATGCCTTCTTCAGAACCATCAATACCGCCCGTGTCTACCACGATAAATTCATAGCCATCGTAATTAGCTTGGCCGTATTTTCGATCTCGAGTTAAGCCTGGGAAATCGGCAACGAGTGCATCACGAGTACGTGTTAAACGGTTAAATAATGTGGATTTGCCCACATTGGGTCGCCCAACTAGAGCGATCACGGGAAGCATAAACTACCTCTTAAAAAAACAACAAAAGGCTTCGCATAGCGAAGCCTTACAAAAAATAAACTAGCTATTAATAACTTATAGCTATTTTAGCAAATTAGTTTGGTATTTTTACCGCACTAACTTCACCGTCTCGGGTGTATAAAATCAGTTTGTCGTCAGCAACAATTGGCTCAATAAAAAAGCCTGAACTGTCGAAGTCTTCACGCGATACCAGCTCGCCTGATTCTTTATTTAGCCAATGTAGATTACCTTCTTGGTCACCCATGGCTAAGTAATTTCCTGCTACCGCAGGCCCTGTTAAATACCAACCACGAAGGGCAGGCTGACTCCAGCGTTCAATGCCAGAGGTTTTATCTAATCCATAAACCACACCATTACTATCTACAACATAGATAGTTTGTGCGTCCATGGCAATCTCACGGTAACTGCTGTACTCACGCTTCCACACTACATTACCAGAGCGAATGTCTACAGCTGCTAAGTTACCATTATAGGCGATAGCGTAGGCATAAGGGCCACTAATTAAAGGCTGTGTATCAACATCCACTAAACGCTCGAATTCAGATGCGCCCTTTGGCGTTGCAATTTCAGCACTCCACGCAGAGTAACCGCTATCAGAAATTAGTACGCTTAACTTGCCGGTTTCAAGGCCAATTAATACACCGCCGTTAGCGACGATAGGTGAACTTTGACCACGCAGAGTTAATGCTGGTACTTCTTGTTCATGGCTCCAACGTTCTTCACCGGTATCTGGGTGAAGGGCGAGTAATTTACCAGACCCTAAGTTAACGAATATAAGGCCATCGCCCGCAGCAGGTTTTGCTAGCACTTCACCTGGTACTTTTTTACGCCAAACAATCTCACCGGTTTCGCGGTCAAGGGCGAGTAAATAACCATGCTCTGAGCCGATAAAAATTTTACCATAAGCTTGTAAAATACCGCCTGATAATTTGGCGCTAATATCGCTTTGCCAAGGCCAAAAGCTTGAGTTTTCGCGAACATCGGTTTGCCAAATTGTATCGCCATTTTCAAGCGACAGTGCTTCTACTTCACCGTCACGGTTTGCGACAAAAACACGGTCTTTATATACGGCAGGTGTTAAGCGTGAAAAATAATGCTCAACGCCATTACCGATGCTTTCTTGCCAGACAATGTCGGTTTCAAACTGATTAACGATTTCAGGCAACACCAGTTCTTCTTCATCGCTTGATGAACAACCGACTAAGGTTGCCATACATAACGCTATACTTGCCGCTGTTAATTTTTTCATGGTAACCCCTTACGCCGCTGGGCTAGTTACTGCTAAGTCATCAAGTTTGATTTGCAATAATGGGTTATTTTCAAGACCACCCGCATCTGCGGCCGCTTGATATGCTGTACGTGCTTGATTTACATCGCCTTGAACGGTGTAAATATCGCCTTTAAGTTCAGCGATAGTTGCTGTGAATGACTCAGCAAACTCGGCGTTTAGCGTCGTTAACGCTTGATCGTATTGTTGCTGTGCAATTTGTACACGCGCTAAACGGGTGGTCGCGGTCGCTTTCAAATCGGCATTGCTAACATTAGTGATGATCCAGCTGAGCTTTTCACTGGCAACATCAAGCTGGTTTTGTTCTACTGCTTCTTTTGCTGCAACAAAGGCTGCAAGCACGCTGTAATTAGTGTCTTTGTGCTCTGCAATAAAAGTATCGGCTGCACCTAGCACTGCACCACCTTCAACCAGCTGAGTGTATGCATCTGAAGCGTTTTCTGCTGTGGTAAGTTGTTGCTGGTTATATGCTTTCCAGCCATAAAGGCCACCTAAACCAATCACTATGCCTAGCGCCAGTGATACACCATTTTCACGGAAAAAACGTTTGATCGCTTCTGCTTGTTGTTCTTCTGTTGAATAAATATCCATTCTTACCTCGTCTTTTTTAGCTGTTCACAAGCTCAGCTAAAAGCGTTTTAATTTGTTCTAATTCTAAGGTGACTTGTTCTTTACGCTCACGCAAATACTTAACTGTCACTACGCCTTGTGCTAATTCATCTTCGCCGATAATGAGTGCCACGAGTGCATCGCTTTTATCTGCGCGTTTAAGTTGTTTCTTAAAGTTACCGCCACCGGCATGCACCATAATACGCAAACCAGGTACTTCAGCGCGTAATTTAGCGGCAATAATAGGCGCTTGAATACTGGCTTTATCACCCATCGCAGCCAAATATACATCAGCGCTGCGGCGAATGTCACCCACGCATTCTAATGCTTGTAACATTAACACTAAACGTTCCAGACCCATAGCAAAGCCAACTGCAGGCGTTGCTTTGCCACCCAGTTGCTCAACTAAACCATCGTAGCGGCCACCGGCACATACAGTACCTTGTGCGCCAAGGCTATCTGTTACCCACTCAAAAACAGTGCGGTTATAGTAATCAAGACCACGGACTAACTTTTCATTAACCGTGTATATGACGCCCGCTGCGTCTAAACGTTCACATAAATTTTCGAAATGTTCTTTTGATTCAGCATCTAAGTGCTCAGATAGTTTAGGAGCATCAGTTAAAATAGCTTGTACGTCAGGGTTTTTGCTATCTAGCACGCGCAGTGGATTTGTGTGCATACGACGTTTTGAGTCTTCATCGAGGGCGTCAACATGTTGCTCTAAATAAACAACCAGTGCATCGCGATATTGCGCGCGCGCTTCATTTGAACCTAAAGAATTAAGCTCTAAACGAACGTGCTCGCTAATGCCAAATTGCTTCCATAGCTGAGCCGTTAATAAAATAACTTCAGCATCAATATCGGCACTGGCAATACCAAAGGTCTCAAGACCAAATTGGTGAAACTGACGGTAACGGCCTTTTTGTGGACGTTCATGGCGAAACATCGGGCCCATATACCAAAGGCGTTGCTCTTGGTTATACAGTAAACCATTTTGATTACCAGCACGTACGCACACCGCTGTGCCTTCTGGGCGCAGTGTTAAGCTGTCGCCATTATGATCAGCAAAGGTGTACATTTCTTTTTCAACGATATCGGTAACTTCACCAATAGAGCGTTTAAAAAGATCGGTTGATTCTACAATTGGAAAACGAATTTCTTGATAACCAAATGATGCTACAGTCTCGCGTAAGATGTTTTCTACTTTCTGCCAAACTTGAGTATCGCCCGGCAGACAATCGTTCATTCCACGTATTGCCTGAATTTGTTTTGCCACTGCTAAATCCTAAAAACTGTTTTTTGTGTAATAAAAAAGACTACACAACAAGAATGCTAAAAATTGACCCGTCATTATAGCGTCCTAACTCTAAAGGTAAACGGCAAACGACTTTGTTTGCCGACTATATTGCCTTTATTCGACGATTTTAATGTCGATTGGGGTCTGTTTTTCTTTTTGAGCGATAAAGTCGCGCACATAGCCTTCTAGTTGATCAACAATATTATTGTTATCAATACGGGCTTTTTGACGTTCGCCATTAATATAAAGGCCAGAACGACGGTTTGCACCGGCTAAACCAATATCACTGACTAACGCTTCGCCTGGGCCATTGACCACACAGCCAATCACCGAAACCGACACTGGTTCGATGATATCTTCTAAGCGTTCTTCAAGCTGGTTCATGGTGCTGACTACATCAAACTCTTGACGTGAACAACTCGGGCAAGCAATAAAGTTAATCCCGCGCGAACGAATGCGCAGTGATTTTAAAATATCAAAACCGACTTTGATCTCTTGCACAGGATCGGCGGCCAGCGAAACACGTAGCGTATCACCTATCCCTTCTGCTAATAGCATACCTAAACCAACGGCTGATTTTACTGAGCCTGAGCGCATGCCGCCTGCTTCAGTAATACCTAAGTGCAAAGGTTGGTCGATTTCTTTAGCGAGTAGACGATATGCGCCCACTGCTAAAAATACGTCTGACGCTTTCACCGAAATTTTAAATTGATCAAAGTCTAAGCGGCGCAGTATATCTACATGGCGCATGGCTGATTCAAGTAACGCTTGCGGTGTTGGCTCGCCGTACTTTTCTTGTAAATCACGCTCTAATGAGCCGCCATTTACCCCAATACGAATTGGAATATTGTGCTCACGGGCAGCATCGACTACCGCGCGAATGCGCTCTTCACTGCCAATGTTGCCAGGGTTAATACGTAAACAATCAACACCATACTTTGCCACTTGCAAAGCAATACGATAATCAAAGTGAATGTCAGCAACCAGCGGAATGGTAACTTGCTCTTTAATGCTTTTAAATGCTTCGGCGGCATCCATCGTCGGCACGGAGACACGCACTATATCGGCGCCGGCATCTTGGATTGCTTGAATTTGTGCAACGGTGGCATCAACATCCATGGTATCTGTGTTGGTCATTGATTGCACTGCGATTGGTGCACCATCACCAATAGGGACATTGCCGACGTTAATACGCGTTGATTTTCTGCGTTTAATTGGAGATTCTGAAAACATAGCGACTACTCTGCTAACGGTAAATTAAATTTTGCTAAACGGTTTTTTGGGAAATTTGAAATATCAATCTTTTCACCATCAAGTGTGATATCAACAGCTTGGTGTTTTCCTAGCACGATAGAAAAAGGCAGGTGCCCTGAAACGGTCATCTCATAGCCGGCTTTTTTTACCCCAAACGCCACTTTATCGCCTTTACCATCATGGATCTCAACCCAGCTTTCTTCATTGAAATGCATAATAATAGTACCGAGTCCATCAGTTTGCGGCTGGCTTGGCGTTTCGCTCGCTGTTATTTCTGGGTCAGTTGTTTCGACTTGAGTTGCTTGCGGTTCAGCTAGTTGTTCGTCAGCTTGTGTTGCAAAGTCGTCAATAGCTTCATCAGGGCCTGCTTGCTCTAGTTGCGAAACGGGCGCCTGCTGTGGTGAAGTCGTCGTGCTTTCAGTCATGCTATTTAAAGACTGTGTCACAACCTGCTTATCAACAGGGGTCGAGTTTTGCCACCACCATAATGCAGAAGAGCCAATAACAATCGCTAAAATAGCGTAACTCACTAGCATTAATCGATTATCGTGGGCTTCTTTTTCAGTTCGCTTAGAAAAGCTTTGCATGTTGGTTTTTTTAACGGTTTCCTGTGGTTCAGGGAACAGCGCTAAAACGGCCGCAGTATCTAAATTAAAGGCGCGACAATAGCTTTTTGCATAACCTTTAACAAAGGTAGCAGGGCCAATTAAGTGGTGTTCGTCATTCTCAAGACGTTGTAATTGCAACACCGATAATTTTAAATTTTTTGCCAGCTCTTCTAAGCTGACATTCGCTTGCTCGCGGCTACTTTTTAAAGTTTGGCCAAGAGTGAGCGTTGTTGATTCCGTATTTTCATCATTCATAATGCGTATGATTCAGGGTCCACTAGTAATAGTCTATGCCCAGGTTTAAGTGCAACATCTGGGCTTAATTTATTCCATCGCATTAACTGATCAATTAACAAGCGACGCTTGGTGGCAATACTATATAAAGTATCACCGATGTTAATTTCGTAATAAATGTTGGGATCATTGAGATAAATTTTCGTCCCATTGACCACGCGATCAGATTCTTTCAACGCATTCCATTGCAGTAATTTTTGTAGTTTAACATTGTATCGCACTGAAATGCTAAATAGGTTTTCACCATCTTGTAAAACATGGTAAGGCGTAGCTAATTGTGGGATCTGCGAGTTTAGCAACGGTGCTTGAGTATTTTGTTGCGGATCTTGAAAGCGGATCTCAGGTGCTGAGCTATAACCTGACGCTGCGAAGACGGCGGCGTTGCGTTTTGGCTGGTAAAAAACGACTTTTTCGGCATCCGTTAATTCATTATTAAATTGTGCTTGGCTTGGGGTTGCAGCTTGGCTGCTATTTGCAACTGCTTGGTTACCCGTAGCCGTACCAAAAGAAACTATCTTAACTTCATCTTGTGGTTTATTAGCGTTAGCAGGCGTTTGCGATGACGGCGTTGCTGCCAAATGCACGCTGGGTACAGCCGCAGCTGTTGCAACAGCTTTAGTGGGTGTGTGCTCTATTTCCAGAGCAGACATCACTGCTGCAGCATCATTATTTTTTTCAGTTTGGTTGGTTATTACGGCCGTTGTATCAGCGCTGGTTGGCAGCGGCGCAACAACCACAGCAGCGGTATTTAAAGCCGCAAGTACAGAGCCTGTATCCATAGGCGTTATTTGAGTCGCACTATTTTGCGCCGACGTGCTAGTTGCTGGCGCTTTTTTCTTTTTTACAATGCGTATTTGCGGCGCTGAGATCACCTCTCCCGCAGGGCTACTAGCTTGTAATTCATTTAATTTAGCTTGGCGATATTGTGAACGCAGTATTTCAAACTCACTGCGTTTGGTTTGTTGCTCACGGATCAGCCTAGCTTCACTTGAAGTTGGGTAGGTTTGTAATATCGTGGCGGCAGTGGTTTCGGCTTTTTCAATATGGCCCATGCGCTGTTCAACTAAATAACTTAGTAATAATGAGCGAGACGATACTCGACCACTGTTTTCATAACGCAGCAGCACTTCTTTTGCTTTGTGTAAGTCACTTTTTGCGTAATACAAAGCGGCTAAACTGATCAGTGATGAGGCACGCATTGAACTGTGCTTAATCGCCGATTTAAAATATTTTTCAGCATTATCAAAGTCATCAAATTCAATGGCGCACAATGCTAAGTTTTCATAACTTTCTGCTACTCGTATATAGCTTGGGATCTCAATGGCTTTTAATAATTGCTCTGTGGCGCGGTCGTACTCGTTAATACCGCATAAAAATACCCCATAGTTATTGCGCGTGTTTGGATCGTTGGGATCAATTTTTATGGCTTTTTGATAGGCTTTATCGGCTTGTACGTTTTCGCCAACTTGTTGGTAATAATAAGCAAATGAATAATGGACTTCAGGAAGATCAGGAGAGAAAGACGCGGCGCGTTCGAGGTTGTACTTTGCTTGCGAGCTGTTACCAGTGCTTAAATATTCTAATGCTAAGGCTATTCTGGTACGTGCTGCGCCGGTATTATTGATTTTATTTTCAACGACTGGTTTGTCATTGCCATCATAACTATTTTCAGTAACACACCCTGTTAAAGCGAGTGCACTGATAGTTAAAGCAAGTAAAGATCGCATTACTTCGTCTCTTTATTATTGTCCATGCCGCTATATTACCGAAAAGCCCTTATGTTGCATCATTTATTTAAAAATAAACATACACAAAGGGCTTCTGAAGGGTCAAAAAGTTATGCTTGGTGAATATTTACCGCAATCGCATTATCATCACGCATTTTCTTTTTCGCTAAGCGTTTAGTACGGTCAACGACGTCACCGACTAATTGGCCACAGGCCGCATCGATATCATCACCACGAGTACGGCGCACAATACAAGTAATACCAGCAGCTTGTAGTACTTTTGAGAAACGATCAATACGGCTGTTACTTGAACGCGTATATTCGTTGCCTGGGAATGGGTTAAACGGAATTAGGTTCACTTTTGATGGAGTGCCTTTTAACGTTTTCACTAATTCATGGGCTTGATCTGTGCTGTCGTTAATACCATTTAGCATCACATACTCAATGGTCACATCTTTATTGGCTTTAGAGCCATCAATGTAACGACGACACGCCGCTAAAAATTCTTCAATTGGGTACTTTTTATTAATTGGCACTAAAATATCACGTAGTGCGTTATCAGGCGCGTGTAGAGAAATAGCTAATGCAACGTCGATTTTTTCTTTTAATAAATCAAGCGCCGGCACGACACCTGAGGTACTTAAAGTAACGCGGCGTTTAGATAAACCAAAGCCCCAATCGTCCATCATCAATTCCATGGCTGGAACGACGTTTTTAAGATTAAGCAAAGGCTCGCCCATGCCCATCATAACGACGTTGGTGACTGGACGCTTTTCACTGTTACCATCAAGGCCAATATCTTTGGCTACACGCCAAACTTGGCCGATAATTTCAGATACTTTTAAGTTACGGTTAAACCCTTGCTGCGCTGTTGAGCAGAATGTACATTCAAGCGCACAACCTACTTGTGAGGACACACACAAAGTAGCGCGCTCTTTTTCAGGGATCCACACGGCTTCAACTTCTTGGCCCCCTTCAAGGATCAGCGCGTACTTAATGGTACCGTCACTGGCTTGCTGGCGTACGGTAATTTCTGGCGCGACAATTTCACATTCCGCTTTAAGTTTTTCTTTCAGCTTTTTGTTAACATTGCTCATTTCGTCAAAGTTATCAACGCCAAAATGATAAATCCATTTCATCACCTGATCGCCACGGAATGGCTTTTCACCGAACGATACAAATAACTCGCGCATTGCATCTCGGTTTAAATCTAATAAGTTAATCTTTTTTTGCTCAGTGGTCATGAAACAACCTTAATCAGTGACGGTGGTGATAAAAATTTACAAAGGCGAATTGTACACAATTCACTCACTTTAATCATTAAGTAAAACATCATAAATTGACTAATTAATACTTTAACTAATGACTAAAAAAGGGCCCGAAAGCCCTTTTTACGTTTGCTTAGCGCGTTCGAATTAACGAGTACGTGGGCAAAGCTCTTCGTCTGCGAAGAAATACGCGATTTCGCGAGCAGCAGATTCAACAGCGTCTGAACCGTGAACAGCATTTTCGTCGATGCTATCAGCGTAGTCAGCACGTAAAGTACCAGCTAGTGCTTCTGCAGGGTTAGTAGCACCCATGATTTCGCGGTTTTTAAGAACAGCGTTTTCGCCTTCAAGAACGGTAACCATTACTGGACCAGATGTCATGAAAGATACTAAAGCACCGAAGAAAGGACGCTCGCTGTGTTCTGCGTAGAAACCTTCCGCTTTCTCTTGTGAAAGGTGAACCATTTTAGCTGCAACGATTTTAAGGCCAGCAGTTTCGAAACGGTTGTAGATAGCGCCGATGTGGTTTTTAGCAACTGCATCAGGTTTTACGATTGAGAAAGTACGCTCTAAAGCCATCTTTATGCTCCAATAATTTTTAAGTAAAAGTGTGAATATTAACGGGCGCGAATTATACGCGTTTTACTAGGCAATGCCTAGTTTTATTAAAAACTAGCTTGATGACAATCTTGTGATTTTAAAATGCAAGGCAACCACGCATAGGAAAGCGTGATGCTGTTAATTGATAAATTAATGATCCAACGTTGCAAGGGGCTACGTATTTACCACTGTTGCCAATAATAAGTTACATAGTTTTTCTGGGATTATTTTTTAGTGCAGGCAGCACTCCGTAATCATAACTTGTGGGGCGCTTTATATGTAGCTGTTCCTTTAAAGTGAACATTAATACTTTTATAAATTTTTGTTTAAAACATGGTTTTTGATAAACGTTTTTATGCTTTTGGGCATTTACTATCTAAATTTCTATAGGCTCCAGAGCAATAAATATTCTTTTTAGCTTAATTGTGATTAATTTAGTAATGCTCTACTAAATTTAGGTACTTGGTTTACACTCTAGTTATCATTACGAAATAAAGTGCAGGTTGTAATGTATTCGTGATTTATTTCATCCATTTGATTGATAGTAGGTTGCTATGTTTTTTAATAAATCTTTAAACGCCCAAATAACTGAATTAAAAAGTAAGCTTTTTAGGTTAGTACAGGTTAAAAAAAGCCTCGATGAGGAAATGCTGGTATTAACGATTGATAAAGCTGGGCTAATTACTTCGCAAAATAAAAATTTTGCAAATGAGTTAGGGTATTCAGATCAGCAGTTGCTAGGTAAAAACTTACTGAGTTTTGTGCCAGCTAACGCCAAAAAAACAGCACACTTTAATAGTTTGAAGCATGCACTTACAAAGCGAGAACACTGGGTAGGTGCATTACAGTTTTTGCAAGCAAGCGAAGAGCAAGCATGGCTAAGAAGTATTTTACAACCGATCATTGATGAGCAAGGCAACTTAGTTGAATTTACTCTGCACTCCAATGTACTAACCCGCACAATTGAAACCTCCCGCGAGCACCAGGATTTAATTAAGGCATTGCACCGAGCAATGGCGGTTATTGAATTTGATACTAATGGTATTGTGTTGACAGCAAACAAAAACTTTTTAACGGGAATGGGTTATTCGCTCAATGAGATTGTGGGTCAACATCACCGTATTTTTTGTGAACCAGAAGAGGCAAATTCACCAGAGTATGAAGCCTTTTGGCAACAGCTAAAAAAAGGTAAATATGTTGCTGATAGATTTAAACGTATCAATCGTCACGGCCATATCGTATGGCTTGAAGCGTCGTACAACCCTATTTTTAATGAACAAAACGAACTCTATAAAGTAGTGAAATTCGCTACTGTTATTACTGATCAAGTTGAGCGCGAGTTAGCAATTTCAGAAGCAGCTGATATTGCGTATAGCACCTCAACTGAAACTGACCACCTTGCCGACCAAGGGGCGGCTGTTATTGAGCAAACAGTAAAAGTGATGAACGAACTTGCGGTACAAATGTCGCAAGCGGGGGATGAAATATCAGCGCTGGATAAACAATCGCAGTTAATTGCTAGCATAGTGCAAAGCATTAGTAGCATTGCCGATCAAACAAATCTGTTAGCTTTAAATGCCGCGATTGAAGCTGCGCGGGCGGGTGAACAAGGGCGAGGTTTTGCGGTAGTTGCTGACGAGGTGCGCCAACTAGCGTCGAGAACCAGTAAAGCCACAGAAGAAATTGTCGAGGTTGTGCAACAAAACCGTACACTCACCCAATCAAGCGTAAAAGCAATTGAGCAAGGCAAAGCAAAAGCACAAG
This sequence comes from Pseudoalteromonas sp. ASV78, assembly GCF_047806705.1. Lineage (NCBI taxonomy): Bacteria > Pseudomonadati > Pseudomonadota > Gammaproteobacteria > Alteromonadales > Pseudoalteromonadaceae > Pseudoalteromonas > Pseudoalteromonas sp. ASV78. The sequence continues at coordinate 1,057,575 of NZ_JBLOPA010000002.1, read as the reverse complement.
AAGGACTCGATTTGTCCACTGAATCCGGCTCTGTGATGACGAATATTAAAAAAGGCGCACAACAAGTAGTGGATGCGGTGAGTCAATTTGCCAATCAATTAAAGTGAGTTTTATGATTTCGATCAAAACATCTATATTTAACTACCCCTATACTGCCGCGCTTTAATTAGTTACCCTGATTTTCAGGTTATTCATGCAACCGACTTGACCTCGGTTCGATGTATGGAGCGCGCATGCCGTCAATTATCACCCCGTTTATCCCTGAGTTACTTTCACCTGCAGGTAGTTTAAAAAATATGCGTTACGCCTTTGCCTATGGCGCCGATGCGGTGTATGCCGGGCAACCTCGTTATAGCCTGCGAGTGCGTAATAATGAGTTTGATCTGGAAACATTAAAAATAGGCATTGATGAAGCGCACGCACTGAATAAAAAGTTTTATGTAGTATCAAACATAGCCCCGCACAATGCTAAGGTAAAATCGTATTTACGTGATATTGAACCGGTAATTGCGATGGGACCCGATGCGCTGATCATGTCAGATCCTGGACTCATCATGTTAGTGCGTGAAAAGTGGCCAGATATGCCAATTCACCTATCCGTGCAAGCCAATGCAGTTAATTACGCCAGCGTTAAGTTTTGGGCTAAGCAAGGTATTGAGCGAGTGATTTTATCCCGCGAGTTATCGCTGGAAGAAATAAGTGAAATTCGCACGCTTTGCCCAGAAACAGAGCTAGAAGTATTTGTACACGGCGCACTGTGTATGGCCTATTCTGGGCGTTGTTTGCTATCGGGTTATATTAATAAGCGCGATCCAAATCAAGGTACTTGTACCAATGCCTGCCGCTGGAACTACGACGCAAAACCAGCTGTTGAGAACGAAACCGGTGAAATGGTGCATAAATTTGATCCCAAAGATGTGATCCCAACACTTGGCGAAGGCGCACCAAGTAACGATATTGTGATGCTTGAAGAGCAAGGTCGCCCGGGTGAATACATGCCCGCGTTTGAAGATGAACACGGCACATATATTATGAATTCGAAAGACTTACGCGCCGTACAATACGTAGAGCAGCTAACAAAAATGGGCGTGCACAGCTTAAAAATAGAAGGCCGCACTAAGTCGTTTTATTATGTAGCGCGCACTGCGCAAGTGTACCGTAAAGCCATTGATGATGCGGTAGCGGGGCGCCCATTTGATGCCAACTTATTTAAAACGCTGGAAAACTTAGCGCATCGCGGTTATACCGAAGGCTTTTTAAAACGCCACGCCCATCAAGATTATCAAAATTATGAATACGGTCATTCGGTGTCCGATAAACAACAGTTTGTTGGTGAAGTACTTGGTCGTAGTGACAGTGGTTTGGTTGAGATTGATGTTAAAAACAAATTCTGTGTAGGTCATTCATTAGAGTTGATGACCCCCAAAGGTAATATCAGCTTTGTGCTTGAATGTATGGAAAACAAAAAAGGCGAAAGCATCACTGATGCCAAAGGTTCAGGCCATATTGTAAAAATTCCACTGCCTGATACTATCGATTTAGAACATGCGATATTAATGCGTAATCTGGATGAAAACCAAGACACCCGCAATCCGTTTAAACAAGCGGTTTAACTACCGACTAAATGCTTATTCATGGCGTACGTATTATCAAGCTGTTGCTCTATTAAGTTAATCGTTTGCTTATTTACGTCGAGTGCTTTAGCTGTGTCTTTAAAGTTGAAAATAATCTCTGCTATTTCAGATATGATCACTTGTACCTGCTTCCAATTTGCATAACCTGCTGCAGAGGCCAGCTTTTGAATCGCTTTTAGTGGTGGGTTTTTTCCAAATCCGGCAAATGAAGTCGCATGCTCGTTAAAAGGATGAGGACTAAAAGTTACATCATAAAAAGGCGCTAAATCCCACTCACCTGAATCTTCTTGTAAAAAAGCCCAGTTTTTACTGTGGTCATCTTGATTACAGCTAAATAAATTAAACATCGCTCGACGAAATTGTAATTGCCCTGCAGCAGGTGATTTGCATAAAACACGGCTCGCTTTAATTAAATCCTCATAATCTAATGTAGGTGTACGGAAATCAGCATCCAGCAAGCCACATGCACTATGCATATGTTTGCAGCCCATTTTATCACCCATTAATTTAAACCTATCGAATCGCTTTAAGGCAAGCCATTGCTTTGCACCGGTTCCTTCTGGGGCGGGTACTAGTAATCTCTGAGGTGGGTTTAATCCCGCTTGTTCAGCTAAATTCAAATACACAGCTTCACATAACCCTTCCTCATGTCCTAAAGCGAGGTTTTTGGATGTGAATTTGATTAACCAAGCATCATCGCCCGTTTTAGGCTTTGTTCTACATTCTTGTATATTATTGTCAGGAAAATAAATTTGAGCCTTAGGTCGTGCACCGCCGGAGCTGCCAGCAGCTACTAATGCAGAAAGCACTTCTTCTGTTTGCCCGTCAAATATTGCTTGAGCTTGTTGACCTAATGTAGCAAGACCAGCTTCATCGTCATTTTTGCCATCATAATGAGTTTCAGGCGTAAACGATAATGCTCCTACAGCCGAGTGGCCAACAAAAGATAAGCGGTCCATTGCGGTCACAAAGTTAGGCATTATATTATTTTGTCTGAATACGCGGTCCTGTAGTAGTAAACCCCACCCATCAGGCAAACAATCAGAAAAGACCCCATGCAACCCGTTGTGTGGGGTTTTAGGTGCTAACTGAACCTCTCTATTAAAGGCGAGTGAAAATGGCGAAAGATTACCGTATGTGTCTAAATAGTTTTGATCGAATTGAAAGTAAACACCTTGCCTATTTTGAGCAAGTACACCCACCATTAACTCTGATGAATCTGATAATGTTCGTTTTACTTCTAGCTTATCTATGGGTTTAAAGGCCATTGTTTAACACCTGATCAATAGACGTTGGCGCATTTTTATTTTGAGCTGGCACTTTTGTTAAGTCATATAAACGAGTTAAGTCGTCGAGTGTTTGCCACAAAAGCAATAGCTGTCTGAATGAAATAAGCCCTGTAACCTCAAACTTCTTTATTGTGGATGCAGGTACCGTACTTTTTTTCGCTAAAGCCTCGCGAGACATTTTTGCTTTTTTTCGAAGCCCTTTTAAGTGCTCGGCAAAAGCCAGCTGCACATCACCTTCGCTTAACAATAAATAATTGATAATAAACTCACTCGAATTAATTTGGATGCTACTGTATCTAAAGCTTCTTTTTTTAAAGTTTAATGGACATTATAGTGTCTATTTGTTGGTTGTAAAGTGAATGGTTGAATACGAATTGCCTGTTACAATTTTTATTGATGAAGATCAACAAAGCAACACAGAATAAAATGCATAATTTACTACTGAAATTTATGCTAGCAGTACTAGATCTAATAAAAGAGGCTAAAGTGGCTCTACTAATAAATAGTAAATGCATTAACTGTGACATGTGCGACCCAGAGTGCCCTAACGAAGCCATTTATATGGGCGCTAAAATTTATCAAATAGATCCCGCAAAATGCACCGAATGTGTCGGCCATTACGACAAACCGACTTGCGTGAGTGTATGCCCCATTGATTGTATAAAGCCCGATCCGAACTATCGTGAAAGTATAGATCAACTGGCGGAGAAGTATGTGAGGTTGATGGGTTAGTTTAGTATTTTTTTGTTATTCAACGAGCGTGATTTTAAAACGAGAGGCAATGTCTCTCGTTTTTAGTTTTTATGAAAAGCAATAGTGTAATCTCATAAGTGTTTAATTAAAGCAAGTCTATTGTTAGTACCAATTTATTATTTTTTACTCTAAAAAGCATGCTCAGTGCGGTATGATAACTCTTTAATTTATAAATGATATTCCCTGAAATAAGGATTATTGCGATGTTTGATTTAAATGATATAAAGCAACGCGCGGCCAGCAAAACCTTCGATCTGGGTTGTGAATTGTATGCGTCAAATAGTGTGAGCAAATTACTGATTATTGATAATCAAGCAATGGCAAGCGTGATGGGGCAGTATAAATACAAAGTCAGTTTAGAAAAGAGTGCCAGCGGGCAGTGTTTAGCAAGCTGCACCTGCCCTGCTGCCGATTATCAAGAGATATGCAAACACGCCGTTGCCGTTGCACTCAAAGTAAATAGTTTATCCGCAGCTGAATTCGCCGACGTAAACGCTAATGACACAACGCAAGACAATGAGCGCAGTGAATTAATCGCGTGGTTTTTAGATAAACCCAGCGATGAACTTACTAATATAATCATGGGCTTTTTAGATGGTTCAGAGCATGAATACGACAAGTGGGCACTGATGATGTCAAACGACAAACAGGCACTGGACGCCAGCGAGCTAAGTAAACTTATCACCAAAGCGTTGCCTAAAACGCCAGTGTGGGGCTGGAATGAGGTGAGTAGCTATTTTGCTGGTGCAGACTCATTGTTTGAATTGATATTGCCTGCAATAGCAAAACTGTCCGTTGAACAGCAATGGAAATTAACCCTTAAAGCCTTGGTGCGTTTAAATGATGTACTTGAAGAAATAGATGATTCTGGCGGCTTTCGCTTTGAAATCGAAGGGCAACTTAACCAAAACCTAAGCGAACTTTTTAATCAACTGCCTTGGTCTGATGAACAAAAAGCGCAGTGGATTTTTGAGCATTTTGCAGACTATAAATACGATGTGTTTCCTCGTGTGCCAGAAGATTTTGAGATAACGCCAAGTGTCAATGCCTTGTTTTTATCACACTGTGCAGCAGCAATAGAAAAACGCCTGCAAGCGGGTGTTGATTTTGATGACTGGAGACAAAAAAGCGCACTTACCCGCCTTACGTCGGTATTAATAAAACACGCGCAAGCGCAGGATGATTGGCAACAGCAACTGCGTTTAATTAAAATAACCGCCCATGATTCAGCTGATTACTTAAAAATAACGGCGCTTTGCAAAGCGCGTAATGACCTGTTAGATGCCGAATACTATTTAAAGCAAGCCTATCAACGCGCGCGCAAACCGCACGAACTGCTTGCATGTAAACGTGATGAAATTGATATTCGCCTTGAGTTATCAGAATTTAAAGCGGCATGGGCCATAGCATGGCAGATATTTGCAGATAACCCGAGTTTTAATGGCTTTAAAGATTTACAAGCGTTACAACAAAAAACCGGCGTCATTGATGCAGAGTTTACGCAAACTGTAGAGCAATTATTGCTATCTCTTTCAAACCAAGGCACTCAGCTAAATAAAGGGGTTCATCGCTTTACTAATTATCCGAGAGAATTACTGGATTTTTATATTGATCAGCATGACATCGAAAAAGCGCGTTCATGGGCCGCAAAACATAAGGTTAAGTCGAGCCAATTGATAAAGTTGGCTGATCTAATTATGGCGCAGCACCCACAAGAGTCGATAGACTTGTATCATAAGTCACTGAGCGACATAATTGAAAAAACCAATAACGACGCCTACCGTGAAGCAACTAATCTATTAATTAAAATAGAAAAAAGCTTAAAAGATAAGAGTGCTGACTGCACGCCACTGTATAACATGATTGCCGCTCTCATTAAGGATTTTAAACAAAAACGTAATATGATGAAGCTGTTGCGTGAATATTTTCCGAGATTGTTTTTAAGCAAAAAATAAATAAGCCAGTGGAATGTGCAAATAGATGAAATTTACTAACACTAGACCTGAACAAGCACAAGATGTAAAAGCGAATCGAGGGGCATAAAACAGCCGATGGTTGTTGCTAATTTTGCAGACAGTGTCTGCAAAATTGTATTGGGTTAATATTCGCGTAGCTTTATCTGATCGCAGACGCATTTGGTTGATATTTTGACGATATTAATCATTAGTAATATTAATCGTGTAGATATAAGTTTTAAAATTGAAGGAAAAATGCTTGATAGATTTAACAGCCTGTCTCTTTTAATCATGTAAGAAAAGAACTTCGGAGATAATGAATGTTAGAAAAAATAAAACCCTGGGTCTGCTCTTTTAGCGGTTGCGATGGTGGTAATCCAGAAGCTGATATTTGGTTGTGCGTTATTGAGTGGGGTATAGAACCGGCCGCTGCGAATGAATACTATGAGCGATTGACGTTGCAGATGCAAAGAGGAGCTATACCAGTTAAAAAAACAGATTTTGACTGGAAAGATAGTATTAGTTATCCCTATGGGGTACGATTTGCCAAGCTTTATCAGGCTATCCAACAACAGCCAGTGGCGTCTTATCGTAATGTAGAGCAGTTATCTGGACAGCAGCTGTTTAAACTTAATTTGTACCCTATAGCATTTAATTCTACCGCCGACGATTTGTGGCATCAGCATGACTTTGATATAGCAACGGGTTTTGCTAGTAAATACCTATTTAATAATTGGTGTTTCTTCAATCGCTTTCCTTTTTATACTGCACTACGTAAGCAGTATCAGCCAAAATTGATTATATGTACTGGGGTAAACTATCTAAAGGATTTCTTAATGTTCTTTGCAGGTGCTGATCTAAGGGATCCCCAGAAATAATCATTAAGTTTCAATTACATCACTCACATCCATATTTTTCCAATCGAGTTTCACTACCACTTGCACGAAATAGGCTAGCCCTTCCAAATAATCTCGCCGTCGCAGTTTTATGGACTGTTTTTTGAAGTATCGCAGCCCAACAAATGCCCATGACACTACTCGTCTGTTTTTGGTTGAGTTAGCTTGAAAAGCGCCTGTCTTTCCTGCTTTGTCTATCACTGCACCCAGCATCATTGAGAACCAATGAACCAGAGTTGCGAGCAGTAAAAGTATGTCTAATCGATTGAGTTTGTTCGTTCTGTGCAGATCTGAGCCTAAGCCGAATCTAACACTTTTTTGATCTCGAAACCCTGCCTCTATCTGCATTCTCATACCATATAGCTTGAGCACTTTTTCGAGAAAATGGTGCCTTTTTGGAAGTGAAGAAACGAGTAGCCAAGGCTCTTTATAACCGCGTTCTTTATCTCTTTTTAATAACTTATGTCCCTTGCCAACCAACACTGCATGCGTTTGATATTTTGCACTTTTGGTCAGCTCGGTCGCGCCAAGATACCGGCTCTTACGTTGATTGTTCTTGAATAGTGACTGGCATGGAATAAACTCATCGCTGTCCTGCGTTTTCAAGTGTGCCGTACCTCGAACCCGGCTGATATAATGCCAGCTATTGTTCCGCACGGCTTTGAGCCAGGGAACTTTAAAGCCCGCATCCGTCACAATGACGGGGCGGCAATCACTCGGCAAGATCAGTTTGAGCATCTTTAAGAACCGTTTTTGTACTTTTGGGCAATGATATTGAAAGCTGAATGCACTTTGCTGGTATAAGGTCAAAGAGCGACCTTCACTGACAATGCTAGCACGCAGAATACAGTATTTGGTTTGTGTATCTGCATGACTTCAATCAACCAATATGACGGGATGCTTTTCAGTAACCACAAAACGGCTTAAGCGAACATAAACCGATGTCGATTCACGCAAAAGCTCGTGGTTATTGAGTAGTCGATCAATACGCTTAATATCATGTTTTTCAGTTGTTTTTGAATCCAAATTGCGACCAATAGATGTCAAGGTGCATTGCTGACAGTGCAAAAGAGATTTAACGGCAGCGACTAGAGTATTAAATCTGGCTTTATGGATAGAGTTAGGGGTGACAGCGCGGAGCATATTGCGCAAAATAGTAGACGCATTCATGGTGTTTAGTTCTGTTGTTTTTAAGCGATTCATAAGATCACAAAACACCATGAATGTTCCCTCACTACCCACATTTTTTAACACTATTAGTTCATTGATATATAAAGGCTAATTTTGGGGATACTTTAGGGTGCTGATGGTGTTGAGTTGATACAAAGTGAAGTTATTAGTGTAGATACAGGAGAAAAACGCACTTTATACTGGAGTAAAATAGGTAAGAGTTTACTAGTCGTAGTGCCTTTTCTTAGTGGTCGTTGGGGTTTAAATAGTGATACTCTTTTGCATGCGTTTGGCAACAGAATTACGCAACTACAACATGAAATTGAAGTGTTTTAGTATCTTTTCATAGCTTAGTTCTTAAGGAACACAGATCGTGTGACTTCCTATTTTAAAACGGCAAATGTCATTATTTTTTTCAATGGATTGCCGCTTACAATTTACCGCTAGTAGCTTAAGTACACGGTGTACCTTACGATTACACTGTGTTTGCTCGATGCAATCCAGAACATCATCTAACCAAAGATAACTGCACTTACTCGCTCTAAATGTCGAGATCGCACACTTAAACATCGTATGGCAGATAAAACATAAGCTTTTGAACACAGCTTTGAGCAGAGAAACGATCGACAGGCAACTGTGTCGAACTTGAAATCCAGAGGTTTTTGCAAGCTCAATGAGGTGTTTTCTGAGATAGGGGCTTTTAATTGATTTGAAACTTGGTTAATCTGCATGTGAACTCTGTTTTTTATCATGTTTTTATTGGCGTAACTATTTGATCATTAACAGAGTTCAACTTCAAGTTTTCTTAAGATCCAACCTATGAATAGGCATTAACAAATAATGTCTATTATAAATAAGCACATAATAAATCAATATGATTAACCATTAGTTAAAACAGGGAATACAGATGTCACATAAATATAGAGAAGATAAAGATTTAGCATTTTTACAGTATGCAGATACAGAAATGTTAGAAGTACTCGTCAAGCATTTGATATTTGATAAAGATGGTGAAAAGCGAAACACAGAATCTTTATCTGGAGATAAAGCATTTATTGATGCTAAAGGTGGCTATAGCAAAATATGGAAGAGTGTAGCTTCAGAGCTTCAGCATTATGGTGGTGATACGTTGGTTAACCTTGTTCGTCGAACCGGTGTTACATATCGTGAGATTTTAGTGGATGTGTGTAAGCGTATTAAAGTGAAAACAGATTTTGATGCAGCCACTATTGAAATAGAAAAAGCAATGTTTGCTAAGCTAATTGAATCTTCTTGGGAAGAGATGACCGATGAGCAGAAAAAAGAGTTAACAAAAGCGTTAAAGGTAGATCCTAAACTAGCAGGCCCTGCAGCAATGACGGCAATAATTACGGCAATAAAGCTTGGTGGTTTTGCTAGTTATCAAGTTGCGTTAATTGTTGCTAACTCTATTGCCAGAATGATCATGGGTAAAGGTTTGCAGTTAGCGGCTAATGCAACACTTGTACGAACCCTTAGCATTTTTGCTGGCCCAATAGGTTGGGCTATTAATGGTTTAATAACTGTTCCTGCGATTACAGGCCCTGCATTTAGAGTTACTCTTCCAGCGGTTATTCAAGTAGCTGCTATGCGCCAAGAATTAGAAAATAAGGATCATTTTTAAATGTACGAAAAAATATTAATTATTGATTGGTCTAAAGTAAAGCCAGAAGTAATAGAGGGCTTAGAAAAAGGAACGATATGGTTGAGAGATGGTCTTGCCATTAGTAATAAAGGGGTAGAGCAATGGTTGCCATTAATTGAAAAAACAGTTGATTCAACTGAAGGCATAGGGACTATTTTAAAACAAGTTCAATCTACACAGGCTATTCAACTTGCTGTTACTGGTTTATCTACAGGACTTATTTTAGGAGCTATTGTTGCGCAAACTATGTATTTAGCTAATAAAATTGATAAGTTACAAGACCAGATAGATTTAGTTTCGCAAGATGTACATTCGCAAAACGTATTGTACTTTATGGGAAAACTATCTGAGTATTTTGGCTTGATAGAATCAGCGAGAGTTCTTCTACTAGATAAAGCACTTGTTGAAGAGTCACAAGGTATTGCAGAGCAATACATGGCACAACTAGCAGCTAAAAGAAATGAGCTTCTGTCATTAATTGATAACTTAATTGACTACGTAGATACGGCTAGCGAGCGCCATGCAAAACTTATGTTTGATTTTGTAAATATGATGATGGATTTATTACCTAAAACAATTAGCCTAGAGACTCAGCTTTATGAGCGTTATGGTAAGTATAAAATGGCTGATCATATTCTTGCAACTTCAGCAAAAAGATACACAAATATTTTAGCCAACTATAAAACTTGGTGTAACTCTAAGGTTCGAGAGGTCATAAGTGGTAACGCGCCTCAACATATACAGCTAATGAATAATAAAGAAGACCTTTTAAAAGAACTTTTTAACTCTGAAATTAACCAAGCCATATTAGCTGCAAATATTAATAAAAACTTAGAGTATGCGCCGGTCAGTACCTCGGCTAACTAGCGCAAGTTGCTAGTTATCGCCTTAGTAAGTAATTGATAAAAAGAAATTTATAGGTGGTAAATATGTCGTTCATTGGAAATGAATTAAATATAAATAAAAAAGAAATAGAGCAAGAAATTAAAGCGGATTATGAAAAGCTAGAAATTGCTTATTCACAAGCCTTAGTTGATGAAGCCGTTATGGTTTCATGTTTGCAGAGTTTGTTAGCTGAGTTAGAAGACCATACAGAGTTACACATTGCTTATGATAACGGGTCTGAAAAATATATTTTTGATGCAAATGAACTAGATAGGTTAGCTTGTGAACTAGAAGATTATTATGACTCTTTAGTTGAATTTCCAGAGAATTTAGAACGTGATAATTTTGACGAGTTTCATGCTGATTTAATAGATACAGTTGAAGAATTTTGTAGCGAAGCACCCTACATTAATAGAGACATGTTTGAGCAATTATGCAATGAAGTTGAACATGGAATAGACCCTGAAGATGAGGACTATGCTTTATACGGTACAGGTAATACTAGGGAGTTCGATATAGCGAAGCTTAAAAATATAGAAGAGTGTTTTGTCGAGTATTTGAATGAGCTAAATAGCCAACTAAATTTTAGAATTTGAAACGTTATAGTCAATTGTTTAAAACCACCTCACTGAATGCAAAAGCCATACAAAAGGCGATGTAGTACATGCATCGTTATAATTTTTTAAAGTTAGCGTTATTGTGTAATACAAAAAATAACAAAGGGTATAAAATGGAGTTTGAAGGGTTTTCTATTATTAAAGAGTAATAAACAGCAAAAATGATTTGTTGATTCTGCCAGCAGTTTATACATGCATCTAATTCTAACTGCATTGATACCTTAGTTAAGCTCAATGCATTTAGACTTTAAGAATTCTAAAAAAACTTTCACTTTTTCTAGCGGGTATTTCCTGCCTGCATAAAATGCGTATAACACCAGATCTTCTGGTTCATGGTCGAGTTTAATATTGATCAATGAGCCGTTGTCTATATCTTCTTGGCATGCGTGAATGGGTAAAATAGCATAGCCGAGTCCTTTTAGTGCAGCGGCTTTGGCCATGTTGCCACTGTTTACTTTAAAATTAGATTTTACTTGCACTGCTTGTTGCTGTTTAAACCGCCAAGGCATACCTTGTAGTACTGATAAGCTAGTAATACAAGGAGCTTTACTTAACTCATCTAGTGAGCGAGGCGGTGGTGTATTGTTGATCAGTTGTGGCGCGCCAACAATGCAACTTGGCCAACGTAGCAGCTCTTTAGCGACCCAACCTGAATCGTCCAATGGCCCACGGCCAAAGCGTAGCACCAAATCAAATCCTTCTAACAAGCCTTCGCTTGGGTTTAATTGGGTATCGCAACTTAGCTGTATTTGTGGATGCACAGAGCAAAACTCTGCGCTTATTTCGGCTAAAAAAGGCAGATCAGGCATGATGATTTTAAGATGCCCGGTAAGAGAATCACCAGACAAAGACACCTCTTCTAGCGAGTCATCCATTGCTTGTATCAGTGGTGCGATAGCTTGATAAAGCTGTTTACCCGCAGCCGTTGCAATCATTTTTCGGGTGGTACGCTGTAATAACCTTAAATTAAGTTGCTTCTCTAATAACGCGACATGGCGGCTAACATTCGATGTAGGCAATAGCAGTTGTTCGGCTGCGAGTTTAAAGCTCAGTTGTTCATATACACACTGAAAGCTGAGTAACCACTGAAGTTCGATTTTCTCAATCATTAATTAACTCAAAATATGGGATTAATAACGCAATTATTACTAATTTATCTTAAAAAATGACTTTGTGATAATGGTTATTCAATTAATTATTGAGGTAAAGAATATGAACAGCAAGCGAATTGCCATTGTGGGTGCGGGTATCGGGGGAATAGCGCTGGCCATTCTTGCAGCACGAAAAGGCTATCAGGTGAGCATATTTGAGCGCGATAGTGAAATTTCCTCTATTGGTGCCGGGGTAACGTTATGGCCGAATGCAATGTTTGTGTTACAGCAAATGGGCTTGGATAAACAGCTCCAAGCGCTGGGTGGTATGCCTTTGCTGATGCGTCAGCGTGATCGGCATGGCACTGTGCAAAGTGAATTTGATATTGCAAAAGTAAATACACTCAGTGGTTTTTCTAGTATCAGTATATTGCGCCGTGATCTTATGAGTGTGCTGGGCGGCACATTAGCTGATTTAGGGGTAAACATACATTTTAACTGCACGATAACCGCATCAGAGATTGCTCAGCTAAAACAAGATTATGATTTAGTTGTGGGTGCTGATGGGCGGATGAACTCTGTGGTAAGGCAATTCTTATATGCTGAAAAGATCACTCCTCAGTATCAGGGGTTTATTAATATTATTGCTATTAGCCAGTTAAAACCAAGCACTTTAGATAATGTGATCCATGATTTTCGGGGCAGTGGCGAGCGCTTTGGTATTGTGCCGGTTAAAGCTGATCTCTGTTATTGGGCTGCTGGGTGGAGTACAGCTATTGATAAAGCGCGGCCGCTATCTGCTTGGTATGAAGAAATGCATCAACGCTTTTTAACTTGGCCAGATGCTGTACAGCAGGTGCTTAATTCTTATGATAAAAACTCACTCAAACGAATATTTGTACATGATGTTGACCGTTTGCCATATTGGCATCAGGGTAATGTACTGATTATGGGGGATGCGGCTCACGCTCCTTTACCAACTTCGGGGCAGGGGGCATGTCAGGCGCTGGAAGATGCTTGGCATCTTGTGCGGGTGTTAGAAAAGTATGATGATTTAGAGCACGCATTAACGGCTTTTTATCAACAGCGTATAGATAAAACCTCAGCCTCTCAACGTGTTGGTCGCCAAGTTGCGCAGAAAATTTTCACTACAGCAGCTGACACTAATGAGACACCAGCGTTAGGTATCTCTGCCCAGCAGTTAGTAACGTTATGGATGCAAGGCTTGAGTAATTAACCTCTCGAGCTGTGTACTTTGGTGCGAGCAAGGCTATTGATGAGGTGGTTATTTGTTCGCTTATTCAGTTACTTGCAAGTTATGGTTAACAATCCATTAAGTCTGGCTGTGTACAATTGCCGCCTTTACAATTGTTAACCAGTAATGGACTCGCACATTCAATGGCAACTTCAACGTGTTACTCACCTTTAGCAGCATCGCTGCGTTTTTCTGTTCTTAGTTTATCGGTTTTTAGTGCTATGAATGTGGCTGCTGCTGAGCAGTTAACGAACACGCCAGCTGAAAAAGATATGGAAGTGATTGAGGTGCGAGGTATTCGCTCTAGCATGGCTGAGAACTTAGCGGTGAAGCGTTTATCGAGTTCTGTTGTGGATGCCATTACGGCTGAAGATATTGGTAAATTCCCTGATAAAAACGTGGCTGATTCATTAGCACGAGTGCCGGGTGTAGTGATTGACCGCGAAGGCGGTGAAGGCTCAACGGTGAGCATTCGTGGTTTATCGTCTGATCTAACTTACACCCAGTTAAATGGTAATTTTATTGCCTCATCACCGGGGGAGCCATCGCGTTCATTCGATTATGCTTTGTTGCCATCGGCGATGATCGCAAGTGTTGAAGTATTTAAATCCCCAGAAGCGCGCCTTGATGAAGGAGGCGTGGGCGGTACGGTATTAATGCATAGCCGCAAACCGCTGGATATGGAGGCTAATTCGGGGGTTTTTAATGTTGAAAGTACCTATGCCGATGTAACAGAAGATTATGAACCTCAGTTTACTGGTTTATATTCATGGAAAAACGATAGTGATAGCGTTGGTTTTTTACTTGGCTATACCCATCAACAGCGCACCAATCGCACGCTCTCTGGTGGTACTGATGCCAATGTATGGCGCTATAATGGCGCGCAGCCCAGTGATGTAAATGGCAACGCGGTTGATAACAGTAATGACTGGGGCGTTGTGACTGATGCCAACGGGCAAGGTTATGAGAATATATGGTTTCCGCAAGTGGTGCGCAGCTCTGTTGTGAATGAAAAGCGTGAACGTGAAGGCGTGCAGTTTACAACCCAGTGGCGACCAACTAATCGCATTGAACTAGGTTTTAATTACTTTGGTTTTAGTTTACAGCAACAACGCAGCGACTCTGTGGTTGATATGCCGGAATGGGCGCTAAATCCGGACTTTTTAACAGGCGTTACACTGGATGAAAGCGGCACAATTGTCACTGCAATGGATTACAGTGCAATCGCCAGTGGCGTTGAAAAAGATATGCAATTGCCGTGGCTACGTGGCAGTTATGTCGATGAAGAATCAACCTCTGATACTTTTGATTTTAACTTAAGCTACGAAGGCGATAACTTTACAGCACGTTTTGTGGCGGGTAAAACTAAAGCTAAAGGTGGGCCAAAAGAAAGTTGGCAAGCAGCGTATAAAAGTTCAAACGCGGGTGAGGGACAAAGTCATATTGAGAATGCATCGCAAAGTGCCGCTTGGTCAATAACAGATGACCGTATTTCGATGCAGATTGACCCTAACACACTGAATAATTTACTCGCAGGTGTTGGCGGTGGTCGTGATGCAGGCTCATCAAATTCAAGTTTTGTACGCAGCACGCTGGAAGAAAACTACTACCAAGCCGACGTTGATTTTTATGTTGATTGGGGTATGTTTACCACCATTCGCACTGGTGCAAAATACCGCGATGCATCACTGCACCGTGAAACTGGCAACAACTTTTTCCTTGATCCGAGTTTTGATATTGCCGCAGGCGAGGCCAGCGCAGGCGGTATCACTCAATTTGATAGCTATCAATGGAATAATGGTATGCCAGCAGCGCAAGATGTGTTTAACAGCGCGGGCGAGGGCAATATTGCTGGTGGTTTTAATATCAACCTCATGCCGACCATTAATTGGCATAAATATCGCGATTATATTTACAGCAACTATGTGCCGTATACCCGCATTGAAGATAACTTTGTCTATGATATTGCCGAGCAAATTAGCGCGTTTTATTTGCAAGGGGATTTTGAATACAGTGATGTACGCGGTAATTTAGGCGTACGGGTAGTGCAAACTAAAACCACCAGCGCCTCAACTGATTTGTATACCTTTTTGCTCGATGAAACCGATGACGAAACGGGCGAGCCGGTCACTGGCGATGATCGCTTGGTTGAGCAATACCAATTGATCACACAACAAACAACAGACACTCACGTATTACCAAGTTTAAATATTGCGTGGGATGCCAGCGACGATGTGGTGATACGTGGTGCGCTTGCTAAAGTGATGTCGCGCCCCGATTACGGTGATTTAGGCAGCCAACAACGTATTATTTTCGTATCTGATGAATGGGCTGCTGATCGTGCTGCGTTTAACGAGCAACCAGGGTTTAGCGGCAGTGGCGGTAATAAAAATTTAAAAGCATTTGAGTCTGTACAAGCCGATTTATCTGTTGAGTATTACTATGCGCCAGGCTCTGCATTAGGTGTGGCGTTATTTCATAAAAAGGTAGATAACTTTGTGGTGCCATTGGTGATTGATTCACAGCGTGAATTTGCAGGCCAAGCGGGTATTGTTGATGCTGGTACTATTACTATTTCGCCTTACAGCACGGTAGGTAATGGTAGCGATGCCGTATCTAAAGGGGTGGAAGTGTTTATTCAACACGCCTTTGATAGCGGCTTTGGTATTTATGCTAACTACACGTATAACAACACCAATCAGGCTGATGTGACGGTTGCAGGTGAAAAGTTTGCTGAATCGCCATTAATAGGCAGTGCCGATTACCAATATAACACCTCGGTTTATTATGAAGGGGATAGCTTTAATATTCGCGCGTCATACAATAAACGAGGCGAAACCGTGCTCGGTATTAACAGTGGTTTAAATGTGTATCAAGACCCATACCAGCAAGTAGACGTAAACGCCGCGTATAACGTTACCGATAAGTTAAGCTTTACCGCAGCGGTAATTAACTTAACGCAGTCAGAATCCGTTACACGCTTGGGTAAAGACACCGGCGCTCGTTTGTTGAATACCAGTTACTCAGGCCGCCGTTATTACGCCGGGTTTAATTACAGCTTTTAAGTTAACCTGAACGCTGGCGATAGATTTATTATCCAGCGTTCAGGTTAGTTAAGTGAAGACTTTAACGATGTATCGTGATATTGGCTTTTGCGCACACTGGTACGCAGTTTTTCTTGTTCTAAAACGTAACTAGCGTCGATGTCATTTAACGGTAGCGTATCTTCGCGGCTTAAGTTGCCATCGGCCACCAGCGATAAGTAACGAGAACAACACACTCGCAAAAACGAGGTGAAATTACCAATATCATGATCAGCATCAAGAGACTCAAGGTACAGTTTAGTGATCATTTGATTGACGGTCATTTGATCGCGAAAAGCCACTTCTTCTAAAATATCCCAAAAAAACTCTTCTAAACGAATCGATGTAACTACACCATCAATACGCAGTGATTTGGTTCGACAAGTCCATAACCGGCTGTCGGCATTAATGAAAAGTTGGCACATAATTTACCTCTTGATGCTGCACAGCGGTGATTATAGTAAGGCTACAAACTGTTTTAACATGGCTGGGTGCGCAGGCCATGCTGGTGCTGTTACCAATTTTCCATCGGTAATGGCGCCATCCATTGGTAACTCAACGTACTCGGCACCCGCCATTTTCACTTCAGGTTGGCAAGCTGGGTAAGCAGATACTTTTTTACCTGTGATCACACCTGCCGCGGTTAGCAGTTGCGGGCCGTGGCAAATAGAAGCAATTGGTTTATCAGCTGTGGCAAAGTGTTGAATTATTTCGATTACTTTCGCATTCAAACGTAAATATTCTGGGGCACGACCACCGGGTAAATACAGCGCATCGTAATCAGCGGCATTAATATTGGCAAATGTCGCGTTGAGCGCAAAGTTATGACCGCGTTTTTCAGTATAGGTTTGATCACCTTCAAAATCATGAATTGAGGTGGCGATTGTATCACCCGCTTTTTTATCAGGGCATACAGCATCAACCTGATGACCCATTGCCAATAATGCTTGAAAAGGCACCATGTTTTCATAGTCTTCCACAAAGTCACCGGTGATCATAAGTACTTTAGCCATGTTTTGCTCCAGATCTTAATTGTGCGTAAACGTATCAGAGTGGAAATTAAGTACACGCTAATACCGTGAGTGTTTAGTAAAGCACATATAAATCAGCAGCGGGTAATATTCTAATACTACAATAGCGGGAGCTGCTGTGTTCAATTCCTTATTGTTTTAATGACTTGAATAACCAGAAAGCTGATATATAACTTATCTCCAGTGGCTTTGTTGATCTAAATAATACCTGCTGGAGCATGGTTAAAATATATGTTTTACATAACATAGTTAAAAACCCCAACCGATTCTAAGTCGAGTGCTGTTTATTCGCTGCAATTGATTTTAATGAGAAATTAGCTTATTATCGCAGCAACTTTTTTTGTATAAGGCTCGTTATTTTGCGCATTACGCCGCCCTAGGTTTTCCCCCCTCTAAATTGCCATAATTTAAATGGCTATCAATTGCTGTTTTCAGCAGGTGCTTGTTTGCGCCATCAAAAAATATTTAAGCACCCTGTTCAACGCGTTAACTGTCGATACGCTAATGTATTGCTATGTTGAAATTGTGGTTTATCGAATTTTTATCAATTTAAATTGTGTTTTTACTTTTGGCTAAATGATTTACGTATCAAAGCAGGGCATTGCTTTGCGTGTGAGCGTGTTAAGTTAAAAGAATTTTGCATGATGAAATTGATAACACATAAAACAAGGTTTTCTATGTTCGAAAAATTTAAACTCGAATGGTTCGCTAACATTCGTGGCGACTTACTTGCGGGTATTGTGGTCGCATTAGCTTTGATCCCTGAGGCTATCGCGTTTTCTATTATTGCTGGTGTTGACCCTAAAGTCGGCCTCTATGCTTCATTTTGTATTGCGGTTGTGATTGCCTTTGTTGGTGGCAGACCCGGTATGATCTCTGCGGCCACCGGCGCGATGGCACTGTTAATGGTGACGCTAGTAAAAGAGCACGGCCTAGAATACTTACTTGCCGCTACTTTACTCACTGGTGTATTGCAAATTATTGCCGGTTATTTAAAGCTTGGCAGCTTAATGCGCTTTGTCTCGCGCTCGGTGGTTACTGGCTTCGTTAACGCTTTAGCAATACTGATATTTATGGCGCAGTTGCCAGAGCTTACCAATGTTACTTGGCATGTCTATGCGATGACCGCCGCTGGTTTAGGTATTATTTACTTGTTCCCTTACTTACCAGTTATCGGTAAAAGCATTCCCTCGCCGTTAGTGTGTATTGTGGTACTGACTGCCGCTGCCATGACTATGGGGCTTGATATTCGTACCGTGGGTGACATGGGCGAGCTCCCCGATACCTTGCCTATCTTTTTATGGCCTGATGTTCCGCTAAACCTAGACACCTTGTTAATTATTTTACCTTATTCAATAGGCCTTGCTATTGTCGGCTTATTAGAGTCAATGATGACGGCCACTATCGTTGATGACCTAACTGACACCTCAAGCGATAAAAACCGTGAGTGTAAAGGCCAAGGCGTCGCCAATATTGGCGCGGGTTTATTAGGTGGTATGGCCGGTTGTGCGATGATTGGTCAGTCAATTATTAATGTTAAATCGGGTGGCCGTGGCCGCTTATCTACTTTTGTAGCCGGTACTTTCTTGTTAATTATGGTGGTATTTTTAGATGAGTGGTTAAAGCTCATTCCGATGGCAGCATTGGTTGCAGTAATGATCATGGTGTCAATTGGTACCTTTTCTTGGAGCTCTATTCGCGATCTTAAAAAGCACCCATTCTCAACCAATATAGTTATGCTTGCTACTGTGGTCGTAGTCGTTGCAACCCATAACTTAGCAATGGGTGTGTTTGTTGGTGTATTACTGTCTGCGGTGTTCTTTGCTAATAAAATTAGCCGCTTTATGGTGGTACAGTCTGAGGGTTCTAATGGCGACAAAGTGTATACAGTGACTGGCCAAGTATTTTTTGCCACAGCGGATAAATTTGTTGATTCGTTTGACTTTAAAGACGCAGCCGACAATGTCACGATCGATTTGAGCCATGCGCATTTTTGGGATATCAGTGGTGTAGGCGCACTTGATAAAGTGGTGATTAAATTACGCCGAGAAGGTGCCGAAGTCACTATTAAGGGCATGAATGTAGCAACCCAAACCGTAGTTGATAAGTTTGCAATTCATGATGACCCCGCTGCCGTAGAAAAAATGATGGCAGGCCATTAAGGAGAACACAATGAAAAAAATAATAGCGTGCGTTGACGGCTCAGCTTTGGCACCCTCTGTGTGTCAAGCGGGAGCGTGGTTATCTGAGCGTTTATCGCTGCCTTTAGTGCTACTGCATAGTATTGAAAAAGAGCACACTGGCCAAGTTAATTTAGCCGGTAGTATTGGCCTTGGAGCAAATGAAAGCTTACTGCAAGAATTGGCCGATCACGATGCGAAAAAAAGCAAACTGCTAAAAGCACACAGCAAAGCCTTACTAGAAGAGCTACAGCAGTCACTGCCTGAGCTAAATAGCCCAGTTGCAACACTTGAGCGCTTTGGTGATGTAAACCACACCCTTAGCGATATTAAAGAGTCAATTCGTTGCTATGTGATGGGCCGCAGTGGTGAAAGCCATGGCAATGAAACTCACTTAGTGGGTTCGCATATTGAAAGCGCATTACGTTTGGTTGACCGCTCTATGCTACTGACCGTTGGCGAGTTTAAACAACCGCAATCGTTCTTACTTGCCTACGATGGCAGAGAGCAAGCTAACTTGGCCATTGAGCGGTTACTCGAAACCAAGCTACTGGCTAACTGCGATTGCCATTTAGTGATGGTAGGTAACACCAACCATGCCACTAAAGACGCGTTTGATAAAGAGCTAAGCCGTTTAGAGTCAGAGTTTGCATCAATTACTCCGCACTTTGTTGATGGTGGTAATATTGCCGATTCATTATTAGCTAAGCAGCAACAGCTCAATGTTGACTTAACTGTGATAGGGGCGTTTTCGCACTCTAAAGTGAGGCAGTTCTTTGTGGGTAGTAATACGCTAAAATTAATTGCTAACAGCCACACTTCATTATTAGTGATTAAGTAAATTTTTAGTTTTAATGAGCCTAGCCACTACAAGGCTGGGCTCATTTTTCATCCTGTTGTACGATTCAGTGCCAATATTGCTTAGGATCTGCCCTGCATTAACCAAGGCTGTGCTGGTTAACCATGATTAGCGTTTTTCATTTTATACATTTTTTTATCGGCCGTTTCGATTAGCGCATCCAAGGATTCACCATCGCTTGGGTAAAAGGCTGCACCATAAGAAAAGTTAATTTTCATCTGTGGGTAATCACTGCTTGCTGCCGCTTGGGCAATCGCCTTTGCAATCCTGCTGGTTAATTTATGAATATCCGCTATGGTATGAAAATGTTCCAGTAACAACACAAATTCATCACCGCCAAGCCGTGCAGCGGTATCGTCTTCTCGTAACGTATTTTGAAAAACATCCGCTAAAATCTTTAGTGCATCATCACCCGCTTGATGACCAAATTGATCGTTTAACTCTTTGAATTGGTTTAAGTCAATAAATACAATGCTTAAGTGATTAGCCTCAGCTTTTTGACTACGCCTAAAATGCTTTAACACTTGCTTAAAACGATCTTCTAGCAACAGCCTGTTAGGTAACCCCGTTAAGTGATCGTGATAGGCTAAAAAGCGAAATGTATCGCGCTGCGAAATATGATTACTAATATCAGAAAAAATAGTAATAAAACCTTTAATTTCATTATTATGTGTAATAGACGAGGTTGATTGCCAAGTGTGGATCGTTTCCCCCGAGGCTTTGCGGATCATAATTTCACCGCTCCAGTGGCCTTCGTTTTTAATGGCTCTAAAGGCTGCACGAATGGTATTACTTTGGTTTAGGCCGCTTCGTAAAAAGGTGGGTTTACGAAACAAAACACGTTCACGTGGATAACCGAACAACATAATAAAGGCGTCGTTCACTCTAATCACATCATCGTCTTTATCGGTCACCATCATCGCTTCGCCGCTGTGATTAAAGACTAAATCATCAATTGAACGTTGCTCGCTGGCTTGGGTATTAAACACACAACACACCGTCGACTGTGCTTGACTACTTTTTTTTAAGCTTATTGAGTAAATATGCTGCTGCAATCGCAACTCAATCGTTTTGTAAAACGCCGTGCTGTTTAAGTTAAACTGCTGTGTTATATCAGATATTTGCAGCTGCACCGCTTCAGGCAATGAACAAAATTGTGCATTACTACTAACATGCTCTGCACATACAAATAGTGCCGGAACAGGTAAATCATCAACTGTCATTGTATTCACCTTAATGCCTTATACTCGTTTATATATTAGTTAAGTAGCATGTTATATGCCAAGATAGATTATATTTATCGCAAATTTATATACTCAGCTAATCTGGTAAATGATCACTTATGGCATAAGGAAATTTATAGCGTCGTTTGATTTTAAAGAGGTGGTCGCTAAAGTTATCATTGATTTAACTGATGGCCATTTTTGGAATATCACGGCCATTAATTGTCCTTTGCTAAGTATATGCTCTCCAGCAGCGTCTTGCTGCTGGAGGTTTAGAGTATCTGTTGTTGCCAACGCTGCGCTAGAAAGTCGATAAATGCTCTGACCAAATTTTGCTGATAGTTACGCGATAAGTAAACGGCCCATAAATGGTTACCTGGGGTAGCGTAGTTAGACAGTACCTTCACCAATTGCTTTGTTTCCAAATCCTCTTGTGCCAAATGATAAGGTAAATTGGCAACGCCCATCCCTCTGATTGCGGCCTTACGTAACACCGACATATCATTGGCGTTAAGATTGCCCTTTACAGTGATTTTTTCATCCGAATTCTCACCTAAGATATGCCATGTTGAACTGCCACTGTGCAGCAAACAATTATGCTGCAATAAATCTTGCGGTGTGGTGAGGTTACTTTTGCCAGCTAAATAGTCAGGGGATGCGCACATAACCGTATTTATAAACATTAACTTACGGGCAATCAGTTGTTCATCGGGCTGGTGAGTATAACGCAAGGCAATGTCTATTCGCTCATCCACCAATTGCGATAGCCGGTCAGAGAGCACCAGCTGAAACTGTGTATTTGGGTGTATAGCAACAAATTCTTCGATTGCATCAAACAACATGTTTTGCCCAATACCAATAGGCGCTGCCACCCTAATTGTGCCAACTAGCTCGTTATTATGGCTATGTGCTCTACTTTGTAAATCCAATACAGTGCTGAGTATTTGCTTACAGTAGCTAAGCGCTTCTTCGCCTTGATTAGTTAAACTGACTTTACGGGTGGTGCGGTGAAATAACCGTAAGCTAAGCCACTGCTCAATGTCTTGTACGTGGCGGGTGACTTGTAAGCGGCTGAGCTCTAAGTTAGCAGCTGCTTTTGTAAAACTGCCACAGCGGGCAACTTCAACAAAGCTTTGGATTGCAGTTATTTTGTCCATTAGTATCCTAAAGTGAACCAATGTGTATCTATAAGGTTTATTTATCATCAATTATCGTTCAAGTAAACTGATTATCCAGCGCTGAGGTGACGACTCAGATGATTAATACTTTTTTAAGGATACAGATATGAATATTACTATTTTAGGTGCAACTGGTTGGATTGGTGGTGAGATCACTACACAGGCATTACTACGCAACCACCAAGTAACAGCAATAGCCAGAAATACCGAAAAATTAATCGCTGAAAACGTGACGCTAAAGAACTTTGATTTGCAATCAGATGACGATATCGCTCCGTTACTTGCTGGTGCTGATGTGGTGATTGCCTCAATTGGCGGCCGTGCCGCTGGTAATCATAAGTTAGTCGCCCGCACTGCAAAGCGTTTATTAGCGGCACTTTCTGGTAGTAATACTCGGCTGTTATGGGTCGGCGGTGCTGGAAGTTTAGAGGTGTCTGCTGGGGTTACCTTAGTGTCATCCCCCGATTTTCCTGCTGAATATAAAGATGAGGCATTGGCACAAGGTGAAGCTCTTAATGTATTTAAAACAACAAACACAGCTACACAATGGACGTTTGTAAGCCCTGCGGCGGTTATTTACCCAGGCGCGAGTGAAGGTCCGTATCGTATTGGTGGCGATGAATTTTTTACTAATGAACAAGGTGAAAGCAAAATATCAGTGACTGATTACGCGATTGCAATGCTGGATGAAGCGCAACATGCCGCGCATATTAATCAACGTATCAGTGTGGCTTATTAAGGCTTTTTCGCTGGGCTTATAAAAAATAAAATATGATTATTGAATGATACTTTTGAGCCCACTTTTATCCTTTGCTTTAGCAAGTTTATCAGCTTTACCTGAGCCTTGTGCAACTTAGGTAAAGCTGACGGTTATTGCTAATCAGCAGTGGCGTTTTTGAAACCGTGATGCAGCAAAAGCGATTTGCTCAGCTTAGTAATACGAAGATGTTATTCACGTGTAAGCTTACTTTTAGCAACTATTTATTACTTGCACTTTTACAATGATCTCATGTCTAGACTATATTTGTTTTGGTAACTGATTAATTATTTTTAATTTTAGTGCAATCTTACAATCAGTTTTTGCATGCAAAGATTGCCTTCATTATTGAGAAGTGATGCATTGTATTGATGATTAGCTATTCCGATAAGGCCGAGCGAAAACTTATTATTAGGTTGTTCGCAGCAATAGGTACGGTAACAACGTTTTGTATGGCAATAATCGCTTTATTTAATAATCAATCTACTTTGGTTTACCCCTTATTAGGCTCATCGATTTTATTTGCTTCCCCCTTTTGTCTTGGTGATAGAGTTGAGATCTCCTCTTTAATTGTTCTGTATACTTTATACACTTTAATGATTTACTTAGTACTTACAGGTGGGAGCCATGGTACTGGACCTATTTGGATCTTTATTGTATCCCCCGTTACTTTCTTTGTGCGCGGCTTTAAACGAGGAATTATTGATTTAATTATTTTTGTGATCTGCGTGACGGGCGCTTTTTATTTGTCGAGCTACTTTAAATTTTACAGTGGATACTCGGTTTATTTTCCAACTCGGATTATTTTTTCTTTTATCATTGTTGCTTTGTTGAGTGGCTTTTATGAATATTTTCGGCAAATGTACAGTCATCGTTTAATTGAACTTGTACAAAAAAATGAATATTTAGCGACTCGCGACCCTTTAACAAACCTGCCCAATCGACGTTATGCTATTGCTGAACTAGAACAATTTGCAGAGCAGCAGCAAACGGCGAGTATTATTATTGCGGATGTAGATAATTTTAAAGATATTAATGATCAATATGGTCACTCAGTTGGCGATGAAGTACTAAAACACCTTGCTGATTTATTTGTTGCTCAGTTAAGTGAAAATGATATGGTGGCGCGCTGGGGCGGTGAAGAGTTTTTATTTTTTCTACGTCATAAAAATAAACAACAAGCGACACAATTTGCCAACGATATTCATCATGCTTTATCACAAAATCGTTTAGATATTGGTGTAAACCAGCTGGCTGTTACAGTGAGTATGGGGATCAGTAAATTAACTGCGGATGTGCCTATTGATAAAGCGATGCACAAAGCTGATGAATTGCTTTATCAAGCAAAGGAGCGAGGCAAAAATCAAACGTGTGTTTAGCGCTTATTGGGAACGCTATGAATACCTTATATATAACAGGAGCCGGTGTGAGTGCCGCCAGCGGCATTCCAACTTTTCGTGGCGAAGACGGTTATTGGACTATTGGCAGTCAAAACTATACGCCAATGGAAATGGCCACTCGCGCTATGTATGAAAATAATCCGCGGGAATTTTTAGCGTGGTATTATCATCGTTTTGCCACTTATCGTAATCATGGCCCTAATGAAGTGCATCATTGGCTCAGCGATAAAAACTTAATCACTCAAAATATTGATGGCTTAGATGGTAAAGCGGGGAATAGTAATTACATTGCGATTCACGGTCGGCTTGATCAAATGACCTTGTTTCATACCCAAGGTGATGATGTTAGCGCGCATCTCACCCCTTGGGATAACGTAGATGAAAGCCGTTTGCATGACTCACTGCTGGAATTATTTAACATCGAAAACCAACAGCCGCAGCTTAATCATTCCTTTAAACCTTATGTGCTGCTATTTGATGAATATTACACTGAGCTTTATCGGATCACGCAAGCACAACAGCGGATGATCGCAGCCGATAAAATCGTATTTATCGGCACTTCGTTTAGCGTTAACATTACCCAAATGGCACTGGAGATAGCGCGCAGCTACGACATTGCTATTGAAGTTGTTGATCCACAGCCTGCGCACATAATGCACCCGAATGTGAGTTATAAAAAAATGACTGCATTAGAGTACATTCAATTTAAGGGCTAATTACTGCTGTGCTTTCGCTTGCGCTACATTGAGTCGCAGACCTAGCGGATCAGTAACAAATTCTGCCACGCCGGATTTATTTAACTCCAAAATAGCTTTAGGTGCTTGCTGAAAACTTTGCCAATTTATTAGGCCTGGGCCATTTGGGTTACCTGCTTTGATAAAGTTAGTGACGTAGCGATGCATGGTTTTGCCCGCTTGTTTATCTTGCTCAGTAGTGACATGGCCATATTTAGTGGCCACCGTATTAAAAAAGTAAGGGATCTCGCTCGCGTGCGCTGCACCTTTTGCATCTAACGTTTGTGCGACATAAGCGAACCGATAAAGGTAAGCATTTTGGCCACGTTTACTAAAGCGTTGCGCAGTAAAACGAGCCGGTTCTTGCATTAGTTTGTCTTGGCCAACTTGGTAATTTAATAATGCCAATGGCTTATCATTTTCTGGATCATAGGCAATTTGGGCTTGTATGGCATTATCGGCAAAGCTGTTGAATAAAGCCTGCTTAGAGTCATAATTTGCATAGCCGATATCATGATTAGTGGTACCGACCATTAACGGCACTTTGCTAAATTGACCACTAAGTAGGTTTTCGCTGGTGCTGCCAGTTATGAGTGTTCCGTCTAAAATTGGCCCACCAGAGTAGGTTGCAACAGAATTATTAACTTGGCCTAAGTTACTGAGGTTTAAATTATCAACAATAGCTTGGGCGGGGAGTGCACGCAGTGCTGTTAGGCTATTTTTATCACTGCCGGTTATTTGATGTTGGGCTGCAAAGTTAACGCCTACTTGCTCGGCTGATAATGTGTCTGGATCATCACTGTGAAGTGGTAATTGATTAAATAACTCACGACCGCCGCCAGACATGATAATTGCTTTATTAAATAGCCCTTGCGCGCTTGGTGTTTGCAACATGGCGTGTACTGATTTACCACCAGCGGATTCGCCCATGATGGTTACTTGGCTTGGATCGCCATTAAACTCAGCAATATTATTTTTAACCCATTTTAAAGCGGCTACTTGGTCCATAAATGCATAATTACCAAGCGCGTCATTTTCAAAACTGCTCAGTGCAGGGTGAGCAAAGAAACCAAATCGACCTAAACGGTAATTAAAACTAACAAACACAATGCCTTGTTTGGCAAAGCTTGCACCAGAATAAACCTCAGGAGAAGCGCCACCGTTTACAAAACCACCGCCATAAAACCACACCACCACAGGGTAGCCCGTATCGCTTTGTTTAGCAGGCCTGATCACATTTAAGTACAAGCAATCTTCCGCAGCTGTTGTACCCAGTGGTGCAGCATCTCCTGCAAATGGTTTTTGCATGCAGTCTGGCGCATAGTGATCAGCTTGCTTAACACCTTGCCATTTAGGCACAGGTTGCGGCGCTCGCCAGCGATAGTCCGCTACTGGAGGCGCAGCGTAAGGTATGCCTTTAAAAGATACTATTTTGCCAGACTCAGTGCCTTGCACTATACCACCGGTTACATCCGCAGTTGTGTTTGAGGTGGCTTTAGAGCAGCCTTGTAAAGTCATTGCTGCAAACGTAAAGCAGGTGATAAAAGCCAATGGTTGTAGTGAGCGCAGTAGCATGGTTAATCCCTATAAAATGAGCGAGTCATAGTCGAAAACCAACAGATACTAGCATAAAAAATGGCGGGATAGATAAAGGCTTAAATAAACTAAGGTGATTAGATAGGGAGTATAATCACCTTAAGTATTTGGCAAAAGGTTAATTTAACCTTTTTAGCTCCTGGGCAGAAGTGTGCCAAATTAGTTGCTAAGCGTTAAAAACGGGTACGAATACCAAATGTAATACGACGCTCAAAGATATTTTGCGTGATCACATGATCTGACCATTGTGCGTAAATATCTTCTTTTTCTTCGGTTAAATTACTC
Organism: Pseudoalteromonas sp. ASV78; assembly: GCF_047806705.1. Lineage (NCBI taxonomy): Bacteria > Pseudomonadati > Pseudomonadota > Gammaproteobacteria > Alteromonadales > Pseudoalteromonadaceae > Pseudoalteromonas > Pseudoalteromonas sp. ASV78. Next base: position 1,030,041 of record NZ_JBLOPA010000002.1, on the reverse strand, counting down.
ACTGAGGTATAAATGCTCATATCTTCAGCAAATTCATAGCCTGCATACATATCAAAATACAAGGTGCTGTCGGTCCAAAATGGCATAACCCCTTCGCCCATTGGCGAGCTTAAGCTGTCTAAGCGATCGCTACGGTAGTTAGCTGCAAGGCGCAGTTGTAATGGGCCTTTTTCATACCAAAGCACCGCATTAGCTGATTTTTCAGAGTTATCTTGAATTGGTAAACTTTCACCATAAACATCAACGTTTGCGCTGTCGCTTGGCGCATAGGTAAAGTTAACTGACGTGCCTAAGCCATCAAATGGCGCCGGTAAAAAGTCAAATGCTTGCTGATAAACCACTTCAAAGCCTTTAATGTCACCACCTTGGCCATTTATTTCAGTGCTTACCGGTACTTCACGACGAATAACGCCATCAATATCGGGTAAGCCTTGCATGACAATACCGTTTTCAACAAATGATTCTATATCCATTAAAAACGCTGAAATGCTTAGTAAACCGCTGTCATTAAAATACCACTCGGCAGATAAGTTATAGTTAGTGGCGCGCCATGGCTCTAGATCAGGGTTACCATTTTGTGTGCCTTGTACCGCGACTAATAAATCAGGACTTACGCCAAGCTCAGCGGCAAGTACATCACCGGCACGAGTACGACCAACACTAATACCACCGGCAAGTTTACCAATATCGAGCGTGGTCATGGTTTTACCGTAACCAGCACGTAGGATCAGCTCTTCGGTGAGGTTTAAGTTAAAGTTCATGGATGGTAAAAAGTCAGAGTAATCTCTGTTTAGCCATTTTTCACCGGTTTTTTCACTGGCAGTACACAATGAGCAAGGACGTGCTGAGCCTAGCTGATTCTGCAGCATGTCGAGTTCAGTTTTAATGTATTGCGCGCCAATATTAGCGGTATAACTTAAATCCCCCAATTCACCGGAAAAGTTTGCTTTAAAGTAAGCGGTTTGTGTTTGCTCTTTGACTTGATAGGTACGAGATGGGTTAGCTAAACGCTTATTACCTGGGTAAATAGCGTTTTGGAATGCCATTGGATCGTCCATCACTTTCGGATCGATTAAGTAAAAACTATGCCCAGCGCCGCCAGGGCCTAAACCATTGACTTGGTTAACCCACCCATCGGGCATATCACTAAAAAAGTTGGTTTTACCTAGGGTTAAATCACCACCTGCTACGCTATTTTCACCGTCGCCATTGGTATCACCTAGTGATGCGCCAGAATCTTTCCACATCACATCTGCTGTAATATCACCGGTGGTAAATGGCGCAACGAGAATATAGGTTTCACGCTCTACATCACGTTTGGATGCGCGCAGACCAAAATCAAAATTCTGCAGGTGATCTGTGTCAAAGGCGTAATGGCCATCAATACGGGCAACATCAAGTGTGGCCTCTTCTTCAAAGTTATTTTCAGAGTAGGTTGATACCAGATTATATTGGCTTATATCATTGCCAAAACCTTCTGCAAAACCAAGGGTGAGGTATTCGCCACTGCGTGAAAAGCTGACATCAACGTCTTCTGGGCCGTAACCATTGGGGTTAACAGGGGTAATGCCATCACCATGATTTTTTAATAGTCCATGTTGTGCGCCTGAAGTTAAAAAGCCGTGGGCTACATTTTCAGTATGGCTGCGCTCAGCCTCGCCATGAATATACCTAAATTCACCTGATAATGGGCCATCACCTTGGTATTCGAATAAAAAGCTGGCATTGGTTGATTCACGATCGTTAGTTAAACTTTCCGAGTAGGCACTAACCCGGCGAACTTTTAAATCAGCTTCATTGACTGTGTATATTTGCCCGCCCTGATCATTATCTAAACGGGGAATAAAATTATCAGAATACGCCCAGATAGAGCCACGGGCATTATCAACCATCACCCCTTGTTTACGGTCAGCATCATCCATTTTGGTATAAAATAGGTCGCCGGTAAAAGTCAGGGCATCGGCAATTTGATATTGAATAGTGGTGTTTAAACCTAAGCGATCACGCTCGGTTTCACGGTCCATCACGCCATAAAAACGTTGGCTGTAAAAGCTGTCGTTAAAATCGCCATCACCGTTAAAGTCTCTGTCAGTTTCATTTTGCACTTCTGAAGAGGTTAAAATTGTGCCATTGCGATAATTTGCTAAGGTGCTTTCGTCATACGCGGCGGTGACAATAATACCAAACTTATCATTGTTGTATCCGGCAAACGCCACGACTTTAGGATCTGTTTGTTCTGAAAGACTACCTCGGGTGGCTTCCCCTGCCAGTGAAAACGTAGTGCCTTGGTCAAGAGCAAACGGCCGGCGCGTTTTTAAATCTAAAGTACCTGAAATACCGCCTGCTAAAGTATCTGCTTGGGGGGATTTAAGCACATCAATCCCTGATAGCAACGCGGCTGGGACATCAGTGAAGTCTGGTTGCAAGGTTGTAATTGAACCGGCACTTAAAAACTGCTCGCCATTTAAAAGAGTGGTTACTTGCGGCATACCGCGTACGTTAATGGTCGAGCCTTCCCCCGCCGAGCGACGAATTTGCACACCCGGAATACGTTGCAGCGTATCAGCAATGGTTACATCGGGGAGTTTACCAATGTCTTCGGCGGTAATTGAGTCCATCACCCCAGTGCTAAAGCGTTTGTTGTTAATATCTTGTTTGTTGCTGGCGGCAATACCACGTACTTCGATGGTTTCTATTTCGTCATTAGCAACTGGACTTTCGTCCGCGGCATAAACCCCAAAGCTCGTATAACCACAGATAATAGCAGCCACAGTTTTTGCTATTACACTTATATTTAACGTGGCTTGGCGACGGTTTTTACTATGCATTTTGTTGTACCTCATCCTGTATTTTAGAAGGTGAATTATTATTTTCTGTTAATTTGTAACACTTGTTGACTATTGTTTTGTTATTAATTAACATCACTTTCAAGCAAAATGCAATAACAATTACATTAACATTTGATAATTTTTTGCTTCTTAATGTAATGTTGCTATCTAAGGTAATGATTTAAAATAAGAGTTTTATTTATGGAAAAGTTAGCCACAACAAGTGCTGAAAATATCGCAAGTGTGAATAAAGGCTTAGGTCAAGGCGAGGTCCCCATACATGGGGATTATAATGTTGCCTTACAGCAAGTCAGTTTGCCTTGTGCGTGTATTTATCAAACTCGGTTAGATAATAACATTGCCTGGATGGCAAAGTTTGCAAAGCAAAGTAAGGTAGAGTTTTCACCCCATGGCAAAACTACCATGGCACCGAGTATTTTTAAAAAGCAGCTAACTGCAGGAGCGTACGCTATCACCATTGCCACAGTGCAGCAGGCGGGAGTGGCTGCACGCGCTGGTGCAAAGCGCATTATTATGGCAAATCAGTTAGTTGGCAAAGCTAACATGGCGCATCTTGCCAGTTTATTAAAGCAGCATCCGGTTGATTTTTATTGTTTAGTGGATGATATCAGTAATGTAACAGCCCTTGCCGAGTTCTTTAGTGAGCAAGGTTTACAGCTTAAATTACTGATTGAATTAGGCGTAGCTGGCGGGCGTTGTGGTGTTGTTGATAATCAACAACTGCAGCAGTTAGCGGCGCATATTAAGCAGTTTTCTGCATTACAGCTTGCGGGTATTGAAGTGTATGAAGGCGTATTGAGTACACAAAGTGAAGTGACTGCATTTTTAGCAGATGCGGTAACGAAATGTAAAGCTTTGATTGAAAAGCAGGCTTTTGCGACAGAGCAGGTGATCATTACCGCTGGTGGCTCTGCCTGGTATGACTTAGTGTGCGATGCATTTGCACCGCAAAACTTGTTAGACAACATGATACCTGTGATCCGCCCAGGTTGTTATGTGGCTCATGATCAAGGGATTTATCAGCAGGCCCAGCAGCAAGTGTTAGCGCGTAACCCGCTGGCCTGTAATATTGGCAGTGATCTACAGTCGTGTTTAGAAATTTGGGCATACGTACAGTCACTACCAGAGCCAGGTCGTGCCATTATTGGTATGGGTAAACGAGATGTTGCCTTCGATGCTGGCTTACCCATTGCCAATTTACATGTTGATCAAGCTGGCACGGTACGACCTGCAGGGGCTGATTGGCAAGTTGAAAAAATAATGGATCAACACGCAATGCTGACTTATACCGACCCTGAGCAACTAAAAGTGGGCGATATTATAGCATTTGCAACTTCACACCCGTGCCTTACATTCGATAAATGGCGTTATATTAACGTCATAGATGATAACTATAACGTTATTGAGATCTTTGATACGTATTTTTAGGAGAGTAAATAATTGGATATTGTTTCACGAATTAAAGAGCGCTTAGGCCATTTACGTCAATCAGAGCAACTCGTTGCACAATTAATTTTAACCGATCTGCAATATGCAGCTTCAGCGAGTATTAGCGACTTAGCGCAGCGCGCTAAAGTGAGCCACGCGTCAATTACCCGCTTAGCTAAAGCCTTAGGCTGCGATAATGTGCGAGATATGAAACTACAACTTGCGCAGTCACTGGCAGTTGGCGAGCGTTTTATTAGTGAAAACGCCTCAGTACGCGAAGATATTCCAGCAATATACCAAGCAATTCACGATATTTTAGATATCAATGCCGGGCTTATTGAACAGTCTTTAGTGGAAGAAGCGGCGCGCTGTATTGCTGGTAGTCGCCATACGCTCATTTTTGGTGTCGGTGGCGGCAGCTCGGTAGTCGCTCAAGAGTGCCATAACCGACTATTTAGGCTTGATGTACTGAGTAATGCCTATAGCGATCCTGTGATGATGCGCATGACAGCAGCCAGTGTTGATGTGAGTGATGTGGTTATGGTGCTGTCGTTAACGGGGCTTGCCAAAGATCTGATTGATGCCGCAAGTATTGCTAAAGATTATGGCGCAAAAGTGATTGCCATTTGCCCTGATAGTACGCTTGCCGATATAGCGACAATTCACTTACCAATCAAAACCAATGAATCAGATTACATTTTCACGCCAAGTACCGCGCGTTACGCCATGTTAGCCGCCGTTGATGTGCTTGCCAGTGAAGTGGCGATATTAACGCAGAAAAAATCTCGTGAGAAACTGCGCCGTATTAAACATGAGCTAGATGAGTACCGTCAAGGACCTGACCGCGCACCGCTAGGAGATTAACAATGCAGTACGATAGCTCGCAAGCAGTAGACACAATCATCTATCAAGCAAAGGTATTTGATGGCTTAGGTAATGCGCCAGTGCAGATGGACGTTGCAATTAAAGGGCAGCAGATTGTCGCGTTGGGTGAGTTATCTGCATACCAAGCTATAGAGAAAGTTAATGCTGATGGACTGTGTTTAGCGCCAGGCTTTATTGATGTACATACTCACGATGATTTAGAAGTACTCAGAAACCCTGATATGGCGGCTAAAATCAGCCAAGGGGTGACAACGGTTATTACTGGCAATTGTGGCATTAGCGCCGCGCCCGCCCAATTAGCCGCGGATGCGCCTGATCCAATGAATCTATTAGGTGATAAAACTGAATTTAAGTTTGCCCAGCTGCGCGATTATATCGACGCTTTTAATGTGCAAAAAGCCAATGTCAATGTGGCAGCGTTGGTTGGGCATACCACGCTTAGAAATAATGTGATGACCGATTTATTACGCGCAGCGACAGCAGCAGAAATCACCTTAATGCAGCAGCAACTAGACCTTGCACTCAGCCAAGGCGCATTGGGCTTGAGTACCGGCCTTGCCTATAAAAATGCCAATCAAGCGCCATCTTCTGAAGTGCACGCATTTGGTGAAGTGTTGAAAAAACACCATGCACTGTATACCACGCATTTACGCACCGAGTTTGACGCCGTACTTGATGCGATGGACGAAGCCTTTGCGATGGAGCAAGTATTTGGCATTAAAGTGATTATTTCACACCTTAAATGCGCGGGTAAAAATAATTGGGGGCGTGCTCCGGAGTTATTGGCTAAGTTTGCCGAGCAAGGTGAACATTCAAAATGCAGTTGCGATGCATACCCGTATGCTGCCAGTTCCAGCACCTTAGATTTAAACCAAGTGACCGATGAATTTGATATTTTTATAACCTGGTCACAAGCGCATCCTGAAATGGCTGAACAGTTACTGGCCGATATCGCTAAACAGTGGGGCGTGAGTTTGCTTGATGCGGCTAAACGACTACAGCCCGCAGGAGCGGTTTACCATGGTCTTAATGAAGACGATGTAAAAACCATTCTTGCCTTTGATAAAACCATGATTGGCTCAGATGGCTTACCGTGCGATCCGCATCCGCATCCGCGTTTGTGGGGCTCATTCCCACGGGTTTTAGGTCATTACAGCCGTGAGCAAGGCCTTTTTTCGTTGGCAACGGCGATCCATAAAATGACCGGTTTAAGTGCTGCAAATTATCGCTTAGCAAACCGTGGAGTGATCAAGGTCGGTTATTTTGCTGATTTAGTATTATTTGATGCCGATGAAATTATCGATAACGCGACCTTTGTTGAGTCTGCCTTACCGGCATCGGGTATTCGTCGGGTTTGGACTAATGGCCAAACCACATTAAAAGATAAACAGGTTCTGCCCGCGTATTCGGGTAAATTTTTAACATCTCTAGGAGCAAGTAAACATGATTAGACGAATTGGTATTGAAGGCGGTAAAGGCACGGGTGGCCAACACTTACCGTTTGCCCGCGCAGTAGAAGCCGGTGGTTGGTTGATGGTGTCAGGGCAAACCCCAATGCAAGACGGCGAAGTGGTTGAAGGCGGTATTATTGAGCAATCAACCCTCGCGATTGAAAATTGCCTCGAGATAATGAAAGAAGCAGGTTACGAGTTAAAAGATGTGGTGCATGTGACGGTTATTTTAACTGACTCGCGTTATTTTCAGTCGTTCAATAAAGTATTTAAAGCGTACTTTGGTGCTAATCCACCAGCACGTATTTGTGCGGTCGCGGATCTAGTTGTCGATTGTAAAGTTGAGGTAGATGTTACTTGTTATAAGGCACCTTAACTTTTTGTCAGCACCTTAATGACAGCGTTGACATACACCTAAGAGCACACAAAATAATAATCGCTCTTAGGTGGCTTGGATATATTAATCAACAGAATAATAACTATCACCAACCGCGTAATTGAAATGACGTGCTGTAGCCAGCGCTGCGTGGAACGGTGGAGCAGGGTGTCTTATGAAGTGGCAATTATTAATAGCCTTTTTGGGCTACTTAGGATTTATGATTTGGTTTGGCTGGTGGGTGAGTCGCAAAGGCAAAGGCGGTGACAATTTTTTACTGGGCGGGCGCAACTTACCTTTTTTACTCACCCTTGGTACAACTGTTGCCACTATGGTGGGCACGGGCTCATCGATGGGGGCGGTTGGCTTTGCCTATTTAAATGGCTGGGCCGGAATGATTTATGGCCTTGGTGGTGCATGCGGTATTTTACTGCTGGCAAAACTGTTTGCCCCTGTGCGTGAGCATGAATTTATGACCATGAGTGAAGAAATATCCTATTATGTTGGCGCTCACCCGGTGGTTAAAAACACCATTGCGGTGTTTATTTTTGTTGCTAGCATTGGCTGGTTAGGCGCACACATTCTCGGTGGTGGTATGTACTTAGCATGGCTAACGGGGCTGTCGCCATTTGCAGCTAAATTAATCATTGCTTTAGGGTTTAGTATTTACGTGGTGATTGGCGGTTATGTGGCTGTGGTATGGACTGACTCGATACAAGCATTAGTGTTATTTGTGGGCTTTTTCTTGATGGCGGGGGTAGCTCTTTATGAAGTGGGTGGCTTAGCAGAGATGGCCAATGCGCAACCTGTACTCAATCGTAGCTTTTTATCGCTGGATAAAATTGGCGTTGTGCATGGCTTATCACTGTTTTTTGCAGTGTTAATTGGTGTGTTAGTTGCGCCTTCGTTTCGCCAGCGTATTTATTCAGGTCGGCATGTTAAAAGCATTCGCCAATCATTCTACCTCTCTGGCGGCTTGTATTTAGTATTTGCCAGCGTGCCTGCCATTATCGGTATGGCTGCATATGCGCTTAATCCTACCTTAGAAAACAGTGCATTTTCGTTCCCTTATATGGCATTTGAATTACTACCGTTTGGTTTAGCCGCGTTGGTGATAATAGCAGGGCTGTCGGCCACTATTTCCAGCGCCAGCTCAGATGCCATTGCTGCGGTGAGCGTGTTAATTCGTGATATCTACAGCTTAGTATTCAAGCGTATGCCGCATGCTAAAGATGTGGTGCTCCTCTCGCGCATTGGTTTGGTAATGACCATCGGCATTGCTTTATTACTGGCGTTATTAACTAACGATGTGATTGGCTATATAACCAATATGATTGCTACGCTCATGTCGGGTTTGTGTGTGTGCGTGTTGTTTGGCCATTTTTGGTCACGCTTTAATTGGCAGGGGGCGATTACTGCGTTAGTGGTGTCTTTATCGGTGTCATTGGCGATTATTGTCACTCCAAATTGGTTAGCATTTTGGAGTAACCCAATTATGCCTGCCACTTTGGCCTCTGCATTATGCGCTGCAATCGTTACCTTAGTTACTCCAATGCAAAAGCACACATCAGCCCAAGCCTTGGCTATTTTACAGGCAGAGCGTGAGGAGATGCAGCATGATTAAAGTGGCATTTTTTGGCGAAGCGATGCAGGAGTTATCGTTAAACAATGAACTGTGTTTTGGTGGCGATAGCTATAATAGCGCGGTGTATTTAAAGCGCTTAGTAATGAGTCATGCTGAGGTCTATTTTGTATCGGCAATCGGCAGTGATGAATTAAGTGATAGGGCTTTCATTCGCTGGCAAAAGCAAGGACTTAATTTACAGTACGTATTACGCAGTGATGTTCGCACTTTAGGCGCTTATGGCATTGTTGTTGATGATAGCGGCGAGCGAACTTTTCATTATGACCGTAAAGACAGCGCTGCCAGAGAATATTTTAATCTTGATCAACAACAGGCTTTTTTAGCGGCACTTAAACATAAGCTATTTGATTATGTGTACTTTTCGGCGATCAGCCTGGCTATTTTAGACGAGCAAAGCAGGCAGTTATTTATGGCCGCGATTGCAGCTTTTAAACAGGCTGGTGGCAAGGTTATTTTTGACAGTAACTATCGCGCGGTACTTTGGCAAAATAAAGCCACTGCGCAAAAATGTTATAAGCAAGCCTATGCCTGTACCGATATTTTATTGGTCACGGATGACGACCACTTTGGCGTTTTTGGGCATGCTGCGCCTCAGCAATTGGTCGATTTTTATCAAGCATATGCGCATAGCTTAGTGATCATTAAACAAGGAGTTAACGACACTTTAGTGCTGCAACAGCAGCTTCTAAGCCGCTACCCTGTGCTGCCTGCAAAGCGTGTTGTTGATACGACTGGCGCAGGAGATGCGTTTGCCGCTGGATTTTTAGCTGAATATTTACTAACGCAACAGTGCGAACCGGCGGTTAATACGGCGCAACAGCTTGCCGCGCAGGTTATTGCTGCAACCGGAGCTGTTGTTGCCACAACAATTACAACAACGCCAAGCAATCAACTAAGCGCTACCGAACAGGACACTGACTATGAATAAGTTTATGTATTTGCTTTGCATCATTATGCTCATCGGCGCACTGCCAAGTACCGCAAGCGCTCAACCCGCACTTATGCCAATGCCTGCAAAGGTACAGATGCTTGCAGGTAAAACCCAATTAAATGCCGAGCTGGGTGTGTATATTAGTAAACAGCAGCAAGCGTTATTAACGCCATTAGTTTTGAATTCAACGTTTGCCCAGCAGTTTACTCGGCTTGATTGGCGTGATGTTAAAAACGCACAGTTACAAATAAGCATCAGCCAAAGCGCTGCGCCTTTACCTTATTTAGGCATGGATGAAAGCTACGAAATTGTCATTGCTGATAACACCGTAAAGCTCACCAGTAACAATCAATATGGTATGTTACGCGGCCTTGCAAGCTTATCGCAGTTATTGTTTAGTGCCGAACAGCCTCGCGAGCTGACAAACCTAACAATAACCGATGCACCTACTTACCCGTGGCGAGGGTTATTGTTTGATGGTGTGCGTCACTTTTTACCGATTGCGGATGTAAAACGCACGCTACGTGGCTTGGCTTCAGCCAAATTTAATGTGTTTCATTGGCATTTAACCGATGATCAGGGCTGGCGCATTGAATTAACTAGTTACCCTAAACTGCATCAACACGCCTCTGATGGTTTGTATTATAGCCAAGCCGAAATTAAAGAGGTGGTTGCGTATGCGGCTAAGTTAGGTATTCGAGTAGTGCCTGAATTTGATGTCCCTGGGCATGCAAGTAGCATTGTACTTGCTTACCCTGAGCTTGGCAGCGGCACAACGTTAACGCAAATAGAGCGTCGTTGGGGCGTTTTTAAACCGTTACTCGACCCAAGTAACCCGAAGGTGTATCAGTTCATTGATGAAGTGGTTGCTGAGCTTGCGGGGTTATTTCCTGATCCGTATTTGCACATTGGCGGCGATGAAGTCGATGATAGTGATTGGCAAAAAAATACTAAAATACAAGCTTTTATGGCGGCAAAAAAATTAGCTGATAGCCATGCTTTACACGCCTACTTTAATCAACGGGTCGCTAAAATTTTAGCAACACACAATAAGCAGATGATTGGCTGGGATGAAGTGCTGCATCCTAGTTTACCAAAAAATACCTTAGTGCAGTCATGGCGCGGGCATCACTCACTAAGCGACATTACCAGCGCAGGCCATGATGGATTACTCTCAAGTGGTTTTTACATTGATCAACCACAATGGACTAGCTATCACTACCGTAATCATCCTATTCAGCCAACGCAAGCGATTGTTGCCGCAAAAAATATAGTAGGGAAGGTGGAATTTACCCTGACGCGCTTAAAAGGCAGTGCTGTTGTTGGTGATGTTACTATTTTTAGCAATCAGCAAGGTAAGTTGTATGGCAAAGTAAGTATTGCAGGTAAAGGCAGTTTTATTACAGAGAATGTGAATAGGGTTGCTGAGCGCTACCAGTTGCAGATTGATACTTGGATGGGGCCAACCAAGCTGACTATTAGCGTTGATAAGGCATCAAATGAGGCTGCGATGATCGGTAACACCCCCTATAAATTTACTGCAGCGGTTATTGATAACCCCTCAGTTAAACAATTAAACCAAGCATTAACCGAGCAACAGCACCGTAAAAAAACAGCCAATGTGCTTGGCGGTGAAGCCACCGCTTGGGCTGAACTTATTACCAGTGATAATTTAGATACGCGTATTTGGCCAAGACTCTATGCAATAGCTGAACGTTTTTGGTCACCGGCGAGTTTAACTGACGAGCGAGATATGTATAAACGCCTTGCAGTGATGGACAACTTTGCTGATCAACAACTTGGTTTATTGCACCAACAACAGTTTATTAAGCGATTAAAGCAGCAACCAGCAGTGACCAGCACTGATCTGAATGCCTTACTTACTTTTACTCAGTTAATTGAGCCTGTGCATTATTATACTTTACACCATTTAGCGTTTTTACGTGGTGACTACCATCAACAAGCGCCACTAAACAAGTTAGTGGATGTATTACCGGTAGAGAGCTTAGCCCTTAAGCAGTTTGATTATAGCGTTGCTGATTACCAGCAGCAGTGTGGCAGTCAACAGCTAGCAACACTGCAAAATCAATTGCTTAGGTGGCAGCAAGTACTTAACGATAACCGTCAGTTGTTTTTAACCATCAATGAATGGCAAGCCAGCTATTTGGCGATTATGACGGCGCTAAAAAATAAAGATAAGTTAAATAAAACGCAGGCCATTGAGATCAATAATGGAGTGATTGCGCAGGTTATAAACTCTATTAATCTGTTAAAGCAAGCGCGGTTAAGTTGCAGCCACTAACAGATTGCCGAGGTTCAAATTAAATGCCCTAATTAGGGCATTTAAAAGTATTAATTTTAATTACTCGGCATTAAAAATAGCTCTCGAACATTACAGCGTTTGTCTGCTTCGATGGCGAAGAGCACGGCATCGGCTACATCTGTTGGGTCGAGTTTGTCGGGTTTAGCTTCATCAAAAAATGGGGTATTTACCATGCCAGGCGCTATGGTGGTACAGCGCCCTTGCCACTCTTTCATTTCTTCTGCGAGGTTTTGTCCAAAGCCATAAGCAAACCATTTTGTTGCACCATACACAGACCCTTTTAGCGCAATCCGTCCTGCGGCGGAGCTGGTTAAAATAAAGTGCCCAGTGGTTTTTTTAAGGTGTGGCAGAGTGAGTTTTGCAGTGTAAAGCAGTGCGTTGATATTTATATCAATCATTGTTTGCCATTGCTGCGGCTCGCCTTCTTCAACTCCTGGGGTTTGTACACCCATACCGGCATTGGCAAATGCGACATCCAGTCGGCCAAAGTGTATTACACCTGCATTAACGACTTTTTCAAGCGATGAAAAATCAGTGGCATCTGCGCAAACGGCTAATGCGTTATCAGCCCCTAACTCTTCAACCAGCACATTAAGTTTATCTTTACTACGAGCAGTCAAAATTACTTTATGACCGCTTGCGACTAACGTTTTTGCTGTCGCTTCACCAATACCGCTTGAAGCACCTGTAATTAGTACAACTTTTTCTTTGCTCATGACTTCCTCCTAGATTAAAGATCTGATATTAGGCTAAATATTCTTTAGCTATGATAGTAACAGTAAGTGATTAACCTCTATTGAATATTTATTATCTAAACCTACTATAGTTAAATTCCCTATGCTTATTTAACCATATGATTTTAAGTTGTTTTTAAAGAAAAAAATAAAAAATTAGGTTTATATTTATTATGCTATATAATCGCGCGGTTTCGCTTTGAGGCTAGCTGATTTTTTCGCGGGCTACAAATCGCAAATGGTTATATCGGCTCAAACTTTTTGGCTTATAACAATGTGGTTTTAACCTTGTGTAAGCTATGTTAAACCTTGCTCAATTGCAGCAATTATTACCGGAAATAAAACGTGAAAGATAAGCTTTTAGTATTTTGGCAAAACCATTCAGAAACCATAATGACTTTAGGTTATAAACTGATTTTAGCGTTGGCTATTGTTATAGCTAGTGTGCTTATTGCGCGCTCTGTTAAAAGAGCGATCCAAAACTCTAAGTCGCCTCTAAAGAAAATAGATAAAACCTTACTGCCGATCCTCTCGAGTGTGCTGGGTTACTTGGTGTATATCATTGCTGGGTTGTTTATTTTAGATATTTTTGGTGTTAATACGGCCAGTTTAATAGCACTGATGGGGGCGGCTGGCCTCGCAATTGGCCTTGCGTTAAAGAATACCCTCAGTAATATTGCCGCAGGTATTATGTTGCTGATACTTAGGCCGTTTAAAGTGGGTGACTTTGTTGATGCCAGTGGCACAACGGGTACTGTGAGTGAAATTAACCTCTTTACGACTATTTTTAAAACCAATGATGGCCTGTATATCGCTTCGCCAAATGGCAAAGTGTGGGGTGGTAATATTAAAAATTTCACCCGTAATGGTAAAAGACGCATGGATATTGTGGTGGGTATTTCGTTTGTTGACTCAATAGATGATGGCTTAAAGGTACTTAAAGAAATAGCCGCGTCAGAAAGCCGATTATTACCAGAGCCTGCACCAAAAGTAATGGTGGCATCAATCGGTGAAAGCGCGGTGAATATTCAATTGCGTGCATGGACTGTGAATGGCGATTATTGGCAAACTGTTTGGGATCTTAATAAACGGGTGAAAGAGTCTATTGAGCAAGCAGGTCTGACAATTCCATTTCCGCAACGTACGCTACATATAGCAGAGTCGATGGCCTCGGCGATCACCGTTAACAAAGAAGTTTAACAGTTGCGTTTGAAAGTATCTGAATGTAGATAAAAAACCCGTCAGTGTTAACTGGCGGGTTATACAGAGCCGATTTATTGTTACTGGCTAATAGTGAAAGTCACGTCAAGATCATCACCCGCGGTTACCGTAACAGGTTTAACTTGGTACAGGGTAAATGCTTCATCTTGTATTTCAGCATCATCAATGTGTGCGACGCAGGTATAAGCTAATTGATAATCACCCGGGGTGATGAAAGCAAGCTCAAACTCATATTGATTGTCTTCGCTATCAAATACCACATTGGCTGTCGCTAAAGGCGCATCAGCAGGTGTTTCATCCTCGGTTACTTCGTAATTGTCCAGTGGTGCTGCTACATCACTGTTATAAAGGTAAACAGTATGGCCAAATGAGCCATCAGCAGCGGCAAGGGTGATGTTATCTGTTTCACAGTTGGCGATGAGTGCATCGCTCACTGTACCTTCAATATCTTCTGACTCAGCTAGGTTCTCTAAACGAACGCCGCGAGGCTTTAAAAATATTTCATCGCTGTTTTGTGGATCGACAAGGGATTTTTTCAGATCAAATTCAAGTACAAAATCATTGTCTGCTTGGTTGAGGGTAAAGCCGTCAAGTTGGATTTCACCAATGCCGTCATTCCCTTTGCGTTTAACAACCAGTGGGGCGATGCTACCGTCTTCATAAACAACATGGGAGGTCATGGTGAGGTCGTTGACATCGCCATTAATGACATCGGCACGGATCCATGAATACTCACCTGCTGGTACGTCTTCATCATCTAATAATGAGAAGATGTCATCGCCAGTATAGTCAAGCAGGTTTACCATTTCAGGTTTGCTTGCGTCATCCGCTTCACGTGTTGCAAAGGTAATATCTTGCCCACCTTCAGCTTGCCTTAGGGTGATAGAGTTAAATACGACATTAACTTCGCGTAAGCCGCTAACAGGTGCATCAGATACACCTAGACTAAATTTTGCAGACTGCGGTGTTGTTGGTGAGTCATCCTTGTCTGAGCCACCACATGCAGTAAGCGCAACTAAAATAGCGCTACTTAATAGTGTTGTTTTGATATTCATAATTTAACCTTTTCCTCAGTGTTGGCATCAGTATAGAGGTTAATACTTAACGTAACTTGAATTGGTGTTAATACATTGTTTCAATGTTGGGGTTAGGTATACATTTTGGCAGGCTAAGCAGTGTTTTGATGGTGTGACTCAACTTGAATTATGGCATTCGCGGCGGCTTTAATAGTCATGATGCAAACGCGATAGATCAATAAAGCAAGGAACAAATATGCAAGTCTTAGATTTAGAAAACAAGGTGAAGTAAACATATTAATGCGCTGTTTGTTATCGACTCATTATTGCTAAAAATTAAGCTCTCGCAGCGAAAAATCCCGCTTTTTGCTTATCTCAACGGCAATTTTCCACCAATAAACCCAGTTTAGTGTAACTGGAGCAATTGGTGGCTAGATCATAATGTGAAATTCACTCGCAGCACAAATTAACGCTGGAATGCATACACAGAGCCTAAATTTAAAATGTGGGTTAGCTCATCGAGCGCTTGGTAGCTTTCGGTTAATAAATTAGCATCGGCAAAGTCGTCATTACTGAGTTTGTCGCGGTAATGTTTATTTGCCCAACCACACAGTTGTTGGTACTTACTATCGTTTAAAATAACCGCAGGATTCACTGCCGCTAGCTCTTGCTGATTAAGCGCTACACGTAAACGTAAACACGCTGGGCCACCACCATTTTGCATGCTCTGTTTAAGATCAAAAAACTGCACTTGATTGATTGGGTTATCAGCACTGATCAGCTCATTGATATAGGCATTTACTGCGCTGTTATTATGGCACTCTTGTGGCGCTACCAGCAGCATTTTACCATTACTTAAACTCACCAACTGGCTGTTAAATAAGTAACTGGTTACGGCATCTGTAATGCTGACTTTTGCACTTGGCACTTCAATAATGTGTAGCGTTTCATCACCTTGATAAGCATGTCGAAGTTGTTTTAAGGCATCGCTTTGATTTAAAAAAGCTTGTTCATGGCAAAGTAGGACATTGGCGTTACCCACGGCAATAACATCGTTATGGAACACACCTTGGTCAATCACCGCGGGGTTTTGTTGCAGTAATAATTGACTCGATGATTTTAATTGATGTAATCGGCAAATGGCTTGCGATGCCTCGAGCGTTTGCCGTGCAGGAAACTTACTTGGTTTTGGTAATGTGCTGTTAAAACTACTTGCACCAAATACAAACAGCTCTAACCCTTGTTTGCCATGTGCATCGGTTAGGCGAGTATGATTAGCGGCGCCTTCATCGCCGAAAAAGCCTTGATCGGGTAAATGCTCATGATGACTAAAATAGCTGTCGTTATTGAACATGGCTTTGAGTAAGCGAGTTGTGGTAGCAGGCTCTAACGAACGATGAAACTTATTGTTCAAGTTAGCCGCAGTAAAGTGCACTTTGCCATCGAGGGTATCCGCTGAGGGGGAAACTGTGGCTGCATTTGCAGTCCACATTGCCGAGGCTGAATAACAGGCACGTAAAAGTACCGGATCTGCCTTAAATGCTTTGCTGATCACTTCATTATCTTTACCAGTAAAACCTAAACGACGTAATACGTTGATGTCAGGTCTGGCATGCGGGGCAAAAACACCTTGGCTAAGCCCTAAATCATGCATTGCCTTCATTTTTGCAAGGCCTTGCAGTACCGCCTCTTTTGGATTTGAGTAACTAGCTGCATTACTTAATGATGCAACGTTACCATATGATAATCCCGCGTAGTTGTGAGTCGGGCCCACAAGGCCATCAAAATTTACTTCTACTGCTGTCATTATTGTCCCGCAATTTTACTAATTGAGTGTCATTAAACTATACAGAAAATAACCTGCGATGGTTTAATTAAAATTAGCTAATTCTAGCTCTACCGTTTGTAAGTGCTGTTGCAAACGTTTTTGCGCCGCGAGTAAATAAGTTTTCTGTTGCGATATTCTTGCTTGCTGTTGACGCAGTGCTTTATAAATAACGCGTTTCGGTAAATCATAGTGCTCTGATGCTTCACTAATCGTTAATTGATGTACCGATAATTTTTTTAGCGCTTCGTCTAAGTGCGGATAGTTATTTAACATATCTACGCTCCTTTTCTGACGTAGTGTGTGGATCATTGGCATGGTGTACATGCCAAACACTAATGTCTAAGTGCCATAATAGATATAACATGTGATAAAAGTTAGCCATAGCTCGCTCCCTGTAAACGAGGTAAATGAAGATAAAACTCACTATTAATGAGTTACCTTTTCTATAAGGAAGATCTATGCCAGAGTTAATATTTATTTTTAGTTAAATAATATCAATGACTTGTGTTTGTTCTGCTTATTGTCGATTGAGTATAAGCACTAATGTAGTGAAAAGTGATGATGGCTTTGCACTTTGCTGGAGCAAAAGGAGTGTATTAACAGTAAATATACATTATTATAAATTAAACCTTGCAGTTGTTAGTTAACGCATTGTATAAAAATGAGTTTTTAATGATTATTGTTTTAGTGGTGATGTTTTGCCTTGGATTTGACTCTTATATGTACAGCCATTTTTTAAATAACTAATTAATATATCCTATTATGTTTAAATTATTATTCTTATTACTGTTTTCTAGCGCACCTTTTGCTGGGGAGGTTTTTACTGCATTCCCATCAACTATTGATGCAACGCAAAAATATGTGTTTTATTCTCATGGGTTGATTGTCGAAGGTACTAACCCAAGGCCAGTTAATTCGCGTTGGGGGACTTATGAATTTCCAGAAATAAAAGCAGCGCTTGCAGACACAGATTATAATCTGATTGCATATCACAGGGCTAATAATACTCAGCCTAAAGCTTTTGCCCAAAAACTAGCAAGCGATGTTCGTTTGCTCATCGCAAAGGGCGTTCCAGCTGGCAATATTTCACTGATTGGTTTTTCCCGTGGTGGTGCTATTACTATTTTGGCCTCTAATCTATTGGCGAATAATGATGTAACTTATATTATTTTGGCTGGTTGTGGTCGCTATTTGCAAAATAACCCAGAGTTAAACGTGTATGGAAGTATTTATTCGATATTTGAAACTTCGGATGATGTGGGTTCTTGTCAGTTGCTAATAGATCGTAGTAAAGGTGTGAAGCGTTTTACTGAAATATCAATCAGCACCGATAAAGAGCATGGCGCTTTTTATACACCAATAGCTGAGTGGGTGGTACCAGTAAAAACATGGCTGAAACAATCAACCCATCACCGTGCTGCAAACTAGATGCACAAGTCTATTTAAATTAACACTGACAAGGAGCCGTTTTGGAAATTAGGAAGTTAAATGCCTTGCGTGGCATAGCTGCAATGATTGTTTTTATAACCCATTTTAGTGATATAACTAACTGGTTTGATGGGGTGTTGGGTGGTGGCTCCGGCGCATATGGGGTGATGCTGTTTTTTATGTTGAGTGGCTTTTTAATGTCATACCTCTACTTAGAAAAAGCGTTTAATAAAGAGCATGTAAAACATTATTTTTTAGCCCGAGCGGGGAGAGTGCTACCACTTTATTTAGCTGTTGTCTTAGGCTCATATTTATTCACTCAATTTGACCAAAACCTGTTGTATGACATACCTAACGTTAATATTCTATTGGGTCACTTATTGTTTTTACATGGTGAAAGCGTGCTGTGGTCTATCCCGCCAGAGGTGCAGTTTTATCTGATTTTTATCATTTTTTGGGCTTTTGCTAAAAACCGAGCTGGGTATATTTATGTATCAATAATCACGGTGATGCTTGTCTTGTTTTTGACAAATTTTCCTAGGATAAGTGGTGATTTAAATGGTATTCCCTACAATGTGTTTAATTCAATCCGAAGCCTTCCTTTCTTTTTTGTTGGGGTTATTTTTGGTTTACATTACAAGTCATTAGTAATACCAAGCTACCTTAAAAAGCATTGCTTTGTATTTTCGCTTTGTCTGATACCGTTATTGTATCCAGAGTTTACGCCAGTAACATCCGACGCTAAACGTAAGATGTGGTTAAGTTATGAAGTACTGCTGGTAATGAGTAGTGTGTTTTTTGCAGTCGTGTTTTTGGTTCCTGATAATAACGTTTTGTTAGCTAATAAGATCACTGATTTATTAGGTAAAGTCTCATATTCTTTGTATTTACTGCATATGCCGATTATCGTGCAAGTGAACAAACTTAATTTATCTATAGAAATTAAATTGTTAGTTTCACTATTTGCCAGTGTCTTGTTGGCATATCTGTCGTATAGCTACTTTGAAAAACCTATAGCAAATTTAATACGTAGTACTAAATCGAGTAACATAAAAAACGCGACTAAAGCTTTGATATAAAAGCTTTAGTCTGAGGTAATGAATAGTGTGAAAATATTATGACAGTACTACTACGGTAATTGGGTTAGTTAAAACCCTTCAAGTACTAGCTTACCGCGCGATTGATGAGATTCTAAAATTTCATGTGCTTTGAGTAAATTCTCAACGTTAATTTTCCCTAAATGTTGTCCTAGGGTGGTTTTAATGGTGCCGTTATCAACCAACTTTGCTAATTCAGTAAGTAACTGATGTTGCGCTATCATATCCTCGGTTTGAAACATTGAACGGGTATACATAAACTCCCAATGCAGTGAAATACTTTTACGCTTGAGCTTTAAAATATCAAAACTGGCTGGGTCGTCTATTAACGCTAATTTACCTTGTGGCTTGATCACTTTGATGATTTCATCAAGATGTTGATCGGTATGAGTTAGGCTTATTACATAATCAAATTCAGCAAGGTTATGCTCAGTTCGTTGTGCATCTAAGCTTTGCGAGTGATCAAGCACTTGATCAACACCTAATTCGTTTAGCCATTTTACACTATCGGCTCTTGATGCAGTACCAACAACGGTTAAGTTAGTAAGCTGTTTTGCCAACTGCACTAAAATTGAGCCTACACCACCTGCGGCGCCAATAACTAATAATGAAGCCGGTTTAGCATTGTTACCTTTGGGTATTTGCAAACGATCAAACAGTAGCTCCCACGCGGTTATACTGGTAAGCGGTAAAGCAGCCGCTTCAGCGTCGCTAAGTGATGACGGGGCACGGCCAACAATGCGTTCATCTACCAGTTGCAGTTGGGCATTGCTACCTGAGCGAGTTAAGTCTCCGGCGTAATACACTCGGTCGCCAATATCAAATAAACTAACCTTGTCACCAGCGGCTTTAACGATACCTACAGCATCCCAACCAATGACTTTATGGCCGTGTTCTGGGCTTACATTGGCACGGATTTTGGTATCCACGGGGTTGACTGAAATAGCATTTACCGCAACCAATAAATCATGGCCCTGCACCGTTGGTGTTGGTAATTCGATAATTTCGAAAGAATCTTCGCTGAGTGTTTTTGTAGCTGCTTGGTAACCAATGGCTTTCATGAGTTGCTCCGTTGAATCAAATTTCTATATGCACACTATAGCGCAGCTTTATAATAGAAAAAGGGTGTTATGACTGAATCACTATCAAATGTTTTTTGATAATTGCCTTTACTTAGGCTAAATCTGTATTGAGTTTATCGAGCAGTGTAATGAGTTGTATTGCTTCTTGCTCATTGATTGAAGAAAACTGACAGCGTATTTGCTGAGGAATTGCAGCTGCTTGCTGTTGCATTTTCACTCCATGCGGCAGCAATTTGACAAGTTTCTTGCGCTTGTCATCGTCATCTTTAATAACCACTAATAATTGTTTATCGGTCATTTTTTTTAAAATTTGGGTCATTGCCCCACCGTCTATGGCGGTTTTTTTCAGCAGTTGAGCAATGGTTATTTTATCTTCTTCCCATAACGCCATCATCACCACGTATTGTGGGTAGGTGAGCTCAAGCGCATTGAGGGCATCTCGATAGGCACGCACTACAGAATTGGATGCCATATACAAACGATGACAAAGTTGATTATCTAATTTTAGTTGTGGGTATTTCATAACGACTCTCGCATAGTGATAGAGTATTTTAGTTTGTACACAAAATATTTGCAATGTTCACTAAAGTGGTCTATTGTTTTGCATGCAAAGTAAATTTAATCCTCACTTAAACAAGGAAAATACCATGAAAGAATTACTACAAGTCGCTTACACAGCTAAAGCAACTGCAACGGGTGGCCGCGAAGGGTCTGCAAAATCTGACGATGGCCGTTTAGATGTTGCACTTTCAACACCAAAAGGTTTAGGCGGCGATGATGGCCAAGGTACAAACCCTGAGCAGTTATTTGCAGCGGGTTATGCAGCTTGTTTTATTGGCGCATTAAAATTAGTGGCAGGCCAAGCTAAAGTAAAATTGCCAGCAGATACACGTATTGACTCAGAAGTATCGATTGGTCCAATCGAAGGTGGTTTTGGTATTGCGGTAAAATTAGCGGTGTTTGTTGGCGATGTTGATAAAGCCACCGCAGAGCAATTAGTGGCTAAAGCACACGAAGTTTGCCCATATTCAAATGCTACCCGTGGTAATATCGCGATTGCATTGTCGGTTATCTAACTTATTGTAAATTTAAAATAATTTATATTTATAAAAGGCGTATTTAAGATAGAAATGCGCCTTTTTTGTGGCTATTTTTTTATAATTCTGTGCTTATTAGATCACCACTTATAACGAAGAAGCGCAATTGTGATAATTCGTACTTAACTTTGCAATCCTCGCTAAATAGTATTTGCACATCAATTAATGGGTTTTTTTCAACAAAATAGATTAACTTATGAATAATTGAACTAGAATGTAAACGTAGTTTTAATTAAAGGATAAGTGGAATGCGGCAGTTAGCGTTAGCAAAAAAATTACTTTGGCTCACTTTAGGCAGTATATTTTTAACCGTATTGGTATTGTCGAGTGTGCTGTGGTGGCAACTTTCAAGTAGTAATAAAGTACTTTCAGTGCAGGCTGAAAAACTGATTGTTGCAGAGGTAGAAGACAAACTCGTCACCAATGCCGCAGCCTACGGTGAAAAAATTGCTGGTTTTATTAATGAAGCTTATCGCGTGCCTTTTTCACTGGCTGCAACATTGGGTAGCCAAACTGCAGCAGATAGTTTAACGCGTGAATCTGTGGAGCAGCTCAACCGCTCAATTATTGTCGGTAACTCATTACTCTCGTCTATTTATTCTCAGTTTGAAGCCAATGGTTTTGATGGTGAGGATCAGCAATATATGAATGGCTATGCTCACTCTGTGGCAGGTCAGGGCACCTTAGAAATTTACTTTACGCGCAGCCGTGAAGGGGTGATTGAACAGCAAGTTGTTGAAGATGCAGCAGAAAAATACGTTACGACCTTAAACGAATTTGGGCAACGTGAAGCCGAATGGTATTTATGTGCCAAAGACAACCAAAAACCATGCATTATGGAGCCCTACCTTTACGAAATATCGCCAGGTTACTCAGAAATGATGACCTCGTTGACTGTGCCAATACTTCGCGACGGTAAGTTTATTGGTCTTAGTGGTGTTGATATTACACTGCCAGTTTTTCAAACCATGACAGAGCAGTTATCAAAAGAGTTATATAACGGTCAAGCGCGCGTGACACTACTCAGCTCGCTCGATTTGATTGTGGGCAGTAGTCACTATAAAGAAAAATTAGGACGTCCACTTAAAGAAGCCGTGCCAGCAGCGATTTTTGATCATTATAGCAGTTTAAATAAACAGGTCAGTGTGCAAAAGGTTAACAGTGAGTATTTAGTTAACTATCCAATTGACATTAAATTAGCAGGAAAAAAATGGACACTGTTAGTAGAAGTGCCAGCGGTGCTTGCATTACAAGGTCCGCAAGCGCTTAGTGCCAGTATGCAGGATAACGCCAACACCCTCGGTGGGCTAATTTTGATCTCGGGTTTAGTAATTGCAGGTGCTGCATTTATCATTATGACGTTAGTTGTAAAAAGCATTGTTGCGCCACTACAACAAATTCAGCAACGGGTTGATAATTTAGCCAGTAGCGAAGGGGATTTAACGCAAACTTTAAGTGTTGATAGCCATGCTGAATTAATAGCGCTTGCTGTAGGCTTTAATGCATTTTTAGAAAAATTACGTGATTTGATTGCGCAACTTAAAGATGTATCTGGGCAAACTAAACAACAAGCTCAAATTGCCGCCCATGTTGCGGTTGAGACAAAACAGAATGTACAGGCGCAATTTCAAGAAATTGAAAGTGTAGTAACGGCAATGAACGAAATGAGTGCGACCGCACTTGAGGTCGCTCGTGCATCTGAGCAATCAGCGCAACAAGCCGATGAAATTAATACCTTAGTGGTGCGTAGTGAAACAAGTTTATCGTCTGCGGTATCGCAAGTAAAAACCATGTCAGAAGAAATAAAACAAGCTAATCAGGCAGTTGAAAAAGTAGCCGCACGTAGTAACGACATCACCCAGATTTTAGATGTGATCCGAACCATTTCAGAACAAACTAATCTATTGGCACTCAATGCAGCTATTGAAGCAGCTCGCGCTGGTGAGCAGGGTCGTGGCTTTGCCGTTGTTGCTGATGAAGTCAGGGCGCTTGCTTCAAAAACACGTGCCTCAACAGATGATATTAGTGGCTTAATTGACAACTTACAGCTAGAAGTTGGTAATGCATCTAAAGTGATTGAGCAAGGAGTCGTGAGAGCACAAACTGCGGTGGATGAGACAACCGTTGCCTTTGATGCCTTGCACAGTGTGGTGGTTAAAGTGGAAGAAATTACCAACCAGATCACCCAAATTGCAACCGCTGCTGAAGAGCAAAGCTCTGTCACTGAAGAGATCAATCGTAATTTAACGTTGATCTCCGATGCCGCGTCACAATTGGCCGAACTATCAACTCAAGCGGGCGATGGTAGTCAGATGTTAAATCAACTCGTTGCGCAACAAGATGACGAGTTAAATAAGCTAAAAACATAGTGAATTAACCGCACTTAATCATCGCAGTAATGGCGAAGGTAGCAAGGCTATTTGAAGGGTATCAAGTGCTGCGTACATTACTATTTTATCGCCTTTAAACATGTAAGTTTACACGTTTAAAGGCGTATTTTACTTATTAAATTTCTTCGGCTTTACTTAGCTCTACAGTTAAAATTGTTCTTTTATCCACAACTACCCATTCGCGGTACGTAGTATAACCAGGCTTACTTACCTCGACATCGTATTTGCCTTCTTTTAGCTCAATACCACTTTCATATTTGGGTTTGATATTCATAATACGTACGCGCGCATCAGAAGGCTGAGCCGCTACAGTTAAGGAAATTGCTTCAACAACTTCTTCAACAGGTGTTTGCGCTTGCGTTATGGTATCTTCAGATACTTGAGCTGTTTCATCTACCGTAGCAGTAGTCGAACAACCACTTAGTATTAATATTGCAGCTAAGGCGCTTATCTTTTTCATAAAAACTCCATATTAATTTAAAATGCTGAAAGCCCTGAAGGAGTAAGTGGAAGTAAGATAGCTCCCAAGTCATCCTTGACTCTCGTAATACTAATTACAGCGAATTAGTGGTCTATTAGTGAGTTATTTAACTCGCTAGAATAATCATATTTTTAATAAAATTGGTATTAAAGCGAGTAAAGACCATTATAGTCCTACTAGCTTAGAATCTTAATTAGTAAACAGCTGCTATCAGTGGCTGCCAGTGAGTACTATTTTATAGCAAACTATCAAGCAAACGGGTTATCTCTTCACTTCGCTCAACTAATTTTTCAGCTGTTTTATACATTTTTTGCTTTAATAAGCCATTTGCCATTGTAATGTAACGTTTAGATAGCTCTTCTTTAAAAGCGACTAACAAAGTAAAGTCATTCGGTAAATCAGTTGACTCTGAGTTAACTAATTCTTCTAAGGCTAGTAATTCTTGATAATTTTCAATTGTCGCTAATTTTTCAAAGTAACGGTCAAATCGAGGTTGATAGAAAATTATTGCATCTTTAGTCGGAAAAGTTGCTTGCTTGCCTAAGTTTATTTTCTGCTGATAAAGGCTTAGCACTTCTATTGCTGATTCCCTTTTTAATAACTCATTAAATTGTAATTCAGACTTCTGCTCGGCTGTGAAGATAGCTTTCCCTACATCTAATAACACTTTTTGAGCAACCACATTATCATCTTCAATTGATTGATCTAAGGCTATTTTGAAGTTATTGATGTGTAGTTCATTTGGCTGATATACATAGTTACTATCAACATCTTTTAAATCATCAATTAATTTAATAATGTTGTTATTTTCAAGTTCATCATAGCGTGATTGTTCTAATAACAAGTCAATTCTTGATGTTATGTCAAAGATGATTGATTGGCGCTCTCTTAAAACGCTTTCTAATTGAACGGTTAGCTTTTCAGAGTCTGGGTAGTATTCCAAAGCGTTAGAGTACAGGCTAATCGTGCCATCAAAATCCTTGAATTTACCAGACTGATTATTTAACTGATTAGCTTTAGCATTGAAATCTTGTAAGATGCTTGCTTGATTGACTCTTAATAACCCCTGTTTAAGCACGTCATACTGCGGAGGGATCTCCGCAAGTTTAGTCAGGACCTCAGAGCCGTGCCAGGACATCCAAGTTGCAACTTGCTGGTTAATTGCGTTTGCATTTTCAAGCTTTGCTTCTAACTGCTTTATTTGGGTCGAATTTGAGGCATAAAATTGGCTAATAAAGACGGCAATGGCGATCACACATACACTTGCGGCGATAGCTGGTTTGAAATTGCTTGTAAGTTTGCTTGATACAGCCTGTAATGAGTCTAACCTTTTCGTTGCATCCAATGACATTGCTTTTTGTAAACGACCCCAAAGCCATACTGGGCAATTGCTAGGGCGTTTTGCTGTCGTCTCTTTGGGGAGCTTATCGGCGGCAACCCGATCAAATGGGTGCTTACTGCTCAATAGTTCATAGGCAATACATGCATACGAGAAGATGTCATCTTTTACCGACGCGTCAGCCCCTTTAAGTTGCTCTGGGCTTGCATAGGTTGGTGTGTAACCACCGACAGCTGCGACATTTTTACTATTGTTAAAAGCATAGGCATCTTCGATTGTTTTATGCTTAGCAATGCCAAAGTCGAGAACTTTCAAGCGTCCATTAGAATCAAAAATAATGTTAGAAGGTTTTAAATCATTATGAATAACGTTGCGTGAGTGGGCATAAATCAGAGCATCAGCAAGTTGTTGCAGGATGACATTCGCTTTTTTAAAAGGCATTCCTGAAGGTTTATTACGTTTTATTATTTGTTCTAATGTTTCGCCATCAACGAGTTCCATCGTCACATAATGCAAATCACCATCAGCACTGGCTGAAAATACTTTGACAATATTAGGATGTGAAAGTTGTTGGGTTTTAGTGGTTTCATCTTTAAGCAATGTTATTGCTTCTTCAGATTGACTAAACTCTTCTAGTAATACTTTGAGCGCAACGTGTACTTCTGGACTGCTAGGACTTTCTAAAAATAGATCCCTAGCTCTGTAAATGTAGCACATGCCTCCTTGGCCAATGAGTTCCTCAACTAAATATCGTCCAGATATTTTTTTACCAATTAAATTGAGTTTACTTTTTGGTTGGGAAGATCTAACGCTAGAATCCAGCGCAGCGATTTGAGTTTTATCATTTGAGTTATTGATACCGCTCATTATAAATCCTTTTATTGTAGATAGTTAAATAATTGCAAAGGTAGTTTTTTGTAATTTTTATCAATATTCCCTTTGATTAGCCCGCTATTTTTACAAAAATTAGCACTATAAGCAATGTTTCTATTGTAGTACTTCTGGTAATTATATGTTTATTTTATTTGTTAGATATTATTTGTGGTGTTATATGTATGAAAAACAGGGATCTAGAGAGGTTAAGTTGATTTTTAATAGGAACATACACGCTTAATTTTATTGTCTTTAATAATTTAAATAAACAAAAAATAAGACTATATCATTAATGTTTATTTGTCGTTTTGAATGACCCTCAAATATTCCATATATTAATTTCAATGTTGACAATAGTTTCCCTTCTAATTTATTCTAATGGGAATGTAGAATATGGGATTAACACGTCAAATGGAACTGATACTAAACATTACTAGTTATCATCGACTCTCGCCTGAAATTGAAGCATCTAAAACGGTAAAAGACTCACTTATTTTTGGTCGCTCAGAAACATGTGATTGGCATCTGCCAGATCCTGAAAAAATTATTTCAAGTAAGCATGGTCGTATCGAGAGGGAAGGTGATTCGTTTGTTGTGATTGATACCTCTACAAATGGTATTTATTCAAACTATAGTGTCTCAGCAATTGGTCAAGGTAATAAACAAAAATTATCTGATAGCGATATTTTAACGGTCGGTGATTTTCAAATCGAAGTGAAAATCGCAGCTGCTAAGTCAGCTATTCCTGCTGTTGATGAGTTTAATTTAGTAACCAATGCAAAAACTAATAACGCCGCTATTCCATCGCAACATTTTGATTCTAATCGTAGTAACTCAAGTTCTGAGCATTTTTATAATGACTCAATTATGAATGAATCGATGCCCGATGTTGCTATGGCTCAAGCTGAACATTCACAATCGCAGAGCCATATTCCAGAGAATTGGGATGAGATCGCACATTTATTGAACCCTGACATGGCTAATACTAGCAATCAACATGCAATAGCTAGTGACGCGGTGCCCAGTATAACTGAGCCTAAAATTGCAGCACCTGTAGATATACAACCAGAAGTAGCAAAGGAGCTTCAAGTCTCTGCTGCAGCTGCACAACCAACGGTAGAAGCACAATCAATAGCGAATAGCGCAGGACTAACGGGTGCCTTTTTAAAAGGGCTCGGGGTCAAACCTGAATTGCAAAATGCGTTAACGACTGAAAAATTATGGTTTGAAATGGGCCAAGGGTTAAACCTTCTTTTAACAGAATTGATGGAATCGTTACGCCAAAGAGCATTGGTGAAAAACCAATTACGTGTGAATCAAACGATGTTTCAAACCCAGCAGAATAATCCAATTAAGTTTTCGGCAAATATAGATGATGTTATTCAGAACTTATTCATAATCAATAGTGCAAGCTTTCTGTCTTCTCGAGAATCGATTAAAGAAAGCTTTATCGACACTCGTAGGCATGAACATGCTTTATTAGCAGGAGCTGATGGTGTACTAAAAGGAATATTAGAGCAAGTTTCACCTTCTCACATAAATCAACAAGTGAACAATAACTCTAATATTTTGAAAATAATTCCTGGCCAATCGGAATCGAAAAGCTGGAAGTTGTATCAAAACCTGCATGACGAGTTATCACGTGACGTTAATGCTAAAGGTGCAATGGCATTATCAGATGATTTCCTCAAAGCATACAATGATAAAATTCAAGAAACTTTTTAAAAAAAGGAAAGTAAATAATGCGTAACGTTAAGCTCTACATACTGAGTTTTAGTTTACTATTTTTGATAATGGGTTGTTCAACAATGAATAAATTTGTCCCGCCATCAACAGAATTAATCATTAATGTATCAGAAAATGTAAATCCTGATACTTCTGATCGGCCGTCTCCAGTTGTAATGAAAATCTTTGAGCTTAGTTCAAGAACTATATTTGATACACAAGACTTTTTTAGTCTGTATGAGGCGCCAGAAAAGTTACTAGGCCCTGATTTACTTAAAAAAGATGAGTTAGAATTACAACCGGGTTCAGTACAAAATTATGAGATGAGCCTTAATCGTAATACTCGCTATGTAGGAGTGGTGGTCGCGTATAGGAATATAGATCAAGCCAGATGGAGAGCGGTAATAGAAGTCGATCCTACTGGTTATGACGATATCGATGTAAATGTTGAATCAATTGCAACATACATGAGAGAGCATTAATAAGGATATAAAATGAGTGATACCACTCGTGTTGCTTGGACTGAAGGGATGTTCTTAAGGCCACAACACTTTCAACAATCAGATAAACATTTTTCACATTTAATTAAGCAAGTGTGTAATGGTAATTTAGCTGATCCTTGGGGAATTTTAGAGTTAGATATTGACACGGAACTGTTAAATACAGGGCAATTTGCAATCGATTTTTTGTCGGCAATTACTCCTGATTTACTGCCGATTGATATGCCAAGGTCAACGTCTTTACCTGAACCGCTGGTTGTTAACAAGGACACCTATAATGAAATTGTTTATTTGGCAATCCCGGCACTGAAAGCCAGTGGTATTAACATCTCAGCTGCGGACGAAAATTTAGTTACCCGTTATAAGCTCACCGATTTAGCGGTAAATGATGATTCATTGGGCCCGCAATCACAAGAGACCATTCAGGTTGCAAAAATTTACAGCAAACTGGTATTAGGGTCAGATGATCACGCTGGATTTATACTTCTACCTTTGGCTAAAATTGCAGAAGTTAGTACTGAAGGCAGGATCAAGCTTGATAGTAAGTTTATTCCAGCTTCGTTAAAAGTAGCGCAATGCAAGCCTCTATTAGGGTTAGTAAGAGAGATAGGCTCAATGATCAAGCAACGATCAGAGAGCATTGCTGTGCGCCTATGCCAAGGTTATGCGGGCAGCACCTCGGTTGCTGATTTTATAATGCTGCAAACGCTTAATAAATACGATGCGGTATTTGATAGCCTGTTAACGGTTAATAATTTACATCCAAATATTCTTTATACACGGTTAATTGAACTGTCGGGTGAACTGGCAACATTCAGTACTGCTAATAAACGAGTTCCTAAACTTCCTAAATATGAACATGATAATTTAGGGGCCGTATTTGGTGAAATCGTTAACTTCTTATATCAATCTTTAAGTCATGTGATTGAGCAAACAGCGACAGAAATTAAGCTTGAGCAAAGTAAATTTGGTATTTCCTTTGGTGCATTAAAAGATAAATCGATTCTTGATTCTGGGCAGTTTATTCTCGCTATTAAGGCGAGTGTTCCCCATGAAGAGTTACGTAAAGTTTTACCTTCTCAGGTTAAAATCGGTAGCGTTGAAACTATTCGTGATCTAGTTAATAACCAGATACCAGGTATAACAATCAGCAGTTTACCTACAGCACCAAGGCAAATTCCGTATCATGCAGGTTTTCATTACTTTGAGTTGAACAAGCATGGTCAGCATTGGGATAAGCTGCGCACTAGTGGTGGCATCGCCATTCACTTATCTGGTAGTTACCCAGAGTTACAATTAAGCCTTTGGGCTATACGAACTTAACTGTTAAAAGGAAGAGTTTCAATGGATGAAACCATTATCAAACCACGCCCTGGCAGACTTGGGCGTGATATTTCAAATAACTCAAAAGCAACGACTGATCCTGAAAAGACCGTTATGTCTATTGAGCCAATAGCAAATGCTGTTTCTAGTAATGCGAAAGTTTCTATTTTCAAAAACCCATTACTAGAAGCTGCTACCGATTGCTTTTCACTGGTTATATCAATCAACCAAGCTAAAGAAATGACAAATTTAGCCGCTTTGAAGCATCGCTGCGTTGAAGCGATCAAGCGTTTTGAGGTTGAAGTTAGAAACCAGATACTACCCAAAGAAGTAATTGAAAATTCACGCTATTGTTTATGTGCAGTGTTAGATGAATCTGTTTTAAACGCTAAGTGGAGCTCGATGGAATGGGCTGATGAGAGCTTGTTGTCAACCTTCCATAAAGAAACCTTTGGTGGCGAGTATTTTTATACTCTATTGGATAATGCACTTGGGCAACCAGAGCAACATAAAACGTTTTTAGAACTACAGTATCACTGCTTAAATTTAGGTTTTAAGGGCAAGTATCGGGTTGATAGTGTTGGCGATAATAAAGTTGAAGAGTATCGTTCTCGCATTTATCACCTATTAAATCAGTTAGATGGACCTATTAGCAACAAGTTATCGCCTAATTGGAAAGAACGAGTTGCAGCAGGTGTTGAACTTAGAAATCAAGTGCCTCTTTGGGTTATTTTTTCGGTGTTAGGTTTAGCATTATTAATAGTCTATTTGTTTATCAATATGAAACTTAATGACCAAGTTGTATTGGTGAATGAGAAGTTGGCGGTGATCCATCCATTAGCACAAACGCACAGTGTTGATAAAAAAGATCAGCAACTGCAAGTGTTAGAACAACTTTTACAAACTGAGATTCAGATGGGGATAGTCTCTATCGAAAAGAGCAATGATCGCATTCGGATCACTATCAATAGTGAAAGCTTGTTTAACCAAGGTGACTCAAAGTTATTACCTTCATTTCAGCCAATACTTGAAAAACTAGCACTGAGTTTAGAAGGTACAAAGGGACGTATTTTAATTACAGGCCATACCGATGACACGCCTATTCGCACCGAAAAATACCCCTCTAATTGGCATCTTTCTTTAGCTAGAGCAACGCAAGTTGCTAATTCTATGGCTAAAAGTACTAACCTTAGCGGCCGCTTATGGCCGGAAGGTAAAGGTGCTGCCGAACCAATCGCTAGCAATTCAGATTCAGCTTCTCGGTCATTAAACCGACGAATTGAAATTGATTTATTATTTTAATGGGGCTGGAATGAACTTTTTACAAAAAATCAGATACCTACTTACATCGCGTACCGCAATGCTAATTATTGGTTTTAGCGCACTGTCATTACTAATTTGGTTTGGCGGGCCATTGATTGCCATCGCAGGTTATGTGCCACTGGCGAGTGTTGCCTCAAGATTATTTACCATTTTAGTGGTTATTCTTATTTTTGCGATCACGAAAATATACCGTTTGACTCGACAAAGTAAACGAGATGAAAAAATGGCCAATGAGTTAATCGATAGCGATGACTCAAACAGTAATGAAGTTAATGAAGAAATTACGACCTTAAAAACAAGAATGGGTGAAGCTATTGATTTACTTAAAGATGTAAAACTCTTTAAGGGAAAGAATATCTATCAATTGCCTTGGTACATCATGATAGGACCGCCGGGAGCTGGAAAAACAACGGTGATCAACAATTCAGGCTTAGACTATCCATTAAAAGATAAGCTCGGGGTTGATTTGATCCATGGTGTCGGTGGCACTCGAAATTGTGATTGGTGGTTTACTAACAAAGCTGTACTTATTGATACGGCAGGGCGTTACACCACACAAAGTAGTCATGCAAAACATGACTCACGTGCTTGGGAAGGCTTTTTAGGATTACTGCGTAAATACCGGCCATTACGACCCATTAATGGGGTAATGATCAGTATGGGTATCTCTGAGTTAATGAGCCAAACTAAAACAGAGCGAAACCTACATGCGCGCGCAATTAAGCAACGTTTGCAAGAATTACAGAATCAGCTAGGAATGACTTTTCCTGTCTACGTGATTTTCTCAAAAGTTGATTTAATCGAAGGTTTTAGAGAGTTTTTTGCCGAATTAAGTGAAGAAGAATGTGAGCAAGTTTGGGGGGTCACCTTTGAACTTGATTTAGCTAAAAACACCCAAGTTGATGCCTTCAATAAAGAATTTCATACGCTTATTGCTAAGTTAACAGAGCTGTTAAATCGTCGTTTGATTAATGAACGTAATGAAGAGATCAGAGCGAAAATTTTCGAATTCCCAAGACAACTTCGTGTATTGCAAGGTGTTGGTGATGCATTCTTGAAAGAAATTTTCACCCCTAATGCGTATGAAGAACTACCTATGTTTAGGGGAGTATACTTAACCAGTGCGACTCAAGAAGGGACACCGGCCAGCCTTTTAAGCGATGCAAATAACGTCAGCGGCAGCTACATAAATCAATCTAAGAGTTTTTTCATAAAAAATGTTTTAGAAAGAGTCATTTTCCCTGAACAAAATTTAGCAAGTACCAACAAACACCATGACAAGCAAAACAAATGGTTACGTGTAGCAAGTATTTCTTTGGCGTGTGCTTGCGTGGTTGGTTTTTCAGCCTCATGGTATTTTAGTTATGCTTGGAATAATAACCTGATCACAGTCACTGAAGATGCAATTGAGTCATATCAAGAAATAGATGCGGCATCATTTGATCGCAGCAATGTACTGGTGCTCAATGACAGGCTTAATGCGTTAAGATCATTGCCTGCGCGTAGTGATGCTTTTAATAATGAGCAAGACTCGTCATCAGTTGGCTTTAATAAATTAAATGAAATTAAACAATCTTCGAATGATGCTTATGACAGAGCATTACAAACGTTCTTGGCACCTTTTGTTCTCAATACCTTAACGAAGGAAATGGAAACTCATCCTGAGCACTTGAGTTATTTGTACGAAACATTGAAGTGTTATTTAATGCTGTTTCAACCGGAATATTTTGAGCGTGAAGATATAATCGTTTGGTTTGATGCATACTTAGAACGTAACTTTCCTGGTGAGAAAAATACACAAACTCGACTAGATTTAATGGATCATATAGCGACATTACTTGAAAAAGGTGTTGTCTATGAAGATGTTGATAACCAAGCAGTTAAAATTGCACGTGCAGAGCTCACTAAATTACCGATTGCTGAGCGCGCATATCAAAGGCTTCAAGCTGATTTTCTCGATAGTAGTATTCCGCCATTTAGGCTGACAGATATTATTAGCTTTGAAAGTGCCCAAAAGTTCTCATTTCGTAATAACAGTGAGCTAACTCGCAGCATTCCAGGCTTATATACATTCAATGGCTTCCATGGCATTTTTAATATCGAAAAGAGTAAGATGCTAGGAAACCTAATGGCGAGTAGCTGGGTGTACGGAGAAGAAGCATCTGGAACGTATGATATCTCTAAAGATGAGATAGAAAAGAAATTAGAACAGCGTTATTTTCAGGACTATATCTATTATTGGCAGTCATTCCTCGATGACTTAAATTTAAACCAATATAGCTCTCCTGCTGAAGGGGTCAATATCACTGATGTGTTAGCTGGTTCTGAAACCCCAATCAAAAACATCATTTTAGCGGTGCAGAAAAATGTTCAGTTAACTCAACTGCCAGTCTCTGAAAATCAAAAAGCTGCCGGGAAAGTTGCGGCTAATGCTGCTGAAATTGCGATGCAAACTAAGGCGAATAGAATCAAACGGTTCTTGCCTGACGAAGCGCCAAAATTTGATATCAAGCTACCAGGCTATCAAGTTGAGGAAGCATTTGAGGATGTACTTAAAATTGATGCTCAGCAATTAGATAGTATGCAAAAGAATCTTAGGGAACTGAATGTGTATTTGACCAAACTTGATCGCGGCGACCAGTTAAAGTCTTCCATCAAGGATCAAATCAGCGGTAAAAGTAAGCCTAGCTTTATTCGCCAACTAGAGTTTCAAAGCCGTGACTTACCTTATCCTTTTAATAGCTGGCTGTTAGATATAAGTCGAGATACCAGTAACATTACTAAAAATAGTGCCAACAGACACTTAAATGAGATTTGGAAAAGCAAAGTATTACGAGAATACAATGCTGCAATTATTGGTCGCTACCCATTCTCACCTTCTGCAGATAAAGAAGTGAATTTAAAAGATTTCACTCGATTCTTTGGACCTGGCGGTACGATTGATAGCTTCTTTAATAGCTATGTTGCCCCCAGTGTTGATATGAGCTCACGACCATGGAAATTTGAAAAAGACATCGGTATTAGCCGAGATACTTTGGCAATGTTTGAACTTGCCTATCAAATACAACTCGCATTTTTTGATGGTGGAAGCAGCACCCCAAGGATTGAGTTCGGTTTGAAACCTTTAGAATTAGATCAAACAATCTCGAGTTTTATGCTTGAGATTGATGGGCAATCAATGACCTATAGACATGGGCCATTAAGAGTGAGTAATTTTGTCTGGCCTGGCGCCACAGGCCAAAGTAAAACACGCGTTGTTTTTACGCCCCCTAATGGCGGGCGCTCTATAAATACCACTTACCAAGGTGAATGGTCGCTATATCGCATGCTTGATGAGCTGAGTGCCAAACGAAATAAAACGCGGGAAGATCTGAAATTGCATTTCGCGCTTATGGGTAACAACGCAAAAGTAGAACTATTACCGAAGTCAATTAGGCATCCATTTTGGAATAAGAGTATAGAGAAGTTTTCATGTCCGACCCGATTATAAATATTGGCTATTTGGGTAAAGTCCCTAGTTTAGGTGACTTTGTGCAAGATAGTGTATCCAAAGAGTTCTCAGAACACTGGGAGAAATGGCTGCAAGCTGCTATTGCTGTAAGCAAAGAGCAGCTTGGGGAGCTGTGGCAAGGTAATTATTTAACTGGCCCGGTTTGGCATTTTGCTTTGTCAGCGAATATTGTTGGTGATAAAGGGGTTATGGGTACCTTAATGCCAAGTATGGATGCGGTAGGGCGTCATTATCCGTTTACCGTAGCTAGTACACTGGAGTATGCACCTATTGACGTTCTTAACTCTGGCGTTTTTTCATTAGCTTATGAAGATGTGGTGTTGAAGGTACTTGATAACTCTGTTGATCTTTTCTCTTGGCGCAAAGAAGTTGCGAAAACCTTAAATGCAGTTCAAGGAACTCGTAAAGCACTGACTTACTTTAATACAACAGATAAGAATAAAACGGGCGAGGCATTTGAGTTTTCAGGTGATGAGCTGACAGAGACGGTTTTACAAGATGTAATGCATGCTGTTTTATGTAAAAAATATGGCGATTATAGTGTTTGGTGGACTCATGGCTCGTGCAATATAAAGCCTATGGTGCTGGTAACGGCAGGACTCCCTGCGATTAATCAAGTTGCAGCAATGTTGGATGGTAGATGGCAGCACTGGGAATGGAATTATACACAGGTAAAAAATACTGATGAGTAAATTAAGCACCAGTTATGCGATTACCCATCGTGGTGTTGTTAGGCAGCTAAATGAAGATGCCCATGTCGAAATAAACAGCCATAGTATCTGGGTGGTTGCTGATGGTATGGGCGGCCATGAAGCGGGTGAAGTGGCAAGTCAGCTGGTCGTCGATACTATTAGATCAACCGTTGAAGAATTGACATTTGAAGAGCTTACTGTGTCGCATATTGTCGTCGCGATTGAAAATGCAAACAGTCAATTAAATGAATACAGCGCGCAATATTTAGGAAGTAAAACCGCGGGTAGCACAGTAACCGTTTTATTTATTAAAAATGAGCAATATTATGTGCTTTGGGTCGGGGACAGTCGGGCTTATTTGCTGCGCAATGGTCAGCTGCAACAAGTTTCAAAGGATCATAGCCAAATCAACGATCTAATTGATGAAGGGGTTATTTCTGTTGAGGAAGCAAAAGATCATCCATTATCTAATGTCATAACCCGTGCAGTGGGAGTTACACAAGACGTTAACGTTGATGTGGTACAAAATGATGTAAAATCAGGCGATATATTTTTATTGTGTTCAGATGGATTAACTGGCGAATTATCTGATAATGATATTCATCGCTCATTAGAGCCAACAAGTATAATCGACTCTGGTATGGCACTTATGCACTCATCCCTTGTTCGGGGCGCGAAAGATAATGTAACCTGTATTTTGATTAAATACGATAAAGGGATTAGTAATTATAAATCTCATTCATTTAATGTTCAGGATGAGGCTACGATCCCATTATTTACAAAGTAAATATTAAAATTAATTTTTAATGGCTATATATTAAAAAAATAAATAAGTTTATGGACTTAGATATAATATACCGGTTTATTATTTAATAAAGCGGTATAAACTAGGGGGTAACTAGGCTTGTAATTTTAAATAAAAAATGTAATATGGAGTCCGCTTTACTTTGTTTGGGTTTTATGGACAATTATTAGGACAATGGAATGTTTGTTTTTGAAGAGTATGTTTCCCCTATTTCAGACACTGAGATTGCAGGTATTGACCCGCGCTCAGACGTCACTCCTGCGTCTACCTATTACGCGTTAAAAGATTTACGAAACCAATTACGTGCGGCAGAAAGAAATGCGCTTGTCGATGAAGAAGGCATTGCGACTTTAGCCAGAGACTGGTTGCCGTTGTTAGAGCTATCCAGTAAAGCGTTAAAAACAGAAAGTAAAGATATTGACTACTTAGCGTGGTTTATTGAAGCACTGTGCCGCGTACATGGCTTTAAAGGACTAGCATTTGGTTTTCAAGTTGCTCATACCTTACTCGATAATTATTTTGATGATTTATATCCGGCTCTTGATGCTGATGATGAAATCTCTGACAAAGTTTCTGCGTTAGTTGGCTTAAATGGTGTGGCTGGTGAAGGCACCTTAATTATACCGATCAAAAGCATAGCGCTGACAGAAAGTGTGAGTGTTGATTCATTTTCTTTTTGGGAATATCAACAAGGCTATGACATATCCAGATTAAGCGAAGAAAAAAGAGACAAGAAGCTAACGCAAGGTGCTGTCGACTTTGAGCTAATCGAAAAAAGCGCAGCAGAAACGAGCACTGAATTTTTTGTAAACCTAAGAAATGATATAACGGCTGCGATTGAGCAATTCGCACTACTAAGTGATGTACTCGATCGCGTTACCGCTCAGTCACAACCGACTTCTAATATTAAACAAGCATTGGAAGAGAGTTTAACCGCTGTGAATCACATTGCAGCTGATAAACTCGCAGCCGCCCAAAAAGCGCAAGACTTAGCGCAAGCAGTACAAGAGGTGGTGTTAGAAGATGGTGAGGTTACTCATACACAAGTGGCCAAGGCACATAATTTAGAAATTAATTCTAGAGATAATGCCATTGAAAAACTTAAAGAAATAGCCTCTTATTTTCGAAAAACAGAACCACACTCACCTATGTCTTACACCATAGAGCAGGTAATTCGATGGAGCGAATTGTCGCTACCTGAATTATTAAATGAATTAATTACAGATAGTGATGCTAGGACTGGATACTTTAAGTTGTCTGGCATTAAGATCAGCGAAACTGAAACATAAGTAAAAGGAGTTCTCAATGAGTATCCACGATAAATTAAAACGAGTTCGTAAACCACGTGTGCACATCACCTATGATGTCGAAACCGAAGGTCTTGCGGTAAAGAAAGAATTACCGTTTGTAGTTGGCGTTATGGGTGACTTTTCAGGTGACAATACTGATGCACTTAAGCCACTAAAAGATAGACGATTTATTCAAATAGATCGCGAAAACTTTAATGATGTTTTAAAGCGCATGAGCCCGTCTTTAAAATTAGACGTAGATAATACGCTTAATGATGATGGTACTCAATTTGAAGTTAACTTGAACTTTAAATCGATTGATGACTTTGAGCCAGCAGCCGTTGTGAATCAAGTTGAACCACTGCGCAAGTTAATGGAAACGCGGAATAAATTACGCGATCTTATGACTAAAATTGACCGCTCAGAAGAACTTGAAAATGTTCTTGAAGAAGTTTTAAGTAACACTGCAAGTTTAGATTCAATTGCTAAGGAACTGAAATTAGAGGAGACTGAAAAATGAGTACAGAACAATTAAGTGCTGAGTTAGAGTCAACTTCAGAAGTAACTTCTTCGCTATTAGAACAAGCTATTGGTGCTACTAAGCAAACAGATGCGAGCCGTGCAGAAGAGTTACTAAGAACATTAACTGAAGAAGCAATGAAAGGTACAGTCCAGTGGAATAAAAACATGACTGTGACATTCAATGAAGCTATTCAGTTAATCGATCAAAAAATATCAAAGCAGCTAAGTGTAGTAATGCACAGCGATGAATTTCAAAAGCTTGAAGGTTCATGGCGTGGTCTACACCATTTGGTGATGAACTCAGATACCAGTGCAACACTAAAAATTCGTGTACTTAATATGAAGAAAAAAGAACTTCATAAAGATTTAAGTAAAGCGGTTGAATTTGATCAAAGCCAAACATTTAAGAAAATTTATGAAGCTGAATTTGGTACGCCTGGTGGTGAACCATATGGCACAATTGTAGGGGATTTTGAGTTTACAAATCACCCAGAAGATGTTGAAACTTTAAGTTTAATGTCTAATGTTGCTGCTGCCGGCTTCTGTCCATTTATCTCTGCGTCGTCTCCTTCGTTATTTGGGTTTGACAACTGGGAAGAGCTAACTAAACCTCGCGATTTAGAAAAAGTATTTGAATCTTTAGAGTACACTAAGTGGCGTTCATTTCGAGATAGTGATGACTCTCGTTTTGTATCACTTACTATGCCTCGTTTCTTATCTCGCTTACCGTATGGCGCAGCTTCTAAGCCTGTTGAAGAGTTTAACTATGAAGAGTTTGACGTTGAACCTAAAGACGGCCGTTCTTTAAGCGCTGATAATAATGACTATTGTTGGAGTAATGCTGCGTATGCAATGGCTACCAATATGGCTAAAGCATTCTCTCAATACGGTTTTTGTACAGCAATACGCGGTGCAGAAGGTGGTGGTAAAGTTGAAGGCTTACCGACCCATATTTTCACTAGTGACGACGGCGACCCTGATCTTAAATGCCCTACAGAAATCGGTATCACAGATAGACGTGAGGCTGAATTAAGCAAGCTTGGTTTCTTACCGCTTTGTCATTATAAAAATACTGATTACGCCGTATTCTTTGGTGGTCAAAGTTGTCAAAAACCACAAATTTATTCAACGCCAGATGCGACTGCCAACGCTGCTATTTCGGCTCGTTTACCATACCTGATGGCAACATCACGCTTTGCACATTACTTAAAAGTAATGGCGCGCGATAAAATCGGTAGCTTCATGGAAGCTGAAGACGTTGAGTCTTGGTTAAATCGTTGGATCCTATCGTATGTCAACGCGACAGAAGGTGGTGGCCAAGATATTAGAGCACGTTATCCATTAGCGGATGCCAAAGTATCTGTTAAAGAAATACCGGGTCAACCTGGTGCATACAATGCAGTTGCATGGTTACGACCTTGGCTACAAATGGAAGAACTAACGTCTTCTTTACGTTTAGTAGCTAAAATTCCTGAGATCGGTTAATCATCCGATCTTTAGCGTTAAGGATAATGCTGTAAAATGAATCATGAAGAGTTTTCATTTATAAATCAAGATGTTACTTTTTTCCAAAAGTCGCACTCTCGTATAAGTGATAATGATGCCTTGCTTGACCGTTTTTTGTATGAAAAAAACTTAGACAAGGCCTTGTTATTATGGCTTGAAGGCTCTTCTGATTCACCTATCACATGGAGTAAGGAATCACTTAGTCCTTATTTACAAAAAGTTATCGTTGAACTCGATCAACTAATATCAAATCAGTTAAATTTAATTATTCATCAACCGCGCTTTCAAAAATTAGAAGCAAGTTGGCGTAACTTATGGTGGTTGCTGTTACAAACAGAACAATACGACAAAGAAAATAAAGTAAAAATAAAAGTATTGAACTGTGATTGGGCAACGCTTTCAAAAGATGTCAATAAAGCAATCGATTTTGACCAAAGCTTATTTTTTCAATTGTTGTACCAAAGTGAATTTGATAGCGCCGGTGGTGAACCTTTCGGTGTCGTAATAGGTGATTACGAAATTAGTAATATGTTTTCGCAAGGATCTATTTACAACGATATCGACACAATTAAAGAAATCTCACGTACCGCAGCAGCGGCTTTTGCACCGTTTATTTGCTCGGCATCTGCAAGTTTATTTGGTGCAGATAATTTTTCCGATTTAGGTTATCACTCAGATTTGTTTAATCAATTTGATCAACCTGAATATATTAAGTGGCAAAGCTTTAGAAGCATGGAAGAAGCTCGGTTTGTAGGGCTTACTTTGCCTCATGTTTTAGTGCGCCCGCCATATAAGAATGACGGTAAACGGCATCAAGATTTTTATTTTAAAGAGCAAATTAATGACCCTGAAACAGATATGTTGTGGGGAAATGCAGCTTATCAATTTGTTTCAACGATTATTCGTGCTTACTGTGATAGTGGTTGGTTTGGGCATATTCGTGGCATGGAACCCGGTAAGGTATCCAAGGGATTAGTGACTGGGTTAGCCAAAGATAATTTTGCCAATGATATTTATCAAAAAGAATCAAAGCCGCCACTTGATTTATTGGTAACGAGTAAGTTTGAAAAACAGTTTTCGGAACTTGGGTTTATCCCCACTTCATCTGTTACTAACACAGAGCATATTGTTTTTTATAGTAATGCATCAGTTCAAAAAACAAAAAACTATGAATCAAGTGCAGCAAACATCAATGCCCGTTTGTCATCTATGTTGCAATACATTTTGTGTGTCTCTCGGTTTGCTCATTATTTAAAGCTGTTAGCAAGGGACCGAGTTGGTTTATACAACACAGCACAAGCATGTGAGCGTGATTTACAGGCGTGGATCAACAATTATACAACCGCGTCAGACTCAGCGTCTGAGTATGTGAGAAGTAAGTATCCGCTGAGTAATGCAAAAATTAAAGTAAGCGAGAATAAGGCAAATCCCGGTCATTATTTTTCAGTTTTGCAGTTACAGCCTCATTTTCAATTAGATCAAATGGTCTCCAGTATTAAATTAATAACAGAGCTCAGTCCTCATCACAAAATAAAGGAATAGTCATGAAAAAAATAACCAGCCTCATTCGAGAGGGAAAACTTGCAGAAGCTTTAGCTTCTTGTGCAACTGAGCTGCAAGATGAACCATTAAATTATGATGTAAGAAGTCTTTATTCAGAACTTCTTTGCATTAATGGTGAGCTTGAAAAAGCCGATAGGCAGATTGATTTTATGGTGCAAAAGAACCCTGAGTTTGCCGTTGGTGCAATTAATTTAAGGCATTTAATTCGCGCTCAACAATCAAGAATTGATTTCTATCAAGGAAAGGGCATCCCTAAACTGTTCCATGACGCAGATGCACTCGATACCCTGTTTTTAAAAATGCATGTTGCTTTGCAAGAGGGCGAGATTGAGCAAGCGGCTGGACTTGCACAAGAAATGGAAGAATTTAGAAGCTCACAAGGTGACGGCACTGCAACGCGTGACTTGGATGATACGCTAGGACCGTATTTAGAGGTATTGGGTACTAATGGTGAATTCTATCTAGCTAACTTTAATGAAATTGATTCCTTAAAAATAGAGCCAGTAGAATCTTTACTTGAAACCATTTGGTTAAGAGTTGAAATCACAATTAAAGATGGTCCCTCTGGTACTGCCCACATCCCACTTATTTATGCTAACTCTGAATCAGATCTCGAAAAACTTGGTCAAGTATCAGACTGGCAAGAACTTAATACTGATTTTATGGTAGGGAAAGGGATGAAAATGGTTTTTGCTAATGATGAAGCAATCACCATCCCTGACTTACAAATAAGCTCGTTAGAAACAGCGTAACAAAAAGTTAAATTCTCATGATAGAGCATAAGCAACAGCTACAAGCATCCATCCTTGATCGATTGATTGACGATGAGCCAAATTTTCAAGATGCACCCTCGCGTACTGAAGGGATCACGATTAGTGAGCTTCGTAAAAATGTGCGCAGAGACATTGAAGCTTTGCTAAATGCTCGTATTCAATGGCACACCTGGCCTGCTCAGTATAATGAATTGTCTACGTCATGCTTATCCTATGGTTTGCCTGACTTTTCAAGTATGTCAGTGAGTTCTCATGAAGGACGGGCACTGTTATGTGAGACCGTCAGAAATACAATTTTAAAGTTTGAACCACGCTTTCTAGAAGTCGAAGTATTTACAGATGAAGATGTGCCAATAAACCGGGTGCTTAATTTAAGGATCAATGCCCTTTTATACGCGGATCCTGAGCCGGAATTTATTAGTTTTGATTCAGAAGTAGAGCCCGTGAACCTTGGCATGAAGATTATTGAGGCGTCATTATGAACGATGAACTATTAAAATATTACAATCGTGAATTAGCATTTGTGCGTCACTTAGGTAAAGATTTCTCTGAAAAATACCCAAAAGTAGCAGGTCGTTTAAAGCTGAGTGAGGATCATATTGAAGATCCACACGTATCGCGATTAATAGAGTCTTTTGCTTTTTTAACCGCCAACATTAGACAAAAATTAGATGATAGTTTCCCTGAGTTGACGGATGCTTTACTAGGGCAAATGTTGCCTGATTACCAAGCGCCCATTCCGTCGATGTCAGTTGTTAAGTTAGAAGCTGAAAATTTATCTACGGCGGGCGTGGTTATTCCAAGAGCCAGTGAAGTTGAAACCAATGTTGAGTCTATGAAGCAGTGTAAGTTTCAGACATGCTATGAAACTTACTTATGGCCGGTAGAAATTACCCATGCTCAGTTTGATAACAGCCCATTTGTTGCGCCT
The DNA here is from genome assembly GCF_047806705.1 of Pseudoalteromonas sp. ASV78. Taxonomy (NCBI): domain Bacteria; kingdom Pseudomonadati; phylum Pseudomonadota; class Gammaproteobacteria; order Alteromonadales; family Pseudoalteromonadaceae; genus Pseudoalteromonas; species Pseudoalteromonas sp. ASV78. The sequence goes on along the minus strand of NZ_JBLOPA010000002.1, from coordinate 987,104 downwards.
AAACCTCGTTGGCACGAACGTGCTAAATCAATATTCAAGCTTGAATTAACGGGTGAATACAAAGGTGTATCACTGGCTGAAACAGGCCTTGAAAAACTGAGAGTGTTTATTAATGGGCAATGGCATCACACATTAAAAGTGTACGAATTACTTTTTAAGCACGCTATTGGTATAGCCATAGATAATGGTGAAGAAGGGATTAAATATTTATCAAAAAACCAGCTTAAAGCGGTTGGTTTTGAGCCGCATGAAGCCGTTGTTCCTTACTCGCAACGTTCATCTGGTGGTTATCGTTTACTTGTTGAGAACTTTACGTTTCCTGAGAAATTTCGGTTTTTTGAAATTGACGGTATCGCAGCTTCGTTACCTAAGTTATCAAACCGATGCGAAATTTATATTTACCTTGATACCGAGTCAAATGAGCTTGAAAAGCAAGTCGATAAGAACATGTTTTTGCTCGGCTGCACGCCTATCATTAACTTGTTTGAGCAAGAATTAGAGCCAATCCGGCCACAAATAAGTGAATATGAATACCAATTAACACCGCGTTATATGGACTCTGAGATCTCTGAAGTGATTGCCATTTCTGAAGTGATTGCGTTTGATCATAAAGGCAATAAACAAGTGGTCTCGCCTTTTTATGGGCAAACTCATCCAAAGTATCAAGGCCATAATGATTTATTTTGGCATATTCGCCGAGAAACAGCCTCATGGGCTGGAGGTTATGTAGAGTCAGGTACTGAGACTTTTATGTCACTTGTTGATGCTACATTTGAAAACAGTGCATTGGAATATGGTGAAGGTAACTCTGTTTTAACGGTAAGAGCGAAGTGCAGTAATAGGAACTTACCTGCCAGTATGCCGTTTGGCGATGATGAATTAGGCTTATTAATGCCTGAGCGCGGGGACGTAATAAAAAAAATCCGTTGCCTCACTCCCTTTACTCATGCTGTTCGGCCAATTCTAGCCGATGCAACAAGATGGCAGTTAGTAAATCATTTAACGTTAGATACCTTCACTGGTGATGATGCTTGTAATCGATTAAAAGAAATTTTAAGGCTTTATGACTTTAGGGCGACGCCACAAAGTAAAGGTATGATTGATAATATTTATCGATTAAAAATAGCCCCTTCAACAGCACGAGTTGTACAACAGGGGCGGGTAAGTTTTGCTACGGGTAGTGAAATTGAAATCACATTTGCCAATGATGATTTCTCTGGTAGTGGTATGTTTTTCTTTGCTGCGATTTTAGATCATTTCTTTGCACAATTTGCTGCAATTAATAGTTACACACGCCTAAGTCTTAGATTGAAAGAGCAGGAACAAATCTATTATCAGTGGCCTGCGCGAGTGGGAGATAATCCACTTTTATGATCAAGCATCTAATTTCTCAAGCCTCACAAATTGATTTTTATAAAGCTGTTTTTATCGTTGAAAAGCAACTTAAAAAGCGTGGCTTAGAGTATCGCCATGTGGGTTACGATAGTAGCCCCAAGTTAGAGCTGATCAAATTTACGGCAACTCAAAAATTTGGTTATCCAGGTAATGCAATTACCAAGCTTGAAGAAATTGGCTTTGAAGACGGCTTACATAAAGTGCAAATGCAAGTTTCGTTTATGGGCTTAACGGGATGCTCAGGCGCATTACCGCAGTTTTATAGTGAATTAGTAATGCAGCGCCTACGCTATAAAGATACCACTATGCGTGACTTTTACGACATGTTTAACCACCGCTTAGTCTCTTTATATTACCGTGCATGGAAAAAATATAAGCCTTCGCTTAATCATACCAACAGCGCTAGAAATAAAGATCCCTACACACAAATTTTAGGTTTGTTAAGTGGTGGTTATAACGAACATCAACTGTATTTTTCTGGTTTATATAGCCGAAAAATCAGAAATGCAGCTGATTTACAAAACATTCTATCATCGTATTTAGATTGCCAGGTCACCATTAAGCAAATGGTTGGTCAATGGCATACTTTAGATGCACAAGAGCAAACTTGTTTAGCGAGCCAAGCGTTATATGAGGGCCAACATGCTCGCTTAGGTATAGATACAATGTTAGGTAAAAAAGTGTGGGATGCATCGTCGAACATTGAAGTAAATATTGCGACAGATGATCCACAAAAGGCCAAATTATTACTACCCAATGGAACGTTATTCAAATTAGCTAACAAAATTACCAAAGATTATGTGGGTAATGCCATTAATTTTCGTTTAGTCATTGAATCGCACTTTGCAAGCTTAGGTTCTGTATCGCTAGCGCAGAGTAATTGTCAGCTAGGAGCGAATAGTTTCTTAGCGGTACAGCATGACAAATCAAAATCAAACCCTACTAAGTTATCGTTTAAGGGATAATTAAAATTAAAAGGAACAGAGTATGTCTTCGATGACACTGAATAAATTAGTTGAAAAACTGAGTCCCGACTGCAGAAAAAGCCTTGAGGCGGCTGTTGCAATTTGTAATAGCCGCAGTCACTTTACGGTTGAACTTGAGCATTGGTTACTCGCCATGGTCGAGCAGCAGCTTGATGATGTTAGGCTTATTTTTGGTTCATTTGATATCGACATTGATCAAGTGCAACAGGACTTAAATCAGTCTCTTGAATCTTTCAAAACCGGGAGTGAGTCTTCGCCTAGTTTATCTGTGCATGTTACGAGTCTATTAAGACAATCTTGGTTAAGTACCAGTATAGAATTTACGGATCAGCAAATTCGCAGTGCATATGTTATTTATACATTAACGAAAGACGACACGCTAGCTAGTTTGGTTACCCGCTGTAGTAAGTTATTTAATAAAATTGATCCGGGCCAGCTATTACATGCTTGGCCTGAAATTGTGGCGCAATCACAAGAGCGCAACCATGCAGCGCAAAATGCGACGGCAACACAAGCAAGCATGAATTCTAAAACGCCAAATCTTGAACAATTTACAGTTGATCTCACTGCGCAAGCACGTGCAGGTAAAATAGACCCTATTTTAGGTCGTGATTTTGAAATTAGACAAATGATCGATATTTTGACACGACGCCGCCAAAACAACCCGATTTTAACGGGTGAAGCAGGGGTTGGTAAAACAGCTGTTGTAGAAGGCCTAGCACTTAGAATTGCGCAAAAAGATGTGCCAGCTGTCTTACAAAATGTAAGAATTCATAGCTTAGACTTAGCGCTACTACAAGCTGGCGCTGGCATGAAAGGAGAGTTTGAAAATCGCTTAAAGTCATTAATTAATGAAGTTAAGAATTCAGCTGATCCGGTTATTTTATTTATCGATGAAGCACACACCATGATCGGCAGTGGTGGTCAAGCGGGTCAAAACGACGCTGCTAATTTATTAAAACCAGCACTAGCCCGTGGTGAATTACGTACAATTGCTGCAACCACATGGGCAGAGTATAAAAAGTTTTTTGAAAAAGACGCCGCGCTGACTCGCCGTTTTCAGGTTGTAAAAGTTGAAGAGCCAACGCCAGAAAAAGCGGTTGCGATGTTACGAGGTTTAGTCCCTGTAATGGAGCGCCACCATAAGGTATTTATTTCTGAGCAGGCGCTGGAAAGTGCTGTTCATCTTTCACATCGATACATTACCGCAAGGCAACTACCAGATAAAGCAGTTGCTCTTTTGGACACTGCTTGTGCCCGCGTTGCGATGAGCCAAGCGTCTACCCCTAACACGATAGAACAATTAGTGAATCGCCTGAGTGTGATTGAAACGCAAATAAAAATGTTAAATCGTGAACAAAAAACGGGCTTAGATCATTCGCAGCAGTTAGATAATTTAAAAGCAGAATTGCTTAGTATTGATCAGCAACTACTGCCACTCAACGAGCAATTTAAGCTCGAGAAAGAGATTGTCTCAGAATTAAATCAAACGCTTGAACTTGTTAATACGCAAGAGCAAGAAGCATCTCAAGCAATGCTTGAGTCACTAAAGCTCAGTAAAGAAAAGCTCGCTGCGTTTGAGCAAAATATGGTGCACTGGCAGGTTAGTGAAGAGCTTATTGCGCAGGTGATTTCAGACTGGACAGGTATTCCTGTTGGTAAAATGCATGAAGATGAAATTCATGGCATTTTGAACTTAGCATCACACATGAAACAGCGTGTGGTTGGCCAAGATCATGCCCTGGATTTAATAGCTAAAGTTGTACAAACCTCTCGGGCACAGCTTGCCGATGAAAGTCGCCCTAATGGGATATTTATGCTCGCCGGCCCAAGTGGGGTTGGTAAAACAGAGACCGCTTTATCACTAGCGCAGGAAGTATATGGCAGTGAAGAAAATGTCACTGTGATCAACATGTCTGAATTTAAAGAAGAACACAAAGTTTCATTATTATTAGGTTCACCTCCTGGTTATGTTGGTTATGGTGAGGGCGGCATTCTAACTGAAGCCGTGAGACGAAAACCTTATAGTGTTGTGTTGTTAGATGAAATGGAAAAAGCGCACCCTGGTGTGCAAGATATTTTCTATCAAGTTTTTGATAAGGGCACCATCAAAGATGGCGAAGGACGTGATATTGATTTTAAGAACACCATTATCATTATGACCTCAAATGTGGGCACAGATACCACTATGAGCCTATTTGAAGACGAAGAGAGTAAGCCAAGTATCAAAGGTTTATTAAAGGCCTTACAAGATGATTTACTTACTGCTTTTAAACCAGCATTTTTAGGTCGTATTAATGTCATTCCTTATATTCCATTAAGTGATGATATCCTTACTGAAATTGCAGCGATTCAATTGGCTAAAATAATCAAGCGAGTTGATAAAAATTATAATGCTGAGTTGGCTTATAATGATGACGTTATTGACTATATTGTTGCAAACTGCCAAAACGCTGGGTCAGGTGCTAGAAATATTCATACAATATTGCAAAATAAAGTGTTGCCAATGCTTTCTGAAGTCCTACTTTTCAGTATGATAGAAAATAACGAAATAAATAATATATTGTTGAAAGTTAAAGATAATGAATTTGAGCTTAATATTAATTAAAAATAATTTAATAAATAACCGCTAATAAGGTTGTTTATTAAATTTTATGGCATTATAATTTTGGTGCCTTAAATCACTACATGGAATTTTGAGACATTGTCTTCGTCTAAGGAAAGGATTTTTAGGGCCTTTTCATTGCAGTATTAGAGATAATGATTTCAAAGGAAGTTTTGGGAAACCAAAGAAAAGAATCCAGGCTAAATGGATAACATTGTTTAATAAAAAGGAGCATTATCAAATGCAAGCAAATACATATTTAAAGTACGGTTCAATCAAAGGCGAAACAACTGCTGAGTCTTTTAAAGATTTAATTACAGTATTATCTTTAGATTGGAACGTAAGCCGTGAAATTAGTGCTGCGACTGGTACAGCGATGGACCGTGAGTCAAGCTCTACTCGTCTTGGTGACGTAACAATTACTAAACTTCAAGATAAAGCATCTCCGGATCTTTTCAAAGAAGCAACAATTGGTAAAGGTCTTCCAGCTATTTTCCATATCACTAAGCAAGGTGATAAAGTTGAAGAAATCATGAAAATCGAACTTACCGATGCAATGATTTCTAGCTACTCAGTATCAGTACAAAACGATCGTCCGATCGAAACAATCACTATCAGCTACACAGAAATGATGATGACTGTTACTCCTACTGATGACAAAAATAACATTACTGCTCCACTTGTATATGGTTACAGCGGTGTTAAAGGTCAACAAATGTAATATTTGTTGTCTCGTAATGGCTCTGGGCTTTGCTCAGAGCTTTTTTTGATCTTTAGGATGGGAAAAGCAAGGAATGCAAAAAGCTACACAAGATAAAAACGTAATTCAAATTAGCACCCCTGCTGGTAAAGATGCCCTTTATTTAACTCGCTTTGTTGCCCAAGAGGCAATGTCTGATTTATTTGTTATGTCAGCTAACATGTATACAATTGGCCAGCAAATAGCTCACGAAGACTTAGTCGGTAAACCCGTATCCATTAAAGTAAAAAATGCTGATGGTGGTGGTGAGCGTTATTATCACGGTATTGTTAGTCACCTTGTGTCAAATGGCAGCCGTACAGCCGATATTGACGAACAAAAAAACTATATTGATTATCAGGCAACGATTGTTCCATTTGCCGCCTCGATGCGTAACCGTAAGAACAGTCGCATATATCAGAAAAAAACCATTAAAGATATTTTTGCTGATTTATTTGGCCAGCATAATGTCGCCTTTTCAGATAAAACCAGCAAAACCTACCCAAAATACGAATACTGTGTTCAGTATCAAGAATCCGATTTTGATTTTATTCAGCGCTTACTGCAGCAAGAAGGCATTTTTTATTTTTTCGAGCATAGCAATAGTGCTCACACGCTTGTTTTAGCTGATGATATTACCGCTTATGAAGTGTGTGATGAAAGTAAAGTTGTGTATTCAACAGGACACCTAAGCACGTCGCATATTTCGCGTTGGCAAGGCGGGTTGAGCTTAGCCCCTGGTAGCTTTAAGCGTGTTGGTTATGATTTTAAACAACCATCAAGATACCCTGATGGTGAGCAGGCTAATCCAGAGTTACCAACACAATCAGTCTCTGAAGTATTCGAATATACAGGTGAAGCAGAGTGCCACCCACGGGCTGCAAATTTAGCCTCTGTGCAATTAGAATCGCTGCAACGCGATATGAAACTTTCAAGTGGCCGAAGCGATTGCCGCTCTTTTACTGTTGGTAAGTTATTTAGTTTTAAAAAGCATGAAGATCCGAGATTAGAGGGTAAAACATTCGTTATTACCTCGATGATGACCTCAATCACAGTGCCAAACCAGTCCGGTGCGCAGCAGGCTGGTGCAGAAGAAGTGTATGCAAACCATTTTGAATGTGTACCAAAAGAAATTCCATACAGAGCACAAGTTAATAAGAAAAAGCCTGTAATAAATGGAGTTCAGACCGCTATTGTTACCGGCGACAGCGCTGATGAAATCATGATTGACCAGTATGGTCGCGTGAAAGTGCAATTTGACTGGGACCGCGAAGGTAAAAAAGATTCCAAGAGTTCATGTTGGATCCGGGTTGCTCAAAACTGGGCTGGCAAGAAGTGGGGTGCATTTTTCTTCCCACGTGTAGGGCAAGAAGTCTTAGTTGATTTTATAAATGGCGATCCTGATCAGCCTATTATCAGTGGCGCTATTTATAATGCTGATTTAATGCCTCCTTACGCCTTACCCGCTGAAAAAACACAAAGCGGTATTAAAACACGTTCTACCAAAGAAGGCGGAGCAGACAACTTTAACGAACTACGTTTTGAAGATAAAAAGGGCAGTGAGCTTGTTTATATTCAGGCGGAAAAAGATAAACAACTGTACGTTAAAAACGATCAAAATGACAAAACTGATAACGATCATAATGTCGAAATTGGTAATGACAATAAGGTGCTCATTGGCAATGATCGTACAGTAGACGTTGGCAATAACGATACCTTAAATGTAAAAACAAATCGTGTTAGTGAAATTGGTGAAAACGATACGCTCAAAGTTGGCAAAACATTAAATATTGAAGCTGGCGATGAAATTGTTATAAAAACCGGATCTGCGCAAATAAAAATGAGCAGCAGCGGTAATATTACAATTGAAGGCACTAATATCGATATTAAAGGCAGTAATATTAAAGTTGACGGTAGTGCAATTACATTGTCTGCTGGCATAATTAAGTTAAATTAGTGCAAATATGGAAATAATAAACGGCTTTAAATCAGGAGTTAGAAGCGGGATAAACAATAATGGATATGTTGTATATTGCCGTTATGGTCTACCTCATTTAATTTGTTTACCAATAAATAGACCTGATGATCCACTACTTAATCCTGCGCTAAGCCATTTAAAAGCATTAAATGGTTATTACGCAAAGCAGTTTTTTGTTAATTTACATCCTGCTTTAAATAGCGCAGATATAGTGTCGGTTCTCTATCAGTATGTGATGCAAAGTCCGGTTGCACTTGCTGATTATAATCAAGCTGAGTTAATAGAACTGTTATCTATTTTAACTTCACAAAGTAAACTGCTAATTATTCCTCTATTTGAATAATACAATACTGTAAATGTGAATAATGCTGTTGCATAAATATTAATAAGACAAGGAGTCATAATGGGTAAGCCCGCCGCTACAATTGGTCATATGCACGTTTGTCCTAAAACCACGGGAACAGTTCCTCATGTTGGAGGCCCTGTGGTTGTTGGCTCTGGTAACGTATTAATTGGTGGTATGCCGGCTGCGCGTAAAGGCGATATGTTGGTATGTATTGGCCCTCCGGATAGTATTAAATCAGGATCAGGAAGCGTTAAAATTAATGGCAAGCCAGCAGCTCGGATGGGTGATGATAGCTCACATGGTGGGAAAATTGTGATTGGTAATCCTACTGTATTGATCGGTGGCTGATTTTGTTATCTATCTATTTAAGTGATCATCAAGCGCAGCTTATGAAAATTAGCGATGCTCAGCGCTGTCCGTTTACTTCTGTAGGTTATGTTAAAACACAACAAAAGCGGCTGTTAGAGTCATGTTGGCTAACGGCTAAAAAAAAGCAAATTGCGCAACGATTCACTCAGCCAAATTTAGAACAACTAGTCTCTTTATTGAATGACGATATAAGCCCAGCTGCAATCTCACAAGCATGTATCGAGATCATGGCTAATCTACCGCAAAATATTAATCTTATTTTTATTAATAATTTGCTTAACGAACCTAGCTTACACAATGTTGCAAAACAGATTGTCTGTAAAGTGTTATTGCAGCAGCATAGCTATAATTTAATCGCATTAATTGATTTACAAACCTTATATTTTGCTTTTTCAACAAGCCAAAATCCAGCAGTTCAAACACTTGCTAAAAGTGAGTTGACGATTTTAGTGGATAGTCAATCGGATATAAAAAATTTAATCACTGGTTTTAATTTTTTATGCCAAAGTGAGCTTGTTAATTCCCCGTTAATGTCACTTTTTTTATTGTCGTTATCTTGGGAGCAGGTTAATGCGATCGGCAACCACGCGAGTCGTAATTTGCCGACAGTGGATGTACTGCAAGTATTGCTACAAAGTGGCTTTGTTAAATTGCTGCCACTTGTCAATGCATCCCTCAATAAAATAGAAAACCCGAGTAGTTTAATTGCCCTGATGAGACGAATGTTAGGTGACAAGCTTGATCTGCTCGTCGATTTTGAAACGCAAACAAGCGCGTGGCACGGTGAACAACAAGCATGTGCTGACTTTAAACAGCAGTTGCAGCTCAACTGGCCTAAATATGAGGAACAGTTAGCCTCGTTGCGGTTAATTGCAGGTAATGCTCTGAATGCCAAGCTCAATGCAATCGAAATATCAGCAATGGATTGCTATAGCCAAGCGGTGTTTAATTTACATCGTTACTATCAACATTTAGCTGCGGAAAAGTTAAATGCAGGAGTACCGGCATGAAGGCGTTTAGTGTTTCGATTGAATCGTTTTCGAGTTTGTCTACACACGATATTGATGCGTTGATATACGGTGAAACGTCATCGATTAATGAGCATCACGGTTGGCAATCTTGGGATGCGTGTTTATATGATTGCATAATAAAATCCAAAGAATTATTTGCTAAGGTTGAAGACCCACAAGCGCCATTAGTCTGGTTATTACCTGCGCTTGCTTATCAAGATGAACTTAAGCAACTTTTAGCAAATAGTTTAAAGCGGTTGTACCCAGAGCATGTTAGCCACCTGCTATTTTATGGGGCAACTGGCGGCAGTGCACTAATAGCGTTAGTACAAAAAAATGCTTGGCATAAAGTAAATGTAATTGCACTAGATGCAACGTTTAAAGCAAATAAGCAGGGGGAATTTAGCTATCAAGGCGTGGCTGGAATACTCGCTGTGGTTACAGCTAAAAAAGTGGGCTGGGTGCAAACAAGCCATTATTTAGCGCCTTCAATTGATTTTATTAAACACGATCAGTTGTCTGGCATGTTTGTTAAAACAGCACAAACTGCACAGCAAGCAATAGAGGTTATTTTTGCCCCTGGAAATGGCATTGAGCCTGACAGTGACGTGTGGCTAAACAATTTACAGTTACTTGATCAAGTAATAAATGAACATACACATTATGAATTACCTAACTATAAATTAGGTAAAATGGGTGCCTTAGAAGGAATTGTCAATTTATATCAATTGACCACAAGCCCGGCTATTGTTGAATGCTATACCCATGCGTTGGTGATTTCACAAGAGCAAGCAAAATATCAAGCCACGGCATCATACTTATGGATAAGTGAGGAAGTACACAACAATGCAAAGTAATATCGTTGTTTTACAAGGAGCAAGTTACCCTGTTTGTTTTGTTGCTGGCAAAGGTGCTGTACCACCGGGGTACTTTAGTGTTACTGCTAACACCCAAGATAGTGCAAAAGCGCAAATAGCCCAAATTGGCGGTACATTAACGACTGATGTAGCAAAGCGTCTTGATCTTATAAACCTGCTAACGAGTGCAGGTGTACACTGCCCACGTAGCGCATCAGCGCGAGAAGTCGCCAGCGTACTAAGTAAAGCATTAATTGCTGGCAGTGTGAGCTGTTACCATCAAAAAGCCAAAGCTGCGCTTCAGGTGAGTGATAATACCAATAGCGGCGCTGCTAAAAAGTCGGCCAAAAAAGGAGCTACTAAAGCCTCAGGTAAAAGTGCTTCACAAGCCCCTGTCAATAAAGCGGGCGCGGCAAGTAACACTGCCGCCAGTGAAACGCCCATTGATCAACAAGAGTGCCGCTCAGATCCTGTATCAATGTTATCTGGAGAAGAAATTCTTCCGTTAATCGATTTTACTCTTGCAGGCAGTAAACAATTAATTTGGCGACGTTTATATCGTTCATCACATGCTGATGTATGCAGTACTATGGGTAATGGTTGGCGCCATGACTTTATGGTCAATTTAACTGAGCATTATTTACCGCCACCGATCGTTGGGCCAAAACAAAAAGGCACCTACTGGCTTGAATATCAGGATGAACACGGGGCTAAACACCGCTTTGAAAAGGTAAAACCAGGACAATCAAGCTACCAATTAAGTAGTAATCTTGCGTTGCATTACCAAACCAATGGTAAGCAAGTGTTGGTCACACCTGATGATCAGCATTTAACGTTTAAAGCAGGTGAAAACTCTTGGTTGCTTGAAAAGATAATTAACGAAAAAGGCCAAAGCATACAGTTTTATTATGATGCTAAAGAGCGCCTTAATCGCATTGAAGTAAACAAAGTCCGTGGTTGTATACTTAGTTATAACCAGCAAGGCTTGTTAAGCAAAATAGCGCCTTACTACACAAATAAAAACAACAAACAGCAATTGCTCTCGCCGCTATTAGCAAGCTATGAATATGATGAAAACAACAACCTTGTACTAGCCACTAATCAACAAAATGAAGTTGAGCGTTATGCTTATAACGCCGCTAATTTATTAACTAAACGTACCCGAGCCAGCGGCTTTAGCCATCATTTTGAATGGGATAGTTACTCACCGAACGCTAAATGCATTAAGCAATGGGGTGATAATAATACCTATGCTTACCGGTTTGAGTACAACCCTGAGTTAGGTGAAACAACCTGTATAGATTCTCATGGGCACCAAGAACATTTTGTTCATAATGCGCAAGGTAAATTAGTTAAACGCACCGACCCGAATGGCAATGTATGGCAGTACTCATACAATGCTCAAGGCCAAAAAGTAGCGGAAATAAAGCCTGATAACAGCCAAATAAAATTCAGTTATACGGCTTATGGCCAATTGGAATCAATCACTCAGCCAGATGGCAGCCAAACTCATTTTGCGTATAACCAACTTGGGCAACGAGTATTAACCACTTTACCTGATGGCCAAACAATAGCGCGCAAGTACAGCGTTGCAGGCTTGCTGCAAAGTGAAACCTTTGCTGATGGTCGCACTGCACTTTATAGCCACGATAAGTTAGGGCAATTAACTCAACATGTGAGTGTGACTGGGCAAATAACTAAGTTTGTTTGGAACGAGCAGGGTGAGTTATTAGCCAAGCATCATAACGATGAACTTGTTCGCTACAGCTATGATAATTTGGGCCGTGTAAATGCGACGATAAACAACGCAGGGCTGCTTACCCAGTATAAATACAATGAGCATGGCCAGCTTGCGCAAACCATTGCCTTTGATGAAAATGATCCTGATAACAAACAGCATCAACACTTTAGTTACGATGATGCGGGCAGACTCATTAGTTCGCAAAACAGTAATGGCGATACCACCGAGCAACACTTTGAAGGGCTAAGTCAGCCTCATTGTGTCATTCAGCCCGATGGCAGTGCACTGCATTTAACCTACGACAAAGAGCGTAATTTAACCGCCATTGAGCGCAGCGACGGCCATGTATACCGTATAAGTTACGATGCGAACGAAAACCCAACGCAAGTCATTGGGTTTGATGGCACGCTACAGCAATATAAATACGATGCCTGTAACCGTTTAACGTCGGTCACACAAAGTGATAAACGCCATGTAAAAATAGCGCGCGATAAATTAGGCCGCGTGACTGCGCAGCATGCCAGTTTGGCAACCGATACCCACATCGTTAATAACGCCAACTACTACAGTTATACGCTACAAGGTAAAATAGCCCGTGCCCATAATGCGCATTCCACCTTAAAACAGCAGTTTGATAAAGGCGGACGACTGGTTCGTGCTGAACAAGTACATAATCAGCAGCAAGCTCATACCCTAAAATACAGCTACGATGAATACGGCAGAAGGCAGTCCCTGACCTTGCCAGATGCAAGTAAACTGAACTACAGTTACAATAAATTTGGTCAGTTAAGTAGCATTCACTTACAAAAAGCCAATAGCACGGCTGTTGAACTTGCACAGCTAAGCTACGATAGCCAAGGCAATATTCAAACACAGCAATTTGGCAACGACATAACCCTTAGCCAACAGTTTGATGTATTTAACCGCTTAACACAGCAGCAGTTAACCCATCCTGCGCAAGCGCTATTCGATACTTGTACCTACTATTATGACAACGTAAACCAGCTTATTGCCCGTAAAGAGGAAGGTGTAAGCAGTCATAATATTAATTTTGAGTACAACAGTCTTGGCCAGTTAATCCAGCAAAACTTAGCGAGTTCTGATGTTGATACAACCACGCAATACCAGTGGGACAGTTTTGGTAATCCAGTTAGCCAGTCAACTGTTCAAAATAACGAATTAGCCGAGCAGCAAACTACTCAGCCAAGTGATGCTAGCGATACCATTAATAATATTGAAAACAAACAGTTAGCTAACACACCTAGTGAAATTCATAGTGAGTATAGCGATTCAAGGCCTGCAACGCTTGCTAGTGACCTAAGCGAAGACGATGGGATCATTAAAGGCACCACAGATGCCGACCGTTTAACCCACTTTGGTGATAGCGACTTTCATTATGATGAATTTGGTAACCAAATACGCGAAACCGGCAAAGGCATAAAAACCCGTCGCGAGTACAACGCGTTTAATCAGCTAAGCTGTTTTAACAACAACGGCACGCTCACCCAATACGACTACGACCCACTCGGGCGCCGTATCGCCAAGCACACCGAGCATGGCAAAATTGACTACATTTGGGATAACGATCAGCTAATTGGCGAATACCAACACGGTGAATATACTTGGTACATCAACCTGCCAAACCAATTTCACCCAGTCGCACTAATTAAACAAGGCGAGGTGTACTACTACCACTTAGACCAACTTAATACCCCACGCTTTGTAACCAACAACAAAGCAGAAGTCGTGTGGGAAAACCAAGCCGATGTATATGGTTACGAAGAACTAAAAGCAGAATCAGAGTTAAATAAAGAAGACTCTTTTACTCAACCAATACGTTTTCAAGGACAATATTTAGATGAGGAAAGCGGCTTACATTACAACCGCTACCGTTATTACAGCCCCAAACAACAGCGCTTTATAAACCAAGACCCGATTGGTTTAGTGGGTGGAATAAACCACTATCAATATGCACCGAACCCAGTTAATTGGGTGGATCCGATGGGGTTATTGTGTAAAGAAGGTGAAGAAAAGCTTGATAGAATGCTTTCTAATTTGGTTTCTTCAGGTGGTATTAATGAAGCCACGAAAAATAAAATTTTAGAAATTGCGATTGCAAGTGCTGTTATTGATGAACCACAAAAATCGACTCTAAAGTATGGACCAAAAGATAGCAAAGTCAGGATGTACAGGCAACAATATGAATATGATATAACCGGTCTTGATGAAGAAAATGGCTTAATTAAACTCAATAAAGTGAGTAAGTCAGGCGAAGTGAGTCCTTTGGTTGTCAGTACTGCGCAATTTGCTGAACAGCATGTTATCAACAGCGAGCGTGTTAAGCTTAACCCTGATTCGAAACCAACTAAATATCACAAACGTACAGTGGGTGAAGTTGAGATAGCTAGGAAAGCTTTTCCGTCTAAACGAGATGAATATATATCAAACTATGCAACAGATGCGCTTAATGATGACAACCATGTAGCTCATAAGCATTTTAGTGAAGATGAACTTATAGATATGCAAATTTCAGGCGATGTGCCTGAAGGGTATAATGTCCATCACAAAAAGCCAATATTTAGATGTGAAATTGATGAAGATCCAAATGAATTAAATAACTTAGAGTTATTACCCGACTATTATCATAGAAGTAAAAATAAAGAGCTTCACTGGTATGAAGAAGGTCATTGTCCTTATGATTCTAGTAGTAATGGTCCTAATTTATCTAATATTGAAAAGAGAGAATAAGTATGTTTAACGAAATAGAAGCTATTATTGGCAAAGCAAAAAAAAATAAAAATTATACGCAAAGAGGTGCAGTTCCTTCAGAAGAAATAGCAGACCTAGAATCCCAACTGAAAATTGTGCTACCGAAAGACTATAAGTACTTCATTAAACATTACGGATATTGCTTTTGGTTTGGTGGTGTAGTCAGTGGTTTAGTTGGGGATAATAAGCGATATGAAAAGTTATGCTGTGCTATTAGAAAAACAAAGTATTACCATGATTTTTATGATCATGACTCATCCTATTTATCTGTACCTCAACAAGGTTTAGTTATTGGTAAATGGGCAGGGGGAGGCTATTATTTTTTATTTTCGCAAGAGTCTGAACGCGCTGGTGAGGTTGGTCTATTTCTAACTGAAACGTATGGTCAAGAGGTTTCAAAGTTTAATAGCTTTACAGATTATTTATCTTTTCTTGTAACTGGTACCCCTGATCCTGAACCTGTTGATGTGGATTACGATAGAATAATGGACATAATCGAAGATTAATTTGGGGCTTCAATTATAAAAGCAGAGGTTTAAAACCACTATGTTTGGTTTAATAAAAAAATACAATGTACACATGTGCTCTGAAGTTAAAGGGATTATTACTTTAAACGGTAACCCAGTTGAGGGTGCTTTAATAAATCGCACCCTGGAATTTGCACACAAAGTTGAAAAAGAAGATCAGGTAACAACAGCTCCTGATGGTTCATTTTATTTACCTGAAGTCGTTATTGAATCAAAAATACCCGGTGATATGTTCTCGCATGAGGTTACTTATCAAACTATTACGGCTGTATATGCTGATAAAAAATACAAGCTTTGGGGTTCAAAGCTAAGCGGAATAAGTGAGCCTAGTGAATACAAACAAAAGCTGAGCAGTTTAAATGCTGATTTAGATTCTACAGAAGTAAACTTTGTTTTTCCTAATCATGAAAATCCAAATTTGGAGTTTGATGGTTCAAGTATTTGTAGATGGGAACATGATTTTGAAATTTATGAGATAGAAGATAGCGAAGATTATTTTAAAGATTTTTAAATAGAAAAGGAATTTACATGAATATTTTATCGCCAAGTGTAGCGGCACAATTAGCTGAATTTGCATATGACAGTATTGCAGCAGTATCAAAGAGCTCATCAAACATAGAGCCGAGTAGAATAATAAGTAAGCACTTTGTGTTTGATTCAAAAAAATCTGCTTTTACTGGAATTTCAGGTACTGTGGCTGAACACGTGCTAAATCATGCAACGGGTTTTGGCTTTTTTGGAATTGGTTCTAAAGAAGGCGCTCATAAAGGTGAAGTTGTACTAACTTTTCGTGGTACAGCAGGTATTGCTGATACTTTGACGGATTTACATTGTGGTTTAACCGTTGGGCCAAATTATAAAGCAGTTCACGCTGGGTTTAACCGTACTTTTGAGTCTATCAAGCCTCAGTTAAAAGCTATATTGAGTAAGATAGGTGGTCGCCCCGTTCATTGTGTTGGCCATAGTCTTGGTGGAGCATTAGCAACGCTAGCAGCAAATTGGATTAAAGCGCAATATAAAGTGCCTGTAAAATTATACACTTTTGGTTCTCCAAGAGTTGGTCATAACCCTTTTGCTATTCAAAGTGAAACCAGCCTAAATGGAATTTATAGGGCAGTACACCGAAGTGACCCTGTACCTATGGTTCCTGTTTGGCCATTTGTTCATGCAGGGAGTGAGTACAGAATAAGCACATGCGTATCACTTACAGGTGCTGCACATAAAATGGCGGGAAATGCGCCTGGGTATATCAATACTGCATCACGTTATCCTGATTATAAGAGCATGGAAAAGGGTTCTTTATCTAACTTAACGATGACACGTCTAAAATACAACAATCGCCATCATGCCTCTTTTAATGCTCATTGGGCTGAAAAAATAACGAGTGCTTTACTAACGTTACTAAGAGAAAGTGGCAAAATCACCAGCATTCTTGCTCAAGGCGTGGTTGCTGGAACGCTAACTATTTACGATGCTTTAGCTCGTAGCTTGGTTGAAATATCTAAAATGTCATCTAAATATGCTGAAGATTGTCAGGGGTTATTAGGGCATATTCTCAATTTTGTAGGGAAGCCGGGCGTGATAGCAGTTGATTATACATACGCGCAAGCTAAGCGAATTTTGTATTGGATGTTAGAAAAACTAAATCAGGTAGTGATTGCGGCTGTAAAAGTCTCTCCTTACATGGGTATTGGCTACTAACATTGCTTTACAGGCTCAGATAACTTCTGAGCCACTCATTTAATAAATAAGATAGGCTATAAATAATTGGTAGAAGCCTACTTAAGTTGGTTTAAATTTAAAAATAACACGAATAACAGACACCCACCTTAAATAGTGGGTGTTAATTCACTACGAACACGTTGTACTTAAACAACATGACACTAAAGAAAAGGACGCTTCGATGTCATCAATAAGAATAACTCAAGCCGTAGGGCTTGGTGGAACAAATAGCTTAAACGATGTAAAAGCCGTGCAAACGGCTTTAAATAAATTGCTTAAACTTATCCCGCCTACACAAGCTTTAATTGTGGATGGTCGCTTAAACTCACGCCCAGAGAGCTCAAAAACTATTGGCGCCATTAAATTATTTCAAAGTAAAGTATTAAACATGGTTCGCCCAGACGGGAAAATAGATCCGAATGGTCGTACACATAAAAAAATCAATGAAAAGCTAATCGCAGAAACAAGTCAGGTCCATTTTAAATTACCGATAGCGTCTACCGATGTGCAAAAATTGTCAGAGTCTGATTACCAAGATATTGCGAATCAACTTGGATGTAAAATTGCAGCAATTAAAGCTGTTGCTGAAGTCGAGTCAGCAGGTGACGCATTTTTTCCAAATGGCAAACCTAAGGTTCTATATGAAGCCCATATTTTCTCTCGCTTTACAAATCATAGGTTTGATACAAGTCACCCAACTATCTCAAGCAGAAGCTGGAACCGTAGTTTATATACAGGAGGTTCTCAAGAATATGCCAGGCTTGAAAAGGCGATGGAATTAGATGTCACAGAGGCCTTGAAATCAGCTTCTTGGGGTCGTTTTCAAATTATGGGGTTTAACTACAGTGCGTCTGGCTTTGCCAGTGTTGAAGCGTTTGTTAAAACAATGTTTAGTTCAGAAAGAAAACAGTTGGATGCATTTGTTAGCTTTGTAAAAAGTAAAGGATTAGAAAAACACCTGTTAACGCTAAATTGGGCTGCATTTGCGAAAGGCTACAACGGCTCACAGTACGCTCAGAATAAGTATGACATTAAATTACAAAAGGCATTTGATAAATATGATGAAAAATAAACTCTCTAAGGTGTTAATCGCCTTACCATTATGCTTTATAACTTCGTGTAGTGCATCTCAAAATGAGTCAATGGTTGTTTTTAAATGCCATGCTAATGAGCCAACATCGATTGATGTCGTAATTACTGAAGCGGGTGGTACGTATCAGCTAGAACAATTCAACACTGCAGAGTTAAAACTGGCTAACATAGGTCTAGTGAATGATGTGAGAAAACTAAGTTATCATCGTTCTTTAGTAACAGAGCATAGTATAGTTTTTGCGCACGATGACAATGAAATTACCGTGAGTGATTACTATAGTGAGGAGTTTGATACAGTAACAAAGGAAAAATCAGTCACATTACAAAAAAATAATAGTAAAAAATACTGGATTTGTGACAGTACTGCTATTAGTACATTAGCTTCTATTGAAGATTTTTAGCCAATTAAAAACGCTGATTACGTTTATTGTTTTATTGAGCCTTAGTTTTTGTACAAAGGCTAAATATATTGATTTATTAGAGCTAAAGATTTTTAAAAAAGTAGTTAGTAGTGCTGATTATTTGGCTAAAGTAAAAATCACAAATGTTGAAATTTTCCGTGAAGAGGATGAATCTGAAAAGCACGTTTACTCTGCTGAAGTGCTAGCAACATACAAAGGTAAAACTCATAAAAAGCTAAGCTATGAGATGGTTGTGGAGCAAGGTGAAGATATTGTTTTTAACTCTGCTTCAATTTATGTAGCGCTTTGTTTGGATGAAAAGGGAACATATTATTGGCCAGGCACAGGCTCTGAATTTAAACCTTCATTAGTTATTGATACGTGGCTAACTGAAAATAAAAGTAATGTAGAAAAAATAAGTACAGACGTAGATTGGTGCGAATAGCGTTGTGCAGTAATTATAAAAGTTAAATAAACTTATATGGAAATACAATGAATAAAATAAACACGGATGTAAATTACAGAACAATGGCCGGCAATGCTCGTTTAGTTATTATTGCTGAATCTAGCCACAATCCCGCTTCTTATAAATATGAAGCAATACGAGCACTAAAACAGCTAAAGGCTGCTGGATTCACACACTTTGCAATGGAGATGCTTCCTTTAAAAATAAAAGAAAAAATAGAATTTTATCAACGAACTGGTAAAGGGTTTGATGCTATCAGGCAACACTTTAAAAAAGAGTGGAATTGGAATAATGCAACGAGCACGGGTTACGCAGAATTAGTTAAAGCTGCCAACTCTCTCGGTATGAAAATTATTCCATTGGATATGCCAATTGAAATGATGGATGAAATTGATAGCAGCTGTAACTGGGATAAAGCAGAAACAGGCTCTTGTTCAGAATCTCATATTAAACGAAATGAAATGTGGGCTGATATATTACAAAACAGTTTGAAGTTAAATAAAGAATCTCGAATTGTCGCATTCATGCATCGTTGGCATGCTTTTAAAGCTGGTGATTATCACCTTGGCTTAGATCAATTAATGCTTAATATGCAAATACATAATATTCGTCTTATAGATTATATTGGTGGAATTACTTGTTCAGACACGAATATTTGTAAGGGACAATCAGATCAAGATAAATCATTAAAAGAGACATATTTTTATCGTAAAGGGGCATTTAAAGTTTCGCCTGTCCTTTCTTTTACTGTTCATATTCCGCAAAAAAGGATATCTCCGGAAGGTGCTTTAACATGGTAAAAGTATTGTTCTTTATTTCTCTTTTGGTTGCATTTCATGTCAATTCAGCAGGACCTCGATGGGACGATTCAATCGATATTAATGATCCAGAGCTAACTGTTAAAGTTGTTGCTCAACAGTGCCATAAAAGTTTAATTAATGCGCCTGAGCTGCTTGAGGAATGGTGTGAAAAAGCCGTAAGTATGGGCTACTGGAGAGGCTTAATGCCTTTAAGTTTACATACAGGTGATGGGACTCGCTTAGTAAATGAAGCAGCAAGGCGTGTTAAAAACAATGAGCCAAGTGGATACATTACACTTGCTTCTTTATACAGCGATGGACAATTTGTAGAGAAAGATATTAATAAAGCAATTTCAATATACTATGAGCTTTTAGCATTAAACGTCGAGACAGTAGATACTTTGTCGATTAGAGCTCATCTTGAGTTAGCAAAACTATATAATACGCAACAAAACTGGCTTGCAGTAACTGAGCATGCTCAGTATGTTGTTGACAACTCAACACTTGATTTCGATAAAACACAAGCTGTTAATTTGTTAGAATTAGCGAAAGAAAAAAGCTTTAGTCCAAAATAAATAATTTAATAAATATTGATATACAAATGGAGCTATGAACACCTTAATTTAAGGGGTATAGAAATAATTATGGAACATCAACAAACACTAACTAACCGGGTCACCCATTAGAAAGTTCCGGTCAAGCAGGCGCTGTGTTTTCTTGATCTTTTTATTCAAAAAACCAAGTGTTCTTATTTTTAAACTCAATTTAAATAAATTTTAAAAGTACACACTAGCACAATTATCATTGATATAAATGATTAAGATAATACATTTTTATAGAAAAGGAATTTCATGTTTAACTTAAATATGACTGCCAATGTTGGAGTAAATTCAGCAAATAAATTGGCCGACGTACAACTGATTCGTTCACTCTTAAATGCTTATGCGCGTAAAGCGGGATTACCTCCTATTGCAAATAGTAAGGTAGATAATAACTTTATAGATTTAATTCAGCACTTTCAAAAAAGAGTTATAAAAATGGGGAATCCTGATGGCATAGTTTCTGCTAATCGGGGAACTTTTAGAAAGTTAGTTGAGTTTTTGTCTAGTACTTATACTAAAGTTTCAATAACTAAACCAACTCATGGCATTTTAACATGGGATGCAGAAGGCACCGAAGGTGGGCTATACCACAGCCGCTGTTTTCATGTTCCATCAAATAGATCTGGGCTAACCATTGGCCGGGGTTATGATATGCGTGATAAGACATTTTCCAAAGTTAGCGGTCATCTTATTCAATCAGGCATAGATAATAAAGTAGTTAATGTTATAGCCCTTGCTGCGGGTAAAATGGGTAATGCAGCTAAGCAGTTTGTTATAGAAAAAGACTTACTAGATTTTGAAGTGGCACCGCAAGTTCAATTAAAGCTATTTGAAATTGTCTATAAAGAAATGGAAGCAGACGTAAAGCGGATATGTAATAAAACTATAACAAGTCAAACATATGGAAAAACAGATTGGCTAAATTTAAATTCGAAGATAAAAAATGTCCTAATAGATTTAAGGTTCAGAGGAGATTACCACCCTGCTAGCCGTAAAGTTTTACAAAAGCATGTTGCGAATAATGATTTAATTTCTTTTAAAACTGAAATTAATAAAAGTGCTAACTGAGGTGGTGTACCACTAACTAGGCAGCAGGCTCGTACTAAGTATATAAATTCATAGGTGTATGATGAAACTAATAATTACTAGCATATATTTTATTTTAATTTTCTTTTGTACTGAATCTGAGAGTAATGATGACAAAACATTTGTGAGTCTTGATGTTGTGGAGATGAATGTTGAAAGGGTTGATGATAATTTATTTCGGTGGATAAAATTTCATCCAGATAGTGATTTTCCATGTTTACGGTTAGAGATTTTAGAAGCAGGTAGCAATGAGCTTATTAAACGAAAGAATGTCTGTGATGTATATGACGAGGTATTAAAAGTCACACACGATTTTAAAAAATTAACATTTTTAGATGTTTACAATTTGAATATTGAATCTCAGACTCTGACATTTGAGTTGGAACTATCTTTGCTTAGTCAAAATGTGGTTAATATGAATTGCTCAATTAAGATTGAAAATACAGATTTCTCCCCACTTTCTTGCCAACGCTCAGAACGATAGAATTAGAGGAAAAAAATAAATTAGAGAGACTCACCCTAAATTTTGAGTATTACGCAGTTTAAAACTAAAGATAATATTGATAGATACTGGAGTTTGTTTACTTTAAAAAAGTAAGGCTTATAAAACTTAAGAAATAGTCGTTTTCATTAGTGAAAAGTGCTTCACACTAAGGTGTCAATAATACTAAGGGTTACAGTCATTATGTTTGGTTTAATAAAAAAATACAGTGTACACATGTGCTCTGAAGTTAAAGGGATAATCACTTTAAACGGCATTCCTGTTGAAGGTGTTTTAATTAACCGCAGCTTGGAATTTGCACACAAAATTGAAAAAGAAGATCAGGTAGCAACAGCTCCTGATGGCACTTTTTGTTTGCCCGAAGTGATTATTGAGTCAAAAATACCCGGTGATATGTTTGCACATGAGGTTACTTATCAAACTATTACGGCTGTATATGCTGATAAAAAATACAAGCTTTGGGGTTCAAAGCTAAGCGGAATAAGTGAGCCTAGTGAATACAAACAAAAGCTGAGCAGTTTAAATGCTGATTTAGATTCTACAGAAGTAAACTTTGCTTTTCCTAATCATGAAAATCCAAATTTGGAGTTTGATGGTTCAAGTATTTGTAGATGGGAACATGATTTTGAAATTTATGAGATAGAAGATAGCGAAGATTATTTTAAAGACTTTAGATAAAAACAAGGATAGGTAATGAATAAAATAAACACGGATGTAAATTACAAAACAATGGCCGGCAATGCTCGTCTAGTTATGCTGGGCGAATCAAGCCATAATCCCGCAATTTACAAATATGAAGCGATTAAGGCGCTTAAGCAACTAAAAGCTGCAGGTTTTACCCACTTTGCAATAGAAATGTTACCTCGCTCTATGCAAGATAAAGTTGAGTTTTATCAACGCACAGGCAGCGGCTTCAATTTTATTCAACAATACTTTGATGAATACTGGGCTAGGGGTTATTTAGTACCTCAAGCTTACGGTGAATTAGTCAAAGCCGCGAGAGAAGTCGGTTTAAAAATTATAGCTTTGGATTTGACCTTAGAAGAGATGGATGTAATTGATTCATCCTGTGGTTTTGATAATGCTGAAGCAAAAAGATGCTTTGATAGTCACACAGTAAGGAATCTGGTTTGGGCTCAAAATATAAATGCTATCTTAAATCAGTCGAATCAAAATCGTGTAGTTGCTTATATGCATCGTTGGCATGCAGTAAGGGCTGCTGGTTATCAGGAGGGGCTAGATACTCTTGTTAAGGTGGGTGGTGTATCAACTATCAGGTTTATAGATTTCATTGGTGGAACTGCATGTTACTCGCAAAGGAGTTGCCAAGGTTACTCAGATGAAAAAATAGAGCTTAAACGCCAATATTTTTATAGAGAAGGCTTCCCATTTAAAAGTGCAGTAAAAAGCTATCAAGTGCATTTACCAGAGAATAGCATTTAATCAAGGGAATATAGTTGTGAACAAAATAATAGTGACTCTTGTGTGCTGTACAGTAGTTTTAAGCTCCCGCTTATTAGCTGGAACTTTTTTTCCAGAGCATGATATTAATGATCCTAATTTGCCTAAGAATACAGTGATGCTGCAATGCAAAAAAAGCTTGATGTATGCGCCTAGACAGCTCGAAATGTGGTGTGAAAGAGCTTATGAAATGGGGTACTGGCAGGCACTTGAAGTTATAGGTTTACATACAGGTGATGGAAGTCGTTATATCGCTGAAGCTCAAAAACATGCTGAAAATGGTGATCCGGATGGGGTTTTAGCATTGGCTTTTTTATACGAGTCCGGACGTTTTGTTACTCAGGATCTGCACAAATCGATTGCTTTATATAATCAATATTTAAACGACAACCAAGATATTGAAGAGGAAGAAATGAGAGTAGCCAGCACTCATGAAGATCTCTATTTGATATATACAGAGTTAGGTGATTTTGAAAAGGCAGCTGAACAAAAACGTTTTTTAGATGAAAGTAATTATATTGAAAGTAAAGACGCTATATTAAAAAAACAAATGCAAGAAGCGGGTATATCTATAGATTCATATCAATAAACTACGATTTTAGTAATTTATAGATTAATTTTAACACGACAGATTTAATTGAAATTAGTAAGGAGCTATGAACACCTTAATTTAAGGGGGATAGAAATAATTATGGAACAACAACACCAACAAACACTAACCAATCTTGTATACGATATATACGAGAACCCTAACTTAATTGAAGAGCATCAACCGCTTATTCAGCCGTTACTTAGCGATTTAGTTGCAAGTGCGCCCACGGGCTTTGAAGGCATGGCGACGATGATTAATACCCACGTTTCAAACGGGTTTAAGTTTAAAAACCCTAAAATACAAAAGTTTGAGCTTGAGTCGGGTTTATTAAAGCTGAAAACCTACTTTCAAAAAATAAATCGCTAATTAGTTAAGTATTAACCAAAACACTGGGAGTATTGTTTTGGCTGCAATCAAGGATGATCAATGACACTCATAAACACCTGTATTTTAATGCTGTTTTTACAGCCTTTATTTGTTTATTTAGCCCTTTTTAAACAGTCAAAACACAGTATTGAGCCCAAAAGCTCGTTAGATAATGAAGATTCAATGTTTTTATTTATCGCCCCAGGTTTATCGGTTTTTTACCTTGATCAGTTTTGGGTCGCACTGCTTTATTTAGGTAGTGTGTGCTTATTGGGTGTATTGCTAGCTAAAATTGTAGAAAGTAAAGCAAACAAGCGATTGACCAGAGATGACTCAATAGGGTTTGTGGTCGCAAGTTTTATCTTTTTTGGAATAATAAAGTTAATTATTGTTGCGACAGCTTATTTTTTTACCGATGACTCTACACATGCGATAACACAAAATTTAAACCCAGCAGAAGAACCCTCATTGACGATTAGCCAAATGTTTAGTGTGGATTATTTGTATAGCCAGTTTAAGCCTACGGTTTATTTTTTAGCATTAATGGTAGTGACCTTAGTACTCAAAATTATCGAGCATAAGTTTTCATTAAAAGATGCTCTATCAGGCATACTCATTATGCTCTGTGCTTTATTGGCGGGTATTTCCCCCTTATTTGGTGATGCCTTTATTTTAGGATTAATTGCTAACTTTTTTATCTTTTTCATTTTTTGTTCTATGTGTATCGAAATAGATAAAATAGCGGATGCATCAGGTGGAGCTATTGCGTTTTTGTATGGCTATATATTGATGATGGGGCTTGGGTTTAGTGTGATTTGTAAGTTTGTTTATGAGGTGTTTTTTAGTTAAGTGTCATTATTAATGCTCATTTTTTATGCTAAACACTTGCAGTTAACCTTGTACCTAATTAGAATTGATTTTAGTCGGGCGGTAATGCCATTAAGCTTAAAACTTAATAATGTAGAGCCTAAAACACTATTAAACAGCAATATGGAAAGTGTATTGTGAGGCTAGTTTAAGGAGATTGTGTATCTTGTTAACACGTTTAAAAGTTTCTTTATTGGTAATTGCATCTATTACCATTGTTTTTTTTACTTCAACACAGGCTTTGGCAGATATGTTTGGTTTTTTTAATAAACAAGAATTTGTTTTATCAGCTCCTGTAAAAGGGCAGTTATTGGATAATGGGCAGCCCATTGCTAACACTAAAGTTATTCGTTCACTCACTTATGGTGATGAATATGTAGATGAAGCAATAACGGATGCGAGTGGTTATTTTTCTTTTGCAGAAAAAACCATTAAAACGGCTAAACCTTCTAGCATGTTTGATAATGAATCGTTGATTCAGCACATCTATTTAGAAAATGGCACACCTGAAGGTATTGTTTTGTGGGCTGTTAGAGTTATTTTACATGAACAAAGTGAAACATTAGAAAGACTACTTGCAGATTTAGTTTGTGATGTTTCTGAACAACCAAAGACATACGATATACCTATTAAAGAAGATACAAGTCATACTTTCGCAATCTATACATCATGCAAACTTTAACCTTTTGACATAATCATTTAAAGGGAACTTATATGAATACTTTAACACCTACACAAGCAGTGCAATTGGCGTCTTTAGCCTATGACGCAAAAGAAATGAAAAGCACAAAATTAGTGAATGGGCTTTTACATTCCTCTTTGCGTGGAAATTTTAATTTTTCTGTTAATTCGGGCGCGATACAAGGTGTATCGGGTGGCTTTTTTTCACACTTATTTAATTTAAGCACTGGCTTTGGATTAGTTGGACACGGGGAAGGTGCTTTTAAAGGTGACTCCGTTATTGCTATTAGAGGCACAGCGTCATTACGTGATGGTTTGACTGATGGCAACTTTGGTTTAAGTGGTGGCTCAAATGGTAGCATGGTGCATGCTGGGTTTAATAAAACGTTTTATACGATGAAACCGGCACTTCAAGAATTTATTACTGCTAATATTAGAGATAAAATTAATGGCTGTGTTCATGTTGTTGGCCACAGCTTAGGTGGTGCTTTAGCGAGTTTATCTGCGGACTGGATCAAAGCTGAATACTCTTTGCCTGTTAAGCTTTATACCTTTGGCTCACCTCGAGTAGGTTTAGATGGTTTTGCCAGAGCCGCAACATCAAGGATTGATAAGGTTTATCGCTGCACACATGGTGCGGATCCTGTTGCTAAAGTGCCATTATGGCCGTTTGCACACGTACCATATAATGGCCAAGAGATCCGTCTGGATAATGGCCAAGGCTTAAAAGGAGCTGCGCATAAATTAAATGGCACACCTGGCTATATCAACACCGCCAATAGCAATGATTGGCGAAATTTAACCGTACAAGCTAATCACTTTTTAGCAACGCCTGTACGTTTAGATTTTGCAGACAGGAATCAAGCTTCATTTAATTCACATTGGTCAGATAAATTAAGTGCGGCCTTAATCACTTTATTAAAAGATGCGGGTTATTACAGTGCTGTTGTTGCACAAGCAAGTATTGGCACAGGTTTAACCTTTTACGATATGTTGGCGCGCACTTTAGATAAAATAGCGAAAGCCTCGGCTTCTTTTGCATCACAAACACTCGGTTTACTCGGACATATGTTAGTGTTTGCCGGAAAGGTTATTAGTACAGCCGTAGAATTAACTTACAGTTTTATTCGTTGGGTTTTCGATTCAACCTTAGGTGCTTTATATCAAGCAGCTAAAGACGGCTTAAATGGTTTAGGTTGATTTTTCAAAAGGGCTGTTTAGTTATAAAACAGCCCTTGTAAATACGCCTAATAGTTAACTCAATCTATATGCGCTTTGTAGATCTTAGCTGCTGGTTTTTTATTTAAAAATAACCTGTTTGTTACTGCGAGTGTAAATACGTTTTTCAGGTTTTGTCCATTCGCCTTTTTTTAAATAAGAGGTAGAGACGATAAATTGGCCATCTTTAAAATCACTGGTCGATTTAACTTTTGTGATCCCTTCTTTAGACCCTGTTACCGTTTCGTACGCCACAAATTGAGTTGGGCTCAATACGTTCATAGTGCCTTGTGTATAAAAACCTGCGGTGGTGAAGTAATAAAATACCAATGACTGTTTTTTGCTGTCCCAAAAAATCATTGATTCACCGCCATATTCTCCTTCATTAATAGAGTGAGCGGTTCGAATGGCTTTACCATTGAGCGCACGTTCCCAGCGGCCTACATCTTGAATTTTTGGTTTGTTATCGCCAACATCAAAATCAGCTTGCCATGTACCAAGGTAGGGTTTAAATACTTCCAGCTCTGGCGCTAAATCAGTCGCTTGGGCGTGACTAGCCCCAGCGCAGAACAAGCAAAAAGATAGTAAAAGTGTTTTTAGATATGACATAATTGCAGCCTATTTTTAGAGTTATTTTATTGTAGTATAGGCGAGAGTTCTTTGATTAAAAAAACATTATTGCTTTTTTCTGTTAGTTTTTTAGCTGTATTAGTGATTGGCGGACTGCTTGGCTATTGGCCTTATTTTGTGGCGAGTATTTACGGCACTATGAGTAGTATTACGTTTTTAGTGTATAAATGGGATAAACGGTTAGCAATAGAGTCAACTGAGCAACCTATTAGAGTACCGGAGCGCAGTTTACATATTTTAGCCTTATTGTGTGGTTGGCCGGGAGCGCTTATTGCCCAGCAATGGTTAAGGCATAAATCGCAAAAACGGGCATTTATTGCTGTGCTTTGGTTAACCATTTTGATTAATTGCAGCGTTTTGACCGGTGTCTATTATTGGCAATTCATGTAGATTGGTGCATTATCAGCTGACATAGAATAACCCTCTTTGAGCTTATGCGTATTCTCTATCGTGGTTACCATTTTATTTTAAAATGCATCGTTATCTTTATTGGCATTCCAAATCCTACTTTATATCAAGGTATTGCGGGGTTTAAACAATGGCTGCTATTGCTTAAACCCGTTAGGCCTATTTTTGTTGTAACCGATAACACGTTAAAAAATTTAAAGGTGATTGAGCCTATTCTTGCTCACCTCGATGAACAGCAAATCCCTTGGCAGTTATTTAGTGATGTAAATGCTAACCCTACGGTCAACAACGTTGAAGACGGGTTATTACTCTACCGACAGTATCAATGTGAATGTATTATCGCGATAGGTGGTGGCTCAGTGCTTGATTGTGCCAAGCTAATTGCTGCTCGAACGGTTCAACCTAATAAGTCGGTTGCCCAGCTCAAAGGTTTGTTTAAAGTTATCAACAAGCTCCCGACTTTGTGCGCTATTCCAACAACAGCAGGAACAGGCTCAGAGACAACGGTAGCGGCAGTGGTTAATGACCCCAGTGCGCAGCAAAAATATGCGGCAACAGATTTTACTTTAGTACCAAGTGACGCTGTATTGATCCCTGAGTTTACTCAATCAGTACCTGCACATATCACAGCGACTACAGGTATTGATGCGCTTACGCATGCAATAGAAGCCTATGTGGGTATTAATGGTTTGGCCTTTAGTAATAAACGATCATTGATGGCGATTGAGCTTATTTTAAAAAATTTACTGATCGCATATAAAAATGGTGATGATTTAGCCGCGCGTGAAAATATGCTATTAGCTTCATTTTATGCGGGTCAGGCATTTACTCGCGCATCGGTTGGCTATGTTCATGCCATTGCCCATCAGTTTGGTGCTCAATATGGTACGGCGCATGGCTTGGCTAACAGTGTGGTATTGATGCCGGTTTTGCGCTTTTATGGCAGTACTATAGATAATAAATTAGCGGAGATCGCTGATTATTGTCAGCTAACCAGTTTGCAGCAAACGCGCACTGAGAAAGCCGCAACGTTTTTAGTTACACTCGAGCAGTTACTCACTGATTTGGCAATTCCACGCTACTTAGAAGAAGTTAAACGCACTGACATCCCTTTATTAGCGAAGTCAGCCATAGCAGAGGCAAATTGGAATTATCCGGTGCCAAAGTTTATGAGCGAAGCGCAGTGCCAAGTGATTATTAGTAAAGTCAGCACGGATAAGTAAATAAAGCAACCTTCCGATCATCGATAGGAAGGTTGTAGCTATTGCTAGCGTTTTATTTGTGCTTCGGGTTGGTTTAGTAATTTAAGAATAGGATTGTGCTCAGTAATTTTTGATTTAAGTACAAAGCCAATTAACAATCCTGCGATAAAGCCACCAATATGCGCACCATAATCAACGCCGTCGGGTGCTGCAAGCATGCCAAAAATGTTGATTGCTAACCAAATAACAAAAAACCACACTGCCGATAATTTCTTTTGATAAATTATAAACATAAAAGTAAGACTGGCGTGTCTAAACCACATTAAGTACATGCCAAATAGTCCTGCGATTGCACCACTGGCACCAACGCTTGGAATGGTGGAGCTTGGCTGAACGATAAAGCTTGCAAAGGAGGCCGCTAAACCACAAACCATATACCAAAACAGAAACTTTTTATGACCAAGTACATCTTCAAGGTTGTCGCCGATAATATACAAAAAGTACATATTGCCAACTAAGTGCAGTATAGAGCCATGTAAAAATACGCAAGTTACAACCGTCCAAAGGTGTTCGCCTTGCGATAACTTACTAGGATTCATAGCAAATAAATCAAGCGTCATTGCAAACGCAGTTGTGTTAAAAAAGTACAGCGTAAAAATAATTGCGTTCAAAGCGATTAAACTGCGCGTAACCCACGGTGTTTGTTTGGGTTTGAGATTATATTCAACAGGCATTTGCGTTAAAAACTGAAAGAGATAGGTTTTCCAGCTGATTGTTTTATTTAGTTTATCGAGGCTGGCTTTGAGCTTAGGGCTATGCTCGACACTTTCTAATTGATTTTTTTCAATCCAACTGCCATTGCAGTGACGGCATACATCAATCTCAGTATGAAAATCTTCTAATAGATGAAAACGTTCAAGATTCTTATTGCAATCAGGGCAGTCAAGCTTGGAAATACCTAATGATTCACCAAAATGAGTTTCGTATTTTTCACCGATTGGCCCTTCGTTTATCTCAGCAATCATACGGTTTACTTCATTTTTTTCAAACCATAAGCCACCGCATTCGCGACAGATATCTATCTCTTCACCTTGATAATGAGTAATATCCAAAGGGTGATCTTTACAGTGCGGGCAACGTTTAGTTGGCATTATCAGTCTCCTTTAATGAGCCGATAATTATATCGTTTTGCTTTAATTCTTGTTGTAGATTTAATGTACTAGAACTTAGCCGTGGTAGTGTTTGTTGGATCGATTCCAATTGATATCTCCTTTATCACTTCACTTCCTTTTTGAGCGCGATAGGCTACTTGAATTCTGTGGTTTTAACAATCAGTTGATGGTAATTTGCTGCATATTTTAGGTAAGGTGTTTTGAATTAGAAGAAAATACAAGGGGTTGGATTCATTTATATTATTTAGAAGTATTACGTTGTCTAAATACTGTGGTTATTCACATTATGGAGAGCTCATGTATATCCCATTTTTTAAATAACCACCTCAAATGTTTGATTAAATTGCTTTAAAGCGGCTTCTACGCGGGTTACGCCTAAGTCAAACTCAGCTCGAGTTGCAGGCCCGCCTAGGGTGAGGCGAACACCATTTGGACTATCCGCTTTTAGGGCTGGAACGTCGCGGATAAAGGCGTCTAACGTCCTTACTATTACCTTATGCGCTTTTAATACGCCGCAAAACTCAAACATATTCTGCGACTGGGCTAAGGGAATATACACATTTAAACTGGCAAACTGAGCATCTATCTCATAAGTTTCAAGCAGCTTTTTTATTTGTTCAATACGATAGCGTATCTCATCTGCAAGCTTAGTTTGATTATAAGTAAACTCATTACTTTTAATGGCGCGCATTATTAACTCAAAATTCATTGAGGAAACAGCCCAACATTCGCTATGCAGTTGTTTTAAAATCGGTTGCTCCCAAAGCATCGGAGGCAACAAGTAACCGGCTCTAAGCCCGCCTGCAAAATATTTTGAAAAGCTTGAAATATAAAACACCCGATCAGGTGCTTGCTGCCATAATGGTAATCGCCAATACTCAGGCAAACAGTAATTTACGTCATCTTCAATGATGAAAAAGTTATACCGGCGACTCAGCGCCAGCAGGGCGTTTAAATTGTCACTGCTATAGCGAATATTTGTGGGGTTTTGACAGTTTGGTGTGATATACACCGCTTTAATTGTGCGCGACTTACACAAGGCTTCAATTTGGTTAAGATCAATTCCTTCGTTATGCATATCGACTTGCGCTAATGATAGTTTAAGTGAGTGACAGGCATGATAAAAACCTGGGTAGCACATAGATTCTGTGATGACAGTATCGCCACTTTCACACAAGGTTGCTAGTGTTGTGAATATTCCTTGCTGAGCGCCTTGGGTAAATATCAGTGGATGATTTAAGCAATCAAACCCCTTATTTGCCAGCCATTGTTTAAAAAATCGCTGATGTGAGGCAAGCCCATTGAGTTTATAAACCATCACATCTGTTAATGCACTTTGATCCTCTGACAACGATTGCAGGGCATTCGTCATAACATGCTGTTGCCCCATCATCGGTTGCATGCTTGAGGCAAAGTCTGTGTCGCCCTCAAAATGACTTAACTCCGCTACTTTACTTACAAAGGTGCCAGCCCCTAATTTTGCAGTAACCAATCCTCGTTGCTCAAGCAATGCATAAGCACGAGTTACTGTGCCATGTGTAATATTTAAGCTGTCAGCGAGTAGCCGTTGGGCCGGTAATTTTTGCTCAAAGGACAGCATTTTGCTGTCAATAGCGTGTTCAATTAAAGCGGCTAATGCGCGATATTTGGGTTGGGTGTCACATAGGCGACTAAACAGAGTGTGATCAGGTTTGTAAATTGTATTCATAACAATAAAAATGTTGATGATTTTATATAATTATGACAATTAATAGTTATTAAACAACCATAATATTGTATCAATACAATTAATCATTATGAATACAGTTAATGTTTTTGAGCTTGCACCTGCTCTCATGCTATTTTGTTTTGCTGCGTCAATCACGCCGGGGCCTAATAACATTTTGCTTACTCACTCAGGCACACATTTTGGCGTGACTAAAACCCTGCCGCACTTATTGGGTATTCGAGCTGGTATGACGATAATGCATTTAGCAATGCTATTAGGATTAGGAAAACTTTTTTTAATGCAGCCAAAACTGCATTTTTTTCTACAGCTTTGTGCCAGTGGTTATATTTTATATTTAGCATACAAGGTGGCTAGTAGCTCTCAAATGAAAGGAGAGAATGCTCAAGCGAGGCCTTTAAATTTCTACCAAGGCATGCTTTTTCAGTTGATCAATCCTAAGTCATATGCCGTGTTAATGACACTTTGTACCGCACTTACTTTACCTGGGAGCGCCTATTGGCCTTCTGCAATTTTGGGCGTGGTTATTTTTAATCTTGTCGCGGCTTGCTCAGGTTTGTTTTGGGTGAACTTTGGCAAATACATGCGACAATTTTTAAATAAGCCAACTACCTTTAAACGTTTTAATTGGGTTATGTCATTATTTCTTGCGGCATCAATACCATTAGTCTTTATATCAAAATCGAACACGTTATAAGGAGTTGAAATGAAATTTACTCAGCAATTGTCAGCACAACAATTTACCCAAGCGTTTGAGTTTTTATCTGAGCGAAGTTATTGGAGTAAAGGCATTAGTCGTGAACGGTTAGAAAAAGCGTTCGCACATTCACTGTGCTTTGCATTAATTGAAAATAACCAGCTGCTGGCATTTGCAAGAGTGGTGACTGACCGAGCTACTTTCGCCAACTTATTGGATGTATTTGTGTTAGAGCAATTTAGAGGACAAGGGTTGGGTAAAACGCTGATGGATCATGTAATGAGCCACCCTGAGTTGCAATCGTTGCGCCGTTTTACACTGGCAACAAGAGACGCTCATTCGCTTTATCAACAATTTGGTTTTCAAAGCCAAGTAAACCCCAATCTCGCAATGGAAAAATGTTTAGTTGGCGGGTACTCAACTGTATTAAAACGGCAAAATTAAGTACGGATTGAACGTTTTAATGTGTGCAGTTAAACTCGCCGATTGTGAACTGGCAAAACCTGCTACTGCGTCACTACTTTAATTTACCCATTGTTTAATTCTTTTTGAGGGTTATTCAAAAGCACAGCCCCGCTTTGTTCCTCACCTAAGTAATCGTCTTTATTGTAAATAGGGCACTTGGTCATTGACAGGCAACCGCAGCCGATGCAGCCGTCAACTCGCTCGCGTAGGCGCTGCATAAAAGCAATCCGTTCATCAAGTTGTGCTTGCCAGTTTTTTGATAGTGCTGACCAATCTTCTTTAGTTGGGGTACGTTGCTCGGGCAAAGTTGCCAGTGTTTGTTTTATTTCTTCAAGCGTTATGCCCATTGTTTGCGCTGCTTTGATCACGGCTACGCGGCGCAGTACATCGGGTTTATAGCGGC
This sequence comes from Pseudoalteromonas sp. ASV78, assembly GCF_047806705.1. Classification (NCBI taxonomy): domain Bacteria; kingdom Pseudomonadati; phylum Pseudomonadota; class Gammaproteobacteria; order Alteromonadales; family Pseudoalteromonadaceae; genus Pseudoalteromonas; species Pseudoalteromonas sp. ASV78. The sequence continues at coordinate 953,223 of NZ_JBLOPA010000002.1, read as the reverse complement.
GTTGGTTGCCGTTGTTACGCCAGCTGCGTATTAACCCTTTGGTTTCGTAAAAGTGCAGTGTTGATACTTTTACGCCGCTGCGTTTAGCCACATAACCTACCGTTAAGTTAGCTTCGACGAGTTGTTTTTGTTGAACGGTCATAGTTTTGCTTCTTTTTAAAAAATTTACAGATTGTTTATTGACCTTAAGTTAGCTTGAGGTTTTAAGCTTTGCTCCATCATAAAAAAAGGAGCTAACCCAATGCAAGAAAAATCAGCACATAACACTGCAATCATTTATTCAAGTGGCCGTAAAAATGGTAATACTACCGCGCAAGCGAATGCGTATAGCAAGCAACAAAGTGGCATTGTTTTTTGCTTAGATGATTATGTTATTTCACCTTATCGTTATGACAAGCAATATAAAAATGATGATTTTTATAATTTGTTTGAAGTGTTATTACGTTATGATCATTGGGTGTTCGCATCCCCTGTGTATTGGTATAACACTACGCCACAAATGAAGGCGTTTATGGATAGGATCACAGATTACATGGATGACGAGGCGTTAAAACCTAAGCTTAGAACCTTGCGCCAAAAACAGTTTTCACTGTTGTCTAATGCTACTTCTCCCTCAGCGCCAGACGCATTTATAGCTATGTTTAAACATACCTTTAATTATCTAGGGATGACTTTTAAAGCACATTCACATGTTCAGGCTAGTTAAATAGTGGTAATCGAGTTAGGCTAAACAAAAAAGTAAAAAGGATGCTTTATGAAAACGTTACTTTTAGGCTTTAGCCTTCTTATAACTAGCTTAACAACGATCGCTGCTGAGCCAACTCCTGTTATCAAAGATTTTGGTTATTTTTACAATGTAGCAAAGCATGTGTCGGACTTAAGCCAAGCGCAGTTTAAAATTGCCTTTGATGTAGGGGATGGTGCTGAAAAAGGCGCGCAAAATAATCACATTAATTCGTTAGCGCGTTTTATTAATATGCATGTGGCTCATGGTGTGAAGCCAGAAAACATTCAGCTGGCGTTAGTTATACACGGTGGTGCGAGTGTTGATGTGCTTGAAAACAGTTTTTATAAAGCCCGCTTTGATACTGATAATAAAAACCAATCCTTGCTCAAACAGCTGCTTGCGAATAACACCGTTGTGTATGTGTGTGGGCAGTCGGCAATGCATATGAAGGTAGCGCCGGAGCAGCTTATCCCTGGGGTGAAAATGGCGCTTTCTGCAATGACCGCTCATGCGCAGTTACAGCAGCAAGGCTATACGCTGAACCCGTTCTGATGAATATTCTGTGTTTTGGCGACTCCAATACCTTTGGAATTTCCCCTATTGATGGTAAACGGCTGACTGAAACTGAGCGCTGGCCGGGCATACTTGCAAAATTGCTAGGCTCAGAACACCAAGTGATTGAAGCGGGGCAGCCAAATAGAACCTTAGTTAAAGATCCGCCATTTAGTGGTGATAAATCAGGCATTAAGTATTTAAAAGCGTATCTGGAAGCGCACACAGTTGATGTAATTATTATTCAGCTTGGTACTAATGATTTAAAAGCACGCTTTACACTTTCTGCTATCGATATTACACAGGCGCTGGAGGAGTTGATTTTAGCTATTAAAGCTTTTTATCACGGCCAAACACAGCCAAAAATAATCATCTTGAGTCCGCCAAAGGTGTATGAAGTGGGCAACTACAAAAACATTTACGCAGGTGCAAGCAATAAAGCAAAGCAATTATCTATAGAGTTTAAAATAGTGGCAGGTCGTCAAGATTGTTTGTTTATAGACGGCTTTGCACTTATCTCTGCATGTCCTAATGAGGGAGTACATTGGCCTTGTAAAACGCATAAGCTGCTTGCAAAGCGCTTATTAGCATTATTTTAAAGTAGGGTACGAGAGAGCTCTTTATATGATTTGCCAATTTTAATAATAGCCCCACTACTGAGTTCAACATATTCATTGTTAACAGCAATTACCTTACTTTTATTAATTAAGTACGATTTATGAATTTGTATAAATGAACCTGCTAGCTGCTGAGAAAGCTGCTTCAGTGTTGTTGTGGCAAGTGTGGTGTTGTGTACCTGATGCAACTTTACATAATTACCGTAGGCTTCAAGGTACTCAATAGTATCTAAGGTGAATTTACGTTTTTCTCGGTCAACCTTGAGGGTAATAGTTTTGGGTTGTTGAGTTAAAGGCTGTGCAGTGCGTTGGTACACTTTGTTGAGTGCCTGGCTCAGCCTTGGTGCTGAAACAGGCTTAAGCAAATAGTCAGTTACATTCAGCTCAAAGCCGGCTACGGCATAGTCTTGATAGGCACTCACTATGATCACTTGCGGAGGAGCCGCGAGTGCTTTTAATAGCTCAAGCCCTGTTAACTCTGGCATATTAATGTCTAAAAAAACTAACTCAATGTCTGATTTCGCCAGCGCACATAAGGCATCCTTAGCGCTATAGTATTGGCCAATCAGATTAATATTGCTGTGTGCTGTTAAATGATGTTGAATTACTTGATGCGCCAGTGGCTCGTCATCAACGATGATTGCTTTTATCATTTTGACAGCTCCAATGTCAGTGTTGTTTGCCAAATTTCCTCTTGCTCATATGTTGTGAGTGAATGTTTATTTGGGTATAAAAGTTTTAACCGTCTTAGTAGATTGTTAAGCCCGATCCCCCGTTTGTTTTTGGCCATTTTAGGTCTAATTGGGTTTGCGCAATAAAGCGTTAATATGTTGTCATTGATAGTAATTTTAATCGTTATTGCTGCTGCATCTGAGCTGGGTTCAACACCGTGTTTTATGGCATTCTCAACGATAATAATCAGTAGTAACGGCGCTATGTTAAACGTCTCTGAATTGCTTGGCCAAACTAGATTAAATTTACATTGATGAGCACTTCTAATTTTGTGTAATTCGATAAAGTTTTTAAGATAGTCTAGCTCTTTTGCTAATGGAACAGATGGCTTTTGACCTTCATAAACGGTGTATCGCAGTAAATCAGCTAAATGCAGCACTAATTGCGGTGCTTGGTCTGATTTTGTCAGTGTAAGTGCATATAAGTTATTTAAAGTATTAAATAAAAAGTGTGGATTAACTTGTTGTTGTAGTAATTTTAGCTCGGTTTGGACTTGTTGCTTGGCGATTTCATTAAACTTACTTTGTTGCTGTTGGCGCTCAAACGCTAAAATAATGGGGGTGCTTATAACAAGAAAGAGCAGCATAAACTGATAGTTATACTTACTAAAAATGTTTTGGTTGCCACTGGGTGTTAGGTTTGCAATGCTTGTGGGTAGATCATTTATAGGTAGGGTAAGCACTATTGCGGTTAATAAAGGGGTCAAAACCGCTATAAAAATTATGCATGCAGCGACAAAGGTAAACACGCCGTGAGTCGCGAGTAAATGACGAATAAGGATATAGCGGTTAAATAGATACAGGCCATAAATAATCACTGCATAAACGCTCAGTTGCCAAAAATAAGCAAAAAATTGGCTAAACTGGGAAACTATTTTACTGGGTTCAAAAATCAATGCGAAAGGTTGATTTAGTAAAGGATTATCATGCGTATTGAGTACTCCAGCAATGGTAAATGACCAGCAAAAGAGTATTATCAGCACCACATTATCTAACGATATTAATGAACTAAGCCATTGGCTGACGAGTGATTTTTGAACCGTTATGGTGCGCTGAGATATCAGCCATATAATGCTCGCGCCAGTGCATAAAATCCAACCTTGCAGTTCAAGATAATGCCAATTGGCAAATTGTGAAAACACCGTATTTACTGTGTACATTAAGGCAGGGTAAGCGATAAAGCCTAACAACCAGATCATAACAGCCAGCCTTGCTGATCGCTTAAATGCCATAACATGCGCAATGAAAAAAGGCAGGCACTCTAACAGTAGCTGCGCATTTATTTGTAAGTAAAGTGTAGGTGAGCTGAGCCTTAAAGATAGGTAGCGTATGTGGGCTTCAAGCAAAACAGCAGCAAAAAGAGGCAGCAATGCAATAACATATTTTACCTTAATCCGCTGTGATACAAAGGAAATAACCGCCTGCACATTTAACTCCAATTTAAATTCAGTTGATATATTACTTTAACCTTTAAGAGCCTAAAACACATCTTTGCGCTCGTAAATTTACATTTTTAGAGTTCATAATTACTCAAACTATGGGGCAGTTTAGTGTTTATGCTGTTTAAAACACGCAGATAATGATGAAAGTGAGGTTTTTAATGACAAGTGCCAAATGGTTACTTTTATCCCTTAGTTTTAGGTGTTGATCATTACTTGCTAGCTGATTGTATAGCTGTTGCTTAGTGTGACTATTCGTCAATTGAGGAACATAACGATGCTAACACTTACAAATATTAATAAAAAATATGCAGATGGGACGCAAGCATTAAGTGATATTTCCATTACTTTACCAACCGGAATGGTTGGTTTACTTGGGCCAAATGGCGCGGGTAAGTCAAGCCTAATGCGCACGCTTGCTTGTTTGCAAAGCGTTGATAATGGTCAGGTGAATTTTAACTGTTTAGATGTGTTGCAACATCCCGATGAAATGCGCAAGCAACTAGGCTATTTACCGCAGCAATTTGGTGTTTATCCAAATATGAGTTGTATTGCTTTGCTGGAGCATATCGCAATTTTAAAGGGCCTGGGTAGAAAAGAGCGGAAGCAGCAAATAAGTGATCTCTTAGTGCTGTTAAACTTATCTCAATTTGCAAGTAAAAAGGTGAGTCACTTTTCTGGTGGGATGAAACAACGCTTTGGTATTGCTCAAGCGTTGCTAGGTGATCCTAAGCTGATTATTTTAGATGAACCAACCGCTGGGCTAGACCCCGCAGAGCGTGAAAGTCTCAATAATTTACTCGTAACTATTAGTAAGCAGCGTCTGGTGCTGTTATCTACCCATATTGTGGAAGATATAGAAAATCAGTGTCATTTTGTAGCGATGATCAATCAAGGTCGGTTAATTCAAAGTGGCGAAGTAGATGCACTAATAAAACCATTACATGGTTATGTATGGCTGCTAAAAAGCCTTCCTACCGCATTACCCCAAGGGGCCGTTGTATTAAGCCAAAGTTATCGATACGGCAAACCGTTATTTCGTGTTTATGCCAGAGTGGCGCCCGCTGAACATGCAATACCTGCTGAAGTGACGCTGCAAGATACATACTTTTATGAGTTGAGATCGCGAGGTAGTAACACATGCGACTGATCAACGAACTAGCTTATGTGTTTCGCCAGCCTTTGGTTTGGCTTTGCTTTTTAGCCGCCCCGCTATTTGCGTTTACATTAGCATCAGGTTTAGCCGTCGAAGATAGCGACATTATAAACCAATTTAAGCTCCATTTAGTTGCACTACACATGATGCAACTAGCTTTACTTACAGGAGCTTTAGCACCGACATTTTTTTTGCGTGATCAAATACACAATATGCAAGAGCTGGTGGCAGTGACGCCTATCACGTTTAAACAAAGTGCATTGCTACGTGTAGGTACGTTGGTGTTGTGTGTGTTTGTGATTGCGCTTATCAGTACGCTGGTAATGGTGGTTATGCAAATACATAGCAAAGGTTTTGACTGGCAAATTATCAACCAACTGGCTTGGAACAGCCTGTTTGTGTTGCTTCCTAATAGTTGCTTGCTTGGCGTAATTGCATTTTGGTTTTGCCAAAAATTCAGCAGTGCTCTGGTGAACTATGTTGTATTTGCGGTTTTATGGATTGGTTACTTACTGCTTGCAAGTGTTACAGGCAATCCCATATTAGCGGGAAGTAGTATTATCAGCGAAACTAGTTATCAACTGTTTGTATGGTTAGATCCTTTCGCATACACCGCGATTATAGGTAGCTTTATTGAGCCTCAGGGCTGGGCTATAGCCGTTAATCGGGTGCTGATATTGTTACTCACAACCGTTATCTATTGTAGTGCGGTTGCTGCGAGTAGCGTTTTTAGCTCGTTCAATAAGCCAGTAAAAAATGCACTGAGCTATTCACAGTCAGTGACAGTAGCAAGTGTTTCGTACCAACCCGCGAGTGCAATAAACCATGAACTGCCGATATTTTTCGCATTTTATAAAGCAGCGCTTTGCAATGTTTTAAAACACCCAATGACACTATTAATTTTATTAGTTTGGCCTGCCATGGTTTTCAATAGTGTTGCCTCTTCTGCTGATTATGCAGAGCCGCTGAGTGTAATAAGCGCAACCAGCATCGATGCAATTAGTCACTATGCGTTTGATATGCAAATACTGTTTGGGTGTTTATTGATGGTGCTTTGGAGCTGGCAGGTAAGCTGTTATGCAAAGCGTTTTAATATGGCTGAGTTAATCGCTGTAACGCCAGTTAAAACGGCCACTATTTTATCTAGTCAATTACTGATACTGACTACATTAGTTATTATTTTTTCAACGATGAGCTTTGTTGGTGCTTCTTTGGCGCAGTGGTTTAATGGTAGTCAATATCAAGCGTATGATCATGTATATGTGCTATGTTTAACGGCACTGCCGCTGATGCTAATTGCATGGGTAACGGTGTGTGTGTTTAATCTTTGTCGTTCAATACTGATTGCAGCACTGGTTGTTTTTGTAATGTTATTACTCAAATTTACACCGGTTATGACTTACTTAGGACTCACTCATACATTTTGGAGTCTAGCTTGGACCCCCTTACAACCACCTAATGAATTTTGGCAATATCGTGCAAGTTTGAATAGTTATTGGCCATATATGTCGGTGTGGTTGGTGGCCTGCATAAGCTTTATATTGCTAAGTTGCGCATTTAATCATCGCGGTGCAGGGCTTGGCAGGCGTGCTGTTAAGCGAAAAGATGCATGGTTAATTATGCCAGTACTTCTCTCAATCGGTCTATTTGTGCAATTACATATGCGTTTGGTTTACGAAAAGCCGCTCACCAATTCACATAAACGTGAAGCCTTTAAAGCCAATTATGAAAAAACCTTTGCAGATTGGCAGCATAAATTGCAACCTCAGGTTAGCCATATTGATGCAAAAATTGACTTTTATCCACATCAGCAGTTTGCCAAGTTTGATCTTACGTACACCTTAAAGAATCCGCATGCAAGGGCAATTAAGCAAATTTTAGTCGGCAGAGCGGGATTTTATAAGTGGGCGAAGGTGAAGATTGCAGGTGCGACACAAATCGCTTTTTATCCTGACTTAAATCAAGCTGTGTATGAGTTTGCAGTAGCAATAAAACCGCATGAGACACGGCAATTAACAACACAATTTGAAGTACATCAAGCAAAGTTGTGGCCAGCTGGTGGGCATCAAATCATTACCCCAGAGTTTAGCTATATTCGAGCAGTTCCGGTGCTGCCAACCATTGGCTATCAAATCAACTATGAGTTAACAGATACAAGCTTACGAGCTCAATATGGTTTGCAACCAAAGGTTCGCCCTTTAGCTTCAGCGTTACTTACTAAAGGGCAAAATAGACCAGAGCACTATGAGCGCATAACGATGTCGAGCACAGTATCAACGGCAGCAGGATATCAAATAGTGACACAGGGAAAGCAACTTACACATCAACTTGAACAGGGCCGTGAAATTTTTAAGTTTAAAACATTGTCTGCCATTAATAACTTACCAGCTTGGCTGTCAGTGCCTTTTACTGCTGAAATTAAAAAATATGACGGTGTTAACTTACAAGTATTCGCAAAAAATCAAGATGTGCTTGAGCGTGCAGATGCAACCGCCGTTAATTTACAAGCGATCAGCGACACACTTGATTGGTTTAAAAATAATATTGTTGCGTATAAAGCCAAGCAATTGAGCTTAGTTGCTGCTGCGCCGTTTGGGAGTACTGGCTATGCCTTACCGCAAATTATACTAATTGAAGATAAAGTGGGTTTTAGGGCTCGACCAAGCGATGATGCTGGCTTTGATCAGCGTTATCGCCGTGCAGTGCATGAAACTGCGCATCAGTGGTTTGGTCATGATATTGGTAATAGTGTGCCTGCAGACAGTGCTTTTTTAGTTGAGTCGATGGCCAAATATATCGAATTAGTGATCATAGAAAAGCGCTACGGTAAAGCCGCTATGAACGCATTAGTTGATTATGAAACAAAGCGCTACAAGCAAGTATCGCGTATGGATATTGCCGCTAAAATGGCGTTGATTGATTCAACAAAAAGCTATGATCAATACTCAAAAGCAACGATCGTATTTGCTAAGTTAAGAGCTGAAATAGGCGATGAAGCTATAATTAGCGCACTTAAATCAGTATGGCAAGAGTATGCGTATCCAAACCGACCTGCAACGGCAATGGATTTTATTCAGGTGTTAAAACAACAAGTTGAAGCACAGCATATTGCACTTATCAATACGCTGTTTTTAGATGTTTGAACGAACTAAAAACCACAGTTTACAAGCTGTGGCTGTGTTTTTATACGTAGTTTAATGGCTGGTAAAATGTGCTTAATGTAAATTGTAGTGATTATTAAATAACCCACTTTGTATTTTAATATTACTTAAAGCCGCGTATAATGCGCGGCCTATTTTTAGTGTCTGTGTGGTGTTTTTTGAAGTCGATATGCAAACAATATGGTGTGGTATTTATCTTGTTAAGCTTATTAACGGGCTTAATTGGCGCATTTGTTAATCCACTAATGAGTTTGTTTATTGTGGAAGGCTTACAAAGTCCACCCATTTATTTGGGCGTATACACCACAGGTGTCACGCTAATGGGCATTCTTTTTAGTCAATGGCTAGGCGGATTGGCTGATAAGGGCGTAAGCGCTAAAAAAATGTTTATGATTGCGGTCTCAGGGATGGCTCTGGCATTAGTCATATTCGCTAACGCAACATCTTTTTGGCAGGTGTTTGCAGCCGGCGTGTTGTTGCTGTCAATGGGCAATGCCGCGATACCGCAAGTTATGACCATTGCTCGTCAGTGGGCTGATGAGCAAGAGCATATTGATATCACCCAGTTTAATACTCGCCTGAGAGCCGCCATTTCATTTGCGTGGGTCGCAGGACCGCCACTTGGCTATCTACTTGCATCAGGGGTTGCCTTTAGTCGCTCATTTTATACCGCAGCTACGTTTGCGTTGTTGGCATTAATTTTTGCGATAAAGTTTTTGCCCAGCGTTAATGCTAACGACAGAGCTAAAAAAGCTGAACCAAATCAGCCGATCAATCACTCTTTTTGGGCCTTAGGGGCTGCTATAACATTTGCTTCAATTGGTAATATTATGTACGCCAGTGCTTTACCACTTTATACAATAAATGAACTGGGTTTTGCTAATAATATGCCTGGCATATTTATGGGCATGGTGGCATTAATTGAGATCCCTGTGATGTTGTATAGCGCCAAGCTCAGCAAGCGTATCACTAAAACAGCCTTGTTGGGCTTTGCTTTTAGCTGCGCTATGTTGTTCTATATTGGCGTATTTTTTGCCGTTCAAGTATGGCAATTCTTTGTACTACAAGGTGTTAATGCTATTTTTTACGGGATCTTTGCGGGTATCGGCCTGACTATTTTACAAGAGCAGCTACCTTCACGAATTGGTTTTACCTCTGCTTTTTATGGCAATGCCATTAAAGTAGGGGTGATGCTAGGCACTGCTAGTACCGGTTTAATTGCCCAGTGGTTTAGTTTTCGCTTTGCTACGCTAGGCTCGCTTATTGCGGCAAGCCTTGCATTGAGCTGCTTATTAATATTTAGTTATTTCAAGCGCCAAGAGAGCGAGTCACAAGAGCGGCTTTTAGTGCAAAGCGTGATTTAAAAAAGCCGCAGTGTATTAACCACCGCGGCTTTGGGTATTGATCTAAGGAGATGAGTTTAGAATTCGTAGCTGACACTTAAGCGTGTTGTACGCGGCATAATGTAACGGCCATTGGGGGCGTCGGCATTACGTGGGTCGCCTTCGGTGATCCCTTGCTCGTCGGTTAAGTTATCAATAGCTAATTGTAGTTTAATGCCTTCCATTGGCTCCAAAATAAAACCTAAATCAACTTTTTCGTAGCCATCAAGTGTTACGGTGTTTTCGTTATTACCAAAGCGGTCATCAACCGCTGACAAAGTACCATAGAGTGTGGCGTACATGCCGTCTATTTCGAAGTCATAACTTGGTGTTACACGTACTTGCCATTTCGGTTGGCGCTGTGCGTCATTACCTTTATTTTCTGGACTTTCGGTAATTTCGGTTTGTTGTAATGTGCTATTTAAATTAACAGAAAACCCCGATTGATGATTAAAGTTGTAATCAAGCTCAATACCGTAGGCTTCGTTGGTTAAAATTTCCGCAGGCTCACCTGGGCGGCGTACAAAGGTATCGCCTTTTACTTCGTTGCTAAATAAAGTGGCAAAAAAGTCAGTGTTTTGTGTCATCAACTTATAGCCTAGCTCAGCTTGGGTGACTTCTTTTATTAGCTTTTCGCCACCTTGGTATGCACCGTAGTTATCTCTAAAGTCATCAAAGTAAGGCATTTTGTAGCCGCGGTTAACACGGGCAAATACGCCCATATCATCATTCAGAGAGTAATTTAAACCGGTAGTCCATGAGGTTTTGCTTTCATCATATTGCACGGTTTGATTAATAACACCATCAAGCCCTTCGTCTACGCTGTACTCTACATCATGGCTTTCATAACGCAGGCCACCATCAAGGGTGAGAGCTTGGCTTAATTTATATTGTGCTGTGCTATAAAAAGCATTAGTGCGTGCATCACCTGATGAATTAATGTCGTAATTAAAATCACAGCCTTCAGTGCTTTCGTTGCAAGCGATGTCATTGAGCATTTCACCACCCGCTTCTAATACATGATAGGCGGTATTGCCTAAGCTCCACCAGTCGTTGGCTGAAGTGCTGGCTGTGTAATAGCCGACAGCAACAGAGAGCTCTTCAAACTGCTTAGAGAATGCTAAGTCATTAGTAAATGAACTAATTTCTTTGAGTACCACCCAACGACCCAATTGCTGCACGGGTGTATTGCTAGCGTAAGTTGTGCCTGTCGCGGCGCCTATCGCAGACTGGCCATTATCAGCCACTTCACCCAATGTAGTCGCGGAGCCTGCTGGCACTAAACCCAATGTATTGGCATCGCCTTTGGTGATATTAAAGCGGTCTGAAAAAGTCCAGCCATTGTCAAATTCAAGTTTAATGCTACCACCCGATACATGGCCATCCCAACCGCGGCCATCGCCAATATCGACTTGGTGCGCGTCATTATTTGGCCCGGTATAAATGGTTGCTTGGCGATTTAGCGTGCCAAGTTGGGTGTACTCAGCATCAATGCCATCAACATTGAGCGGCGTGGGTAAGTACCATGCGCCATGATCGTCGGTTTGGCGAGTGTAGAAATTCATTTCACCGTTATCGAGTTCTTTAGTGATATTAATCGTAAATTGGCTGCCTTTCTCTGAGGTAAAGCCTGCATCACGAATACCTGGTGAGCTTTTTACATAGCCGCCTACCATAAAGTAAAGGTCATCTGATATTTCACCGCTGACAACGGCGTCAACACGTTGCAAATCGTAATCTGAGGTGGTGTATTTAAATAAACCTTGAGTGTCTTCACTGCCACGTTTTAAACGAAAGTTAGTGGTTAAACCAGGTTGGCCGTTAGAAACCACCGGGTTTGGACCGCCACGCAGTGCTTCCATGGTTTCGATGGTTTCGTCGATTCTAAAGAGTGACGAGTTTTCTAAAAACGATAATGTTGGCGCAGGGTAAACGGGTGAGCCTTCAAGACTTAAAGTTAAAAATGGCGCGTCGCCACCACCAGGAAAGCCGCGTACAAACACATTCGCACCCGATTCACCGCCAGAGCTTTCAACCCACACACCAGGCACGGCTTTAAACAAATCAGCGGTGCTTTTTGGTGAAAGTTTAATTATTTGTTCGGCATCAATATTGGTAACCGCGTAACTGGCATCAATTTTACGAACGCCTATACCCGCAGGTGTACCAGAGACGACAATGCGTTCAACTTTTTTATCTGTGGTCGTTTGCTTGCTATTTGTGTCTTGATCAGCAAATGCAGCTTGGCTGGATAGCGCTAAAAAAATAGCGCCAGCAAGTTTGCTTGGTGTGTGTGTTGTTGTCATGTTGCTTTCCCATTTTTTGTTCGTTATTTAAAAAACTATAAATAACAAAGCACTAACTAATTTAATGAAATGTTAATGCTGTGTTCTTTTAAACCTTAGAACTTTATGCAAACGTTTGCAATTATTTTTTACAACTTTCTGTATTATTTTTATACACCCTGATGTTTATTATGTAATTTAAGTCTTGGCGCAGCCTAATTTTAATAATGGTGGTATATTACAGCTTCACGATTTAAGGAAGGCTGCGTACTTAGCAATGAATAACAAACAACTAAAGTTAGCGGATCTAGCCAAGCTTGCGGGTGTATCAACCTCGACAGTTTCTCGCGCATTAAATGATAACCCATTGATAAAAAAAGAAACGCGAGATAAATTAAAGCAATTAGCTAAGCAACATAACTTCAGTTTAAATACCGCAGCGAGTCGCCTTCGTTCGCAAAAAACCAATGTAGTCGCCGTGATCATTAATTTTGACAGTGGCACAGAGCAATCAATTAATGACCCGTTTTTACTTAAAGTCGTCGGAGAAATAAACCTCGCGTTGAATAAACAAGGGCTAGAACTGTTGCTGTCAAATTCCTTTATGGCCGGTGATGACTGGGCGAATTACTTTATCAATAGTCGCCGTGCCGATGGCATTATCGTGGTTGGACAAGGCAAAGATCCGGCAAACATTGAAGCCGCCGCTAATGCCGGTGTGCCCTTAGTTGTTTGGGGTGACCCAAAAACCCCCAGTAATTATCCCATTGTAGGCAGTGATAACTTTGTTGGTGGGCGCTTAGCGACTGAGCACTTATTAACAGGGGGGGCTAAAAATATCTTGTTTTTAGGGGATCCAGGGCATGCTGAAATAGGTGAGCGCTATCGAGGTTATCTTGCTGCAATAACTACCGCGAAAGCTAAACCACACGTAGTTTCCATCGATATTACCAGTCGTGCAGCGTACCAAGGGATCAACCAATTGTTGGTTGAAAAAGGTTTATGCTTTGATGGCATTATGGCCTGCAGTGATATGGTGGCATTAGGCGCAATGAAAGCGTTAAAAGAGCGCTATATCAGTATTCCAAATGACGTTGCTTTGGTTGGTTTTGATGATATTGCGATGGCAGATGTGAGTCATCCATCGCTTTCGAGTATTAAACAAAACACGCAGCGAGCCTCAGTATTACTGGTTGAAAAATTATTAGCACAATTGCAAGGCCAGCCAGCTGAATCGCAAGTTGTTGAAATAGAGTTAATTAACCGTCAATCTAGCAAAGGTTAAGCTGGTGATCTGTAGGGTGAGTTAACTCATTTTTGAAATTTAAAATGCAAACGTTTGCATTTTATTTTCCGCTACACTATGCTAAAAGAAATCAACATCAGGTTAACGTGTATGAATCCAATAAGAATAACCATAGCGTTGGCATGTAGCTATTTCGTGTTTGCTATTTTGCTCAATAGTGTTGGCACGGTCATTTTACAAGCCATCAATAGTTTTGACATATCTAAAACTCAAGCCTCTGTTTTAGAAGGCTATAAAGATCTAACCATCGCAATAGTTTCATTTGTTGTCGCCTCTTTTATTCCCCGCGTAGGGTATAAGTTAGCGATGTTAGTGGCGCTGGGGGCGGTAACGCTGATGTGCTTGATAATGCCATCAATTGCGCAGTTTTATGCGTTTAAACTGCTGTTTGCTGTGATTGGTTGTAGCTTTGCGATTATGAAAATCTCGGTTTACTCGGTCATAGGGCAAGTGACTGATAGCGCTAATAAGCACTCCGCACTGCTTAACACCATTGAAGGTATATTTATGCTCGGGGTGTTATTGGGCTATTGGGTGTTTTCAGGGTTTATTGACCCTACTAACGCACAAAGTACCTCGTGGTTGAACGTATATTACTTATTAGCCGTGCTAGTCGGCGTTGCTTTTGTCAGTGTGTTACTCGCGCCGATAAAAGCGCCGCAACAAGCAACATTACAAAGTAATCAATGGCGTGCTTTTATCGACATGCTCAGGCTTGCTTATAAACCGTTAGTGATTATTTTTATTATCAGTGCTTTTTTGTATGTGCTGATCGAGCAAGGGGTGGGGACTTGGTTGCCTACCTTTAACAACCAAGTGCTGAAATTACCGGTTGATGTCAGCATTCAGTTGGCAAGTTTATTTGCCGCTGCTTTAGCGTTTGGCCGATTAGTGGCAGGGCAGTTATTGCGCGTTGTGGGCTGGTATAGCTTGTTGTTAACTTGCTTAATTGCAATGGCGGCGTTGGTGCTGTTAATTTTGCCATTGACCCATGATGTTGATGGCAGCCACATAACCAGTGTTTTTGAGGTGCCCTTTGCAGCGTATATGCTACCGCTGATTGGCTTTTTTATGGCGCCGCTCTATCCATTACTTAACTCCGTAATGCTCAGCTCACTTGCTAAACACCAACATGCGCCGATGACCGGACTCATCGTGGTGTTTTCTGCACTTGGTGGAACTACAGGTTCGGTTATCACCGGTTTTATCTTTGATAAATTTAGCGGCCAACATGCTTTTTATCTCACGCTGATCCCCATCAGCTTATTATTGATAAGCGTGACTTTATTTAAAAAAATGACAGTGAATTTAGGCGCAGTGCTAGAAAAAGGAATGATATGAATTTTGTAAACAGCCAATTATTTTTAGATGTGCAACTGGCGGCTATATTTAGTGACAGTAAGACTTTTGCAGATGCAATTGCTAACGATAGCTGGCAAGGTGCATCGCAACTTTACTTGCAAGTAAAGCCATTAACCACGCAACAGCTAGCAGAATTTGTAGCACAGCACTTTACTTTAGAGTCTACCGCATTACCGAAAATGCAGCTTAGCAGTGACGATGCACCAAGCTATATCGCCAGTTTATGGCCATACTTGCAGCGTAATGCCGACACAGTCAAAAGTAGCTCTTTAATGCCGCTTAAGCACAACTACATAGTGCCAGGTGGCCGTTTCCAAGAAATATATTACTGGGATAGTTATTTCACTGCGCTCGGTTTACAAGACATTGGTGATATTGACAGTATCGACGCAATGCTGGCTAATTTTATTGACTTGCAAAACCGTAATGGCTGTATTCCAAATGGTAACCGTAGTTACTACAGCTCGCGCTCGCAGCCACCTATTTTAGCGCTGATGGTGGATTTACTTTGGCAGGCTAAATACCGCGATGAGCATGACTTAAATTGGCTAACTGATTGTATAGCTGCGTTGCAGCACGAGTATGAATTTTGGATGCAAGGTGGTGAGCTGCTTTCAGCGCAAATACCTGCCCATCGCCGTGTGGTTAAAATGCCGTGTGGCGCTTTGCTAAATCGCTATTGGGATGATGAAGCGACACCAAGGCCGGAATCGCTACGTGAAGATTTACACGATGCTGCTTTATTGCCTGAGCAGCAGCGAGCTAGTTACTATCGTAATATTCGTGCTGCTTGCGAATCAGGCTGGGATTTTAGTAGCCGTTGGTTAGCAGACAGCAGTGAACTAACGAGTATTCAAACCACCGATATTATCCCTATCGATTTAAACAGCTTACTTTATCACCTTGAAAAACAACTGAGTGTTTACTGCCAAATAGTAAACGACACGAATAAACAGGCATACTTTGAGCTTCAAGCCACGCGTCGAAAAGCTGCCATTAATAAGTATTTATTTAGTACTGAGCAGGCTTTTTTTGTCGACTATAACTTTAAGCAAAGCGTGCAATCAAACGTCTTATCGCTTGCGGGGGTGGTACCATTATTTGTGAACTGTGCAAATGAGCAACAAGCCCTGCAAGTTAGCAGTAAAGTAATGCAAGACTTTTTAAAACCAGGCGGTTTAGTGACGACCTTACACGACACATCACAACAGTGGGATAGCCCCAATGGCTGGGCACCATTACAGTGGTTTGCGGTGCAGGGCTTAAGACAGTATGGCTTTGTTGCTGATGCAAATACTATTATATCTCATTGGCTGCAAATGATAGAAGCACGCTTTAGGGTCGATGGTTGTCTATTAGAAAAATACAATGTTTGCGATTTAGCAAACCAAGCTGGTGGGGGTGAATATAAAGTACAGCAAGGTTTTGGTTGGACCAATGGCGTTACGTCACGATTTTATAATTTAGCTAAATAATTTATTGGTAACAAAGGTTTGTGTTTTTGTATTGGCTTAATGAAAAGGGATTATTATGAAAACCCTTTAATGGTCAGACGTCTAGACGTTTAGCTATTTTTATTTCTTTATAAATCAATGGATTTGAAAAAAAACAGGTTGAATATTGTAGTTGATTTAGGTATTGTAAACAAAATGTTTCAAGGATGAGATGCAATGATTCAACCAACCTCTGTATTTATCAAAACCGTTTTAAAAATGCCAGTGCGATCTCAGTGCTATCCCTATTTAATTAAAACGTTAGATGCATTTTTTAGCAAAGTGAAAATGGATGATAGTCTACCGCACTGTAACAATCGCAATGAGTTTGACCTTTTTTTAATTGATAGCAATGGCTGCAATTGGCAAAACTTAATTCCAGCGGACTTACTGGCTTTGGCTAAAGTGAAACCGGTTATTGTGTTTAATGCGCAGTCGGACGCTATTTGTGAAAAAAACCTGTTACTTAATAATTTTAAAGGTGTTTTTTATAATAATGACCTTCCTGAAGATGTGTTCACAGGATTAATGCGGATAATCAATGATGAACTTTGGTTTAGCCGTAAAATTATTTCATCAACATTTAATGAAGTGCTGGCCATGGTAAGTCGTTTTGAGCCGCAAGCTAACCACGATACTGATAGTGAACATGAAGCATTATCAAATCTAACTAAACGTGAAAAATCAGTGATCTATTTACTCGCACAAGGGGCGAATAATCATAGTATCGCAGAGCGTTTGAATATTAGTGATCATACTGTAAAAACTCACCTTTATAGCGCCTTTAAAAAAACCAACTCTCGCAATCGCATCGAGTTATCTAATTGGGCGCAGCGCTATATGGCGATTAGGCTACCATTGCAAAATTAACTGAACAGCGTAAAGCAAAAATATGGATGTAATTGCAATCGGTACATTTGCTGCTTACTATACTGTTTTTCAATTTAAACCTTTATGGCTATGTTAACCACTGAATAGCTATAAACATCGAGAAGTTCAAGGAATGAATTATGATGCAATGTGTATTTTGCGATATTGTTTCGGGTAAAGAGCCTTGCCATAAAGTGTGGGAAGACGATGAACATTTGGCTTTTTTAACTATTTATCCAAATACTAAAGGGGCGACTGTGGTTATTCCTAAACAGCACCTTTCAAGTTATGCCTTTGCACAATCTGATCAAGTACTTGCAAAACTGATAGTGGCGACTAAAAAAGTAGCCCTTATTTTAGACGCAGCACTAGATGGAGTGGGGCGAACCGGGATGTTTTTAGAAGGGTATGAAATTGATCACCTGCATAGCAAACTATCGCCAATGCATGGCACTGGCAGTGGCTCTGATTTTCATCATATAGAACCCACATTCGGGCCCTTTATAGAAAAATATGAGGGTTATTTATCATCTCATGATTGTGAAAGAGCCGACGACAGTGAGCTTGCCGCGTTAGCTCAATTACTTCGAGAGCATGCGTAGCGTTTTAGTCGTTAGATTATTTTAGAGCGGATGTAAGGAACACTATGTTAGAGGCTGCAGCACTTTTATTGATATTTTGCGGAGCTGTTCACTCATACTTGGGTGAAAAGTATATTTTGATCCGCTTATTTAAGCGTGACAACTTACCAAAATTATTAGGCAGTGATTGGTTTACAAAGCGGGTGTTGCGATTTGCTTGGCATTTAACCACCATAGCTTGGTGGGGCTTTGCGGCCATTATTTATTTCATACTCAATCCAAGCGGTAATTACAGCATTGATATTCTGCATATTATTGCTGTGGTGTTTATCCTAAGTGGCATTCTATCGCTGACGTTTACTCGAGGTAAGCACTTGTCGTGGATATGTTTTTTTTGCATCGCAGGATTATGCATTGCAGTTGGCAATAACTACTAGCAGCGGTTATTTTCTGGTTGAGCTTTTAGACTGTTTAATAGCACTAGGCTTAGGCCAATAATTGGCAAGTTTGTCGTTACGGGATTAAATGCTTCAATTAAAAGCTGTGGTTGTAGCGCGACAACAAAGAGTAGTAACCCAATCAATGCCATGATATTTAACACAATGATTACTTTTGATTGGTAATATACAAATAGTAGTATGGCAAAGATAACTTCACCCACACCCGCCGATTTAGTGATTAAGTAGGACATCGATTCTGACAAGCCAAGGCTTGCCGTCATCAGTTTTTCAAGTGGGGCGATATGAATCAGTTTTGGCAAGATACCGTGATATAGCCAGCTAAAACTAATGATGTATCGGGCAATTTGGACTGATGACATATACTTTCCTTGGTAAATGCAATTGATGCTAGTCATTAGTATACAGCCTTAGCAACAGTAAGGCTGTCGTTGGGGGGATCAACTACGCTTGGTGGCCCATATACCTTTATCTATGCCTTTAATGACTAGATCGCTGAGGGCTTTTTCAATTGCTTGGGTAACGCAAATACTCATGGGTTCGTTGTCGGTATAGCCAGCTTCTGCTTCGGCTAAGCGTTTATAACTTACATAACGGAAAAAGCCTGCGCGCATTTCTTGGCTGAGTACTTTTTTGCTAGTGGCAACGGAGAGCAATACTTGACCGGTACGCACATCTACAGCCCGTAAGTAAATTGAAATTGCATCTTCACGGTACAGTTCAGATGCGCCGATACCAAAATATTCCATGCCAAAACCACCGGTTTTTACATTGGTGTCGTAGCTGATAATGCCGCCTTCTAAAATGATTTTAGCGGTGGTCAATGGCGGTAATTCAACCGCATTGGGTTGTTCAGCCTGTGCTGCGCGGATGATTTTTCGTTCGGTCAGGATATTTTGTAAACCTTCACGCTCAACGGGCAGAAACCAATCTGATTCGTGCAGCGCTTGCATTAAAATTGAGTTAGCGCCTTGGGTGACCGCAGTTGAAAATGAACTGACGTTACCTTGTGGTTTGTACTGCCCTGTTTGATCGCGAAATGAATACACTGAAACCGCAATACTCCCAGCAGGTGTAGGTAATTGCTGTAGCGCTTGAAAGGTTTCGGTTGGCTCTAAACTGTTTGCTTGTTGTGGTGATGGTGGGAGCAAATTACCCATGCTACTGCATGCGGATAACACAAGGCTGAGCACGACAATGAATAACGATTTCATTTAGCTAAACCTCGGTACTTCAATCACCACAACACTGTTGTCGGTGGTATTGGTGATGCGCACTGTTATTGAATCTACGGTGCTGGTGATCACCTGAATTTCATAATCGCCGCTTAAGAATATAGAGTCTTGGTTAAAAATACTTTCATCTAGCTCTTCACCAAAGGCAATATCGGTGATCTCTCTAACCATACGGTTTAGGTAAGTTCGCTCGAGTGAGTCTTGAAATTTTTCCGCATAGCTTTGCTCAATGATCGGCGCTTTATGTTTGTTCTGTGCTTGTGCTTTGTTAAGCAACATACTGGCATTGAGCGGGCTACCACCAAAACTTGGATTAATGGGGGTATACACAAGTTCTGTGGCAGAGATTGATAAAGGGAATAACAGGACTAGTATTGTTGTTATATTTTTTATTGAGTAGGGGGTCATTTTACCATCCATTTTTTGCCATATCAGGCGAAGCTTGATGCAAATTAGAGCGCGCCATTGCATCCATTACACTGTATAAAGCGTGTTCCACACGTTCATCTATTGGCTCTAAGCGACGGCCTAAATAGGTGACATACACGATTTGATTATTCATTACTAAGGTCAGTTGTGTGCCCGCACGAGGAAGTACGGTTTCTTTTATTTCGATATTAAAACCAGCGGTTGAAGGTAGATCGCGCCAAAGGTTTGAAAATTCAAAATAAAACTGGTGACCAAAACGACTAATGCTGCGATCGAGCACTAGGCCATCTATTTCTAACTCCTCAGCACCTTGAGATAAGGCAGTGAATGTGGTTAAAAACAACATGCTTAGGGCAGTAATAAAGGTTTTCACTAACATCTGTTTAAATAAATATGGGGGGCATGCCCCCCAATATCCCTATTCTTGGGTCACCGTAGCCGTGTTGTAATCACCTACTTGGGTGATGATCACTGAGCTATTAGAGTTGGTAATATAGCCTTCGACCAAATTGCCGTTACCTACTTGAGATACTTCAAAGTTGATATTGTCACCACCAACGACAAATGCCCCGCCGTCAATCCCGGCAACCATATTCATATCGCCTTGTTGGGCAATATCAATTGAGTGGTTACTACCTTCCATGACTAAATCTATCGCATTTAGGTCGCCGCTTTGCACAAAATCGACCGTGTTATTATTACTGTCAATTACGCTTGCAAAGGTGATAGTAGCCTCGTTAGTGCTACCTAGTTGATTGATGTTAATATCATTATCGTTTGATGTAAGCGATGTGTCAGGGTATGACGATTGGATCAATGCGGTGTTCATATCACCAGCTTGAGTTAAATCAACATCATTGCCATCACCATTAAAGTTAGCGATATGGGCGCTGTTTTGGTTACCAATTTGAATGCTTGAGAATTCATTGTCAGCGCCAATTGTGCCCAAGTAGGTCTCGTTCATTGAGCCATTTTGCATAACAGTGAGTTCATTGTTATCACCGAGTACATCAGCTCCTACTTGGTTATTATCTTGTTGCTGAGCAACAGCAACCTGATTGTCATTACCGGCAAATAACTCTGAAGTGAAGGTATTGCTATCGCCTTCTTGATCGATTGCTAGGTCATTATCGTTACCTTCAACAGCCGCGAATGATGCTGTATTAGAGTCACCCGCTTGCTCAATCTCTAAGCTGCTATCATCGCCACGCATAGATAAAGCGGTAACAGCATTGAAATTACCATCTTGATCGATCACAACTTCATTGGCACTACCAACCAGCTCATTCAGTGTAAATGCGTTAAACAGTCCGTTTTGAGTCACCTCAATGGTGTTTTCGTCACCGCTGATCAGCGACAGCGTCGCTTCATTTAAAAGACCCGCTTGTGATGCGGTAATTTGGTTACCACTGCCTTGCAAATCAAAATTATAGAACCAATGGCCGCCATCTTGTTGGGTTACTGCAATGTCGTTACTGTCACCTTGGACTACGTTAATCGCTTCGTTATTAATACCAAAAAAGCCAGTACCATATTGCGCGACTGTGACAGTGTTATCATTGCCTGTTATTTCAGATAATGCACCGTTAAACTCGCCATCTTGACTGTGATTTAATGTGTTGTTATCGCCAGTGGTGTAGGTTAACGACAAGTTTTGAAGTTGTTTTTGATCAACAGTAATGCTGTTGTTATCACCTAAACTTGTCACGTTTGCTTCAAGGCCATCACCTTGTTGCGTGACCATTACATCGTTACCGATACCTTGTAATGAGGTTTGTTCAATTGTCAGTACATTACCCACCGCAGTACTAGATACTTGGCTTGCTAATACCGAGCTTGATTGATTTTTATCATCAATATTTGCCTGTGCAACAAAGCTTGAACTTAATGCAACTGCGATTGCACATGTCAATAATGATTTCTTTAACTTCATGATTTTTCCTTAACTTATAATTATTAAAGCGGCTATTTCAGTGCTATTAAGCATAAAAATAAGCTGCATTGTTGTATTTCAGCATGCCTTGCTGATTAAGTTTTGTGATATCAAGAGCAAAAAAGCCCACTCTTGCAAAAGAGAGTGAAGAGTGATGCTGATAACAGCACCCTAGTGGTGGCAATAGACTGCTTGCACTAGGTGGTAACAGTTATCAACGAATGATCACTGTATGGTGAATTGAAAAAGACTTAAATCATCTTTTTTTAGGGTTTTTAATTTGCTTGTTTTTCAGTTGGTTATGGTTTTTATTGGATTTTTTTAGCGGTTTTAGATAAAAATTGGTAATAAATGATGGGATCCAGCAGGCGCTGCATTCGCTGCTTTAACTCATAAAAATGCATGTGTTGTTAACAACTAAGGCTGTAAAAATAGTGTTAATGACTGATTTTTTATTAATCACACGAATTTTTCTTGTGTGTTGTGATTTTTCTGTTCATTTATAAAGCTTGCCATGTGATATTTCAAAAGTAGTGAAGTTAGCAAATCTTAGTTGCATTTATGCGACAGGTTGATATTTCTAACTATGGATACAGAATATGAAAACTAAATTATCTATTTTAAGTTTGGCACTTTTGCCATGTTTAGCTGCAGCGCAAGTGACAACCATTACCGCAGAGCCAACCGTGCGCGCTGCTGAAAATTCGTTACTCGTAATGTATAAAAAAGGCACTTCGCAGGCCATGCGTAGCCAAGCACGTAGTTTAGTAAAAGCGAAAGTGAGTGATTTAAATAAAGATGGGATTGACGACAACTATGCGTCTATTTTATCGGGTCGCTTAGCTAAATTTGAAGTGACAGGAATGAGCACTAAGCAAGCGATTAAATTACTGCAAACCCACGCTGCGATAGAGTACGTTGAGCCTGATTATCGAGTCAGTATTGCCAGTACGCCTAACGATCCTGATTTTTCAAAGCTGTGGGGATTACATAATGAAGGCCAATCTAGTGGCACCGCAGATGCGGATATTGATGCACTAGAAGCTTGGTCAATCACCACAGGTGGTAAAGATGTTGTCATTGGTGTTATTGATACCGGTGTTGATCACAGCCATAGTGACTTATTGGCTAATATGTGGGTAAATCCGGATGAAATTGCTGGTGACGGCATCGATAATGACGGCAATGGTTATATAGATGATGTGCATGGTATTAATGCCATCACTAATGTCGGCGATCCAATGGATGATCAAGGTCATGGTACTCATGTATCAGGGACTATTGGCGCCACAGGCAATAATAATAACGGGATTGTGGGTGTTAACCATGAAGCGGCGATTGTCGGCTGTAAATTCTTAGATGCGTCAGGCTCTGGCTCTACATCCGATGCAATTAAGTGTATTGATTATATGGTGAGCCTGAAAAATGCAGGTGTTAATGTGCGCGTACTGAATAATAGCTGGGGCGGTGGTGGTTTTAGCCAAGCACTTGCTGATGCGATCACAGCCAGTGAACAAGCGGACATTTTATTTGTTGCAGCGGCAGGTAATGACGCCGTTGATAACGACCAAAATCCACATTATCCATCAAATTACGAGCATGAAAGCGTGTTGTCAGTAGCCAGCACTGATCGTAACGATAATATGTCTGATTTTTCGCAGTGGGGTTTAACCAGTGTTGATCTTGGCGCACCAGGCAGCGCTATTTATTCAACCGTACCGGGTAATAGTTATGCAACTTACTCTGGTACATCAATGGCCACGCCACATGTTGCTGGTGTTGCTGCACTGGTATTGTCACTTAATCCTGAGCTATCAACAAGTGAGCTTAAACAGCTGCTGATGAGCAGTGGTGATGACAACGCCCAGTTACAAGGTAAAACAGTATCAGGTAAACGCCTCAATGCTAATAGAGCACTTGAAGAAGCGGATCCAACGCCAAGCTTTAAGTTATCAGTAACACCGACCTCACAACAAATTACGGCTGGCGAGACCGCAACCTATACCTTTGAAATTGGCTCGATAGCCGAGTGGGATGGCGTGGTCGATCTCGAATTAGTGAGTGATTTGGCGCAGGCGAGTTTATCAGCATCCACTGCGATGCCGGGCGATACCGTGACCTTAACGGTGCCTACGTTAGAGTCAACCCAATGGGGAAGCTATAACTTTACTGTAAATGGCAGCTCAGGTGAGCTTGCTAAGCAAAAATCAGTACGCTTATTGGTTGATCCGGTGGGCTTAAATGATTTTACTTACAGCAATGAAACCCCAGTTGATATTCCAGATAACGATACAGCAGGTATCAGTTCAGTGATCACAGTCAATGATCCGCTGACTGTTTTTGCGACCCAAGCAGACATTAATATTTCACATAGCTATATTGGCGATCTGATTGTTACGTTAACCTCACCAACAGGCACAACGTCAACTCTGCATAGCCAATCGGGCGGTAGTGCTGATGATTTAGTACAAAGTTATGCGCTGGCTGATTTTAATGGTGAAGTGGCAACGGGTGATTGGACATTATATGTTGAAGATACCTATGCAGCAGACACGGGTACTTTAAATAATTGGTCATTAACCTTTAGTGCCATTGGTGAAGTCAGCCCGCAGCCACCAGAGGCCGGTTTTGAGTTTGATGCACAAGGTCTTGCAGTGAGCTTTATAGACACGAGCCGTGATGCAAATGATGATATCACGCAGTGGAGCTGGGACTTTGGTGATGGTGCAACGTCAACAGATACAAGCCCCGCTCATACCTATGCACAAGCCGGCAATTATGAAGTAGCTCTGACGGTTACTGATAGCGAAGGCAATACCGATACAGTAATGCAAACAGTGGTTGTGAGTGACGTTGAGATTGAACTGAGCTTAGTACGTGCCAACAAAACACGCCTTAATACTATGCGCGTAGAGTTAAGTTGGCCTCAGCTTGGCGAGCAAACACTTAGTGTGTATAGAAATGGCGAGCTGGTTGGTACAACCGCAGATACTGGCCGCTATCGCGACTTTATGCGCAATGCAACGTTACCAGCATACGATTACCAAGTGTGTGTAACGGAAAATGTATGTTCGAATATCGTTACAGTGTCATTTAATTAATTTTTAAGCTTGTGAAGCCCAGCTCCCTTGCTGGGCTTTTTTTATAGATTAAGTTTGCTTATAAGGGTGCGTTTTAAGCCAATGCTCGGCAATGTCGATACGCTTTGCAAACCATACATGCTCAAATGAACGAGCATATTCAAAAAACCGCGCGAGTGCTTTTATTCTTCCTGGTCGGCCGATTAAACGACAATGCAATCCTATCGACATCATTTTTGGTGCGTTTTCAGCTTTTGGATCGCCTTCTTCATAAAGCGTGTCGAATGCATCTTTTAAATAATTAAAAAACTGATCCCCCGCATTAAACCCTTGCACAGCTGCAAAGCGCATGTCGTTTACATCGAGCGTGTAAGGCACGATAAGTTGTGGCTTACCTTCTTTAATACTGTAAAAGGGCAGGTCGTCGCTGTAGTCGTCGGCATCATATAAAAACTCACCGTTTTCAACCACCAAGGCGGCAGTATTTGGGCTCGTTCTTCCTGTGTACCAACCTTGTGGTTTGTTACCCGTGAGCTTTTGAATTATTGCAATGGCTTGTTGCATATGCTCGCGCTCAAGCTGTTTATCAATATGTTGGTAGTTGATCCAGCGCAGACCATGGCAGGCTATCTCAAAGCCAGCGGCTACAAAGGCTTTGGCTATTTCGGGGTGGCGTTCAAGCGCCATGGCAACCGCGAAAATAGTGACCGGTATATCGTATTTTTTGAATAATCTCAGCAATCGCCATACACCTGCTCGTGAGCCATACTCGTAAATAGACTCCATACTAATGTGGCGGTCTTCAACATGAGGGGCGCTGACTATTTCAGATAAAAATGTTTCGGCGCCAGGATCGCCGTGCAGCACGCAATTCTCGCCCCCTTCTTCATAATTTAGCACAACCTGTACGGCAATACGGGCTTTATTAGGCCAATTAGCATGGGGTACGTTTGGCCCATAGCCAATTAAATCACGGGGATAATTGCTGTTACTATATTGGCTCATGTTATTGCTCCGGTTTTAATTTAGCTAGCCAATTAGCTAACGTTTCTCGCTCTGCATCGCTCATTTTGGTCATGTTAGCAAGCGGCATATCTTTGCTGATAACTGCGCGGGTATGGATCAAAGCATGCGCCTGTTTAGCTTGCTCAATTGAGTCGAGTTTAAAGCCAAGTGGCGCTGTTTGAAACAGTGCCGAGGTAGGTGATTCACTGTGACAGCCAGTACAATGTTTATTAATAATATCCCACGCTTGCGAATCACTGATCTTGGCGGTTTCAGTCGCGCTGCCAGAACTCGTAGGCCAAGGTGCAATCGCTAACATAAGCGCAAAAAATGCCGCGATACCAGTTATTAATACCGACGGTTTGTTGATACCTTGATGCTTTAAATTAAAAAAGTGGCGTATCCACATGCCAATTACAAACAGCGCTATCAAAATTAGCCAGCCAAAGTCATGACTATAAGTATAAGGAAAGTGATTGCTTAACATGATAAATACCACAGGCAATGTGGCGTAGTTATTATGAATAGAGCAGAGCTTTGCTTTTAAGCCTGGCGCTGAGTCAGGGATCCGCCCAGCTTCTACTTCACGAACCATGTAACGTTGGCCGGGCATGATAATGTGATAAACATTACCCACCATGCAGGTACCAATCAGTGCTCCAACATGAATGTACACAGCACGGTCGCTAAATAGTTGATCGACTGCAAAGGTCCACACTGCAAGTAGCGCAATAACCACCATAATAAAAGCAATGCTATTTTTGACTAGCTGGCCTTTGCATAATAAACGGTATACGCCATAGCCTAAGCCAATAAAGGCAAGTGATGCGCCAATCGCTGCAAATTTACCGAGTGCAGTTTTGCTGTTATCAATCAGGTAAACATCGGCACCCACATAATAAAGCAAGCTAAACAGTAAGATGCCAGTGATCCATGTCGTATATGCTTCCCATTTAAACCAATGCAGGGTGTGTGGCATTTGCTCTGGGCCATGTTGATATTTGGCAACCTCGTAAAACCCACCACCGTGGACTGCCCATAAATCGCCTTTTATACCTTTATCTAATTTCCATTGTGGTGGGGTTTGTAAATTGTTATCAAGCCAAGCAAAATAAAATGAGGCACCAATCCATGCGATGCCCGCTATGACATGAAAAAAGCGCAGCACCAAATGGGCCAGCTCAAAAATGTAATTTTCCATCGATTTAAGCCTCTGCTGATCTGGGGGCTTGGCTAGATAAAAACGGCTCATTCGCGTCTCGTTTATAAGCACTTTTACCCATAATGTAGGTTTGCTCAATACAGCGGTCGTCGCCTAGCATCATCATCGCAAATAACTTTTCGTGGAGAGTTTTGGCATGGCTAATTCTAAACTTTAAGAATGAGGTTGCGGCAAAATCCATCACGATAAAATCGGCTTCGCAGCCAATGGCAAAATTGCCGATGGTGCCTTCTAAATCCAGCGCGCGAGCTCCCCCCAGTGTTGCTAAATAAAACCCTTTAAATGCTGAGAATTTTTGACCTTGCAGCTGCTGAATTTTATAGGCTTCGTTGCCAGTCTGTAGCATTGAAAAACTAGTACCCGCACCGACATCGGTGCCCATGCCGACATTGATACCGTGATCTTCACAGGTCTTGAGGTTAAAAAGCCCTGAGCCTAAAAAGAGATTTGACGTAGGGCAGTGAGAAATAGCGGCGTTATTATCCGCTAAGCAACATAGCTCACGCTCAGATAAATGAATGCTGTGAGCAAATACTGAGCGCTTACGAACCAATTCGGCCTGTTCATAAACACCTAAGTAGTCGGTTGCTGCTGGGAATAAGCTTTTCACCCAGTGACACTCATCTTTGTTTTCAGATAAGTGGGTATGTAAGTATGTGTCTGGGTATTCTTTAAGTAGTTGAGTACACTTTTGCAATTGCTCTGGGGTTGAGGTTGGTGCAAAGCGAGGTGTGACTGCGTAGCTCAATCTACCTTTATTATGCCACTGCTCAATTAATGCTTTTGATTGATCGTAACTGCTTTGTGCGCAGTCAGATAAATCATCAGGGCAGTTTCTGTCCATCATGACTTTACCAGCGATCATGCGTAAATTGCGCTGTTGTGATTCACTAAAAAAAGCATTAACCGATTGCGGATGCACTGTTCCAAACACAAGGGCGGTGGTGGTGCCATTGCGTAATAATTGATCTAAAAATAGCTTTGAAACCTGTGTCGCATAGGCTTCATTAGCAAACTTTTTTTCGGTCGCAAAGGCATATTCGGTAAGCCAAGTTAGCAGTTGTTCACCATAGGCTCCCATCATTTCTGTTTGTGGTAAGTGAATATGGGTGTCTATCATACCTGGCATAACAAGTTTGCCATCGTGGCGAATAATGGTGGCTGTGTTATCGAGGGTTGGCAGTATGTCTTGCTCAAAGCCAAGTTTGATTACTTTGCCTTGTTGTATTACTAACGCCCCTTTGGCAAAGAACCGATGCGCATTTTCACCCGCTATGGCAGGGTCGTCAACAAAGTCTAAAATGTCGGCGCAGATCACGGTTAAATTATTGTTGTTTTTGCTATTCATAATTAGCTGCCTCTATACGTTGAGTAGCCAAATGGGCTAAGTAATAAGGGAATATGATGGTGTTTAGAATCTTGTAATCTAAAACTAATTTGCACTTGCGGGTAAAAAGCCAGTGCACTATGGTTTTTATAATAACTATCTAAATCAAAAACGAGTTGATAAGTACCAAATTCGACTTCTTGTTTAAGCCAATCAGTAATGCGGCCATCAGTATCGGTTTGCCCTTGCGTTAATAAAACCCATTCGTTATTCAAAAGTTGAAATAGCTCAACGCCAACATTTGCAGCGGGTTTACCTGTACTGGTATCTAAAATATGGGTGGTAATCGGACTTTTATTCACAGTAGTGCCTCCAATCTTATTTTTGTTATTTTGGCTTGCTCGCTAGCCGCTATGTTTAGTTCAGTGATGCGGGTGTTGTTTATCCGTTGCTCTAGCAGTGTTAGCATTTGCTCGGCAGTTTTGCCGCTAGCACAAACAATAAAAATAAAGCCAAATTTAGTTAAGTATTGTTTATTTAGGGCAATCATTGTTTGTAAGGTTTGTGCATTTGCTTTGTTCATTCCAGCTTGTTCATGGCCTGCTTTTTGTGCTGTAGCAGCATACTTCTTACTTAACGTTGATAAATCGCCTATTTGTGGGTGGCCTTCAAATGCAGCTAAATAGTCAGGCTCAGTTAGGCCTTCCCACACATTTTGTGCACATTCAAATACTTGCTGTTTATTCTCAAATGGCAGCGCTTTTAGCATCCCTGCTACCCAATTTGGGGCGGCGCAGCAGTGCATTAACGCTTGCTGAGCTTGCGTCTTGGTTAAGGTATTTAGTTTTATGCTCTTCACGCGTCGATATCCTCTTGCGATGTGCTAATAAGTGCATTCTTCAATGTGCGCCATTGTAGTCCTTGGCGCTTAGGTGCTTGTTTATGCATGGCTTGATACAAACCAATGAGTTGCCCGCTGATCGAAATCGCCACTTCCATCGGCAGCTTGCCAGTGATATTTTCAAGCCCTACCGGGCAGGTCATTAGGCTGATTTGTGCCGCTGTAAAATCACGGTGTGATAAACGTTGTTTAAAGCGTTGTGCCTTAGTATTTGAACCAATAACCCCTAACCAGTTAGCATCGCCACGCTGCAAAATGGCTTGAGTGAGCGCAAAGTCGAGCTGATGGTTATGGGTAAGAATTAAGTAATTATTAGCGGCTGACGCACGTTTAACTTGTGAGACGGGTTCTTCATCAATAACTTTGACGACATTATTTGCAATAAACGCAGGGAATAGCTCTGCACGGCTGTCTATCCAGCGGATCCGCATCGGTAAGTGGGCTAGGATATTTATTAAGGCGTGTGCGACATGACCTGCGCCGAAGATATCAAGGGTAAAGCGCTCGCATAGCATGCATTCTAGCATTACGGTTGCTGCGCCGCCGCAACATTGGCCTAAATTTGCAGCTAAGTTAAATTGCTCAATAACGTGTGTAGCTTCATTTTTTGCCAGTAGTTCTCGTGCTTTTGCAATAACTACATATTCTAAATGCCCACCGCCCAAGGTGTCGTAAATATGCTCGCCACTAATCACCATTTTTGAGCCGATGCCACGCGGAGTCGAGCCATTGGTACCAAGTACGGTAGCAATGACATAATTAGTGCCGCTTTGCTCATGCTCGTTAATCGCTTGAGCCCAACTTTGGGTATGAAAACCTTGAAAGGAGTCATTCAAATTAGCCATATTGATGCTCCTTAACCCAGCGCTGCGTTTGCTCTACCGCGTTAAGTACACGTTCCGGTGTGGCTGGCGTATCAAGGAATGGGGCGTATTTGTGATCTGCAATACTGCTAATCGCGTTTCGTATTGCACTCCATACACTAAAACTCAACATAAAAGGGGGTTCGCCCACTGCTTTTGATCTAAAAACGGTGGTCTCTGGGTTGGCTGAGTTATAAAGCTTTACGTTAAATTCAGCTGGAGTATCGCCAATTGCAGGGATTTTGTAGTTGGCAGGTCCAAAGCTTGCTAACTGTCCTTTATCATTCCATTGTAGATCTTCGCTTGTCAGCCAGCCCATCCCCTGAACAAAAGCCCCTTCAATTTGACCCACATCGAGGGCAGGATTAATTGAGCTGCCGACATCATGTAAAATATCAACACGGGTGACGGTATTCTCACCGGTAAGCGTGTCTATTTCTACTTCGCTCATTGCAACTCCGTGGGCGTAGTAAAAAAATGGTCGGCCTTCGCCTTTAGCTCTATCGTAATGAATTTTTGGGGTGGCGTAATAACCGGTTGACGATAGGGATATACGGTTCATATAAGCGAGGTTAGCAAGCTCAGTGAAGCTGATTTCACCTTGGCTAAAAGTAATTAAATTATTTTGAAATACAATGCTCTCACTAGGCGTATCAAAGTGAGAGCTGACAAAACCAATTAGCCGTTCTTTAATGGTATTTACGGCATTCAGTGCGGCCATGCCATTTAAGTCGGTGCCGCTCGATGCCGCAGTGGGGGAGGTGTTGGGTACCTTGTCTGTTCTGGTGGCGCTGATGCTAACCGCATCAAAATCAACGCCAAATCCATGGGCCACTATTTGGGCTATTTTCGTGTTTAAGCCTTGGCCCATTTCGGTGCCACCATGATTTAAATGAATTGATCCATCGCTGTAAACATGAACGAGTGCTCCAGCTTGGTTTAAGTGCTGCACGGTAAAGGAAATACCGTATTTAACTGGGGTCATCGCCAGCCCTTTTTTAATAATAGGCGATGAGGCATTAAATGTTTTTATTGCCGCTTTACGTGCCCAGTAATCGCCTGTTTGCTCAAGCTCTGCGAGCATATCTTGTAAAATGTATTGCTCTACTTTTTGGTGATAAGGAGTGGTGTCACGGCCTTTTGCGTATAAATTTAGTTTTCTAATATCGAGTGGATCTTTACCTAACTTGGCTGCTATATCATCCATAATCAGCTCTGCCATGATCATCCCTTGCGGGCCGCCAAATCCTCTAAAAGCGGTGTGGCTTACGGTGTTTAGTTTACAACGATTACCTGTAATGGTGGCCGCTGGGTAGTAGTAAGCGTTATCGGTATGAAACATTGCGCGATCGACTATCGCATCTGA
Source organism: Pseudoalteromonas sp. ASV78 (assembly GCF_047806705.1). Lineage (NCBI taxonomy): Bacteria > Pseudomonadati > Pseudomonadota > Gammaproteobacteria > Alteromonadales > Pseudoalteromonadaceae > Pseudoalteromonas > Pseudoalteromonas sp. ASV78. Next base: position 921,742 of record NZ_JBLOPA010000002.1, on the reverse strand, counting down.
TAAATCAGGCGAGTAACCGCAAAACCCATTGACAGTTATATCAGCGCCGGAAATTAAGCCATGTTCGTCAAAACCGACATGGTAATGGTTATAAAATGGGTGACGCTTACCGGTTAATTTAAAATCGTCACTACGTGCCAAGCGCATCTTCACTGCACAACCTAAGTGATAAACAGCAAGTGCAGCTAGGCACGCCCAAGGGGCGCCTTGGGTTTCTTTGCCACCAAATGCACCGCCCATGCGGCGGGTTTCTACATTTACAAAATTAAATGGCTTTTTTAAAATTTTCGCGACTAAGTGTTGAACTTCTGTGGGGTGCTGGGTTGAACATTGCACGTGGATGCCGCCATCGTTGTCGGGCTGAGCAAGGGCAATTTGTCCTTCTAAATAAAAATGCTCCTGCCCACCTATGTGTATTTCGCCTTTGAGCTGATGAACCGAATGATTGATCGCTTGCTCACTATTGCCACGTTTTAGTGAGTGTGGCGGCCTAACCCAATGTTGTTTGCTAATCGCTTCTTTTATATCGAGTATTGGTGTGCTTTGCTCGCACTCAACAACCACTAACCGAGCTGCACGTCGAGCAATTTCGTAACTATCGGCCACCACTATCATGACAGGCTGGCCATGATATTGAATTTCATGGCTACTAAGCAGCACATCGCCTGGGAATACTGGGCCAATATCTAATTTTCCTGGTACATCTGCTGCCGATAATATCCGTTTAACCCCTGCAACTTGCAGTGCTTTACTGGTATCGATTGATTTAATAAAACCACTGGTGATCGGGGCAAGTACTGGGTAAGCATGTAAACAACCATAGGGCTCAGGGTTGTCGTCGGCGTAATTCGCATTGCCACACACTTGTTTAATGGCGCTTTCATGGTATTTAGATTGGCCTACGCTGCCGCCTTGCGCTTTAAGTTTATCCATTTCAAAGTGACGCATGAGAGATCCTCGTAATGGCAATGTTGTTATTGTTACTGCTGTTGATTGGTGCTACTTGTTGGCAAAATTCAATGCCAATTCGCTGCATTAAATTTTTACTCACCGTTAGACGGTAATTAGCGCTACTACGGACATCACTCATCGGTGAAAAGTCATCGCTGATAGCCCTTGCGGCATCTATAAAATGACTCACGTGCAGTGGCTGAGATAGCAGGAGCTGCTCCACACATTTTGCGCGTTTTGGGATTGCAGCCATTCCGCCCATCGCACATCGTGCTTGGGTAATGATGTTTTGTGCATGCTCGACTGCAACCACTAAGCAGACTGTGGAAATATCATCTTCGAATCGTTTGGAAATTTTATGACAAGCAAGTTTTAATGACTCGGGGCGCTTGGGGATGGTCACTTTGCTGATGACTTCATCACTTTTTATGAGGGTCTGTTTGTAATCAACAAAGTAGTCTGCCACGTTAATGGTGCGCGAACCTGCGCTACTGAGTAACTCCATCGTTGCATTAAGTGCGATTAAAAGCGGTGCTGGGTCGCCAATTGGCGAGGCATTACCTAAGCTGCCACCTAAGGTGCCGCTATTTCTTACTTGGCTTGAGCCTAAACGTTCAAACAATTCCTTAGACTCTGGATAATAGCGATAAAACAGCTCAACAAATTGGCTATAGGGCAAGGCTGCACCAATTTGTAGCTCACCATTATTATCAGTTAGTTGACTAAGTTCTTGCACTTGGCAAAGTGAGATGATGATGTCGGGTAACAACATGTTTTGACTCAGCTCGATAGCAAAGTCGGTGCCACCGGCAACAAGGTGAGCATGGGGATAGTGTGTTTTTAACTCAACAAGTTGCTGTGCAGTTTGTGGTAAATAAAACTTTCGTGGGCCATTTTTTAAAAAAGGAATGTCATCTAAGTCTGCAAATAGCGTGGCTTTAAAGTTGGCAGCCATTGCAGAATACGGTTCATAGCTGCGCTCATAACTATATGCTTTCTCGGCAGCAAGCAAGATAGGGCGATAACCGGTGCAGCGGCACAGATTACCTCCAAGGGCGTGAATAATGGCTTTTTTGCCTGGGTATGTTTGGTGATTAATATACACAGCGAGCATGCTCATTATTATGCCCGGTGTACAAAATCCACATTGTGAACCATGGCATTCAACTAATGCTCGCTGCACAGGGTGGAGATCGGTAAGCGTAGGATAAAGCCCGGTAGTGACCGCTTCTATTGTAACTATATGTTTAGCATTGGCATTACCTAGTAGCAGTAAACAACCATTGATTGTTTTGTAATGCCAACTTAGTTGTCCATTTGCATCTATATGTTCTTCACCGACTAAAATTGTGCACGCGCCACAGTCGCCTGTTGCACACCCTTCTTTGCTGCCTATTTTCCCTTTTTTGGTGCGAAGCCAGTCCAACATGGTGAGACTTGGCGAGCATTCCTGCACTGCAATTGGCGTGTCATTTAATAAAAACTGAATCACACATATCCCCTTAACTTTTATAAAGCCCTGATTCTCAAAGGCTTGGCGTTTATTTTCTGCTGTTGTTATTACGCACATTAGTAAAAAACATTTTCATCTTGGTAAGTTAATTGCAGATACCATGCCATTGTTGACCACTTGGTCAGTTTGTGTTTTTGGATGTACTAATTAGCTAATAAGTACAAAAGGTGAAAAGAATGAATAACAAATACCGCCTTATTAGGCAGGTATTGCCATGCTGCCTTACGGTGCAACGCTAATCGTGCTGATTATGCTCAGTAAAAATAAACAAAAACTGAAAATGTACCAACCCATGTGGTTGGGTAAACCTTGGCATAAAGGTCATTAAGTAAATGAAAAATAGTTAAAAAAGTAAACTTTTTCAACAGGATAAAAAATATAATACGGAGAAAAACAATGAAAAAATTGATTGCGGGAATAGCCGTGGCGCTAAGCTTAATTATTGATGCAGATAAAACCATAACCGATAAGACTTTATTAGCTATGGGCTTTTATGTGGAAGCTCCAAGGGTAGCTTAAATAGCGAGCTATCTTAATTAATAGCGAGTTAGCCACCTAAAAACACAGCTAACTCGCGACAAGCATAGAGGTTTATATGTCTCATAAAGTAAGTTCGTCTGATGATATTATTTACGCGGTAGACGAGATACCAGGAAAAACAGAATCATTTTTTGCAGGACTTCAACATGTATTAGCAAGCTTTGTGGGAATTATCACACCCACTCTTATTATAGGTGGAATACTCGGATTAGGCAGTGAAATCCCTTATTTGATCAGTATGGCGTTATTTGTATCGGGCGTGGGCACCGTTATTCAGGCCAAGCGTGTTGGCTCAATCGGTGCAGGACTCATCTGTGTACAAGGAACCAGTTTTGCTTTTTTAGGCACTATCCTAGCAACGGGGTTTACCGTAAAAGCAACGGGAGGTACGAATGATGAAGTATTGGCAACCATATTTGCGGTGTGTTTTTTAGCGGCAATAGTGGAAATTTTGATTAGCTTTTTTATAGAGAAGCTTGAAAAAATAATCAAACCGGTTGTCACTGGTGTGGTGATCACCACGATAGGCATTTACCTCATTAAAGTCGGTATGACCGATATCGGTGGCGGGCAATGGTTACTGACCAATATGCCTGAGAAGTTTGCATCGCCTAGCAACTTAATCGTTGGCTTTTCAGTGGTTGCATTGGTTGTGCTACTCAACGCGAGTAAAAACCAATGGGTAAGGCTAACCGCGGTTGTAGTTGCTATGCTGATAGGCTGGTTACTTGCAATCTTACTGGGTATTAGCGAATTTAAAATCGGCGAGTTTGACTTAATAGCCATTCCGCTACCATTTAAGTATGGCTTTAATGTTGATTTTGGTGCACTGATAGCCTTTGGCTTTTTGTATTTAATTACGGCAATAGAATCAACGGGCGATATTACCGCTAATTGTGCGGTGTCTAAATTACCCGTCAAAGGGCCTAGCTACTTAGCACGAATACGCGGCGGCATTTTAGGCGACGGCGTAAATTCGATGATTGCTGCAGCATTTAATACTTTTCCTAATACAACCTTTAGCCAAAACAATGGGGTTATTCAGTTAACCGGTGTCGCCAGTAGGCACATAGGTTTATGGATTGGCTGTATTTTAGCTATTTTGGGTCTGTTTCCCGTGATTGGAGCGGTACTGCAAAATATACCTAAACCGGTATTAGGCGGAGCCACATTAGTGATGTTTGGCACCGTTGCCGCCGCTGGAGTAAAAATTCTTGCCAGTGAAAAAATAAACCGTAGAAGTTTACTTATTATAGCCGTTAGCTTAGGGCTAGGCCTAGGCGTGAGTTTTGTTCCGGAGTTATTCGTCAACGCGCCTAAGTTAGTAACCGCTATATTTGGTAGTGCTGTAACGGTATCCGGTATCACCGCCATCATCATGACGTTGCTGTTGCCAGAAAACTATTCTGCAAGTACCGACCGCCTTAACTAAACGGTTTTATATCAACAGATGGGAAACCAATGGAAATCAAAATAATAAAAAAACTAGCATTAGTAACTGTAATTACTCTTTGCTCAACAAGTGTGTCGGCTAAGCAGTTGTGGTCGCCCATTAGAAAGTTCCGGTCAAGCAGGCAGTTGTGTTTTCTTGATCTTTTTATTCAAAAAACCAAGTGTTGTTACTTTTTAAACTCACTTTAAATATGACTATGCATCCAGTAATGACGTCGATTGGTGTGAATATGCACCAGTCACCCATATGAATTTAGGCGTTTTAATTAAGCATCATTGATGATTAATTAGGCCCTTGGCTTTCGCCTCAGTCATCGTTTAGTGCCAATGTCTGTCCAGTTTTTGGCAGCGCATACGTACTGCGCAATAACAAATCTGTGGCTTATGTTTACACATAACCAACCCTTTGTGGCTCAGACAGTGGGCATACCCAACATTTAAATATGAGCGGTTAACGTGCAGGCTCAATCAGATCTGATGGTTTTACCAACCCCATTATTAACTCAACACGTTAACCTAATTCATTTCATAGTCGCTAAGAAAAAGCCTTGTGTTCATCAAATGGGACATTGTCTTTCAGCACGTGGTAACACGCTCTTGCGAGTTTATGTGCAACCGTTTTAATCGCGATAACTTGGTTTGTTTTAGCCAACTTTCGTTGATAATATTTTTTGATTGTCGGGTTATATCGAATGGCAAAGTTAGCGGCCTCAGTAAACGCCCACGCTAAGTATCGATTGCCATTTTTTTGGTTTGTAGCGCCTTTCTTCTTTCCATTGCTGTATCTTGCACCTTTAACGCATCGACAATACGAGGAAAAATTACCTGGACTATCAAAACGTTTAATTGTGCCTGTCTCTAACATAATGGTCAGTGCTAAAGTATTCCCAACCCCATCGATACTGGTTAGGTTTATAAATTCAGGGGAGAGTGATGTTTGCTGTAAAATAGCGCCCTCTATTGCATTTATTTGCTGTTGAGCACAGCGTATCAATGTGAGGTTAGAAATGACCGACAGTGCTGTATTCGCTGAACTGAAATCTGTGTATACCTGCTCAACATTTACGCCTTTTCTGATAGCAGCCATTTGTTTTATTTTGTTGCTACTGAGTTTGTAGCCAAGGTGTCGCATGTAACAGCTTTGCACTGATAATAAGTTTTTAGTGGATTGTTGAACAATGTCCATTCGTTTACGCATTAAGTCGCGAACAGCTCTGAGTTCTCGGGGGTAAATGTAGCCCTCAGGCAAAATGTTTAGACGTAGCATTTCAGCCAACCAACGTGCATCACTATGATCATCAGCATGTTTTAAGCCTGAATATTGTTGGATTGCAGCGGGGTTTGCTAAGTGAAGTTTAAATTCTGCATCCATTAATGCATCAACTAACCAATACCAATTAAAGGTTGATTCGACAACAAGCCCTGTTAACTTGTCTTTATAAGGGGTTAGAAAAGATAAAATGACAGACATGTCATTATTTAAACGCTTAACGGTAAGCGTTTCACCTTGTTCATTAATGATAGCAATAACACTATTATTTGAATGCAAGTCAATTCCACCATATAGTTTCATACCAAGCTCCTCGGATTCAGTTTATGTTTTGGTCAACACAACTGTATCGAAAAACTCGGGGAGCTTTCTATATGATTATCAGATTTTAGTATTACTGGATTACAAGGAGCTGATTACTTAGAGCCTTTTTCGGGCACTGAAGATGACCGAACGGTTGTCACTATTGAGCATGCGTCAGGCCATACTTGGGGAAGCACATTCTTGTTCATGGACAGGTTGAGTAACCCAGATGATGTGTACGGTGAGCTAAACATTAACCCAACGCTTTACAAACCAGAAGATGGGTTTGTTACAGAGGTGTTTTTAGGGCTGCAAACTGAGTATGGCTCAGGTGCAACTGATCAAAACAACTACTTATTAGGAGGCGGGGTGTCCTTGGATGTACCTGGATTTAAATACTTTAAAGTGACTTATTACCGACGCTTGCAAGATGATATAGGGATAGATAGAGGCGATAACAACCAGATAACCGTGGTTTGGGGGATTGATGAAGGTAATTTTCGCTACGATGGCTTCTTAGATATTGTCGATGGTGCCGATACGATGTTTGGTAAAAATGAAGGGGGTTTTAACTTTACTTCGCAAATCAAATACAACATTGCCCCGATGCTTGGCCTAGACACAGGCCGTTTAGATATTGGTATTGAGTACGTATTTTGGAAAAACAAATTTGGTGTAGATGGTGAAACAGAAAACAACCCAAACTTGTTAGTTAAATGGCATTTTTAATGTAAGCGTCTAGCAAAGCGCACCTGCCAGTCACTCGTCAAAATGATTAAGCTATTTCCGAATTTCAATTAGGAGATAACCATGAGAAACACGCGTAGCCTTGAGCAGGGGTGTAACATTATCGAAGAACAACAAGCCAGCGATTTAATTATCACTGAATTTTGCCAGTAACATGCTTTATCAAAAACAACGTTTTATGCCGCTCGAAGTAAGTTTAATACCTTATCAGGGTGTTTTTCGCGTAAAGTCACTAAACACCTTGATGTTACCGAGTAGTAACTGCCGATTATTCGGGCTATCGACAAAGTAAAAGTTAGCTTACCACCCATAACGCCAGCATCTTACCTTAGCCAATTGTTACGCGAGCTTACCTTATGAAAATGTTGAACCTGAAAATATTTACTTACAGAGCGATCCTGTGGATTTTCGAAAATCCATGGATGGTCTGGTTGTACTCGTTGAAGGCGAACTTGAACGGGATGCTTACACCGGCGCATTATTTTTGCTTTGCAATAAAGCGAAAGATAAACTCAAGTTGGTTCACTGGGATAAAACGTGTTTTTTATTGTGGTACAAGCGCTTAGAAAAACAAAAGTTCAAATGACCAACAATTAGAAGTATAATCGCGGTTAAACGCCATAGAACAATAAATGCAGTATCGGCACATCGTATTACATTACTTCAATGTCACCTAAACACAAAATGTTAGAGTATTATACGGCAACAGTGGTGGATTTAAAATAGTCAATATCATGTTTATCGTGTTGTTTTAAAATAATATTACTAAAGAGTAGTTTTAGATAGTGCAGTTGAAAATATCGCTTTATTTAGGCGCTTTTTAATAAACATTTTTAGACAGTGCGAATGCGGTGCCTCTCAAGTCAACGTAGAAAAATTAAAAATGCAGACTGGAGTGATGATTCTCGGACGCGAATATTCTTTGGATTATAAATTACTCAAAGTATGCTCCCGCCCTGCTTCAAAACCAAGGTACCCTGTTTGCTTATTATAATTGATATAACTCAAATTTTCAGATGGATACTTTGTTTACTTGTACCTTACTTGCATATATAGTCCACCTTATTTATAGATTTAAAAAGGATATTTATGTTTTTAATTTATGCACTTAGTGCTATTTCATTAGTAGTTTCTATCAACTCTTATGCAACAAAAATTCAATTTGGAAATATAGAGATAGATAGTGCCCCGCGTGTATTAGAGGTTGAAAATACTTTTTCTGATCCAGTGCTTTTTTTAGGTCTACCAACTTCAGAAGATACTGAACCAGGAGTAGTATCGGTTCACAAGACCGCAAATCAAGTTACAGTAAGGTTTGCAGAGTGGCCTTATCTTGATGGTGTACACAATACAGAATATGTTCCTTATCTAGTATTAGAAAAAGGAATACATCAAATGTCCGACGGTAGTATATGGGAAGTAGGCACATTTAATCAATCTTCTAATACTCAAGTTCAGTACTTTCAACAAGCATTTAGCGAAATACCTATTGTAATTTTGTCACCTCAAACTCAAAATGAATCAGACCCTTATTCTGTTAGGGCGAGCAGCGTAACCCAGCATGGTTTTGCTTCACGTCTTTTTGAACAAGAAACGGGCGATACCCATGCAGCGGAAACTATTGCATACCTCGCTATTGACAGCAAAAGCAATACTGGAATAATAAACGAGCAGTTAAGCTATCGCAAAAAAGCTGTAAAGATTACTTCAGGGCTGTATCAAGCCCCACTTGGCAAAATTAGATTACATGAAGAGCAATCAAAAGATTCAGAAACATCCCACGTTGATGAAACACTTGGCTTTTTGCAAATTAATGACGAAGTGTTCGCAACAGATCAATCTATTTATGGTGAAGATACAATCAGCTTTAGCTATACGCCTGAATATAAGTATGTGACAACAGAGTTCAGTGAAAGAAACAATATTGTTTTAGTTGGTACTAATGGTTTATCCACGAAAAACTACAGTGCATCAAAAACCTACAGCAAAGACTTACCTTCCTCAGCGTTTGATGGTTATTCTTATAACACTGGTATCCTAAATAAAGATGCAACAAAAAAAGAGGCTAGAGGGACTTGGATATCTCCAGCTAACGAACCACAGTGGCTAGAAGTTAATATTGATACTTTAGCGATGGTAACTGGGATTAGAGTGACGAATTTAAGTTACCCAAAACGAACTCCTAAAGATGTTGTCTTGCAGGTTTCACAAAATGGTGTTGAATACAATGATGTACAAAGCTTTTCACTGAAAATTGAAGATGACACTGTTATGCTAGCTTCACCAGCAATCGGCCAGTATTTTCGTCTTCTAATGACCTCAAACTTCGGCGATTCAAGTTATTATAAAATTGATAATGTTGAAATGTATGGCCATTTAATTCAAGAGACGAATGCCGCTGCACCAACGACTCCAGAACCAGAGTTACCTGAAGGTCCAATTACAGTATCCTGCGACGTTTTGCACCAAACATATCCAGAGCTAACTAGTGGTGAGTATTGGATTGATCCAGACAATAAAGCTGGTCCTATTAATCCTTTTAAAGTGTATTGTGATATGGAAACACAAGGTGGTGGCTGGACGCTATTTGCTAATCATAAAGATGATCTCAATAATATTGCTACCTTACCGACTATCTTGCCAAGCGATTTTGGTGTAATGGAAACTGAAAAATGGCAAGCGCTAAGAGAATCAATGTCAACTGGGTTCATGTTCAAAGATGAGCATCAGCAAGTATCAGTGCTATTAACTTCGACTATCAATGACTCCGATTGTAGAACACCGAGCATGATAGATGAGTTAGATAATATTCCACTTATCTATGATTATGGTACATTATGGCATTATGAAGGTACTGGCTGTGGAGTTAGTGACCTTGATTATTCACTTGTAATTTTAGCTGATTCAGAGTCCTCAAGAAACAACTCATATACATATCAAGGTGCATCCTTAATCCAATATTCGAGCCAAAAATTCGATGTTTGGCCTTATAGCTCATCGACTTCTCGTGATGAGCAAGACGAGCTACAGTACTTTATTAAATAATCCAAAGGGAAGTGGTAACTAAATCACTTCCCCCATAAGCTCTACATATATGTGTAGTCCATTCAATGCAACTTCAGTCGCGGTTTAGTCAGTAGACCTTACTACCTCTTCCTATCAAACATTTCCCGTTCCAGAACCCTTTTAGTGTTTTATTTCTAATCAATGTTTTCGAAAAGCTTTCAAGTTTGTTTGTAAGCTTCTAGTAAAGTGGACCTGCTAATAACTCGTCAAATCCATTAGGCTATTTCCAAGTTTTAATAGGGGGTAACCATGAGAAAAACACGTAGCCCGGAGGAGGGACGCAGCATCATTGAAGAGTAACAAGCTAGCGATTTAACGGTCCAAATACAAATAATAGCAAATAATAAGTCAGGCCTTTCTTTTTGTCAGTCAACCATTTTTAATCTTTACTAGCTCTGACACTTTAACTTGGTTTTCCCTCCGTGGATATCAAAGTGACAAAGTTACGGTTAAGGGAAATAAGGTTTATGATGGCAACACTAGAGTTAATGAAGCTAAAAAAGCATGGATGGAAAACAGAAATTCCTGTTGACGAGTTACCCAATCCCACCTACAAGTGATGATCCGTCAGGTGGATATAGGTATTTATAATGAGCGAAATAATATAAAAGCTAATATACCATCTAGAGATGTACTTTTAACTATGCTGAGGCTTACATTATTAGAAATTAGAGCCACCGACAAGGTTGAATTAGCGAATGCTTTGGCTGATATATTTCTATATTACCGGCTCAATTAGTAGGTAATTGTGATGAAAATAATATTTTAGAGTTACAAATAATTGCTGAAAAATCATTGAGTAAATAAGATTATAGCGCCAAGCCTCACACTTATGAGGTTTTATTTTACGCTACTTTGAAGTCAAAGGGATTAAAAATTAGCCTCGCCCTCAACTAAGGAGGAAGCGGAGCTTTCTTTAGCTATTTAGCTTTTTTACATAAAGCACCAGCGAGCTATACAAAACACTCAGCGCTTTGGTTACATCGTCATCAATTACAGCTTCTGCTGGGTGATGGCTTATACCACCGGGGCTGCGTATGAATAACATACCAACCGGGCAAATAGCGGCGATTGCCATGGCATCGTGGCCAGCACCAGAAGCTAAAGCAGGGGATGCTTGCTGATTAAACTTACAGGCACTTGCAAATAACTGTTGAATTTTTTCATCGCAGGCAACCGCATCGGCCGCGTGAGTCCATTGCCAATCGAGGGTTAAATTACGCTGCTTTGCTATTTGCTCAGCGCTACTTTGTATCGCGGCGAGTAGATTAGTTAAGTCTTGATCATTTTGTGCTCGTGCATCTAGGCTTATCGTGGTTGTACCGGCAATGACATTTGTGGCTCCTGGGCGGGCATGTATTTGACCAACGGTAGCCACCTCCCCATTTTTAGCATGTTTTGCAAGTTGCTCAATTGCCAGTGTCAGTTCTGCGCAGCCGGCTAATGAGTCTTGGCGTAAATTCATCGGGGTTGTTCCCGCATGACCACTTTGCCCCGTTAAGCTGATCATGGCGCGTTTGGCACCGGCAATAGCGGTTACCACGCCTAATGCTTGGTTAACTGATTCAAGTACAGGGCCTTGCTCAATGTGGGTTTCCCAATAGCCGAGTAGCTGGTTTTTATTTAATGCGGCTTTTGTGAAGTCATCAGGGGTTAGGCCAAAATCAAGCATGGCTTGGCGCATTGTGACTCCGCTTGTATCTTCAATATTTAGCCATTGTGGCTCAAACTCATTAGCCAATGCTTTTGAGCCAATTAAAGTGGTGGCAAAGCGCGTGCCTTCTTCATCACAAAACCCCACTACATCTAAATGAAAAGGTAACTCGAGTTTAAGTTTGTGAGCAAGTGCGGCAACTTCAATCGCTAACAGCACACCTAAAATACCATCGTATGCGCCAGCATTGGGCACCGTATCTAGGTGGGAGCCAATAATTAAACGTTTGGCATTCGGATCAGTTGACTCTAAACGGCCCCATAAATTACCCACCTCATCTTGCCATGTTTGCATACCCGCATCACTCATCCATGTTGCAGTAACACGGTTACATTCTTTATGCTGTTTTGATAAATACTCGCGATGAATTCCCTCTTGCATTTGCGACAGTGTACTGAGTATTTTACAGCGCTCTAATGAGCGCTTTGCGTGGCTTTGCGCCAGTTCTTTGGCTAATAAAGGGCTGTATTGTGGGCTTACAGATGTCATGCTAGTCCTTGATTTTTATTTATAATGAGCAAGAGCTGCCAGAGCTGCTTCGCCTTTGGGGCCTTTATAGCCATTGGCGTGCAGGCATGCATCTAAGCTTGCAAGAGTTTGCAGTACGGCGTCTTTACGGGCGTTATAACCCATTGTACCGATACGCCAGATTTTGCCGTGCAAAGGGCCAAACGAAGTACCAATTTCGATACCAAAGTCGGTTAGCATTTGTCCACGAACATGATCTGCGTTGATCCCAGGTGGTATATAAACCCCCAACACGTTATTCATTTTGTGGTTTAAGTCACCAAACACATCTAAACCTAGAGCTTGAATACCGCTGAGCATGGCATCGCCGTGTAATTTATGTCGTGTAACACAGTTATCTATACCTTCTTCAATCACAATGCGTGCACATTCAGACGCGCAATACAGCATGCTGGTGGCTTCGGTGTGGTGGTTTAAACGCTCTTCACCCCAGTAATTCATGATCATGCCTAAATCAAAATAATTAGAGCGAACAAAAGGCTCGCTGCCATCTTTATGATCAGCAGTACGAATGCCCGCTTCGACTTTTTTACGTTTTTGGATCCAATAGGCACACTTATCGCTCAATGTTACAGGTGCAGATCCCGACGGACCGGCCAAACATTTTTGTAAACCCACAGACAGTGCATCGAGTTGCCATTCATCTGCAGGTAGTTTGTTACCGACGATCGAAGCGGTGGCATCACAGTAAAATAGTACATCGTGTTTTTGACAAATATCGCCGATGTATTCAAGTGGCTGGTTCATGGTTGTTGAGGTGTCACCTTGTACCATAGCGAGCACCTGTGGTTTTACATCGACAATCGCTTTTTCGATTTGCTCAGGTGTAAATACTTCACCCCAAGGCACTGCAATGGTGTGTACTTTTGCTCCTACACGCTCTGCAATCTCAGCAAGTAAGTGACCAAAACGGCCCATAATCGGCACCAGCACTTTATCGTTAGGGCGTAAAATAGAGCAAAGCACGGCTTCGATACCTGCCCGAGAGGTACCATCTATTAGCATGGTCCATTGATTTTTGGTGTTAAATACTTCTCGGTAGCGTGCCATGGTTTCGTTCATAAACCCGGTCATTACAGGGTCATATTGACCAATAAGTTGTGCTGACATGGCTCGTAATACACGAGGGTCGGCATTAATTGGCCCAGGCCCCATTAATAAGCGTTGCGGTGGGTTTAAAGTTTGAATTTGCGTGTTATTGAACATGTTTATGCTCCAAGAGTTTGAATAAGCATACGAATACCTGTGATCATCAGCACAATGGCAAAGGCGCGTTTTAATTGTTGTTGATCCAGCTTACTGCCTATTTTTACGCCAATGGGCGCAAACAAAATAGTCAGCGGAATGATCAGAAAAAAGGCAGGCAGGTTAACTAAACCCCAAGTGCCTAGGGGAGCATCGGTTGGCATAGTGCCAATACTTAATAAGGTAATTACACCCGCAAGAGCAATGAGCAAGCCAAATACTGCAGCACTGCCAACTGCAACGTGAGCGCGAACATTAAATGCATTTAACAAAGGCACGCCAATTGTGCCGCCGCCTATGCCAATCATGACTGATAACCCACCCACAACACTTGCCATAATAGCTTGGCCAAATTTCCCTGGTAATTGATTGACCAAAGCGGGAGCGCCTGCTCTAAAGAGCATATTTAAGCTCACTAAAATGGCAATACATGCAAACATAAGTACCAATGCATTGCCACGAATAGAGTGTGCTAAGTAACTGCCAATGACTGCCATAGCTAAAATAAAGGGGGCCCAAAATTTAACTAATGCAACATCAATATTGCCCTTTAAATGATGCGATCGAATCGATGAAATTGACGTAGGCACAATGGTCGCAAGTGATGTTGCTGTTGCTATCATCATGGCCGATTCAGGGCTAACAGCAAAACCTTGCAATAAAAAATACAGAACAGGCACAATAACAATGCCGCCGCCAACACCAAATAGCCCCGCTAAAATACCGGCAAATATTCCGGTTGCGATTAGGGCCGCAATAATCGGCCATTGATTAATTATTTCTGACATGATATTCCTGCTGTAGTTACTATTGCTCGGCCATCTGAACGAGGATCTGTTGCGGCTTCAAGGTTGTTGGTAGCATCTAATATAGCGCCTGCATGGCCCATCATTTCATTGTTGTTGGCAACACTCACCCAATCGTGTTGGCGTTGGTTTAATTCATTTTTAATCTCAGCAGCTAAGCTTTCTTCAATTTTTAAATTGCTGCTAGTATCACCCCAGGTTCGGCCCAGTAACCAGCGAGCATCACTGATTGCTTGGTTGATAGATTTGCCACGCCATGCGTAACCTGCAAACACGGTAGCTTGTGTTTGCGGTTGACCTTCACCGCCCATGGTGCCGTAGGCTAAGCGCCGACCATCGGGAAATTTGGCCATAGCAGGATTTAAAGTATGCGCAGGTTTTTTGTTCGCAGCGAGGGCGTTGTTATCATTATTGTTTAAATTAAAACTTAGCCCGCGGTTATTCCATACAAAGCCGCCTTCGCTCATCAATATGCCGCTGCCAAACTCCCAATAGACACTTTGTATAAAGCTCACCAGTTGACCGTTTTTGTCTCTTGCTGCCATCCATACAGTATCTCCAGGCTCGGCATTAAATGGCCATTGCTGGGCTTTGTTCATATCAATATTATTGGCAAGCTCAGTTAAGCGTGTATCAGTTAAGGCATTTTTGTAAGCACCGCCAAGTGCCTGTGGATCAGCCCAAAGAGCAGGGCGCTGCGCAAAGCTTTGTTTTGTTGCCTCAACAATTAAGTGAGTCCAATCGGCTGGTGTTTTAGCCAAATGTTTTAATTTATTAACCGCAGCAATTATTTGCAGTGAATGAACACCTTGCGTTGGAGCGGGTAAGTTATAACACTCTATTCCCGAGAGATTAGCGTTAAGTGCAGTTACCACGCTTGCTTGAGTTTGGTTTATATCGTGTAGCGTAATAGGGCTTCCGGCTTTGCTTAAGTCACCAGCAAAAGAGTTGGCAAGTTCACCCTGATAAAATGCATTTAAGCCATTTTTAGCAAGGTGCGCAAAGGTATCTGCAAGCTTTGGATTTTTAAAATGTTGCCCGGCTTGTAAAGGCTTACCATTGGGGATGAATAAGTTTTTAAAGGCATCGTTGCTGTTTGCTACTGTAGCTAATTTTTCGCAGCCTGCTTGCAAGCTAGCAGTGACTGTAAAACCGCTGCGGGCAAGCTCGATTGCTGGCGCTAAGATATCACTGAGTTCAAGTGCTGCATGTTTATCGAGTGCAAGTGCTTGTTGCCAGCCGCGCAGTGTAGCCGCTTGGGTTAATGCGCTTAGTCCACCGCGTTCAGGCACCTGTGATAAATTGTCATAAGCGCTAATATCATTCGCTGCGCGGCCACACGCATCAATGGCAGTGGGGATCCGTTGATTGGGGTTATCGATTAGCCAAAAGCTGTCGCCGCCAATCGAATTCATATGGGGGTAAACAACGCTAATTGCGGCGGCCGCGGCTACCATTGCTTCGGTTGCTGTACCGCCTTGTTTTAAAATTAATGTGCCAGCCTCTGTAGCGGCAAAATGCGGCGCGGTGAATGCAATATTGTGTGTGCTCATGCAAGTGGGTCCTGTTAAAATTGTGCGGCTAAATATTTAACGCAGGCAAGTAAACTTTTATCGTTACCATGGCTCATCATTAATGAAAATCCATAAGGGTGACCATTCTCTAAATTGGCCAATGGCAAATGCACTTGTGCCGATCGGCTCAAGCCTGCAATTGCCGTTAACGTCATTATTTGCATACGTAAAGCGCTGGTGTCGGCGCCTAATTTAGGTGCGGTTGTGGGGCTTGATGGCAAAAACAAACAGGCGTTTGAATTTAAGTTTTTAGCAATTATAGTTTGCCACTGAGTTTGTATTTGTCTTGCTTCTTGTTCTTCTTTTGCCGTTAAAGCGAGCGCCATGTTAAAACGCGCAGCAATAGCTGGCGCAAACTGAAGCGTTTGCTCTGATTGCTCAAGCCAGTCTCGGTGGGTTTTTGCAATAGCACGCCCTTGTAATATTCTAAAGGTGTCGGCCAGCTCGCTTAACAAAGTTTTAGTTGGTAATACAAAATCTTTATGCTGGCTAAAGTGTGGTTTTGCCCTTGCTAATAGCTGATTGAGTGGTGCTTGCAAACTGGGCTCAACAAGCTCAAACAATGGCTCACAAATAACTAATGTAGTTACAGGCTGAATAGCTTGTTGTGGTAATAGGGTATCGCCAACCTCACTTAATAGCTCAGCATCTTGTGTAAACCAGCCTATTGTGTCGAACTCAGGGGCCAGCGGTATTAGCGCGTCTTTTGCAATTACATCATGACTGGGTCTAATCCCAAATAAGCCACAATAACTCGCTGGTATTCTAATCGAACCGCCAGTATCAGTACCTAAGCCTATATCTGCTAAGTTTGCGGCCACAGCCGCGGCTGAGCCCATACTAGAGCCACCACAAGCATGACCTAAAAGCTTGGGATTTTGCGCTGCTCCATAATGGATGTTATTGCCCTCTAAGCTATAGGCTAGTTCATCAGTATGGGTAAAACTTATAAAGTTACAGCCTGCATCCATAAGTTTTGTAACTGCGCTTGCAGTGTGTTTTGCAGGGGTTGCTGTATTAAACCAACTTGGGTTTCCTGCACTATTAAGCTCGCCTTTTATTGCAAATACATCTTTTACAACCAGACGTTGGTTTTTTAGTCGCCCTTGGCTATGTGTTTGCCATGCTTTAGGGCCATGGTCGCAAAAGATACCGTTATGTTTATTATTTTGTTTGGTACTCATTTCACCACTCGTTATGAAATAAATCTGACCAAATGGTTATTCGGCCAGATTTAGGGGGTGATCAAAAAGGCGATGTTTTATTATTTTTTGCTTACTGCTAACGTTATTATTTTATTTAACAGAGCTAAGTTCGCTTTTTAATCGGTTTGTTTATATTGTTGATTAAAAGCTAAGCAAGAGAGATGCCAAAAAAACAAAAGCTGTCCATTCGGTCAGCTTTGTTGGGGTGAAAGCCAATTTTTTAATAATTAACGGTTTTAGTGAGCGCAGAATTAGCCATGAAAACAAACCAACTTGGTGCAACTATGCACTAATTTGGTTTTGCTTATAAATATTTTTTGAAATGAAATGTTTAAAATAACGGTACTTTACTAATTATTAAACCGTTTACATCAGCATAAAGCCAATCACTAGGATTGATTGTTGTACTTAACATGGTAATGGCTTGATTTTTGTCACCAAAGTCTCGTTTTAGTGTACTGCGAGGGGTAGAGCCTAGCGCCATAACGGGTAGTTCCATGGTCGCGAGTATTTCTATATCGCGACAACAGCCATTTATAACGATACCTTCCCAACCATTTTTTAAAGCACGCTCTGCCATTATGTCGCCTATAAAGGCAAACCGTTTACTGGCGAAACCGTCGATCACCAAGACTTTTCCTTGGCCATTTTCGTGAAGAATATTAGCGGCGTATGAGTTGTCTTCGGGGCAGGTAACTGTTACTGCTTGGCCACAGAATGTGGTCTTTTTACCAAAATGGCGTAAGCCACTGTCAGCGACTTGTACATTGTTGCGGTGATCGTCGTAAAGATCAGGGGTAGTAAAGTTATTCATGGTTTATGCCTTACTTTGCTCTGGTACTTTAAGACCAATGCCTTTTAAAATAATGTGGGCAATTGATTGCGTAATGTGTGCCACATCTGTCTCGTCATATTCTAGTTTGTTCATGACCAATAACACTTCACTTTGAAAGTCAGCGTAATACTGGGTGGTTGCCCAGATAGTAAATAGCAAATGGTATGGGCCGATAGCGTCTATTTTTTTTGCGTCCATCCATGCCTGAAACACATCAACCTTTTGCTTAACCCAAGGGCGAGTGTTGGTTCTAAAATAGTTTTGCAAATAGGGCGCGCCGCGCAGTATTTCACTGGCAAATAAGCGCGACTGAAGAGGCTCGTTGATTGCCAGTATAACTTTGCTTTTTATGTAGTTATAAAGCACAGTTGCGGGGTCATCATTAGCCGTTACATTATCGAGGCCTAAGTTCCAGTGGGCAATGATGCGATCTATGACAGCTTCATAAAGGCCATCTTTGCTTTTAAAGTAATATAAAATATTGGCTTTGGGCACTTGCGCTGCTGTAGCAATCATACTCATGCTGGCACCTTCATAGCCAAGCTGAGAAAACAATTGTTCGGCAGCATTTAAAATGAGCTTTTGGTTTCTTTCTCGCGTGACTTCTTTTTTATTTGGCTTTATTTGTGTGGTCATTATTGAGTGTATATGTTTAAGCTGTTGATTGATTGTAGCTTTATTGACCGAAAGGTCAATTACTGAGTTGGCTGATTTTTTAGTTTATTGAAATTAGTTGCTCAGGGGGAAGTGTTAAAGATTTTCAACAGAGTTATTGAAGTTATAAAAAGTAATACGGCCCTTATACAAAGGGCGCATCACTTTTTAAGAACAGTTATCATTTTTTAACCTGTGCGAGTAAATCAAGTACCTTTTGTTGACCAAAAGTTTGTGCAAATTGCTCAGCTGTTTGCCCTGCTTTGTTGCTATGTGCAGTATCGCAATCAAGGCTTACTAAGGTTTTGGCAATGCTAAACTCACCTCTAAAAATAGCCGCCATGAGTGCTGTGTTACCGCGCTTGTCTTCTAGACACGCGTTTGCGCCCAAATTTAATAGCGAATTCACCGTGTTATTATTACCGTGGTAGGTGGCAATCATTAACGCTGTGTAACCTTTGTCGTTAGAGCTGTCGATAGGGATACCGGCAGATACGAATTGCTTGATTACTTCTTGATCGTCAGTGCGTGCCGCTGCAAAGTAATAGGCGAGTAGGTTGTCGTAACGTGATTGCGCGTCATTACTTGGCGTTTCATCAGCAACAGCCTGAAGGCCAAAAATGGCAATAAGCATGATTAATAGTTTACGCATATGAATGTCCTGTAAAAAAGAGGAAGGAACGTCCTTCCTCATAAATAGTGGGCAGAATGCTATAGTTTGCTTGCCAGCTGTTTAACCATTTTAATATCAGCGTTTACAGCTTTAGTTAAACGCGTGCCGTATTCGCTATCCGCTTTGTAGAAGTGACTGAGCATTTTGTGTTTAACATCGCTGTTTTGTACTTTACCCAAATCACCAGCTAAGTTATTGATCAAGTTGGTACGCTCTTGTTTCGAAAAGCTACGGTAAAGCACACCGGCTTGAGCAAAGTTTTGTGGCTTTTTAATCGCAGCTTGTTGTACATAGCCTTGCAGCTGCGTTTGGCTTCTACGGGCAATTGGGTTTTCACTCACATGCTCGTGACTTGGTTGATAGTTCACGTTGCTGGTGGTGTTACCATAATTCATTGCGCCGTCTTGGTTGTAATTAGCCACCGCAACTTTTGCACGGTTAATAGGCAGTTGCTGATGGTTCGCACCTAAACGATACATTTGCGTATCAGCGTATGAAAATACGCGACCTTGTAATAAGCGGTCTTCAGATGGCTCAATCCCAGGGATAATATTAGCCGGTGCCATTGCAACTTGTTCCGTCGCTTGGAAGAAGTTAGTTGGCATACGGTTTAAAGTCATAGTGCCGACTTTTGTTTCTTTGATATCTAACCACATTTTAGTGGCATCTAACGGGTTATAATCAAAGTCATCAAGTTGCGACGGATCAAGTGTTTTGATGTACAGATCCCATTTTGGGAAGTTGCCTTTACCTATTTCAGCGTATAAATCGCGAGTTAAATGTTGGAAGTCTTGGCTTTGCACTTTAGCCACTTGTTTGGCATCAAGGTTATCTATACCTTGTTGGCTTACCCAATGAAACTTAACGTATTTCACATCGCCTGCTTGGTTAATCATTTTGTATGCATGTACGCCCCAGCCATCCATTTTACGTAAGCTTGCCGGTGTACCGTAATCACTGTAAACCCAGGTTAACATGTGCGTTGCGCCTGGCTCATAGGAGAAAAAGTCAAAAAAGCGATTAGGATCTTGAATGTTATCAACCGGAGATGGCTTTAAAGAGTGCACCATGTCTGGAAATTTAATCGCATCGCGAATAAAGAACACGGGGAGGTTGTTACCCACTAGATCCCAGTTGCCTTCATCAGTATAAAACTTGGTTGCGAAACCACGTGGATCACGCAGCGTCTCAGGGCTGCCTTTAGAATGAATAACAGATGAGAAGCGTACAAACACCTCAGTTTCTTTGCCAGCTTCACTAAACGGTGCTGCAATCGTTAAGTCGTCTAACTCTTTACTTGCTACAAACACGCCGTGTGCGCCTGTACCGCGTGCATGTACTACACGCTCAGGAATACGCTCACGAGCAAAGCGTTGGAGCTTTTGAATTAACTGTACATCTTCAAGTAACACGCTGCCGCGCTCACCCGCAGTGATGGAATTTTGGTTATCACCTACTGGTGCACCGTTATCTTTTGTCAAAGTTGTGGCAGCCGTTGCAGGTAATACCATTGCTAGAGCAAGTGCACTTAGTGTAAGAGTCGATTTATTGTTGCTGTTGTTTAATTGAGTATTCATGTGTTGACCTCATGTAATTTACTCGCTTGCGCCATGCAAGCGTTTTAGCTGAGCCCAGTGTATGAAAAGCTTTATGTTCGGTAAAATTGATTGTTTAGATTGGTGCGATTTGTATTTTGAATGACTGTGTCAAATTAATTGCTAGTTATTAGACCTAAGTATAGTGACCGATGCTAAGTACTTTGAAATCAGAGGCTTTTATTTCATAAAACGACGATAAACCTCATCTTGGTGCATTACCTATTCACTTTTTATTGACATTTTTACGTGTAAAAGAGAATATGCCCATTCAGCGGGCTAATGCCCAAGCTGGTGAGTTGTTAATTTAATTGCACTAAAAGGTGGCAAATGGGCTGTAATATAGATCTAGTTATTTTTGATTGTGACGGTGTTGTTATTGATAGTGAGGTGCTCAGTGCCCGTGTATTAATAGATATGCTGAGTGATTTAAATATCAATATAGACGCGCATTACGTCCAGCAACATTTTCTAGGGTGTAGTTTTAAATCAGTCAGCGAAAAAATAGCATCAGTTTTTGGCGTTGATTTGCCTGCCCAATTTGAGAGTGAGTATCGACACACTCTAGTTACTATGTTTGTTGAGCATTTACAGCCAACAGCAGGTATTAAAAATATACTCTTAAATTTGAATGTCCCTTTTTGCATTGCGACTAGCAGTAGCTTACAACGAACACAAAAAGCATTAAGTGCCGTAAAATTTGACTCTTTGTTTAAGCATATTTTTACCAGTGAAGAGGTGTCTTTAGGAAAGCCTGCACCGGATTTATTCTTACATGCAGCAAAAAAAATGGGCGTGTTACCTGCTAATTGTTTAGTGATTGAAGATAGCAGTGCGGGTATTCAAGCTGCTATCAACGCAAATATGCAGGTTATGCACTATTTTGGCGGCCAGCACTTAGATAAAGGCATTAATCATGTACATATAAACTTCCCTGATGTGGCGTTACTTTCGCACTGGGACTCGTTTTTTACTACTTACCCAACACTCACACACAAGTCATTATTATGAATCAAAAATCAAACAGTGAACTAAAAAAATTAGAAGATGCAGCTCGTGCGGCGTGGCTTTACTATGTTGCTAAAAATACTCAAGACGAGATTGCACAAAAGTTAGATGTGTCTCGTCAATCAGCACAGCGATTGGTTGCGCTTGCTGTCAGCGAAGGCTTAATTAAAGTTCGATTAGATCATCCCATTACACGCTGTATGGAATTGGCAGAACAACTTAAGAGTGCTTTTAATTTATTAGAGTGTGAAATTGCTCCAAGCGATCCAACAGACATCAATTCTACTTATGGTCTTGCCCAAAGTGGCGCTAAAATTTTAGAGCGTTACTTAAAATCAAAACAGCCAAAAATACTTGCCTTTGGTACTGGGCGTTCATTAAAAGCGTGCATAGATGAACTACCTAATATGGAGTGCGAGCAGCATAAATTAGTCTCGATTGTGGGCAATATGATGCAAGATGGCTCAGCCTCCAAATTTGATATTGTAGTGAGTATGGCCAATCGTGTGAACGCTAAACACTTTCCTCTTCCTTTGCCGTTACTTGCACAAACGCAAGCACAAAAACATCTACTGCAAGACTTAGCGCCAGTTAAAAATATCTTTAATTTAGCTGCCAACGCTGATGCAACGTTTGTCGGTATCGGTCATATGACACAAAACTCGCCGCTATTAATGGATGGCTTTATTGAAACAGAACAATTGCAATCATTTCAAGATGCAGGCGTAGCAGGTGAGGTTGTGAGTTGGCTATATGATGCAAACGGTAAGCTTATTAATAACGAGCTTACCGAGTGTTTACTCAGTGCACCACTGCAAGTTAATGCGATAAAACCTGTATTTGGCATTGCGGCGGGGCCAGAAAAAGTCACAGCAATAACAAGTGCCTTAAAAGGTAAGCTGATTAACGCGTTGATCACCAACGAATATACGGCTGAACAAATTCTTAAAAGTATTTCATAACAATTAATAACCCCGTCAGTGCTGATATTCGAACAAGGGTACGAATAAATTGTACAGGCATAGGAAGTGATAATGACAACACATCAAGACACACCTAATTATAGTGAGGTTAATGAAGAGCAACTACCCGTTGCTCAACATAAACTCCATGGTTGGAAACACTTTGCAGGACTTTTTGCAGGTGAACACGTAGCGGCAACTGAATTTGTAATTGGTGCTACGTTTGTGGCATTAGGTGCTTCAACGATTGATATACTACTTGGTTTACTCATTGGTAATTTACTAGCCATGTGCTCTTGGTGGTTGCTTACTGCGCCGATTGCTGTAGAGACCCGATTAAGTTTGTATAACTACCTGAATAAAATAGCGGGTAACTCAATGACCAAGCTCTATAACTGGGCCAATGTGGTCATATTTAGTGTTATCTCTGCCGCCATGATCACCGTTTCATCCACTGCGGTCAGGTTTCTATTTGATATACCCGCCCAGTTAAATTGGTATCCAAATAGCTTTTGGTTTGTCGCAATTGTGTTAGCTGTTGGCTCTATAGTGGTGTTTGTTGCCATGTATGGATTTTCTACTGTGGCTGATTTCTCAAAACTATGTGCGCCTTGGTTATTTGTCATTTTTGTTGGTGGCTCGTTTGCGCTTTTTCCTGAGTTATCAAATTATGTTTTAGGCTCAACCTCATTAACGGGTTTTAGCGATTTTATCACCATTGGGGATGCCTCAATATGGAGTGGTACAAATGCTGATGGCGAAAAAGGCATTGGTTTATTTGAAGTTATTGGTTTTGCATGGGCTGCTAATTCAATTACTCACTTTGGCTTAATTGATATGGCGGTGTTTAGATTTGCTAAACGTAAAAGTTATGGTTTGTTCTCTGGCGTGGGCATGTTTTTTGGTCATTATATAGCGTGGATCTCTGCAGGTATTATGGGAGCGGGTGCTGCGGTATTACTGAAAACTACCATTTCAACTCTTGATCCAGGTGATGTGGCCTATCATGCACTTGGCTGGACTGGCTTTGTTATTATTATAGTGGCTGGTTGGACTACCGCAAATGCTAACCTTTATCGTGCTGGCCTCGCTGCACAATCTATTTTTACTAACCAGTCCCGTGAACGCACCACTGCGATTGTAGGTGTAGTAACCGTTATTATAGCTTGCTTTCCGTTTGTGTTTTCACAAATGCTACCGCTGTTAACTTATGCAGGTCTAATTGTGGTGCCTGTAGGGGGAATTGTTTTTGCCGAGCACGTATTGTTTCCAAAAATTGGTTTAACGCGCTATTGGGTAAAATATAAAAATATTACTCGCAGTGTGCCAGCTATTGCATCTTGGGCTGCTGCACTGGTATTTGGTTTTGGTTTAAATGCCCTCGATATCATGTCGTTTTATTACTTATTTATTCCTACTTGGTTATTTACTATTGTTATATACACCGTTTTAGCTAAAAAGTATGGCGCTGATGAAGATTACAGCGATGCCATTATTGCAGAGGAACAAGAGTTAAAAGCAATTAAAGTGTATCAGCAAGCAGCAGCTAAAACGCTTTCTCCTGCTGTCACTGATTCATCAATGTTTACGAAAGCTTTAAATGCGGTATCAACATTATCGTTAATTACTATTTTTATTTTTGCCAGCCAAGTGATGTTTTTTAGCGACACAATGAGCACTTATAAAAATAACAAATCACTTTTTGAAATCGTGTGCTTCATTTGTACGCTCCTTTATTTTGCAACTGCTTACTGGTCGTTAAAGCGCCACAAAGCATTAAACACAGCATCGTAATTTTGTTTAGTAAGGCAATAACAGTATGACCCAATTACAACACACTCAAGCTCACATTGTTGAGCTAAATCAAAACAGTATAACAACCTTACCAAGTAATGTTGATGTGCCAACGTATGACCGCAGCAAAGTAAAAGCGGGTATCGTGCATATTGGAGTAGGTGGCTTTCACCGAGCGCACCAAGCAGCTTATATTAATGAGTTACTTAAAATCCCTGGCAACGAACAGTGGGGTATTTGTGGCGTTGGCTTATTAGAAGCAAATCGAGGTTTACGCGATATTCTAGCTAAACAAGATAACCTATATACGCTCACTATCAGGCACCCAAATGGTCGGGTTGATAACTCGGTAATAGGTTCTATGGTAGAGTTTTTGTTTGCTCCTGAAAACAAGCAAGCCGTTATTGAAAAAATGGCGCACGCAGAGACAAAAATTGTGTCTTTAACCATTACAGAAGGCGGCTACAATTTTCACCCTGCAACCGGTGAGTTTGATTATTCTAATCCCGATATTGTGCATGATATTGAGAACCCGGCTCAGCCTATCACGGCATTTGGTTATATAACTGCGGCACTTAAACTTCGAAAAAAGCAAGGTTTAGCGGCGTTTACAGTGCAATCATGCGATAACATTCAACATAACGGCCTTGTTACACGTAAAATGTTATTAGCCTTTGCCCATCAACAAGATGCTGAATTAGCTCAGTGGATTGAGCAACATGTGGCCTTTCCTAATGCAATGGTTGACCGCATTACACCCATTTCTAAGCAGTCTGATATTGATTATGTGACGAAAGCTTATGGCATCACCGATGGTTGGCCAATTACTTGTGAATCTTTTTCTCAGTGGGTGATTGAAGACACGTTTAGTAATGGCCGCCCTAATTGGGATAACGTTGGCGCGCAGTTTGTTAGCGATGTAACACCATTTGAAAAAATGAAAATTCGTTTGTTAAATGCCGGTCATTCAGTGCTGGGGTTGCTCGGAGAAATACACGGTTTTAGTACCATTGACGAAACGGTGTCAGATCCTTTATTTGCTCAATACCTTCGTGCATTTATGGACTTAGAAGTAACGCCATTGTTAGACGCGCTTCCCGGTATTGATATCGATAGTTACAAAGATACGTTAATTGAGCGTTTTGCTAACCCTAACATTAAAGACAGCCTCGCGCGCATATGTTCGCAAAGCTCAGCTAAACTCCCTAAATTTTTAATCGCAACAATTAGTGATAATCTTGCGCTTAATCGCGATATTTCATTGGCTGCATTAGTGGTTGCAAGCTGGTGTTTATACAGTGATAAAGGTGTGAATCAGCAAGGTGAAACACTTGAAATTCATGATGATATGGCTCAAGAACTCAGCACCGCTGCTAAGTTAACCACGACAAAACCAACATCATTTATAGAACTTGAAGGCCTTTTTGGTGACTTAGCTAATAATGAAAAATTTATCAGCCAGTATACCCATGCTATAGCCGCAATTTATGCACCTAACAGTCAAATAAAAGATGTAATGGCTGCAACTTTAGCTGCAAAGGGTAAATAAAAATGAGCGTATTAATAAATCAAAAAATGGCGAGTGAATTACATATTAGCTGTTTTGGCGAAGTTTTATGGGATTGCTTTGACTCAGGTAAACGATTAGGCGGTGCACCTTTAAACATGTGTGTTCGCATAAATGCACTGGGTATTAAAGCAGACATGATTAGCGCGGTGGGTAACGATGATCTTGGCAGTGAATTACTCGGTGAAATAGCTGCAAGAGGCGTCAGTTGTGACTACATTGCGCTAAATAATGATAAAGCGACCAGTACCGTTGAGGTTACTCTCGATAGTAGTGGTAGTGCTAGTTATGACATTGTGGCTGATACTGCATGGGATAATATCGCCCTAACAGATACATTATTAAACAAAGTAGCCACAGACGATGTATTTGTATTTGGTAGCTTAATTGGACGAAGCGCTCCTTCATTTACTACTTTGCAGCAATTGCTTGAAGTTGCCAATTTTAAAGTGTTTGATGTTAATTTACGTGCACCGCATTACAAACTCGATGCCTTGATTGAATTGATGAACAAGGCTGATTTTATAAAGCTCAATGATGATGAACTTTATGAAATTGCCAAGGCGATGGGGTGTAAGTACCACTCACTAGAGCAAAATTTGGCTTTTATTGCAGAGCATACAAATACTGAGTACTTGTGTGTAACTAAAGGCCGTCATGGTGCCTTGCTTACAATTAAGGGAGTTAACTATTACAACTCTGGCTACTTAATCAATGTGATTGATACAGTTGGGGCAGGGGATTCGTTTTTAGGTGCCCTTATATATCAACTGTGCAGCAGTGATGATGCTCAGCACAGTGTTGATTTTGCCTGCGCAGTTGGTGCTATGGTTGCGCAAAGCAGTGGTGCAACTCCTTTACTGAGTCATCAACAAATAAATGAATTTATGGATCCCGTGTGATTTAACTTTTAATTAGAAAAGCGGTTTAAAAATCGCTTTTATTACCTTTTATTATTTCCACAGTAAAAAACTCTGTACCCAAGTATTTAATACCATTATCAGAAGGTCGTATTGTAGATTTATCCTAGCCCTGCTACCGTTCAGCGATTATCCATAGTTTGAAATTCGGAGCGGCCGACAACGCGCTCTATAATACAAATACAAAAAGAGAAACGTGCTTATGATCATCTTTTTTATCTGCCTGACTATTTTAATATTAGGCTACAAGTTCTACAGTCCTTTTGTAGAAAAACAAGCCGGTATGGACGCCACCATTGATACACCGCAAAAACGCTTTAGTGAAGGGGTAGATTACGTACCGATCCATCCGGTGCGTGCATTTTTAATTCAGTTTTTAAATATTGCCGGTGTCGGCCCAATTTTTGGTCCAATTTTAGGGGCTTTATATGGCCCAATTGCCTTAGTATGGATTGTACTTGGTAATGTATTAGGTGGTGCTGTACACGATTTTTACTCAGGTGTAATGAGTATTAAAGAGGATGGTAAAAGCTTACCTGAAATTGCAGGAAAATATTACAATGTTGTATTTAAAGGCTTTATGCTGATATTTACGGCCATGCTGTTATTTTTTGTGGGCGTGGTTTTTATTATGAGCCCAGCGGGCTTATTGAGTAATTTAGATGTTTTTAAAGACACTTTTTTAGCTGATAACACTTTTTGGGTATTGCTTATCTTAGCTTATTATTTTTTAGCAACCTTACTTCCTATCGATAAAATTATTACCAGATTTTACCCAATCTTTGGTTTGTTAATGATTGTAATGACAGTTGCCGTTGCCGCTTCATTGTTAATGAATGCGCCGCATTTACCGGTAGCAGGCGATTTTTTAGCTTACTTTGAAGCCGATCATGCCCATGACTTTTTAGAGCCAAACCCAGATGGTCTACCAACTTGGCCATTGTTATTTATCACCATTACTTGTGGTGCAATTAGTGGCTTTCACTCAACACAAGCGCCAATTATTGCGCGTTGTTTAACTAACGAAAAATACGTGCGGCCGGTTTATTATGGCGCAATGATGTGTGAAGGTATTGTAGGTTGTGTATGGGCACTGGCGGGTATTGCCGCATTCCCAGAAGGCTATGCAGGCTTAAAAGCTATGCTGGATTTAGGTGGACCAGGGTTAGTTGTTAACCATATTGCGAATAGCTACTTAGGTGTGTTTGGCGGTATTATGGCGATTATTGCAGTTGCTGTTTTCCCTATTACATCGGGTGATACAGCGTTTCGTTCACTGCGCTTAACGGTTGTTGATGCGTTTAATATTCCACAAAGTTTGCGTAATCGGTTATTACTAGCAGTGCCAATTTTGACCATTGCCTACTTTATGACGAAGCTCGATTTCTCCGTTATTTGGCGTTACTTTGCATTTTCAAATATGTTGTTATCAACCAGTGTATTGTGGCTTGCCACTAAGTACTTATTTGATCGCGGCACATTCCACTGGATCGCCAGTGTTCCGGCGGTAATAGCCTCAGCCGTAACGCTTTC
Organism: Pseudoalteromonas sp. ASV78; assembly: GCF_047806705.1. Taxonomy (NCBI): domain Bacteria; kingdom Pseudomonadati; phylum Pseudomonadota; class Gammaproteobacteria; order Alteromonadales; family Pseudoalteromonadaceae; genus Pseudoalteromonas; species Pseudoalteromonas sp. ASV78. The sequence goes on along the minus strand of NZ_JBLOPA010000002.1, from coordinate 893,287 downwards.
ATATATTATGACCGCTGCAATAGGATTTAATTTATCAAGCGATTTAGGTAAACCGATTGGTCTTGTGGTTGCTGTTATAGGGTTTATTACCTTAGCTATTGTGCATTCAAAACATAAAGTGCGTATAGCTTAATACACTATCGTTTTTCCATGATCTAAAAAGCGAGCTGCAAAGCTCGCTTTTTTTATAGTTTCAAAGTGACGGTATGGCTGTTAGAAAATAGCTTGCTCAAAGCAACTAATATCGTCTAGGGCTTTGCGAAAATAGCTATTCCAAGTGAGCATGGTGATTTTCCTAAAGGCTCCTATATTCGTAATCCGCTCGAATCAAAGCATACCCCTGGCTCTGAACACGGCTGCGTTATATTTGTAAAACTGTGGCAGTTTCAGCCAGAAGATAGAGAGCATGTACGTTTACAAACGGATTTGCTGCAAAATGTGGCACATCCAAAGTTCAAACATAGAGCGATAACCGCTTTGTACAAAGATGCCTTTGAAGAGGTGAGTTTACTGCATTTTAAAGCGCACGCCGAGATGGCAATAAATGCATCGGGTGGGGCTGAGTTGTTAGTACTTCAAGGTTCACTTGAGGAACAAGAGAATACACTTGTAAAAAATAGTTGGTTAAGGGTTCCCATAAACAGCATAGTTAATGCTAAAGCAGGCAGTGAAGGCGCAAAAGTCTGGCTTAAAACAGGCCATTTAACGGATGTTGATAAGCAAATTTCTCGGTTAGCAAACCCTTAAAACTTATATAAAAAAAGTGAGCAAATGCTCACTTTTTAGTTTTCCTGCGGTATTTTGATTCGCTTCATAATTTATTAATCTAATTTAACGTATGCTCAAAGCTTAACGTATAAATGAGACTAAGTTATGACACATTTAAACCATGGTTTATCTATTGATATTGAAGGCGCAGGCCGTGAGTTTTTCTTAACATTAAAAGCAGTTGGCAAGCTTACTCACGAAGATTATAAAACCATTCCCCCGATGATTGATTCAGCCCTATCGCAAGTAAAACAGCCAATAATAAATGTCCTCATTGACAGTATCGAGTTTCAGGGCGGTGGCTTTAGAGCCGCATGGGATGATTTAAAGTTAGGTATAAAGCATAATAAAGAGCTGAAAAAAGTTGCTATATATGGCAATAAAAAATGGCAGTCCAATATTGCGAAAATAGGCAACCGCGTTGTATCAGGTGAAATGGCCTATTTTGAAAATGCGACGGCTGCAATTGATTGGCTACAAGAGTAGGGTATTTATAAAACACTATAAATACCAAGCGCTGCTGTCGTTTACTGCCAGTCAATACTGATTGACTGGCATTACTTTAATCGTTTAAATCACATCAACCAAAATTGGTAATGCGGGAAATGCGCCCTTGGCTAAACAGGCTTTTGCACCACAGCGAAGGCCGAAATTTAAAGCACGTTTTACTATTTGCTGCTTGTTGAGTTTATCCATAAGCAATACATCTTCATCATTATGATTTAAGTAATACAACACTCCGGCAATAAACGCATCGCCCGCACTGGTGGTATCAACCGCAGTAATAGTTGGTGCAGCTTCAGTAAACGTAAATGCGTTATGGTAAACGGTGGCAGGCGCGGGACCATCGGTTAAAAACACCAAGCTAACATCCGTATCTAGAATAGATTGCAAGTAATCATCAGGTGCTTGCTTTGTTTGCTCAGCCAAAAAGTTTAGCTCATCCCGCGATAGCTTAACGATATCGCAATAGGCGTAACACGCGTGTATGTTGTGCTCAATGTCATTGCTATTTTGCCACAAGCTATAGCGTAAATTCACATCAAAGCTGATTAGCTTGTGGTTATTTTTAGCTAGCTTTAAGGCATTAACAGTGGTGTTTGCAATGGCTTTATCTGTCAGCGTATTTGAGCAAAAGTGCAGTGTGCTTAAATCTTCCCACTGTATGTGTGCTAAATGATCACAGGTTAACAGTAAGTCAGCGGTATTGTGGCGATAAAAGTTAAAACTGCGCTCACCAGTTTCATCTAAGCTGACAATAACCATTGCCGTTTGGGAACCTTTAATCGTAAATAAGTATTCAGTGCTGACATTGTATTGTGCAAGCGCATTGCTTAATTGTGTAGCAAAATAGTCATCGCCCATACCGCCACAAAAAGCCGCTTTGCCGCCCAGTTTGGCATAACCTACCGCTACATTGGCAGGAGCGCCGCCAGCAATGGGTAAATAAGCACTGTTTTGAGGATCTTGTGGCAGCATATCAATAAGCAGCTCGCCAAGGCTAAGTAATTTGGTCATGTTGTAAATCCTAAAAAACCTAGCCGGGGCTAGGTCAAAAGTAGTGGGAGAGTCATTCAAGGTAAATGGATGTCAGGGGTTTAAGCGCTGAACATACATTACTCAGCGCTTAAAAACACTAAGGCTCGGTTAATTAAATAGGTATTTAAGCGTTAGTGACGTTGTACGGCCGTTAATAGTGCGGGCACGAATAATATTATTATCTGGAATAGACCCTTCTTCGGCTTCTGTAATACCGACTGTATCGAATAGGTTATTTACATTAAGCGCGATGCTCAGGTTTTCAGATAAATCGTAGCTTACAAAGCCATTTACTTGGGTGTAACCAGCAAATTTAAGGTCGTTGTTGTCTTGAGCGTATGCATCGGTAGTACCAATAAAGCTTACACCAGCTGCACCTTTCTCGTAGCTATAACGTGCCATTAGTGAGTAAATTAAATCTGCTTGGCGTCGAGGCGTATTGCCTACCACTTCAGGCGTGAGTGCATCTTTAACAATTTCCGCATCGGTCCAAGTTAGGTTACCGCGAAAATCCCAGGCATCAATGAAGTAGGTTGATTCAATCTCAATCCCTTTCGCTTCATATTCACGGTCGAAAAAGTTTTGTGAAGTGGCTTCAAAATTTTGCTCTTCCGTTTCTGCATAAAAAGCAGTTGCAAATACAGAGAAGGAATCAAAACGTTTTTTAACCCCAAACTCATATTGATTAACTTCATCTACAGCATCTTCTTTCGCAACCGAGCCATCTGCACGCACTTTACCAAATAAAAGTCGGTCAGCATTTGCACGTCCGCCTTTACTGATACGAGCAAATGTCGCTAGGCTTGGATCAATTTGATAGTTAGCACCCATTGAATAAGAGGTGTAGTTCCAGTCGTAGTTAACTGGGCTGGCATTAGTAATATCAATACCTGCAACATTTTGTTCAGGTACGGATATTTCACCATCGCGATTCATATCAACTGTAGAGGTTACTGCACCTGCGTAGTTACCGCGCGCTTCGCCACTATCATAACGGGCACTTGCATCAATACTTACATCGCCAAGTTTTGTAGAAAATGCAACGTACGGGGCGCGGGTGTCGTATTCTGTGTCGTAATCACGCTGGCAACAGTCACTTCCCCAAAAAGGTGTTCCGTATGCGTATAAACCATTTTCAGAAAACTCAGTACCATCGGCAGCGGTCACATTTAGTAAGGCAGCATTGTCACCCTTAAGTTCCATTAGGTAAGAGTTCCATAACCACGACATGGCAATGTTTTGCGTTGATGCGTAGTAACCAAACGTAATGCTGGTGTCGTCATCAAGCGATTTAGTCAGTTTGAAGTCGTTCACAATAGAGTCAAAGTCGTTCATTGTCACGTCAAACGTATGGATACGCATGGCTAAATCGTCATTAAATGCAGCCCCAGTATTTGCATTGCTGAGTGTTGCACCTACGCCGCCAATACTTTCTGCAATCGACGTTGCACTGCCTACTTGTGCAGGAATAAGTGAATTAAAGTTACCGCTTACAGAGGATTTACGAAAACGGTTTTCGATACGCCAATCATTGTCTAAGTCAAATACTGCTTCAAAGCCAATTGAGTCAAAGTTAGGGTTCATACCATCGCGAATATCGCCACTGCTAATTTGGTTTTCGCCGTTTAGACGCACTGTTTTTGTAAATAATGCCGAGTGTGGTGTATCCGATTGTGCGTCAAACCCAGGGGTAGAATCACCATTTGCATACATTGGCATTGGTAAGTAACCTACGCTTTTATCATCTAAGTGCTTGTAATAAATTCGCACATAGCCGTTTTCAAAATCTTTGGTTAGGTTGGCTTTAATTTGCCCGCCTTTATTTGCTGTGTAACCTGTTTCGCGCGGGCCTTCACCTTGGCGAACAAAACCACCGACATGAAAACGTACGCTATCGCTTAAGTAAGTACCGTATTCAAAGTCTGTACGGACGCTATCGTAATCGAGGCCCAGCGTCGTTGATACGCTGCCTGATTCGTTTTCACCATTTTTAGAAATAAAGTTAATAATGCCACCAGGTGCATTACTTGCCGCAGTCGATGCTGAGCCGCCACGAATTGATTCGATAGTGTGTACGGTATTATCTAAGCGCATAAAAATATCAGCGTTACCAAAAGCGATATCACCGTATTGCAGTACCGGTAAACCGTCTTCTTGCAATTGTAAAAATTTGGCACCGCCAGATGCAACAGGTAAACCACGCACAGCAATGTTTGCGTTACCTTCACCGCCGGTTGATTCTGCGCGAATACCCGGAATGATTCTAAACGCCTCAGCGGTTGAGCGAGGAGTAGACACTTCAACTTGTTCAAGCGACAAGCTACTGACAGATACGCTTGATGCCATAATTGTTGTACGACGTGGTACACCAGTTACAACGATTGTTTCAAGACCTTTGTTAGCTTGTACTTGAGAATTTTGCTCTTCTTGCTGTGCATGTACGCCTTGGCTTACGGCAAGTGCTAATGCACTGATTAAATATAAAGGTGTGTTGTGTGTTGTCATGGTTACGCCTCGTTGTGTTGAACCCAATTGGATTTGTTATTTTCACTTAATCGATTAAGTAAAAATAACAAATATTTTACAAGAAGCAAATTATTTTGTGTTTAATTTGCTCTTTTTTTATTCATTCATTGATTTATAAAGTATTTTTTATTGTCTTAGAATATAGCTTTACTCAGTTACAGGATTACCTTGCTGTAAAGCCGTTGCTGATGGATCTTTAAAATAATTAAACAGCATCGCTAAAAATAAAATCACAGCAAAGCCCGTAGCTAAGTAAAAACCGTAACGCACATGGCCAAAGTAATCGCTGATCATACCCATAAATAAAGGCGCTAACGCGGCTGAAAGTGCGGTAAAAAATAATATCACCCCCGCCACAGCACCGTGCTGTTGCACTGCAAAGCAGGATATACCTTTAGAGTTTAAAGTGGGATAAACCATCGACATAAATAACCCCGAAAGTGGCAGTAAACTCACAGCCCAATCAACGCCACCGAATAATGTACCGACATAACACAGCGCAATACCTAAGCTTAAATAGGCCATAACACCTTGCCAGCTATAGCGGTTTAATAACCATACGGCAATAAATCGCCCTGCGGCACGCAGTACAAAAAATATCGTCAGTGCATAGGTTGCAAGTAGTGGCCAGGAGCCGGTGTAATCTTTTAACAGCGTAGGCATCCATACATAAATAGCAACCTCAGTGGCTACGTAAAGGGCAATCGCCAGCGAAAAACCGAGCGCATATGGATCTTTGATCATTTTCATGGTGGTGGCAAGCGAAGTGGGCTTTGCGGTGGTTTTTACAACGGGCGGATAGTCTGCACGCCACGCCAGGAAAGCGAGAATTAAACACATTACACCAGCAATAATGTACAGGTAAGTCCAGCTTACATTTTGCACCAGTAAGATGCCCACCAGAGCTGGCCCTACAATGGCGCCAATGCCAAAAAAGCCTTCTACCTTATTCATCGTTTTAGTGTGATCTTCGTTACTATGTGAAATATCACCAAGTAACGCAAGCGCCCCTGTTTTAAATAAACCAATCGCTAAGCCTATGCAGCAAAGTAGCAATAAAAAGAAGGCAAAGCTGGTGCTAAACGCAAACAAAAAACAACTTGCTGAAAATATTAAAAGGCCCAGCATGATGGTTGTTTTACGCCCTAAACTGTCGGCTAAAAAACCTAAAAACAATCCACTAAAAGCAATTAGCGCCATGGGTGCATAATGGAATGCGCTTGCTTGGGTCATGCTTAAACCAAACTCTTTAATAAGTTCGGGTATGATCATGCCTACCGCATCAGAAGTCATGGCAAACATAAAAAACATCATATATGTAAGCCAGCGTATTTGTTGCAACGGATCGCTGCTTACGTGTGTGTGTGATTTTGTCATGTACTTTTTCCTCGTTAAATGCTCAGTTAACACTCGATAAGTCAGTTAGTTACTTATTGTAGTATTACGTGAGCCACGATTTTTGTATGTAAAATTATTAAAAATTACTTGTAAATTCTCACTTGCTAGTTAAAGATATATCTTAATCGATTAAGTTTCAACATGGTAATCACACAATGATGAAGAATAAAGTTCAATTGATCACATACGCTGATCGGATCACTGGTCAAGATATCAACGCATTGACCACACTTTTAAATGGCCCATTACACGGCGTATTTGGAGGTGTGCACCTATTGCCCTTCTATAATCCAATTGATGGTAGTGATGCAGGCTTTGACCCTATTGATCATAGTGCCGTGGATGAACGGATCGGTACTTGGCAAGACATTCAAGTGTTAGGGGCAGACTATGATCTGATGGCCGATTTGATTGTAAATCATGTATCTGCGCAATCTTTTCAGTTTCAGGACGTACTAGCAAAAGGTAAAGCATCACCGTTTTGGGATTTATTTTTAACGAAAGAAGATGTCTTTCCAAATGGGATGAGCGACGCCGAGCAAAAAGCGATTTACCGCCCGCGCCCAGGCAGTTGTTTTACTCCAATGCTATGTGGTGATGGTCAAACGTATGATTTTTGGACCACCTTTACCGATAATCAAATCGACATTAACGTTAAAGTTGCTGCGGGCGTTGCGTATTTAAATAATGTATTAACGAAGTTCTCTGCTAATAACGTTAATATTATTCGTTTGGATGCGGCGGGTTACGCGATTAAGCAAGCGGGCACAAACTGCTTTATGCTAGATGAAACGTTTGATTATTTAGATAAGTTATCGGCGCAAGCTAATGCATTGGGCATGGAAACAATTGCTGAAATTCACAGTCATTATCAAACTCAAGTTGACGTCGCAAAGCGGGTCAATATGGTTTATGACTTCGCATTACCGCCCTTGATTTTGCACAGCTTATTTACCAATAACAGTGATGCACTGGTGCAGTGGTTAAATATTTCGCCACGTAATTGCCTAACGGTACTGGATACCCACGATGGTATTGGCATTATTGATGCGGGCCCAATGGGTGATAAGCCAGGATTATTAAATGCAGCGCAAATTGATAATCTAGTTGAAACCATTCATGCAAATAGCAATAACCAAAGCCGCCAAGCAACTGGGGCTGCCGCCAGTAATGTTGATTTATACCAAGTAAATTGTACCTATTACAATGCGTTAGGCGCAAATGACTTAGATTATTTAGTTGCGCGCGCGATTCAATTTTTTGCCCCAGGTGTGCCGCAAGTTTATTATGGCGGACTCTTCGGCTGCGAAAACGACATGGCGTTATTGGCGAAATCTAATGTTGGTCGTGATATTAATCGGCCATATTTAGATGCTGAAATTATATCGCAAGCACTTGCCAAACCGGTTGTAAAAGGACTTCTAAAGTTAATCGCAGTTCGTAATAATCACAGTGCTTTTGGCGGAGAGTTTAGTGTTGCAGGCAGTGCTAATAGTTGTAGCCTAAAATGGCAGCAAGGCGAGCAAGCTATTGAGCTGAAGATCAACTTTGCATCTCGCGAAGCGTTAATTATTGAACATAATTCGACAGAGCAAGTGCTGACATCATTAAGCGATTTATTAAACTAGTTTTATCTAAGCACTTATTAGCTACTTTGGCCTAATTGTAGTTCATAGTTAATGAGTGCTTTTTGTTCTTCTTTAGTAATAAATAAATTGGCGGCTAGCGCGCCTTTCTCTTCACTGTTTTGATGAATTGTGGTTATTTTAGGCACGAATCGCCGTGCTTCATCAATGCCATCAAAACCAACAATGCGGATATCTTCAGGTATTTTTAAGCCTAATTTGAGTGCTTCACGCATTGCAGCAAGGGCAATTAAATCACTCATACACAGCATTACAGAAGGACGAGGCAAGCTACACAGTGCTTCTTTAGCAGCAATGCTGGCGAAGCGTTCACTACTTTCTGGAATATTCCAAATACGGTCTTCGGCGATGGGGATATCAAGCTCCGTGAGTGCTTTTTGGTAACCACGTAAACGTTGATGAGCTATCGATTGGCCTGCCTCACATTCATGATGCTCATAGACGCGACACAGCACGTTTTCATCCAGCAAACGCAGTCCTAATATAGCGACCTGATCGTCTTTGTTATGTAGAGCATGTTTTGCCACTTCGTAGCTTGCTTGCTCGTTATTGATATTAACGGAGGCATTTCGGTCTATATCAAAATCAACAGTAACCACATGTTTAGGCACTGTTTTTAGTTGTTCTACTAATGATTGATTGCGCGGGCGACCATAACAAATAAAGCCATCAACAAAATCAACGACATTATTTAGGTTGTCGTTGTTGCCTGAAAATAACAAAAGATTGATACCGTCTTTTTCCAGTACAGAAGCCACACCACGCATAAAACTGCTGGCCACAGGGTCTGACACCATGTACTCAATACTGTCGGGGAGTACCAGCGCAACAATATTAAATTTACCACGGCGTAATGATTGAGCTGCTTTATTTGGACCGAAATACCCCAGCTCCTTACAAGCAGCTAAGATAGCTTCGCGTCGGCTCTTTGATAATTGGTCGGGACGATTAAAAGCATTGGAAACAGTTGCATTAGAAACGCCAAGTTCTTTTGCGATGCTTTTTAATGTCCAATGATTTTTTTTACTCATACCACTCTCAAAAATAGTCAACTTGTTATAGTCGATAAACTAACATATTTGAATTTAAATCAAAGCGTTAATTACGCTAGGCTGAAATTGTGCAGAGTTTGTTTATTATTGTTGTTTTTAATTCAAAAGTATTGCTTTTTCAGTCTGCTTTAACTACTACAAAAGGATTGATTTAATCTATTGTATGATATTTTAACTATATGATTTTAAAAAATATAGTTTTTATTGCCATTAAAATGTTACATTGCTGGATAGCTAAAAAGTATCAAATAACCTAAACTTTAACATACGCTAATAACAATAATAATGGGATAGTGACGTAGCTTTCATGAAAAAGTACCAAAAAAAATCATTGCTTGCTGGATTATTCGGTTTTATCGTGTTTATTTTTGGCGTTGTTATCATGGTTAGCTTAGCAGGGCAACGGCTAAGCCATGAAATACAAATGGATGCAGCTGTGTTAATTAACCATGTTGATGCTGCTGATGCTGAGCGCGAAAAATTACTGTCTGCTTTAAATGCGCTTAATTACTCACAGTGCGATGACACCACATTACTGGCTATGCGTAGAGCATTATTTGACGCAACTTATGTCGTTGATATCGGTTTTTTTAAAAACGATAAATTAGTCTGCACTGCCGGCACCGGGTTACTTGCCACACCAATCGATGACAAAAGCCCTGATTACATAGAGCGTGATGGAGTACGAGTTAGGTTTGCCCCTGCATTTTTTCTGATCTTATTTCCTGAGCGCAGCATGCAGGTGGTTATTGTGCGCCAACATAATTACAACGTCATCCTTCAACCCTCTAAAATTGATTTACACAGCGTGCATGCTAAGACTTGGCAGGTATTTTTCAAAAATAAGCAGACGATTAACCATTTAACGGGTATTGACGGTGTGTACGAAAAAATAAGCTCGTCTATGGTATTGCCGTATGAGAGTTTAGAGCTGTGCAGCCAAGTAACCCCGAATTATTGCGTTGCGGTACTTTACCCATGGCGGGAATACATTAGCAAAAAAAGTATGCTGTTTTTAATCTGTCTTTCATTGTGTGTGATGGCTGGCTTATCTGCAGGTTTATTGGCTAATTATTATATGGCGACCAAACGTTCAACATGGCGTAGGGTGCGTCGAGGTTTGCATCAACATTCTTTTTACTGGACTTATCAGCCGATCATAAATTTACAAACGCAACAGGTGATTGGTTGCGAAGTCTTAGCACGCTTTAAAGACAAGTTTGGCACGCTTACTCCTGATGAATTTATTCCTTTAATTCGTAAACATCAACAAACATGGGGGTTTACGCAAGCAATGATCACCACCATTTTGCACGAACTGAGCAAAGCATCTCAGCTGCCCGATGAGTTTAAAGTCTCGTTAAATATTTTTCCGTATGATGTTCAACAAGGCAAATTGTCAGAGCTGATCCATATGCCAGCCTTGCTCGAGTCTCGATTCAGTATTTGTTTAGAGATCACCGAAGATGAGTATCTCGATTCAAACATTGCCCATAGCCATTTACAAAGTTTGGCTGATGCTGGGTTTACGCTATCAATTGATGATTTTGGCACCGGTTACTCTAATTTAGCTAACTTGCAAAATTTATGTTTTCATCAACTTAAAATTGATCGCACCTTTGTACAAGATATTGCTACCGCAGGACTAAAAGCTTCAATGATCCCAAATATTATGGAATTAGTAACAAAGTTTGGCTACAGCTGTGTTGCTGAAGGAATAGAAACGCAAGAGCAGGAAGCTATTTTAAAAACTGCGGGGGTGCAGTTTGGTCAAGGTTGGAAATACGGCAAACCTATGGCTATAGAGCAATTTAAGCAGTTTATGAGTAAGCAAAAAAGCCCATAGATATGGGCTTTATGAATGTGTTAATTATGAGCTTTAGCTTAATTTTGAGCAACGCGTTGATACACCGCCAGTGGGTGAGAAGTATTTAAAGACACATAAACCTGATCGCCAGGGTGTACCACTACCTCATGGCTTACTCGGCTTGTGACAACGGTTTTGCAGCTAAGTTCTACAGCACATAAGCGGCTACCGCCTTCAAAACGTACCCACACCACCACGCCATTGTTGCCAATTTCGCCTTGCACTAACATCACATCGTCAGGGCGCAGTAACACGTCTACATCACCTTGCTGGCAATCAACGCCGTGAGCGGGCACATTACCAATTGCTGTGGTTGCTTGGTTATTCGCGAATTGGCCGCGAATAAAACTTGCTTCACCTAAAAAGCGCGCAACAAAGCGGTTATTAGGAATGCTAAAACAACGCTCAGGAGTATCAATTTGTTGGATTTTTCCGGCCTTGAGCACACCCACACGATCGCCTACTGATAAGGCTTCTTCTTGATCATGAGTGACCCAAATTGCCGGTACGCCTGCTTTTTTAAGGGCATTGCGAATATCCCAGCGCAGCATATCTTTGAGTGCCGCATCAAGGTTTGAAAGTGGTTCATCAAGTAATACAAAGTCAGGCTGATGGGCAAGCGTGCGCGCAAGTGCGACGCGTTGTTTTTGCCCGCCTGAAAGGGTGGCCGGTTTTTTATGACGAAAGTTATCAAGACCAAGTAAGGTGATCCAATGATCAGCAATAGCGGTGTCTTTTAAGCGAAAGCAAATGTTTTGCTCAACAGTTAAATGAGGAAATAACGCAAAGTCTTGAAATACCATACCGACACTGCGTTTTTCAGGAGGGACTGTGAGCTTTGGCGTTGCACGCCATTTGCCTAAGTTTATTTCCCCTGCACTGATCGGAATAAGCCCAGCGAGAGCTTGCAAAATAGTACTTTTACCACAGCCTGTAGGGCCTACTAGCATGAGAATTTCACTTTCACCAAGCGCCAAGTTTAGATCGCTTACTACACGGTTACTGCCATAATCTATAGACAACTGGCTTACAGATAGCATTTGTATTTAAATCCTCAATGTTCGGGTTGGTTACGTTTTTCGCCAGACATCATAATAGCTAAACCGCACGCAGAGATCAGCACTAATAATAACCCTGGAATAGCAGCACGGCCAAAATAGCCCGCTTCGTAAACACGCCATAAATAAGTCGATAGTGTTTCAAAGCCGGTTGGGCCAAGTAATAACGTGGCTTCTAATTCACGCATTGATTCTAAAAACACTAAAGCAGCGCCTGCGATGATGCCGCGCATCGTCAGTGGTAGGGTAATGCGGGTAAATGCCTCGCGAGGGCTGGCACCGAGGACTCGCGCCGATTTAACTAAGCTAGGGTCAAGGTGTTCGGTGCTGGTACGTACTGAGCCAACCGCTAAAGGTAAAAAGCGCAGCATATAGGCAATAATTAACAACCCTAAGGTTTGATATAAAAATGGCAGTTGCAGGCCGCCATACACTAAGGCAGTCCCCATCACTATGCCTGGAATACCAAAGCCAAAGTAAGTGACCCGCTCCATAATTCGACCGGTTTTACCACTGAGTGCGGCATGCGCCACAGGTATTGCGACTATGACAGCCACCACGGCAGCGATAGCCGATGCATATGCTGAATGCCATGCAATACTAAAATCAAATGAGCTAAAGCCATCGCGCGCTAGCCACAGTGAAAATATCGTCAGTGGTAAGCCAATAGCTAACAATAAAATCGGCGCAAAGGTCGCAAACATGGCGCCGAGTTGCCACTTGTTAGGGAATAACATTAACGCTCGGCCGTGGCGTTCGCTGGCGGTTTTAATTTGTGATTCAATCAGCAGTAAAAAGCCAACGATCACCAATAATTGTAACGACAGCATGGCAGCGCGACTTAATTCAAAGGAATTGTACTCAACATAAATAACTCGAGTGAAGGTATCAAGGCGCATCATCGCTGGCGTACCAAAGTCTGACAACGTATACAGCGCAACCAACAGTGAGCCTGCGGCAATGCCATTTACCACCCGTGGTAAAATAACTTTAAAAACACTTTGCGTCATCGACATGCCGAGCGTACGGGCTGCATTTACCATACTTGCATCAAGGCTGAGTAAAGACGAGCGGGTGGTCATCATTACAAATGGAAAGGTGTAAAGCGTCATAACAATTGCGGCGCCGCTGAGACCATCCATCGAGGGCAGTTCAATGCCGAGTAGGTTATGGATTTCCCCCCCAGAGCCAAAAGCGGCATAAAGGGTAAAGGCGCCAATATAACTGGGGATAGCTAAAGGGGCTGCAAAAAACACCAGCCACAGCTTTTTAAAAGGCAAATGTACATAAGCACTAATAAAAGCCAGCGGTACCCCGATCAAAATAGAGCCAACAACGGTGAGTACCATTAATGACAGTGTATTGCTGAGAATTTTTAAATTATGGCTATCAAACAAAGAGCTGGCATCAGTGGCCAGCGTAATTAAAATAACAATAGGGGTTAACGTAATGAGCGCTGCAAGCAGCGCCATTGGATAAGAAGGGGGTAGTCGCATTACAGTACGCCGTTATTACGCATCAAATTAATCGTTGGCCGTAAATCAGCGAGCTGAGTTAAGTCTATCTTAGGTGGCGAGATACTGCTTAAAGCAGGTAACCCCTCTGGTAATGCTACACCATTAACTAGTGGGATCTCATACGCTTCACGGGCTAAATAACCTTGCACTTCAGTGCTTAATAAGTAGCGCATAAAGTTAGTCGCAAGTGGATCGTCGCTTAGCGCTAAAATGCCCGAAGCATTGACTAAACATCCAGCATCTTGCTCGGTAAACGCTAAATCAAGCTTGGCATCAGGTTTGCCTGATTTTAAACGCAGCGTGTAATAATGATTTGCAAAACCAATATCCACTTCACCGCGTTCAACCGCCATCACTACACCTAATTCACCGGCGTAGGTTTTAGCGCGCTTTTTAACTTTTTTCAGCCACTTCGCTGTTTTATCGTCACCTTCGAGAATACGCATTGCGGTGACAAATGATTGAAACGATGCGTAGGCAGGCGCCCAACCAATACTTAAGTCGCTGTCAGCAATTTCCATAATACTGGTTGGAATTTGCTCTTTTGTTAAACGTGACGTGTTATACGGTAAAGTACGAATACGCCCGGTTACAGGAGCCCAATCTTTATAGCGAAATTGTGGCTGTAACTGTGCTGATAAATCACTAGGAATAGCTTGCGCAAGGCCGGCATCTGAAACCAAGCCAATCGCACCAGAATCCACAGCCCAAAATAAATCGGCTCTGCGAACGCCTGCTTTTGCTTCAGCAACAATGGTATTTGCTAACGCAGCCGTAGGACCGCGACGAATACCCAATTTCAAATCAGGGTTCTTTTTCTCAATTGCTTGTAGCACATTTTCGTATAAACCCCCTTCACCACGACCTAAATAAAGGGTCAGCTCACCTTTTAGCTTGGGTAAGTCATCCACAGAAACAGGGTTCGCAATGCTGGCTGCTAGTGCGCGAGACAAAGGCAATGGTAATGTACCAATTGCCCCAAACGCAGCTAGGCCTTGGATAAAGGTCCTACGTTTCACTTAAAATACATCCTTACGTGCTTTCTCGGCTTTCTCGAGTAATACTTTTGCGCGGTCTAATTTAGTGTGCATGTCAGTTATCACATCGCGTACTTCATCAACGCTTTTGTTATCAGCAATTGCTTTAGGTAGCGTCACGTTAAAGTCTTTTTCTAGTACTTCAACAAGTTTTGCATCTTGCTCGATAAGCGTACCTTCAACACCTTCAAACAAGTGCAGGTAAGTATCGTGAACAATGTTGGTGGCTTCATCGCTTAAACGCTCGGCATATTTGGCAACAACACGGTCAAGTTTATGTTTAATTTCATCAATCGTGGCACTTTGAGTCATACCTGCCGTTGCGGTCGCTTTAACGTTTGCGAGCAAACCTTTTTGCTGAAATTGCGCAGCTAGTTTAACTGCGCCAAGGCCTTGCCACAATGCAGCATTCATGGCTGCTTGTTGCTTACGAGCGTCGCTCGCTGGCTTGTTGTTATCAATGGCCATTTTTACGCCGTAAATGCCTTGCCAGATAGAGGCGTATACAGGTACGTAATTTGTTTCAATGGCGCTGTGGAATTTAACTGATTCCCAATATTCAATTAGGTCGTCGCTTTTAACGGCCTTAGCGCCTTTGCTTTCGTAGTCGCTGACCATGGTATCGACTTTGCCGATCATCCATTCAACTTCTTCAGAGTAATCTTTAATATTTGCTTGTAGGTGATTTACATGTTCGCCAATTGGGCCATTTGCCAATACAGGTTGTGCAACAAATGTTGACATTAAAAGAAGGCTGACACCTAAAGTTGTAGCTGATTTGAATACTGCTTTCATAACTGAGGATCCGAAAGGTAATTGTAAATGATAGCCATTATCATATCGATAAAAATGACTAAAAGCAATATACCTAAATTTGCCGCTAAATGTCCATTTTATCTTTGTTTCTAAAGTGTTTTCTTGTAGTAGTGATTGATATAGAGCAGCCTTTGCCGCAGAGTTGCTTGATTTATGGACAAAAGTAACAAATAAATACATTTTAAAACCCATAACCTCTAAAAAGGCTATTGAGCGATTGCAGCCAAATAGTAACTCGGATATGGTTTGTGCCTCACTGCTGCAACTGTTTTGCATCAGTTTAGATCATTTTGCTTATTTAAGATAAGAGCGCTTTATGGCTACATTGAATGCACAACAATTAATGCAAAACAACAAAATCATTCTGTTCGACGGGCAGTGTCGGCTCTGTAGTGCGTGGTGCAATTTTAGGCTATTTGCAATATAAGGTTGGACGCTAACCTTTCAAATAAAATGAATTCAAGTCCGTTTTGTGCAAAATATGGTTGGATACCAGAATATCGAATTTACTGGATCATCGCTAAAAGCAACATGAACCTACAAGAGCATTATCTCTATCAGCCAAATTCTCTTAATAACTGAAATCTTGGTTGAGCAAAAGAGAAAATGGCATGCTGTCATTATTGGTGGCAAAGAGTTGCCACCTTAGTAAGTATTTTCGTTATTTGTAGTGGTGTAGTTGATTTGGTCACCTGCCCTCTAACTTCAGCACAGAATTCAGAGTGGAAGCGGCTCAGTTCGTCCAAAGATCACAAGGAAGCTGGGGTGTCATGGGTATTCAATGCTCATAAATGAGTGAAGCAGCTACAAGAAGAGCGTACGGGCTAAGCGTAAGCAAAAATGCTTTTGGTATAGAATTTTCTTGAGCTGTACGATTTTTAAACTAAATTATAACATGATCGTATGATCTGCTAGATATAAAAGGAAATAAAATGAAAAATTTGAAATTAGTCCTCGCTGCGATTCTGTGCATGTCAATTACTTCAATCACCTTCGCTTCCGAAAGTAGTAGCTATGACATAAAACCACCGGAAGCATTCGGATTAGATCCTAGCAGTCAAGGTATTGATAAAAAGGGAACGCGTAATGTTTCAGGCTCATGGATGACAGCGGATGATGGGGAGGTGAACGCCCTTCAAAGCACTTGGTTCGATAATGGTTATGGCCCTGGTCAGTTAGAATGGCAAAACAGGTTATATCAAAGTGAACTTTTAAGCGGAGTTGCTATAACGAGCGGCTATATGACCAATATTAGCTATAATTGGTCTGGCTCGTTTAATGGCTGGAATAATGTGATTGTATATTTAGCTATCATCGATCAAGATGGGTTGATAGTTGGTTCTGCTGATGTTACGAACTCGTCAAGCGGCAATCTATCCGTTCCGTTCCAAGAGTATCCTGCGTACTACTCTGTTGGGTTTATGTATATCGTAGATCAACAGCCAGAGGTCATGATTTATGATGGACCGTTTTTTGGATCTGTTAGTGCAACTGTGACTTATCAGTAATCTAATATCCCCTTGCTTCATTAAACTGGCATGCTACTTGCTTTCATAAAAGACCAAATTATGGAGGCAAAGTAGCATGAATATTTTTAATAGTAATCATATATCCTCATCTCAAGCTACACCTACAACCCAGTTGCACCGGTCTAACCACGATAATACGACGGTAGAAAATCCCCCCGAACTACTTTCGGGTCCCGAGATGATAATGGAGTTAGGTAGTCGGGTGTTGGGAACTGAAAACATTGAAAGATGGAAAGATGAAGGCTTGGAAATCGGTTCTGAAGCCTACACTAAGGGTTTTGAAGCACTTAATGATGCGCTTAAATGGGGGAAGTCGCAAGGGAACACTGCTTCAACTAGTTACTCATTTAACGCGCATGACATTGTTTCATCTACCCAAAACGTACCAGCGTGGTTTGAAGCCGAAAGACATCAGGAGCTGGAGCAACATCCTCACCCAGGAGTTAAAGAAGCCTTTTCCAGCGGTGCTCTTTGGTACGGACATATACACTCAATTCAGGCCTAGAGTTGCTGATCGATAGGGTAGCTTCGGCTCCCCGAATAGCTCCACAAATCATAAATAAACCAAGCATATTGCGGCAAGACTTCGCCGCGTTTTTTGTGCAAAAGGTGGTTGGAGGCCAGAATGACAGAATTTACAGGTTCAGCAGCTTCAAAAGCTGATTTCATATGGAAGAACGCAGAAGATCTGTGGGGTGATTTTAAACATACGGATTTTGGTAAGATTATTCTGCCATTTACATTATTGCGTCGCTTAGAGTGTGCACTTGAGCCAACTCGTGAAGCCGTAAGAGAAGCTTATCGCTCATTTAAAGAAGCTGATGTTGAACTCGACCCTATTCTACGCTCAACAGCGAGTTATCCCTTCTACAATACAACCAATACATGGCACTAACGAAATTTCGAAAAGTGACAAAAACCAACCAAGCATATCTATTTCGTGAAGAGCCTATTTAGGATCAGAATATACTAACTCCAACCCTAGAATGCAAATAGCCTTTTATTATTAAACACGATAGCAAACTACAGTTTAAATTATGCAGTGTGCAGTCTTTAAAAGGCCAAGTAATACTCGAGCACTTTAGCTACCCAACGGATAGTTTTAAAACCATGATCTATGTTGAAAACAGTCAATGCATCACACAAAGCGATGGGGTGATCAATGTCGTCTCGCAACTTGGCGGGCCGTGGCGCTTTGCAAAAATACTGCGAATTATCCCTAAAGGTATCCGCGATTGGGCGTATGATCGCATTGCGTTTAATCGCTATCGCTTATTTGGCAAGTACGATTACCAAATAGTGACTATGATCAGCATTACTTATAAGGCATTAAATGTTGTGTTAAAATCGCAGCAGTTTAATTTAGTAGAGACAGATCATGGCCAGCACCGCCCACGCATTACATATTTTAGTTAAGCATAAAGAACTTGCTGAAGACATTATCAAACAGTTAAAAAAAGGCGCTAAGTTCCCAGTGCTGGCAAAAAAACACTCCACTTGCCCGTCAGGTAAAAAAGGCGGTGATTTAGGCGAGTTTAAACGCGGCCAAATGGTGCCACAGTTTGATAAAGTTGCTTTTAGCGGAGAAATTCTCGAGCCGCATTTAGTTAAAACTAAATTTGGCTGGCATGTAGTAAAAGTGCTTTATAGAACTTAGGATTTAGTGACGAGTTAGCGAGAGTAAAGTTAGCTAGAAAAACGAATGACTTTGATTTAAAAGAAAAAACCACCTACAAAGGTGGTTTTTTCGTTTAAATAGTCAGGCTATTTAACTGCCAACTGCACTTGGTTGTACATCTAAACCGTAGCCAAACATCACTGCAAGCACTAATACAATGGAAGCTGCGACCATTAGCTTAATTAATAGTGGTAAGCAAAAGCGGAACCAATGGCCGTAAGGTACGCCCGCCATGCCTAAAATCCCCATTAATACCGCATTAGTAGGGATAATCATATTTGAAAAACCATCACCAAATTGATAAGCAAGTACAGCCACTTGGCGTGGAACACCGACTAAATCACCTAGCGGTGCCATTAACGGCATAGTGACATACGCTTGCCCAGAGCCCGATGGAATAAAGGTATTAAGTATTGTTTGAATGACTAACATACCAATGGCTGAAACCTCCGCACTAACATACGAAAGCGGCAGCGACATACCATGAACTAAACTGTGCAGTATTTGCCCATCTTCTAAAATTAAAGCAATACCTCGAGCTACACCGATTAAAATAGCAGTAGTGACGAGATCTGAGACCCCTTCAATAAAACGATTTGCAGTTTCATCCGCTGATAATCGGCCAAGTACTGCAACCACAGCGCCCCAAGCAATAAATACACCGCCTAACTCGTATAAGTACCAACCTTTAGTGGCAATGCCCCACACCGCGATAGCGAGCGTAATGATAAAGCTGCCTAAAATTAGTTTGTGGCGTAGTGCAAGTTCAGGGTAGTTTGGCGTGGCTTTATCATTGAGTGGGCATGGTACATCCAACATCATTGATTTGCTGGGATCAGCGGCCACCCGTTTGGTGTATTGCCATACATGATGAAAACCAATTAATACGAAGGGCACGAAAATCGCTAAACGTAACCATAAACCAGAGTAAACAGGGATCTCAGCAATCTGCTGGGCGATGAGTACCGTGAATGGATTAAACGCCGACACCCCATAACCGATACCGTAACCTGCGACAATCATGCCAACTGCAGTCATCGCATCAAGACGCATGGCTTTACATAAAGCCACTAAAATCAGCACAAATGGAATGTATTCACCCGCAGTACCAATACTGCTTGATGCCAAGGCAAAGCAAAACACCACCATAAATATTAAACGTTGCGGCTTTTCGCCGTGGCGTTCAAGTAACCGTCCAATCAAGGCATCAACCGTACCTGTTGCTCGGGCAATGGCGAGTACACCACCGACAATTAGTACAAAAAAGATCACATCTTGCGCCGCCGCAAAAGCACGCGGAATAGCGGTTAATAAATCCCATGGGGTCAAATAATGGCGTTCTGCAACAGTTTGGTAGGTACCCGCAACGACCATTTCACGGCCTGAATCAGATAGTGTTGTAGTAAAAAAGCCTTGCGGTACTAACCAAGTAGCAATCAGCGCTGTTACCATCATACCCAGCAGTAAAATCAAAGTATGCGGCACTTTGAAAGAATTACTCATACGTTCTCCATTTTTATAATTGGCGCAGCAGATAATGCTTCGCTGTTTTTTGTTAAGGATACCACGACTTATAAAATCACAATAAAAATAGCAACATCAGACTGTAAAGGAATGTAACTAAGTTGAGATTGTGAGCTTCATAAAGAAAGGGCGTGAAAGATGTTGGTTAAATTTGCTGAGGATTGGCTGGAGCGTCGTGATCAATAAAGCTTTCAAATAAGCGAGTGTCATTGTTAATTTTGATCATGTTTGTGCTCCTTTGTAACAGTTCACTTAGGCGTTTACTTTAATTTTATATTTCACATAAAATTAAAGTAAACAATTGAACCCAAATAGGAACTCAGCTATGGTGAACCATTAATAAAAAATAAATTAAAATCAAGTATTTCCTACATGCTCGTTATGTTTTAGTGAGTATTATCACTTTCAAGGATAGATCATGAAAAAATGTATTTTGATCATTTCGCTGACGACTTTATTTTATGGCTGTATTACTGTGCCTGTTGTTGATAACTCTCATACACATAAGTGCGAATTATCAACAAATATGAAAGTTCTCAAAATAGTTGATGTAGCCAAAGAGACTAATTCTTTTTATTCAGTCGGTGGGTTGATTTTGTCACCGATTCTTATTCCTACATCCGCTATTATTTCTGGTACTTATGTTTTAGTTAATAACACTTACCACCTTGGTGAGAAGGAAGTCAAATGTGGTACAAGTAAAACTGAGGTGGACAGCAAGAGTAAAGCTAAAAAAGCTTAGCTTGATTGGCCACCGGTGAGGATGTATTGATCGTTGATGATAAAGGTTGGCATTGAGGTAATCCCCATTTGTTGTAGTGCATTTTTTCGCTGCTAACCTATTGAAAATAAGCAAAGTATTTGATAGGGAATTATAATTTAGTGAATTTCATCAGTTATTATTTTATGCATACTTTTTCATAGAGTACTGCGGCAAGATGCTTTCTTAAATCAAACTGGAATTGGCTGTCAAAAATATCGCTGACTTGTCCTACTGCAAATAGCTGTGCGTGGGCACTGCATTTTTTTGCAAGCACAACTTCACCCACGTTTGCATGAAACGTAGTTAACTGCGTACTGCTCCTATATTCAGAAGTATTTTCTATGTCATCATACCAACGGCCTTTAATAGGCGTTCTGTCACCTTTGTTATTTACATAATAGAAATGCCAATTGGGCGGGTTCTCTTCCCAAACCGCACTGCTTTTTGCCTGCGTTACTAGCATACCTGATGGCGGTATTGCAAAAACGGGAACGCCGTTCTCATATTTAGCGGGTGTTCCTTTAGGTGCGTTATAAACAATGTAAAAAGTGCCTTTATAGTTTTCAGGTATAAGATAAACCGCAGGAGAGGCTCTTTTTCTATCCGGGCACATGTTATCAAAAAATTTTCCATCGCTATTTTTAAGCTTGATAGCATCAAATATATCAAACAAGTTTTTTCCCTCAGTTTGTTCTGAGTCGCCCGTGCCAACGGTAAAATGTTGATAAATTACATCGCAGCCCAAAACTGGCTCAGTATGACCTAAACCGCCACCGTACAAAGTTCTTGCCGTTTCTGCATTACTGTTAGGCATATTCAGCTGTGTTAATGAAGAGTCTTTACTAATAGGTGTTCTGTTACCTGTATTACTCACATAAAAGTACTGTATATTATTACTTTCAATTCTACCCTCGTTGGCATCCATTTGTGTCACAAGCACACCTGATGGCGGTATGTCATATACCCGAGAATCGCCTTCGTATTTTGGCGGCTGCCCATTTGGCACGTTGAATATAATGTACAAAGAGCCAACGTATTCTTCTGGTATTAAGAATATTTCAGGTTCACTTTTTTTATCTCAGTACAAGCAGAAAGTAGTGCTATTGTTAAACTAATAAACAACACTTTTAAAAAATGGACATTAAAGGAAGATTTCATTGAGTCGCCTTTATTTAAGCGGCTATTTTCAATATGCATTAGATAAACTTCAAACTGAAGCGTTTGTTTAATGCAATTTAATATAAGAAACAGGCACCTTTAAAAATAGATTTATCCATATTTTTTATTCCTTTTTCACCATATATATCAAAATAAAGTGTGTTTTTAGTTATCTCTTCAGAGGTACCGATAGCAAACTCTTGGAAACGAGCATTACACCCCTTAGTTGGTTCAAATGCACCTACTGAGGTATGAAATGTCACTAATCCTTCTGTTACATTATCGGATGACCAACGGCCTTCAATAGGGGTTCTGTCACCTTCGTTATTTACATAATAGAAATGCCAATTGGGCGGGTTCTCTTCCCAAACCGCACTGCTTTTTGCCTGCGTTACTAGCATACCTGATGGCGGTATTGCAAAAACGGGAACGCCGTTCTCATATTTAGCTGGCGTGCCTTTTGGTGCGTTATAAACAATGTAAAAAGTGCCTTTATAGTTTTCAGGTATAAGATAAACCGCAGGAGAGGCTCTTTTTCTATCCGGGCACATGTTATCAAAAAATTTTCCATCGCTATTTTTAAGCTTGATAGCATCAAATATATCAAACATATTCTTGCTATCGAGGAGATCTGATTTTCTACCTATAACAAAACTCTGATCATTGATTTGACAATTATTTATTGGCTCTACTTCGCCTAACCCACCACCAAAAATGATGATTTTCTTATCTTTTCTATTTTCAGGAGTGTCATGAATAGTTGATGTTATACGTTCAGTTATAGGTGTTCTATCGCCTATCTTATCGACATAATAAAAACGCAATTTATTACTTTCAATTCTGCCCTCGTTCACATCCATTTGCGTCACGAGCACACCAGATGGCGGTATATCATATACCCGAGAGTTGCCTTCGTACTTCGGCGGCTGCCCGTTTGGCGCGTTGAATATAATGTACAAAGAACCAACATACCCTTCAGGTATGAGGTAAATTGCAGGTTCACTTTTTCTTATCTCAGTACAAGCAGAAAGTAGCGCTATTGTTAAACTAATAAACAACACTTTTAAAAAATGGACATTAAAGGAAGATTTCATTGAGTCGCCTTTATTTAAATAAGCCATTGAAGCAATTTTCTAAACTTGCTTTTTCGAGCAACATGCAATGGCCGCTATTTGCAGGAATAGAAGTAAAGCGGTAATTCCAATCGACTATTTTATGATAACTTAATTTAGGGTATTTATTTGCTTGGCGAAATAACTCATCACCAACGGTACCTTTAAAGCTGCCATTGTTGTTAAGCGGTAAACGCAGTGCACTTGCGATCATGGGGAAGTCTGCATTCAGAGAGAGGCTAACAGGTGGCGCACCTTTTCGAACATGTATACCTAGTGAAATAGCTTGCCCGCCAGGACCGACAATAAATGCTTCACAGTTTGGAAAAGCATCGCCCGTGATATAAGTTACAATATCCATGTGGGCGTTAATAGTATCTATATCTATAATAATTTTATATTTAACATTTAAAGTGGGTACGTAAGATAAACCTAATTTTTCTTGCATCTCAGAAGACCCTGGCATGGCATGGTTCACGCCACCATATTGCCCTGTAATTTTATATTGTTGATTACCATTGAGAAGTTTTTTGTATTTAAGGTGGGCACTGTCTTTTGGCGCTAAATAATCATCATATGTTTTTTTTGTATCTCCCCAAGGCGCTTTTGATGGGTCTGATTTAGTCCGAGTAGTGATAATCGTTTTTTTAGTGGATAACGTTAATTTATGCCAAATTCTTGAGGTTATAGGTGCAACACCACTAGGTTTAAGCGAAAACCCTCGATTATCACCTTCAAACCAGAAACCAGACCAGCCAAAGTCTTTTTCGGGATGAAATGAGCGTATATTAATTTCGTAATTTGCTAATTGAATAGCCATAGGTTAAGTTCCGTTTATCAATAAATTCAAGTCCGTTTCGAATAGGGTAACATCGAGGTTGTTCGTTAACAACTCTGTTGTCGCTTTTTAATAGCTAAAACTAACGAAGGGATTGATACAAAATTGAAGTTATAGCTTAAGCAACCTAAGGTTAAAATCTTACAAAGTAGAGATTGTAATTAAATATCATATTCCGATGTTGAATAGCCTTATTGGAGTAATTGTGGGATTTTAATTATTTAAATGATTAAAGCCACGTAATGCTTAAGTGACGTGGCTTTTAATGTTACTGTTGTTGCGCTTCTTGCTCGGCGATTTGCTTAAATGCTTGCACAAATGCATCGCTTGGTTGGCCGCCGGTGAGGGCGAATTGATCGTTGATGATAAAGGTTGGCACTGAGGTAATGCCCATTTGTTGTAGCGTATTTTGTTCGCTGCGAACGTCTTGGAAATACTCGCCTGAGTCTAAAATCTGTTTTGCGCGGGCGCTATCAAGGCCAACACTTTGCACTACATCAAGCAGCTGTTCTTGCTCGTTTAAATAAATTAAATCAGTAAAGTGCGCTTTAAAAAATGCCAGTTTTAATTCAGTTTGTTTGCCTTCACTGGCAGCCCATGTTAGTAATCTATGTAGATCAAAACTGTTGATCATGATGCGCTTGCCGTCAAAATTAAAGTCAAAGCCTGCCTGTTCACCCATCTCTAAAATACGTTGACGGTTTTCATCGCCTTGTTGTTCGTTTAGGCCGTATTTTTGCGCTAAATGCTCATTTAAATCTTGGCCTGCAACTGGCATATCAGGGTTTAGTTCGAATGGCTTCCAGCTGATCTCAGCTGTAAATTCGTCACTTAATTGCGCCAATGCGGTTTCAAGATTTTTATAACCAATGATGCACCACGGACACATAACGTCTGAAACGATGTCGATTTTAAGCTTTTTCATGAGTGAGCCTATTTTTTACCAAATGTAACTGGGATATGCAGGCGAGGGGGCGTTAATTCAAGAGCTGAGTATTTTTAACTAACAAACTGCACGGGAAAAACTACCGTGCAGTGATTTACTATGTTCTGGTTTAGATCAATCGGTTAAACCAAACGGATTTTCAATACTGTGACTTGGCTCGGTAAACCACCTTGGGCCGTTGTCGGTCATGTAAAAATGATCTTCTAAGCGCACGCCAAACTCATCAGGCACCACTAGCATAGGTTCATTACTAAAACACATGCCAGTTGCGAGAGGGGTTTTGTTACCGCCTACTAAATAAGGCCATTCGTGAATATCTAAACCGATACCGTGACCGGTGCGGTGTGGGCAACCCGGTGTTTGATATTCTGGGCCTAACCCTTGGGCGGCCAAATAGTTACGGGCGCCAGCATCCACAGCTTCACATGGTTGGCCAATTTTTGCTTCATTAAACGCGGCGATTTGTGCGGCTTTTTCATAATCCCAAAACTGGCGTTGCCGCTCGGTCGCTTCACCAAATACATAGCTGCGGGTAATGTCTGATAAGTAATCATGTACTTTACAGCCAGTATCAATCAGAACCATATCGCCTTTTTTAAGAATTTGTGGGTCTTTCACGCCATGGGGAAACGAGGTTGCTACACCAAATAATACGATGCAAAAATAGTTACCTGGCGCACCTACTTTTTGGTGGGCTTGCTTGATAAAGGCTTCCACTTCGGTGGTGCTAATACCTTCATAAAGCATACTTGCAGTGGCTTGATGCACAGCTAAGGTCATATCCATCGCGCGTTGCATCAACGCCAGCTCATTGGCTGATTTATGCATCCGACAATGCGCGGTTACCGGTTGCGCATTGATCAGGTTTAAGCCCGTTTGCGCTTTATTGATACCGTCAAAAATAAAGAACTGCGCGCTTTCGTCAATTCCGACAGTGCCATTGGCAGCAATGCCTATTTCAGTGATTATTTTTACAAACAGAGCATACGGGCTTTCATGCTCTTGCCAGCCGCGAATGGGCCCGTCTATGACTTTAAAGCCGTTCAGCGAACCAATCTCAAAAAATGGCGCTATGTATTGCACATCACCTTTGGCGGGCAAAATAGCGCCAACTAGTCGTTCACTAGCGTACCAGCGCATGCCAGTAAAATAGGTTAAGTTGGTGCCAGCATTTAAGTAGATGGCATCAATACCATTGGCTTGCATATAGGCTTGCGCTTTGGCAATGCGTGCTAGATGTTCATCAGCCTGAATGGGGGTTAAATCGTCAGTCATGTTGCTTAAACTGGCGAGTGCTTGTTCTTTAGTTTGCGTACCAATTCCGAATGTTGTCATGGTGCTCTCCTTTATTTATATGCGGCTATTGTGCGTGTGGCTGTGCTTTACTGCAAGCGGGTTGCGTTGAAAAACGGCTGATGCAATAAGGTGTTGATGGCCAAAGCAAAGTATTTTGACCAATCACAGGTAATGATGGCCGACAGCCCATCTAGGTACTTTATTGCAGCTTGAAGCAGCAGGCTTGGTAAGTTTTGAAGCTCATAAAGGAACTGCCACACAATTATCGGCGACACTCACCTTGCTATGGACTATTTAAATAGTCCATAGCAAACTATACAGCCGCGCCGAGCGCCTATTAAGAGTGTGTCGCTATTAAGTAAGATAAACTCATGCAATATTGCTTACCCTATTTCAAAAGAGGTTACCCCAAACACCTTATTTAAAGGGATATCAGGTTGTTGCTGTGTATACATTCTTGCTGTTTCAAATGCGGGTGTCATATTATGGCGCTGCACTAAAGCGAGGGCAGCTTGATTAACGTTTGGCACATCAAGGTAAATTGTTTCCCCTGTGGCTGTTGATGCTTTTAATGCTAGAAAAAGCGACTCTGCCAATTGAGGTGTGTTCGCGTATAGAGGGCCAATTTTAAAACCTTCGCGACATGCCCTGATCACACCGTAACCTGCTAATTTACCCTTTTCTAAAACTCCCAAAGCTTGAGAATTGGGCTGGCTTATCCAGCTTCGCAAAAAATCAGCTCTAACTGCTGGGAAAAAGGGTTTTTCGTAATCGCTTATTGCTGAGAATGGCAAGCTTGCAAGCTCTATAATATCGTCATTGTTTGGCAATTGACCGCCACCGGCCCCTGCAAATCTAATATTACTGTAGGCCAGTTTAAATCCTGATTTTTTATAATTATCTTGCTGTTCAAGTACGCCATCAAGGGCAATATTACAGTTTTTCAGATAGTTAAGGCCCGCTTGCCAAATTTTCATGCCATAACCTTTGCCCCGATATTCAGGTTTAACGATGTAAAAGCCTAAAAAAGCAAAATCGTTATCATATTTAACAACGGAAATGGTTGCGATAGCCTCATCGCCAAGGTAGCCAATTAAAAAGCCATGGGGATCTGCCTGGTAATAATTATGGGCGTCATTAAGGCCTGGGTTCCAACCTTCTTGTGCAGCCCAGTCAACGGCAATATTTACTTCCTCTTTTGTCATTACTTTGATGGTAAAGCTTTGCTCTTGCATGTTAGTCCTTTTAATTTTCCTGCTGATATTGTGCTTTTTTATGGGCTATAAGCTTAGGGTGAAGATTGTAAACTGAGCAACTATTTTCACACAAGCACTTAATAATAGGCTCTATTTTAGGTTTTGCCCGAGATTTTTTTGCCCAATTATCAGTTGTTTTAATGTTTAAGCACATGCTCTGTTAAGAGTGATACAGCCTTGATGCCGAGCGAGAAACCGTTCGACATTTTTAATTAAGTAATTGCACTAAAAAATATAAGGCCATATTGTCCGCAAAAATAATAATGTCCCACACTTTATTTGCCGATTGGCAACAGCCACGTAATGCTACCCATATATATGTGATCACCATAGAGCAGGGTATTTATATCCCTGAATATGGTGGTGTGCGGTTAGAAGACGATATCTTGATCAACAAGGTGGGTTTTGAAATTTTAACACAGGCACCTAAACCGTTTGAGTTGGAACTATAATTATGCAAACCACCACAGTGAGCACCGTGAATGCGATACCGCAACGATTACCCGTAGCCGAGTCTATATTGATAGCAAAGTAAACGTATTAGGCGAAGCGGGTGGATGTAAATCGATATGTTTTATATACATATTAAAACACATCTCAAATTTTTATTTTTAATAACAATATCTTACTAAGGTGTAGAACTGCAACTGAGAGAGCCAAATTTTGTACAAAGCGTTGAGCTAATGTAGTGCCTTTAAATGTTTTTTGCAGCGTATAGCTATTGTTTTATCATTGCGCGGATTGTAATAAGTTGTAATGTTTTATTCCAAACAGACGTTTACGCTTATAGTGCTGTTAATCCTAGCAGCGTAAACGTCACAGGAACTCGACAATGATTACTTCAAAACTTTTATTTGTAATTTTACTTGGTGCAACATCTATAGCTCATGCTGGTACTCAGTACACAACACAACCAGCAAGCAATATTACGACAACATCGGCGCAGTTAAATGGTTATTCGGCATCTACCATTGGTTTAAATGGTGAAATCATTGATTATGGTGAAACCACCGACTATGGTTTTAGTGTTTTAGTTACACCCGCTGGAGTAAATGGCCCAGTGAGTGCACAAGTATCTAATCTAGCGTGTGGTACGCAGTATCATTTTCGATTCCATGGTGACCCAAAACCACCCAGAACAACACTGCAAGGTGAAGATCTTACTTTTACTACACTACCATGTAACCCAACAATCTTGAACGATATTTCGTTTGAAACCGGTGACCAATATTACCTAGTTGCAGAGAATAATGGTGGAGATATCGTCAATGCAAACCGTCTAGCAATTGGTCCATGGGAGCAATTTAATTTAGTTGATATTAATGGCGGTGACTTGCTAAGTGGTGACGAAATACATATCCAAACAACACCTGGATACTATTTTGTGGCAGAGCAAGGCGGTGGGGCTGCACTAAATGCAAATCGGACTGCGGCATCAATATGGGAAACGTTCACTATTGAATTACCCAATAATCCAGGGGCTTTAATTCAAAACGGTGACAATATCGCGCTTAAATCTATTAATGGGTATTATGTACAAGCGGTCAATAATGGTGGCTCTGGAACTAATGTTCTGCCTACAGTTATAGGTTGTAATGCTACATACCCTTGCTCACTAGAAATATTCAAAATAATATTTTAAGCGTGGGTCGCAATTACGAAAGTAGTTTATTCATCGGTAGTTGCGACTTTTATCAATCATTTACTGAAGCTTAGTAAATTTAAGGTGTTTTTTTTGCATAAGGTAAGCGGGCGATTGCCTGCGTTGTGTGGTAGCTATCGAGGCCACTGACGGCTACCGTATCAATTGACGCTAAATCAATAAAGCCATCTTCTTGTACTGCATTATCATCAATATGTAAGTCAATAATTTCACCAATCACAAGCTCGGTGCCATTAATTGCTAGGTGTTGGTGTTCAACTAATTGAACGGCGTATTTTAAGCGGCTTTGCGCGACAAACGGAGCGTTAAAATCGGCTAAATACTCGGTTGTTAAACCTGTGGCAGCAAATTCAGATTCATCTTTATCGTAACGGGCAGAGGTCTGGTGAGCTTGCTCGACAATCTCGCTATTCACTTGATTAATGGTGTATACGCCGGTCTCTAATATGTTTTCAAAAGTATGACGCGGCACACTATGTGGGCGCATTATCATACCTACCAAAGGCGGGTGCGCGCCTAAATGAAATACCGAGCTGACAATCGCTAAATTGGTGTTACCGAGTTTGTCTTGCGTACCGATGAGGTTAGCGCTTTTAAAGCCTGACAATGAATTGATTAAATGTGCACGAAAGCGTTGCTCTAGTTCGTTGATCTGTTGTTTTGTGAAATGCATAAAATTCCTTACCAGTTTATATGTTTGCCTTGCCAATCAAGATAAGCAGGTTGACCTATATCTGTTAGCTGCTCTGGTTGCTGTAACAGGGTATAAAGTTGCTTAGCCACAAAATCAGGGCTGAATAGTTTGCCTGCGGGAACATTTTTTTGAAATGGTTTTGATAACTCAGTATCTGTTGTGCCCGGATGAAATAGTACCAATCTCGTCTGTTTTGCCCTGCGTGCCAGTTCAATCGCTGCGGTTTTAAATAACATATTGAGTGCTGCTTTTGAGGCGCGATAGCTGTACCAGCCGCCTAAGTTATTGTCTGTAATGCTACCTACCCGAGCGCTTAAGGCCGTTATAGTACAAGGTATTTTATGGTTCAGTAACGGTGCGATTGCTTGCAGGCATAAAATGGGAGTCAGTGCATTGGTGTTGAGCAAGGTATTGAAATAATGCTCATCAATATCGTCGAGTTTTTTTTCAGGCATAGATTGCGAAAAATGTAATTGGCCATTAAAAATAATCACCTGAGTTGGAGACACCTCGCGCCCTTTAAGTAAGTTTGTTAACTCATTTAGACTTGTTTTGGAATAGTCACAAACAAACTGCTCAACAGCAATATCGACAGCTGATGTGTCAATAGAGCTGCGACTTACACAAAAAACCACAGCCTGTGGATCGTGTTTGGCAATTTCTTTTAGATACGCGCGGGCAATTGCACTGCTCGCGCCGAACATAATATAAACGTTAGTCATTATTTTATTCCGCAACTTGATTGACAAAAAATGCGTGTGATCTGTCTGCGATATTTAGCAAACAAGCGATAACCTAGATCGGCAATAAAACGTATTCCCGGCAATTGTAACAGCTTTAGCCATGAATGACGGCCAACCGTTTGCCATGCTGCAAATGTCACATCTAATCCGTAAATCATTTCACCGTTATCGCGCTGACCATGCAAAAATGCCATGGCATTTTTGCGTTTTATGTAGCTGAAGCGTTGCTCAAAATCATCTTTATTTATATCTTCGAGTATTATTTTATTGTGTGTATCAGCACGCTTAAGTGAATTCATTTCCTTAATACAAAGCGGGCAATTACCATCGTAAAAAATAATCATAGTTACTCAAAATTCATCGATTCATTATGTCTTGTTACGAAATAGAATAAGCTTTGGATCTGTTAAATTAACTGCTGGGATGATATTAATAGGGTCTTACAAATATAAAGGTAAGCAAAATGTCGATTTTTAGCACATCTCACACTCCACATTTTAAAATCGCACATTGCTTATTAATAATGCCTTTATGGTATAAATATCAACAACGGAGTATCAGGAATGAGTGAACAATATGCCGCCTTGCGTGGGAACGTTAATTTATTGGGGCAATTATTAGGCCAAACAATTAAAGACGCCCAAGGACAAGCGATTTTAGATAAAGTAGAAGAAATTCGCGCTTTAGCTAAGTCATCACGCACAGGAAACGAGCAAGACCGCCATGCCTTAATTGATGTTCTGCATGCTTTAACAGATGAAGAGTTACTGCCAGTGGCACGTGCTTTTAATCACTTTTTAAATTTAGCCAATGTTGCAGAACAATTTCACACTATTTCACGTTTTAATGATGTGGGCTTTTGCCAACTAAGCCCGTTAACACAAACTTTAAAAGCCTTAGCGAGTCACGCGCAACAGGGCAAAATAAATCCCAATGAAATTGCAGAAAGCTTAGCTAAACTGCATATCAATTTAGTGTTAACTGCACACCCAACCGAAGTAACTCGCCGTACAATTATTAATAAACACGTTGAATTAAGTGATTGCTTAGCGGCGCTTGAGCGCACCGATAACCTGCCTTATGAGCGTGAAAATATTTTAAACCGTATCGCACAGTTGATCAGCCAAGCATGGCATACAGACGACATTCGTCGTTCACGTCCAACCCCTATTGATGAAGCAAAATGGGGTTTTGCAGTTATCGAAAATAGCCTTTGGCACGCTGTTCCGCGTTTTTTACGAGACTTTAATAAAGAAGTAAAAGAGCACCTTGATCTCGAGCTGCCAAATGATTATAGCCCCGTTGAGTTTACTTCTTGGATGGGCGGCGATCGTGATGGTAATCCATTTGTAACAGCACTAGTGACGCAGCAAGTGTTAGACCATGGTCGTTGGATGGCGCTTGATCTCTATAGCCGAGATATCGATACCCTAAGTACTGAGCTTTCAATGTCGCAAGCCAGTGACGAATTAGTCGAGCTCGCCGGGCAAGATTTTGAACCGTACCGTGCGGTGTTAAAAGTACTCAAAGCGCAAGTGAGCGAAACCGTTGCGCACCTTGGTGCTAAAATTATGAATAAGCGCACCGATGCACAAGATATTGTCACTGACATTGAGCAGTTAAAACAGCCGCTTGAAGCATGTTATCGCTCATTGCTGAAAGCCAATATCGCAGTGGTCGCCAATGGCCTACTGCTTGATGTATTACGTCGTATTAATAGTTTTGGTATCCGTTTAGCTAAATTAGATGTACGCCAAGATTCATCGCGTCACAGCGATGTGTTTTCTGAATTAACTCGCTATTTAGGTTTAGGCGATTACGAGCAATGGCAAGAAGAAGACAAACAAGCATTTTTACTTGCCGAGCTTAACTCTCGACGTCCACTTATTCCTAAACATTGGCAACCAAGTGCAGACGTTAAAGAAGTACTCGACACCTTTGATGTCATTGCTAAGCAAGATGCCTCTACATTTGGTTTATACATTATTTCCATGGCGCGCACAGCCTCTGATGTATTAGCAGTACAACTGTTACTAAAAGAAAGCGGCTGTAGTTTTAAATTGCCTGTTGCGCCATTATTTGAAACCTTAGATGACTTAAACGCAGGCAGCGATGTTATCACCCAATTATTAGATAATAACTGGTACCGAGGTCAAGCTGAAGGCATACAAAACGTGATGATAGGTTACTCAGATTCAGCCAAAGATGCGGGTATGATGGCTGCAGGTTGGGCACAGTATGAGGCGATGGATAAACTAGTGCAACTGGCAGAGCAGCGCGGTATAGAATTAGTGTTATTCCACGGTCGTGGTGGCACAGTAGGCCGTGGTGGCGCACCTGCTGCGCAAGCCCTGCGCTCGCAGCCACCAGGTTCACTCAAAGGTGGCCTGCGTGTTACTGAGCAAGGGGAAATGATCCGCTTTAAATTTGGTTTGCCAAATGTTGCCCTTGAAAGCTTAAATATTTACGCCGGTGCGGTGCTTGAAAGTAATTTACTGCCGCCGCCAGAGCCTAAAGAGCAATGGCGTGATGTGATGGCGCTGATCAGCGAAAAATCATGCGAGCATTATCGTAATGTGGTGCGTTTTGATGAAGACTTTGTACCTTACTTTAGAATGGCCACTCCTGAACAAGAGTTGTCAAAATTACCACTAGGCTCGCGCCCTGCAAAACGTAATCCGCATGGTGGCGTTGAAAGCCTGCGGGCTATTCCGTGGATTTTTGCATGGAGTCAAAATCGTCTCATGTTGCCAGCATGGTTAGGTGCTTTAACGGGGTTACAAGCTGCACTTGAAAAGTACGGCGTAGCGACACTTAATGAAATGAGTCAACAATGGCCGTTTTTCCGTGCCCGCTTAGAAATGCTGGAAATGGTATTTAGTAAAGCGGACTGTTGGTTAAGTGCGCATTATGATGATGCGTTGGTTGAGGAGCAATATAAGCCATTAGGCGATAAACTGCGCCAAGAGCTTAAACAGGCGATTGCACTGGTGCAATCATTAAGCCCGCAGCAAAGCTTACTGGCTGATCAACCGTGGATCAAAGAGTCTATTGGCTTGCGTAACCCGTACACGGATCCACTTAATGTGTTGCAAGTGGAGCTGCTTAAGCGTTCACGCGAAGCGGCAGAAGGTAGCTCAGGTGACATTGATAATGCCTTAATGATCACTATGACAGGGATTGCTGCAGGTATGCGTAATACCGGTTGATTAGTTAATAATTAAGTGTGGACTTCTTTGCGGTATTTAACAGCGTGAGGGTCCATTAGTTGGTAAAGTGATCACAAACCGTGCGCCGTGCTGGTAAGGTTCGGCGCATATATTCCTAAGTAAGTTATATTTATCCCCATTAAACGCCCTATCGTTAAGCTGTTGCAGGTTATAACTTGGTTATAATAAGGTGTTTTTTTAGCACCAAAAGACATCCTTTAGTTTGAATTATCAACCTGGTCTGACCTGATTTATTGTTAGATATTGACTGTAGTGTTTTTTTATCTAGAATGTGCGCAGTTTTGCCTCTATGGCAAGTGTATTAATTACCGAGTAGTAAAATGTCAAATGTGTCTACTTGCATCACGTATGATGCATCCACGTCATTAATTATGATGACGCTCAGAGGGACGGCAAGTGCACAGGATGTGATGAACTTTTATCAAATAGCCCAGCAGTATGTAGTTATTTACGGCAGTAATAAATTACTCGTTGATGTTTCTGAGTTGACGCATAAATTTCCGGCCAGTGATTTGCTAACGATAATGCCTGCAGTATCAAATTGGTTAGCAAGTTGTTTTATTGCTAGGGTCGTTAGTTTTGACGGTTTTATGCACGATTTGTTTTTACAAAAGGCAAAACGTTTTGATCTCAAAGCAGAAAATTTCGATTGTTTTACTAGCGCTAAAAATTGGTTAGTAAATCAGCCTAGCATTTAAGCGTTGAACCTTTTAGACTAGTTAGCCATTCAATTATGAAACTAGTCTATGCCTACAACACCGACTCAAGCTGGCACTGTTTTTAGCTTCAGTGCTGAGCAACAACAACAGTTGTATCTTATAATAAAACACCATGCGGGTATTTTACCCAGCTCTGATGTGGCAACCCTATGTCAACAGCATGATCAGCCAGTGGATGCAATATTACGTGCTTGTCTTCCTATTGCAGCGCAGTTTGCCGTTGCACCTATTTCCCAGTTTTTTGTAGGGGCAATAGTGTGCGGCCTCGATTCACAAGGCGAGCAACATTTTTATTTTGGCGCGAATGTTGAATTTGCCCAGCAAGCATTAAGCTTAGTGGTTCATGCCGAGCAATCTGCTATTAATAATGCGTGGCTTAATGGTGCGAAAAAAGTTATCAAAATTGCTATCAGTGATGCACCTTGTGGTTATTGCCGTCAATTTATGAATGAATTAGCGGATGCGCAGAGCTTTGATATTCTATTGCCAAAACAGCAGTTTAAATTAGCCGACTTACTGCCTTACGCTTTTGGACCTAATGATTTAGGCAATCCGTATAGTTTGTTTAATCCCGCTCCACAACAGCATCAGTTTGTTGCAACTGCTGAACTGGATAAAACCTTGCTAAGTTGTGCGCTTAGTGCGTATGTACCTTACTCTGAAAATTACAGCGCGGTAAAAATTAGCACCTTTGCAAACGGTGATTTTTATGGCCGCTACGCTGAAAATGCCGCCTATAGCCCTAGTTTATCGCCACTGCAAAGTGCGATAAGCCAGTTACATTTAGCCGGCTTGGCGATGACGAAAGATGTTGTTAAAGGGATTGAGCTGGTACAAACGCAAGGGAAAGAAAATCAGTTAACGGTAAGCCAAGCAGTACTGGCAAGTTATACTGACTTACCGGCACTGCAAAGTATCAGCTTAGCTGTTAAGCCAGTAGCAATTTAGCAGCTTCAAGTACCACGGCGACTGATTTTTTCTCAATCTCGCCGTGATCTACATTGGGGATTTCTTGGCGAGTACGATTAACTAATACGCCGGCCACACAGGCGGCTTTTAAGCCCAGTGCTGCACACATGGTAAATAACGTTGCCGATTCCATTTCATAGTTCATTACGCCCAGCTTCTGCCATTCTTCACAACTACCTTGAAACGCTTTTGGTACATAACCTGAGTAGGTATCGTAACGCTCTTGCCCCGGGTAAAAGGTATCACTTGATGCCGTAATTCCAATATGAAAATCAATCCCTAAATGACCACAGGCATTAACCATCGCTTGGGTTGCAAAAAAATCTGATACGGCAGGAAAGCTAAGGGGTGCAAAATGCTGACTTGCGCCATCTAAACGCACAGAGGCTTGGCTGATTAAAATGTCACCTTCATTAATATGCGGTTGAATAGCGCCCGTTGTACCAATACGTAAAAACGTTTCAACGCCTAATTGTGCAAGTTCTTCTACAGCAATGGAAGTTGAGGGACCACCAATACCGGTTGAGCAGATCACCACCGAGTGACCGTTGAGTTGCCCTAAATAAACATGAAACTCACGGGTTTGAGCAAGGCATGTTGGGTTTTCAAGAAACGTAGAAATACGTGCAGCACGATCTGGATCGCCCGGCACAATAGCCAGTGTTGCACCTTGTAAATCGTTACGAGTGAGTCCTAAGTGAAATACCTTTTCCATAGTGAAGCCTTATTACTTTTGAAATTATGACTTTTGAATTTAACGTGATTCCCACATTAATTTTTAAACAGTCGTTGTCAATTTAGCATAATTACCAGAATGCGAAATGCTGTACAGGACGGATGTCCGTTTTTATAAATTAAGGTTTATTCATTGCATTTGAATAATCAAGCAGCTAGAAGAACGATGCAATAGCCATGCTGGTTGACTTGTCCGTGTAGACACTATATCTATCTTACTAAGCATATAATTTGAATTTATACGCTGTTAAAAAATAAAGGTTAACTACATGTTTTATATGAATATAAAACATTTGTTAGCAGGCGCTGTTGGCTCGGTTATGAGCATTTAGCTAAGTCGATAATGGCAAATGAAGCTTTTATTAAATTTATTTTTAGCAGCTTTCTTTTTGCATAATTACGCAAAAGAACACAGTAAGGAATCGTTATGAGCACACAATGGCAAACATTTAAAAGTAAAGTTGAACACTGTTTATGCCCACCAGGAGATGGTGTTTTTACGGTGAATACCGCAAAAGAGCGTAAAGCAGCACTGCGCATAAAACTGTATGGACAAGAAGATAATGTCGATACCTTATGGCGCGAGTCACTTGATAGCCTAAACCACAGTGAACATAAAGCGGTGACTTTAGGTATTAGCTCTGATTGTGGCGGCGGTATTTTACGTGGCGCAAACTGGGGGCCATTATTTTTACGCTCTACTTTGATTGATCAGCAGCCTCAGGCTAAGTCGTTTGATTTAGGGGATGTACGGGTTATTCCACACCTGTTACACGATAAATACCTCAATGATGCAACAATCAGTAATTGTCAAAAAGCGTTATACGACAACCCAAACAGTGAGTATTACGTAAGTCCACTATCAATTACTGAAGATGTGTGCGATAGCTTTTATGCAACGTTTACTGATAAAGGTATTTTTGGTATTGGTGGCGATCACTCAATTAGTTACCCGCTAACCAAAGCGTATTTAAAAGCCAAGCGTGCGCAAGGTAAACGCACTGCGATTATTCATTTTGATGCGCACACAGACTTATTGGTCGAGCGTTTAGGCATCGATTTATGTTTTGGCTCATGGTGTACGCATATTTTAGAGTTCTTACCTGCACCGCATCATCTAATTCAGTTTGGTATACGCTCCAGCGGTAAGCCAAAACAGCATTGGGAATCAACCTTTGGTGTAAAACAACATTGGGCCCATGAGATTATCGAACGTGGCGCGCAGGCAATAGCAACAGAGGTAATTGCGCAGCTTAAAGCTGATAATGTTGATGAGCTTTACGTTAGTTTTGATATTGATGCGTTAGATGAAGAGTTTGCATCAGCAACCGGTACGCCTGAAGGGAATGGTTTAACACCACAGCATGCATTAGATATCTTAGTCGCATTAGCGGATGAGTTTCCGATCACCGGCGCTGATATGATGGAAATAGCACCCTTTACAGATAGCTCTTTAGTTGGCCAATCAAGCTCTGAAACAACGCTACGTGAAGGCGCAAAAATCTCCGCTTTTTTAATTAATGCCATGAATCGATAGCGCTGCTGTTTTATTACATTTCAAATGGGTCAGCATTGGCTCATTTTTTATTCACTTATCAGATGATTGACGCTATATTGAACAAGCATTCACAAAGTTATGATGCGTAACGTTAAATAGTGCGAGGTAATGGTGGGTAAATGGATCTATTTAGTATTTATTATTTTTAGTGGGCAATGTGTAGCAAAGCTACATATTGTGACCGAGCATTTTCCGCCCGCGCAGTACCTTAATGATAAAGATCAACTCACCGGTCATGTTGCTGATAAAGTGCGCAAAGCGCTTGAGGCTTCATCACTTGACTATTCAATTACAGTAAAGAGTTGGACTACCGCATTTAATACGGCACTACGTGATCCACAAACCTGTATTTTTTCTGTATCACGCTCTCCTGAGCGAGAAGATCAATTACTGTGGATTGCCGAGCTGGCGCAGTTGCATACTTACTTTTATGCCTTAAACTCCAAACAGATTAACTTGCAAAATTTAGAGCAAGCTAAGCAATATCGTATTGCGGTACTTAAAGATAATTACAGCCATCAATATTTGTTATCACAAGGTTTTGAAGAGGGTAAAAATTTATTACCCATTGATAGTTTTGATAATATTTTTAAAATTGTAAGCAGCCGCAAGAATAGTATTGATTTAGTGACACTTCCTAAACAGCGAGCCGAGTTTGAGCAGCGTAAACATCCGGTAGACGATAATTTAATACCCGTCTTAAAACTTAACGTTAAACAACCCTCATTATACTTTGCATGTAATAAAGGCATTGATAACATTTCAAAATCAGAGTTAATGCGCGTATTCACCTCCTTATAGCCTTGCTAACTTCACTTAATTAACTGTTTATAAAAGAATATTTATATTAGTTAAATATAAATTGCTGTGTCTAAAAAAGAGTCTATAATCCAGCTGCTTTTGCTAATAAAAGCGCATATTTTTGGAGTTATAAATGGGTGACTTAATCGGGATTGGTTTGTTGATCTTGATCAGTGCGTTGTTTGCTATGTCGGAAATCGCCATTGCAGCATCACGTAAAATTAAATTAAGAGTAATGGCTGATGAAGGTAATGCAAAAGCCGCTGCGGTACTAAAGCTGCAAGAGCAACCTGGCGCTTTTTTTGCCATGATCCAAATTGCCTTAAATGCGATTGCTATTTTAGGTGGTATCGTTGGTGAGCAGGCACTTTCACCGTATGTAGAAAGTGTGTTAGTCATGGTTTATCAAGGCCCGTTGTTAGCGCAAATTAGCTTTTTAATTTCGTTTTTTACCATTACCTCATTATTTATTTTGTTTGCTGATTTATTACCAAAACGCTTAGCTATGATTTTGCCAGAAGCCGTTGCGGTTCGCGTAGTCACGATAATGCGTTGGGTTACCTTTGCTTTAACGCCATTAGTGATGTTTTTTAATGGCTTAACCAACGTTATTTTAAGAATATTTAAAGTACCCGCAGAGCGTGAAGATATCGTCACCACCGAAGATATAGTCGCGATGATGGATGCTGGTGCTGAGTACGGCAGCTTACAACAGCAAGAATATAACTTAATTGGTAACGTATTTGATTTAGAAGCACGCTTTTTATCCAGTGTCATGTCGCCTCGGGATCAAATAGTCTACTTTGATATTAACGAAGCCAGCGATAGTATTTCGGGAAAAATCATTGATCATCCACATAATCATTTTTTGGTGTGTAATGGCAATTTAGATAAATTAATTGGTTCAGTTGAATCTAAAGATATTCTTCGCCAAGTGCTCAAAGGCGATGCCGCCAATATTAACGACGAGATGCTCGAAAAAGAGATTTTTTATTTACCAGAAACGCTGAGTTTGTCAGAGGCATTAAATGCCTTTAAAGGTGCTGCAAAGCCCTTTGCGGTAGTGGTAAACGAATACGCACTGGTCGTGGGTATTGTCACCGTTAAAGATCTGATGAAAGGCTTTATGGGCGATTTGATCACTCATACGGGTGATGAACTGATCATCGAACGAGACGCTAACTCATGGCTAGTGGACGGCTTAACACCGATTATAGAATTAGCAAAAGTACTGGAAATAGATGAATTTCCAGATCAAATGCATTATGAAACGGTTGCCGGTTATTTAATTTTCTCGATGAAGCGCATTCCGAAACGCGCTGAGTATATTCAATATGCGGGCTTTAAATTTGAAGTGGTTGATGTAGAAGGTATTAGAGTTGAGCAGTTGTTGGTGTCAAAGGTTCCTTCAGGGCTATAAGCTATTAAGCAGTGAAGGGGCGAAAGTTCGCCCCTTCACTGCCCAATTAGTTATTCAAATGGCCCTTTAACAATCGCTTTACCTTGCTCGACCATGAGTTTGCCATTACTCCAAACATACTTTGTAGCAAGGGTTTTTTCATCCAGCAAAACTAAGTCGGCATCACTGTGAAGATGAATACTGCCTTTGTTAAGCCCGAGCACTTTTGCAGGGTTCGAGGTGATAGCCATCAGCGCGTGTTCAATACTGATGCCGCACTCATGCACGGCTTGAATGAACGACGCATGCAGTGAGGCTTCTTTGCCAACTTCAAGGCCCAATAAGTTAAACGCATCGTCAAAAATAGGTAAGCTTGCATGACCATCTGAGCTCATTGTAAGCTTAGTGGCATCTACACTATGCTCTAAACAATAAGCAAGGGCTTTTGCTGCAGCATACTCACCGTGAGCTAAATCGTACTCTGTGGTACTGGTAGTAAAATCAATGGTGCCACCGGCTTTGCAAAAGTCTATACCAGCATCTAGTAATGCTTTATTGCGATTCATATGTGTCGGGTAGAACTGAGAGAGTGATATATCAGTGCTGTTATGCACGTCATGCAAAATATCTAAATGGCTATCAATTGGGCCGACATGAATGCTAATAATGCCTTTTTTACCACTTAACATACCGGCCACTTTGGCTTCAGCGGCAAGCTCTGCGAGTTGTTGAACGGTGGGTTGGCTGCTACGGTGATCTGAAATCGCCACTTCGCCCACGCCAATAAACTCGTCAATATACATTAGGTCATTGGTTATGCTGCCGGTCAGTGTTTTAGCGGGTAGGTGATAAGAGCCGGTATGGCAAAATACATTTAGCCCCAGCTCTTTCAAGCCTTTCGCTTTTGCCACTAAGTTGGTGAGTGTGCGACTGCTTGAGTCGGTACCAAGTGCTGCAATAACGGTTGTAATACCTGCTAAGGTGGCATCGGTTAAGTTCATTTCCGGTGTGCGACTGGTAAAGCCCGCTTCGCCGCCACCGCCAGTAATATGCACCAGAGAGTCCACAAAGCCCGGTGCTAGAATACTGCCTCGGCCATCGATAATTTTTACTTCGGTATTACTTTCTAGTTTGATCTCGGTTCGAAAATCAATCACTTTAGAACCTGCGATGAGTACATCCATCTGCCCTTGAGGGCTTGGAGTATAAAGGTTTGCACCTCGAATTAATGTCAACATAGTGAAGTCTTTTTATTGATAATTGATAAAATAAGCAAGAAATATGAAGCCGCTTGCTAGTGTAAATAATGCTAATGTAAAGCGCCAAATAAAGGCAGCCCATTCGCTCCAGTCAAGTTTCACAATGCCTAAACAGCCAATCAAACTCGCTGAGGTTGGAATGAATATATTGGTTAAGCCATCGCCAAACTGAAAAGCTAATACCACAATTTGTCGTGATACATTGAGTAAATCGCCCAGGGGTGACATCAGTGGCATAGTGATGGCAGCTTGACCAGAACCTGAAGAAACAAAAAAGTTAAACACACTTTGAAACAACAACATGCCCCATGCCGCAACAAAGTCTGGTACCGCTGCAATACTACTAGCGCTATGATAAAGTAATGTATTTAAGGTTGATGGTGTATTTAAATCACTGCCACCAAGTAGTAATACCACCCCTTTAGCAAGAGCGACTAACATAGCTGCGGGCAACAATTCTTGTGCGCCATGTTTAAATGCATCTGCACTTTCATTAGCCGTTTGTTTATTAAAAATACTGGCGATAAAAGCACTGATCACACCAATACAAAAAAACTGTGCAGCCAGCTCTGGAATATAATATTGGCGCGCCATCACACCCCATACAACCCAACTAATACCGGCTATAAAAGTAATCAAGATCAGTTTATCGGCGGTATCTAATTTTATATCAGTAGGGGAGTCGCTTTGCGCGGTGTTAACGGTTCTGATCGAGTTGGCATAACGTACAGTAAAAAGTAAACCAAATAGTGTAAACACAACCCACGCGATCATTCTAAAACCTGCACCAGAAAAAACCGGTATTTCGGCAATAGATTGTGCAATTGCAATACTAAAAGGATTCATCCAAGACGTTGCAAAGCCAATTTGTGTGGCAACATACGTAGTTAAAACAGTAACCTTGGCATCATAGCCGAGCTGTTTCATTATTGGCAGTAGCACAATACAAAAAGCAATCGCTTCTTCGCCCATGCCAAATACTGCGCCACCTAATGAAAATAACACAAATAATAATGGCAGAAACAGCCATTCAATTCGTTGTGTTTTATTAATAAGCGCCATAATTCCGTTATTAATTGCGCCTGTTTTCATAATGATACCGAACGCGCCGCCGGTAATTAATATAAACGCCATGACACCGATGGTTGCGCCGTACTTGTCACCCGAGACTAAACCTTCAAACAACACATTTGCCAGACCAATTTCACCGCCTTCAGCAAACAGCGGCGTTTGCTCGCTTACAGCCACTGTTTGGTATTGAGAAAGCTCAACATTGTGGCTATCTTTTTGGGCGTTAAACATCCCGGGAGTAATAAACAAGGTTGCCAAGTAGGCAATTAATGCAACTGATAACAAGATGATACTTGCATCAGGCATAGTAAATTGTTTGTTTTTCATAATTTCACTTTTCGCAAAGACATAGGCTGCTTAGACTAAGCCGCACACCTGCTTATTTTAACACGAAGTTTATTTGAATAAGTGACCTTACTCTACAAAGCAAAGCCACTTAGTGCAATTTGGATGGTGTTACGCGCAGCGGCTAGCACTGCGCGTGTAATTTTTAAAAGCGATAGCTGACACTAAATGTATAACGCGCGCCATAAGCATTATGGTTTATAGAATCAAAACCACGACTTGAGCCGTATAGCTGTGGCGGCTCTTTGTCAAAAATATTATCAATGCGCGCTCTTAAGGTAAGGGCTTTATTGACGTAGTAACCTGCAGATAAATCCCACACAAGCCAATCGTCAACTTGATGCTTACCTTGTGAGTCAAGTTTACCTAAACTCTCCAGTTCAGCAATTTCACGGCCTCTAAGTCCTTCAATGTCATCTTCATAGCTGCTGGTATAGTTTGCGCCAAGGTTTAGGTAGTAGCTTTGTGCTTCCCAATCGATTGACATGCGACCGATGTTTTCAGGATAGCGATATGTACCCACTAACTTTTCAATTGCATCAGACCCTGGTTTATTACGCTCAAATTCAAGATAGTGAGTGCCGTCAAAAGCGAATGTTAAATCGCCACCTGAAAGCCTAAAACGGTGATCAAACTTAATATCAATCCCTGCTAATGTTTGTGTGCCGGTATTTTCAAGTGGGATAACATGGTCACGAAATAATGGTAGAAAATCCTCACCAGAGCGGGGATAAAAACCTTTAGGATTTTTACTGTTATCCTCGTTATTTTCGTTATCCTCATTATCTTCACCGATATAGTTAACTAAAATTTCATTTAGATTGGCACCATCTTGCTCGATGTTTAAACCGCTATCGTCATAGACACCACATAACCTATTATCGTAAGAAATACCTTGTTGACCTTCTGGGACAATACCGCAATGGCGCAGTGATGCATCAGTAATAGCACGATCTAGCACCGCAGTCATATTAGTATCAATCACTTCTTCGTGATCAAACTGCCAGTAATCAACGGTTAGGTTAGTATCAGCGCTTGGGCTCCAAGCAAAACCAACACTAATAGCTTCAGATTCTTCTGCTTTAAGGTTTTTATTACCAAGCTCGAGTGAGTTAACACTTACCTCTGTTCCTTGGCCCATACAATAAAGATCAGATACTGCTTGGTTAGCACC
The DNA here is from genome assembly GCF_047806705.1 of Pseudoalteromonas sp. ASV78. NCBI lineage: Bacteria > Pseudomonadati > Pseudomonadota > Gammaproteobacteria > Alteromonadales > Pseudoalteromonadaceae > Pseudoalteromonas > Pseudoalteromonas sp. ASV78. The sequence continues at coordinate 849,603 of NZ_JBLOPA010000002.1, read as the reverse complement.
GCAATCGAAGGTTGATTGGGTGGTTCTTAATTTAACACCAGCTTGCGTAAGTGAAGGGGCACGGAATGACGTAGACCATGAGCCACGTAACACTAACGAGTCGGTAGGGCGGTAGCTTAAGCCAATTTTAGGGTTAAAGGTGCCGCCAAAATCGTCATAATGATCGTAACGTCCTGCCGCCTGTAGCTCAACTTGATCGGTCAATGAAACGCTTATTTCAGCGAACGCCGCGTATTGAGTGCGATCAGCCGCTGATAAGCTCGAACCAAAACCAAATACATCCACTAAGTAGCCGTCTTCAGGGCGTGCTTGTGAGTCAAGTGATGGAGTATCGGTCAATTCTTCACGGCGGGCTTCAACTCCAAATGATGCATAAGCGGGTAAATCATTAAAGGTGAATAGTTCACCGTTAAAGTTTGCATCCCAGCCGTATACGGTGCTTTCACCACTGCGGGTTGGCCGTGCCTGTGCCGTTGCTAAAACCGCATCGTTGGCGGCATCGCTTTGCACAAATGGATTATAAAATGGCAGTAAATCGCCAGATACACAGTTAAGGTTCGCGCCGTCGTAGTTTGCTAATGTACCGTCTGAGCATAGCTCACCAGTAATGGCAGCATGAAATTGATAGCGATTGTAAACACCATCAATGGCTTCTTGCTCAGAGCTTGAGCGAGAAAAGGTCACGCCTGACTCCCAGCTCCAGTCACCAACGTCACCTGCAAGACTGCTCACTAAGCGGAAGTTTTTAGTTTCTACTTCAACAGTACGAGGGGCATTAAAACGCGCATCAAAGCCAAAGCCATAAACTTCGCGGCCAGCTTGCGTATCAAATGGGTCAATATACAACTGATCGATCAAATCATTACTGCCATCTGCATTATCATAAATGAACAACGCATCTTCTAAAATGAAAGGGCCATCTTCATCATTAATTTGATTTATCGGTGAGGGTGACGAGTACGCTTTTGCCTTTGTTTGGCTATAGAAAAAGTCAGTATGCCACTCAAGACCGCCTAAGCTGCTATTGAACATAAAACCAGTCGAGAGACTCTCAAATGGCGTATCCAGATAATCGTCTTGATTTGGGTAATAGGCACAAATGTCTTCGCCAAATTCAGTTGTAACTAATTCAGTTTGGCAATTTGGCGCTGGCAATTCATTCCCATCACGCGAGCTGTAATAATAAATATTTGGTGCGTTTTCAAGTTTTGGTAAGTACGAATAACTATTCACTAGTGGCGATGATGCCGTGAAATCACGATCGGTGGCTTTAAAGGCGTTACGGTCAAAAATATCGGCAAAAACCGTTAAGTTACTCTCACCAATTTTTGTACCGTATACTAGGTTAAGTTGTTTTTTACCTTCATCATGACTGTTAAAGCTGTTTGCGTAGGATGCGTTTACTTCAGCGCCTTCAAAGTCATCTTTTAAAATATAGTTAATTACACCTGCTACGGCATCTGCACCGTAAACCGCTGATGCACCGGTTGCAAGAATATCAATGCGCTCGATAGCTGCAAGTGGAATTGAGTTCACATCGACAAAGTTTTCCGTGCCAGCAGCGAATGAACTGGGCGCAACTCGGCGGCCGTTAATCAGTGTTAATGTGGCTGATGGGCCCATGCCACGAAGACTTGCAGCAGATTGCCCCGCAGGGGTTGAGGTTGACGTGCCACCGCTTTCTGAGGTGGAAAAAGTGCCGCTACCACCTTTGAATACGGACAAATCCTTTAGTAATTCGTGAATCGTGTTGGCGCCAGAGCGTTTGATGGCATCTTGATCTAATACCGTTAATGGGATCGTTCCTTCAAGATCGACGCCTTTTAAACGTGATCCGGTGACTTCTACTCGTTCAATGTTTTCAGCTTTAGTGTTTTCTTGCGCATACAAAAAAGTTGGGCAAAGCACTGCGCTTATTGCCGTTGCAATTGTTAATTGACGAAACATATGGGTTTACCTTTGTCTTTATTTTAAGCACAGGTGTACTGTACAGTGCTTATTTTTTGATTATTTAGACAGGGCCGTGATCGATAGACACAGTTAGCCCCTCACAGAGAATATGAGGTAGTGGCTACTCGTCAAACCACTCCGAAAGGTAGTGAGGAGAGTAGAAATATGTACACAGCGATGTTGCGTTTTTAAACATAATTCCAATCCAAAAGGTTTTTGACAAAGCTAGTATTTGGGTGCTAGCTTACTCGCGATTTAAAAGTTCCTTATTTTTATAGCAAGCATAAAGTTTTACTGCAAGCTATTTTTTATCATTTTTTACATGAGTATAACATTATGGAAAACTTTCGGGAACATCTTGCAAAGAGCTCTAAATGTGGTTTTTTTGCCGCTTTTATACTGACAATAGCTGCTTTTTCGGCGAATATATCTGCAAATCAAACTGAGCAAACCTTGCTGTTAGTCGGTGGCGCCTTGACGACTTGTTCAAGTTTAAGTCCTAAAAATTGCATTGAAAAAACATCATTAATAGGAAAAAAAGCGAATCAATTTCAATTGACAGGCAAAGCACTACGAGAAATAAAAAGCCAATGGCCTGATGATAGTACTAATAATCGCAATGAAACCTTGCGGGTTTTATCAAAAATTGCCAAGCAACAGCCTGATCTCATCGATAAAGGCTCTTTACTGTGGGCTTGGCGGGATTTAGATAGCCGCTCGCTCAATAATTTAACTGACCGAGAATATAACTTTGTGACTGATATGCTGGAAGTGGCGGTTGTAGATGCTAAAGGCCAGCGCATAAAAGAAACGGTGCAAAGTAAACAAAATAATGAGCCTGCTGCTAACGATATTGTTAATTTTATTTCCGCAACCGCTAAAGTAAATAGTGAACAGCCGAGCTTATTAGCTATCACAGCATCGAGTCGCGACCCTTATGAATCGGCTGACTTTTACGAAGGCCTACTGGATTTTGATGGTATTAAAAGTACCTGGCTTGCATTAACGCCGGCATTAGCGCAAGCAATCACAACTGGACAATGTGAAAAACTAGCGCAATTTCGCCAGCAAAATATGCAGGTGTTTAATCGCCACAAAATCTACCCTGATCGTATTCAAGCAGAGCAACAATTATGCGACGCGGGTGTTGATAATTTAGTTGCAAAAATCGAATCTGCAACAGGTATTATGCTCAATGGTGGCGACCAAAGTTTAACTCGAAAAGTGTTATTTGATGATGCGGGCAAGCCGTATCCATGGTTTGATGCTATACGTACACGTCCGTTGTTGGTAGGTACAAGTGCAGGCACAGCCATTCAAAGTGGTGGCAGTAACCAGTTTGGTAGTGTTGCGATGATCACCAATGGCACTAGTTTAGCTGCATTACGCGATGGTGCGCATGCCGTTTCTGCACCGAGTGAACGTTGTGAAGATGATTGTAGCCAAGGGCTAAGCGCAGATGCATTAACTTATCAAACTAATGGTGGGTTGGGCAGCTTTAGTGCAGGTATAGTCGATACCCACTTTAGTGAGCGAAATCGTACTGTGCGTTTAGCGACATTGCTTGCAAAAACAGGGCAACAGTATGGCTTTGGTGTTGATGAAACGACAGCCTTGGTGTTGATAAAATCACAACAGAGTACGATTGTGACAGTGCTAGGTAAGCATGGGGTAGTCCATCTAAATAAGGGCAAAGATAAATACAGTTTTGATTATTCATTTTGGCCAGCCGGTGCGATTATAGATGTAACACCCCAAGGCTACCAATTAAGCCAACGTACTATAGACAGCGTTTTGCCTGCGATTAAAATGCCGCCTTTGCCGGTGCAGCGTTTTAATAACATACTTAGCGATGCTAAATTACGCTCTCTAACCCAAGCAATGTGTTTAAGTAATGAGCAGTCAGCGGTAGGCCAGCAAGATGAGTTTATAGTAACTTTAAATGCCAGCAAAAATACCCAATATCAGCGATTAAATTCAAGCCGTTATGGTTGTGCAATTACGCAACTTAACGTGACTGTTACAACGATTCAGTAAGCTTTTAGATAAGCTGCTTATGTCGTAAGCAGCTTATTTTAACGTGCTAACCTCACTCAGCTCTTACGCTAGTATCGGTGATGTTGTAGTGTACGTGCTACTGATACTAAGCAGCGCGATGATTATTCCACTTAACACCTCACTCATCTGGCGGTATTTTATATTCTGCGTTTAAGCGGTTTTTACGCGTTTATTTAGTTATCGAGTTGCTCTGATTTTTATCGCGCAGTCAAGCCTTTTTACAGCCCTTTACATACCCTAACATCTTTGCAAAATAATTCTCAATTAGCATTGGCAAGTTTAATGAATTAATTTAGAATGATCGTTCATTCTAAATTAAGGGTAGTTAACATGCAGCGTTCTCGCGTCGTTCTTTTTACTGTTACCGCTTTAGCAAGTGCCGTTGTTTTATCTGGTTGCGATCAAACTCAGCAGGCTAGTGCGCAAGCGCAACAACCATCTCCAGTTGGCGTCATCACATTAAAAAGCCAATCATTAACGCTCACTAAGGAGCTACCTGGGCGAGTAACCGCGTCTCAAGTGGCGCAAATTCGTCCTCAGGTAAACGGTATTATTCAATCTCGTTTATTCACTCAAGGTGCCGAAGTTAAAAAAGGTCAGGCGTTATACCAAATCGATCCAGCTACATTTGAAGCGCAAGTTGCGACCAGTAGAGCGGCGATCACTAAAGCACAAGCGAGTATTGCTAATGCCAAAGCAAAGTCAGAGCGGTATTCAGAGTTATTAGCAATAAAAGCAGTTAGCCAGCAGGACTATGATGAAGCAGATGCTAACTACAAAGGTGCTCAAGCAGACTTACTAACTGCACAAGCGCAGTTGAAAACAGCCCAAATTAATCTTAATTACAGTAAAGTTTTATCGCCTATTAGCGGTCAAATTGGCAAATCTAATGTGACGGCCGGCGCCTTGGTCAGTGCGAATCAAGCAACGACATTAGCAACCGTTACTCAGCTTGATCCTATCTATGTTGACTTAACCCAATCAAGCAGCGAATTAACACGGTTGAAAAAAGCGATTGCCAATGGTGAGCTTGATAAAGATTTAGCAATCCATTCAGAAGTTGAATTAAAAATGGAAGATGGCTCAGCGTATCAACACAAGGGCACTTTACAGTTTTCTGAAGTGACGGTAGACCCAAGTACAGGCTCAGTGACTTTGCGCGCTGAATTTCCAAACCCTGAAAAGCTATTACTGCCAGGTATGTATGTGAGAGCGGTGATTGTTGAAGGCGTAAAAGCGAATGCGATTTTAGCACCGCAACGCGGTGTTAGTCGTAATAGCAAAGGTGAGCCTACAGCGATGGTGGTGAGTAAAGAAAACACTGTTGAAGCGCGAGTATTAAAAACTGACCGTACAGTAGGTGCTAACTGGTTAGTGACAAGTGGCTTAAATGATGGCGATCAATTAATTGTTGAAGGCTTACAAAAAATAGCCCCTGGCGCACCAGTTAATGCTGTGCCAGCCGAAACCGCAGCTAAAACTCAATAACGGAGTATTTTAATGTCACGATTTTTTATCGACAGGCCTATTTTTGCATGGGTACTGGCTATAGTGGTTATGTTGGCAGGTATACTGGCGATCAAAGGGCTACCCATTGCTCAGTATCCTGCTATTGCGCCGCCAGCAATTAGTATTCAAGCAAACTATCCTGGTGCGTCTGCACGTACCTTAGAAGATACAGTAACGCAAGTTATTGAACAAAAAATGAAAGGCTTAGATGGCTTGCTATATATGTCATCAACCTCTGAATCAAACGGCTCAGCTTCATTAACGCTGACGTTTGATGCGGATACCGACCCTGATATTGCACAGGTGCAAGTGCAAAACAAACTCGCCTTAGCTACGCCATTGTTGCCGCAAGAAGTGCAGCGTCAAGGTGTATCGGTGGCCAAATCTGCCCGTAACTTTTTAATGGTGGTGGGTTTTGTATCTGAAGATGGCAGCATGAATAACATCGACATTGGTGATTATGTTGCTTCCAATGTGCAGGATATTGTCTCGCGGGTAAATGGGGTAGGTGAAGTACAGCTGTTTGGCTCGCAGTATGCGATGCGTATCTGGCTTGACCCTAATATGCTGCAAAAATATAAACTGACTCCTGCTGATATTAGTGCATCAATCAGTGCGCAAAATGCGCAAGTATCTGCAGGTCAGCTGGGCGCTCTACCGGCTATTTCTGGTCAGCAGCTAAATGCCACGGTGACGGCGCAAAGCCGATTACAAACCCCTGATCAGTTTAGAGATATCTTTGTAAAAACCAACCCTGATGGCTCCGTTGTGCGCTTAGGGGATGTTGCTAAAGTTGAACTAGGTGGTGAAAACTACGGTGTTGTGGCACGGTTTAATGGTAAGCCAGCCTCAGGTTTAGGGGTAAAACTGGCCAGTGGTGCAAACGCACTCGATACTGCTGCAGGTGTAAAAGCAGCATTAGCTGAACTAGAACCGTTTTTTCCTGAAGGTTTAGCCAGTGTTGTTCCTTACGATACTACACCATTCGTTTCATTATCGATTGAAAAGGTTGTGAGCACGTTAATTGAAGCGGTTGTGCTGGTGTTTTTGGTTATGTATCTGTTTTTACAAAACTTTAGAGCAACGCTGATCCCTACCATTGCAGTGCCTGTAGTATTGTTAGGTACCTTTGCTGTGCTGCAAGTACTGGGTTATTCAATTAATACCCTAACTATGTTTGCCATGGTATTAGCTATCGGCTTATTAGTTGATGACGCTATTGTTGTGGTTGAAAACGTTGAGCGGGTAATGACCGAAGAAAAGCTGTCACCGCTTGAAGCAACTCGTAAATCAATGGACGAGATCAAAGGTGCGTTGGTCGGTATTGCTATGGTGCTATCAGCGGTATTTGTTCCTATGGCGTTCTTTGCAGGCTCCACTGGGGTTATTTATCGTCAGTTCTCTGTGACCTTAGTAACAGCAATGAGTTTATCAGTGTTAGTGGCATTAATTTTAACACCTGCATTGTGTGCGACTATGTTAAAACCAAGTCATGTGCATAATAATAAATCATTATTTGGTCGTTTCTTTATCGGTTTTAACCGTGGTTTTGATAAAACTAATAACGGCGCACAAAACTTTGTAAGTCGTATGATCAAACACAGCAAACGTTATTTATTGTGTTATGGCTTGATTGTTGGCGGCATGATTTTTATCTTCTCACAACTTCCTTCTGCATTTTTACCAGACGAAGACCAAGGTATTTTATTTAACCAAGTAAGTTTACCTGCAGGCGCTACGACGGAGCAGACATTAAAAGTTGTAGAGAAAATGGAAAAGCATTTCTTGGAAGATCAATCTGAAGCGGTACGTTCAGTATTTAGTGTAACGGGCTTTAGTTTTGCCGGTTCTGGCCAAAATGCCGCGATTGGCTTTGTTGGTTTAAAACATTGGGATGAGCGCCAACGCGATGATTTATCGGTCGGTGCCGTTGCAGGTAAAGCAATGGGCTATTTCTCAACGATTAAAGAAGCCTTTGTATTTGCCTTCCCACCACCTGCGGTTGTAGAACTTGGTACTGCTAATGGCTTTACCCTATTTTTACAAGACCGGGTTGGACTTGGTCACGATAAACTACTAGAAGCACGTAATATGTTGCTTGGCATGGCTGCACAAAGCCCTGTACTTGCAGGCGTGCGTCCCAATGGTCAAGAAGACAAACCAGAACTTGAGTTAGATATTGATTTAGCCAAAGCAGAAGCGTTGGGCCTGAAACAAGCTGATATCAATAATACCTTGTCTACAGCGTGGGGTAGTAGTTATGTAAATGACTTTATTGACCGTGGTCGAGTGAAAAAAGTCTACCTGCAAGGCACGCCTGAATCACGTATGGCACCTGAGGACTTAGACAAATGGTACGTACGTAACAGCAGTGGTGAAATGGTGCCATTTACTGCGTTTGCTCAGTCATATTGGACCTATGGCTCGCCTCGTCTTGAACGTTATAACGGTTTTTCAGCGATGGAAATTCAAGGCTCAGCAGCGCCTGGTTACAGTACCGGTCAAGCTATGGATGAAATGGAAAAGCTGGTTAAACAATTACCTGCGGGTATTGCGTTTGAGTGGACTGGTATTTCATACGAAGAGCGTTTAAGCGGTGGTCAAGCGCCATTGTTATACGCGTTGTCGCTGTTAGTGGTGTTCTTATGCCTAGCGGCGCTTTATGAGAGCTGGTCTGTTCCGGCTGCGGTTATGATGATTGTACCATTAGGTGTATTTGGTGCGGCGATGGCTGCATTTGTAGCTAATTTATCGAATGATATTTACTTACAAGTAGGCTTATTAACGACCATCGGGCTTGCATCTAAAAATGCTATTTTGATTGTTGAATTTGCGATTCATAAAATGGATGAAGGGATGGGGTTAGTTGAGGCTGCAATTGCTGCGGTAAGGTTACGACTGCGTCCTATTATGATGACATCTATGGCATTTATATGTGGGGTCTTACCACTTGCTATTGCCTCAAGCGCCGGTTCTGGTGCGCAAAATGCGCTGGGTATCTCAGTGATTGGTGGCACACTCGCATCATCAATTATTGTGGTGGTATTTGTACCATTATTCTTTGTACTGGTAAGACGCATGTTTCCTGGTAAGCATGCGCAAGCTAAGCAGGAGCAATCATAATGACATTCAAAACGTTAAGCTTAGCGAGCCTAAGTGTATGTGTGCTCAGTGCTTGCCAAATGGCACCACCGCGTGAAGATATCGCACTGCCAGTGCCTGATAGTTATGCCGTGCAGGGTGAGCAAGGTAACATCGCTGATTTAAACTGGCAGCAGTTTTTTGCCAATGAAAAACTGCAAAGCCTAATTGAATTAACGTTGCAACATAATAAAGACCTTAAACTGGCTGCACTTAATGTGCAGCAAGTGCGTGCGCTGTATCAAATTGAGGATTCTGCGTTATATCCATCAATAGATTTTGCAGCATCGGGCAATCGCCAGCGCTTACCTGCTGATTTATCATCCACGGGTAATGCACAAATTACCCAAAGTTATTCTGCAACAGTGGGTATGACGGCGTATGAGCTGGATTTATGGGGTAAAATTCGTAATCAATCGGATCAAGCTCTGCAAACCTTGTATGCATCAGAGCAAACGCAAACCAGTGTAAAAATTAGCTTAATCTCAGAGTTGGTGAATGCATGGCTAAATTATGCTGCGGATAAAGAGCAATTAGCACTGGCGATGGAAACGCTTGAGAGTCAGCAACAATCTCTAACGCTCACCGAAAAAACCTATGCATTGGGGGCGGCATCAAAGCTCACCCTTGCGCAAATTCAAAGTACGGTGGCGACCGCGAAAGTAGACATTGCCAATTATCAGCGCTTATTAAAGCGTGATAAAAATGCTTTGGATCTATTAGTCGGTCAATCAGTGACGGCACAATTACTGCCTGTTGAGAGTTTAGATGAAGTATTAAATTTCCCAACGGTGCCGGTTGGCTTGCCGTCAGAGTTACTTGAACAGCGTCCTGATATTAAAGCCGCTGAATTTAAGCTACTTGCAGCAAATGCCAATATTGGTGTGGCTAAGGCGGCATTTTTCCCAAGCATTAGTTTAACGGCTAATGCTGGGAGTGCCTCGAGTGAACTTGATAATTTGTTTTCCGGCGGCACGGGGACTTGGAGTTTTATTCCCTCTATTAACCTGCCTATTTTTAATATGGGCCGAAATCAAGCTAACTTAGATGTTGCGCAAACTCAGCAGCAGATTGCACTGACAACCTATCAGCAAACCATTCAACAAGCGTTTAAGGAAGTCTCTGATGCGTTGGTTGATCGCCAAGGCTATATGCAGCAGTTAAAGGCACTTGAAGAGCTGTACAGCAGCAACCAAATATCCTTTTCGCTCTCAGAAGCGCGTTTTGATAAAGGCGCTGATAGTTATTTACAAGTACTTGATGCGCAACGTAACTGGGTGAGTGCAGGGCAGCAGTTGATCCGTGGTAAGCAAGCTTATATTGCGAGTCAGATTAATCTGTATAAAGCGGTTGGTGGTGGTTGGCAGCGTCCGGCCAACACAGTGAATAACCGCTAAAGCCCGCGGTTAGCTATTTTATCGCTAGTTTATAAAGTTCTTGATTGTAACGCACAGGGTCAGTGGTTAAGATCATGTAAATTAGCGATAATGATTAGGTTAAAAGAAAAGCGGCGCTTTTCGCGATTACCTGGCAGGAAAACATGAAAGAAAAATCCAAAAGACAAACCGATCCTGCATTGGCGCAGGCTCGGCGTGATCAAGTATTGTGTGCGGCAGCAGATTGCTTTCGTCGTAAAGGCTATCACGGTGCAGGAATGGCAGAAATATCAAAGACCGCAGGGATGAGCGCAGGCCATATTTATAATTACTTTGCCAGTAAAGAAGCGATCATAGAATCGATTATTGAACAGGATATGGAAAAAATGTTCTCTATTTTTCAGGAGTTTGAAGATCAACCCGGTGACTTAGTAACGATTTTACTCGATGGTTTAGACCATGCAGTTGATCATCATACTGATGTAAACCAAGGGGCACTTGATTTAGAAATGTTTGCAGAAGCGGCGCGCAACGACAAAGTGGCAGAGCAGTTGCGAAAGTCAGATTGTTACGCCAGAGAGAAAATGCGTAATCTGTTATTGAGTGAACGTAGTTTAATAAAAGATCTTAGTGCAACTGAACTTGAAAGCCGTATCGAAGTGATGTTTGCAATGATAAATGGGATTACCTTACGTAAAACCCTTAATCCACATGTTGATAAAGCAACGCTCTTATTAGCGCTTCGCCCTGCAATGCGGGTGTTGCTTGTACCATTCTAATTAAGCAACAAGAGGTATAGTTTAATCCTCTTTGCTGCGTTAATTAGGGACTGAAATCGTAATGCTTGAAATGATAAGTTAAGTACACTTTAGTTTATTTAGTAAATGATTCTTCACGGCTGGCCACTCTGATGCAATAATTGAATAAACAACAGTATCGCGAATTGAGCCATCTTTTGTTATTTGATGACTGCGTAAAATACCATCTTGTTTAGCACCTAACCTTTCAATGGCTTTTCGTGATTGTTGATTAAAAAAGTGTGTTCTAAACTCAACGGCAATGGCATTGTGAGTATCAAATAAATACGTCAACATTAAAAGTTTGCACTCAGTATTCACAGGAGTTCTGCGTACAGCCATTGCATACCATGTGTAGCCTAGTAATGCGCGCTGATTCTGCGTGTCTACGTTATAGAATCGAGTTGTACCAACGATTTTATGGGTATTATTACACCTTACGGCGAATGCGCTATTGCCGTTTTTTGCTTCAATAAGCGCATGCTCAACGTAACTTTGCATATGTTCAGGGGAAGGCACATTGGCATACCATAACTGCCAAGGCTCTCCGTCAAGTACCGCAAGTTTTAATTCATCAACATGGTGTGAATCTAATATTTCTAGTGTTACAAAGCGCCCAACTAATGGCATAGGTTTTAACCACTGCATATATTTCCCTTATTCTTAACACCGACTTTAAGTATCTCAATGTGTTGTAAGTTGAGATAGGCTAGAAGGGATAAATCATAGCAACAATGCTGATCCACTGTGAAGTTTACAATTAATCTTTTGATATTCAGTTATGACTTAATGCTTTTAAATTCGTTCCAAAGACCATTGCACCGCGATTATCGCAATCACGAGTGAGCCTGCGGGCATGACCCATTTTTGATACCACTGATAGTTTCTGGCCCAAATAAGTACAGGTAGGGCAACAACTAAGATAGCCAGTTGGCCTATTTCTACGCCTAAATTAAATGCTAATACGCTGAGTAATTGATAATCACTCGATAAGCCCAGCTCACCTAAAACGCTGGCAAAGCCCATACCATGCAATAAACCAAACGCAAATGTTACCCAACCCAAGCGTATAACCAAAGGCCAAATATTGTTAAGTGCTGCAAATAACACTGATATGGCGATGCCTAATTCAACCCAGCGGCTATTAGGCGAGACAAGTTGCATTGCCGTTGCTGTCAGCGTAATTGAATGGGCTAAGGTAAAGGCGGTGACTATCCATGCGGTGTGCTTAAAAATGGTGGCTTTAGATTCTATCCCTTGCCATTTACTGGTTTTTCTAACTAATACGCAGGTTAGTAACAGGGCAATTAAAAACAAAATATGATCTAAACCAAGCCAAATATGTAGCACGCCTTGGTACACATACTGGTTAAAGGTTGTCAGGTAACTGCTCGTCGCAAAATCAAAGGTTTGTGCTGGATTATCTTTACTGATAACACGGGTTTGTTGATTGATAGTCACGATTGCTTTGTGATTGGCGTCGGTCTCAAAAAAAGCCGTATATGCAAGCGTTAGGGCATCATTACTTGCAGCTGTAGGGCAGGCTAACTGCAAGGCAATCACCACATAAGGTTGATTAAAGTGAGAGTCAAGCTGTAAGGGCGCGCTGCTATAGAATGCACAAGCCTGTTCATCCATTGATTTTGCAGCTGTTGATTTTGCAGTTAAAGAAGTGAGTACGAAGTCGCTGATTGCACTGTGTTTTGCGGTTATCTCATGCCATGCAATATCGCCATCTTGGTTTAAATCAAACGCTATTTGTTGTTCTAGATCAGTGACATTAATTTGCCAACTGCCTGTAAATTGGCTGTCATTGGTTGCATCTAAAGTAATATAACTAGTACTTAATTGATGTGCCTGTGCGGTGCTTACAAGAAACAAACATACGCCGCACAGCAAGTGACGAATAAATATCTTCATAGTGATGCTCCTTGCGCACGAGTAAGTAGTTGCTGATCGGCATCAAGTTTAGCTTGTTGCCAATTGATCTCTGCCCAGTACAGGGCCTTTTCAGGCTGTTTGTTGATGTCTAAATAATAATGCGCTAAGTCACTGGCATGGAAGCGATCTTGGCGTAATTCACGCAGTGCCACTCGTTGTGCCATTAAATTTTGCCATTGCGTCAGCGAGTTATCGTTGTAGTGTTGCTCTGCAATTGCTAAGCGCAGCAACAAGGCATCTTCTAAATTTTGTTTTTCATTTACCAGTGTGGGCAAAGTGTTAAGCACTTTTTGATAATTCCCCTGTGCTAAATAAATATCTGCCCATAACACTACAAGGCTGACGGGGGCTGTTTTTAATGGCAATGACTGGATATGAGCGAGCGCTGCATCGGGTTTATTAAGTCTCAGTGCCATTTCAGCTAATACGTGGCGAGTGTCATCGCTTTGTTTATTGCTCAAAATACTATTCTTTAAGCTTTGATAACTTTGTGCTAATTGTCCGTCTTGGCTGAGCACATCGAGTGTGCAGGTATTAACAACATCCATTGTTGTTAACCCTATTAGTTGCAAGCACTGTTTTTTAGCGGCTTTAAATTCACCTTGCACCATTAGCATATTCGCTCGCAGTAGTTGGGTGTTAATATGGTTTGGATCGCGTTTTAATACTGCCTCTGTGATTGCCATCGCTTCTGAAAATTGATGCTCGCGTTGCAAAACGCGTGCGTACATATAGCCAAGTTGTGACGTTGCAGATTGTGCATAGCGTTGTTGTAATTGATTTTTGAGCAGACCTTGACGTAGCTCTGTTTTACCCACTTGTTGGCTTTGCTTTAATAAGGCCATTAATTCATCTTGGTTTAGCTGTGCGGTGTTGGTTGCCCGTGCTGTTGCGATGATGTCGTTATCTGCTGGGGTGAAAGGCTCAGCGGCCGCATTCAATGAGAGTAATAATATAAGATAAGTAAAAGTGCGGCCAGTCATGGTGTTCTCCTTAAAAAGGCCATCCATGGCCTGCAAGTTTGCTGTAGTATGGTTTAATTGTTGCCTAACAGATCATCAAAGTCGGCAGTTTCGTCTGCATTGGTAAACGTACGACCATTGATGCTCAGCGGTTTATCGCTGGCGGCTTGGTTAAACGCCGCGCGGCCAAATTGTGCAAAATCAACTTCAAGTGTTTCAATGGTGATATCGACCATTGCTGTGACTTGGCTGTTGACACCATCACTGACTGCAAAGGTAAAGCTGTCTGAACCGGTTGTTTCAAAGTTAGGTGTGTAGGTATAGCTGCCATCACTGTTGACAACCACAGTCCCTAACATTGGTTCTTTCACTAGGCTAAACGTTAGTTTATCGCCTTCTGGATCAGACCCTTCGAGCATGTCTTCAATCGCCACTTCAGTTTGTGTGGTCACCATAGCAGCAGACGCTGTGGGGGCTTTATTCACCACAGGTGGCGTGGTTACTTTGTTATCGTCGTCATCGTTACAGGCGCTGAGCGTAAGCGCAGCAAGCAGTAACCCTAGATGTGATAATTTAAAGTGTTGCATGAGTGTGCTCCTTATTTAGACCCAGCAAGCGGTGTTGCTAAGTAAGGGAAGCTGGCATCCATCATAGTGGCGTTAAGTGGTGCACCATCTGTAAACGGTACATTACCAACACTGGCATCATCTGTCGCACATAGACCTAAATCTGTATCGGTACCGTTAACTGGGATTGGGTAGCATAAACGACCCATCACTACACGTAGTGCAATATCAACCACGTCATCACCAGGGCGACGACCATTTGGGAAACCCGCTAAATCATCACCAGCCACACCAAAGGCAGATTGATCAGCCTGCGCTTTTGCGGCAATGGCAGTATTTAGGCGCAGCATTTCGGCGCCGGTTACTGTTGCTAACTGGTTTACCCCAGGGAAGCCCGTTAAAAACGCAGTAACTAAATCATTACGTGGGAAATTAGTCGGTGCTAAGGTAGCAAGGTTTGCACCTAAGGTGGTGTTCACAGCATCTTTAAACAAAATGTTTAATAGCTCAGGTAAAGATGGGTGCGTGACGTAGTCAATAAATTGTCCGTCATCCTTAGGTGCAGAGGTAGAGAAAGTATCTTTATCTTTTAAGCCAATAACTAATTCATTAACAAGCGGATTACCTAAGCGAGACACTTGGGTTAATGCGCCGCCATTAGCAGCGTTGTTAGCAAATTTAGCGTTTGGGTTTAAAATGCGTGCTTGTGGCAAGCTGGCCGTAGTCCAAGTACCGATAGTGCCATTACCTTCACCCGTTACACAGGCTTTAGGTACTTCTACGGCGATCGCGGTCACGTTTTTGTCAGCTAGATCATCGTTTGCCACATCTTGGGTAATACCACCAGGGAAGCCTTCGCCATCACCGGCGCCTGGTGCGCTATCGCCTTCAACCGGTACATAGTTAACTAAATCAAAGGTTTTACCTAGGTTAACGACAAACGGGTCTTTACGTTGACCAACAAATACTTTTGCCATCGCGTCGCAACCTGGGATGGCAACTTGATAGACAAATTGCGCTGCGTAGTTTTTGTAACCATCCATTGATGAGAATGTTTTATCACCAATATAATCTAGCGGCTTATGAAATTCATTGCTGCTGGTCATGGTATTGGTCAGCATGGTTTTACTACCAGTGCGCTGCTCACCGGCGATCATGGTCATAGTGTATGATTCACTAAAGTTAACCGCCGCATTGTTACCCGCGGCAACACCCCCGACGTTTTTCAGTGGCACTGCAACGCTACGTTGGTTACCTTCTGGCCCTACGGTTAATGCGACCCCTTGGTTATCATTCGGCAGCATACTTTTGAAGTTAAATGCAAAGGTAATATCTTCAACGGCATCACCATCATTATCGATGTGGATGCTGTAAGTTGCATCAGGGTCCATAGCAAAGTAGTTTGGCCCGCCATAGCCATCTTGCAGTGGAATATAGTTAGCAATCAAGGTGACATAATCACCACGGCCTTGCTCATAGCTATTAAAAGCATAAAAATCGGTTGAATCTAAGGTCGGGAAGCGGCTGATATTCGGTGCTTCACGGTGACTGGACGCCTCTGTTGCGGCGCTTACTAGGGTACTACATACTACTACTGCTAAGATTGACTCAGTTAAAGCTTTCATGACTGTATCCTTTAGTTTTAAATAGTGGTCATTACTAATACGCACAGTGGTTACCATTGGATGCAATGAAAAGTAAATAATATTAATATAATGTGTATTTATTTTTATATTGCTGATTTTAATCAAATAAAAAACCAGCATTAGCTGGTTTTTTATGGTGGGTTACTGGTTTATTTACAGTAAAATCAACTCAGTGGTGTATAACACTTCGGTGGGCGAGCCCGTTGGCGAGCCACCAATGGGTTCTAAACTTACGGCGAGTAATGCAATATCCTGCGCATTAAAGCGAGCGTCTTTTAATAACGATTTAACCCCGTCTTTTGGTAACAAACCTAAAGAAATAGGTGCATCTTGGCCTTTTAATATCATCCATAACTCATAGTCTTTATCGGTTCTGGCGGTCAATTTATCGCTGGCTTTTATTGATAAACCTTGTTCGTTAACATCAATAAACCACAGCGGCTGTTCGCTGGCATCTTTAAACAGCGCAATTTGTTGAGTCAGTTGACTAACAGGTGCTTGCGGCTGCCAAACAATCAGTGCTAACACAATGCTCGCAGCGGTGGCAATTAACGACCACGCTTTCCAAATACTTGCTTTAGGGGTGAGCACCTTACTTGGCTCAGTGAG
Source organism: Pseudoalteromonas sp. ASV78 (assembly GCF_047806705.1). Taxonomy (NCBI): domain Bacteria; kingdom Pseudomonadati; phylum Pseudomonadota; class Gammaproteobacteria; order Alteromonadales; family Pseudoalteromonadaceae; genus Pseudoalteromonas; species Pseudoalteromonas sp. ASV78. The sequence continues at coordinate 833,048 of NZ_JBLOPA010000002.1, read as the reverse complement.
CTGTTGAGGGGAGATACGTTGCGAGATTGTTTCCCATACATGGCTATCGGGTGGCACGGACTTGATTGAACTGGCCAAATTATTTAAATGTTGCTCCCACATCCATGTCGCTTCTCTAACGCGATTAGACGAGAGCATTAATCGTTGAAAGCGTTTGCGGGCAGGGCCTTTTAAGGTGCCAAGTACATATTCAGCCGCTAACATATCGATGAGTTTTTGGTTGTCATAATTCATAACGTTAAGCACCTTTGCAACTGTTGCAAACCGCGCCTGATCCAGCTTTTTACTGTCCCAAGCGGGGTCTCAATATGATCAACTAACTCACTGTGAGTTAAGCCTTTGTAATAGGCTAAGTGGATCGCTTGTTTTTGCTGTTCATCTAGTTGCTCTATGCAATCAACGAGTTTACTGCCATCTTCATAATCTACTTCTAATGGTAAATCTGTGAGATCGTCGGCGCTTGCATAGTCGTCATCTAAAGCTTGTTCTTTGCGTACCTTGTGATAGCGCAATGAGTCTAAACTTCGGTAGCGAACAATGCTGATCATCCAACTGATCACAGTCCCTTTAGTGACTTGATATTCTGATGCGTTATGCCAAATTTTTACAAATGCATCTTGCAAGGCTTCTTCTGCATGAGCACGATTACTTAGCATCTTTAAACTAATTGCAAATAGTTTTGGGCTAGTGGCGTTATATAACTTGGCAAATGCCTGTTTATTGCCCTGAGCGGTTGCGCTAAGCAGAGGTAACAATTCGTCCGTTTCCATAGAGTTCCTACTATTCTTTTCATTAAGTAAACGTTTAATAACGTCAAATGGATGCAAAAAACCAACTAAATGATGAGGGCTTAACTTTATTTTCATTATTTTCCATCACTTAGCCTAGCAGCTAAATACGGCTTCGCAAGTTACGAGGATCAACTTTTCATTGGCTGGGGGAAATTATCAAGTTGCTCACTATTTACCCTTATTAGCCTGTTAGCTACTGCGATTTCAGCAATAAAGACTATTTTTTTGAGCAAACTATAAAAAAATTACCTTTTCATACTAAATGCTTTGTTTTAGTGATGGTTAAACAGTGCATGAATGTCATACAATGGGGTAAAAATAGACCACATAAGAGAGATTTAAATGGCCGCATTCGGTACTGTATTTATGCCGCAGATGATTCAAGCTCATTTTACTGATAACGCTTGGAGCGAAAGCTCAGTTGTTCCTTCAGATAAAATTGAGCTGCATGCTGGGGCACATGTTCTGCATTATTCAAGTACGTGTTTTGAAGGTTTAAAAGCATTTCGCCATGAAGACGGTTCTGTCTATATTTTCCGTATGGATGCAAATATTGCCCGCATGAAGCAAAGTTCGCACTTATTAAGCTTGCCTGAGGTCGATGGACCGATGCTTGAAAAAATGATTATTGATATTGTTCGTCAATACGCTGATGAAACGCCATTACCACCGGGCTCTATGTATATTCGTCCTACCCATATCGGCACAGAAGCTGCGATTGGTAAAGCAGCCGTACCATCACTTAGCTCGCTGTTATATGTACTATTATCGCCAGTAGGTGATTATTTTGCTGGTGGTGCGACTGCACTGCGGGTATTACTTGAAGAAGACGGTATGCGCTGTGCCCCACACATGGGCATGATAAAAAGTGGCGGTAATTATGCCAGTGCATTAGCACCTATTACGGCGGCTCGTATACAACATAAAGCGGATCAAATCTTATTTTGTCCTGGTGGCGATGTACAAGAGACAGGCGCGGCAAACTTTATCTTAATCGATGGCAATGAAATCATCACCAAAGCGCTAGATAGCACGTTTTTACACGGCGTTACCCGCAGCAGTATTTTAACGATTGCAAAAGATTTAGGTATGACGGTCTCTGAACGTAACTTTACTGTTACTGAGTTACTCGAGCGTGCTGCAAAGCCAGGCACGGAAGCTGCTTTATCGGGCACGGCTGCGGTATTAACCCCTGTTGGTACTTTTATTCATAATGATAAAGAGTATAAAGTGGGCACTGGTGCCGCGGGCCCAACGACTATGCGTTTACGCCAAGCGTTGAACGATATTCAATGGGGTAAAGCAGCAGACACGCATGGCTGGTTAACCAAAATCGACGTGTAAAGTTAAACGATATGTTTTTATAGCAAACCTAGGTTATTTATAACCTAGGTTTTTTTATGGTCTAAGTTATTTAATAATCTATACTTTCAACTGTGTAAGTTAGCTCTATTGACGTGTAAAAATAACCTATGTTAACAAAGCTTGTATCACTGCACTAATCGGATAATACTTTAATACACTGAAATATATATGAAATTTTATTTGCTCTTAAGCCATGGTAGTGGCGCATAGATTGCTTTTATTATTTGCTAAACTAACAACAAAAAGGAGTATGTATGTGGGCAGCAATAAGTTATTTATTATTGGCAGTTGTGTTTATTTTTATGGGATGGCAGGTTAGTCCAAGCTATTTTGCACTACTATTTTATTGGACGGCGTTATCTTTATTATTGGTAAGTGGTGCCTACTTTTTTAATCTCGCAAAAATCTTTCGCAAACGAGAAAATGGCGTTATCCCATTTTATATACGTTGGGCATTCATTCCTTTTTTACTGGGTGCACAAGTGTACAATGCGTGGAGCCGCAAGCACGATAAAGTACCGCCACTGCAACAAATAAATGAACACTTGTTTTTAGCGTGTCGTTTGTTTCCCTCAGATATCGATAGTTTAAAAGATCACGGTATTACTGCTGTTTTAGATGTAACCTGTGAATTTGATGGACTTGAATGGTCATCAACGCAAGAAAATATAAACTATTTAAATATTCCAGTGCTCGATCATCGCGCACCAACATCATCGCAATTAAATCAAGCCATTAACTGGATTGCTCATCATGTTAAAAATGATCGCCGAGTCGTGGTGCACTGTGCTTTAGGGCGTGGGCGTTCAGTGTTTGTGATGGCCGCTTATTTATTAAGCCAAGATAAAAATGCCGATGTACATCAAGTACTCGCACAAATTAAAGAAACCCGCGCAACGGCAAACTTAAACAAGCACCAATTGCGCCATTTGGTTAGGCGTCACCGCAAAGGTGAGCTGCTTATTAAAAATAAAGCGGTGTTAATTGCGAACCCAGTGTCTGGGACCAAGTTGTGGCAACAAAAAGAGCATTTAATTATTGCGCGTTTGTCGGCGTATTATGATTTAAAAGTGCTTTGCACCTCAGTGGAGCAAAACGGTATTTCGCTGGCAAAACAGGCTATCGCTGATGATCCCGATATGATCATTGCCTGCGGCGGCGATGGCACGGTTGCAGAAGTTGCCAGTGTGTTAGTTAATAGCGACTGTAAGCTAGGTATTATTCCACTGGGAACAGCCAATGCTTTAGCTCACGTGTTAATGGGGATCAAATCTAAACTGATCCCTGTAGAAGTAGCCTGTGATTTGATTATCGACGGACAGACTAAGCTAATGGATACAGCATACTGTAATGGTGAGTTGATGCTGCTGTTGGCTGGTATTGGCTTTGAACAACATATGATTGAAAAAGCAGATCGGGATACTAAAAACGAGCTGGGTCAGTTTGCATATTTACAAGGGTTTTGGCAGGCTTTAGGGGAACAAAAAGCCCAAGACTTTACCGTACAGTTAGATGATAACGAGCCGCAGCAAATACATACCAATAGTTTAATTATTGCCAACGCGGCACCTTTTACTACGTTATTAGCACAAGGAGGCGGTCAGCCAGATCATTACGATGGTCTATTGGATGTTAATTGGCTAACCCCAAACCAAGATGCATCCACCAATGTATTAAGTATTGCTGAGCTGGTCTTTAGCAGTATCACTCAAGCACACTTTGCTATTAATTCGCATCATACCAATGCGCGACGCGTTGCAATATCGGCAACGGAGGAAATAAAGTATGTACTTGATGGCGAAGTTAAAAGCGCCGATAAACTGAGCATTGAAATTACCCCGCAATCATTGGCGGTGATCTGTGCGGAGCAGGTCGAGTAACTAAGCTTGTTGCGCGTTATACGTAATAACGCGCAACGACTGTTATTTCTTTTTAATACTAGGCCATACAAAACCGCTGTTTTGTGGCTGTGTATCTACGCAGTTATCTAAGTATAACTGCTCGACCTTAGCACGTGCCCAAGGCGTTTTGCGTAAAAACTTAAGGCTTGATTTAACGCTCGGATCCGATTTAAAACAGCGAATATCAACGTGCTCACCCATTGCTCTCCAGCCGAGTGTTTGCTCGAGTTTTACTACTATTTGTTCAAGGGTAATACCATGTAACGGGTTGTTTGCTTGCTGATTCATAATTCACTGTTGCTTGATAAAAGTCGCCACTATTGTAGCGTAACTGGACGTTGATACCAATGTGCTATCTATTAGTTAACCCGAATTGTTTTAGGCACGTTTGGGTAAATAATTTCATTTTGCTCATTGAGCATTAGCCAAGTCAACGGACTATTATTGTGGCTTGGGGTTTTGGCAGTGCAGATCACCCGTACGTTAGCCATCAAAATAATAGCTCCTTCACTATAGCGTTTATCTTCATACCAACAAATTGAGTGTTGATCTATCGCCTGTTGTGGATTGAGTAACAATGTTGTTTTTGGCGTATTACTCAAACTAGTTACAGAGTAAATAAAACAAATAAAACAAACACCTATAATACTTAAAATTCGCATGTGCGGCCTTTGCATAAAAAAATAATTACACTAAGCTTATACCTAAACTAGTTTCAGTTGCAATTTAATGCATTTGCTCCCAACCCTTAGGGGTTTTAAGGTGACTTGGCAATAAAATGTGTTAGGGTAAATAATCAACAAAAAATAATTTTTCAAGACAAGGTGAACACATGCAATTTAACCAAACGATGATTGACGAATTTACACTGTTAGCAAAATTCCCATTAACTAGCAAAATGCAGGGGCTAAAACTACACAGTGACGCAGATGAAAGCTTATTAAGTGCGGCACAACGATTATTTGATAAAGGTATTATTGATAGCCCAGATGGCGGATATTTAACGGATCTGGGCTTAGACTTGATAGAGCACCTAACCGTGCTCCACAGTGCGCTGGGTAACTAAGAGAATATCAGGCTGCATCCGGTTGGTTTTGTGGTGCAGCATCAATAAATGCAGCCAACTTGTTACAGCGCTCATAAATGGCTGCTATCTTAGGATACGCAGTCATATCGACGTTAAAGCGATAAGCATTAAATACTTGCGGTACTAAACAGACATCGGCAAGACTCGGTTTATCGCCTATGCAATATTGATGGCTACTGTCTAGTAACAGTTCAAGTTTTTCAAAACCTACTTCAACCCAATGACGATACCAAGCATTTTTAGCGTCATCGTCAGCGCCAAGTTCACTGCTTAAATACTTCAGTACCCGCAGATTATCAATAGGGTGAATATCGCAGGCTATGGCATAACATAAATTACGGATCTGGGCTTTTTGCCACGCATCACCAAATAACAGCGGGGTATCTGGGTACGTTTCTTCAAGGAACTCTAAAATAGCCATAGATTGCGCCAGCACACCGTTATCGGTTTCTAGCGCAGGTAATAACCCTTGCGGGTTTTTATCTAGGTATGCAGGTGCTTGTTGCTCAGATTTTAGTAAGTTAACAGTTACTAACTCATGCTGAATATTTTTTAAATTAAGCGCAATACGCACCCGATATGCCGCTGATGAACGAAAATAACTATAAAGTTTCATACTGTAATTATCCTTGTGGGCCGCTGTAATGTTTTTTAATGGTACGCCAGCAATCAGTGTAGTTAGGTTGGCGCTGTTTGCCCTCTAATGCGTACTTGGTTGGCGAAATAATGTAACGCGACTCAAACATAAATGCGAGGGTGTTTTCGTAGCGTTGTGGCGCAAGTTCTGCATTTGAGGCCTTTTCAAACACATCGGCTTCTGGGCCATGCGGTGACATACAATTATGTAAACTCATACCACCGGGTACAAAACCGTGCTCTTTGGCATCGTACACGCCTTCAATCAAGCCCATAAACTCACTCATAATATTGCGGTGATAATAGGGTGGGCGGAAGGTATTTTCTGCTACCATCCAGCGTGGTGGGAAAATAGCAAAATCAATATTAGCAACGCCTTCAGTACCTGATGGTGAAGTGAGTACTGTAAATATTGATGGATCAGGGTGATCAAAACTGACCGTATTCATCACATTAAAACGAGCTAAATCATATTTATAGGGAGCGCTGTTACCTGTCCAAGCAACTACATCCAGCGGTGAATGGCCAATATCACAGCGGAACATATTACCGTTGAACTTAGCAACCAGTTCAAACTCACCTTCTTTATCTTCAAAGGCAGCTACCGGGTATTGAAAATCGCGGTCGTTAGCGTAGCCGTTGGCGCCCACCGGACCACGCTCAGCTAACACATAAGCATGACCATAGTTTTCACAGATATAACCACGGGCGCTATCACTAAGTAAAATCACTTGGAATTTAATACCACGTGGAATAACTGCAATTTCACCCGCTTTAACCGTTAAGTTACCACATTCGGTTTTAAGTAATAATTCACCTTGCTGCGGCACAAACAACATTTCACCGTCGGCATTATAAAAAAAGCGATCAGTCATCGACTTATTCGCGACATAAACGTGAATGCCAATACCGGTTTGACCATTGGCACTGCCGTTTGCAGCCATCGTTATTAAGCCATCAATAAAATCGGTTGGCGTAGTGGGAATATCAATCGGGTTCCAACGTAGCATAGTAGGTGGAGTCGGGATTTCGGTAATTGGTGCGGTGCGAATTAAACCGTTATCAATGGCGCTGTAATCACCTTGCACAACCGAGGGGCGGATACGGTACATCCACGTACGGCGGTTATCAGCACGCGGCGCAGTAAATGCCGTGGTACTAAATTGTTCAGCGTATAAATCGTATTTTATTTTTTGTGGGCTAAACTGGCCAATCGGCAGGGCACCTGGCAAGGCTTCGGTTTCAAACTCATTGCCAAATCCGGTCATGTATTCTAATTCGCTGGTCATCACTCGACTCCTTTATGTTTTACTGTAAGATACTCTCAAGTGAGACTAAATTCAAACATCATGATTTTTGTTACTGTACATATTTATGAACAGCGAAACTGTGATTGTAAATTAAGAGGATATCCTGCTATGGCACTCGATTTAGAGACATTTTTACCCTATCGATTGGCTAACTTAGCGAGCAAAATGAGTGAACAGTTTGCACCTGTGTATCAACAACAAAGTGACTTAACCGTTGCACAGTGGCGTATTTTGTTTAACTTAGCCCAGTTTGGGCAAAGCAACGCAAAAGTATTGTGCGAGCAAGCAGCAATGGACAAGTCCACCGTATCAAGGGCAATAAAGGCATTGATAGATAAAGATTATTTAATGAGTGTAGTAAATCCTGATGATAAACGGGCTGCATTATTAGCACTGAGTGAGCAAGGCTTAAGTTTGTATCAGCAATTAGCACCAGCGGCTTTGGCGTGGGAGAAAAGTTTATTAGAAGTTTTAAGCAACGCTGAGTATCAAACTCTACTTAACTGTTTAGATAAGTTAACGAGTAAATTAGCTGAATAAAACAAAAAGCCCATCAAAAGATGGGCTTTAAAATTACTTTAATTTGTAAAGTTAACTTAGCAAATTAGAAAGTGTATTTAACACCTACACGCATTTCCCATACAGAGGCATTACGCTGGATAGTCGTATTTGCACTATTTGGAGTGAAGTTAGAGTAAACGTAGCGTCCTTGATCATCAATTGAAGTCTCAATCATACGAGCGCTAACGAAAGGACCTTTTTTAAGTACGCCCCAGTCATCATTTAGCATGTTCGTTAAGTTATCAATAACGAAGAACGCTTCACCTTTATGGCCTTCCATAAAGCCTGGGATTTCTTGAGTTACTTTAAAGTTAAACTTAACAAACCAATCAGCGTTTTGGCTATTACGGCCAGCAATTTGACCACGTTCAAGGCCATTTTCACCAATAAACTGGTTAAACTCAGCAATTTCTTCTGATGTCATGTTGTAAACAACATTAGGATCGTTTTCTAAAGGAACATACAGCAATTGGCGAGAGCCGTTTGAATTGTAATCACCAAATGCTTCGTCGCTGCCATTATATGAATAGCTATATGGTAAACCTTTGTACGCTTCACCGAATAAGTTAAAGCGGGTGCTGTAACCATCGAAGAACTCGTTAGTATAACCAAGTGTTAAAGTAAAGCGGTGTGGAATTTCATAATCAGAACTTGCTAAACCAGGATTACCAGGGTTTGAGGTTGCTAAGTTACCATAGTTTGAACTTGCGACTGAGCTAGTCATTGGATTAACATCATCAGAATCAGTGTATGCATAGGCAAACTGGAAGCTAACACCGCTATCATAACGTTTGCTGATTGCTGCTGAAATAACAGATGCGTCTCCGCTATCGCCGTTAACGTTCGTTAATAGTAGCTCACCACTGCGATCGTCACTAGATTCATCATAGATAGGGCGGCCATCAAAACTCACTTTACCAGAATCTTGTACGGCAAGATCAATTAGAGTCGCTGCATCACGCTTTTTAGTATAAAGGTAATCAAGTGCAATTATATACTCATCTTCAGTTGTATAAGTTGCACCAACAGAGTATTTCCACTCAGATGGAATTTCAAAGTTAGGATCAACTGCATTTACGATACCATCACCTGAGCCAATTGGAGTGTTGGCAACTTTGTCAAACTGTGATTGTGGTACTTCGAAACCTGGTTTTCCACCATTTACATTTGGCGTGTTAAATAGGTCGATAGCACCAAACTGGTTTGCACTGATATTAGTGATACCGTCATTTGAGTATGAGTTAGATAACCAAACGTTTGGGTTACCGCCAGAGAACAAGCCAACACCAGCACGTACTTCTAGCGCATCTGTTGCATACCATTCAAAACCAACACGTGGTTGAATTAAATCAATACCATCAAAAGTAGACTGGTTACTAAAACCATAGCGATTAGTAAAGTTTTCATTATAAGTTGGCTTGTCATCACTTGAGTAAGAATCATAGCGAAGACCAAATGTTAATGATGCATCTAAGTTAGTGAAGCTATACTCGTCTTGAATATAGAATGTATTTTGCGAGTATGAAAAACTTGCAGCTGCATCAGTTGGATCGTTTGTACCAGCGGCATTGTTATAGAAGATTGCACTAGCAATACCAGCTTCATAGTCATCGATAGACTTAAATGACCACTCACCTTGAGTATGTTGCACGAATTGGTTGAATACGTCTAACTTCTCATACTCATAACCAGCAGTAATCGTGTGTTGGTCAAAATAGTAAGTACCTGCGATTTTAGCTGTTGTGGTATCGTAGTCTAAATCATTTGATTGGCGTGAATCATCAGGACCAATATAAACTCGGCCACCGTCTGCGGTATTTATTTGGAACTCACCAAAGCCACTTGCAGCGTCTAATGACTCTACACGGGCATCTAACTCTGATTTACCTAAACGAATTTCAGTTGAGAAATTATCACTCCAATCAGAGTAAAGTGAACCTACAACAGATGTGAACTCAGCACCTTGCTCATAGAAATGGCTATCAAGAGAAATGCGTGTGCTGCCTGTATCTGATTGCGATAATGTATAACCATCGTTGTAGTTATAGATAATATTCGCACGGTGTGAATCGTTGATGTTCCAATCAAGTTTTACTAAGATTTTTTCATCTTCAACTGGTGAACTAGAAGGCATGCCGCCCGCGTTGTAACCGTAAACATCTTGCGTAATTTGCTGGATACGCGCAAGGTCGCTATTAGAAACGCTTGAACCTAATGGATCATAGTTAAATTGTTGAACACCTTCTAACTTTTCATATGAAGTATATAAAAATAGCTTGTCTTGAATTAATGGTAAGCCAACGTTGAAGCCATAACGTTTTTCTGTGTAGTTACCGTTATCAACATCTTCACCTTCGATTTTGTCACCTTTCATTGAATCATTAGTGTAATCGAAGAATACGCCGCCGTGTACTTCGTTACCTCCTGATTTTGTTACCGCATTGATGTTACATGAAGTAAAACCACCATATTGCACATCAAAAGGTGCAAGCTCAACTGCAACTTGTTCGATTGCATCAAATGAGAACGGAGCACGTATAGTTGGGTAACCGTTTGAGCTTAAGCCAAAGTTATCGTTCATACGAACGCCGTCTAAGGTTAAGCTGTTAAAACGAGGGTTACCACCGCCACAGTTAATTGAACCACGGCTATCGTCAATCGTCACACGTGGGTCGATACGGATAATGTCACGTAAATCACGGTTGATTGCTGGTTGGTTTTCTAAATCTTCTAAAGTGAATGTTGCCGCAGGACCGGTACCACCAGACATAGTGCTAATAGCGCGACCTGTCACCACGATTTGTTCAATATTCGATTGTGGTTCAAGTGTTACGTTCACTGGGTAGTCAGCACCCACTTGCAGGTTGATGTTATTAAATGATTGGTCAGCAAAGACATCAGAATCTACTACAACACTGTAAGGGCCACCAACACGAAGACCTTTTGCTGTGAAGTAACCAGCATCGTTGGTTTCAGTTTGTTTCGTTGAACCTGATGGAACGTGAACGATAGTAATTTTCGTGCCTGCAGCAGGGTTACCGTTAGGCCCTTTGATCTGACCTTTAATTGCAGAGGTCGTCTCATTTGCAAACGCTGCGCCACTTACGCCAACACAAGCTGCGATAGCGAGTGAAAGTGCTGTTTTGCGTAGTTGAATTTTCATTATGTTGTTTTCCCGTGTTAAGGTTATGTTTAATTTAATGATTTTAATTTATATTAGCTGGCATCTTCAGTGCCTTCACTAACGGTTGTGCTGAATTGTCAAAAATTACGTTTAACAATCCGGCAAGTCTTATTCCGCTTTGCTGTAAGCGGGTTTTTACAATTGGCATATTTTTATAGATATATTGATAGCTGATTTTCGTTTCATGCTGATCATAAATAGAGTTTGCTATGTTATGCGATTCCTGTAACCACTCGACTGGCGTACTTTGTAAGTATTCGGCAATCAATTGTTTGTTATTTGTATTTATAAAGTCTGCAAATTCAGTGTAGGATAAATTTTCATTTTCGATAAGCTTTGAATCCCACAAGCTATGTAAATTGGTATCCTGCCCGAAGAATGTGACAGAAATATTATTGCCACCACGATCGTCTTTCCTACCTGCATGAAATGGTTGGTGGCTGTCACCAACTAAGTGTACAACAAAGCGTAAACTGAACCTTTTAGCGTCAATTGAGCTATTTGCATCTTTTAGCACGTCTATATTAAACAGTAGGGCATCAAGGATATTAGAGACGGATTCTTTTGAAGCATGATGGGAATGTGGATTATTTAGGGTTGCAGCATCAGCATTGATATAGTGCCAGCGAGATGATTTTTTTTGCCAAAATTCACCCGGTGCGGAGCGCATTTCGTCAGCCCATGTGGCGATTTGTGGCAAGCTTTCGCCTTCAAGTAAAGGCTCTAATGCTTTAATTGTGGCTGGTGTTAAATGGGAATTGGCAACTTGCGCAACAATTCTGTGTCCATTTTGGCCCCACGCAAAAACATTATTACTGGTGAATAACAAAATCAAGCTACTCGCACTGATTAATAAGTTACCTATTTTTTGTAACATTTGTCATTTTCCAAACTGTAGTTCATAACTGAGTAATATTTCTAAAATCAATTGTCCTGATTTTCTAGCAAGATAGAAAGGACTCAATAAGATTCATAATTTCTTATTAACATTCATTTTAAAACAATGGTTTAACTTTGTTGGGTAAAATTACCTGTTGTAATAAGTAATTTAAATTGGTCAAATAGAGGGGAGATAAATAACACTGGTAGTAAACTTTGAATTGTGTACGATTAATTTCTTTAAAAACCACGATTGTTACAGTTTTGTTTCTGTTTGCAAGTTTGTTTTGGTGGGCAGGAAATGTCAGTGCTCCTCGTGGTAATGAGCAAATACCAACATTTGTAGACACATCAGTACGTTGCCAAACAACGTCAGCTGCAAATCAAAATGTGCTAATTGTGTATGTACCAATTAAATCAATGGCTAATGATGTCACAAATGTACTGTGTGATGATGCTGTAGTGGCAAAACAATATGGCGAAGTAACGACCTATTGGGGCAGTAAATCATCAGATACCATAGACTTTCTAGGGAAGGGAATTGCTGATCTGATCCTTGCGAAAGAAAATTTAATGGATGCTTTTATGGCGCAAACTACCTACAGCTATAAAGCAGTGGTTGGCTTTCCCAGTTATACTGCGTTTATTATTTCGAGCAAAGAAAAACCAAAAATTGAGAAACAGTACTTTTTAGATAAACGTATAGGCTTATTAGATTATCCCACTAGTCGCTCTGGACATATACTACCGAAACAGATGTTTAAACAGTTAGATATTAATATCGATAACTTAACGATTACTTACGCAAGTTCCCATCAAGAATTAAGGTCGTTATTAGCAACTGGAAGTGTTGATTTAATATCATCTTATTGGCAAGAGAGCGATCAAGCATTGTTTTCAAAAAATTACATCACACCGATCAGCGATAATATCAGTGGCAGTCGCTGGTTTTTAAAAATGCAATCGGAAAATACCGATCTACTGTGCGCTGTACAAGGTCTATTAATGTCATTATCGAAGGAGCAAAACTCACAATATTTTAATCATGTTGAATCCTATTGGCAATGTGACGGCCAATCAGCACTTTTTGTTGGTAAGCAAAAATGAAAAAATATATTAGTATATTTTGCGGTGTATTCAGCATTTTATTAGCCGTGTTTTTTATGGCAAACACAGTACAAACACAGCAGCAGGAAAAACTCGCTCAATTACAGATTTTAAATCGCATTGCGCTAGATTTACCGCACATCAATTTGGCGAATGCGTTTTTGAGTCATTCTGGTAGTGAAGATGATATTAAGCATTATATAGCGCAGCTTAACCAACAGCTAAAAGCCATTAACTTACTTGAAGTGATCGCGATAGATGGTATTTCGATAAAGGCTGTTGATGCGCGGATGGCAACAACTCAACTTGTCACGCCAAGTAGAAATATTACTGTGGTTTTTTCACAGGCACATCACTATAGCGCTGCTTTTTTTATTGTGGTGATATTGATGGACGTTCTGGCATCAGTATTTATTGTTTCTTTAATTAGAATGCGCGACATAAAAATTAGCACCTTATCAGCAGTTAGCGAAGATAGCCCAGAGCAAGCAGAAAATATTGTTTCAATTGTCAGAATTGATTTAAATAATAAAACTTTAGGATTAAATACCAACCAAGAATTAGCGATTGTGCTTGCTAACAAACCATTGTGTTTTTACTTGGCTTTAATCGAGTTTTGCGTTGAGCACCCCGACGTGACGCTTAATCAAAATAAAGATGTGCCGGATGAGTTAATTGAATTGGCGAATAAGTATTTTTACCGTTTAACTCAGCTTGGTCACACCATTCGTAAACGGCCTAACTTTACCAATAGTTTGGAAAAAACCTTGAGTGAAATTAGGGCTGCATTGGATGAAGTACTTATAGAACACTCACAGCTGAAAGAAATATATTACCCTCCTAAGGCACATGGTGAGGGGTCGCGTTCGCGGCTGCATAGTTATGGGTTATCGAATATCAAAGCAGATGATATAGAGGTGATAGGCAAATAACCTGAATCTAGTTAGCCCGTTCAGAATAAGAACCTCACACTGCTAATGCTTAAACAGTGTGAGGTAAGCTCGGATTATTTAGGAGCAAATTCAATGGCTTTAACTGGGCTATTTTCAATAAAGAAGCGTTTTAATGCTTGTGCATCTGTCTCATCAGTACTGACAAAGCCTTTACGCTTTACTAACACGGGGTAACCATCACCGCCAGATGCATTGTAGCTATTAATGCTCATGCGATAGGTTTTACTTTTATCCAGTGCTTGACCATTGATCATCACCTTAGTCAGTGTGTTATCACTGCGCTCAAAGCTCAGTTTATGGTATTGCAAGTAAGCACCAGAATCCGGTGGGAAGCTAGTTACAGTTTCTAGGTAATCCCAAAGCTCTTGACCTTGCCAATCCATATACGCAATACGGTTTTTAAATGGGTGAACTTTTAAAATATCTTTATAACTAACTTCACCCGCAGCAATACTATCACGTACGCCACCGCCGCTGATAATACCAAAATCGGCGCCAACAACATTCATTTGCGCTTGCACAATAACGCGCGCTAAGTTGGTTTGTTGATAACGAACTTTATTGCGGTCCCCCTCAAGTTTTGCATCAACATAACCAATTTTACCTGCAATCTGTTTTGCTCCCTTGGCTTGGTAATCAGCCAAAAATGCCTTTAACTCAGGGTTTGGCGTAATATACTCATTTGCGAGGACCGGTTTTGTGGTGCCGTCTGCTTGTTCCTGGTGAATGTATAAATTTACCGGCAGTAATTTATAGTCAAGCAAAGTGAGTTGGCCATTTTCTAACTTAAATTCCGCTTTACCAACGTATTTTCCCCATTCATGGGCTTGCATGATCCAAGTGCCATTTTGTTGATCAGGTTTGCATGCCATACCTGGTTTGAAGTGAGCGTCGTTTTTATTCTCGCTTGCCATGCACACCGGTTCTTGCGAGTGACCACCGATGATCATATCAAGGGTGTTTTTTGCAAGAGAGCGGGCTAGGGTGACATCCCCCGGCGCATTAATACCATAATTGGCATCGACGTAATGGCCCATGTGGGTTACCGCAATGGTGATATCAGGCTGGTATTGTGCTTTTATTTTATCAGCTAATGTTTGGGTCACCGCAACTGGCTCTTTAAATTCAAGGCCACCGATATACTGCGGGTTACCAATTTTAGCTGTGTCAGTGGTGGTTAAACCAATCACCGCAATTTTTAATCCTTGCTGCTCAAATACCTTATACGCTTGAAAGGCATTTTTTCCAGTTTCTTTATCAATAATATTTGCCGATAGCAGCGGAAAGTTCGCCCATTGTTGTTGCTGTTTTAAAACACTTAATGGATTGTCAAATTCATGATTACCAATTGCCATCGCATCATAACCAATTAACGACATACCTTTGAAATCAGGCTCTGCAAATTGCAGATCAGACTCAGGAATACCTGTGTTTATATCACCACCGGAAAGTAATAATACAGCGTGACCATTTTGCTTGGCGTCACTGCGTAACTGGTCGATTAAGGTTTTACGTGCAGCCATGCCGTATTCACCTTTTTCGTTATGCCAAAAACGGCCATGATTATCGTTGGTATGTAAAATAGTGAGATAGTGAACATCATCGGTCGATGAGTGTGTGTTAGGAGCAGGTTGATAATTACTGCATGCACTGATGCTTAGTAATAGAAAAAGTGAAGTTAATATGCGCATAATGTGACCCGTGTTGTCAGTGTTCTGCTGTTCATTAAGCGCATAGTCTAAACTAGTTTTATTGCAAAATAACGTAATTATTCTATTTTCATATCGTCTTGAAAATTTAATTTTCCTGTCGCGGCTAATTGACGCCGTTGTAATTCTTGTTCTGCCAATGCTGATTTTTCATGATTATTACCCACCATCCAGTTCAAAAAACTTGCTGGCAACTTAGTGTAAGCCTCGCCTTGATGTAAGCCGAAATCGCATATCTGTTGTTCATTATTAGACATGGCAGTTAATCCTGTTGTGTGTGTTTTATTATTGAAAATAATACTAACAAAATAAATCAGGCTATTAAGACGATTTCGTTTTAAATAAAATTTATTTATAACGTGAGTGAATAACAACAAGATGTAACCACATGTAATTTAAATGTAATCAATTCGGTTTGATTTGTTTAAAGGTACGTTTTGCTATCGTATTTAGTCCATTGGTTCTTTACTATTTGCATTAAATTTACATAACCCCAACATTCTTCAGGACAAAAAATAATGAAAAAACTATTACTGGGTAGCTTGTTAGCTACCGCTGCGTTTGCAAGCAATGCTACCGTGGTTGAAATGCAAACTTCGCAAGGCACCATCAAGATTGATTTATTTGATCAACAAACACCAAAAACGGTGGCGAACTTTTTAAACTATGTTGAGAGTGAAGCGTATCATCAAACCGTGATCCATCGTTCGCTAGAAAACTTCATCATTCAAGGAGGCGGGTTTACATTTACCGATGATTTTAAAGCGATTGAAACATCACCTGCAGTTGCGAATGAGCCAGTGCTGTCGAATGTAAAAGGCACCGTTGCTATGGCTAAAGTGGGAGGAAATCCAAATAGTGCGACTAGCCAGTGGTTCTTTAATCTTAAAGATAATAGTGCAAACTTAGATAAGCAAAATGGCGGTTTTACCGTGTTTGGTCAAATTACAGCCGATAGTTATGCTGTGCTGGATAAGATCTCTGCGTTAGTGCATTGCGGTGAAATTCCTGTGGTAAATATAACTAAAGAACAGTGTGCAAGTGCAGATACCACGTTGGCTATTACTAATCTCGTATCGATTAATAGTGTGGTGGTGCTGGACGATGATCCAAATTCATCAGCCAATTTATCTCCGAAAGAAAACACCCTAATTAACGATCCGACTCAGCCTGATGCGGATGATAACTCAAGTGGTAGTATGAGCTGGTTATTGCCATTACTCTTGTTGGGCTTTAACCGTCGCCGTGCAGCTTAATAGTATGTGCTTGCTATCGGGTTATATGTCCCGATAGCAAAGGTAACGGTTTAAAGTGCAAATACCCGCATTACTAATAACACCCACATAGTTAAAACCACTAAACAGCCAAGCAAAAAGCTATAATAACGCGGTTTTACGCTATTGCTGCCTAAATGAATAATACTGTGAATTACTCGCGAAATAACAAACCCCCATGCTAAAGCTACAAACATGTAACCTGCTGCATTGAGTTGTAGGCCTGTTACGCAGGCAACAAAAAACAATACAGGTATTTCAAACTGATTGATAAAGTTGCGACCAGCAATATGCACGTCATCACCTGCGTTATCTAATTGCATGGTAGCAAAATCTTGCATCGAAATTGTTTTGTTACGTGCAGCACTAAAACGCCGACGACCCATTACCACCATTACTGTAAACGTCAGCATGACTTGAGCGAACATAGCAAGCAGTAGATATTTTTCCATTTGATTCTCGTTGTTAGAGTAAATTCAGACATAAGCCTAGCAGTTTGTCTTTATAATTCACAATGTGTTACAAAGTATTTAGAAAAATGATTGCAAGCTTATGCTCGTTTACCGATCATAAACACAAGACAACAATTAATGGATACTATCCTCATTATGAAAAAAATAATTACTTTAAGCGCTATTGCCTTAGCGGTATTAAGTGGTTGTGGTACCACAACCACTTCAGTACAACAACAAACCGCATTATTGTCAGATACTCTGGTAATTAGCCCTAATGATACTCGTCAATATAAAACCCTTAAATTGGCAAATGAAATCGAAGTAATTTTAGTCTCAGATCCAAGCGCTGAAAAATCAGCTGCAGCACTGAGTGTCGGTGTTGGTTTGTTACATGATCCAATGAGTCAACAGGGGATGGCGCATTATTTAGAGCACATGTTATTTTTAGGTACTGAGCGCTACCCTGATACCAAAGGGTACTCTGATTTTATGACTAAAAACGGCGGGGCGCACAATGCTTATACTTGGCTTGATATCACTAACTACATGTTTAAAGTCAATAACGATGCTTATGACGAAGCGCTAGATCGTTTTGCTGATTTCTTTAAATCTCCTAAGCTTTACCCAGAATACACAGATAAAGAGAAAAACGCAGTAAACGCCGAATGGTCAATGCGCCGCGAGATGGACTTTTTTGGTCAGTTTAAACTGGCGCGTAAAATGATGGGCGATCATCCTGCAAATCGTTTTTTAATCGGTAATCTAGAAACACTCGGTGATAAAGAAGGCAGTTCATTACATAAAGAGACGGTTGATTTTTATAATAAATATTACTCTTCTAACATTATGAAAGTGGCAATGATTTCAAACTTGCCACTGAGCGAGATGGAAGCGAAAGCACAAAAATATTTTGCTGATATTGAAGATAAAAAAATCGACAAACCAACCGTTACCCAACAGTTAGATTTTGATAATGTGGGCGGTAAACGCGTACATTACGCCCCCAATGAAGATGTAAAACAGTTACAACTTGATTTTACCATTGTTGATAACAGCGACGAATTTGCCGTTAAACCAAACCGCTTTGTAGCATATTTATTAAGTAATGAAATGCAAGGCAGCCCAGCGCAAATTTTACGTGATAAAGGCTGGGTATCACAGTTATCAGCCAACGCGACGCCAACTCACTACGGTAACTATGGCGCGTTGACAGTGGATGTGCAATTAACTGATGAAGGCATGAAAAACCGCGAAACAATTGTCGCAACAGTGATGCAATACATCGACTTGATCAAAAAAGAAGGCGTTGATAGTAAATACTTTAATGAAATTCGCACTTCATTAAATAATGAATTTCAATTTTTGGAAAAAGGCGATGAGTTCGGTTATGTCAGTAATCTAGCTGGCAGCATGCAGGACTATCCACTTAATCATGCTATCAATGCGCCATATTATTACGCTAAATTTGATGCCGCAGCCATTAACAAAGTGCTTAAGCAATTAAATGCTGATACGTTACGTATTTGGTATACCTCTAAACAAGAAGAAACCGACTCGCAATTGCATTTTTACGATGGTAAATACCGTATTGAAGATATCAGCGATGCAGAGATTGCCAGCTGGAGTAAACCAAGCCAATTTGCCTTAGCACTGCCAACGGTAAATCGTTTATTACCAGAGAGCTTTGCAATTAAAACAGCGCAATTTGCTGAGCAAAAGCACCCAGCCTTGGTGTATGAAAAAAATGGCGTAAAAGTATGGCGTCAAGCCAGTCAAAACTTTGCCGAGCAACCGAAAGGATTGCTTGAAGTTTATTTAAATACGCCGGATGCATTGACGGATATAAAAGCAAAAGTACTTTACTCAGTATGGGCTGACTTATACAACCTACAACAAAGTAAACTCAGTACTGAAGCGGCCGTTGCTGGTATGAGTGTTGGCCTTGAAGCGAGTAATGGCCTTATTTTATCTATGAGCGGTTTTACAGATAAACAGGATTTATTGCTAGCGCAGGCGCTGGAAAACATAAATGTACAAGTGACAGAGCAAGGCTTTGCACAAGCACTTGATCGTTACCAACGCGCTTTATTAAATGCACAAAAACAATTTCCTTTCTATCAAGCGTTCGATGAATATTCAAAACTGATCAGAACCGGTAGCTTTGATACGGATGCATTAGTAAATACAGCTAAAACATTAACGATTGCCGATTTTGAGCAGCTCAAACAGCAGACATTTGGCAATAACGAACTACGCGTATTTACGTTTGGTAACTACAACCAGCAAGATGTTGACGCGATTGCTAAAGCGCTAACTGCAGTGTTACCAGCAGCGCACAAAGCAACTGAATTCGCACGCAGTAAAGCATGGTTGCCGCAACCTGGTGAAACCATCGTATTGCAAAAAGACATTGATGTGGCGGATGTCGCGATTATTGATATGACCGTACACCCGATTGCAGGCTATAAGCAAAAAGCGCAAGCGCAAGTGCTACAAGGTCACTTTAGTACTATTGCATTTGATAAATTACGTACCGAAGAGCAACTGGCTTATGCGGTAGGTGGCTTAGCGCGCCCAATTGAAGACTATTCAGCAATTGGCTTGTTTATTCAAACGCCAGTAAAAGATGCCCAAACAATGCAAGCGCGCTTTGAGGAGTTTAAAAAGCAATACGCCGTAGAGCTTGATACCATGAGTGAAGAAACCTTCGCACAACTTAAAAACGCAGCCTTGGTATCGCTAAAAGAGCAGCCGAAAAACCTCAGTGATGAAATGGGCCCATTAATTGGCGATTGGTATCGTGAAAATTTTGCTTTTGATTCAAAAGAAAAGTTAATTGCTGAAGTTGAAAAAGTCACCCTTGCAGATATTAAAGACTACTACCAGCAAACAATGTTAAATCCACAAGCTGCGCGTTTAAACGTACAACTTCGTGGTAGCAAATTTGCTGACAAACCGTTTGCCGATTTACCAAAACAAACATTGGTAACAGACTTACAAGCACACTTTAATGGCATTAAATTGCAAAAGTAATTTAGCTCATTGAAGCGTTGCAAAAGATCAAAGCCCAAGCGATTTGCTTGGGTTTTTTATGGATCATTATCCTTTAAATAATTTACAAAATGTACGCACAGTGCAACTATATAAAAAAGGAACAAATTAAACAGTTAAGGTTTTGATGAATAAAATAGTGTGCATATTGCTACTGCTAAGCGCTTTTTATAGCTTAGCCAACTCATTTACTGATGACTTGGTCAACGCCGCAAATGATAGAACAACACAAAACGTGCGCTATGACGGCGCCTATCACCGCATTGCTTACCCAAACGGCGATGTACCCGACAATATTGGCGTATGCACTGATGTGATTATTCGCAGCTACCGAGCGCTGGGTATCGATTTACAAAAGTTAGTGCATGAAGATATGCGCGATAATTTTTCAGCGTACCCTTCAACAAGAATATGGGGGTTAACTAAACCCGATAGCAATATTGATCATCGCCGAGTGCCAAACTTACAAACCTTCTTTAAACGCCATGGCACAATGCTCCCTATAACTAATAATGCTGATACCTATAAAGCGGGTGATATTGTTACATGGATGCTGCCGGGTAATTTGCCACATATTGGTATCGTGGTAGATACATACGCAGTAGATAACAAAACGCCGCTTATTGTGCATAACATAGGGGCAGGGCCGCAGCGTGAAGACGTGCTGTTTCGCTATAAAATTACCGGGCATTATCGGTATCAGCTATCAGAGTAAATGCTTTTTAAGCAAGGGTGATCAAATGGATGAGCAAGTAAAACAAAAGTTTACGACTTACCCTTCACAGGTTGTAGTTGTCTTAAATGAAGTTCGAGAGATTATATTCCGTGTTGCAAAGCAAGATGGCATCACCGAGCTTGAAGAAACTTTAAAGTGGGGGGAACCGAGTTATATTTCAAAAATAGGCTCGACCATTCGTTTTGATCACAAACCAAAATCAGCTGGGCAATTTTGTATTTACTTTAACTGTAAAACTAAACTGATTGAAACATTCAAAGAGCTTTATGGCGATACGTTTATTTATGAGGGTAACCGTGCTTTGGTGTTTAAGCTCAATCAAACGCTACCAAGTAAAGAGCTCGCGCATTGTATATCGCTGGCTTTGCGCTATAAAAAAATAAAGCACCTGCCATTGCTAGGTGCTTAGATAAAATGGGTTGCTTGCGCGCTATAAAGAGCAAAAGCGCAATATAAAATCGCGTCTACGCAAGTCTTGTAAGCGCGAGTTTACCTCGCGCGCACAATACTTATTTAGCTCTTGCTGCGCGCGCGGCGTGTAGCTTTTTATAGCTGTCAATTAAACGCTGATGACGCTCTAACCCTTCAAGTTGCATGTTGGTAGGGGTTAAACCGTAGAACATCACATCACCATTGATTGAGCCAACCACTGCATCCATTACTTGTTGGCCAAACATACGGGTGAAGTTGTGAATGTAGTCTTCAATTTCTAAATCATCACTAAGCGCAACTTCTAGTGTCGCGTGCATTGCTTGATAAAATAACCCGCGTTCAACGGTGTTATCGTTAAACTGCAAGAAGGTCTCAACCAGTTCCATGGTCGCTTCTAAATCACCCAGTGCCAAATAAATTAGCAGCTTAAGTTCAAGAATGGTTAACTGACCCCATACCGTGTTTTCGTCAAACTCAACGCCAATTAAAGTAATAATGTCGGTGTAGTTATCAAGCTGGCTATCTTCTAAACGCTCAACTAAATCGGCAAGTTGATCTTCATCTAAACTATGTAGGTTTAAAATATCTTCACGGTATTTAAGTGCTTTGTTGGTGTTATCCCAGATCAAATCTTCTACTGGGTAAACCTCTGAATAATCAGGCACTAAAATACGACACGCAGTACCTAAATCTGAAAATTCAGCAATGTAGGCTTCTTTACCTAAATCTTTTAAAATACCGAATAAGCTGGCTGTTTCTTGTTCGTTAGTGCCTGAGAAATCCCACTCAACAAACTCATAATCGTGCTTCGCACTGAAAAAACGCCATGAGATCTTACCGGTAGAATCAATAAAGTGCTCAACAAAGTTTTCAGGCTCAGATACGGCCATGCTGTTGAAGGTTGGCTTAGGTACATCGTTTAAACCTTCAAAGCTGCGACCTTGTAACAACTCGGTTAAACTTCGCTCTAGGGCAACTTCAAAACTTGGGTGGGCACCAAATGAAGCAAATACGCCACCGGTTTTCGGGTTCATTAAAGTTACGCACATCACGGGGAATTGCCCGCCTAGGGATGCATCTTTCACAACTACTGGAAAGCCTTGCTCTTCTAAGCCTTTAATACCGGCAACAATACCCGGATATTTAGCAAGCACTTCTTCTGGTACGTCAGGCAGTACTAGTTCTTGCTCGATAATCTGGCGTTTAACAGCACGCTCAAAAATCTCAGATAAACATTGTACTTTGGCTTCGGCAAAGTTATTACCGGCGCTCATACCGTTACTTAAAAATAAGTTTTCAATCAAGTTTGATGGAAAATACACCGTTTCGCCGTCAGAGTGGCGAACATACGGGATCGAGCAAATGCCGCGCTCAATATTGCCTGAATTCGTGTCAATAAGATGAGAGCCACACAGTTCACCTTCAGGGTTATAAATGCTCAGCGTGTAGTCGTCTAAAATACCTTGCGGTAGTGAATCATCATCGGTGAGCTGAAACCATTTTTCATTCGGGTAATGCACAAACTCGCTATTGGCAATTTCTTCGCCAAGGAATTGGTCATTGTAGAAAAAGTTACAGTTTAAACGTTCAATAAATTCGCCAAGGGCAGAGCATAATGCGCTTTCTTTGCTAGCGCCTTTACCATTGGTAAAACACATCGGTGATGCCGCATCACGAATATGCAATGACCATACATTTGGTACGATATTGCGCCATGATGAAATTTCAATTTTCATGCCTAACTCGGCCAAAATCGCGGTCATATCAGCAATGGTTTGCTCAAGCGGTAAATCTTTACCTAAAATAAAGGTGTTATCGCTGCCTTCAGGTTTTGCCATCAGCATCGCTTGTGCGTCATTATCTAAGCTTTCTACTGCGTCAATTTTAAATTCTGGCACAGTTTGAATCACGCGCTTAACGGTACAGCGGTCCACCGAGCGCAGGATACCAGTGCGGTCTTTTTCAGAAAGACCTTCAGGGAGTTCAACCTGAATTTGGAAAATTTGGTTGTAACGATCTTCAGGATCAACAATGTTGTTTTGCGCAACACGAATACCATCGGTCGAGATATCTCGGGCATTACAATACACTTTAATAAAGTACGCAGCACACAGAGCTGAAGATGCTAAAAAGTAGTCAAATGGACTTGGCGCAGAGCCATCGCCTTTGTAACGGATCGGTTGATCCGCAATGACTGAGAAATCGTCAAACTTAGCTTCTAATCTAAGATTATCGAGAAAATTAACTTTAATTTCCATTGAGTTGGTCCACCTTCGTGCGCACTAATAAGTAAGGCTTGCAGGTGTTTGCGCCAGACTTTGTCAGTGTATTTTCATTTGGCTGCAATTATCCGCTTTTTAGGGGAGTACATACAAGTAATTGTCGCGGTTAATTGGAAAAAGACGAGAGTTAGCTAGGTTAAAGGTCAAAGTTGTTAGTGTGTTTGAATTTACTCAAAAGAGAGTACTTTACATTAGACTGATACAGAATTAGACAAATTGCATGGTGCGCATGAGATGCAAGAACCCCAGCGGCCATCTCGTTCAGCTATCAGTGAATAGCGCTATGTTACCTTGCTAGTTTTGACACTTGGTATTATAATTAACGACAATTGTCGCTGGAGGTGTTTATGGAAACTTTAAAGTTTGATTTTATAAAAGTAGTGAGTGGTGGGTTAATCACTAACAACTCTAATGCATTAGAAGAAATTACTGTTGCTACTACAGGCTTGAAAGCTTCGTCCATTTTCCTTCTTAGTAAATCGCTTGGATGGGAACAAAAACTAATAGCTAAGACTATTGGTACTACTACGCGGACATTAGAGCGACATGTAAAAGAGCGCAAACGTTTAGGTATTAACTTAAGTCAAAATGCATTGGAAGTTGCACGTTTGTCATCTATAGGTATTTCATACTTTGGTGATGTAAAACGTTGGAATGAGTGGCTGAACACCGCTCATACACAGTTCGATGGCAAAGCGCCAAAAGAATTTTTGCATACTATTCGCGGTCGTGAGTTAATTAAGCGAATTATTAATGGGTTAGAGTATGGATTCACTGCTTGATGATTTGTTATAGAATTGCCCCAACTGAACATAACAATGCAAATAACGCGCTATCAGGCCTAGGTGGGCTTTATGCAGAAGGTAGATGGCACATGGTTGGTAAACCTGTTGTTTACACAGCAAGTAGCCGCTCCCTTGCAATGCTTGAGAGGTTAGTGAACGACTCTACGGATATACTTAACAAGCAACTATCAGTCACATCGATATTAATACCTGATAAACTGAAAATTAAACGCTTGGTTGTATCTGATCTACCAAGTGACTGGGATGATCACCCTTATATATTAAAAACCCAAATAGTGGGTAGCGACTGGTTAACGAGTATGGGAGAAGCTGTACTGCAAGTTCCTTCGTCTGTTTGTTCAGATGAATATAATTTTATCATAAATCCCGCGCATACTGATGCAGATGAAATAAAATGCGTTGAATGCCAACCATTTAGTTACCCTAAAAGATTGGCTTTAAAACTTTAGTGATTTAGTAAGCGGCTGATTCGAACCACTTACTATCTGGTACAGTGTTGCTTGCTCAATTAGAGTAGCTGTCTAGTTAAATGATGGGTTTATTTTTAACCTTTAACCTTCCCAACTTTGCTCTTAAACCTATCTGCCTAAGCAATCACTAAAAACCCGACAAACGCGCAGGCTGCTGCGATGAGCGTATAGGGCAGTTGAGTAATAGCGTGACTCATTAAGTTACAGCCTGAGCCTTGCGCTGCTAGTACCGTTGAGTCTGAGTAAAAGCATGCTTGGCTACCAAATGATGATGCTGACAATAGCGCACCAATCACCAATGGTATATTTGCATCAACGGCGACTGCCAGTGGCATCACAATAGGAATTGTTACCGCAAAAATACCCCAGCTTGAGCCTGTAGCAAACGCCAAAATCGCCATGGCTAAAAACACCACGGCAGGTAAATAGCCTGCGGTCATAAATGGGCTGAGCGATTCAATGACAAACTGTGGTAATAGCAGTTGGTCGCAGACATCTTTAAAAATAAATGCGGCGATCACAGTTCCAATTGCTGGCAACATGCTTTTAAAACCATCGAGCATTTTTTCAATCATTTCGGCAAATGGCATTAGTTTTTGCAGCATATAAAATGGGATTGTCACGGCGAATGTCGCTAATAACCCTTTGTACACGTCGATGTCAAAATACACAGTAAAGGCAACCAGCAATAAAATAGGCAGTAAAAAGTTGTACAGTTTGCCGTGGCTGTCTGCGCTTTCAAAGCTTTCTTCGACGGCTTTTACTGCGTATTCATCGGCTGTTTGCACTTCGTTGTACTGTGCAGGATCGACTTGCGGTTGTTCTTGCATCGCCTGTAATTGGGCTTTTTTCATCGGCCCAAATAAAGGGATAACACCAAGTACCACTAATGGCACAAGTAACACGGCAAACCATGCATACAGCATATAGGGGATTGCTTGAATATACACGGCAACACCTTGGCCTTCGCCGGCTATGTTGTTATCAACCAATAAGCCACCAAAAAATACTGCCCATGTAGACAGTGGTACTAGTACGCAAATTGGCGCTGCGGTAGAGTCGACCACGTAGGCAAGCATTTCACGGCTGATTTTAAATTTATCGGTAATGCGTTTCATGGTTTCGCCCACGGTAAGCGCATTGAGGTAATCGTCGATAAAAATCACGATACCGAGCAAAAAGGTCATGCTCAACGATGAGCGTGGGCCTTTACAAAAGCGCAGCGCAAAACTACCAAATGCTGCTGCACCACCGGTGCGCACTAACAATGCGATTAACGCACCAAAGCCACCACACACTAGAATAAGCCAGCCGATTGTTTCATCGACCATCACTTTTAATGATGCCGCAGCAAAGTTGCTAAGCATTTCAACAGGGTTAAGCATAGCGAGGCCAACAAGGGCGCCGATCAGCAAAGATAAAATAGGACGACGTAACACGATCGCCAAAATCACCACCACAATTGGCGGCACAAGACTTAACGCAGAAGGTTCAAGCATTTAAGTATTCACAAAATAAAAAGCATTTGAGTAATTGACTCAAACTGCTTAACAAAAACAAAGAATGTTAGCCCAACGGCTGATATTCCAAGTCACTGCTTTTGCACGCAGAAGTCACTGTTAGGTTTCGCGGTGGGTTTAGCACAAGTGCGACACAGTAAAGTGCGTTGGCTTGGCGCCAGACGGTGCAGGGGATGCATGCCGCTATTGTTATGCCGATAAAAACATCAGCGGGAAAATAATCTGCAATTGCGTTCGAGTCAATAAAAACTTTTAATTTAGTTAAAAATTCTTAATAGATGAATATTAATGCTTACATTGTTTAGGTGAAATACCAAATTTTTGCTTAAATAAACGGCTAAAGTGGCTGGGGTTGGTAAAGCCAAGATCGTAGCAAACTTGACTTATTTGCTGCCCTGATTGTAGAAGTTGGCGAGATTTCTTTAACCTTAGCTGTTGTTGCCACATGGCCGGACTTTGCCCAAAGGCGAGTTTGAATTGCTGGTAAAATTTACTACGGCTCATGCAGGCAATTTTACATAAAGTATCGATATCTAAAGTTTGATTAAGATGTTCTTTAATAAAGTGCAGGGCATCGGTTAATGGGCACGCAATAGTTTGTTGGCAATTGGCGAGCATTAAATCGCGGCTTTGTTGTTGTAATAATCGAGTGATTAATTCATTAACCGACAGCTCAATTAAATAATGGCGATCTTGCTCGTTTTCACTGAATAACCCAATCATCCGTTCAAGCAACTGTTGGGTTTGTTGATTATGCTCGGTATGCACCAGCTTTGGAATGTAATGAAAAAAGTCATCGCTGCTTATTTGCTGCTGCATATTTAGCGCGTCAGCTACTTGGCTGATTTTATCGCGGCTAATTTCGATTGCCAAACAGGTGGTAGGTTGCAGCATTGATGCTTCGGGAAAGTCGATTAACACCCCTTGCTCGGGTGCTAATACAAAAGATTGCTGGGGTAAAAACTCTTCATGGTAGTTACTGTCGGCAACGTGCATGATTTTTTTACCGCTGATCATGCCGCAAAATAGCAGTTCACTGGAATGCAGTGCTACTTTTTGCGCATCTTGGTAGGTGTCATAAATGCTCAGCTCGGCGTTGTCTGAGGCAAACGTAATTTTATTTTCGATCAGTACATCAACTGCTTGGCGCTTTTTAGTCAGTTTTTCAGTCAATAACGTGGTATTCATTTTATTTCCTTTAAACACGACCAATAGAGTTTGGACGCACAGACATGTTTTTTGGACAGCTAATCAAGTTTTTATGCCTGTTATGAGCTAATGTCAACAGATGGCGGATAAATAAACAACAATCTCCCGCCAAACTTAGTCAATTTGATTAAATTAAAAAGCAACATTTTGAATAAAGGATACACACAATGATCTATGCAAATCCTGGCAGCGACGGCGCACTCATTAACTTTAAATCTCAGTATGGTAATTACATTGGCGGACAATGGCTTGAACCTGTAAACGGCCAGTACTTTGATAATATTAGCCCCGTTAATGGTAAAGTATTTTGTAAAGTACCACGCTCTGATAAAGCGGATATTGAGCTTGCCCTTGATAAAGCCCATGCAGCCAAAGCAGCTTGGGGTACAACTTCAGTAACGGCTCGTAGCAATATTTTGCTGAAAATTGCTGATCGCATTGAGCAAAACCTTGAGCTACTTGCAGTTGCCGAAACGTGGGATAACGGTAAAGCCATTCGCGAAACATTGGCGGCTGATATTCCGCTGGCGGCAGATCATTTTCGTTATTTTGCCGGCTGTATTCGCGCTCAAGAAGGCAGTATTGGCGAGATAGACGAAACCACAGTCGCGTATCATTTTCATGAGCCACTGGGCGTAGTTGGGCAAATTATTCCGTGGAACTTCCCAATTTTAATGGCCGCATGGAAACTCGCACCAGCGCTTGCCGCGGGTAACTGTGTGATTCTCAAACCCGCTGAACAAACACCTGTGTCTATTTTAGTGTTGATGGAAATCATTGGTGATTTACTGCCTGCTGGCGTGCTTAATGTGGTAAATGGCTTTGGTAAAGAAGCGGGCGAAGCGCTGGCAACCAGCACGCGCATCGCTAAAATTGCTTTTACCGGCTCAACCCCAGTGGGCTCACATATTTTAAAATGTGCCGCGGATAACATTATTCCATCAACTGTTGAGCTCGGTGGTAAATCACCGAATATCTTTTTTAACGATGTGATGGAAAAAGACGATTCCTTCCTAAGTAAAGCCATTGAAGGCGCAGTACTTGCGTACTTTAACCAAGGTGAAGTGTGTACTTGTCCGTCGCGACTATTTATTCAAGAAGATATTTACGAGCAGTTTATTGAGCGTATTTTAGAGCGTACTTTAAAAATTAAACGCGGTAACCCGCTTGATAGTGAAACCATGGTGGGTGCACAAGCATCAAAA
Organism: Pseudoalteromonas sp. ASV78; assembly: GCF_047806705.1. NCBI lineage: Bacteria > Pseudomonadati > Pseudomonadota > Gammaproteobacteria > Alteromonadales > Pseudoalteromonadaceae > Pseudoalteromonas > Pseudoalteromonas sp. ASV78. Next base: position 804,125 of record NZ_JBLOPA010000002.1, on the reverse strand, counting down.
GCCCAATTTGATAAAATTCTCAGCTACATCGAAATTGGTAAAAAAGAAGGCGCACAAGTGCTCACTGGCGGTAATGTAGAGCAACTAACGGATGAACTAAATGGTGGTTATTACATTCAGCCAACACTGTTAAAAGGCACGAATGATATGCGGGTATTCCAAGAAGAGATTTTTGGCCCGGTTATTTCAATGTCGACCTTTAAAGACGAAGCCGAAGCACTCGAACTGGCTAATAGCTCTGAATTTGGTTTAGGCGCAGGGGTATGGAGCCGCAACATGAACCGCGCTTATCACTTTGGCCGCAAAATAGAAGCAGGCCGCGTGTGGACCAACTGCTACCATATGTACCCAGCACATGCGGCGTTTGGCGGCTATAAAAAGTCAGGTATTGGCCGCGAAACCCACAAGCTCGCACTTGATCATTACCAGCAAACTAAAAATTTATTAGTAAGCTACAGCGAAGATCCACTCGGCTTTTTTTAAAATGGTTTAAGGGAAAACGTCAACTAATTGAGTAATGCAAAGCGCGGCCACTGGCTGCGCTTTTTTTGTATAAAAATAGTTACATTTTACAGCTGAGTTTGGTTTACTTAAGTATCAGTAAGTTAGAATATAATAATTAAAAAGGATTTATATGAGAAAGCTGACTAAATCATCTCCTAGGAAATTTGTGGTAATGATGTCGTTAATGACAATAAGTGTTTATGCACAAGCTGATAAAGCGAGCGATGTGCAAAGCTTACCAAGCAGCATTGCGCAGTGGCAAACAACAGCTAAGCAAGATATTGAAGCTGCGTATCAGCAATCAGTTGCTAATCACCCGGGTATTTATGACAGCCACAACCCAGGCTTCCCTAAGCTACTTGAGAGTGCAAAGCGCCAAAGTTTAGCGCTTGCACAGCAGGTCAATAATGCGCAAGGCTATGCTGCAGCCATCGCGCGTTTTAATACCGCTTTACAAGATGGTCATGCGGGTGTTGTCGCTGTACTACCCGATGAATTAAGGCTGCCACGCCACTGGCCTGGATTTTCGGTTGTTTGGCGAGGTGATGGCTTAAAAGTGTATTACTCTGAGCATAGTCAAATTGCCAAGGGCGATAAAGTAATACGCTGTAATAACACGCCAATTGAGCCATTAATGCGTAAAACCATTTTTACTTTTCATGGTCAAGTTGAGCAGCCTGGCCATTGGTGGGAGCAAGGATGGCGCTTACTCGTTGATGATGGTAACCCCTTTTTACCCAAACTTAAAACATGTGATTTTGTCAAAGCTAATGGCTCCACTTACAGCGTGCAATTGCAGTGGACTGAGCGGCCCGAAAGTGTAAAACAGCATTTAGTTAATGCGTATAATGGCGATAAGTTGGCGATCGGACTACATTGGCCAACGGAAGGTATTGCGTGGATAGCCATGCCAACATTTTCGCCCAATGAGCAACAAAAAGCAGATTACCAGCAACTGTTTGTTGATTTATCAAAACAACGTGCGCAGTTATTAACGGCGAAAGCGGTAATACTTGATCTTCGTCATAATCAGGGGGGCTCAACTTTTTGGAGCCTAAAAGTTGCAGAGCAATTATGGGGGCAACAACTTGTTACCTATCGTAAAGAGCAAGCGAGCGAAAAAACGCAAGTCTGGTGGCGCGCATCAAAAGACAATACTGAATATGTAGAGTCATTAAAGGTAATATTAAAAGACCAGCCGGAAATGTACGAAATGGTCAAGAAAGTATCTGCAGGTATGCAGCTATCGTTAGATGAAGGTGCGCCGTTTTATGTAGAGAAAAATCAGCCTTCAGAACAAAGTGCTGGTGAAGTAACTGGCAGCGATTTTCAAAACAAAGCCATGGTGATTGTTCCAGGACAGTGTGGCAGTGCCTGCCTTGATGCTGTTGACACCTTTAAGCTGTTTGCAAATACAGTATTATTTGGCGCGCCGAGTAGTTCTGATTCAACTTACATGGAAGTAAGATTAGTCGATACACCTTCAGGCTTGAGTAAGGTGATCATTCCTAATAAAGTGTACGTAAACAGACCCCGTGATAAGGGCTATTTTTACCAGCCTGATATTCCATATAATGGACTTGAGTGGACAACTGAGGCTTTACTGGCGCGCATCCAGAGTATTATAAAGTAACTCAAATCAGCTTGTTTAATGGCGATGTTAAATAAGCTGCTATCATTACAGTGTGACTCAACTATTCAATTGATGGAGTACACAAATTGATGAATCAATTAACTGAAAAACCATAGTCTGCCCTTATTGTGGAGCATATAGCAGTACTACTTGATCCTGCTGACCTAGACCAACAATATATAGAAGATTGCCAAGTATGCTGTAACCGATTAATTTTTTTGGTGTTTGTTGGCTGGCTGAATGATAAATATGGCGTATCTTGGCAGCTTAATTTTTCGAATTAATAAGATAGAAAGAGCAATACATAATCAAGCGCTACACTACGTAGCTTTTGCTTGTAAGGTGTTCACGTTAGTTTAGGGAGTCTCAATAACTATGGCATTCAACGAATTAGAAAAAGCGGCTTTACTAGAAGTGAAAGGCGTTGGAGCAACCGTCGTTAAGCGGTTTGAGGAAATAGGTATAAATTGTTTTGCTGAATTGGCAAATTATGAAGCAAAAGAAATAGTTGAAATGGTCGCTTCGATGCTTAGAACTTCGTGCTGGAAAAATAGTCCTCAAGCGTTGTTGGCAGTGGAACTTGCTATAAAAAGGGCCAAGCATGGCCTGTAATAATTGATACCTACATAACACATGTGAGTCTTAACTATGCGTTAGGTAGTCATTGGTTATTACTACTTTATTGTTGTCTAGTTGATTTCATATCTTTTTGGTTAATCAGGGTGCCAGAGCCGAAACATTTTAAAAAGCCACTAAAACCACCCTCAAAAAGCCACATAAAGCACCAAACCACGCTTATCCCCAGCATAGTAGAAAGCCACTAAACGATTGAATCAATATAGAAACTCGACTATGGTTGATAGAACAATAAAAATAAATTAAAAACGAGCAATTCTATAAGCTCGGTATACGGAGAAATTGATATTGATGGAAATTGAAGCTTATTTGGTTAATTCTTTTATAGCTAATGGCAGTGGGGGAAACCCTGCCGGTGTTGTATTGCAGGCAGATAATTTGTCTAACCAAGAAAAACTAGCAATAGCGCAAGCTGTTGGTTATTCGGAAACTGCGTTTGTGTCTCAAGATGACGAAGTCGACTTTGCGTTGTCTTTTTTTACCATAACAGGTGAAGTTGATTTCTGTGGTCACGCAACATTAGCGGCATTTTCAATAATGCATCAAAAGGGGATGGTAACCGCGGGGCAGTATGTTCAAAGGACTAAAGCCGGTAAACTTGCTGTCACTATAAAGTCTAACGGCCATATAGTGATGGAGCAGAAGTTACCCGAGTACCTTGGCGGTTTTAACCACCAAGTAATAGCTGAGTTAATTGGCATTGATGCGACAATTTTAGAGTCAACTCAGTTACCGGTTGAGGTTATTTCAACAGGCTTGGTTGATATTATTGTGCCAGTGCCACATGGGTATCTGGATAGAGTCCAAGTGAATGAAGATTTACTCAGTGATTTTTGCAAAAAACATGATGTTGTTGGTCTCCATGCGTTTGAATTGTGCAAGAAAGACAGTGAGCTGACAGCGAGTTGTCGAAATTTCGCTCCTTTATTTGGTATTCCTGAAGAATCAGCTACAGGGAGTGCTAATGGAGCATTAGCATGTTATTTAACCAAGCGCCTTAATGATGAACATACTCATTGTTTCACTTTTGAACAAGGCAGGGCCATGGGCTGTGTTTCAATTATTACGGCGTCAGTGGAGTTGAAAGAACAGAACATCAGCAAGGTCATGGTGGGTGGTTTTGCTCATCAGTTTGGGCAGCAGAAAGTTTCCTTGTCATCAGCAACTTAAACAGACTCGCAAAAGTCCTAGCATGGAGTGTTTTTAGGCATTGCTATGATTCTGACTTTATCACGAGACGAGCTTCGAAAAATATTACATGCGTGGCTGGCGCGCAACTTACTGGCAACTTTGTTCATGAGAGGGGGCAGTGGATACATAGGACTGTAAGCTGTTTTCGAATACCGTGTTATGTGGTGCGCCGAGTAGCTCAGATCCAACCTACATGGATGTAAGATTAGTCGATACACCTTCAGGGTTGAGTAAGGTGATCATGCCTAATAAAGTGTACGTAAACAGACCCCGTGATAAGGGCTATTTTTACCAGCCTGATATTCCATTTAATGGACTGAGTGGACAACCGAGGTATTACTTAAGCACGTTAAAAGCACGCTAGAGTAACTCAAATCAGCTTGTTTAATGGCGATGTTAAATAAGCTGCTATCATTACAATGTGACTCAACTACTTAACTGATGGAGTACGCAAACGGATGAATCAATTAACTGAAAAATTAATATCATGCCCGTATTGCGGCGAAACAATCGAAGTGCTGCTTGATCCTGCCGACGTTCAACAAAGCTATATAGAAGATTGCCAAGTATGTTGTAAGCCTATTAACTTCTTGGTGTTTACAGATGTTGATGAGGAACTTGCAGTCACTGTTTACAGTGAAGACGACGCTTTTTGATATTAATTGGCAGCCACTACAACAAAGCGTATCGATACTTTTTCTCTTTGGTGAATAACACACTGTAGTAGTTTATTTGCATTGTTCATTTTTTGCGAATATCATTTGTATACGTTTTATATATGGTTTGTATAATGGGTATTGTAAAAATTAGTGATGAGTTGCATGAAGAGATCAGAAAAGCGAGCTCTGCTATGGTGCGCTCGATTAATTCACAATCGGAATATTGGATAAAAATAGGGATGTTGGCGGAGCTTAACCCCACCATGACTTACAGTGACATTATTAAGCAACAGTTAAAGCTGGCCGATGTGAATACTCAGGAGAATAAAGTATGAGCGATGTGGTGATTAAAAATGCTGAGCAAATTGCCTTAATGCGTGAGTCGGGCAGGTTACTGGCTGCTGTATTTGCCTACCTTGATCCTTTGGTAACAGAAGGGGTCAGTACCATGCAAATTAATGATTGGGTTGAACATTACATTGTTAATGAGCTTCAAGCACGCCCTTCAAGTAAAGGCCAGTACGATTACCCGTATGTTTTAAATGCCTCTATAAACGAGGTGGTGTGTCATGGTTTTCCAAATGAAAAGCACGTTTTAAAAGCAGGCGATATTGTTAATATCGATATCACTCTTGAAAAAAATGGCTACCTTGCAGATTCCAGTAAAATGTACATGATTGGCGAGGTATCACCACTTGCTAAGCGCTTAGTCGATACAACCCAAGCCGCGTTGTGGCACGCTATTAATAGGGTGAAGCCGGGTGTTCGGTTAGGTGATTTAGGCAATGCGATTGCAAATTTTGCCCACCAAAATGGCTACAGTGTAGTAAAAGAATATTGTGGCCATGGTATTGGTGAGCAAATGCATGAAGGGCCTCAAGTACTTCATTATGGTAAGAAAAACACCGGCCTAGTACTCAAAGAAGGCATGACCTTTACCATTGAACCTATGATCAACCAAGGTGCTGCTAAAGTAAAAACCAAGCCTGATGGCTGGACTGTGGTTACTCGCGATAAAAAGCTCTCGGCGCAGTGGGAACATACCCTTGCTGTTACTGCCGATGGTGTTGAAGTATTGACACTCAGAGATGAAGAGCAAGGATTTTTAGAGTCGTAGAGTCAATGTTAGTTGGTACTTTTTAAGAGTACAGAATTCGGTTTATGTTGTGTTTATAAAAAAGCCGCTCATTAAAAAGCGGCTTTTAGTAGGGGTAAATCAAATGGTTGGTTAAAATAGTGTATTAGTTGCCCATAGAATACCTAAATCCTATTGCGTACCTAGGTCCGTATTGAGCAGCGCTCAAGAATTGACTTTCAAAGCGACTAAAAGAGCGCTCAGTTTCGTTAGTTAAGTTAATGCCTTCAAAGAACACTGTAGTGTTTTCTGTAACATCATAGTTAATGCTAATGTCCCATTGTAGGTAGTCTTGTGCGTATTGTGGTGGAGCTGATGCACCAGAGTCTGGCAAGCCTTGTGCGATTAAATACTGATCACGCCAAGCGCCAGTTATCTTCACAGATAAACCATCTTTTTCATAAAAGCCTTGGATGTTTGCCGAGTCACTTAGACCAGATAGAACTGCTTGAGAAGCAAGGTAATAGTTGTCGTACTCAACATCACCATCAACCATTGTTGCGTTAAAACCGGCACCAAAACCTGACTCGCCGAATAAGTGTTGAATCGCAACCTCTATCCCGTTGACTTTACGTGAACCAACGTTTTCAGGTGAATTGATGGTCCACTCAATTAGTGGATCAGTTGCAGGGTCGGGCAAAATACGATTGTTTTCACCAATACCAACGCCATTTGCAACAAGTTCATTATAAATTGCTGTGTCAGTTGCTTGATCTCCACGACCTTCAATGGCAGCTACTGCATTGTTCCAACGTTCACCTAAATAGACATCATGTAACCCTTTGAAAGAGGTTTTAACTTGGGTGTTATCAATCCAGTTATCAACATCTTTCCAAAACAGGCCTACAGCAGCGTAACTACCTTCGTTGTAGTAATACTCAAGACTTAAATCAAAATTAGTTGATTTAAAAGGCTGCAAATTAGGGTTACCACGGCTACCACTTCTTGAGTTCAACTTAGGTGACGGGGTTAAGCTGAGGTTGCCTAACATATCACCAAGAGTCGGTCTGGTAATAGTTTGCCCCCATGAGACTCTTGAAACTAAGTCATCGGTTAAGTCAACTTTAATATCAATCATAGGTAGCAGTAAGTCATATTGACCTTGGTAATCAACTTCTACGAGCTCACCACCACTGGCAAATTCAGTTAACCACTCTGAGCCACCTGCCCAATATACTTGTTCAGCCACACGGCTTTTTGCTGGGCTGACAATATCAGTTTCTTCGTAGCGTAGACCTAGGTTAACAAATACGTCGTAGTCGCTAACATTAAATACCCAATTACTCGATAAGTATAAGCTGATTGTTTCTTCTTCAACCTTATTTAGTGGAAAGTCATCAAAGCTACCAATTTGATATACGTCACTGCCAATAACATCTTCAGTTAAATAAGCACTTTGGCGGGCGAATGCTTCATCAAGATCGTAGCTGTATGCATAACCTGGAGCTACACCATTAGGGCCAAATGAAAACTCGTCTAAAAAGTTGCTTAAATCAACTCTTTCAAACATTGCATCTGGGAATATTTCAGCAAATACGCCGTTGTTAAAGCCCGGTGCATTGGCATTATTCGAGCCACCCCAGCCACTAAGGGTTTGTTTAGTGTATGCAGCACCGAACTTAATTGTTTCAAGGCCAAAATCAGTCTCTGTAAATAATTTACCATCTAACTGCACTTGTGAGACTTCTGACTCGCCAGGTGTTCGGGTAAAAATACTAAAGTTAGAACCAATTTGATTTGGGCTTACTTCTTGAGTGCCATTATTCCAATTAATGTTATAACCAGGAATATCTCCTTCTTTGAAAAAGTATTCTTTAGAGCGCAGCTCTGCTGAGCCTAAAATGATTCGAGCATTCGCATTTAACCCTTTGTCTTTACCATTGTCGGTTGTGGTTTTTGAGGTGTGGGCGTCAAGCTTAAAACTGAGATCTTCTGTTGCTAACCATTCAACATTAATACCTGTGGCTTTTGAGTCGACTTCGGATGTTTCACGAAAAGCTGTGAATGAAGCATCATCACCTGCAGAATTGTAATAAACCGCCGTGCCATTTTCATCTAACTCATAAGCATTGCCGTTACCGCCAAATGAGCCATTCCAAATACCCCACGATAAGGAGTTATTGCCAGTGATTGCATTGGAAACTGTATGGTCGAGTGTGAAGGTTAAATTATCTGTCGGGGCAAACTGAATGGTTGCCTGCGCATTAAAGCGCTCACGTTGAATATCGTCTTTTGCAAAGCTCACCTCTTGAGGAAAGAAAGCAGCGGATACAAATTCACCATTATCACCAGCATTTGGATCAAAATATTGTTTCGCTGGGTTGCCATCTGCATCCATTGGACGGTTATCAATAATATTTTCAGCATCAACAGATAAACTAGGATTGACTAGCCAAGATCGAACATTTGCAGCTTGGCGTTGAAAATCGCGGCGATGGTAGGAAAAGTTGGCAGATACACCAAACCGGTCATCGGCAAAAGTGTTACTGTAAATACCGGCAATTTCTGGAGTAATATTATCACCTTCTTCTACTGAAGAGTCGTGAATACCTTTAGCCATAAAAGAATATCTTTCACCTGGCTTTTGCAATGGCTTTGCCGTAACAATATTGACAGTGGCACCAAGTCCTCCTGTTGGGGTTTCTGCCCGAGCAGTCTTTATAACTTCGAGTGAACTGACACCTTCTGATGATAAATTTTCAAAATTAAATGAGCGGGTAAAACCAGTCCCAGCCATTTGGCGGCCGTTAAGCGTTACTAAGTTAAATGACGGGCCAAAGCCACGTACAGTAATTTGGCTACCTTCACCGTTGGCGCGACTAACAGTTACACCAGTAATACGTTGCAGAGATTCGGCTAAGTTAGTATCGGGGAATTTGCCCATTTCTTCGGCTGAAATCGCGTCAACTACACCTGAGGCGTCACGTTTTACATCCATTGAACGAATAAGTGAGCCGCGAATACCTTTTATTTCAATAACTTCGATGTCAGGTTCGGCAGTGTTTTCTTCAGCGGCATAAGCTAAATTGACTGTACTAGCTGCAATAACAAATGAAACTGCGGCTGCAAGTTGACTTTTTTTAAAATTAATTGTGTTCATAATAGTCTGCTTATATACAAATTTGTTATCTAGGTTGGTAAGTTGTGCTTACCAACCCGTTTAATAGACGCTATTAGTTTTGCGTGATCATCGCGTTATCAATACGATACACCGCGCCATTGCCGGTGCCCCATGCAGGGAATATCATCACAACGTTAATGGCACTAATATCGAGGCCAGCGTCGTACAGATCTTGTAAATTAAAAGTAAAGGTTTGCCATTGACCGACCAAAACTTGCTGGCCTTCGTTACTTGCCGTTAAAGGAAGCTCGACAAAGTTATCATCCAGAGTTGATTCTATTTTAAACAACCACTGCGAGTCAGCATCAGCAGGCGCTGAAACCACTTTCATATCAAATTGCACAACACCAGCGGCTAATAAGTGTGATGCATCGAACGACACGTCATCATCTGCTAAAAAGCCCATCACAGTTGGTTCGCTGCCAATCATAAATTGCGCAACAGTTCCATGCTCTGCGTCATCAGTCTCTTCGGTTGGTGTAGAGCCACCACAGCAATCCCAAATACTCCATTGCTCAGGTGCAGTATCTTTAAATAACACTAAGTCACTACCGGTTGGCATGGCTTCTGGGTCGTATATTTTTGCGTTATCAACACGATAAATAGCCCCTTCGCCGCTGCCCCAAGCAGGGAAAATCATCACTACATCAATGGCGCTAACATCAAGGCCGGCAGCTGCTAAATCGACTAATTTGAAGGTATAAGTTTGCCATTCGCCTGCGCTTGGAACTGCGCCCTCAACACTGTCTGACAAGTTTACTTCAGCAAAGCTTTCTGTACCTGGTGATTCAAGTTTTAGTAACCATGGAGCATCCGCTGTATTTGGCATTGATGTTACTTTCATGTCAAATTGCACAACGCCTTTTTCTAAAATTGCGCTGGCATCAAATGGGGTTGCACTGCCACCAAATTCACTGCGATTAGTAAAGCCCATCACTGTTGGTTCTGCACCGATGCTAAATTCAGCTGTTAAACCGTGCTCAGCGTCATCCATTACTTCAACTGGTGTTGAACCACCACAACAGTCCCACATTGGCCAATCTAGGTTTTGTCCGTCAGTGAAAAGGTCGACTTCTGGCGATGCGCCTACATCGCCTTCAATCGCAACATTAGCGATTAAGTATTCTGCACCTTCACCTGCGCCCCATGCTGGGAACATCATAAGTACATCGATAGCACTTAAATCGAGGCCTCTTTCTTGCAGTGAAGCAAGTGTAAAGGTATACGTTTGCCATTGACCAGTAACAGGCTCCACACCTTCTACACTTTCACTAAGGGGTACATCACCGGTGCTAGGGCCGCCTTCACCAGTTTCGGCTTTGAATAGCCAAGGTGTACCTGCTGCAGGAGGAGTTACTACTTTCATGTCAAATGTTAAGCGACCATTTAATTCAAGTAATGGTGACGCATCAAATGGCGCCGATGTTCCTGTAAAGCCATCAGGGAAATGACCACCGCGAGTTGAAAAGCCCAAAACAGTGCCGTTGTTGTCATTAATATTAAACTTAACAACCTCGCCTTTATCATCATCAGCAATAATTTCAGGTACTGTGCCGCCACAGCAATCCCAAGCAAGCCAATTAGCATTTAGGCTGCCATCAAATATATCAAGGTTTTTTGCAACGCCATCGCTGGGTGGTGTAGGAACGGGTGCTGCACCTTCAACTAACGCATCATCTAAGCTATCGTAGCCCGGGCGCACTGTTTCACAGCCTTTACCAGTTTCTGGGTTTGATGCACATTCGTAAACACGAATGTAATCAATAGAGTAAGTTTGACCGTCGGCAAAGGCACCAGCATCGACGCCTAAGTTATTAACATTTTCTGGCCAATCACCACCTACGGCTAAGTTTAGGATCATAAAGAATTCTTGATCGAATGGCGCACTGTCCCAATGAGTAACGAGCTCTCCAGAGCCTTGCTCATAGTATTCAGCAAACCAACCACGGTGTTTTAAGCCAACTGCTTCGTCTTTTGAATTATAACGAACTTCAGATTGACGTTGTGTTGCAAATAAATAGTCGTCTATATACCAACGAATTTCACCTTCTTGCCATTCAATTGCATAGGTGTGGTAATCATCGGCAGGATTCATGTCTTGTGGAAATTCATAAGCTTTACCAGAGCTGGCATTATTAGGCCATTCGCGACCATAATGTAAGGTGCCGTGGACATGTGATTCAAGGCTGCCGTCTTCGTTTGCTACTTTAAGGTTCACCGCCTCAAGAATATCAATTTCCCCAGAGCGCGGCCAACCACCATAAACAGAATCTGTTGGCATCATCCAAAATGCAGGCCAGCTACCTTGGCCTGATGGTAATTTGGCACGCATTTCAAAGCGACCATATTTAAAATCAGCTTTGTACTGGGTTGTGAGTCTTGCTGAGGTGAAGGGTTTTTCTGCACCTTCAGCCGCTGGCAGGGCAACAATGTTGAGCATGCCATCGTTAATAAAGGCGTTGTCTGGGCTGTTGGTATAACATTGTTTTTCGTTATTGCCGCCGCCATCGCAGTTGATTTCGTAGTTCCATTTAGCAGCGTCAATTTCGCCACTGTCGAATTCATCGCTCCATACCATCTGCCAGTCAGAAACAGGCTTTGTTGGATCGACCTTAGTTAAATTAGTTTCGGTTTCTGCGCCACCGCCACATCCCGCAAGCGTTGCTATAGAAATAGCTGCGAAGAGTCGGCTTAGTGTGATTGTTGTCATGTCCATTAGTTGAACCCCAGTTCGACAAAAAATTGGAAGAACATCGTTGATAATTATAATTGTGTATTTCAACGAATCCTGTAAGCGCTTACATTATGGAATAAAAAAACACAGTCAAAATGTAAGCGCTTACAAAAGCGTATGCCAATGTTTATATTTGGTCAACAAAATTAAGCTGTTTTTTTAACTTATATTTAACGCTTAGTGTGTTTTCGGTCTTTTAGTATTGGTTATTTATATTTATTTAGTTGTTTATTACTGAATAAACAACTGAACTTGCTCAGTTAACCATTATATAAATACGCGTATGCGCTTAGAAAGCAGAAGCTGGAGTTGATGAAGCGGCAGCACAGGGAGCAAAAGCGGTTGCTATACGATTAGATTTAAGTGTTATTTTGGGTTTTGAGGCGTTTTAGCCCAGCATTGCTGCTGGGCTTGTATTCTTATAGATCTTTATTTAGAAACTGTAACTCATTGATACCCAAAAACTACGGGCTTTTTGCGTGGTATTATAATCTGAGGTACATTCATATTCTTCTGCTGATGTTGCTAACAAGCAAGTGCGGCTTGATAAGTCGTCATCCAATAGATTATTAATACGTGCATTCAGTGCTAGGCTATCATTAATTTTATAACTCGCAGCGAGATGATATAAATCATAGGCTTTGTAATATAGCTTTTGTGTTTCAGGGCCTTGTGGACCAGATACATTAGCAGTTCCGCGGTAACGATCACTACGAATTTCTGAAATAAGTGAAATACTCAAATCATCTAATGGCTGCCATGCAAGCGTTAAGTTATACATGTTTTTAGGTGTATTAACCAAAGGAAGCCCTTCATCACGGCCACTTTTCACTTCACTGTCGGTATAAGTAAAGTTACCACGCAGTGCTAGGTTGTCGATAATTTGCCAATTAGCAGCGACTTCAACGCCGCGAGTTGCTGATTTATCAACGTTAGCGGCTTGCGTAAAGGTGGTGCTACCGATGCCAGCCCAACCTGCGCCAATTTCAACACAAGGTTCATCAGCGATGGCCACTTCACAGTTTGGCAAGTTATCTTGGTTAATGATTTTGTCTTTAAAATCATTGTAAAACACCGTGATATTACCGCTAAAGTTATCATTACCGTTAAAGTAAGCGGCCATTTCGTAGTTTACACTGGTCTCAGGTTGTAGATCCGGTGTGCCAACAAAAGGTTTAGTACCTTGGCCACCAAAGCCGGTGATGCCTGGGAATAATTGGTTTGGCTCTGGTGTTTTATAACCAGTACTGATACCACCTTTAAAGGTCCATTGATCTGCAGGAGAGTAAGCTAAATAAGCACGCGGGCTGACTTGTGAGCCAAAAATATTATGATGATCATAACGGGCGCCGAAAGTAGCGGTTAGATCTGTGGTTATTTCCCAGTTATCTTCTGCAAAAATAGCGGTTTGGCGGTGATTTTGAGTCGTACCTTTGCGGAAACCATCACCGTACATACCAAATACACCATCTTCCATTTCGGCATCAAAATACTGTGCGCCAACTACAAAATAGTGGTTATCTATATTTGATTCAAACTTAGTATCAATAATTAAGTTATCAAGTTTTAGTGTACGCATTGGACGAGGTAAAAAAGTCTCATCAAGTTGAGCGTAAATTGCATCCGTTAATTCAGGCTTGTCAGTGCCTTGATCTTGTACCGCTTGATCCCAAATGGCTTGCACACCTAAGCGCTCTTGTACATTAAGCGGTAATGAGCGACCAAAGTTTTCACTGCTGCTTTGGGTAATGCTGCTGGTAAGCGTGCCAACATCATAGCGACCAACATGGGCGAGGACAAATTGCTCACGTTCAACACGCTGATAAGGTGTATAACCAACGCGCGGTTGTACAATGCCTTTACTAACACGCCATAAGCTGACTGGGCTATCTAGCGTACCCGTTTGACCTTCGGTGTTATCGTAGCGTTGTTTAGCTATATCGTACTCAAAGGTAATTTCGTTTTGCTTATTGAGCAGATAGTTTATTGTGGCGCCTGCATTCCAGTTACGCGCTGCAACGATTTTTTTATCACCAAAGCTGCCATCATCAACCCACACGCTGCCATCTGGTAGCGGTAAGTTTTCGCTGTATGTAGGCTCACTTTCTTGGCGGTCGTAAAAACTACCACGGATCCCATAGGTTAACCCTTCGATACCACTTGGGCCGGTTAAATATAGGTCGATTTTGTTATCGTTACCGTATTGGTCGTCGGTTTGAATATTGCTACTTACAGTCACGCTACCATGGGTGCTATCAAGGTTTTTACGGGTGATGATATTAATGACCCCACCGATGGCATCGGCACCGTATAACGTAGACATTGGCCCACGTACAACTTCAATGCGCTCAATTGCTTCCAGTGGTGGCATGTACATAAATTGGCTATTGCCAAAATTATTTGGTCCGATATTGCCTACATCACTTTGACGACGGCCATCAATCAACACGAGCGTATAGCTAGCCGGTAAACCACGCATAGTAATGCTGATATTACCATTTTTATCTTGTCCTGCGCCGACATCAATACCTTCGATATCACGAAGTGCATCAGCAAGGCTGGTAAACGGCTTATTTTGGAGATCTTCGCGAGAAACAACCGAGACACTCGCGGGTGCATCAATTAATTTTTGCTCGTAACCAGACGCCGTGACAACCATAACTTCCATATTTTCAGCGGTGTCATCATCAGCGATAAGCGTTGTTGATGTTAATAATGCACTGATCAGTGAGGCCAAATAAAGCGGACGGGATTTCATTGTACTTCCTTCATGAAAAGAATAAAGATTGTTAATCTAACTAGTAACCAAGGTCGGCATGATAACAATTATCAGTTGCATGTTCAATTGTGTATGCAAATATATTTACATTTTGTGAATAATATTCATATTAAAATAAACAAGGGTGAAATTACTTCAGTACTTAGTACGGGTGGTTAGGATAAAATAGAAAAGCCCAGCAAGAGGGATGCTGGGCAAATAAGTTAACGCTTTTTGCTCAGTAGCGGACTGGCTGCGCCAAGGGTAAAAATTGCAAATAATATGTACCAAAGCGTGTAGTCATGTTCGCTATCTTTACTTTTTTGCTCTACCTGTGCTAATTTTTGACCGCTTACTTGCTGTTGCCCCGCAGCATTAACAGAGGCTTGCGTACTGCCAGGGAGCAGCGGCGCTAAACCAAAGCCTGGCGCTTGGTTTTTAACAAACTCAGTGAATTTTTCATTATCGGTCACCACATCATGCTGGTTGGCTATGTCAGTGTAGGTTTCAAGCATTTTCTTTAATGTCTGTGCATCCGCTGGCCAATAACCTTTGCGTACCGCTTCAACCATACGTTCGATGATTTGCGCGAGTGCTTCTGGATTGTGTTGTTCAAAGAATTCACGCATTTGCATTTCATACTTATCATCAACATAGACTTCAAAAAACGCTTGCCATTGGTCATCTCTAATTGCTTCTGGTGTCATAACTTCCCAGCCCCACATATTATTCATGCGATCAAATATGGCTGTGGCTCCGGCATAACCAGACTCTTGCATGGCTTTGATCCAACGAGGGTGGAAATAACGGCTACGCATTTCAGCATTGACAAATTCACTGAGGGTTTGTGCTTTGACATTATCTTTACGGCGTAAGTTAGAGACGTACATCTCTGGCGTGTTACCATCTAAATGACGTACGGCAAGGCCGATACCGCCAAAATATTGGAATGGATCATCATTGGTCATCAGTGCATATAAGTTAGTTGAGCGTGAGAATATAACGCCATCAGTACCAGAGAGCACTTGGCTATATAAATTGCTATCGCTAACATTTTCGCTCCAGCGTTGTTCATCTTTGCCAAACGCAAAACCCATCCGATCAAGATACAAATTAGCGAGTTTACTCTCTTCATCCCAGCTATCTGACGCTAAACTTGCACCAGCAAGACCGGTTCCGTAGTTACCAGTTTCGTTGGAAAATAACCGGATTGACGATAGATAATCAGCATCTGCTGCGCTTTTTCCTTGCGCTAAAAGTTGCTCTTTTAGGCTATTGGTATGGCGATAAACAAAGTTATTGTCTTCTTTCATTTTGGCAATTTTATCAATCGCTTCAGCGAGCCATAACATGACATTTGGAAATGCATCGCGGTACAAACCGGTGGCAGATATCACCACATCAATGCGTGGCCGGCCAAGCTCTGAATAGGGAATAACCTCAGTATCAATCACATTACCTTGATGATCCCATTTTGGTTTTAACCCCATGGCATGAAGTATTTGTGCTTCCAGTGCCCCTTGATGACGCATGGTTTCTAATGACCATAATGAGAAGGCTAGCTTTTGTGGAAAGCGCCCATGTTTACTGTGATAGTCATTAATGGTTTGCTCCATTAACGTTACACCGGCTTGGTAAGCTTCTTTAGACGGCACTTTGGCTGGGTTAAAACCAATTAAATTACGACCTGTAGGCACAGCTTCAGGACTGCGGATTGGATCGCCACCATAACTGACCGGAATATATTCGCCGTTAAGCGCATTTACTAAACCACTTAGCTCAGCAATATCATGAAAGTTATCCCAATATTTTTTAGCTTCATTAAGTTGTAAGTTCAGTTTTGCTGGTAATGCTGCTAATACAGGGTCGTTACTATTACTGTTTTGAGCAATAAATCGTTTAACGAGTTGATAGCCTTCAAGTGCTTCAAGATTAACCACATTGCGCTGATCTTTTTGTTGTTCAACAGACAGTGTAAGGTGATGTTGTTGTTCAAACTGCGCAGCGGCTTGGGTAAATTCATCTCCGAGCATTTGCAAAATAGTGCTGTATAAGTGTTGCTCTTTGGGTAATTCACCAAAAATATGAATGCCTAATGGCTGGCTCATTTGGGCAAGCGTATTAAGGTGATCTTGAATATGGGTGACTGCATTATCAAAATCAGCACTGAGTGCATCGGGTGTTAGCGCCAAGTCAGTTAAAATATTGAGCTCACTGGCAAGTTCAGTAATTTGACGCTGTGTATTTTGCTTTGTTTGGCCTTGTTCAAGCATCATGAAGTTAGTGATCAATTCATTTAATTCAGCGACTTGGGTATATAAACCTGCTTTAGCAAAACCGGGGGTTAGATGGCTTATCATTGTTGCGCGACCACGGCGTTTGGCTTGCATTGCTTCACCCACGTTATCAATAATATACGGATAAAACACAGGAATATTACCGATAGCTAAAGTTGCTGCGTCGTATACGGATAAACCTCGCTCTTTACCGGTTAACCATTCTTGCGAGCCATGAGTGCCTAAGTGGATCACGGCATCGGTGCCAAAAGTTTCACGCGCATATAAATAAATAGCTAAGTAGCTGTGGTTAATTGGCGTTTTAGTGCTGTGGTATAACGAGGAGTGTTCTTGCTCATTTTGCCCACGTACACCCTGCGGTAATACAATTAAGTTACCTAATTTCATACGTGGGATCACAAAGGCTAGTTGGCCATTATGTTCAGTAACCATTGGGTTATCGCGCGGCTCACCAAAGCGTTCAATAATTGGCTGAGTAACGGATGTAGGTAAGGCATTAAACCATGTTAAGTAAGTCTCAAGAGGCAGCCAATCGGCTAAACCTTGCTCAATAAGTGCGCTGGTATCTTCATTACGATAATAGGGACGCAATAATTGACCGGCATTGGCAATAATTTGCTGCGGGCTTAGGCTGTCAATTTGATAGCCTTGGGCTTTTAGTGCTGTGGCAATATTGGTGATTGATGAGGGCACATCTAAAAACGCAGCGCCAATGTTTTTCTCTCCTGGCGGGTAGTTCCAGATGAAAGTGGCCACTTTTTTATCTTCGGCTTTGATATGGCTTAAGTTTGCATGATTATAGGCACGTTCAATTAAGGCATCAAGTTGGGCCTTCATCACCACTTTTTTACCCTCTTGATTGGCCGCGATAATAGTAGGGTCGGTACTGCCGGTATCTTCAGGCATCACTAAAAAGAATGGAGTGAGGGAGGGAGATATACCAGCATGGTCTTGCTCAAAAGCATGTTCATCACCTGCGGTGTAATTGAGAGCATGGATCACGGGCACACCAATCTGAGCAAATTCAGCTCGGCGTTTTTCAACATAATGCAATGAACGATAATTGATTAGTAAGTCAACCCGCGCGCCCTTGTCATCAGTGAGTAAATCAGGGTATGCGAGGCTTTCATCATTGCCCTCAAAAAAGAATGCGATGGCTTTTGCTCCTTTTCTTTCGAGGCCACGTATTAATGCATCTACAACCTGTTGTTGTTCATAATCAATCACTGAACGGTGTACGCCAATCGCTATCACCGGTTGATTGAGGGCAGGTTTAAGCCACGAAAAGAAAGCTTCCTCATCGGCGCTAACGAGCGTATCAAAATCGGGATGATATAGACCTACATTTGGCACGATTATAGGGGCTTTTGCTGTGGTGTTTGATAATTTAAATACTTGGTTACTTAAAAAAAGCATTAAATTGCGATAGTTTTCGCGCCCTGCATTATTATAGTAAAGGCCTATTTGTTGATGTTGCTTAGCTGTTAGCCCTTGGTTCATAGCGCTGCTCTCTAGATCGCCTAATGACACGACAGGCACGTTTGAAAACTGACTTAAATAAGGCTGATATTTTGCAAACATGAATTTAGATAAAGCAGGGTTGATACCATCAAGTAGGATTAGATCCGCATTTTGCCAATCTTGCATTATTTGTTGCTCAGATTTACTTTTGGCGCTGTAGTTGGTGAATGTAAAAGGTTGATCGGCGCTCAATGAGGTTAATAAATCCCCCTTGGCTTTTGATACATGGCTCGACATCATCATTAGCACTTGGGGTTTATCTTCAGCGGCTATACTTGGCGTAACTATGCTTAGATAACATAAGCATAAAATGATAAAACGCATCATGGGATTTTTTTCTCGCTGTTATTGTTGGTGTTTTGATCTTGCGATCCGGCTTCTGGCACATACACAAAACTGCCATCGGCCATTTTATAAGCGACCCCAGCACGCATTCCTGCACCTGAACCAATATCACCCGTTGATTGATATTGTTTTATTTCTTTTCCTTCTTTTACAATTACTTGCATATTTGGTTTGCCTGCATTTTTTACCACAGTGACATTTTCTGCAGTAAATGGGCTGAGAGGGTTTTGTGCGATGGCGATCAGTAATGCTGCAATGATCACTAAAAATACATCCACTAGATTAACCGCACTTACAATTGGGTTTAACTCTTCATCTTCATCTAAAAAGCGCATCTCACTGGCCTCTAAACTTACGAATGTTAATTAGCTCTTGGGCACACCAGCGTTTTTTTACTGACGCAGGCCAAAAAGTAATAGTCGAAATAGTTAACCCCCAAATCACCGCTGCAAATGCAATGATCAGATTTTCACTAATACCCTGAATGTTGCCATCGGCTAATGCTTTGAGTGCAGGCCCCATCGGGATCATAGTGGCAATTAGCCCTAACATTGGCGCAATACGGGTGACAATTCGTAAGGTTTCGAGTTGTTTTAGCGCAAAAACTTCGTATTCATCCTCGCTCGCGTTGGGGTGTTTAATAAAGTAATTATGAATATCAAAGCCGCGCAACCAGCTGGGACTTTTAGTGTCTATTTGACGTTGATAGAGCAGGCTGTGTTTTTTACGAATACAATATTCGCTGATGAACCGCCCCAATGCAAAAATTGCATAAATAAATAACACCACAATAGCGATGATCACCGGTGTCATTAAAATTTCAGAAACATTAGCCATTAATACTTCAATGGTTTGAATACTCACAGTAGTTACCCCTTTTATTAGTAGGCGGCAAATTTAAAGCATTGCATATATTTAATCAAGAATCTAAATGAAATTTATTATCATTGGTGTTGATCAATTTTCATAATGGCGTATTATTCTCTCGTTTTTTGCAGGAATTCACTGCTTTACTAATAAAAATTAAGGATGTAAAAATGTTTAAGCCGACACTCTCTTTGATCACACTGGCTATTAGCAGTGTTCTTTTTCATGCTAGTGCGATTGCAGATGATACGCAGTCAATTACCAATGATGAATTAGAAGTACTGGTTGTTTCAGGCTCTCGTATTGCAAAGCCTTTAAAAGATGTGGCTGCGAGTATTTCAGTAATGACGGCTGAAGAGATGCAAATGCAAGCAGTAACCGACATCAATCAATTATTTAAATATGACCCGAGTATTCAAATTACGGGTCGCATTGGTGGTGCGCAAAATATTACAGTGCGTGGCATGGGCTCGGACCGTATTTTAATGATCAAAGACGGCATGCGCATGAATGAGGGGTATGGGGCAAATGGCTTAAACGATATTGTAGGGCGCGGTTTTATTGAAACAGATACGTTAAAGCAGGTTGAAGTGGCAAAGGGCGCATCGTCATCATTGTATGGCTCAGATGCATTAGGCGGTATTGTGGTGTTTACCACTAAAGATGCCAGCGATTATTTACAGCCGGGTGAGCAATTTGCAGGTAATGTTAAAGCCGGTTATAGCGATTTAAGTAGCCAATATACGCTTGCTGGTACTTTGGCTTTTATTACTGGCGATGTTGAACATGTGCTTAGTAGCA
This sequence comes from Pseudoalteromonas sp. ASV78, assembly GCF_047806705.1. Classification (NCBI taxonomy): domain Bacteria; kingdom Pseudomonadati; phylum Pseudomonadota; class Gammaproteobacteria; order Alteromonadales; family Pseudoalteromonadaceae; genus Pseudoalteromonas; species Pseudoalteromonas sp. ASV78. Next base: position 783,923 of record NZ_JBLOPA010000002.1, on the reverse strand, counting down.
CCTTACGCGATGGTGAAGAAGAGCAAAGTTATGATGGATCACTGAGCCCATTTGACATTGAATCAAGCAGCTTCATGTATAAGGGCAAGTACAATATCAGTGAAACTGACTCGCTAGATTTTAGCGTCGATCTTTGGCGCCAAGAAGCGAAAGGTGATAGCGCTGATGGTTTATTGGCTTATTTTCGTTCATTAGCACAATACGGGTATAACATTGTCGATGAGCACACTATTACTGATAAAGAAACTAACTCGTATCAATTAAGCTATCACAGCAACGCGCAAACCTTGCTGTGGGATCAATTTAATGTGAGGGGGTACTACAATGAAAGCAGCCAAGAAGATGAAGAGTACGCATTTTTAGATATTAATGCGCCGATGTTTGGTACCGTTGAAAAGCGCGATATGTTTAAAACAGGTCTTTATAAGCAAACCACGAAAGGCTTGTTATCGAACGCCAGTAAGCAGCTAAATCAGCAGCACACGTTAGGCTTTGGTTTAGATATTGAAACAACTGATAGTTTGCGTACCGTGCACGAATACCGAGAAGCGGATGGTGTGGTCAGTAAAGATGACTCAACCAGTAAATTTCCGCGCAATGATACCTTCAGAGCAGGCTTTTTCATTAATGATGAAATCTCATTCATGGATAAACGTTTAGTGATCACCCCAGGCGTTCGGTTTGACTATTATGAAATGGACCCTAATGGTGCATTGAAAACGGATGGCACTCAGTTTGCAAAAATTGATGATCAACACCTATCGTTTAATTTGGGTGCACTTTATTACATTAACGATATGCTGTCGGCGTATGCGCAATATGGCCAAGGTTTCAAAGTGCCAGCCTATGATTTAGCGTACATTGAGCACTACAATCAACCAACCTCAGAATACATCTATGAAATCATGCCAAGTGATGATCTATCGGCGGAAGAAAGTGATAGCTACGAACTAGGTTTACGTGGCCATATTGGTAGCTTTACAGTTAATGCCGCTGTTTTCTACAATGAGTTTGATAACTTTTTGGCCACTGAGCTGGTTAACCGTGACAGCGTTTTTAATGCTGATGGCTCATTTTCGTATATACAAGATACGTTTCAATACCACAACCTTGACTCTGTAACGATTAAAGGTGCGGAGTTTGGCGCGACCTTTTATGCAACAGACAGCCTTGACCTATTCTTTAATGTGGCATATCAAGATGGTAAAGATAACAGCACAGATGAATATATTTCCAGTATCAGTCCGCTGTCAGGTAATCTAGGTATTAGTTACAAACAAGATGATTTTGCCAGCAATGTGATTTTAAACTGGGCAAAACAAATGACGAAGGTAAATGAAGGAAAATACCAAACCCCAGGTTATGGCACGGTTGATTGGCAGTTAAGTTATCGATTAGCTGATACACAGCTAAATTTAGCGGTAAATAACATATTTGATAAAGAGTATTACCAGCATAATAATCTTGCTGGCCATGATGCTGGCGACAGCTTAGCAAACCTTGCCAGCGCAGGGCGTAACTTTTCTGCCACGATTAAATATAACTTTTAATGAGCAAAACACGCTACATTGCTCGCGTTATAAAGGGTGCTTTTGCTAGCAAAGCACCCATCTATAAGGCTTAATTCATCGCATCGTTATATTTTTCGGCTAAGCTTAGTTTTTGCTCTTCGCTCAGTGCTTTCCCAGCTAACTGAAATATTTCATGCTCTTCTTCAGTTAAATGATGGTGCACAAGATGATGAAGTTTTTTTGCAGTCACCAGCCAAGCGGATGAACTCATATCGGTTTCTTCAAGTTGTTCAATTAATTCGTCAAGTTGATGGTGTTCGGCTATACCATGACGGGCTTTTTCGTGGGTTAAATCATCAAACATTAAGGGATTATAAAAATAGCGCTCTTCAAATTTGGCATGCTCTTCCAGCTCATGTTTTAAATTATCCATAAGCGATTGACGATTTGGTGAATCTCCATGTGTTGCAATTAGTGCATCAACCAGTGAGCGTTGTTTATCGTGATCGTTACGTAGTGCTTTAAAAATATTCATGATTTATCCTTGCTTTACTCATCTATAGGTTAGTAAGCAAGTGACGAGCCATGATTTAAGTTGTTGTTTTATATTGAAATAAAAATGGCGAATAGCAAGGTGATATAGCAAGAATGTAAAAATTACAGGTTAAAATGAAAAAGGCCAACACTGTGGTTGGCCTTTCAATAAGTAAGCTTAACTATGACTTATTCGCGTCTTTTACTGCTTTTAGTTTGGCGGCATGGTCAATTTCAAACGCTGGCATATCTTTGTTGCCATCAATTAAGTAATTATCCATCCAACGCATTAGGCGTAAGCTGTAATCGTATTGGGCAGCGACTTTACGGTTACCGTGTCCTTCACCCGGGTAGTATACAAGACGTACATCTTTGCCTTGTACTTTCATGTAACGGTACAGTTCCATTGATTGTGCAGGGTGTACACGCGGGTCATCTTTACCGTGCATAATAAGCAACGGTGTTTTTGATTGACCGGCCCAGTAAATAGGGCTGCGCTCTAAATACCACTGCCATTTATCCCACGGGTAAGAGCGGGCATGTACTAGGTTCATTTCGTTAGAAATATCCGTAGTGCCAAATTTAGATAGCTGATTAGTTACGCCCACAAACATCACACTTGCCGCAAAGTGTTCAGTCAGTTTTGTTGCGCCCCATGCTGAGGCATAGCCGCCGTATGAGCCACCGGTAATACCAACGCGTTTTGCATCAACTAAGCCCATTTCAACAAGGTGATCTTTAAAATCAACTAGATCATCAAACTCTTTACCTGCGTAATCGTTTTGGCCTAGTTTAGAGTAACCTACCCCTTTACCGGTAGAGCCGCGGTAGTTCGGGTAAAACACCGCATAACCGCGTGCGGCGCCCATTTGCCCTGGGCGCGAGTAGTTTGTTAGCCAGCCATCTTTATCATGGCTTTCAGGGCCGCCGTGCACAGACATGATCAATGGGTAACGTGTGCCTTCGTTATAATCAAGTGGATAAACGAGTACCCCATCAATCTCAACACCGTCGCGGGCCTTAAGTGAAATAGTCTCTTGTTTAGCAAAACGCTTGTCATTTAACCAGTTGTTTGAATCGGTTAAGCGCTGCGCTTTAGAGCCACGAACAATAAATACTTCATTTGGGTGCTTTGCTGTATTTGCACGTAGCGCTAAGGTTTTATCTGAATCAGAAATACTTAGGTTTGAGGCAATAAATTGGCCTTCTTTGATCAGCTTTTTGTATTTGTTTGAACCCGTTTTAATACTCGCGACAAAACTTTGCGTGCCTACATTGGCAATAAAGTTCAATGTATTACGCTTATTGGACCATTCAAAGTCAACGATGTGACCCATAAAATCAGGTAACCAGTCAGTTACTTCACCGGTTTTAGTGTCTGCTAAGAATAAGCGACCTGTCGCCGGATCGTGTTTATCTTCGGCACCCAAAATCGCGATATAACGGCCATCATGAGACAGCTCAGCACCGTCTAATTTACCTTCTGTGGCAAATGACATGGTTACTTGGTTAGTCGCGATATCAAATAAATGCCATTGTGATTTAGTGTATTTATCGTCAATCAGTGCAGTAGGCTGGGTTTTTACTAATAATTTGTCGCCTTGTGCTGCCCAGTTTACATCGCTGACGTAGTTAGCAACGTTTAGGGCTTGCGGGGTTAATGGCTGGTCTGCTTTGGCTAAATCAACAATAAACAGTTGTTTATCCTTTAAATCTAGCTCGTATACTTCTGCCATAAAGCCGAGTTTTTTCAGTTCTTTTTCAGACTTATCAGCCGCTGGCATAGCTAAAATAGCAAGTTGCTTGTTATTAGGGCTTAATTGGTAACTAGAAATTGAGGTGTCTTTAAGCGACAGTACTTTTTGCGCTTGACCACCGTCTACTGGAATTTGGTATAACGCGGTAAACTTGTCGTCTTTTAGCTTAGCTAAAAAATAAATGGTTTTGCTGTCGTTTGACCATTGAATACTCTTGATACTTACCGAGCCGGTAATGAAAGGGCGCTCTACACCTTTATCATCAACAACGTAAAGTTCGCTGTAATTGCTGCCATTTTCAGCTACGTATAATTCACGTGGCACAGAGCGGGTAAAGGCCACTGTATCACCATCAGGGCTGATACTGGTTTGCAGCACAGATTGAATTTTTGGAATATCTTCGACGGTTAACGATGTGGCAGCAACCGCCAGTGAACTTGACAGCCCAATGGCCAGCGCTAAGCTAGTTTTTAGCATGATTTTTCCTTCGCTTGTTTTAATTATCGAAGGCAGTATATCAATAGACTACTCAATTACGAAAATATGCGATTAACTTCCAAGCACTATCGATTAATGGCTGTAACGTACACCAACATAAAAGCGACGGCCATTTTGATAAATGCCTGTTGGTGCATATTCATTACGCTCATACAGGTAAGTGATTTCATCGGTAAGATTGATTGCTTCAATTACAAAATCAAAGCTGTCAGATACTTTGAAGGTAATACTGCCATCAAGTTGACCAAAGTTATCCATCATAGTTTCACCAACACCGGTGGCGAAATGAGTACGATAGTTATAGGCTAAACGTGAACTTAACCACTCATTTTCATAGTAACTGGTTAAATTTATTGTATGTTTTGAAGTGCCAGGCACATAATCCTCACGCCCTGATATGCTATCTGTGCGGTCGCCATCGACATAGGTGTAGTTAGTGATCAAGCCAAAACCATAAATAAGCTCTTGTTGATAGCCAATTTCTACACCTCGAATAGTGCCGCCACTGCCATTGATGGGCCTGTCAATGGTCATAGCAATGCCTTCGTGTTGTTCAATGGTGCGTTTAAATTCGACAAAGGATTCAACATCTTTGTTAAATAATGCCGCAGAGAGCAGGGCGGCATCATCAAAGTACCATTCAACGCTTACATCAAATTGATTGGCGCGATACGGATCTAAGTCAGGGTTGCCACCTTGTCCTTGTGCTTGGGTGACATTGTAATTAGTGGAAGGCATCAAATGATTATATTGTGGACGCGACATCACACGTGCAGCGCTGACGCGGGCGATCAGGTTCTCGTTCAGGTCAATGCTGATATTGGCGCTGGGTAATATATCGACATAGTTTTTGTTGTGTTGCTGCCAGACAAAGCTTTCTTGTTGTTCAACCGGTGAACCAACACGCTGATAAGCACCGGAGTCTTGAACGGTATTAACAACGCGTACGCCTAAGTTGGTACGGTAATCATCGCCATCCAGCATTAATTTAACATAACCTGCAGTAGTGCGTTCTTGAATATCAAAACGGCTGGCTTTTTCTTCTTGTTGCACAAAGTCGATAGTTTGGAAATCATTTGATAAGGCACTGATATCGGCATAACTATAATTTTTAAGGGTGTGTTGATCGCCAATATCGGCTAAAAAGCCATGAGGAAAAGCCGCTGGATAATCCGCTAAGGTCCAATCAAGTTGCTGGGCTATACCATCAAATGCGCCGTTAAATGAGCGATAACGAATAAAATCGCGTTGATGATCGCGGTACTTGGCACCTACCTTTATGGCGCTGATGATTGAGTGGTCAATCGCGCGTTCAAAATCAGCTTGTAAATAGAGCTCTTGATCATTTGAATCTTGGCTGTCGTTACGTGCTTCTGTTAGCTGCCAAGCCTGCGCATCAAGGGGAGACACATCGTAATTAGCAATAATATTTTTACGCTCAGTGGTATCTACAGTAAAGGCTGTATTGGTCGAAAATTGTGAGGTGTGATCTTGTTTTGAACCACCGCCGCCTTTGGTAAAACCAATTTGATATTGATTCTGCCAAAGGTGCGCTTGTTGGCTAACAATTAAATGCACGCTACTGGTATTGATTTCAGATTCTCGCCAAATAGCTTCCATGGCGGTACTAAATGGTAAATTTTGGGCATTTTGTGCGGGTACTTTTGAATAGCGGGCGTAAGTTAATGTGTTATCACTTATGCGAGCATCACTGATATGACCGCCTCTGGCAAACACGCTACTGGGTTGCCATAAAAAGTTTTGGTTACTGTTATCGGCATTAAGTACGGAATACAAGGTATTAAGTTGAATGTTCCACTCTAAATCGGGCTGATACTCAAAGTTTGCCGTGGCACTCGTTAATAGTCGCTGCTGCTGGAATATGGCAGAGCCACCACCACCGGGCGTCCAGATGTTTTTTATATTGGCAGTGTCACTGTCTGTTGCGGACAGGCTACCATCGGCATTTTGTTGAAAGTTTTGTTCATGCCAGCCCCAAGATTCAAGACCATCACGGCGTAGTGAGCGTTGATTACGGGTAAAGGTAACTAATGCACCAAAATTTTTATCGGGATTAGTCCAGTTATAAAATACAGCCAGTTGTGGGTCAAATTCACCTGATAAATCATTGTATTGTACTTGTGCGTTGGTAACAAACTGATTGTTCTGCGTATGCAAAGGTCGTTGTGTTTTAATATTAACAGAGCCGCCTAATGAACCTTCGTTATGATCCGCTTGCGGGGTTTTATATACTTCCAGAGAGGACACTAAATCAGCGGGTAACAGCGTGTAATTAAAACCACGATCAGGCTGGGTTGAGATCCACCAATCTGCAGAGGCAATCGCTTGGCCATTTAAAAAAGTGCGATTTTGTTCCGGTGTTGTGCCACGAACACCTACGCGCTCACCTTCTCCTTGGACACGCGAAAGTGAAATACCGGTGATGCGTTGCAATGCTTCCGCGACATTTTTATCAGGGAACTTACCGATATCTTGCGCGCTGATTGCTTCTATGATTGACTGGCTATCGCGCTTGTCTCGTAGTGATTTGATAGCGCTGTCATGAAAGCCCCTAATTTGAATTGTTTCTAATTGGTTTTGGTCAGTATGAGGGGGCGTTTTAGCACTTGAGTAAAGCGCATTGAATGCGCTGACAATGAGCATTATGTTAACAAGTTTTTTTATTTTTATTGTCATACTCAACCCAACAAGAACAACATGAGAAAAACTAGCAGTGATAACTACCTATAAAATAAGAACACACTCATTGAGTATGCTACTATGTACCGTATTTGCTTATATACCCAAAATGCTGAATTCTGCATCTTGGGATGGTTTGGGTATAGTACGCTTTCTTGACTAATTTAACCATAGATTAACGTGTGTAAAAAATAAACGATGCCAACAACCGAACTAAAACAGTTACTACTCAACGATGTGCTCGTTGATTTTGCTGCTCTAAAAGTAAAGGTAGCAGGGCGTTGGTGTGCCGTTGAAGCAAAGCAGTTGGTGTTATTAAAGTTGTTACTAGAACACCAAGGCAACGCAGTATCACGGGATATAATTATGGATGCGCTCTGGCCGGATGTCGTAGTGAGCGACAATTCAGTCAGTCAGCTAGTAACACAACTACGTAAAAGTCTACATGATGATAAAAACACCGCAACGTTTATTCGTACCGTACCGCGAGTTGGCTATCAGTTAATAGCAGAGGTCAGTGATGCACCGACCTTATTAGATAAAGTTACTCCGGCTACGCCGCGCACATCGGCTGTATTTGTTGCCCTAGGTTTAATGTTAGGCGCTATGCTGACACTTGTCAGCCAGCACTTACTTGCACCGAAAGCGCCAACTTTAAACTATGAATATCAATCACGGATCACCTCAGCGCCAGGGGCTGAAGTTTTTTTACGTTACTCTCCCAGTGGCCGATATTTAGCATTTAGCCAATCAAATGATCAACAAAGTCAATTTGATTTAGCCGTTTATGATCAGCAAAGCAAGACCGTGCACAGTATTAAAAATTCAGGTTATTCTGAAGAAGCGCCAGTGTGGTCGCCAGACGGTAAATGGCTGGCTTACTTTAGATATGATCCGCTTAGTTGCGATATCCGCGTTATTCCTGTCTCTAATGCCATTGAAACATGGCGCTTGAGTCCTGAGTTTAAACTCACTCGCTGCCAGCAACGTCATGGACCTAGCAAATTACACTGGGCCGATAACAACACTATTTACACCACGCACTGGCAAGACGAACAACCGCGCTTAGTAAAATATACCTTGGCATTTTCACCTACGCCCACTTTATTAGAGCAGCAAATCGTGGGGGATTTTAAACCGATCACCTTTGATATTAATGAGCAGCAAAAAATGCTCATACTTGAAAAAGATCAAGGCTGGTTTAGCGTCAGTGAAGTGGATTTAACACAATCACTGCAACGCACTGAAATAAAGCGCAGTCGGCACAGTCATGCGCCGTTATTATTTGATAGTGAACAGGGTTATTACTGGCTCGGTGATGATGCGTTACGTCGTTATGACTACCAAGGTAATCAGCAACTGGTACATCAACCATTGGGTTTTGTCGCCGATTTGGCAATTAACCCGCAAACGGGCGATATTGCTCATGCGGAAGGGCAAGCACGGGTTAATTTGTATCAAATTGAGTTAGATTTAAGTAAAGATGTCCCGAAAATCCGCAATACTATGCAATTATCGTCTTCTGCGCGAATGGACATTTTACCCGCAGTATCCCCAGACGGACAACAAAGCGCATTTATTTCATTGCAACGTCGAGGGATCACGGGCTTTACCCATATCGAAGTATGGCTGAAACATAAACAGCGTAAAACCGCGAACCTAATTGCCACTTTACCTAGTAATATTACTCCTAAATATCTGCTTTTCTCACCGAATGGCGACAATGTATTATTGGCGGATGAACAGCAAAATGTGTATTTGATCAATACCTTTTCACGTCGTTTAGTACCAATCATTTCTGGTTTTGAGCAGCTCAATGGGGTGCGTTGGTCACAAGATAGTCACAGTATTTATTATCAAGTTAGCAATGAGCAAAGCGCCAATGAGCAGTTACAATGGCAAGATTGGCGTTACGATATTCAACTTATGAGTAATACCTTAGTGAAAGATAACGTCGCGTTGCAAAGCTTAGATGAGGAACACCCACTTTGGCAGCTTAATAGCTCGTATTTAGAGCATGATTTACACGTGCGTACTTATTTATCAGCGGTGTTAGAGCAGCAATTACCATTAGCGCAATTGTTGCCATCACTTGAGCTGTTTAAGCCTGCGGTATTTAAACAGGGCATTTATTATGTACTACGCCAAGGACATCAGCTCTTGCTGTATTGTTACTTAACCGAGCAAAAGCGCAATGTGTTTATAAAAGAGCTGGGTGTTTATGGTTATGATATTGACATTAATCTTAATATCAGTAGCTCAGTCGATGGTCGTCAAGTGGTGTTTAGTCAAGTGGATGGCATTGAAACAGATATTTTATTGCACAAAGCCATTAAGGCAGTGTCGCCATAAACTGTTTGATGCTGCTTTGATCCCAATTACGGCTACGGGCTTCTTGTAGGGCGCTATTCGCTAGTTTTTGAGCTGCCTGCGGTTTATTATTAGCCGCTTGAATTTGCGCTTTAAGTAATAATAATTGTGGGTGTTCACTATCATCAGCCAATGCCGAATTTAAGGCTGCGGTGACCTGTTGCGGTGGTTTTTTTAACTCAAAAAGTAATAAGGCAAGTTCACGTTTAGCACTAAATAATCCTTGTGCTGCTGCCGCTTTTAACCATGTTAGGGCTTTATTGGGGGCATAATCGACATATTGGCTGTTCAACAGCTCTCGTCCTAAACGGTATTGCGCATTGGCAAAACCACTTTGAGCAGCGAGTAGAATCCAATTTAAGCCTTTTTCACGATCAACTTTACCATACTCGCCGCGTAGCATATTTGCACCAATACGATATTGTGAATTAGCATACCCGTTAACGGCTGAGCGCAGTAATAATTCACTATTAGCGTTGGCTTGCTGCCAATGGTATTTCAATAAGCGGGTCGCGTTGTATTCATCTGAACTTAGCCAATTGGCAATATAATACTGTACTAAGGCGTTACCTTGCTCTGCGGCATCAATTAACTCAGAAATCTTTTCATTGTATTCACGTTGCTGACTTTTAAAGCTTTGCTCGTACTGTTTACCCTTGTAAGTGGTGAAGTGATACAACAAAGAACGATTATAGTAAGGCAAGGTTTGGCTATCACCTTGATATTGCCAGCGCTTCACTGCGTTGATAATGGCTTGATCAAAGGTTTTTTCGGGGTAGGAGTCAATTAAGGAAATATCGGTTACAGCGCCGCTTTTATCAATATCAAATTCAAGCCACACCCAGCCTTCTATGCCATTTTGATAGGCATGCTCTGGGTATTTAGGTTCAACTGTATAGCTACGCTGTGGACTTGAATGCGGGGCAGGACTGGCGGTTAACTCTGGCCGTAACTGTTGATCATACCATTGAAAACTAAGTTGTTTTAACAGTGCATTATAGGCGTCATCAAGGGGTTGTTGATTGTTACTTTGTCTGGCTATTAGCATTGCCGTATCGCGCGCATCGAGCAGCCCAAAATCAGCAGCTAAGCTAAACCAGGCATAGGCTTGTGCTTTGTTTTTTGCAACCCCTTGGCCGTGTAAATACATTACAGCGATGTTATAAATTGCGTCTGCATTGCCTAAATACGCTAGTTGTTGAAATTCGTGTTGTGCTTCGTTGAAGTTTCCTTGGTGGTAGTCAAGGGTTGCACTCAGCAAGTCTGCTTTCGTCTGAGGTATAAACAGCAGACATAGCAATACCAATAAGAGTTTGTAGTGACAAAATCCTGTTGTTTGCTTACTGTGATCAATAGCTGTCTGTGCTGACACGTATTATGCTTCGCCGATGTTGTTCGAGTAACGTTTTTACCTATTGATTGTACTTGTTTTGTTTATTATTACTAGCGCCTTAGCGCGACTAATATGGGTAATTTCACAAATGAAAAAAGCAGGCAGTCAAGTGACTGCCTGCTTCATACCCAAACCACCTCAATATGCAGAATTCGCATCTTGAAGCGGCTTGGGTATAACCCCTGGGCATAGGGGCTTGCCATCCTTGGCGAAAGTCGAATACCTGTGTTAGCTTGGAGTTCGACAAATGGGGATTAAAAGTTAAAACGTACTCCGGCTACAAAGCGACGGCCATCGGCGTATACACCTGTTAGTGCTTGTTGCACACCTTCTTCTTGATAACTAAAGGTATGTTCGTCAGTGAGGTTAATTGCCTCTAAAACAAGCGCTAAATTATCGTTTACGTTGTAGGTAAAGTTCGCATCTACCTGGCCATAATCATCAACATAACCATGACCTTGGCCTGAGTTATAACCAGTACGGAAGTTGTATGAAATACGTGTACTAAAGGTTTCTGTTTCATAGTAAGTACTTAAATTTACAGTGTGTTCAGAGTTACCAGGAATAATCGTATCATTGCCATCGGCATCTTTTGCTTCACCATCGACAAATGTATAGTTAGCATTTAAGCCAAAACCAGCAAAGATCTCTTGTTGATAACCTAATTCAAGACCTTGGATGCGCCCTGAGCGACCGTTAGTAGGGCGATTCACTAAGATTTCTATCCCTTCATGGATCTCCAAGTTGGGTGAAACATCTAAGAATGATTGAATATCTTTATAAAAGACCACCGCTGAGAATAAACCTGCATCACTGAAATACCATTCCACCCCAGTATCAAACTGTGTTGCACGATATGGGTCGATATCAGGGTTACCACCACTGCCAGTTTGTGTTTCAAGATTATAAGAGGTCGAAGGTGTCATTGCTGCATAATCTGGGCGCGACATAACACGTGCAGCACTAAAGCGCAGCAGTACATCGTCATCTAAATCAATCGCAAGATTGATGCTAGGTAAAATATCAAAATAGTCACGGTCATCATCGGTCCATACTTCAGCGCCACTTTCACCTACATAGGCTGCGGTTGATTGTTGCGTTTGCACTAAACGAACACCTAAGTTACCGCGCATACCTTCAACATCGATATCTGCTTTGATATAACCGGCGGTAATTTTTTCTTCAACTTCAAAGGTACTGGCTTTGAGTACACGGTAGTTCCAATCAAGGGCATCCCCTTCATGGCGAACTTTATCAGAGTCGGTGATTGCATAATCACGTAACGTACCGTCAGAGCCTAGGCCCGATAAATAATCGGCTGGCATTGATAACGAGTAGTCAGCTAAGTTCCAGCCTAGATCCGTGCGGTTATCAGTGGTGTGCTTAGTATTAAAACGTGAATGATCACGGTACTTTAAACCAAACTTAACTTTACTAAAGACAGCGATGTCAATTGGCCGCGTAAAATCGACTTGCAGGTAAGTTTCATCATCTTTGGCATCATTACTATCGTAACGTAGAAAACCTAAATCCCAGTTTTTACCATCAGCAGGGTTTGCGGCATAGCTAGTTCGTACATCTTCTACATTTGAGGTGTCAAAACTATGCACATAGTTACCTTCCCAGCCAACACTGCGATCAGCTTGTGAACCACCACTGCCTTCGGTATAACCGACATGCACACTGGTCAACCATAAATCACCTTGGTGATCCGCTTTTAAATCGTATGATTTGGTGTTGATTTCAGAGTTACGTACTTTGGTTTCGTCTAAAATGTTATTCGCAGTTGCAGATAAGCCTAGAGTTCCGCCAACCAGCATAGTACCAACGTGATCATTTTCTACTAACGTGACATCAGTGTATTGTGAGCCACCGTAGCCGGGTAGCCAAAGGAAGTTTTGGTTTTCATTATTTGCTTCAAGGGTTGAATCAAGCGCGTTGAAGGTTAAATCTAATTGCTCGGTAGGGCGATACTGCATGGCTAAATTAATACCAGTACGAATACGCTCTTGCAAGAACATCGCCGAGCCACCACCGCCTGGGCTGTATACGTCTTTATACTCAGTACCATCTTCTAAGGTGATATCACGTTTTGCCCAGCTCCATGATTCAATACCATCACGGCGTAAATTACGCTGTTGGCGAACCACCGAAATAAGCGTCCCGAAGCTTTCATCTTCAGTTTTAAAGTTATACATAGCAGAGAGCTGCGGGTCGGTTTCGCCCGAAATTTCGCTGTGCTGTGCAAGTACTGAGCCGGCAAATTTATTCGCCTCTAAATCAAGCGGCTTACGAGTACGCACAATAACAGTCCCGCCAATCGAGCCTTCATCAATATCCGCTTCAGGTGATTTATACACTTCTAAGCCAGAGACAATTTCCGAAGGCAGCATCGTATAGTTAAAACCACGGTTTGCTGCGGAGTTAGTCCACCAGTCGGCAGAGCCAACAGCTTGACCATTTAACAGTGTACGGTTTTGGCTCTCGCTGGTGCCACGAATACTCACGCGCTCACCTTCACCAAAGTTACGGCTAATTGATACACCGGTGATACGTTGCAATGATTCTGCGACATTTTGATCGGGGAATTTACCGATATCTTCCGCAGTCACTGCATCGACAATCGCATTTGAATAACGCTTAGTGTTTAGTGATTTTACAACACTGCCACGGATACCGCGAACTTGGATCACTTCAACTTCGTCTGTACTTTTAAGTTCAGCACTGTGCGCTAGCATAGGTAAGCTTAATGCTGATGTAATTAGTGATGCACTTACTGCTAAATACAGTTTATTTATTTTTACTTTTAACATCCTCGATTCCCCTTGAATCAAAACTTCATTTTGTTGTGTCAAATGAGGACTTACCATTCGTACTTATATAGTCATTTTTAATAGTCGAATTTAATAAGACCGTTGTCTACAAACTAGATTAGCGGCTAAGTGATTAGCTTATGGTTACTTCGCATATAAAAAATAACCACTGCCAGTTTTGTTTGTGACTCTATTAAACGCCTTTTAAAAATTAGAGTCTTGAATCGAGATGAATAGTTGTGAAAGTAACAAATTTTAAAATAGAATCTTGTTTTAATTTTGTTTATTTGTTTTTTTATCAGTTGCTTACTATTTTCATTACTTTTGTTTTTATTTAATAAGTTAAGTTTATTTAATTGTTTTTGTGCTTTTAATTATTGTAATTCACAACTAGTGGATTAAAAAATGAAAGGTAAAAGGTAAAAGGTAAAAGGTAAAAGGTAAAAGGTAAAAGGTAAAAGGTAAAAGGTAAAAGGTGAAGGGTGAAGGGTGAAGGGTGAAGGGTGAAGGGTGAAGGGTGAAGGGTGAAGGGTGAAGGGGGAAGGGGGAAAGATTAAGCGTGAAAGGTCAGGTAGGGAAATCAGCAGTGGCGAGTGCAGACATCAGGATAAAGGAATTAACTAGCATATTAATTTATGCGTTTCTTTTAAATTAATAACTCTAAAGTAAGAGCCTTGTCGATCAGGCTCTTAATTGGTTCACAAACTCTTTTTCGGTGGCAGTGCAACGTTTGCAAAGATCAATCCAGCCACCAGTGACATAAATATCAGGAAGGTTTGTTGGCCGATGTGCTCGGCATACACAAAATCTTGTCCTTCAATTAATGAGTTTAAACCTATGTAAGTTTTACTGCCCGGTACTAATACAATCAAGCCTTGCATGGCAACAATTGAAGCGGGAGCATTCGCTATGCGGTTAAATAGGTTACTAAATACGCCCACCGCAAATGCGCCTACAAACGTTCCTAAGGTGTAATCTAAATACATTGCAGAGCCAATACTGCTGCCATAAGCAATAAAGCCAGAGGCGATAGACCAAGTAGCGTGTTTTAGTTTGGTTCTAAAGATAACAATTAAGCTACTACAGAGTAAAAATATTGCCAGCCATGCGGTCCATTTCGGTAAAGGCTCAGGTTGTATAAAATCGGCTTGACCAAACAGTGCAAAACCAATCGCAATGCCGATGAATGCACCAAAATAGAGTTTAAACAACAGCATAAAGGCATCCATCACCCGCGCTGTACCAGATACTAAGTGCCGCGCTGCAAGTTCAGCTAAGCCCAATGCTAATGCAAGTCCTGGTATAAACACGATAATGGCAGAGAGAACCACTAGGCGAATATTGATCCCAGCATCTAAATGTACGCTTACAGCGCAGGCCAAAATAGCCGACACTATCGCCACTAATGGCTCTAACATATGGGCTACGCGTTTTGAGCGCGCAGACCATAGTACAAATAAGTAGACGACAGAGGTCAGTAAAGCTGACCAAAAGACGTCATTCCAGCTGGTGCCCATTAACATTGCAAATGCACCGCCAGAGGTGGCAAAGGCAACCCCTGTAGTAAAGCGATTATACGGGTTGGGCATAATAAAAATGGCGTCGAGTTGCACATCAACTTCTTGTAGTGTGAGTTCGCCATTGAGCATTTTATTCACCAGATCATCGGTATCGGCTAACGAACCTAAATCGTGATCGCCAGGATCAACTCGGGCTACGTGGGTGTATTCGTCTTCGTGGCCATCAGTCCAGATCACAAAAGTAACAGAGGTGGGTGACATCACAAATGATGATTTAAGATCAAGGTAAGTCGCCACTTCCATTAAGTGGGCTTCGAGTCGATAAGCTGGGGTGCCATATTTATGGAGCATTTTGCCCAGTTTAACGATAAATTTGCGCTTTTCTGTGAACGTTGCGGTTTTCAAATGTGTATTGAACCAAAATTTAAATTATTCAGTTAAAAAATATAGACAATACATCTAAATTTGCCTACCTAGTTTGGCGGGAATTTTAAACACAAATCCCCGCCTGTCTAGTTTTTTCTAGTGAGAGGTTGGTTATTTTTTGCTGCAATCCATTGCGCCATATATTGGGTGCTGCGCATGGTATGATGCTTAAGCATTTGTCCGGTAAAATTGGCTTCACGATGTTGGGTTAAATTAGCTAAAGTTGTAGTTATTTTATGCATTAAATCAAAGGATAATGATTTTTTGTCATAAAATGTTTGCAGTAGAAGAGTCGCAGTTTTTTGTGTCTGTTTAAATACGCCTTCATCTTGATACAGTGCTACAGCGGCATCGGCAAATTGTTGCGGCTCAGTTGCTACCACGCCAGGCCAGTCTAAATCTCCATGCATGCCTTCACTACCAATAGGGGTTGTTACGCTAGGTGTTTGCATGATCATCGCCTCTAACAGCTTACCTTTAATGCCTGCACCAAAACGCAGCGGTGATAAACAGACGCGGGCATTTTCCATTACTTGATAGGCATCATCCGCCCAGCCTTTTATTAAAAAGCCAGTTTTGGGGTTATTTAAGGCTGTTGCTTTTGGCGGCGGGTAAGAGCCATAAATGTGTAGCTCAGCCTGCGGCAGTTGTTTACGAATGAGTGGCCAAATTTGTTGTAAATAGAGTACGGCATCCCAGTTAGGAGCGTGGCGAAAATTGCCAATGGTCATAAAGTGTTGACGTTGTGCAAATGATTTTGTTTGCACTGGCAGCGCAGTTAAATCGACCATAAACGGTAAATGGTGTAACAAACGGCTATCTACCTTAAATACATCTGCTAACAACTGCATTTCAAAGCTGGAAATAATTAAGCTTATGTCACAGCGTAAAATCGCGGCGATTTCACGCTTGGCAATGTCAGAATGTAAATCACTGTGACTAAATGCTCGCCCCCCTTTATGGGCTTCATGGCGCGCATTACGCAGACACTGTAAATCTTCAGTGTCGAGAATTTTCAGTGCACTAGGGCAGTATTTATCTACTCGCCAGCCAAATTGCTCTTCCATCATAAAGCGGTCAAACATCACGATATCAGGGGCGTAGTTGCTAACATATTCATCAAAACTTGCACAATTAAGGGCGATTGTCGCGCTGCTGATCCCGTAGTTATCAAGGTTAACCATATGCTCGGTTTTTTGTGCTGGGCTGGCAAACTCAACCTGCCAATCTTGTGCTCTAAAGGCGTTTAACAGCGACATCATATGGGTGCCAGCGGCGGATGAATTTGGCTCTGGCCACACATAGCCAATTACTAATACTTTTTTCATTGACTTGAATCTCTTATCTGTAACTGAACATCAACTAAGGTGCGTACTGCAGGGATACTTTGATTGAGCAATTCTTGCAATACTTGGCATGCACGCTTACCGATATCATCGGCATTAATAGTGACACTACTTAGTGATGGCGACATTAAGCATGAATCGGCTAAATCATCAAAACCCACGACTTTAATGTCTTTACCTGGTATTAAACCCTGCTCACGAATAGCTTCGATGACACCGTAAGCAATAACATCATTAAAACAAATAATCGCTTTAGTGTGAGGATGTTGTGCGTATAGAGCGTTAAAGGCATCACGTCCGCCTTGACGATTCGTGGCTGCGGTAATGATTGGTTTATCTTGAGGTAAATTAAATTGTTGTAGAGCGCTGTGAAAACCACTTAAACGTTCATGGTGATCGGAAATATCCTCAGTACCACCTACAAATGCAACCTCTTCAATACCTTGTTGTAAAATATGACAGGTTGCTAAATGAGTGCCTTTTTTATTATCGGGTAATATAGTTGGCGCGCCACAAAAGGGTACTTCGCGCATAATGTGAATAACCGGAAAGCCACTATCGATCAGCCCGTCAACCCATTGCTGGGTAGTGCCAGGAGCAGGGCACATAATAAACGCAGCCACATTATATTCTTTGAGTGTTTTAACTACTTGAGTTTGACGCTCTACGCTTTCAGCAGTATTGACCAACATTGGCAGCATGCCTAATGCATGAATATGGTTTTCAAGGCCAACAGCAAGTTGCGCAGAATAAGGGTTGGTTAAATCGTTGATCACTAACGCCACTAAGTTAGAGCGACGACTTCTCAGTGCTGCTGCATCACGGTTATAAACATACCCTAATGCATCAATTGCCTGTAACACTTTTGCTTTGCTTTTATCACTGACTTTGTCACTTTGGGTAAGCACTAACGACACCGTTGACTTAGAAACTTGTGCTTCTCTGGCAACGTCAAAAATAGTTATTTTATCGGTTTTAATTTTCATGTTAATTATGCGTCAGCAATTGCTTGAACTAAGTAGCCAGTTTAACGCAGTTTGTCTATATACCCAAGCCACCCCAAGATGCAGAATTCAGCGTTTCACAGGTGCTTAATATCAAGGCGTTACTTTGCAACAATGGCAGTCCCTTTTAAGAAGTAACAACGCTGAGAGTAAGTGCCTGTGGAACGCCCAACGGGTTGGTTTAAAAGCGATTTATACTGCGTTATTGATTTTAACAATAGAACCACTATTACTTGCAATCAATGCCTTGCCTAAATCGCTTTTAATTCCAACTGAAACTCACATCTTGAGGTGGTTTGGGTATATAAGTCACCTAATCGGCTCTGTTAGCTAAATGATCGCAAAAACTTTATGAATGTATCAAAACATGTTTAGATACAGCCATTAATAATAAAAATGAAGGATAAACCATGAAAGGTATCAAGCTTTTATTGGTATTTGTGTTGAGTGTTAGTGTTACTGGCTCAGCACTTGCTGCACAAGGCTATCAAACCCCCTCCAGTGATTTAGCAGCATTAGTTGACGCAAAATTAGCACCTAGCAGTTATTTATCGGGCGATGGTCAATGGTTGGCGCTATTTGATCGTAAACGTGTAGAGACACTGGATGATTTAGCGAAAGAAGAACTAAAATTAGCAGGCATACAGCTAAACCCAGCTAATTTTTCCCGCTCTCGTCCTCGTACTAAATTTAGTGGCCTGCAATTAAAGCACATTGCGACGGGAGCTGTGATTGCAGTTAATAATTTGCCAAACGGGGTGATCCGCTCGCCTAAATGGTCAAGTAACAGTGAGTACCTCGCGTTTATTGTTGAGCAGCCAACACAAGCAAACTTATGGGTTTATAACACGCAAACAAAACAAGCACGACAGTTGTCAGACGTGTCGCTTAATTCCGTGTTAACCGCAGCCCCCTATCAGTGGTTGCCAGATAGCACGGCTATTGTTGCCAATGTGGCTGTTAACTTGGGTAAACCAAGATTAGCCAACGACAGCAACAGCGTAGTACCGGTTATTCAACAAAGTAGCGGTCAAAAAGCCCCTGCGCGGACTTACCAAAATTTATTAACTAGCCCATTTGATGAACAGCAATTTAAGTTTTATGGTCAAGGGCAGTTAAGCTATATTCCGATGAGTGGTGTTGCCTCAGCAATTGGTCAGCCAGCATTATTTAAATCATTTTCAATTTCACCTGATTCAACCAATATATTAGTAGCAAGCATTGATGAACCTTTTTCTTATCAAGTGCCGTATAGCCGTTTTGCAACAACATGGCAGGTATGGGGAATGCGCGGTTATGCGTTGGTAGAACTAGCTAAACAGCCGCTTGCCGATAATATCCCGCAGGGTTATGACAGTGTTCGCACCGGGCGTCGTGATTTTCAGTGGCGCGATGACCAAGGTGCTGAAGTTATTTGGGCGCAGGCGCAAGATGGCGGCGATATGAAAACCGATGTGCCTCATCATGATTATTTATATAGCTTACGTTCACCATTCAAGCGCGAAGCAAAGCTATTTGCTAAAGTTGAACGCCGCTTTTCAGGCATGCAATGGGCCAATGAAAACGTTGCTTTATTAACCGAATGGCGTTTTAGTGATCGCCAAGTGCGCACTTATGTTATCCAACCGCGTAATGCTGATCGCAACCGCGTATTATTTTCACAGCGCAGTTATAACGATGCCTATAAGGATCCTGGTGATGCAATTTATGAGCACAATGATTTAGGTGCGAGTGTAATTAAAGTCGTTGGTGGACGTTATATATTCTTGCGTGGCGATGGAGCGTCAGAGCAAGGTAATATGCCGTTTTTAGATCAGTACGACATTAAAACCAATACAACCAAGCGTTTATGGCAATCAAAAGCGCCTTACTATGAACGCGTACGCGCTATGCTTGATGATGAAGGTGAGCGATTAATCACTATTCGCGAATCTAAAACGCAGCAACCTAACTTTTTTATTCGTGATTTAGACGATGACACGCTGACTCAACTCACTACGTTTGAGCATCCGTATCTGGCGTTTAAAGGCGTAACAAAAGAGCTGGTACGTTATAAGCGTGATGATGGCGTGGAGTTATCAGGCACTCTATATTTACCACCGGGCTACGATAAAAGCCAAGGCCCATTACCGGTGTTAATGTGGGCATACCCACTGGAATACAAAGACAAAGCGGTTGCATCACAAGTGCGTGAATCGCCATATGAATTTACTTATGTTGGTTATTGGGGGCCAATGCCTTACCTTGCGAAAGGTATTGCCGTATTTGACGATCCGAAAATGCCCATCGTCGGCGTAGAAGGCAAAGAGCCGAATGATTTATTTAGAAAACAGTTAGTTGCAAGTGCCAAAGCTGCGGTTGATGTGCTGGTCGAAAAAGGCATTGCGGATAAAGATAAAATTGCTATTGCAGGCCATTCATATGGTGCCTTTATGGTAGCGAACTTATTAGCGCACAGTGATTTATTTAAAACCGGTATTGCCCGCAGTGGCGCGTATAATCGCACCTTAACGCCGTTTGGGTTTCAAGGTGAAGAGCGTGATTTTTGGCAAGCACAAGACGTATACGCAGCGATGTCGCCATTTTTTCATGCTGAAAAAATTAACGAACCCATGCTAATGATCCACGGTCAAGAAGACCCGAATTCTGGCACCTTCCCGATGCAAAGCGAGCGTATGTACGCAGCACTGAAAGGTTTAGGTAAAGAAGCGCGTTTAGTGATGTTACCTTATGAAGCTCACGGCTACCGTGCTCGCAAGAGTTTACTGCATGTGTTGTGGGAGCAAGAGCAGTGGCTTGAAAAGTACTTGCTAACTGACGCAGCGCATACAAGCGATGCTCAAGCAAATACTGAACTTTCTGTAACAGAGTAAATTCAAAGTGCGGTTTATGCCGCGCTTGTTAATTTAATTACATGGGAAGAAGACCCACCCTTAATCTCACGGCACCTTCCCGATGCAAAGCGAGCGTATGTACGCAGCACTGAAAGGTTTAGGTAAAGAAGCGCGTTTAGTGATGTTACCTTACGAAGCTCACGGCTACCGTGCTCGTAAGAGTTTACTGCATGTGTTGTGGGAGCAAGAGCAGTGGCTTGATAAGTATTTATTGAGAGACGAAAGCTCTGTTGGGGCAGTAACTTCAGCTGAGTAATTTTGACTCACTGTAAACTCAAAAATATACAAGCGCGGTTTCATACCGCGCTTCAGATTGATGATAAAAAGCGGCTTGGTTAATTATGAAAGTAAACGCTTAACGTAGGTCGAAGCGGTCGAGTGTCATCACTTTTGTCCACGCAGCAACAAAGTCATCAACAAACTTTTGTTTTGCGTCATCTGCGGCATACACTTCAGCAATTGAACGAAGCTCTGAGTTAGAACCAAAGATTAAATCAACCGGAGTGGCGGTCCACTTAAGCTTTCCTGATTGGCGGTCGCGGCCTTCGTAAATGCCCTCTGTCGATGACTTAGACCACTTAGTTGACATATCAAGTAGGTTCACAAAAAAGTCGTTATTTAATGTGCCTGGCTTTGCCGTGAAAACACCGTGTTTAGTTTGGTTAGTATTTGCATTTAAAGCACGCATACCACCGACAAGTGCGGTCATTTCAGGTACTGATAAGCTCAGTAAGTCGGCACGTTCTACTAGCATTTCGGCTGGTGATTTCCACGCCGAGCTATAGTAGTTACGAAACGCGTCAGCTGTTGGCTCAAGCACGTCGAATGACTCAACATCGGTCATTTCCAATGATGCATCCATACGGCCTGCTTGAAATGGTACGTTTACTGAGTAGCCAGCATCTTTGGCCGCTTTTTCAATGGCTGTAGCGCCACCGAGTACAATCATGTCCGCAAGTGATATCTTTTTACCGCCTGCGGCATTTTTATTAAACTTA
The DNA here is from genome assembly GCF_047806705.1 of Pseudoalteromonas sp. ASV78. Classification (NCBI taxonomy): domain Bacteria; kingdom Pseudomonadati; phylum Pseudomonadota; class Gammaproteobacteria; order Alteromonadales; family Pseudoalteromonadaceae; genus Pseudoalteromonas; species Pseudoalteromonas sp. ASV78. The sequence goes on along the minus strand of NZ_JBLOPA010000002.1, from coordinate 762,159 downwards.
GTTTGGATGTTTTCAAGCTTAGTAAGTACTTTTTGCACTTCTTTTGGGTTGTTTACTGGCCAGTCTTTTTGTGGCGCTAAACGTAAACGTGCACCATTTGCGCCACCACGCATGTCGGTATCACGGTAGCTTGCCGCTGAGGCCCAAGCAACACGAACAAGCTCTGGTACAGTCAAGCCTGAATCTAAAATCGACGCTTTTAAGTTAGTTACATCTTTGTTGTTTACCAGTGGGTGATCAGCTGCTGGAATGTAATCTTGCCAGATCAATACTTCTTCTGGTACTTGGTCACCTAAGTAGCGTGCACGTGGGCCCATATCACGGTGATTTAGTTTGAACCACGCTTTGGCAAATGCCAGTTCAAACTCTTTAGGATCGTTTAAGAAACGCTGAGAAATTTTACGGAACTCAGGATCCTCTTTTAAGGCGATATCGGTAGTGAACATAATAGGCGCATGACGCTTATTTTTTATGTGTGCATCTGGCACTAGGCTAGAAGCTTGGCCGTTTACGGGGATCCACTGTGTTGCACCTGCTGGGCTTTTGGTTTTTTCCCACTCAAAGTTAAATAAATTTTGCAGGTAGTTAATTGACCAGCGTGTTGGCGTAACTGTCCATGCACCTTCAAGGCCTGAGGTCATGGTGTCTTCTGAGTGACCTTTACCACATTTGTTTTTCCAGCCTAAGCCTTGCTCTTCGATACCTGCGGCAGCTGGCTCTGCATCTAAGCAATCAGCTTTTTTAGCGCCATGTGCTTTACCAAAGCTATGACCACCGGCGATTAAGGCAACGATTTCTTCATCGTTCATTGCCATACGGCCAAATGACATACGAATATCGTCTGCGGCAAGTAATGGATCTGGGTTTCCGTGTGGGCCTTCTGGGTTAACGTAAATTAAACCCATTTCTACCGCTGCTAGTGGGCCTTTAAGTTTGCCTTTTTTGTCACGTCGCTCGTCGGTTAGCATTTTTCCTTCAGGGCCCCAGTATACGTAATCTGGTTCCCAATCATCTTCACGGCCACCGGCAAAACCAAAGGTTTTAAAGCCCATCGATTCAAGTGCAACGTTACCAGTTAAGGCAATTAAGTCGGCCCATGAAATATTGCGCCCATATTTTTGCTTGATTGGCCAAAGTAAACGGCGTGCTTTGTCTAGGTTCGCATTATCAGGCCAGCTGTTTAGTGGATCAAAGCGTTGTTGGCCTCCACCTGCGCCACCACGACCATCAAAGGTACGGTAGGTACCCGATGCGTGCCATGCCATACGGATAAAGAACGGGCCATAATGACCATAATCTGCTGGCCACCAATCTTGTGAATCGGTGAGTACTTTTTCGATATCTGCTTCAACTTCTTTAAGATCTAAACTCAAAAAGGCGTCTTTGTAGTTGAAGTTCTCGCCCATTGGATCTGATTCTGCACCGTGCACACGTAGTTGGCTTAGGTTAAGTTGTTCAGGCCACCAAAAATTATTTGATTTAACGTCAGTCGCAGCTTGGCTGTTACTTGCGATAAGTAATGAAACAGCAACGGCAACTTTTGTTACTGTCGAAGTTGTTTTGTTTAACATGAGTGTTCTCCTGTGAGTTAACAAGGAAAACTATAGTTGCGAAAAAAGCGACTAGCTAGTTAGTTTCTAGGGTTTAAAGCGATTGAATAGTTCGACAAAATAGATGAATGAAAGATTAATAACAAAAAGCCAGCATTAACGCTGGCTTTAGAAATGATGTTACTACTCGGCAATAAAGGCTTCGCCTTTTGTCATTCACTTTGCGGCGGGTTGGCCTTGTGATCTGGCTTAATCGTGTTGCTGGCTCTTTAATGATGTTCGTTGGCCTGTGGTTAGCTGTTAGCTAAGTGATGATTTAGTTTGTCATGTTTATTACATGTAAATAACATCGCTTTGTAATTTGTTCTTATTAATGTTTTGTTCAGTTTTATTTAACAAATAACTAAGGACAAAATATGAAACTGAAACCATTAGTAGGCAGTTTGCTAATGCTGGGGGCATTAAGCGGGTGCGATCTCGATAATAATAACGATATGGAGCCTAGTCGCTACCAATTAATGCTAGAAATTACCCCACAAAGTGCGGGTAATGTGGTGATCACCCCAGCAAAAGATGATTATGAGCAAGACTCAATCGTCATTCTCACAGCGCAAGCAGCTGAAGGATATGAGTTTATCTCTTGGTCTGGCGATATCGGCAGCGCAGAGTACGACGCCCAGTCACTCACATTGACGATGGATAATCATAAAGATATTACTGCCACGTTTAGTGCAGTTGTTGTGCCTGCGAAAGGCGATATTGTTATTAATGAAGTACGCTCAACGGACGGTGGATATGACTTTATTGAGCTTTATAATAATTCAGCTCAAAGCTTCACCTTTGGTGCCAATTGGGCGGTAAACGATTTAAAAGGTTTTGGACAAGATTTAGAGCCTGGTATTGCTATTCCAGAAGGGACCACCTTGCCTAGCGGTGAATTTTTAGTGATCGCCACAGACCAAACAAGTATTCCATTTGATGCACCTACAGGCACAATTGTTGCTGGGGAAGGTGACACTGATTTCGGTTTAGGTAAAGGCGATACCGCATTATTAGTGCACAATAATCTAGTTGTGCAAAGTGCACATTGGAATGATGGTAGTCATGTATCTTCATGGGGGCGTTTACCAGATGGCGGTGATTGGCATACTCAAGATGAAGCGCTCGCGCCAACGCCTGGTGCTGCCAATAAATTGCCAGCGCCAGTTGACGGTGCAACTGCTGCGAATATTGTGATCAACGAAGTAGTCTCAAAAGGCCGTGCTGACGCTGATTTTGATTTTGTTGAGCTGTACAACACATCTTCCGAACCATTTGTTTTTGCAGCTAATGAGTGGGAATTAGTTGATTTAGATCGTGAAGCAAATAACCAAGCGGGTTTAACTATCCCTGCAGGCACTGAAATTCCTGGTCACGGCTTTATTGTATTATTGCCTAATTTAGTTACGGGTACTCAGCTTCCTAACGGTGCACCCGCAACGGCTATTTTAAATAATAATGAAGACTTTGGCTTAGGCAAAGGCGAAACCATTAAACTAAAATACCAAGGCCAAGTGCATCAACAAGTCAGTTATGGCGATTTCCATGTTAATAGTTATGGCCGTTTTCCTGATGGTATGGAATTTATAGAGCTTGCTGATGAGAATGCACCACAGCTTTATGCCAGCCCTGGACGGAAAAACTTTAAAACTCCTATGCATGTGATTGCTGCAACTACATTAAATTTCACAGCATTTAATGATCAAGAAGCGGCCCTTGAAAGCAAAGGCTTTCGGGTATTTGGGAAAGGTGCCGATTTAGCTGCAGACGTTGAGCCTGAATATGTCGCCGTATCAGCGGATTCAAGCACTGCATGGGTATCATTGCAAGAGAATAACGGCCTTGCGAAAATAGACTTAACCACTAAAACTATCACTGATATCTTCCCGCTGGGCTTTAAAGATTATGGCATGGCAGGCAACGAAATCGATGCCAGTGATAAAGACAATATGATCAAGCTACAAACTCGCGCAAACGTAATGGGAATGTATCAACCTGATGGCATTGCAACATTTTCACAAGATGGCATACATTACGTACTTACTGCCAACGAAGGGGATGTACGTGACTGGTTTACTAACTTTGCAGAAGGTGAGAAAGTTGCAGATATCGTGCTTGATGAATCGGTATTTACTGACGTAAGTACATTACAAAACAACCTTGAATTAGGGCGTTTATTAGTATCGCAATATGTTGATTCCGATACTGCGGCATCCAGTCATAATACGCTCTATAGTTTTGGCGCTCGTTCATTCTCAATCTTTAATGGTGATACCGGTGAGCAGGTATTTGATAGTGGTTCATCGCTTGCCGTTGAGGCAAATAAAGCCGGCGTTTACCCAGATGGTCGCAGTGATGCGAAAGGCACTGAGCCTGAGAGCGTAACAACGGGCATGGTCGCCAATAAGCGTTATGCGTTTATTGCCTTGGAGCGCGCTGATGCGGTTGCAGTATATGATATTAGTGATGTGAATGCCGTAAGCTTTGTGCAAATGCTCGTTACTCAAGGCGATGATGCACCAGAGGGGGTATTATTTATACCCGCCGAGCAAAGCCCAACGTCACAAGCGCAGCTGGTGGTTGCAAATGAAGACAGCGGTAATATCACCGTCTATAGTGAAAACAGCGAAGGCAAGTTTGATTTTACATCACGCTTGTTACTTGAAGGCGGTGAAGGCGCTGCAGAGATCACGGCCTATGATGCCCAAACAAAACGTTTATTCGTGGTAAATAACGGCAGCTTGCTTAATGCCCCGCGTATTGAAGTGGTTGATTTTGCTAATCCGAGTAACATTGCAACACTCGCTGCAATTGATATTAGCTATTACGGTGCAGGTGTTAATTCTGTCGCAGTATCAAACGGAAAACTTGCCGCTGCGATCGAGTCAGGTGTGAAAACGGATACTGGCGTTGTTGCTATGTTTAACACCAGTAGTTATGAGCTTGAAATGATAGCTGCAGTCGGAGCGCTGCCAGATATGGTAACTTTCAGTCCAGATGGTAAATTAATCATCACCGCCGATGAAGGCGAACCGAGTGAAGATTACATGATTGATCCCCTTGGTTCCGTATCAATAATTGAGTTAAAACCAGTAAATTAATTTTTACTGGTTTTGGTAAAAAACCAACAAGAGCAACGTAGTCAAGCAAGTTACTATTATTTTTTAACAGGCTTTTGCTAACGAAATAGCCGCAAAACTTGCTTTTAATAAGGCAATTGCGGCTTTCGTTTTCGCAGCTAAAATATCCCGCGCAGGTGTAACTGCAAACACACTGTAATGAGGGAGTTGCCAATCGGTACACAAAGGTTTTAATTCACCTGAATGTAATAAACTTCGCACTTCCGGCTCGGGTAAAATGGCATAGCCAACACCATCACATACCAACTGAATAATGCTTTGCATATTGTTTACGGTGATCCGTGGCTCAGGTAATGTAACGCTTTGTTCAGTTGCTTTATGCGTCAGCGCATATTCTGCGCTTATGTGGGCAATGCGTGGCATTTTTGTTAATTGCTCAATATCGTTACTGATCTCATTGGCTAAAAGGTGGCTGTGGTGTACACATAACACTAAAGGCCAGTCAACTAAGTGCCTTGCTATTAAGTTTGAGTCTTGCAAAGGGCCAATAGCAATGGCTAAATCGGCGCCCGCTTTTATCATATCAACAGGTTCGTCAGACAAGCTGAGTTGAATATCAATATCCTCGTATTGGCTGATTAATTGCTGTAATGGTGCACTTAATAGCCCGCCGCCAAAGCCCACCGGTGCCACTAACTTTAATCGGCCACTGGGGTTATTTTGTAAGTGCTGTAACTGCTGCGAGGCAGATTCACTCAGGGCCAGCATCTTGATACAGCTTTGATAATACAGCTCGCCCGCTTCGGTGAGTGTGAGCACCCGCGGGCTGCGATTAAACAAGCTTAAACCTAACTCATGCTCAAGTTGCTTTATTTGTTGGCTTACAGCAGAGGTGGTCATCATCAACTCTTGCGCTGCACTACTCATATTCCCTGTTTCCACTGTGCGTGCGAACACATTGAGCGCCTTTAGTAATTTCCCATTCATAACTTTAAGTCCTGCTTAACATAGCTTTAAGAATTCACACGTTGAGAACGGGGGAACTTCTGATTAATATCGCAAACGCTAATTATTATCATTTATAAGACAAAAGTCACGGAGAATCATCATGAATACGGTAAGCCGTAAATTAATACCGTTAACTGCAGCAATTTTAAGCGCTTTAAGTGTGTCAGCCCATGCGGATGATGCAAAGCAAGATATGGAAGTGATTGTGGTATCTGCATCTGGCAGTGAACAAATGCTCAAAGAGGCACCAGCCAGTATTAGCGTGATAGACAGAGCACAGCTCGAAAAACGTTTTTATCGTGATTTAACCGATGCATTAACCGACGTCCCTGGTGTTGTTGTTACTGGCGGCGGCGATAGAAAAGACATTAGTCTGCGCGGCATGGCGAGCCAATATACCTTGATATTAATTGACGGACAGCGACAAACATCCCGTGAGACACGCCCTAACAGTGATGGGCCTGGGGTCGAAGGGGCGTGGACACCGCCTATTTCAGCAATTGAGCGCATTGAAGTTATTCGCGGCCCGATGTCGTCACTTTATGGCTCAGACGCCATTGGTGGGGTGATCAATATTATTACCCGTAAAACACCAGAGCAATGGTACGGTGAAGTACGTCTTGATAGCACAATTCAAGAGCGCAGTGAGTCCGGTAATATTAACCAAGCTAGTTTTTTTACCGCCGGTGGGCTAATTCCTGAGTTATTAGGTGTGCAGTTCTCTGGGCAGTTTTCGAAACGAGATGAAGATGATTTCACAGCAGGTTTTCGTGGCAAAGAGCAAAGTAATATCAAAGCCAAGTTTATTTTAACCCCGACTGACAATCATGAAATTATGTTTGAGGCAGGCACCGGTAAACAAACCTTGGATGCGACGCTCGGTAAAACGGTTGCTGCACTTGCACCAGGAGAAAACTGTGGACGCCGCGGTTGTCCTGAGTCATCAACGACTGAATATGAACAACAAACGTTTTCACTCAGCCATAATGGCTTTTATGATTTTGGTTCTTCGCGTAGCTACTTAAAGTACGATAAATTCGACAACACCTCTCGTGAAATGTATGTGGAAAACACTGACGCGCAAACTAGCTGGACGTTGCCAATTATTACCGATCATAATGCCACGCTAGGTGCCGCGTATTTAAAAGAAACACTGGATGATTATACTAGTAATAAAATTAGCGATTTAACGCACGTTGAGAATGAGCAGTGGTCAATCTTTGCCGAAGATGAATGGGCTGCCACAAAGTCGTTTAAATTGACCACGGGACTTAGGTACGATCACGATGGTAACTTTGCCGGGCATTGGAGCCCGCGTTTATACGGCGTGTATACAGCAACCAATGATCTTACTATTAAAGGTGGCATCTCAACAGGTTTTAGAGCGCCAAACATTCGCCAATCTACGCCAGACTGGGGACAAGTAAGTCGCGGTGGAAATATTTATGGTAACCCAGATTTAAGCCCAGAAACGTCAGTAAACTATGAAATGGGTATTTATTACGATGTGAACCGTGATCTGAATGTGTCAAGTACCGTGTTTTATAATCAGTTTGATGACAAAATCACCCGTATCGCCTGCCCGCTAACTCAGTGTACAGATGGCCCTAACGACTTTGGTTCACTGCCCACTACGTATGTCAATGTGGATGAGGCCGTCACTCAAGGCTTTGAATTTACCCTGTCATATGACATCACCAGTGATATCGACATAAGGGCAAATTACACTTACACCGATTCAGAGCAAAAGTCGGGTGAATACAAAGGCAGCCCACTAAATCAGTTGCCGAAACATATTTTGCAAACATCACTTAACTGGCAACCCAGTGATAAATTTGGCAGCTGGTTACGTGTTCACTACCGCGGTGAAGAAAGCCAACCAACCACTGGACCGTCGCAAAGTAGCTTAATTGCACCAGATTACACCTTGGCCGATATTGGTGGTAACTATGACTTAACGAACAGTGTAAAACTTGGCTTTGGTGTGTATAACATTTTTGATAAAGACATCACTGAGGATGAATACGGTTATGTAGAAGACGGCCGCCGTTATTGGGCGTCACTCAGCTGGGAATTTTAATTAATTTAACATAAATAGCAGGCCTCAATCCTCAATCGAGGCCTTTTTTATGTAGCTTGTTTAGCTTACAAAAACGTTAACGAATGCCTATTTACAGCGCAATGTTCGTTTTGATAGTAAATAGTAGACCACAGGCACAAAATAAAACGACAGCATAGTGGTCAGTACTGTGCCGCCAGCAATGGCAACCGCAAACGGTGGCCAAAAGCCGCCACCGGCTAAAATCAGCGGCAAAAAGCCACCAACCGTGGTAATAGTTGTTGAACTGATATGGCGAGAGCAAGTCATGACCGCGGCAATGATCTTGTTTTTATCGGTTAAAGCACTGGTTGCGTTAAGTTCGGATAAAATAACGATCGCAGCGTTAATTGCCAGCCCCATTAACCCTAGTAAGCCAATAATCACAGTAAACCCAAACGGATAGCCTGCAATATACACACTTAATAAGCCAAGCATCGCGGCTTGTAAGGCGTTAATTAAAATTAATGCGGTGGTAGTAAACGAGTTAAATGACATCACCAGTACCGTGATCAACAGCACCATGATAATACCTACTTGACCCAATAATTTACCGACCGCTTCATTGCGCTGTTGTGATTCACCGCCAATTTCTAACCTGTAGCCGTGGGGCAGTACAAAGCCAGATTTTTCAATAGTTGCAGTAACTTCATTAAGCACTGTTTGCGGCAATACACCGGTGGTTAAATAGGCTTCAATGATATTAACTCGCTCTCCGTCACGTCGTGCAATTGAACCGCGAGAAGGTGAAAGCATTACATTTGCATAAGATTCAACTAGCAATCCCTGATCAGTTGTTGTTTGGCTCGTTAATAGGGTGCTAAATAATGCACTAATGTCATCACGATCTTGATCGGCTACTCTTACTCGTACCGGTACAGTTTCAGTGTTGTCAATAATACTGCCAGCAATGACGCCATTAAATTGGCTTTGTAATTGTGTTGCCATATCAGTTAGGCTTAATCCTGCATGGGTGAGCGCGGCTTCATCCGTGTTTAGCCATAACTTTGGTGAGCCAGATAGTAAAGTGGGGCGAGTATGTGTGATGTTATCATGGGCGATTAGTTGTGTACGCAGTTGCTGACCTAATGCGGACAAGGTATCTAAGCTTGGGCCGTAGATGCGCATTTCAATTGGCGCATTGAATGGTGGGCCTTGCTCAAGCTTTCTGACTAAAGTTTGTGCGTTTGGAAATGCTTTATCAAGTTGTATTTGCAAGCTTTTTATCAACTCGTTGGCACGTTTAAAGTCGGTTACTTTTACCATCGCTTGCGCATAGTTATTGGCGCCGCGATTACGCTGAAGCATGTTATAGTAAAAGCTTGGGAAATTAGTACCGATCATCCAATCGAGCTTTTCAATACCTTTAGATTGCCGAATGAGTTGATCCATTTTCTCAATAGCTTGTCGGGTTGATGTAATACTCACATGAGGAGCAAAATGCACTTCAATTTGAAACATGTCGCGATCTGAGGGCGGGAAGAATTGCTCGGTCAGTTGCCCTGCGCCAAAAAAGCCGGCAACTGGGAGTATAAAGACCAGTAGTAAAGTGAGTATTGGTTTTTCTAGACTGCGTTTTAACGTTGCTGCAAAGCGTTTACTGAGTTTAGGTGTGCGTATACCTTGATAAAATAGCCCAGTACGCTGTTCGTTATTGATAAATTGCCCTGCAAATACCGCCACCAACGAGTGTGAGATCAGGTATGAGCCAATTAAGGCAAAAATTACACTTAAGGCAATACCGCCAATAAACTCTCCAGCGGCACCTGGCATCAGCACAATCGGTGCAAACGCTAAAATAGTTGTCAGGGTTGAGCCAAGCAGTGGTAGCCAAAAATGTGCCACGGCTTTTTCTACTGCGGCTAAAGCATTAAGGCCCTGTTGGCGAAAGCGCTGTACAGCATCGGTGATCACAATGGCATTATCAACCATAATGCCCAGTGCCACGACTAAACCGGTAACCGACATTTGATGAATAGGCAAGCCATAGAGCTGCATACTCACTAGCGTAAATAATACGGTTAAAGGCAGTGCGGTGCCAACAACCAGCGCAGCTTTAAAACCTAAAGTGATAAATAATACCACTAGAATAAGCACAAAACCCACGGCAATATTGCTGAGTAAGTCGGCTAAACGAGTTTCGGTATAACCGCGTTGATCAAAAATATCGTGTAGTATAATTTGGCTCGGTAAGTCTTGGCTAAAGTTATCGATGACGACATCAACACGCTCAGAAAAAGTATCGATACGTAAATTTGGTAACATGCGGATCGCAATATAGATACCGGGTTTGCCATCAATTAATGCAATTTCGCTGAAGGGCATTTTTATTGAGCGAGTAATGTCGGCTACATCAGAGAGTTGATATTGCCCTGCATGTTGATTACTACTCAGTGGAATTGCGCCAATGCGAGCAATCGAGTCAAACGCACCGATCACTTCAATTTGCATTTGCGACTTGTCATTTGTAAGGGTGCCTGCGGCTACTTTTGCATCCGCACCTTGAATGGCGGCATGAATATGCGCAAAAGGAATACCGGCTAAACTGGCTTTTTGTTGATCAACCGCGACTAAAATTTCTTCATCAACTTGACCAAAAAAATGCACCAACTCCACACCCGAAACATTACGCAATTGATTTTGCAGTTCTTTTGCGTAGCGATTAACCGTTGCTAATGTGGTTATATCGTCATTGGCATTAAGCGATAAGATACGGGTATAAGCATAGCCGCGCTCGTCATCCAGTTGCGGTGGTGAGGCATTTACTGGCAACTGGTTGCTGACATCAGCTAATAAATCCCGCAAACGCGACCAAATGGGTTTTACGTTAGTGATTTCGTCTTTTAATTCAACAGTGATCACCGATAATCCAGGGCGAGAAATTGATGACAAGGTTTTTACTTCGGCCTGAGATTTAAGCTTTTGCTCGATTTTTTCACTTACTTGTACTTCCACGCGCTCAGCACTCGCGCCGGGTAAGGCTGTGGTTATAATAGCAACACGGTTCGTGATCCTTGGATCTTCACTGCGCGGTAAGCCATTGATCGCAGCTAAACCGCTGACGATAAGTAACGCCACTAAAAGCGCTTGGACTCGCCCATGATTAAAAAAATAGCGGAGCATCACAACACCTTGGTTGGTTGATTTTCAACAACATTAACCGAAATATTGGCCGACAGCTTATGCATGCCATTGGCAACAATTTGCGCACCATTGGGTAATGGCGCGCCAATAAATGCATAGCCATTATGAGCATAATAAAGTTGCACTATAACGGGTTTTAAAACCGCATCTTTAATTTGGTAAACCTGCCAAGTACCGCGCACACCATCGGCAAGGGCGTCAAGAGGCACCCAAAAACCGCTTTGTTGCTGATATTGTTGCAAGGCTAATTTTGCTAATTGGCCAGCATAAACAGCTGCGCTATCTGGTAAAGCAAAGCGCATTGTTAAGGTTTGTGTGCGTGGGTCGATACTTGCCCCTTTACTGAGAGATTGCGCAGTAAAGCTGTGTCCGGCAATCTCAATGTCCATGCTATTTTTGATGGTGCTTTGCAGTGTCAGTGGAATACCCATGCTCACTTGTGCGTGTTGGTTTTCGATTAAACGCACAATTGGTGTGCTTGCTGCAACCATTTCACCTTGTGAGGCAAAGCGCTGACCTAAAATACCGCTGAATGGCGCAGTTAAATGTGCCTTTTCAGTACGAACACTGACTTCATTCAGGTTGGCTGTTATGCCTGCTAGTTCGGCGTTAAGCACGGCGATATTGGTTTTAACTTGGTCAAGTGCCGAGGTGGCGGAGTAGTTCTTTTTATCAAGTTCCGCTAAGCGTTGTTTTTCAAGTTTGGCTAAGGCAAGTTGTGCTTGAGTGCGTTGTTTTTGTGCATGGAGTTTTTGTTCTTCGATAACTAAAAGTTGTGTATTTTGGCGTGCAATAATGTCGCCTTGTTTTACTTGCTCGCCTTGATCAAAATAAAGCTGTTCAATTTTTCCCGGAAATTCAAAACTTAACTTTGCATCGTGTTGTATGATCACTTGGCCACTAAGCGTACGTGTTTGATAATAGCCCGCTTGTTGTTGTACTGTGTAGGCAGCTACATGAACCAGACTTTCGCCATGACTTATAAATGATGTGAGTAAAATGATTGCACTGAGCAGGTATTTGTTCATTGAAATGTCCTTATTTATCAACATGTTAAATCAGCGTGGTTAGTCTGGTGAATTAAACACAGTTATGCTTTGTGCTAGACGCAGAATGATTTAGAATTGGACTCATGAGTCTAATTTTGCATAAATATAAATCAATCAAACTAGACTGTCTAGTTTGATTTGAGGTGAAAATGGAAATAACTACCCTAAGTCGGTCAGAACAGAAACGACAACAAATTATTACAGCCGCGACGACCTTGTTTATGGATAAAGGCTTTCCCAATACCAGCATGGATCAAATTGCTAAATTAGCCCAAGTATCTAAACAAACGGTTTATAGTCATTTCAAAGACAAAAATAATCTATTTGTTGAAACGGTGACAGCGCATTGCTCTTCTTCTAACTTACGTAAGGAGCGTTTTGAGCCAGCACAAAGCCTAGAGGAAAACTTACAGCGCGTTGTGACTAACTTTATTACGCTGGTATTTTCACCCGAAGCGTTAAAAGTATACGACACGTGCGTAGCGCATAAAGATGACTACCCTGAGCTGGCCTTATTGTTTTATGACGCCGCGCCTAAAGTCGTGATGCAGCAGGTAGAGGTCTGCTTATGTAGTATTGCTGATGCCGGCTTGCTTAATATCGACAACCCTAAGTTTGCGACTTTACAGTTACTGGGCATGGCCACAGGTGATTGGAAACTACGCCATGCACTAGGGCACGCAAAAATGAATGATGTACCGCCAGCAGCATACCTTGAAGATTGCGTAAGGCGGTTTATTAAAATGTATCGCTAAGGCCTTGGGGTAATCACTTACTGCAAAATAAATTCGTCGATTGGTTGTTTAGTTAGTTTACCAATTTGCTTAAAAGTGAAAATAATAGCGCCAACGAGTAATATCATTGTTGGGGCTACAATCACTGGGTAACTTAACCACGTCATACGCCCTAACTCTTCCGCATAAGCTGTGGTGCCGGGCATACTTACAACAATTGCTTTGGCTAAAAAGTAGTTAAGTGTGGCAGATAAAAAAAAGGCACTGGCAACAATGAACCCAGCTAAACGCATTTTGGTATCAAATACAGCGGTATTATTTTGCTGTTCAAGAGATTGAGTTAACTTCTCGATATCTAACAATTCGGGATTAATTAATAATTTTCGAATTAATGGATAAGGCGTGTATTGGCTCACTAACACAATAATACCGATAATAGCGGGCACCATGGCTTCTTTAATGGCAATGTATTTAGGGTCGAGTTCAAATAAACTAATACCGCCAGTAAGCAGTACGCTGATGATGCCAAGTACTGAGAAAAAGTTTACTTTGCCTGATTGCTTAAGCTCCCACAACCCAAATAACAGTGGAAAGGCAAGTGCCACCACTACCGCCCACACTGGACCTAAGGTATCTGGTGTACTGAAGCGGCTTAAAATCACCGCCGGTAAAATAATATTAAAAATAAGGTTACTGAAAAAATTACTTTTCTTTTTTGGTTTTGTCATTAGTTAGTCATTACAAGTACTCATGCTAGGAAGTATATACTCAAGTTACTTGAAGATACATGGCTTTGCGTAGTCAGCTATATAGCTAATCCATTATCCCAATCATATAAGTATTATGATCAGAGAGAATGCGCAGGTAGCGAGAGGTTGTTTCAAGTAACGCCCTCAACATGATGCTTAGGGCGCGCAAGTCTTTAATTATTGTTTTGAGGTTTTTTTGCCTAATAAAAATGCCGTCAATAAGCCAATTAATAGTGCCGTAGGCACGGCAATAAACACACCGGCTATATTACCGTACACAGCAATAAAACAGGCTGTGGCAATACAAAAAACCACTAGGCTTAACCAGCGGCTAGCGCTGTTGGCATTTCTGAGCAGTAAACTACTAGCAACTAATAATAAACAACCTGATGTTAGGTAGATGAATGTCATACAGTTACCTCTTGAGTGGCTTTAGCTGTTACTCCATTTAACTGTTTGGCTACTAAGCGTTGGCTTACATAAATAAATAAGCCACCAATAAACAAGAAACTAATATCAACAACAGTCACGAGCAAGTTATTTGCAGAAAATGCATGACTGGTTGAAAGGGCCAAGTTCAGCGGTAATACAGCTATACAAGCAAGTCCTGTCAGCGTCATCGTTACTTGTAAATAGCGATGATAATTAATAGGTAGAACAGCCAATAAACACCAAGCCAGCCATGAATAAAAGAATAGCGGCCCAAAATAAGCGTTATGCATTTGTACTGGCACAAGGTTGTTTAACAGTACTTGAGCTGGAAACAAAATAGCAGTAGCGAGTACTAAACCGCCACAGCTACCAATAATCGCCCGATTCCAGCGTTGGTAAGCTAGTTCAGATAAGGTTGGGTTACTACCGCGGCTACGCTTTGCCAACCACATCATCATGCCCGACAGTGGTAATAGTGCCGTGCTTAAGCCTAATAATGCCCATATCAGTTTGACAAAAATGCCAGCGAAGTTACCAAAGTGCAATGGAAACAACAGCTCTAATACTTTAATGGCAGGACCTGGAATATCACCAAAGCTACTCATTGATTTACTAAATTCACCGTTACCATGATAGTGTAGCAATTGTGAAGCGACCGCATCACCGCCAATCAAACGTAAGTACACTTGAGCATTTGCATCGTTATGCGCCATAATGGTTAAATCAATAATTTTAGCTTTTGGATAGCGCGCTTGCGCATCAATCAAAATAGTATTGATATCAGTTGATTGATAGTCATTAGTAATAATAGGCTCAGGCATTGCGGTGAATTTTGCGACCAGCTTATCTTGATCGCCACCAAAACTGACAAATGCCGCAGCAGGTAGCAATATTATTGTCGCTAAACCTAAAAATGCGCCCGTAAAGCCAATGACGCTATGAAATAGGCTGCCCCAAATCCCCATAATTTTATGTGCATCATTTACAACTACATTCAGCTCTTTTTTACGCCGAAAAGTAAACAACTCTTTGATTAATTGGCGATGTGTAAATAGCCCGGTAATTGTTGAAACCAATAAGGTTAAGCCTAAAAACCCTGTAAGTATCAGGCCAATAGGGCGGCCTAAATGTAAGTCTGCATGAAAATGACCAATAAAAGATGGCGCATCAGTTTTACGGTGTTCGTAAAAATAACCAGCAGCGCCATAATATTCGTTAACTAATTCAAAGTTACGAGGATCAAACTGGTATGCATACGCGGCTTCTTCGTCATAGTTTTCATCGCCATCGTGGGATTCGAATAAAATGGTGAGTAAGTGAGTGTTATGGCCTGTAGGTAAGTAAACATGAATGTTCTCAGCAAATTCTTTAGGTACTAATGTGTGGTAATGATTGATTAACTCGGTTACCTTTTCACTAGGGACTGAATTTAACTGATGCAACTCAGGGTTGGCCCAAATCTTTAATTCAGGACGGCTAAGTACGGCCAAAGCGCCAGTAAAGCAAACAATGAAAAGTAAAATAGCAGTGACAATGCCGACCCAGCTATGCAGCAAAAATAACTTTTTTAATGAAACTGATTTCATCCCTGTCCCCCCGATAAAGCCATAAAACTCAAGCCAGCATGACTTAATATGATTACTAACATAACCACAAATGGCTGCCATGCTTTTTCAGCCATGTAAGCATAAATAAATAATCCAGCCCAAATAAAGGGAAATAGCATAATTGGGATGAGTATTTGTTCTTCCATAGCAAAGGGTAAGTAGGTTGTCATCCCAGGGATCATCACAACCGCTGTAATTAATGCCAGTAAACAGGCCATTAAGTGGCGTCGTTTAGTGGCAGAAAAGGTGCGTTTCATATTCATTGTTAGTTTGCCCCTAAAATGTGGCAACTATAATTTGTTGCCGCATTGTAGTCTTGGTTAGAAATTAACTTCAAAGCGTACACTCGCGGTGCGTGGTGAACTTAATGTTTGATTATCAAAACCTGCTGGAGCAAGTGAGACATACTCTGCATCTAACAGATTTTCTACTAAGGCATAAACCCCGTAGTTTTGCCATTGATAGCCAATACGTGAATTGACTAACCAATATGCATCATTTCTAGGCTCAAGGGCTGTTGCCAAGCGTTGTGAACTGCCTGTATAACTGGCATTAATATTAGCCATAAAGCCTTCATCACTTGCGTAATCGAGTCCCAGTAGCGCTGTCCATTCTGGCGCACCTGCAAATGAGTAACCGCTGTAGTCTTGTTCTTCACCATTAAAAGTAGCGCTGAATTGGTCAAATTCGGTTTTAGAATAGCCAATACCGCCGTATAAATTAGTTGTAGGGGATAACTCATAACTGATTTCAGTCTCAAAACCTTGCACATGAGATTTACCTACGTTGCGCGTTTCGCGGTCATATTGATTACCCGATAAATACACCGACACTTGCTGGTCGGTCCAATCGAGGTAGAACATATTTGCGTTAACAACTAATTTATCATCAAGCCATACAGAGCGCAGCGCTAGTTCATAGTTCCAAGTATATTCAGGCTCAAAGGTAAAGGGGGTGGCTTGTGCGACATTAGTGCCCACGCCGCCTGAACGATAGCCTTTTTGAATTGTAAAACTAGTTGAAATATCTTGATTGAAGCGATAGGTTGCGCCGAGTTTAGGTAACCATGCATCAAAGCTGGCATCTTCTACGGGCTCATCTCCTGAGGCGCTATCAGCCATTGCATATAATTGCTGATTGATACCTGCAATTAACTGAGCAAGCATAGGATCTGCTGCAAAGCTCTCAGGTTTAGGCAGCGCATTTTGGGTTTGCTCGGTAATGTAAATATCAGCATTGGTGCCATTTGCTTGTTGTTCTTTATCATAGCGAAGACCTGCAAATACATCCCATGCTGCGTTTACTTCATAAGTAAAGTCGGCAAACAGTGCTTTCGTTTTTACTTTTTGTGTAAAATCTGAAGATTGACCGATATAAACTGGATCAGCGCCAGCATAAAACTGCAGAACTTGATCAGCTAAAGTATTCGCTAAGCCTAAACCGCCGTATTCTGCAGGTGCAGTTAATAGACTACGCACGCCTAATTGTGCAAAGGTAATACCGCGTTCACCGCCACTACTATCAAAAACATCTAAGTCAGAATAATAAAAGCCAATTAAGCCGGATAATTTATCACCTTCATAGGTAAAGCGTAGCTCTTGTGTGGTGGTTTTATCAGTGCGGGTATCGGTTAAAATAGATTGTGGTGCTTGCATGCTCGCATCCCCATCCCACTCGTAACTGTACTCTGCGTCAGAATAAGTTGAGATTGATGAAAAAGACCACTCATTAGAGAGATCATAATTGAGGTTGAGGATATAGAGATCACTGTCTGTGGATTCAAATGTTGGCGAGTCTAAATACACATAACGATCATCGTAAATATTATTGATAGGGTAGTCTTCATGACCACTTTCAACCATTACCCAATCAACGCCTTTTTCGTTTTCACTGTGCATAAAACTAAGTTGCGCTTCAAACTCAGGCAAAGCAGACGGGGTATAACGCAATTTTGCACGGTAAAACTCATTGTTATCAAAATCCGATTCGTTGCCAGTGGCAACATTGGTATTATAACCATCAAAATCGCGTTTTTCGGCACTGACTCTAAATGCTAATTGATCTTCAATTAAGCCGCCACCAAACGCCACCGCAGCTTCTTTAGTCCCGTATTCGCCCATACCAATGCGGCCTTTAAAATCATACTCTTGCACTGCATCACGGGTTTTCATCACCACCGCACCGGCAAGTGAGTTACGCCCTTGTAAGGTAGATTGCGGACCACGTAGTATTTCTACTTGGCTAATATCCCAGGTAGAAAATCCGCCTTGCTGCATGATTCGATAAGGCACAGGTGCGCCATCAACATAAACACTGGCAAGCCCACCAGAGCCACCATCAGTAACCCCAAAAGCATCAATACCACGGATATTAAAACCAGCGCCATCAGTACCTGAAGCATTAGGTGTACGGGCTAATACGTCATAAAAATCATTTAAATTTTCGCGTTCAATTGTTTGACTGGTTATAACAGCCACACTGGCAGGGGTTTCTTGTAAAGTACGGTCTATTTTTTGACCTTTTACCATGATTTTTTCAATCTTAGCAATATCATCCGCGTGGACGATATTGCTAAATGTAACGCCTGAAATAGCAAAGGCAACAGCAAATGCTAACTTTGATGAACGAATAGCCATGAACGATGCAACTCCGTATTGATACTGTGAATGATAACTATTGTTATTATATAATTATTTTTGTAATGTAAACAATCATAAATAGAATAAATACGTAAATAAAATGTGATTCTGCTAACAATGGACGACGGTGTAAAATCAATGCAGTACGGCAAATTTACCGTAGAGTATTAAGTCGTTATAGATTAAAGTAAGCAATGGGCTAAAGCGTAGAATGAATGGCATGATGCTTTGCTTTAGTACAATTAAATTGCACGGGGAGTTGCATTTGAATTTTCTCAGAAGCTTTCACGATATTGTATCTGATCAACAACAAAGTTTTGATGAGAAAATAGCGAGTTTGTTAAAGTTTGGACTCAACGTTTTTGATTTAGAAATTGCTATAATCAGTGAAATAATCAATAACCAATATATAGTACGCTACGTTATTACCCCTGACAATTCGTTAGCTGTGGGCACGATATTTGATTTAGCGGGCACTTATTGCGTGCATACCTTAGCCGCAAGTAAGGCACTGGCTTTTCATCAAGCCTCAACAAGTCGCATCGCACATCACCCGTGTTATGTAAATTTTCAACTCGAATCCTACATTGGTGCGCCTATTAAAGTCGGTAAAGATATATATGGTACCGTCAATTTTTCATCCCCTAGCTCCTCCACCCCGTTTTCACAGCAAGCTCATGACTATGTTGAATTATTTGCCCAGTGGTTAGGTTCTGAATTTGCAAGGAAAAGCGCTAATGAACAACTTTTAAAAAACAACAACACATTAGTAAAGTTAGAAAGCATTGCAAATATTGGTTCCTGGGAAGTTGATTTATTGACCAGTAAAGTGACATGGAGCGAACAAACCAAGCAGATCTATCAAGTTGACGACTCATTTATTCCTGATTTAGCGTCTGCAATTAGTTTTTTTAAAGAAGGTGACAGCCGAGAAAGTATCACCAAAGCGGTTGAATCAGGTATGCAAACGGGTGAAAAATGGCATTTAGATTTAGAGCTAGTCACAGCTCAAAAGCAAACCATTTGGGTCAGTGCATTTGGTGAAACCGAGTTTGTTGATGGCGCGTGTGTTCGCTTGTTTGGTACCTTACAAGATGTAACCGAAGCAGTTTTGTTGCGTGAAGAACTAAAAAGTAAACAAGCACAAGCTGAGAGGATGCTAGAAGATAGGAGTATGTTGCTTACAAAAATTAGCCACGAACTACGCACGCCGTTAAATGGTATCACCGGCATGTTAACAACCTTACTTGGTGAGCACAATGAAGCAAAAAGAACTGAAAAGCTAAAAGTTGCATTACGCAGCGCAGATATTTTATTAAGCATTATTAATGAAGTACTCGATTTTTCAAAAATAAATCATGGTGAATTAAAACTCGAACCCAATCACTTTTTATTAAAAACAATTTTTATTGATTTAGCCTCTTTATATATTCCGCTCTTTAAGGCTAATAATGTTGATTTTAAAACTCAGATCACAATAGCGGATGACTGCTGGGCGTATTGTGATAATACGCGTTTGAGTCAAATAGCCGCAAATTTATTAAGCAACGCTTTAAAGTTTACTGATGCAGGAGAGGTTAATTTTAAGGTAAACGTTGCGCAGCTTAATAGTCAATTAGCATTGCAACTTGAAGTTAGCGACACCGGCAGAGGAATGACAAAGCCATTTCTTGGTTCATTATTTTCACCTTTTACACAAGAGGTTGATGCCAAAAGCAGTAAAGGGGGCACAGGATTAGGTTTAGCGATAGTAAAAGAACTGATCGATCACATGGGGGGAACAATTACAGTCAACAGTACTTTTCAGCAGGGCACTACATTTGTCGTTGCTATCCCATTGGCAATCGGCGCAGTGCAAGTTGAGATGAAGCAACGCTCAGACGTCACTGTGGAGGCGAGTCATTTATCGGTATTGGTTGTTGATGATAATCAAATAAATAGGTTTGTGCTTGAGGCGTCGTTAGAAAAGTTACAGATAAAAGCCGATTTTGCAGTAGATGGTGAAGACGCCATTTTAAAATGTAAGCAAAGCAAGTACGATCTTATTTTTATGGACTGCGTGATGCCGCAACTCGATGGACTTGAAGCCACTAAAATCCTCCGTTCGCAAAATATTTGCAGCCACAACGATACCTTAATCGTAGCCTTAACAGCAAACACTTCGACCACTGATAAAGTGGCCTGTAAAGAAGCTGGCATGGACATGTTTATTTCAAAACCATTTAAATTACATTCAATTGAAGAGGCGGTTGTTAATGCGGTTGGAAAGAGCCAGATTAAAGAATAAGCTAGTTTATTGCAGATATCACGCTTTTCAAGCTATGTTTGGCGACGGCGTATTGAGCATTAAAGCATAATAAAAGTAGTTTACTGGCAGATAAACATAACGTGGCCTGATATTTGTATGTATTTTTAATGTGGTATTTGATAAAACACACTATGATTAGTTTTATTATCGCAATATATTATTATTTCTTTATAGATCTCAACAACAATGAATCGTATCCTAAGATACTTGCTACACTATTACGCAATGATTAGTTACTTAAGTGATGTGTACTGTAAATAATGAAGTCTGCAATTTTACTGCTTGAGGCATGGAGTTGAATGAAAAATACCGGGGTGGTTTGTCTCACTGATGTACTAGAACTGATGCTTGACGCTGTTTGCGTGGTTGATAAACAAGGGATATTTGTGTTTGTGAGCGCGGCTTTTAAAGACATTTTTGGTTACGAGCCTGCTGAAGTCATTGGTAAACCAATGCTCGACTTTGTTTATAAAGAAGATATTGAGATCACGCTTGACGCAGTAAATACGTTATTATCTGGGGGCTCTAAACCGCGCTTTGAAAATCGTTGGGTAAGAAAAGACGGGCGAGTGGTGCATATATTATGGTCTGTCCGCTGGTCTGACTCACATCAGTTCAGAATCGCTGTTGCTCATGATATCACTGAGCGTAAAAAATTTGAAAAGCAATTACAACATATGGTGGGACATGATCAGCTAACGGGGCTACCTAATCGTATGTTGTTACTTGACCGTATTCAATCAACATTAACGAAAGCTGACCGACAGCAGGTTGAATTATCGCTACTATTTATAGATTTTGATGGTTTTAAAGAAGTTAATGATTCATATGGGCATCAATGTGGTGATCGATTATTGCAAGCCATTGCAGCTCGGCTGCAAGGGTGTATTCGAAGTT
Organism: Pseudoalteromonas sp. ASV78; assembly: GCF_047806705.1. Taxonomy (NCBI): domain Bacteria; kingdom Pseudomonadati; phylum Pseudomonadota; class Gammaproteobacteria; order Alteromonadales; family Pseudoalteromonadaceae; genus Pseudoalteromonas; species Pseudoalteromonas sp. ASV78. The sequence continues at coordinate 740,825 of NZ_JBLOPA010000002.1, read as the reverse complement.
CTGATACTGTTGGGCGTTTAGGTGGCGACGAGTTTTTAGTTTTACTGCACGGAATTAGCTTACGCTCAGACGTACATAAAACAGCTGAAAAAATCCGCAGAGAGTGCGAACAAGCTTTTGTGATAGATGAACATACATTACAGCTTTCAGTCAGTATAGGTATCGCCAGTTATCCTGAAATGGGCGAGAATGAACAACAACTTATTCAACATGCAGATCAAGCAATGTATGTTGCAAAAAATGCTGGGGGTAATCGTATTGTCTAAACACGTTACTCCCCTTTGATTAATATAAATCAACATTTAGCTTTATAAATAATATTTTCTCTGCGTCTTTTTTGGTTTGTTAGTTGCTGTCTTTACTTGTAGACATTGAACTGCCAACCGATGCAATGATCACTAATAAAATCGCCAGCCACTGCCAAATACTCAGCAACTCAGCTAAAATTATAAATCCAGCCATTGCTGCAATCGCAGGCTCCAAACTCATCATAATACTAAAACCTTGCGCTGGCATATTACGCAGTGCAACCATTTCCAGCGTGTAAGGTAGGGCACTTGACATAATCGCAACTAACAAGCCTAAAGGGATCACTTCCCAGCTTAGTAGTGCACTACCTTGAGAAATAGCACCATAAGGAACTAATATAAGTGCCGCCACACTCATACCAAGCGCCACGGTCATTCCGCCAGAGCTTTGATTCCCCGTTTTTTTGCCAAATAAGATATAGCCCGCCCAGCAAGCACCAGCACCCAGTGCCAGAATCACGCCCAGTAGATCGAGACTCTCTTCACCTTTCATATCCGGGAGTAACATTACGATCCCCGAGATAGCACAAGCGACCCAGAATAAATCTCGCTTTCGTCGCGATGATAACAGTGCCACCGCTAACGGGCCGGTAAATTCAAGGGCGACCGCAATCCCTAATGGAATACGCGCAATGGCGTAGTAAAAAAAAATGTTCATACCGCCTAAGCATAAGCCATAAACAATAATTGGCATGCGTTGACCCAGTGGCGGAAAAGCGCGCCAAGGTTTAAACACCAAGCATAATATCGTTGCTGAAAAACCTAAACGAAGTGCGGTTGTCCCTTCAGGGCCAATTAATGGAAATAGTTGCTTAGCAATTGAAGCGCCTGACTGAATAGTCACCATGGCAAGTAATACACAGATAACAGCAATGAAAAAAGGAGGAATTGTGCGTTGCATTACAGTCCTTATAGTAGTGCAAAAGGTTATTGGCGGAGATTCTACGCGCTTTTTGAGAACGGGGCTAAGCTTTTGCGGTAAAAATTTTTAATTATGATGAGGCGTCCACTGCGCTTTAGTAAACTGCGATTTTTATACTCTTGCCTCAGCGTAGCCTTAAGTTAAATATAGTGGTTTGAGTATAAATAACGATTGCTTTGGCAAGTGATACTAACTTAATTTAAACTTACTTATTTGTGTATTTAAATTAACCGCCACTTGGGCAAGTTCGCTAGATGAAGATGAGATCTGTGCGGTTTGCGACTGCGATTGCATACTGGCATCTTGAATACCGGTTAAGCGTTCAGCGATATCTTCGGTTACTTGTGCTTGTTGCTCGGATGCAGCTGCAATGGTTCGGTTTGCATCTGAAATTAAGCGCACTTGGGTGCTTATTTCTTTGAGCATTAAGCCCACTTTTTCTGAGTTTGCTACCGCGTCTTTAACCCGAGCATCACTGCTACGGATCCGTTCGGTAACAGCGTTACTTGCAGACTGTAAGCTATTGATTTTTTGTTGTATCTCAACAGTTGAGCTTTGTGTTCTACTCGCTAATGTGCGTACCTCGTCGGCAACCACAGCAAAGCCTCGACCTTGTTCGCCCGCACGTGCTGCCTCTATTGCAGCATTAAGAGCTAATAGGTTAGTTTGTTCAGCAATATTGCTGATCACATTTAAGATCACCGCTACTTCGTTGACAGACGATTCGAGGTCATTCAAATCATTGATTGACTCGGTTAATATTTCAGCAACCGATTCGACAGAATGAATACTCTGATTAACGACATCGATTCCAGCTTGTGTTTTAGCATCCGCATCTCCTGCATTTTGAGCCGCTTCAGAGCAGTTTTTTGATACTTCTTTGACTGCGGTGGAGTTTTCATATACTGAACTTGAGATCACCTCAATTGCTTGACTCTGCTCGTCGTTAAGCAGCTTTGCCTGCTGTGCAATAGAATCTAGCTCGTTGGCAGCAATTTGGGCCTGTTGAGATTGCGAGTTAATTTCTGACAGTAACGTGGATAATTTATCGATCATAATATTAAAACTGGCTGATAACTCAGCAATTTCATCGTTACCAGTGTGAATAATTTTGCGTGTTAAATCACCATCGGCTATGCGTTGTGCTTCATTAACTAATAGTGTCGTTGTCTTTATTACACGCTTCTCAAGCTGCAAGTAGCATAAAACTAAAATAGTGATTATAACTAATACCAGCACAATACTGATCAGACTTAAATTGGCTACGCGGTTATTGTTGCTCTCAACTTCTTGCAAACTACTGTTTTGTATAGCAGTCAAGAAAGCTTGTACTGGGGCTTGGATCTTAGCCACTTCATCCATATAACGTTGATCAGTGAGTAGCGCGATTGCTTGCATCCATTGTTTTGACTCTGACGAGCTCAATAACGAAGGACTCTTACCAACAAAGTTACTTATTAGCTGAAAAGCAAGCTCTTCAGTCTCGACTAGTTTTAAAGAAAGTGCATTTGATTTATTTAGCAGCGCTACTTGTTGTTCATTAACATTAAATTCTTTAAGGCGGTCGAGATAAGATTTCTTACGATCATCTAACCATGGCTCAGTGCCGCCTAGCTGTTTCACAAGGTGATAATATTCATTTTTATAACTTGGCTGAAGGGTAACCACATATTGGCGAGCAAGCTCTGTTAATTTAATCGAATTGGATGAAGCAAGATTGGCAAAATGACTGAGTTGATAGCGTTGTTGAGCAGATTGTTGACTATCAGATAATCCTGTTTTTAACAGCAATATGATGATCAGTAGCCCAGCTGCAATTGTGATTGCTAGAGCAAAAACGGTTCTAAGCATTAATCTAATTGTCAAAATTGCCTCTGCTGCTATTTAATAATAATGCTAAATAACTATAGAGTATAATTTCAATTAACTAAAGAATTCATAGGTCTTATTTGCGAACTAGGAAGGTTTGGCGATGCATTAAATTAGTGAGTACGTCAAAAGGCTATTGTAAAAGAGGCAACAAAATCGGCAAGCCTCAATAGTTTGAGGCACTATTTGCACGCGAATATATTTTCTGGCTTATAGTCGATCGGCAGGATAAATAACGCCAAGTTGCTGTCTTGCTTTATCAAGTACAGCCATCACACTGATACTTAGTTGATGAGTATTGATCGGTGATTCGAGCTGTCCTGCGTTGGCTATGGCAATAAAATGAGTCACTTCGTGACGCATAAAGTGTTCGTCAAATGGCTGTGATAACTCTTTAACAGTGCCATCGTTGGCGATAAACTGCATACGTTTTAACAGCGAAACGGCTTCGATTCTAATACGGCCTTGTTCACCTTGGATCTCGGTAAAGTTATCACCCTGAGATATTTTCGAATAACTGATCACCGCTTGCTTATCACTGTAATTTAGTAACACATCACCGGCCCCATCAACGCCAGTGTCAAGTAATACACCGCTGGCTTGTACACTGTTTGGTGTGCCCCAAAGCGCAATTAAAATATACAACGGATAAATCCCTAAATCGACCAGGGCACCATTGGCAAACTCAGGTAAAAAAGTGTTCGGACGTTCGCCATTTTTGTATTTATCATAGCGGGATGAGTATTGACTGTACTGACCAATGTATTTACGAGGAACGCCAATTTTCTCAATTGCTTGGCGTAATACAGAGAAATTTGGTAGATGAGTGGTCATCATCGCTTCCATGTAGAGGCGATTATTGTGTTTTGCTGCGGTTAAAATTGCAGCTAATTCTTGGCTATTCGCGGCAGCCGGTTTTTCACCTAATACGTGTTTTCCTGCATTTAAACACGCTACAGCATAGTTTTTATGCAAACTATTGGGGGCAGCGATATACACCGCATCAACATTCTCATCGGCACACACTTGTTCAATATTGGTAAATATTTTTGCATCACTGATTGCATGTTTAGCTAAAAAAGTTTCGCCACTTTTAGTGGCTCGTGAGCACACGCCATAAAGCGTAAATTCGCTGACGGTCTTTGCCGCTGCAAGTAAAGTATCACTAATAAAATTGGTACCGACGATTACAAAGTTCATAGCTACTCCCGATGATTAAATTGTGCAAGCCAAGCTTGCCAGTCTGCCTCAAAGGCTAACATTTGTTGATGCTTTTTGGCTAATAAGTGTTTTTGTTTATCTTCTTCGCCGTGAAATGGGCCAACACGGCACAGCGCACAACTGTGATCATCTAAGTACGCTGGCATGGTTAACTTACTTTTTACTTCGGGCGTTGCTTTAGGGCTAAAAACATAACTAATACCACTGGTGTCTTTGACGTGTTTATCGCGGTCAACGTTACGAATTTTATAGCCTGGAAATAGGCTAATATCAAATGGCATCTGACCAAGGTAATGTGAGGTTAAACCGTTATTTAAACTGCCTTCAATATTCCACTCGCGATAAGGCTTTACATCTTTAGATGTGATGTAGCAAAGCATAGGTCCATTGCTATCGAGGGCAAAGTCAGTCGCGTATTTAAGAAATTGATGCAGTAACGCGCGGTTAAGTGTATTTATACTGACAGTATTTTCACGAAAGGCCGCTTCACCAACAAATGCTGGGATAAGTGGAAACTGAAAAACCACCACATCAAATAACTCGCCATTTAAGCGTTGCCACGCTTGTGGATCCGTTACATCAAAACTATTGAGGACCGTTACTTTACTTGCTTCAAGTGCAGTTAATGCGTTATCAGCATATTTTGCGGTAAGCGTGCTTGCATCATCATAGGTAGAAGCGACCAACTTGGTTGGTTTTATAGCAGTGAATAAAGCATAAGAAAACGATAAATCACCATCGCCTACCGTGAGGATCCGCCAATTTGGATTTAAATACATTATTCTAAAGGTGTTTTTTTAGAATTATGATCAACTAAACGACAAAAAGCCAAGCGTGTTTTAAGACCTTCAATGGCAATTTGTTTGATGATTAAATTAAAGGTAATGAGTACTGCAAACGCGATGTGGATCGGACCATGGGTAAAGCCCGCGTCGACATCAAAAAGCATTAAGCCAAACAGTAAAAGCAGTACCACTAAGGCAATTTCAAGCCATTGATTGGAATAAAACGATAATCGACCTTCGCTGTTATGGTCTTTTTTTATTTGAATCGCACAAAAAAAAGGGATCACTTTAATTTTGAAATGAGCGTTTTTCTCAACATAGTTTTCACCAAGTTGATCAAGCTGTTGGCGTAATTGGTCGATCATAGTTTATCCTCAAAAAGCAGAGCTCGGATGGTACATTAATCCGCTTTAAAGGGCGAGTTAGTTAGGGTATAAACTAATACCAATCACAAAAACATGACAGACGAAGACCACTGACGTTAACACAAAGCGCATTTTTTGATAATCAGCATGGTAGCTCTGCCATTGTGGACTGGTTTTTTCAAATACGAGTACTAGCCAAAAGCTAAGACCCAACCAAGCTAACATCCATTCAGTCGGTAAAAATGATAAGAAGGGGATAGGAATAACCGGTACGACTGCTTTTATTGCGTCACTATAACTTTGTGAACCTGCCCGCCATAAATTACCTGCCATAAAAGCTAATATTGCGATGCTATAAAAAGTGAAAAATTCTAAGTTTACGCTATTACTTCCTAATAAAAGCGGCCAAGCAACACAGCCTAAAAAGGGCAGTAGCCCTAGATAGCCAAGTTGAATGTGGTTAACAAATTTTTCCATAACAGCTTGCCCTTGTTTGCATATTATAAGCGCCGCTATTGTAGCAGCATTATGAACAACAAAGAAAATACGAATGCCGTAAATAAATAGTTCAATCCTAAAAATAGATTGAACTAATCTAAACAATCAATTTTATTAAATGCTTTAAACACCTTATTGTATTACTCAAGCCAACACAGCAGCCTGTGTTGTTATTACTTTTCAATATACCAATGAGGAATACTATGAGCACTTCATTAATTAACACAAAAATCCAACCTTTTAACGCAACTGCATACCACAATGGTGACTTTGTAGAGCTATCTGAAAAAGATGTACTTGGTAAGTGGTCAATCTTCTTCTTTTACCCTGCAGACTTTACATTTGTATGCCCAACAGAATTAGGTGATGTTGCAGATCACTACGCACAGCTTCAAGAAATGGGCGTAGAAGTTTACTCAGTGTCTACTGACACGCACTTCACTCATAAAGCATGGCACGATACATCAGATACAATCGGTAAAATCACTTACCCAATGATTGGCGACCCAACAGGGCGTATTACACGTAACTTTGGTGTAATGATTGAAGACGAAGGCCTTGCACTGCGTGGTACGTTTGTAATGAACCCTGAGGGCGAAATCAAAATCATTGAAACACATGATTTAGGTATTGGCCGTAGTGCGAAAGAATTAGTTCGCAAAGTTCAAGCTGCACAATACATTGCAACTCACGATGGTGAAGTATGTCCGGCTTCTTGGCAGCCAGGTGAAGAAACACTTGCTCCTTCACTTGACCTAGTTGGCAAGATCTAACTTGCCTGTAGCTAAGCTACATTAAGCGCTGCTTTTAGGCAGCGCTAAAAATTCCCACCATACTACTTTAAGTTTAAGCACATTAACCTGTGTGGTGGGTTACTTTTTGCTGAAAACAAGGGCAGAGCCATGTTAGACAACAACATTAAGAATCAATTAAAAAGTCATTTTGAATCGCTTACTCAACCTGTTGAGCTGCTTATCGCCTTGGATGACAGCAAAAAATCAACAGAATTAGCAAATTTAGCTCACGATCTCGCATCGTTAAGCGATAAATTTACAGTATCGAACAACCCTGATATTGACGCTCGCCGTCCTTCTATGGTTGTTCATTCCACTGAAAAAGATACCCATATCACCTTTGCAGGTGTACCAATGGGACATGAATTCACAAGTTTAGTGTTAGCCTTATTACACAGCGGCGGCCACGCAAGCAAAGCGAAGGCTGAAGACATTGAACAAATACAATCACTGGATCAAGCGCTTAATTTTGAAATTTACATTAGTTTAAGCTGTCAAACCTGCCCGCAAGTTGTACAGGCACTCAATACCATGGCCGCTACCAATAGCCAAATTAAAGCCACTATGATTGATGGGGCATTATTTCAAAACGAAGTTGAAGAGCGCAATATTTTAGCTGTACCAGCTGTGTACTTAAACGGCCAGCCATTTAGCCAAGGTGCGTTAAGCCTGACTGACATTCTAAATAAAATTGATGCAAAAGGTGCTGCACGCCAAGCGGCGTCACTCAGTGAGAAAGCGCAATTTGACGTACTGGTTGTCGGTGGTGGTCCCGCTGGTGCATCGGCGGCAATTTATTCAGCGCGTAAAGGGCTTAATACAGGCATAGTTGCGGATAGATTTGGTGGCCAAGTTGCCGATACCTTAGCAATTGAGAACTTTATTTCAGTTCAAGCTACGCAAGGACCAAAACTGGTTGCTCAACTTGAAGAGCATGTTAAAGAATACCACGTAGATGTAATGCATAACCAACGCGCAGCCAATCTTCAGCGTGCTAATAATGGCTATGAAATTACGCTAGAAAACGGCGCTACGCTTAAAGCTAAGACGTTAGTGCTTGCCACAGGGGCGCGCTGGCGGGAGATGAACGTAGCTGGAGAACAACAGTATCGTGGGCATGGTGTTGCCTATTGTCCACATTGTGATGGGCCATTATTTAAAGGTAAGCCGGTTGCTGTAATTGGTGGTGGTAATTCGGGCATTGAAGCCGCCATTGATTTAGCAAATATCGTTGAACACGTTACCGTGCTTGAGTTTGCTGATACCTTGCGGGCCGACGAAGTGCTTATTCGTAAAGCGAAAAGCTTAAAAAATATTACTATTATTAAGAATGCGCAGACGACAGAAGTACTCGGTGATGGTAAGCGAGTAACTGGACTGACTTACACTGATCGTGTGACGGGCGATAGCAAAGAGTTAACGCTGGCAGGTATCTTTGTACAAATAGGTTTAATACCAAATACTGAATGGCTAAAAGATGCTGAACTTGAACTCAGTCAATTTGGTGAAATTTTAGTTGATGCGAAAGGTGCCACATCGTTACCTGGCGTATATGGGGCTGGGGATGCAACGAATACACCATTTAAACAAATCATCATTGCTATGGGCAGTGGTGCAACGGCAAGTTTAGGGGCGTTTGATTATTTAATTCGCCACAGTGAGCAAAGCGCTGAAGCTGCTTAACGACTCTTGATTTAGCAGCCATATGTTTATGATTTAGCAGCCATACACCCATGACTGTTATTCTCCAAAGTCGCCCTCTCCAAAGGCGGCTTTTTTTGTACTGAAAACAGGGTGCTTATGCTATATTTTAAAAAAAATAATTGGAGAAGTGAATGTACCAAGGAAGTTGTTTGTGTAAAAAAGTAGCGGTTCAAATTGATGGCCCAATCGACAGTATTATTCATTGCCACTGCTCGTTGTGTCGTAAAGCCAGTGGTACTTCATTTGCTACTAACGGGTTTATTAATCGTGCTGATTTTAAAGTAATCAAAGGCAATGAGTGGTTAAGCAGCTTTGAATTTAAACCAGGGCGTATCCGCTATTTTTGTAGTGCATGTGGCAGCCCAATTTACAGTGAAAACCTTGATGATATCCGCAGACTAAGGCTACGTCTCGGTGTGCTCGATAGTGATATTACAGAGCGGCCAATTAGTCATAATTTTGTCAGCTCAAAAGCGAATTGGGAGCAAATAAATGCCGATATCCCACACTATGATGGTTTTGAACCGACCCGCTAAGGTCGTTGGCTGATAGTGTTTTTACACTATAGTAAGCTGGCGCATAGTCTGTGCCGCTACTCTTCGTTATTTTAAAGCAGTTGTTTCCCATTACTTTTTTATTGGTACTGAGCCGCGGTTATAAATTGTTCAAAACTTTCACACCAGACAATCACAGTATTAAAGTCAGCAATATTTATTCCTTGCGGCACTGTCACCAAAAAGTCGTCAAAAGTTTTAACGCTGGCAACACGTGTCATAGTGCCTTTATAAGCCAAAAAATCAGCTTCATTATCAATAAAACGATTGGCCAAATACAATTGATAATCCGGGCCTGGGCTTAATGTACCAGCAAAAGAAATCGCGCTATTAGTCAACCGAACTTCGCCAACGCCATAATGAAAGCTATCGGAGCCTGCCAGATCATCTCTAAACTCACCTTTGTATAATGCCTGCTGTGCATGGTTAGCGAGCTCTAATTGGCTGGGGCCGTCAGGTGCTGTTAATATTGGCAAAGCATATATACCTGCAGCAAAACCAAAGGCAAAAACGATTAAATATGTACATGCTCGGATCAGTGTTTTAGCCATGATCAAACCCCATTAAAATTACACTTTCTATATTCTTTTATAATCTAGTTCAACATTAACAGAAAAGCTAAATACAGATTAATTATTGCAAAAAAGATTACAAAATAACGAGAAGCTTGCAAATTAAGTATTATACTTTAATTTTTACAGGGGCAGTCGTTGGAATACTATGTTAAATAACTACTTGGTTCGTTCTCGTTTGATTGTGTTAGCAATTTTACCGGTAATAATTTTTATGATTACTGCGATATTTTCGATTAACACTATGGGAGGATTAGTCAAAGGAATTGATGATTTATACAATAATCGTGTCGTACCGTTGAAGCAGATAAAAACGGTATCCGATAACTATGCCGTTAATATTGTTGATTTATTTCATAAATATAGGGCGGGCACGGTGACTCAAGCTGCATTGTTGAGCGCTGTTGAAAAAGCCAAAAATACTGCCGATAAAGAGTGGGACAATTATCTTAGTACGGAGTTAACCAACAAAGAAAAAGGCTTAACGGCGACTGTTGAGCAAAAGCTGGCTCCTGTTCAACAGCACCTTGAAAACTTGTTAAGTCAAATACGTAATGGGACCTTTGACTCCCTTTCTCAACAACAGTTTGTTACTGATCTATATAATGTATTCGATCCGTTAAGCGCAAGTTATCAAGCTTTAATAGAGCTGCAATTAAACGAAGCGAATCACTTTAAAAAACAAGCCGACGAAAACTTTGCGTTAGTGAGTCTAGTGATGAAATTATCAGTCGCACTGTTGATTTTTTTGCTGTTAGCCATTGCTTATTTTATTTATCGCTCTATTCAAAATCCATTGATGGCGCTGCGCGATACCATTACGCAAATTGCAAATAATGCCGACTTGCGAATACGAGCTAATGTACTTGGCGAGGATGAAATTGCCGATACTGCGCGAAACTTTAATAATATGTTGTCACGTATACATACCTTAGTAACCGATGTGTCTGGGGCAACCTTGACTTTATCTTCTGCGGCAGAAGAAATGAACTCAATTAGCGAGCAAGTTGCCTCAACTGCAACAGAGCAAGAGCAACAGTCGGCAATGATTGCGACAGCCATTACGCAAATGAGTAGTGCGATTGAGCAAGTGGCACAAAATGCGATGGCCACATCAGAAAAAGCCACTAATGCAGATAGTAAAGCACAACAAGGGCAGCAAGCTGTAGCAGATAACATTAACTCAATCCAAATGTTATCTCAGCTAGTAAATACAAATACACAATTAATAACCGATCTTAATACGCAAACCAATGATATCAATCAGGTGGTAATGATGATCCAAGGTGTCGCAGAGCAAACTAATTTACTGGCTTTAAATGCTGCGATTGAAGCGGCAAGAGCAGGGGATTCCGGCCGCGGTTTCGCTGTGGTTGCCGATGAAGTAAGGCAACTTGCTCATAACACCCAAAAAGCCACTGCGAGCATTAATGAAATGATCAGCAAGCTACAAGGTATGGCTCAACAAGCGGTTGTTGCTATGGGCAACGCCGAAAGTAGCGCCCAAGAAAGTGTCGAGCATGCGCAATATTCCTCACAGGTGCTCACTGAAATAAACCAAGAAGTAACCGAAATTGCCGATATGAACACGCAAGTGTCAACTGCTACTGAAGAGCAGAAAATGGTCGCTAATGAATTAAGCAGTAATATCAACGAATTTAGTGCCAGTATTGCCTCAGTGAGTGAAAGTTCGCAGCAAAATGCGCAAGCATCGCAAGAGCTGGCGTTACTAGCGAGTATGCTACAACAACAAGTTAATGAGTTTAAAATATAACGCTGTGGTGAGCGTACCTTGTCATTAATAGAGTACGAACGACAAGGTACGGTCTAACTTGATACGTTTTTTACACGCTTTGGCTCAGCGTCGTTTTTGTGACAATATCAGCACGATAATAAGCAGCACACTCGACGTTTTATAAACAAAATCATTGTTCTATGGCTGTATGTTTTGCAAGTATTGCGCTGCCGCTGTAATTCCCATTGCATAGCCTGCACTGAGCTTTTTATAGTTTTTGGTGGTACGGCCCACTTTAAAATTAGCGGGTGGCGCAATAATGTTGATTTTACACCCAGCAGGTGGGTTATGGATAAAGTCGATACTGGCATTGTAGTTATCGGCACGTGCTATAGAGGCACGAGCAAGCGCAGGATGAGCTTTATAAAGCTTTTCAGTAAGCCAAGGCGCTTTGCTGGGTTTTTTTCGATAACCAAGAGGTTGCGATAACACCACAGTGATTTCTTCGGCTCCCATAGCAAACGCTTTGCGCACAGGAATTGAATCTGCAACACCGCCATCGGTCATAGCAATGCCATCAATTTCAGGGTAATTACGATAGGCGATAGGTATCGCACATGAAGCTTTGAGTTGTTGCTCCATCTGCTCAGGTGTTGCTTTTAAATATTGCGCCGTTGCTGTGGCGATATCGGTTGCCACGATAAAAAACTCACTTTGCTGCTTAGCAAATGCTGCTAAATCTAAGCGCATATCGGCTATTGTGATTTGCCACAACCAATCTAAATCAAACAAGTGACCACCACGGATAAAGCGCGTTAAATTGATAAACTCAGGCCGACAAGAGTAGTCAGTGATCACCGCATGATTACGCTTGTGTTGTCCGCATAAATAGGCGGCAATATTAGTTGCTCCCGCAGAGACCCCAAAGCACTGTTTAAATGGCTGATATTGAGCTGTTAAAAATGTATCCAGTACACCAGTGGCAAAGATACCACGCATAGCACCGCCTTCTACAACAAGGGCGTGTTTGTTGCTGTTCACCGAATTGTCTCCTTTAACGACTAACATTTAAGTTAATCACTTTGTAGTGCTTCAATTGGATCAAGTTGTGACGCTTTGATTGCCGGATATACACCAAAAATAAGGCCGACTAGCGCACAAATACTAAACGACAGCACGATGGCGGTCATTGACCACGATACTGCCCACTGCGAGTACATTGAGATAATTTCAGACAAACCAATACCAAATACCACACCCAGTAGGCCACCTAAAATAGAAATGGTAAAGCTCTCGGCAATAAATTGAACGCGAATGTCTTTTTGGGTGGCGCCAACGGCACGTAACAAACCAATTTCTTTAGTGCGCTCAAGCACAGTGGCCAGCATGATATTCATAATACCGATACCGCCGACCAACAAGGAAATACCGGCCACACAGGACATGACAATATTAAAAATCTGCTGCGTTTGTTTTTGTTGCGCCAATAACGCCGCAGGTATTACTAGTTCAAAATCGTCGATATCGCTGTGGCGATTTTTTAATAAGTGCGCTAACGCTTGCGCGGCCACTATAGGATCAACCGATTTATCAATTGCCAGTTTTAAACTGCTCACTTCGCTATCAAGTAGGCCACTCTCAAAACGATGCAAAGCCGTGCTCAAAGGAATAAACACTTGGTTTTGCTCGTTACCGAGTTTTACCCCTTGGAATTCTTTTTTCTTTAAATAGGGCGCTTGTAAAATACCAATCACTTCAAACCATAAATGGTTAATCTTGATTTGCTGGCCAAGCGCATCCCCCAGTGGAAATAACTGTTTAGCGGTATTGGCGCCTAGTAAAGCCACTTGTGCAAAGTTTTGCTCATCGGCTTGATTTAGCGCCCGACCTTGAAATAGCTCAAAATGAGACAGCTGAAAATAATTAGCGCTGACCCCCACCGCACGGCTATCACTGTTATTATATTGGCTAAAAATATGATAGGTTTCGATGTTTTTCTGCGCGGCAAAAGCGGTTATAAATGGCAGCGAGTCGTGGGCAACTTCGGCGTCACGCAAGCTCAAGCCTGCGGAGTGCTTTCGCTGCTCTTTTAACTCTTTTTCATCAAACTCTTTAGTATTAACTATAAGGTTATATAAGCCCATGGAGTCAATCATTTTCATTGCTTCGCGCTCTGCGCCTTCACCAATATTTAGCATGGCTATTACAGCACCCACCCCAAAAATCATCCCTAATAGAGTGAGTAGGGTGCGCAGTTTGTGCTGAGCAAGCTCTAAGGTGGTGTCGATAAATAAACTTAAATACTTCATTAGATGTCCTTTATATCTATCAGTGATACCACATCATTGCTTGCTAAGCCGTCCAGAATTTCAACATGACTCAGATTATGTTTACCTAATGTGACGGCTGTTTTTATAAATTCCCCTGCTTTTTCGGCATAAACATAATGGGCATTTTGTTCAGTAAACACACTTTGCTTAGGTACCACTAAACGCTCGCTTTGTGGAGTAACTAAAATACGTGCATTGAGCTTTAACCCAGGGCGCAGTGCAGCGGTTTGCGCAGTAATATTGGCTTTTAGTTCGTAATACTTTTGTGGATCGCCGCGTTTAATCGACTTAGGAAACGGCGATACCTCAATTAACTCACCGCTAAATTGTTGCGTTGGCAAAGCAATCAGTTGAAATTGCAATGTTTGTCCGGCGGCTAAATCAATGGCTTCACGCTCAGACACATACAACATTAATTGCATTTGGCTAACATCAGGCAGTGCGGCTATTTTTTGCCCTGGCCATAAGGTTTCACCGGCGCGGGGTTTTTCGCCGCGCCAATTGCTATTATGAGTTAACAGGCCATCATGTGGGGCAATAATTTCCAGCTGGGATAAGTTCGTGTTGAGCATTGCAAGCTTTTGTTTATATTGATTCTCTTGCATTTTTAATAGCATCAGCTCACCAGCGGCACTTTGCTCAAAGCGGCCTGTTTGCCAATCATAGTAATCATGCTTAGCATTTAAGAACTCAACGTTTTGTTGTGACTCTAAGATATCCAGCTTTGAACGAATACGCTCATCTTCAATCGAGTAGTCTTCGGCAAATTGCTTTTCTTCATTCACCAATACAATGTCATGGTTTAAAATCGCTTTGTCTTTATCTATTTCAGCGGATTTTTGTGCTAAATCTTGTGCGGTTAAGGCAGCCTTATTGGTATTTCTTTGGCTTTGACGACGCATTTGTTCGCCGTCGAAGCGGGCAATCACGTCACCTTTTTTAACTTGGCTGTATTCAGGCATCAGCCAGGCTAAGGTTTGCGGTCCTCGTGTTGAAGCGGGGGCACTAATAATGGTTTCATTCGCCGCAATCAGGTGGCCTTTAGCTTCAACAACCGTGGCAAATTGATGTTTACTGACAGTATAAGTCAGCGCGTTTTGTACTGTGTTTTCTTTTGAGCAACCGCTCAATATTATGATACCAAGTAAGCTTAGACTCAACTTTATGTTCATAATTTTACCTCGTCACCTGCTTTTAAACCGCTTTTAACCACGGCAAGGTTATCGGTAAAGTGGCTGATCTCTATAAATTGTTTATTATTTTCAGTGGTTACAACATAAGGCCCTTGTTGGTCATACTGTATGCTTGCTAGTGGAATACTTAACACCTGCGTTAGCGCAGCGGTGGTGATCTCTAAACGCGCTGTAAGGCCTGGGCGAATAACACTGGTATCAAGGTTGTCAATACTGACGATGGCATCAACAATACGGCGTTTATCTTGTGGTGATTTTTCTCTAAACACTCGGCCTAAGCTGGCAATTTTACCTGACACCACGATTTCAGTACTGCCATCTATGGTAATTTTAACCACTTGGCCTGGGGCAATTTTACCGCTATCTGGCTCGTCTATTTGCGCTTTTACTTGCATATTTTTAAGCACTGCAAGCTCAATAACGGGTTGACCAAATTGTACGCTTTCGCCTATTGATGACTTTTCACCTTCATAATTGGTTTTATAAATCACCAGCCCATCTATCGGTGCTTTTACTTTCAGTCGTGCAATATCTTGTAAGTAGCCATCAACTTCACTTTGTAGACGAGCGACTTTACTTTGCAGCATTTTTAAATTGAGCTCTTTGCTTTGTTGTTGATACGCTTGTTTGCTTTTCGCAAGGGTCAAGTCGTTACTGGCAATGGTAAAATCAATTTGTGATTTTTTCCGTTCGACCTCAGAGCGTGAATTATCAACTATTTCAGCTTTACGTTTGGCTTTATCGTAGTTCATTTTCATCTCGGCCACTTGCAGAGTCAGTTCTTGCTCTTTTATTAACTCTTTGTTTTGGGCGTTCTCAAGTTGTTTTTTAGCGCGCTCTAGATCGCCTTGTTTATCGATTAGTTTGTCACGAACTTGTTTATCGTCGAACGACACCACCACATCGCCTTTTTTTACATGGCTGTTTTCAGGTTGCATGGTTTTTATCTGGTATTGCCACATCCGAGCCACGGCAGGCGGCGCAATGATTGCACTGGTTGATGACTCTAATTCGCCATTCGCTTTAACGTTCAGCACAATATCACTGCTTTTAACGCTGAAGTTTTGCTCGCTTTGCTTATTACAGGCGCTTAATAACAGCGCCGTGCTTATTAATAGCGTTTTAAAATAGAGGGCATTGTTATTCATCTGCACTCGCTCCTATCGTCAGTTTTGCGCTCATGCCGGGTAATAACTTTAACCCTGAGGCGCTGAAATTAAAGCGGGCTCTAAAATAGGCGTCCTTACCCCACTGCAGTCGCTCTTCTGGCTGAGTTGATATTTCAGTTAACTTGGCTTGCAATGGTTGCTGTAAATAGGCATCAAATAGTAACTGCGCTTGTTGACCGAGCGTGAGCTTTTGGTAATCAATTTCGTGCACCCAAGCTTCAATATACAGTTCACTCATGGCGGGAATTTCGGCAATTTTCCAACCTGGCTGTGCTGTCATGCCAACAAAGGCTTTTTCGCCATTCCACGGGTGATTAGCATAAAGCACAGGGCCTGTTCGCTGTGCTTTAATACTCATACTGGCTAGTTGTGTTTTATTGTATTGTAAATTGGTTTCCAATTGCTCAATGGTGAGTAGTTGCTTATTGTGAGCGACTTTATTTTCAGTCTTAACTTGGAGCAGTTCTGCGGATGATTTTTGTCTATTGATCAATGCCTTTTCAAGTTCAAGCTGATTTTTTTGATAATCATAGGTGCTTAAATTTGCCTGCGGTATTGCCGCATCAATCCGTGCTCGCTGCAGTAATAGCTCGGTGCGCTTAAAGTTAAATTCGGCTTCGATTTGTTTTTCTTCATTACTGGTGGTTACTCGAACCAGCTCTTCCTTTGCGGCTTCCAAACTCACCTCATCTTGTTCAATTTCGCTGGCGATAGAGCCACTATCAAACACCACAACCACATCGCCTTGTTGGGCTATGTCGCCTTCTTCCATCATCCACTGTACCTGCACTCGCCAATTATCAGATTTAGGCGCATAAAAAAGTTGCTGCTCGCTGGCTTTGAGTTCGCCGCTCAATAGTAAGTTTTGGGCAAAGCTTGAAAATGATCCGCAGCCTAGTGCTAATAGTAGGCTGGTTTTAATTAGTTGTTTTGTTAGCATCCGCTGTCCTCAATCACCACGCCATCTTTCATACGAATGATGCGTTTTGCATAGGCTGCAATATCTTCTTCGTGGGTTACCATCACTAAGGTATGACCTTGCTGATGAAGCGTGCAAAGTAACTCCATAATTTCATGGGATGTTTTGCTATCAAGGTTACCGGTGGGTTCATCGGCAAAGATGACTTTTGGCTCGTTCACTAATGCTCTGGCAATGGCAACACGTTGGCGTTGACCACCGGACATTTCAAACGGTTTATGATGGGCCCGAGCGCGCAGGCCGACTTTATCTAACATCGCCATTGCGCGTTCGCTGGCTTGTTGTTTTGGCGTGTCGGTATAACGTAGTGGCAGAGCGACATTTTCTTGCGCACTTAAACGGGTAAGCAAATGGAAGGTTTGAAAGATAAAGCCAATTTTTTTATTGCGAATAGCTGACAGGCTTACATCATCAATCTCTTTAATACTTTCACCTGAGAGTAAATAGCTCCCTGACGTTGGCGTGTCTAAGCAGCCTAAAATATTCATTAAAGTAGATTTTCCTGAGCCAGACGCCCCCATCACAGCAACGAATTCACCTTCCTTGATATGTAATGAAACATTACTTAATGCACTGACTTGCGTTTCGCCTACACCATAAGTACGGCAAAGATTTTCGACCCTGATCATACAGTTACTTTAGTTTTTATTATTTGATTGGTTAAACTAGCGAGTTTTATAGCGAGACACAAGTCCAAATCGAGTGGTTAAAGATGCGTCTATTTACCGCAGTTAATTGTTTTAACATTTAAGTGTCAATTAAATCATTGGCAGTTAACAATTGTGTGGTTTTACCGTTGATTTATTGCGTTTAAGCCAAGAATTTTGCGGATTTAGCGAATATTTTTTGTTACAAATAAGCCAAGTAATTCGCTAAAAGAATTACTTGGCTAGTTTTTATGGTAAAAAATCATAAAGCATATTCAGAGCGTCATACGCAGATCAGCTAAATTGCTGCAACCCACATTACGCCGACTTCTTTTTTCACCACTTTTACATGGGTACCGGCGCTCAGTGGTTGCTGACTTTTTAGTTTCCAGGTGATACCTGAGTACGAGTGAGTCGTGAGGCCTAATTCATTAACATCATTATTAAGCACAAAATCAAGCTCAGCAAAGTCACTTTTCACTTGTTTGCTGTCTACGTTTTCTTGCATACGCTTTAGCGGTTTCCACAGTAATAATGCGCATGCGGCGGTTATTAAGGTATTACTCCAAAGTGCGGTGGTTAATGAGTCTTCTAATAAAGCGAAGTTCATCATTAAGCCAGTTGCAAATAATGAGATACCCAAAAACAACAATATAAAGGTCGACATACCGAGTACAGCAACTTCAATTATCAGTGCCAGTACACCTAAAATCATCAGTGTTTGCGGTAAATTATTGGTAATGAACTCCATATTCTGCTCCTTTACAGCTTAACCTTTTTGTTTGGTATTTAAGGTATTAATAATCGACATCGCTTGTACCACCATTGAGCTGGCGTCAGTACCGTTATCGGGTAATAAAACCACTGACGACTCTTTAGCGATAGCTTGTTTGGCGGCAATGGCTTTTGTAGCAAGGTCTAACTGAATCGCTTTTTGACCTTGTTCAGTATCCGCCGCTTCACCGACTTTACGCAGTGCATCAGCTTGAGCTTGTGCAACAGCAGTAATGGCTTGGGCTTCACCTTCTGCACGTAGTATTTGTTCGGCCTTTTCGGCTTCTGCAGCAAGTACTTGTGCTTGTTTTCTACCTTCAGCAACGTTAATGTTTGCTTGGCGGTCACCTTCTGATTCTAAAATTTGCGCACGCTTAACACGTTCCGCTTTCATCTGCGCTTCCATCGCTTCCATTACTGACTGCGGTGGCACAATGTCTTTAATTTCATAACGTAATACTTGAATACCCCAAGGCTCAGCGGCCTGGTTAATAGAAGTGACAATATTAGTATTTAGCACATCACGTTCTTCGAATGTTTTATCCAGCTCCATTTTACCGAGCTCTGAACGCATAGTGGTTTGTGATAGTTGTGTTACCGCAAACACATAGTCATCAACGCCATAAGTGGCTTTGTAAGGGTCAAGTACACGAAAATACAAAACCCCATCAACAGAAAGCGAAATATTATCTTTGGTGATAGCCGATTGTGAAGGTACATCTTGTGCTTGCTCTTTTAAGCTGCGATCAGCGGCAATACGATCAACAAATGGCACAATAAAGTTTAAACCGGCTTCCTTAGTTGATTGGTACTTACCAAAACGTTCAATGAGCCAAGCGCGGTTTTGCGGGACAAATTTAACACTGCTTTTTAGCAGCACTAAAACAAAAATAAGTAAAAACGCTTCAACAGTAAATAACATGTTGAGAATTTGCGCGATAGGGTCCATAGATACTCTCCTTAATAGTGGCCAATACGGCGTGTCACACAATTACTTATGTACTTATTTGCGTGACTAAACCTAGGTTACCATTGAGCTGCAAGCTCACCTAGTGAAAAATCGTGACAAAGTATGTCGGTAAGTTGATTGCGATAGCAATATTATGGCCATGTTTTTTCAAGATGCGCACAAAAAGCATGTGTAATTCTTTGCGTTTAGTAGTTTAAAAGATAAACCTATTGATGGTAAGTTTGATTCATATGGATTAAGTAAAGTCGCCACGATACCTTGGTTTTAACCCTTTATTTTTGCTCTTTAAAAATTTACTATAAAAACAATTAGTTATAATAGGTCGTTTTTTATAAGGTAAAATAGCAATATTTAACCTAATGGCTTGTTGTAACTTATTTTTATGCTGATATTCTATAGTTCACTGCCGCACAGGCAGCTTAGAAAGTAGAGATTCACGCATAAGACAACAAGTAATTGTTCACTGCCGCACAGGCAGCTTAGAAATTAGGGACGCTGACCTTAGGGACGCTGACCTTGTTCACTGCCGCACAGGCAGCTTAGAAATGATAAAGATTACACTGTTTCTATCCGTGAATGTTCACTGCCGCACAGGCAGCTTAGAAAAAGTTGCTGGCAAGGTAATTAAAGTCGTCAATGTTCACTGCCGCACAGGCAGCTTAGAAAGCCAGTAGTGATTTAAAAGAAGTGGTCGAAGAGTTCACTGCCGCACAGGCAGCTTAGAAAATTGACGAAAAAGGCAACATTGAAAGCTTTGAGTTCACTGCCGCACAGGCAGCTTAGAAATACGAAGGCGTTGCAGGGTATGCCAAACAGTTGTTCACTGCCGCACAGGCAGCTTAGAAACATTAAAGTAACAAAGGTTTTAAAGTCGCCTTGTTCACTGCCGCACAGGCAGCTTAGAAAAGCAAAAATCACTTTGCCCACTAACGTACAGTGTTCACTGCCGCACAGGCAGCTTAGAAAAGATTTAGGAAATGAGCACGAAGCACTGCAATGTTCACTGCCGCACAGGCAGCTTAGAAAAGACACGTTTATTTTTGCAAACGTGCCAGGGCGTTCACTGCCGCACAGGCAGCTTAGAAAAAGCGCGGGAAAAGAAGAGCAGGATATATCGCGTTCACTGCCGCACAGGCAGCTTAGAAATGCGCCCCGAAGAAATTGAAAACATAGTGCAAGTTCACTGCCGCACAGGCAGCTTAGAAACGGAAACAAAACACTACTGCGAAGATGTTTGGGTTCACTGCCGCACAGGCAGCTTAGAAAATAGCAAGGGTGCTAGCATGTTTTTTAGTTTTGTTCACTGCCGCACAGGCAGCTTAGAAAGATTACGACTCGCTATTTTATAACGATATGGAGTTCACTGCCGCACAGGCAGCTTAGAAATTACGATGTATGGGCCTGTGCTGACCTCGTAGGTTCACTGCCGCACAGGCAGCTTAGAAAAGCAACATAAAGCCTATTTCCTAAACTTATCAGTTCACTGCCGCACAGGCAGCTTAGAAATGCTGCTCACCGCGAACAAAAACGGCATTTGAGTTCACTGCCGCACAGGCAGCTTAGAAATTGAATACCGAGCAAAATCACTCGCCCAAAAATGTTCACTGCCGCACAGGCAGCTTAGAAAAGTGATCATCTGTTACGTGCCAGCTTGCCGATGTTCACTGCCGCACAGGCAGCTTAGAAATTGAAGAGCTGCTAGTGTACAGCGGAATCACTGTTCACTGCCGCACAGGCAGCTTAGAAAAGTTACGGATAAGTGTACGAGCAACTTCGACCGTTCACTGCCGCACAGGCAGCTTAGAAAACGCATACCCATTAAATGATACAACGTGGTCTGTTCACTGCCGCACAGGCAGCTTAGAAATGTTAACCTGGGCTAAAGCTATAACTGGCACAGTTCACTGCCGCACAGGCAGCTTAGAAACACGCTTGACCCGCGCTAAATTCGCAATCCCAGTTCACTGCCGCACAGGCAGCTTAGAAATTTAGTTATTGGTTACACTGGTTCACCTTATCGTTCACTGCCGCACAGGCAGCTTAGAAAGTTACGTTGATAGCGAACGGCTTGAAAACCAAGTTCACTGCCGCACAGGCAGCTTAGAAAAGCACTAGTAAATCATCGCCGTGGCCGTGATAGTTCACTGCCGCACAGGCAGCTTAGAAAGATTGGTTATGGTGCCGTTGCTTTACTCGGCCTGTTCACTGCCGCACAGGCAGCTTAGAAAAAGTGCTAGACGAAATAACAGCACAAACAGGTGTTCACTGCCGCACAGGCAGCTTAGAAAGAAACAACACGCCAAAAAGGCGAATAAGGTGAGTTCACTGCCGCACAGGCAGCTTAGAAAATGCACATAAGAGAAAATCACGATGGACCATGGTTCACTGCCGCACAGGCAGCTTAGAAAGCGCAAAGTTACCACGGCCATGTGTATGTAGAGTTCACTGCCGCACAGGCAGCTTAGAAAATTACTCATGGCAAATCCTCACTTTAAAAATTGTTCACTGCCGCACAGGCAGCTTAGAAATAGTTATTGCACAGGAACGCGCCGATCAGCGGGTTCACTGCCGCACAGGCAGCTTAGAAAATAATTTCTTTAATGCTGGCGCGGCGGTAGCCGTTCACTGCCGCACAGGCAGCTTAGAAACAATCGTTTGATCACTTCTTAAATCCTCCTGTGTTCACTGCCGCACAGGCAGCTTAGAAATTGCCTTCTAATCCTTCAAACTTGCCCATGAGGTTCACTGCCGCACAGGCAGCTTAGAAACTGAAAACTCTAATAGAGCAAGACCAAGATCAGTTCACTGCCGCACAGGCAGCTTAGAAATCACTGGCCAATTGTAGTGCCAGTGCTTCAAGGTTCACTGCCGCACAGGCAGCTTAGAAAACACCATTGCACCAACACCCCATGCAACCATTGTTCACTGCCGCACAGGCAGCTTAGAAAGCCTACTGGGTCTGGCTCTTGGCCGCTTTGCTGTTCACTGCCGCACAGGCAGCTTAGAAAACCATTCGTGACCAAGTTACCAGCATTTTAAAGTTCACTGCCGCACAGGCAGCTTAGAAAAGTATTTAAAACCTCTGTTACGTATACACAAGGTTCACTGCCGCACAGGCAGCTTAGAAACAATGGCCCCTGGTCTTTTCCTAACTCAGAAAGTTCACTGCCGCACAGGCAGCTTAGAAAAATAATGAGTTGGCAACCTTGGTCGTTTACCGGTTCACTGCCGCACAGGCAGCTTAGAAATGTGGCTTTACATCTAAGCAACTTGACGAGCGCTTCACTGCCGCACAGGCAGCTTAGAAAATTTCACCGGTTCCCACGTCTGCGGTTGACCACGTTCACTGCCGCACAGGCAGCTTAGAAATTTCGCTGTAAGCAGTGTTTGCACTTAGACTTGTTCACTGCCGCACAGGCAGCTTAGAAAAATAGTACCGATGAAAATAAGAGCACCAATCAGTTCACTGCCGCACAGGCAGCTTAGGTGATGAGTGACCGAAACGAAGTTTCGCAGTGCGAAGAAGTGAGGTCATGGATGACCGATGTGACCAAGCTCCATGGATGGATTCAAACGCCGATGTTAATTTAACAACAGTTCACTGCCGCACAGGCAGCTTAGGTGATGAGTGACCGAAACGACATATCTAGTAAAGAGTGCAGCGCGAAGAAGTGAGGTCATGGATGACCGATGTGACCAAGCTCCATGGACGGATTGTTAACACAGAAGGTTATTCTTAAATTAAGTCACTTTCGCGCTAAAGCATGACCTACAACACAGGCAGCTTAGGTGACGAGGGACCGACAAAAATATCGGGAGTATTTTTGAACTGCGAAGCAGACCTTTATGGCGAAGGGCAGGATGCCTAAAGTAAACGACATATCTAGTAAAGAGTGCAGCCTGAGGAAGTGAGGTCATGGCAGATTTTTGTTCCCGACAAAATCTAAGTACCTAAATCCATTTAGGCAATGACCGATGTAACCAAGCTCCATGGATGGATTGTTAACACTATAGTTTGTTTGAAATTCAGTTCATTTTCGCGCTAAAGCACGACCTACAATTTAAAAGCTTCGCTTTTCGCGTGAGCAAGCTCTACGCCTACATTGATAAACACCAAGCTACCAAGAAGCACCTGTTACTATCGTAGGAACTGGTGCTAGGATAAGCCGCAGCTCGTTACCTTTTGTCTTCTCATTCACTTCTCTTTGTGCAAGATGATTTTAAGTGATGTATTCACAAAGAGGTTATGAGGCGCTGCGCTTTAGAGCAGTGATATAAAAAGCTGTTAGGTTCCAGAAAGTGATTAGGTGCTAGGTATCGTATCCCGCGGACTGGCGCGATGCTATCTTTAACCCTTCGGCGCTAAAGCGCTCTCCTACACGCCATACTGCTGATGTTTACGGCGACAATATGCTTTCGCGCTAAAGCACGACCTACAACACAGGCAGCTTAGGTGACGAGGGACCGACAAAAATATCGGGAGTATTTTTGAACTGCGAAGCAGACCTTTATGGCGAAGGGCAGGATGCCTAAAGTAAACGACATATCTAGTAAAGAGTGCAGCCTGAGGAAGTGAGGTCATGGCAGATTTTTGTTCCCGACAAAATCTAAGTACCTAAATCCATTTAGGCAATGACCGATGTAACCAAGCTCCATGGACGGATTGTTAACACCGTGGTTTGTTTGAAATTCAGTTCATTTTCGCACTAAAGCACGACCTACAGCACAGGTAGCTTAGCAACCAATTAAGTAGGTGTTTATCGTTTATCCGCAAATCAAAGCTTGACGTTTGTAACCCAGAGCTATTTCTCATTTACTTCTTGTGCTGCTCTGTTAGGTGCTAAAAACACGAAAGCAGGCTATCTTGAATGAAGTGTAGGTAAATAATGGAGGGTGTTATGCTTTATGACTCACAAGAAAAATATGGCGCGGTTTCACGGTTTTTTCATTGGGTGATGACGGCGCTTATTTTTTGGCAAATGTTAAAGCTATTTGATCGTATTAATGAGGGCGAGCATTGGGTAGGTCAAGTGCTTGTACCCTGGCATATATCGATTGGTGTATTACTGCTGGTACTTATTATTGTGCGCCTTGGCTGGTTTATTTCACAGCGTGTAAATCGACCGCCTGCGGACGAACAGTTGGCTGTTTTTGTAAAAGTAGGGCATGGGCTATTATATTTAGGCATGCTGTTAATGCCTGTGACTGGTCTTGCCTATATGGTGGGTAAAGGCTATGGCTTAACCGTGTTTGGTGTGCAACTAGTTGCAAAAAGTGATGGTATTGCATGGCTTGCCAGTATAGGGGGATTACATCCTTATATTGCATGGACTTTGCTTGTACTTATTGCAGGTCATATAGTGATGGCATTTGTACACCAGTTTATAAAAAAAGATGGTTTATTACAGCGTATGTTAGGCTGAATGAGCTCGTTGCTTGTTCGCAGCAAACTCTCATAGTCTGCTCTTTGTGCAAAAAATAGTTAAGTTCTAGGAAAATGACTAGGAGATCTGCATATTAGGAAACCTAATGAGCTGTTTTTAGCGAGTTAGGGTGATTTCTGATTGCTATTTATATTACATTTTGAGATATTAATTATAATATAATATTAACAGGAAATAGTAACAGATGACTCTGCCCAGTTCTCAATCTGCAAATGCAATCCGCATGCTTGCTGTCGATGCCGTTCAAAAAGCTAACTCAGGTCACCCAGGTGCGCCGATGGGGATGGCCGATATAGCTGCGGTACTTTGGCAAAACTTTCATCGCCACAACCCATTAAACCCTAATTGGCCGAACCGCGACCGCTTTGTATTGTCAAATGGTCATGGCTCAATGTTGCAGTATGCACTTCTTCACTTAAGTGGTTATGATGTCAGTATTGATGATATTAAACAGTTTCGTCAATTACATTCGAAAACGCCAGGCCACCCAGAGTACGGCTACACACCAGGGGTTGAAACAACAACGGGGCCACTTGGTGCCGGTATTGCTAATGCCGTAGGTATGGCAATTGCTGAAAAAACCTTAGCAGCACAATTTAACAAACCACATTTTGATATTGTTGATCACTTTACTTACTGCTTTTTAGGCGATGGTTGTTTGATGGAAGGTATTTCCCATGAAGCATGTTCATTAGCGGGTACTTTAAAGTTAGGCAAACTCATCGCTTTTTGGGATGACAATGGCATCTCAATTGATGGCGAAGTAGAAGGCTGGTTTACTGACGATACGCCAAAACGTTTTGAAGCATATGGCTGGCAAGTTATTCGTGGTGTTGATGGTCATAACATGGCAGCGATTGCCAATGCGATTGAAGCAGCACAAAGTAACCCAGAGCAACCAACCCTTATCTGTTGTAAAACGGTGATTGGTTTTGGTTCACCTAATAAATCGGGTAGCCATGATTGTCATGGTTCGCCACTGGGTAATGATGAAATTGCTGCGGTTCGTGAGCAACTAAATTGGCCACATCCAGCATTTGAAATTCCGCAAGATGTATATAATGAGTGGAATGGCCAAGCCAAAGGTCAAGATTTAGAAAGCGCATGGCAACAAACGTTTGCCGCGTACAGCAAAGCGCACCCAGAATTAAGTAAAGAGTTTAGCCGTCGCGTAACAGCTAAATCATTACCAAGTAACTTTGCAGAGCTTGCTGATCAATACATTGCCAAATGCCAAGATGAGATGCAAAACATTGCAACGCGTAAATCATCACAAAATGCCATTACCTTCTTTGCTGAGCAATTACCAGAATTAATGGGTGGCTCTGCTGATTTAGCTGGTTCCAACTTAACCTTATGGCCTGACGCAAAAGGCTTGCAAGATGACGCTGCGGGTAACTATGTATTTTATGGGGTGCGTGAATTTGGCATGAGCGCGATTATGAATGGTATTGCGCTACATGGTGGTTTTATCCCATTTGGTGCAACCTTCTTAATGTTTATGGAATACGCGCGTAATGCTGTGCGTATGGCGGCATTGATGAAAGCACACAGTATTTTTGTGTATACCCATGATTCAATTGGTCAAGGTGAAGATGGCCCAACCCATCAGCCGATTGAACAAATTGCCAACCTGCGTATGACGCCTAATATGACCACGTGGCGTCCATGTGATGAGGTTGAAACTGCCGTTGCTTGGCGTCAGGCGTTAATCAATGAAGCAGGTCCTAGTGCGTTGATCTTTAGTCGCCAAGGCACTAAAGCAATGCCGCGTGCAAAAGATCAATTAGCGAATGTTGCCAAAGGTGGTTACACCTTAGTTGAGTGCGCGCAAACACCAGAGCTAATCTTAATGGCTACTGGCTCTGAAGTTGAATTAGCGGTGAATGCCGCAGCTGAACTAACAGCTCAAGGCAAGCAAGTTCGTGTTGTGTCTATGCCATCAACCAATCAGTTTGATTTGCAAGATAAAGCCTACCGCCAAAGTGTATTGCCTGTGGGCGTTGCTAAAATTGCCGTAGAAGCTGCACACAGTGATTTCTGGTATAAATACGTTGGCCAAGATGGCGATGTATTAGGCATGACGACTTTTGGTGAGTCAGCACCGGGTGCTGTATTACTAGAGCATTTTGGTTTTACCGTTGAGAACTTAGTTGCTAAGGCAAATGCGTTACTAAACGCTTAAGTAACTCAAGGTTAAGATATTTACCTGAACAAAAAGCCCGCTGATTTAATCAAATCAGCGGGCTTTTTTATGTGTTTAATTTGAGCTCTTGATAAATGATTTATTATCCAGAGCTCAGCTTAGTTAATGATTTAGATTAGCTCGGCTAGAATAGCTTCAAGCTTTTCTTGGTCAATGGCGAATTGACGAATGCCTTGGCTTAGTTTTTCAGTCGCCATTGCATCTTGGTTCATTTCCCAGCGAAACGCTTGCTCAGTCATAGGCTCAGGCGCTGCAACCGTTTCAGTGGTAGTCGTTAGCTGGCGCGCTAATGGGGCATCGGTTGCTGCCAGCTCTGACAGTAGCCCTGGGCTGATAGTTAATCTATCACAGCCTGCCAGCAATTGGATTTCGCTGATGTTTCTAAAGCTTGCACCCATAACGATGGTTTTATAATCATGCTTTTTGAAGAAGTTATAAATATGTGCAACAGACTGTACGCCTGGATCATTAGCACCGCTAAAATCGCTATCAGTTTGATTTGCTTTATACCAATCAAGAATACGACCAACAAAAGGAGAGATTAAATAAGCACCGACTTCAGCACTGGCACGGGCTTGAGCAAAAGCGAATACTAGCGTTAAGTTACAACGAATACCTTGTTGCTCGAGTACTTTTGCAGCTTGAATACCTTCCCATGTAGACGCTACTTTGATCAGTACCCGTGAAGTATCGATATCTTGCTCTTTATATAGCGCAACCAACTCAAGTGCTTTATTAATAGTTGCTTGAGTATCAAATGATAAGCGCGCATCTACTTCAGTTGAGACTAAACCAGGCACTTGTGCCATTAAGTTTGCACCAATTAATACTGATAACTTATCTGCAGCTTTGCTGATCACTTGTGCAGTGTCATTAGTTTGTTGCTTAGCCCAAGCAACGGCTTCAACAGCCAGTGGGCGGTATTTTTCAATTTTAATCGCATTGAGCAATAACGATGGATTGGTTGTGGCATCTTGCGGCTTATATTGATCGATCGCTTCAAAATCACCGGTATCAGCAACCACAGTGGTCATGGTTTTTAATTGTTCTAATTGGCTAGACATAGACATCCTATTTTCATCATACAAAATAAATTAACGGCTTTTAGCATTGCTTGTGCCATGGCTTAAGCCCTTTATTACCGCAAAACATTAGTTTAAAGGGCACAGGTGTCACGAATATTTCAGAATTAATCTGTTAATAATATTTTTATAATACCTTTACAACCTGTCATTATTGATATTATCATACAAATAACAGTAATGACTAACATTGTTAGTATCCAATTAGTGAAAGGTATTTATGTCTCGTTATACATTGGGCTTAGATTATGGCTCTGATTCAGTAAGAGCACTGCTTGTTGATGTAACCACAGGTAAAGAGCTGGCTAGCCATTTAGTAAATTATCCGCGTTGGGCACAAGGTTTATATTGTGATCCGAGTAAAGACCAGTTTCGCCAGCACCCACAAGACTATATCGACAGCTTAATTGAGGTTGTAAATGGTCTATGGCAACAAGTGCCAGCAGGTACTGCAGATAACGTTGTTGGTATGAGCTTTGACACCACAGGTTCAACGCCAGTGGCGATTAATAGCCAAGGCACACCTTTAGCGCTGACTGACGAGTTTGCTGAAAATCCAAATGCGATGTTTATTCTTTGGAAAGATCATACGGCCATAAAAGAAGCGAATGAGATCACCACAGCCGCGACCAATAACGAGGTTAATTATCTTTCACATATGGGCGGTATCTATTCATCAGAATGGTACTGGGCTAAAGCACTACATATCTTCAGAGATGACGCCGCTGTAAAAGCCGCAACTTACTCATGGGTAGAGCATTGTGATTGGATGACAGCATTAATGTGTGGCACCACGCACCCTGAAGTATTAACGCTGGGTCGTTGTGCAACAGGCCACAAGCAAATGTGGAACGAGCAATGGGGTGGTTTCCCACCAAATAGTTTCTTCAGCAAAATTGACCCATTATTAGATGGTGTGGTTGATACGCTTAATGCAACAACCCAACCGAGTGACCAAGTCGCTGGTAAATTAACAGCGCAATGGGCTGAAAAACTTGGTTTACCGCAGAGCGTGGTTGTTGGTTACGGTGCTTTTGACTGTCACATGGGCGCAGTTGCGGCCAATGTACGCCCTGGTGTACTGACTAAAGTAATGGGTACTTCTACCTGTGATATTACTGTTACTTCAAAACAACAACTTGGCGATACGTGTGTAAAAGGCATTTGTGGCCAAGTGGATGGTTCGGTTATTCCAGGCATGATTGGCCTTGAAGCGGGGCAATCTGCGTTTGGCGATTTATACGCATGGTTTAAAAACCTGATGCTGTGGCCAACTCGCCAGTTAACAAATTTAAACGATGTTGAACAAAGCTTGATCAACAAAATTGAAGACTCGATTTTAGTTGAACTATCTAAAGCTGCCAGTGCGTTACCGGTTAAAAATACCGATGTAACGGCACTTGACTGGGTCAACGGTCGTCGCACACCTGATGCAGATCAAAGCGTAGCAATGGCCATGACGGGCATGAAAATGGGCACTGATGCGCCGCAGTTCTTTAAAGCATTAGTTGAGGCGACGGCCTTTGGCGCTCGCGCTATTACTGAGCGTTTTCAAAGTGAAGGCGTGCCAATTGAATCAGTGGTGGTGATTGGCGGTATTTCGAAAAAATCAGATTACGTAATGCAGACCTGTGCAGATGTATGGAACTGCCCAATTGACGTACTAGAAAGTGAGCAAAGCTGTGCACTTGGCGCTGCCATTATGGCTGCAGTGGCTGCTGGTGAATATGCGACGGTTGCTGATGCCCAGCAAGTGATGGCGTCTGCTGTATGTCATCAATACCTACCAAACCCAGAGCGGGTTGCTGTCTATAACGAGCTATACGCTAACTACCAAGCGCTAGCACAGTATGTTGATGGAGCAAAAGCATGAGCTACACAGAGTTAAAGCGCGAAGTATTCGAAGCAAATATGGAACTACAACGCCGTGGTTTGGTGATTTACACCTTTGGTAATGTATCGCAAATCGACCGTGATAAAGGCGTTATCGCGATTAAACCAAGCGGTGTGTCGTATGACCAAATGAAAGCAGAAGACATGGTGATTGTTGATTTACAAAACAACATTGTTGAGGGCAGCATGCGGCCATCTTCAGACACCAAAACCCATATTCATCTGTATCGTCATTTTAATGAAATTGGTGGCGTTACCCATACCCATTCAACTTATGCCACGGCATGGGCACAAGCAAAGCAGAGTATTCCGTGTTTTGGTACCACTCATGCTGATTATGTTCACGGTGACATTACCTGCACACGTGAGCTTACCGATGCGCAAGTAAATGGTGACTATGAGCTTGAGACCGGTATTCAAATTACCGATGCGTATAAAGATCGCGACCCAAAAGCAGCACCTATGGTGATTGTGGCAGGACATGCACCGTTTACATGGGGTAAAGATGCTGCGCAGTCTGTGTATCACGCAGCGTTACTAGAAGAAATTGCTCGCATGGCTTATTTAACTCGCACGCTTGATCAAAATGCCGGTGCGCTTAAGAAGTCTGTGATGGATAAACATTATTTAAGAAAACACGGTAAAGATGCCTACTACGGCCAAAGTAACCGTGGCTAACAAGTACAAGAGGAATTTATATATGCCGTCA
This sequence comes from Pseudoalteromonas sp. ASV78, assembly GCF_047806705.1. Taxonomy (NCBI): domain Bacteria; kingdom Pseudomonadati; phylum Pseudomonadota; class Gammaproteobacteria; order Alteromonadales; family Pseudoalteromonadaceae; genus Pseudoalteromonas; species Pseudoalteromonas sp. ASV78. Next base: position 710,102 of record NZ_JBLOPA010000002.1, on the reverse strand, counting down.
TCAATGAAAGAAGTTTGGTTTGTAACTGGGTCACAACATTTATATGGCCCAAAAGTGTTAAATACCGTTGCAGATAATAGCGCTGCAATTGTTGCTGGTTTAAATAGCGAAGCTAATTTACCGGTTAATCTAGTGTGTAAACCAACGGTGAAAACGCCTGAAGAAATTCATGCCGTGTGCCAAGCAGCAAACACCGATCCTAACTGTGTGGGCCTCGTATTGTGGATGCATACGTTCTCACCAGCGAAAATGTGGATTGCTGGTTTAAACGAGTTGCGTAAACCATGGTTACATTTGCATACGCAATTTAATGCCGCGTTACCGTGGTCAGAAATTGATATGAACTACATGAATACCCACCAAAGTGCCCACGGTGACCGTGAATTTGGTTTCATCGGCACTGTAATGCGCAAAGAGCGTAAAGTGGTTGCTGGTCACTGGCAACGTGCTGACGTACAAAAGCAAATTGATGATTGGTGTCGCGCTGCTAAAGGGTGGGCTGAGAGCCAAACACTTAAAGTGGCACGTTTTGGCGATAACATGCGCCAAGTTGCGGTTACTGAAGGTAACAAAGTATCAGCACAAATCACGTTTGGTTATGAAGTACATGCCTTTGGCGTAGCGGAGCTCGTTAAAGTTGTTGATACCGTCACTGATGCCGAAGTAGATGCGCAGCTTGAAGTATACAAAACTGACTATGTGGTAAGTGATGAAACGCTACAAGATGACTACAAAGTATCGATGCTCCGCAACGAAGCACGTTTAGAGCTTGGTATGGAGCGCTTTTTAGAAAAGGGTGGCTTTAAAGCATTCACTAACTGTTTTGAAGATTTATCAGGACTTTCTGGTTTACCAGGACTTGCAACGCAGCGTTTAATGGCGAAAGGTTACGGCTATGGTGGTGAGGGCGATTGGAAAACAGCTGCTATGGTACGCATCATGAAAGTAATGGGTGAAGGCCGTGAAGGCGGTTGTTCATTCATGGAAGACTACACCTATAACATGGGTGATACCGACCAAGTATTGGGTGCTCACATGTTAGAAGTGTGTCCATCAATTGCAGCGCAAAAACCGCGTCTAGAAGTTCACACTCATACAATTGGTGTGAAATGTGATGTAGGTCGTTTATTGTTTACTGCTAAAGCTGGTGCGGCAATTAACGTTTCACCAATTGATATGGGTAACCGTTTCCGCATCTTAATCAACGAAGTAGACACGGTAACACCACCGGCTGAATTACCACACTTACCAGTGGCGTCAGCATTGTGGGAACCAAAGCCAAACCTTTCAGTAGCGTCTGCTGCGTGGATCCATGCTGGTGGTGCACACCACACTGCATACAGCCAAGCGGTCACTACAGATATGATTGTTGATTTTGCTGAAATGGCTGGCGTTGAAACCATGATCATCGATGCTGATACCAGCATCCGTGGTTTCAAAACAGAACTACGCCATAATGCAGCGTATTACATGTTAAAGCGCGGCTTATAATTTTATAGCGCAAGTAGACAATAATATGTTGTTTTCATAAGCCAGCCTAGCGCTGGCTTATGCTATTGTGGGCTTTTAATTTTAGGAGTAACAATGCTAAGTCTAACAAAATACCAAGGCATTATTTTTGATATGGATGGTACGCTAATCGATTCGATGGGCGCACATTTGCAAGCGTGGGAGCTGACCTGCCAAGCTTTTGGCTATCCGTTTGACTACGACTACATGTATGGTTTAGGTGGCGTGCCAACGCTTGCAACCGTTGATATTCTCAATGAAAAATTTGGCCTTAGCCATAATGCGGATGAAATTGCGCAGCAAAAACACCAATTTTGGTTAGGTTTAAACCAGCAACCAGAAATCATTACTGAGACAGTCGATATATTAAATTATTACCATGGCAAAATGCCAATTGGGGTGGGTACTGGTGCAGACCGCGAGCATGCCATTGATCATTTAACTCATACCGGGCTAATCGATAAAATTGATGCGCTAGTCACGGCCAGTGATGTTCGTCACGGTAAACCACACCCAGAAACCTTTTTAACGGTTGCCAAACAAATTGGTATACAGCCAAATCATTGTGTGGTGTTTGAAGACACGCAAATAGGTTATCAGGCAGCAGCGGCGGCAGGTATGGACTGTATTTTAGTTAAAAACGGCAAAATACAATTAAAAACTTAGGCGAATAAATTTGCAATTTACCACCATATTGTATTATAAAAGTATAAATACAATTATAAAAAGGTTATTGGTATGTCATTGCAATGTGTAACTCAGCGCCTAACAGCGGTTCATCAGTCGTCAGCATCTATTAAAAAATTCTCTCGCGGTATCTTTGCAGTGGCAGTGTCCTTTTCAATTGCCTTAACCCCCGCGTGTGCTCACCAAGGAGACAATATGAGCAATTCACCTTCTGCATTACTGCACGCTTATGGCAAGCTTGCAGATCAAACTCCGATCAACCAAGTAACGCTAACCAATAGTAATGGTGTGAGCGTTGATGTGATCAATTATGGTGGCATCATAACGCGCATCGAAACGCCAGATAGCAATGGCAATATGGGAAACATTGTTTTAGGCTTGGATAACTTAGAAGATTATACCAATGCAACCACTTACTTTGGCGCGATCATTGGCCGCTTTGGTAATCGTATTGCCAATGGTAAATTTAGCTTAAATGGCACCGACTATCAGTTAGCCACAAATGACGGTGATAACCACTTGCACGGTGGTGTACAGGGCTTTGATAAAAAAGTCTGGACCATGGTGCCATTTAGTACAGAAAACAGTGCGGGTGTCACACTCAGTTTAGTGAGCCCTGATGGCGACCAAGGTTACCCAGGCGAGCTTACAACACAAGTTACCTACACACTGACCAATAAAAATACCCTAGATATGCAATTTGTGGCAAAAACTAATAAGCCCACCATCATTAATATGACCCAGCATAGTTATTTTAACTTAGCCGGTAAGAGCGATATTCTTGATCACCAAATGCAAATTAACTCAAATGCAATTACCCCTGTTGATGGCGGTTTGATCCCAACGGGTGAGTTGATGCAAGTGGCGGGTACGCCGTTTGATTTTAGAAATCCAAAAGCGATTGGCAAAGACATTAATATCGATGATGAGCAGCTCAAGCTTGGCAAAGGTTATGACCATAACTTTGTGCTTAAAAACAAGCCTAATCATGATTTGATTGAAGCTGCTAATGTGTATGAACCAAGCTCAGGGCGTACCTTGACTGTGTATACAGAAGAGCCCGCGGTACAGTTTTACTCAGGCAACTTTTTAGATGGTAGCAGCAAGCAAGCCTCTGGTTTAGTCCATAATTTTCGCAGTGGTTTTTGCCTAGAGCCACAGCACTTTCCTGATGCACCGAATCAGCCAACATTCCCAACCACAACACTGTTGCCAGGTGATGTTTATTCAACACGTATAGTGTATGAGTTTGGTACTAAATAAAGCAAAGCTTTCAATTCAAATCACCGCTCAATATGAGTGGATAATAAAAATTAAGGGTGATACCAACAATGATTGTACAACATCAGTTGCGCACTAAATTAAAGCGTACCGCTAAAGCAACAGGCCTGTTAGGCTTATTCGCTTTGTCTTTAAGCTCGCTTAGTGGTTGTGAATCTACAACTAGCGCAGACACACAAAAAACAGCAGACAAGGCGCCAATTACGAGCGCAAAAGCACCCACGCAAGACGATGGTGTGTTTACTAATCCATTATTTCCAAATGGTGCCGATCCATGGTTAGAGTACTGGGATGGTAACTATTACCTGACTACAACAACGTGGACATCTGAGCTGGTAATGCGTAAGTCACCGACGTTAGCTGGTCTTGCCGATGCAACGCCGGTTAATGTTTGGTCAGCTACCGATCCTGCGCGTTGCTGTAATTTTTGGGCGTTTGAATTTCACCGTGTTAAAGGCCCTGATGGCTACCGTTGGTACATGATGTACACCGCTGGCACTGATGGCACCTTAGATAATCAGCACCTTAATGTATTAGAAAGTGCGGGTGACGACCCAATGGGCCCGTATGAATACAAAGGCGCACTCATGCCTGATGTATGGAATATCGATGGTAACTATTTAAGTTATAAAGACAAACTCTATGTGATTTACTCACAGTGGCAGGGTGATCAACAGCTTAATATAATTGCTGAAATGGAAAACCCATGGACGCTGAAAAAAGGCACGCCGCATACCGTGATCACACGCCCTGAACTTGATTGGGAGATCAGCGGTCGTAAGGTAACCGAAGGTGCTGAAATTTTACAGCATAACGGGCGTACTTTTATGACTTACTCAGCAAGCTTTTGTAACACACCTGACTATAAGTTAGGGATGTTAGAGCTAGTGGGTGATGATCCGCTTGATGCAAACAGCTGGAAGAAATTTGATCAACCTGTGTTTGAACGTACAGCTGAAGTATTTGGCCCAGGCCACAATGGCTTTTTCACATCTCCCGATGGCAGCGAAGACTGGCTGGTCTATCACGGTAATGACTCAGTAGAGCATGGCTGCAGTGCCACACGTTCTTTACGTGCGCAAAAATTTACTTGGCATGACGATGGCACGCCAAACTTTGCAAAACCTGTAACACCAGGTGTTGAAGTGGCTCCGCCGTCAGGCGAATACGGACCACTGGTTACTCGTGTACAAGGTCAGCGTTATAACCTAGTAAATGCAACTAGCGGTCTGTGTTTAGACATTGCAGCCGACCCACAAGATGCTCGTGCCGTACAACGTCAATGTGCTGCAACCAATGGTCAATGGGTTATTGATGCCACTACAGATGGCTTTGTCCGCTTAGCAAACCGCGAAGACAGCAAGTTTTTAGAACTAGCTAATTGTAGTGATGCAGATAATGCGAAAACACAATCTGCAGCGTGGCGTAATAACTTCTGTCAGCAATGGCAAGTAGCACCAAGCACTGATGGTAATGTCACTATTACTAACCGTTACACTGAAAAGCCATTAGCTGTGGCAGGGTGTTCAGCTGCACAAAATCAAGCCGTGTTACAACAAGGTAAAGATACGGCGTGTGGCGATTGGCAATTACAGCCTGTAGGCAGTGTCGCGGTAATGAGCCAACAAAGTGGTAAAGCGCTGAGTGTAGCAGGGGCTGTTAAAGCAGGCACTAATGTTGAGCAACAAGCGTTTACTCACAGCGACACCCAACAATGGTTCTTCGCTCCAACAGACACAGGTTATGTTGCTCTAAAACAAGACCTTGATAGCGATTACTGCGCTGCTGTGGCAAATAATGCCTTAGTACCAGGTGCCAATGTTGAAATGGCGTCGTGCGAAACTAAAACAGCACAATGGCGCATTGCTCCTGTTGCAGGTGGCGGCGTGATGTTGATCAATCGCTATACAAAGCAAGCTCTGGGCTTAAGTGATTGTGGCCTTGCAGATAAAACTAATTTTGCGCAACAACCTGATTTAGGTAACAAGTGCCAAATTTTCCACCTCCGTGAGCCTAACTAACCTGAGCTCAGGTTAACTAGCCAAGAAACATGTTCGACTCTCACCAAGCCACTACTTAACTTAGGTAGTGGCTTTTTTGTTTATGCTATAAACTTTGACAACCAGCCAGACAAGGAATAAGTAGGCAAAAAAGCCCCTTAAATTGTATCTGCATTGTATTTACTCACAGCGCTTGCTGTTTGTTAGCATGGGTCCAGAGGCTAGATTTTTCAGGTTTACTTATTTCACATCAATTATCGCATTAGCATCAGCACAAATCTCTTTGCGATATTATAATCACTGGTTAATATTAACTCGGATAAAGGTTTAGTGTTAAAACGGTTATGCTTGTTTACTATGTCGCTTAATGCGATTTATTGCTGGTGCTAGCTAACCAGTATTATTTATTTTTTACTTAAGGAATCATCATGATCCTCGCCAGCTTGGCTATTTTAGGTGGTTTTATATTGTTAGTCTGGAGCGCCGATAGATTTGTTGATGGCGCAGCGGCTACGGCTAAGTATGCTGGTATGCCTTCGCTGCTTATTGGTATGGTAATTGTCGGGTTTGGTACATCAGCACCTGAAATGGTGGTGTCGGCAATGGCGGCAGTTGATGGTAATCCTGATTTAGCACTAGGCAATGCGCTGGGTTCAAATATCGTTAATACAGGGCTGATCCTTGGTGTTACAGCATTAATTGCGCCTATTGTTGTGCACTCTAAAATTGTCCGTAAAGAGCTCCCTCTGTTGTTGATTATCGGGCTTTTTTTTGGAGCTTTACTGTGGAATGGCGCTTTGGAACGCTTTGATGCAGTGCTCTTACTGATAGGCTTTTTTGTTTTAATCGCGTGGAGTATTTATTCGGCAATGAGCAATAAAGGTGACTCATTAGAAACTGATACTGAGCAAGCATTACATAGTCACGAAATGTCGTTAGGAAAAGCCATTTTCTGGCTTATATTTGGGCTTATTATATTGGTTATTAGTTCGCGAATATTGGTGTGGGGCTCAGTAAATATAGCTCAAAGTTTGGGCGTGAGTGACTTAGTTATTGGTTTGACTATTGTTGCTTTGGGTACTTCATTACCGGAACTGGCGGCATCAATAATAGCGGTGCGAAAAGGAGAGCATGACATTGCAATTGGTAATGTGGTTGGCTCAAATATGTTTAATATTCTAGCTGTTGTAGGTATTGCCGGCCTGATCTCGCCTATTACGTCAGTTGCCCCCGAGGTGCTGTCACGTGATTGGTTAGTAATGATGGCAATGATGGTTGCTTTATTAATTATGGCATATGGTTTTCGTCGGCAGGGACGGATCAACCGAGTTGAAGGCGCAGCGCTATTACTCGCTTATATTGGTTACACTATTTGGTTAGTGATGTCGGTAATAAGCTAATACGGGCTAAATTATCTGGCCTAGCTTGGGCCATATAACCCACAGCAAATTATTTAATTCGCTGTGGGTTATTGAGTCAGGTTTTTAGGAACCTTTGCAGAGTAATGGTGTTTCCATCGCGGATTAAACAACAAAACACACCTCGCATTGCTGCTAAGTGGTATAGGACTACTCGTGATGAACTTAGGTGACTAATCGCCATTTACGCGTTTACTTAACTTTAAAAAAGCTGATTTGCTGCTTTATTTTATCTGCTAATTGAATCAATTCGTCAGCAGAGTAAATGCTGCCTTCGGTTCTTGATTCTGCGTCTTTTGCCAGTTGACTGATCAAGTGTAAGTTTTGGGTGATCTCATTAGCAACGGTACTTTGTTGCTCAGTTGCTTCGGCAATATTACTGGATGAGCGAGTTAAGTCACCAATACTTGCAGTTATTAGGTTAAGTTGTTCACCGGTTTGTTTACCTTCATCTGCCGATTTAATACCCAGCTGCTGACTTTGTTGCATTTGCCGTGTTGCCGTACCGACTTGATTCTGTAATTGCTCTATGGTGTTACTAATTTCTACAATTGATTTTTGTGTACGCTGGGCTAAAGTTCTTACTTCATCGGCGACCACGGCAAACCCGCGTCCTTGTTCACCAGCACGCGCCGCTTCAATCGCTGCATTGAGGGCTAATAAATTAGTTTGCTCAGCGATAGCATTGATAACCTCAGTGACTTTACTGATCTCATTGCTCGCTAAATTTACTTGCTCAACAGCTTGATGGCTATTATTAAGTTGCTCACTAAGTTGCATTAAATCTGTGATGACTTGATTTAGCTGCGAACGGCCCGATTGCGCATCTTTGTCTACTTGCTCGGTGCGTGCAGCGCCTTCAGTAGCGTTGTTTGCAACATCTTTAATTGAGCACGACATTTGCTCAATTGCAGTGGCTATTTGGGCTGTTTGCGCCATCATTTCATGAGCTTCTTGACCATTGGTTTGCGCTTCGGTTTGACTCTTCACTGCGTGGGATTCAAGTTGTACTATGGATGATTGCAGAGCAAAAATAAGCTTGCGCAATTCACCAGCCATGGCGCTGACACTAGCAGTGATCTGATCAACTTCATTGTGACTATGTGCATTTGAGCTTGATAGTTGCTCAGATAAGTCGCCATTACCCAGTCTATCCACCGTTTTAGTGAGTTGCTTTAATGGTGTGAGGGTTTTAACGAGTACCCATGACAGTAATGCCGTTATCATAGCAATACCAACAACAGATGCTATGGCATTGACCGTCATTAGCTGAATACTTTCATCATCCAACTCATCCGCATTCACTCTCGCGAGTATGGTCCAGTTCCAGCCTCTAATTGGTTCGCTGTAGGAGAACATGAGTTTGCCAGCCGCATTGCTATAGTAAAAGGGAGTGTTTTGTTGTAGTTGTTCTGGCGCTAGGCCTTCGAGTAAATTACTTGAAACTGCTGCATTCGGTTCAGCGTTTTTAGCAACAATAACCGTGTTATTGGCATTATTAAAAATCGATAGATGACCTGTCTCTTCAATGACTAACGCTTTAACCGTCTCTCTTAATGAGCTCATTGAATCGTTAATATTAAAACCAATATAAAGAATACCAATAACTTTGTTTGCGCTATCATAACTGGTTTATAAACAGTCATATACTCATTACCAAACAGTTGTGCGTAGCCTTGATAAGTGTCACCAGCCATTAAGGTTTGATAACCGGGGTGCTTTTTACCTAAGTAAGTGCCCACGGCGCGCTGACCGTCAGCTTTCTTTAGCGAGGTCGCAATACGGAAAAAGTCATCTCCGTCTCTGACAAATACAGTGGCATTACCACGTGTTAGCGCTGCGTACTGATCAACAACTGACATGTCATTATTCACGGCTTGGTTATTATGTAATAACACCGGCACTTGCTGATTAACCACAGTTACTTTTTCATTTGAGAGCTGAAAGTCAGCTTGGTACATGGTTTGAAAAACATCGGCGTTTCTTGATGCTATCGCAAGTAAACTGCTGTATTGCAACTCGAGTAAGTTGGCAATTTGATGGGTTTCAGATTCAATAGCGAATTCACTTTTATCGGTAAAAATAGCTTTGGCGACCATATAGGAAGACACACCAACAATGCTAAAAACGCACAGCGATAGCAAAAATGCGAGTGCGCCAATCTGTTTGGCGATAGGCCAGTTTCTATAACTCATAATTATGCCTAATTGTTGATATTGCGCTTATTTGAGTATAGTTAAAAAAACACTATTGCTAATAATAGAATATGAGCAGTACTACAATAGTAATAACTAATCGCGTTTTCAGCTGATCACACCATGGCACTGATAAGCGTGCCGGGGTCGGTCACACCGGCTTCTTTCATGGCGTCACTAATTGTTTGCACTAACGAAACCATTTGAGTTTGTATTGATGCCACTATGTTAGCTTGCGCTTTAACTTGTGCTTTAACAGCTTCATCTTGCTGGTTATCTAGCGCTTTCAACTTAAGTAGTTGCTCTTTTTGTAGTTCAAGCTGCTGTTTTAGTTTTTCCAGCTGTTCAATCATTTTTGCAATGTGCTCAGGCATGTCAGAGCTCGCTGCTTTTTCAGCTTCTTGTTTAGCTTCTCTACCTGAGAGTTTATCCAGCTCTTTTTCTGACAAGCGGTAGCCAGTAGTATCGTTACTTTTTACCGTAGACTCTGATGGTGACGCAATTGGCTGTCCCAGTGGTTTATGTATCTGCATCATGGCTCTTTATAATGTGATTTAAGCATACTTATCGGCTGAATAAGGCGTTACTAAAGGGGAGACATGTAAATAAAAGCCAAATATTAATTTGGCTTTTATTTGGATAGCTGCAGACTAGCGAACTTGGTTAGCCCATTTTTCACCGGCTGGTGTGCGGCGCCATTTAAAGTACTCATCAAGTGTTTCTAGCGCTTGTTTGTCGGGCACTGGGCCGACTTTAGCTTGCTGTTGCAAATACATAGTGCTTGGTTTGTTGTTATTAAAGGCAGGCCAATTGGGCAGTGTATCGTCATTTGGGTTGCCGTTTTTAGCAAAGTTAGTCCAGTAGGTGGCCATTGTATCTGACATCTTTAAATCATTTTCAGTTACATTCGGATCTGATTTATTGAGGTTGTTAAACATATAGGCAATTTCATGACCGTGGCCGGAGCCATGATCTTCGTCTTTAGCACCGGTTTTACGCTCAGGGTGGTGATCAAAGTAATATAAATAAACAGGGGCTTTGCCATGTTCAGTTTGTAACTTAGCCCAGCTCCAAGTATGCCAACCAAATGCCGCATCGCGTACTAGATTTCGGGCAGTGCGGGGGATGCTGTTTTTTGCCACCGGGTAAGCTTCAAGCAGACTTGGCGCAAATTGACCGAAACGAGAGTTTACTCCGTCAACAAAGTTATTTACATCAGGGTCCCATACAAAGCTGACGCCTTCATCCGAGTTATAACCAACTAAGGCAGGGACATCATTAAACTTGCCTTGTTGATAGAGCTTATATTGGTCATCTTTGATCACATAGCCGTCAACAATCGGCCAACCCCCAGGCAGCGACCAACCTTTTGGTATAAATGTGTCTGCGCTCATTTTTCGCAGTTGTGTAATGGAGGTTGTGCCAAACTGTTTTACATAGTCGAAACCTTCTGCTTGAGCCTGTTGTAAGGTCGACATATTTTCACCGGGGTAATTTTTTATGCGAGTAGGGCCAAATGAACCGCCACTTTGTGAGATAACTTTGTTAATTAACCCTTTCGCTAACGGGGACGCTGCAAGCATACTCACTGAAATACCGCCCGCGGATTCTCCAGCAATAGTGACATTATCAGCATCACCGCCAAACGCAGCAATGTTCTGTTTAAGCCACTTTAACGCGGCAATTTGATCGAGTAAGCCGTAATTTCCAGAGACACCTGCTGGGCTTTCTTTGTTAAGCTCTGGGTGAGCTAAAAAGCCAAGTTGACCAACGCGATAAGCAATCGAAACAACTATCACGCCTTTATTCGCAAGTTCACTACCATCAAAAATAGGCTCTGATGAACTGCCAAAACTAAAACCACCCCCATATATCCAAACGAGTAAAGGGAGCTTTTCATTATCGGATTGTGCGGGTGTCCAAATATTCAAATATAAACTATCTTCGCTGATCCCAGATACAGGGTCACCAGCTTGAATTGGGGCGGGTGCATATGCTTGTGCTTTAAGCACACCTTGCCATTTTTCAGCCGGTTGCGGGGCTTTCCAACGTAATTCACCAACGGGTGGTTTAGCAAACGGCACGCCTTTAAAAACCGCTAGGTTTTGCTGTGCAGTGCCTTCAAGTTTGCCTTGTGCCACGCTTACTTGGGTTAACGGCTCAGCGTTTACACTGGCCGCTGTTGTAGCAAAAAATACAGCCCATAAAAGCCGCTTAAGTGTTGAGGTGTTCATCATTATTCCTTTTAAAATTGCTTTGCTTTTATATCCCAGCTGACAAAATCAGCGGTTTGGCCCTGTAAAAATAACCCTGTATTGCTTTGTTTATCTTTTAATTGCCAGTCAAGCCATTTGATAGCTAGCTTTGAAAACGTCCCGCCAAACGGCTGTTCAAACGTACCAGAGTGTCCGGCTGTTTTATGATTTGCAAACACAATAGGCACATGATTTATACGCTGATAATCGAGCTTGGCATTCTCTGTAGCAATATCGGTTGGCCCACCAACAAGGTAGATAATAGGAGCATGCAAGTTTTGCAGTGACTTAACATCAGCACTTGCCATGGTCATATCACCAATACCTGAATTAAACATTAAATAGCTGTTGATTCTTTTATCTGCAGCAGTAGCAAGTAGTTGCGCGCCGCCACACGATTGACCTGCAATAGCTACTTTTTCCAAATTTGCGCTTTGATAAAATTCACTCAGCGGATTACTAGATTGTGCTGTGATCCAATCAATAGCATGAGGGATCATGTCGTTACTGGCTTTATTTAAGGGTCTGTCATCAAGGCTGTTTTGCATTTTGCCCAGAGCAATTACTAAGTAACCGTGTGAAGCAATGTCAGACAGCATATGCTCAAATGGAAATGAGGTGTCCATACAGCCACCATTAGCAAAAATAATAATAGGCAATTTTGTTGGCAGCTCTTTAGTACCGATTAACTGTTTCGGACGATAAACAACATAGTCACCTAATGAGGTTTCAGTGGCTGCAATGGCAATAAACGGGCCACTGCCGCCTTGATCAATAACTTTATAGTTGGCAGCTTTGGCAAAGCATAGCGAGGGTATTACGCATATTAATGCGATTAAAAAGCGTTGCATGATAGCCTCTTTTATTAATATTGTATTATAAATTCACTTTATACGATGTTTGTCATATTGAAAATAAATAATTGACTAGAGTTTTGATTTGAAAAAAAGCCAGACTCTCGTCTGGCTTTTAAGACAACAAACTATTGGGCAAGGCAGCTCGCCCAAAATAGTTTACTCTTGTGCAGTCGCTGCATCGTAGAGTGCTTTGATTGCGTCGGCATCGATTGCGCCGTTAAAGATTTTTAACTCATCAATCGCACCGTTATAAGGTGTATTCCAATAGTTGACACCTAACGCAAATTCATTGGTTTCGCCTGCAACAGTAAATATGCGAGGGAAGCCACCAGTTTCAATTTTAAGTTCACCGTTTACATACATTTTTAGCGTGTCGCCATTAGTTCCGTCCACGGTGAAGGCAACGTGAGTCCACTTTTTGGCAGGGAGTTGCATGCCTAAATCACCATTATTAAAGAATGCACCGCCACCATCCGCCCATAGACGTGTAGTATTTGAATCAACCATTGATGGTACTAAGCTGATCCATGCAGACGAGCTTGCACCTGCAAAAAATGCGGTGGTGAAGTCTGTGAATGTTTCTGGTTTTAACCACATAGACACAGAATAGTCATTGGTGGTGATCAGGTTATTTGGTAAACGCACCCCTGAACCTTGCAGGAATACCGCTTGGCCTTTAATACCTTCAACAAAAGTGACGTTACCGCCGGTGTTATCAATACGATCTCCGGTAGACTTGGCGTTTGCGTAAGTTGCTTTTAGTTCAGCTAAATCTCCTTCAAAACTATATTCTGCAGGTGCTAGTGACTTGAGTGTGACATCAAAGGTTTTGGTGTCTGTTTGGCCTTTGTAGTTAATCGTTGCAGTTAATGTTACCTGTTGATCACCTTGATTCGCGCTAGGCTGAGTTACGATGGCTGTGCCGTTTACTGGTTTCAAAAACTCTTCATTGTTTGACGTCCAGCTAATTCCTGACACAAACGGACCAACACGAGGCAATTCAAAGCTTTCACGTATGGCAGTTACATCACCCAAATCAAGTGCATCCTTCACAAACCCAGCAAATCGATCTTGGTCAGTTAAGTTATTGATTGCTGCTGCGTTGATATCTAAGTTATTAAGGGCATAGTCATAGACAATAAATTCATCAATTTGACCTTGGAATGGCGCATCCCAACCATAGTTTACACCGAGTGCAAATTTGCCTGCTGCTTCACTAAATAGTTCAGGCCTTTGAATTGAGCCAATGCGCACTCCATCTTTATAAAGAGTGGCGGTTTCATTTGCATAGGTCACGGCAACATGAGACCAAGCCAGAGGAGCCGCTGTCGTCTGGTTTACATCACCCCAAACAACTTTACCTGCTTCATCTAAGTAATGACTCCATAAAAAAGATGGTGAGTTCGCAGGAACGACACTAAGCCAATTATCTGTGGAGGCTGCTGCAAAGAAAGTAGGGCTGAAGCCTGTAATTTCCTCAGGTTTTATCCAGTAAGAAACAGTAAACTCTGCAGTGGTAATTAAGTTATCAGGTAGTCTAACCCCTGTAGCACCGTCAAAGTTAAATGCTTGACCTGTTTGACCCGCGTTGTATGCTGCAGTGCCAGTGCCAACGTTGTCTAGATTATTATCTGTGGTTATTGCATCTGCTAGGTTACCTAGATTATCTGTTAAGCCGTTTTCAAAGCTATAATGAGCAAGTGCATTTCTAAACTCTGGTCGGGCTTTAAGATTAACATTAAAGGTTTTCGTAATACTTTCACCGTTGAGTGAAATGTTTGCCGTAAGGGTAACGGCTTGATCACCCCGATCTGGGGTTGGAATAAAGACCGAGCCATCGGTGTTGATGTAATACTCATTCGTTGATTGCCACTCAATTTTTGCACCGCCTTTACCTTTGGTTGGCAATGAATAATCCTCATCGGCGATGGTCAGTTCTGCTTTTATATCCAGTGCGTCGCTGACAGCGGATAGAACTGTTGCTGTCTCATTAATCTCGGCAACTTTAGTTCCCCAAATCGTGGCATTTTCTAATGATACTGCAGAAAAGGTTACTACCAAGTCTTTTTTACCATCATCCCATTGCCATTTAGCAACCCCGTAATAAGTACCAGATCCAAGTTCAAGCTTGACATTTGAATCATCGACCATATACCAAATGCCCGTATCATCTCCAGTTACTGAGTGATCTGCATTTAAAGCGATGTAGGTTGAACGCACCGCACTGGTATTAACATCAGTACCATGATTTATAAATTTGTAGTATCCGTACAATTGCTCAGCAACCACTTGATTATCGCCATCAAGCGGTACAAAACGTTGTGGTGAGGTGACAGGCCAACCTAATGAGTTAATAAACATCTCGTGCACGCGAACTTGATGAGCTTCACTTGCATTTGGGAATGGCGTTGATGTTTGTGGAAAGCGCGTATGGGTTACTAATAAGTGGCGGCCAGTTGTTTCATCATAGTAAGCTGAGTTATGACCTGGTGATTGGTAACCCCATGCTGGTGAGGATTCAGCCACTTCTTTAGTGTATTCAAAACCACCTAATAGTTTTTCACCAATCTCTAAACCACCAACAGCGGCAATATCATTGCCTGCGGTATCTAAGTATGGGCCATCCGGTGTTTTTGAGCGTGCTACTCGAATGCTGTAGCCGCCATGTAAATCTAAGCCTCCAACAGAATAGAATAAGTAGTAGTAATCACTTTCAGGGCTGTACATAACAAACGGGCCTTCGATAAAGCGACCGGCACCACCAAGTAAGTGTTTTCCATAACCTTGGCCTTCTTGTGGTTTACCGGTATTTTCATCCATGGCAAGAATAAATATACCGCCATGATGGGAGCCATAAACCATCCATAATTTACCCTCAGTATCATAAAATGCAGCAGGGTCGATTACATTGGGATCAATGCCACCATCATAGGTTGTTTGGCCATTATCTAGGGGATAAGCTGCAAATTCAGCTTGGTTGCGATAACCACTGCGTAAGAAGATCCCTTTGTCTTTGTATGGACCCTCAATGTTATCTGCTTCAGCTAAGCCTAGGTAACCACGGTCCCAGCACACTTGATCGTTAAGAATCTCTTCGGTAGAAGTATTATGTTGCCCGCAACTATTATAATAAAACCAGAATTTACCATCAGGTGAATCAATAACGTTTGCAGCCCAGTTACTAGGGTAGCCGTCTGTCCATTCGACACCTTCTGATATTTCAGCTAAATAATTATAATCAAAAAGTGGGCTCTCATTAACCAGTAGAACGTCTGTTCCAGGCTCAGGCCCAACTTCAACAGAAGGTGATGAAATCATTTCCCAATTTAATAAGTCAGTTGATTTTGCTGCCGCTAAATGTGAACCAAAAATGTAATAAGTACCGTCAGTTTCAATTACGGAAGGATCATGTACGCCAACATAAGTTACCGCTACATTACCTTCTTCGTTGTACTCAACGCTATCACTGACGGTTGGTTTTGCACTTTGTGGCTGGGCAACTGCTGGTGATGACTCAAGCTTAGTGCCTTCTTCTGAGCATGCTGTAACAGCTAAAGCGCAGGTGATCACCATTGCTAATCTGGTTAGTTTCATTTTTGTGTGTCCTCTTATAACGGGGATTTTTGTTATTTAATGTTGTCGATAAAATTGCTGTACACCTAACGTAAAGTAGTAACTACGTAGTATTGTAATTTTATAGTACTATTTAAAATGTGCAAATACTTTTGCAAAAGTAATTAATATGTAAATTAAAAGTGCTTTGTTTACAATGATTACCGCGGTGTTTTAATTATTATCAAGCAATGGTTTGTGCTGCTTTTTCGCTGTTTTAATGGGAACACTAGATGTGTCTAGCAGGTAGGGGAAGATAAATCATAGTAATGAGGGCTCTGCAATAAGAGCCCATTTATTGACTGAGTTATTTACCTTTACTCAATCCTTCAGTGGTCATGATGATACGCTGCAAGGTGCCATCATCATTGTAGAGCAGTGGTTCAATCGCAACAGAGCGACGAAAGCGTCCGCCACTTGGTTTGCCGTCTTTTGGTGGGACTGCACCGGTATGGTAAATAAAGTAACTTTTACCTTTAAATTCGATAATTGATTGGTGATTGGTTTCACTGTTACCGGCAATCTCATTGAGGATACCTTGGTACTGCCAAGGCCCATGGATACTTTTGCTCATCGCATAACAGATCTTTTCAGGGAATTCACACGCATAAGATACGTAATAGTATTCTTCTTTCTTATGTACCCACAGTGCTTCAGTAAAGTTTGGTAAATCAATGGTTTTAATTTCACCATCCAAGCTGAGTAAGTCATCACTTAGTTTTACATATTTAGGCACTAAGTTACCAAAAAACATGTATGTATCACCGTTTTCTTCTACATAGATAGCCGGATCAATATCATCCCAGTCATTAGGTGTATGTTTGGTCATGTCATCGGTTACTAGCGCATGGCCGATGGCATCTTTAAATGGTCCAGTAGGGGACTTTGAGGTGGCAACCCCAATTGCAAAACCTGGTTTAGTATCATCATGGCGAACGGTAGTAAAAAAGTAGAAAGTACCGTCTCGTTCAATCATATGAGAAGCCCAAGCTTCACCTTTCGCCCATTTAAAGTCAGTGGCTTTCATAATTGGGCCGTGCTTTTTCCAATTCACCATATCTGTTGATGAAAAGGCAAGCCAGTCGTGCATTTCAAAAAATACATCGTTATTGGGGGCTTCATCATGACCGGTATACAGGTAAACCGTATCTTTGTGCACCAATGCGGCAGGATCTGCAGTAAACACATCGGTAAATAATGGGTTTTGTGCAGCGGCCATAGTACTAGATAGCAGTAACGGCAGTGCAAAGGCTGTTAATTTATTGTTCATTAGGTGTCCTTTGTGATTAATGATTGTAATTCAATATACGCTCTTCACGGTCACAGGCTCAAATTGTATTATAGAGTACGAAAATGAGCTTAATTGGTACAAAAAAGTAAACATACAGTGAAAAACAATTCTTTATTGTAATATTGTATTTTTTATTATCTTAGCAGTAAAATTGCGAAGGTAAATATCTGGTTACTTATTTTTTGTAACTCGGCAGCCTACTACTATGTAGATGCTTCGCTTTTTTAATTGTTTATACTGTTGTATTTTATTGTTTATTTTAATTTTTAGGACGTATGCAAGCAAACCGGTAAGGTTTAATTGGGGGAGAACTTTAATATATTCTTTACGGATTGTTTTAATTTGGATTTTAGAGTTGACCGCTGATTAGTCATACAATATGATTAAAGTTCGGGCGCTAATCTATTAACAAAATAATATGTAGATCCCCGTGTACTGTTTTGACAACATCTCTGGACAATGCAGTGGTCACTCTTCGGTAGCTAAATGGAACAGTTCAGCCCGCCGATATAACTATAACTTGGAGAACACCGCTAATGTTTAAAAGAACACACATAGCAAGTGCGATAGTGTTGGCATTCACTTGTCAATTTGCCTATGCACAACAAGAAGCAATTAATACTCCTGAAGAAAGCGTTGATGAAATCGAGGTTATTCAGGTTACAGGTATTCGCGGCAGTTTAAATAAAGCGTTAGATGAAAAGCGTGCTAGCGTGCAAATCGTTGACGCTATCATTGCCGAAGATATTGGTAAATTCCCAGATAACAACGTAGTAGAAGCATTGCAACGGGTAACTGGGGTACAAACTACTGGCCGTGGTGCGGGTGAAGTGAGTGCGGTGTCAATTCGTGGCTTAACGGATGTACACACCACAGTAAATGGTCGTGATATTTTTACTGGCGCTGGTCGTGATGTATCACTACAAGATATCCCAGCAAGTTTACTTTCGGGTGTTACAGTTTATAAAACGCGCTCTGCTGATCAGGTAGAGCGTGGTATTGCCGGCTCAATTGATATTAAAACAAACCGCCCATTTAACTTTGACGGTGAAAAAGTAGTACTCGCTGCGCGTGGTATTTACTCAGATCAGCCGGATAAAGTTGACCCAAATATTAGTGCTTTATTAAGTAATCGTTGGGAAATTGATGGTGCAGGTGAGTTTGGCGCGTTAGTTAATATCTCATACGCACAAACCCATTACCGTGATGATACAATGACCGCCGGTGCTGCATTTCCATTCTTTACTGATAAACCAGCTATAGGTTACTCACCTTACTCACGTATTCCTAATAGAGATCCACAAGACAACTTGATTTGGCAAGCAGGTCTTGAAGGTGGACTTCCTTCTGCTGCGGGTTCAACATTGAATGTTGGTGGTGTACCAACAGAGTATTTACTTGCGCGCGATGCTATATTTGGTACCTCTTTTAGCGGCCTTCGTAAACGCCCAGCAGCGTCAGTATCTTTACAGTGGGCACCGGTAGATACCCTAGAAATTACCGCTGAAGGTTTTTACACCGGTTATGAAAATGAATCGCAAAATGCCATGTGGTTCTCTAATACCTTCGAAAATGGTAACGGCTTCATCGAAACGCCCGTTGTATTTGATGGCACTAACGTTGTAAAAGAAAAGCAAGCAATTGGCGCGGGCGGTTTTCAAAGTGGTGACTCAAATTCTGAAAAAACAGATAGCTACTTATATGCGTTAGGTGCGAAGTGGCAGGCTAGCGATTATCTGACGATAAATACAGAAGTGGTATACCAAGAAAGTGAATTTGAAAGTGACTTCATTGGTATGCGTTTTGATCGTGTAGCGACAGGCCTTGATGTCGATTTTAATGATAACGATGGCATGCCAGGTATTGCATTTTGGGATGATCCAAACACCGCGGTAAATGAAGCCGACATGGCGGCTGTTGAAAACTGGAATGCAAGTACCCTATATGACAATGGCGGTGGCAACAGTGGTGATTCACTTGCGTTTACTTTTGATGCTGAGTATTTATTTGGTGGCACTTACATCGATAAAGTAAAATTCGGTGGCCGTTATGAGAACCGTACAGCAGAAGAGTTTACTCGTACGCAAGATAGCGGTATTGCCAATACATCGGTCGCACAGTTAATTGATTTACTTGCCGCTAATGGCGCATCCGGTGATGGCTCAGGTATGATTTACCAAGTTGATGATTACCTTAATGGTCGTGCTGATGTGTTTGACAGCTTCATTACTGCTGATGGTGGCTATTTACTAGATAACGCCAATGTAATTCGTGGTATATATGGCCTAGAAGCTGAAGACAAGTATAAAACCTTTGATATTGAAGAAAAATCATATGCGTTATACGCCACAACAAATTTCTTCTTAACTGAAAATATCAGTGGTGAGCTTGGTGTTCGTTACGTGAGCTATGAACAAGACATGCAATTCACTGCTGAAACGGGCACTAATACCAATGTATTTGATTCAAGCTCAGCGAATGCTGATGTTAGCAAAGTACTGCCAAGCTTAATGCTTAACTGGAACATTACCGATGAATTAGTGGGCCGTGTTGCTTACACTGAAACACTGCGTATGCCGAATTTTGCTGACTTAAACGCCTTACAATACTGGACCGATCCACTTACGGAAGGTGCAATCTATGGTGAAGGTACCGGTGGTAACCCAGAACTTAAGCCAACTGAATCTAAAAACTATGATATCTCTTTAGAATGGTATTTTGCAGATTCAAGTTCAATTTACGGTGCTTACTTTAAACGAGAGATTGAGGGTTTAGTCGTTCCAGGTCGTAAGACGGTCACTCGTGAAGGTAATGATGGGGTAACTCGTCCATATGTACTTAGCGCGCCAGTAAATGCATCAAATGGTGAGTTATCCGGTTTTGAGTTCGGGGCTGTTTACTTTCCTGACAATGTACCAGATATATTACAAGGTATAGGTGTACAAGCGAGTTTAACCTTACTTGACTCGTCACAAGATACGCCTGATTTTGATGAAGAGGGTAATTTATCAGGTTATATCGACTCAAAGATGGCCGGTGTGTCGGATCAGTCATACAGTATTGTTGGTATTTACGAGCGAGATTCGTTTGATATGCGTTTATCGTATGTATGGCGCTCTGAATTCTATACCGGTAACGAAGCGGCTATTTTTGCTAACCCGCTACAGTTTTGGAGCCGACCAGAGCAAAGCTTAGATTTTCAATTTAGTTATGACGTGACGGATGATTTTGTGGTGACATTTGATGCAACAAATATCTTAGATGATGTGTATCAAAGCTATTATGGTGAAGGTAACGATAACCTATTTAACTTTAGCAACGGTATCTACTCTCGTACATTTGCAATTGGTGCACGTTACACTTTCTAATACTTATATAAGCCCAAAAGTATAAGCCCAAAAAGTCCCAGCCTGTCTGGGACTTTTTTTATCCAACGGCACCTCTTACCTAGCAGTACCTAAAATGTTAATTTTTAACTGGGTTTTATGATGATTATCAAAATGAACTTGTTGTACAGAGCAATAAGTTGCCTTGGTTGAATTGTAATATAGTATCTTTATTTGCCATGTTAAATAAAATAAATTCATTTAATTGTTGCAAAAATATAGTTAAGTTCTTAATCCTTTCCATAATAAAATAACTAAGCATATGTTATTTATTGTTTTATTTTCTATTCTTCACAACTTTAAAGCCTGTATTTCGATTTTTTCAATTAACATTTATTTAGCGTTATAAGTTGACTGTTAATTAATCATACAATATTATCAATGTCAGGCAGCAAATAATTAACATAATAAAAGACAACCTTAATACAGGCTCTGACAACAAGCTTTGTACATAAGGGGGAGCAGAGGGTAATTAGCCTTCTGGGGGAAAAACAAATGGAGAACACCACTCATGTTCAAAAAAACACACATAGCTAGTGCAATAATCATGGCTGTTTCATGCCAGTTTGCATATGCACAGCAAGAAGATAATACAGCAGCCAATGCTGAAAAAGACGACATTGAAGTTATTGTGGTATCGGGTATTCGTGGCAGCTTAAATAAAGGATTAAATATTAAGCGCCAATCTTTTCAGGTTGTCGATGCGATCGTCGCCGAAGATATTGGTAAATTTCCTGATAATAACGTTGTTGAAGCGCTGCAACGGGTAACCGGTATACAGGTTACTGACCGTGGTGCTGGTGAAGTAAACACGGTATCTATCCGTGGTTTAACGGACGTGACAACAACAGTCAATGGTCGACAAGTATTTACAGCTTCTGGTCGTAATGTAGCACTTGCAGATATTCCGGCGGCTTTATTGGAAAGTGTTGATGTATTCAAAACGCGTTCCGCTTCACAAGTAGGTAGTGGTATTGCTGGTCAAATTGACATCAAAACCCAGCGCCCATTCAACTTCGATGGCTCAAAAGTAGTTGTTTCTGCTCGCGGTGTTTACCAAGACCAAGCAGAAGAGGTTGATCCAATTTTATCTGCACTAGCGAGTAATCGCTGGGAATCTGGTATGGGTGAGTTTGGTGCGTTGATCAACCTTTCATACGCAGAGACTAATTACCGCGACCAAAATATGGCTGCAGGTGCAATGGTGCCATTTATGACCCTTAACCCGGCAGCAGGATTTGCACCGTTTGAGCGTATTTTCCCAAGCAATGGTAATGTAAGTGAAAGCCCAATATGGGAACCTGGTCTTGAAAACGGCCTACCATATCAATCGGGTTCGACATTGAATATCAATGGTGTGCCAACTGAATATTACTTGTCACGCGATGCCGTTTTTTCTAATGACTTAACTGGTAAGCGTGAACGCCCAGCTGCCAATCTTTCATTGCAATGGCGCCCTAACAGTGATTCACAATATACCTTTGAAGCCTTTTACAATGGCTACCGTAATGAGTCATTCAATTCGCTAAGCTTTACCTTCGTAGATTGGTGGGGCAATGTTGATACGCAAAATCCACCGACGACCTTTGACGGTACTAACATTATTAAAGAACGTTATGTTGATGCACCATACGGCTTTAATAGCGGTGATTTGAATGTAAATAAAACCGACAGCTACGTGTTTGCATTAGGTGGTGAATGGACTATCAATGATAACTTTAATTTGTCGTCTGAAATTTATTATCAAGATAGCCAATACGAAACAGAATTCCTGGCAATGCGAAGTGATCGGGTAGCATATGGCTTAAATGTTGATTTTAATGATAAAGATGGTATCCCAGCATTAGAATATGTTGATAATCCAGATACCCCAGCTAATGAAGCTGATTTAACCGATACCTCGCAATGGAATGTTGCTCAACTGTATGACAATGGTGGCAATCGCAAAGGTGATTCACTTACCTTCACGCTAGATGGTGAACTGTTTGTAGACCGTTTTGGTTTCGATGAAATAGGTTTCGGTATTAAGTACGATAGTAAAGGATCTTCAGAAGCATCACGTGAATCCAAGTTCCTCGTTGATATACTTGGGCAACCCTTTTCATCACTTGATGCTGGATTAGCCGCTGTTAATGAAGACTTTTTTGATGGCAAAGCTAATTGGCCATCATCGTGGGTTGCTCCAAGTGGCCACTACATTCAGGCGAATCGAGGCTATTTCCGCGAACTATATGGTATAGAGTCAGAAAGTTTAGTGTTAGAAAAAACATTCGATGTTGATGAAAAAGCTTATTCGGCTTATATTCAGGGTAATTTTTCAAGCACATTATTTGGTCGTGATATTGATGGTCAAGTTGGCCTTCGTTACGAAAATGCTAAGATTGATATGACATTTTTCGATATTGATCAAAACCCTACCGATGTTAGTTTTGCAGATAATAGTTCATCGGCTTGGTTACCTAGCTTTGTTGTACGCTACCATTTAGCGGAAGATTTGATTGCACGTGCTGCGTACACTGAGACCATTCGTCGTCCTGAATTTTCACAGCTAAATTCGTTTATATATTACACTGAAGATGTAACTGATATTGGTTATGGTACTGCAAATGGCGGGAATCCAAGCATAAAACCCGTTGAATCGAAGAACTATGATTTAACATTAGAGTGGTATTTTGCTGAAGCAAGCTCGCTGTATGGGACACTATTTAAGCGCGATATAGAAGGATTTGTCTATGGCTCTAACCGTATCATTCAATATCAAGGCCCAGATGCGACTGAACCTGAGGATTACATTCTTACTCAACCAAATAATTCGTCAAATGGTACATTAGATGGCTTAGAACTTGGCCTTGTATATTTCCCTGACAATTTGCCTGATTGGTTAATGGGAGCAGGTATTCAAGCCAGTGCTACTTTACTTGATTCAAAACAAGATTTACCAAAGTATAACGATGTAGGTGAGTTAGTTGGTACAGATTCGCGTGATATGTTTGGTGTTTCTAAGTCATCTTACTCAACGGTTTTAATCTATGAACGTGAAGACTTTGATATGCGTTTGGCCTATTTATGGCGTGATGATTTCTTAAATAGCTATGAGGCCGCACAATTTGCTAACCCACTGGGTATCTACCGTAGCCCAGAACAGAGTTTAGATTTTCAGGTAAGCTACGATGTTACAGAAGATCTGATGGTGACATTTGATGGTACTAACTTAACGCAAGAAACGTATCAAAGTTATTATGAGTATCCAACCACTCATAATTCAAATAGTGCACTATATAGTCGCACATTTGCATTAGGTGTACGTTACTCTTTCTAATCGTTGTTTAAACTTAAAAGCCTCGGACTACCCGAGGCTTTTTATTTTCTAGAATATGACCTTTGTCTAACCGAAAGTGGTTGCGTTACAAATAGTATGATAATACTATCAATGAGGTTAGCATTAAATTTACAATAATAAGCAATACAATGGTCATCAGTGTGATAAAACAAAGAATAGGTGACCTTTATTCTTTTAAATATGAAGTATTAAGGTACAACGTATTTTAAAAATCAGGTAGTTGTATGGAAAATCAAAAGTTATCAGTTGTAGAAAAAGTCGGTTTTGGTGCCGGTGATATGGCAGTCAATGTGATGGTTGCTGCATTATTTTATTTTATGTCGTTTTTCTACACCGACATTTATGGTCTTGACCCTGTTGATATGGGTATCCTATTTTTAGTGGCGCGTTTTGTTGATGCGTTTACTGATCCACTTATGGGCGTTATTACCGACAAAGTAAAAACTCGCTGGGGCCAGTTCCGCCATTGGTTCTTATTCTTATCAGTGCCTTATGGTATCTCGATAGTTCTGCTCTTCACCACTCCTGATTTTGATTACAACATGAAGTTGGTATGGGCTTACCTTACTTATTTATTTGCCACCTTGATGTTTACCGGTGTGGCTATTCCTTATATTTCCTACATTGGTGTATTAACCGCAGATCCAAAAGAGCGTTTATCGGCTAATGGTTATCGGATGTTCTTTGCAAAAATAGCCAATGTTATTATCGTATTTTCTGTGCCTTTATTGGCATCAATGTGGGGCGGTGGTGATATTGCCCATGGTTATAAACTGGCAATGATTTTAGTATCTACTTGCGGCGTCGCATTGTTCTTATTTTGCTTTTTTACCACGCGCGAACGAATTACCCACGAGCCGCAAACCGAAAGTATCGCAACCCAATTTAAAGCACTTCTGCAAAATGATCAGTGGTTATTATTGTGTGCAGCCTGTGTGCTTGGCACGTTAGGTTATGCAATTCGCGGTAGTGTCGCCATGTATTATGCGACTTATTATCTGGGGGTACCTGATTTAGCTGGGGCCTTTACCAGTGCCGGTATTGCCGCATCAATTGTGTCAATGGTCGCCAGTACCTGGATCACCCAGCGTTATTGTAAAATGAAGCTATTCCGCCAGTCACAAATCGCTGTGTTACTCATTTCTGTCGTGATGTATTTTGCTGTGCAACCAGGGGATGTGTACCTTGCTTTTGTATTATACATAATCCTTTCTTTTGTGGTTGATTTACATGCCCCTGTATTTTGGTCTGCGATTGCTGAAGCGGTTGATTACGGTGAAATTAAAGATGGTGTGCGTGCGTCTGGTTTATCGTTTGGTGGTATCTCATTCTGTCAAAAAGCCGGCGGTGGTTTAGCGGGTTTAGCGGGCGGTCTATTACTGGCATTTTTTGAATACAAACCAAATGTTGAGCAATCTGAATTTACGCTTATGGGTCTGGCTTTAATGCTCACGGTTATCCCTGGGGTTTTCCACGCATTACTCGGTTTTATTTTGAAGAAATACAAAATTACCGATCAGTACTATACCGAGATGGTGAGCAAGCAAAGTTTACCTAAGTAACGCTATTAAAATAATAAATAATTATAAGGACTTTGGATATGTTTGTAGCAATCAAAGGAGGCTTGCGTCAATTAGCAAGTGCCTCTGCCATTTTAGTGATGTTAACTGCGTGTAGCGAGCAAACTCAAAATGCAGCGGGTGAAGTTACACATGCTGAACAAGCTGACAAAAGCAGCCAACAACAGCTCTTTGCACTTAATCAAGTAAGTTTAAGTGCAGGTCCTTTTTTACACGCGCAACAAACTAACGTGCGTTATTTGTTAGCATTACATCCTGATCAGTTATTAGCTCCTTACTTACGAGAAGCAGGTATCGAGCCCAAGGCTTCGTCTTATGGTAATTGGGAAAACACCGGCCTTGATGGTCATATTGGTGGGCATTACTTATCAGCGCTAAGCCTTGCTTGGGCAGCCACGGGCGATGAAGAATTAAAGCGCCGTTTGCAGTATATGCTGAATGAATTGCAACGAGCCCAGCAAGCAAATAATGGCTATTTAGGCGGTATTCCTGATGGCCAAGCAATGTGGCAAGAAATTCATGATGGTAATATTAAAGCCGATTTATTTAGTTTAAATGATCGTTGGGTGCCACTTTATAATATAGATAAAACGTTTCACGGCTTGCGTGATGCGTATTTGATTGCAGGTAGTGAGCAAGCAAAAACCATGTTATTGAGATTAGGTGAATGGTTCCTAAACTTAACCGCTAAGTTAACTGATCAGCAAATTCAACAGATGCTGTATTCAGAATATGGCGGTTTAAATGCGGTATTTGCCGATATGGCAACGATAAGTAGCGATAAACGTTATTTAAAACTGGCGCAGCAATTTACCCATAACAGCATTATTGATCCCCTTTTAGAAAAACAAGACAAGCTGACCGGTTTACACGCGAATACGCAAATTCCAAAAATTATTGGTATGTTAAAAGTAGCGGATGCCAGTGATGATGAGGCGTGGCAACAAGGCGCTGATTATTTTTGGCAAACAGTGACTAAAGAGCGCTCAGTGGCTATTGGTGGTAACAGTGTGCGTGAGCATTTTCACGATAAAAACGATTTTACCCCGATGGTTGAAGACGTTGAAGGCCCTGAAACCTGTAACACTTACAACATGATGAAACTCAGTAAACTGTTGTTTCTCAAAACCGCGGATACCCGTTATTTAGATTACTATGAGCGGGCAACGTATAACCATATTTTATCGTCGCAACACCCTGGACATGGTGGTTTGGTTTATTTTACCTCAATGCGACCAGGCCATTACCGCACCTATTCATCGGTGCAAGATTCTATGTGGTGTTGTGTCGGCTCTGGCATTGAAAACCACAGTAAATACGCTGAGCTAATTTACAGCAAACATGATGATAACTTATGGGTAAACTTATTTATCCCCAGTACGCTTAATTGGCATCAGCAAGGGTTAAAAGTAACCCAGCAAAGCCATTTTCCTGATGCTAATAATATTACGCTGGTTATTAACACATTAGATAAAAACTACAATGCAACCGCGCAGTTGCATATTCGTAAACCAAGTTGGGTTAACGATGAATTACAATTTCAGCTCAATGGCAACGCTATAAGCGCCACTGCAGCGCAGGGTTATTACACAGTCAAACATGACTGGCAGGATGGCGATAAGTTAACTTTTACCTTAGCGCCAACATTATCCACAGAGCAATTGCCTGATGGCCAAGATTATTACGCTGTGTTGTATGGCCCGGTAGTTATGGCCACCAAAGTACAGGCATTTAAAAACGAGCAGTTAAATTTTGTGGCAGATAGCAGTCGCATGGGTCACATCGCCGCAGGGCCTACCTGTCCACCTGAAGCACTGCCTATCATGCTAAGCGAACCAGCACAATTCCTTGCTGATTTGAAGCGCACACCAAGTGCAGAGCTGGCATTTACCACAGATAAAAATGTCGCAATTGCTCAGCAGGGCATAGGGAGTACGCAAACCACCCAGCTCATTCCGTTCTTTAGGTTGCATGATAGTCGCTACCAAGTTTATTGGCCGCAGCAAAGTGAAGCTGAGTTTACGCAATTTGTGAAAGATGCAAAAGCAGCAGAGCAAGCAAAAGAGCAGTTACGACTATTGACTGTTGACCAAATTACACCGGGTGAGCAACAGCCTGAAGTCGAGCATGACTTTAAAGGTGAAAATACCCGCGCCGGGGTTAATAATGGTCATCATTGGCGTGATGCAACGGGTTGGTTTGAATACAAATTAGCTAACCCAGCACAGCAAGCTGTGGCACTGCGTATTCGTTACTTTAATGCGGATGTGGGTCGCAAGTTTACCATTACCATTAACGGCGAGACGCTAGCACAAGTCAGCTTACCGGCTAAACAAACTGATGAAGAGTTTTACAGCATTGATTATCCGTTAACCGATGCGATGCAACAAGCAGCGTCATTGACATTGCGTTTTAGCGCAGCGCAAGGATCTATTGCTGGCGGTATTTACGGCATTCGTCTGATCAATAACAATTAGCAGGGTGAGTATGAATTTACACCATTGTGAGGGTACGCACTCTAAAGTAAGTACGCGGCGTTACCCGCTCGCAGAGCAATACATAACACAGCCGGGTGTGCATGTAACAAGTTCTGGCTTAATGTATCGCATAATTGAACCCGGCAGTGGCGAAACTCCCTCATGGGATGCAACCGTTAAGGTGCAGCAACGCGTAATGACAGCAACAGGTCATGTACTTTATGACACGCGACAAATCGAGCAATTGGCCGAGTATGAGATAGCAGAAGCGATCGAAGGTTTGCAAGAGGCGTTAATGCTGATGCCAAAGGGCAGCCGTTATGAGTTATTAATTCTACCTCATCTTGCCTACGATATTTACAGTGTGGCACTTAATGAATCTTTAGCGACCAGTAGCGAACAGCTGATTTTTATGGATATTAAACTTATTGATTTTAGCGAGTAATAGCGGTGCTAGAGTAGTAATTTTTGTGTTAAGAATGCAATATATCAAAACAAAAAAACCTGCAAAAAATGCAGGTTTTTTAGTTTAGTTACTAACACTGTGAGGTTACTTTTCAATCAGCTTAGTGGTGCGCTTATTTAGATCGTTACTATCAACCACAGGCCAGTTATCGTCCCATGTTATAGGTAAAATGCGCAGCTTTTGTAAGCCATTATCTGCTGACTCATAAGCATGCAGTACTAAGTAATCTTTACCGTCAAAGGTATAAGCGGCATTATGACCAAGCGCTACCCAATCTTTATTCCCTTCGATCACCAGTGAACCACCGCCATTATTTAAGTCGCGACCTTCTTTATCAAAGTATGGGCCTTCCACATTCTTACTGCGTCCTACACGAACATTGTAAGTACTGTCTAAACCTTGGCAGCATTTATCAAACGACACAAATAAATAGTAATAACCATTCTTTTTAAAGATATACGGCGCTTCTACAGGGCCGTGTTCAGTGTTAGGGCGTGCTGAAATGCTATGCCATTCTTGCGGCTGGGCAAGTCGTACCATGTCATCATCAAGTTTAACTAACTTAAGACCGCCCCAGAACGAACCAAAACTCATCCATGGCGTGCCATTGTCATCTTCAACAATTGCAGGGTCAATCGCATTCCAATCATCGCGCTCAGGCACAGACTGTATAACAATGCCGTGATCAATCCATTTATAGTCAGGAGAGCTAGGATCAAGGGTTTCGTTTACGGTAACACCAATTGCTGAAGTATTTTTGCCAAACGCAGAAACAGAATAATACAGATAAAACTTGCCATCTTTTTGATAGATATCGGGCGCCCAAAGGTGACCACCAAAGTCATTGGCAATGCGTTTTGCCCAGCTTGGCTCATCTTTAAATACACGACCAGTAAGCTGCCAATTTTTCAGGTCTTTGGATCCGTAATAAGTGATGCCCATACCCGTGCTAAAGACGTAATAAGTGTCGCCTTCTTTGGTCATAACTGGGTCGTGTACTTCAACCTGTTTAGCCATGACGTTACTTGCTAAGCAAAGTAATGTACTTGCACCGAGCAATTTACAAGCTTGAGTGAGTTTTCTTGCGTGTTTCATAGTTGCTTACCTTTTTTATTTTAATCATTACACTTATTCAGCTACTATAATATATGTAATACAATATTAACAATGAAAACAAGACAAATAACAGGATAAAAATTATGCTAAAAAAACGCGCTCTATTTGCCATTATGAGTATGTTACTTGCCATGCCAATCTTTAGTTATGCAGATGCTAATAGCAGCACCAGTGTAGCACCAATCGACAATCCAATTGTATTGCAACGTGCCGATCCTTGGCTAGTACGCGATGAAAAAACGGGTTGTTATACCTTTATTGGCACCTCTCCTAAGTTTGACGAAATAGAGCTACGCCAAGCGTGTCGACTTAATGATTTGAAACTAGCTGAGCCAAAAGTGATTTGGCAAAAAAATGCCAAAGGCCCGATGAGTACCAATATTTGGGCACCAGAGCTGCATAAAGTCGATGGCAGTTGGTATATTCATTTTGCGGCCGGTAATATTGAAAAACCGTTTAGTATTCGCATGTATGTCCTAAAAAATGACAGTGAAAACCCGATGGACGGGCCGTGGCAAGAAATGGGGCAGTTAAAAACTCACCTCGATAGCTTTTCATTAGACGCCACAACATTTAGCCATAATGGCAAACACTACTTAGTCTGGGCACAGCAAAACCAGCCTGCAACATATAACTCTGCATTGTGGATTGCCGAAATGGATTCGCCCACTTCGATTAAACAGCCGATTGTTGCTATAACAGAGCCGACTTTAGATTGGGAAATACAAGGTTATAAGGTTAATGAAGGTGCTGCTGTGTTGGTGCGTGAGGGAAAAGTGCTACTTACGTATTCTGCCAGTGCGACCGATCATCGTTATGCAATGGGTTTATTATGGGCCGATGCTGATGCCGACTTACTCGACCCTGCAAGCTGGCATAAAAAGCAGCAGCCGATTTTTGCTAGTAACGAAAAAGTAGGGCGTTTTGGCCCTGGTCACAGTAGCTTTGTAAAAGCAGAAGATGGCGTCACCGATTTATTGATTTACCACAGCCGTGATTATAAAGAGCTACAGGGTACACCACTGACAGATCCAAACCGCCATGCGCGAGCACGTATTATAAAGTGGGATGACCAAGGTTTTCCTATTTTGTCTAACGAAAAAGGAGACTAATTATTATTAGTCTCTCATAGTTAGGGTTTAATACTGTCAGATATATGCCGATGATAGTGATTTAAACTATTAAACTATTAAACTATTAAACTATTAAACTATTAAAATATTTATAGTTCAATTACATAAGGATGCGCCAACATCCTTTTTCGCTGCTCACTTGTCAGTCCTTTTGCTGTGGCTGTCAATGGAATACGATGCATAAGGTTGTTGGCGTCAGTACTGGTGAGATCGTCCTCAGTGCCATTGGCTTCGATTGGATGAGTTAATCCGAGATAATGACCAATCTCGTGCGCCGTTAATCGGGCTATTTCGTTCACAGTCCCGGGAGAGCTTTGGGGGAGATCACAATTAGTACGTGATACAAAAATACCATCTGCCATTCCTACACCACCAGGAATTCGGGGAGTAAACCCTGCTAAATCGTGTAGACCAAAAGCATTGTGTTGTTTCAGACACTGGCCAATAACTATATCAATGGTATTGTCATTTTTACTTTTAAGCATAGATAATATGTTTACTAAAGGTGATATATCAGTAGCGCTTTGCATCACTATTTCAGCATCGTTAATAATCTCAACATTGGTTACTGCAACGCTAAGATCTAACTCAAGGGCAATCAACCAAGAAAGCGATTCAACATTTATCTCTGCTGCAATTGCTGAGCTTAGAGCAAACCTGACTTTGATACCCGGGTTCGCTGGCATATCAGATACTAGCATTTCCACGTTAATATCGTTGGCTAATACTTCACTCGTAGAAGAGGGATCACAAGCAATCGGTTTAAAATTCACCTTAGTGACTTCAGCTGCGGTCCCCTCTAATACAAACATGCCTTGTTGATACAGTTTACTGGTGCGCCAAAGGCTTTTATTGGTGCTCGTTTGCTCTGTTATGAGTTGCTCCCCATTAACATTCACAGCAGATGAAACGATTAAGCATCCCTGTGGCACGGTGGATACTCGAAGAGCCCTGCGAGCGTCACTTAGAGGCGGCTTTACAGCAAAAATTTTACTGGCTGTAGTGCCCTGATAGTTGACTTTAAGTGGTGCCCAATCAGTTTGCTTATTAACTTGTTCAGTATTACAACCCACTAAAGTAACGGTCGCACCCAGGAACAACACGACGAATAGCTTTCTCATCGAAGATCCTTGGCGGGGAGATACCTACCAATGCGTTTTTTAACGTGAACGTCAGTTTCACGTTTATATTGAGTAACTAACAGTTTTTTAGCTGTTTCTGTCTGTTGCGCGCCAAGTAAGTCGATACTCGCAACCCGTAACTGTGGATCCGATGAATTTATACGCATTGCAAGGGCATCAACAACGTCAGATGAAGCGGCGCCACTGTCTTTAAGCGCCTTGATTAAAGCCGTGCTTACTGATGAATTATTTTCTGAGCTAAGGGCCTTCAGTAGTACTGGCTGGGCTTGCTCTGAAGGTAGTCGTGCTAGTGCATCAGCAGCCCTACGACGGGTAGTGTCAGACTGAGATGTTAATTGCTCACTTAGTATATCTGTAAATGCAGGATCCGCGGTATTACCCATACTATCAATAAGAGTAAGCCGGTCACTTATAGTTGCGGTATCTGCAAACTGTTGTTGCAGTGAGTCTATGATGTGCTCACGCAATACGGGGTCATCAGAACGGTCGACCATAGTACCCACACCTAATAAACTGCTATTACCGGCAATATCTTTGATGGTTGCTCGCGAGAGCAAAAGGTCAGCGACTTCCTGAGTGGGCACTCCTATATCGGCCAATGCGGATGCGGCTCTTGATTGATCCCCTTGGCTGAGGTTAGCATCAAACACCATTTCAGATAACGCTTGAGTTGCGTTCCTTAAACCTGATAATTGCAGTGCTAAAAAAGCGGTTGGACGGGCATCGTCGTCAAGCTCTGCATATATCTGTGATACTAACAAATCGACATCTTCAGGATGCTCTTTAAGCCAAGCTGCCATTTCTAGGGCTGCAGCATAATAACGTGGCGAAGACTCTTTTATAGCACTAATAAAACTACTAAAAGCTTGCTCATAGCTTTGATAGCTCACAACAACTTCGCTAAATTGTGCTGGTAAGTCATACGGAGTCAATTTTTCTGCCATGCTCCAGTCTACTTGTTCAATAGTAGTAAATAAACCTTCATCACGGTGCAATGAAAATTTTTGCAACATCACTATTTCAGGTTCATTTTGTACTTTTACACTGATCTCTTCTTCACCAGTTATAGATTGCCACCACAAAGGGTTGGCTCTATTGAAGGTCGCCGTTGCAGTTGATTTATTCAGTGACAGCATCAACCCAAAGTTATCAACTGCCCCTCTAATGAGGTGATCAGTTTTATCACGCTGGATCTGAAGAGGTGATCCATTGATTAAACTAAAATGTGCAGTGTAATCACCCAGGCCGTCTAACGCTGAAAGTTGCCATTGGGAAGTATCCGCCTTTGGTAATGCAAACGTTAAATTATCCAATAGGGCAGCAACCAACAAACGCGTTTTTGCTTCCCATGACTTTGTAAACGCAGTGCTGGTTATTTTGCAATTTTTGTTAACCTCTAAAAAGAATATTTTCCCTTGCGGTGATTCAGCACGTTCCTCTAGTAGAGTCATATCTTGTTCCAGCTTTACATTACTGAAACTTGCTCTTATCTGAGCTGTATCTCCACTTAGTTTATCAACATGCCAACTCATAATCCCTGCAAATACATCACTGTGATTTTGTGCTGTGACCGATGACTCTATTTTGAATGCAGTCGTTTGACCTTCGCTGAATTGACAGCTTGCCGTCGGCGAAAAGCCGACGACAGCGTGTTGTTTTGGTTTATTTTCTAACCCTAATAGCATGAAAACAGTCACAACAATAATGACGATAGCGCCAGTTAGTAACAAGGTTTTCATAGTTAGTTCTCTCATCTTTAAATCTCTCATTTATAACGCGGTATCATCACTAAAGAAGTTCAAGTGTGCCTGATGTGCTGCGTCTAAGTAGTTGTTGAGTAATGGGTCTTGATGAGAAGCTAGCAAGGGTAACGGACTTGCTACGACGGAATCGGAATACTTTAATTGATCCTACCAACTTAATTTTTCCGCTGATTGTTTGCAAAGTGTGGTCTAGCTCAACATTGCCTCGAACTAGCACTCGTTCATCATTAGTAAGGCCAAAACCTAGCGTTCCGGTTAATGGAAATCTATGCTCTAGAAAACGTAATTGAGCGTTAACACCTGCTTTGACAATACGTAAGTTCAAGCCACCAAATACCAATCCAGTGAAGCTAAAGTTAGGTGCTACAGTGCGACGAATATAACCACAAGTAGTGACTTGTTCCTCAGATACAAGTAAAGTTTGACACTCTACTACATCGCTTAAAAAATCCATGTCATCATCGACGTCAAGCCCTATGCGGCCACCGGCACTAATTTTAAAACCTAACCGCACAGGGCCAAAACCAAACCCTAAGCTTGCTACTTCCTGACTCTTATCTTGTTTGAATTCATTTTTTATTTTCAGGTGTTTTTTGCCTTGTTCACTATTATCACTATGCCCGGCAACCACTTTGTTAAATGCTTTAATTTGATGAAAATAAGATGATTGATCTTTTGTAACGATTGCCTCAGCTAAGGCTTCAGCAATTTTTATATTAAAACTTCTGCCAATATTACCCTTTAATACTATCTCTCCAGTGGCTCGACTTAAAATACCGTTACGCTTTAGCGTGTTATCAATATCCATTTCTGATTCAATGCTTATACGAGAGCTACCAGGCCTACGTTTTTGATTTTTCTTAAATGCGACTTGGCTCGCTGCTGAAATGTTATTACTTTCTCGTTCTAGATTTATATCAACGTCTTTGCAATCATTAGTTAAATCATCTTCATTACCGTCTTGCGCAAAGCTAGTTTCAATACAACCACGTAAAATGAAAAAGGTCTCGTTAGCAAGTGTGCCTGTAAAAAGCGTATCGAAATCCGTTTGCTTTAAATACAAGTCATGATTAACTTGATCAGCAATACCTGGTTGAATTTCACTAAATTGATAAGAGTCTACGGTACTGCCATTTTCTTGACCTATCATTAAATCAAGTACTACACCTTGGTTGTTTTGTGGAATTAATTTATAAGTGAGTGTTGCAGACGATGGTAATTGATTAAGTTGCTTTAGTTGTTCTTCACTCATGCCATACGTTAGTTCTTGTTTGATAGTAAGGCCTGAACTAGGGTCAACAACTTCTAAGTCTTGTGGAATTTCATCATCATTGATTTTAGAAAAATAAGGATCTGCACCATTAAAAATAAAGCCAGACTGTACAGATAACACTGGGGTAGCTGATTCTCCTTCATGTGTAATAGCCAATAAACCAACAGATGATTCAGTTGTTAATTCATACTCTACATCTACGCCAGCTTCACGTAATGTAATAACGGGCATGTTAGCATCAACATTACCATTGATTTCTTCGCCATCGCGATAAAAACCAATTTGTAACTCAACTTCTTTACCTTCTGCCGCTAAGGTTTGGCACTCACTTATAGGCCAAATAAATACGTTATCTACAACGGTAGGTTCGCCGTTACCTAGTACTTCTACATCAATCGCATTAGAGCTACAGATAATCGGCGCAGCCGGATCAACTGGATTTTTTTCTACAAAACTAAAGCTAACCGGAACATTGGTATTATCAGTAATATCTTTACTGGTATTTCGTATTGTGAACGAAACAGGTATACGGTGATTGAGGGCAAACGTTTTTGTGGTATCAAAGTCCATTGCAAAATTAGACATTTCGATATCAAAGTCAACAGGAGCGGGCTCTTCGACTGATGGGGAGTTATCACCACATGCACTTAATGCCGCTAGCATCACTAATATATTAATAGCGCGAAGTGGTTTGTTAATTATCATTGTTACATTTCTCTAATTAAATTAAATATCTAACAATAATAGCGACCTTGCGTGGTAATCCCCGTCGTAGCTAACGTGGTAATTTCCGTGGTATTTGTTATATGCTCAGCAAGCTTGTATTTGAATAGTGTTTGGTCTTTATACTTCGCTACCACGCTCTAAACGTTACACCTTTTTTTAATTTGAAGAGAAGCAGGCTGTTGTAAAAAAACTAACGGTTAAAGAGCAATCGGCATGAGTGATCAGTGATATAATTATTCCCATTCAAACATGGTTTTTATCCTACCTAAATCAGAGATTAGATCTCTGACCAGTAAAAGTACGCTTTACATAACATATAAAGTGGTAAATATTGTGCGAAAATAACGACTGTTATAAAACACAGTAGTCAAAATCGAATTCTATAGGGATGTGTTTTATGGTCTTATCAATAAAGATGTTAGGGGAATTAACAGTGTTGCGTGATAGCAAGTCACAAACATTACCTACGTCTAAAAGAACACGCGCATTGCTTGCTTATCTAGCATTCACATCAAGGCCGCACCGTAGAGATCGTTTATGTGAAGTTTTTTGGGAAATACCAGATGACATTAAAGGTGCTTTGCGATGGTCGTTAAGTAAAATTAGACCTTATGTGAATGACGAGGAATGTGAACGCTTAGTAGCAGATAGAGAACGCGTTAATTTACTAAGTGTAGATATTGAAATTGATGTGCATGTTATTACTGAAAAAGTAAAACAAGCTGATTTATCTGCCAACGAGTTAGAGACTGTTTTAGCCCAATTACAAAGTCAATTTTTAGAGGGGATTGACTTACCAAACCAAGCGCTATTTCAGCAATGGTTGACAGCTGAACGCCAGCAACTGCAGAATCTGCGTGCCAAAGTGTTACAAAAACTCAGTTACCATGGCGATGTGGAATTTTCTAAAAGGTTACAATACGCTAGAGATTGGCAAACTCTTGATCCCTTTAATCCCTATGCTGCCACTCAGCTCATTACTCAATTAGAGCTATCAGGTAAATTTAATGAAGTTAAAAAGCTGTCAAATGAGTTCGAAAAGCGCTTTAACCGAGCAGGTATCAATTGGTCGAAAGACAGTAGTTTAAAAGCTAACCCTGATGAAATCCCCAAAGCTATTAATCAATCAGAAGTACGAGAGTTATTGGCACGACAGAAGGTACAGTTTTGTAAAGCGAAGGATGGAGTGAGCATTGCTTATGCATCTGTTGGTAAAGGTTTGCCGATAATTAAAGCTGCAAATTGGCTAAGTCATCTTGAGCATGATTGGAACTCTCCAATTTGGAGCCCTTTGTTTCGTGATTTAGCACAGAGCCATCATTTTTTCCGTTATGATGAGCGTGGTAACGGGCTATCTGATTGGAATGTTAAAGATATTTCCTTCGAATCTTTTGTGACTGATCTCGAATCAGTTGTTGAAGCTAGTGGTCATCAGCAGTTTTCTCTATTGGGGATATCGCAAGGGGCCGCCGTATCCATTGAATATGCGATAAGGCATCCTGAGCGGGTTAAACATTTAATTTTATTTGGAGGGTATGCTGCAGGTTGGCGTATTGATGCAACAGAGAAGACGATCAAAGAAAGAGAAGCAGTGATGACACTAACAGAGATTGGCTGGGGGCAGAATAATCCATCTTATCGGCAAATATTTTCTTTAACTTTTATGCCCAGTGCGAATGTTGATGAACTTGCTTGGTTTAATGAGTTTCAACGCCTGACAACATCTGCGGATAATGCGGTACGTTTTCTTTCAGTTTTTGGTGATATCGATGTACGAGAACAACTTGCTAAGTTAAAGGTGCCTACATTAGTACTGCATTCTTTAGGCGATGAACGTATACCTATTAGTGTAGGACGTGATCTTGCCGCTGCTATTCCTAATGCTGAGTTTGTTGGCTTAGAAAGCGATGGTCATTTGTTACTGGGTAGAGAGCCAGCATCAAAAGTATTTGTTGATACTATTCGTGATTTTATTGCGCGACATTAACGAAATCATAATAGAGCATAACAATAAAAATACTGCTAGTTCAGAGTCTTATCTGGCTTAGTGAGCATCAGCTTACTATCTATTACAAAGAAGTCTTGATTAAAAAAGGGGGGGATAACACCCCCCATAAACGTGGGAACAATTAATTTTTACCAGAAACGGTAGTAAATAAACGCAGTGATACCAATGATCCCAGCGGTATGAATGTAATCCCATTTATCTAAGCCAGCAGCGACTTCTTTTAATGTTGCTTTATCAAGGCTTGAGAAAGTTAAGCCTTTGAGCTGTTCATCACTGGCAGGTTTAGTGAAAATACTCACTACTATCATCAGCACCACAACCACCACAAACAGTAAAATACAGTAGTACAACCAGTTCATATCGGTGATCCACGCCAATGGCGAACCAGCTAAACTATCTTTAAATGGCAGTAACACTAAGCGGATCATACCCAGTACAAAGCCAGACACTAAGCCAGCAAAACCAGCAGCAGGGGTGATACGTTTACTGCATAAACCTAATAAGAATACGGCAGCAATACCAGGGGCAATCAGTGATTGCACGCTTTGCAGATATTCATACAGTACGTCTGCAATCAAGCTCATAATAGGTATCCACAATAAACCTAAAATAACAATTGCGACGGTTGCTAAACGGCCCACTTTTAACAAGTGCTTTTCGCTTGATTCAGGTTTGAACTTCTTATAAAAATCGATAGTAAATAAGGTGGCTGACGAATTAAATAACGAGGCTAACGAGCTCATTAATGCGGCAACAAGACCACCAATTACAATGCCTTTAACACCAGAAGGGAGCAGCTCGGCAACTAATGTTGGAAATGCCTGATCGGCGCTATCATAGCTAATAATGCCTTTTGCTTTTAATGCGTAAGCGATCATCCCTGGTACTAAAAAGATAAAAATAGGCAGTAACTTTAAGTAACCTGCAAACATAGTACCGCGACGCGCTTCTTTAATGCCTTTCGCTGAAAGTACCCGTTGTACGATATATTGGTCGGTACACCAGTACCAAAAACCAATAATAAATGAACCAAAAATGATGCCCGGCCATGGAAACTCTGTATCAGAGGCGCTGCGAATTAAATGCATATTTACATCATTTAAACGCTCAACTTCTGACCAGCCACCGACTTTATCTAAACCAACGACTAAGATAACCACAGAGCCGATGATCAGCACCGGCGTTTGTAATACTGATGTCCACATTATCGCTTTCATGCCACCAAGTACGGTGTAGATACCCGTGATCACCACTAAGGCAATGGCGGAGATCCAGAAAAAATCAATGCCCCAAATGCTCTCGATACCTAGGATTGTTTTAAAGGCAATTCCCCCAGCATAAACGGTAACCGCGACCTTAGTGAGTACATAACTGATCAGGGAAATAACCGACAAGAAAGTACGCGATTTGGAGTTAAAGCGGCGCTCTAAAAACTCCGGCATGGTATAAACTTTACTACTCCAATAAAATGGTACGAAGACCCAACCAAGTAATAATATTATCCACGATTGCATTTCCCAGTGCGCTAACGCCATACCTGATTGTGCACCCGCGCCGGATAAACCAACTAAATGCTCAGAGCCAATGTTGGAGGCAAATATTGACGCCCCAATCACTAACCAACTAGCATTACGACCCGCTAAAAAATAATCTGTAGTATCTTCTTCTTTTTGCCTCATTGAGACGACGACAACAGCTAACAACAAGACAAAAAATCCTGCTAGCACCAGCCAGTCTAGTGTACTTAATTCGATCATCTTTGATTCCATTTAAGCCCGAAATCGACTTCGGTAAATTTGTGTGTAATAAAAATATTATAATACAAATAAGTTAAATGAAAGATATTTGTTAAAAATAGTGTTGTTATAAGTTAAAGAACTTTATGAACGAAAATGACCCTACATTAATCTTGGTAAGTGATTTGTAAGATGACGCAGGAAAATTATAGTAGTATCATACAATAAGTATTTTTAAAGGAACGGTTTGTTTATGGCACGCATTGAAAATTTAAATTTGTCACAACAGGTAACCAATGAGCTAGGTAAAGCCATCATTAATGGCCATTACACAGCGGAATCAGGTTTACCTACTGAAGCAAAATTATGTGAAGAGTATGGCATTAGTCGTACTGCTATTCGTGAAGCTGTAAAAATGCTTGCAGCAAAGGGACTTATATCATCACGACCACGTCAAGGCATTCGTGTGGAGCCTGCAAATACATGGAATTTATATGATACAAGTGTTTTAAAATGGTTACTTGAAAGCAGCCCATCACTGTATGTATTAAAAGAATTTTTGCAAGTACGTTTAGCCATTGAGCCACAAGCGGCGGCACTTGCAGCAAGACGCGGTGACCAAGCGGCGATTGCCGAAATTGCCGTTGCGCTTGAAAATATGCAAGCTGCTGCTGATGCACCTGATGGCGAAATCCACGAAGCTGATTTGTCTTTTCATACTGCTATATTATTTGCCAGCGGTAATCGCTTTTTCTTCCAGTTACGTGATTTTATTCGTACCGCATTAAATGTCAGTATTCAACATACTACACCGGCCAAGGGCAGTAAAAAAGCCATTGCGGATGAACATTTTAAAGTGTACCAAGCAATTTTAAATGGTGAGCCTGAGCGTGCTAAAAATATGATGACGTACATGATTGATGAAGCTATGTCATTCATTGAAAAAGAAATTGCTGAAAAAGAGTCACAAAACGCAGCGAAATAACCATGTTTTGTTAATGAATTATCTTAATACTTAAGGAAATCATGCCAGTCTCAACATCACACACAACACGTTATCCAAGTCTCGCTGGTAAAAGTGTTTTTATTACCGGCGGTGCAACGGGCATTGGTGAAGTCATGGTAAAACGCTTTTGCGAGCAGCATGCGAAAGTGACTTTTATTGATATTGCCAAACAGCAAGGTGAGCAATTATGCCAGCAATTAGCTGGGCAATATCGCTTTGATCCACAGTATATTTACTGTGATCTTCGTGACATTGAGCAATTAAAAGCAGCCATTGAAACGACCGGTAAAACACAAGGTGAGATCAGTGTGTTGATCAACAATGCTGCTGACGATACGCGTCATGTTGCTGATAGTATGAGTGTTGAATACTGGGACGATAAATTAGC
This sequence comes from Pseudoalteromonas sp. ASV78, assembly GCF_047806705.1. NCBI lineage: Bacteria > Pseudomonadati > Pseudomonadota > Gammaproteobacteria > Alteromonadales > Pseudoalteromonadaceae > Pseudoalteromonas > Pseudoalteromonas sp. ASV78. The sequence goes on along the minus strand of NZ_JBLOPA010000002.1, from coordinate 669,457 downwards.
GGTTAATTTACGTCCTTGTTTTTTTTCAGCGCAAGCAGTAGCCCCGCAAATGCAGCGCATTGGCGGTGGTAGCATCATAAATATGGGCTCAGTGAGTTGGCGTATTAAGCAAACTGGCATGCCTGCTTATACCACGGCAAAAGCGGGCATTGAAGGGTTAACACGCTCATTAGCTGCAACATATGGTAAAGATAATATTCGTATTAACACCTTAGTACCTGGCTGGGTGATGACTGAACGGCAAATTACCCATTGGTTAACACCAGAAATGATTGAAAATGTTAGGCATAATCAATGTATCAATGAAACATTACAAGCTGATGATATTGTCAATGCGGCATTATTTTTAGCTGCCGATGACAGTAAAATGATGACCGCACAATCGCTCGTTATTGACGCCGGTTGGACCTAACAGGAATAAAAAAATTTACCTAACACTAATGATATTATAATATTAGAATACTATTGGCTGTATATTAGTCAAAACCAGCTTAAAAGGTAGAAATGCGTTGCCCGATATTGTACTCGTTTATTTTATATTGATCATAGGAGCATGTTTACAGTGCGTGATTGGCTTTGGACTAGGCTTACTGTGCGTGCCAATTCTATACTGGTTGATGCCAGAACTCGTGCCCGCGCCGATGATCCTCAATGCCCTGTTGATCACCGCACTATTAACCGTGAAACACCGTGGCGCGATCGATATCAAACAAACCGGCTATTCTATTTTTGGTGGGGCAATAGGCGTGCTTAGCGCAGCTGCTGTTATGGTGTATGTGGACTCTGAGCAATATCGGTTGTTATTAGGTAGTTGTTTATTACTTGCTGTAGGCCTGTCTTTAACGGGTTGGTCACCTAAATTAACTATGCTATCAAATCTTGTTGCGTCTATTGCATCAGGCTTTATTGGCACTACTACCTCGGCGGGCGGCGCGCCGATGGGACTACTCTATCAAGCACAAAATAAAGACAAAATTAAAGCCAACCTGAGTATCTTTTTCGTGTTTATCAATCTATTTGGCATTATTGCTTTATTAGTAACAGGCTCCGCTGATATGAAGGATATTGTGTTATTTTTAAAATGCTTACCTGCAATATTAATTGGTTGGGGAGCGTCGTACTTTGTTAATAATAGCATCAACGAAAAAGCCACTCGCAGATTAATTATTTTGGTCGCGAGTTTTTCAGGCCTAGCGCTTATTTTTATTCACCGTTAATATGTTAGCCTCCAATCTGGTTTTAAATTAGGTTAGCTTTAAATTAGGTGTTTATGGCAATTAGCGCAATAAAAATGATCATCCCTTGCCAATGCTTACTTGGCGAAGGCCCTTATTTCAGTCGTACTTTTAACTGCTTGTTTTGGGTTGATATTTTAAGCAAAGTTCTGTATCGCTTTGATTGCACACAGCAAACATTACACACTGTGCAAATGCCAGAGTCTATCTGTTGGCTGATGGAAAGCCACGATCAACAGCTTATCGCTGGGTTTGAAAATGCCATTTATTACCTCGACAGCAACACCCTGCAAAGAACATCGCTGTATTGCCAACTAAATGAGCCCGAAGGCAATCGTTTAAATGACGCTAAAACTGATCGCAACGGCAATTTGTTTTTTGGCACTATGGATAAGCTTGAGCAACAAAACTTGGGTTCATTGTATCGACTTGGCAATGGTAAAAGCTTGCAAAAAGTTGATAGCAATTATGTGATCAGTAATGGCCCTGCAATTAGTAAAGATGGTCGCACACTTTATTCAACAGAATCCTCAACTCAGACTATTTATCAATTTGATTTAAATGCCCAAGGTGAACTCAGCAACAAACGCGTATTCGTAAAATTTGACCAAACAATGGGTTTTCCCGATGGCATGACAGTCGATAACGACAATCACTTATGGGTCGCGTCATGGAATGGTCATGGCCTTTATCGTTTTTGTGAAAATGGCACTATTGTGCATTTTTATCGGCTCCCCGCACCTAGGATCACCAGCCTCACTTTTTTTGGCGATGACCTAACAACCATCGCCGTTACCTCCGCCCGCATTGGTCTTGAACCTGAGGTACTAACACAATATCCCTACAGCGGCGCTGTATTTATTTTACAAGCCGATATACAAGGAATAGCAGAAACGCCCGCGCAGCTGTGAGCACAATCAGTCAAGGCGTCTTTTTTAGTGCCAGGATAAAATGTTAGTATGCCAGTATATATTTGCATAAATGAGCCGCTATGAAAGCAAACACTACTTTTTTACAAAATGTAAAACAATCAACCACAGCAAAGCCAAGCTCTGAGTTAGAACTATTATGGCAACGTATAGAAAAACACACTAAGCGCAACGCTAATTTTGATACTAAAAAGCAAGGTTTATTTACTCAGTTCAAAGAACAAGTAGAGCCGCATGAGCAGTATCAAGCACAGATGATTGCACAGCAAGTTATTCATTTAAGTCAATTTATTCCACGTAAGAGCTTAACTGTTGAGCAGCGAAGTGAACTGGTGGATTGGATAAATGCAGATTTAGATTATCTATCAAATCACCCGTTTACAGGTGACTTAGATATAGCTGCAATATCACATACATTTCGCTCACAGCTGGATAAGCATAACCAAGCCGCGGTAAACGACATTCCCGCATCTGAGTTGAATATGTTCAGGGCCATGCTACAGCAAGATTTTCCTAGTTTAGAATTAACCGATGAACAATTAAAGGAAATTACGCTTGATCCTAAACTGCTTTATCAACACTTAGATGAACAAGGCTTGGGTGATAACGCAGAGCATGAGCCAAACAGCACTGATGAAGCGTTTAATGCCGGCGATGCGTATAGCGATGATGATGAAGATTGGGAAGACTTTTTTGACCAATATGAACATTTTGATCGTGATGAAATTAAACAACAAAAGACAAACTCAAAATTAGAAAAACTCTTTAAGAGTTCGCAATTAAACAAAATGTATAAACGTTTAGCGTCAAAATTGCACCCCGATAAAGAGCCAGATCCAGCAAAAAAAGCTGAAAAACACCAGTTAATGCAACAACTCGGCGAAGCACGCAAAGCAAAAGACGGCTTTACCTTATTGCAGCTTTATATAACGCATTTTGACGACGATGTAGACTTTGACGAAGAAACCAAAGCAAACCTAGTACCGTTACTACAAAATAAAATAGCTGAGTTAAATGCGCTTCATCGCAGGCAAAAACAAGGCAACGATGAACATACACTGGTATGGCGCAAGTTTAACGGCCGTAGTAAAGCACAGATCAAAGAAAACTTTGCAAATCATATAGCAGCTTTAAATAATGAATGTGATGAAATTGCAGAGCGCTTAGGCTATTGCACAACCGTAAAATTACTCAAAGAAGAGCTAAACGATCGGATTTTAGACAAACGCCATATGCCAGCATCTTTTCAAGCCGCGCTCGAAAGTATGTTTAATTTTTGATCTAAAACAAACCATTCACGCAGAAAAGGAATTCTGCTTGTAAACAATAGTTTTTCTGATAACTTATGTTAACAACAATAAAAATAATAGTGCAGGGAATGCATGACCCCACAATTCGATTATATTTGCCAACGTCGTTTTCACTTTATTGAACTAATCGTACATTGGGAAGGGCGGTTAACGACCAACCACTTGCAAAAACATTTTGCTATTAGTCGTTCAAGTGCTTCTAACATCATTCAAGATTACGTTAGGTTTCACCCCGATTTCTTACGCTACAATAGTTCGCTTAAAGGTTATCAAGCGACTGAATATTTTAACCCTTGCTTAAATGAGTTAGACCTAAGTGCGTACTTAAAAATCGCCAAGCAAAGTGAAGATACGGTCAGTTTGCAGCAGTTCACTTGGCTCAATTCACCACTTGCTGATATTGCCCCTAAAAAAGTACGGGGTGTATTACAAGCACTTAATAGCCAATTAAGAGTGGATGTAGGTTACGCATCGGTGTCGAGCCCTGACTTTGAAGCTAGGATCATCAGCCCGCATAATCTAGTGTTTGATGGTATGCGCTGGCATGTACGCGCCTATTGTGAAAAGAACCGTGATTTTAGAGACTTTGTACTCACCCGTTTTAATGGCGAATATGAATTTGAAGGTAATGCCGAATATGACCAAAGTCACGACACATTATGGCAAACACAATTAGACGTTGTTATTGAACCTGATCCTCGTTTAACCCCAGAGCGAGCCCATATTATCGCCCTCGATCATCAAATGACCAAGCAGCCAAATGGCCGTTACCAACGTACAATAAACGTACGCGCCGCATTATTACTCTACTTGTTAAAGCAATTACACCTAGACAGCTACCAAGCCAAACCCGAAGCCCAGCAAATTATTTTAAGCCCAGAATGTTTAGAGGCACTAAAACCCTATATGGCATGGTGATTTAAAACATGCGTAAAAGATCAGCAGGTGATAAATGTACAGTGTTGTTGAAATGTTTATGCAGTCTTAAAGTGAGTAAACTCAAAAAATAGGAATTGGCATGGAAAACTTTAGCCCATCAGATTTAAAGGCAATTTTACATTCAAAGCGAGCGAATATTTATTATTTGGAATATTGCCGGGTAATGCAAAAAGATGGCCGCGTGCTTTACTTGACTGAAAGTAGTAAAGAGAATCTTTATTTTAATATTCCTATCGCCAATACTACCGTTATTCTATTAGGAAATGGCACATCAATAACCCAAGCCGCTATGCGAATGTTAGCCCAAGCAGGTGTATTAGTTGGGTTTAGTGGCGGAGGAGCAACGCCACTTTATATGGGATGTGAAATTGAATGGATGACACCACAAAGTGAATACAGACCTACCGAATATTTACAAGGTTGGATGCAATTTTGGTTTGATGATGAAAAGCGTTTAGCAGCGGCAAAAACGTTTCAGCAAGCGCGTATCAACTTTTTACAAAAAGTGTGGCAAAAAGATCGAGACTTAAAAAACGAAGGGTTTGACTTTAATAATGAGCGGATACAAAACGCGTTAGATACATTCCATACCCGAACAGATGCCGCAAGAAAACAATCCGACTTACTACTCACTGAAGCACAACTAACCAAAGCGCTTTATAAATTTGCTGCAAATAGCACGAATACTGAAAACTTTACCCGACAACATCAAAGTACCGACTTAGCCAATGACTTTTTAAATCATGGCAACTACTTAGCTTATGGTCTTGCCGCGAGTTGTTTGTGGGTGTTAGGCATACCTAATGGTTTTGCCGTTATGCACGGAAAAACCAGACGCGGGGCTTTAGTGTTTGACATTGCCGACTTAATAAAAGACGCATTAGTACTACCTTGGGCATTTATTTGCGCCAAAGAAAACGCCACCGAGCAAGAATTTCGCCAACAAATACTACAAGCCTTTACCGATCATAAAGCACTCGATTTTATGTTTGATACGGTAAAAAGCATCGCTCTGGCAGATGAGTTGGGAGTTGATGAACATGCTTAACCTTATTGTAGGTCGTGCTTTAGCGCGTCAAAGTGCAGAAGGCATAATGCCATGATGGTCACTTTTATATCGCAATGTGAAAAAAATGCCTTAAAGAAAACCCGCCGCGTACTCGATGCCTTTGCCAACCGCATAGGCGACAACACCTGGCAAACCCTGATCACCGAAGACGGCCTATTAACCGTTAAAAAAATGCTCCGTCAAACCGCCAGCAAAAGCACCGCCGTAAGTTGTCATTGGATCAGAAGCCGTTCACGTAGCCAGTTTTTGTGGGTGGTGGGCAATAAGAGTAAATTTAATTGTGAGGGAGTAGTGCCTGTTAATTGTACGAGAAGAAATTTGTTAAACAGTGAAATAGAAAATGACTGGAAATACTTACCCTTAATTAAGTCACTTACTGCACTTTCAGCATTGTTCCATGATTGGGGAAAAGCGTCTTGTTTATTTCAAGAGAAGTTAAATCCTGATAGCAAAAATAAATTTAAAGGTGATCCGTTAAGGCATGAGTGGATTTCTGTTTTATTACTCAATGCATTGGTAAACAATAAATCGGATGAGACATGGTTAAGTGACCTGATAGGCAATGGTGTAAATGAAAGTGAATTAAAGCAAAGCGTTAAAACACAAAATCAAACACCATTAGATAAGCTACCTAATGGTGCTAAATTACTGGCTTGGTTAATTGTATCTCACCATCGTTTACCCTATATAAAAAGTGACTGGCGTGATGAAAAGGCACCTGATTTGTCCGCTATGCTTAAACGCATAACCCAAGAATGGGGATATGAAAACACACAAGATCCTGCAGAATACAATAAACGTGTTAAATATTGTTTTGAATTTCAAAATGGCTTGTTATCTGAATCGAAAGAATGGCGAAAACAAGTAAAGCGTTGGGCAACTAGCCTAATAAATAATTTACCTTTGCTTGAAGCTGCTATGCAAGATGGTAGCTATCGTTTGGTGCTACATCATGCGCGCTTGTGTTTGATGTTAGGTGATTACTATTATTCATCACAAGATGCCGCCAAAAACTGGCAAGATAACACAGGGCTATTCGCTAATACGGATCGAGATACCAGTGAGCTAAAGCAAAAACTTGATGAACACTTAGTCGGTGTCGCAAAAAATGCGCTTAATACCGCACATTTATTGCCTGCATTTGAAAAAGAACCACCGGTTGCAACTGACATTCAAGTACTAAGAAAAGCAAGTCCCACAGCATTTAAATGGCAAGATAAAGCCGTTACCAAAATTACTGAATGGAAAACACAGCAAGACAAAAAAGTAACAGGTTTTTTCGCGGTTAATATGGCAAGCACTGGCTGTGGTAAAACCTTTGCCAATGCTAAAGTAATGCGTGTGTTATCGGCTGACGGAAAAAGCTTACGTTATATTCTTGCTCTCGGTTTAAGAACATTAACTTTGCAAACAGGCGATGAATACCGCGATAGAATTTTTAAATCCGATGAAGAGGCGAAAAAAAACCTAGCTATATTAATAGGCTCAAGAGCGGTTGCAGAGCTGCATAATCAACGAGAAATTAAACAAGATGAAATCACTGACGAGGTACTAGGCTCAGAGTCGCAAGAAGCCTTATTAGATGAATTTATAGATTATGATTGTGAAATACCCGAAGAAGGGCTAAGTACCGTATTAACGTGCACTAAAGATAAACAGTTTTTATATGCACCAGTGTTGGCGTGCACCATTGATCACTTAATGGCGGCAACAGAAACCAAACGAGGTGGGCGCTATATCTTGCCTAGTTTACGGTTAATGTCGTCTGACCTTGTTATTGATGAAATAGATGATTTTACCGGTGATGATTTAATCGCAATTGGCAGATTAATTCATTTAGCGGGTATGTTAGGTAGGAAAGTGATGATTTCATCAGCAACTATCCCGCCCGATTTAGCGGTAGGTTATTTTAATACTTACAAAAAAGGCTGGCAAATTTTCACCAAAAGTCGAGACGAAGCAAAAGCTGAAATAGGCTGCGCATGGATAGATGAATTTACCACACACGTTTATAGCGTGAACGTAACACAAAGTAATAGCGCCCTTGAACAATATCAAGCTAATCACAGCAACTTTATAGACAAACGTGTTAACAACCTAAATAAACAAGTCGCTAAACGTAAAGCTGACATTGTGCCTTGCCCTTTACTTTCGATAGAAGCCTCAACGCCAAAAAATGAAGCTGAAGAAAGTAAACAAATACATTACTTTTCAACGATTAAACAAGCTGCATTAGTTAAACATCAACATCACCACAGTGTTGACGTTAAAACAGCCATTAATGTGTCATTTGGTGTAATACGTGTTGCCAATATTTCTCCCTGTGTTGCATTAACTAAATATTTATTACAAGCAGATTATCCACAAAATACTCAAGTAAAAGTAATGGCATATCATAGCCAACAAGTTCTGTTGCTACGACATGAACAAGAGAAACACTTAGATGACGTATTAAAACGCAAAGAAAAAGCTGGTGTACCACAACAAGCATTTTCCAACCCAGTGATCCGTAATCATCTCGACTCATGCGCTAAAAATAATAGTCATATTAATAATATGCTGTTTATTTTAGTCGCCACACCTGTTGAAGAAGTAGGGCGAGATCATGACTTTGACTGGGCAGTTATTGAACCCTCATCTTATCGCTCAATTGTGCAATTAGCTGGGCGTGTAAGACGTCACAGAGCAGAGGTAGTTGAGTTGGCTAATATTGGCGTAATGCAATATAACCTCAAGGCATTTAAAACTAATGATAAGCAAGGTGGCAAATATTTCATTAAACCGGGTTATGAAGACGGTTGGGATAAAACCCTACACAGCCATGACCTCAATAAATTAGTGAATGAAACACGTATTAACGAAAGCTTAAATGCTATTCCTAGAATAAAAGTACCTACACAAGCAGATAAACAGTTATTAGCGTTTATAGAGCATCAAGTAACGGCAGCACAATTAACAAACTTTTCTGCATTTGGCGTAAACACCCTACAAGGTTACTTAACCGAAACATGGTACTTAACGGCTTTGCCACAAGTGTTAATCCCTTTTAGAAAAAGTGAGCCTAGCATTAATTTATTCTTGTTTTACAACGAAAATGAAGACGAATGCTATTTCACTGAAAAAGACGAAAAAGGTAAGCCTTTAGTTGATATTAATGATCAAGTAATCAATCGAGAAACGATACAAAACATCAAGAAAATAGAATTAACAGAACAGCAGCGACAAAATTTATGGTTTGAACGTAATTATCAAAGCTTGTTAACCAAGTACCTAAGTGAACCGTGGTTAGCTACACCTAAGCGGGTGTCATTACGTTACGGAGAAATAAATATGGTAGAACGTGAAAACGCACAATACGAATATAACGACCAGTTTGGGTTGATTAGAGTGAATAAAAAAGGAGGTTAACGATGTTAGATCCCGCAATACAAAGTTACTTTTCTGAGCGAAAAGAAGCTTGGATGAAAAAGAACCTGAACACAGCAATGCAAGAGCATGAGGTAAAGGAACTAGAGCAATTATGTGAACAGCAGTTTTCATTAAATGAATGGTTGCCTAATGCTGCAAAAAGGGCGGGGAGTCGCGCTTTTTCTACTCACCCTAGTAAATTTAGTCATCCTAGTACAGGTATTGGTAAGAATAATAAAAAAATTGGTACTTATGTAACGCCAGTTATTGCGACCGCAGAAAAGGTTAATGATGGTTTTTTAAAGAGTGGAAGTGTTTCAGTTGATACCGATTCTTTAGGTGATGCCGCTGCCCTTGACGTTGATAAATTTCTAAATTTAATTCTTCAAGATGGGAAAAACTTACTTACCCATATCCAGCAAGAAACCGACTTGGCTAAAGCGTTATTAACGATTAAAGCTGCTAACTACCAAGATTTAAGAAGTGGTTTTTTAGCCATGGTAGAAGGTGCGACTGAAAGCATAACCAGCTCTAAAATAAAACAAGTGTACTTTCCTGTTGATGATGACTATCACCAATTATCACTGTTAACTAATTCGGGCATGGTTTATCAATTACGTTCTCGCTTAGATAAATTACGTTTTTCAGATGAAGTAAAAGAACGTCGCGATAAAAAGCGCAAAAACGAGTTTAGTGAGCAGGGTTTTAGTGAAATTTACGGTTTAACCACAATAGGGTACGGTGGAACTAAACCGCAAAATATCAGTGTTTTGAATAATCAAAATGGCGGTAAAGCACACCTTTTATCATCGTTGCCACCGAGTATTGAAAAACGCAGTATACATTTTCCTAGAAGTGATTTTTTTACCGAGTCATTTAAAAAATATGAATATGTAGATAATTTCAAAGCGCTGCATAAACTATTTCAGACTGACTATAACAATATCAAACTTCGTGATGCGAGAGATCGTAACCTTCAACAAATCATAAATTTACTCATCGAGAAAATGTGGGCGGTTCGTGCAGTTTCACAAGCACAATACCACGCGGAAACGTCTTCACTATCAAGCGTGCAACTGACTTGGTTACATGATGATTTTGCTGATGAAAGAGAAAAATCAGCGCAATGGTTAAATTTACTCATCACTGAGATATCCACATGGTTAACGCGTAGTTATGAAAAGGTGCTAGATAAAAAAGCCATCAAATTAGGCGATGCGGAACGCTTACATTTTGCAGAAGTGATTGAACGTAATAGGGAGTTTTTAAAATGAACAACATAAAGCGATTGTTATTATTACCCCATATAAAAGTACATAACGCCAATGCACTTTCTAGCCCGTTTACTATTGGTTTTCCTGCCATGACAGCATGGCTTGGGGCGGTGCATGCATTACAGCGCAAATTAAATGTTCAAGGCTATAGCGATATTAAATTTAATAGTGTTGCAGTCATTAACCATCAATGTGATTTACAAACTCACAAAGGGGTTGATGATTTTGTGCACTCAATTATTGGTACGGGTAACCCGTTAGATAAAACGGGGGCAAGAAGTGCATTTATCGAAGAAGCGCGTTGTCATTTAACCGTGTCATTAGTGATTGAATACACTGGCATTGAAAAAGATGATGAATCAGAAGTGCGAGAAAAAATCGCCCATTTACTTAACAGCAATATGAAAATGGCTGGCGGTGATATTTTAACGTTTAAAGCACCACAATTTTTCAAAGTTGAAAATGGAAATCCAGTCGATCTTAGTGCATTAACACGAAAGCTTATGCCAGGTTACGCCTTAATTGAGCGTCGCGACTTAATGACGGAAGCAATGAATGCAGGGCAAGATGCAATGGATGCTTTGCTAGATAACCTCGTCATTCAACATCACTGTGAAAAAGTAGCAGATGAAATGAATGAAGAGAAAGTGATATGGACAAGTAAACGCAAAAATAAAGGTTGGCTTGTGCCTATTGCGACCGGTTTTCATGGTTTGACTGAATTAGGTGAAGCCAAAAATCAACGTGATCCCAATACCCCGCATCGTTTCGCTGAAAGTGTCGTGACTTTGGGGGAATTTAAAATGCCACACAGTATTAAATCAATTGATGAAATATTGTGGCGTTATCAAACGGATCAAACCAATAACTTATATCTTTGTGCTCAAACTCAAAAAATCATACTAACCGAACAAGATATTGAAGACTCATATTACGCATAACTTAATTTATTAAAGGAAAATTATCATGGCTAAAAATCAAGACACCGCATCAGTACTAGCATTTGAAAAGAAATTAGTACCATCAGATGGTTATATGTACGGCACACAATGGGAAGAACGAAATAGTAACGCTAGTCAAACAGCGCTACAACTCATTGAAAAATCGGTACGCGGCACTATTTCAAATCGTTTAAAAGCGGCGATTAAAAGTGACCCTGTAAAACTCAACGCAGAAGTCGAAAAAGCTAACTTACAAACGGTTGACAGCTGTGCATTAGCACCAGAGCAAGACACCTTAAAATTACACTTTACCTTAAAAGTATTAGGTGGAGTGCAAACCCCTTCAGCTTGTAACAATGCGCTTTTTAAAGAAAGTTATACCAAAGCGGTAAATGCATACATTGAAAAAGAAAGCTTTAAAGAGCTAGGTAAACGTTATGCCCTTAATTTAGCAAATGCCCGTTTTTTATGGCGTAACCGTGTGGGCGCAGAAAACATAGAAGTACAAGTAAATGCTTTAAATAAAAACAGTAAACAATCATGGCTATTTGATGCGACTGAATTTAGTACACGTCATTTTAATAATGATGATAAACAAGTTGTCGAATTAGGTGAACGCATTGCTGCGGCATTATCAAGTGAAGATGATTTCTTAATGTTAGAGATTAATTGTTTTGCACAAGTTGGCAAGGCGCAAGAAGTTTATCCAAGTGAAGAATTAGTACTTGATAAAGGCAAGGGGAAGAAAAGTAAAATCCTCTATTCAGTGAATGATATTGCTGCGATGCACTCACAAAAATTAGGTAATGCACTGCGCAGTATTGATACTTGGTATCCAGAATTTGATGATGCTGAAAAAACCGCTGGACCAATCGCAATTGAACCTTATGGTGCGGTTACCAATTTAGGCAAAGCGTATAGAACCCCAAAAGACAAACAAGATTTTTACACCTTTTTTGACAAATGGGCACGCGGTACAGAGTTAGACCGTATTGAAGATGAGCACTATGTTATGGCGACTTTAGTGCGTGGTGGTGTTTTTGGCGAAAGTGATAAATAGCTTTTGGGCCATATAGGAGAGAGACATGAAATATTATCTCGATATTACCTTATTGCCAGAAGCTGACATTACCCTCGGTTTCCTCTGGCAAAAGGTTTACCAACAAGTGCATATAGCCTTAGTTGATAACAAAGTCGCTGAAAACCAATCGGCGATTGCCGTGAGTTTTCCTCGCTACAGTACTGAAAAAAGTAGTAAGCATGCGTTTCCGCTTGGCAATCAATTAAGATTATTGGCAAATGAAGAGTCGCAACTTACTAAACTTAACATTTCAAAATGGTTAAATCGTTTTGAAGACTACGTGCATATTAAGTCGATAAAGGCAGTGCCCGATAATGCCTCCCACATAGCCTTCATTCGCCAACAAGTTAAAGGTGATGCTCGTATCGAAAAGGATATGTTAAGTAAAGCACAACGCTGGGCTGAAAAATCAGGGCAACCGCTTGATGCCTGCTTAACAGAACTTGAAAAAACTAAGCCTAAAGCAGATAACTCATTACCTTTTATTTGGTTAGAAAGCCAAGAAACTAAGCAGCGGAACACTGGAGACAGCCGAAAGTTTCCATTGTTTATCAAAAGAGTAGGGCTTGAGGAACATCAAACGGGTGTATTTAATTGTTATGGTTTAAGTTCACACCATAACAAACAAGGAAAGCTGGCAAGTATTCCTCAGTTTTAACCTTTATTTTTGCTCTTTAAAAATTAGAAACTAAAACAATAAGTTACAACAGCACTAAAAAATTAGGTAAAAATAGATAATTTTACCTAATCACCTGTTGTAACTTATTTTTTGCCTGATATTCTATTGTTCACTGCCACGCAGGCAGCTTAGAAAATCACTCATGATCCACGGTAGTAATTGGTCCTGTTCACTGCCACGCAGGCAGCTTAGAAAGCTCAATAGGCGGGTTTGTGTTAATGTGCTTTTGTTCACTGCCACGCAGGCAGCTTAGAAATTAGAGGCGCTAACCTTAGAGGCGCTAACCTTGTTCACTGCCACGCAGGCAGCTTAGAAAAACCACACCCGTTAACCTTTCAATTGCGCTATTGTTCACTGCCACGCAGGCAGCTTAGAAACATTTCGTCGGCTAGTTCTTCAGTCTCACGAAGTTCACTGCCACGCAGGCAGCTTAGAAAAATAACAAATGTACTCTTTGTCTGTCTCGCCGGTTCACTGCCACGCAGGCAGCTTAGAAATATATACACTTTATTGTTAGATAAAGTAAACGGTTCACTGCCACGCAGGCAGCTTAGAAAAATAGGTAAACCGGAGTTATCAATTTCTTGATGTTCACTGCCACGCAGGCAGCTTAGAAATTGGCAAATACTAAGGAAACTAAAACTACCTCGTTCACTGCCACGCAGGCAGCTTAGAAAGGTAATGAGGGGTTTGATCCGGATAGCCACCAGTTCACTGCCACGCAGGCAGCTTAGAAAGGTTGCAGGTCTGGGTTGTGGTTGACGGGGATGTTCACTGCCACGCAGGCAGCTTAGAAAATTCATCCCCCGCTACTTCGTGTAATAGATCGGTTCACTGCCACGCAGGCAGCTTAGAAATGTTTTTGAGTCGATAAAGCGGATGCCGCCACGTTCACTGCCACGCAGGCAGCTTAGAAAAAGTGGGCGAAAACGACATTGTATTAGCTTTTAGTTCACTGCCACGCAGGCAGCTTAGAAAATGGAAGAAATACGCGCTAAGCACCCTAACATGTTCACTGCCACGCAGGCAGCTTAGAAAGTCATGAGAATGTGATGCAGACACATTTAATCGTTCACTGCCACGCAGGCAGCTTAGAAACTGCGTATGCTGATACATTAATTTTCTAATCTGTTCACTGCCACGCAGGCAGCTTAGAAAATAAACCAGATCGTTGGCGTTTCACCGTCAATGTTCACTGCCACGCAGGCAGCTTAGAAAAACCCAATCGGTTTAATTGTCGCAGGTATTGCGTTCACTGCCACGCAGGCAGCTTAGAAATGTGTACGCACTAGGCGTACGGGGCGCATTGCGTTCACTGCCACGCAGGCAGCTTAGAAATGATTCAAAAGGGTATTTACCCTCTCCTTTTTGTTCACTGCCACGCAGGCAGCTTAGAAATTACGTGATTTGGTAAATCATCACTGTAAGAGGTTCACTGCCACGCAGGCAGCTTAGAAATTTCAGCTAAATGCAAGTCCGTTGATAGTCTGGTTCACTGCCACGCAGGCAGCTTAGAAATCATACTTCTGGTGGAATAACTAGCAATAAAAGTTCACTGCCACGCAGGCAGCTTAGAAATCTTGCGCCTTATCACCTGTTCCATCAAATGCGTTCACTGCCACGCAGGCAGCTTAGAAATAACTCTATCGCAGCGGCCATACAAGTACATGGTTCACTGCCACGCAGGCAGCTTAGAAAAGTTTGTATACGCGCTGGTCACGTTTAACAAGGTTCACTGCCACGCAGGCAGCTTAGAAATATAAAGCCCGGCATGCTCGTTGGCATTAGGTGTTCACTGCCACGCAGGCAGCTTAGAAAATCTAAAACTGATGCCATTAACGACCCGTCTTGTTCACTGCCACGCAGGCAGCTTAGAAAAATCACCTAGCAGACATGATGCTGGTCAGCATGTTCACTGCCACGCAGGCAGCTTAGAAATACCATCCATAAATGCTTTAATATTAGCGTCAGTTCACTGCCACGCAGGCAGCTTAGAAACAACTTTCCAAGGTTTATTAAGATATTTTAATGTTCACTGCCACGCAGGCAGCTTAGAAAATCAACCATTTGCCCTTTACGGTCTTTGATTTGTTCACTGCCACGCAGGCAGCTTAGAAATACCTATAGAAAAAGAACCCGTAAGGGCTCGTGTTCACTGCCACGCAGGCAGCTTAGAAAAAAACAAGGCGTGTCAACAACTTTAGTTTTACGTTCACTGCCACGCAGGCAGCTTAGAAACGTAGCTTTTCTGGGTTATATCCATTATCACCGTTCACTGCCACGCAGGCAGCTTAGAAATCATACTTCTGGTGGAATAACTAGCAATAAAAGTTCACTGCCACGCAGGCAGCTTAGAAACTTCAAGCATTTTGAGCATAAAAATGCCTGATTGTTCACTGCCACGCAGGCAGCTTAGAAAACCGAAACGGCTTATAGTCGCATCGATGTTTGGTTCACTGCCACGCAGGCAGCTTAGAAAGTATGGCGCGCATTCATGGCAAACCAGATTACGTTCACTGCCACGCAGGCAGCTTAGAAATAGAACAAGTGCCAGCCACCCAGCAACAAGCTGTTCACTGCCACGCAGGCAGCTTAGAAAAAAAAGCCTAAAACGGCGGTCGCAGCGGCTAAGTTCACTGCCACGCAGGCAGCTTAGAAACTAGCGCCGGAAGGCTTACGGCAGGACGGCGTGTTCACTGCCACGCAGGCAGCTTAGAAAAGCTCGCGGGGCACGAGTTTGTTCTCGCGCTCGTTCACTGCCACGCAGGCAGCTTAGAAAACTAATTGAAAAAATGAATGCCTACGTTTTGGGTTCACTGCCACGCAGGCAGCTTAGAAACGAGTAGTAGGGGCGTTGACCCTCTGAACTGTTGTTCACTGCCACGCAGGCAGCTTAGAAAGACAACATGTTCGCCGCGTTGCGCGTCGCGGGGTTCACTGCCACGCAGGCAGCTTAGAAATGTTTCTTTACGTTTTATTTCTACATCTACACGTTCACTGCCACGCAGGCAGCTTAGAAATATTACTTGATAAACTTCAGCACTTGTATGATGTTCACTGCCACGCAGGCAGCTTAGAAAAGTACGCAACCATAGCCAAAAACGTACTCATGGTTCACTGCCACGCAGGCAGCTTAGAAAGCATTGAAGAACAAGCCGCAGTAACCACACAGGTTCACTGCCACGCAGGCAGCTTAGAAAGTTGCGGCTTAGGGGGATAACCAATGCCTTATGTTCACTGCCACGCAGGCAGCTTAGAAACGGCAGGCCAAACACCGCGTTTGATGGTTTTGTGTTCACTGCCACGCAGGCAGCTTAGAAATGCTACATGGCAAGAACAAACGGGCAAACTAGGTTCACTGCCACGCAGGCAGCTTAGAAAAAACGCATGTATTAGCGCTGAGGAAACCTGATGTTCACTGCCACGCAGGCAGCTTAGAAATCAGCGTCACCCCAAACACCTAAGCCTAAAGGGTTCACTGCCACGCAGGCAGCTTAGAAACTCTGGAAGTTTTAGAACATCCGAGACAATCAGTTCACTGCCACGCAGGCAGCTTAGAAATAACTCTTATATAAATACAAATACAACCCTAAGTTCACTGCCACGCAGGCAGCTTAGAAATTTACGTTGCGGCAACTCTGCAATTTGCTGTTGTTCACTGCCACGCAGGCAGCTTAGAAAAGCGTCCCAGGCTCACCGGTTGAGCATGACCGGTTCACTGTAAGCGTATAGCTAACGACACCTAGCTTTGCTTAATAATATTCCAAGGTAGCAGTGGCTCAAGGTTATCTGGCTGCTCAGCAAAGCGCTGTAAGCAAGTAGAGATATAGTCATGCACCACAAGGTTATTTGCCTTTGCGGTATCAATAAGACTATAAAGTATAGCGCTGGCATGTGCACCATTGCAGGTATTTGAGAACAACCAGTTTTTCGTCCTATTACGAACGGTTTTATGGCTCGCTCTGCACGGTTATTATCAATACTGAGCCTGCCATCATCGAGGTAACGCCTGAATTTCTCAAACTGATTTATCGCATAGGTAATTGCTTTACCTAGCGCCATTTGGGGAGGGATTTTATCTTTGTGCTTGAGTAACCATTGATACAATTCATCAACGATTGGTTTGGCTTTTCTCTGCCTAATCTTGAATTTTTCATCGTGCGATTTATCTTTGATGGCTTGCTCAATACCGTAGAGCTTGCGAATAAGGTTTAGTGCTACATCTGCTTTGACGGTTTTTTTATTATTGCCTTTAGCCTCGATGAATTTACGGCGCATATGGGCTAAGCACGCAACCAGTGTTGCATTCGTTTGCTCGTAAGCCTTGTAGCCGTCAACGTGCATGTAGCCTTCGTAACCATCAAGGAAATCAACCGCACATTGGCCTGCGCGACTGTTATGGTAATCAAAGAGGACAATATTAGTGCCTTTACCTGGTTTATCATCGCCGCAACAATACAGCCACATATAGCTGGTTGCTTTATCTGCATTAATGACGTTTAACGGGGTTTCATCGCCGTGAATAACCGGTTGAGATAGCAACACGTCTTTTAAGCGTTGATACAGAGGGGACAACAGGTCTGCGCAGCGCAACATCCAGCTCGACATGGTTTGTCTACTCAACTCAATACCAATATCGCCTAACATGGTTTCTTGGCGATAAAGTGGTAAGCCAAACTGGTATTTACACATGATTATTTGGCTCAGCAAGCTGGGCGTTGCGATGCTTTTTGGAATGGCTGTTGCGGGCATAAGGGCGGTTTTTACCACACTTTCAATGCCTTCACGCTCACAGTGACGGCACGTATATTTTGGGCGAATGGTTTTGATGACTTTGATATGCGCTGGCACAAACTCGAGTGCTTCACTGCTGCTTTCACCCATTTTGTGAAGGGGGCTTTGACAGCAATCACACATTTTTTCATCCTCTTCGAGGTCAACAACCACCTCAATTCGCGGCAACTGCGCTGGCAGTGGGCGGCGTTTCGGTTTGGCTTTTTCTTTCTTTACTGAGGCTGATGTGGCCAATAGCGCTTTATCATGTTCATCGAGAATATCTTCAGCTTCATTGAATACTTCGCCTGCACCCGGCATCTTTTCAGATTTCTTGGCGTACTCTTTGGCTAGTTTCGCGTTATAAGCTTGTAGCAATTCGTGAATTTGCGCGTCTTTTTCAGCCAACTTTTCATCCATATGCTGTTGCAACTCAAGCAACATGCGCTTGAGCTGTTCTGGGTCGTCAGGAAGTGAGTGTGCATCAATTTTCATGTTCGCAATTTAACAGAATTTGACGGTGTTTTCTTGCTTGACGCAAAGATAAAACAGACTGTGTGGCAACGATCATTTACTGCCAATATGATCGATTAGATCATCGATTGATACCGCAACTCTTCATGACCAAGCACATCATATCCCGACAACAACCAATCCAGTTGCTCTGGACTGAGCTCAAATTCTTGCAGACTGGCTTTGTTTGGCCATTTGAACTTTTGCTTTTGTCGAGTAGCCAGACCCGATTACTCGAGCCCAGCCCTCTAAGAACGGTACGTGCGAGTTTCCCCGCATACCGCTCAAGTCGTTATAACGCCATGTAGGATGGCGCAGCAGTATTTTGACTCCTATGAATGCTGTTATGGCAATAAGGATGAACAACCACGGTATTACTCGCTTTATTATCACCACCTAAATATAAAGGTACTAGGCGGTGAATATTCCAACCAGTTTTAGCCGTTATTTTTTCTTTGCAATACAAACACTCACCATTTTGACGTGATAATAATCTATGCAGACGTTCTTTGTTGCGAGAATTTACTAACACATCAAGCCGAGATTCAAAGTAAGTTTCATGTGTCGGATCGTAAGGGTTTGCATCGGAATTGATCTTTGGATGTCGCACAATCGGCATTGCTGCTAACCGAAATAAGCCTATTTGTTTATCACCGGTGCAGAATGTCCAATTACGCGCCCCAATAGAGTGGAAGTATCTAGCCCTAATCCAGTATTTTCCTTTTCTAGGATGTCTACGACATGCCCATTTCCAGAGTAGCAACCATATATCAGAGTCAATCTTGCAAAATACTTCCTTTGCGACACTGTGTCGGTGATAATTGCACCAACCTCTTAATATTGGATTAAGCTGAAAGATTAGCCTGTCTTGTCGACTAGAGCGATATTTGGTGATCGTAAGTCTCAACTTATTCATCAGATGTAGAACGCTTTTGCTACTGGGTTTGACCAATAATTTGCCATTATACTTTCTGAGATTTTGACCAAGAAAATCAAAACCCTCTGATATATGCCTAACGTGCGTTTTTTCTGGCGATAATGCCAAACCACGTTGGGACATAAATTCATTAATACAAGGCAATATTGTATCTACCAAAAACGCTTGAGAATGAGCCGTTACAACAAAATCATCGGCATATCTGATTACAGAGACTCTCTTAACATTAGAACGAATTTCACGGTGCTTACCTCTTTTAACACCAGAAGCTTCTTCAATTGTTCCTTGCAGTTGATTCAATACCATATTCATTAACGTCGGCGAGATTATTCCTCCTTGCGGTGTTCCTGCAAGTGTTGGATATACCTTACCAGACTCCATAAAGCCAGCATTCAGCCACTGTGAAAGGATTGGTTTGTCGATGTTTAAGTGCTTTAGCATCCACTCATGGCTGATATTATCGAAGCAACCTTTAATGTCCGCATCAAGCACCCATTCTCCCGCACGTTTGCGACACAATACTTTGAAGCATTGTTCGATCGCATCAGCACAAGACCTTTGTTTTCGAAAACCAAAAGAATTGCCGTCACTGTTTGTCTCCACTTCTGGCTCAACGGCTAGCAAATATAGTGCTTGCATCCCACGATCCAGCATTGTGGGGATACCGAGAGGTCTTTTCTGCCCATTCGACTTTGGAATAAAGACTCGCCTTAATGGACTTGCCTTGTATCCAGAGCGTTTGAGCGATGAGATTGCTCGCCATTTTTTAGTAGCACTTTGCCATGTTTCGCCATCAACACCAGACGTTTTACGCCCTTTGTTCTCCGTTACTTGTTTAACCGCAAGGGCTTTCGCATAAAAGGAATGAGTCAATAACCATTGCAGGCTTTTAACTTTCCCTTTTCTCCCTTGCTTTACTGCTTTCACAATACGCGCTTGCAATGATCCTACGTAGCGCTTTGCAGCCTTCCAATCGATGTTAGACCAGCATTGCGCTTCGTTTATAGGTGCACATTGTTCATAAGAGCAATTCATTTGCATTCCTAAGCTAAAATCTTATTACAAATTTCTTGTGATTAACCACTCGATGGAAGTGGGCTATGCTTTCGCATGATGTCACGTTCAATACATCTATCTTTGCCATTACAGCAAGGCATTCGCTTTCTCCATCGTCCTTTACCCGCATGCCCGTCATTCATTCTTACGAAGAAACTACCTCAACGAGGGAGCATACGGGCTTACCAAGTTCCGCTTTATTCACATAATGGGTTAGTGTCAGTCAATCCGCCGGGGGCACATTAAATTGCGTAACATGAGACTAGAGCATGTTAACTTGTCCACCACACCTTTTGGTTCAAGCTTGTCAGCATCTTTAGCTTGTTTACAATGACGACAGTTACAACTGTTCAGTTAATTACACATACCATTAATTCCTAGGGCCCAACCGCATGATGCTTGCAGTTTGTTCAACATCACTATTGAACTTAAGGCTACATTGTCTTTCGAGCTTCACACCCCACCATTGCTAGTGACGCATATCGAAATAGGAAACCTTCGGCAATACGAAGGGTTGAATCAAAGTTCAACAGTAAACAAAGCGACTTCTTGTCGCACCTAATCGCTTGTACCACAAAGCAAACCCCGTTTTATCCCAGTAAACCAGCTTGAGTTTATCCTTCGCTTTGTTGCAAAATAAAAATAAAGCGCCAGTATAGGCATCACGTTCAAGCTCACCCTCAACGATTGCGACCAGACCATCAATGGATTTTCGAAAATCCACAGCATCGCGGTGTAAGTAAATACACTTTGGTTCAACAAACATTTTCATCAGGCAAGCTCGCGTAGTAATTGGCCTAGATAAAATGCAGGCGTTGTGGGAGGCAAACTGACGTTTACTTTTCCGACTTCGAGGGTAATCGACAGTTGGTGTTCGGTGACGTCAACGTGTTTAGCTACTTTAGCGCGAACAAAGCTGCCTGATGATTCATTAAGCTTACTTCGTGCGGCATAGAAGCTTGTTTTTGATAAAGCATGTTGCTGGCAATAGTCAGTGATAGTTAAATCGCTGGCTTGTTGTTCTTCAATAATACTGCGCCATTGTTCAAGGCTGCGTGTTTTTCTCATGGCTATCTCCTCATTGAAATTCGGAAATAGCTTAATCATTTTGACGAGTTACTGGCAGGTGCATTTTGCTAGACGCTTACGGTTCACTGCCACGCAGGCAGCTTAGAAACTAATAAATGGACTGGCAGTGCCATCGGAGAAGTTCACTGCCACGCAGGCAGCTTAGAAAGCAATCCACCACTGCATTGGCAAACGGCTAAAGTTCACTGCCACGCAGGCAGCTTAGAAAAATGCACCGGCTATTTGCCCCTCAACCTCAGCGTTCACTGCCACGCAGGCAGCTTAGAAAGCACCAGCAATGCCGGTTATGAACACGAAATGGTTCACTGCCACGCAGGCAGCTTAGAAAGAGCTAAACGCTCAGTAATAGCTAACGGCTCCGTTCACTGCCACGCAGGCAGCTTAGAAAAGCTTAAAAACCCGCCTTATCGAATGGACAAGGTTCACTGCCACGCAGGCAGCTTAGAAAAATTGCGCACCGCCTTCAAGTTCTGAAATAAAGTTCACTGCCACGCAGGCAGCTTAGAAATGTGGCTTCACCAACACCCTGTAGCGCCAAACGTTCACTGCCACGTAGGCAGCTTAGAAATTATCAAGTCGAAGATAGAACAACCTTTTGCGGTTCACTGCCACGTAGGCAGCTTAGAAAAGTTGGCCAAGTGTGCGTACACTCTACGATTTGTTCACTGCCACGTAGGCAGCTTAGAAACAAGGAACGGCGCGGGTAAACATTTACTAGTATGTTCACTGCCATGTAGGCAGCTTAGAAAGAATCGTCTGAAATTTCGAGCTTGCGCAGTGCGTTCACTGCCACGTAGGCAGCTTAGAAAATGTGTATTTAGGCGCTCAGCAGCGCTATGTGGTTCACTGCCACGTAGGCAGCTTAGAAATAATAGTAAGCTCGTTGCCGATGGTAAGGGCGTTCACTGCCACGTAGGCAGCTTAGAAACTGCACCACTGTTCGGTGTGCCAACTCTTGTGGTTCACTGCCACGTAGGCAGCTTAGAAAACGATGTTATTTTACATAAAGCGTTGATGTATGTTCACTGCCACGTAGGCAGCTTAGAAAGATAGGCCGAAACCCCGACTGCTGGAACAGCACTTCACTGCCACGTAGGCAGCTTAGAAATTAAAATATATTTAACCGCTCAAATTTTTAGCGTTCACTGCCACGCAGGCAGCTTAGAAATGTTACGCGGGCTATTGCGCTTTGGTCTACTGGTTCACTGCCACGCAGGCAGCTTAGAAAACAGAGCGTGATAACCGCTGGCGCTTCCTAGAGTTCACTGCCACGCAGGCAGCTTAGAAACACAAATACGTAATAGACAAAGTTAAAAGCGTGTTCACTGCCACGCAGGCAGCTTAGAAAGTTCAGAATGGCGCGCGAGTCTCGCTGGGCTAGTTCACTGCCACGCAGGCAGCTTAGAAAGGTATCAATGCTAAACGCGCAGTACTCATTTTGTTCACTGCCACACAGGCAGCTTAGAAAAGATTGCCACCGACCAAGGCGCAAACCGAAAAGTTCACTGCCACGCAGGCAGCTTAGAAATTTAATCCGTTTTGGTGGCGGAAAGGTGTAGAGTTCACTGCCGCACAGGCAGCTTAGAAAGCTGTAGATATTACCGACTGATTCACCAATCACGTCACCGCCGAACAGGCGGCTTAGAAATGTAATATTATTAAGTGGTGAAATCTCGCGCACTTCACCGCCGAACAGGCAGCTTAGAAATTCAAAATCGCTGTACCACTGCGGCACACTCAGTTCACTGCCACACAGGCAGCTTAGGTGATGAGTGACCGAAACGAAGTTTCGCAGCGCGAAGAAATGAGGTCATGGATGACCGATGTGACCAAGCTCCATGGATGGATTCAAACGCCGATGTTAATTTAACAACAGTTCACCGCCGAACAGGCGGCTTAGAAACACCACATAACCAATATGCAATCGTTCGCAGCCTTCACCGCCGAACAGGCGGCTTAGAAAAAGTACTAGTGCTAATTTAATTGGCTCATATTTCAATTGATGAAGTGGATCATTTTTGCATTGCAGGTAAAATTTCGCGCTAAAGCACGACCTACAACACAGGCAGCTTAGGTGGCGAGGGACCGAAATGGAGCTTCGCAGCCTGAGGAAGAGAGGTCATGGCAGATTTTTGTTCCCGACAAAATCTAAGTACCTAAATCCATTTAGGCAATGACCGATGTGACCAAGCTCCATGGATGGATTGTTAACACAGAAGGTTATTCTTAAATTAAGTCACTTTCGCGCTAAAGCACGACCTACAATTTAAAAGCTTCGCTTTTCGCGTGAGCAAGCTCTACGCCTACATCCATAAACACCAAGCTACCAAGATGCACCTGTTTCCATGATGGGAACTGATGCTAGGATAAGCCGCAGCTCGTTACCTTTTGTCTTCTCATTTACTCTCATTCACTTCTCATTGTGCAAAATGATTTTAAGTGATGTATTCACAAAGAGGTTATGAGGCGCTGCGCTTTAGAGCAGTGATATAAAAAGCTGTTAGGTTCCAGAAAGTGATTAGGTGCTAAGTATCGTATCCCGCGGATTGGGCGCGATGCTATCTTTAACCCTTCGGCGCTAAAGCGCTCTCCTACACGCCATACTGCTGATGTTTACGACGACAATATAAAGCACGACCTACAATTTAAAAGCTTCGCTTTCGCGTGAGCAAGCTCTACGCCTACATCCATAAACACCAAGCTACCAAGAAGCACCTGTTACTATCGTAGGAACTGGTGCTAGGGTAAGCCGCAGCTCGTTACCTTTTGTCTTCTCATTCACTTCTCTTTGTGCAAAATGATTTTAAGTGATGTATTCACAAAGAGGTTATGAGGCGCTGCGCTTTAGAGCAGTGATATAAAAAGCTGTTAGGTTCCAGAAAGTGATTAGGTGCTAAGTATCGTATCCCGCGGATTGGGCGCGATGCTATCTTTAACCCTTCGGCGCTAAAGCGCTCTCCTACACGCCATACTGCTGATGTTTACGACGACAATATAAAGCACGACCTACAATTTAAAAGCTTCGCTTTCGCGTGAGCAAGCTCTACGCCTACATCCATAAACACCAAGCTACCAAGAAGCACCTGTTACTATCGTAGGAACTGGTGCTAGGGTAAGCCGCAGCTCGTTACCTTTTGTCTTCTCATTCACTTCTCTTTGTGCAAAATGATTTTAAGTGATGTATTCACAAAGAGGTTATGAGGCGCTGCGCTTTAGAGCAGTGATATAAAAAGCTGTTAGGTTTGGAGTATTGTTGAATTTATAAAGGGAGTGTTTTTAAGCAACATGCAACGCTTTGGTTTGTCGTGAGGTTAGCGCGCTGCTACCAATGAGCGCTTGGGGTAGTGGGCGTTAATGTGTTTCGTCAAAAACTTGAATTTGATTGCGGCCGGAGTTTTTTGCCATATACAGTGCGCTGTCGGCGGCGAGGATCATCATATCTGCGGTGGTGTTTTGATCTGGTTTGCAGCTATAACATCCGATGCTGATGGTGAGGTAGTCGGCTACGTTTGAATTTGGGTGAGGAATTTTTAGTTGGCTTATTTGCTGTTGCAGTAACTTGGCAAATTTTAAGCAGTGGGTTTTGTCAATGCTGGGTAATACAATTGCAAATTCTTCTCCGCCATAGCGGGCTGCTAAATCACCTTGTCGCTTACATAAACTATGTAATGCATGGGCAACTTGTTTGAGTGCGTGGTCACCTTGTCTGTGGCCATAGTTGTCGTTATACAGTTTAAAATAATCAATATCACAAATGATCAAACTCAAGGGTTGCTGTGAGCGTGTTGCTCGTTGAATTTCACTGAGTAAGGTTTGATCAAAGCATCGGCGGTTGGCGATATTTGTTAGGCTGTCGAGGTTGGCTTGTGATTGCAGTTCTTTATTCACTAACAGTAGTTGTTGTTGGGCATGTTCTAAACGTTGTTTATAAAAAACATTTTTGAGGGCGTTGGTAATAATTTCACCAACCAGTTTAATGCGCATAAGATCGGTGTCGGTCCAATTGCGCATATGTGTTACGCAATCACAGCCAATGAACCCGAACAAAGCATTTTCTGAGCGCAGCCCAATACATAAAACAGACTTGATGCCTTCTGATTCAAATTCAGCTTTTTCGGCAGCGGCGGCTGCTGGGAGTATGCGTATATCAGGTACATTAAAAACATGTTTTTCGTTCATTGTGGCAAAAAAATACGGCAGTAAATCTTGTCGGATATCTTGCAGTTTTTCTTTAAAAGGTTTGACCTGCTTATTTACCCATTCGTGAGTGTTGCTCATTGCTTTGCCGTCTTCGCTAAATTGAAATAAATAGCTGCGATCGGCATCACAAAATGTACCTATGGTTTTTAAAGCACTTTCGATCTGTTGATCGAGATTATCTATCTGTATATCAATTAGCTGGGTTGATATTTTGGCGATTACTTCATCAAAGTCAGCCTGTTGTGAGATGGCTGATTGTGGTTCACACGCTAATATCATTAATTGCGGCGCAATCAAGCTATAGGTGACTTTAATGCATAGAGTCGTATTCTTTTTTGTTATATTGAAGCAGTGTTCAGCGTTATTATTAGGAGTTAAAAACGATTTATAATCGACTGGCTCTTTGCTATCTAAATGCAAAATAGCTAAATGTGCAAAGGCATTTTTTACTGGGCAGGTTGCAGGCATTAAGCCAAATAACCGCTGGCTTGAGGCATTAGCATGAAGCGTATCTGCTTGCTCGTCAAACAGCATGATTGCAACTGGTAATGCTTGTAATGATTGCCAAATTTCATCGACAGAATACTGTTTCACAGACTTTCCAACTTCATATTAACATATTAAGCTTATATTCATTTTTAAAAAAGTGGTACTTTAATTGCGCGTTTAATAGAGAAATTAGCGCAATATTAAGTTTTATAGTGCGTTTAAGTCTTGGAAGTACTACAATTGATACTGTATATCATTACTCTTTTCTTGATTCCATCAAAATGATGATTTTTAGCACACTTAGCACAGGTTAAATCGCCTTTCATGACAGACATTACAACGCATCAAGCCTCTCGCCGCAGATTATTAATTGCATTAGCTATCACCTGTTCATTTATGGTCATTCAGGTTATCGGCGCTTATTATGCCAACTCGTTAGCAGTGCTGGCCGATGCCGGGCATTTATTTGTTCATAATAGTTCTTTATTCATTGCGTTAATTGCCTCTAGTTTGGCGATTCATTTGGCTAAAAATTATAATGACGGTTATCAAAAAGCGGAGTTAACCGGTGGTTTGATCAACGGCTGTTTGTATTTAGCGATCAGTTTAGTGATCTTGTTCGAAGGGGGGGAGCGCTTTGTTCACCATCATGAAGGGCAAGGTCCTGAAGTTAATAGCTATTTAATGTCGGTCATTGCTGCGACGGGCTTTTTATTTCACGGCGCAGCGGCATGGGTATTATACAAAGGACGTAAGGCCAGTATTAATGTATATGCGGTCTTTTTACATTCATTTTTTGATTTAATATCAACGGTTTCTACCTTTATTGCTGGGATCCTTATTTATCTGACCGGGTGGAGCGTGATTGATATTTTGTCGAGTATGTTGATTGCGCTGTTTGTGCTGTTTACCGGTGTAAAAGTGATTGTAGGATGTGTGAAAGGGCTGCGTTTAAATAAAGCGAAATTGCCTGATGTCGCTGATATTGAGCAGGCAATTGGCCAAGTGGAACACGTAGAAAATGTGCATAATGTTACGGTTACCCGCCGTGACAAAGAACTGGTAGTGGGTGCCCATGTGGTGCTAAAACAACATTGTACCAAAGAAAAACATGATGAAGCATGCCGATTGAAGGTTGAGCAGTTGTTAGCGCAGCAGTTTAAGATTGCCATTAGTGTGTTACAAATCGAAAGTAATGGTTGCCAGCATTAAATTTAGTTAACTTGGCAAAATGGCTTTTTTCTTTTACTTTTAGGTATAGCCGTTATTGTTCTGGACAAGCCATTGCCATTTTTTCAGCATCGTTATTTTGCTTTTTGCTGCTCCATATTATTAGGTGTGTTGGCGGGGCTTGTTAATTTACTGCCTTTTTGGTTTCTCGATAGCTCTGAATTTTTATTTGGTCAGCTGTTTGTTTTAGTTTGTTTATTATTATTTGGCCTGCGTTACGCGCTTATTGCCTGCAGCATAAGTGCCATGTTTATTTTTTACCGCTGGGGGCATTGTTGGCCGTCTCTGGTGTTTGTTGGCGAAGTGATTTGGCTTTATTACTTTAGCTATAAAAAAGCGCGATTATTGTTTGTGCGCGGCATTATTTATTGGCTGCTGATTGGTATTCCTATCCTAGCTGCGATTGGTTATTTTATTATTGCCCTGCCTTGGTTGGCCATTGTTACAGCGCTAGTCAAGTACCTATTAAATGCTGCAATTATCTTATGTATCATTGACTTACTTAGTTTTTTCTTTATTCATCAAGCGTGGCAAAAACGCGCTTATTCACTGTATCAAATCCTAAATTATATCGTTAGTATCCTTATCATTTTAGTTGTTCTACTCACTTCCATTGTATTGACCAACAACCACTACGCCCGTATTGAATATGAAGTTAAAGCACAATTATCTGAAAAATCAGCAGGTATTGCCGCTAAAATTGACCAGTTTTTAAATGATTATCGTCGTGGCATTGTATTAACAGCAAAAGCGATTGAGCAGGGCGTTGCTAAAGAGGTTGCGCTGGATCATTTAATGACCCTTTACCCTAGTTTTCTTACCTCTATTGTGACGGATGAGCACGCCATTGCACGCGTATTTAATCCACTTAGTTTACAAGAAAGTTTAAAAGGTAACAGTCTGTCGGTGGCAGATCGCGATTACTATATTAAAGGCAAAGACTCGCCAAGCGGGTATATTTCTAATATTTTTCGCGGCCGCGGTTTTGGTAATCTGCCGATTGTCGGGGTTGCTGCACCTGTGTATAGCAACGAGCGTTTTCAGGGCGTGGTGGAGGGCTCATTAACATTGGGGTCGTTCCAGCAGTTTCGCCCCTCGATATTTGATAAACAAGGCGAGTTAATTGTTCTGGATGCTAAAAAACAAGTGGTGTTCAGTACTTTAGCATCTCATTATGAGGTGTTAGCGCAACTTTCTGAGGAAGAGTTTACGCAACTGCAAGGCAACAAACAGGCTATTATGACCACCGCCATCGATGGTGAACAATACTATGTAAAGGTGTATTTATCTCAGCAGCAGGGCTGGTATGTGGCCAGTTTATTAAAACGTAAGTATGCCAATCTAGTGGCAGCTAGCGCTTGGGGGCAGTCACTGTTATTGATTGTGCTGGTCATTATTTTGATCAGTGTATTTATTACTCAGTTAAGCCGCTGGTTAGTGCGCCCGATTGAAGAGTTAGCGGAACAAATTGATGCTTTTGATCCTAAAGCGAGTGTAGGTTACCTAGACACGAAGCATAACGCTTGGTTGGAAGTGTTTAGATTACAGCAACAATTTGCAACCTTAGCGTTTAAATTAATAAGCAATTTTAAAGATTTAGAACAAGTAAATACTGAAAATGAAACGCTCAATCAACGCTTGAAGCACTTTAATGCGCAATTAGAATACCAAGTAAATGAAAAAACCGATGAACTGATCAAAGCCGTCGCGGTTGCAAATCAAGCCAGCCAAGCTAAATCTCAGTTTTTAGCCAATATGAGTCATGAAATTCGCACCCCACTAAACGGTATTATGGGGCTGACTGATATTTTACTTAATGCAACTGAGGTAAAACCAGAATATCGCGAGCAGTTGCAAATGATCCAACAAAGCGCTAATAATTTATTGTTGATTTTAAACGATATTTTAGATTTTTCTAAAATTGAAGCAGGGGCACTGAAACTCGATATTCAGACCGTGCCAATACGGCAGTTATTTGACCAAATAGCACATGTGTTTACCGATACTGGCGTACGTCCAGAGGTTGCGTTTGAGTTTACCATGACAGCATCAGTGCCTGAAGCTGTGTACCTAGACTCGCTTCGATTAAGTCAGGTTATCACTAATTTATTGAGTAATGCTGGTAAGTTTACCAAAGCGGGTAAAATTACCATGCAAGTAGATTACGCAAATGGCAATTTGTCGGTGATCATTAAAGACACCGGGATTGGTATTTCAAAGCCGCAACAAAGCATTTTGTTTAATGAATTTACACAAGCCGACATTTCGACTACCCGAGAATATGGTGGCACGGGGTTAGGGTTAGTGATCTGCAAACGGATTGTGCAATTGATGAATGGCAAACTCATATTAGACAGTGAAAAAGATGTTGGTAGCTGCTTTACCATTATACTGCCAGTGACAGTTGCAGAGCATGTAACGGTTGATGATACGCAGGTAGTGTTACCTGATCTATCAGGACTAAAAGTGCTGTTAGTTGAAGATAATCAGATAAACCAAATTGTTATATCAAAAATGCTGACAGAGACTCACTGCGAACTTGAAATCGCTAGCGATGGTGAAAAAGCCCTGCTGAGCTTGCAGAACAACAATGCTGATATCATCTTGATGGACTGCCAAATGCCAGTTATGGATGGCTATCAATGCACTGCACACATTCGTAAACACAGTGATAAGTTTGGTCCTGTGATCATTATCGCGATCACGGCTAATGCATTTTCAGATGATAAAAAGCGTTGCCTTGAAGTCGGTATGAATGATTTTATTGCCAAGCCAGTTGAGCGTACTCAACTGTATCGTTGCCTTAACAAATGGGCAGCGCTGCTAAAATTAAACGGCGCTGAGGACAAATTAAACCGTCCCTAATTGCTTATGTACGGTTTCAATATAGGCGTCGTTTAGTAGGTTGTCGGCTGTGGTTGGCTTAGCAAAATAATAACCTTGCAAATCATCACAGCCGATACGATTTAAAAAGTGTATCTGTGCAATTGTTTCTACTCCTTCAGCAATGCAGTATAAACCCAGGTTTTCAGCTAAGGTGTGAATTGTTCTAATAATGGATTCATTACTACTGCCTTGTCCTATATTACGTACAAAGCTTTGATCTATCTTAATTACATCAATTGGAAATTGGCTCAAATAGGTTAACGACGAATAGCCTGTGCCAAAATCATCCAGTAATAATTTAAAGCCAGCACTTCTGAGTGCGTGTAATTGTTTTGCGGCTTTGTTTTTGTCATCAAGCAAGGTGTTTTCGGTGATCTCTAACCGTAATTGGCTTGGTTTCATATTATGTTGATCTAAGATCAACAATAATCGCTGTGTTAAATTCGATTTTAAAATATGCGCCGGTGAGAGGTTAAGCGATAAATAGAAGCGCGAATTGGCACGAAATAATGGTGCGAGATCTTCAAGTGCACGGGTAAGCGCTTGCTCGGTGAGCACATCGATTAAACCCGTTTCTTCGGCAATTGGGATAAACACCGCCGGTGATATCAACTCTGCTTGGTGCTGCCAGCGCATAAGCAGCTCTACGCCATTTATTTTTTTGCTTTTACTATTAACGATTGGTTGGTAATTATTAAAAAACAAATCGTCTTTGTATGCATCTTTTAAGGCATTTTCAAGTAGTAACTTTTGCGTGATCTGATTATTCATTTGCTCAGTGAAAAACTTAAAGCCGTTGCGACCAGATTGCTTCGCATGCATCATGGCTATATCAGCATTACGAATCAGTTCATCAGTGG
Source organism: Pseudoalteromonas sp. ASV78 (assembly GCF_047806705.1). Lineage (NCBI taxonomy): Bacteria > Pseudomonadati > Pseudomonadota > Gammaproteobacteria > Alteromonadales > Pseudoalteromonadaceae > Pseudoalteromonas > Pseudoalteromonas sp. ASV78. The sequence goes on along the minus strand of NZ_JBLOPA010000002.1, from coordinate 638,559 downwards.
TATCGGCATCAAACGGATAAAGTGCTACGCCGATGCTGGCGGATATATTGATGGAGAAATCGTTGATCACCACGCGTTTTGCCAGTTCTGCGATGAGGTTGCGTACTAAGTTACTTAAACTTTGTGGCGAGTCTAAGTTTTTAATCAATAATAAAAATTCGTCACCGCTTTGTCGCCCGACAATGGCATTTTTATCAAGCATATTATTCATGCGATAGGTAATATCGCATAACAGTTGATCGCCTACCGCGTGACCAAACGAGTCATTAACGGGTTTAAATTTATCTAAATCAATAAAGAGTAAAGCAACAAGGGTGGCACGATTATCGGCATCTTTAATTGCGTGGGATATTTTTTGGTACATTAATGAGCGATTAGGTAGTTTAGTTAATGGATCGTAGTTGGCCAGATAGCGAAGCTCATTTTCGGCACGTTTTTGCTCGGTTAGATCAGCAATTACCACCACGTAGTAGTTCACTACGTCACTGTCTTTTGCTACGGCGGTTATACTAATGTGGATTGGGTGCGATGGGTTTATTTTGGTCTTGATATACGCATCCCCAGACCAGTTTTGTTTTGGCGATAATGATTTTAATATACTAACAAAATCAAGATATTGCTTTTTACCCATTGCCGTTAAAAAGTGTTTTAACTCAAGTTTTGCAGTGCCAGTGTTAATAGAGAAGGCCTCGGCAAAACTGTTGTTGACCGAAAACGGTAGCAGTTGAGAATCCAAAATCAGCAGCCAATCGTTGATTTGGCTGAATGCTTCACCGAGCACGGCAGCCTGCTGTGCGGTGGCACGTTGCTCGGTTATATTAGTGTAGATGCCGGTCACTTTTAATGGTAAACCTTGTGCATCGGTCTCGATTACTTTGCCAATATCTTGATACCATAGCCAATGTCCTTGGGCATGCTTGAGGCGATAAGTTATTTGCCATTGATCATGGCTGCTTTGATTTAAAAATGCTTGCCAATCATTGCTAAATTGGCGCTTATCATCAGGGTGAATAAGTGCAAAGTAGGCGGCAAAGTTTAGTTTTTGCGGCCATCTTGTGTTATAGCCTAGTTCTTGTTTTAAACGTTGTTGGCTGATCCACTGTGCGGCAATATCGACTTCCCAGACGCCGCTTTTACTACTGTTTAAAGCAAGCTCTGTTTGTTGCTGTGATTGCAGTATTTCATCATGAGCATGCTTAATAACAGCTTGGCGAGCGCGGTACTGCCAAAAAATGAAAAATAACACTGCAAAAAGAATGACTGTATACAAACTTATGGCCAGTGGTGAGCGCCATGGGGCATAGGCCACTTTAAAATTAAGGGTTTGTGTTTCTCCTAAGCCTGCACTATCAATATTGTAAGCTGCAATGGATAGTGTGTAGTTACCTGGGGGAAGTTTTGTGAAAAATAGTTTATTGCTTGTATATTTGTCATAACTTAGTGAACTAGGTCCATCCAACGACACTTTGTAGCGCGTTTTATCGATATTTTGAAAATCAAAGTTAGAAAAGCTAACTTCTAATCCCATGTCTTCATCGGTAAGCTGTAATGTTTGTGTTGCGTATTGCTGAGGGTGGTAATTGAGTGCCCTTGAAAACAACGTAATATCAGTGATCGCTGTTGTTGCGCTGTGGCGATCGTCTGGCACAGATAAAAAATCTTGTGGTGCGAAAGTGAGCATGCCACGGGTGCTGCCAAATGCTAACCGGCCGTCTGCTAATTGCAGGTGCGAGTCAAAATTAAATTCATTGACGGTAAGACCATCTTTTACTGTGTATGCATGCACTTGCATCGAACTTAAATCAAGCCGATAGAGTCCGTTATTACTGCTCATCCATAAAAAGCCAAATTGGTCTATTTGCAGAGCAACCAACGCCTTGGCTTTTAAACCCGTTTGAATATTAACTCGGTATTTTACTTCGTAGCTGTTAGCATCAATGCCAATCAGTCCTTCTTGGTTGGAGGCTAACCAAAGGGTGTTGTTGTAATCAAGCACCCAATCTTCCACCGTTACGTAACTCAGTGGGTTATAGTTTTCAACAGCGTAAACGAGGGTAAGCAATTGGGTTTCTTCATTATAGCGATATAAAGCCCCTGAAACGCTGAGCAAGTAGTCATCGGGGTGACTCGCTAACGGTTTTAAAAATATATGTGCATTTAGCGGATCTAGTTGCTCTTTTAGGCCTTTGATAATTCGCGTGTGACCCGTGCGACCATCGTACAGAAAGTAGTTATTATTGTTAAAAAATGCAAAGGTGTCATTGCCAATCTGATGATGACCATAGGCTGGACCTTGTTGAAAAATTTCCTGAGTGGCTTCGTCCATTGGCAAAGGTATTTGTTGTTCTGTGTGGGTATCAAATAAAGCCAAATTGTCGAATAGCAGTAACCATAAGTAACGACCTGGTTCATTTAGATCAGCAGGGGCAATGCCGAACACCCCAAATTGGCCATAAAACGCTTTACTATCATCGGTTGTCATAAAGGTGTTAGTGGTTGTGCCATCATTGGCTATTTTTGCTAAGCCATTTTCAGTCCCTAACCAAATACTGTTCTCATCCTGATGAATAGCAAGAATAATATTGCTATGTAGCTTGCCTGCGGAAGTAATTTGCAGATTACCAAAGCGCCTTGCCAAGCTTGACCACGTGAATACCCCTTGCGAGCGTGATGCTAACCACATCAGCCCTGTTTTATCGACCATTACGTCGATAATCGTGTTATCTGTCATATGAAACTTACTTTGGTCAAAACGTAATAAAAACTCGCTTTTACCTGTGTCACGATGGTACTGATATAAACCATTTTCAGTGACTATAAACTCCCCATAGGCGGTGTTAACATAGTCCCAGATGTTATGCTCAGGGAATATTGCTTCAACAGTATCAAAGTTGAGTATATTGTTATCATCAAATGGGATGGAATATAGCCCTTCAACGGTGCCAACTAACAAGCCTAGTTGCGGATCGACAGTTAAAAACTTGGTATTGTTTTTATCTTCTGTGAGCTTATCTTTAGCGACTAAGGGAATTTTAGTTATATGCTCATCAATAAGTGATTTAGCATACAAACCATCGCTTGTAGCAATATATAAAAAATTGTCATGAACGGTGAGTGCCCGTACGATTTGATCATCTTTGTTGATTGAGAACTCGTGGGTAAAGGTATTGTTTTTAATATCAAAGATATACACATGCTCATTAATTGCATAATAAAAATGTTGCTGGTATTCAGTAATGGCTAAAATAGGGGAGAAATGACTATCTTCGGCATTTAATTTGCCGGTGTAAATTTTTTCCACTTCAAGTGTGACAGGGTCGATAAGAAAAGCACCAGAGTACTCTGTAGAGACGAATATAGCGCCGCTACTTGTTTCAAATAAAGCAATAATCATCAATTGATCGAGATTGTATTGACCGGCAAAGGTTTTTACTTGATAGCCATCAAAACGGTTTAAGCCCTGTAGGGTGGCGATCCAAATAAACCCCAGTTTATCTTGCAAGGTGCTACTGACATGACCTTGTGATAGTCCTTCATCAGTCGAGATTCGCTGTAATTGCTGAGCATAATTTTGAGCACTCGCGGTCATACTGCAAAAACTGAGAATGATGCTAACTAAGATGAAATAAACCTTGCTCAACTGCACTTATGTTATTGCTCCACTTAAGTAAAAAACGTTAGTCGTTAGTAAATATAGCATAACAATTTGTAGTTCAATTAAAGAATTAGCCATATCTACCCAAGTCACCTTAAGATGCGAACTTCCATTGGTATTAAAAGTGATTCAGCCAAGGCATTGCTGCTAAAGCAAGCTTGCCATTTAGGCTTATTAATTTATTACGTGCTATTGATACGATGAATTATCTGCCATAAGGTGACTTGATTATCACAAATGCATTATGCTGCTTATTATGTTTATTTTTCAGGATGTTTAAATTGTTGTATTCATTTAACGCACAGGCGGCGCAAAGCCTATTGTTGGTCATCGATATTCAAGACAAATTACAACCGGTTATGCAGCGCTATGAACAGATAAAGCAGATCACTTTGCAATTAGCTAAAGCAGCAGAGTTACTGGCTGTTCCTACCCTTATTACTCAGCAGTATAAACAAGGTCTTGGAGAGACGGATCTGCAATTACAGCAACAATTTAAACAGGCAAGCTATTTTGATAAGACGCACTTTAGTGCCTGTAAAGAGGCGGGATTTTTAGAACAGGTTGCGACCTATGAGCGCCCGCAAATCATAGTGGTAGGAATGGAAGCGCATGTGTGTGTGCTGCAAACGTGCTTAGATCTACTAGCAAACGGGTATCAAGTAGTGTTAATCGCTGATGGCGTGAGTTCGCGTAATGATCTTCATCGAGACTTAGCTATCGCTCAACTTAGGCAAGCTGGGGCTGTGATCAGTTGCGCTGAAAGTGTGATTTTTCAATGGACCGAAGTGGCGAATACTACGCTATTTAAATCTGTTTTAGAAATAGTGAAATGATTTTATTCTATTTCATTCTTTACAGTTCATTAACCATCAATTTTTATATTAATAATTCCAAGGAGGAGTTAAATGTCATTTATTTCTAAGTTAGGCAAAGGTCTTAAAGGCGCAATGAACGCCGTCAATGCTGATGAATATCAGCTCAAAGGTGTTAAAGCTAAGTGTATACATTGTGGTGGTAGTCACTTTGAATTAGGCACTGCGCAATTAAATACGGCTGGTTTGACTTTCCTCAATTTGGATTGGGCAAATGGCAGCGCATCGCTGTTATCGTGTAAGAGTTGCAGCTATATCATGCGGTTTGCGACTGAGCCTAAAAAAATAACTTAACAAAGTAAATAATAAGGCTGAAATGCTAGGATAAGTTTAATGACTTTTTAGTATTGTAAATGATAGTAGTTTTCATTATCATGCTGTCAAATTATTTTGATTGCTGTATAAATATCAATGAAACACTCTTTAATTTCACTTGCGCTAACTAGCATATTCGTTACTCCCGGTGTAACAGCCCAGACTGCAACCGAACAACAGCCTGCGGCCGTTGCAGAAAAAGACATAGAAACCATCTCAGTGGTGGGACGAGCCTTCTCTATGTACCGTCCAACTGAGTCAACGTTTGGCACTCGTACGGATACCCCGCTTGAAAAAATTCCACAGTCAATTCAGATTATTCCACAAGCATTAATTAGCGATCAGGCTGCACGTCAGGTGACCGACTTATATAGCAACATTGCGGGTGTGAATGGCTTCAGTTATTCAGGTGTTACGTTTCGTGGTTTTCGCCAAGACGAAATTTTGTATGATGGCGTAAAAGGTGACCCATTTAGTGGTTTTGCAGTACCGCAATTATTTAATATTGATCAAGTTGCAGTATTAAAAGGCCCCAGTGGTGCGGTATATGGCAGTGGTAATCCTGGTGGCATTATTAACTACATGACCAAAAAGCCAAGCTATAACAGCAACACCACACTGGCACTTGAAGTGGGCAATGATGACTTTTTTAGCGCCGCCGTTGAATCCACGGGGAGCGTAAACGATGAACAAACTCAAGCTTATCGAGTCGGCATTTATAAAGACTCAGATAAGCCATTTCGTGAAAACACCAGTGAAGACAACACCATTATTGATTTAGGCTATCGTTTTGATTTTACAGACGACACCAACCTAGTATTGCAATATACCCATATTGATCAAGAGTTAGGGGGCGCTCGATTACGTGGCGTGCCAGTGGATGAGAATGGTCATTTTATTGCTGACATTAGCTGGAACCATAATGAAGCAACGGATTACCAAACCGTACTAGCAGATGTGTTTCAAGCCAGTTTTCAGCACCAATTTAATGATGTATTTCGCACTGATGTAACCGCGCGTTATTTTAATAATGAGGCGAATCAAAACTACCATGAGCCACGCGGGCTAAGCGATACCGACGGTGATGGCGTTTTGGATTGGAGCGAACGCGAGTTTCGCGATCAACAACGCGAAAATACTGGGCTTAGTTTCACTGCTAATTTGATTGCTGAGACAGAGCTGGCTGCCATGCAACATGTCATGCTGGTGGGCGTAGATTGGTATCAGCATGAGTTTGACTCAGCATATAGAACGGCGCAGCAAGCTAGTAAAGGCGGCCCAGTACCGGGGATCTCAATTTTAAACCCTGAATACGGGCTTACCGCAAAAGATGATTATGATTTAGCAAACGTGACACCACGTTTATCAACTACCGAGTCAACACGAGTTGGCTTGTATGCACAAGACCAAGTTGATGTAACCGATAACTGGAATGTCACTTTTGGCCTGCGCTACGACCGCTTTGAAGATACCGATGTACTTAATAATACTGAGTTTTCCGACAGCGATGTAACGTATCGTATTGGTACCAGTTATAACTTAAACGACACCTTCTTCCCGTATGCGCTGTATGGCACCGGCTTTATGCCACAATCAGCCAGTAACCAAAACCCAGAGGTGGGTGGGCCGTTTAAACCTGAGCACAGTAATATCGCCGAGCTTGGTTTACGTACTAAGTTGTTGGATGACTCATTAGCTGTGAATATGGCAACGTATCGGATCATTCGTAACAATATTTTACAAGCCAGCACTGAGTTATCAGACACCGGCATTGACCAAATGGAAGCGTTAGGCGAGGTTGATAGCCGTGGCTTTGAATTGGAAATTGTTGGCGATGTTAGCGAACGTTTAGTGATCACAGCAAGCTATGCCTATAACGACACGCGTATTGTTGAGCAAAGTGAAAAGTTTTCAGCGCAAGCAAGTGGCAGCGATAAATTCGCCAATGCGCCACAAAATACGGCGGGTTTATGGACTCGTTATGAGTTGCCGCAATTGCATTCGTCAATCGCGGCGGGTCTTGATTATGTTGATGAACAAGTCAGTTTAGATGGTTATAAAGTGCAGCCGTATACTGTGTATAACATGGCATGGAAAACCGAATATCAGCAGTGGGTTTGGCAGCTATCAGTGAAAAATGTGTTTGATAAAGAATATGCATCAAGCGGTTTTATCACCCGTGCTGGGCACTTCCCCGGCGAGCCGCGCCGTGTGTATTTGTCGGCCAAATATACATTTTAAGCTGATTATTGCGCGCTATGAAAGCAAAGCAGTGGTTTAACTTACATGCTTGGGCAGGGCTCTTTGTTGGCATTTTGCTACTGATAACCTGTTTATCTGGCACCTTGGCAACCTTGAGCCACGAAATTGAGTATCTGTCGGATACTCAATTTCGTGCGCTTACGCATACTTCCAGCACTGACTTTGTTGCAATTGAGAATACGCTTGCTCAGCGTTATCCTGGCGGCCAAGTGATTAGCATAATGCGCCATCAGCAACCTTACTTAGCAACTGAAGTGTCGCTTAAGTGGCAGCAGCAGTTTTTGTTTGTGTATGTTGATGGAGCAACTGGTCAGTGGCTTGGCGAAGGCCAGTGGGGGCGAGTATCGCGCTTTTTACGTAACTGGCACATGAATCTATCAATGGGCTGGACAGGTAAGCTGATTGTCACTAGTTTGGCTATTTTATTAGTTATTTTAGTGTTTACTAGTCCAATCGTATATCGTCAATGGTGGCGACATTTTTTAAAAAAGCCACGGCAATTACAAACAACAAATCGCAGCAGCTGGGCTGATTGGCATAAATTACTGGGGCTTTGGAGCTACTGGTTTATTGTGGTAATGGCCATTACTGGCGTTTGGTACTTAGTCGAGCATGGCTTACAAACTGCCAAAATTGCTCACTATGTAACACCTCCGGCAACCGTTGCACAATTACAAAGTAATGCCGAACAACCACTCGCTACCAGTACGATGATCGGCGCTGCACAGCAGGCATTTCCAAGCTTGCTTATTCGCGCCATACAATACCCAACCAAAGCCAATAAACCGGTTGTGGTATTAGGTGATAACAATGACATTTTAGTGCGCTTACGAGCCAATAAAGTGTACTTAGATGCGGCTTCAGCACAGGTGCTTGCAGTCCAAAAGGCCGCAGATCTACCATTTCTAGCGCGCATTAAAGATACCGCGGATCCCTTGCATTTTGGTAACTTTGCAGGGCTAGGTACTAAATTAATTTGGGCGTTATTTGGCTTTTTGATGACCTGTATCTGTATGGCTGGGTTATATATGAATTGGTTAAGAGTAAAACGCAAGCAACCGTCATTATTAAAGTGGTTTGGTGTTATCGGGGTTGTCAGCATGCTGCTAATAGGTTATTCACTCCTGCTGACTGTACAAACGTTTAGTGTTCGCCAAGCACCGCCTACAGTGTATTCGCCAGTGCTTGGTATCTCGCAGGTAAATAATTAACTTGTCGCTAAGCCATAGCAACCAAGTGCAACAAATACGATTGCAGCCAGCATTCTTACTTTTGCCAGTGGGATCCGTTGTAATAACGCATTACCCGCATAAATAACCGGCACATTGGCAAGCAGCATACCCACCGTAGTACCTATAGTGACCCATAATACTGATTGATATTGCGCACTAAGTAACACCGTGGCTATTTGGGTTTTATCGCCAATTTCAGCGATAAAAAACAGCACTAAGGCAACTAAAAATGCCCCGTATTGATCGTATTTATTGCTTACTTCTTCATCCTTATCGGGGATCAAAAGCCATAAACCAACAGCAATAAAACAGCCGTTAACAAGCCAAGGTAAATAAGCAGCGTTGACGCTTCCCGCTAAATAATTTCCCAACCACGCAGATAAGCCATGATTAATGAGTGTTGCGACCAAAATACCTAAAATAAGTGCGGTTTTATTAGCAAAGCGGGCAGCCAGTAACAAGGATAAAAGCTGGGTTTTATCGCCTATTTCAGCTAGGGTAACGGTGACGGTTGATGTGATAAATGTATCCATTTTACTTCTATAAGGCGGGAACATTAAACCAAGGTAAACGCCTATCTCCCGCCATGAGGATAGTGTTTACCCAGGTCTTGCCGATAATGCTTGCTACATTACAAACTTACCATGCACATGCGGTGCAATTATGTTGATAAGTTTACTTGCCGCGCTTTAATAAAAAAGCGGTCAAGCAGGCTACTCCCCCGAGAAGCGCGCACTTTGCCATAATTTAGTTTTAGAGTAAAGGTACAAGCATGGCATTATGCATTAAATTGAAATGTGACCGTATCAAGGGGGAGCATGACATAATTGACAGCAATAGCGCTGTGAGCAGGCAATTTATTAGATCAGTTTGTTTATTGAACAATGTTTGATTTCGGCTTGTATTATATCTAACTCGCTTTAGCGTATTTGACTAGTAATCAAAAAAGACCCTATGGATACTGTGAGACTGTTAAATAAAAGTAACAAAGTTTAACGCTTACACACACATCAAAAAGGTCGCACATGCACACAATAAATAAAAAAGCATTATCAATAGCCGTAGCATTGGCTTGCTCATTGCCATTACATGCCCAACAAGCAGCTACTAATAATTCAACAAATGCGAATGAAAGCAAATCTGCGCAAGCACAAAGTACCTCTTTAGAAGTTATCTCAGTCACCGCCACCAAACGTAAAACCAAGCTAATGGAAACCCCGGTTGCCATTACCGCATTAACAGAAGCAGATCTAAGACAAAATGGCGTTAACAGTGTTAAAGATATTGCTAACCTAGTGCCAGGTTTAGATATTTCAACCGCAACCGATCAATCTGCGCCGGTTATTTCTATGCGTGGGGTACGCTCTACCAATATTACTGAGCTTGGCGATCCTGCGGTTGGCGTCCATCTTGATGGGATTTATTCGCCAAGAATGCAAGGCGCGCTTGCTCTAATGTATGACATTGATCGCGTTGAAGCACTCAGGGGCCCGCAAGGCACCTTGTTTGGCCGAAACTCCACGGTGGGCAGTATTAATGTTATTTCAGCAAAACCTGAATTCACTCATTTATATGGTAACTTAAATATTGAAACGGGAAATTTTAACAGTAAAAATATTGATGCTATGATCAATATCCCAATCAATGAAGAATTTGCGGTGCGATTTTCTGGTAAGGGCCTAAAACGGGACTCTTACCTAGAAGGTTACTATGACCCCAATCAATATGACTCACGCCGATTAAGTGATGAGATACTCAATGCGCCAGTGATTTCTGAAGATTCATACCAAGGTGTTGGGCAAACCGTCACACAGCGCGAAAACTGGTGGATCGATGGTGCAGGGACAGATCCCGAGGCGCAAAAAGTACGGCAATTAACACCGGCTGATAAAAGCGATTTTTACAATAATGCCAACGAGTACTCATTCAGAATTAGTACTCTTTGGGAACCGTTAGATGGCAGCTTTTCAAACCATACCGTTTTTCAAAAGTATGTTAATGACAGCAACAACAACCTTGATTTAGTGAACTGCGACAAAATACGCGGACGCTCAGCTGAATTGGGCGGCGATTGTTCAAACTTTTTACCAAGTGACAATACCTATCAAGCGGTTGTTAATGTACCGGGCGAGCTGAATTTAGATATCACTTACCTGAGAAACACCCTTAACTACGACATTAATGATCAATATTCACTGGTTTGGTTACTAGGTTATGAAAATATGGAGCGCTCTTCAGCACAAGATAGCGAAGTTGGGCTTGATCCGTGGGATGGCGCAACGTACTTTTTAGATGGTACTGGCGCTGAATCATTTTCAACAGAAGTGCAATTACAGTCAGATGAATATGGCGACTTTATCTGGATTGTGGGTGCTAACTATTTCCACGAAAAAACCACGACTTTAGGTTATTACGATAACCCGATGGATGATAAAGCCTTTTGGGATCAACCCGATCGCTCTACCGATGCCTTTGCGTTGTTTGGACAAGGCACATATAAATTAACCGATAAATTACACGCCACCTTTGGTTATCGTTTTAGTGACGAAACCAAACAAGATAAAGGCGGTAGAACGTACCGCTGCTCTAATGCCGATGGCTGTGCCGTAGGTTGGTTAAATAGAACCGACCTTAATAATCTACCTGCTGATTATTATGAAGATCCTTCTATTTATGCGTCGTACTTTGAAAACGACAACAAAGGGAGTTGGCAGCATCATGATTTCCGTGTTGGTTTAGATTATGACATTTCAGCCGAAACCATGGTTTATACCTACCTTGCCAGCGGTTTTAAAGCGGGAGGAATTGGTGATGTATATGAAGTGGTTAATGACAGAACCGGTGATGTAACACGCTTTGAAACTAAATTTGCTCCAGAAGAAGTACTCACTTGGGAAATAGGTGCTAAATCCAGCTTTTTTGATAACTCTTTAAACTTAAAAGCGGCGTTTTTCTACACCGATTATACCGACATGCAATACGCCTCTGTTGGCTCAATTGGTAACGTTGAGCGGTTATCGGTTGTAGAAGATGATAACGGCACGCCGATTTTAGATGGCAATGGCCAGCCAGTACTTGATTATCAAAATAAACCTGTAATTGCTTATTACACACAAAATGTACCAAGTTCGACAATAAAAGGGATTGAGCTTGAGTTTGATTGGAAGCCATACCCAAATGGCCGTATCACCGGTTATGTAACCTGGACCGATGCAAAGGTGACTGAAGATTGGCACACTAAATGGGATTACGACGCTGAGTACCTGTTTGATATTTCTTATGAGGAATCAAAAGATCCTGAGAATACATTGCTAGCAACCAACCTTAAAGGTAACAACTTAGCAATGACGCCTCAGTACACGGCAAACATAAGCTACACACATACATTCAACCTTGGTGAATATGGTTTTATTCATAGTTGGCTTAATGCCAGTTGGAAAGATGAGTCGTACTCAACGGTGTGGAATGTTGATAAACACTTAGATGACATGAACTTTGCAGTGTCTGACGAAGCGACACAATATATTGATGATAGCCGAGATGCCTTTGCAGTGTATAACGCCTCAATCAAATATGAGCCGCAAGGACAAAACTGGTACGCAGAAGTATTTGTAAATAATGCCTCTGATGAAACAATTCAATATTGGAATAATACCAGTAAAGGCGTGCCAAAAGGCAGCTTTGGCATGCCAAGGTATTACGGTGTTAGAGCGGGTTTTTCATTTTAGATAACCTCAACAAAATGATGCCTTCCACAGTGAATATGTCACTGTGGCAGGCGTACACTTCAAATAAGGATCAATCATGAAAACAACGCTTATTAACACCTTAGTGGCGGGCATTGTATTTATCTCACCTTGTACATATGCAAATTATTTTAAGGATAATTTCTCTTGGGGCTACGACAATACCATTTGGACTGCCCGCAGTGGTGATAATGGCGCGCCTTTTGGTTGTGCATTTAGCCCCGCAATGATCAACCCAAGTGAGCATGGCGTGACTCTCTCATTGGCGCAAGGCTCATGTGCAGAGCTGCAAAGTAACAACTTTTACAGTTTTGGTAAGGTACAAGGTAGCCTTAAGTCGGGCAATATAGCGGGAACTGTGTCTTCTATTTTTACTTACACATCGTGGTGGGATGTGCCCGGGCGTGCGTGGCAAGAGATTGATATCGAACTTTTGCCATCACTTGGCAATGTGGTTCATACTAATGTTATTTACCAGCCGCAAGGAGGCACTTATCAAAGCTGGGAAAAAGACATCGATCTCAGTCAGTATGGGCTTGATTACAGAGAAGACTTATTAACCATCGGCTTTGATTGGTCCAATACCGCAATTCGCTGGTATTTGTATGACTCTCAAGGAAACGAGCAAACATTAAGAGTGCTCTACAAAGACAATGGCGATGGTATTTTAGCTGAAAATGAAATTCCTGCTTATGCTTGGCCTACGGATAATACAAAAATAATGATCAACCAGTGGCATGGCGATAACTCAACCGAAGCTTATTACTTTCCAGGCCAATATTATGGCAGCCCGTCGTGGGCGTACTATGATTTTATTGAATACATTCCACAATGAAATTAATCAGTTCGCATTTATCAAATAGAATTTAAACTCGAAGGTTTTTAATGTCTCAAATCAAATACTCTAAATTAGCACTGTGTTTATTGCCCGTCGTTGCCGCGCTTACTTGTCAATCATCATTTAGTGCAGTGAGTGAGCACGTCAGCTGGCCGTATGTAAACAACAAGCTTAAGCGCGACCCAGCTGTTGAAGCGCAGATTGACCAACTACTCGCAAAAATGACCATAGAGCAAAAAGTGGCGCAAATGATCCAGCCGGAAATTGGTTATTTAAGTGTTGAGCAAATGCAAAAATATGGTTTTGGCTCATACCTAAATGGCGGTAATACAGCCCCATATGGTGATAAGCGCGCCAACCAAGCAACTTGGCTAAAATACGCTGATGAAATGTATCAAGCGTCAATGGACTCAACCCTTGATGGGATTGCGATCCCGACAATTTGGGGCACCGATGCGATGCACGGGCATAGTAACGTGTATGGCGCTACGTTATTTCCTCACAATATCGGGCTGGGTGCTGCGCGCGATGCCAATTTAATTAAACGCATCGGACAAGCAACGGCAAAAGAAGTCTCCGCCACGGGTATTGAATGGAGTTTTGCCCCCACAGTTGCCGTTGTTAGGGATGATCGCTGGGGCAGAACCTATGAAAGTTACTCAGAAGACCCAGATCTGGTTAAACACTATGCAGGTGAAATGGTTACGGGTATTCAAGGCAATATCGGCGATGATTTCTTAAAAGGCACTCATCGTATTGCCACCGCGAAGCATTTTGTCGGCGATGGTGGTACTGAGCGAGGCATTGATCGCGGTAATACTATTATTGATGAACAAGGCTTAAAAGACATTCACAGCGTTGGTTATTTTTCTGCAATTAATGAAGGCGTACAGTCAGTTATGGCGTCGTTTAACAGCTGGAATGGTAAGCGTGTGCATGGTGATAAATACTTATTGACAGAGGTACTTAAAAATCAGCTTGGCTTTGATGGTTTTGTGGTCAGTGATTGGAATGCTCACAAGTTTGTTGAAGGCTGCGACCTTGAACAATGCGCGCAGGCGATTAACGCAGGTGTTGATGTGATCATGGTGCCAGAGCATTTTGAAGCGTTTTATCATAATACTGTTAAGCAAGTGAAAGCCGGTATAATCACAGAATCGAGAATAAACGATGCCGTAAGGCGCTTTTTAAGAGCTAAAATTCGCTGGGGCGTTTTTTCGAAGGGTAAACCATCTGCGCGCCCTGAATCACAACACCCACAGTGGTTAGGCGCCACTGAGCATCGCGCTTTGGCAAGAGAAGCCGTTAGAAAGTCATTGGTTTTATTAAAAAACAACGAAAACGTGCTGCCAATAAAAGCAACTAGCCGTATTTTAGTTGCCGGTAAAGGGGCAAATGCTATCAATATGCAAGCGGGTGGCTGGAGCGTCTCTTGGCAAGGCACAGACAATACCAATAGCGACTTCCCCAATGCCACGTCAATTTTTTCAGGTCTGCAATCGCAAGTAACAAAAGCAGGTGGCGAAATCATCTTGAGCGAATCTGGTGAATATACCAGCAAGCCCGATGTAGCGATTGTTGTAATTGGTGAACAGCCTTACGCAGAATGGTTCGGTGACATAGAATTGCTTGAATATCAGCATGACACTAAACATGATTTGGCGCTTTTAAATAAGCTTAAGGCCGATAATATTCCCGTCGTGACCGTTTTTTTAAGTGGCCGGCCACTGTGGGTTAATAAAGAATTAAACGCGTCCGATGCATTTGTGGCCGCTTGGCTGCCAGGCTCTGAAGGGCAAGGCGTTGCGGATGTATTGTTGACGAATAGCGAAGGTAAAACTCAGTTTGATTTCACCGGCAAGTTGAGCTTTTCATGGCCGAAATATGATGATCAATTTACCTTAAACGTAAAGGATGCTGATTACGATCCGTTATTCCCTTATGGCTATGGCTTAACGTATCAGGACAGCGTAAATGTGCCCGCGCTTAGTGAAAAGACCAGTCCTAAACAAAGCCGTAAAAGTGATTTGCATCCGCTATTTGTGCGCAGCTTAGCGAAAAACCTAACTTGGCAACTGGCAGATGCGGCAACCGCCAAAGTTACCTCTGCAGGTTCCTCTGCTACCAGTGGCGATAAACAGAGTTTAGTTATGCAGTCGGTAAACTTATCTTATCAAGAAGATGCAAGACAGTTTAATTGGCGAGCACAAGGCGCTGTTAGCCTGAGTTACCTTAAGCCAGAGCTGCTAGATAGCAAATTTAATACAGCTTACCTTGAGTTAAAAATGCGTATAGATAAAGCTCCAGCCCTTGGCTCTAAATTACAAATCATGTGTAATAAAGACAACTGTTTAACAGAGCTTGATTTCACATCGTTTGAAAAGCTAATGGCGGATAAAAACTGGCATACTTTAGCTATTCCCTTAAATTGTGCTGGTAACAAGCTTGCTGAACAGCAAACAAGCGATGCAATACGTATTACTAGTAACAGTTTAAGTTTAGCCGTTGCGGATATTGCATTGACTCTAAAGCCAGATAATGATTCATTGTCATTAAGTTGCCCAAATTAGAGATGCTATAGGCAGTTTAGCACCCTAACACTGCCTATAAAATTGGATTTAACAATGTGAATACCAATAACCCTAGAAGTCAGCTGTTCTGGTTATTCCAAAGCTGCGGTTGGATTGTTTACGCAATGCTGACCGAATTAATGATTAAAATGCCAAGTGAAGAGCCGTGGACTATCCATGTGCCTCATTTAATTATTGATGCAACATTTGGTTTTTTAATAACTTTATTGTTAAGAAAAGTGTATGGCCTCGCTCGTGTTCAAAGCGTAAAAGTCAAAGTGACGCTACACATTATTTTTTTAGTGGTAGCAACACTACTTTGGACGCAAATTAAATGGATCACACTGCAGTGGCTATATGGCAATTGGTGGCTGCCAATGTCGTGGTTTGACTTTGGTACATGGACGTCTGCATCCTTAACCATGCTGTCAACGTGGACGGCGTTTTACTACGGAACTAAAATTTATTTAGATAATCTCGAGCAGACGCAAAAGGCTGCAGAAGCCACTCATCTAGCCAAAGAATCACAACTAAAAATGCTGCGCTATCAGCTTAACCCGCATTTTATGTTTAATAGTATCAATGCAATATGTACGTTAATTTTGAAAAAAGAAAGCCTGCAAGCAGTAACTATGCTGGAAAAACTATGTGACTTATTGCGCCATAGTTTATACACAGATCCGCTTGAAAAAGTATCCGTTAAAGAAGAAATTGCTATTTTACGCACTTATTTAGATATTGAGCAGTGTCGATTTGCCGACAAGCTAGAGGTTAATATCAGTGTTGCAGAGGCATGTAATGACTTGTTGATCCCGTCTTTATTGATCCAGCCCTTAGTCGAAAATGCCTTAAAACACGGTATGCGTGCAGAGCAAAAAATGGTGATCACCATTGCGATTGAAAAAACCAGAACCGCATTGCTTATTAAGGTTGCAGATACTGGCAAAGGCTTTGATGAAAATAAAAAAACTAAAAGAGGTATCGGTTTGGCTAATTGTGAGCAACGCTTAAAATTAATGTATGGTAACAGCCACCGCATTGAAAAAGGCAATGTCAACACTGGCGGTGCGTGGTTTTGTATTTCTCTTCCTATTAATGGTTTGCAACAATGATCCAATTAAACACCTTACTGGTTGATGATGAATATAGCGCAATTGAAGGCTTACGCATTCGCCTAGAAGCCTTTCCTGAAATTAAGGTAATTGGTAGCGCTGCCAGTGTTGACGAAGCAATTAAACTGCTCAACAACAATGACGTTGATTTAATTTTTCTAGATATAGAAATGCCAACGAAATCAGGTTTTGAATTAATAAAATATTTTCAACCAGAGAATTGCCCAGCGGTTATTTTTGTCACCGCCTTTCATCAACATGCAGTAAAAGCATTTGAAGTGAGGGCTTTAGATTATTTACTTAAACCCGTTAAGTTAGCTCGCTTGTCAGAAGCCATTGATAGAGTAACCAAAATGGAAAAGTTCCATAGGAAAAATGAGCTAATTGCAGTCCAGCAAGCGTTAGCTGATGATTTAGCAAGTGAAGTCGCTATCCCTACTCATTCAGAATATAAATTTGAGCATGAAAATTTAGTTATTCAAGATGCCAAAAACCCGATTCAAATCATACCATTCAAAGATATTTTATGGATTGATGCCGCGGGTGATTATATGTGTGTTCATACACCAGCAGAAACACACGTAATGCGAGCGCGTTTAAAAGAGCTTGAGAAAAACACCTTACCAGATGATTTTCTGCGCATACATAAATCAACGATTGTTAATTTAAGCCATATAAAGCAGCTTAACCCACTTCGAAACTCTGAATACACGGCAGTATTACAAAGTGGCAAAACACTCAAAGTCAGCCGTACGTATAGTAAAAATTTAAAGAGTTTGTTCAAACACTAACTCGTTAAACTAGAGGGTTTTTCAAGCTAAAAGTGGTTGGGTATTGATTTATCGTTTAACTACATGTTTATTATGACTAAATCTAAGTGTATTGTGTAATGAAAAGAATAGGAACATTGAATTTATGGAAATTAATGTAGACGATTTATCGTCTGGTGACGTTATTAAGCTGTTAGAAGAACATTTAGCAGATATGTATGCGACATCACCACCCGAGAGTGTGCATGCGCTGGATGTGGATAGCTTAAAATCGCCAGATATTACCTTTTTTAGTGGTTGGCTTGATGGTAATTTGCAAGGCTGCTTGGCTGTTAAAAAGCTCGATTCTTCGCACCTTGAATTGAAATCAATGCGTACTAGCAGCGCTGCCCGAAAATCAGGTGTTGCGACTAAGCTCCTTCAACATGCGCTGAACTTTGCAACCGAGCAAGGTTATCAAAAAGTAAGCTTAGAAACTGGTTCACAAGCGTTTTTTGAACCAGCCCGAAACCTTTATGAGAAGTTTGGCTTTAGTTATTGCGGGCCTTTTTCAGACTATCTTGAAGATCCGCACAGCCGTTTTATGACTTTAGTCTTGTCTGAAAGATAATATTTTTCCATGATTGGAAAAGCACTGACGTGTTAGCTGCTGATGCTCAAATCCCCGAGTTTGATGCTAGCCCGACAGCGAATAAATTTATGGCTAGATTAGCCGCTAAAATTAACTTAATTCCCAGCGCAAGCAGACCTTGGTATGTCGTTTTATCTACTCTATATTGTACAGAGGCTATAAAAACTAAGTATTAGCAATCTCTTAAATAATTTGCTAAAACTATATAAAGTATCAAAATTAGCATGACACGAGCAGCAATATGCGCCCTTCGCGTACTGTTTAATTATTATTTAAAACCAATGGGTTAGGGTATGGAAATGACATTGGAAGAATGCAGAAAAGATTTTGAACACTCGGCAAAAAGATCTTTATCGATGCCTATTGCTGGCGCGTTATATTGGCTGACGCTCGCTATTGTTTCAACTCAGGTTTCTGAAAGGGTAGGCTTGCTCGTTCTACTCTTTGGCTCAGGTACTATTTTTCCGATAGCTTTACTAATATCAAAAATTACCAAAGAACAGGTCTTCTCCTCAAATAATCCGTTAGCCAAGCTTATGGGGCTTTCTGTTTTAATGGTAAACCTATTGTGGGCTCTACATATACCTTTGTTCTTATATGCACCAGAATTTTTACCGCTAAGTGTGGGTATTGGTTTAGGGTTACATTGGATTGTGTACTCGTGGATTATTCAGCACCCATTAGGATTAATTCATGCGTTATTACGTACAGCGTTAGTTTTGTTAGCATGGTTTATATTTCCTGAGTCACGCCTTTTTGCAATCGGGCTTGCAATTGTGCTTGTGTATAGTTTAAGTATTTGGCTAATGCTAACGAGGCCGATAGCATATAATAAATTAAGTCATCAGGACGCTTTAAGCAGCGCCTCTGCTTAAAGTGTTACCAACCATACATGTACAAAGTTGACTAATATCAGCTTTTGTTAGCTGGTCGTTATGTGTTCCTCGAAAGCGGAGAAGTTAAGACAAAGAAGACACCCATCTTAAAGTTTGCTTTTTTAACATTATTTACTACGTTTAAATTAGCAAAGAGACAAAGAAGACACTCATCTTAAAGTTTGCTTTTTTGACATTATTTACTACGTTTAAATTAGCGGACAAAGAAGACACCCATCTTAAAGTTTGCTTTTTTAACATTATTTACTACGTTTAAATTAGTATGGAAAACAAACAGGGTGAGATATGGCAATTGCAAGAAAGCGTCAAATCAGTTTAGTTGATACACCTTATAAAGAAGACAAAGAAGACACCCATCGTAAAGTTTGCTTTTTTGACATTATTTACTACGTTTAAATTAGTATGGAAAACAAACAGGGTGATATATGGCAATTGCAAGAAAGCGTCAAATAAGTTTAGTTGATACACCTTATTACCATTGCATTTCCCGCTGTGTACGCCGTGCCTTTTTGTGTGGTGAAGACCAATTTACAGGCCAGTCCTTTGAGCATCGAAGAGGGTGGGTTGAAGACAAACTGCTCAGTCTAGCCAAGGTGTTTTGTATTGACGTGTGTGCCTATGCGGTAATGAGTAATCACACGCATTTAGTGCTGTACGTTGATGATAAAAAAGCCGCACGCCTTAACGATAAAGCAATTATTCTGCGCTGGCATAAGTTATGTAAGGGCACCGTGCTTACAAACAAATATATCCAAGGGGAGCAACTCAATGATGCCGAGCAGTTCTTTTTAAATGAAACCATTAACGAATACCGCACACGTTTAAGTAGCATCAGCTGGTTTATGCGACAATTAAATGAAGACATCGCTCGCAAAGCTAATAAAGAAGACGGATGTACTGGGCGATTCTGGGAAGGTAGATTCAAGTCACACGCACTTTTAGATGAAGCCGCCATAGCCGCATGCATGGCTTATGTTGACTTAAACCCAATCAGAGCTAAAATGGCGAATACCCCAGAAGAATCATCCCATACTAGCGTACAAAAACGTATTGCAAGCGCAACCGAAGGCAAGCAACCAAAACAACTACTGCGCTTTTCAGGGGGGTCCAGACAACATATGGCCAAAGGATTACCGTTTGAGCTAAAATCTTACCTTGAATTAGTAGAGCTCACTGGGCGTTGTTTGCGAGAAGACAAATGCGGCCACATTGAAGACGCATATTTACCGCTTTTAGAGCGAGTCAACATCTGCCCTGAAAACTGGTTAAAACTCACCACGCACTTTACCCGCGTATTTCATGGCGCAGTCGGCAGACCCTCATCACACGCAAGTTATTGCGAAAATTTAAACAGAAAACGACGTAGCAACCTAAGTAACTGCGAAAAACTACTGGCATAGTTTTAACACTCCACTTCAACCTCAAATATTGCCTAAGGCAAGCTCCCCCATGCGTGTAATTCAGGATGGAGGATCCCTCAAGTGAATAAAGTGGCTATTTTAAGATGCTTTGAACACTTGCAGCCACTCCCACAAAATAAGTTAATTGTTTTGTTTTAAAAAATACTTATGATGGGTGTCAATATATTTATTAGATAACAGTTCGGGTATGAGCGAACAGCGGTCGTTCATTGATAACTATTTTATCTGATTTGACTAAATCTCTATTTTGCAGGCCTTCCTAATACGCTTTTAAGTACCTAGACAAATTCTACATTTAAACCTTTTCGTCTTTTGTCTCGTCTAAATAATGGTTTAATTATTTATAAAGGAAAAAAATGAAACTCTTATCCATTATTTTACTAACAGGCGCCTTACTAGCCACAAATGCAATAGCAGAGCCTAAAAAGAAGATACTGATCGTGGCATCTAATATGATAAATATGGGTGATCCTGAACAGCATGACGCAAGAAATAATTTATGGGAATTTGCACCTCCGTATCACATTTTTTTTAGTCACGGCTTTGAAGTTGACTTTGTATCACCTAATGGTGGAGAGGTTAAGTTTATGTTGGAGCCTTTAGGCATAAGTAGTTACACCATCAAATATGAAGGCTTTTTAGAAAAAGCAAACAGTTCATTCAAACCTGCTCAAATTGACCCAAATAACTATTGGGGCGTATTCATAGGTGGTGGCTATGGAGTCATGTTTGACGTTGCAGATAACAAAAAAATCCAGTCTATTATCAGTAGTATATATGAGTCAGGTGGTATTGTAGGTGTTGGTGGTCATGGCTCAGCGGGCATTGCAAACGTGAAATTATCTAATGGGGAGTTTTTGGTGAAAGGGAAAAAAATAGCCGGTTTTCCTAACTCTACTGAAACATCGAAGCCATGGGCAAAACAAGGAACACTTTTACCTTTTCTTATTGAAAATCAACTTAATAAGAATGGTGCTATTGCTCAAAATAAAAAAACATTAAAAGATAAACACGCTGTGATTGCAGATCAACGTATTATCTCAACAATGTTTTTGCCTTCAGCTGCACTTGTAGCAAAAGAAATGATAACTTTAAGACAGTAATAACGGCGCTTAATAAGCTAATTAAGGCGGGACTGCTAAAGTTTGGCTCGGTTTCGCTCCGCTACGCATTTTACTTTTTAGGGTGTTACCACCGTCGCTAAATGCACTTTTGAGTAGTTCGGCTTTGATCATAAAGGAAATATTCGAGGGTTTTCGCGCCTATTGCAGTATTGTTGAGATAACGGACGCTTCAAAACGTTAATAATTAATCATCAATTATATCAAAGGGTTAAATTTCATTTGCTCAGACCCCGCAGCTCAAGTTATGTAAAAACGGTTGGTTAATAGACGAAAAATAGGCAGCTTCACTCCATCATGAATATAAAAGAGAAGTGAAAATGGAAAATATGAGGCATTATATATTTTGATCTATGAAAAATGACGTTTTATTTTACCTACACTCAACACATCACTAATGGCTTAACTACTATGAACTCAGCGTCAAAGAATACAATGCGAACATTTATACATTCGGTCTCAGCTATGTGCGCTGCGCTGTTACTGACAAGTTGTGTTAGTTGGATTGCACCAACTGTTAAATCTGAGTTGATAGCGCTTCAAGCGGGCGAATATCAGCTAGACAGTCAACATGCTGCATTAATATTTAAAATCCAACATTTAGGGTTATCAACCTATGTAGGGCGTTTTAATAAATTTGATGCACAACTCAACTTTGATCCTAATAATATGACTGCCGCGTCATTAAGCGCAGTGGTGGATATTAGCTCTATTGATATTAACAATGCTGACTTAGCAGAAACCTTACAAAATGGCACTTGGTTTAACAGTGAGCGCTTTGCGCAGGCATCATTTACTAGCCACACAGTTACGGTTATATCTGACAACAGTTTTAATTTCTCAGGCGATTTAACGCTCAGAGGCGTTACCAAGCCTGTGACGTTTAAAGCCACATTTCACGGTGGCGCAGACAATTGGATGACAGGAAAATACACCCTTGGTTTTAGCGCGGTAGGTCAAATCAAACGTTCTGACTTTGGCATGGACAGTTATATACCGATTGTTGGTGATCAAATTGACTTAGAAGTTTATGCGGAATTTCTGAATGTTGGTAAGCAATGAGAAGAAAGTAGCTAGCTACTAAATCGTCAATCAGTGAAATTTGCAGATAGAATATAATCCCTGAATGACCGTTAGGGCACATATCAGCCTTTTAAATCTTAACCGGGTTGCGGTGATCATCTAAAACTATATGCAATGAAGCAAACAAAAATAATTCTCAATTTTATGCGATTATTAATTGCGAACCGTTTACGTTTAGATTAATATACAAGCTCGAATGTAATTGAGAGTGGTTTGTATTCATGTATATCTGTTTATGTCACGGTGTGACAGATAAAAAGATTGAACAAACAATCGATGACGGCGCGACAACAATGCGCGAGCTTACCAAAGAGCTTAAAGTCGGTAGTCAGTGCGGTAAATGCTGCGGCTGTACTAAAAAGATCCTCAATCGCAAACTTATTCAAATAGCAGATATTACCGATCAAGTGGCGTAAATATTTAGCTTCTCAAGTTTTTTAAATTCAGTATCGATAAAACTAAAAAAGCAGCCTAAGCTGCTTTTTTTGATCTAAATAAAGAATTACATTTGCGATTGTAGGTAGTTTTCAATACCTGTGCTTTTGATCAACAGTTGTTGGGTTTCCAGCCAATCGATTTGCTCTTCTTGCTCGTTTAAGATGTTATCCAGCGCTTCGCGGCTAATATAATCTTTTTTGCTTTCAGCAAGTTTGATTGCATCTTTAAGATCAACGAGTGAATCAAGCTCAAAGGCCATATTGCAGGCAATCATTTCTTCGCTGTTTTCGCCAATGCGTAAACGGCCAAGATCTTGAAGGTTAGGTAAACCTTCTAAAAATAAAATCCGCTCAATTAATCGGTCAGCGTTTTTCATTTTTTGAATTGAGGTTTTGTAATCAGCTTTGTCTAATGCGCTAAAACCAAAATCTTTAAACATACGGGCATGTAAAAAATATTGGTTAATAGCGACTAATTCATTGGCCAATATTTTATTTAATGCAGCAAGAACGTCTTTATCGCCTTTCATAATTTAGCTCCTATTCGCCCATTTGTGATTGGTGATAGTTTTGACTACCAATTTTATCAATCAAACCGAGTTGTTGTTCTAACCAATAAACATGATCTTCTTCGGTATCGAATAATAGCTTTTCAAGGATCTCACGTGATTGATAGTCTTTTTCTTGCTCACAGACTGCAATAACTTCTTTAACACATTCAACAACTTCAAGCTCTAGCGTTAAGTCATTTTGCATCATTGATTTAACGTCATGGCCAATAATTAGGTCACGGCGCTTGGTCATATTTGGTACACCTTCGAGGAATAAAATACGCTTAATTAACCAGTCTGCGTGATCTTTTTCTTCTTCCATTTCATGATTAAGGCGTACATAAAGTTTATCTAAACCCCAATCGTCATACATGCGAGAGTGAATAAAATACTGATCAATAGCAGCAAGTTCATTGGCTAACAACGTGTTAAAGCTGTCGATAACTTTTTGATTACCTTTCATAATGGTGACCTCCTAAAATACTTAATGTTGCTAGTGTAGTAGAAAAATCAGTTATTGCAAGTATTTTCCTTGTAAATCAGGCGGTTACTATTGAGTCTAATTCTCGTTTAAGTTTGCATTGTTGGTTGCTTTATGAACAGATTGCTATTTATAGTTACTATAATAGTTACTGTAAAAGTGGGCTGAATCGACAGGGCAAGAGAGGCTCGTTCATTGCACCACGCAATGAACGAGTTTGCTGATGTTTAAAACTGATATTTAACGCCAACAGTGGCCGTTGTGCCAAGGCCTTTGATGTTATAACCACCGTAGGTATATGACTGAGCACGGGCAGGGAAGTAGTCTTCGTTAAATAAGTTTTCAATGCCTACAAAACCTTGCCAGTTATCGGCAAATTGGTATTGGCCACTTAGGTTAAAGATATTGTAGCTATCAACAGGGCCTTGATCACCTACATATTTGCCATCATTATTTGCTGCAAAGCGCTTTCTATCGCCAACATACAGATAACTTAAGGTGAGTGATATAGCATCACTCGGTTGCCAGTTTAAGTTTGCAGTTGCCTTTGGTGGGCTGATCTGCTTTGAGCCTAAGTAAACATCTGCTTCAGTGTTTTTACCTTCAACATAGCTATAGGTTGCCAGTAATTTAAGATTTGCAGCAATTGTGTAGTCTACTAGCGTTTCGTAGCCCCAAATTTCTTGCGGAGCACGTACCGGTTCGTACACGCCGGTCACTTCGTTAAATTTATTGGTTGTACCAAGTTCAGAGGTACTGCGATAGGCGGCAACTTCAATACGTAGATTGTTAAATTGCGAGTTAAAGCCAATTTCGTAGTTGTCGATAATTGAGGCTTGCGTTTGTATCAGACCAATATCGTTCACTGTAGCTGCGCGAAGTAGCAGGCCTACATCAGATATATCCGAGCCTTGTGAGTAACTTATAAATGGGCTGAATTTTTCATTAAGATTATATTTAATGCCAAAATTATAGGTAGTGGCGTCGTAATCAATGGTGTCACCTTTTACGTTAATTGGCACAGAGCATTGAGTTGGTGTCTTACATAGTTTAAGTGTGCGGTAATCGTCTACGCTTAAATCAATGCTTTCTTGGCGAACACCAGCCTTGACTATAAGGTCATTAGCAATCAGCCATTTTGTTTGTAAAAAGCCTGCAACACTTTTCATATCCATCTCTGGCACCCAAACACGGCCATCAACAAGTGGCTGTGAAGTAATATCTTTTAAGGCATCGATACCATAAACGAATGTGGCTTCAACTGAGTCAAAGTCTATCTGGGTATTAAACGTTGCACGCGCGCCTTTTTTGTCCGAACTGATAATAGACTGGCCGCCTTCGTAATTTTCGTCAGGGTTGGCAAGATTAGGGGAGAAGAAAAACACGTTTTCTATATCTTGCATGTAGAGATCTAAGGTCATTTGAGTATTTTCAAATAACGCGTAGTCGGTGTACTTTAAGGTGATATTTTCGTTGCCTTCAGGGCCTTGCGGTTTGCCTTGTTTTTGTAATTCGGGTGGTACGTGGATTGCGTAGGTTTTTTCACCTAAGCTGATATCGCCGCTGACATCACCAAGGTCGGTTTTTTGCTGTGAGCTAAAATAGTTATAGCTAAATTGTAATTGTTTTTCAGTATCAAAATCATAGCCTAACTTAGTAAAGTAGTTTTGTGTGACTGCGTCGGACAAACCATATTGCAAACCGAGAATGTCACCTTGGGCATCGCGTTGTACGCCATTTTCTTCATAGCTTGCAGTGGCTAAGTAGCTGAATTTATCTGCTCGGCCATTAATCGCCGCCGATACTCTTGCACCGGCACTTTCTTCAAGTTTTACCGCGCTAAAGCGACTCGATAAGCTTAGCTCGCCAGCTGTTTTCTCATCACTTTTAGCCTGTTTAGTGATGTAATTAATAATACCGCCCGATGCACCGTTACCATAAATCGAGGTTGCCCCTTTGATCACTTCAATACGGGCAATGGCACTTGGATCGAGGGTTTTAATGCCTAAAGAGCCATTACGCAGTGGGGTTGATTGTGGCACGCCGTCAATCATCACCAGTGGGGCACGGCCACGCAGTGTTTGCCCGGTATTACTTGAACTACCCGTATCAGGAGCAAGGCCCGGCACCATTTGCGCAAGTAAGCTTTGTAGCTCAGGATTTACTTTCAAATGTTCTTCAATTTGCTGTTGATTGATAACAGTAATTGATGCAGGAACCTCATCAATGCTTTCAAAAACACGGCTGCCGGAAACAACGATACGTTCCATTTGCTCGTCAGTTAGTTGGTTTTTATTTATAGCGTCATCGGCGAAAGTGGTTGTGCTTACAGCGAGGGCTAATAAGGTTAAAGAAGTTTTGAACATGAAGATCCTTTACGACAAGTATTATAAATTGTTGCTCTTTTTATTGGCGCAATAGTAAGTGTAAAGAAGTGTAAAGGCAATGGTATTGATAGTTATTATTGATTGTATTTTGGTTTTGTGGCTATTCAAAAAAGTTAAACATCAGCATTACGCTTGCAAAAAATGCCAACCAAAGCGGCGCAGTTGCCTGATATTTTCCGACATTAAAGATTTGATAGCAAAAGCCAATAAGCAGTAGTAGTTCAATAAGTAGCTGGAGCGGAAAACCCACAAAGGCATAAATGAGCCCTAGCACTGAGAGAAAACTATTACCTGATACTTTGCTCAAGATACCAGTAAAAAACTCAGCTGCTATAAAAAAACACAGGTGGTTGATTATAAATAATAATAGAACACTTTTCATTGCTCTCGTCCTTAAGCTTTTTCCTGAAGCGCTAAATAAGTGATTATTAAATACAACTGGTACGATTAATTTTAGGAGCTAATATAGGAAAAATAAAGCGACGTCATTTGTTTAAAGGTAAGGGTGGCATTAGTTGATCTGATAGTGTTACTGGTGGTGTGAACTTAAAATTATTGTTCAACATCACCAGTCGCGAGCTGATTTAATAAAACGTTATAATGCTGAGTTATCTATAATGGCGCTTATACCAAAAGTAACCACCGCTGAGAGTAAATAGTACGGGGGTGAGGGCGATAAATAACCACACTATTTGCACCAGTGAACCGGCAAAATCACCAATATGAAACTTATATTTAAAATTCCATGCTTGAGTTGTGAGATTAGCGCGTGAGGCATCATAAGATTGCAATACCTTACCAGTATATTGATTTGCCCACACCCAGCTGTACGCGTGACTCTCGCCTGGATTTTTTACTCTTAATGCCAGTGGTTCGCTGGCTTTTTTAGGCATGTAAATACGAAACAGCTCGGCATCAGGAAAAACCAGCAACGCCTTATGCAAAGCGACGGCCAAGTTATTATGATCAATTGTATCGGGTACAGCGAGGGCAGGCGCTTTAGGGCGTGGCTCTACAGGAGTTTGTGTAACAAATTCCAGTACGGCTTGGGTTTGTGCTTGCCAATTAAATGCCATGCCTGTGAAAGCAATCAATATCAATGGGATAAATAAATACATGCCAATGACGGTATGTAATTGGTAAAGCAAAATACGTAGTTTCGCTCTTGGCTTGATCACCAGTCGTTTTAAGCGGTTTTTGGGTTTGAGCCAAATGTAGACACCAACCAGCATATTTATAATAAAAATGAGCGCACAAATAGATACCCAGTTACGTAATGGCCGATTGCCGTCAGCATTTTCGTAAAGTAACCAGCGATGCAGTGCCATGGTAAAACCATAAATCGTACCGTAATAATCATACTGATGAATAACCGTACCGGTATACGGATTGACACTGACGTATTGTTTGTTAGCCAATTGTGCCTGCCACGCATAATCTGGGTTTTGCTCTGGCATTATTAATGTAACGGATTGCTGAGTGTGTAATGTGATGATGTTTAGCAAAATAGGATAGGCAATCACTTTGCTATTACTGGGATTCTCTACCGTCCACAGCTGTGGCTGCACAAAGCGTTGAATGTCTTTGGCGTAAACAAGTAGTGCGCCAGTGATACTTAAGCAGATCAAAAACAGCCCACTCACTAATGTTAGTATTAAATGAGTACGACGTAGCCACAATTTTAACAACTCACACACCTTGTATGCATTATAAAATGCGATGATAAATGAGAACGCGAGCTGTTTTCAATAAAATTCGATAAAGCGCAACGATTATAACCAATGCTTTTGCTATTCGCGGCGCTCAATAATACAGTGTGCAATGGCAAACTCATGATGCAAATAGTCTTTAACGTCATCAAGTACTAGCTCCGCGGATGTCGTTAGCACCAGTTCACAGCAAGTTTGGTTATCGTCTAGCTGCCATGCTTTGAGACTGTGCACTTGGCCAATCACAAATTGTTTACTCAGTGCAAGGCTTACCTGATTGCGGTCAAAGTCGTCTGGGCGGCTTGCATTAAAATTTTACAGCTTTCAATGAGTAATAACACACCGTGGTAAATTACATACGCCGAAATTAAAATTGTCGCTATTAAATCAACAATGTACCACTGATAAAGAATAATTAAGGTACCTGCCACAATTACCACGATAGAGGCCATAGCATCAGACACATTATGAATAAATGCGGCGCGAATATTCATGCTGTTTTTAGCCCCAGCGTGAAAGGTGAGTATTGCTGTAGCAATATCAATAACCAGTGCAAATGCTGCCACCCAAACGACAATCCAACCATCAATAGCCGTTGGGTTAAAGTAGCTTTCTATTGCCTCGATAATTAAAAAACCACCAATAATAATGAGTGTGGTGCTGTTTAATAATGTGGCTAAAATTTCTGCGCGTTTATAGCCAAAGTGATAACGTTCATCAGCGGGTTTACCGCCAATTTTACGAGCGATGAGGGCAATAAAAATGGCTGCTGCATCACTTAAGTTATGCAGCGCATCGGCAATTAAAGACAAACTACCAGACACCACGCCGCCTACAACTTGGGCTATTGTTAGCAGCACATTGATAAACACCGCAAAGCCTAATTGGCGGTTACTTTGGTCGGCATTATGATGACTGTGGGAATGTTGATGACCCATATTTGGCGTTTCTCTGTATTTTTTATTATGTTGATCACACAATACTAAGTGAGCGTGGGTAAATTAGCCAGTGGCATAAAGTAGGCATTTGTCACGGGTGGCTAAGTGCTTTGCACTAAGAAGAAGATCTGTTAAGGTATTGAAAAATCGTTCTAGGGTCTATTGCTTGAAGCAATCAGTGTTGTTAATTTTAGCTTTATTACTACTTCAGCCAATGCTGGATAGTTTTGACGTGGCTGATCATAACGCTGCTATTAATGCCACTTCGCAATTATTACACCAGCAAAGCGAGCTCGATCAACACTGCACGATTAATAATGATCATGATACTCATCAGCTACAACATCAACAATTAAGCCAAGCGCTTGCTGATAACGCCGATGATGCCCATTGTCATGTCTGCCATATTTCCATTTTCTTTACTGAACCATGGCAACACCACGCTAATTTACCTAGCTACGATATTATTAGTTTGAACGACCCCGCGTTTAACTCTCGTTTGCTTATTCCTGATCTACGC
Organism: Pseudoalteromonas sp. ASV78; assembly: GCF_047806705.1. Taxonomy (NCBI): domain Bacteria; kingdom Pseudomonadati; phylum Pseudomonadota; class Gammaproteobacteria; order Alteromonadales; family Pseudoalteromonadaceae; genus Pseudoalteromonas; species Pseudoalteromonas sp. ASV78. The sequence continues at coordinate 609,009 of NZ_JBLOPA010000002.1, read as the reverse complement.
CCTCCTATTACTGCTTTACTAAGTTAATTTTTTAGCTGGCCAAGACTTTGGTCACCGATTTATTTAGTAAGAGTATACGTTATGAATTTAAACAAACCGTTTCGGTTTGCTTGCCGCTGTGTAGCTTTATTAGCTGCCACAAATACATTGGCTGCAGCAACGCCTAATACTGGCAATTTAAGCCGGTTGTTGACGCAATTAAAACAACATCCCAATTTACCTGCGGCTGGGCAATCCTTATATAACCTACACCTTGAGTCGAGCCTTGAGAAAGAGGGTGGTGCGAATCATTTTACTACATTTACACGTCCCCTAATTGATGGAGCTGCCTTATGAAGCGCTTAAATATTACTTTTTCTATCCTTGTATTTATGTTTGCCAACTTTGTACCGACAGCTACATCCGCGCCGCAAGACGTTGAGCATGGCAAAGCTGGCCATGTACACAGCGCAGCACAATTACAAGCTATACATGTGCACGAAGCTGATGAAGCTCCTCACGAGGGCGAACAAGCTGGTGGGGTACGCTTAACAGAAACCCAAATGCGTTTGGCTAATGTGCAGATCAGCACGTTAAAAAAACGCACTTATCAATCACAGCTTTACGCACCAGGTGAAATAAAAGTCAATGGTTATAGTAGTTATGTACTGTCGCCACGTGTTGATTCAATCGTGGTAAAACGTCACGCAACCTTAGGGCAGCATATTAAAGCGGGTGCGCCGCTCGTGAGTTTATTTAGTGCTGAGGTTGCCAGTGCGCAAACCACTTACCGGTTAGCGAAAGCAGAGTGGCAACGAGTACAAAAAATGGGTAAAGGCACGGTCAGTGAAAAGCGTTTGCTTACAGCCAAGGCAGAGTATGAAGTGGCGCAGAGTCAGCTGGTGGCATTTGGCTTATCAGTTAAAGCGATTGCGCAAAGTGCGGAGATCTCAGCTGAAAAACTGGGTGAATACACACTCTACGCAGGTACGTCGGGCGCAGTACTCAGTGATAATTTTGCCCAAGGCCAGCGGGTAGATGCAGGGATTGAATTAATGTTGATTGCTGATGAGAGTTTACTGTGGGTTGAAGCAAAATTATCGGCAAATCAAACAATTGATATTGCCAAAGGGGCAATGGCAGCAGTGAAAGTTAATCAACTGATGTACCCCGCTGTGGTGATCCAAGAAGCACATACGATAGATCAAGTAACGCGTTCTCGGGTGGTGCGCTTAAGTGTGAAAAACAGCCAGCACACCCTTCACCCAGGTATGTTTAGTGATGTGTATTTTGAATTTGCCACCGCGCAAAAAGTACTTGCAGTGCCTGAGCAAGCCTTGCTGAGAAACCCCGATGGCGATTGGGCGGTATTTGTACAAGATGAAGACGGTGCACTTATCTCGACAGAAGTTGAATTAGGCCAACGCTTTGCTGGTTTTCGTGAAATTAAAGGATTGCAAGAGGGCACTAAAGTGGTCACTGAAGGCGCATTTTTTGTCGCATCAGAGCAAGCGAAAGGCGGCTTTGATCCGCATAATCACTAGGAGCGACGAGTATGTTTAATAAAATAGTTAATGCTGCTATTAGCAATCGATTACTGGTCTTGTTAGCACTGTGCGTATTAGTTGCGATGAGCGCAATGGTGATCCCTAAATTGAATTTAGATGCGTTTCCCGATGTGACCAATGTGCAAGTGGCGATTAATACCGAAGCACCGGGTTTAGCTGCTGTTGAAGTTGAGCAGTTGATCACCTATCCCATTGAAGCCGTTATGTATGCGTTGCCCGATGTAGATCAAGTCAGGTCGATTTCAAAAACTGGCTTATCTGGTGTCACTGTGGTGTTTAAAGAAGGCGTGGATATTTATTTTGCTCGACAACTGGTGTTTGAACGTCTGCAAGCGGCCAAAGAGCTGATCCCTGAAGGAATTGGCTTACCAGAAATGGGGCCGAATACCTCAGGGCTTGGTCAAGTATATCAATATTTATTGGCGGCATCACCGGAGTCTGGCCTTGATAGTATGGCGCTGCGCAGCTTAAACGATTGGATTGTAAAGCTACTTATTTTACCTGTTGATGGCGTCACCGAAGTACTGTCGTTTGGTGGCGATGTTCGTCAATATCAAGTAAACCTGAATCCAAATAAGTTACTTGCCTATCAATTGGATCAGCAGCAAGTAGTGAGCGCACTTGAAGACAATAACAGCAATGTCGGTGGCTGGTATATGAATCGCGGTCAAGAGCAGTTAGTGATCCGTGGTACTGGTTGGTTCAATGCTGGCACACTGGGCTTACAAGAAATTGCGCAAACACCGCTGAAAACCATTAATGGTACGGTTGTAACCATTGCCGATGTGGCTGAGGTGTCATTAGGCAGTGAAATCCGCCAAGGTGCGGCGACGATGAGTAAAAAAGATGCCCAAGGTAACATTATATCGCTGGGCGAAGTGGTGACTGGTGTGGTACTAAAACGCATTGGCGCGAATACCAAGCAAACCATTGATGGCATAACCTCTCGCATTGAGCTAATCAATCAAGCGTTACCTGATGGGGTTACGTTTGAGCCACTGTATGACCAAGCCGATTTGATCACCAAAGCGGTTGATACTGTGGTTGATGCGCTGCTATTGGCGTTTGTGTTTATTGTGGTGGTGCTGGCGTTATTTTTAATGAATTTACGGGCCACGCTATTGGTTTTATTGTCGATCCCAATTTCAATTGGCTTAGCACTTTGTGTGATGGCGTGGTTTGGGCTCTCGGCTAATTTAATGTCGCTCGGTGGGATTGCCGTTGCGATTGGTATGTTAGTCGATGGCTCGGTGGTCATGGTGGAGAATATTTTCCGTCATTTAACGCAGCCAACGACACAATCAACCGCTAAATCAATTAACTATATTCATCGTATTAAGCTTGCCTCCCAAGAAGTTGCGCGTCCGGTATTTTTTGCGGCGCTGATCATATTGGTGGTATTTATGCCGTTGTTTAGCTTTGAAGGGGTTGAAGCGAAATTGTTTCAGCCGATGGCAATCAGTATTATGTTGGCAATTATCGCGGCTGTTATTGTGGCATTGGTAATTGTACCGGCATTAGCGGTGTATTTATTTGCCAATGGCGTGACGCTAAGGCGCAGTGTGCTGTTAGAGCCACTCGATAAAGCCTACAAGCTGTGTTTAGGCTGGGCAATGACTGCCCGTAAAACAGTGATTGCTATTGCAGGGGTACTCGTGGTGATAGCGTGCGTGTTATTGCCGCAGTTGGGTACGGAGTTTGTGCCTGAGCTTGAAGAGGGCACTATCAATTTACGGGTGACACTGGCACCTTCGGCCAGTTTAGACACAGCCTTGACGGTGGCGCCAAAACTTGAAACTATATTGCTTGAGTTTCCTGAAGTTGAGTATGCGTTAAGTCGTGTGGGTCGCCCTGAAGTGGGCGGCGATCCAGAGCCGGTCAATAATATAGAGATTTACTTAGGGCTAACGCCAGTTAGCGAATGGCGATCTGCAGATAACCGAGCGCAACTGCAAGTGTTAATGGAGAAAAAGCTAGAGCAGTTCCCAGGTTTATTGTTTAATTTTTCACAGCCGATAGCCACACGCGTAGATGAGTTACTGTCTGGGGTAAAAGCGCAACTGGCGATTAAACTGTTTGGTGCCGATTTAGATGTGTTAGTCGCTAAAGGCCAAGCTATTGAGCAAGCTGTAAAAGGAGTCGCTGGCGCAAAAGATGTGGCAATGGAGCAAATTGCTGGTGAAGCACAGTTAGTGATCAAACCGAACCGGTTAGCGCTTTCTCGCTATGGTTTATCGGTGGGTGATTTAATGACCATTGTACAACATGGTATTGGCGGCACTGCAGCAGGGCAAATTATTAATGCCAATGAGCGTTATAATATTTATGTGCGCATTGGCGCTGAATTTCGTAACAGCCCTGAGGCCATTGCAGACTTACGTTTATCATCACCGACAGGTGCGTTAGTACGGGTTGGTGATGTAGCAACGGTTAATATTGAATCTGGCCCGCCCCAAGTGCGCCGTGACGATGTGCAGCGTCGTGTGGTGATCCAAGCCAATGTGCAAGGACGCGATATGGGCTCTGTGGTTGCTGATATTCGTGCCGCCATTAGTGAGCAAGTTAAGCTACCGCCAGGTTATGGCATGAGTATTGGCGGTCAGTTTGAAAACCAACAACGGGCACAGCAACGCCTATCCATCGTAGTGCCTATCTCGTTGGCGTTAATTGCACTGCTGCTCTATTTTGCATTTGGCTCGATTGGCCAAGCATTGCTGATCTTAGTGAATGTGCCATTAGCAGTGATTGGTGGTGTGGTTGCACTGTATGTTTCAGGACAATATTTATCAGTGCCAAGCTCAGTAGGCTTTATTACCTTATTTGGCGTGGCAGTGCTCAACGGTGTGGTGATGGTTGAGAGTATTAATAACCGTGTTAAAAGTGGTGATAGCTTAGATAGCGCGGCATTTAATGGCGCATTATCGCGATTACGGCCAGTACTCATGACGGCGTTAACCTCGGCACTTGGTTTGATCCCGATGTTAATTTCTACCGGTATTGGGGCTGAAATCCAAAAGCCATTAGCAACCGTGATTGTTGGTGGTTTGTTTACTGCCACATTTTTGACTTTATTTGTATTGCCTGTGCTTTACGCAAAATTTAGTAAACAATTTTATCAGATAAACAGACCCTAGAAAGAGTGCTGTAAAATAACCTAACACAAGGCGCATAAACTTGCGTCTTGTGCTATTTAGTGGATTAATATAAATGAGCGTTAAATATAGTAACGGCTTGGTTTAGCCCGCAACATGTAAGCAATTTGCGAATATTTGGTTTGCTGATCATATTAAGAGCAGTGAGTTGCCAATTTATTATTACCTTGCTAAACCGATACAATGACAAACGCTTAAAGATAAACTCGAGCAGTATTCACCGTTCGTAGTAACAAAGAGAATTTATGACAGACATTATTTTAAGAGACGCAGTCCCGGCAGATGCCGCCACTATTTTGCATTTTATTACCGAGCTTGCGGTGTATGAAAAAGAGCCCGACGCGGTTAAAACTGATGAACAGGCTATTTTAAACACCTTGTTTAGTGAAGGCGCCACAGCACACAGCGTGATTTGTTTAGAGGGTGATACGCCAATTGGCTTTGCCGTTTATTTTTATAATTACTCGACTTGGCTTGGTAAAAATGGCCTGTATTTAGAAGACCTTTATGTCAGCCCAGATAGCCGTGGTAAAGGCGCGGGCAAGTTAATAATGCAACATTTGGCGCGCCGAGCACTGGCAAAAGACTGTGGACGTTTTGAATGGGTGGTACTCGATTGGAATCAACCTGCAATCGACTTTTATAACAGCATGGGGGCTGAGCCACAAAATGAGTGGATTATTTATCGATTAACTGGGCAAGCATTAATTGATTTTGCAGAGAAATAAAACGCAAAAGAAATATAAATAAAAATCATTTGCATTAGGTTGTTTCGGTGTGTAAATTAAACACATCAATTAATCTGTGCAGGTGATTTTTATGACACAGCTTCAGCGCCTTACTTTCGCAGAGCTTCCTTGTGTTGCTCAGGCTTTGAGTCCTTGGCAAGCTAATATTATGGCTGGTAATTATGCCTTTGAACGAGGCGCCTTACTCGAGGCCAGAGATAAATACACGACCGCGCATACCTTGGCTGCACATTTATTAAGTCAGTTTAGCCAAGCAAAAATTTGCCAATCGGTGATCACTGCAATTGAACATTGCTGCCCAGCACTGGTTGTTGCGGCGCACAACTTAGCCGACACCTATCGAGCAATGAAGCAAACTGAGCAAGCCTGCCAGTGGTTGTGCGATGTCCACATTACCTTGAGCCACTTAATTCAGCATCCATGCAATACGGTACGCACTGTGGTGGTTCACCATCACCATAAAACCTACCTTGAGTTAGTGCAATTTGCCAAAGTGCATAATCATCAACCTTATTTGATTGACAGAATAAACCAAACATTAAGTTATACACCCGATCAATATATTACCTTGCATTAAGCAATCAACCCTATGCCCTTAAGGAGCAATCATGGCATTTACATTACCCGCTTTACCTTATGATTATGCAGCATTAGAGCCTCATCTTGACGCTAAAACCATGGAAATACACCATACGTTGCATCATCAAACGTATATTAATAAAGCCAATGCGGCACTTGAGAGCAGCAACTATGCAAACACCGATGTTAATGAGTTGCTGAGCAATATTGACGCGCTGCCGAGTGAGCTGCAAAAAGTAGTGCAAGAACATGGTGGCGGACATGCAAACCATTCATTATTTTGGACAGTAATGAGCCCTGATGGCGGTGGTCAACCAACTGGCGAGTTATTAACAGCGATAACTGAGCAACTTGGCGGCTTTGACAGTTTTAAAGACGCATTTACCGCGGCTGCGGTGAGTCGCTTTGGCAGTGGCTGGGCGTGGTTAAGTGTTAATAAAGATCACCAGCTTGTGGTGGAAAGCAGTTTAAATCAAGACAGTCCATTAATGCACGGCAACACGCCGATTTTAGGTTTAGATGTGTGGGAGCACGCCTATTACCTGAAATACCAAAACCGCCGTCCTGAATATATTGCCGCTTTTTACAATGTTATTAATTGGGCTGAAGTTGAGCGCCGTTATTTAGCTGCAATTAGCAAATAAAGGTTGAGTGCCGAAAATGGCTAGTAAACTGTGTTTTTTCACGTACTCTATTAGCAGATGTATAGTTAAGAGCACCTTATGGATACTAGCCATTGGCAACTTGCCAGACAAAGCCGCGACCATCGTTTTGATGGACTGTTTTTTATTGCCGTTAAAAGCACCGGTATTTATTGTCGACCAATTTGTCCTGCCCCTACCGCAAAAGAGCAAAACGTAGAATACTTTCAATATGCCCACAATGCTGCGCAGGCTGGCTTTCGCCCGTGTATTCGTTGTCGTCCTGATAGTGCCCCTGGCAGTAGTGCATGGCAAGGCAGTAAAACCACAGCACTGCGAGCCAAACAGTTGATAGATAGTGACTTAACTCAGCAGCAAAGCTGTGAACGGCTAGCTGAGCGATTAGGGGTCAGTAGCCGCTATTTAAGGCAACTGTTTCAACAACATTTCGGTATCTCAGTGACCCAGTACCGGTTATTTAATCAGTGTCATTTTGCGAAAAAATTATTGCAAGAGACCAATTTGCCGGTATCGCAAGTGGCGTTTGCGGCGGGCTTTAACAGTATTCGCCGTTTTAATGATGCCTTTTTACAGCAATTGCATATTTGCCCCTCAAAACTACGTGGTGAGCGCAGCACAACAAGTGCAGTGTTGACCCTTAAATTACCGTTTCGGCCCCCTTATAATTGGGCTGCGTTGCAGCAATTTTTAGCCAAAAGATTAATTTCACCGCTGGAATGGCTTGACGATACACACTATGGTCGCAGCTTTAAAAATCAGCATTGCCAAGGCCAGTTTACGGCTGAGTTTGTACAGCATAAACACCATTTTTTAGTCAGCATTGATATTGATCAGCCGCGCTTTTTACAGCCTATTTTAAGTGAAATTCGCAGGGTGCTTGATTTAGATGCCGATACTGCGCACATTGAACAGCATTTAGCTGCCCAGCTTCAGGGCGCAATTGGGTTAACTCAAGGGCTGCGGTTACCGGGCATTTGGTCGGCATTTGAGGCTGGTATTCGCGCAGTGCTTGGCCAACAAGTTAGTGTTACCGCCGCGCATAACTTAGTTACTCAGCTGGTGGCTGAACTGGGCGAACGAGATGGCGAGCGAGTGTATTTTCCAACGCCAGAAGTGGTGGCAAACAGTGAACTGGCATTTTTTAAAATGCCACAAGCGCGAAAAAATGCGTTGCGTAATCTAGCGCAATTTTGCGCCGATAATCCCGATTGTCAGCAGTTAGACGAATGGCTGACGCTCAAAGGGATTGGACCTTGGACAGTCAACTATGCAAAATTACGCGGCCAAAGTCAGCCCGATATTTTATTAGCGGGGGATTTAGGCGTAAAGAAAGCGCAGGCGGGGGCAAAACCATTTAACGATGAGATGTGTGCACCATTTCGCTCTTATTTAACTTTTCAACTATGGCAGCAGCTAATATGACTATTATCCAAACACGTATTCCCAGCCCCATTGATGACATTATTATTCAAGGTAACCACCACGGAGTAAGTTATGTGGGCTTTTACCCTGTAATAGAGTACCCAGAAACCCCGTTTGTAAAGGTGGAGCAGCCGCATATTTTAAATTGCGCAGCGCAGCTTAACGACTATTTTGCAGGCAAACGTACAACCTTTGCTGTGACTTTAGCGACCCAAGGGACCGCTTTTCAACAGGCAGTTTGGCAGGCGCTTAGCACAGTGCCATTTGGACAAACGCAAAGTTATGCTGACATCGCTAATGCACTGAGTAACCCAAAAGCCGTACGGGCGGTCGGTGCCGCCAATGGTAAAAACCCGATCAGCATTATTGTGCCGTGTCATCGGATTATTGGCGCCAATGGTAAGTTAACAGGCTATGCCGGTGGGCTAGAGCGAAAACAATGGTTACTAGAACACGAAGGGATTATTTAAACTTTTTTGCAAAGCAGCTAAACAATTTATTTTTTCGGTCTACACTTTAGCTATTGATGTCTAAGGGTTACAGATAAAATGAATGGAAATAAGCGTGTTAGGGAAAACCGGTGGGGTGTGGTGTTATTCTGTAGTTGCTGTGTTATGTGCTTAACCGCCTTGCAAGTACAGGCAACCGAGCTTATTTTTTGTTATGAAGATAAAACGGCCGCAACGTTATTTTTAAGTGAAGGCAGCGATGTGCCAATCGATGATCCTGACGCTTTGTTAGAGGTGATCCAGCGCCTTGATAATAAACTTGCTGAGGTGTCCATTCGCTATGTGCGAAAACCGTGGCAAGCGTGTTTAAGTGATTTACGCAGTAATAAAGTCAATGCAGTGATAGCAGCGTATCGCCCAGAGCGCACTGCGTTTGGCCAATACCCACTGACTAAATCGCAGCAACCAGACTCTACACGTGCACTGAGTAAATTTAGCAGTTGTTTGATTGGCAGCAATAAGTTTCATAAGCAGTGGCAAAGCCGCGAAGTGTTTCAGACCAAAGCATTTACTTTAGCTATCCCTCGTGGCTATAAATTGAATAAAACCCTTGCCCAAGAACCCTTTTTTATCCAGCACACGGCCTCTGTTGCAAAAGCCCTTGAGTTAATTGAGCGCGGAGTGGCTGATGCCAGCATGGGGCTGTGTCAAATTGGTAGTCACAAAGTCGCCAGCCACTACGATAGCGCAACGCTGAAAACGATTTATCCACCGGTTGCAGCAGAGCAAGGCTACTTGTTGTTTTCAAAAGAATTCTATCAAAAACATCAATCACTTAGTCAGCGCATTTGGCGAGTTTTAGCAGATCAAGATAATGCCAAATTGTATGTTGATCATCTAAATAAAGCTAACCAAGTGGCCAGTACTGATCGGTATTGAGCTGTTTTTCTGGGGTTAACTAAGCATAACAAATACACGACTCAAATAGGAATGCTAAAAAGGTGATGTTCAATCAAGATTAAGGTAGCATTAGCGCACTTTTTTCAGGGCAGGCACTTTCATGGCACAGCTGTACTTTTATTATTCTGCAATGAACGCAGGTAAATCTACCACGTTATTACAATCGGCATTTAATTATCGTGAACGCGGCATGGAGCCGGTTATTTTAACCGCCGCTTTGGATGATCGTGCAGGTGTTGGCAAAGTGTCATCGCGAATTGGCTTACAAGCTGATGCACATATTTTTGATGCAGAAAAAGACGTTTTTGCACTGATCAAACAGCTCAACAGTGAACAAAAGCGCCACTGTGTGCTGGTGGACGAATGCCAGTTTTTATCTCGAGAGCAAGTATTGCAATTAACCGATGTGGTTGATGAATTAGGGATCCCAGTATTGTGCTACGGATTACGTAATGATTTTAGGGGCGAGTTATTCAGCGGCTCTCAATACTTACTCGCGTGGGCAGATAAATTAGTAGAGCTAAAAACCGTTTGTCATTGCGGCCGTAAAGCCAATCACGTATTACGTACCGATGAAAATGGCGATGCGATCGCTGATGGCAACCAAGTAGAAATTGGCGGCAATGATCGCTATGTATCAGTATGCCGCAAACATTATAAAGCCGCGTTAAACATGCAGCGCAGCAGTTAATTCAGCTATAAATAGTTCAATATCAGCGCGAGTAACACCCAAATGGATCACTAAACGTAAGGTTTTATTCGGGCTGAATAAAATGCCCTTGGCTTTTAGCTGCTGTGCCAGTGAGTGAATATCGACATTATCGGCAACCTGGGCGTACACCATGTTAGTGGTATCTTTTGCTAAATCAACGTGAAACCCTGCAATCTCATTGAGCAGCTGCGCTAAATAGCGGGCATTGGCGTGATCATCTGCGAGGCGGCTAACATTGTGCTCAAGCGCATAATGCCCAGCGGCTGCAAGCATACCAGCTTGGCGCATACCGCCGCCAAGTACTTTACGCCATCGTCTTGCTTTATTGATAAGCTCAGCAGAGCCAAGTAATAATGAGCCTACCGGTGCGCCTAACCCTTTTGATAAACAAATCGACACTGAATCAAAATGACCGGTGATTTCAGTGATATCCACTTCTAGTGCAACCGCAGCGTTATAAACCCGCGCGCCATCTAAGTGCAGCGCTAATTGATGAACCTGAGTGAACTCGCGGGCTTTAGCTAAGTAGCTAATTGGCAGCACTTTACCAGCTATGGTGTTTTCTAAACTGAGCAGGCGGGTATTCGCAAAATGAAAGTCATCGGGTTTGATTGCAGCGCGCAGTTTGTCAAAACACAGGCTGCCATCGGCTTCATTTTCAATTGGCTGTGGTTGAATAGAGCCAAGTACTGCAGCACCACCGCCTTCAAACTTATAATTATGCGCGGCTTGCCCACACAGGTACTCGTCACCTCGTTCACAATGGGCCATTAATGCCAATAAATTAGCTTGGGTGCCAGAGCTACAAAATAGGGCGCTGGCAAAACCATGGCGCTGTGCAGCAAACGCCTCAAGCGCATTAACACTGGGATCATCCCCATACACATCATCGCCTAACGGGGCGCTGGCCATAACGTCGCGCATAGTCGCGCAAGGTTTAGTGACAGTATCTGAACGAAAATCAATCATGGTGCCTCCTAGGCTGTAAATTGTTGGCAAATCTCTGCTCGAGTGGCTTGATCAAAATAGCTCCAGGCAATAAAGCGGCTCACTTTTTGCCCTTGTGCCATCTCTATTATTTTTACTTCGGCAACAGGCTGTTTTTGTAATTGTGCTTGTAGTGCGGGTAACGTGTCTTTTTTAGATACCAGTGAGGTAAACCACATACATTGCTGTGCGAATTGTTCACTTTCAATAATCATATTAATAATAAATTGCTGCTCGCCACCTTCACACCATAACTCATTATGCTGGCCGCCAAAATTAAGTGCGTTATTTGGACTTTTACCTAAATTTTTCCATTTACGCTCACTGCCTTTATTGGCTTGTTCTGCACTTGCGTGAAATGGTGGGTTACACAGTGTCAGGTGAAATAGATCTTTGCTATTTATAACACCATTAAAAATCTGCTGCGGATTTTTTTGCTGTTTAATGGTGATTTTGCGTTGATTAAATTGCGCGATTTGTTTGGCTATGTTGATCGCCACAGGGTCAATATCAGTTCCTGTAAAATGCCAGTTGTATTCATGGCTGCCAGTAAGTGGGTAAACAAGGTTTGCACCGGTGCCAATATCCAATACCTTTACTCGCTTGCCAGTTGGAATTTGCGCGTTATTGTCAGCGGCTAATAAATCCGCAAGGTAGTGAATGTAATCAACGCGACCAGGAATAGGCGGGCACAGGTAACCTGCGGGAAGATCCCAAAATTCAACATTGTAATAGGCTTTTAACAGCGCTTGATTGAGTGTTTTAACTGCTTGTTGATCACTAAAATCAATACTCTCAGTGCCACTTGGGGTGAGCACTATATAGGGTTTTAACGCAGTCACTTGGCAAGTTAGGTACGCTAAGTCATAACCTGCGTTATGGCGATTGCGAGGATGTAGTTTTGATTTTAATGGCGTTGATTTCATAACAGATAATTAGCTTAGCAAACAAAAAAGTTATTTTACCAGAGAAACACAATAGCGTGTGATCTTGTTTGAAATACTGGTAGGATGAGTTGCGGTTCATAACAATGACAACAAGGAACTGAACATGGCGATTGTACAAGAGTCGGTGTTTATTAAACTTACCGAACAACAAACATTACATTTGCGCAGAATTGCAGATAACAGTAAAGAGGCAGGCCCTGCGGTGTTTTTTATGCACGGTGCTGTGGAAAATGGCAAAATATTTTATACCCACTCTAATAAAGGCTTAGCGCCTTTTTTGGCTGAGCAAGGCTATGTGTGCTACGTGGCTGATCTACGTGGCCGTGGCGACAGCAAACCGGCTATCTCCAAGCATGCTCATTACGGTCAAACCGAAGCTATAATTGAAGATATTCCCGCTTTTATTGCGAAAATTACCGAGCGAGAAGGTAAGCCGCCAGCTTACTGGGTTGCTCATTCGTGGGGCGGCGTGTTGATGAACAGTGTGTTTGCGCGTTATCCACAGTTTATTAATGATGTAAAAGCCTGTGCTTACTTTGGCACTAAACGTTCGTTGTATAATCATCATCCGCAAAAATACCTGCAAGGTAATCTGATCTGGTATTTTTTAGCGCCAATACTGGCTAAAAAACATGGTTATTTGCCGGCTAAAAAACTTAAATGGGGCAGTGATGATGAAACTAAAAAGTCGCATTATCAAAGTATGCAATGGGCTAAACGCAAAGCGTGGGTAGATTCTGACGATGGCTTTGATTATGCACAGGCTGTGGCGAGCTTAACCTTACCTGCGACCTTACATATTGGCGGTGTGAAAGATAAGGCGCTTGCGCAACAAATTGATATTGAAAAGTTTATTGAAGAGTCGGGACTCGGCGTGCAAAAACTGCAAATGTATGGCAAACAGCACGGCCATCAATACGATTATGATCATATTAATATCTTGACTCATCCTAGTGCCAAACACGATCAATTTAAGGATTTACTGGCGTGGTTTGAACATCACTCAATAGTGCCTTAAGCGGCGCTTCAAAGCGTTTCCAGCGCTCTAGTGCATTACTATTGAGTGGTTGACGTACTGATGCTTTACTTAGGGTTGTGACCGCATTTTTTGATTTATAAAACTCTAAACATTGCGGTTCAAATTCAGTCCCTAAAAATGTAAAGATGCGCGTTAAATTGCTAATAGGATCAGCAACAAGTTGCTCATAGTGAACATCTAACATGGCATCAGGGATCGCTTGTTGCCAATGTGTCATTAAACCTTGGTATAAATCAAAGTAACGTTTAAATTCAGGTAATGAGCAAAAATAAGGTTCATTTTCTGCAAAGTAATTACTATACACAGACCAAGCCGTGGCATTAAAGTCGCGTTGTAAGTTGATGAACTTAGCATTTGGAAATAAACAATAAATAAGCCCTAACGATTGATAATTAGAGGGTAATTTGTTGATCATAAACGCGCGAATAGGTTTAGCTTGTTTTAACCGTGCGGTATAAATAGCACGGGCTTGCTCAATTAATTGCGGCGTTAGTGCATCCATACATTCGGGGTAAGGAAGTTTGGTGTGTTGTTCAATAAATGGCACAACTTGTGAGCTAATACAACGGTCTTCGCCAAGGCTTGCAAATTCACTATGTGAAGCTAATATTTGCTCTAATAATGTTGAGCCGCTGCGCGGCATGCCAATAATAAACACGGGTGTAACAGTGCCGCTAAACCCAGCCTTGATAGTAGCAAATAAACTTTTTGGATTATAACGGATAATATCTTGATAAAATGGCGTTAATTGCTCAGTGTTGAAATGACTCAATTGCAGCTGTAGTTTATTCGCCAATTTATAATAATTAACGGCTTGCTCTATATCGTCGAGCTGATCATAACTTTTCGCTAGGGCGTAATAACACACCATTTTTAACCGCAAATTATTGGTTAGTGTGAGTAAATGATGCAAGTTACTGATGTAGTTATGCTGCTGGTCAAAGCGACCAAGTTGTACCAGCTCAAATAAAATATACGCGGTGACAGGGTACAAGCCGATGCTTAACGCTTGGGCAAAGGTGGTATGTGCTTTGTCTAATTCGCCATGAGTTAGATAGTGTTGTGCCAGATAATAGTGTGGCTCTGGGTTATGGCTGGCAATGCTTTTTGCATATTTCAGTACCGTTAATGCATCGTTTGGCGAATTTACCCCGTTAAATGCATCGGCTAAGGCATGTAATGGCTCCAACATATTAGGCAGGCGTTCACAGCTTTTTTGTAATAAATAAACCGCAGCATCAAAGCGCTCCAAGCGCAGGGCAATACGGCCCAAGCCGAACAGTGCCTCGCCATTTTGGGGATCACTTTCAAGCAAGGTTTTATAGTGAAACTCCGCTTCTTGGAGTTTATTTTCGGCTAGTAGTTGGTTGGCTTTTTTTAGCAGCATGCGTCACTGTTGTTATTTTTTAGTTACTATATTTATTATCTTGGGGTATAGCACGAAAAAGGCGAAATGTCTTGAGCATTTCGCCTATCTTTTTATTGCTTAGCTACGCTTAAAAAGTATACGTTGCTTTGGCATAATAGAAACCACCATTAATACCGTATGGTGATGTTTCATAGTATTTACCACCCCAGTTATTATTAGGTGCCACGGTAAAATCAAGTTTTTCTGCTTCTTGGTCGAGCAGGTTTTGTGCGCCGACTGAGAAACTAATAGAGTCATTCAAAAAGTAAGTTATTTCAGCGTCAAGCGTAATTGCTGCATCTGCTGTTTTTGCTGTTTCGTCATAATCTACATGCACACCTTGGTATTCACCAAAATAATTTGCACGAGTAAACATTGAGAAATTTTCCCATTGTTGTGACCAGCTAAGCGTACCACGATGATTTGGTAAGTCGTTCTCTAAACGGCTTACTTTAAACGCCCCAGTAATATCAGTTGAACGGGTAACCTCCGTTTCATTCCAGTTGTAGGCTAAACTAAATGTTGAGCTACCGCCGAGTAAATCGGTGGCATAGTTTGCGACAAAGTCTACACCTTGAGTGGTGGTATCAAAGTCATTAGTAAAGAAGCTTACTTGCGCTAAGCTTTGCACGTTTGGTACACCTGCGGCTTCAAGCGTATCTTTATCAGCTTGGCTTAGCTCGATTTTTTCAGATTGGCTAATACGATCATCAACTTGAATATTATAGTAATCAATGGTTAGGAATACTTCACCTATGGTGTATACCGCGCCAAAGGTATAGCTTTGCGACTCTTCAGGCTCAAGCTCTGTACCGCCTAACTGTACCGCAATTGGATTGGTTGGTGGTAACAAGGCTGAATCAACTAATACACCACTGCTTAGGTTTGTTTGTACGTTACTGACGTTGGCTTGGCCAACAGTAGGTGCGCGGAAACCGGAACTGATTGAACCACGAATGTTTAAATCATCGGTTAAGTGGTATTGAGCCATCAATTTATAATTAACAGTAGAGCCAAAGGTATCGTAGTCTTCGTAGCGTAGTGCTAAGCCCATTAAAAATTCTTCAGTGAACGGAGCTTCAATATCCACATACGCAGCGTAGTTGCGGCGCGTGTATTCACCAGCATCAGAGGGTTTAAAGCCTGGGAAACCATTTGAACCGATACCAAAACCTTGCTCAGTAAGCGGGCCTGCAATGAAGGATGCTTCATCACCAGAGGTAACTGTAAAGGTTTCTTCATGCCATTCAAGGCCACCGGCTATGTTTACATCGTATGCAAGTCCAAAATCAAAACCTTTTGATAAATCAAAGTTAAAGTTTTTCTCTAACTGTGAGTATTTACCAGGGCTAAAGTCACGCGGGCTATCTGGGCCTAGTGAGGCATTGATGGTGTCATAAATAAAGTAACGAGATTCATTGAAGCCAACGGTACCACTTAAATCGTAGTAGGCGCCTTCTAACATACCGCCGGTAAATTCACCTTTTGTACCCATAGTCAATGAAGTATCGGTAATGTTACCACCAAAGTTAGGGGTGAAACCGCCTGGCAGAATTTCGTTGAAAGCAAAACAATCTGGGTTATTAGCAACTTGGCTAATGTAGTCAGGATTATCGAGTACGTTGTCATCAATCATGATGTTGGTAGGGCAGTTGCCGCTCATATCGCCGGTTAAATCACCAACTAATAATGTTTCACCGCCATCATTTGAGTATGCACCTGGGCGAGTATGTGGATTACGATAGTAAAAACCACCGCGTACATCACGCTCTGAGTAGTTACCAAACATATAAAAATCGGAGTTGTTAGTCAGCTCAAGGCCGACATTACCAAAAATAGAGATATCGTCATCAACTTCTGGTGCGCCCCATACTTGTGTAATCGGGGCAATGTCTGGGACACCGGCTGCGATAAGGGCCGTAGCATCGGCACGTTGCACAGAGCGGCTAGTGGCATCAGCAGTTTTGTATTGGAAACTTAAGTTAGCAAAGCCGCTGTCAGTAAAAGGCAGGCCAACATTACCGGAAATTTGTGTAGTATCACCGTCGCCTTCGTAATATTGGCCGTGGCGTACTTCAAATGTCCCGCCTTCTGAGGCATCTTTTAATACAAAGTTCATTACACCTGCAATCGCATCTGAGCCGTATTGTGCGGCTGCGCCATCACGTAATACTTCAACTTGCTTTAGGGCAATGCTTGGGATCACAGAAATATCAGCACCCTGTGCGCCATCGTTTATGCCGCCACCTAAAAAGGCAATAACAGAGGCACGATGACGACGTTTACCATTGAGTAATATCAATGTACTGTCAGAAGGTAAGCCACGTAAGTTAGCTGGACGAACCAAAGATGCCGCATCACTAATAGGCATTGAATGTACGTTTAATGATGGAATTGCGCCTTTTAATAGCTCCAACATATCAGTATTACCTGATTTACCAAGTTCTTCACCACCGATGATATCGATAGGTACCGGTGAATCACCAATAGAGCGTGGTGCAGAGCGTGTACCCACTACGGCAATTTTTTCTACATTTTTATTTACTTTAGTGACTTCAGCTTGCTCATCTGCAGCTAAGGCAGTTCCTGAAATAAATAAGCCTGCAGTGGTTGTCGTTAATGCAAGTTTAACTGCATGATTTAATAAGTTATTTTTAAATTTCATTCTAATTTCCCCAGTTAGAATTATTGTAATTTCGTAACTATATGATTTTTATCAAGCCACATAGTCTATTAAACTTATACAGTTTGTTAAATAATTGTGCAAGGTGTTAAATAGTTTGGTTTTTTTTGCATTTTCTATAGAGGAAACTCGAGGTTTGCTTACCTATATGAAAAATAATGATATTTTTAAGGGGAGGATTAGAAATTAAGCATTTAATGTAATTTTTACTCTAAAATAAATCAGAAAAAAATAATAATTTTGTAAATAGAAATTTTTAGACTGGATACTGTTCAGTAAAGTTCAATGGTAATTATAGATGATCGCTTTGTTCAGGGTTTTGTTGTCGCCACGCTTTCAACGCTTCTCGGTATTCATCCCAAACACATGGGCAACAACTGCCACCACCGCAGCACTGATCAGCAGTCGGTCTGGGTGGTTTTGTGTCGTAAGCTCGGTTTGGTCTATCGGCTGTGTTTTGCGGTATTTTATTCATTATTTACAGATTTAATAGCATGGGCTGTTTATTGGCTCGTGATTATACTTAATCATAGTTTTTTTACTAGCTGAAGAATAGTGTGGATTTGTTAATCGGTGATTGTATTAAATTATGCTTTGTGAAGTGTTAAGGCTATGTGAGAATAGCGTTATGCGACTATATAAAGTTATTCATCGTGCCCCAATTCGAGTGGCAAAAATTAGTACCAAACGCCAACAATTGCGTTTCAAGCGCGCTATGGTGGCACTTAAAATAGCATTGGCGCAAGAAAAGCAAGAAACCAAAGAAATGCTCACTATTTATCGTCGCTACAGCCAAGGTGAGGTTAGTAAAGAGGACCTGCAAAAAGCCAATGCGCAGTTTATTGATATCCTCAAAGGGCTAGGGTTAGGTGTATTTGCCGTTTTACCGTTTGCGCCACTGACAATTCCCTTAGTCGTGAAGCTTGGTCAATGGGTGGGCGTGGATGTATTACCAAGTTCATTCAACATCAATAAACCACTTAAAGAAATTGATCAGTTAATTGATGAAGAGCAACAACAAAACCCCTCCCATGAAAAAGCCGCAAAGCAAAGTGTAAAACCAAGCGTAAAAAAATAGTGTCATACACTAAAAAGGATAGCCTCTGCACTATACCTTTTACGCTGGGTTATTGATATGCTTGATCATCCTATTATTTTAAACGAGTCATTTAATGAGTGCATTAATTCGTCATAGTTCTGCTGGTATTCCGCTGTCTTTTGTTGTTAAAAATGACTTAGCTGTGTGGCAACAGCAGCAAACTACTTTTTTACAAAACTGGTTAAATAGCTGTGATTTTGCCACGCAAGGTATGGCACTGGTGGTTGATCCACAAACAGGTGTGCTAAGTCAGGTGTATTGTTTAGTTAATAGCCTTGACGATTTTTGGTTAGCTGGGGACTTAGCGAGCAAGTTGCCTGCTGGTCTGTACCAAGTGCAAGAGTGCGAACAACAATTAGAACAGATTGCACTGGGCTTTATATTAGGCGGTTATGAGTTTAGTGAATATAAAGCCAAAGGCGTTGCTAAAGCGCAATTGGCGATAGCCGATGCGGCACTTTTTGCACGCCTTGATCAGCAAGCAAGCGCTATCAACCTTGTCCGAGATTTAGTTAATACTCCTGCGGCAGACATGATGCCACAGCATTTATCACAAGTGATGGCTGATCTTGCACATACCTACGATGGTCGTTTCAGTGAGTGGGTGGGTGATGAGCTACTTGAGCAAAACTACCCGACGATTCATATGGTGGGTCGTGCCAGTGAAAACAAACCACGTTTATTAGACTTACGCTGGGGCGCAGAGGATGCACCGCTTATTACCTTAGTGGGTAAAGGGGTGTGCTTTGACTCTGGTGGCTTAGATCTAAAACCAAGCTCTGGCATGCGCAACATGAAAAAAGACATGGGCGGCGCCGCCCATGTTATTGGTTTAGCACAGCTGATCATGGCTGCAAAGTTACCTATTCGTTTACGTGTGTTGGTACCTGCGGTTGAAAATGCAGTATCACGCAATGCATTTCGCCCAGGCGATGTGATTAAAACACGTAAAGGTATTATGGTTGAAATTGATAACACCGATGCCGAAGGGCGCCTAGTATTATGTGATGCACTGACTGAAGCGCAAAATGATGATCCGCAATTACTGATTGATTTTGCTACTTTAACCGGTGCCTGTCGTATTGCGTTAGGGACTGAATTACCGGGGTTTTTCTCAACTAATCGTGATGTTGCGAATGGTATTATTGACGCGGGTATTGCAGTTGCTGATCCTGTTTGGCAGTTACCACTTTTTGAACAATATAAAAGCTTGCTAAAAAGCGATGTGGCCGATATGGCAAACTGCGCGAGCACTCCGTTTGGTGGCGCAATTACAGCGGCTTTATATTTAAAAGAGTTTGTAGAGCCAACCACACCATGGGTACACTTTGATGTAATGGCATGGAATTTACGTCCATTACCTGGTCGCCCTGTGGGCGGTGAAGCACTGGGTATTCGTGCGGTGTTTAATTACTTAGAAAACCGTTTTTAATGTTTGAATGCAACTATTACCGCGCTTTATGGGGCTATGCCTCATAAAGCTCAAGCGGTAAGCCATCAGGATCGGCAAAAAAAGTAAATAACTTACCTGTGTATTGATCAATTCGGATCGCTTCCACCGCCACACCTTGGCTTTGCAAATAAGTTTTGCTTTGCTCAACACTTGCCACTTTAAATGCCAAATGCCTTAGTCCCTGTGCTTCTGGGTAACTTGGTCGCGGTGGCGCATTCTCAAATGAAAACAACTCTATTTGGCTGCCATCTGGCAAAGCTAAATCTAACTTGTAAGAGTGACGATCTGCACGAAAGTGCTCGGCAATAATCGGTAACTTTAATATCTGATGATAAAAGTGTTTTGAGCGAGAGTAATCGCTGCAAATAATTGCAGCGTGATGAATTGCGAGTAATTGCATAGATCAGTACCGTTGAGCAGAGGCATATTTCGATACGCCGCTGCTCAATTAATAAAATTATGATTACAGATCGGTGCCTTTACAGGCAGCTACCGCTGGGGCTACTAATTCTAAACCAGTTTTATCACACGGTGGCAGCGTTGCATCACTGATATTGATTGGTGTGACACGCTCGCCCCATTTTATGTAACTGGCAGCCCAGGTTAATCCGGCACCAAATGCTGCAGACATAATATTGGCATGCGGTTTAATTAATCCTTGCTCAACGGCTTCACATAATGCAATCGCAATAGTTGCTGCCGATGTATTACCGTATTCGCCAATGTTAACCATTACTTTTTCATCTGGCACTTTTAAGCGCTGTTGGATGGCTTGAATGATACGCAAATTTGCTTGGTGCGGCACAAGTACATCGATATCATCGAGGCTTAAATTGGCGTGTGTAAGCACATCATCACAGGCTTCGCTCATGCCTTTTACTGCGCGTTTAAAGATTTCGCGTCCTTCAAACAATAAATCAGATGGCCCAATAGGCACGTATTTATCTAAGTCACTGCCAAAGTTGGTGATGTGTAAAATATCACGGTCTTCGCTATCACAGCCTGTTTTTGTAGCCAGTAAACCCGCTGGCGTGTCGGCTGCTTCAAGTACCACGGCACCGGCGCCATCACCAAATAATACTGCACTGTCGCGGCGATCCCAGTTTACATACCAGGTCATACGTTCAGCAGCAATTACCACGGCTTTTTTGATCATACCGGCTTGAATTTGTGCTGTCGCTGCTTGCAAAGCATATAAAAATCCAGAGCAGGCCGCATTGGTATCCATGGCGGCTGCACCGACCGCACCAATATTTTTTTGTACCAACGAAGCCGTGTTTGCCACCATAGTAGAGGGGGTACATGTTGCCAATAATACTAAATCTAGGTCTTTAGCATCAATGCCAGCACAGGCGATTGCATGTTTAGCTGCCACAGTTGCCAGCTCTGCAGTACCTACATGGCTTACTCTGCGGGCTTTGATGCCAGTGCGGGATGTGATCCATTCATCATTGGTATCAACTAATTGGCTGATTTCGTCATTGCTAATACGCGCAGGTGGGATACATTTACCCCAACCCGTAATGTGTGCGTAAGTCATAGTGTGCTCTCTTTAAGTGGTCAGACATGTGTCATCTATGTTTGATTTATACCAAAAATCCACTTCTAAGACTAGTTTATCGCTGAGTTTATGTCGTAAATAGTGGTAATCAAACGTAATTTAGGCTAATGGTAGTAGAAAAAAGAGGTAAACATGAAACAAAAATTAATCACTATCTTAGCTTGTCTTGGCGCTGTGGTTTGCTCCGCGTCGAGCTTTGCCACACAAACGCAGGTTATTTACGCCGGTTCAATGTTAGCTGGAGCTGAACAAACGCTGGAAGAACAACAAACTATAGTTATAGAAGATGCTATAATCACCCGTATTGAAAAAGGCTATATCAGCATCGGCGAACTTAAATTGCCTGATGCCACAATCATTGACTTAAAAGATCAGTTTGTTATGCCTGGCCTAATTGATATGCACGTGCATGTTACTTTTGAGCGCGATGCAAACACTAATCCTCATCAATGGCTTACAGAATATGAAGCTGATTATGCACTGCGATCGATTAAATACCTGCAACGTACATTAGATGCCGGCTTTACCTCGGTACGCGATTTAGGCAGTAGTTATAAAGTGATATTCCCACTGCAAAGGGCTGTTGAACGCGGCGATATTAACGGGCCACGGATATTTGCTGCCGGGGATACCATTACACCAACGGGCGGACACGCTGATCTGCACGGTTACCGTAAAGATATTAGTGATGTGATAAGTGGCGGGTTAGGGGTGTGTGATGGCGCCGATGATTGCCGCCGCGCGGTACGTGAAGTTATAAAATCAGGTGCGGATGTAATTAAAATCACCGCAACGGGTGGGGTGTTAAGTAATACTGCCGCAGGTGTTAGTCAGCAGTTTACAGATCAAGAGCTGGAGGCAATTGTTGCTACGGCACATAATTTAGGGCGCAGTGTCACAGCGCATGCACATGGCAGCGCAGGTGTTAAAGCAGCCTTGCGAGCAGGTGTTGACTCAATCGAGCATGGCTCTTACTTAGACCAACAAACCATCAAGCTGTTTAAAAAGCATAACGCATACTTAGTACCGACATTACTTGCTGGGCAAACGGTGAGCCAAGAAGTGTTAAGTAACCCGAATATGCCAACAGCAATTGCCGATAAGGTACGTACTGTTGTACCACAAGTAGCAGCGTCATTTAAGTTGGCATTAAAAAACAACATTAACATTGCTTTTGGCACTGACTCAGGCGTGTCGCGTCACGGCAATAACGCCGATGAATTTTTATGGTTAGTAAAATATGGCATGTCACAAAAGCAAGCTATTAGGTCGGCAACGATTGATGCCGCTCGGCTACTTGGTCAACAAGATAAGCTAGGGCAGTTGAGTGTTGGTAAACAAGCAGATATCATCAGTGTCAAGGGTGACCCGCTTGATGATATAAGTACATTGAAAAATGTACAATTTGTAATGAAAGCAGGGCACGTATATAAACAATTGTAGGAACTACTATGGGCAGCAAAATCAAGGCGTCATTGTTTAATCATTTGATTGATGCTGAGCGCCAATTATTAGATCCAGAGGTTCGTCAATCTGAGCAGGCACTTGATAAGTTACTTGATGATGATTTTATTGAGATTGCAGGCAATGGCACTGTGTTTAATAAATACCAAGTATTAACGCGGCTGCCTACTGAAGTGGTGCCGCAGTTTTATAATCAGCATTTTAAAGGCCGGATGCTAAGTGATGACATTGCCCAACTTAGCTACCAAGCAGCGTTTCGACGCTCTGCGCGGGCGGAATTTAATTATTCACTACGTATGTCGCTTTGGCGCTTAAACGACGACGGCCAATGGAAAATGGTGTTTCATCAAGGAACGCCGTGCGCCGTATTTAGTATTTCCATGGATGATGATTAGTTTAACTTTCTTTAATTAGGCATTTATGTATGGCGTTTTTAATGCGCACAGATCCGGCCATCAGCCGTTTATTGATGTTACGCAGTGGCGCAATTGCTATTCAACTTATCGCGGTCATTGCCGTTTATTTTCTATTAGAGCATCAGATCCCATTATTGCCCTTATTGGTCGTGATCGCGCTCGAAGCGGTATTTCAAATTTTAAGCGTGATTGCTTATCGCAATGTCAGTAAAGCAAAAGAACTCGGTATGTTGATGCAACTTACTGCCGATGTGCTTTTTTTATCGGTGTTGTTATCGCTGAGTGGCGGGGCAACGAACGCTTTTGTATCATTACTGTTGTTACCTATTATGATCGCAGCAGTGAGCGTAAGCGCCAGAGGTTTGGCCTATATTGCCTTACTGGCGATAGCCGCATACAGCATTTTGTTATTTAAAATGCCACAGCACAGCATGCACCATATACAAATGACCAGTCATTTTGTCGGCATGTGGGTGAATTTTGTGATCAGCGCCAGCGTTATTGCATTGGTTATTGGCACTATGAACCGTGCTCTGCATTCGCGAGAGCGCACCATTGCAACTGTGCGAGAAAAACAATTACGAGCAGAGCAGCTAGTCACGCTTGATGGGGCTGCGGCACAAATTACCCATCAATTAGCCAGTCCAATCGCCAATTTACAATTATTGTATGAAGAGCTTCTTGAAGAACAGCCCGATAATGAGATTGTCAAAGATATGCAGCAGCCCTTGTTGCAATGCGCGCAGCAGTTAAAACAGTTTCGTACCCTGTCATCTGAACTACGTACACAAACGCTTGCAGCGACTATCTCGTTAAGTGCATTAGCTCAACAAATTAGCGATACCATGCTATTACAATACCCTGATCAACAGCTTAATTGGCTAAATGCAGCACCCGCGAGCTCAGTTACTAATGATGCTATGTTAGTGCCAGCGATCTTAAACTTATTACAAAATGCCGCGTTTGCCAATCAACAGGCGGAGCAACAAACACTGGAATTGAACTGGCAACAGACTCCCGATAACCCTAAAACAGTGAGTCTCGTTATACGTGATTTTGGTAAAGGATTTAGCGCAGTACAATTGGCAGAGTTAGGGGGGCAGTTAATGCCCAGTGAAACGGGGATGGGGTTGGCGGTCATGCTTTCTAATGTAACGTTTGAACGTCTACAGGGTTCGTTAATATTATTTAATCACCCACAAGGTGGTGCGGTTGCTAAAGTGCAATTAACCATTGCTGAGCCACAAGTTGAGCCAGCATGAAACTATTAATTATTGAAGATGATATTAATCTTGCCAATACCTTAGCGCGGCGCTTAACCAAACACGGTTTTGCATGTCAGCTGGCACACAATAAACTAGAGGCTATTGGTGTCGCTAAAAATTACGCACCAACACACATTCTGTTAGATATGAAATTAGCTGACGATAACGGTTTAGCACTGATCGCACCACTGAGAGCCTTACTAACCGACGCACATATTGTATTGTTAACAGGCTTTGCCAGTATTGCCACGGCTGTAGAAGCTATGCGCCTTGGTGCAAATGATTATTTAACAAAACCGGTCGATATGCTCACGTTATTACGATCATTAACAGGCACAGGTGAGCCAATTGATGAGTTAGTTACAGCTGATATTGCCACTATGTCGCCAGAACGCCTAGAGTGGGAACATATTCAGCAAGTGTTACATACTAATCAAGGCAATATTTCAGCCACTGCTCGGCAACTTAATATGCATCGGCGGACTTTACAGCGCAAACTGCAAAAAAAACCAGTGCAGCAGTAAATCCTAGCGTAATAGGGGCAGTTATTACGGGGTTTGATAATCCCCAGCAAATTAATTATTGCTTTTTACTCAACAAAATTAGTCCGACAAACTTACTAATACAGTTTTTTTTAGCTACTTTAAGCGACGTTCAGCTTACTTTAATGCGTTTATATTTGGGCACCAGCAGCGCATTCTAGGTAGTTTTGCTGTTTAGATAGTTGCTGCAATGGCGTTCATTAACTACAGTGAAATTATCGATGTATTTTTTGCATAAGTAGTCGTTATGGATTTATCACAACTAGATTTTGTAGCGGTATTTTTAGCTGCCATGTCTTCTTTTATGTTAGGAGGCATTTGGTATTCACCCTGGTTGTTTCAACGAGCCTGGTTAGAAGGCTGTGGCTTAACTGAGCTGGATTTAAAAGCAACAAATCCAAAGTGGGTATTTGGTGGTGGTTTTGTTTTATCGTTATTTATCGCTTTTGGTTTATCACTGTTTTTAGGACCACATCCACATTTAGGGGTTGCGGTCGGTGTTGGCTTTGCGGTTGGCGTATGTTGGGTCAGTAGCGCCTTGGGAATGAGTTATATTTATGAACAACGGCCATTAAAGCTGTTTTTGATCAATAGTGGTTACCATATCTTGCAGTTTACCTTAATGGGCTTAATTTTGGGTCTGTGGCCATAAGCTGTTAATCTATTCGCGTGTTTGTAGTAAAAGTAGCAAAATAATGGCAAAACCGCATAAAAAAGGCCCCAGCAAAACCATCGATATTTTTTGTAGCCAATGTAAAGCCCCCTTATTTAAATACCGTAAAGGCGGCAAAGGTGCGCTGGTTAAATGTTTTATCGAACGGATCAGTCAAGATTTCACCACAACCCCTTGTATATGCCCGCAATGCGCACGCCCCTTCGCTCGAGAAGCAATCATCCGCGGCGCCCCCGCGTATAAAATGATCGGCGGCAAAGTGACGTTTAAGTAGTTATTTCATTCGATATTTCATTCATGTTTTATTCATTTAATCATCTTTTCGGCTGATTGTACCGATATATAGTTTACGTATAATTGTTACTAGGACGTAACAGTCATTAAATTAAAGGATTAAAATGAAGCCTGCCTCTGTCTTTCTAAGGTATCAAGATTATTCGTTTTATCATTTAAAAACCACTGCATTTAGTTAAAAACAAATTATAAATTAAACAATACTTAATTAAGGTTAAATTATGAATAAAATAAAATTTCTTACTTTACTTTTAGCTTTTTCAGGAACTGTAAATGCTAGTTGTAATAAATATGCTTGTGAAGGAGTTTCAAATGTTGTTTTTAGTTCTGTGGTTGCAACTACGGATGAAGTTAAAATCAAGTTTCATGAGGGTACTGATGCAACTTTGTCATGTAGTTTAGATAATGATAATGCCGCGCTTTTGAATAGCCAAAGTGCAAACTATCGTAATATGCAATCTATGTTATTAACAGCGATTGCTGCTAACTTACCGATTGCTCTTAAATTTGATAATACATCGCCTATTTGTGAAGTTGAGTCTATTGAAGTTAAAGTTGTTGAATAATAATAAAAAGTGAAACAGCATGTATAATAAAAAAGGATTATGGACCCTCTTTTTAGGTCTAGTTAGTTGGAGTGGGAACGCTAGTTCAGTTACGCCAACTAACAATATTTGGCAAGATAGCAATGGTGATCTTTATTATCAACAACCTGTCAAGCAAGTTACAACCATCGATGAAGCGCCTGTTAGCATTCGGCTTTTTGAATCAATGCCTTATGTACGAATTATAGAAACTGCTGAAGGCTATCAGCTTGTTCCTATGTCTAAATCAGAGTTTATGAAACTAAGTAATGAATTAGATGTGGTTGGTAAACGCTTAAGAAGTGACTTTGATGGCGATGGTATTCCAGATATTTTAATCCAGACTAATCTCGGCCATGAGCTGTTGGTTTCTAATAAAACAGTTAAGCCTTTTAAAATAGGTATTGATATCAAAAGTTTTGGTAATGAAATCGAAGTTCGAGATGTAAACTACGACTTTAGAGCTGATATAGTTAATAAAGATACTCAAGAAGTGTATTATGCTCAAGCCGCAGGCTTAACGCATGCGATTAATACGAATGATTATGTAGGCACAATTGCGGCTGAAAGTAACGTAACACCAAGTGGTGAATTTACTTATAACATTCCAATTACACTCGGAGAAGCAACGGGAGGTCTTAAGCCTAGTGTGTCCTTAAGTTACTCTTCGACCCCCAGAAATGGCTATGTAGGAGTTGGTTTTAATATCGGTGGCTTAAGTGCTATTACACGCTGTGAAAAAAATATGGAAACCGATGGGGTTGCTAGTTCGGTAAATTTAGATAAAGATGATATGTTTTGTTTAGATAGCCAACGCCTTATTTTAAAAACAGGACAGACATATGGCGCTAATAATACCGAATATCGTACGCGACAAAATAATGGTCAAAAAATAGTAGCGCATACAGCTAATACTACAACAGGCCCCTACGCATTTACTGTCTATGACACTCAGGGTAATAAATATACTTACGGGAAATATAGCTCTTCACAAGATGCATTAATTAAAGCAACGAATGGCCGGGGGTTTGCGTGGGCATTAAAGCGCGTTGAAGATGCGTCTGGAAATTATTATAGCTATAACTACGGTTCCGTAAGCGGTAGCTTAGAGTATTACCCATTATCAATTAAGTATTCTGGGTATGGTGCAACAACTCGTAATGAAGTGCGTTTTAATTGGCAGACTCGTGCAGATACAAGTCGTGTAACTTATTTAAAAGATAACAAAATTACGTTAACTAAACGTCTTCAAAACGTTGAATCGTATTATTCTGGTAATTTAATACGTCGTTATAATTTGACCTATGGCTATATTGGTACAGGGGTTACTGAAAGTGTATTGCAACAAGTTCAAGCTTGCTCGAATGATAATAAATGCCTTTCACCTACTATATTTAATTGGACAAATAGAGGTGGCGTGAAGCTTGGGCGTGATATTGGCACTGATTATTCTAGAAATAGTCGTTACAAAGCGCATCAATTTTTAGACTTTAATGGCGACGGGCTCACAGACATTGCTTACGTGAGAAACGACCGTGGTAGCTCAACTGATTATCTTTATTTAATACCAAATACAGGGAGTGGTTTTGGTACGGAAAAACGCTTTAATAACTTAGCAAGCAAATCATTTAGAAAAACCTGGAAAGTCATTGATTACGACAAAGACGGTAAAGATGATATTCTGTATATGCCATCAGGCTCAAGTTATTGGCGAGTTTTAAAACATACCTCAGCGATGAATTTTTCGTTTACTGATTTAACCGCAATAAGTAAACCAAGTAATGATAATAATACCCGCTTTATGGATATTGATGCTGATGGATATCCTGAGTTACTTCACTTTGTAGGAAATAAATTATCTTACCAGAAAGGCACTAAAACGGGTTTAGCAAGTGGAGCGGCAAAGGCGATTAAATTTAATCTATCTGCTCCTGCTGATTCTAGTGCAACTATGTTGGCATATGATAAGGAAGATAATACATTTCAGGCAATGGATTTTAACGGTGATGGCCGCGCCGATTTTTTAGCAAAAGTACAGCTGTCAACTTATATTGAAGAACCCCCTTGCAGAAATAGATTTGATTGTGATGTAAATCCAAGATCTGCTCCTTTAGCATCAAATCAACAAATAAGTCAGTCTAGCTTAGCAACAGAGAACCAGATTGAAGAGCTTCATAACAATGGTGATTTGGATGCTAATTATGCCTTAATTCCAGTGAATAGTAGCCAATTAAATCCAGTTAATATGTTAGCCTCTGTGGATATTCCACAACAGGCTATGCTCAATGAAGTTCAAAAGACTGAAGGATTAGTTACAACTCAGGGAGTTTCAAGGACTACATATTGGAAAGTATTAATCTCAAAAGGAAACGATACATTTGATGAGTTTTTAACTGTTGGCAGTACCGCAGGAATAAAAGATATCCAAGTTGCTGAGTTGAATGGAGATGGGTTGGCGGATATTCTATATCGCGATGACAATAATAAATGGTACGCACGTATTAATAATGGCAATGGTTTTAATAGCGCTATTTATCTGTTTACTTATGATAAGCCAAGTTTAAAAACTGTTGATATTAACGGTGATGGCGTGCAAGAGATCTATCGTGAGAATTATGGAGACTATTTCCATTTTTATAATGGTAGTGGTTTCACATCAAGAAAATTAACAGATAACCGTTCAGATTATAACTTTTCTACCTACATGGATGTCACCGGAGATGGTACACCCGATAAGCTTGTTTTTTCTGGAAGGATGGGGCTTTATCAAAATTCAGATGCAGCAGCCACGTTAATAACCTCGGTTACGGATGGTTTTGGTGCCAAAACTCATGTCACTTATTCTACGTTAAATAACCGTAATGTGTATGTTCCACATAATGATGCAAGAAGTAAAAATTGGGGGAATGGTCGTGTTACCGATGTTAAATCGGGAGCGAGAGTGGTTAGTTTACTGCGCAAAGGGGGCGACCAAATTACTTACAAATATCACGGTGCAAAGGTGC
Organism: Pseudoalteromonas sp. ASV78; assembly: GCF_047806705.1. Lineage (NCBI taxonomy): Bacteria > Pseudomonadati > Pseudomonadota > Gammaproteobacteria > Alteromonadales > Pseudoalteromonadaceae > Pseudoalteromonas > Pseudoalteromonas sp. ASV78. The sequence goes on along the minus strand of NZ_JBLOPA010000002.1, from coordinate 579,357 downwards.
AGGTTGGCCGTGGTATGTTGGGTTTTAGACAAATAGAAATCGAAAGTAATAATACAGGTACTAAAGTTATAACAACCTATCGCCAAGATGGTGATTATCGAGGTAGTGCCGAGCGAGTTCAGTCCTATGTACGTTATGGTGATGATACTAGCTCTGGCGGTGGTTCTGACGATGGCGGTGGAAATTCCCCTGGTGATCCATGCGAAATTATACCTGAGGTATGCAACTGCAAGTGGGGAGATAGAGCATGCGAAATTCCTAGAACAGTACCCATTGCAGATGCTGAACAATTTACAATGGCATCAGGTAGCAAGCAAATGTCGTCGGTAAATAACTTTTCAGCTTCGGATTTGGCAAAGGTTGCAACACTATCTACGGCCACTGTAAACAGTAATATTTGGCGATTAAAGTCAGAGATAAAAACTACTTATAATCGTAAGCAAGAAACTGCTTTTAAAACTGCAAATGCAACTGTCCCTTACTTAGTTTTTCCAAACCGCACAGAAACGCGTAGTTATAATACGGATGATAGTAACCAAACTGTTATCGCCACGAAAATTAAAACATTGGCTATTGATAATTTTGGTAACCCAATCACTGAAGCAAGTACCGTCGATAGCCGTAATGGTTATGCACATAGCAGCTCAACCAATACATACAGTTATAGTGTTTACGGTGGGCGATTAACTAGAAAAGCAGAAAGCAAACGTTATTTAAATCGTTTATCTGGCAGTAATAAAGGTAATTATACTAACGCCCATATAAGTACCTTTGTTTATGATGGCTTAGGCAGGTTGACGAAATCGATAGCAGACAATGGCGTGACCAAAACATACACCTTAAATAGTTATGGTTTGATCAGTAAAGAAACCGTCAGTAAAGCAGGTTTACCAACTAAAACTTTACATACTTATTATGATAGTACCTATCGACACGTTACTGGAGAAGAAAACACCTTAGGACATCGTAGCACGATTGGTTATGACGGCTATGGGCGCAAAAGCTATACACAAACAGCAAATGGTCAACGTACTTATTATACATATAACAAGCTTGGTCGTTTAACGGGAGAGATATCGACACCCGCAAACAATAGCAGTACATCAGGTAGTCAAGCACTGAGCAACAGTAAAACTAAATATTGGTGTAAAAGCACGTCACATTGCCCTTCAAATTCGGTTTATTATGAAGAAACTATCAGCGAAGGATCGCCTGCGAGTCGAAGTTACTTTGATGTACTAGGGCGCCCCTTGCGTGAGGGGAGTATCGTGCTTAATGGAAACTATGTGTATGTTGATTACAAATACGATAGTAAAGGGCGTAAAATTCAAGAGTCAATGCCATTCTTTGCAAATGCTACCCCGACTTGGAATACTTACCAGTATGATAAACAAAATCGCGTTGTATCAGTTACCAAATCCGATGGTTCTGTATGGGATACACAATACAATGGTGAAGAGGTTACCACCATTAATCCCTCAGGGCACAAAAATACACAGCTGAAAAATGCGATGGGATTACTGGTTAAAGTGATCGACGCTAATGGTAAATCAGCCACTTACCAATACGATGAAAATGGTAAATCGCGTATATTAGCGGGCCCTAAAGGTAACCAAATTAAAGTTACGTTTGATAAATATGGCAATAAAACGCAGGTAATTGATCCCGATAAAGGGACTGTTAACTACAGCTACAATGCGTATCACCAGCTTAGTCAAGAAAGCGATAGTAACGGAAATTTAATAACGTATAAATATGACACGTTAGGTCGTGTTATTGAAAGTGTGCGAAAGCGTAACAACAAACTTGAGCATCACACTGTCACTACGTACGACAGTGGTAGTTATGCTAAAGGCATGGTGTATACTACCAGTGACAAAGTAAGTGGGTTTACTGAACGCTTTTATTATGATGCATTTGGTCGCAACCGTGAAAAACACACTATTATTGATGGTGATACCTATAAAGAGCTTTGGGCTTTCAATAATAATGGTCAACTATTAACTGAAACAGACGCAACCGGAAAATCGGTTTCGTATATTTATAATAGTTACAAGCACCTAACCTCTGTAAAAGATAACCAAACCAATGCAACGGTTTGGCAAGCAAAAGCAGCAGATGCGTTTGGTAATATCACTAAAGAACAACTCGGAAGTCACATTACACGTAACAAAGTGTTTGATGCTCATACTGGTTTATTAACCAGCATGGTTTCAACGGGCAGCGGTACATTGCAAAACTTACGCTACGACTGGAGCAACCTAGGTAACTTAAATTATCGCCAAGACTTAGTAGTAAATAAAAAAGAGACCTTTGGTTACGACAGCCTAAACCGTGTAACAAGTAGCCGTATTTCAGGTGGCGCAAGTACCGATATTCGCTATAACGAGTTGGGTAATATCACCTATAAAACAGGAGTGGGTACTTATTATTATCAAAGTAGTCGCCCACATGCTGTGACACAAGTTACAGGGTCTCGCCCTAATAATTACCAGTATGATGCTGCTGGTAATATGGTTAAAGATAATGACCGTGAGCTGGTATATAACTCATTCCATAAACCGACTTACATCAAAAAAGACGATTATTGGGTTGAGTTTGCCTACTCGGGGGCAGGTAAACGTTACAAACGTTCAGAGTTTGGTGGCGAAAAAGGTAGTTTAATCCCTATCCTAAACGGTGATATCACAGTATTTATCCCGTTAGCTCAAGAAACTCGCTACGTAGGTAATGTTGAGTTTATTCGCTACGGAGGGCAAAGTGCGTGGGTGAGTAAACGCTATATTGCTGGCAAAGTATTAGTGACGACGGTGAATAGTCAAGCCACAACACGTTACATGTTAGATGATCACTTAGGTTCAACACATGTAATTGCTGATGCCAATGGTAAGCTTGAACAAACCATGAGCTTTGATGTGTTTGGTGCACGGCGTGATGCGAAAACATGGGCGCGAGATTTTAGTGACCAAGCTAAGTTTACCAGTAAAATAACGTTGCGAGGTTTTACCGGCCATGAACAAATGGATGAAGTGGGATTAGTGCACATGGGTGGGCGCATTTATGACCCTATCCTCGGACGTTTTTTACAAGCAGATCCCATGGTGCAAGCACCAGAGAACATTCAAAACTTAAACCGTTACTCGTATGTAGTGAATAACCCGCTGAACAAAACCGATCCAAGTGGGTATATTTTCGCGACTATAGCCATATGGGCGTTAAACGCTATGGTTTCCCAACAAGTTGTAGTAGGAGTTGCAGCCACTGTATTGAAGGGGATGTTAGCAGCATATTCTTATTATGGATACGCCAAGTTAGCAGTCGGAATAGCTAAAGCAATAGACGGTGGTGGGACAGCAATGGCTAATTTTGCAGGTGGCTTTGCTAAGGGCTTCGCGCAAGGGCAAGCGGTTACTTGTATGTTGAATATGGCTGCGGGCGGCGGTTGTGTTGATGGGCTGGAAGCTAAAAAGCAACAAGCTAAAACGCAGGGAAATACTAAAACGGATGGGGGAAATGAAGCTCCTTCTGAAAATGGAACCAATGAAATACCCGGCTTTAATGGAACCGAGACGGCTTGTAATGGACCTGGTTGTACCCCTGAAGAATTAGGGATGGTAAATGATAAAAAGCCTTCAGATCCGACTCAGTCTGGTGGTAGTCCAGGTGATCCGTATTATCATAGGTATGAGTTAAATAATGAAATTTGTTCATTATCCACTAAGGGTTGTACACCTGAAGCCGTTTGGAATGAGTTAAAGAGAAATCCAGCTCCAGGTTGGGATAATACGAAAGAAGTTCAAACCGGTAATGAGACTAAAATTAAGTTTGCAGGCCAATCGGGTGGAACTGTTTCTCATGTAGTAATTGATGCAAACATGACTTTGTATAATATCACACACTCCGACCATATTTTTGCTGATGGCTATGTCAGCAGGTCTGTATTTGTTCGTGGTGGTTCTGTATTTGTTAAATCAATAGGAGAAGGTGTTACAAGTACAGGTAGTTTTAAATTAGGTGGAGTAATACCAATTTCAAGAGCTATAAGGGGCACTTTAAATATGAAGTTATATGAATGGGGTTTTAACCAGCTTGATGATAATATAAGGAATAAATTTTGAGAGCTTTTTACAGTTTTAAATTATCGTTTACTTATATTTTTTTGATGGTCTTTATGATGTTTAACTTTGGCTGTACATATGAAGGTGTATATTCTGATTCAGATATTATTCTTGAATTAAATGATAATTCCGACGAAAAACTGTATGGGATTATAGAAAATTTTACAGTTCAAAATGGACTTACACTACAAAATGAATCGAGAAAATTCCACAGTGGATTAAATACAATAATCTACGAAATTATAAATTCAGATGGACATAGACTATTCAAAATTTCAGGGGTTGTTGGTGAAACACAATATGTAATTTCTGCATATGAAGTTAAAAGTAATAATTCTGAAGATATGTTTAAGTCTCTATTTCACTTTGTTAAGGAAAGCTTTCCAGATCAGAAAATAGAAATTAAACGCCGAGAAGGTGAATAAGTGAATAGGGTCAGGTCTTGCATTTTACCTTCATGTAATTAGTGGCAAAAAACAAGACCTGATAGTGTGTTGCGGCAACCTATTTTACTGCCGGTCTTGCCAGCGTGAATGAATGGGGTCAAGTCTTGCTTCTTGCCTTTACTGCAAAGCAAAGGCTGTTGTAACAACTTTCCCATTTTTTAAAAGGATATTTAATGGAAAAATCTTTATTATGTTTAATGCTGTTTTTAGCTACAAGTTCTGCTCATGCGAGGTACTAAACGGTAATGGCGTTTTAATTTAAAAGGGATTTGTTCATGAAAGTGGTGCAGTTTCAATTTATATCAATGGTGACAATAATTAACATTGACCAATGTACCACTATTTTTAGGGTATATACCACCCACAGCCACGGTAAAAGATGAAATGTTATCACTGGCATTATTTTCTTTTGCGTCAGGTAAACGCGTAGGTTTTCATGGCTCGGGTTGCAGTACCACCTCATTTTAGAGAGGAACGCAAGACATTCCTGTTGTAAATAACATGTAGGTATATTAAAAGTTTAAAACTATAAAAGGTGGCATTATGTTACGTGTGTTTTTAATAATAATTTTATGGCTCTTTAGTTCACAGTTATATGCGGCTAAAGGAAGTGGTTTTGTAGAAAGAATTTACATTAATAATAATAAGGTTCTTTTTCGTTTGAAAGGGGATGAGTGCAAGAGCAAAGCTGTCAATAGTTATTGGTTTTTTGAACTTAATAACGATCAAGGAAAAGCGACTTACGCATTGCTGCTTGCTGCAGCTAATAGTAATAAAGTAATTCAAGTTGGTTATCCTGAATGTGATTCGTCTAAAACATCAGTTATTAATTATTTATACCAAGACTTTTAAATTAGGGAATGTTTATGTATAAGTTGCTGAGTTTAATTTTACTATTTTCGAGTAAAGCATCAGCCTATGATGGCTGGAGTATTGGCTCTATAAATCAAATCCGGATACAAGAAGCTAGAATGTTAATAGTACAAGAAAGTGCAGACAATCCTGCTCAATGCTCAAATACAGATTATTTATATTTAACTCAAGGTGAACAAATTCATTATAAAAATATGTTTTCAGCTTTATTAACAGCTTATGCCACTAAAGCTGAAGTTAGACTCGCATTGAAAGGGTGTAGTGAAGGTGGTAAAAATGGTTACCCTGTTATTTCACAAGTATGGATTCAATGATGGAATACATAAGCTCCATGAATAGGGCAGGCCTTGCTTCTTGCCTTTTATGTTATAAGGTTTATTTTTAAAGTGATATTAAATTAAATGAAGATAATGCATTTATTTTTCCAAAGGAATACCTATATCAACACACTTAAAAAAGGAATTATTGAATGAAATATTTAATTACTTTTCTAATATTAACAGCACCAAATTATGCTTTAGCAGATTGGCATCATGGAAAGTTAGGTATTATCGCCTTTGGTTATGATGGTAAAACAATTTCAATTGGGCAGCAGGGCTCTACGAAAACAGATTGTACTTGTTATCCTGCTTGGCCAAACAGGTATTGCCTTGATAATAGCCGTGATACATTTGATAAAGAATATGCTTTCTTGTTATCAGTGAAAGCTAGAGATAAATCAGTTTCAATAAATATCGATGAGAAAACGTGTAAAATTGTTGCTATGTATGAAGGCTAGAATAATTTAACTTCAAAGATTGACTAGCGTCTGAGGTTTTATACTTTTGGAAGCGGTATTTATTTTTACCAAAAATAGGCTAACTAAAAACTAATGCCGAGCAATTAGTGATTATTAATAAGGAAATAAAATGAAAAGTGTGATTCATAAACTTTTATCTATATTTATATTATTAGCTTTAGGGCTAACACCTTTGTTTTCTTCAGCTACTAGCTGGGCTAATGCATATGGTCAAATAAATAGCATAGAATTATGGGTAAATGGTAGTGACACTTACGGAGTATGGGTGACACTTAAGGCTGGTTCAAGCACGCCAAGTGATTGTGGTTTAAATTATTTTTTACCGCATAGCGGTACAAATAAGGAGCTGGTTTATAGTAGTTTACTTACTGCGAAAGTATCTAACGGTTATGTAACAATTCAAACTGATCAAAGTAAAAATGCATCAGGCCTTTGTCGGATACACAAAGTTAAAATTTAATGTGGGTATTTATATGAATTATTGTATTTATAGATAGTCATCTGTACTACTCAAAGGCTAAATAAGCCTAATAAAAGTAATATATTAAAAAACAATTAAAGTTTAATAGCTATATTTGGGTGAAATCGAAAAATTCAGATTGTAATTATTAGTAGGAAATTTAGGACAAGATATGAAATGGTTTTTGGGCGTAATTTTTTTATGAGTTTTATGAGTGCTGCATCAGATCCAATTAGTTCAGGGATGATTAAGAACCTTAGCTATAGAGGTGATTGGGTAATGTTAAAAATAGTAGATGAAAATGGTTTGAATCACTGTGAGCCATGTCCGACTGATCTAGCTGCTTTTGGTAAAGGCGCTTGTTGGATAAGTAAAAACAATAATGCACAACTAAGTATGATGCTTTCTGCTCAAGCTCAACAAAAAGATATTCATAGCAGAGTTATTGATTTGACGAGTAATTGTGAAATATATCAAATGACCATTGTAGATTGATCAATATTGTTGACTGTAATTTAGTTTTTCACTAACTAAATTACAAAATGCTGAAAGCTAATGGATTGATCGGCTGGGAAGTAATCTATCTCGATCATAGAACAATATAATTTTTTAAAAAATATCAAAGGTAAAAAATGAAAAGCTTACTATTTTTCAGTCTTATGCTTTTAGCAGTAAAAATTTCAGCTGCAGAGACTTGGCATACTTCAAAAGTAGATAGGATCTACCCGGTAGCAAGTGGAGGGTTTATACTTACATTTCAAGTCGATAATTCTACTTGTAATATTGGAAGCTCGACTAAATATTACTCGGTATCAGAAGGTAAAAATGGCGTTACTCAAGCTGCGATTGCTAACTTTTTGTCGGTTGCACTTGTCGCTGGCTCATCAGATAAAGAGCTGACTATCAGTTTTGATAACGAAAGTACCACTTGCGACATTAATCGGCTATTTATCAAGTTTTGATTTCCTAAAAGTAGCATTCAAATTTAATAGCGGACATTTATCCTGTGGCAATTTTCCTACCCTGCTAAACTTACTCGGTTTGCTGTTTCAATGATTGAAAACAACCCTCCCCATGGATTGGGCCAGTTTATTGGGTATGATTAAAAAGGATAGGGGACACCCGTGATTGCACTTTTATTTGATATTGTTGGTATGACTGGTACGTTTTTAGTGGTTGGCGCTTTTTTTATGCTGCAACTGGGTAAGGCCACACCAACAGGGCTTTTATATAATATGATGAATTTATCTGGCGCTATTTTGTTACTTATAAGTCTTTGTTATAACTTTAATTTAGCAAGTTTTGTGATTGAAATATTTTGGATTGCTGCCTCGTTAATAGGTTTATATAAATATTTAAAAGCGAAGCAAACCACAGCGACAGCCTAGATTTATAAAATTAATAGAGAAAAATTCTCGCGCCGTGTCACATTTGTATTTATATTGTAAATACTACGTTATTTTAAATGTAGCTATTCTAATAAGAAATATAGGTGTAAAACGGCGTAATGACTTTAAAGCAAACTGCGTGTCTTTTTTTGTGTATTTACACAGCCCCTCTATTGGCAACGGAAGCGGATGATTTATTTACACTGAGCTTTGAAGATTTACTAGAAGTTCACGTTGATATCGCTTCAAAAACCCCAGAAACTCTCGCCTCAGCTCCTTCAACAATCACCGTATTCAATGGTAAAAAAATAGCTTTGCTTGGCGTTAATAATGCGTTTGAACTGATGAATTTTGTCCCTGGTATGCAATCTACTCGTGGTGATTGGGTTGGCGCGGTGCCAAAAGATCATGCTCGCGGTGTGTACCTTGATAGCGGCAATATCTTAGTGATGATCAATGGTGAACGTTTGAATGAATCTTCATTTGGCAAAGCATCCGTTTATATGCCTTTTATACCGGTTGAGATTATCGATAAAGTTGAATTTATTCGTGGCCCTGGCTCTGCGCTCTATGGCAGTAATGCGTTTTTAGGGGTGATGAACATAGTGACTAAAAGCCAAAATAATGAACTGTCGGTGGCTGTGGGCAATGTTGGTCAAGTAGGCGCTGCATTTTCGCTTAGCCAGCAAGTTAATCAGCAAACACATCTATTTGCTAATGGCGCTTACAATAGCAAAAACGGGGAGCGTTATTCGCAAGGCGTTAGAGATCCACTGCAATCCAGTTATCTGGAAGCAGGGCTAAATATCGATAAGTTTGCTGTGAGAGGGCGCTACAATCAAGTTGAGTTGAATGATTTTTTAAACCTTGGTGGCTACTCTGAGGATAACCAGCATCGCAGTGAAAATGCTTTTATCTCAGTAAGCTATGATTGGATTGATACTGATACAAGTACGTTTTCTGCAAAAGTTGCCTACACTCACCATCAAATACAAAGCGCGGGATTAATCGCCGCAGCTGATAACCTGCCGCTGGCAAATTATGACTTTTTCGTTGGCCCTGCTTGGCATACCAGTGACTTAACGATTAATTTGGATGCCAGCCATCAATTTGGCAATGGCTGGTTATTTAATTCGGGGCTGGAATATAACCATGCAGAGCAACAAAAAGCGGATGTGCGGAGTAATTATTTTGATGTAAACAGCGGTGAAATTATTGTTGAGGATCCGTTTTATCAAGGAAGTATTGTTACAATCAGTAATTATGCGCCATTTCAGAGTTTGCAAGCGACCTTTGAAACCCGCAGTATTTATGGGCAAATCAAAGTGCCTTACTCCGAGCAATTTTCGCTATTTTTAGGGGCACGTTTTGATGACGTTAAAGACTTAGATAGTAACTTATCACCCCGTATTGCGGCGATTTACAAACCTGTTGAAGCGCATACTTTAAAATTACAATATGGCGAATCATTTCGCACGCCGGTGACCAATGAATTGTATTCTAACGATGACGTGACAATAGGTAACCCAAATTTAACCTCTGAATACGTTAAAACCACCGAGCTGGTGTGGCGTTATGAACGGCAAGATTGGCATGTTAATTCGGTATTTTTTTATAACCAATTACACGACTTTATCAATATCGTGCCTATGTCTGCAGACAATACTCAATTTACTTTTGCAAATCAACTAGATGATACCAACCGTGGGGTTGAGCTCGATAGTATGTTGCGATTGAATGACGATTTTTCATTGGAAGCGACCTATACCCAGTATTTTGATACACCCATGAAGCCCACTTTCAAACGCTTTGCCAGTGTTATAGCAAACTATGAATATGAACAATGGATGTTGAGCGTTAATGGTGTGTGGCGTGACGAGGTGAATGTGCAAACCAGCACGGATCGCTTTAAGCAACCAGCGTATTTGTTGCTAGGAGCCGTCGTTAGCTGGCAATTTTCAGCGCGAAGTCAGCTCAGCTTCAAAGCCCATAACATTTTAGATAAGCACTACAGTGTGTACGATCCAAGAGTCACAGATGGCGCTGTTGCTGGTGTCGGCGGTGAATACTCGGTACACTATCAAATCAAATTTTAAATTAGTGAGGCGTAGCAATGCGTCTCTTGGTTGATCATGCTGCGTTTTCCTCGAAAAATATTACTGGCTGTTGCCATTTTAATCGTGCTGTTATTGTTTAGTTTTTTATTTGGTCGACACTATGATTTAACACAAGCACAACAGCTAGCACAGCGCCAAGTTAAGCAATTAACTCACTACCTTGATACTGAACTTGCTCGCTTTGCTGCCATTCCCCATTTAGTGACTGATAACCAATTACTCACTGCGTTCATTAGCGATAAAAAGCAAGCAGTGCAACCGATTAATAATTACTTGGCCGATATACAACGCGCCAGTGGCGCGTCAGATGTTTATGTACTCAACCGCGCTGGGGATGTTGTTGCCTCTAGTAACTGGCAGTTGGATTATAGTTATATTGGCAATAACTTTGCATTTCGGCCGTATTTTTATCAAGCCTTGGCAGGTGAGAAAGTCGCGTATTTTGCTTTGGGGTTACGCTCAAACGAGCGGGGCATTTATTTTTCAGAGCCGGTTTATCATGATAATGACGTAATTGGTGTGGTGGTATTAAAAGTGAATGTGTCGAAATTTGAGAGCGATCGCCAATTACTCAATACCTCACTGGCAAGCCATTTTTATTTAAGCTTAGCCGATAATGTAATTGCTATATCAGACATTAAATCATGGCGCTTAAATACAATACAGCCCATTAATGATGCCAAACAGCAATACTTTACTACCAGCCGCCGCTACTTAGGTTATATGCCTAAAGTGATAGATGCACAGCAAACCAATAGTCAGGGCATTCCTTTACTGCATATAAATGCAGCCGACAAACGTAGTCGATATGTGCCCGCAACCGCTGCGATCAATCGCCTTGAAGCGCAAATGACAGTGTTGGTGGATATTTCATCAGTGAATATTGAGCAATTCCCTCGGCTGGTTTGGCTAGCCGTTATTTATGCTGGGGCTTTAATGGTTTTTTATAGCTTGATGGCCCGCTTTGCGGGTTACAAAAAGCTGCTCTATTCACGCCATAGTCTTGAGCAAGAAGTGATTGAACGCACTCACGCACTCGAAAAAGCGCAAACGGCTTTATTGCAATCCGCAAAACTGGCAACCATAGGTCAGTTGAGTGCCGGTATTAATCATGAGATTAACCAACCCTTGAGTGCCATGAGTACCTATTTAGTCAGTGCAAAACGCTTAATTGCCAAAGGCGATATTACACAAGCGGCTGAAAATATTGTTATTGTGCAATCGTTGATCGAACGGGTACATAAAATTGTTGGTCAATTAAAACACTTTAGTAAGCCCGCGCAAACACAACTGCGAGAGCAAAGTCTTGCACAGTTATTAAAAAATGCCATGGTGATCGCCTCTGCCCAGCTCAAGCACGACGATGTTATTGTTAAACATGCTGAGATTGCTGACATAATAAAAGTGTGGGTGGATGGGGTTAAGTTTGAGCAAGTATTAGTCAACGTGATCACCAATGCCAGTCATGCCATGGCGCACAGCCCTAAACGTGAATTAAGCTTTGAAATCGAACAATTCGATGGCCGTGTCAAACTGTCTATTTTAGATACCGGTCCAGGCATCGAGCAGCACGCGCTAGGCACAATTTTTGAGCCTTTTTACAGCACTAAGTCAACTAATGGCCTTGGTTTAGGGTTATCTATTTCTAAGCAAATTATTAATTCATTTAATGGCTGTTTAACTGCGCATAACCGCCCTCATGGTGGGGCGCAATTTATTATTACCTTAGCAAATACCAAAGGAGCATTATGAATACCTTAGCAATTGACTGTAAACAGGTTATTGTCATTGACGATGAAGCAATGATCCGCGATTCACTTAACCAATTGCTGACGTTAGAAGGGTATCAAGTACAGTGCTTTAATGAACCTGTCAGCGCGCTTTCAAAACTCAATCGTCGCTTTAACGGGGTGGTACTCAGTGATATTAATATGCCAAAAATGGATGGACTGGCTTTTTTAGAGCAAGTTCAAGCATTTGATAGTGAATTACCGGTGATCTTCCTCACTGGATTTGCTGATGTATCGGTGGCTGTTAAAGCAATGCAATTAGGGGCTTACGACTTATTTGAAAAGCCTCTTACTGAGCAGTTATTAGATTGCATCGCCAGAGCATGTGAAAAGCGTGCTTTAGTGATGGAAAACCGTGCTTTAAAACTAGCAGTAGAAAAAACCTCAGCTCCAGGCGTGCGGATCTTAGGGGAAACCGTGCAAATGCAGCAAATGATGCATTTGCTCAATGCGGTGATCGACACTCCCGCCGATGTTATGATTGAAGGTGAAACTGGCACCGGTAAAGAGTTAGTGGCACGTTTTTTACATGATCAGAGCAGCCGCTCAAACAGTAACTTTGTGGCAATTAACTGCGCCGCTGTGCCTGAGCAACTAATTGAAAGCGAACTGTTTGGCGCAGCAAGCGGGGCATACACAGGGGCAACACAAAGTCGCCAAGGTAAATTTGAGTTTGCCCAAGGGGGCACGGTGTTTTTAGATGAAATAGAAAGCACGCCAGCCTCATTACAGGTTAAATTACTGCGGGTGTTAGAAGAGCGCAAAGTCACTCCTGTGGGGGCGAATAACGCTATTGATTTAGATATTCGGATCGTCGCGGCAACCAAAGTTGATTTATTGGCATTAGTTGAACAAGGCGATTTTCGTGCTGACTTATATTATCGCCTCAACTTGGTCAAAGTAAGCATTCCTGCGCTGCGCGATAGAAAAGCTGATATTCCATTGTTATTCAAACATTTTAGCTCTATTGCGGCAACGCGTTTTCACAAACCACCTGCACCATTAAGCAGCGATATATTACAGCGGTTATTAAGTTATCAGTGGCCAGGTAATGTTAGAGAATTAAGAAACCAAGCAGAGCGCGCGGTGTTATTAGGGGCTGAATTAGCATTTACTAATCCCAGCCAAAGTAATACGAATGAATTATCGCAGGACTTAAGCTTGGCGGAAAAAGTAAGCTTTTATGAGCAGTCTTTAATAGAAGAAGCGCTTGAGCGCCATCAAGGTAGTATTAGAGATACCATGAATACCTTACAAATAGCGCGTAAAACGTTGTATGACAAAATGAGTAAATATGCGCTTAACCGCGATATGTTTACTGATTAACATGGGTGGGAATAGTGACAAAGGCGGTTTTAAAGTGTGTGGATTTCCGCACACTTTATTGCAAGTATAATTTGCATTGAAAATTAAGTTATTGAATATATTTGTTTTTAATTATTTAAAAGCAATTGGCAGTAAACTTGCCTTTATTAGCGGGAACAACAAATGATCCTAATAATAAGGGCACACAATGATAATAATAGACAAAAAACTAACCCCTGTTTTTGTTGCCACGAGCCTTGCAGTTGCTTGCCTTGGACAAAGTGTTCATGCCGCAGAGTATGACATTTATGGTAAAGCAGAAGTGCAAATAGCGAATACTGACAACGGCACAATGCGCTATGCTAAAAAAGGAACGCAAATCGATGCGCCTTTTTCACGCATTGGTGTGAAAGGGCAACATGCACTGACTGATTCGTTAAAAGCGGTCTTTAAATACGAAGTGCAAGTAAAAGGCTTTGAGCACGATAATACAGATGAGCCATTTAGCGCCCGTAATACTTATTTAGGTTTAGCGGGGGATTTTGGTGAAGTGGTGGTTGGTCGAAACGATACACGCTTTAAGTATTCAGAAGGTAAAGTTGATAACTTCAATGAAACCCAAGCCGATATTGCGCAATTACTACCCGGCCAAGACCGCCTGGGTGATACCATAACGTATAGTTCAAAATCATTTGCGGGTGCTCAGTTATCACTGACCTATGCTTTGCAGGATGACAGTGCCAATAATGAAGCAGGCTATGCCGCTACGTTAATTTATGGTGACCGTGGTTTAAAAAATAAAAATTATTACGTGGCGATCAGCCATATTGACTCACTCAATAATATCAACGCCAGTCGTATTGTTGGCGCGTGGCAGAAAAATGAGCTACAACTAGGCGCTATTTATCAGCACAGTGAGTCAGTAGATGGCACTAAATCAGGAAATGGCTATGTGTTGAGCGCCAGTTATAGCATTGATAAATGGCAGCCAAAACTGCAGTTTGCCAGTGATGACTCAACTATTCGTCAAAGTACTAAGGGCAGCCAGTGGACTGCAGGTGTGGATTATTTATTTGATAAACAAACCACCGCGTACTTATTCTATACCGACTTAGATTTGCAACAGCAAACGGATAGTAGCTTAGCCCTTGGCTTAAAGTATAAATTTTAAAGGGGTTGAATATGAGCACACAAATTATAGACAATAAATCTGACAAAAACCCTAAGATGCAGATGTTGCTGCTGTTATTGGGCCCTGCGGTGATGTTACTTACGTGTTTAATAGATCCACCTACCGGCATGAGTACTGCAGCACTGCGTACTGCTGGATTAGCGTTTTGGATGGCATCGTGGTGGGTGAGTGAAGTGGTACCAATTCCTGCCACCGCATTATTACCTTTGGTGTTTTCGCCATTGGCTGATATTGCCGCGATAAAAAGTGTCGCAGCACCGTATGCGCACCCATTAATATTCTTGTTTTTAGGCGGCTTTTTAATTTCCATCGCAATGGAGCGTTGGGGCTTACATAAACGTATTGCACTGCGCACTATGCTGTACGCAGGCTCAAAACCGAGTTTGCAAATTTTGGCGATGATGTTAGTGACTGCATTTTTATCGATGTGGATGTCAAACACCGCAACGGCAGTGATGATGTTACCGATCGCTATGTCTATTACCCATTTAGTACAAAAATCTAACCCAGAGAATAACGGCTTTGGTAAAGCATTATTACTTTCTATTGCCTATGGTGCCAGCATTGGTGGTATTGCTACTTTGATTGGCACACCACCAAATGCCCTAATGGCTGCTTATTTGTCTGATAGTTATCAAATCGAAATTGGCTTTGCGCAATGGATGATAGTGGGGGTGCCATTGTCACTGACGATGTTGATCATCTGTTGGCTGTGGCTGACTAAGTTTGCTTATAAAGTGGACGAACAAGCTGAAAGCACTGAAAAAGTGGATACCAAATCACTGTTTGGCTCGCAGTTAAAAGAGTTGGGCATTATGCAACGCGCAGAAAAAGGCGTGCTGTGGGTATTCTTATTCGCTGCAATTTGTTGGATCTTTAGACCACTGCTCGCTGATTTTACGGGATTGAAAATATCAGATACCGGTATTGCCATTGCCGCCGCGTTATTACTATTCGTACTACCGGCCAATAAAGGCAGTGACGAGCGTATTCTTGATTGGCAAAGCGCTGCTGGTGTGCCTTGGGGCGTATTATTATTGTTTGGCGGTGGTTTAACGCTTGCTGCACAAATTAAGTCATCGGGCTTGGCTGAGTACATTGCGCATATGATTGAAGGCGCCAGCGCTATTCCATTGCTACTGAGCGTACTGGCGATTGCTACGTTAATTACTTTTTTAACTGAGATCACCAGTAACACGGCAACCGCTGCTGGGTTTTTGCCATTACTTGGCCCTGTTGCTGAGTCGGTCACAGGTTCGCCATTGGTTTGGGTTATTCCCGCTGCGATTGCGTGTAGCTGTGCATTTATGATGCCTGTTGCAACCCCACCCAATGCGATTGTATTTGGCTCTGGGCAAATTCAGATACGCGATATGATCAAAGCCGGTTTTGTACTCAACTTAATAGCCATAGTGTTGATCACCTTGGTAACAATGACCTTGGCTGCCGCGGTATTTGGTTTCTAACTAAACTGCTATAAATTACCCAACCGGAGCGCTATTCGTTTGTTGATAGCGCTCTTTATACCCAAGCCACCTCAATAATGAGGTATCTTGCCCCTTTTAAGAAACACAGTTATAGTGACTGAATCTTTACTTTGTTTATGAGTATGCTTTTGTCTGACACTGTTACAGCCTCCAACACAGAGTTAAAAGCGCAGTTTGATGAAATGCAGCAGCATTTTAATGAACAGCCTTATTTAGCAATATCAAAGCGGATCCAGTTATTAAAATCCCTAAAACGAACGCTCTTGGCTTTAGAAGCTGAACTTGTCGCTGCAAGCTCGAAAGATTTTGGCTTTCGTACTGCTTTTGATACCGTGCTGGGTGATATTTTACCTACCAGCAAAACTATCAGTCACACAATTGCACACTTACCGAAGTGGGCCAAAGAGTCGCCCCGTAAAGCGGGAATGAGTTTAGCTCCCTCGAAAGTCGCTGTAAGCTATCAACCCAAAGGAGTTGTCGGGGTAATTTCGCCGTGGAATTATCCAATTCAGCTAGCGATAGTACCAGTGATCACCGCGATTGCCGCAGGTAATCGAGTATTATTAAAAGTCAGTGAGTTTACTCCGCACACCAATCAAGTACTCAAAAAACTATTTATTGGCGAGCTTAGCCAACATTGCGCGGTGATCGAAGGTGAAGCGCAATTAAGTCAACAGTTTAGCTGTTTGCCATTTGCACACTTATTTTTTACCGGCTCGACAGCTGTCGGTCGCCATATTATGGCCGCAGCCAGTAAAAACCTGACACCTGTAACGCTTGAATTAGGTGGCAAATCGCCAGTTATTATTACTGAGCAAGTAGATATAGATAAGGCGGCGAAAGCCATTTTATTTGGTAAAATGACTAACGCAGGGCAAATTTGTGTCGCACCAGATTATGTTTTAGTGCCTGACAAGTTACAACATCAATTAGTGAAAAGCCTGTGTGGTTTATATAAAAAGCATTATAAATTAGGCGTTGAGGGTAAAAACTTAACGTCAGTTATCAATGCTCATCACTTTCAACGCTTAATTGATTTATTAGCTGATGCGCAGCAACAGGGCGCACAAATAATTAAGCCTTTAGATGAAAATCAAAGTGATGCGTATAAACATCGGTTAGGCTTACATATTGTCACGGATGTAAATGACAACATGAAGTTGATGCAAGAAGAGCTGTTTGGGCCAATTCTCGCCATCGTGACTTACCAACAACTCAGCCAAGCTATTGATTATATAAACCAGCGCCCCCAGCCATTAGCCTTGTATATAATGGGGCAAAATAAACAAACCAATGCGTATATTCAACGCCACACTCAAAGTGGCACACTTGCAGTTAATGATACATTAATGCAGGTGACGGCTGATGATGCGCCATTTGGTGGCTTAGGTCCCTCAGGGATGGGGAATTATCATGGCAGAGAAGGGTTTTTAACTTTTAGCCATGCGCGTAATACTTTAAAAACCGGTGGTTTTAACCCTAAGCTAGGCTTGTTACTGTCGCAGAATAAACTGTTAATGAAAATATTAAAATGGTTGTACTTACGCCCATAAGGGCGCTAAGTACAGGCTGTGAAGCTGATAATTAAAACATTCTGTCTTCACCAGCATAGAGACCAGCTAGAATTTTTTCATACAAGGCATCGGCTTTTTCTTTGGCTTCTGCAATTTGCGCAGGCATTAGTTTGCGTTCATCCAACTTGCGGCTATGGCTTGCATCTAAATTGCCGTTGTATTCAGCAACAGTGTTCCATATATATGACTTTTCGATGTTTTTTTCGACCCCATGGCCTTCAAAATACATTAGCGCCATATTAAATTGTGCCAATGTATAGTTATTGCCAGCGGCTTTTTCATACCATCTTATGGCTTCTTTATAATCTTGCGCAACACCATCGCCGTTGGCATACATCACACCTAAGTTAAACTGTGCCGCTGGCATGTTTTTCTCGGCTGCTTGTTTAAATAGGGTTACTGACATTTGTTTATCAAGTTTTACGCCTTTACCTTCTTGATAAAGCACAGCTAATGCAAACATTGAGTCAACGTGCTGTTTATTAACGCCTTGTTGGTAAAGTTCAGCGGCTTTATGATAGTCGCGCGTTACCCCATGACCCCCTTCATAGAGTTGGCCAAGTTCATAGATGCCAGGTGCATAGCCTTTATCTGCAAGATAACGAAACTCTTTAAGTGCGTCTTCAAACTGTCCTTCGTTGGCTGCGCGGATCCCTTCTTCAAGCCCCGCATGAGCAATTCCACTGATGCTAAGTGCACCGACCATCAACAATACATTTAACTTAGGCTGCCACATGACAATACCTCCTATCAGTTTGTTACTGTTTAATATTAGTTCTTACAACCGCAATTGCCCAGCTTCACACTATAAATGATAAAGAATGCATATAAGATACAGATATTACAGAAAATTTAAAGGAATAAAAAAAGCCCCAGAGGGGCTTTTTGGATTCATATCAACCGTCACCGATATGAGCAATGTAGCAAGTAAATGTGATCTTAAAGTTTTATTACTTGGGTCGAGTAAGTAAAAATACCGGAGCGTCACTATCTCCATCAACACGTTAATATACCCAAGCCACCTCAAGAAACGCTGAATTTGGCTTGGTTATAAAGGTCCAGCATCCTTACTGGCAATCTTCCCTAGGGCACTGAGGTCGGTACGTTGCCATTCATACAATAAGCGAAAGCTTAAAGTGTTGGGTTATTCTGTGTTGATGCGAACGATTATTACTTTGATCTAATTGTATGTCAACAGTTAAATGATAATTATTTCTATTTATTTAATTTTATTTTAACTACTTCATTTACAGCGACCATTAAGTTGATTAACGTAGTGTTATAGAAAATCGTAAGAAAAATAAAAATGTCTATAATAAACATGATTTTGAAATGTAGAGTAGCGGTGATTGCAGTACTGTTAATAGCCTTATCTGGCTGTTCTGCGACGTTTACCTACAATAATATAGGCTGGCTATCGGCATTTTGGATTGA
The DNA here is from genome assembly GCF_047806705.1 of Pseudoalteromonas sp. ASV78. Lineage (NCBI taxonomy): Bacteria > Pseudomonadati > Pseudomonadota > Gammaproteobacteria > Alteromonadales > Pseudoalteromonadaceae > Pseudoalteromonas > Pseudoalteromonas sp. ASV78. The sequence goes on along the minus strand of NZ_JBLOPA010000002.1, from coordinate 560,374 downwards.
TGATTACGTCGATTTATCTAAACAACAAAATAAGCAAGCGAAAGCATTAATAAAACAAAGCCGAGACTGGCACCGGAAAACTCAGTTGCCATTGTATCGGCAGGATTTATTGTCATTACAAGAACTGTTAACAGAGAACCCTTCAGAGCAAGCATTACTGGCGCATTTTCAAAGTGCTAAAGCACATTGGCAATCGTTAGTGTGGTACGTTAAAGATGACTTGATAACACTTGCTTTGAGCTTATCAGAACAACAGCGGCAAGAGTTTGTTGACGCTATAGCAAAAGATATGGCGGACGATATTGATGAATTTAATCAACAAACTGCCTCTGAGCGTGTGCAAGAGCGCCTTGAACGTCAGTTAGATACCTATAAAGACTGGCTTGGACCTCTTGATGATCAGCAAGTGTCTTTGATCACACAAGCCAATAGTGAATTCCAGAGCACCTTTTTGTTATGGCAGGCTTATAAGCAAACGCGACTGGATAAACTTACACAGGTGTTTTTTGATGCTCAGCTGAGTCGCGATGAGTTTATCAGCCAATTATCAGCGGTGATCACTCAGCGTGAAGCGTTTATGAGTGATGAGCTAATCCGTTTAGATGCCGATAATTCAAAGCGCTATGTTCAGCTTTTAATTAATTTACGGGCTACTCTAACGGCAAAACAGCTTAAGCATGCCAACGCTGAATTTGCTGCTATGCTAAAAGACATTGATCAATTAATTGAAGATGACTAAGACTAAATAGCGTCTGTACGCTTTATTGTTTTTATACTTTTCACTGTGCATGCACGCAAAATTCAATCAAGGTACATTGATGCCGAAGTGGGAGGAGACTATCACACCCGGTTTCTTAACCACCTTGATACATTTGCGCAAACTCTGGGATATTACTTTCCCAAAGTGGCGTGTCTTTGCCTAGATGTTCACGCATTGCATCAAAGAATAACCGTGTTCTTACCGGTAAATCACGATGCGGATATACGGCGTACATGGCGCTGTATTCTTGCAGCTTGATGTCGGTTAACAAAGGCACTAATCGACCTTGTTTGATTTCATCGCCAATAATAAATGCCGGTGCAAGTACGTAAGTGGTGCCGGAAAGGGTTTTATCGAGCAGTACTTCAGCGTCATTGGCTCTAAACACACTTTTAATTTTTTGCTCTTGCGGTAATCCGTATTGATCCACGTAGCGAATACCTTCAACGCGTAACGAGGTGCTTGAATAACTGGCCGCGGGTAAATCAGCTAAATCTTCTATTTTTGTTGGCAATCCATAGGTTTGAATGAATTCTGGAGCGGCCAAAATCAACAATCTATTGCGGGCAATTTTGCGCGCGATCAGTGATGAATCTTTGGGTTCACCAACACGAAAAGCTAAATCAAATCCTTCAGACACCAAATCAACCAGTTTATCGTCAAGTCGTAATTCAACTTCTACTTGCGGGAAGCGTTTTTGAAAGTCATTAATAACGGGCTGTAGATAACGCCTGCCGATAATGGTTGATGAGGTTATTTTTAATACCCCGCGCGGCTCTTGGTGATAATTTTCCGCTAAACGAACGGTTTCGCCGAGTAATTGCCGTAATTCACTGGCTTTTTTTACCATCTCGGCACCAGCGGCGGTCAGCGAAAATGAGCGGGTGGTGCGGTTCAGTAAACGTACCCCTAAATCATCTTCGAGACGACTTATTTGTTTTGAGATCACTGAGCGATCAATATTGCGGGTTTCTGCTGCCTTGGCAAATGAGCCTCGCTCAACCACTTCTAACAACATTAATAAACGACTCGTGGTATCCATTAATTACTCACCAAAATTTAATTGATGCCATATTGGCATTAATGAATTTAAAAATCTACGGTTTTTGTCCGCATGTTTGTTCCGTACCATGAAAAAATACACCAACAGGAGCGTCGTCATGAACAAACACTTAATAGCCATTGCAGTTTTAGGGGCATCACTTGCCCTTGCCGGCTGTGCTGAAGAGCCAGCCCAACAAAGTAGCCAACAACATCTTCAACCAATTGATGTTGCTTCGGTGATCATCAAGCCTGTGCAAAACTGGCATACCTACACCACGCGTTTAGAAGCGCCAGAAGAAGTCTCCCTTATGCCGCGTGTGGCTGGGGTTATTGAGCATATTGCCTTTAATGAAGGCGATATTGTAAAGCAAGGCGATTTACTGTTTAAACTGGATCCCCGCCCTTATGCGGCTGTGGTAGCGAGTTTAGAAGCACAGGTTGTCAGCGCAGAGGCTGCATTATCGCAAGCGCAAAGTGAAGCAAAAAGAGCGGTGCGATTAACGCAGCGCAAAGCGATTTCAACAGAGCAAGCAGAATCACGTACTTCAATGTTACACCAACGTGAAGCACAACTTGCGGCTTTAAAAGCGCAGCTTATCGCTGCCAATTTAGATTTAGAATTTACTGATATCCGCTCACCGATTGATGGGGTGATCTCCCGTGCCAACATTACCAAGGGCAATAACGTGCTGGCAGGACAAAGTGTGTTGACTTCCATTGTCTCAAATCAAACTATGTATGCTTACTTTGATGTTGATGAGCGCACTTGGAATAGCGCATTTGAAGAAGTAACAGCGGCGGATCGTCAACAAGTGGTGATGCAGAAAGTGGGTCAACGTGCATTTGCGCACACCGGATATATCGATTTTATTGATAACCAAATTAATGCTGCAACAGGCACGCTACGTGTCCGCGCACGATTTGATGAAAATACGGCATTACGTGCGGGCTCTTTTGCGCGGATCAAATTAGCGGCAAATGATATTACAGAGCAAGTTATTGTGCCTGATAAAGCCATTGGTACTGATTTGAAAAACCGCTTTGTGCTGACTGTCGGCGCAGACAATGTGCTTGAATATAAACTTGTTACAACCGGTGAGCGCTATGGCAGCTTCCGTGCAGTTACGGCTGGTTTAAAAGCGGGCGATGTCATTGCCGTCAATGGTCCAGCGCGCGTAGGCCCAGGTATGCCGATAGCACCGAATACCGTTACTTTAGACACCGAAGGTGTGGCTTTTACATTATCGCCAACAGCGCAGCACACGCTAATGGCTAAGAAGTAGGACGAATAATGAAATTTTCACACTTTTTTATTCAACGACCGATATTTGCAGCCATGCTGTCATTGGTGATTTTAATTGCCGGTGCTATATCGTTGTTTCAATTGCCTGTCAGTGAGTACCCAGAAGTTGTACCGCCGACCGTTGTGGTCACGGCGAATTACCCAGGTGCAAACCCGACAGTGATCGCGCAAACGGTGGCAACCCCATTAGAGCAAGAGATCAACGGGGCAGAAAACATGTTGTATATGTTTTCGCAAGCGACCAGCGATGGACGTATGACACTGACGGTCACATTTGCACTGGGAACGGATCTAGATCGTGCCCAAGTACAAGTGCAAAACCGTGTTAATAGTGCTTTGCCGCGTTTACCGCAAGAAGTACAGCGTTTAGGTGTAGTTGCTGAAAAGTCATCACCCGATTTAACCATGGTCGTGCATTTATTTTCACCTGAAAAAACCCACGATACCGCGTATTTATCAAACTATGCTGATCTGTATATTAAAGACCAAATTGCACGTTTGAGTGGGGTGGGAGATGTGCAGTTATTTGGCGGTGGCCAATATTCAATGCGCGTGTGGCTCAATCCTGATGCTTTAGCGGCACGAGAGTTAACTGCGATGGATGTAGTAACTGCGCTACGTGCACAAAACCAGCAAGTTGCAGCGGGTAGTTTAGGCGCACAGCCAACATCAACAGATAGCCAATTTCAAGTATTGTTGAATGTAAAAGGGCGTTTAAACAGTGTTGAAGAATTTCAACAAGTGATCATTAAAGTCGGTGAGCAAGGGCAATTAACGCGTTTAAGTGATATTGCCCGTGTTGAACTTGGCCAAAATACTTACTCGCTAAGAGCTGAGCTTGATAATCAACCAGCACTTGCGATGCCGATATTCCAACGTCCTGGTTCTAATGCGATTGAGCTTTCAGATCAAGTACGCGAAACCATGGCACGTTTATCGAAAGATTTTCCAAGTGGGGTTGAGTACGACATAGTTTATGATCCAACCGTGTTTGTACGCGGTTCAATTGATGCCGTAATTACCACTTTACTCGAAGCGATTGCGCTGGTTGTGGTTGTGGTGGTGCTATTTTTACAAACCTGGCGAGCGTCGATTATTCCGTTAATTGCGGTGCCTGTGTCACTGATTGGTACTTTTGCGGTGATGCAATGGTTAGGGGTATCGATCAATACGCTGTCGTTATTTGGTTTAGTATTGGCCATTGGTATTGTGGTTGATGACGCCATTGTGGTGGTCGAAAACGTGGAGCGAAATATTGAACAAGGTTTATCGCCACTGGAAGCAACCCGTGTCGCGATGACTGAAGTGACAGGACCCATCATCGCGATTGCGTTAGTACTGTGCGCGGTGTTTATTCCTACTGCATTTATTACCGGTCTTTCTGGGCAATTTTATAAGCAGTTCGCGTTAACGATTACTATTTCTACGGTTATTTCAGCATTTAACTCATTAACCTTGTCACCTGCGTTATCGGCACTGTTATTAAAAAGTCATGATGCTAAACCAGATGCACTGACTCGTTTACTGAATCGTTTATTTGGTCGTTGGTTATTTGCGCCTTTTAACCGAGTGTTTGACCGAGGTGCCAAAGGTTATCAAAAACTGGTGCAAAAATTAATGCGCATGACCGCCATAGTGATGGTTGCTTATGTGGTATTACTTGGCGGCACAATTAAATTATTTGATACTGTGCCAGGTGGCTTTATTCCGGCACAAGATAAGCAATACTTAGTGGCTATTGCCCAGTTGCCTGATGCGGCGAGTTTAGATCGTACCCAGGATGTAATTGGCCAAATGCAAGAAATTGCACTGCAGGTGCCAGGTGTTGCGAATACCGTTGCTTTTCCAGGCTTATCAGTAAATGGTTTTACTAATAGCCCTAATAGCGGCATTGTGTTTACAACGCTGGAAGCATTTAGTGAACGCAGTGATCCAAGTATGTCAGCGATGGCGATTGCAGCGCAATTAAATCAACGCTTTAGTGCGATTGATGAAGCATTTGTTGCGGTCTTCCCACCGCCGCCAATCCAAGGTTTAGGCACCACGGGTGGGTTTAAACTGCAACTAGAAGACCGTGGTAATAAAGGCTTTGAAACGCTATTTAACAGCTTACAAACGGTGATCGGTAAAGCACAGCAAGATCCCGCGTTAATGGGACTCTATTCAAGCTTTAGAATTCAAGTCCCGCAAATGGATATTGATATTGACCGTGAACAAGCGCTTATTCAAGGTATTCCTCTGGATGAAGTATTTAATGCGCTGCAAGTCTATTTAGGCTCGATGTACGTCAATGATTTCAATTTATTTGGTCGTACTTACCAAGTAAATGCGCAAGCTGATGCGGACTATCGCCTTGATCCTGAGCAAATATTGAATCTAAAAGTGCGTAATAGTCGCGGTAATATGGTGCCACTGGGATCAGTATTAACGGCCACCCCCAGCACCGGCCCTGATCGCGTTATGCATTACAATGGCTATCCAAGTGCAGAGCTTAATGGTAGCCCAGCGCCTGGCTACAGTTCAGATCAAGCACAGCAGGCAATCGAGCTGATCTTGGCTGATAACTTACCAAGCGGTATTGAATATGAATGGACCGAAGTGACGTTCCAGCAAATTCTTGCCGGTAATACCATGGTGTACGTGTTCCCGTTGGTGGTGTTATTGGTCTTTATGGTATTGGCTGCGCAATATGAAAGCTTACGTTTACCACTGGCGATTATTTTAATCGTACCAATGACTATATTCTCCGCCTTAATGGGAGTATGGCTGGTCGGTTCAGACAATAACATTTTTACTCAAATCGCCTTAATTGTATTGGTGGCACTGGCATCTAAAAATGCCATATTGATGGTGGAGTTTGCACGGGATAAAAATAACCACGGACTGAGTCATTTTGATGCCATTTTAGAAGCATGTCGGATGCGTTTACGTCCTATCCTAATGACTTCAATTGCGTTTACTGCGGGTGTTATTCCATTGGTATTAGCAACCGGTGCTGGGGCTGAAATGCGCCATGCCATGGGCAATGCGGTGTTTTCTGGGATGATTGGGGTCACAGTGTTTGGCTTATTGTTTACACCGGTTTTTTATATTTTAGTGACTAAAACGCGTAAAGAGACTACGCAGGAGCAAATTAATGAGTAACTATAAATTAACCGCTCTTGTTGTTGCGAGTTTATTAACGGGCTGTGCGAGCAAAATTGATGAGCAGCAGTACCAAACTCAACTGCAAGAGTTTGTTGCACAGACGCAGATAGCTGCACAGTTACAAGGTCAAGACGAACTTAACTGGTGGCAGCAATTAAATTCAAGCCAACTCAATAATTTAGTGATGAGTGCTCGCGCTAATAATCATGATTTGCATACTAGTCAGTTGCAGTTACAAAGTGTGCTTGCCCGTTTAGGCGAACAAAAAGCCCAGTACTTACCGCAAGGGGGAGTGGCCGTTGACGCCACTCGCGCAAGTATTGGTGATGTGAATACACGTCAATCAGCGGCCAATGTAAACCTTGATTGGCAGCTGGATTTGTTTGGCAAGATCACCGCGCTTGTTAATGCCGCAAATGCAGGCGCGATGAGCCAAGCGCAGCAGCTGCGCGCTTTGCATATTGAAGTTGTTAGTTCTGTGGTAAAAGGGTTTGTCAGCTTTCAAGGCAATAAGCAAAAACAGCAGATCATTGAATTACAAATTGAAGCATTACAGCAAAGCATTGCGGTGCTGCGAGCTAGGGTTGAAGAAGGCGTCGCTAATGAGCTTGATTTAAACCGCACCTTGGCACAATTAAAGCAACAGCAGGCCTTGTTACCAGAAATTGAATATGCACAATTTCGTGATTTAGCGACGCTTGCGACATTAACTGGACAGTTACCTGGCGATCTAAGTTTGGTTGATGAACAAAGCGTATTTGAACATGCGTTTACGGTAAGTTTGGCAACCCCCAGTGATGCCATTGCACTGCGCCCTGATATTAGCCAAGCATTATTTGAATTTAGCCAAGCTAATTCATTAAGCGTGGCTGCGAGTAAGGCATTGTTGCCAGACATCAGTTTAACTGCGTTTGCAGGAGTGCTGAGTTTAGGAAACAATCAACTCTCAGATACCGCACAGCAATGGCAAGTTGCGCCACAGATCCAGTGGTCACTGTTAAGTTACCCTGCGTTACTTGCACAACGTGATGCACAGCAGTACTTGAGTGAAGCGGCTTATAGTCAATACCAACAAGTGGTGTTGAATGCAATGGCACAGAGTGAACTTTCATTGCAGCTATTAGTCAAACAAAGTCAACAACAAAGCTATGCCGAACAGCGTTATGAATATGCAAATAATGCCTTTTTGCAAGCGCAGGCAATGTATCAAGAAGGGCAAATACCCTACTTAGAGTTGTTAGATGCGCGACAGGATGTTTTAATAGCGCAGGAAAATGCAATTGACTCAACGATTTCATCATTACTTGCTAAAGTAGACACTTACCAAGTATTTAATGGACGTTGGAGTTATGCGTTAGTTAATTAAGCTAAGTTGAGTTTTTAATGCCACATACTGATCTTTTATCAACAATCCCCGCCACAATGCGTGCGATTGCGTTACTTGAACCTAATGAACAGATACATCTATCTGAGCTTGAATTACCGGTGCCTGATGTCGTAGACAACGAACTGCTGATCAAAGTTGAGTATGTTGCGTTAAACCCGGTTGATGCGTGTTTTGCAAAGCACGGTTTTTGTAAATGGCAATACCCTCACATACTCGGCCTTGATGCTGTTGGCGTGGTAGTAAAAGCGAGCAAAGGCGTGTTTCCAGAGGTCGGTGCGCGGGTAATGTGGCATGGTAATATTGGGGAACAAGGCGTGTTATCACAATACGCGAAAGTGCCTAATTTTGCTGTGTCACAGGTGCCTGATGAAGTGAGCTTAAAGGATGCTGCTACTTTACCGTGTGCGGGTATGTCGGCATTAATAGCACTTGATAAACTGCAATTAACCGAAGGCGACTCGATTTTAATTGAAGCGGGTGCAGGAGCTGTAGGCCAATTTGCAATTCAATTTGCAAAGCAGCGCGGCGCGACAGTATTTACCACTGCAAGTAAACGTAATCATAAACTGGTTAAGCAATTGGGTGCTGACGTGGTGTTTGACTACGCGGATAAAAAACTCAGCGATAAAATTCGCAAAGAGCTTGGGCCGCAAGGCTTTGATGCGGTGCTTGATTCTATTGGCGGGGAAACCACGGTACGTAATGTCGAATTAATGCGCTTTTGTGGTCGAATTGCCTGTTTAAATCCATTGCCTAAGTTTGAACAAGAGTTAATGTTCAGGCGCGCACCTAATATCGGTATTGTCTCGTTAGGTGGTGCGTGGTTGGCAAACAGTTTATGCGCTCAACAACGAATGAGCTTTATGGGTAATTTATTGCTCGATAATTTAGCCAGTGGCAGTATCAAAATACCGCAGATCAGTGAAGTTGAATTTAACGCCAGCAGCATTTCACAGGCGCTTAATAAGCAAATTGCTGGTGGTTTTACCGGTAAGCAGGTAGTGAAAGTTAGCCATGCTTAAGTGTTAACAATGCGCCATAATTTTTAAGCCTCGCAATTGCGGGGCTTTTTGTTATTGTTTAAGATTATTAACTTAGGGGGAAATATGGCATTTACAGATTTTTATCGCCTCAGTGCCCATGCAGTGATCACCAATGCAAGTGGTGAGATTTTGCAGTTAAAAGCAAGTTATGGTGAGCAAAGTTGGGGATTACCTGGTGGCGCGTTAGATGTGGGGGAAACAGTACATCAAGCCTTGCTGCGCGAATGCCAAGAAGAGCTTGGCTGTGCGGTGAAAATTGAACACTTAACAGGTATTTATTACCACAAAGCATTTAATTCTCATGCTTTTATTTTTAGAGTCAGCTTGTTAAAAGATGCTGTGATCACACTCAGTGATGAGCATTTAGAACACCGCTATTATAAATTGTCTGAGCTTTCCAAGGTTCAACAACATAGAGTCACTGCGTGTTTAAATTACAGTGGCACAGTTGATAGTGCCGCATTTTAATCTAGCTGCCTGCACGACTAATAGCACTCATTAAGTGGAAAACGAGATATGAATACGAAACGGTTAGTTATTCGCCATGGCCAGCTAAGTGATGCGCCATTTATTCTTAGTTTATTAAACCAGCCGAGTTTTTATCGTTACATTGCTGATAAAGGTATTTACACTAAACAACAGGCTGAGGAATATTTACAAAAAACCTTTATTGATGGCCACCAACAACAGGGCTTTGGCCCGTATATTGTGGCAAATAAACTGGGTGTTGCAATTGGTATGGTCGGTTTATTTCAACGAGCAGCATTAGCAGTGCCTGATATAGGCTTTGCGTTTTTAAAGCAATACACCGGGCAGGGCTTTGCCTATGAAGCGGCTGCAAAATTATTAAGTGTTTACCAAGGTAAATTTCCACAGATTGCCGCGATAGCTGATGTTGACAATAAATTGTCGCACAAGTTATTAAATAAACTCGGCTTTACAGCATACGGTAAAGCAGTGCTGAATAATGATAGCACTGCTTTAGTGGTGTTTATTCGTGACTAAGCGCACTGAGGGTCGCGGCGACTTGTTTATTAATATTCTGCCAGTTTAGCTCTAAACTGGCGACAAGGCCTTCGTAATCATCAGCAATTAACGGGTTAACCTCACTAAAATAATGAATTGCTGTTAAAGAGCGGCCCTTTTCAAACGATGTATAATACAGACGCCATAAACCAGAAATATCCGCATTACCTTGACTATCACCATTAAAATGATGAAGTTCATATTCTAATTCATAATAACTTTGCTGATCTTTAGCGGTGATCACCGGCAATCCTGTGACTACCATCCAGTCATCAAGGGCGGTAAAAAGTACTTGATGGGCACTGGCGGTGAGCATTTGATCTGGGGCTTCGCTCCATAAGTGATAGTTTGCGGCGTTAACTTGGTTGTTGTCCAGTTTCATGGCAATACCACGGTTATTCAAGGCACCACGTAAACTGACAGTACTAACGCGCAATTGCGCTGATGTATCAGTGCTAGTGCGTTGCATTGGTTTTATGGTTTGTTCAAACTGATAATATTCAACCGGTGCATTAAGTGATTGGCTGCACCCTGATAATAACACCACGGCGATAACAGCAAAAAATTGTAGTCGTAAAAATGTGCGCATTATTGTTTCCTCGGTGTTGGATCGCCTGGCAGTGATTTATCAAAAATAAACATATTAGGTTGCTCATTCAAGCCGCGCGAGAGTGGCTGTAGCTCCTCACTTAAGCGTTTAAACTCTGAAAGCGTTTGTTGTAACTGGTGATGTAATGAGGAGCCTTGTTGATAACTGGCCATGGTTTTTTCAAACTGTTTCATGGTGACATCAAATTGCTGCATGCTTTTAGTCATTTCAGCAAAATTACGATTAATGTCCCCAGGTAAATTTTGCGTATCTTGTTTGCTTAACAAGGTACGCATTTCATTCGCCAGCGCTTGGTAATCAGCAAACGCGGCATCAATTTGCGCTAAGCTGTCTTCAATTTTTAAATTATTTACTTTATTTAACACATCCGAAACTTGATCTGCTAATACGGTGATGCCACTGGAAACACTCGGAAATACTTGATATTGCGACAGTGTTTCTAACTTCGCTGCAGGTGCATCGTGATAAATATCAAAATCGACATACACGGCACCAGTGAGCAAGTTGCCTGGTTTCAAAGAGGCGCGCATGCCATTTTTGATCCAACCATCAACACTACTTTGCCAAAATTCTTTGGCTGACGCATTGTTGTGGTAAATACGGCCATACTCTATTTTTATCAAAGCGGGTACTGCGGTATTATCGGTTCTAAAGTGAGCGGGTTTACCATCGACGATCACTTGGGCGGGTGCTTCCACCACTGTGCCTACACGCATGCCTCGATATTCAACTGGGGCGCCAGCACGTAAGCCTCGAATAGACTGCTCAAACTCGATTAAGTAATAATCAAAATCATAAAAACGCTCTTCTAGGGCATCTTTGTAGCTATTACTAAGGGAAAAGTTATGGCCTTCTTGGGCAAAATCACCCGGTGACTGTTGCTCAGGCAAGCCAACCGAGATCCCGCCTTTTAATAACCGGCTTAACGAACCTGTTTTTACATTAATGCCATCGGCAGATAAATCAATTTCAACACCGGTATTAACCCAGAAGATAGAGTTTAAGGTGATCAGGTTTTGATAAGGTTCGTTGATGAAAATACCGTACTTCATTGCTTGGTTTTGCCAATCAAATGTGGCTGTTTCAACCTGACCAATTTTATAATTCTTAAAAAAGATACCGGTGCTGACATCCATCACTTCAGCATCATAACTGAGTAATGAAAAGCGTCCGCCTTTGACATCTTTATCAATCAGTGCTGGCTCTTCTTGTAATTTAAAATAGTCTTTTGTTTTGCTACTTTCACCGGGCGAGAACTCTAAATACACCCCTGAAAGTAGGGTACTCATACCACTGATCCCGGTTTCATCAATACGTGGTTTAACGACCCAAATGTTGGCATCTTCGGTTAGTAAGCCGTCATAATGTTTATCAATTTGGGCTCGGGCAATAACACTGTTTTTGGTATCTGAAAGGCGAACATGATCAATTTGGCCGATTTTCACGCTGCGTACTTTTATTTCTGTTTTTCCTGCCACAATACCTTCAGCATGAGGCATTGAAATATAAATGGTTGCGCCTTTATTAGCTTGGTATTGGTAAAGCATCCACGCACCAACCAGCAACGCTATAACCGGTATGATCCAAATCGCAGAAATAATGGGTTCTTTTTTTATATTAGCCGTTTCGCTCATGCTGTTTCTCTAATTTATGGTCTTTTTATCATTGTTTGGCGAATCCCATAATAGCCGAGGATCAAACGCGTGTGCAGCCAACATTTGGCAAATCACCATGATAGTAAAAAATACAGTACCTAAACCTGGCGTTACTGACATTAAATTACCAAGTTGCACTAAGGCTACTAGAATTGCGACAACAAATACATCGATCATGGACCATTTACCAATAAATTCAGTTAATTGATAAACTCTTGTATAGCCTTTTGTTTGGCGATTGGCGGGTTTACTTACCAACAAGCATAAAAACGTTAAAATCAGTGCTTTCGCAAGCGGTACTACTACGCTTGCTAAAAAAATGATTAATGCAATTGGGTAGGAGCCGGCTTGCCACAGTGTTATTACCCCACCAATTAAGGTTGAGGGAGATTCATCGCCAAGACTGGTGGTGTACATGATGGGCAATAAATTGGCTGGAATATAACAGGCAATTGATGTCAGCAACCAAGCCACGGCTTTTTGTACGCTGTGAGGGTTACGGACATGGGTTTTGCTATTACAACGCGAACAATATTCGCCTTCACTGAGTTGATGGCAGACATGGCAGGCACGAATATCATTATCTATTGCGCGGTAGGGTAGTTTTGCTGCGGCAATTTTAGCTTGCGGCTGAATTTGGTCCCATAACCTGGCTCTGTTTAGATGAGCTAACGCGCTAATATAGAGGATCACAAACGCGACATAAGCCCAAAAACTAACGCCAAAGCTAATGTCCGCAAGCGACATTATTTTTACCATACTGACCAATACACCAATCAAAAATATCTCAGACATGATCCATGGCTCCAGCGCTAACGCAAACTTAAGTAAGCGTCTGGCAATCGTGTGTGGCAATACTTTTAACACCCCTAAATGCAGTGGAATAAGCATGGCGAGTAACATCATGGGTAAACCGATGATGCTGATATCGATAAACAGGCCTAGCAAATCACTGTCGTAATTAAATAAGATCCGTGCAGCATCGGGCAAAGTAATAGTCTGTGTTATGCCATTACTGCTAAATGAAATAAAGGGGTAAAACATGCTACTTAGTAGCATCAGTAACGCACTGATACTAAGTGCTACAATGCGACTATCATAATTTATATTTGCTGCGCAGAGTTTACTGTGGCAATGTGGACAGACGGCCATTTGTTTTGCAACTATGTGCGGAATGTCAATTATAAGATCACAATGAGGGCAGGCAGTTTGCAAATTAGTCGCCATAAGAGAAGTAATTTAAACCAAGTTTGCATCAATTAAAGGGTAAATACAAATGCGAGATTGGATTAACTAGACTAGCCTAATAAGAATGCAGTTATGCAGTTTTGCAATTAGTAAAAAGCATAGATTCAGAGAGGTTAAATGAAGTATTTTATAGCGATTTATTTAATTTTATACAGTGGACTTGCCATGAGCCTAACTGCGCCTAAGCCTAGCGATAGGATCACGGTTGCGGTAAGCCCATCTTTACCACCTTATGTATTTAGCGACGACGACACTGGTTTACAATTACAGATTTTAAAATCTGCGTTTAAAGATCAAGGTGTCACCAATCTCGATATTGTGTACATGTCTAACAAGCGAGCCGGGCAGTCGCTTGAAAAAATGGACGTGGATATTGCAATGAACTATGCAGGGGCTACCAACTCTGCGATTTATTCAAGTCAGAGTTTATTGGCTTATCAAAATGTCGCTATTAGTTTAAAGAAGAATAATTTTAAAATTAATAGCGTGTATGACCTTTCTGGCAAGAGTGTGGTTGCTTTTCAAAATGCCACTGAATTTCTCCCTGCGCCATTTAAAGCATTAACGACTAAATTACGCTCTTATGAAGAAGTGGTTTATCAAGCAGCTCAAGTTGATCAGTTAATGAAAGAGTGGGTTGATGTAGTCGTATTGGAAAAGCGGGTATTTTTATATTATTTACAGCAATACAAAGCAACCCATCCAATTCAACCAATCACAATTCACCCAATATTTCCTGAAGCACCTCGTCCGGCTTATTTTACCAGTAAAGTGCTACAAGAGATTTTTGATATGGGGCTGGCCCATATCATTGAAAATGGCGAATACAGTAAAATTATGGCCTTTGATGGGAGTGAATATACTCAGCTTGTTACCCCAAACTCAATCGAATAGGGCAACTGTTTGCCGAGTAAGCGCCAGTAATTCTCCAGATTGCGACCAAATACTGCCATCTTCTAGCCCGTAGCCATCTTTACAGTGGTGAGTTATTGCTTCAAAACCAAGCCACTCGCCTGCGGCCAACTGCGGTGTTTGTACAAACTCTAAATACCACGACATGCTACTAGCGGGGGCGGGTTGACTAAACATTTGTAATAAAGTCGGTGGCCATGCATCGGTAAGTGCAATGATATGGGCTTCACTAAGCTGCGCTGGTGATTGTTTTAATTTCATCCAGCCGCCTAAGTGTGATGTTTGAGCCGCAGTAAACGGCATGCTGCCTTGTTGTGGGCATAAATCAACATGTTGAAAAAATTCCGGCATTGCCCCAGCTTGAAATGGCAAAATGTAACGTTCATTGACAGGTTTCAGACTCATCGCTTTTGTAACCGGCACATTGATTGCGGAATCGCGTGATTTTGCAAAACATGCTTGTACAACCACACTCACTTGATTATTTTGCACTGCTTTTGCCAATACCTGAGTACTACTTTTTCCTTCACGTAACACTTCGACTATAAGTGAGAAATCAGTATCCGCTAATAAAGGTCCCACAAAGTTCGTACTAATAGAGAGTAAACGACGACTTGGTGCTATTTGCTGACGCATTGCTTGATAAAGTAGTGAGGCAGATAAACCGCCGAAAGCCGTGCGACCTTGGCACCAGTTAGCAGGAAATCGCATCGTTGCGTGAGCTTGTTCGGAAAGGGGAAGCTGACCTATCAGTGCCGCTTGCTGTAATAGTTGATCAAAATGCATGGTGATCCTTTGAGCCATTTTTTATTTATTAGTGATTTTATAACACATAAAAACTCATCAGACCAGATTGTGAAATAGCCTCTAATGATGCAAAAAACGACAATCCACACATTAATTAGGGTTATTTGCAAAATAAATTGCAAAAAAACAGTTTTTTTTCATTTTTACAGTTGAATTAAGTTTGTGGCATCCCTATTTACTAGTCATCGAACGTATTAACGAATTTTGAAGTTGGAGAAGTTTCATGGGTAAAATTATTGGAATCGATTTAGGTACTACTAACTCTTGTGTTGCAGTACTAGATGGCGGCAAAGCACGCGTAATTGAAAACGCGGAAGGCGATCGCACTACACCATCAATTATTGCGTATACGCAAGATGGTGAAACACTTGTTGGTCAACCTGCTAAACGTCAAGCAGTGACAAACCCAACCAATACATTATTTGCGATTAAGCGTTTAATTGGTCGTCGTTTTGAAGACGAAGAAGTACAACGCGATATCGGCATTATGCCTTTTAAAATTATCAAAGCAGATAATGGCGATGCATGGGTTGAAGCGGGCGGCGAAAAACGCGCTGCACCACAGATTTCAGCCGAAGTATTGAAAAAAATGAAGAAAACTGCTGAAGACTTCTTAGGTGAACCAGTAACTGAAGCGGTTATCACTGTTCCTGCATACTTTAATGACTCACAACGTCAAGCAACCAAAGATGCTGGTCGTATCGCGGGCCTTGAAGTTAAACGTATCATTAATGAGCCAACGGCTGCTGCACTTGCATACGGCATGGACAAAAACAAAGGCGAAAACATCGTTGCAGTATACGACTTAGGTGGCGGTACTTTCGATTTATCAATCATTGAAATTGATGAAGTTGAAGGCGAGCACACATTTGAAGTACTTGCTACCAACGGTGACACTCACTTAGGTGGTGAAGATTTCGATAACCGTGTTATCAACTACTTAGTTGCTGAATTCAAGAAAGATCAAGGTTTAGATTTAAAAACTGATCCACTTGCAATGCAACGTGTAAAAGAAGCAGCAGAAAAAGCAAAAATTGAACTTTCATCAGCACAATCTACAGAAGTAAACCTTCCGTATGTAACCGCTGATGCAACAGGTCCTAAGCACATGAACGTGAAACTAACACGTGCGAAGCTTGAGTCACTTGTTGAAGACTTAGTACTTAAGTCAATTGAACCACTTAAACGTGCGCTAGCTGATGCTGATTTATCAGTAAGTGACATCAACGACATCATCCTTGTCGGTGGTCAAACACGTATGCCACTAGTGCAAAAAACAGTAACAGAGTTTTTTGGTAAAGAACCGCGTAAAGATGTTAACCCTGATGAAGCCGTAGCCGTAGGTGCCGCGATTCAAGGTGGTGTACTAGCTGGTGACGTTAAAGATGTACTATTACTAGACGTTTCACCACTGTCTCTTGGTATTGAGACAATGGGTTCTGTGATGACGGCACTAATTGAGAAAAACACCACGATCCCAACTAAGAAATCGCAAACATTCTCAACGGCTGAAGATAACCAAGCTGCGGTAACGATCCACGTACTACAAGGTGAGCGTAAACGTGCTAGCGACAATAAATCTCTGGGTCAATTTAACCTAGAAGGTATTCGTCCTGCACAACGTGGTACACCACAAATCGAAGTAACGTTTGATGTGGACGCGGACGGTATCTTACATGTATCAGCAAAAGATAAAGATACAGGTAAAGAGCAAAAGATCACGATTCAAGCATCTTCAGGTTTAAGCGATGAAGAAGTTGAAAAAATGGTTCGTGATGCAGAAGCGCACGCAGAAGATGATAAAAAGTTCGAACAGCTAGTTGCAGCTCGTAACCAAGCGGATGCGTTGGTTCACGGTACGCGTAAGCAAATTGAAGAAGCTGGCGATGCACTGCCAAGTGAAGATAAAGAGGCTATCGAAGCTGCCGTTGTAGATTTAGAAGCTGCCATTAAGAGTGACAACAAAGAAGAGATTGAAGCTAAAACTCAAGCTCTAGCTGAAAAGTCACAAAAATTAATGGAAATTGCACAAGCTAAAGCTCAACAAGCCGGTGGCGAAGGTGACGCAAAGCAGCAACAATCTACTAAGCAAGACGACGATGTAGTTGATGCAGAGTTTGAAGAAGTGAAAGACGACAAGTAATTGTTACTAGCGCTTCGCCTAACTGAAAACACGATGACTGATATCGTAATTTAAGTTAGGATGAACAACTTAGGCGCGCAGGCACAAGCTTGACGCGCCTTTTGCATGTAAAGACTTGCAGGCAATAGCTTTAAAAATTAATGGTAAATCGATACGATTTATCGATTTATCCGCAGCAATGCTGCAGTAGCAAAAAGAGTAGTGTGATAGATATGTCAAAACGCGATTATTATGAAGTCCTTGGTGTGGCAAAAGATGCCAGCGAAAGAGACATTAAAAAAGCGTATAAACGCTTAGCGATGAAATATCATCCAGACCGTACCGCAGGCGATAAAGAACTTGAAACTAAGTTCAAAGAAGTAAAAGAAGCTTACGAAATACTCACTAGTGAGCAAAAGCGCCAGATGTACGATCAATATGGTCATGCCGCATTTGAACAAGGTGGTGGTGGCGGTCATCATGGTGGCCACGGTCAAGGTGATTTTGGTGATATTTTTGGTGATGTGTTCGGTGATATTTTTGGTGGCGGTGGTCGTCGTCAATCACGTCAGCAACGCGGTGCCGATTTACGTTACAACATGGACTTAAGCTTGGAAGAAGCGGTTCGTGGTAAAGAAGTTGAAATTAAAGTGCCAACCTGGGTGAGTTGTTCACCATGTGATGGCAGTGGTGCTAAAGCGGGTTCTAAACCGAAAACATGTACGACCTGTCATGGTGCAGGGCAAGTGCAAATGCGCCAAGGCTTCTTCGCTGTACAACAAACGTGCCCAACTTGTCAGGGTACAGGTCAGATTATTTCTGATCCATGTAATAGCTGTCACGGTCAGGGCCGCGTTGAGAAAACTAAAACTTTATCAGTTAAAATTCCAGCAGGCGTTGACACTGGCGACCGTATTCGTTTGTCAGGTGAAGGTGAAGCTGGTGCGCATGGCGCTCCTGCCGGTGATTTGTACGTGCAAGTATCTGTACGTGAGCATCGCATCTTTGAGCGAGATGGCAATAACTTATACTGTGAAGTGCCAATTGGCTTTACCACAGCAGCGTTAGGTGGCGAAATTGAAGTACCAACACTTGATGGCCGTGCTAAGTTAAAGATCCCAACTGAAAGCCAAACCGGTAAAATGTTCCGGATGCGTGGTAAAGGCGTTAAGTCTGTACGCAGTGGTGCAGTTGGTGATTTGATTTGTAAAGTGGTGATTGAAACACCCGTTAACTTAAATGAACGTCAGCGCGAGCTACTACAAGAACTTGAAGTAAGTATGGGTAAGGATGGTTCAAAAAACCGTCCAAAAGAAAAAGGCTTTTTTGATGGTGTAAAAAAGTTCTTTGATGACCTAACCAAGTAATACTTAGTTATTTAACATAAAAATGGCGCCAAATGGCGCCATTTTTTATTGACTAACAAAAATAGGTAATTATACCAATCGACTTAAATATTTAACCATTCTAGCGAGCTAAATAAAGCGCTAACTGCGTTATAATTTTTTTAAGTAGAACAACTACATGTCAAAATTTATGCCTTGTTATCACTCCATTTATCTGTCGCTATAAATGGTCAGTAACTTAACACGATTGGTATTATGTGTCTTTGTCGCTTTATTTAGCATGCTTATCGATATGATAATTAGTCTCACTTGCATGATTGAATAATCGGCGTAAAATCAGCGCCATTGATGTATTTAGTGAAATGAAATGGCATGGTAACGCTCGACAAATTAGTAATAGGCCAACACGGCTCTGTAGTAAGCATTGATCCCAATGCGAGTTTGTTACGGCAAAAATTACTTGCGATGGGTTTAACGCCGGGTGCTCCTGTTCATGTATTACGCTTTTCTCCGTTTGGCGATCCTATGATTGTCAAAGTTCGTGGCACTGTGCTGAGCCTTCGCAAAGCCGAAGCAAAATCAATTAATTTGGAACTCGCAGTATGAATCCAAACATTGCCGTTATCGGCAACCCTAATTGTGGTAAAACCACACTCTTCAATGCGTTAACCGGCAGCAAACAAAAAATAGGTAATTGGTCAGGTGTGACTATCGACAAAAAAATTGGTCAATTTAAAGTGGCCGATCAGCATGTTGATTTAGTGGATTTACCGGGCACTTATTCGTTGGATGTTAATGCCCAAACCCCGTTGGATGAAAAGATTGCCCGCGATTATGCCCTCAGTGGTGAATCGCAACTGATCATTAATATTATTGACGCATCAAACCTTGAGCGTAATTTATACCTTACAGCCCAGTTACTTGAAATGAAAGTACCATTGGTCGTGGTATTAAACATGGTGGATGTAGCAAAGCGCAATGGTTTAACAACCGATCCTCAAGCACTTGAAAAACGCCTCGGATGCCCTGTAATTGCCCTAAGTGCAAATAATAAAAAAGACATCAGCGCCTTAAAAGAGTGTATAGCGCAAGGTTTAAAATTTAAAAAAGTATCAGCACAGCAGCCAAGTTATGATGAAAAGGTAACGCAAGCTGTAAATAATATCACCACAAGTTTAGCGGCACATAGCGCGCCTTTAGCAAACGTTGATAGTCAGTGGCTTGCACTGCGATTATTAGAGCAAGATGAAAGCTGTTTTGGTTATGCTGATCAACAGACTTTATCAGTGGCTGAAGCTGAGTTTTCACAATTTGCCGACCATCACCAACTAGATGTATTGTTTGCCAATGGCCGTTATGAGTTTGCCAACCAGCTCGCTGAACTGACTCAAAATGGCAAAGGCATTGCCAGTGAAACGATCAGCGATAAAATTGATGCTGTTGTGATCAACCGCTTTTTAGGCATTCCGATTTTTTTAGCGATCATGTACTTAATGTTTACCATTGCGGTTAATGTTGGTGGGGCGTTTATAGATTTTTTTGATATCGCCGTAGGCGCTATTTTAGTCGATGGCTTTGGCCAGCTGCTTAGCTCATTAGGTTCACCCGATTGGCTTCGCGCTTTACTGGCCGACGGTTTAGGCGGTGGTATTCAACTTGTCGCTACCTTTATTCCGGTGATTGGCTTTTTATACTTTTGTTTAGCCTTTATTGAAGATTCAGGTTACATGGCGCGAGCTGCATTTATTATGGATAGGTTAATGCGTGCCATTGGCCTACCCGGTAAAGCGTTTGTGCCATTGATTGTGGGTTTTGGCTGCAATGTGCCCTCGGTGATGGCAACACGAACCTTAGAAACTCATAAAGATCGTTTACTGACGATAGCGATGTCACCGTTTATGTCATGTGGCGCGCGCTTAAGTGTGTATGCGCTATTTGTGGCTGCCTTTTTTACTACTAATGGCCAAAACTTAGTGTTCGCCCTGTATATATTGGGTATTGTGATGGCGGTATTAACCGGCTTAGTGCTGAAAAATACCTTATTCACACCCACGTTAACGCCATTTATTTTAGAGTTGCCAGCGTATCATATGCCAACTGCAAAAGGCGTGCTTTACAAAGCGTGGGAGCGGTTAAAAAGCTTTTCTTTGCGCGCGGGTAAAACCATTATTGTGGTGTTTGTAATTTTAAAAATATTAAGCTCAATTGGCAGCGATTTTACCTTTGGTAATGACAATACAGATAAATCAATGCTCAGCGAAATATCTAAAGTGGCAACGCCGGTGTTTGCTCCTATCGGGGTAGAGCAAGATAACTGGCCTGCAACCGTGGGTATATTTACTGGGGTATTTGCTAAAGAGGCCGTGGTAGGTACCTTAGACAGCTTATATGCTAATTTAGATGGCGTAGCTGCTACCGATAGCGACGATGTTAATGTTATCGATAAAGTCGGTGAGGCGTTTGCCAGCATTTCTGCTAATCTAACCGATGTGTTTGCCAATTTACTCGATCCGCTGGGTTTAAATGTCACGGTTGTGAGTGATCAAAGCAGCGCTGCGATTGATCAAGAAGTGAATATCGCTACTTTTACTACCATGGAAAACCTCTTTAGTAGCCAACTGGCAGCATTTAGTTATTTAGTGTTTGTGCTGTTGTACACTCCATGTGTGGCCGTAATGGGCGCTATGTATCGTGAAGCAGGAATGAAATGGATGCTATTTGTGGCAACCTGGTCAACGGGCCTTGCTTATATAACGGCTTCAGTGGTGTATCAAGTGGGTAACTTTAAGCAAGCACCGATGTTCTCGGCATTTTGGCTACTTGGCTGCGCTGTTGTGGTTGCCTTAGCCGTCAGCTCTATGCGTATCTATGGCAACAAAATGGCTGCTAAGAGCCGTTTGATCCCCGTTGTGAATATTATTTAGCTAACACATTAATTGTTAAAAAAGAGTATTTAGGTACTCTTTTTTTGCTAACGTTAAACAGCTTACAATTCGTTAGGGGTAATTATGACACCAGCAACACAGCTGTTAAAAAAACACCGAGTCCCCTTTGAGGTACTCAGTTATGAGCATGATGCAAACGCACACAGTTTTGGCTTAGAAGCGGTTGAAAAGTTAGCCTTACCCGCAGAGCAAGTATTTAAAACCTTAGTACTTGAAACGAACGCGCAGCAGTTAATTGTGGCAATCACACCGGTAACGCAGCAAGTTAATTTAAAGCTGTTAGCGAAAGCCTGCGGGGCTAAAAAAGTGCAGCTGGCAGCTGCGCAAAAAGTCGAAAATAGCACCGGTTACATTCTCGGAGGCGTAAGTCCATTAGGACAAAAAAAGCGCTTAGCAACTTATCTCCATAGTAGCGCAAAGCAGTTTAATATTATCTATGTAAGCGCTGGTAAACGCGGCCTTGAAATTGCACTTGATCCAAATACATTACTAAAACTGTGTAATGGCAAATTAGCCGACTTTTAGTGGTAATTTACAGTGTTAGTTAACAATCGATAGGCTAACACTACTCCCTTGCAGAAACTTTAACGTATCTTTGTTTTCCCTCATTTTGTTTCTGTTGTTGCTGAGGCTTAATTATTTTAGTGTTTTTTAGTAAAAAAAATCAACTAAATACTTTTCAGCGTACAAGCGTTAGCTCTTTTTATTCAATAGCTTAGATTTTCCCAAGAAAAATAAATTGAAAAAACTGTTAAAAATTTGGTTAGAGCAATTGATCTAATCTGATTTTTATGACGTAATAGAGGTATTGTTATCTGGTCGGATGAGTTAATCATGAGTTTACGCACAAAATTAAAAAAAGTATTACCAACTATTTCTATCACTGAACAAGAAGCCCTCGATGCGGGTGATGTGTGGTTAGAAGGCTCTATCTACCAAGGTAAGCCAGATTTTGACGCTTTACGTGCAGTACCTGCCGCAGTTTTAAGCGCAGATGAACAAGCATTCATCGATGGCCCATTACAACAACTATTGGGTATGATCGATGACACTGAAATTCAAAACGGTATCCACTTACCTGAATACATTTTAGATTTTCTGAAAAAAGAACGTTTCTTTTCACTGATCATTCCTAAATCATTCGGTGGCTTAGAGTTTAGCCCATATGCAAACTCAACAATCGTGGGAACCATTGCAACGAAAAGCTCTGCGGTTGCAGTAACGGTTATGGTGCCTAACTCCTTAGGTCCTGGTGAGTTACTACTGCACTTTGGTACTAAAGAGCAACAAGCGCATTATTTACCACGCCTAGCGAATGGCCGTGATATTCCATGTTTTGCACTCACTAGCCCAGAAGCAGGCTCTGATGCTGGCGGTATTCCAGATTTAGGCACAGTGACTAAAGGCATGTACAACGGCGAAGAAGTACTTGGCCTTGAGATCACTTGGGACAAACGCTATATCACCCTAGCACCGATTGCCACCGTGCTTGGTTTAGCATTTAAAGTAGTGGATCCAAATGGTTTGCTAGGCGGTAAAGAAAACCTCGGTATTACCTGTGCACTTATTCCAAAAGAGCACCCAGGTGTTGAACTTGGTAATCGCCATGATCCTATGGGCATTCGTTTTTACAACGGTACTACACGTGGTAACAAAGTATTTGTACCAATGGACTTTATCATTGGTGGGCAAAAGAACATCGGCCGTGGTTGGCAAATGCTGGTTAGCTGCTTAGGCGCTGGCCGTGGTATTTCATTACCGGCATTAGGTGTGAGTTCTTCACAAGTGGCCTTTAAAGGTGCTTCAGAATACGCCGCGGTACGTGAACAATTTGGTTTAGCGATTGGTCAGTTTGAAGGTATTCAAGAAAAACTCGCAGATATTGCTGGTAAAACCTACCTACAAGAAGCAATGCGTGTACTAACTACCGAAGGTTTAGGGATGGGCTTAAAACCGTCAGTTGTGACGGCAATTGCAAAATATCACATGACTGAAATTGGCCGCGACGTGCTTGACTCAGCAATGGATATTCAAGCCGGTAAAGCGATTCAAAATGGCCCGCAAAATACGTTAGCAAGTGGCTATGTTGCACAACCAATTGCCATTACGGTGGAAGGTGCAAACATTCTGACCCGTAACCTGATGATCTTTGGTCAAGGTGTAATGCGTTGTCACCCATATTTACAATCTATGGTTGAATCAATTCACAGCGAAGATAAAAACGCGGATAAAGAATTTAACCGTATTTTACGTAAAACAGTCGGTTATAGCGTAGCAAACAGCTTACGTGCATTTCGTTTAGGCGTATTACCATTTACAGCAGGTGCTAATTCACCACTGCCAGAAGTACGTGAATATGAAAAAGCAGCTCATAAATTATCAGCTAAATTAGCAGTCTATGCAGATTTCTCGTTACTGGTACTTGGCGGTAAACTTAAACAAGCGGAAATGCTATCAGCCCGTTTAGGCGATGTAATGAGCTTCTTATATGCGGCGATGGCATCAATTAAATATTATGAGCAAAAAATAGCAAGCAGTGAACGCGAGCAAGCAGCGCCTTACTTCCACTACGCAACACGTTTTGCATTACAAAGCGCCGAACAAGCATTACATAAGTTTTTAGACAACTTCCCTGCAAGTGGCACACGTAAGTTTATGCGTTTTATTACCATGAACTACTCAACTAAAATGCCAAAAATTAGCGATGATTTAATTCGCGAATTAGCAACACAAGCGCAGCTCGACACGGCATTTAAAAAGCAAATTACGCACTTAGTGAAACCGATTGAAGGTGATGGCCATTACATCAACGAGCAAGCGTATAAAGCGAAAATGGGCTGTTTAGACTTACTCGCAAAAGTGAAAAAAGCACTGCGTGCAAAAACAATTAAACCAGGCATTCGTTTTGCACTAACGTTAGATAATGCACTTGTTGCTAACGTAATCACTGAGGAAGAATACGCTAAACTGATTGATTACAACATCAAACGTGAACGCGCGATTCGTGTTGATGAGTTTGATTTTGATATGAACTTATTAGACGAAAACGCCCAGCCAGTGAATCCACTGAAAAGCGTTGTAAATCAGTAACAACTTGGTTTAAAAAATTAATTCAACAATGTAAGCGCCCAGCAGTTCGGGCGCTTTTATCTTTTAAGCCCATGCAATTTTGTGTGGGCTTTTTCGTGATCAGTTTTTACATGACTGCTCACCAATGTAGCTAACCCCTTTATTCTGCAACAGTTTATGCCATACTACGCACTAGTTGCGTAAACGTTGGTGTGTATGTCTTATCTGCCTTTAATTAGCCTTCATTATAAAAATATTAAAATCACTGAAACAATCACTGCTTTATGGAGCGGCTGTGGTGAAATAGTGCGTTGCTGTTTAGATGGTAAAGCCTGTGTGATCAAAGCGATTAGTGTGCCCGATCATATTAATCATCCTCGGATCACTCAAAGTGAGTTTGCCATTAACCGCAAGCGGCATTCTTATGAAGTGGAGTTTCATTGGTATCAGCAGTATGCCTCGAACTTACCAGCACAAGCGCGTGCGTTAAGTTGTTATAATACCTTAGAGCATCAACAGCAAAAGGTGTTAGTATTTGCTGATTTTGCAGCTTATGGCTTTACTAATGCGCAAGCAAATCATGCACATGTTGTAGCTATTATAAGATGGCTTGGGTATTTTCATGCCTTTCATTTTCAAGTTAAAGCTGATGGCCTTTGGCTGCAGGGGAGTTACTGGCATTTAGCGACTCGGCCAGATGAATATGAAAAAATGGCCGACAGTGCAATTAAACACCACGCTTACAATATAGATAAAACGCTGCGCGCTTGTCAGTATCAAACATTGATCCATGGCGATGCCAAGCTCGCGAACTTCGCTGTTAATAGTGCGACTATGGAAGTTTTAGGTTATGACTTTCAATATGTTGGTGCTGGCATTGGTGTTGTTGATGTGATGTACTTTTTGGGTAGCTGTTTAAATGAACAGCAGCTAGAGGATACGGCAGATGATTATTTGGCTGACTATTTTCAGCACTTTAGCAATGCGATGCAGACGTTTGGCAACAGTGAATATACGGCCGCTGTGATTAACGAATGGCAAAAATTATGGCCGCTTGCATGGGCTGACTTTTACCGATTTTTAATGGGCTGGAGCCCTGAGCACGTAAAAATTAATAGCTATATGCGCAAACACTTTAACACGATGCAAATAACAGACTTTGGGAGCAAAGCGAAATGACGAAACAGGTTCGTTGGGGAATGATTGGTTGTGGTGCGGTCACTGAAGTGAAAAGTGGCCCTGCGTATCAACACACAGAAGGCTTTGTGCTACAAGGCGTTACTCGACGAGATATCGCACTTGCTGAGGATTACGCAAAACGCCATAACGTGCCTATGGTATTTAAAACGGTCGATGAATTGATCGCAAGTTCTGAGATTGATGCTGTGTATATCGCCACACCCCCAGATAGTCACTTGGAACTGGCGCTAAAAGTGGCGGCTGCGGGCAAGCCGTGTTGTATTGAAAAACCACTGGCGCCTACATTGGCGCAAAGTGAAGTTATTCTTGAAGCTTTTAGTAGTAAAAATATTCCTTTGTATGTGGCGTATTATCGTCGCTCTTTACCGCGCTTTAATAAAATAAAGAGTCTTATAGATGCTGGCGAAATCGGCCAAGTACGCCATGTTAATTGGCACTTGAGTAAAGCGGCCAGCGAGCAAGATAGATCAGGTGAGTACAATTGGCGTACCGATAAAATCATTGCTCCAGGGGGCTATTTTGATGATTTAGCCAGCCATGGCCTGGATTTATTCGGTTATCTATTTGGTGATTATGAACAAGTAAAAGGGCTGGCAACAAACCAGCAAAATTTATATGGCGCTTTTGATGCAATCACTGCGTGTTGGCAACATAAAAATGGCATTACTGGCTCTGGCAGCTGGAATTTTGGTGGTTTCTCACGATTTGATGTAGTTAGTGTGTATGGTGAGAAGGGCGAGATCAGCTTTAGTGTGTTTGACGAACAAGCTATTACGGTTATTAGCGATAAAGGCGAAGTCCAGTACAAGATAGAAAACCCGCCTCATATTCAGCAATATCATGTGCAAAATATGGCGTCGTCATTACGTGAAAATGCGGCACATCCGTCAACAGGCCATTCAGCGACACATACCAGCTGGGTGATGGAGCAAATTTTACAGCAGTGATCAGCTATTGCTACGCTAAAAGCATGTTGTAATGCGCGTAGCATGCACGCCTGCCAGCGATGGTGGAAGTTTTGTACATAGTTATCAAAGTAGTTTGCTGGACTTTACTTTGTTCTGGATGCTTATAGATCACTAAGCGGTTAGTGAGAAAAGCGATTAGCCATAGTGTCGTTACTTTAAAAAATAATAATTGTTGCACTAAATGAGATAAAAGCGTTGTGTTAGAGCGATTAAATACTACTTTTATTGCACGGATCATGCTTTTTTAAAGTCTCGTGGAATTTTTTAAGCTAAAATAAGCCCAGTTTATTTTTATTTTAGGCACTATTATGACAATCCATGTAATTAATCATCCCCTTGTGCAACACAAATTAGGCCTTATGCGTGCGCATGGGATCAGTACCAAAAGCTTTCGTGAACTTTCTTCTGAAGTCGGTACTTTATTAACCTATGAAGCGACTAAAAACCTGCCACTTGAAAAAGTACAAATCACCAGTTGGGATGGTAATCCATTAGACGTAGAGCATATTAAAGGCAAAAAGATTACCGTAGTGCCAATTCTTCGTGCTGGCCTTGGCATGATGGATGGCGTTATGCAGTTATTACCGGCGGCTAAAGTCAGTGTGGTTGGTTTGCAGCGCAACGAAGAAACCTTAGAGCCAATTCCATATTTTGAAAAGCTAGTAGGCAAAATAGATGAGCGTTTAAGCTTAGTCATCGATCCTATGCTAGCAACAGGTGGCTCGATGATTGCCACTATCGACATGCTAAAGAAAGCGGGCTGTAAAGAAATTAAAGTGATTGTATTGGTTGCTGCACCTGAAGGAGTTGAAAAAACTCTGGCAGCTCATCCTGATGTGGAAATTTTTACCGCATCATTAGACAGCCACTTAAATGAAAAAGGCTATATTATTCCTGGCCTTGGTGATGCAGGCGATAAAATTTTTGGCACTGTGTAAACGTGGATAAATCGACCTTCTCAATCAAAACAATGCTAACTGGGGCGCAAATGCTGTTTGTGGCATTTGGCGCCTTGGTACTGGTGCCACTGCTCACTGGTTTAGATCCCAATGTCGCGTTATTTACCGCTGGTATTGGCACCTTGCTATTTCATGTTGTCACCAAAGGCCAAGTGCCGATCTTTTTAGCATCTTCATTTGCATTCATCGCGCCTATTATTGCCTGTGTACAAATGTGGGGTGTGCCTGCCACCATGGGCGGCTTAATGGCCGCCGGTGGTGCGTATATGTTGCTCAGTATTTTAGTTAAATTAAAAGGCGTTGCTGCCCTGCATAAAATTTTACCGCCGGTTGTAGTAGGCCCTGTGATCATGGTAATTGGTTTAGCGCTTGCGCCAGTTGCAGTGAATATGGCAATGGGTAAAAGTGGCGATGGTGCAATACAACTGATCCCGTATGAGCAAGCAATTTGGGTGGCGGCATTTTCGCTATTAATCACTTTAGTATTTGCAGTGTGGGGTAAGGGCGTATTTAAACTTATTCCTATCTTAGCAGGTGTTATAGCGGGTTATAGCTTGTCTTTAGTGATGGGCATCGTCCAATTTGATGCCGTAACGAATGCTCAGTGGTTGGCAATGCCTGCATTTACGTGGCCAGAATTTAAATGGCAGGCGGTACTGTTTATGGTGCCGGTTGCTATTGCACCTGCTATTGAACATATTGGCGATATGATGGCAATTAGCCAAGTAACCAATAAAGACTACCTTAAAAAGCCCGGTTTACACCGCACATTGTTTGGTGATGGTCTAGCCACTACGGCGGCATCAATTTTTGGCGGCCCGCCTAATACCACCTATTCAGAAGTGACTGGAGCGGTGATGTTAACTCGCAATTTTAATCCAAAAGTGATGATGTGGACGGCTATAATCGCCATCATTTTAGCATTTGTAGCTAAAATGGGCGCTGGGTTACAAACCATCCCTGTGCCTGTTATGGGTGGCATTATGATCTTACTGTTTGGCTCAATTGCAGTGGTTGGTTTAAATTCGCTGGTTAAATCGGGTGAAGACCTAACCGCGCCACGTAATTTAACCATTGTCGCGCTAATTTTGGTGTGTGGCATTGGCGGTATGCACATCGGCGGCAGTGAATTTAGCCTGCAAGGTGTTAGTTTATGTGCGATTTTGGGGATTGTGCTTAATTTAGTGTTACCAAAGGCTGAAAAGCCTGCGTAATAACTGCTCAAATCGTAATTACGTTGCACCATAATAGCGCATTTTAAATGCGCTATTTTTTTAACTCATTAAAAGTAAAGGTATTTAAATAGTGGTCTACTAACTGCATTTATCCTGTTAACAGTGTCATACTGATCAGGAGCGATTATGCAAGAGGCCAATATTGTGGATATTACCCCGTTTTTAGCGAAGCATCAGCTACCGCTTAAATATCAATATTTAAGCGAGCAGTATTTTGCTCCGTTAGCAGAAGATATTCTTCGTTTGAAACCAACTGGGCGAGCTATGCTGGTGGCCATAAATGGGTGTCAAGGCTCGGGAAAATCAACCTTAGCTGACTTTTTAGTTACCTGGTTTAATTGTAATACTAGATTAAACAGCATTGCGATATCGATTGATGATTTTTATCACAGCCGCGACCACCGCTTACAACTGGCACAAGATGTTCATCCTTTATTTGCAACGCGTGGTGTGCCAGGTACTCACGATACCACCTTAATGAAGCGCACTTTCAGCGAATTGTTACAAGGTAAAGTCGGCGTTTCGCTGCCTCAATTTGATAAGCAAACAGATGATCCGATTGAAAAATCATTATGGCCGGTCACCGAGCAAGCTATGGATATCATTATTTTTGAAGGTTGGTGTGTTGGTAGCGAAGCTCAGCAGCCGTATCAATTGCATCAGCCCGTTAATCAATTAGAGGAACATGAAGACTTAGAAGGGATTTGGCGACGTTGTGTGAACAGTTGTTTAGCTAATGAGTATCAAGATGTATTTGCCATGATTGATTACACTGTGATGCTACAAGCACCATCGTTTGCGGATGTCTATGGCTGGCGGTTAGAGCAAGAACAAAAGTTACTCAATAAAAAAGGAGCGGGCAAAGGCACCTTTGACGAGACACAATTAGTGCGCTTTATCTCCCACTTTGAACGTATTACCCGAGAAAATTTAAGCCAATTAGCAAAGCATGCTGATGCATTACTGACGTTAGATAAATCACGTGATATTGCGTCGATGAAGTTACGCGCCGATGATACCTCGATGCCACTTATTTTTACCGATTTAGACGGTACATTACTGGATCATAATGATTACCACTGTGATGAAATTAAACCTTTTTTAACTGAATTAACTGCCGCAGGTATCACTGTGGTGTTTAATACCAGTAAAACTTTTGCAGAGGTAAACGCATTACAAAAATCATTAGGGCATAAGCAACCTTTTATTATCGAAAACGGCGCCGCAGTTTACATTCCTAAATTCTATTTTGATCTCAAACCAATAGGCTGTGACGAACTTGATGAGCATTGGCGTTATGCATTATCACCTAGCAGCAAACAATTACAGCACGAGCTACAAACGCACGCTCACGAGTTTAGTGGTTATTATCGTTTGTTTAGTCAGTTATCTGCGCAAGAAGTGAGTCAAATCACCGGCTTGAGTGTTGAACAAAGTGAACTTGCGCGTATTCGTGAATATTCTGATCCATTGTTCTGGCAAGGGACAGAGCAGCAATTAGTGGACTTTTTAGCCGTAATCAAGCCACTTGATTATGAGGTATTAATAGGTGGGCGTTTTATCCACCTTAATCGTGGAACTAATAAAGGCATAGCTCAAAATTGGTTACTTAATCAATTTAAACAGCATTATCGCTATTCGTTTACCACCATTGCATTGGGAGATAGTCAAAACGATATGGCGATGCTTGATGAAGCCGACATTGCAATTTTAATCAATAACCCAGCAAGTAAAGCAAAAGCCAAGTTAGCGCAAAAACCTTGGTTACTCAGTGAACATCCGGCACCGCAAGGGTGGATCGACGAAGTATCAGATTTAAGTGTTATCAAAGCGCAACTAGCGTCTAAACAGGAGCAATCACATGGCTGATTTTTACCAAAATGGCATCATAACCACGTTACATAATATTGCCGATCGACCGCTTGCTGATCTAGAAGCCGAACTGGTTAGCTTTTCAAAACAGCGGCCAATGGGGCTGATCTTACCTTCGCTTTATAGCGAACTGGAAGGACCTGCACTGCAAAATATCGTGCAAGAATTAAAGCATGTGCCTTATTTATCGCAAATTACTATTGGTTTAGATAGAGCCGATGAAAGCCAGTATCGCCATGCGTTACAATTTTTTGCTGAACTTGGCCAACATCATCGCGTTTTATGGAATGAAGGGCCACGCTTACAAGCGCTTGATAAAGAATTACAAACGCTCGGTGTTGCGCCGCGAGAGCTCGGCAAAGGGCGTAATGTTTGGTATTGCATGGGGTATAAATTAGCAACCGCGAAAGTTGAATCTATTGCGTTGCATGATTGTGATATTTTAACTTACGATCGTAGTTTATTAGCGCGGTTAATTTATCCTGTTGCCCACCCACGTTTTAACTATGAATTTTGCAAAGGATTTTACCCACGTACAGCGGACGGTAAAATTAATGGCCGCGTTTCACGCTTATTAGTCACGCCGCTATTACGGTCATTTAAAACCATTTTAGGCAGCACAGATTACTTAGAATATATGGACTCGTTTAGATATCCCCTAGCGGGTGAGTTTTCGTTTCGCCGTGATGTATTAAACGATATTCGCATTCCCAGTGATTGGGGCTTAGAAATTGGTGTGCTGTCTGAAATGTATCGCAACTACTCACATAACCGACTCTGCCAAGTTGATATAGCGGATAACTATGATCATAAACACCAAGCACTGTCACTGGATAATCAAGCGGCTGGCTTATCAAAAATGTCGATTGATATCACTAAAGCGCTGTTTCGTAAGCTAGCAACTCAGGGAGTTACGTTTACTACGGAAACCATTCGCTCACTCAAAGCAACCTATTATCGTATTGCGCTGGATTTTATCGAAACCTACCATAACGATGCCATGATGAATGGCTTAAAACTTGATATTCACCAAGAAGAAAAAGCAGTCGAAATGTTTGCGCAAAACATCATGAATGCTGGCCAGCACTTTTTACAGCACCCAATGGAAGCGCCGTTTGTGCCAAGTTGGAATCGCGTAGCATCAGCAATGCCAGATGTGTTTGCGCGCTTGGAAGAAGCAGTAGAGCTTGATAATAAAGAGTTTTCATAACGGTACTAGAGCAGAAAATACGGATAAATAATAAAAACTTTTATAAACAACGAGGTAGGGTAATGAGTAAGGCGTTATTTGAACAGCGGGTTGAACAACACCTAACCAGTATATATGAGGGTGTTGACTTATGTATGAGTATTGATGCGCTCGCAAGCATGTTGATCACCACCATGTTAAGGGATGACCCAGTCCGCGACCCAACGCCTCATAAAAATCGTTGGGATCAGCAAGATGTTATTTTGATTGCCTATGGCGATTCTATAATGCGTTATCGCGATGCTGATCAGGCGGTTGCTGTGCCAAGTGAACCACCGTTACATACTCTGCATCGGTTTATGAAAAATCAATGCGCAGGAACGATTAACGCGTTGCATATTTTGCCATTTTACCCTTATAGCTCTGATGAGGGCTTTTCGGTAATGAACTACGTGCAAGTGAATGAATCTCTTGGTAGTTGGGATGATATTCAAGGCATTGCTCAAGATGTAAAGCTTATGGCTGACTTAGTTATTAACCATTGCTCTAGTCGCAGCCGCTGGTTTGAAAACTTCATGCAAGGGAAAGAACCTGGCTTAAGTTACTTTAAAACTGCTAATTTGCATGATGACCTATCTCAGGTCGTTAGGCCTAGAACATCACCGTTACTCAATACAGTGCAAACGGCACTTGGGGAGCGCCATGTGTGGTGTACATTTAGTCCTGATCAAGTTGATTTAGACTTTGCCAATCCTCTGGTACTTAATGAGTTTGTAGGTATTATTCGTCATTACCTTGATAATGGCGTAAAGATATTTCGCCTTGATGCTGTGGCCTTTTTGTGGAAAGAACTTAATACTTCTTGTATTAATTTACCGCAAACCCATGAAGTGATCAGATTGCTGCGAACGCTAATAGAGCATTTAGAGCCAAGTGCAATCATAATCACTGAAACTAACATTCCAAATCGTGAAAATTTATCTTACTTTGGCAATGCCAATGAAGCCCATTGTATTTATAATTTTTCATTACCTCCTTTGCTATTGCATACCTTGCTCAGTGGTGACAGTAAAGCGCTCAAACATTGGATGATGAGTATGCCGCCAGCGCAAAATGGTACTGCCTACTTTAATTTTATTGCTTCTCACGATGGAATTGGTCTGCGTCCTGCTGAGGGCCTGCTTGACGAGGATGAACTAGGGAAAATGGTTAATACGGTTAGTCGTTTTGGTGCAAAAGTGTCAATGCGCACCGCGAATAATGGCACCAGTTCACCATATGAACTTAATATTGCGCTATTCGATGCTTTACAAGGTACACACAAAGGCGTGGATAAGTGGGGATTACAGCGTTTTGCTTGTGCTCACGCTATTATGTTTGCCCTCGAAGGCATTCCTGGGCTTTATATTCATAGTTTACTAGGCACAACTAATGATTATGAACGCTTTGAAAACAGCCAGCATAACCGCTGTATTAACCGTCATCGTTGGCAAGAGTCAGCATTGCTAGAAAAGCTTGCAGATCTATCAAGTCATCACTATCACGTATTTACTCAAATTAATCATTTACTGGCTATTCGTAAACAGCAAGATGCCTTTCACCCTAATGCGACGCAATTTACCTTACATTTAACTGGGGCTTTATTTGGTTTTTGGCGTCAAAGCATAGACCGTAGGCAAAGTATTTTTTGTGTTTATAATATTAGCGATGAGCCGCAGACTCTGTTGTTAGCTGACTTGAACTTAATTGATACTGAGCAGTGGTTTGAACTTATCTCTGCACAGACAATAGATCTAGGGCAACAAAGTTTTGAACTTGCACCTTATCAGCCGCTATGGTTATCGAATCGACAATAGTTGGCTACTTTAGTGAAAACGGCGGTGTTACTGTAAGGACTGTAAATCCCCTTTACAGTGTTATTTGTTAAGTGCTTTGACGAGGTTGGCTATTGTAAATTGTTGCGGATCAGTGGCTGTTTTACTGAATTGAGAAAAATCAATATCAGCTAAATCAGTTTCATTGATGTGCTTTGCAAGTGGTTCGATTTCAGCTGTAAGGTTATTAAAAATGGCTAACTTAGTATGGTTTAAGTAGATGTGAGCGTTATGATGATCAACGATATTAATAAGTGCATAAGCACCTAATAGCACATGGCCACCCAGTGTTATATCTAACGCTTCGATACCTTGTGGTACAGAGTCCCAATTCATGCCACCAACAACTACCTTATGGGCTCTATTGTGCGCTTGTAATGCTCTTTTTACACCAAACCCGATAGCATCATTTGCGCACCATATAATATTGATTTCAGGAGCAAACTCCATAAACGCTAAGGTTTTTATATAGCTTTCCTGTTCAGACCAATTGGCAACCTCTTTTCCTATAAAGTTTACATCTTCATCATGTTGTGTAATAAATTCATCTAAGCCTGATACACGTTCTAGCGATGCGGGAGTAGTATAGTCACCGATAAGAGCAAGCATATTAGCTGGTTGAGTCGATGTTGTTGTGTGTTCTATAAGCAACTGTTGTGCAAGAGTTTTCCCAGCAGCATAATTATCCGGTATGACACTGCCAATAATATTAACGCCATCACGTTGTAACGATATAAATTTTCCGATAGCAGGGCGGCTATATAAAAAATAAATAGGGATATTTTTGGTATTTAATTTTGATAAGTACTTACTGACAACACTTTTTTCATCTACCACAACTAAATAGTCAGGCTGGTCTTTAATTGCCTGGCTAATAAGTTCTTTCATTAAGATATGATTACGATTTGCGTATTTAATATGCAAGTTTATATCTAAGTCATCCGCTGCATTACGCATAATTTTAGACACTTTGAACCAAAAGTTACCTGTGGTGTTTATTTCAGCAGATGAATCGGCAAAACCTGGATTTACAAAGATAATATTTAATGCCGCGACGCTGTGAGGGCTGACAATTAAACAGGCTAATAAAAATAGCCAATGGTTTTTCAATCGTTGCATTAAATCTAAACTCAAAACACGTTACATCAACAAAGCGATATTCTAACACAAAATTAGTTTTCACCACACTCAATGCAAGGTTATATTCACAGCTGCTGCGGTGTATAATGGTTTTTCATCTTGTTGAGCTGTAACTGTTAGGATTATTATGAAAGTATTTTTGTGCCTTGTGGCACTGTTGTTTGCCCCAAGTATATTTGCTAGCGATGATTTTGATCTTGAAGCTCATATGAAAAATATGGGACTTGCCTATAAACACAGTGTTGAAGCAACCCAACTGCCGGAATTCAATACTGCGATCGATGAGTTTATTACGCTGGTTAAGCGAAGTAAGAGTGCGACTTTTCACAAACAAGCCGAGCAGTCACTGCAAGGTTTAGATAAAGTGATTGCGAAAGCGGAATTAGCTAAAAAATTAGCCAATGAAACAGGTTTAGATGCAGCAAAAGGACCTTTAAAAGCCATTGATGGCTTACGTAAGCAATATCATAAATTACATGAGCCACCAGGGTTTTGGGAATTATTATTTGGTAAGTAAAATACGCTGTGCGCCTTACTATAGGCGCACCTTGTTGCATGAGTGGTTTTATTTTCTCCCTTTCTTTTTCATTCCTTGTACGGCTTTAAAACGTGGATTGTCTTTGCAGATCACGAACACGCGACCTTTACGCTTCACGATTTGACAACCAGGACGGTTTTTCGCACTTTTCAATGAACTCAATACTTTCATGATTATTTGCTCCCTAAGTTTTTAAAGCGGCGATTAAACGCTGCAACTCGACCATCTGTTGATGCCGATTTTTGCTTACCGGTATAAAACGGGTGCGAATCACTTGACACATCGATAGGGACGTAAGGGTAAATTTTACCATTAAGCTCAATGGTGCGTTCCGTTTTAATTGTTGAACCAATAATAAAGTAACTATCGGCAGCCGTGTCATGAAAGGCAACGGTTTGGTAATCAGGGTGAATATTAGGTTTCATAAAAAGCCTTTTACTAAAAAGTTTATGTTATGTGATAGTATAGCGCTAATTTATAGTAAATAGGAATCCTTTGCAAATACTATTTTAAGCAGGCAAAAAAGTAGCGAAATGATGCTAATTTGGCCAACTTAACTAAAAAATAAGCAGTCAGATCAAAAAAACTAGCTATTGATAATTAGCCTGTTATAAATAATATGTAACCGCGTTAAGGAAGCAAATAATAATGAATGAACCCACTCAAGAACACCCGACTGAGCAACGCCAAGAAATTGATCAAGGCGTTATGGAGACATTACGTAGTCGTGATCATAGTGTACTGGCACAACAAATTGACCCATTAAGCTGCACCCATAATGATATTGTTGAATTGCTTGCACAGTATTTGGCATTAAGTGATCAAGAAGATGATGAAATTTTTGATGCCTGGTTTGATGGCCTTAATAAAGCACAACATACTGTACTAAAGGTATTTGAAGTGTACCGTGGCCAGTTTGAGCATCAAGAGTAACTGTTGCATACTGGGTAAATTGGCGCTGAGTTAATTTTTATCAGGCAATTTGCATTTCTTGCTATTATTGCCGATCCAAATGGTGCACTTTTAGCTGTTATTGAACAGCAGGGTGAGTAATGAAACTCATTGAAATCGCGTTGTCGGTGGCCACTGGTTATTTGTTTGAAATTTAAATTTAGTCTGGTTTAAATTTAATTGTCGGCATCATTAAGTTTAAATTTTTTAGGCGCACACCCATACCAGCGTTTGAAAGCTCGATTAAAAGAGCTTTGTTCATTAAAGCCAAGTATAGCTGCAATTGCCCCCAAACTGTGACCTTCAACCAATAACTCATAACGTCGTTTTCGTTCTTGATCGCGCAGCTGTGCAAACGTACAGTTTTCATTTTTTAACCTTCGCTGCAATGTCCTCGGGGTTAAATTTAATGCATTGGCAATGCGTTGTTGGTCAACCCCTTGTAAGTCTTGTTTGCTCATTAAAATACTTAATACACGTTGTGATACCAATTGCACGGCTTGAATATCGACTAATTGCTCTTGCGATAGTTGCACTAAGGCGTGGTGCATTAGTGGGTTATCACTGGAAAATTTAAACTGCAAATAATCATGTGGGAAATCAATCTTATTGACAGTCATGCCGCCTTTAACGTCACAACCAAACCATTCACTTAATTGCTGTAACTGTTGCTGAGTAAACGAGTGCTCTAAGTGTAAACAGCTCGGGGCAAGATGTGGATCTAATAGATGTCGTACCACAGCGACCCAAGCTGTCATATTGCGAAGAACCACCTGCTCTGAACACTGTTGATTGGGTGTCCAACATATTGTTGCAACCTCAGTATTGTGGCTAAATTTGGCTGTGCCAATATCCGCAACTAGGGTGTCGTAGTGTAATAAAGAATCAATGGCAGCAGCTAAATCACGGCTAGATTCAATTAAATAGCCTAATACACCATAATCCGCTGTGCGTATATCTTGACCTAAATGAAAACCAAATAGTGGATCATCACAATACTGCTTGCCCAGTTCTAATATGGCTTGATAATGCATTAATGAAACACGATCACCATGAACGCTGCTAGCAAACTGTGAGAAGCCTATTTGCTGTAAACAAGTTTGCTTGCAAAAACCCAACTGCGTTAAATAGTGGAGCACACTAGCAAAATAAATAGCTGAAGTTGTATTCATGGGTGTCGCCTAAAGACAAAAACTTGTCGCTTTACCACAAGTCTGCCAGCAATATTCCCGTTATGCTAGTGCTATTAATTGGTTAAAGGTGTGAGTTAGGTTTTCATGGCAATTTGCATATCACAAACACAAACATTGCAATGTTCTGCCGAATTAGTCGTAGCCACATTACTTGATCATGAGCACTTAGATCGCTTTTTTAATGCATCATTTGCAACTCTTCCTGCGCACACCGGTATCTGGCGTCGGCAGGTCAAAATGCTGGGTTATCAATTTATTGAACATGTAAAACACACCGAACAATACAGCATCGAGTATTATATTGCTGGGCAATCTCCGGTTAAAAATCACCATGCGAAAATTCACCTAACGCCATTAAAAGCAGGGTGTCAGTTAGTTTATGTGATTAACTGTGATGCTAAATTTTGGCAGCCGACTTGGCTATTAAAGGCGTTAATAACACAGGATTTGCAGCGCGCATTAATAAAGCTTAAGGCGTATTGCGATGCCTGTTGAAGTTATTTTACTGGCATTTAGTCCTGTATTTTTCGCTTTTATTATTTATGAATTTGTTAAATTTCGTCATTATTATTTGCTTAAAGACTCATTGGCGAATATCGCGCTCGCCTTGATGCATCAGCTCAGTGACGCACTCGCCTTAGTGTTTTTATTGCCTTTGTTTTATTGGTTACACCAGTATTCACTGTTCAATATTGAATTGAATGCACTGAATGTGCTCATCGCTTTTGTGTTACAAGATTTTTTATACTATTGGTTTCACCGTACATCCCATCATATTCATTGGTTTTGGGCGGCCCACGTTGTTCACCATAGCTCAAAAAAAATGAACTTCACCACCGCATTTAGACAAAGCATTTTCTATCCCGTTGTTGGCATGTGGCTATTTTGGCTGCCTATGATCATTATTGGTTTTGAACCAACATTTTTGCTCATGATAGTTGCGATTAACTTAGCCTTTCAGTTTTTTGTACATACTCAGATAGTTGGTAAGTTAGGATGGCTTGAGCATATTTTTAATACGCCTTCACATCATCGCGTGCATCACGCCATCAACAAAGGCTATATAGATAAGAACTTTGCCGGGGTATTAATCGTGTGGGATAAACTCTTTGGCACCTTCGCAGCAGAGCGCGACAAAGAACAAAACCAGTACGGCATCATAGGCCATTGCGATAGCGTAAACCCTTGGACGATAAGCGTGATGCAATGGCGGATAATGCTAAAACAATTACAAGCAGCAACAAATTTTAGCGAAAAGAGCAGGGTATTATTCGGTTACCCGAGCCATCGAATAAAACCCAGTGAAAATGACGAATAAACGAATAGTTCTATATTTTTGATAGGCTGAAAAGTGCCATGAGTAGCCGTTGATAACCTGAGCCTATTTTCATAATTGTAATTTAACAAGTGCTTCTTGTTCACCTTGATATAAATACACTGGGACGATTTCATGTTTCCCATTGTTTTCTCTAAGCTGAAAGTAATTTTCAGTACACTCATAAGAGTACGAGTTGTTTTCCCGAGGGATGATTTTTAGTTTATCTTCACCTTCATATTGAGAATAAAGTGTTCCTTTTTCAAATGAAATTTTTAAAATTTTTGAATCGGAAGATCGATAACTTCCAACTAAAGATGCTGCTATAGCCTTTGCTTTTTGACTATTTACTGGCCTAGGGGATAAATTTAATTGTAGTGCTATCATGTCTAATAAAGCGGGACCAGGGTGTTTTGTGTCGATGTTGGTTAACGCTGTAGCGGTTAAATCTTCATTTGGGAAATAGATATGCCAAGCAAAAAAACCGGGAACCTGACCTTGGTGGCTAAAGCTATCTAATCCATTTATTTGGTATATATCTAAGCCATATCCATAATTTACATGCGCATTATTATCTAATAATGCATTGGAAGTCATTAGTTTATAGCTTTCTTTTGAAATTACATGCCCTGACTTTAATGCATTTTGCCAAAGGTGCATATCACTAAGTGTCGAAGCAATAGCGCCCGCAGAATAGATCCAACTACGATCAACATTCCATCGCCTTTCAGTTGACTCTTGCGGATTAAGATACTTTTTAGGTTCATTACGACTAGTCGTGTAGCCGTTTACTTTCCCGGCTGATGTTCCTCTAGTAATAACAAAAGTATTATCCATTTTCAGAGGGTTAAAAAATGTGTTGAACATGAACTGGTCATATGGAGTACCAGAAGCAATTTCAATGACTTTTCCCAATAAGACGTAACCCAAATTTGAATAACTATATTCTTTACCAGGCTCTGAGTTAAGAGGTTGTTTACTTATACTTTGTATAACTTGATCAATAGAAGCATATTTATCATAAACTTTACTAACTGAAGGGTCTCCTAAGTAATCTGGTAGACCAGAAGTATGGCTTAAAATTCTATCGATCGTTAAATACTTATATTCAGGGTTAATATCAGGAATAAATTTCGCTAATGTATCTTGTAACGATAGTTTTTTTTCTTCCGATAGTTTCAAGATAGCTACAGCAGTAAATGTTTTCGTGACAGAGCCTATTTGAAATATATCATCTACATTGAGAGGTTTCTCAGTGCCAATATTTGCCAAACCAACTGCACCACTATAAATATGTTTACCTGACTGTTCTAACCTAACAACCATGCCAGGGGCTTCTGAAGAGTTATGGCACTGCATTAATTCAGCAAAGTTGTGTTGTTGTGCAACAGCTTTTATTCCATACATTCCTACACAAAGACAAAAAAATATATTTTTTTTCATAAATTATGTTCCCTTAATCATCTAAAAAACCTGCAAATAAAAAACACGAATAGATTACAGGTGTAATCATTACTATTGCATGTATAATAGCTGTTTGCAATTTAATAAATAAAAATAATATTATTCAATGGTTTACTTGAATTTTAATGACTGTACATTTGATCAAAATGGCCAAGAGAATGTAACAGCTTTATCAGAGGTCACTTTTTCTATCTTCACGTGGTGGTGTTCTTATTTTAGTATTTTCTATTAATAGTAAAAGGGTAAGTTATTGCTAATTATAAGTATTATTAGAAGTGGAGGTTGTTTTTTATATAAAAACTTCCTTTATCGTATAACTTAGGTGGTACGAGGTAAATTAACTAGCCACTCAATGTCTGTTTTCGCTCGCTGCCGACTATCAGCAGAGTGCCATTTTCGGTCATTGAAAAAGAAAGTGGCAAAAGGCAAGACGTGATATTGCGCGATTTCATGATTTCTTCTTGTAGAGTCAATGAGCCTCGTGTTTCCAGTTACACTTGGCTTGGTTGAAAATTTATAATCTTGCAGGTCGACTACTCCTAACCTTCAAGCAACCTATTACTGTTGTTTATCAATTGAATACTAATTAGTTAAAAGGTAGACAGAAATCGGTTCTAATAACGATAAGAACCGATTGTGATGATTAGTAAGAGTCGGCTAGTTATGGAATTGATTGATAGTTAGCCCGCAAACTTTACCTTTTAGCATGACTACTTAATATTGCCATTTAACTGTG
The DNA here is from genome assembly GCF_047806705.1 of Pseudoalteromonas sp. ASV78. NCBI lineage: Bacteria > Pseudomonadati > Pseudomonadota > Gammaproteobacteria > Alteromonadales > Pseudoalteromonadaceae > Pseudoalteromonas > Pseudoalteromonas sp. ASV78. Next base: position 519,316 of record NZ_JBLOPA010000002.1, on the reverse strand, counting down.
AAACTAATGTTTTGAGGTTCGCCATAATTCGCGTAATCAATATTAGCCCAGTAAGTTTCGTCAGTTGCATTTGTTATGCTGAGTGTAGAATTCCATGATTTATTAAAACGCCAGCTGGCATAAAGGTTAATTAGCATATAGGCATCTTGCTGGTAATTAACTCCTTCAGCTTCCTGAGGGTGGCTAACACCATAACCGATAGTTTCACTTTGCCAATTAACGCCACCACCGATATTTAAATTATTTAGCGAACCAGTAAACTGATAATGCGTTGATAATTGTACTGAGTGCTCAGGCAAATTGGTCCAAATACGATCGTTCTCATTACGTGTGGTATCGACGTAAGTGTAGCCAGCATTTATCACCCAGCCATCACTAAGGTGGCCACTTAAGCTCATTTCTATCCCTTTACTTTCAGTTCCATCGATACCTTTATACGCTGAACTTCCATCTGGTAGAGAATAATCAGGTTGGGTTAAATCCCTGACAGCATAATTATTTTGCTTAGTATTAAATACTGCGACTGTTGCCAATAGTTGACCGTCAAAAAGATCACTTTTGATGCCTGCTTCAAGATTGCTGCCAAGCACTGGTGATAGCAAATTGTTATTTTTGTCTTTGTAATTCTGCGGCGTAAAAATATCTGTATAGCTGGTGTACAGGCTAACTGCTGGTGTTAGTTCATAAACAACACCAAGGTAAGGAGTCACTTCATTAGTAACTTTATAGTCGCCGGTTGTAGCTGTATAACTAGCGTTAGTGTCATAATTATCAGTGCCAGTTTCCCAATTACTGATACGGGCTCCCCCGATCAATGATAAGCTATCAGTTACCCGAAAACGTGTTGCTGCGTAAAAACCAAATTGATCTGTTTGACTGATACGATAAGCACCTGTTGGAGAATAACTCGGGATCGGTGCTTCACCATCGTAATTCCAAGCATCCGTTACTGGGTAAGACCAATTAGATAGTGAGGTATAGCTCAGACTTGTTGATTCTACACGGCTGATGTTAGTGCCGAACATTACATCATGCTCACGACCAAAAATATCGTAACTACCTGTTAAGTAAAGATCTAAGCTGTCACGAGTGTCTTCACTTGAACCTGCAGCAGCTCTGAGTATGACGCCTTCGCCAGTAACACGATCAGGAAAACCAGAAGCATAGACGCGTAAATTATCAACGTAACCCTCAGTGCGATTAAGTGCGCCGCGCAGTGTCCAGTAGTCGTTAAAATGATGTTTAAGGTCTGCAAATAAGGTCGATGACTCACGTTGCCACCTAGTCCATTTTGGAGCGTAACTGGTTGTTACCGGTAATTTTGCCTCTGTGCCATCAGCTGCAAAGATAGGGATGGTTCCCCATGTGGTTCCTACTGGGTTGTTATCTTGGTTTTGATAGCCAACGGATACAGTGGTATTGCGGGTTATGTCTGCTTCTATGATACCCATCATAGCCGTTTTATCTTCTTGGTAACGGTCTAGGTAATTATCTGAGTCTTGGTAAGCGACAACAAACCGGCTTCGAACACTTCCATCTTTGCTAAGTGGTACAGAAACATCTGCCACACCACGGCGTCGATCCCACGAACCAATACTAGCTGATAATGAGGCATCAAACTCTCGCTCGGGTCTTTTACGGATCATATTGACGGTAGCGGATGGGGAGCCAACACCACTTAACAGGCCATTAGCCCCGCGAACAACTTCGACTTGTTGATATAAAGATGTATCGTACTCTTGATTGGTTGAGCCACTGAAAGTGGGTATTCCGTCCACCTGAAAATCAGTAATTTGAAAACCGCGTGCAAAATAGAGCGGACGTTGGCTATCATAGAGGGTAACATTGACTCCTGTTACACTAAGCATAACATCGTTAATATCAGTAATACCACTTAAGTCCATCATTTCACGTGAGATACTACTAACAGATTGTGGTAATTCTTTAACAGTCAAAGGAATACGTGTTGGGTTTTGACTGCTTAATTGTGCTACTTTTACCTCTATCACTTCGATATCTTCGTTCGCAAACACTTGAGTCGTCAATGTTTGGCCTGTTAACACCATGGTAATTGCTAATGATAATGGCCTAAGGTTGTAATGGGTTTTCACTAAGTCTTTTTTAAGCTTGGTGCTCATGTTGAATGACATATACATCTATTTATTTAATTCCGTTTTAAGTAATTATTGAATTGCTAATGGTAATTGTTTTTATTTGCAACACTATACTTGAGTCTGATATTTTGAGTCAAGTAAGGGAGGGAGTAATTCAACTTGAGGCAAGGTTCAGCACTTTTAATAGGGATTTATGTTTATAGATCTTAGTGTGTGGCAGTGGCTACTTGACTGGTATTATTTAAATAACCGCTTTAGAAAAGCGAGTCTACAACGCTGCGGTTAATGATATTATGTAAACAATGTTGTAGATAGATCACAAAATAACGTCATTGTGCTATGACATCATTGGTTTGAGGGATGAGCCGGTATAGTTGTAATTTAATAAGCAAACAGAATAGACACGATTTGTTTCGTATGCGTGTTATTAATTTGCTCTTCCTCAAAACACGTATTCAGAGCGCTTGGTTACACTGTTATTAACCATCCCATTGCGGTTAGGTTGACCGAAGGTGTGATGCCTAGCGCCTAGTACCTAAAACCTCGCACCTGTTATTTTCATTTAACCGACAAATCATATTTTAGCACTAATGCATCAATATAGCGGCTGCGCAGGGTTTGCTGCTTTTCATGCTCTGCGCCGTGGCTTAATGCACGGTTTAATAGCTTCATAGCGGGGTGCAGTTTAGTGCGCTCCTGCTGAGTGAGTCCGGGTTTAGTGCGCAGCTCGGTGATGTCGTCAACGACTAGGCGACCAATATCCACTGCGACTATCTCGTCAATTAGGCCGTTTTGCGTTAATGAGCCATATTTGCTGCATAAAAATTGTTGCCACACTTGTTGTAGGTGTTCTTCAATTTCACAGCCAAATAACTCGTCACTAAATTCAAAGCCTTGCTGAGCAAGTTTACTCAGTGCCGTCATGTATTGCTGGGCAAAATAATCAAAGGCATGACTCGATGAGCTGATTTTTTGTTTGGCCAGCCCTTGCCCCCAGTTTACACAGCCTCGAGGGTAGTAGTCGTCGTATTCTTCACATTCATACAGTCCCGAAAATGAGCTGCAACTTAATTGATTTTTAATGCAATAGCTGGGTTTAGGAAATAATCCACTGTCTTGCCAATGCATTAATGTATCTTCATCAATTGCTAGAGCCTGACACAACTCTTCGCTATGGTAAAAGTGGGTTGCTAAAAATCGTGATAAACGCATAAAAGTGCACTCAAAGTTAAAAATAAAAATACTGTTTATTTATACAGTTGTTTATTTTGGACTAAGCCTTGCAACAACACAAGTAATTTAATTAATTAACCACGCAACACTCGGAAAATGGCTACTTTTATGTTACAACTACGGCAAGTTTTTTTAAGAATAATTTTTTATGCGCAGCCTAGAACAAATTAAACAAGCAAGCCTTATCACCGCGATTAAAACCCCGTATTTAACCAGTGGTGAAATTGACTTAGCTACCTATGATTTTTTAGTTGAACAACAAATTGCCGCGGGTGTTGACGGTATAGTAGTTGGTGGCACCACAGGTGAAGGCCAGTTAATGAACTGGGAAGAGCATTTAATGCTGATTGCGCACAGCGTTAATAAGTATTCAGGTAAGCTGATCATTGTCGGTAATACTGGTAGCAATAACACCCGTGAAGCAATCAAAGCCACTGAATACGGTTTTGCCAGCGGTATGGACGCAGCACTGCAAATTAACCCGTATTACGGGCGTACTTCAATAGCCGGTGTGAAAGAGCACTTTAAACGGGTACTGGCAATTGGTCCCGCATTTATCTACAACGTAGCAGGACGCACAGGTCAAGATTTAACCCCTGATATTATTGAGCCGTTGGCACAACATAAAAACTTTATTGGCGTAAAAGAGTGCGGTGGGAATGAGCGTATTAACCACTACGAACAACAAGGTATTGCCTGTTGGTCAGGGAATGATGATGAAGCCCATGATGCTCGCCACACGTATAAAGCGCATGGCGTGATCTCAGTAACGTCTAATTTAATTCCGGGCTTGTTCCGTGAATTAATGGATCAACCTAACGCACAATTGAATGAGTCATTGCAACCGCTGATGCAATGGTTATTCTGTGAGCCAAACCCTATTGCAATCAACACCGCCTTGATGATGACAGGTGCTGTAAAACCAGTGTTTCGTTTGCCATATGTGCCATTGAATGCGCAGCAGCAAGCGCAGGGAATTGCCTTGATCAATCAACGAAAAGAAAATGAAATTATTGGCCAGCATGCAACTAAACTTGTTGAACAAGAGGTGATTTTACTCTAAATATGAATGGGTGCTTAATTTATCTGCGGTTAAGCACCAAAATTTTGCATTTTGTATAGTAATAGGTAAAATGGCACGCCTTTTAGAGTAATAAGACCATTTAGCCTGTGGAATTTGTTGTTGATAATTTTAGTGTATGGATTGCGCCTGAGCAGCAAATTAGTGGACTCGAATCTCTTCCTCACCAAGACTTAGATTTAAATTGGGTTGCACCGATGCAGCGCAGACGCTTAAGCCAATTTATGAAAATGGCTTTGCACTGTATGCATAAAGTTGAAGGTGCACAAACGCTTGCAATTAACTTCTCATCTCGCCATGGTGATCTCCCTAAAACGTCGGGTTTACTTGATGCGATCTGTACTGACGATGCATTGTCACCGACCGCATTTGGTCTAAGTGTTCACAACGCTGCGGTGGGCATATTCTCCATTTTGAATAACAATACAGCGGCGATGAATGCGATTGCGTGTGGCAATGACAGTATCATTAGTGCATTGATTGATAGTTACGCGCGTTTACATACGCAATTGTGTGAGCAGATCATGATTTGCCATGCAGATAGAGCCTTACCGACTGAATATCAGTGTTTTGCGGATGAATTGCAGGTTGATCACTGCATTGCCCTATCGCTTAGGTTAGCAAAACAAGGTGAGTGCTATTTTTCGCTTGAGCCTATTGATTTTGGGTCTACAACAGATGCAAACCAGCTGCTGCCAATCAGTATCCAATTTGCCATTGCGCTATTAAACAAAGCCCCAAAAACGATCTTATTTAATAATCAACGTGCATGGATGCTAACGTTCCATGCTGGCTAATTGTGTTAATAAAGTAAATTATGTTTGGCGGATTTTTGCCACTGGGTTGTGCTTTAGTTTATTTGGTTTTGGTGGTGTGGTTTTAACACTGCTGGTTTTACCACTGCAAAGGTTATTTGAGTCATCTGAAACAAAGCGAAAATATCAAGCAAGATTAACTGTACACTATTGTTTTAAAGCGTTTGTCGCTATGATGCACACCCTTGGGGTGATCCATTTTAGTATTGAAGACAAAACACGTTTTGCTGATTTAAAAGGCCAGCTGGTTTTAGCAAACCATCCATCATTGATTGATGTGGTTGTGTTGATCTCGGTTATTAAGGATGCAGATTGCGTTGTTAAGGCGCATTTATTTAAAAACCTATTTATGCGTGGCGTCATAAAAAGCACTGGTTACATCAGTAATCAAGACCCACAAGAGTTATTAGTTGAGTGCCAAGCATCGTTAGCCGCGGGTAATAATTTAATTATATTCCCTGAGGGGACGCGTTCGCAGCCAAATACAGGGCTAAAATTTAAGCGCGGTGCGGCTAATATAGTACTCAGATGCCAAGCGTCAGTTTCTTGTGTACTTATAAAAATGCAACCAAGCACACTCACCAAAGGAACTCCTTGGTATAAGGTTACAGCTACGCGGGCACACTTTATGATGAAATTTACATCAGTTGAATTTAAAAATAATAATAATTTAAATGACGAACCACCGTCAATGCAAGCACGGTATTTGACTCGTCAACTACAAGACTATTTTTCAGAGGAACTAAGACGTTATGAGCGAATTAAAAAATAAAATAAAGCTATTAATTATTAGCAGTTTAGATTTAGAAGATATGACAATCGAAGACATCGAAAATGATCAAGCTTTGTTTGTTGATGGTTTAGGTTTAGACAGTATCGATGCACTTGAACTGGGACTGGCTATAAAAAAAGAGTTTAACGTCAAAATTGATGCGAACTCAGAACAAACAAAAGCACACTTTGCATCAGTAGATGCGTTGGCTGAGTTTATCGAAAATTACAGATCTTAATACGCACAATAGAAGTAGGAATGAGCATGAAAACGGCAGCAGATATTTACGATGTGTTACATAACATTTTAGTTGAGGAGTTTGAGATTGATGCCGATGATATCAATCTTGATGCGCATCTTTATCAAGACTTAGACTTGGATAGCATAGATGCCGTGGACTTAGTGGTGAAACTTCGTGAAATCACCGGCAAAAAAATTGATCCAGACGCATTTAAGCAAGTTAGAACTGTGCGAGATGTTGTTGCTGAAGTTGAAAAGTTAGTTAGCTAGGCGATCTAATATGCTAAAAGCAATGAGTATTACGCTGGCGCTAGTCTGTTTAACCTTATATCCATTCATTGTGTATTTTGGTTTGCAGTATACGTCTGTGAAATATGTCAGCATGGTATTGATTGCTTTAGTTATTATTCGTTTATTAGGAAGTCGTCAATTGCTAAAACACATGCCTTGGCTAATACCAGCAAGTGTGTTAGCGGTGATAGCGTTGATTATCTCAACGTGGCAAAGCACTGAGATTGGCTTGCGTTTGTATCCTGTAATTATTAACACTGTGATGGCTATTACGTTTGCTTTTTCATTGCGTTTTGGGCCACCCGTAATTGAAAGCTTTGCGCGTATTCGTGAACCAGAATTAGACGCCACAGGTATTCGTTATACTCGCCAAGTTACTAAATTGTGGTGTGTTTTTTTTATTGTTAATGCCAGTGCGGCGCTGTACACCAGTTTATATACATCGTTATCGGTATGGACTCTGTATAATGGTTTGATTGCCTATATCATAATTGGGATGATTATGGCAATTGAGTGGTTAGTTAGACAAAAGGTAAGAAACAATGCCAGTTAGGCCTATACAATTTGATGACAAGGCTGCATTTTTTGTCGATCAGCGGCTGATCACGCAAAGCGAGTTTGTAGCTGATGTTGCACATTTCCAAAGCCAATTACATCAGTTAAAGCCAGCTAGTCAGGTTGTGTTATTTCATCCAGACACCTATCAGTTTGCTGTGCGCTTATTTGCACTGGCAACCCGTGGTCATACCGTTATTTTACCACCTAATGGTCAACCCGAAACCTTGCAAATTTTTTTACAACAAAGTGCTATTTTTTGTGGTGATGACAGTAATTTACTCTTTACTGATGGGCTGTTGAATGTTGAGACGCAACCACAAATTGTAAATCCATCTAATATTGCACTCACGTGGCCTAGCGAAGCGATGGTGGTGTTTTATACCTCGGGCTCGTCCGGCCAATCAAAACCGATTGTTAAATCATGGCATGTCCTCAATCGCGAGCTGATGGTATTGAGTTCAAGTTTTCCGTTGTTAGGCCGGCTTACTTTTATCTCAACGGTGTCGCATCAGCATATCTATGGCTTACTGTTTCGTTTGTTATGGCCTTTAGCAAATGGTCACATTATTGATAGCACCCAGCTGCAATACCCAGAGCATATAGCGCAAAAACTGCAATTGTGTCCTCAAGCCGTTTTAGTTTCAAGTCCTGCGCAATTAGCTAGGTTATGTAATGATAACGTTTTAATTACGCAAAAAGCCTCGCTGCAATGGCTCTTTTCATCGGGTGGGCCGCTAAATAACGAGCATGCGCAAACACTTTATCAGCAGCTTAAGCGACCAATTACGCAGGTGTATGGCAGTACTGAAACCGGTGGGATTGCCTATCGGCAAGTGTTAGATGCTTCAATAAATACGCCTTGGCAGCCATTTTCAGGTAATCAATTGTCTGTGAATGAGCGTGGCCTATTACGGTTAGACTCGTATATCTTACAACAAAAAAACGTGCCGTTAGATGACAGTGCAACGCTGCTCAGTAATGGTCAATTTCATTTGCTAGGTCGTTTAGACCGCACCATCAAAATTGAAGAAAAACGGCTTAATCTCGATGAATTAGAAGCCTTGCTAATTAAACATGAATGGATACAAGAAGCTAAATTACTGGTTGTGCCGGCTAAACGCGTGCAGATTGGTGCGCTGGTAGTACTTAGCGCAGCAGGTCACCAGCATTTAGATTCTCAGGGTAAATTGGCGACCAATCGGCTGTTGATTAATTTTTTATCGAGTCGATTTGAACGCGTCTGTTTGCCTAGAAAATGGCGGTATATTCAAGCGCTTCCTTATAATAGCCAAGCTAAGTTACATATAAAAACCATGGAGCAGTACTTTGCAAAGCCTGAATAACACTCAGCCAGATGTCACTGTGTTATCGCACTCAGCAGATAAAGTCAGTTTGGCATTATATATTAGTGAAGATATTGATTATTTTCGTGGTCACTTTCCAGACGCCCCCATTCTTGCGGGTGTTGTACAGTTAGATTGGGCTGTAAAATTTGCGCAGCAGTATTTGGCATTTCCAGCAATCGTACAAGATGTAGAAGTACTTAAATTTCAAGTTGTCACCACGGTGAATATGACTGTTAACCTGACGCTTGAGCGTAATAAAAACGGTAAATGTATTTTTAGTTATCACTCTGATAAAGGCCAACACGCCAGTGGTAGGCTGGTATTTGCATCGCAACCATTATGAATCGTTACTGTATTGTTATTCCTAATTATAATCATACCCATGCGATTGCTGGGGTATTAAGTGAACTGAGCGAATTATCATTACCTATTATTATGATTGATGATGGCAGTGCTGCTGATGCTAAACAGGTATTTGCTAGCCTTGCGCAAGGTTACCCGTTTTTGACCTTACTTACCCACAGTGAAAACCAAGGCAAAGGGGGCGCTGTTCAGACTGGTTTACGTTACGCATTTGCAAATGGCTTTAGCCATGCAATACAAGTTGATGCAGATGGCCAGCATAGCTTAAACGATATTAGTAAATTGATTGCCGCCAGCGAGAAAGCGCCAGAAAATGTAGTGAGTGGTTGCCCAATTTATGACAGTTCAGTGCCAAAGCATCGTTATTTAAGCCGTTATATCACTCATTTTTGGGTATGGGTTGAAACCCTGAGTTTTGATATTGTTGATTCTATGTGTGGTTTTAGGGTTTATCCGCTGCAACAAACTGCGCAATTAATGAATAAACGTGCGCTAGGCACGCGGATGGACTTTGATATCGAAATTTTAGTGCGTTTATATTGGCAAGGTGCACGCGTTACATTTATTCCTACTCAAGTGATCTACCCCGAAGATGGCGTTTCTCATTTTCGCGCTCTGCACGATAATGTTGGCATTTCTTGGTTACACACACGGTTATTTTTTGGCATGTTAGTGCGTATTCCTAAATTACTTTTGCGTAAGGTTGCGCGCTAATGGCAGTAAAACATTGGTCAAGAATGCAAGAGCGGGGTAATCAGCTTGGCATGCAAATTTTGCTGTTAAGCTATCGGGTACTCGGACGCAAAGGTTTATGGATAGTGTTGTTTCCTGTTTTGCTGTATTTATTTCTCACAGGGAAAACGGCGCGTACCGCCTCGCTGCAATTTTTAACCCAAGTTAATCGCTGTAATGGTGTAAACAAACACGCGTCTTGGCGTGATAGTTTCCGCCATTTTCGTTCATTTGCGAATAGCGCATTTGATAAAATTGATGCATGGCTTGGACGAATCAAGCAGTCCGATATTGTGTATACAAATGAAGCGCTGTATAAACAATTAGATGAACAGCGCCAAGGCGCGGTGTTTATAGGTTCTCACCTGGGTAATCTCGAAGTGTGTCGTGCGCTTAGTCAACATCGCAGTAGTAAACGCATTAATGTGTTGGTTTTTACTCATCATGCGGTGGAATTTAATAAAATTCTTAAGCGTATTAATCCTGCTGTGAGCGTTAATTTAATCCAAGTGACAGATCTTGGTCCTGACATTGCTATATTGCTCAAAGAAAAAGTAGAGCAAGGTGAAATTGTGGTGATCGTTGGTGATAGAACTAGCAGCACGAGCGCAGGCCGAGTGATTGAATGTGACTTTTTAGGTAAACCCGCGGCTTTTTCACAAGGGCCGTTTATTTTAGCCGCATTGCTTGATTGCCCTGTTTTCTTTTTGTTTTGTTTAAAAGATCGTAGCGCACAAAAAGGCTTATTTTATCGTGTTGTATTTGAAAAATACGCAGATAAACTCGCTTTACCACGCAAAACACGTCAGCATGCATTACAACTTGTTATTTCGGATTATGCAGCACGTCTAGCTCATTATACGGCTTTGTATCCATATCAATGGTTTAATTTTTATGATTTTTGGCAAAATGATCACACTGTGATCCGTGACCAAAAGAAGGGGAAGTAAGGTGTCGGATCTCGCTACTACAGTATTTGGAAATCAGCGTTTAACAATTGAAGATATTGTGTATATTGCACTCGAGCAAGGTGCTGTTGCGCTCTCTGGTGATGAACAACTAGCGCGTAAAATTAACAGTGCAGTGGCCTTTTTAGATCAATTATTAAAAGAAGACGGTGTGATCTATGGCGTAACGACCGGCTATGGTGATTCGGTTACAGTAAAAGTACCACTGGCGCTTGTAGACGAATTACCGCTGCATTTAACACGCTTCCACGGTTGTGGGTTAGGCGATGTGTTTAATGTGGCTCAAGGGCGCGCAATATTAGCAACCCGTTTGGCATCTTTATCGCAAGGGTATTCTGGTGTTAGTTGGGATATGCTAAATCTGCTCACTGCGTATTTAAATCATAATATTGTCCCGGTTATTCCGCAAGAAGGCTCAGTGGGAGCCAGTGGCGATTTAACGCCATTGTCATACGTTGCAGGGGCGATGATAGGTGAGCGCGATGTGTTTTATAAAGGCGAAATTCGCAATAGCTTAAGTGTTATGCAAGAGCTGGGTTTAACACCGTTAACGCTTAGACCTAAAGAGGGCCTAGCAGTGATGAATGGCACGGCTGTAATGACCGCTCTTGCCTGTTTAGCGTTTGACCGCAGTGCCTATTTAGCTAAATTAACCAGTCGTATCACTGCTTTTGCAAGTTTAGCCTTAAAGGGCAATAGTCATCACTTTGACGATATTTTATTTTCGGTTAAGCCACACCCAGGTCAACAACAAATAGCGAGTTGGATCCGTAGCGATTTAAATCATGTAGAGCACCCGCGTAATGCCGACCGCCTGCAAGATCGTTATTCAATTCGCTGCGCGCCTCATGTCATCGGTGTGGTGCAGGATAGCTTACCGTGGTTTAGGCAAATGATTGAAAATGAGCTTAATTCAGCCAACGATAACCCGATCATTGATGGCGAAGGTGAACACGTTTTACATGGTGGACATTTTTATGGTGGCCATATTGCCATGGTGATGGACAGTATGAAAACGGCAGTAGCAAATTTGGCCGATTTAGCGGATCGGCAAATTGCCTCATTAGTGGATACGCGTTACAACAATGGTTTGCCATCAAACTTGTCTGCCAGCACCAGTGAAAGACGTTATATCAATCATGGTTTTAAAGCCGTACAAATTGGCGCTAGCGCTTACACCGCAGAAGCACTTAAATTAACCATGCCAGCGAGTGTGTTTTCACGTTCTACTGAATGTCATAATCAAGATAAAGTGAGCATGGGAACCATTGCAGCCCGTGATTGTTTACGTATTTTACAATTAACTGAGCAAGTGGTTGCCAGTACATTACTTGCGAGCGTACAAGCATTGCGGTTGCGAATTGCTCAAAATGAACTTGATTATTCAAGCTTAACAGCAGACGTACAAACAATGTATAACGATATTTGTGAGTATTTTGAAGTGCTTGATGAAGATCGCCCATTAGAAGGTGTGTTAAGGTTTACGGTTGATGCAATTCAGAGGAAACGCTGGAGTTTATATGAATAGTAAAGGCGCATTGCTCAGCACTCATGTTGAAATTGAAATTCCTTTTCATGACTGCGATCCAATGAATGTGGTGTGGCACGGCAACTATGCCCGCTACCTTGAAGTTGCACGTTGTGAACTATTGCGTTTATTTGATTATGACTATATGCAAATGAAAGAATCGGGTTATGCGTGGCCAATTGTTGATATGCGGATAAAATATGTTAGCCCTGCAATGTTCTTGCAAAAAATACGTGTTGATGCTTATTTAAAAGAATATGAAACACGTTTGCGTATTGATTATGTGATCACCGATTGCCAAACGGCTAAAAAGCTGACGAAAGCGACGACTGTGCAGGTGGCCGTTGATGTGCAAACAGATGAACTGCAATATGTTTCTCCAGCGGTGATAACTGAAAAACTGCATAAGGTCATGTAATGATACGATTATTTTTATTCTGCGTAGGCTGTTTGTTAACAACGATTATTTCAGCATCTGAACAGCCGCCCAATAAAGTTGGGGAGTTTAGCCAAGAAAAATATTTTGCAGGCTTTACAAAACCCTTTATTTCCAGTGGCGTGTTTACACTTGATCAAGAGCAACTGAAATGGCAGGTGACAAAACCAATAAACAATACCTTGTTGATTAAAAATGGCCAGGTCTATGTCGAAAATGCTCAAGGTGAAGCGGTACTGCAAACGGGAGCTGCCCCTTTTGTGAATTTACTACAGGCGATAATCAGCCATGACTTAGACGCTTTAGGGCAGCAATTTACACTCTCTGATGACACACAAGCAGGGTGCTCGTTGTTGCTGCCAAAAGATCAGTTATTGAGCCAGTTGTTCGTCAGTTTTCAGCTGTGTGCGGAGCAGGGTAAAGTGCAACAGGTACGTTTAAACGAACATAATGCCAACTACACGATTATACATTTTAACTATTTAGCGCCTGCAGCTGCGGAAATAAATTAAAGTGGCTCGCTGGTGTAGTGCATTTGCTTGGTTATCGGGGTTAGCGCTATTATTAGCGGTGGTTATCGCTTTGCAAAAACCGCATATTGATAGCGATATTTTAGCTTTAATGCCACAATCTGACACACGCATTGATAGTGTTGAAGCGCACTTTTTTGCAGGTAATAAACAGCAAGTGATGTTTTCTATTACCGGGCAAAATGCTGAACAAGTGCATGATAAGCTCAACGATTGGCTTATCGCTAACGATCTGCCTGCGCGTTTTGATGTGCCGCGTATTGATGCTTTGAGTCAATTTTATGCTCCCTACGCCGGACGTTTACTGAGTGAGGAATATCGCGGCGCACTTGAAACTCAAACTACGTTTAGCACTTTTTATTATCAAAAGCTCAGCCAGATTGCCGATCCGTTTGTCAGTGCGACTATCAACCTCGATGCTAGTTTAAGCCTTGGCAGTTTTTTAGCCGAACAAATGCAAAACCTGCAAACCTTTAACCTCGAGAAAAACCGTTTAACGGCATTTCATAATGATGCCAAGTATTATCTGCTATTTGCACAGATCAGTGATAATGCGTTTGGTATTAATGAAGCTGAACTACTTACGGCCAGTATTGCTCAACAGCTAAAGCAGTTATCTGCGGACTTTCCGCAAACAACAGTACGCTATTCGGGGGCGGTATTTCATACCAGCGCAAATGCCAGCCAAGCCAAATATGAAATGGCATTATTTGGTACATTGAGTCTGCTTGCGCTGATCACTATGATTGTGTGGGTGTTTCGTTCAAGTGTCGCGCTATGGCTTGCCTCAGTGACTGTGATGAGTGCGATATTAGGCGGTGCCGCTGTATTACTTGCCGTGTTTTCCCAGGTTCATATTCTCACTTTAGTATTTGCCGTTACACTTATTGGCATTGCCATTGATTATTCATTTCATGGCATGCTGGATCTCTGTAGTGGCGAGCGAAAAGGTTACAGCCGAGGCTTAAAATTAGCGCTGCTGTTATCCTTGCTGACAACGTCACTCGGTTATGCGAGTTTATATTTTTCGCCAATGCTGTTGCTTGCTCAGGTTGGGGTATTTGTTGTGGCTGGGCTGTTTAGTGCATGGCTGTGTACTTTATTCATTACTCAACAATGGCAACATCAGCTCATTATTGCAGCGCCAATAATAAATATCGCCGATAAGCTAAAAGTTAGCTTGCTAGGCTTGCTGCAATTACGCCGCTATGCAATTGCAGCCAGTGTCGGATTGATCACGGTTTGCTATTTACATACACCAGTAAGCTTAAACAATGATGTTCGCTTGCTAAATGCAAGTCCGCAAGCATTAATAGAAAATGAAGCTTTTCATTTATCATTACTAGGGCGAGATAATGGTCAAATCATGATCATGTTTGCTGATGATGAACAAGCACTACTTGAGCAATTAACAACTTTTAAAACAGCGCTGCAGTTACAATCTCCCGATGCTGAGCTTAATTTACTCAGCGATTTATTACCAAGTATTGCAATGCAAGAACGTAATAGCGCGCTAGTTAAAGCAAAACACAGACAAGGCGTGTTCACTCCGGTAGAAAATATGACCGGACAGCCATTCTCGGCATCTACAAAGGCGTTAACCCTAGAGAGCTTACTCGCATCGCCCTTAGCGCCTCTCATTGAGCAACAAGTGATGAGAGACGACGAATTTGTAGCAAGTTGGTTTATGGTAACTGACGTGCCGGCGAGTGTTTTAGCCGAATTTGCCTCTGCGGATCCGCAATTACTGACTTACAATAAAGTGGCATTGCTTAGCGAGGGCCTTACACATTATAGTCATTCACTGCTGATTACCCTAGGCTGCGCCATCCTCTTGGCTGCCATTTTATTTGCATGGCGTTTTGGAGTGGTGTGTGCATTTAAGCAAAGTGGGGTGCTAGTACTTACCATCGCGATTATTTTATCGTTATGCAGCGTACTGCAAGGTAGTTTATCGATTTTTAATTTGCTCGGTAGCTTGTTGGTGATGGCATTGTCTATCGATTACCTTGTTTTTTATCAAATAAATCAATTGAGTCGAGAGAATATCATCGCGATCAGTTTATCGGCGGCTTCATCCATGTGGGTCTTTGGGATGTTAGCGATGTCAATCACTCCTGCAATCTATAGCTTTGGTTTAACTATTATGATTGGCCTGATGGCTATATTTGTTTTGGCTCCATTGACATTAGAACTGCCTAAAAGTAGGGAAAATAGGTGAATACGGAAAATCAACAGTACGACGTGGTGATCATTGGTGCAGGCCCATCTGGCGCAGTTGCAGCCAGTTTATTGGTAAAACGGGGTTGGCAGGTGCTGGTATTAGAGCAGCAAACATTTCCACGCTTTTCCATTGGTGAAAGCTTATTACCACAATGTATGGTGTATTTAGAGCAAGCCGGCTTACTCGATGCACTGCATGAAAATGCCGCGTCACTGGGCTTTCAATTTAAAAATGGTGCTGCGTTTCAACGCAGCGGCGAACACGCGAGTATTAACTTCACTGAGAAATTTAGCCAAGGCCCAGGGACTACTTACCAAGTTAAACGTGCTGATTTTGACAAATGCCTTGCCGATGGTGCCCAGCAGCAAGGTGCTGAAATTCGTTATCAGCATACAGTCGTTGCTTATAATAACCTAGTTGATGGCGCTCAGTTACAAGTAAAAGATCAGCTACAAAACGAATACACAGTCACAGCGCGATTTATTTTAGACGCCAGTGGTTTTGGGCGCGTATTGCCGCGTTTATTAGATCTTGAACAGCCGTCTGACTTTCCTGTGCGCAGTGCTTTTTTCAGTCACTTCAAAGATGGCATCGTTGATGAAAGCTTCGACCGCAATAAAATCCTAATTAATGTGCATCCAATTCATAAAGATATCTGGTATTGGCTGATCCCTTTTAGCGATGGCACTGCTAGCATTGGTGTTGTTGCACAGCAGAGTCGATTTGCTAAAAATGCCGAGCCGCTGGCGTGTTTAAATGACTTTATTGAGCAAGACCCATTTTTAGCGCAATTGCTTAACAGACGAGCAGCTATAGGTGAAGCACGCAGTATTAGCGGCTACTCAGCCAATGTAAAATCTTTAGTTGGCAGTAACTTTGCCTTACTAGGTAATGCTGGTGAGTTTTTAGATCCTGTGTTTTCATCGGGTGTGACCATAGCGCTTAAATCAGCTGCCTTGATTGCGCCTTTAGTGGATAGACATCTACGCGGTGAAAACGTTGATTTTATCGCGGATTACAGTGAGCCTCTACAGGCAGGGGTCGATTGTTTTAGAACCTATGTCAGTGCTTGGTACGATGGACGTTTTCAGGATGTTATCTTCTATACAGAGCAAAATCATCAAGTAAGAGAAATGATCAGTGCAATCTTAGCTGGCTATGCATGGGATACCGACAATCCATTTGTGAAACAGAGTGAGCGTAGGCTCACTACCTTGGTGGCTTTATGTCAGTCATAATACGCACCGCTGCATTAGCCGTTATTATGTTTTTAACTGCATGTACTACACAATTTACACCGCAGAGTGTGGTTGAGATCGCCGATAATACGACGCTGGAGTTAGCTGATCCACCGAAACAGTTAATAATTGATAATTGGCAGCAAGTATTGCAGGTTTCGCACCAAGAGCAGCAGCATACTTTACTTGCGCAATTAAGTATTGATGAGCAGCAGGGGATAAATTTAGTGGTGATGACGGCGCAAGGAATGCCTATTTTTATTTTAGAAAAGCCAATTGGTGCGCCAATCAAAAGTACAAAAATGTTGCCTATTGCAGGGATTGATCCGCGTTATATCTTAGCTGATATAATGCTAGTACATTGGCCGGTTGCTGAGATCAATAACAGGCTTCATGGTGCGGTTATGCAAGATAGTGGTGCTGAGCGTCGTATTGTTAATGACGAACAACTATTAGTCTCAATTGATTTTTCTGGGCCTGTAACCCAACTTATTAATTATCAGCGCGATTATAAAATTCAATTTCAAAGGGTTGAGCAGTGATGCCGGTTTGGTTAAATGATTTAGGGATTGTGAGCGCCTTGGGTGCAGGGCATCAGCAGACCATCAAAAGTTTAAATTCTCAACATATTAATACGCTAACGGCAACGGATGAATTAGCATTTGATGGCCGGCAAACTTATGTTGGGATGGTTAAAACACTGCCTTTATCAGCGATACTTCGCACCTACACCTTGATTGATGATGCGCTTGCGCAAATAAAGCCAACGCTTGAGCAATTTAATGTTGCTGATCAGCGTATTGCTGTGGTGATTGGTACCAGTACTGCGTCAATTCACGAAGGTGAACGCGCACGTATGCAATTTAAACAGGCAGGCTATTGGCCTGAAGAATATAACTATGAAGATCAATCACTGATCGCTCCTGCGAACTATATTGCCAAACAGTTGAATGCGACAGGCCCGTGTTACAGTATTTCAACGGCATGCAGCTCAAGCTCAAAAGCGATGATCAGTGCAAGGGCATTACTTTTAGCTGATCTTGCTGATGTGGTTATATGTGGTGGTGTTGATAGCTTATGCCAGTTGACCGTCAATGGCTTTGACTCACTGTCATCAATTAGCGATGCTGTTTGCCAACCGTTTTCGCTTGCTCGAAGTGGCATTAATATCGGTGAAGGTGCGGCGTTATTTGTGATGAGTAAAAAACGCAATCAAGGGAACGCTGTTGCATTTATAGGTGGGGGCGAAAGCTCCGATGCTCATCATATTTCTGCACCAGCGCCAGACGGCAGTGGTGCAGAGCAAGCGATGTGTGCGGCATTAAGAGATGCAAACTTAACTGCCGATGATATTGATTACATTAATGCGCACGGCACGGCCACACAGCAAAATGATGCTATGGAGTCACTTGCAATTAATCGTGTATTTGGCAACAATACGCCAGTGAGCTCAAGTAAGCATTTAAGCGGGCATACGCTAGGCGCTGCGGGGGCTATAGAAGCGGGGATCTGTTGGTTAAGTTTAATTAATAATGATTCGGTGACTACTTTACCTTTTAATACTGGTGAACAAGACCCTGCTCTTGGTGAGATTGCATTGCTGACTTCACCTTTTATAAAACCTCTAAAATATTGTCTGTCCAATTCATTTGCATTTGGCGGCAATAATGTCAGTGTCATACTAGGACTTATTGATGAACAACTATAATATTGAGCAAGTAGTCCCTCATAGTGCGCCTATGATTTTGCTTAATAAGCTTATCTGTTATGAGCAAGACAGCGCTACTTGCGAAGTGACTATTTCGCCAACCAGTGCATTTTATTCAGACGATTTACAAGGTGTGCCAAGTTATATTGGTACTGAGTATATGGCACAGGCAATTGCCGCTTATGCAGGCGCTTTGGCTAAAGACCAAGGTGAGGCGGTCAAAATAGGTTTTTTAATTGGCACGCGTAAATACAAAACGCATACCCCTGTTTTTAATATGGGCTCAGTATTACAGGTTACAGTTGCAAAGTTATATGAAGAAGATTCTGGGTTAAGTGTGTTTGAATGCTGTATAAAAAACAATAACACAGCATTATGTGAAGCTAAAATTAATGTGTTTCAACCGCAAGACCCAATGCAATTTATAAGAGAACAACAATGACAAAACGAATTTTAGTAACAGGGTCAAGCCGTGGTATCGGTAAGGCGATCGCATTACGCTTAGCCGAGGATGGCTACGACATTGCGGTGCATTGTCGCACTGGGCTCGAAAGTGCAAAACAAACCTGTGATGAAATTACCGCACGTGGGCAAAATGCCAGTTTATTACAATTTGATGTGTGTGATAGAGCTGCTGCAAAACAACAAATCGAAGCCGATATTGCTGAGCACGGCGCATATTATGGTGTGGTATGTAATGCAGGGATCACCAATGATATGGCTTTTCCTGCTATGTCAGGTGAAGATTGGGACAGTGTTATTCGCACCGGTCTTGAAGGATTTTACAATGTTGTGCACCCAACAGTGATGCCGATGGTACAAGGACGAAAAGGCGGGCGCATTGTTACTATGTCGTCGGTATCGGGTATTGCTGGTAACCGTGGGCAGGTCAATTACAGTGCTGCAAAAGCGGGTATTATTGGTGCAACTAAGGCGTTATCACTTGAACTTGCCAAGCGCAAAATTACCGTTAACTGCGTTGCCCCCGGTTTAATTGATACGCAAATGACCGATGATTTACCGGTCGATGAAATGCTTAAGATGATCCCACTAAAACGTATGGGCGCCGTCAAGGAAGTTGCAGGTACTGTGGCTTTTTTGATTAGTGATGACGCGGCGTATATTACCCGCCAAGTGATCTCTGTAAACGGTGGTATGGTTTAATGAAACGCGTTGTTGTTACGGGGATGTCGGCAATTACTGCTTTAGGAGATCAATGGCCCGTTTTTAAAGAAGCGTTACAGCGCGGTGAAAACGCAGTGCAAGTTATGTCTGACTGGGATTTTCTAGCTGAGTTAAATACGCGACTTGCAGCACCGGTCACTCACTTTACAAAACCTGCGCATTATAAACGTAAACAAATACGCTCAATGGGGCGCGTTGCTCTTATGTCAACGCGTACCACTGAACTTGCATTAGAGCAGGCCGATTTATTACATAATCCAAGTTTAACGGATGGCTCTACAGGCGTGTCTTTTGGTTCATCAACGGGGTCAACTCAACCCTTGATTGCGTTTTCAAAAATGATGGAAACGGGTTCTATGGTCGGTGTAACAGCGACCAGTTATATCCAAATGATGGCACATACTGCTCCCGTTAATGTGGGCGTTTTTTTTGGTATTAAAGGCCGTGTGATCACGACTAGTTCGGCTTGCACATCTGGATCGCAAGGCATTGGCTATGCCTATGAAGCCATTAAGTTTGGTCGCCAAAAAGTAATGGTTGCAGGGGGAGCAGAAGAGCTATGTGTTACGGAAGCCGCGGTCTTTGATACCTTGTATGCCACCAGTACTAAAAACCAAACCCCAAAATTGACTCCGCGACCTTTTGACAAAGCGCGTGATGGTTTAGTGATTGGCGAAGGGGCCGGAACGCTTATTCTAGAAGAGTACGAGCATGCTAAAGCCCGTGGTGCAACAATACTTGCAGAAGTGGTTGGTTTTGGTTGTAACTCAGATGGTCAACATGTTACGCAACCCACTGCAGATACCATGCAAGTTGCCATTGAAATGGCGTTACAAGACGCCAATCTATCCGCGGATAAAATAGGTTATGTAAACGCGCATGGTACGTCAACCGATCGCGGTGATATTGCTGAGTCTCATGCTACTTTTAACGCCTTGGGGCGAAAACCTATCAGCTCATTAAAAAGCTATTTAGGCCATACTTTAGGCGCTTGTGGCGCAATTGAAGCATGGGCCAGTATTAACATGATGACGGATAACTGGTTTGCGCCAACTATTAATTTGACCGAAGTTGATAGTTTGTGTGCGCCACTTGACTATATAACAGGGCAAGGTAGAGAAATTCATACCGATTATGTAATGAGTAATAATTTTGCATTTGGTGGTATTAATACTTCTCTTATTTTTAAGCGTTACCAAGGTGAATAAAAGCTCGATAACCAATGTTGACTGGCATTATGGGCCTAGTGTGTATTTTGAAACCCCATTACTGACTTACACTGATCCTAAGTTAACTGCGAGTATTCGCGCTAACGTAAATTTTGCAGATGACCGTTATTTAAATTATTACTATGGAATTGCTCCGCAGGATAGTCGCGCTCAGCGCAATGAATTTAATAATCAGTCGGGATATGCTGGTGCGGATCTATCTTTTGGCATCAACTTCGACACTAAAAAATACTGGCTAGGTGGATTTGTTAAATATCATCACTTAGCAGATAGTAAACAACAGCAAAGCCCATTAGTGAAAAAAAATAGCAATGTATCGTTCGGCTTTGGTATTGCTTGGAAGTTTTATACACAACAAGGAAATTGAGATGAAATTGGTTTATAGCGCACTTTTGGTCGCAGCTTCATTAACTGCTGTATCAGCGAATGCCCGTGATGATATTGGTAAATACCCAATTCAGTCATTACTAGAAACAAGTAAAGCAAAAGGTGCTTTATTAGATATTCCGCTGTATTTTGCAGATCAAGCACATGCTAAAGAAAGCAGTAAATTTGGTGAAGTGATCACCAATAAAAAAACCAACGCATTTAATAAAAGTGACCAAGAAGCGTGTGAATGGGTAATGCTTAGTGCGCTTAAGGCATTACAAGAGCGAGCGGTAAAGGAAGGTATGAATGCTGTGGTGAATATTCAGTCGTACTATAAAAAACGTGAGTTCGTTAGTAGTACAGAATATGAATGTGGCGCAGGTGCAATTATGGCAGGCGTAGCATTAAAAGGCACTTTAGTTAAGTTATAACTAACTGCTTAGCATAAATTGCTGTATAATTTGCGACCCTTGATAATGTGGCCGCAGGTTATACAGCATGAATTTTAAATCTTTTAGTTTTGCCCCTGAACTTCTTCAGGCGTTAGATGAACTTAACTATCACACCCTTACGCCCATTCAACGCAGTGCTATTCCAGCAGTGCGTAAAGGCAAAGATGTTTTAGCCAGTGCCCAAACAGGCACCGGTAAGACAGCTGCATTTGCGTTACCTATTATTCAAAAATTATCTGAAGTTGAATATACAAAAACCAATGCGCCTCGTGCCTTAGTGCTTGCACCAACGCGTGAACTTGCAGAGCAAATTGCCAATAATTTTACTGATTTTGCTAAATATACCAAGCTTAAAATCGTGAGTTTATTTGGCGGTGTAAATACTGCTGGTCAGGCAAATGGTCTAAAAGCCGGCGTAGACATTGTTGTCGCAACGCCAGGGCGTTTACTGGATCATATTCGTTTAGGCAACCTAAGCCTTGCCGACGTACAACATCTGGTGCTCGATGAAGCTGACCGTATGCTTGATATGGGCTTTATCACTGATATGCAAACCGTGATCAATGGCTGTGCAGAAGATCGCCAAATTTTGTTGTTCTCTGCAACATTCCCAGCGGCAATTAAACAGTTTGCAAGTAAAGTACTCAAGCAAGCTGAAATTGTTCGTGTTGATCAAACAAATAGTACTGCTGCAACCGTGCATCACGTGGTTTATCCAGTGGAAGAGCGCCGTAAACAAGAGCTGCTTTCTGAATTGATCGGTAAGAAAAACTGGCAGCAAGTGTTAGTGTTCGTCAACATGAAAGAAACGGCTGATGAGCTAGTTAAAGAATTAAACCTAGATGGCATCCCTGCTGCTGTGTGCCATGGCGATAAAACCCAAGGTAATCGTCGTCGTGCATTAAGTGATTTTAAAGCGGGTAAAGTACGTGTACTTGTGGCTACAGAAGTTGCCGCTCGCGGGATTGATATTGATGACCTGCCACGTGTAATTAATATTGACTTACCATGGCTTGCTGAAGATTACGTACACCGCATTGGTCGTACAGGTCGTGCTGGTAAACAAGGCCAAGCAATTTCATTTGTTAGCCGCGAAGAAGAAAACATGTTGTTTGAAATTGAAACCTTAATTGGTCAAAAAATTCAGCGTGAATATTTACCGGGTTATGAAGTAAGTAATCGTGAAGTACTGATTGATAAAATTGGTAAAAAACCGTCGCATTTACGTCGTAGTCATTCAAATAAACCATCAGGTCAAGCAACCGGTGAAGCGCGAGCTAAAAATCGTGCTCGTATTTCTGGTGTGCGTAAGTCACTTAAGGGTGAAAAATTAAAGCTTAAGAAATAACACTTAGTTATTTTAAAGTATGAAAAAAGCCTGAGTAATTCAGGCTTTTTTATATCTAAGCTTTTTAGCTGTGTTTCTCAAGCATAGATAGCGCCAGTGCTTCAGCGGCTTTTATGCCATCAATACCAGCCGATAAAATACCACCTGCATAACCGGCGCCTTCACCAGCCGGATATAAACCTTGGGTATTAATACTTTGCATGCTTTTATCACGTTTGATACAAATTGGTGATGAGGTACGGGTTTCAACGCCGGTTAATAAACCATCGTTCGATGAAAAGCCGCGAATTTGCTTATTAAATGCAGGTATTGCTTCACGAATGGCATCAATTGCATATTTAGGTAACACATTGGCTAAATCTGTCAGCTTGATACCCGGCGTATAAGACGGTTTTACATCGCCTAAATCACTTGAGTCTTTACCTTTTAAGAAGTCGCCAATTAACTGGGCTGGTGCATCATAGTTGCTGCCGCCGAGCGCATAGGCTTGCTCTTCCAATTTACGTTGCAGATCAATGCCTGCAAGTGGGTGGCCCGGATAGTCTTCATCAGGTGAAATCCCCACCACAATAGCGCTGTTGGCATTGCGTTCATTACGTGAATATTGGCTCATACCATTAGTAACAACACGGCCTTCTTCAGAAGTTGCTGCAACCACAGTACCGCCTGGGCACATACAAAAGCTGTAAACAGTACGGCCATTATCGCAATGATGCACTAGCTTGTAATCAGCCGCGCCTAGAATTGGGTTGCCGGCATTAGGGCCAAAACGGCACTCATCAATCATCGATTGTTTATGCTCGATTCTAAAGCCAACAGAAAACGGTTTGGCTTCAACGTAAATGCCTTTGTCGTTCACCATTTTAAAGGTATCACGGGCACTGTGGCCTACCGCAAGCACCACATGACGGGTATTAAGTTGTTCACCGGTAGAGAGTTTTAAGCCAGTGACTTGGCCATCATCAAGTAAAATATCATCAACACGGGTGCTAAAACGGATTTCACCCCCTAGCGCTTCAATGCTGGCGCGCATTTTTTCTATCATAGTCACCAGCTTAAAAGTACCAATGTGTGGCTTACTGACATACATGATCTCTTCAGGCGCGCCTGCGGCAACAAATTCAGTGATCACTTTGCGGCCATAATGTTTTGGATCTTTAACTTGGCTGTAAAGTTTACCGTCAGAGAAGGTTCCTGCACCGCCTTCACCAAACTGTACGTTTGATTCAGTATTGAGCGTACGTTTGCGCCAAAAGCCGAAAGTGTCTTTAGTACGTTCACGTACTTCTTTGCCGCGTTCTAGAATGATTGGCTTAAAGCCCATTTGCGCCAGTATTAAACCCGCAAACAGTCCGCAAGGGCCAAAGCCTATTACCACTGGGCGCTCTTGTATAGTAGCGGGGGCTTCGCCAACGAATTTATAACTCGTATCTGGCGCGGGTTTAACATGTGGGTCTTTAGCAAACTGAATTAATAATTGCGCTTCATTAGCAACCTCAATATCGAGGGTATAAATAAGTAAAATTGCGGTTTTTTTACGGGCATCGTAACCACGTTTAAAGACATTAAAGCTATGGAGTTGGCTGTTATCAATGCCAAGTTTAGTTATAATTGCTTGCTTTATGGCATCTTCGCCATGATCAAGTGGCAGCTTAATTTCTGTTAAACGTATCATATTTAATCTCTGTTAGGTGTCTTAGCAGTCGCTGACGCGAGGTGCTCACAATAGCCGATTATTTTACGTTAATTTAAGCTGCGATGGCAGCGATTATTTATTGTATTTTGACTGTGGTTGGGTATGATCCCTTGCTGTAATTTAAGCTATGTTAGGCAAACGTAAAAATGGCATTTGTAGTCACTGAAAACTGTATAAAGTGTAAATACACCGACTGTGTAGCAGTGTGCCCAGCAGATGCGTTTTATGAAGGCCCTAATTTTTTAGCCATCAGCCCGATTGATTGTATTGATTGTGGGTTATGCGTGCCTGAATGTCCTGCTGAGGCAATCTACCAAGAAGATGAATTACCTGACTCGCAAAAGGAGTTTACTGAACTTAATGCGGAACTAGCCCTAGTTTGGCCAAGAATTACTGAGGTTAAGCCAGCCCCTGCAGATGCGGATACATGGAATGGTGTGCCTGATAAACTAAAGTTAATTGAAACCTAAGACTTTCATCCTAAATATATAATAATTGTTATATATTTCCACTCAAACTATTAACAAGTGTACCTGCATGAATTACAATTCGTGAGCTTATTTACTCATTAAGAGTAATTTAAATTTTAAACGGATGTTTATGCAGTATCTAAAATCAATAATAAAACCATGTACTCTTTTCTTTTTGTTGTCGTTTGTTACGCTTTTTTGCGGATTGAGCCAAGCCTCTGAAAAACAAAATTTTAGCTTAGCACATATTGATCAAGGTATTGATCTTGATGGGCAGCTGAATGAACCTCACTGGCAACAAGCCACGTTAGTGCCTTTACGTTATCAAAATGAACCTAACGAGAAAGGCACGCCACCGGTAAAAACGGATGCTTATATCTACGAAGATGGCAACTATTTATATGTTGGCCTTGTTGCTTATGATAATGATCCGAGTCAAATTCGTGCCGCACTTCGAGACCGTGATAGTTTATGGAGTGATGATAACGTTGCGCTAATGATCGATACCTTTAATGATGAACGAACAGGTTATGAGTTTTACGTAAACCCGCTTGGTGCGCAAGGTGATATGCGGATGACAGATACCGACGGTTGGAGTGAAGACCCTTCATGGGATGCGATTTGGGATAGCGCAGGGCAAATAACCGAGCAAGGTTATGTGGTTGAAATGCGTATTCCGTTCACAGCACTGCGCTTTCCTAAAAATAAAGCTGATATGACATGGGGATTTGCGCTGTGGCGTAATTACCCGCGTGAGGTACTTTATCAGTTGTCTAATGTGGGTTTTGACCGTGATGTGAAATGCAGCTTTTGCCAGTTTGATAAAATCACAGGCTTTAATGCCATGGAGCCCAGTAAAAATATTCAATTAACACCGACCTTAACCGCACTTCGTAATGATGTAAAAGAGGCTGTACCTGGGGATTGGCAAAATGGTGATATTGATACTGAAGCTGGACTCGATTTACGTTGGGGGATCAGCCAAGACGCGGTTATCAATGCCACCATTAACCCAGATTTTTCGCAGGTAGAGACAGACAGTTTAGAGTTAGATGTAAATACTACATTCTCTATTTATTATGCTGAAAAACGCCCGTTCTTTTTAGACGGTGCGTCATATTTTAAAAGTAGCCTATTCGAACTACTTTATACCCGTACGATTGCCGAGCCAGACTTAGGGGCTAAAATAACCGGGAAAACGGATGCACATAGCTATGCGTTTTTGTACGCTGATGATGAAAATACCAGTATTTTATTACCGACCAACCAAGGTTCTGGCTTTGCTAATTTAGCTGAAAAATCAAAATCATCAATTGGGCGTTACCAGTATGATCTAGGTGAGCAAGGCACTATAGGGATGATGAGCACCCACCGTGAAGCAAATGATTATCACAACACCGTACTGTCTGTGGATGGCAGTTATTGGTTTAATCAAACCGATAGTGTGTTGTATCAAGTTGCGACCTCTGATACTAAAAACTCTGCTTTTTTAGTCGATAATTATGGCTTAGAGAACAATCAATCAGATCAAGCTTATATGCTCGAATTTAGCCGTGAGAAACGAGATTATAAGCTATTTGCTAGTTATGAGGATATTGGTGAAGATTACCGTACTGACGTTGGCTATCAAGCAAAAGTGGATTACAAAAAAGCGTTATTAGGTGGCGGGCAAACCTGGTACTTGGATGCAAGTGAGATGGTAACCGAATATTCTTATAATGTGGATTGGGACAAAACCTGGGCACAAGATGGCAGCTTGCTTGAAGAAGAGTATGAAGGTTATATCTTTTTAAAAGGCCAATTACAGTCATCCTTAGAGTTTGGTTTGATCCACCGTAATGAGAGTTATTATGGTAACTTCTATAACCAAAACATTGGCTATATCTACGGTGGTTTTAGTCCAAGCAAAGATTTACGCATTACGCTTTACAGTGAATTTGGCAGTAAAATAGATTATAGCAATGAGCAGTTAGGTGATTTGTTTACCATAGAGCCAGAACTGACGTGGGATATCAATGATCATTGGCAAGTACAGCTTGAGCACAGTTATAGCCGTTTAGATAACCCACAAGGTGATAATGTATTTACTGCGAATCTAACCGATTTACGTGTTTACTATAAATTTAATATGCGCTCGATGCTGAAACTGATTTTACAGTTTGAAGATATCGACCGCAATCAAAACGCCTACTATGCCAATGTTAATAGAATTAACCGTGATTACGGCAGTCAGCTGGTTTATTCCTATAAAATCAATGCACAAACATTGTTTTACTTAGGCTATTCAGATAAAGGCTATCAAGATGATTCATTAAAGAGTGTAGAACGTGATCAACGGACTTTCTTCACTAAACTCAGTTACGCATGGCAGCTTTAAATTACATTTTAAAAAAGCCCTTAGTATTTAACTAAGGGCTTTTTATCGTTAGAGCCATTTAAAGTCATAGTTGGCTATTTCAATATAGCTAAAATGTTATTTTATAGTTGCTACTACGTCTCTTACCACAGGCTCAAGACCTTTCAATCCCCATTGTTTACCTGTTTCAATTGCTTCTTCAATTGGCTGGTTAAGCTCTGTTGCGTTATAAAGTGCAATCAGTGCCCCAACTCGATTACCACTTGCACAATGCAGTAATGTTGGGCTCTCAGATACATGTGCTAATAATTGCTGTAGCTTTTTTGCATTTTCAATATTGATATCGGCTTTTGATGAAATGGGCAGTGAAAAGTATTGCAGTCCTAGATTGGTCACTAAAGCCTGTTCATCCCAATTATTTTCTCCGTCGCCGCGTAGATTAATCACATACTTTATACCTTGCTCTGCAAGCTGCTGAAACTGCTCCTTACTAGGCTGTCCTGCGGTATAAATGTGTTGTTGCGGGTTTGCATAATTAGTTAAGGCAATGGACTTTATTTCTGTTGATGCGGGTGGCTGCGCATAACTCGTTATGCTAATCAAAGAGCATGCAAAGGTGATAATAAAAAATACTATTTTCATAATCTTAGATCTCGTTGAAGTTGCGAGTGATGTAGCCATTATAATAAGTAGTTACTATATTATTAAACCAGATAGCTAAGTTTTTCAAATTCGTTAGGGATATTCAATAATAATGCCAGCAAAGGCTGGCATTATTTATCGGTCATTAAGGTGTGTAATAAATTGGTGAGCCAGGCCCTACAGGCAGACCAAATACAAACACCCATAAATAAAACAAAGCAACCCAACCGACAAAGAAAATCATACTGTAAGGCAGCATTGTTGCTACAAGTGTGCCTATTCCCATGTCTTTCTTATATTTAGTGGCAACCGCGAGGATCAAACCAAAATAACTCATCATTGGGGTGATCAAGTTAGTGACTGAATCACCGATACGATAAGCCGCTTGAATGGTTTCTGGTGCGTAGCCTATCAGCATTAACATTGGCACAAAAATAGGAGCTGTGATCGCCCATTGTGCTGACGATGAACCTAAACTTAGGTTAACAACTGCACACATTAATATAAATAATACAAACACTTCAGGGCCCGTTAGGCTTAACGCTTGCAACATGGCTGCACCGTTAATCGCCAAAATAGTGCCTAGGTTTGTCCATTTAAAAAACGCCACAAACTGCGCTGCAAAAAATACCAATACAATGTACATGCCCATCGAGCTCATACTCTTACTCATGGCGTTGATCACATCTTTGTCGTTTTTCATGCTACCAACAACGCGACCATAGACGAAACCTGGAATACCAAAGGTAATAAAGATAAATACCACGATCCCTTTTGAAAATGGCGAGTGGGCAAATTCTCCCGTTTCAGGATGACGCAAAATGCCATCGGCTGGAATAATGGTCCACGCTAGTAAAAGCGATACTAATAATAACGATACACCAGCCCATTTTAGGCCTGATTTTTCTTTGGCTGTTAAACCTTCAATATTATTTTCTGCTAGATCGGCGCTGGCCTCATCTGGGTTATATTTGCCTAATCGTGGCTCGACAATTTTTTCAGTGACCCAAGTACCTAATACTGCAATTAACAACACCGATATCATCATAAAATACCAGTTTGCTTCAGCGCCCACTTGATAAGTGGGGTCGATCATTTGCGCGGCCGGTGTGGTGATACCTGCAAGTAACGGGTCGATTGTGCCAAGTAATAAGTTGGCGCTATAACCACCCGATACACCGGCAAAAGCTGCTGCTAAGCCTGCGAGTGGATGACGGCCTAAACTGTGGAAGATCATAGCAGCTAGCGGAATGAGCACCACATAGCCAAGCTCTGATGCGGTATTAGATAAAATCGCAGCCAATACCACCATAAAGGTCACTAAACGCTTTGAGGCACCCATAACCATGCCACGCATTGCCGCAGATAATAGACCTGAATGCTCGGCGACGCTGACACCTAATAAAGCGACAAGTACGGTGCCTAGTGGGGCAAAGTTAGTAAAGTTAGTAACAAGGCCTGTTACTATGCGTTGTAATCCCTCTGCACTTAGTAGGCTGACGACTTCAATAACGCCATCAGGCTCACGACCTGCGGAGCCAACGGGGCGAGGATCAATCGCACTTAAGCCAAACCAATCGGCGATGCCACTGAATAAAATAATGGCCACGCAAAATAGCGCAAATAAAGTGATAGGGTGGGGTAACATATTCCCCAAAAACTCAACAGACGCTAAAAATCGGTTAAATAACCCCGATGGTTTTGCTTCGTTTGTTGAGTTGGCGTTGTCGACGGCTTCTGACATTGCAAGACTCTCAAAATAATAAATTGCCGCAATCTATCATTTTTAAGCCTGAGTATCATCAATAAACGGTGGTTTACCATCTGGGTCCGACAAACTGTTATAACATCAAAGAGGCAATCAAATCATCTTGGATAATTTATAATCGTTGGCTACGTTAGTAATACCTAGCTATAGCTCATTGATTATATTTGCCAGCTTTTTAAGAAAGTCATCTTTGTGTTTTTCATGCTCATAATCGAGATGGTAAGTGTTATGAAAACCAAAGCTAAGTAGTACGCCACTGCCTTTAAGGTAAATTGTATAACCATCAATATCAGAAAATGCGGTTAATCCTTTATAATGTTTGCCATCTTCATTGGCATCGCCATGTTGAATAATTTGTTCATAAACCGACAATATCTGTTTTGTTTCGATATCATTTTTCATTGTTGCTCCTGTATAACGTTGTTCAGCCAATAATACGTAACTCAGCTATATTTAGTTTATACCATGTGCAAATAATTGGTTGGAAAGTTAGCCGTTGTCGCAAATTTACAATTAGGCGAGTGGCTTGCCATGCTATGGTTTATTTATTTTAGGGATAATAATGATGAAATTTAAATATATTACGCTGCTCTTGGTCGTTTTTTGTTTTATAAGCTTTCACAACGTGTTGGCAAATGAAGAGGACTTAGTGTTAAAAGATCAACAAGGTGAGTTATTCGAGCTGAGCAAAATTGTTGGTAACAAACCTGTTTATTTGAAATTTTGGGCGACCTGGTGCAAACCGTGTATACAGCAGATGCCGCATTTTCAACATGCTTATGAACAATATGGCGATACGATTGATACCATAGCAATCAATATTGATCTCAATGACGACCCCGCTGCAGTTGCTGCGGTGAAAAAACGCTTTAATTTAACCATGCCAATCATGACGGATGATACAGGTAAGGTTGCTCAACATTATCAGTTTATTGGTACACCTTTTCATGTGCTACTGGATAAAACGGGCAAAGTTATTTTCCAAGGGCACGAGGCAGATAAAGCGCTCGATAATACATTACGGTTATTATCACATGATGGTGTGGTTGAAAAAACACGCTTGTTAGATGAAGCCAACAAGCAGACAGCTATTGCTTTAAATATCCCAGAGCAAGGCTTAAAAGCGGTCCTGTATACCGCAACTTGGTGTGATTGGTATTTAGCAGATACGCGCCCGGAAATGGCAAAGAATTGTGTCGCAGCCCAACAGCAAATGAATATTTTTGCTAAACAAGGGGTAGATAGTGAAGCAAGAATTAGCCAACTATGGACAGATCAAGCGGCTGTGACAGAATACAAAGAGAAGTTTAACGTGAGTCACCCTTTAACAATTGATTATGGTAATGATTTATTTATCAATAATGAAATCAGTAAAGTACCGACATTATTGGTTTACAAAGACGGCAAAATAATAAATCGTATTACTGATTTCACAAGCTCAGTTAATCTACAAAATACACCATAATTTGCTTTGAAAACGCGCAAATCTAGCCTATGCTCTAGGCTCATTCATTAATGAGCTTAGAGCATGATAGATAAGGCGTTATTACTTAAAACTCGCGAATTATCAGATAGATTAATCGCCCTGCAAACACCGATCCGTATTTTAGATGCGATTAATTGGGATAAAAGCATAAAAGAAGAGTTTTTTAGGCAAAAATGCCAAAAGAACCCTTTGGTCGATAAAGCCTATTATCAGCAGCGTGATCTAGGGTTTGTCCCCAGTGAATTACGCCAAGCGTTCTCTGATTTAAACCGTAATATCATTAGCCAGCTCGGGCAACTCAACCCAATTACTCAGTATATGAGTAAAATGTGTGCTGAATATAAAACAGTGCTCACTATGCTTGAATATCGTGGCACCGCAGAGTTTCATGATTTGTCGGTAGAATTGTTTGGTCACCCTAAAGATCTTTTTCATGCGGGTGAACCATCGTTGTCAGAGCTTGCAAATATGCTCGAACTGCCACTTAAGAATCTCCTTGCTGCGGATATTTTACCGGATGATCCAAAAAATATTGATGCCGATGCTGCGGTTAAAATTCTTGCGGAGCAAGTGAGCGTCAGCATGCCTGGTATCGATGTTGAAGTGATCATCAGTGACGGCATAGTTAGTGATGCCGCTGCAGGTGCAAACAATATTAAACTTAATCAAGATGTTAAATTTTCACAGCGTGAGCTCGATATTCTAGAAGTCCATGAAGGTTGGATCCATGTTGGCACCACGCAAAATGGTTTAGCACAACCTTATTTAACCTGTTTGAGTAAAGGCACGCCAAGTTCAACGGTGACCCAAGAAGGCCTTGCGGTATTGACGGAAATCATCACCCTAAAATCAACTCCACGGCGGTTAGCTAAGCTTGTTAATCGTATCCAAGCCGTTACTAAGGTGATAGACGGCGCTGAGTTTGTGGATATTTACCGTGACTATGTAGCGCAAGGATTAAGTAAAGATGAAAGCTACACCCTTGCGCAACGCGTTTTCCGTGGTAGTACTGCGACAGGTTTACCGTTTACTAAAGACATTGCTTATATCAAAGGTTTTGTGTTGGTGTATAACTTGATCCGTGTCGCCATTCAACTTGGCCGCATTGATCAATTACCCCTGTTATTAGTAGGTAAAATTTCCATTGATGACTTTAGGCTAATATCGCAGTTACATGATTTAGGGGTGATAGAAGATCCTAAGTTTGTGCCACCGCACTTTAAAGATCTACGCGGTTTAGCAACCTGGCTCAGTTTTGGTCGCTTTATTGGTAATTTATCTTTTGAACAGTTAGAGAATGATTATAAACCGCTATTTTTATAGCGGTTATTTTCTATTTTAAGGCAATAAAAAACGCAGTTGAAATGAGTAACTGCGTTTTTGTATCACATAGCGAAGGACTTGATAAAATCAGTCAGCAAATGCATCTGCATTACGAAAGTTCAAGCGAACTAAGCCCTCTACTTGTTTTTGTAAGCAATAAACTTTTCAAGTTCGTTGATGTTATCAATAAATACATTACAGCCTACTCAAGTGCATCACGAATATCCGCACCACGCTTAATTGGCGGATGTAAATAGTACGCTTAGCTGTTTGGCTGACAACAAAATCAACTTCACCGCTGTGGCTAAGTCAAAGCTGGACCTTCTTTTAGTTGGACGCAAAAACAGCTGCGTGTGGTGAAGTGCAAAATGTAAGGCAATGCGCTGCTAAGTGAACTGTACTGTGAAGTACGGCTCTACAGTGAAGCACCATTAATGACGCGCCACTATAATAAAACCAGTGTTTACTTTCTGAAATAGAAAGATCAAACAAGTAAAGACGGTTTTTTATTTTGTCGATAAGTAATATTAATCATTATAAGTCTCTGGTTTATAATAGGTCTTATAAATAGTCATAATTCGTGCAGCTACTTCAGGTTGAAAACTAGCATAGTGATACTGCTTGATGGGTTGGTGCATTTTAGCACTTTGCATGAGTGCATCTATTTGCTCAATCACTTCAGCGCCAACTTGGGTTCTGCTACAGGCAAAGTAGCCGCTATTGAACTCTGGGTATTCTATGATCTCACGGCTATCTAGTTCAGCATATTGCTGCGGTGTTAAAAAGTGTTTAACACTCATGTCATAGTCAATGATCATATCAACACGCTTGTGTAAGAGTAGTTTTGCTAAACGGGAAAAATCACCTGCACCAATTATGGGCACGATTTGATGTTGGTACATGGCCAGCATGCTATCAAGTTCTTGATAACTAGTAGATGTAAGAGTGGCAAAGGTGTACTTATTTGCGAGTAACTTTGAAATTGAAACTTGTTCAGGCAAATCCTTAAGTGTTTCTTTTAACCCAAATACTCTGCGTTGTAGGAACATAGAAGAAGGCATCGCAGAGAAAATAAATTGCTTTTCGCGCTGAGTTGTTTTCAATATGTTAAAACTACACACATTGGTTTGAGTTGAGAGCTGCTTTAGCATCCGAGCGGCATTGGTTGTGTATTGCTCTACTTTAAATTTATGGCTGAGTGCTTGTGTAAAAGCAGCAAGGTAGCGTTCATCAGCAATAGATTTTTCTTCTTCGGTGAGAAAATATTCATAAGATAAAAAAGTAACAGCTTGCTTTGCATAGGCAAGGCTCGGCAGCATAAAAGCCAAGTAAATGAGTAGCAGAATTTTCATACAAGTTCCTTTTAGTTATTATTAAAATAACAAGAAACTTTAATTTTGTCTTTTAAAAAAAGCCCTTGCGGGCTTTATGTAATTAATTAACGTGCATTGGTACTTTCGAAAATTTTATCGGCAGAGGCTGCCACAAAACCTGTGTAAAGTTCACCATCAGCTTTTGCATAACGCAGGGCAAATTCATAAAAGCAGCTTGGTACCGTCATTTTTGCATCACTAAATTCAACGGCAAAATCATCCGCAAGTGTTGATGACTGTTCAAGTAGCACCTCTGGTGAACCTTTCACTTCGCCACCTGAGGTATTAAGTGCAAAACCGGCATCTTTAAGTGCTTGGTTTACAGCTTCAATATTATCAAACTTTGCCAGTTCATTAATACTCACAGTAAAGTGATTGGCTCGGTAACCCCATGCTGACATCCATGCCGCATATTCACTTTCAGCAAGCAGCTTTTTATAAGTGTCGGTGCTAACCTGCCAGTGAGTACCTGAATATAAAAAGTTATCAGCAGTCACCGCTGCCGCATCGATATTCGCGACCATATCATTGACGATTGCTTGTAGCTCTGGTGAGCATTGCTCAACTAAAAGTTCTGAAATGAACACTTTTGGCTGTGTAGGATCGCTATGCTCATAATGTTTAGCATAAAGCTTTTTAGCTTCAAAGTGATATTCGCCACATTCTTTGTAGCCAACGGCTAAAAAGTGCGCGGCAAGTTTTTCAAGCCCAATTTTTTCATGGTTAAATGTTCTTAATGCAATGTGATCATTAATTACATCATCTTTTTGCGTTGAACCGAGTAATTCATGAACCTTAACAGCAGAAGGCGTAACGGATAAATAATTTTGCCATAGGTTGTCAAATAGGGCATTTACATCTGTGTGCATTTTTAATTCCTTAATTTGGTTAAAATGGTTGTAGCCATTTAGTCATTATTCAATGATTAAGCCCGGCGCGAGGGTCTCTGGTAAATTTACTTTGTCTGCCTCAACGGAGGCAACAGGGTATGAGCAGTAATCCGCGGCGTAATAGGCGCTTGCTCTGTGATTGCCACTGGCACCAATACCACCAAATGGCGCAGCGCTCGATGCACCCGTGATAGGGCGGTTCCAATTAACAATGCCAGCACGAATACGCTTTAAAAAGTGCTGATAAGCATCGCTTGAGTCACTCAATAGACCTGCGGATAAACCAAACGAGGTATTGTTGGCTTCATCAATGGCATGGTCAAATTCAGTGTAGCGGTACACTTTTATTAGTGGTCCAAAGTGCTCTTCATCTGGAATGCCTGTCACATTGCTTACATCAATGATACCAGGGCTTACAAAGCCAGTGCCTAGTTTTAAGTGCTTTAGCTCAACCAGTGATTTAGCACCCATATCGAGTAACTGCTGTTGTGCGCTAACCATACCAAGGGCGGCTTTTTCGCTGATCATCGCGCCCATAAAAGGCTGCTCCTCGCTAAAGCTATCAGCAATTTTAATATTCTTAGTGGCGCTGATGAGTTTGGCTAAAATCGCATCGCCATTTGCTGTGTTTTCAATAAAGACACGCCGAGCACAGGTGCAACGTTGCCCTGATGTAATAAAGCCAGATTGAATAATATCGTGTACCGCAGCGTTGATATCCGCCACATCTTTGATGATCAGTGGATTATTGCCGCCCATTTCTAAGGCGAGAATTTTGCCTGGATGCCCTGCAAATTGCTTGTGCAACAGGTGCCCTGTATTTGAACTACCGGTAAAAAATAAGCCATCAATACCTGGGTGGCTGGCAAGGGCAATACCGGTGTCAACTTCACCTTGAATGAGGTTGATCACACCCGCGGGTAAGCCTGCTTTTAGCCACAGCTCAAGCGTAAACTGCGCAACGTATGGGGTTAATTCTGACGGTTTAAATACCACAGTGTTACCCGCTAAAATTGCAGGGACTATATGACCGTTTGGTAAATGACCTGGAAAGTTATACGGGCCAAATATCGCCACTACACCATGCGGTTTATGGCGAATAAACGCTTTGGCACCTGGCATAGGGTTTTCAGTGGTCCCCGTGCGTTCGTGATGGGCTTTAATTGAAATAGCCACTTTGCCGGCCATTGCACCCACTTCAGTGCGGGTTTCCCACAATGGTTTACCGGTTTCACGGGCAATGACTGTAGCAAATTCTTCGCTGTGCTCTTTTAACTGGGCAACAAAGTTTTCCAGCACAGTAATTCGCTCGCTAAGAGGTGTTTGTGCCCATGTGAATTGCGCTTGGCGCGCCGCTGCAATAGCATCATTCACTTGCTCTTTGCTGGCTGTTTTACCTTGCCAAATCGTTTCACCATTACTCGGATTAACCGAAGTAAAGTCGTGACCAAGGCCACTTTGCCATTGGTTATTAATAAGTTGAGTTGTGGTACTCATAAGGCGATTCCTTAAGCAGATCACAGACGAAAGAATCGTGCTGCATCCCCTTGTTTTAATTTAAGTGCGTGTGCGACAGCGTGGCTGATCACTAAGGTATGCTTAGCATGATTGTAATGCGCGTGCTTGGTGAACGTGGCTCTAAAATCGCTGACGCCTTGGTTACATATTGCCAAGGTATCTGAGCTTTGTTCGTCAACGTAATCGAGTTCACCAATAGAAATTGGGCACACCAGTGATTCACGAACGCTACGAATATTGCCGAGTTTGGCTTCGACAGTTGGCCCTGCATCAAATAAATCAACGTAGCCGCGGTGCTCAAAGCCTTCTTTTTCAAGTAGCTTGAGTGCGGGTTTAGTTTTCTCATGGACTTTGCCGATCACAGCTTGCGCTTTTTTACTCAATAGATTGGCGTAAATTGGGTATTTTGGCATCAATTCACTGATAAATACTTTATCGCCTAAACCGACAAGGTGATCAGCTTGTGGAAATTCGATACTAAAAAAGTGTTCTTCTAACCATTGCCAAAAAGGAGAGTGACCTTGCTCGTCACTCACACCACGCATTTCTGCGATGATGGTATCAGCAAAACGCTCACTGTGCTGAGCCATAAATAAAAACCGTGAGCGTGATAAAAAGCGCCCAGCCAGTCCTTTACGGCTATCTTCGCGTAAAAACAAGGTGCATATTTCAGAGCAACCGGTGTAATCATTACACATACTGAGAATATCAACGGTGTTATAGACGTTAAGCGTGCGTGAATGATGAACGGTTTTACCAAGGTGATAATGATATAAAGGAACTGTCAGGCCAACAGCAGCTTCAATGGCGGTTGTGCCAACTACTTCACCAGTTTGGCTATCTTCTAAAACAAATAAGTAGCTTTCATCCTGAGGTTGATTAATGTCTTTCGCAAAGCTACGCTCAGCGCGCTCAATTTTCTCAAGTAATAGGGCATCATTGACAGGTAATGAAGTAAAGCCATGACCAGATTCAATGGCTATTTGTTTGAGTGCATCAAAGTCACTGGCAGTGATAGGACGTAATACGTGCATTTAAAAGTGCTCCATTAGCGCCCAGCCAGGGCGCTAAATTAGATTAACCGTTTACAACATCCGCAACCGCTTTTTCAAAGCGTGCTAAGCCTTCTTTAATGTCTTCAATTGGGATCACTAATGAAGGTGTAAAACGAACTACATTGGTTCCTGCAACTAAGCTCATTAAGCCATGTTTAGTACTGGTCACTAAAAAGTCTCGTGCGCGTCCTGCAAATTTGCTGTTAAGAACCGCACCTAATAATAGACCTTTCCCGCGTACTTCGCTAAACACGTCGTATTGCGCGTTAATTGCATTTAAACCATCACGAAATAGTTGCTCGCGTTGTTTAACACCGGCAAGAACATCAGCAGTATTTACAGTATCAAATGCAGCTTCTGCTACCGCACATGCAAGTGGGTTACCGCCGTAGGTTGAACCATGCGTGCCAACTTTAAGGTGCTCCGCGATTGCGGCTGTGGTGATCATCGCACCAATAGGGAAACCACCACCGAGTGCTTTGGCTGTGGTTAAAATATCCGGTGTTACAGCTAACTCTTGGTATGCGTATAGTGAACCGGTGCGGCCAACGCCCGTTTGTACTTCATCAAAGATAAGCAATGCATTGTGCTTATCACATAACGCACGCACGCCTTTGATAAACTCATTGGTTGGCGAGATGATGCCGCCTTCACCTTGCAGTGGCTCCATCATAACTGCACACGTTTTATCACTAATTAGTTTTTCAAATGCCGCTAAGTCGTTATAGTCACAGTGATCAATTGCTGCAGGTTTAGGGCCAAAACCATCAGAGTAAGCTGCTTGCCCACCCACTGTTACCGTAAAGAACGTACGGCCATGAAAGCCTTTATTGAAGGCGATGATTTGCGTTTTCTCTGCACCATAAACATCTAGCGCAAAACGACGTGCTAGCTTAAGTGCCGCTTCGTTTGCCTCTGCCCCAGAGTTGGCAAAGTAGACTTTATCGGCAAAAGTGGCATCGGTGATTTTTTTCGCTAAGCGCAGTGCTGGCTCATTAGTCATCACATTTGATAAATGCCAAATTTTTTCGCCTTGCTCTTTAAGTGCGCTCACAAGCGCTGGGTGACAATGACCTAAACAGTTGACCGCAATACCACCGGCAAAGTCGATATACTCTTTGTCGTTTTGATCCCATACACGAGAGCCTTGACCACGAACTGGGATCACCTCTGATGGATTATAGTTTGGCACCATTACGTCGTTGAATAATTCTCTTGTTACTTGCATTTGTTACACCTAAATCTGGCTTAAAGTGAAAAAAGTGATATTGCATAAAAGGGGCTAATTAAGCCGTTATTAACCCGCAATAGATTGATTTAATAATTCTTATTGTCTGCTCCCGTTATTATCTTGGTTCGAAGTTTAAATTTGCAGTGCTATTTTGTGAAAAATGATTAAAATAAAATACAAAATAGTGAAGAGAATGACCAATATGATAACCCCTCAAGATGAAAAGCTACTTTCTATACTGCGTACTAACGCCAGAGCGAGTATTTCAGATCTGGCCAGAGTACTTAATTTATCGCGTTCGACGGTGCAAAGTAGAATGTTAAAGCTAGAAGAGACTGGGGTGATAAAGGGATACAGTGTTGACTATGGCGATGCGTATTTAACTGCCATGGTATCGGCCCATGTATCGATTAAGGTAAAGCAAAAACTAACCACTAAAACTAATTTAGAGCTTAAACAAATCGATGCCATTTCACAATTGTACGCTATTAGTGGTGAGTTTGATTTAATCGCTGTTGTACAAGCGCAGAATTTAGAAAAGCTCAGCCATTTACTCGATGATATTGGTAACTTAGATGGGGTTGAACGTACGACTTCCTCTGTTATTTTAGAAACAAAATTTAAACGCTAAGTTGACGATAAATACAGAATGTCATACTTTCTATGGTGACTAAACATATTTACGCACTACACTTATTATTGGCACTGGGTTTTCTTACTCGTTAATGTAATTATGATCCCGAACTTTATTGACGTTTTTATTTAATTTATATTTTTATAACGTTTTCCATGGGTAATTAATCATCATTAAGAATGTTCAGTCACTTGAATACAGGATCTTTATGGAAGAAAACTTATTAAATTCAGTTATTAAAATAACTAAAAACCGTGATGTAGATTCATTGGAATATAGCTTGATCTCGACCATCCAAGAATTCGTTGGCTGTTCGGAAATTGTGATTTATAAGGATTTAGACTTACACAGTGATTTAACTATTGAACGCAGCATCTCGTTAAAAGTAATAAATGATAATCAGTTTGAGTGGGCACAACGTCAAGTGGTTGATTCCCCAGAGTCTGAACTGCTGTCGTGCTTGCGCTCAGCTTGCATTATTACTGTACAGTCAGCGGATGGCATAGAGAAACGTTGGTTGCCTATTTCTTTGCAAGATAAACCAATTGGCGTTATTGCTATTGTGTGTAAAGGTTTAAAAAGTGCGGATCAGGTATTATTAAATGCTTTTTGTCGTATCTATGAAAATTATTTATTTATCTTGCACGAAAATGAACGGGACCAACTGACTGGTTTGCTAAATAGGCAAACATTCGATAAAAAAATAAAACAGCTAATTGAAAAGCAAGTAATCAAACAGCATAAGACGGTTAAAACGGATGAAAATCGCAAGCGTAAGCTCAGCTCAACATCTTGGCTGGCAATGCTTGATATTGATCATTTTAAAAAAATAAATGACAGTTTTGGTCATGTTTGTGGTGATGAAGTTTTATTGTTACTTGCACAAAAAATGCGTCATTTCCTGCGCTCTACAGATTTGATTTTTCGCTTCGGTGGTGAGGAATTTGTGATCGTGTTTGAACCTACCAATTTTGAGTGTATCGAAAAGAAAATGAATGAATTTATGGATATGATCAGAGATACTCATTTTCCATTTGTTGCGGATATGACCGTTAGTATAGGCATGTGTCGCATCAGTCCATACGATTTTCCAATTACTGTATTGGAAAATGCGGATAAGGCGCTTTATTACGCAAAGGAAAATGGTCGAAATAGGGTGTGCTTTTATGAACAGTTAATAGAGAATAACTTGATTGACTTAAACGATAAAAGCACGGATATAGATTTATTTTAATCTGACGCCTTTGTTCTTTTGTTAATGATAGTTTTTTTTACTTCATCTAGCTTAATAACATAGGCGTTACCGCCAATTCCTTTAAATTCTTCATCGGTGAATACAATGGTATTTTCATCATAAAAGGTAATCGCTTCTTTTTGAGTCACAATCCCTAAATCTATTCGCGATACGTCTGCTGAGAAAAACTTATCACCAGAAAAATTTTCAAATAACCAAATACTTGTTGAATCTAATAATACTAACTTTGTACGATCAGGGCTCAGTGCCGCAGAGGTGATCCAACAAAGCTTTTCCATAGTGGTACAGGTTTTAAATGAGTCGATTAACTCTGCATCGAAATTAGCGGCATGATCGCCTACTTTATAGACATTGGTGATACCATCAAACGGCTCAGTGCGATTTTTAGTAAATAGGTATAAGTGGCGGCCAAACGCAACAAATGCTTCCAGATCAAAGTTACGTTGATCTGGTGCAACAGGACTACCATCTAGTTCAGGGTAGGTGAACTTAATGATTTCGGCTTCGGTAGTATTTCCTTTTATATCAATGGGGTTCTCGATTTTATAAATCGTCAGCCATTTCCGTTCTTGTTTATTATTACCAAAATCCCCTAAAAAGAAGTGCCCAAAATCATTCTGAGTCATATCTTCCCAGTCAATGTTTTTCGCATTAGTAACCAGTACTTCTTTGGCGATCGAGCCGTCTTCGTTGAGGCGATAGAGTTTTGGAGCATCACCACTATCATTTATTGCCCACAAGCGCTTGAATTTATCAAATTCGATCCCCGATATTTCTTTTAGTTTAGGATCAACACTGAGTTTCTTTTTGCTGTACAAGGTGTAAATTGACATACTGATAATGATCACCGCAGCTAAAATTGCCACTGTGATAAGAGAATAAAGACTTTTTTTGAGCATGGAAGGCTAAGGTTTGATACTAAGTTACTGAGTATTATTATCTATTTTGAATGTAATTTCTATGATCACAGGGTAATAAAGGTTCATTATCAGCGATGATGCATGGGTTGTTATAAATTGTGTATCTGTTACTTTAATAACTAATTGGTTTCATCTTTGCTGATTATATGCTGGCCGCTTAAAATTGGGTTGTAGCAAGCGGGCATTGTAAGTTGAGTTGTGTCGGTATCAAATGCTCTGATCGTGATACTCGATTGCTGTGGATTTCATGCCATAACAAAAAACAATGATAGCAATGGAGGTAATACTGAGTAAGCTAAAAGGGTAGCTATTCAATTAAACCACTTGCTGCCAATTGTATGAGTTTATTATTAAGTACAGTGGCTAGGCTAGCTAACAAAACATTTCTTTAACAATAACCTGGTAAAAGGAACTTTTATTTTTCTAAACGCCAGAGTGCTGGTGGTTGTCGAGTATTTACTCAACTTAAGTATTAAATAAATTCACTTTACCCCTGGCTATTTGTTAACTACTTTATAGTTCACAATTCAGACAGTCATTAAAACTTGGTTTAGTTCTTGCTCTTATTTTAATTGCTTATAACTAGATGAGTATTTGCAATTTTCTTGCACGCTTTCGGTGCAGTATTTATTTAATTGCACTGTCATAAAGCATCAATATAACTTTGTTTAACTAACAAACGTTATAAATACAATACAACCCCCTGCATATGTTGAGTAGTTGAGCACGGCACGGTGGCAAGGATTAATTAACCTTAAGGTTTAGTTGGAGCCCGCTATGTTAAGTAAACGATTTTTTAAAACCAAAAATGAAGCTGAAGTTACCTTTGAATTTCAGCACCCTCAGGCAGATCACGTGCAGTTGGTTGCTGAATTTACCGATTGGCAGCCTGTGGCGATGAAGTTTAATAAAAAGGAGCAGTGTTTTAAGCTAAAGCAGCGTTTACCCAATGATCAACAGTTTCATTTTCGGTATTTAGTCAATGGTACTATTTGGGACAACGATCATCACGCTGACGGATACATTGCAAACAGCTTTGGTACAGAGAATAGTATCGTTAATACACAACGTATTTAAGGCGCGGTTAATGGAGTCACTTTCACAGCTGTTTTATCTACACGGTATTGGCTATGAATACACTAAATATAACGGCGAACATGTTGTTTTTAGTAACGCAACCCGCAGTGCTGCACTGAGTTGCTGCGGTGTTGATGTTACTGATCCGGCACAAATTGATCACCTCAATATTCTCTTAGATGCGAATAAGTGGCTACAACTGGTGCCAAGTTGTAGTTTAGTTTGTGCTGAGCAACCAGCTGTTAAAGTGCGAGTTGATAAACGTATGTTAGCGCAGCAATGCACTGTTTCCTTTGCTGCTGTTGATTTACCTAGTGTCACACACTCATTAGCTGAGCTACATTGCTGTGGTGATTATGTATTTAATGAAATCACTTATCTCGAGCTTGTTTTTCCTTTGCCCACCTTGCCAATTGGCTATCTTGATGCGAATGTCCAAGTGGCTGATACCACACAGCAAACGCAACTGTGGGTAACGCCAAAGCATTGCTATCAAGTCGCGGATAAAAAGCAAAGCGGATTGTCTATTCAACTTTATAGTTTGAAAAATAAAGCTGAGCTAGGTGTGGGAGATTTTGCTGATTTATTAGCGCTGGTGCAGCAAGCAGCACAGCATAAGTTGGACTATATTTTATTAAACCCGCTACATTTATTATTTTGCCAGCAACCAGAGCGAGCAAGCCCCTACAGCCCCAATAGCCGTGCGTTATTGAATCCGTTATATATAGCCATTGATTTATGCGCTGACAGCACACATAACCTTGCGCTTGAGCACTACTTACAAAGCGCTGTCGCAACTGAGTTTAAGCAGCGTACACACGACTTACACTATATTGATTACAGC
The DNA here is from genome assembly GCF_047806705.1 of Pseudoalteromonas sp. ASV78. NCBI lineage: Bacteria > Pseudomonadati > Pseudomonadota > Gammaproteobacteria > Alteromonadales > Pseudoalteromonadaceae > Pseudoalteromonas > Pseudoalteromonas sp. ASV78. The sequence continues at coordinate 476,018 of NZ_JBLOPA010000002.1, read as the reverse complement.
GCAGTAAATCAGTTTAAGTATGCTGCATTTAAATTGTTGTATCAGCATTTTAAAAACCATGGCAGCGAACAACGCAAACAGCATTTTGGCGATTTTTGTCAGCAGCATGAAGCAACACTGTCCACTTTAGAGGTCAATGACACTGAATTTGCTAACTATTTACAGTGGCAAGCACATGTGCAATTAAAACAGTGTCAAACCAGTGCCCGAGAGCATGGCATGAGCATAGGTTTGATCAACGATTTGGCGGTAGGATGTGCCGGTGACGGCAGTGAGTTTTTGAACCAACAGTCATTATTTACCGATTCGGCCTATATCGGAGCGCCACCCGATCCATGGGCTGAGCAAGGGCAAAATTGGGGATTACCCGCACTTAATCCAATTAAACTCAGTGATAACAATTTTAGTTACTACAAAGCGCTAATACATGCCAATATGGAGAACGTTGGTGGCTTACGTATTGATCACGTTATGGCAATTCGTCGCTTATGGTGGTGTTTTGATAACCAGCAGCAACAAGATGGTTGCTATGTTTATTACCCTTTTGAGTATTTGTTGGCCATACTCACCATTGAGTCACATTTAAATCAATGTATTGTCATTGGTGAAGATCTTGGTGTGGTTCCACCAGAGCTGAAAACTGCACTTGCAGATAAAGCAATTTTTTCAAATAGTTTATTTTACTTTGAAAAAGACTTTCAAGGTGAGTTTTTAACCGTGCAGTCATTTCCTGGCCAATCATTATTGATGGTTGCAAATCACGATGTACCGCCTTTCTTTGGTTGGTGGCAAGGACGTGATCTTACCTTAAAGCATGAATATAAGTTGCTAGACGAGCTGCAATTAACGCAACTGCAAGCAGAACGAAAAATTGAAAAACAGCGCTTACTGCGTTTTCTTTCAAGTTGTGCAGAGCACTCATTTTCGCTACACAGTGCTGCAGAAGACGTTTATCAAGCCGTCATATTAGGCTTAGCGCGTGCACCTGCGCGGTTATTTACAATCCAGTTAGATGACTTAGATCAGCAAACGTTACCAGTAAATATTCCGGGCACGGATCAAGAGTACCCGAATTGGCGTCGGGTATTAACGCATTCAAGTGAGCATATATTAACGCGCCATAGTGCATTCCTCAGTGCTATTAATTCCATAAGGACTAATTAAATGAACAGTCTTGTTCGTAAAGCGGCAAAATTACAGCACTATGATCAACAAGTGGATGCGTTAAAACGTGGCTGCTTTAAAGACCCATTTAGCTTTTTAGGGTTACATGCAATTTCGGATACACACAGTGAAATCCGTTGTTATATGCCAGGCGCAACAAATCTAAGTATAAAACTGGCAAAGCAAACGCTGTCCTGTACGCGTTACCCTGACTCTGATTTATTCATTTTACAACTGAACAACAATGCTATCTCGGCTTACAAATTAGTTGTTGATTACAGCGATTGTCAGGTTATTTGTGAAGATGTTTATCGGTTTGAAAGCAGCCTAGATGACAGTGCAATGTACTTGTTTAACGAAGGTACGCTGGAACATGCGTATCGTCATTTAGGCGCCCATTTTATTGAATTATCGGCTGTTAAAGGTGTACGTTTTAGCGTTTGGGCGCCCAATGCCAGTAGTGTTTCGGTGATCGGTGAATTTAACCACTGGCAACGTAGTCAGCATTTTATGCGTTTTAACCCTGCTTCAGGCGTATGGGATCTATTTATTCCAGAGCTAGCACAAGGGCAATGTTACAAGTTTGCGATAACGACGCTCAGTGGCGAAGTGCTCGAAAAAGCAGACCCATTTGCCTTTAAAATGCAACAAGCTCCGGGCACTGCTTCCGTATTACAAACTCGTCCAGCGGCGATTGAATTGACTGATACAATGCGCGCGCAACGAACAAAACGCAATGCGGTAGATGCGCCGATCAGTATTTATGAAGTGCATTTAGGCTCTTGGCAACGCGAAGTAGGAGATCGTTACTTAAACTATCAAGAGTTAGCACAGCGGCTAATTAGCTATGTAACCGAACATGGTTTTACCCACATTCAACTTATGCCGATCAGCGAATTTCCATTTGATGGTTCTTGGGGCTATCAGCCAGTTGGCTTATTTGCAGCAACCAGTCGTTTTGGTGGTTTGGAGGATTTTCGCTATTTTGTAGAGCAGTGCCACTTAGCAAACATTGGTTTATTGATCGATTGGGTGCCTGGGCATTTTCCAAGCGATCCCCATGGCTTACATCGTTTTGATGGCACACATTTATTTGAGCATGCAGATGCGCGGCAAGGTTTTCATCCTGATTGGAACACCTACATTTACAATTATGACCGCCCAGAAGTACGCAGTTTTTTAGTGGCAAATGCCATGTATTGGCTAGAAGAGTTTGCCATTGACGGCTTACGTGTCGATGCTGTGGCATCCATGTTATACCTTGATTATAGCCGTGAAGATGGACAGTGGATCCCTAATAAATATGGCGGCCGTGAAAACCTTGGTGCAATTGAATGCTTAAAACAAGTTAACTTACGAAGTTATGCCAATAACCCTGGCATTATGATGGTTGCTGAAGAATCTACGGCGTGGCCTGGAGTTACACGCCAAGTCGATCATAATGGTTTAGGGTTTGGTTATAAGTGGAATATGGGCTGGATGAATGACAGTTTACATTATATGCAACGTGACCCTTTATATCGCCAACATCATCATCACGAATTAACGTTTTCGATGGTGTATGCCTACAGTGAAAACTATATTTTGCCATTAAGCCATGATGAAGTAGTGCATGGTAAAGGTTCTCTGATTGAAAAAATGCCGGGTGATGATTGGCAAAAATTTGCAAATTTACGCGCTTACTATGCATTTATGTGGGCGCATCCGGGGAAAAAGCTGCTGTTTATGGGCAGTGAAATAGCACAACGAAATGAATGGGATCACGACCAGTCAATTGATTGGCATTTGCTTGAACATATCTCTCATCAAGGTGTGCAGCGAACGATTACCTTGCTCAATAACATTTACCGTTCTGAAGGTGCGCTGCATCAGTTGGACACCGATCCTGCTGGTTTTAGTTGGATAGATAACCACAATGCCCAACAGAGTATTTTTAGTTTTATTCGTTTTGCTAAAAAAGCCAGCAATTATGTGGTTGTGATCAGCAATTTAACGCCAACTGTTCATCATGACTATTGCATTGGTGTGCCAACGGCTGGTGAGTTTGAAGTAATTTTAAATACTGATGATGAGCAACTGTTTGGCTCTGGCGTGCGTGTATTTGCTCAAGCTAATAAAACAATCTCAAGTCAACCAATAGCAAGTCATGGCCTGCAACACAGTATCAAGATCTCATTACCAGCGCTTGCGACCGTTTACTTAAAAAAGGTGCCTGATGGGTCTATCAATAGAATTAAATAAAGGCTATGTCTCACCACTTGGTGCGAGCGTACTAGCAGACGGCGTTAATTTTGCTGTCTATGCACCCTTGGCTAAACAGTTGTATGTGTGTTTATTTGATAGCAGTGGCCACACTGAAGTTTTAAAATTGGCAATGAAGAATAATGAAGGTGGCATATGGAGTTTGCATATCGCGCCGCTTGCTGTGGGTACTTTATACGGCTATCGCGCTGAAGGTGAATACCAACCGAAAAAAGGACTGTTTTTTAATAGTCAAAAATTGTTAATTGACCCTTATGCAAAAGACTTGTTTGGTGAATTTACATGGAGTGAGCGCCACTATGGGCAAATGCCAATTGGCACTTTAAGTACAGTGAATAACGCCATTGATATTCCTAAATCTAGAGTCGCTCAGTTGCTGCCTTATCAAGGTCAAAAACCCGCTCATAGCTGGGCTAAAACGGTTATTTACGAATGCCACGTAAAAGGCGCAACAGCACGTCATCCGAGTATTCCCGCCCAGTTACAAGGTACATACTTAGGCTTGAGTCACCCGTGTTTTATCGAGCATTTACACTCACTTGGTATCACTACGTTAGAGCTGTTACCAGTGCATAGTTTTATTAGTGAACAGTTTTTAACCGCTAAAGGCCTGCAAAACTACTGGGGTTACAATACGTTAAACTTTTTCACCCCACATAAAGATTACTTAGTGACGGATGAAATAGCTGAATTTCAACAAATGGTCACTAAATTACATGAAGCAGGTATCGAAGTTATTTTGGATGTGGTTTACAACCATACCGCTGAGGCTGGCAGTGATGGTGCAATTTTGTCTTGGCGTGGTTTAAATAATTCTGGTTACTACCGTACTGTGAAAGATGATCCTGCGGTGTATATTAACGATACCGGCTGCGGTAATACCTTAAATATTGACGATCCATTTAGTTTGAAAATGGTCCTTGATAGCCTGCGTTATTGGGTTGAAATAATGGGCGTGGATGGTTTTAGGTTCGACCTTGCCACTATTTTAGGACGCACTGCACATGGTTTTAGCCAAACTCATAGTTTTTTACAAGCCATTAATCAAGATCCCATCTTAAGCCAAGTAAAGCTCATCGCAGAGCCGTGGGATATCGGCCCAGGTGGCTATCAGCTTGGTGCTTTCCCTGCTCCGTGGCGCGAATGGAATGACAAATACCGCGATGTTGTTCGGCGTTTTTGGCAAGGCCAACAGAATATGTTGGCTGAGCTTGCAAAACGCTTACATGGCTCATTTGATTTGTTTGATCATAATCACCGAGGGCCACTAAATAGCATTAATTTTATTACCAGCCATGACGGTTTCACATTAACCGACTTGGTCAGCTACGAACAAAAGCATAATGAAGCAAATGGCGAACACAACCGTGATGGTCATAGCGCTAATTATTCATTTAACTGCGGCTTTGAAGGCTTTACCGATGATGCAAAAATTACCGCCTTGCGTTTGCAACAGCAAAAAAACTTGTTACTAACCTTATTGCTTTCGAAAGGGGTGCCCATGCTGTCTTCTGGCAGCGAAATGGGGCATTCGCAAGGAGGCAATAATAACGCTTATTGCCAAAATAACCGCACTGGTTGGCTGGCATGGAAAGACTCACAACGCAGCCACAGCCTAACCCGTTTTATTGACGATGTATTAAGCATCAGAAAGCAGCATTGTGTATTTAAACACAGTGTATTTTTACATGATAGCGATAAACGTTTTGCCGTTGATTGGTATACCGAGCAAAGTAAAGCGATGCAAGAAAGTGATTGGCATGATGGTTCGAAACAATTTTTGATGTATAGCTTAACAGACACGCAGTTAAATACCGCGTTACTGATTATTTTAAACGCCAGTAATGTGGCGGTTAAGTGCCAATTACCGGCGCTTGATAGCTCGCCAGGGTGGCGTTTAGCGCTCAGCAGTGTTGCGCAAGCAGAGTTTAAGGATCAAGAACAGTTTGAGGTTGCTGCACAAAGCAGTTGGGTTTTTACAGGCAATTTAGAGGATCAAGGACATGGCTAATAACGGTGAACAAATATGTGTTGCAAAAAGCTGGCAAGATGCCCCTTTAATCGATGAAAGTACGCTTGAAGATGATTTATCTCGCCATTTCTATTATACCCTTGGCCGCGATAAAGTCGGAAAATCGCAACTGTATTTATATAACGCCTTAGCGCTGACTATTCGCGATCGATTAGTCGCCCGATGTCGTGCAACAAAGCAGCAAATACACAGTGAAAAGCGCCGCAAAGCAGCGTATATATCACTGGAGTTTTTAATGGGCCGCGCACTGGGTAATGCTATTTTAAATTTAGATTTAGATGAGCAAGTTAAACAGGCGCTCAATAATTATTGTGCTCAAATAGAAGATGTTGCAGATGCAGAGCACGATGCTGGGCTTGGTAACGGTGGTTTAGGGCGCTTAGCAGCTTGCTTTTTAGACAGTTGTGCAAGCCTAGCATTACCCGTTACGGGTTATGGTATTCGTTATGAATACGGCATGTTTAATCAATCCATTGAAAATGGTCATCAAATAGAGCAGCCTGATAATTGGTTACGTGAAGGACACCCATGGGAGCTTAGTGCGCCAGAGCAAGCCAAGCGAGTTAAGTTTTTTGGCCATGTTGAAAGCTATACCGATAAGCACGGCCGCGTTCATCGTCAATGGTTAGACACTGAAGATGTATTGGCTGTACCTTATGATGTGCCAATACCAGGCTATAAAAATGACATTGTGAATACGCTACGGCTTTGGAAATCAGAAGCCACGGATGAGTTTGATTTAGGTGAATTTAATGCCGGTAGCTACTCTGAGGCTGTGGCACATAAAAACCTTGCTGAACAAATTACCATGGTGCTTTATCCAAATGATAGCAGTGAAAATGGCAAAGAATTACGCCTCAGACAGCAATACTTTTTATCGTCAGCAAGTTTGCAAGATATTGTTGCTGTGTGGGTCTCCCGACATGGTGAAGACTTTAGCGAGTTTGCTGAATTTCATGTTTTTCAACTCAACGATACTCATCCTAGCATCGCGGTTGCTGAATTAATGCGCTTACTGATTGATGATTATGACTTAGATTGGGATGCAGCATGGCAGATCACCACAACCACCATGGCGTACACTAATCACACATTACTCCCTGAAGCCTTAGAAAAATGGTCAGTGTCGTTATTTGCACGGTTATTACCGCGTATTTTAGAAATCATTTATGAGATCAACGCGCGTTTTCTGGCGCAAGTTGCCTTGGCATGGCCAGGTGATGTTGCAAAGCAACAAGCCTTATCGCTAATCGAAGAAGGCCAAGATCCACAAGTAAGAATGGCGTATTTAGCCATTGTCGGCAGTTTTTCGGTAAACGGCGTTGCTGCACTGCACACTGAATTACTTAAAGAGGGTTTATTTAAAACCTTCTATGAGCTGTGGCCTGAAAAATTCAACAATAAAACCAATGGCGTCACGCCGCGCCGTTGGATAGCACACTGTAATCCAAAACTTACTCAGTTGATTGGGGAAAAAATAGGTCAAGATTGGGTCGGTGATTTTGCACAAATTAGTCAATTACGTCGTTATTACGATGACGTTAAATTTCACAAGCAATGGCAACAGGTTAAGCTTGAAAATAAACAGCGTTTAGTGGACTTAGTGAAAGCGCGTTGCGGCGTCGAATTTGATACCAGCATGTTATTCGATGTGCAAGTAAAACGCATTCACGAATACAAACGCCAATTGTTAAATGTGCTGCATGTTATTCATTTATATGATCGTATTCGTCACGGTGACACCGACAATTTGGTACCGCGCTGTGTGCTATTAGGTGGCAAAGCGGCACCTGGCTATTACATGGCAAAACGCATCATTAAGCTTATTAATAACGTGGCAGATGTGATCAATAAAGATCCGTTGGCACGGCCGTTCTTAAGAGTCGCGTTTTTACCCAATTATAATGTCACAGCAATGGAAACGATTTGTCCTGCAACGGACTTATCAGAGCAAATTTCAACCGCGGGTAAAGAAGCTTCGGGCACCGGTAACATGAAGTTTATGATGAATGGCGCGCTGACGATTGGCACTTTAGATGGTGCCAATATAGAAATTCGCGATGCCGTTGGCGCTGATAATTTCTTTTTATTCGGCGCACAAGCTGAGCAAGTGGAGGGCATAAAACAAAGCTACAACCCATTGCATATTATTCATACCACGCCTGACTTACTCAATGTGATGCAGTTACTGGAAAGCGGTCACTTTAACCTATTTGAACCCGGTTTATTTGACGACATTATTGGCGCAATCAAAAGTCCTCACGACCCTTGGTTAGTTGCCCATGATTTTGACAGTTTTGTACAAGCACAACGGGCTGTTGAACACGCCTACCAAGATCAACAACACTGGACGAAAATGAGTATTTTAAATACCGCAGCCAGTGGCGTTTTTTCAAGTGATAGAACGATTGGCCAATACAGTGATGATATTTGGCATTTACAAGCATTAACAACATCTAAAATGGCCGACACAGCCACTAATAGCACAGATTAATACGGAGATAAATTATGCCAAGTTATGCAAATCGCTACATAAGTAGTCTGACACGAGAAACCTATGCACTCATTTTAGCAGGGGGGCGAGGATCGCGTTTACATGAATTAACCAATTGGCGGGCAAAACCGGCGGTTTATTTTGGTGGTAAACATCGTATTATCGATTTCCCGCTATCAAACTGTATTAATTCAGGTATTCGTCGTGTCGGGATCGCCACTCAATATAAGTCTCACTCGTTAATTCGCCATGTTAATCGCGCCTGGGGCCACTTTAAAAAAGAGTTGGGCGAGTCTGTTGAAATTTTACCAGCATCACAACGCTACGGCGACGATTGGTATTGCGGGACAGCCGATGCCGTTTTTCAAAACATGGATATCATCCGCCATGAACTGCCAAAATATGTGATGATTTTATCCGGCGATCATGTCTATCGTATGGATTACGGTGGCTTATTAGCCAAACATGTAGAAACTGGCGCCGATATGACGGTGTGTTGTATCGAAGTACCGTGCGAAGAAGCAGCCGACACGTTTGGTGTAATGACTGTAGACGAAGCCAAACGGGTGAAACGTTTTGATGAGAAACCCAAAATGCCCAGTTCTATTCCAGGCAAACCGGGAACATGCTTAGCATCAATGGGTAATTATGTGTTTAATACCGAGTTTTTATTTGAGCAGTTGAAAAAAGACGCTGAAAATGAAGGCTCAGGCCGTGATTTTGGCCATGATATAATTCCGGCAATTATTGAAGAGCATAATGTATTTGCTTTCCCATTTCGCGATCCCGGCCATGAAGGACAACCTTATTGGCGTGATGTAGGCACCCTTGATTCATTTTGGGAAGCAAACATGGAACTGGTAATGCCAGAGCCACAGTTAGATTTATATGACCCAACATGGCCAATTTGGACTTATCAGGAGCAACTGCCGCCCGCGAAGTTTATTTTTGACAATGACGACAGACGCGGTATGGCCGTTGATTCAACGGTGTCGGGGGGGTGTATTATTTCGGGCTCAGTGGTGAGAAAATCGTTATTGTTCTCTAATGTACATATTCGCTCATACTGTGTCATTGAAGAGTCAGTGATATTACCGGGTGCGATTATTCAACGTAATTGCCGTATTCGCCGTGCTATTATTGACCGCGGTTGTGAAGTGCCAGCCGGTGTTGAAATTGGCTTTGACCGTAAAGCAGATGAAGAAAATGGCTTTAGAGTATCTAAAAAGGGCATAGTGTTAGTAACCAGAGAAATGCTCACCGAGCTTTCAAAAAAGCTTGAACGTCTCGATCGTGAGAGTAAACAGTTAGCTTAAGTAGTAGGAAATAAGAAAAAGATGCATGTATTAATGGTTGCGGCCGAAAATGACGCTTTACCAAATGCCAAGGTCGGGGGCGTTGCTGATGTACTAAGGGACTGTCCAAAAGCTCTGGTAGAGCAAGGCTTAACAGTCGATGTGGTGATCCCTGATTATGGTTTTAGTGCCTTAGAGCGGATACAATTGGGCACCCTCAATGTACCATTTGCAGGCAGTATCCATGTGGTTCAAGTGTGGCAAGTGTATGTAGGGCAACAGCAAGTTAGGCAAATAGTGTTATCGCATTCATTGTTTAGCCAACACAATGGCGCCGTGTACTGCAATGATGATGGTGATCGGCCGTTTGCTACCGATGCGACTAAGTTTGCGTTATTTAATGCAAGCGTGTGTGAAGCACTGTTACAAGGTGTGATCATGCGCCCTGATGTATTGCATTTACATGATTGGCACAGTGCGTGTGTGGCGGTGTTATTAAAATTTGACCACCGTTTTGCATCTTTTTCTTCTTTACGCACCGTTTATACGGTGCACAATATTGCGCTACAAGGGATACGACCATTTAAGGGCGATGATTCAAGCCTAGAGGCGTGGTTTCCTTCGTTAAGCTATAACGGTGAGTTACTGTGCGATCCGCGTTACCCGCACTGCTTTAATCCGATGCGCAGTGCAATTAATTTAGTCGATAAAATCCACTTAGTATCATCAAGTTACGCGAAAGAAGTATTGCAAGCCAGTCAGCCGCATAATGGTTATTTTGGTGGTGAGGGTCTAGAGCAAGATTTACAGCATGCCAATGCCAATAATAAAATTGTTGGTATATTAAATGGCTGTGAATACCCAACACACGAAGAGCAGTTAAATAGCACGCTGTCAGAGCTTTATTTACAAATAGAAACGGCACTGTTTAGCTGGATGGCTAAACAAGCTAATTTACAAAGCAGTTATTATATTGCTCATCAGCGGTTACTACAATTTATTAAGCAATCCGTTACAGGGCCTTTAGTGACAAGTGTAGGACGGCTTACCGATCAAAAAGCTTTATTACTGCGTCAACCCTACCAAAATCATCAAGTACTTGATGAACTTTGCCAAAAGCTAAAGCATCAGCAAGGGCGAATGATTATTTTAGGCTCTGGTGATCCAACACTTGAAAACACCATGACTGCTGCGATGGCACGTAATAATAATCTATTATTTTTAAAAGGTTATGGTAACAATGTTGGTGATTTACTGTATGCATTAGGGGACTTGTTCTTGATGCCGAGTTCTTTTGAGCCGTGTGGCATCAGCCAAATGCTGGCTATGCGGGCAGGGCAACCGTGTTTAGTACACCAAGTTGGCGGCTTGAACGACACCATCACCGATCTGGAAAATGGCTTTAGTTTCAGTGGTGACACCTTACAAATGCAAAGTGAAGCACTGGTAAGCTGTTTTGAAAATGCGCTAACAGTGAGACGAGAACAGCCCAAACAATGGGATAAAATTGTCAGCAATGCAAAAGCGGCTCGTTTTACATGGTCGCAAGTGGCCAAGGATTATTTAGGTAAACTTTATAATTAATACTGCTATTTATCATCATACTAGCTATAATGCATTGCAATAACATTGTATATTAGTTACTTAGTATTGGTTTTGTTCTAGGCAATGATCAATAACTGAGTTTAAGGGTGAATTAGTGCAAGTATTTGTTGCGCGCCAGGCAATTTTTAATCGTCGCCAGCATGTTGTTGCCTACGAGTTATTGTTTCGTAACAGCACGGCGAATTACTTTCCTGATATTGAAGAAAGTGTCGCGACTGCCAAGCTGATTATGGAAAATCAGCTCAATTTTGGTACCCGTCATATAACATCCGGCAAAAAAGCATTGATTAATATTGGCCCCGATTCGTTGAAAATGGATTTGTGTGCATTTCTGCCGTCGCAAGATGTGGTGTTAGAACTGTTAGAAACAATCGAACCAACTGAGGAAAACTACCAGTTATGTCGTGCGCTGTTTCATAAAAACTTTGTCTTAGCACTTGATGATTTTGTGTATCAGCCAAAATGGGAAAGGTTTTTAAAACTGGTTAAATTAATTAAGTTTGATATTCAAATAACCCCATTACAGCAAATAGCGCCACTGATAAAAAGACTAAGAAAACACAATAAATTAAAATTGTTAGCTGAAAAAGTCGAAACTATTGATGATTTTAAAACAGCGCACAGTATGGGCTTTGATTATTTTCAGGGCTATTTTTTTGCAAAACCGCTAGTCATCCAACAAAAAGACATTGATATAAACTATGCATTAGCCTTGACCATCTATGCACAAGTTATGAAAGATCACCCTGATATCAATGCAATTGCACGATTGTTTCAATTAGATACGGCGCTCGCATTTAAGTTATTGAGGTTGATCAACAGTGGGGTATTTCCTGTTCAGAAAGAAATCGAGTCACTGAAACAGGCATTGGTGTACTTAGGTCATGATCATATTAAAAAGTTTGTTAGTCTGATTATTACTGCACATGTTGCGCAAAGCAAACCTAGTGAATTAATAAAAATGTGTATTATCCGTGCTCGGTTTTGTGAATTAATTGCAAAAAGAGTCGCGCCTACACAAGCCAACAGTGCTTTCTTAACGGGCTTATTTTCACTGTTAGATGCGATTTTAGATAGAACAATGGAGCAGCTGCTCACCCGTTTACCGTTCCCAGAGCCAATCAAAGCCGCCTTAATGCAAGAAAAAAACACTTTATATTATATTCTTGAAACAGTAAAAGCGTATGAATCTGGCAGTTGGTGGGCAATGGAACAAGCAGTTGTATTCATTAATATAAACAGTGATTTATTACCCAAACTTTATCGAGATGCGTTAGACTGGTCAAACACTCACCAGTACAATTAATATAGTTGAGCTATTAATGCGCAATCACAATATGGATATTATTCGCGGCGTTGCTGTGCTTGGTTTAATGTACATGAACGCCTATTTCTTTGGTTTGTTTGAATTTGGTTATGTACCATTAACTAATCCACCACTCTCTGATCATATTATTCAATGCTTCAGCCTTATTTTTATTGATGGCCGCTTTCGAAGCTTATTCTGTTTACTGTTTGGTGCCGGTTTATATATTCAATGGCAGCGCTGGCAAAGTCACGAAAAGCTCATTAAACGTTTAAAAATACTGGCTGTTCTTGGCCTGTTGCATGGTTTTTTACTGTGGGCTGGAGATATTCTACTGATCTATGCTTGCGCAGGGTGGTTAGCGGCTAAATATTTAACCGCCGATGCGACACTGATATTAAAACGTGGCGTGCAATTTCTACTGCTAGGCGCAACAATAACCTTCCTTATTTCGTTACTTGAACCTAGTTATGTAATAAGCCGTGATGCAGATACTTTTATTGATAGCTATCAGGCATTACATGCAACTTTCTCGACGTTGTTTATTAACAATGTGCTTATGTTTGTGCTGATGTTAATTGCCTTGCCACTCGTAACCTTATGGATGGCGGCGGGCTTAATGCTAATTGGTATTTATCTGTATAAGCAAGGGCTGTTTGTGAGTGGTTTTGCAACACAATCGTGTGTTTTTATTACTGCTGCTGCGCTGTTATTAAGTCTGTTTCGGTTGCTGTTACAGTGGCAGTACAGCCCGTTAAGTTATGCTCTACAAGAGCCGGTTAATTGGCTCGCAGCGCTATTTACAGCCTTGCTCTATATTCAGCTAATAGTTAAATTGTGTGCAAATAAAGCCGCCTCTGTGCCAGTACTACAAACTGCAGGGCGATTGGCGTTGAGTCTCTATATTAGTCAGTCCGTGATGCTGTTCGTATTGTTTAAAGTTATTTTTCCTGAGTGGGTACTTAGCTTCAATCTACTGGATTATTGGTTACTTGTAACTGGGTTGGTTTTACTGCAAATACTCGTTTGTGCAATTTATCCGCGTTACTACAACGATGGGCCACTTGAAGCCTTGTGGCGAAGATTGTCGTGATGCACGCAATTTCACGTCAATGGTTAAAAATTAAGGAAAAGGGGGCGCAATATTTTTATGGCTAGTTTAAACTAGCGGCTTTAAATTAAAGCTGAAGTGACCTATGACAGAGTTAAAACGATTAAATAAATTTATTAGTGACACCGGTTTTTGTTCACGGCGCGAAGCGGATAAATATATTGAAGATGGTCGTGTAACTGTCAACGGCCAACGCCCTGAAATGGGTGTGAAGGTTGCAAGCAGTGATGTAGTTTTGATCGATGGTAACGCACTTAAAAAAGTCCCTAAGCGTGCATACATTGCCTACAATAAACCTGTTGGCATAACCTGTACTACAGAACGTAAAATTCAAAGTAATATTGTTAAAGCGGTTAACTACCCAGATCGTATTTTCCCAATTGGCCGCTTAGATCGTCCCTCAGAAGGGTTAATATTTCTAACTAACGAAGGCGATATCGTTAATAAAATTCTTCGTGCTGGTAATAACCACGAAAAAGAATATGTAGTGACGGTAGATAAACCCCTAAATCGACAGTTTGTAAATAAAATGGCAAACGGCATTCCAATTCTAGATACAGTGACCAAAAAATGTAAGGTGACGCAAACCGGTGCCCAGCAATTCACTATTATTCTTACCCAAGGTTTGAACCGGCAAATTCGTAGAATGTGTGAATACCTTGGTTACGAAGTGGTGACGCTAAAACGTACCCGTATTATGAATGTTACGCTAAAAGGTTTAAAAGTAGGGCAGTGGCGTCATTTAACCGAGCAAGAAATGGCTGAAATTAATAACTCGATTGCCGATTCAGGCAAAACCGAAGAGTTGTCGGTGGATGAAAACAAACAAGCAGCTAAAACCAGCAAACCTTTACAAGAGCGCTCTGTACGTAAAGAAGATGACAAAAAGCGTGATTTTGCTAAGCATGTTAAACAAGGCCGTTTTGAGTCTAAACATGGCCAACCGAGTAGCAAGCCGACCAGAAGAAACTCCACGACCCGAACAGGGACATTAAGCCTGAAAAAGTAACGGTATTGCAGCGAACATATTTTTTATCATTTATAGTAACTGTAATAACCAGTTTTTAAGGCTATAGAGCCAGTTTTTATTCGGCGCCTCGGCGTTTTTTAATAAGCTTTTAATTTTATTATTACGTGCTTTGCTGATGTGTTCACGATGGCAATGTTCGCTTGCCAGTAACCAGTCTTGCTGTTTTATTGCGGTGTGAAAGTCAGGGTATGTGTCGGCAAGCGATTGCTGTTTTAGCTCGTATGTCATATCTAATAAGCTAAGTTGTACTGCTAAGGGTAACTGCTTAAACGCGGGTTTTTTATAGCTGTCTTGCAGCTCAGTAATGAGTGCACTAACACGGTTTGACAGTAACTTAAGTGATTCGCTATGAGGTAAATAGAGCTCACCAAAGGGTTCATAAAAGTTCACTGCATAGCCTTTAGGTAAACGACTGCTACGGATAAATTCTGCTGTTTTTTCATCCCTGCCAGCAAGTTGTTTGGTATGTTTATTCCGTAAGTTTAATTTTGCAAATTCGGTTTTATTGGCGATATGAAAAGCAATGCCAATTAATCCATCCCCGTGCTTGTTGAAGTACAAGTAGGGTATGTCGGCAATGTAGCGAGTAAAATGTTTTTCAACTCGTGCGATGTTTAAGCTCTGTTGCATTTTTAAGTTAGGCTTACTTTTTATATTTCGTTACTACAGTAATAGCGGTTTTTTATATAAGCGCAATATTTGTTGCTAATTGGGGGTCTATCAACCTATTTTCGATAACAAAATAACCAGCGTGTGTTGACCTCAAGTAACGGCTGTTACTTGAGGTGTTTGTTACTCTAGGCCTTTTTCGGCACCTTAATTTTAAACAGTACGGTATAAAGCACTGGCACAACAATCAGCGTTAGTATAGTGGCAAAACCTAAACCAAACATGATGGTTACCGCCATAGATTGGAAGAACACATCAAATAGTAAGGGGATCATCCCTAAAATAGTGGTGATTGCCGCCATGGCAACAGGGCGTACACGGCTGACCCCAGAGTCAAATACCGCTTGGTAGGGGGCTTTACCTTCACTGAGTTCGAGGTTTATTTGGTCCACTAAGACAATACCATTCTTAATAAGCATGC
Organism: Pseudoalteromonas sp. ASV78; assembly: GCF_047806705.1. Lineage (NCBI taxonomy): Bacteria > Pseudomonadati > Pseudomonadota > Gammaproteobacteria > Alteromonadales > Pseudoalteromonadaceae > Pseudoalteromonas > Pseudoalteromonas sp. ASV78. The sequence continues at coordinate 460,629 of NZ_JBLOPA010000002.1, read as the reverse complement.
CACTTAAACTCAGCAAGCCGAGCAGTGCCATAAAGCTAAATGCTGCATTCATTAACAGTAGACCAGCACTTACACCAATAATGGCAAGTGGTACGGTGGCCCAAATCACTAATGGCTTTTTAACAGAGTTAAATAACAGCACAGTAATAGCAAACATGGCTAAATAGCCTAGCGGTAAAGAACCAAAAATAGCTTTTTGCGCTTTAGTTGATGATTCAAATTCGCCACCCCATTGTAGCTCGTAACCATGAGGAAGTTTGATCGCTTCAACTCCTGCTCTGACTCGGGCAAATAGTTTTGCCGGTGTTTCATCACCGATCACATCGTGGTCAGCCATAACAGTAATTGTACGTTTACGGTCGCGGCGCATAATTAAGCTGTCTTCCCACTCCACCACAAAATCATCAACCACTTGTGTGACTGGCACAAATACACCTAATACTGGGCTGTATATCTGTAAGTCGCGCAGACTTTCGACGTTTAAGCGTTCTTCAGCAGGGGAGCGGGCAATGATCGGTAATTGTTGGGTGCCATCTTTATAAACACCCACTTTTTTCCCCGATAAACTGGTTAGTAACAGTTGATCTAAGTCTGTCTTAGCGATGCCTAAGCGTCTCGCTTTTTGCTCATTCAATTGTGGGCGGATCAGCTTTGAGCGTTCGCGCCAATCATCACGAATATTATACGCTCCAGCATCTTGGCTAAAGACTTGTTTGGCTTGTTTTGCTAATTGGCGAAGCACCACTGGATCCGCTCCCGAAAAACGGGCTTCTATTTTTGCATCGGTAGAGGGGCCAATTTCCATACGCTTTATTTTAAGCTTGGCATCAAACACGTGGCTATGTTCATAGTCTCGTACTTTGGCAATCATGGTCGCAACGGCTTCACGGTCTTTTACCCTTATAATTAATTGGCCGTACGCTGGGTATGATTTTTCTGGCGCATAGGTCAACATAAAGCGTGGCGCGCCTTGCCCTATTGTTGAGGTAACTTCTTCTACTAATTCATCTTTTTGCAAAAAGGCTTCGAGTTTGGCAACGCCATCTAAAGTGGCATGAATATCAGCGCCTTGCGTGTGCCAATAATCGACATAAAACATGGGCGTGTTAGAAGCTGGAAAAAATGCTTGTTTAATAAACTTAAAACCAAACACTGAGCTGACAAGTAGCACTACCATCAGCAATAGCGTGGTTTTGCGAAAGTGCATTGCGGTGCTTAACAAGCTTTTATAGCAGTTAAATATCACGCCTTGATATGGATCTTCATCGTGACTTTGCTGTTTGAGCTCTGCTTCTTTAAACATTAAATCAGCAAAAAATGGGGTGAGGGTAATTGCCGTGATCCAGCTCAGTAATAACGAGATAAATAACACCCAAAATAAACTCCCCGCAAACTCCCCGCTGGCATCAGAGCTCAAACCAATTGGCGCAAATGCGGTGATAGCTATTACGGTTGCGCCAAGCAAAGGCCACTTTGTTTGCTGAACAATATTTGTTGCGGCTTGGACTTTTGTTTGCCCACGTTTTAAGTTTATTAATATGCCTTCAGTGACTACGATGGCGTTATCAACCAGCATACCTAAGGCGATGATCAGTGCACCTAACGAGATCCGCTGCAAATCTATGGCAAACAACTTCATGAATATGAAGGTACCGAGCACCGTAAGTAATAAAATTGCGCCGATCAGTACACCGCTTTTAAAGCCCATAAATACGAGCAGCACAATGATCACAATCGCTACGGCTTCAAGCAGGCTAACAATAAACCCATTGACTGATTTTTCGACTTCAATAGGCTGATTATAAACAGTGTTTATTTCCATACCATGGGGGCGCTGGTATTCAAGGGATGCTAAATGCGCGTGTATGTTGTCGCCAACATCAACAACATTAACGCCAGTGCTAAAAGATACCCCCACCATTAATGCTTGCTGTTGATTAAAGCGCATTACATTATTTGGCACTTCTGCGTATTCACGGTATACCGTTGCCACATCACCTAAATAAATCAGCTCACTGGCAGCGGGTTTTGAGATCAATAGGTTTTCCAGCTCTTTTACGTCTTTAAACTCCCCGGTTGGGTGCAGCCTGATTGATTCATCGCCTACACGCACTTTACCCGCATTCGACACCGTGTTTTGTGATTGTAATAATTGATAAATTCTATCTGGGGCAATGCCCAGCTGGGCAAGTTTACGGGTTGATATTTCCACCATTACTTGAGCTTGTTGCTCGCCACTGACCATCACTTTACTGACACCGTCGACAAGCACGAGCTCACGTTTTAAGTAATCCACGTAATCTTTTAATTCATCATATGAGTAACCATCGCCAGTGACGGCATACATAACCCCATACACATCAGCAAAGTCATCCATAATGGTACTTGGGTAAACGCCGCTTGGTAGTGCCGCAGCGTTATCGTTAATTTTGCGACGTAATTCATCCCAAATTTGCCGCAAGTCTTGTTTGCGATAAGTGCTTTTCATTTCAACGGTGATCTGGGATTTACCAGGGGATGAAATACTGGTTACGTAATCTACATAGGGTAATTGTTGAATTGCATTTTCTATCGGGAAGGTAACTTCTTCTTCCACTTGCTGAGGTGATGCACCAGGGTACAAGGTGATCACCATGGCTTTTTTTAGTGTGAACTCAGGATCTTCAAGTTGTCCAAGGCCAAAATAAGACACTGCGCCACCTACTAACAACAGCAGTGCAAACATCCAGCTAACCACTTTTTGTTTTATGGCAATTTCTGCAAAACTCATTGTTATAAGCCTCGCTCTTTTTGCCACGGACGAACTTGCATCCCTTCTGCTAAATAGTGCACGCCAGCGGCAACCACTGTTTGCCCTTGTTGAATACCGGAGAGTACTTCAATACCACTACGGTGCAATTGACCTACTGTAACGGCTTGTTTATGCACTTTGCCAGTTTGTGGATCATATACCCAAACATAGCTGTTATTTGCAGACTCAGTTAGTTCAGAAAACACCGCTTCCACAGGCAGCAAAATATACCGCGATTGGGAATGGGTTATTTTGCTCAAATCAATATCGACACGCCCCGTCATACCCGCGAGTAAATTAAAATCCTCAGGTACTGGTAATGAAAAAACCACCTTGTAAGTGAGCGTGGCAGGATCTGCTTGAGTATCGAATTCTTTGATTGTTAATGTGTACGATTTGTTTGGAAAACCGTCAAACACAACGCTTGGCTGATAGTTTGCATCTTTGTCTATACGAGCAATGAGCTTTTCTGGCACTTGGATAATAACATCCATTAAATCACGTGTTTCAAGGCGCAGTATATTTTGCTTGGCTTGAATATTTTCATAGTTTTTAACAAATACTTTCGCTACTGTGCCACTAAAAGGTGCGCGTAATTCACTGTTATCTAAGTTAGTTTTAGCTATTTTTAAGGCTGATTCTGCCACCTGTTTATTAGCGAGTGCTTGATCAAGCTCTGATTGGCTAGTGATAGCTTTATCAAATAGGGTTGCAACGCGTTCAAGTTGTGATTGTGCTAATTCAAAACGTGCTTTGCGCTCTTCATATTGTAGTTGAAAATCTTCCGGGTCGAGCTTAGCAAGCAATTGATCTTTTTCAACATGTTGACCTGACAGGGCAGGGAACTTTAATAACTCACCATTGACCCTAAAGGCCAAATAAGAGCCTTGATTTGCTACCACTTCCGCAGGGAAGCTACGAATTGTCTCGTCTGAATTGGTATCTATGGCAAATAATTTTACTGGGCGGGTAGGTTCTGCTACCTCTGCGTCAGTATTTGCTTCCTTGCAGGCGACTAAACTCAGCATTAATGTTGTTATGATTAAAACTGGCGACAGTTTCATGGTCTTCTCCGTGGTTATGAACACATAAATTGAGTGCAGCATACGCCGCAAACATATAAAATAAAAATTATTAAATCTTAAAAAGATCATAAATAAAAGTTATGAAGATGCGCGAGAGTACGATATGAACCTTGTCCAATTAAAAATGCTTGATGCTATTGTGCGTACCCAAAGCCTTTCAAAAGCGGCAAGCGAATTACATAAATCGCAACCTGCGTTGACGTTAGCAATCAAAAAACTTGAAACAGAAATTGGTTTTGCATTGCTCGATCGCAATCAATATCGGTTAGCCCTTACTGAAAAAGGTCGGCTATTTCATCGTGAAGCACAACTGTTGCTCAGCGCGCAATCTCATTTAACGCAGTTAGCCAATGAATTAGCACTTGGTAATGAAGCTAACTTTAAAATTTGTTACGAACAACTGTGCCATGCGCCAAAGTATAACGATATTATTTGTGATGCTTTTACCCAGTATCAAAGCACAGAGTTTAGCGTAAGCAGTGGAAAGCGCTTTGCTGCGCTTGAGCAAGTCAATAAAGCACAAGCCGATTTAGGGATAGGTCCGTGGTTTGATTTATTTCATGCCACAGGTGACTTAGAGAGCATGCCAATTGGTAAGCTCGATATTGGTCTGGTATGTGCGAACAACTTAATGCCAAAACAACTTAATTATCAGCAGCTGCAGCATTACCCATGTTTAGCTATGTTTGAAAGCGAGATGAGTTTTGACTCAGAGCGGCTATCGTATGCAAAAGGCTCCGCAATAATGAAAATAGACGATATAGCCACGTTAAAATCATTTTTAGTTTCAGGCGCCGGTTGGGCGATGATAAGCTTAGCTCATTGCCAAACTGAGATTGACTCAGGGCTATTACAACGTGTTGAAATACTTGATAGAGAGCATACATTTAGTGCTCAAATTAGAGTGTTTAGACAGTATTCTGTACATCACGGGCCAGTTGCACGTGCGATCTGGCAGGGTTTTAAGCAAGCAAGTGAACAATTTTTAAATGAATGATAACGAAGTAAGCAAAGAAGATAAAATTTATACTGTGATGGCGAATATTCCCCTTGGCTGCGTTGCCAGTTATGGTCAAGTTGCTGCGATGGCAGGTCTTGCAAGTAATGCGCGTTTGGTGGGGCGATTGCTAAAATTGATGCCTAAAGATTCAGTTATTCCCTGGCATAGAGTGATCAATAGCCAAGGTAAAATATCGTTTCCTGAAGGTTCCCCTCAATACCTTAAACAATATCAATTACTGCAAAGCGAGGGGATCATCTTTAAAAATGGCCGAGTTAATATGCGCATTTATAGTTGGCAGTAACTTAATAAATATAATTACTAATCGCTACATAATGACAAATACAGCCAGCAATAACAAAAACATGCCAGATAGCATGGCTAAACTGGCGTTGTTTAGCACTGTAAAACAGTGTTCCTAGGCTATATAAAATACCGCCTGCGAGTAACCACCACAGTGCACTTACCGGTACATTTAAATACAGTGGGTAAATAATCGCCACCGCAAACCAGCCCATTAATAAATACGTCGCTAGCGACACTTTTTTGTTTTGATTTTTTACACATAGTTTGTAGCACACACCACCGAGCGCAAGAGACCATATAAATATTAAGGGTAAAATTGACCATAGCCCAGTCAGTGACAGTACTAAAAATGGGGTGTAAGTACCTGCAATTAATATATAAATAGCACAGTGGTCACATTTTTTATAAATAGCCCGTGCGCGTAGATTAATACTGCTGTGATAAAGCGTGGACGATAAAAACAGTAAAAATAAGCTGGCACCATATATTACAGCACTGATCATATGCGCAGAACTTTGCGATTTTGTAAGCAGCTCCCACAACACATAGATTGAAAAAATGACTCCAGCCCCGTGTGAAAGCGCATTTAGTTGCTCTTCTTTTGCAGAATAAGCAGGTACAACACTCATAGTGTACTCATAGATAGTAAAAATTGATTTCAGTGTACAAGTGTACGCTGAAATTATCAACACCAAAAACAGCCTAAATATTAGCTAATTTGACCAAACTTATTGGTCAAAAAATTCAATTCTGAACCTGAACTTAAAGTTAAATTAACAATATCTTTATAATTCAATGTATTAAAATTTATTTTTCACTTGGCACAACCTTTGATTAAGTAATATCGACTAACTTACTAACACAATAAGGAATACCATTATGAAAAGCATTATCAAACTATCTGTTGCAGCACTTTTGGTTGTTGGTTCTACACAAGCAAGTGCAAATGACGGTCAATTAGACATTACTCAAACACTTGCAAATAACATTGCAGATTACATTGAAAGTACGAGTAATGAATTACAAAGTAAATTAAAAGAATCAGTGTTTAGCGATTCGCAAAAAATGTTAAACGAGTTACTTTCTCTGCAAAGCGAGCAACTAGTTGAAGCGAGTGTCGTTGTAAACACACCACAGCTGGTTGCAACTAGCAATGCTTCGAATGTTGAGGGATAAGACAATGAGCAGCGAACTTGGATTATTAGCTTTAATGTTAGCGCCAGTAGTGAGCCTGTTAAGTGCCTATGCGTCAGTTGAATTACTGCGTAATGTGGGGCAGTGGTTAAACTTAGGGTAATTGGGGCATAGATAAGTAATAATCAGTCACGTTGATCTTATTCGCTGCGGTGCACGTAACGTAATGCATAGTTAAACTGATGTAGTAAGCCTTATGAAACGTGCAATCTTTCCATTACCGGTGTTTATTCTCCCTAGCGGGTATACGCGGTTACGTATTTTTGAATCTCGCTATCTTGAGATGGTCAAAGAATCATTAAAAACCGAGCAAGGATTTGTACTGTGTCAATACGATGTTGATAGTTATCTCAATGTTCCTCAGTACGGCTGTTTAGTTGATATTATTGACTTTTCACAAGATGAGCATGGGCAACTATTGATTGATGTAGTCGCTAAATCGGTGGTTGAAATTAGCGATGTCAGTCAAAATAAACAACAACTACGCTATGGTCAGTTAACGGCAACGCAAAGCACTTTTTGGTTTCAACAGCCTCGCCAATTAGCAGATCAAGATAGATGCTTACAAACGGCTTTACAGCAGTTGTTTGCTGGTAATCCGCAATTAAACGATTTATACCGTAAAACTCAGTTTGATGAGCTTAATTGGGTTGTTGCCCGGTGGCTTGAGCTCTTGCCTATCTCAATTGATAAAAAACAACAACTTGCCTTTAAATCTGACTTTGCGAATATTCACTCTTTCCTCCATACTGTGATCAATAACGAATTTTCCTAATTAATATGATCCCTCGGTAATGTTGCAGCGTATTGCACCTGTAAGAAAACTAAGAGGAATATTAAGATGGTAAGTCAACAACCAGCAACACGTTGTGAACCTAACACAGGTAACTATACTGCCATGCCAGAAACGCCGAGCAAAGAGCTCGCTGATGCTTTATCGGCCGTCGCCGTTAAGCGTGATAAACAAGCGTTTGCTTATTTATTTGCTTATTTTTCGCCAAAAATTAAACGTTTTGGTATTAAACAATTTAATTCTGATGCGCAAGCGATGGAGCTTGTGCAAGAAACGCTGACCTCGGTATGGCGTAAAGCGCATCTGTACAATAACGATAAAGGTGCCGCAACCACGTGGGTTTATACCGTAATGAGAAATGCCTCATTTGATATGCTTAGAAAAATGAAAAGTAATAAAGAAGAGCAGATCAGTGAAGATATTTGGCCGTTGCTTGAACAACACGCCAACTCAGACTACGAGTTTAGCGATCACCTTGAAAGCCAACAAATAAAAAATTACTTGGATAAACTACCTCAAGCACAACGGGATGTAGTTAAAGGGGTGTACTTTCAAGATATGTCGCAGGAGCAACTAGCAGAGCAGTTAAATATTCCTGTTGGCACTGTTAAATCACGTTTACGTTTAGCGTTACAAAAATTACGCAATGAAATGGGAGACCGCCATGATTAAACATCACCCAAGCGATGCGTTATTAGCGCAGTATTGTAATGCGTCACTGCCAGCAAGCCTGAGTGTTGCCGTGGCCATTCATGTCGAAATGTGTGAATGTTGCCAAGCCGAGGTTAAGCGCCTAGAGGCACAAAATGCAGACGCAATCTTTGCTCAACCTGACTTGTTTGATGATGAAGAGCTGAGTGTTGATGCGATGTCATTATTGGCAGCAATCACAGCCAATGATGAGGTAGATGAAGTTTATCAAGTGAAGCCGCAAACGATTGCGATCACTAAGCAGTATAGCTACCAATTACCACGGGCGCTTGCACGCATTCCGCACAGTAAATTTATGCAAATGGGAAAATTATCACGTTCTCGCATCAGTCTTGAAGATGGCACGCTGCGCTCGAGCTTATTGCATATCGATGCTGGTGGCGAGATCCCAGAGCACACCCACACCGGCTTTGAGTTGACCCTATTACTTGATGGTGAATTTAGTGATGAAGACGGCGATTATGTTGCTGGTGATTTTATGTGGTTAGATGGTCGTCATCAACATACCCCAACGACGAAAGAGGGTTGTTTATGCTACACAGTTGTCAGCAGTGCACTACACTTTAACAAAGGTTTAAGTAAGTTACTTAATCCAATTGGTCGTTTAATTTACTAGGACTATTTACTAGGAATATCATGGCGCAATCGAGTATTAAAATAGGTATCAGTGCCTGCCTCGCAGGTGAAAAAGTACGCTTTGACAGCGGCCATAAAAAATCTAACTTTTGTATGGATGAGTTGGCAAAACATGTTGAATATAAACGTTTTTGTCCTGAAGTGGCGGTAGGTCTACCGATCCCAAGACCGACAATTAGACAAGTTAAAGTAGGTACAACTATTAAAGTGTGCCGTCCTGACGGCAGTGGTGATGTTGGCCCACAATTGACAGAGTACGGTAAAAAAGTTGCCACAGAGCAGGCGGCACAATTAAGCGGTTTTGTTTTTTGTGCTAAAAGCCCTAGTTGCGGTATGGAACGGATCAAAATATACAATGAGGCTGGCACCGGTAATACCTCCGAAGGGGTCGGCTTTTTTGCTCAGCAAATAATGGCCCACAATCCATTATTACCGTGTGAAGAAAATGGCCGACTAAACGATATACATCTACGCGAAAACTTTGTAATGCGGGTGTTTACCTACAAAAATTGGCAATTACTGCGCGAGCAAGCTGTGACGGTTCATCGTTTAACACAATTTCACGCACAATATAAATACTTGTTAATGGCCCATAATTATCAGGCTTATCGAGAGTTAGGTAACTTACTTGGTACCTACGAAGGTCGTGACTTTGAAGCCCTTGCAGATAGTTATATAAGTGGCTTAATGGCGGCGTTAAAAAAGCCCGCATCACGTAAGAATAACAGTAATACCTTGATGCACTTACAGGGTTACTTTAAAAAACAGTTGTCTAAAATTGAAAAACAAGAACTACGCGATGCAATTGATGAGTACCGTGGTGGTTTAGTGCCCTTGTACGTACCACTGACACTGTTAAAACACCATTTAAAGGTGCACCCAAATGAGTATTTAGCAAAGCAAGTGTACTTTAACCCTTATCCCAACGAACTAAAATTACGCTACGGAATTTAATGAACACTGTATTTTGGTTTAGGCGCGATCTGCGCCTTTTTAATAACCACGCCCTTTATCAAGCAATCGAAAATGGCTGCAAAGAGGCTGTTTTTTTTATTACTGAGCAACAATGGCAGCGCCATGGTGTTGCGCCGATCCAGATTGATTTACTCAAACGTAGGCTAGCCTACTTAGGCCAATTATTGGCTGATAACGGTATTACATTACATATTATTGATGGTGGCGATTATAGCGGTTGTGTGCAGCAGCTAAAGCAGTTTTGCCAGCAACACTCTGTATCAAGCATCTATGCGAATAAAGAGTATGAAATTAATGAAGTTGAGCGTGATCGCGCTTTTTTAAAACAGTGTGATGAACTTGCCGTTTCAGTGAACTTATTTGATGGCGATGTGATTGCCCCGCCAGGCACGGTTGTTAATCAAAGTGGTGAAATGTTTAAAGTATTTACGCCATTTAAAAATGCTTGGTTAAAGCAGTATCAAGACACGCATTTTTATTTTCAGAGCCCCGCAACTATGTTCAGCGCAGTTACTTGGCACGGTTCAGCGTTACTTAGCACAGATAATTCTTCCCATAAATGGCCTGTTGATGACGAGTCTCTCAGTCAAATTTGTGGTCGTTTTATCAGCGACAAGTTACTCAGCTATAAAGAGCAGCGAGATATACCAAGTATTAAAGGCACATCGGGCTTAAGCCCGTATTTAGCTTTGGGGATTGTCAGCGTTCATCAATTAATCGCCTTGGTACAGCAACAGCATATCGATGTGTTAAGCAGCTCTAAAAGCAATTTATTTACTTGGGTGAACGAATTAGTGTGGCGTGAGTTTTATCGCCATTTAATCGTCGCTTATCCAAAACTCAACAAATATCAAAACTTTAATGAAAAGTATGACCCCGTACAGTGGCGCAGTGATGACGTTGAGTTTACTGCTTGGTGCCAAGGTAAAACAGGTTACCCGTTAGTTGATGCCGCGATGCGGCAACTGTTACAAACGGGTTGGATGCATAATCGATTGCGCATGGTGGTCGCCAGCTTTTTGAGCAAACATTTGCTAATTGATTGGCGCAAAGGAGAGCGCTTTTTTATGCAGCACCTAATTGATGGTGATTTAGCGTCAAACAATGGTGGCTGGCAGTGGGCGGCAAGTACTGGTTGTGATGCACAGCCTTATTTCAGAATATTTAACCCCATTACCCAAAGTGAACGTTTTGATCCAGAAGGTAAGTTCATTCGTAAGTATATACCAGAGCTTACGTCGGTACCGGACAAGCATATTCACTTTCCGCATGCTTATTTAGCACTACAGGGAAGTGATAAAAACCAGTACTGGCCTGCAATTGTAGATCACAAAGCGGCTCGCCAACGAGCACTTGACGCATTTAAGGTATGACATGGGTAACCACAAAACGGAAAAGTTTATTGAAGTTTATCAGTCACTCAATAAAGACAATTTATTCTTATTGGATGATATTTACCATCAAGATATTGTGTTTCAAGATCCGTTGCATCAGATCAGTGGCTTAACTGAATTAACTGACTATTTTTCAGGCCTTTATAGTAACCTGTCTTACTGCAAATTTATCATCAGCGATGCTATTAGCACTGATGATAAAGCATTTGTGTATTGGACAATGCAATACGCGCACCCTAAGCTCAATGGGGCACAGCAGATAAGTGTTGCAGGGCACAGCTACTTACGCTTTGCGGATGAGAAAATTATTAGCCATCGAGATTATTTCGACGTTGGCGCTTTGTTGTATCGCCATATTCCACTCCTTGGCTCTGTTATTAAATACATAGACAAAAGGGCAGTTCAATCATGATCACTTTGATAACCGGTGCGACCTCAGGGATCGGTGAGCAATTAGCAAAACAATACGCAAGTGCGGGTGATACTGTGATCGCGTGTGGTCGAAATATTGATAAACTCAATGCACTTGCACAGTTTGAGAATATCCAAGCATGTCAATTCGATACCACCGAAATACAGCAGATACGCCTTGCTACCGCTGCCTATCCAGATTTAGACCGAGTGATTTTAAATGCCGGTAATTGTGAGTATATCGACGATGCCCGTAATTTCGACAGCGAATTATTTGCCCGTGTAGTGACCACTAATTTACTCAGTATCGGTTATTGCCTTGAAGCACTGCTACCTAAAATTAAAGCCGGTGGTCAGCTGGTGCTGGTCAGCTCTAGCGTCACTTATTTACCACTGCCGCGCTCTGAAGCTTATGGCGCGTCAAAGGCGGGAGTCAGTTACTTAGCTAAATGCTTAGCCATTGATTTAGAAGATATTGATGTTACGTTAGTGCACCCTGGCTTTGTGAAAACGCCACTCACAGAGAAAAACGACTTTCCTATGCCAATGGCCGTCAGTGCTGAAAAAGCGGCTGATTATATTATTAAAGGCGTGGCAAAAAGACGTAAAGAAGTGCATTTTCCGTATCGGTTTACCCTCATTTTGAAATGTTTACGCATACTGCCATTACCGTTATGGCTTAAGCTTGCAAAAGGATTAACGCGTTGAAAAAAATCGCCATTATAGGGTCGGGTATCGCCGGCTTAAGTTGTGCACAATTACTCCATAAAAAGTACGATGTCACAGTCTTTGAAAAAAATAATTACATTGGTGGCCACACCGCGACAGTCGATGTACAAGTAGACGGCAGTGAATACGCAATAGACACTGGGTTTATTGTTTTTAATGATCGTACTTATCCTAATTTTGAGAAATTACTTAAGCGTATTGGTGTGCAGCGCCAACCCACGCAAATGAGTTTCAGTGTTCATAATGAGCAAACGGGTTTTGAATACAATGGCCATACCTTTACGAGTTTATTTGCCCAAAAACGTAACATTTTTCGCCCTCGCTTTTGGAAATTACTCAGTGATATTGTGCGCTTTAATAAATTATGTAAATCATTACACGCAGCGGATCAATACCAGCAAGGGCAAACGTTAGCTGCATTGCTCGACCAACACGGTTTTAACGACTTCTTTCGTTATCACTATATTTTACCGATGGGCGCGGCCATTTGGTCTACCAGTATTAAAAAAATGAGTTATGTTGGAGTGGAATTTTTTGTTAAATTCTTTTTTAATCATGGCTTACTTGATATTACTAACCGCCCGCAGTGGTATGTGATCCCTGGCGGTTCGCGTGAATACATAGCCCCATTAATCGAAGGTTTTGCTGATAAAATAAAACTCAATAGTCATATCAGCACGATAAAACGTGATGAGCAAATGATTGCTATCGAGTTTGCTGATGGGCACAGTGAAGCGTTTGATAAAGTGATTTTTGCCTGTCATTCAGATCAAGCGCTGGCCTTAATTGATAACCCCACAGCGGACGAGCAACGCGTACTCGGTGCCATCCCATACACTGAAAACTCGGTGATCCTACACACAGATACGGGTTTATTACCAAAGCGTAAAGCGGCATGGGCCAGTTGGAATTACTTGCTAAATGACAACACTGACAAAGCCGCAGTGGTTACCTATCAAATGAATATTCTGCAAGGTATACAAAGTGATACTCAGTTTTGCGTGACTTTGAATCATCGTGAGGGTATTGATAGAGCAAAAATTTTACGTGAATTTACTTACCATCATCCGGTGTTTAACAAAGTATCTATTGCAGCTCAGCAGCAAAAGCCGTTGATTGATGGCGTTAATAATAGTTTTTTCTGCGGTGCATATTGGTACAACGGTTTTCATGAAGATGGTGTGAAAAGTGCGGTCGATGTAGCACGTCAACTTGGAGTTAAATTTGACTAGCGCGGTGTATATTGGCGATGTAAAGCACCGCCGATTTGCTGTTAAAGCACATCATTTTAAATACCCCATGTACATGATGTGGGTTGATTTAATGGCGCCGGATTGTTTAGACGGCGTTCATCCTTGGCTTGGCACTAAAGGATTGAAGGCACTAAAATTTTGTCAACAAGACTACCTTGAATACGCAGATCAACCGCAACAAACAATAAGCCAACGTGCGCTTGCTAGAATCGCTCAGCTTGGCGTCTCAGACTCATTTACTGGTGTTTATATGCTCGGGCAGTTACGTTGCTTTGGCGTGTATTTTAGCCCAGTAAATTTCTACTTTTATCAAACTGCAGCGGGCGACTTTACTTACATGGTTGCTGAGGTGAGTAATACCCCGTGGAATGAACGGCATTACTATTTAGTACCGCTTGAAAAAAAAGTGAACTTTAAAAAAGCTTTTTCCGTATCACCTTTTATGGATCTTGATATGAACTATCATTGGCATATCCGCTTTAATAAAGATAACACCATGATACATATTGAAAATAAAAAAGATGACCAATTGTTGTTTGACGCCACACTGAGGCTTGAACGACATACGTTAACTAAGGCAACGATCAGTCGCTTGTTAAAACAGTTTCCAGCAATGACGTGGAGTATTTTTAAAGGTATTTACGTCCATGCTTTTAAGTTGTTTTGTAAGCGCGTGCCTTTTATAGGTCATTCAGGTAACGGCAGTTGAGATACTGCAATTAAATTTTAGGTGAAGTTATGGAAAAAGTGTCCAATTTAGAAAGTGGGCAATCGCGCGATTGGCTAGTAAAAGTGTATAAAAAGCTTGTATTTGGTGCGTTTAGCAGCCTCAAAGTTGGCCATATTACTGTAGTTCATGGCAATGATGTTGTGCATTTTGGTGATCAACACAGCCAGCTCAAAGTGCAGTTAACCGTGAATGATGCTGCAATGTATAAAGCATTTGCTTTGTCTGGCAGTGTCGGCGCGGGGGAGTCCTATATTCTTGGCCATTGGGACTGCGATAATTTAACCGCACTGATTGAGATTTTTGCAATCAATCAGGCTGAACTAGATGCCTTTGAGAAGAAATTTGCATTTTTTAGCAATATCTACTTTCGCCTTAATCACTTTAAAAATAAAAACTCGCAACATGGTTCGAAAAAGAACATTGTCGCTCATTATGATTTAGGCAACGATCTCTATGCATCGTTTTTAAGCACTGAAATGCTTTATTCCAGTGCTGTTTACCCATCAAAAGACGCAACCCTTGAGCAAGCACAAAGTCATAAACTGGATTTAATTTGTCAGCAAGTTGATTTACAGCACGGCGACACAGTGATTGAAATTGGCACTGGCTGGGGGGCGTTTGCGATCCATGCGGCAACCCATTACGGTTGCCATGTTACCACCACCACGATTTCTGATGAGCAGCATACCTATGTGGCTGATAAAATAGCTGAATTAGGGCTTGAAGATAAAATCACTCTACTGAAGCAAGATTACCGCTTACTCGAAGGGCGTTATGACAAGCTTGTTTCAATTGAGATGATTGAAGCCGTTGGCCATGAATTTTTGCCAAGCTTTTTCCAAAAGTGCGATCAGTTATTAAAAGAATCTGGTGCTATGCTGATCCAAGCAATCACTATCGGCGATCAACGCTATCAGCATTATTTAAAGAACTCAGACTTTATTCAACAATATATTTTTCCTGGCGGCTGCCTACCGTGTATTGACGAAATGAATAAGCAAATCAAACAACAAACCGATATGGTTGTGCACAGTATTAAAGACATTGGTGTTCACTATGCAAGAACCTTAGCGGATTGGCGAACACGGTTTATCGCAAGCTGGCCAGAAATTGACAAAGTAAAGTTTGATCAGCGTTTTTATCGCTTATGGTTGTTCTATTTAGCGTACTGTGAAGGTGCATTTCGTACTCGAGTAACCAGTACCGTACACTTAGTGGCGCGTAAACCTCGTTTTAGCCACTCAGGGGATGATATTGCACTCGGTTATTAATTTTGCACTTTTTCAAGGGGTTTGGTTTATGGCCTTACTCCTTGAAAACAATGCAAATTTTCCTATTGCGGCGGTGTTAGTGCTGATGCTGCTGTTATCTAAACAACTTAAGCAGGATTCGCTTATTTTGCTGGTTGGCCTGATCATCGCGCTCGGTTTTGAATACCTCATGGTTCAACTTGGTTTGCTAGGATTTAAATCAAGCCCTTACCCCATTTGGTTTATATTACTGTGGAGCGCACTGCTTTTGACCGTAAACACGTCAATGCAGTTTTTAACCCGTCTACCTTGGTATTTATCAGTTGTTGTGTGCGCTATATTCGCACCGGCAAGTTACTGGGCTGGGGCGCGATTTGAAGTGCTCTCCATTACCCAACCATTGTGGCTTTTTTGGTTAGTGTATGGCCTTAGCTGGGCGCTGATGTTTAATTGCATTATTTTTGTGAATAAAAAAATTGCTACATATCTTCATTTAGGCGATCAATCAGAGCACTAATTACCTATCAATGGCTATTATTAAAAGGATCAGTTATGCGTAAATCTATCGTTTCTTTGCTAAGTATCCCGTTATTGCTGTTATCAATGAATAGTTTGTCTGCTGAGTTTAAACAGGTAGGACAGAGCCGTTTTGAATATTATTTTTGGGATGTCTACGATGCAAAACTTGCCACTCCTACAGGGCAATATCAGTTTGGCCAACATCCGAGCAAGTTATCGTTAACTTATTTAAGGGACTTTGCTGCTAAAGACATTGTTAAAGCCACTAATGAGCAGTGGCAACATTTAGGCAAAACGCAGTTGCTTGGTAAATTTGACCAACAGCTGCTTGCGTTATGGCCTGATATCAAAGAAGGAGAAACACTGTCATTTATCACGGATATGCAAGGGGTTGGCACTTTTTATCATAATGATACAAAGTTGGGTGGCATTGAGGACAGTGAGTTTGCTGATAACTTTTTAGCCATTTGGTTATCGCCGCAAACCTCTGAGCCGAAAATGCGTAAACAATTAATCGGGGAGCAAAAATGAACAAGCTAACTTCAACATTCATATTACTTTTTTGTATTTTATTAGTCAGCTGTGTTGCTCCAGATGTGGAACATTATCAGGGCAGTGAGCCAGAATTTAATTTTAAGCAATTTTTTAATGGCAAGTTGAAAGCCTATGGTGTTGTGCAGGATTATAGCGGTGAATTAACTCGTAAGATGGTGGTTGATATGAACGCTAGCTGGGATGGCAATCAGGGCGTAATAGAAGAAGACTTTGTTTACGATGATGGTGAAACTCAGCGTCGCGTGTGGAATATAACACTTAATGCCGACAATAGTTTAACCGGCACCGCCTCAGACGTGATTGGCCTAGCCAAAGGTAAAAGCAATGGCAGTGTGTTTCACTGGCAATATACGCTCGAATTACCCTATGGCGATGACACCATCGAAGTTAATTTAGATGATTGGATGTACTTGGTTACACAATCGCGCTTGATTAACCGCACAGCTATTGATAAGTTTGGCATTGAGGTCGGGGAAGTGACCTTAGTTATCGAAAAAGTGGAATGATAAAAAAATTGTCATATTGATTGTGTTAATTAGTGATTATATTCACTGTTGGTTAATGTTTAAATCAGTATTTACTTGGGCAATTATTTAAAATTTGCTCATTTTTTAAGAATTTACGCAAAAAAGGCAATTTGCTGTTGCCAATCCTTAAAAAATGCATAAAGATAGGTTTTGCGAAGGCAAAATAATAACGAATAGGAATTTAACAAATGAATAAAGCTCAATTAGTTGAAAAAATCGCTACTGATGCAGAAATCTCTAAAGCAGCAGCAACACGTGCACTTGATGCATTCACTGGTGCTGTTACTTCTTCTTTAAAAGAGGGTAATTCAGTTGCACTCGTTGGTTTTGGTACTTTCTCTGTAAAAGAACGTGCTGCACGTACTGGCCGTAATCCACAAACTGGTGCAGAAATTCAAATTTCAGCGGCAACTATCCCAAGCTTTAAAGCGGGTAAAGGTCTTAAAGATCAAGTTAATCCTTAATAAATTAAATTGGTTAAATAAAAAAGGGCTAGTTAGCCCTTTTTTTGTATCACCCATTTATGCTTTGAGTGCTTTATCACCGCGACCAATGCCAACTGCACCAGAGCGAACGACTTCGACTATATCGGTTTCATGTCGTAGAGTATCTAAAAACGATTCAATTTTATCAGTGCTACTAACCAGCTGTAATGTGTAGCTGTTACGGCCCATGTCTAAAATCGTACCTTGAAACACATTAACGACACGGGTTACTGCTGCACGTTTAGCTTCATCTTGGGCAAATACTTTAACTAATAACAGTTCTCGCTCGATGTGCGCCATTTCAGTCAGATCAATAATTTTTAATACATCGACTAACTTATTCAGCTGTTTGGTGATTTGCTCAACGACTCGGTCATCGCCCATAGTGGTGATGGTGATACGTGACAATGAATGATCGTCCGTTGTGCCTACGGTTAAGCTATCGATGTTGTAGGCGCGTTGTGAGAACAGGCCAACGATGCGTGATAGCGAGCCTGGTTCATTCTCAAGTAAAATAGATAAGATACGACGCATTATGCTTTCACTCCTTTACGTAACCACATGTCATCAACTGCCCCAAGCTTAATTTGCATTGGGTAAACATGTTCATTTTCATCAACCAGAATATCTAAGAATACTAAACGATCAGTTATCGCCATTGCTTTATCGATAGCAGGTTGTAGTTCTTCAAGCGTGTTTACGCGAATGCCCACATGACCATAACTCTCAGCAAGCTTTACGAAGTCAGGGAGGGATTCCATATAAGATGATGAATGACGACCACCATAAACCATGTCTTGCCATTGACGAACCATACCAAGAGAGCGGTTATTCAGTGATACTACTTTTACAGCTAAGTTATATTGCAAACAGGTTGATAGCTCTTGGATGTTCATTTGAATTGAACCATCGCCGGTTACACATACAGATTCTTTATCTGGAAAAGCGAGTTTTACCCCCATTGCAGCTGGTAAGCCAAAGCCCATGGTGCCAAGGCCGCCAGAGTTTATCCATTGCCGCGGGTTTTTAAACGGGTAGTACTGCGCTGCAAACATCTGATGTTGACCAACATCAGAGCTAATATAAGCATCGCCATTGGTGGCTTTATAAATTGCCTCAATTACCGCCTGTGGCTTAATTTTGTCACCTTCATGATTGTAGCTTAAGCATTTTTGCTCACGCCAACTGATGATTTGACGCCACCAATCTTCTTGAGCGCTACGGTCAATTTTAATCGGGCTCTTATCTATGGCCGTTTGTAATTGCTCAAGTACCGTTGATAAACAACCGACTACTGGTATGTGTGCTTTAATGGTTTTAGAAATCGAGGTTGGATCGACATCAACATGTACAATGGTGGCGTTCGGACAGAATTTTTTAACGTTATTGGTTACCCTGTCATCAAAGCGCGCACCTAATGCTAAAATAACATCCGCATTTGCCATCGCTTTGTTTGCTTCAAGGCTACCATGCATACCAAGCATGCCGACAAAATTAGGGTGAACACCGGAAATGCCACCTAACCCCATTAAAGTATTCGTGATTGGGGCATTGAGTGACTCAACCAAGTGGGTTAATTGCTCTGAGGTATTTGAAATAACAATCCCGCCACCAGAATAGATGACTAATTTTTTTGCCTCTAAGATAGCCGTGACTGCTTTGCGAATTTGTTTTGGGTGGCCTTTGGTATTTGGGCTGTAGGTTCTAAGATCGGTTGTTGCAGGGAACTGAAAATCAAATTTAAGGGCAGGGTTCAACATATCTTTTGGTAATTCTACAACCACAGGACCAGGGCGGCCTGTGCTGGCAATATAAAAAGCTTTAGCCAAAATGGTTGGAATATCTTTTGCGCTACGACAGTTAAAACTGTGTTTAACGATAGGTCGTGAGCAACCAACAATATCGGTTTCTTGAAACGCATCATCACCAATTAAGTTAGTGGGTACTTGACCCGATAGCACTACCATTGGAATTGAATCCATATAGGCGGTTGCAATCCCAGTAATACAATTGGTAGCACCAGGGCCTGAAGTTGCTAAAACAACGCCCACTTCGCCGGTGGCGCGGGCGTAACCATCAGCCATATGGGTTGCAGCTTGTTCATGGCGCACTAGAATATGTTCAACATCATCTTGTTGAAATAATGCATCATACAAATCTAATACCGAGCCACCAGGGTAGCCAAATATATATTTTACCTTCAATGCTGTTAATGCCTGAACAACTAGTTCGGAGCCATTATATTGTTGTGTACTCATCCTCATTCCTCTGCGTGCCTAATACCTTTGTTAAAATAACCGATTAAGTGTGTTCACTCTTTCGCTCTCTAATCGCAATGGTATTGTATTTTAAATACATAAAAAAACCCCCGCTAAAAGCGGGGGTTTTTAAAAAGCGTGTTCACCTTCTAATACATCCCCGCTGGGCTTAAGACTAAGACCAGTACGAGTACATTGACAAGGTGACGTTGATTATTCATAGCGCTATTTTGCTTCTATTTGTGTTGTTATAAATTCTGTAATGGCTCATGACATTGCGCTACTAAAAGAGCACAACTCATTCACTAATTTTAATACCCTTATTTTTAAAGCTTTTGCTATTCGATGTCAACCGAGAATTTGAAAACTTGCATTAAATTTGCAAATTAAATGTATTTTTATTTTAAAGTTGCTTTAATTTGTAATTAAAATGACAAAAATAAAAGAAATTATGCGATTTATCGTAAGCGAGTTATTTTGTTGCTGGTGTCATAAAATAACATGTACCTTTTTAAATTGTTCGCTATCATAGCAGCTACAAAATTGTAAGTAGGTGATAAAGTGAAATACGCCCCATTGTTGTTCGCCTTGATCTTGGCATCGTTAAGTCAACCGACTGTGGCAAAACCGCAATCAAGCAGTCCAACCGACATTGGTGTAATCAACAAAGAGCGGATCCTCTATTGGTTAGATAAACGCGGGCAACTTAATGACCAGTCCGATCCGCAAGCAGTGTTAACTGATTATATTGGTCAGGGCGGGACGCAGCTTTTTCACCGACAACGCACACCGGCAATATTAAATCAACAGCGGATAATGGCAAAGCGCATGGCTGGTGTGTCTAGTCAGTTACCTAATGAGCAAAAAAATACCGTTAAGGTACTCGCCATTTTAATTGATTTTGCTGATTTACCACATGATGATAATGGCTTAGTGGCTGCTGATACTGATATGTACTATGCAGACTACAACCTTGAGCACTATCAACAAATGTTGTTTGCCACTGACGGGTATACAGGACCGCAACAGCAAACTTTACAAACTGCGTATCAATATTATCAGCAAGCTTCAGGGGAAAGTTTAGCTTTTACAGGTAAAGTCTATGGCTGGGTAAGGGCAGATAATGAGGCTAAAACTTATGGTGCTCGTCAAGGCGATAATAATGATATTGATGCGCCGAGTTTAGTGCATGAAGCGGTAGAAAAAGCGGTAGCCAAATTTAATATCAATTTAGCCGATTATGATTTAACCGATTTAGATGATCGTGATGGTGATGGCATAACAAATGAACCTGATGGGATCATCGATCATGTGATGATTTTTCACTCTAGTATTGGTGAAGAAGCCGGCGGTGGTGTACTGGGTACTGATGCAATTTGGTCACATCGTTTTTATGTGTACGATCAAAACAATCAGCCAAGTGCGGTGGATGGCAGTAATATTCGTTTATTTGGTTATACGATTAACCCAATTGATGCCGGAATAGGTGTGGTAGTTCATGAATTTGGCCATGATTTAGGGCTACCAGATGAATATGATTTAACCGGCAGTGCGCTTGGTGAGCCTGTCGCGCTTTGGTCTGTGATGTCGGGGGGTAGCTGGGCAGGATCACCAAGTGGCTCGCAGCCGGTAATGTTCAGTCCTTATGCGCTTGAATATTTACAAAATCGTTATCAAGGTAATTGGCTTAATCAAAACAATCTTGCGTTGAACGAGATTGCAGAAAATCAACAGCAGATACTTCGTCACAGCAGTGGTACAGCGCAGCAACTTAATCAGCTAAAAATCACTTTACCAGCAAAGTTAAAATCGTTTTATCCCGCGGTAGAAGGGCGTTTTCAATACTATTCGGACAGTGGTGACAATATTGCACACAGTATGACGTTTACAATTGACATACCAGCAAGTGAGGCGCCAACCTATCTTGATTTAAGTGCGTATTATAGTATTGAGGTAGATTATGATTACGTGCAAGTCTTGGTTAATGGCCAAGCAATGGCATCTCAGTATACGAACGCAACTAATCCTTTTTATGAGCAACTAGGTCATTACATCACAGGTTCATCAAGCTCTGTACTTGGTAGTCAGCAACCCAATAACTATTTACGCCATCGTTTTGATTTATCAGATTTTGCAGGGCAGAGTATTACTCTGAGCCTTACTTATCAGACTGATATTTATACTAATTATTTTGGCTTCGTGGTTGATGATATGGCGATCACCCAGGGGGACACGCGCGTTTGGCAAGATAATGCAGAGCAAGTATCGTCTGGGCAGCTAAATGGTTTTAGCCGTGTTAGCGCGTACACTTATGCCAAGCCACAACATTACTATTTACAATTACGCAGTCATTTAGGAATTGATAGTGGTTTACAAGTTGAGCAGTATTCACCGGGTTTATTGCTTTGGTCTGCAAACGAACAGTATTCAGATAATAATACCCCAGAGCATATTGGTGAAGGGTTTATCTTGGTTGTTGATGCTGATCAGAATGCTATAGCAAAAGGGCATAGCAGCGCACCTGCCAGTACCGCAATCCAATTACGTGATGCCGCGTTTAGTCTTTATGATCAGCGCCAAGGGCTAGGTGATACGCAGTTAGCAGGTATAGCAGAATTTAATGATAATAATGATTACAGTTTTGCTGAACAACCAGCCTCCGGGGTGAAAATTTCACCGTTTGGTTTTAATTTTTCTATCGTTGATCAAGCTGTCGATAATAGCTCAATAGAGTTAAAGTTAGGCTATACGCCGCAATCGGGGATCAGTGCCGTGATTAATGATCTCGAAGCGAGTTTTGAAATTAAAGGTATGGCGTTAACCCCAACAGATAGTTTTAACTGGCAGTTTGGCGACGGCCAAAGCAGCGAACAATTAAACCCAACGCATACATTCGCTAATTACGGCAGCTACACCGTGGGTTTTACTCGTACTAATGAACAAGGGCAGCAGTTTCAAGAATCGATGACTGTAGTGTTTGCTAAGCCGTTATTAATTTCCAGTGTTGATACCAAGATAGACAAAGGTAATGTAACTGCACAAGTCACTATTTCAGGTGGTCAAGCACCTTATGACTATGCATGGCAGTTAGGGGATGGCGTAACTGCGAAAGGGCAGAGCATTAACCACAGTTATCAATACAGTGGTGACTATACCTTGAGCGTTATTGTAACTGATGCAAATGGTGCTATGCAGTCTTTTGCAACCCAAGTGTCGGCAAATGTGTTACTTACAGCACAGGCCCGTTACAGCGCAAAAGATTTGCTGGTTAATTTTAACAGTGATACCAAAGGCGGGTTTAATAATTACACTTATAGCTGGGATTTTGGAGATGGCAGTATAGTGAGTGAACTGGCAAACCCTACTCATACATTCAGCCAAGAAGGCAATTACATCGTCACGCTCACGGTATCCGATACATCTGTTAGCGGTATAAAGGAAACACTGCCAGCAATTGAACTTCAAGTGGCAGTAAAAAAACAAGTAACTAGTTCAGGCTCCAGTGGCGGAACTATCTTTTGGCTATTGTTACTGCTACCGCTCAGTTTACTGAGGAAGAGCCAAGCATAATTAAGTGACAAAAAGCCAGTAAACACTGGCTTTTTATTATAATCTTAATGATCTAGGTTTAGTTTATAAACGGTCGATAACAGCTTGAGTGAAATCAGTTGTACCGTGACTGCCGCCTAAATCGCGTGTAGTACGATCGCCTGTTTTGATCACATCTGCTACAGCACTACGGATACGCTCTGCAGTGTCGCCCATTTCTAAATGCTCCAGCATTTGAATCGATGCTAAAATAACAGAGGTTGGATTAGCTAAGTTTTTACCTGCAATATCCGGTGCGCTGCCGTGAACGGCTTCAAAGATAGCTGCATCTTCACCAATATTAGCACCTGGTGCCATACCTAAGCCGCCAACTAAACCAGCACATAGATCTGATAAAATATCACCAAACAGGTTTGTAGTAACAATAACGTCAAACTCTTCTGGGCTCATTACCAGTTTCATACAGGTTGCATCAACAATCATTTCAGTTGATTCAATTTCAGGGTAACGCTCTGCCACTTCACGGGCTACTTTTAAGAATAAACCAGAGGTTGATTTTAAAATATTAGCTTTATGAACCGCGGTTACTTTTTTACGGCCTTCACGTACTGCAAGCTCGTAGGCAAAAGTAACGATTTTTTCAGCACCTTCGCGGGTGATCATAGACATCGCTTGTGCTTCGTTGCCATCTTCAGAGGTTACTTGGCCTAAACCAGAATACATACCTTGGGTATTTTCACGTACAGTGATGATATCAATATCTTCATAACGTGCTTTAGTACCAACAAATGATTTTACTGGGCGAACATTGGCATATAAACCAAATTGCTTACGTAAGGTTACATTAATTGAAGTAAAACCTTCACCAACTGGTGTTGTTAGTGGGCCTTTAAGAGTTATTTTATTACGCGCAATAGTATCAATGGTATCTTGTGGTAATAATTCACCGGTTTTTTCTAGGGCTGCAAGACCTGCATCAACGAATTCATAATCAAAATCGCACCCTGCGGCTGTTAAGATCTCAAGGGCTGAATCAATAATACTCGGACCGATGCCGTCGCCTTTGATCACTGTGATGGTTTGTTTGGCCATGAACTTTTCCTATTACGAGTTAGAAATGCACGTAAATGTGTCGCATTATTATACCAATCGGCTTAAATATTTAACCATTCTAGCGTGCTAAATAAAGCGCTAACTGCGTTATGAATTTCTCAAGTAGAACAACTACATGTCGAAATTTATGCCTTGTTATCACTCTATTTATCTGTCGCTATAAATGGCTAGTAACTTAACACGATTGGTATTAAGCGATTACTTGTTAGATTATTTACGTGAATGAGTTTGAAAATGTAAGCGGCTTTTATAGCAATTTATTCAACTTTTTGCCAGTAAAACCCGCGAAAACGCGCTAAATTAGTCACAATGTCTAATAAGTATTCATACACTGTTACTTAAACCTAAGCTCGGTATCTGGGTATAAAACTGTTCACTTGATTGCCAATCAAGGCGTTTTAGCACCTGTTCAAAAGTATGTGTTTGCCAGCTACTTTGTATTGCGTCTGGCTGAAATACCTTAGTAACGACGAGCTTTATCGCAACCCATAATTGCGCCTCTGCAGATAAATGTTGTTTTTGTTGTTGCTCTGCATCTAATAAAGCGTGCGTCCATGGGTTATCACCTAACAGCTCAAGCAAATAAGCAGTTAGCTGTTCACTATCATCAATAGTAACCCCAAATAACCACGCAAATGGCATGCTTACATCACTTTTTAGCTGCTTTTCATACAAGGTTTTACGACTAATTGTGGTACTACAGTACTCAATTAAATAATTTACATAGCCGTAAACCGGCAGCGCAAGATGCTCGAACTGATTATGCTTATCATGACTGACGAGCAGATTTAACAAGCGGATAATTGCCTGCAAGCGAAACTGTACGTGCTGCATCAGCGGATGCGCTTGGTGATTTACGAGTTGCTCAAATAGCACTTGTTGAATGATCGCTGGCGCATTATATAACCCTACCATCGATAAACAATGGCGTAAGTCTTTACCCGGTAGATACTCTTTATTATAAGGTTTCACTGCTTCACGGAGTAATTCAATCGTTGCAGAATGATTATTGAGCAATTTAGCAAGTGCACCGTATGAATATTCTGTTTGTATTTTAACTTGGCTTATCAACATCAATAACTGCTGTTTTTCAAAGTTAACCACTTCGACAGGCAGCACTATATGCTCATTGAACCACACGCTGAACAACAATCGTTTATCTTGACTTGGACGTTGTTTAGCATTCGATTCTAATCGGGCTTTTACGCTATACCATTTAGTTTTTTGTGGTTCATTTAACGCAATCAACAAATGACGTTGTCGGGAGTCCTTGCCAATATAGGTCAGTTGCTGATCATGATAATGGATCAAAGAGCCTGGCAGGTAGGGGCCTATATGAGCAATTAACGCTTTTAATGCCTGTTGAGCAAAAAGGTTAGGGGTACGGATATAAATATCAGCCACTGCTTTGTAAATATCAATATGGTCATTTTGCGTGCGATAGGTAATGTTCATCGCCATAATATTTGCCAACGCAACTAAGGTAGTGGGTCCATCGTAAATCATGATTTTTGGTGTACTTAACAACGCCTGCTTATATTTATTTAAGCGCGCTAAAATACCCGCAATATGCTCTGTTGGCACATTAGCCGATTGCAGTAATTTTACTGCCAGCTGATGACGAGATTGCCACTGTTTTTTTTCTTGTAGGTTCAATGGTTGGCGCAGGGCCAATTTATTGGTTTGTGTTTGCACACATAAATAATTCGTTAAACACACACAAATTAGGAGTTGTGTAATTTTACTGTCGTAGTTCAAAGAATGGCACAACGCACTAATTATCACACATTGATTTACTACTAAGTTTGTTGTGTAGCCGTGGCTATCTAGATACAGAGCGAGCTGCGCTTGCATCGCATTTGGGTGTGAATTATAGAGTGTATAATACTGTTCAGCGAGTTGGCTTAACAGCGGATAAATCTGTGGCCATTGACTTTTATTATGATAAAACCGTAGCACTTGATGAGTTTTTTCAAAAAGGCTTACTAGGTCTTGCGCGCAGGGGTTATCCATAGCTTATCAACTACCGTGCTGCTCAAATACATCAAATGCACTTGGTCCCCACAAGATTAATTCACCATTTTTAAACAATAAACCAGTGCATTCGTCCATTGTCGTGATCCCATCTGATTTGACATGTTGCGTACGGTAAAAAATAATTTGCCACACTTGGTCGTTATCACGTTTAGCGTAGGTTAGATCGGGGCTGCCTAAATACTCTAAAACAGTGTTTAAGGTCGTCGGTGTTGCTACACTTAACTTAGCGATATAACGTTTATTGAATGCTTCTCGGTCTTGCCACAACATCGCCTGCGGATCATCTTTATAAAAAGTGATGACTAACGTGGCGATCAAGGCATACACGCCTAAACCTAATATGAGATAGCGAAAAACTTTCTTAAACATTTTACACTCTTGCGCTGAGACTTAAATTGAGTATACGCATAGTTCAAATTCAGTGCTATGAGAATGCGATTAATTGAGCCTTAACTGCTTTAAACTAAAGCCTAAATTAATATCTGTACGTAAACCAACCAAATGTTTAGAAGTAATATAGTCAGCCATCCCCGAGGCTAACTTTTTGCGCACTGCGGGTGATAGCGTTTCATCCTCAGCGGCTTGTGTTATATCCGTATGCTTGTTGATAATCGCAATGGCTGTTTTTGTGCCAATCCCTTTAATGCCTGGAATATCGTTGGTTTTATCACCGGCCATAGCCCAAAAATCAATTAACCTTGATTGCTTAACAGCAAAACGCTGTTCGATTGACGCGTGATCTACATACTCTTTTTTAAAATAGTCATACACATTGATATAGCTATTTAAACTAGGTAAAAATCCCTTATCGGTGGAAACAATCGTGCAGTACAACTGATTTTCAGCCATTTTATGGGCCAAGGTTGCAATGATATCATCGGCTTCATCATTCACTGGCGCAAACACCACAATACCGGTTTGTTCAATCGCGTGTTTAAACTTATCTAATGAATTTTTTAGCGTAGTCGGCATGGGGGCACGGCTACTTTTATACAGCGCGTAATAATGATAACGCCAGCTTTTATCGCCATCAAATACTGCAATAGCATGGGTTGCTTGGGTGATCTTGATGAGTTTTTCACACGCATGAGCAACCCGTGCGCAGCACGTATTTATCATTTGCTCATCACTGCCTTTATTTTGATTACTATCAACTGCATAAATGCGCCTAATTAAATTAAGCGCATCGATTAAAAGTAACTGACCTGACACGAATATATTAACCCTTATGCTTTGACTTCATAACACGGCACATAATTACTACCAGGAAGCTTCATTCTTCCTTGCTCAACAAAAGCTTGTAGTAGTGTGTCCATTGCTTTCATTAAGGCTGGCTCCCCACTAATAACAAACCGACCATGTTGTTTAATTGCTTGGATACCTTCATCTTTTACATTACCGGCAACAATTCCGGAAAATGCGCGCCGCAGGTTAGCTGCAAGTAATTGCTTTTCTTGGCCTAAATGTAGATCAAGTGCGGCCATATTCTGATGCGTTGGCGCGAACGGCTTTTGAAATTCATTGACGATTTTTAATGTCCAGTTAAAGTAATAGGCATCCCCCTGGCTCTTACGATAATCGCGAACATTTGCCATCGCTGATTTTAGTTTAATAGCAACCAGTTCAGGGTTATCAATGATCACTTCAAATTTATCGAGGGCTTCTTTGCCTAACGTCATTTCAACAAACTGGCATAGCTCAGTAAAATAGTTTTCACTTTCTTTAGGTCCAGTTAAAATAACGGGTAATGACTGCTTGGCGTTATCTGGATGGAGTAAAATACCTAGTAAATATAATAATTCTTCAGCAGTACCTGCGCCACCAGGGAAAATAATTATGGCGTGGGCGGTGCGTATAAAGGCTTCAAGGCGTTTTTCAATATCAGGAAGGATAACCAGTTCATTTACTATTGGATTCGGTGGCTCGGCGGCAATAATACTCGGCTCAGTTAAGCCTAAATAACGGTTGTTGGTGTTGCGTTGCTTTGCATGGCCAATAGTGGCGCCTTTCATTGGGCCTTTCATCGCACCTGGGCCGCAACCAGTACAAATATTTAAGCCACGTAAACCAAGCTCGTAGCCGACTTGCTTAGTGTATTTATATTCGTTTTCATTAATTGAATGGCCGCCCCAGCAGACGATCATACTTGGATCGCTATTAACACGCAGGGCAGCTGCATTACGCAGCATATCAAACACCATATGCGTAATGGCTTTTTGCTCGGTTAAATCTTTTTCATATTTTTGACAAATAAACAAAATGTCACGAATAACAGAAAAAATATGCTCGTGAATACCGGTGATTATTTCACCATCTACAAAAGCGGTTGTTGGCGGGTTGAGTAGCTCTATTTTAATGCCGCGTTCACGACTGATCAAACGAATGTCAAAATCTTCGTATTTGTTGTAAATCTCTGAGCTTGAATCCGTGTGGCTGCCCACATTGAGAACAGCTAACGCACAATTTCTAAATAACTTATACCGTTCGCTGGTGGACGATTGTTCTAATAAATCAACTTCGAGTTGCGACAGTAAATCTAACACACCTGTCGGGTTTAACTGTATTAACATAGGCGTTCTCCTTGCTTTTAGAAGCAGTGGTTGGTCGCTATTATTTATTGATACATATACGGTCACGACCGGTATTTTTTGCTTTGTAGAGAGCATCATCTGCGCGGTCAAAAGCACTCAATGGCGTATCGCCTT
Organism: Pseudoalteromonas sp. ASV78; assembly: GCF_047806705.1. Lineage (NCBI taxonomy): Bacteria > Pseudomonadati > Pseudomonadota > Gammaproteobacteria > Alteromonadales > Pseudoalteromonadaceae > Pseudoalteromonas > Pseudoalteromonas sp. ASV78. Next base: position 431,623 of record NZ_JBLOPA010000002.1, on the reverse strand, counting down.
TTTTAAACTGAGTCGCGCCGATAGAAATCGTTATCTCTACTTGTTTATCTTTGAACTTAAACGGGATCCCTTTCACCGTTTTTCTTAACTTCTCAATAGCTTGACTGGCATATTCTAAAGGCATGCCAGGCATTAATAATACAAATTCTTCACCGCCATAGCGGGCGATAAAGTCAGATTTACGGATCGACATTTGCAGTGCTTTGGCAATCACTTGTAAGGTTTTATCGCCTGCGCTGTGGCCGTATTGATCATTAATAGATTTAAAGTGATCAACATCAATCACCACTAATGTAACATCTGATTCTTGTACAGCAAATAAATGAAACTCATGATTAAATCGCTCATCAAACGCTGCCCGATTAGGTAGTTTTGTTAAGCTATCAAGTAAGCTTTTAAAGCGCTGTTCGTGTAATCTTTTTTTATATTTTGATAACTTAGTTTCAAGGTTATTGATACGGTGGTTGATCCCTTGAAAATTGTTTAATAACATTTCGCGGTCTTGTTGTTCAAGGCGTTCTTTTTCAATTAAGTCTTGGCTTAACGACTTTAATTCGTTATCAACGAGTGCTTTTAATGCTGAAATTGACGTGGCATTTTGGGTTTGTATTGTTAGATTATTAATTTTACCTTCAATGCGTTTATTCAGTACCGCAAACTCTGCACCCATAGCTTCAGAGTGTTTACTCGTCGCCACTATTGAATGGTGGAGTTCTTCAAGGGTTTGATTTAACGAAACTAAAAAGCTTTGCGCAGATTGACGTTCTTTACTGATATTCCCCGCAACAATTTTAATAATATCAATTGCAGCGGTTAATAAATTGTCGACTGAATCGGTTTCAGAAATATTATTTTTAATCGTTTTTACTTGCTCTGCGGCTTCATCTTCAAATACCAAATCATTTGCTAAATTAAGCAGCTCTTTGGCAAGCGCAGGTTGCACTGCGGCTTGTTGCGTAGAAGGCACCGTGAGTTTAACTTGCAATGCCTGATGGTAAATAGTCACCAAACGATTAAGCAGCGGAATAAAATCCCGAGTAGATTGTACGTTATTGAGTTCGTGATCGAGCAAATGGCGCAAAGTCCTGCGCGCATCATCAGGTAGCCCTTTGGTTTTTTGCAGTAACTTGCCAGCATCAAGGACACTATTGTGCAGTTCGCGCTGATGTGTGGCCTGTTGTGCCTCTTGGTTTTTTAGCAGTGTGAGAATTTCATCAATCTGGGGTGCGAATAATTCAAAATCCACCCCTTTAGTGAGGGCACTACGAAATTTGGCTAAGCGATTATCAAGTTCAATATCCATGCCTTTACAACTTAGCGATAACTTTGCAGCAAAGTTGCTAAGCGTGTCTACTTGATGTTTTCGTGCATGTTCAATCACCATGCGAGTATCAATGGCTTGTTTAAGTTTTTTGTTTAAAACTTCGAGCTGTTGTGACACTAATAGTTACCGCCATTGATTAAATCTCTTATGGCGTAAGTTTACAACAAAATTTGCACAAATGTAGTTACTAAGTCAAAAACTTAGCATTTGTTGGTGATTTTTATTCATCGAACCTATCCGCATGTGAATTTATCGCTTTTAATTCACATTTGCGATTATCGTTGTTAGGCTCAAACACAATAAAATCACTGCATATAAGAATTAAGAGCCTTTATGAAAACGTTTTTAGCTTTGTCGGTAGTAGCCGCATTATCTCACTCGGCATGGGCCGATGTTAATTATTCACTTGCTGTCACTCAGCCTGAGCATCATTTAGGCGATGTGAGTGTTGAATTTCCGCAAACCGCGCAAGCACATTTAGATGTAAAATTACCCGCGTGGCGTACTGGCCGTTACGAAATTTTAAATCTGGCTAATGGGGTGCGTTTTTTTGAGGCTAAAGACGAAAATGGTAAAGCATTAAAATGGGAAAAAGTGGATGCCAGTACATGGCGTGTTCACCTTGATGAGCCAACCGAAGTAAATATTGATTACCAAGTTTACGCTAACGAGCTTGGCATGCGTGCACGTCATATTGATGACAGCCATGCATTTATTGATGCATCAGGCTTTTTTATGTTCAGTGAATCATTTCGTCAAGAGCCGGTTACCGTTAAGCTTGATGTGCCAAAAGCATGGCGTTCAGTGTCAGGGATGGACAATGCCGGTTCGAAACATAGTTTTAAAGCTGCTGATTACGATGTATTAGTTGATTCACCGATTGAAACGGGTATCAACGAGTTACATAAGTTTGCAGTGGATGGCCGCGATTACGAATTAGTGATCTGGGGCGAGGGCAACTACGATGTTGAGCAAATGCTTACTGATCTTAAAAAATTAGTAACAACGGGCAGTGTTATTTGGGATGATTACCCATACCAACGTTACGTATTTATGGTACACGCAACATCGGGTGCCGGTGGCGCTACAGAGCATTTAAATTCGACGATTATTCAACGTCCACGTGATCGCTTTGGCTCACGTGAAGACTACCTTGCTTTCATTAGTACAGCAGCCCATGAATTTATTCATACTTGGAATGTAAAAGCGTACCGTCCAGAAGGTTTAGTGCCTTATGATTACACGCATATTAATTACGATAAATTATTATGGATAGCTGAAGGCTCAACCAGTTACTTTGAAGATCACTTAATGGTGCGTTCAGGTATTTCAACCACCGATGAATTTCTTAATACCTTAACTAAAACGGTTAATCGCCATTTATTAACACCAGGGCGTGAAGTGCAAAGTGCCAGCGAAACCAGCTTTGATAAGTGGATCAACCAAGGTGGCGATCATGCAGGCAACTACAGCACCAATATTTATTTAGAGGGCTCATTGATTTCAATGGCTTTAGATATCGATTTACTTGATAAAAGCCAAGGTAAGCAAAGCTACCGTGATGTTCATCGCGCACTTTACAATCAATATAAGATGCCCCATGGCTTTACTGCAACTGACGTGAAAACTATTTTAAAACAGTTAACAGGTCGTGATTACAGCCAGTGGTGGGCTACTAATGTTGATGCACCCGCAGCAATCGATTTTGACGCTTTATTTAAAAAAGTAGGCTTAGAGTTAGCGCGTCCAAAAGGCGCTAAAGCTGTTGCCAGTGTTGATGCTCTAGCAAAAAATAGCGGTGAATTGCTTACTTTAATTCATGTGCGACGTGAGGGGGCTGCCTGGCAGGCAGGTTTAACGACGGATGATAAAATTGTCGCGATTAATAAAAAGCATGTCGGCAAAGATTTAACAGCAAGCTTAGAAACCTTCAAAGCCGGGGATAAAGTAACCATTGATTTTATTCGCCGTGATGCGCTGCAAAGCACCACATTAGTACTCAGTGAAGACTTTGATAAAGATAAAAAGCTAGTTGCTAATAAAGATGCAACAGCAGAGCAAATGGCGTTATTTAAAGCATGGATGGGTGTAGAACACCCAAACCTCGCTAAAAAATAAATACTATTTAATGATTCTAGGTTATGAGTAAAAAGGAGCTGCGGCTCCTTTTTTGTATTTAGGATCATCGGCTAAAGCGCGTTTAGTCTTTTTGATAAATGCCGCCGTGGCATAGTGATTGTGAATCGCACTGGTTAATTGCTGAGCTTTTCGTGCTAAAAATGATTTTTTAACACGGGCCGCGCTGCGAGATTTTATATCACTGACTTGTTCATGATTTTGGCCAAACGGATAAGGCAATAACGAATAGCCAGCTACTTGAGTTTCCCATATATGCTGTAGATCACAATCAACAGGACGGCCAAACGTTTGCGTGGCCGCTAATAATTGTTTGGCACCGTGATAACTGATTGCAGTAGCACAACAGCCTGTCATCAACTTTTTATGGATCACTAAGTGTTGGTGATGCTGTAAAGCAACTTGGTAGGCAATAGGGCGAGTTCTGTTTTGATAAGCCGATAATTTTATCATCTGCCAATCTATTGGTGCTTGTTCAATATTTTTGATTGTATGGTTGAGATCATTTTTTAAGATAAAGTCATCTTCAAGCACAATAGCGTAATCAAGCTGCCTATCAACGATAGTTTGCCATGCTTTACGATGACTCAAATAACAGCCGATTTGCCCAGCACTGAGCGGGTAGTGGTATTTTTGCTTATTGAGGCTAGGACTGTAATTAATTGCTCTTTGTGCTGGCGTAAGCGTTGCCCCATCAATTGCATCTATACGCTCAAAACTTAGCCCATGTGCGGCTAATTGTCGCTGGCTGTTTGCCAATCGCTCTGTTGAGCGAGCGAGGTTGATCACAAAAATAGTTGGCATAGCTGGCTACCTTTTATTAATAGTAAGTAAACCTTAGCCATTAATGATGACAATTTGATTGCAGTCATATATTGGTTTAGTTGAACACAGCAGCATGAGTGGTAAATCTATATATTTTGTTACACTATAACACTTACTTTAGTCGCAGAAATATTGACCCTAATACGCGTTCACGCGTAACCTACTTTAGAAACAATAAAAAGGATTAAAAAATGCGTTTAAAACCACTCATCGCCACACTTGCTATTGCAATCTCGGGCACCTCATTTGCTGATGAAGGCATGTGGCAACCACACCAACTTCCTGATCTAGAATCAATTCTAAAAGCCAAAGGGCTGGAAATTGACGCTAAATCGATTTCTAAATTAACCGAGTTCCCAATGAATGCAGTGATAAGCCTTGGTGGCTGTACGGCATCATTTGTATCGCCAAAAGGCCTTGTGGTTACCAATCATCACTGTGCTTATGGTTCGATTCAATATAACTCAACACCAGAGAACAATATTTTAGAAAACGGCTTTTTAGCAAAAACGCCGGCTGAAGACTTACCAGCGGCACCCGGCTCCAGAGTGTATGTAACTGAAACAGTTACCGACGTGACTAACAAAGTAATAAAAGGTACTGAAAAACTCAGCGCAAAAGCGCGCTACGACGCGCTAGAGAAAAACGAAAAAGCGCTAGTGGCACAGTGTGAAGCAGATAAAAATTACCGCTGTAATGTGTATTCATTTCATGGTGGTTTAGAGTTTTACTTGATCAAATCACTGGAAATAAAAGATGTACGTTTAGCTTACGCGCCCGCTATGGGCGTAGGTAAATATGGCGGCGATATTGATAACTGGATGTGGCCGCGCCACACTGGGGATTTTTCTTTCTATCGTGCCTATGTGGGTAAAGATGGCAAGCCAGCTGAATTTAGCGAAGATAATGTGCCCTATGTGCCTGAGTCATATCTCAGTGTCAGTGCCAAAGGCGTGCAAGAGGGCGACTTTGTGATGGTCACAGGTTACCCTGGGCGCACTAACCGTTACCGCATTGCTGCTGAAGTTGATTATGTATTTAATACCAGTTATCCAAAGTCGCGCGAGCATAATTCAAAATATGTGTCTTTAATTGAAGAAAACTCAGAAGATGGCAGTAAAGCGCGCATTGCTTATGAAAGCACCATTGCGGGCTATAATAACTACATTAAAAACTATGGTTCAATGATAGAAAGCTTTAATAAAGGCACTATGTATGAGCGTAAAAAACAGTTTGAGCAAGATTTAACAACCTGGATAAACAGCGATCGTAAGCGTAAACAACAATACGGTACGGTGTTAAATGATTTATCAACGCTGGTGGCACAATCACAACAGCATAACGAACGTGATCGTATGCTTGGCTATGTGCACCGCTCACAAATGATCAGCACCGCACGTAGCTTATATCGCTTAGCGTATGAGCAACAAAAACCTGATAGCGAGCGTGAATCAGGTTATCAAGAGCGTGACTTACCTCGCTTTGAAGCTGGTTTAAAACGTATGACCCGCCGTTTTGATGCAAACGTTGATAAAGCAATCTTACTGCACTTTTTAGAGTTATACGCTGCGCTGCCAAAGCAAGAACGTTTTGCTGAGGTTGATAAAGTGTTTAAGCTAGAAAATGGCTTTGATAAAGCCAAGCACAGTGCATTACTATCGAAAATGTATGCTAATTCAACACTTAATGATGAAGACGTGCGCATTGCATTGTCTCAGCAATCATTTGCTGAGCTTGAACAAAATCAAGACCCATTCATTCAATATGCAAAAGCAATTTTTGCGGTGATGAAAGCAGAAGAAGACGAAAACAAAGCACTTACAGGTAAATTACAAGCAGCGCGTCCACAATTAATGGCGGCAATTATTGCTTACAATAAAGCGCAGAATAAACCTGTGTATGCAGATGCTAACAGTACGTTACGGGTAACCTATGGCACCGTTGGCGGTTATTCACCACAAGACGGTTTGGTAGCAACACCGTTTACAACACTTGAAGGGCTACTTGCAAAAAACACCGATGTTGATCCATTTAACGCGCCTGAAAAACTGCAACAGCAAATCAAGGCTAAAATATTTGGTGACTACACCGGTGGCATGAATACCGTACCGGTTAACTTCTTATCGAATGTGGATACTACCGGTGGTAACTCAGGTTCACCTACGCTTAATGGCAAAGCCGAACTGGTAGGCTTACTGTTTGATGGTGTGTACGAAAGCATTATTGGTGACTGGGATTACAACCCAGCACTTAATCGCTCTATCCACGTTGACTCACGCTACATGCTGTGGGTAATGGATAAAGTAGACAACGCACAAAACTTATTAGACGAAATGAAAATCGTAAAATAAGTAATGAGTGAAATAGCAGGGCGCTTACCTTAACAGGAAGCGCCTTTTTAATAGGTATAACTTGTGATTACTTATGTCTACTTTGTGCCAAAAAGCGGACGGTGTGAAACTTATTCACTTGTTGCAATTTAATTTCAGGCAGGAGATCTAACATTGTGTAAGTGGATAATATTGCTTAAATCAGCTTGGTCTCTTGGGTCAAACAAAATTGGAATTAATTTTGAGCCCTTAGCCCTTAGCCCTTAGCTCTTGCTACCGCTAAACGGTGATTCCCTCCTCCTAAATTTATTTGCATTTTATTATCATGGACGCATAATTTACAAGGAGTCATTATTCCTTTAGATACCCAATGTTCTATCGCTTCAGATTTTTTACTTTTAAACCCTACATCCCAGAATTCATCGACTCTCTGTCGATACATATGGAAGAGGTTTTCATCTAACTCATTCAACTCAATATCTGCAATTTTCAAACCATTAGGATGACGTTTCACTACGGACTCAGCGCTGAAACCATCATCATAAAAGTGGATGTTATTTAAACTTTCATCCCACAATACATCAAAGGCAGGCCACTTATTAATTGGTATATCTTGATACAAATTAAACTCTCCAATGTAGATATAGTATTTGCATATAGCAAGACTGTAGAATAACTCTACAGCCTCAACGCCTACTCAAGGGGCAAAATAGAGTTGGTTAAAATCAGCGACGAGGGAGCAAAAGCCGACTGTTTTTTACACCACTTTAGCAAAATGAACTTAGGGCAGAACCCTAGCAACCGTTTGTAGACATGCTACTAATGTTAAATCGTCGATTAGGAACGAAGTAAAAAACGATAGCCACCCTAACGTGACTAGGGCGGTTGTGACACCGACTTTGTAAAGCACTTGTTTTACCATAGCGAATCCTCCTCTAAATAAATGGTTAAGCTCGTTTAGATTAATAAATACGCTAGGACTCTGACCCACATTGTGTAATGCCCTAAATTCACTCTATATGATGTCCTTAAAAACATAATATTTTATAGTGCGCGAAGTACGGATATTTCTGCTCCGACCACACTCATATGTATACTTTACACAGTTTTAACAAATTAGCTAAGATATTACTATCACTAAGTTTTCTATTATCTTTAAGCAAAGCTAAATGGAACAATCTACGCGCTTCGCTCATTTCCTTAAATATGTGAGCATACAACAGTTTGACCACTAAATTAGCTATTATATTTTGTCAATGTCAGGTTATCGCTCTTAGCCGACTTTAACTTAAATCTAATTACTTCAACATCTTTTAATCTATTTCATGTGCACTTTATAACCAATAAATGCTAGCTTAGTGGCAAATTAATTGAAGGAAATAATTATGAAACTTGAGTCTTTAGCGCTGCATCACGGTTACGAGTCTGAACCGACAACTAAATCGGCGGCGGTGCCGATTTACAACACTTCATCGTATACGTTTGATAATACTCAACATGGTGCTGATTTATTTGATTTAAAAGTACCTGGGAATATTTATACCCGCATCATGAATCCGACCAATGCTGTGCTTGAACAGCGTATTGCGGCCATGGAAGGGGGCATTGGTGCGCTTGCTGTGGCCTCTGGTATGGCGGCCATCACTTACGCGATTCAATGTTTATGTGAAGTGGGCACTAATATTGTCAGTACCAGCCAAGTATATGGCGGTACCTATAACTTATTTGCCCATAGTTTACCGCGCCAAGGTATTGAAGCGCGGATGATCAAAGCGGATGACTTTGCCGGTTTTGAAAACGCGATTGATGAGAATACCCGCGCAGTATTTTGTGAATCAATTGGTAACCCTGCAGGGAATATTGTTGATATCACTCGATTAGCTAAAATAAAAGGCGTGCCGCTGATTGTAGATAACACGGTAGCAACGCCGTATTTATGCCGGCCATTTGAGCTAGGCGCCGATATTGTGGTGCATTCGCTTACTAAATATATTAACGGCCATGGTACGGCGATTGGCGGCATAATTGTTGATTCGGGCAAGTTTGACTGGCAAGCCAATGCCACTCGTTTTGCGATGATGAATGAGCCTGATCCGTCGTATCATAATGTGGTGTATACCGATGCCTTTGCTGAAGCGGCGTTTATTGGTCGCTGTCGCGTTGTACCACTGAGAAATACCGGTGCGGCACTTGCGCCTAAAAACGCCTCTGATATTTTAATTGGCCTTGAAACTTTAGGGCTAAGAATGGATCGCCACTGCGAAAATGCGCAAAAAATTGCTGAATATTTAGAGAGCCATCCTAAGGTGCTTTGGGTTAATTACGCGGGATTAAAATCAAGTCCGTATAACGAAATGAGCCAAAAAATTACCAATGGTAAGGCGTCAGGTATTTTAAGTTTTGGTATTGCCGGTGGCCTTGAAGCTGGCACTCGCTTTATTGATGCGCTAAAGATGATTTTACGTTTAGTGAATATCGGCGATGCAAAGTCACTGGCTTGTCACCCAGCATCTACTACACATCGCCAATTAAACGATGAAGAGCTTGCCAATGCAGGAGTTAGTCGCGATTTAATTCGTTTATCAGTGGGGATAGAAAACATCGACGATATCATTGCTGATGTAAGCCAAGCGCTCGATAAAGCTTAGTAACGTTAGCTATTGGGTTAAAGCGTGATCCACATTAATGTTTAACCATGCATTTTGTGTTTTGCTTGTAAGGTAGGTTTTATTTACGACCTACCTTACAAATTTACGTTTATATTCGTATATTGATTTAAATAAAATGGAGTGCTAGTACATGAGACTATTGATTTTTTTAGGTTCAGTTCGAAATAGTTCGCCACCTAAGCCGGCACGTCTCGGTGAAAGAGTCGCCAAGGCATGCCAACGCTGTTTGCTTGAGCAATACAGTGACCATGATATTGAACTGATAGATCCGCTAGATTACGACCTTGACCCTATATTCAAACCGCACTTTGCTTATTCACAAGCCGAGTTACCTAAAAAACTCGATGACCTAGCGGCAAAAATTACAGCCAGCGATGGGTTTATTATGGTCAGCCCTGAGTACAATCATTCAATGAGTCCGGCATTGGCTAATTTGTTAAACCACTTTGGTAGTTCTTTATTTGCTTATAAACCCAGCGCTATTGTTACGTACTCTGCAGGGCAGTGGGGCGGGGTGCGCGCTGCTGTTGGCATGCGCAGCTTTTTAAGTGAGCTTGGCTGTTTGCCGGTGTCAGCTATGATCCATGTGCCAAAAGCGCAGGATGTATTTATTGAAAGTGGTGAAACAAACAATGAGGCAGAGCAAGCATCATGGCGCGAATATTTTTCGCGGTCGTTTAATCAGTTACTGTGGTGGGCTGAGGCAGCAAGTAAGCAACGCGAGCGACTTGATCCTAAGCAATTAATTAAAGACTTTAAACGCGACCCGTCGCAACGTAATGCACCTTAATAAGCTATGGATTATTAACATCCTCTCTGGGAGTATCTAAAATAGTTTGTTTCTCTTGGTCTGATAAAATGATCCAGTCAAATATTTCGTCGCTAGTTCGGCCGCAGCCTCTGCAATAGCCCTTGAGGCGGTGGCATTTACCAATGCAGTCGGTTTTTAATAGCGATGAACTTTTTTTTGGTGTTGAATTCATAAATCCTTAGCCAAGCAGGCCAACATTTGCTGACCTGTTTTATGGTTTTAATGCTATTTATTTGCTACTGATTTACCTACTTCAAATGAGGTAGACCATGGCGTTGAGCGTGATAATGTTTTTCCAGTATGAATTGAAATCGCTGGGTTTTTTTCATCAAGTACAAAGGTAGTACGTAATGAATCAGCAGATTCTTTTTGTTGTTCATGCCAGTTATTTTGCGCTAAACAAGCGCGGGTGAAGTCAACCGCCTTTTGATGAATGGCCACTGCTTGCGTTTGCTCTTGGTAGTTATCTTGACAACGATAAGTCACCGTATCGGCATCCAGAGCACTGATTTGGCATGCATCACCAACGAGATTGTATTTAGCTGTCCAGGTTTCTGCGTACTTTGTATTTACGCGGGTGCGCTTTAACACCTCAAAACGTGAGTCGTAGGCGGCTAATAAACCATTGATTTTTTCACAAGGCGTGAGGTTATCAATACTTGCTTTTTGCTCAGTCGTGAAGCTGCTACAACCCGATAAAATAAGGCCTGTTAATAATACCGATAAATACTTTTTCATAGTGGACTATCCTTATGTGATAGCTAATCCTTCGAAGTTGCTTAAAGGATACCTAAGGGCTTGAAAAAATGCCATTAAAGACGTGAAAATAAAATCATTGCATGACTTATATCAAACGTCCGCAGCGCTATTTTTTGACGACTAGCCCTTATTTTAATTAAACGCAGCCACTTATCGATTTTGAACGGGTACATTTTTTATTGTTACGCTACCTGAGCCATCAGCAAGTAATGTAAAGCTAGCAGCTTTGTTGACATAAATACCACCGGAGCCATCACTCACAGTAACGTTGCCGCCAATGTTTTGCACATCGATACTGCCCGAACCGTCATGAATAATTACATCACCTTGAGTGTTTGCCAGTTCAATACTGCCAGAGCCGTCATGGATATTTACGTTGTCAGTAATATTGCTCGCAGTGATTGCGCCAGAGCCATCTTCAATGGTTAATTGACCCGTAATATTATTGATTTTAATCGCGCCAGAGCCATCATTGATTTTGGTTGTAGCTGCATTTTCAATCGAGATATCACCAGAGCCATCAGTAATATCAAGGGTAAATGTTTTCGGTATTGAAACCGTTAAATCAATGCGCGTTGGTTGGTCATTATTACTGTCACAATTATTCGCAGTTAATTTTGCTGAGTTGCCACTTTTATCTAAAGCAAGGCAGTAGTTGTCGTGCGCTTCATCTTGATAAATTTCAGCCTTTACCGTTACGGTGTTGGTATTACTGCCTACGATATGTAAAAAGCCCGAACCTGCCTCAACATTTAATACTGATAGTGATTGAGCATCAAGGGTAAGCTGTTTTGTGTCTTGTAGTGTCATCTCGTTATTCCAAGCCAAAGCTTGAGCTGATAGCAGTGCAGCGCTAATCAGAGTCAGTCGTGTGAATGTGTTAATCATTATTATTCCCTTTTATTTTGTAGTGTTTTAAGTTTAGTCGCACACAGTGATTGAAAGGTTTAAAGAGAAGTGGATTATTTTGTTAACTCGCTTTTATGTGTGCCTCTAAAGCGCAGCGCCTCTTTGTGAGTAATTCACTTAAAGATCGTTTGCACAAAGAGAAGGGAATGAGAAGTAAATGAGGAGAGAGCAACAAATGCCTTGAGCCAATCTACGACCCGCACGGTCAGTTAGAACGGCTTCCTTATTCATACAAGGTCGTCATTTATGACGACAGTATAAGTTGTCGGAATTCATGCGCTAAAGTACGTCCCACAGGAGCGATAGCTGATTTACTCAAAGATCTTGCAAACAGGGCGCTGAGCAACGCTCAGCGCTTAATAGCAATTTTACTTATGCCTTCCTTGCAAACACGCAACCACGTCTTTCAGCTCTAAGCCTTGGCGTTGTAGTAACACGATTAGGTGATATAACAAATCAGCTGATTCATTAGTGAGCTCTTCGTTGTCGTGTTTCATCGCAGCAAGTGCAACTTCAACGCCTTCTTCGCCGACTTTTTGGCAGCTGCGGCTTAAATCTTTAGCAAACAAAGAGGCGGTGTAGCTTGTTTCCGGGTCGTCATTTTTACGCGCGACAATCACTTGCTCAAGTTGGGCTAAAAAGCTTAGGCTTGGTTTTGCAGCATCACCAAAACAACTTTGTGTGCCTAAGTGACAAGTTGGCCCAAGTGGGTTAGCCAGCACTAAGATTGAGTCATAGTCGCAATCAGTATGAACAGACACCACTTCTAGGTAATTCTCAGAGGTTTCGCCTTTGGTCCATAAACGGTTTTTTGAACGCGAGTAAAAGGTCACTTTTTGCTTATCAAAGGTCACTGCCAGCGACTCTTGATTCATAAAACCTTGCATTAAAATCACACCCGTACGGGCATCTTGCACTATAGCTGGGATCAATTCGCTTTTTGCAAAATCAACTTGGGTCAGGTTTTGTTTGGTTAGTTGCATAGTCGCGCCGCCACTTGGTTATCGATTAAATATTGTTTTAGTTCGCCAATGTTGATCACATTTTTGTGAAAAACACTCGCAGCGAGTGCGCCATCAACGTGGCTTTGCTGAAATACATCGACAAAATCTTGCATGCTGCCAGCGCCGCCTGAGGCGATCAGTGGTATATCACATAAAGCACGCATTTTAGATAACTGCTGGTTATCGTAACCATTACGTACACCGTCTTGATTCATGCAGTTGAGTACGATTTCGCCTGCGCCTAAGTCTTGCACGCGTTTTACCCACTCTTGCGTTTTATAACGGGTGCGGCTTGACGCATTAGGATCGCCAGTAAGCTGATACACTAAATATTCGCCAGTTACTTCATCGTAAAAGCTATCAATGCCGACCACTACACATTGCTTACCAAACTCATCGTGTAGTTCTTTGATAAGCTCAGGACGGGCAATAGCAGGGCTGTTGATACTGATTTTATCCGCGCCGCGTTCAAGTACGCGCGCCGCATCGGCAACTGATTTAATACCACCCGCAACACAAAATGGAATATCAATATGGCGGGCAATGCTTTCTACCCAATTCACATCGAGTAGGCGTTTTTCAACACTGGCGCTAATTTCATAAAATACCAGTTCGTCTGCGCCCGCTTCACTGTAAGCTTGGGCAAGCGTTAAAATATCACCAACAATCTCGTGGCCTTTAAATTTAACGCCTTTGACTACTTGGCCGTCTTTTACGTCTAAACAAGGGATTATGCGTTTTGATAACATACCAGCGCCTCCTCAACATTAAATGCGCCATCAAGTAGTGACTTACCTAAAATAACGCCACCTACGCCTAGTTCTTTGAGCTTTTTAATGTCATCAAGTGAGCTTACGCCACCAGATGCTTGCACTTTAATATCGCTATTGTGGTTCGCTAAATCTTGGTACAGTGCAAACGAAGGGCCGGTCATGGTGCCGTCTTTACTGATGTCCGTGCATAGAAAATCAATCACACCCAATGCCACATAAAAATCGACTAATTCAAATAAGCCAAATTCAGATTCACTTAACCAACCGTGAGTGGCAGGTGCCCAGCCATTGTCGGTTTTATTAACATCGAGGGCGATAACAAAGTGCTTGGCAGCGAATTTTTCAATCCAGCCTTTCACTTCATCACGTTTTTCAACTGCCATAGAGCCAATCACCACTTGGTTGGCGCCGGCTTTAAGCCAGTCACTTACGTCTTGCTCGGTACGAATACCGCCACCGACTTGATACGGCACGTTAAGTGCTTTAGTGGCTGCTTGAATGTGTTGCCATTGTTTTTTACTTGGATCGCGTGCACCTTCTAAATCAACAAGGTGCAATTTACCTGCGCCGCTTTGTGCGTACTCTTGTAAGCGCGCGCCAAGCTCAAACGGGTAAAATTGCGCAGTATCGTACTTACCTTGGTATAAACGCACGATTTGATTTTGTAATACATCTAATGCTGGAATAATCACTTGAATTCTCTTTATAAATATTTGATTAAACTTGCCAGTCTAAAAAGTTCTGTAATAACCGAGTGCCGACTTTAGCGCTACGCTCAGGGTGAAATTGCATGCCCGCGTAGTTATCGTTGGCAACAATCGCCGAAAATGTTTGCCCGTATTCGCCGCTAACAAGTGTTGCGTCATTTACTGTATGGGCAAAACTGTGTACAAAATACACTTGGTCGTTTGCATCAAGGCCTTTGGTGAGCGCATGTTCACGGTTAACGGTAAGATTGTTCCAGCCCATGTGCGGCGAGGTTAAACTGCCCACATCCAGCGCTTTAACGTGCCCTGGGATTTTACCCAAACATTGCACATTACCTTCTTCAGTGCTGTCGCACAAAAGCTGCATACCTAAACAAATCCCCATCAGCGGGCGTTGGTAGTCATTTATCGCTTGTTGCCAGCCGCCATCAACTAAGCGCTTCATGGCAACTGATGCATGACCAACTCCGGGTAAAATGGCGCGTTCAAAGTTTTTAAGTTGCTCTGGTGAGGTAATAACCTCAGGCGTTTGGCCAAGGCGTTCAAAAGCAAAGCGCACTGAGTTTATGTTGGCGCAACCGGTATTAATGATGGCAATCATAAACACCCCTTAGAGCTGGCGGTTTGTTGGCTGGCATCAGCGGCAATGGCCATACGTAAAGCGCGAGAAAACGCTTTAAATAAACCTTCAACTTGGTGATGACAGTTACCGTCGCTAACCGACAGTATTAAGCTCACTGCTGCATTGTCGCTTAAACTTTTGAAAAAATGCTCAACCATTTGTACGTCTAAATCACCGGCTTTTTCACGGCTAAAGTTGGCGTTTAATACAAATGAGGCACGCCCCGATAAATCGATTTGCGCTTCTGCTTTGCATTCATCCATCGGCAGGGCAAACCCGTAGCGAGCAATTTGCGATTTAGTACCAAGGGCTTGCTTAAGGGCTAAACCAAGGGCAATACCGATATCTTCAACAAGGTGGTGCTCGTCAATGTGTAAATCGCCACTGGCTTGAATATCAAGGCCAATGTTGGCGTGGGTGCGAATTTGATCAAGCATGTGATCAAAAAAACCAAGGCCTGTGCTGATCTCGCCATTTTTACTTTGATCTAAATTGAGTTTGACATCAATTTGCGTTTCTTTGGTATTGCGAGTAATGCGGCCTTGACGGTCGGCGGTGGTCAGCTTAGTAACAATCGCGTTCCAGTCACCGTCATACAAAATGCCTTCGCAGCATAAGTTTTGGGCAAGACCAATATCTGTTTGGCGATCGCCAATCACAAATGAGCGTGCTAAATCGACTTTGCCTGAACGCATTAACTCGGTAAGCAAACCCGTTTTTGGCTTACGACAATCACAATTTTGCTCATTAAAATGTGGGCAAATTAACACCTCATCAAATTTAATGCCTTGGCTTGATAAAATAGCCATCATCTTATCTTGGGCAATATCAAAATCCGCGGTTGGGAAACTATCTGTGCCTAAACCATCTTGGTTTGACACCATCACTAAACGATAACCCGCACCTTGCAATTGTAATAGAGCAGGGATCACATTAGGTAAAAACGCCAGCTTTTCAAGACTGTCTACTTGTTTGTCAGTGATTGGCTCTTCGATAATAGTGCCGTCACGGTCGATAAATAAATACGGGTTGCTCATGATACTTCCTGCTCTTCAAAAGTGGCTGATTGGCTTAGGCCATCTAACCATATTTTAACTTGTTCTAATTCTTGCTCACTGCCGATTGAAATACGTAGCCAATCGTTTTCACCGTATAAGGTAAAAGCACGCATCACTAAGCCTTGCTCAAGTGCGATATTAAAGCTGTTTTTATCGGCTAGCTTTAGAGTGACAAAGTTACCTTCACCACTGAGTACTTGTAATACCGCAGGGGAGGCTTCGAGCCACTGCTTAAGCTTTGCCCTCAGTGCGTTTAAAATGCTTACTTGGCGACGCATAGAGGTAATGGCATCTGGGCTCAGAGCACTTGCAGCAATACTGGCAACCACGGTTGATACCGGATACGGCGCAATTACTTTACGTATTGGCGCTAGTACCGACGCTTGGGCAAGGGTAAAACCCGTACGCAGGCCCGCTAACGCAAATGCTTTAGAGAGCGTTCTAAGTACAACTATGTTGGCAAAGTCATTGATGAGTTTGCTTGCACTTTGCTCTGGGCAAAATTCAATATAGGCTTCATCCACAACGATCAGTGCTTTATCGGCAAGTGCTGTGGCAATGGCCTTTACTTTTTCAAGCGGTGTTAAGCTGCCTGTTGGGTTATTTGGATTACAAATAAACACTAATTTGCTATTACCAACAGCGGTGACTATTTCATCAACTGTACCATCGAGTAATAATGCTTGGCTTAAGCCATTTATTGCTACGTTGTGGGTATCTGCCGTTACTTTGTACATGCCGTACGTAGGTAAAAATAAGGCAACCGAATCTTGCGCTGGTTGGCAATAGGTGCGTACCAGTAGCTCAATACCTTCATCAGCACCACGGGTCATCAATACTTGTTCAGGGGTTAACTGAGCGTAACTTGCATAACGGTTTATAACGCTTGCCGGTTGCGGATCAGGGTAGCGGTTTAAATCATTAATGCTGATATCGATACTTTTAACATACGGGCTTTCATTGGCATTAAGCCACGTTGTGCCGGTTAGTTTCTCACTTTTTGCCGAACTATATGCTGCTAATGCATCAATATTAGCGGGTAACAAAGGGTTATTGCTCATTGTTCATCGCCTCTAAACGCACCTTAACGGCATTTGCGTGGGCATCAAGTCCTTCTGCATCAGCCAATGGTAAAATTGCTTTTGATAAGTTTTTTAAACCATTTTGAGTAATGGTTTGTACGGTATAAGTGCGAAAAAAATCCAGCAAGTTTAAGCTTGAATAAGTGGCACTGTAACCATAGGTTGGTAATACGTGATTAGTACCCGAGGCGTAGTCACCAGCCGATTCTGGCGTGTAGTCACCGACAAACACAGATCCGGCATTTTTAACTTTGCTTAAATATGGGTTAGCATCTGCTAGTTGCAGTATCAAGTGTTCAGGGCCGTATTGCGCTGATACAGCAAATGCTTGTTCGATTGAATCAACCAAAATAAGCGATGAATTAGCCAATGCTTTTGCGGCGATATCTTGACGCGATAGGTTAGCTAACTGACGCTCAATAGCTTGCTCAGTGCGGGTGATAGTCAATTCACTGTTGCTAAGTAAAATAACTTGCGAGTCCGCGCCGTGCTCAGCTTGAGATAATAAATCAGCGGCAATAAATTCAGGGTTTGCGCGTTCATCGGCAATCACTAATACTTCAGATGGGCCCGCTGGCATATCAATCGCCATGCCTGGGATGGTCTGAGCTACTAGTTGTTTTGCCATAGTTACAAAGCTGTTACCCGGGCCAAAAATTTTATTCACCTTGGGCACTGAGTCTGTACCATAGGCCATTGCGGCGATTGCACCTGCGCCGCCACTTTCTACGATTGTTTTGATACCGCATAGTTTAGCCGCATATAAAATTGCTGGGTTAATCGGTAAGTCACCTTGCACCGGTGTTGCTAACACTACGGTTGTCGCACCACTTAGCTGCGCCAGTACACCTTGCATAATAACCGACGAAGGTAATGGGGCACTGCCACCGGGTACATAAATACCAACCGCTTCAATGGCTTGATATTTTAGCTCGCATAACACACCCGGTTGGGTGGTCAACTTAATATCTTTAGGTAATTGCGCTTGGTGAAAGCGTTTAACATTGGCATAAGCAGTATCAATCGCATACTTAAGCTCAGGGCTAAGCTGCTGCACTGCATCATTTATTTCTTCGCTTGGCACTAATAACCGCGGTGTTGTGCGGTTATCAAATTGCTTTGCCATGGCGAGCAGGGCACTATCGCCTTGCTCTTTTACATTTGCCATAATGGTTTGGCAAATTTCCTCAACTTCAGCACTTGCACTTACAGCAGGGCGCATTAGCGCCGCGGCTTGTGCATCTGCGGATACCTCATTCCAGCGCAGCATTTGGTTACTCCATCATCTTTTCAATTGGCATAACCAAGATAGAATTTGCGCCAAGTGCTTTTAATTGCTCCATGGTTTCCCAGAATAAAGTTTCGCTGCTTACCATGTGCAGGGCTACGTACTCATCAGAGCCAGCTAGTGCTAATACCGTTGGTTGCCCCGAGCCTGGTAAAATATCGCAAATCTCATCCAGTTTATCTTTTGGTGCATGGAGCATGATGTATTTACTTTCTTTGGCTTGTCTCACGCCGCGTAAACGTGGCATAAGTTTGTTGATCAGCGCTAATTTGTCGGTATCTTGCAGGTCTTTATTTTGGATAAGGCAGGCATTTGATTCTAAGATAGTATCGCCTTGCATAAGGCCGTTAGCTTCAAGCGTGGCACCGGTAGATACTAGATCACAAATTGCGTCAGCAAGTCCGGCACGTGGCGCGACTTCTACCGAGCCAGTCAGCATTACTGTGCTGGCGTTTATGCCTTCACGCTTTAAGTATTGGGTTAAGATTTCAGGGTAGGTGGTAGCAATGCGTTTGCCTTCAAACCAGCTTTTATCTTGTTTGCCTAGCTCTTGTGGCCATGCGAGTGCAAGGCGGCAGTAGCCAAAATCAAGTTTAGACAATTTAGTTACTTCACTTGGTACGCCTTGGCGCTGACGCTCTGCTTGTACTTCAACGAGTACGTTTTCGCCTACTATGCCTAAATCACACACACCATCCATTACCAGACCTGGGATATCGTCATCGCGCACACGCAGTACGTCAATCGGCATATTGGTCGAGTGGGCGATCAAACGTTGCTCACGTAAGTTAAGTTTAACACCTAGCTGCTTTAGTAAGTCTTGGCAATCTTTAGAAAGGCGGCCACCTTTTTGGATGGCGATACGTAGACGGTTACTATTACTCATTATTCATTTTTCCTTTAATTTAAAAACTAAAAACCCCGAGGGAACCTCAGGGCGAAAAATGAATCATTGTATGTTGACTCGCCAGAGGTTCCTTTTAGGAATAACCTCTCAGCGAAAGACCTGACAGGTTATTCCGATGAATGGTGGTGATGATGTACTGTTGTCAGGTTTAAGCGCATTATAATATATCCTAAATAACTTTCGTTTTATCATTGCTTCATGTAAACAAAAGTGTTTAATCTGTTTAAGTAAATTTCACATATAGAAAAACACAGTTGTGGGGAAGCTGGCAAGTTTTTTTTGCATAAATTAAAGAATAAGCTATAACGGCCGATGATAAGAGTAACCAAAGGAGGAACGTATGGATATGATGATCCCGTATTTAGGGCAGATCACCCGTTTGCAACTTGAATCGAAAGGCGCTTTTTACATTGCGGGCCTAAAAGACTCGAACACGTCGCGAATTGAACGTGAAAAACGTAGAAAACGTGAGCTTCTTCAGAAAGAATTACTGTTGGATAAAGAGCCTAAATCTGATGGTTCTGCCATATCTGAAGATGAAAATGGCGAAAAACACCTTGATACATGGGCCTAAAGAACTCAATACATGCATAGTATTTATTTAATCTGCTATATTAAATAAACGCAAAAAGTCAATAAATATGCATGTTGAGGTATTTAATGGATAAACCGTTATTCCCTGACAATGAAGAGGCCAGGCTTGCAGCATTAAGAGCGCTAAATATTTTAGACACGCAAAGTGAAGAGTCACTTGATCGCGTGACACGCCTTGCTAAATATTTATTTGCTGTACCGATCTCGCTAATTAGCTTAATAGATGAAGATAGACAATGGTTTAAATCATGTATTGGGCTCGATGTTAAAGAGACGCCCCGCGATATTTCTTTTTGTGGTCATGCGATATTAGATGATAACCCGCTGGTTATTTGTGATGCACTAACTGACCCTCGGTTTGCAGACAATCCATTGGTACTAAATACACCTAAAATACGTTTTTATGCAGGCTATCCAATTAAATTAGCCGATGGTATGTGTATTGGTACCTTGTGTATTATTGACATTAAACCTCGCGAATTTTCCACTGAAGATACGCAGGCCTTAAAAGATCTGGCGCTGATAATCCAGCGTGAGCTATCAATTCAGCAGTTAGCAACTCGTGATGAGTTAACAAATATCCCTAACCGCCGTGGCTTTACTTTAATGGCTGAACGTTATTTAGATCTATGTAATCGACAGCAATTAAACGCCATCGTAACTTTTATTGATCTAGACTCATTTAAGCCAATCAATGATGAATATGGACATGCTGAAGGCGATAGAGTGCTGCATTTATTTGCAAGTGTAATAAGCGCGTCGTGTCGTAAATCAGATCTGTTCGGTCGTTTTGGTGGTGATGAGTTTGTACTGATGTTGACACAGGCAACGTTGCGTGAATGCCAGCTTCTTATATCGCGCATAGAAGAACGTGCAAGTAAACTGAGTGAGTCGCTACCTAACTTAGTAACATTTAGTTTTTCGTTTGGTGTAGCCGAGTTTGACCCCCAACACCCGTTAGAGCTTGAAGCGTTGTTACAAATAGCAGATGCAGATATGTACAAAAAGAAAGCGGCTAAAAAGGCAAGTTAACCTTTTTAGCCCAAGCAATATTATTTAGCGGAGTTAATACTGCTATGGATGAGTGGCGAAATAGTAAGCCCTTGTACAATGATGGAAAATATCACCACCACATAAGTAACGATAACAAGGAGATTATGTAAGTCTGAGCCACCTATAAATACTTCATCGCGAGGGATTGCAGCCGCCATTGCCAGCGCAAGGCCACCGCGCAGGCCACCCCAAGTTAAAATTTTAACGGTATGCTTGTCGTATTTTCTAAACTTCTTAAACAACACAAACGGCGCGCCAACACTGATAAAACGAGCAAATAACACCACAGGTACCATCAGTAGACCTAAGCCGATTTCAGCTAGGCTGATTGGCATGGTGACAATTAACATACCAATGATCAAAAATAACAACGCGTTTAAAAAGCTATCGGTGGCATGCCAAAAGTCTTTTACATAGCGGGTATCTTCAGGCCCTGTGCGTTCGGTTGCTTTGCTACGGGTGATATTGCCCAGCAATATGCCACTGGTTACCATGGCAAGGGCTCCTGATATTTCCCATATGTTGGCGGCAGCAAAACCGGCCGTAGGGATCGTTAAGGTTAGCAAAAGGCGAATATTTACATCACGACTGTTGATGATCAAGTAGTGGCCCACTAATGCAATGGCGAGACCAAATACAATACCGCCGATAGCATCAACTAAAAACAACTCACCAATATCAAGCACTGTTGCTTCAGTGCCATAAAATGCCACTGCAAAGATAGTTGTAAAGATAACTAAGCCAATACCGTCATTAAAGAGTGACTCACCTTCTACTTGAACCGAGATCCCTTCAGGTGCGCGCATTTGTTTAATAATGGCAAGTACAGCAATAGGATCGGTAGGGCTAATTAATGCACCAAATAATAAACAATAAATAAAAGGCACTGGCCAGCCCAGTAGTGCAAATAAGTAAAAGCTTAAGTAACCGATAATGAATGTGGAGACCAAGGTTGAAAACAATACTAAGGCGGTTATTTCCCAGCGCTGCTTTTTAAGCGCGGCAAGGTTGATTTCTAGTGCTCCCGCAAACAGCAAAAAGCCTAACATCCCTTTGAGTAATAATTGATTAAAATCAATGCTTGAGACGATTTGGGTTATCTCAAGAGCGGTCGAATCCCCTTGTAATTTAACCGCTAAAATTAATAATAATGATATCACCACTGACCCTGTTGTTATGGCAATGGTTGTTTGCATCTTGAGTATGTATTGATTAGCAAAAGCAATAAAAATAGCTAATGCAGATAAAAAACAAATGAGGTACCAAGCATTCATTGATTGACCTTAAATAATAATATTGAAATGAGCAAAAAGGAATGTACTTTCGCGCGGGTATGTTACTCCTGAGACTTTGAAATGTCACCGCGATAATGCTGATAATCACACTTTTAATAGGCGTTTTTGTTAGAGATCGATAGCTCGATAGACCGCCAATTAACATAATCACGGTAATGCACCTCTTCATAGTTCTGAGTAAAAATGGCAATTACCTCTCAATTAATACATTACTAATAATAAAAACAAATGACATGCAACCAAATGTTAATTTTATGTATATATTTATTTACAATTTTCAGTGCTATCCTCTTAATTATTTAACATTTAATTATTAACCTATTGTTTTTAAATGTTTCCATTTTAGTTTTTGGTTTTTATTGTTAATTTTATGTTTCATTTTCATTTTTAGGTAAAGCCGTATAGGCTGAACTTGAATCGGGAACAGGTAGTGCCGGTTTAATACAAAAATATTAAATACATAACAATCTAACGGAGCGTAAACGTGAATTTATCTAAAATCACATTGGCAACTATTGGTGTTCTGGCTTTAACACAAGCATCAAGTGTACTGGCTGCAAATAAACAATACCTAAATGAACAAGTAGGCTTAAATAAAGCATTGCAAACGAGTGCCTCGGCTGTACTTATGGCAAGCCCAAAGCAGTTAATTGGCTTAGAAGATGGCAGCGATTTGGTCGTTTTAAAAGAAGTTAAAAGTAACAATGGTGATACCACTCGTCGTTATCAACAACAATATAAAGGGTTACCAGTCATTGGTGACACCGTGAGTTTAACTTTTAATAGTAACGGACAATTAAAGCGTGCCCATGGCGCTGCGGTTTATGATATTAGCAGCGACATTGATACTGTTAAGCCGAAACTAGCTAAAAAAACGGCAATCGCACGTGCTCAGCAACATTCACCTGCTGCGGCAAAAGCTGTCGGTCTTAAAAAACACAACGAACAATCTCGTTTGGCAATTTGGATTGATGAAGACAATATTGCCCATTTAGTCTACGAAGTAACTTATGTGACCTATGGCGCAGAGCCTGCTCGCCCATATCAGATCATCGATGCCCATTCAGGTGAGTTGCTACATAGCTTTGATAATCTTCAACATGCTAGTGCAACTGGCCCAGGCGGTAATTTAAAAACAGGTAAATACATTTATGGTACTGACTTTGGTAGCTTAGATGTCACGCAATCTGGCAATAACTGCACGATGAATAGCAGCAATGTGAAAACCATTAATTTAAATGGCGGTACTAGTGGCTCAACAGCGTATTCATTTACGTGCCCAGAAAACACTTTTAAGGAAATTAACGGGGCGTATTCGCCACTTAACGATGCCCACTATTTTGGTAATGTGATTTATAACATGTATAACGATTGGCTTGGCACTGCGCCACTTTCGTTTCAATTAAAAATGCGTGTTCATTACGGCAATAATTATGAAAATGCATTTTGGGATGGCAGTGCAATGACATTCGGTGACGGCCAAAATACATTTTACCCTTTGGTTAGTTTAGATGTCTCTGCCCATGAAGTAAGTCATGGCTTCACAGAGCAAAACTCAGGGCTGGTATACAGTGGCAAATCAGGTGGCTTGAACGAAGCATTTTCTGATATGGCTGGTGAAGCCGCTGAGTTTTACATGAAAGGCAGTAATGATTGGTTAGTCGGGCAAGAGATCTTCAAAGGCAATGGCGCATTGCGTTATATGAATAATCCGACCCAAGATGGCAGCTCGATTGATAACCAAGCAAATTATTATTCAGGCATGGATGTTCATTACAGCTCAGGTGTTTTTAATAAAGCGTTTTATAACTTAGCAACCACAGCTGGTTGGGATACTAGAAAAGCTTTTGAGGTTATGGCGCGTGCAAACCAATTATATTGGACAGCTAGTACCAATTGGGACTTGGCAGGTAATGGCGTAATGGATGCGGCATGTGATTTGGATTACAGCCCAGATGATGTGCAAAGCGCACTTGCTGCGGTTGGCGTTACTTCTAGCCTTAGTTCAGGCAGTAGTTGCGGAACCACCCCACCGCCAGCAGATGAAGAGCTTAGCAATGGCGTGCCGCGTACTGGCATCAGTGGTAGCGAAAAACAGCAATTGTTTTTCACTTTAGATGTACCAGCAAATGCGACTAACCTACAGTTTAATACTGCCGGTGGCACTGGTGATGCGGATCTCTATGTTAGGTTTGGTGCTAAACCAACATTAACTACATATGATTGCAATAGTACAACTTCAACGAGCACTGAAAGCTGCGCCATCAGCAATGTTCAAGCGGGTACTTATTATGTAATGGTCGAAGCATGGAATCAAATATCAGGCGTATCATTAACCGGTAGCTTTGATAGTGACAGCAGTGGTCCGACGCCTATTAATCGCACTGAAAGCAATATTAGTGTGGCAAGTGGCGGATGGGCACGATTTACCCAAGACCTAAGTGCTGGTTATTCGTCGCTGGATGTGACTATTTCGGGTGGCTCAGGTGATGCAGACTTGTATGTTAACTTTGGTTCACCATCGTCAACTTCATCTTACCAGTGTCGGCCATATAAAAATGGCAACAATGAAAGCTGCAGCATTGCAAATCCGCAAGCAGGCACTTGGTATGTTGATTTAAGAGGCTACAGCGCGGCTAGCGGCGTAACCTTAACTATATCGGCTAACTAATCAATTCCTCATCAAAGGGAGCATCCGCTCCCTTATTTATCTGTTTGTTTTTTAAAACATAAATTTAATGAACACAGCTTAAAAAGGAAACCTTTATGAATATTTTTGCACCCAGTGCATTGCTTGGCATCGTGTCACTGTTGGTAAGTCCGCTGAGCGTAGCACAAGATGTTGAGAAGATTTGGGTCACGATAGACCCTATCGCCGCTAAGCATTATAAGTTGAATCAAACAGCTCATCATCACAATGCAGAACGTCTTACTGTACAAGACTCTCGTTTAGAAACCGTGAATTTTATGCGTATCAATCAAGCTGAAGTCGCCAGTTTAAGTGAGTTTATGCATGATAATTATCATCGCTGTGGTGGTTTTGTAGCACATGATTCATTGGCTGAAGCAGAGCTTTATACTGAACAATTAGCAACAGTGCAAAGCCTGGCTATGAATACCGTTGCAGCTACTTACAGCATCGATAATGGGCAAACTGTTCAACAACTTATTAATACGATTAGTGCCAATGATTTAACCAATACAGTTAATTCTATGAGCAATTTCCATAATCGCTATTACTCAGTACAAAGTGGCGTTGATGCATCGCAGTGGTTAAAAAACTACTGGCAGCAGTTAGCCAGTAGCCGTACGGATATTAGTGTTGATTATTTTAGCCATAGTTGGGCGCAGTCATCGGTCATTGTAACTATTGCTGGCAGTGAAAAAGCGGACGAAATAGTGGTTGTTGGTGGGCATTTAGACTCTATTAACCAATCGGATCCGAGTAATGGCCGAGCACCCGGTGCGGATGATAATGCCTCTGGTATTGCCGTGTTATCTGAAGTACTACGCGCCATTGTGGTCAACGACTATAAACCACAACGCACGATTAAAATAATGGGGTTTGCTGCGGAGGAAGTTGGTCTGCGTGGTTCTAAAGCCATTGCCTCTGCGTATAAATCGCAAGGTAAAAATGTACTGGGCATGGTGCAATTTGATATGACCGGTAACCATGGTAGTAGCGATGACATTGTGATGATGACAGATTATACGAATGCAGCCCAAAATCAGTTTTTAGGACAACTGATTGATACTTACCTACCGACACTCACATACGGTTTTGATCAATGTGGCTATGGCTGCTCAGATCATGCGTCTTGGTATCAGCAGGGGTTTGCGGCCTCTATGCCTTTTGAGTCTCGTATGGCTGATATTAATCCGCTGATCCATACTGCAAACGACAGTAATTTTGATGCTGATCATGCGACTAAGTTTGCAAAACTAGCTGTTAGCTATGTTGCAGAAATGGCGAAAAATGCCGGGGATATTGACCCTCCAGCTAACAATGAATTAGAAAACGGAGTGACAGTTACCGATATCAATGCGCTGGCCAAACAACAAGTTTTTTATACTTTGTCGGTACCAGTGGGAAGCAGTAACTTAAGTTTCACCACAACCGGTGGCAGTGGCGATGCAGACCTTTATGTGAAGTATGCAAGCCCTCCGACTTTGCAAGACTTTGATTGTAAAAGTACCACCGCAACGAGTAATGAAACATGCGTTATCAATAATCTACAAGCAGGGGTATACCATGTGATGGTTGAAGCATGGGATCAGATTGCTGGTGTATCATTAACCGGTAGTTACACAGCAACATCGGGAACACCGCCTATCAATAGGGTCGAGAGTAATGTCAGTGTGGCTACGGGGGAGTGGACGCGCTTTACTCAGCAATTGCCCAGTGGTTATACAGCACTTGATGTATCAATAGCTGGTGGTAATGGCGATGCAGATTTGTATATGAATTTTGCAGCACCGTCTACAACCTCAACATATCAATGTCGGCCTTATAAAAACGGCAATAATGAAAGTTGTGCCATTACCAATCCTCAGGCAGGAACTTGGTATATTGATATACATGGCTACAGCGGCGCAAGTGGGATCACTTTGACTATTAATGCGCAGTAATGTTAAGCGCTAAATAGCAAAGGTAAGCTCCTTTGCTATTTGCTTTGCGTATTCACTTGCTCTAGTTACTGTGCTTGCGTAAAATCTTGCCATTATTTTTAGTTAAGCGATCGTTATTATCAAACAGCTTTTTAGTGCAGATGGGCCATTGGCGTTGTCATTGGAGGGTTACACTCCGCGGCAGCCGCAAATTGATATGGCGGTGGCGGTCAGTGAGGCATTGAAAAACCGCACCCAGTTAGTGGTCGAGGCGGGCACGGGTACGGGTAAAACCTATGCCTACCTTGCTCCTGCATTAAAGTCGAAAGGTAAAACCATTATTTCTACCGGTACAAAAGCGCTGCAAGAGCAGTTGTACCATAGAGATTTACCACAATTAGTAAAAGCACTCAGCGCCAGTAAAAAAACCGCCTTATTAAAAGGGCGCAGTAATTATTTGTGTACTTATCGCTTAAATCAGCACGTCGCCCATGTACCGACTGATGATTCTGACGTGATGCATCAACTAGCGATGGTGGCTAAATTTGCCAGTGAAACGCACACGGGTGATTTAGCTGATTGTATTGGTATTGAAGAAGACGCCAAAGTTCTACCTTACGTAAGCTCTACCGCTGATAATTGTTTAGGTAAAGAATGCCCCGATTTTCAAGATTGCTATATTCGTAAAGCGCGCCTAAAAGCTATGGATGCCGATGTAGTGGTGGTTAATCACCATTTATTTTTTGCTGATATGGCAGTGAAGGACACCGGATTTGCAGAGCTTATTCCAACCGCTGACGCCTATATTTTTGATGAAGCACATCAACTGAGCGAAATTGCCAGCGATTATTTTGGTGAAAGTGTCAGTACTAAAAAGCTGGTGGATTTAATTAATGATCTGCGGGCCATTTACCGTGCTGACATACCCGATATGCTGCAATTGGGCAAAACCTTAAATAAGTTAGAAACCAGTGTTGCTGACTTACGCTTGCAGTTTGGCCTTGATGGCAGTCGCGGAGATTGGCGACAAATGCTCGCAAGTAAGGAAATTTGCGCCGCATTGCATCGGGTTATTAGTGATCTCGATTTTTTATATCAAGTGCTAAAACATTGCTTAGATAGAAGTGATAAAATTGAGCACCCATTTGAGCGCACCCTTGCGTTCAAAGGCCAATTAGAACGGGTGTTTGATATTAGCCAAACCGGCTACAGTTATTGGTATGAAACAACTCGCCGTTATCTAACCGTGCATGTTACGCCACTTAATGTGTCAGTTAAATTTGCACAAATGATGAAAGATACCGGCGCTGGGTTTGTTTTTACCTCCGCAACCTTGTCTGTCGATAACGCACTTGATCATTTTAACGCAAGTCTTGGACTTAAACCTGCCAAAAGCATGATGGTTGATAGCCCGTTTGATTATTATCAACAAGCATTATTATGCTTACCGCGCTACTTGCCAGAAACACACGCGGCAAATATGCCCCATGCAATCGTTAAGCTTACGTTAGATTTAATAAAAGCAGCCAAAGGGCGCTGCTTTGTATTGTTTACTAGCTACCGGATGATGCACTTAGTGGCTGAGGGTTTAAGCACACAAATTGACTATCCAATTTATATGCAAGGGCAAATGTCTAAACGCATTATACTCGAAAAATTCACCCGCCATGGTAATGCCGTATTACTTGGTACGGCTTCATTTTGGGAAGGGGTTGATGTTCGAGGTAGTGCGTTAAGTTGTGTTATTATTGACAAATTGCCCTTTGCGGCACCGGATGATCCATTATTACAAGCTAAAATGCAGGATGCGCAATTACAAGGCCATGACCCATTTGCATACATACAACTTCCTCAAGCTGTGATTGCACTAAAACAAGGCGTTGGCCGTTTAATTCGTGATAATAAAGACAAGGGCGTGTTGGTAATTTGCGATAACCGCCTAGTGACACGCCAATATGGCCAAGTATTCTTAAAAAGCTTACCGCCGATGCGCCGTACCCGAAGCTTGGCTGCTGCCAGCGAATTTTTAGAACATATTGATTAGAGAAATAATTTCCATGAATAAGCAACTAACTGCGAGCAAAATAAACATATTGGCGTTTGATGCCTCTACAGAAGCATTGTCATTAGTGCTGAATTATAATGGTCAACTCTTTCACCATTTTGAAGAGTGCCCGCAGCAACATAGCCAAAAGATTTTACCGTTAGTGGATGCACTACTGGCAAAAGCAAACTGCAAATTAACAGATTTAGATGTGATTGGTTTTGGCCAAGGTCCGGGGAGTTTTACCGGAGTACGCATTAGTGTCGCGATTGCGCAGGGCCTCGCTTATGCGTGCAAACTGCCGCTGGTTGGAGTATCTACGCTACAGATGATGGCGCAACAAGCGTATCAGCAAACTGGGGAAACGAGTGTTTTTAGTGCCATTGATGCGCGTATGGGCGAGATTTACTTTGCTCATTATACGCTAAATGATATTGGTATTATGACTTTGCAGGGTGAAGAACAGGTATTAAAACCGGCATTGTTAACGCTTGCAGATAAACAAGGTATTGCGGTTGGAACGGGTTGGCAAACATACCCTGAGGCACTGGCAGATAACCCACAAATTGCTATCAATAACGACATCATATTACCTGATGCCGGTTTTATGTTGGCTACAATTAGCGATGATTTCAGTGCGCAACGTACGGTTAGTGCAGCGCAAGCTCAGCCCAAATATGTACGTGATACAGTAACCTGGAAAAAGTTACCTGGGCGCGAATAAACTGATTAATAAAGCAACTTGCAAGGTTATTAAATATGGCACATAATTTAATAACCTAAATAGCGAGACGCAACTGTGACTATACCTATTGGTTCAGGTTTTTACACGGGAGACATCCCCGGTAAAATCACCCCAAAACAGCTCACTACTAATAAACCTCAAGGCTTATTAGAGCAACCTGTTGCCGATAATAAAAAGTCTGCTGAGTTTGTAAAGTCGAGTCAAGCAGGCATTGCGCTTGCCGATAAACTACAAAGTGAAACAGTACCGCCTAGCTATCGACAAACGATTTATGACCAACCTACTGCAAAAGTCAGTCGCGCTATTTCTACATATACCGAGTTTGCAAACCTTGAGCGCCGCGCTGAGGTGCAAAATTTAATTGGTGTTGATATATACGCTTAATAGAGCAGCGCACTTAAATAAATCAGCTTTTTACTCGTTAGCCTGTCCTTACACCCAATTTAAAGCCATTTAAGCAAATATTATAAGCTCTTTGCTGCTCTCATCGCTCATAATTGTTCTACTTGAAAAATCACTAATGCTGTTAGCGCGTTATTTAGCCCGCTAGAATAGTTAAATATTTAAGTCGATTGGTATAATCTGGCGGGGAAATAAAAAGCCCTGCTATAGTGATAGCAGGGCTTTTTATTTTATAAGGCATAAGTTTAAAATTGTTTTTGCTTGTTATAAAAACAATTTAAAGGCGACCCCTTACTTTTGTTTAATAAAGCCAATCAGCTTATTTGCTATATCAGTATTGTTTTGTGAGCCGATAAAGTGCTCAGCACCTTTACCATGCGCGAAAACTTGTACGTCAATTGCGGTATGACCACCCGTTGTCCAACCGGTAAAGCTGGCGTTGCTGATAATATCTTTAATGGCAAGGTTAAGCGCTTTGTCACCTAGTTTTTTCGCCTGTTCAAGCTTAGCTTGATTTTCAGGAGTGTAATCAATAGTTGTATTAGCAGTCCAAATCGCTTTTAAATCATCCGAGGCTAACATTTGTTCGGTTAATTTAACGGCAGTAGCTTTAACGCCCTTCACAACCTCAGCTTCCCATTTATATTGACCATGGGCACCTAAGGTAAGCCCCCCAGTAGAATGATCAGCAGTGATCACTAATAAGGTATCAGGGTTGTTATCAACGTAGGCTTTTGCTTGCTCAATTGATTTAGCAAAGTCATCCATTTCAGCCATTGCACAGGCAATATCATTGGCATGTCCACACCAATCAATCTGACTACCTTCAATCATAACGAAAAAGCCGTCTTTCTTATTTTTATCAAGTAATTCAAGTGCTTTATCGGTCATTTGTGCTAAACGAGTGGGGTTTTTATCTAACGCAAAATCAAGGCCAACTGGCGAAAATAAACCCAGCGCAGGAATTTGCTTTATATCTTTTAAAGCAGCAAAGTCATCACTGTATTGATAGCCGGCTTGTTTGAATTCTGCAACCAAATTACGGTCTTCACGGATATAATATTTGGTGCCGCCACCAAGCATCAGATCGACAGGCAGTTTCCCTGCTATTTTATTATCAATGTAATCATTAGCAATCTCATCATAGTTACGACGTGATTCATTGTGCGCTGCAAAGCTTGCTGGGGTTGCATGGTTGATTTGTGAGGTGGCCACGAGTGCGGTGATCATACCTTGTTGTTTGGCGATTTCCAGCATGGTTTTAAGTGGTTTTTTGTCTGTATCGACAGCGATTGCACCATTATAACTTTTATGGCCTGAGCTTAGTGCGGTTGCACTTGCTGCACTGTCTGTCACATAAGTATGATCGTCAGGGTAAGTATGCGCCATACCGGTAAGCATGGTATCAAATACCGTGCTTTCTATTTCTTTGGTTGACGGGTCATCTTTAAAATAACGGTATGCTGTAGTATAAGCGGGCCCCATGCCATCACCAATCATATAAATAATGTTCTTTGGTGCTTGCTCTGCGTATGCACTTGCGGAGCATAATAATGCCAAGAGGCTGATGTGTTTTTTCATTTTTGTACCCTGTTTATTATGTGGTGTTATTGTATACCCCCTGTATGATAAATAAATGTCTTTTACGTTAAACGACCCAAAAATAAAGAGGAATTACCAAGTGCATCCATTTTCAGTACAAAGTGGCGAATTAACACTTCATGGCCTAACCTTTGGCCAAGGTGAAGACGTTGTGATTGGATTGCACGGTTGGTTAGATAATTGCCATAGCTTTTTACCTATGTTAGAAAACAGTGTGTTATCAGCAACCTGGTATTGCATTGATTTTCCAGGGCATGGCAAGTCTGATTGGCGAAGTGCTGATGCCCACTATTATTTTATTGATTATATCGATGATATTTATAATTTAATTGATAAACTCGGGGTTGAAAAAGTGCACTTGGTTGGCCATTCGATGGGGGCAATGGCAGCAGGCCTGTTTGCCAGTTGTTTTGCCGAAAAAGTACAATCAGTGACTATGATTGAAGGGCTAGGTGTGATCACAACACCCAGCGATCGGGCTGTTGAGCAACTGCGTAATGCGATTTTAAACCGACGTCGTATAAAGCAAAAAATACCAAGACAATACGACTCAAAACAAACAATATACCAAGCGCGCGCGCAAGTTAGCGATTTGCCATTTGATTTGGTGACAGTGCTGATGGAGCGAAATATAATCAAAACTGATCGAGGTTGGTTGCTAAGTACTGATCCAAAGCTTAAAAATCATTCAGGTTTTAGGTTTGATGAGCAACAATGTATAGCGGTAATAAGCGAAATAAATGTACCTTGCCAATTAATATTAGGTCGTCAAGGTTATGCCTTTGTGAATGATAATTTTGAGAAATACAGTATTTATTACAAAGAGTTAATAGTTAGTAAGGTCGAGGGAGGACATCATTGTCATATGCAAAGCCCGACAGAATGTTTACAGCAAGTTCAAGCATTTATGCTGCAAACTGGTGCATGTTAATTGTATATTTGCACAAAATGTGGGAATATTTGCAAAATTAGAGTTATTGCTCAATTGTGGAATTGCCTTACTTAGTTTAAGGTTTAATAAAAATAAATTATAAATAGAACAGGAGCTAAGAGTGGAAAAAATTTGGCTGAAGCGCTACCCAGAGGGTATGCCTGAAACAATCGACCCTGAGCACTATCACTCGTTACTCGATTTATTCGAAAAAAGTTTTGCTGACTATAGTGATCTTCCGGCCTTTACTAACATGGGTAAAGCACTGACCTATCGCGAAATAGATAGCGCCACTAAGCGGGTTGCGTCTTATCTGCAAAATGAATTAGGGCTAAAAAAAGGCGATAAAGTAGCAGTAATGATGCCCAACTTGCTACAGACGCCCGTAACTATTTTAGGTATTTTGCGAGCAGGCTGCGTAGTGGTAAACGTAAACCCACTTTACACGGTCCGTGAGCTTGAACATCAGCTTAATGATTCTGAATCGACAGCGATTTTTATCCTTGCGAACTTTGCCGACACGCTAGAAAAAGCCTTACCAAAAACTAATATTAAACATATTGTGGTCACCCAAGTGGGCGACATGATGGGTGGGTTGAAAAAGCATATCGTTAATTTGGTGGTTAAATACATCAAAAAAATGGTGCCAGCGTATAGCTTGCCCAATGTGATTAAATTTGCCGATACGTTAGCCGCAGACGAGTCAGGCTACAACAAGCCTGCCATTGATCTTACTGATTTAGCTTTTTTGCAATACACCGGGGGCACAACCGGTGTTTCTAAAGGCGCGATGCTAACCCATGGCAACATGGTCGGTAATTTAGAGCAAGTATCAGGTTGTTTAGATAAAGTATTAGAGCGCGGTAAAGAGGTCGTGGTTACAGCATTACCGCTTTATCATATCTTTGCACTAACGGCTAACTGCTTAACGTTTATGAAGTATGGCGGATTAAATTTATTGATCACTAATCCACGTGATATGAAAGGCTTTGTAAAAGAATTAAGCCAACATAAATTTACTGCAATTACTGGTGTTAATACATTATTCAATGGCTTACTAAATACCCCTGGCTTTGCTGAACTTGATTTTTCAAGTCTGAAAATGTCATTGGGTGGCGGTATGGCCGTACAGCGTCCTGTTGCAGAAAAATGGCAAAAAATCACCAACAGCAAATTAATGGAAGGATACGGTTTAACTGAGTGTTCGCCATTGGTGACTGTCAGCCCTTATGATCTAGATGCATACAATGGTTCGATTGGTTTACCTGCGCCAAATACTGATATCAAACTGATATTAGATAACGGCGAAGAAGCGGCCAAAGGTGAGCCTGGTGAATTATGGGTAAAAGGCCCGCAAGTAATGGTTGGTTATTATAACCG
Source organism: Pseudoalteromonas sp. ASV78 (assembly GCF_047806705.1). Taxonomy (NCBI): domain Bacteria; kingdom Pseudomonadati; phylum Pseudomonadota; class Gammaproteobacteria; order Alteromonadales; family Pseudoalteromonadaceae; genus Pseudoalteromonas; species Pseudoalteromonas sp. ASV78. Next base: position 397,765 of record NZ_JBLOPA010000002.1, on the reverse strand, counting down.
CCCAGATGCAACCGCTGAATGTTTGCAAGATGGTTGGTTTGCAACCGGTGATATTGCCACCTATGACGACGAAGGGTTCTTTTATATTGTTGACCGCAAGAAGGATATGATCATCGTATCTGGCTTTAATGTGTTCCCAAATGAAATCGAAGAAGTTATCGCAATGCATGACGGTGTGCTCGAAGCCGCCGCAATTGGTATCCCACATGATGTTAGCGGCGAACAAGTTAAAGTTTTTGTTGTTAAAAAAGACCCATCTTTAACTGAAAAAGATATAATAAACCACTGTCGTGATAATTTAACTAACTACAAGGTTCCTAAACTGGTTGAGTTTAGGGATGAGTTGCCAAAAACAAACGTTGGCAAGATACTCAGACGAGCCTTGAAAGATTAGCAAGCTAAAAAGCCGACATTATTTGTCGGCTTTTTACTGTAGGAGATTAAGTGCAATATCAATTGATCCAAACCCAACATCAATTAAATGAGTTTGTTGAGCAAATTCGCAACAAACCTATCTTAGCAATTGATACCGAATTTATGCGCCGGCGCACTTTGTATCCTGAAGTGGCGCTTATTCAAGTGTTCGATGGTGAGCATTTAGCGTTAATCGACCCCCTTGCTGAATTGTCATTGTTTGATTTTTGGCAGATTTTACGCGATCCCAATGTTCTTAAAGTATTACATTCGCCCTCAGAGGATATTGAAGTATTTCAAAAGTATGCCGGCTTTGTACCGATGCCATTATTTGATACGCAATTTGCACTGCAACTATTAGGCAACGGCAACTGTATGGGCTTTGCGCATATGGTTAAAAACTTGCTGGATATTGAAATAGATAAGAGTGAATCACGCACTAATTGGTTACAGCGTCCACTGACAATTAAGCAGCTCGATTATGCCGCGGCTGATGTGTTTCATTTATTGCCGTGTTTTGAGATTATTATTAAGCAAATCAATGAAGCTGAATTTTTTGATATTGTGATCAATGAAAGTGAGCTGGTGGCTGAAAAGCGCGCCTATCAAACGCCTGATGAACACCTTTATCAAGATATAAAAAATTCCTGGCAATTAATACCTGCGGATCTTGCGGTGCTTAGAGAGCTTGCCGCATGGCGTCGTAATAAAGCAATTCGTAAAAACTTAGCGCTAAACTTTGTATTAAAAGAACATAACTTGGTTGAAATTGCGAAGCGTAAACCAACCAGCCTAAATGCATTGCGCAACATTCCAGAAGTTGAAAGCATTGAAGTTAATCGCTCTGGTGTGGAGATTTTAAAGTGTATAGAAAAGGCAAAAGTAGTGCCGGTTTCAGATTTCCCGGAGCCGTTGAAGCGCCTTATTGACTTTCCTGCTTATAAAAAAGTCGCCAAAGAGATCAAACAAAAAATCACTAAAGTCGCGAAAGAGCAGGGTATACCTGAGGATGTATTAGCGTCTAAAAAGCAAATTAACCAGCTGATCAGTTGGAATTGGAAGTTAACCGCAGCGCAACGAGCCCAGACTCCTAAACCTGATCTGCTTAACTCATGGCGCTACGTTTATGTAAAAGATGCGCTGACCGAGTGGGATGTGTAAATAGATTGCAGGAACTCGTTTATCATTAAGCGAGTTCATAGCGTACAGTATTACATGTTGTGAAGTATTTTATCTAAGTTGGCTTTTGATTTAGCAACGCTTTGTAAAGGCGTTAAGCCAGTTGGGTATTCTTCTTGCTCGATAACCAACCACTTTGTGCCGCCATCAGTGAGCAGCGACTGAATTATTTTTTGCCACGGGTAATTGTTTTCGCCGAATATAGGGCTTAAGCCGTCATTTTCGTGGGTGCGAACTTTTAAATGTGTCGCATAGGTTCTACCCGCATATTTCTTTATGAAATGCAGCGGCTCTTTGCCTGCGTAATGCACCCAGCCAATATCAAGTTGCAGTGGCAAGTTCGAGGGGGTATTACTGGCAATCGCATCCCAATAGGTTGCGTTTTTATATTGTTCAAACTCTTTATTATGATTATGAAAGCCAATTTGCATCTCATATTTTTGGGCAAGCTCATTAAGCTCAGTGAGTTGCTTTGTCAGTGGCATTACGCCTTTAGGATCCCATGCGCGCTCATCCCACGGTACGAACAAAGTAGTGACCCCGAGCGTTTTATAAAATAATAAGGTTGCCATTAAGTTGGTTTCAGTTAATGCATCAAAGCCAATATGGGCACTGCTAGCGACTAAGTCTAAGCTGGCGAGTTTGTTTTTTAGCGCCCGTGGGTTATTTTTATAAGGGCCAAAATCACCTGCAAATTCGAGCCCTTGAAAGCCCATGTCAGCAAGCGCTGTGATGGTTGCGTCAAAGTCAGCCTTTAAAGCATCTTTAACCGACCACAATTGCACGCTTACTTTAGCGGGCTCACTGCTATTGGCGGATACAGGTAAAGACTGCAGCGCGAGTATGACTAAAATGCTTGTTATAGCATTAATTAATAATGAATACGTGGCTTTAAACATAATAAAACACCTAAAAAATAAGCAGGGAATAGCTCCCTGCTTTGGTCTGGGCTAACTAAAAACGAACATTGGGTTGTCGATCACTCATCTTTATAAGCATACTCACTTAAGCCAAGTTCATCTAAAATACTCTCTAAATGGGCTTTAGCTTCGGTTGAAGGGCCTGGATAATCACCCGCAATCGGCACATTGCCCAAATAGCCGATATCTTTACAGCCTTGAGGCGTACAAAAGAACGCAGCCAAAACTAATTCTTTAAAGCGCTTGAATGCTTTTGCAATACGTTGAAATTGTTCTGGTGTGTCGTCATTATAATAAGCAATATCATCCAATATAGCGTGTTGCTCAGCTTTATTGAGGGCACTGTAAAGTTTATTAAAGCGGATTTTAGATTCGTCATCAATCCACGCTAATGCATGTAAAATAGTAACACGATCTTTTTGTTGGCCATGATAGGGCGCGCTGACCCATTCATCAATAACACTTGGCACGTTAAGCTCAGATGCACTGGGGATGTCACCTTCTTTTGGCACCAATAGATCGGATAAAATAGCCACTAAAGTCAATTGCGACTGGGTTAAAGTTAACGGCCAAGGCGACGACGGTGGAATGACCAAGTTAGGATCGGTGCCATAGCCTTTTGCAGTAATGGGGGCGATATCAATATCAGGCCAATGCCCCGAACTTGTTGGTGTATCTTCAAGTACTTTAGTGCAACCGGCGGTTAAACCGACAGTTGAACCTGCGGCAAGTAGGCCCAGCCACTTAAGTGATTCTCGGCGTGTCATACCAGAAATATATTTGTATGAATCCATACGATCGTTGGTGTTCATTACAATACTCCTTCACTGATCTGTTTAGCTAACCAAGTCGAATTACGCATCGCAAGCGTCATAATCGTTAAGGTACAATTTTTATGAGGGTTAGAAGCAAATACGCCGGCATCCATAACAAATAAATTGTCGCAATCCCAGGTTTGTCCCCATTGGTTGGTGACTGAATCAGTAGGGGAGCTACCCATACGTGTAGTACCCACTTCATGAATAATTTCGCCGCCCTTTGAAATTGCTTTTTCCGCAGGCGGTAGTTCGCCTACTTTGGCACCCATGTTTTCAAGGATTTGCTTCGCTGTTTTTAAACCGTGCTCAATTTGCTTAAGTTCTCGGTCAGACCACTTAAAGTGGAACTTAGCCACCGGAATACCCCATTTATCTTTAACGTTTTCATCGATTTCCATATAGGTATCTTTATTAGGCAGCATTTCACCGCGCAGCGCAAAGCCCACATATGAGCCATAGGCATCACGTATTTGTTGCTTAAGTTGCAGGCCATAGCCTTGCTTATCACCGGATACACCCGCACCTGGCTGATTAAAGCCACTGCCTATTTCAAAGTGATAACCACGTGGAAAATCAAGTTCTCCTTTTGCTTGGGCTTGGTGGCCCCACCAAGGTATAAATAAATGATTGGCAGTGTGCCCATCTTCGTTATAGCGCGGACGGCCTTTAAGTGCTGGAATTTGTGCGCCTAGCCATGCACCGGTTGAATCCATTAGGTTACGGCCAACTTGACCGCTTGAATTAGCCAGACCTTTAGGGTGCTTTTTATGTTTAGAATTAAGCAGAATACGCGCCGATTCGCAGGCACTGGCAGCTAAAATAACCACATCAGCTTCGATAGTGTGTTGTTGAGCTGAGTGTTTGTCTATGTAACTCACGCCGGTTACTTTGCCATCATCATTTACAGACACCGACTTTACCATCGCATCAGTGATCACTTTTAAGTTACCCGTAGCTTGCGCCATCGGTAACAAGGATGTGGTGGTTTGAAAAGCAGCACCAATTGAACAACCCGCACCACATGGAGTGGCGTAAAAGCAGGCCATACGATCATCTTTAGGGCGTGTTAATACAGCGCGATGCATAGGAGCCGCGGCAATACCTAGTTTTTTTGCCGAGGCTGCAATCAATAATTCAGGCACGCGTGGCTTTGGAGGCGGTTGTAATACGCCCTCAGGTGAAGGGGGCATATCATCTAAACCCGTGTTAGTGCCACAAATGCCCACTAACTCTTCGGTAATGTCGTACCAAGGGGCGATATCATCGTACACAAATGGCCAATCAGCTCCTTGGCCGTCACGGCTTTTACCTTTAAAGTCATGTTCACTAAAACGTAGTGAGTAGCGGCCCCAATGGTTAGTACGCCCGCCCAGCATGCGAGCACGCCACCATAAAAATTCAGAGCCTTTGGCACTGGTATACGGTTCATCTGGAACCTGCCAACCGCCATCAACAGTGGCATCATAAAAACCAAAGTTTTTATCTTTAGTACTGGTTGCCATTAATGGCGCTTCACTATTGCGGCGAAACATCGGACTTTCTTTTTTCGGATCGTAATCACGACCCGCTTCGAGTAATAATACTTTGTGGCCAAGCTTAGTAAGGGTATACGCAGCCATTGCACCACCGGCACCAGAGCCGACAACTAACACTTTATGATCAAATGTTGACATAATTACAGCTCCTTAATTTTTATGTTTTTGAACCAAACTTTGTCGCCATGATCTTGCAGGCCAATACGGCCTTGTTTTGCGGTAGCAAAGTTGGACCACGTAGCAAATTTACTGTTTTTAACCAAGGTATTCCACGTACTGCTGCCAACAACAATACTGGCAGTGCTAACCCCATTTTGCCAAACCTGTAAATGGTTGTTTAGCATCTTGATGCGCACAGTATTCCATTGCATTGCTGGTTTGTGAGCTGAGGTAGGCGCCGTTAGCAAATCATAAATTGACCCTGATAAATGAGAGTCGATTTTGGTGTCTGAATGGCGTTCATTATCAATAATTTGGATTTCAGGCGCGTGAGAGTAAATATACTTGCCCAATTCATCGGCTAGAACAAAAATGCCACTATTACCAACTTCACTGATTTTCCAATCAAGTTTTAAGTCAAAATTTTCATAGCTCTTTTTAGTTAGTATGTCACCACCGCCTTGGGTGAGTAACATAGCGCCGTCGTCAATTGTCCATTTTGAGCTGAGCGTATCGCTTTTAAAATTGCGCCAATGAGACATGTCTTGGCCGTTAAACAGTAATTGCCAGCCTGCTTTTTGCTCTTCTTTGCTTAGCTGGTTATCAGCTGTTTTGGCAAATGCAGTACTGCTAAACGCCAGTGCAATTGATAACATCGAGATTGATTTAAGCATAAAGTACCCCTTATTTTTTTGTGTGCGACGTATTGCTATTAAACGTATTTTTCTACATTTTTATGTTTTGTTATAAATAGGTGCAGCCCAATAAATACAACAATCAGTACTATTGGAAAGATCAATAGGTTTTGTAAAACTGCTTGTCCTGCGACCACTTCGATTTGCTCTGCTGAGACATGTGTTTGTTGAGCTTGTTGCTTGGCACTGTCAATCCAGTAGCCTATAACTGGGTTCCACAAACTCATTGCAAACATCCCTGCGCCACCGATCAGAGACATTCCTAACGCACCGGTTTTTGGCGTGTATTCCGCAACACAGCCAATCATGGTCGGCCAAAAATAGGTAACGCCAATGGCGAACAGCGCGGCGGCAAAGTAAATTGCATTACCTTGCGCTTGGCTCATTAAAAATATGCCAATGGTTGAAAACACCGCTGACCCTAGTAGTACGCCTGACGGGCTAAAACGATGGACAATAGGCCCTGCAAAGAAGCGACCCAGCGCCATTAATCCGGTGATCAGCGCGAGAATAACCATAGGCGAGGCACCAGAAGAGCCGAGGATTTGTTCGATCCACTGCTGAGTACCAAACTCGGTAACTGCGGTTAGGGTCATGCAAATAATTAAAAACAGATATAAAGGCGAAAGTAAGTGCTTTAAGTTACTGGTCGTTGAATTTTGTTGAGCATCAAATTGTGGGAACTGCGCTTTAACTATCATCAGGCCATAAATAATGGTTGGAATTAGAATTAACGCGACTTGCCATTGCCAACTAAATCCAAAAGAGGTCATTGCGTTTGAAGCCAATGCACCAATTACAATGCCGCCAGGGAACCATACATGAAAGCGGTTTAACATGGTGGTGGTGTTTTTCGGGTACATTTGGGCAATAAGCGGATTACATCCCGCTTCCACAGAGCCATTTGCAAAGCCGATTAAAAAGGTTGAGATAAGCAGTCCCCAAAAACCTTCGGCCATAATAGTTAAAAGCAGTCCTGCTAAGTGACAAACAAATGCCAATGCCACTAGTTTCTTCGCGCCAATGGCATTGTAAATGATGCCACCGAGCATAGTCGCAACTGGAAAACCGAGAAATGCCATCGCATTAACCCAACCTAACTGAGCGCCAGTAAGGCCAAACTGCTCGCCTAATTGCCCTAAAATACCGGCTCTTATTGCAAACGTCATTGAAGTAACAATGAGTGCGATGCAGCAAAGCCGAAAAATAATACGCTGATTATTGTTATTATTCATTGTGTGTGATCCTGTTTATTAAATGCCTAATATCCGCTTATTGCGATCATCATTTGTTGCCATCGCAGTAAAGTCATCGAATGCCTTAGCTGTCGGGCGGATCAGATGATCTTGAATAAATTTAGCGCCTTCGCGTGCGCCGTCTTCAGGGTGTTTGATACAGCACTCCCACTCTAAAACGGCCCAACCGTCAAACCCATATTGGGTTAATTTGCTAAAGATACTTTTGAAATCAATTTGCCCATCGCCTAATGAGCGGAACCTACCAGGGCGGTCTTGCCAATTTTGATAGCCACCATAGACACCACTGCGACCATTTTGATTAAACTCAGCATCTTTGACGTGGAATGCTTTTATGCGTTGCTGGTAAATATCAATAAATGTAAGGTAATCAAGCTGCTGTAGTACAAAATGACTGGGATCATAAAGAATATTTACCCGTGGATGGTTATTTGTCGCGGCTAAAAAGCGCTCAAATGTAATGCCATCATGGAGATCTTCACCAGGATGAAGCTCGTAACAAACATCCACCCCCATTTCATCAAAGTAATCGAGTATTGGCAGCCAACGTTTTGCGAGCTCTGCAAATCCGGCTTCGACGAGGCCTGCTGGTCGTTGTGGCCAAGGGTAGAAAGTATGCCAAAGCAAAGCGCCTGAGAAAGTGACATGAGTATTCAACCCTAATTGTTTACTGGCTTTGGCTGCCATCATCAGTTGCTCGATTGCCCACTGGGTTCTACCTGTTGGGTTGCCGCGTAATTGCTCGGGCGCAAAGTTATCAAACATTTCATCGTAAGCTGGGTGTACCGCAACTAATTGACCTTGTAAATGCGTTGATAACTCTGAAATTGTAAGCCCTGCTTGTGCTGCAATACCAGTCACCTCATCGCAGTAAGCTTGGCTTTGGGCGGCTTTTTCTAAATCAAAGATCTCTGGGTTTGAAGTGGGCAGTTGAATTGCTTTATAGCCTAAACTTGCAGCCCACTGACAAATACTTGTAAAGTTGTTGAAAGGGGCCTCATCACTGATGAACTGCGCTAAAAATATTGCCGGGCCTTTTATTTTATTCATAGTTTGCTGATCCAATTTTAAATGGGTGCCATTTAGTGTCTTGGCTTGCAGCCTCGACTGCATTTTCAATAAATGCCATGCCACGAATTGCTTCTTTAATACCCGGTACGTCATAGTCAGCGTTGCTTGCTAACTCACCCGCTTTTTTCGCGTTGATCTGCTTAGCAAAATTGACATAAATGTTGGCAAATGCTTCAAGGTAACCTTCTGGGTGACCGGCTGGGGCGCGTAAAGCGTCTTGAGCAGCGTTACTTTTTAGTGCGACTCCTGCTCGTAGTAGCGTCGTTGGCGCATTATGACTTTTTAGCCATAAACTATTGGGTTCCATTTGCGACCATTCGATGCTGGCTTTATCGCCGTAAATACGCAGATTAAGATTATTCTCTTCCCCTAATGCAACTTGGCTTGCCATTAACACGCCTTTACAACCGCTGTTAAAGCGCAGTAAAACAGTGCCATCATCATCGAGTGCTCTGCCTGGTACAACGTGATTTAAATCTGCGCATAACGCCGTGATTTCTAAGTCACTTACATATTCTGCTAAGTTTGCAGCATGGACACCGATATCGGCTATGCAGCAGCTAATACCTGCTTTTTGCGGATCTAAACGCCACTTTGCTTGTTTAGCGTGCTCGTCTTCATTGCTCGAAAGCCAACCTTGACTGTATTCCACAACCACTTTACGAATAGCACCAAGTTCACCTTGCGCAATACGATGACGCGCTTCTTTGATCATCGGGTAACCCGTGTAAGTGTGTGTTAAGCCATATAAGCAATCACTTGAGTGCAAGGTTTGCGCTAATAACAACACTTCTTGTAAATTTAATGTCGCTGGTTTATCTGATAAAACATGAAAACCACTTTCAATGGCAAGCGTTGCGATGGGAAAGTGCAAATGATTAGGTGTAACAATTGTGACAAAATCAATGCGTTGATCTGCTGGTAACTTAGCTTCTTCAATAAACATTTGCTGATAACTGTCATAACAGCGTGTTGGATTTATCCCCAGCATTGCCGCAGTTGCTTGGCTGCGTGTTGGATCTGAACTAAAAGAACCCGCGACTAACTCAATCAAGCCATCTAAACGCGCTGCAATGCGATGAATCGCTCCAATAAACGCGCCTTGTGCACCACCGACCATGCCCATCCGGACCTTTGTTTTATTCATTAAAAGTTCCATTTCAGTAACTGACAACTGAAGTTGGTTAATATCATGTTATTAATAATAGGGAATGCCTAGCACTAGGGCTAATATAAATTCGGTTGACAATGCAATAAAATCGGCGTTTTATATATTATTAACAAATTCAGGTTTACAGAGTTTTATAGTATGGATGTAGAAACGATTATCGATAAAGCGGGTGTAAAGCAATTGATTGCTGCATTTGATTTATTACCGGATATCTTATTTTGGGTAAAAGATACTGAGAGTAGAATTTTATATGCTAATCAGCACTTTGTTGAACATCAAGGGTACAAGGTGTTAGACCATATCTTGCTTAAAACCGATTTTGATTTTTCTTCCAAGCACCTTGCATTTCAATATGTGAATGACGATAAACGCGTTATGAATGGCTATATTGTCACGGATAGATTGGAATTAAATCAGACATCAAATGGTGAATTAGCCTGGTTTTCAACGTCTAAAAAAATGATTTGTGATGATAATGGCAATATACTTGGTACTTATGGCATTACACGCCATTTACAGAAAACCTCCAAGGCGCTTTCTCATGTAAGAGCAATTGAAGGTCCGGTTAATTATATTCGCGAACACTACCATAGAAATATCTGCGTTGAAGAGTTAGCTGAACTTGCGCATTTATCTGTTAGTGCATTGGAGCGGCGTTTTAAAAAGCATTTAGCGAAAACCCCGAATCAATTTATTAATGAAATACGACTCGAAAATGCCCGTAAACTACTGGTTGAAACGCGTTTACCGATTTCACAAATAGCTTATCAATGTGGTTTTGCTGAACCTAGCTATTTTAGCAAACAATTCAGGCGCTTATTTGGTGAAATCCCATCACAAATGCGTGCCCATATTGAGCGTTAAAGGTGCCTTTTTGCTAATTGAATTGCCCCTTGCTCAGGCGAATACTGTGCATCACACAGATAACCTTGTGCTTTGCTTGATAACCAGGGTGTAATTGTTTTTGCGGTCCCGCCCATTAAGGTAATACTTTGATAGCCAAGTTGGGCTAAATGTTCGATATAGCGGGTAATAAATTTAGCTGCTTGGGCTAATATCGTTTGTGCTACGGGATCATCCTGCATGTTGAAAACTAAAGGAGCAAAGCTTGCAAAGTAGGCCGGTTTTGCGTTGAGTGCAAGCTCAGTAAGTGAACTGCTATCGTCACAACCCAACTCGGTTAGTAAGCATTTAATTAATGGACTTGAAGGTGACATTCCGTCTAAGACTTCCAACGCATACCTAAATAAAGTTAAACCAATCCAACCTCCGCTTGCACCATCACTTAAGAGTAAACCATGACCACCTAATTCAATGATAGTGTTACCTTTTATCGCGCCTGCACAAAAGCCAGTGCCTAATATAATAATTGCACCACTGTTATTGCCATGGGCACCTTGGCAGGCAATGTGTAAGTCAGTTGAGAAATTAAATTGTGCAAATGGATGCTGCCATTGCGCCATTTTGTTTTTTGCGCTATTGATCCCTGCACCAGCGAGGCCCGCATAGGCATTAATTGTGCTGAGTGCGCTGGCTGGTAAATTAGCTTTTTGTAATGCTTGCATTGTTGCAGCAAGGATTGATTGTTGCGCAACGGTTACTGAGGTAGCAATATTTGCGGGGCCACTTTGCGCTTGTGCAAGTAACACTCCGCGGTCATTTTCAAGCCTAACTTGGCATTTAGTGCCACCACCATCGATACCTAAAAACAAAGGGAAGTGAGATTGCTTAGTCATGTTTAGTCTGCTCGTAAGTTGATTTTTGTAAAATTGAGTTAATTAATAAAGGGTCCACTAAACCATCACTATTAAGTACGCCTGAGTAGGCATGCAATGATATTAAATTTTCGCTGCCTAGCTGCCACAAAATAGGCGCGTTGTTTGTGGTTACGCCACCGCCAATCACGATCTCGATTTGCCCTTTAGCGTCAGTAATGATGCTTTGCAACTGGTTAAGCCCTTGCATTACATCTTTATTATCAGTCCAGCGTGTGCCATTGGTAAGAATACGATCAACCCCGAGCTCGCTTAAAATGTGAAGTGCATTGCGACTATCTGCAATACAATCGAAGGCGCGATGAAATGTGCTGGCAAGCTGATAGTGTTTCGCGCACTCAACCAGTGTAGATGTAGCTGCCACATCAAGCTCATTGCCAGCAATTGCCCCAAAAACAACCCCAGTGGCACCTAATTGTGCAGCGCGGGTTATCTGGCTGGTCATAGTTTTGAGTAGCGCAGCGTCAACATTAAAGTGATCCGCGGTCGGCCTTATCATCACCAGTAACTCACCGTTTGAGGGCAATGCTTTTGCTGCAGTTTCAATTTCATCTGCCGTTGGACTTAGTCCAGCAAGATGCATTGCACCGCACAGCTCGATGCGACTTGCACCTGCACTGAATGCAGTTTTTACATTATTAGCTAAATTTATATGATCATCTGCATTCAAACAGATCTCTAGATTTTTACCCATTGCGTAATTCCATAATCTTAAGGCGACTAATTTCAATAAATTATTTAATATTAAGGTCGTTACTACAATAATAAAATACACCCTTTAAATTCAGTGGGTTAAATTTTATTGCTGCGTATTTTTCATACTAAAAAAACGTCAGATTAACTTCCTCTTGAGTTTGTCACTATAAATGAGGTAACTATTAATTGGATCTATTTTTAAGCTAAACGCCGATTTTGTCCTGCTAGCAACCGAATTTCTATTATCACTTTCTTTAACAGAACCCTATTCTGGAAATGCACTTTAACAGGCCATTAACCCTCTGCGAAATGATCTGAGTATTACAGATTCGTTTTGTGAAGGGCTTTAATGTGAATAAATATAACCAAGCACACACAATAATAAAGGAAATTGGCATGAGCAATAATAAAACGAGTCGAGAATTTGCAGCCCTTACACGGCGATTTAATAAGTCTGCATTGTTGTTGGCGGTTATGGCAAGTTGTAATGGTGCGTATGCACAAGCAAATCAAGCAGCACAACAAAGTGACTTGGAAGTGATTGAAGTTAGGGGGATCCGTTCTTCAACAGCGGAAAACTTAGCAATTAAGCGCCTTTCTGCAGCAACGGTGGATGCAATCACCGCAGAAGATATTGGTAAATTTCCAGATAAGAACGTCGCTGATTCACTACAACGCGTGTCGGGGGTATTGATTGATCGTGACGGTGGTGAAGGTAGCCGAGTCAGTATTCGAGGTACCTCACCCGATTGGACCTTGACCCAACTAAACGGTAATTATATTGCTTCATCCGGTGCTGGTGTTCCAACGCGTAGTTTTAATTATACCTTGTTGCCTTCAAGTATGATCAGCAGTGTGGAAGTTTACAAAAGCGCAGAAGCTCGCATAGATGAAGGTGGTATCGGCGGTACTGTTATATTACACACTCGAAAGCCGTTAGAGATGGAAGCCAATTCTGGCGCAATAAGCCTTGAAGCAACCTATGATGATGTGTCTGAAGATATTAAACCACAAGTGAATGTGCTGTATTCTTGGAAAAATTCAGATGAAAACTTCGCGATGTTAGCTGGATTTACTCGTCAAGATAAAACAGTAACTAGCATTACCAACAATGCTTCACACTGGCGTTTCCATTCAGATACTGTGGAGGGGGCAGAGCGTCCTGCGATTGTCGATCAAGCGACGGGGGAAGTTTATAACAATGTCTGGGCTCCACGTGCAATGAGTACCGGTAACTCAACAGAAGATCGCACTCGGGATGGTTACCAAGTGGCTATTCAATGGATGCCAACAGATAAACTCGATTTAAATCTCAACTATTTTGGTGCAAAACTAGATTATAACTCATCTTCTCAGAGCGTATTGTTTGCAGAGTGGAATGATAACCATAACCCATATTATGGCGTTGTTCTAGACGGAGATACCGTCGTTGCCTATGGTAATGCAGATAATGGCTTATTGAATGATAATAACTGGGGGGATGCCGATGTTAATAATGGTGTGGCCGTTCGGAGAGGCTTATTGTCACCTCAGCTAACAGGCAGAGAAAGAGTCGGGGAGTCTAAATCTGATACATTTGATTTTGAAGCCAAATATTATGGGGACTTATTTACTGCCACTTTAAAACTAGGTCATACTGAGGCAGAAGGCGGGACGTCACGTGAAACCTACGCGAATATTGATGCTCGTCAGGGGTCTGTAAATAGCTGGTTCTGGTCAACAGTGGATGGTAAACCCAGTTATGAAGTTTCCACAGACTTAGCCACGGATAAACAAGCATATCAATATTATGATTGGTTTGATTCTTATTCATCAGAAAATAAAGATACTGAAGATTATGTACAAGCTGATCTGCAATTTGATATCGATACAGGTATTTTCACTACTTTCTTTGTCGGTGCGAAATACCGTAGCCACGAAATCAAAGGTATTAAAAACGATTTCCGCTGGGATGATGGTATTGCCGACAATGGCGGTTACCGTGGCTACTTGTCTGGCAGTGAATGGTTCCATAACCCTGATTTTCATCCTGATCCAGAATCGCTAGTCAGTGACACTGTGGTTGATAACAGTGCAGGGAATACCGGAGCGTTTAACTTTTTAGCGTTTGATTTTGCAGCACTCGATAGCTATTTACGGAATAATTTTACGCAAACCGTTGTCCCTTCGTTAGGTGGGACCTACACGCTAGAGGAAAATATTTGGTCTGTGTATGCACAAAGTAACTTTGAGTGGCAAGATTTTCGCGGCAACTTAGGGGTACGTTATGTAAATACCGATTTAAGTACATTGACCTATGACGATGTGGTTGGCCAAGATAATAATGATACCACTGCAAATGAACGTTCGAGTGATGATGGTGAATTTTTGCCGAGTTTTAACCTTGCTTGGGATGCGACTGAAGATCTCGTTGTTCGCTTTGCAGCAGCACGTGCTATGTCACGTGTTAGTTATTCTGATTTGAGCCAAGCTGAGTCATACGGTCCTCCGGTCAATATCAACTCACCTGATTCTTGGACTGGCCGTGGTACTGGTACATCGGTTAACACAGGCTTAGATCCTATGCTGTCAGATCAGTTTGATCTTGGTATTGAATGGTATTACGGTGAAGGTTCAGCACTTGGAGCGACATACTTTAGTAAAGATATTTCTAATTTGCCTATCTCTGCTGTTGAAATTGTTGAACGGGAACATGATTGTTGTAACGGTCCGATTGAAGTTGAAATGAACACCAAAGTTGCTGGTGGAGATGCTGAATCTAAAGGGGTTGAGCTATTCTTTCAACACTCTTTCAACAGTGGTTTTGGGGTATTAGCAAATTATACATTCACTGATACAAGTACTAGCCAAGTATCAACAAATGGCCAAAAAACAGATGCTGAAATCCCAGGAACTGCAAAGCATCAATACAATGTGTCCGTTTATTTTGAAAATGATGATTTTAGTGTAAGGGCTTCATATAACTGGAAAGATGACCGTGCTAATAGCATCCATCAAGGTTACAACATGTATACGAAAGATTATGGCCAATTAGACTTGAACGCGGCTTATAATTTAACTGAACAACTGTCATTAACAGCCTCTGTGGTTAATTTGACTGAGGAAGTCGAAGAAGGGTATTGGAAACAAGAGAATAGGTTTACCTATAATCAGTATTCAGGAAGAAGGTTTTATTTAGGTGCTAATTATAATTTCTAAATAGCTTTATTAAGATTATAAACTGACAGGGCATTCTTTAAAAAGAATGCCCGTTTTATTTATATTTCTGATACTCAAAGCAAACACAAGGAGAGTTGGCTTTGCAATTAATCTTCGCGATTGGCCTTATTATTACAAGTAACTCGCCGTTTGAGGACAATGTTGTTGCTGCAGTTTCAATTTTGACTCACTTCGACAAGATACATTGCTGCACCTCACAGTTCGATTCAACTTACATCTGCACTGAATACAATTTTTACATTATTAGCTTAATTTATATGATCATCTGAATTTAAACAGATTGCTAAATTTTTACCTATTGTGCAATTCCAGAATCTTTAGACGACTAATTCCGATAAATTATTTAACATTCAAATTTAGAATATAAAAATAAAATATATTCATTAAATTCAATTCGTTAATTTTTATTTCGGCGAGTTTTTTATCCTGATCAAACGTTACCTTAACTCCTTCTTGAGTTTGTCACTATAAATGAAGTAACTATTAATTGGATCTATTTTTAAGCTAAACGCCGATTTTGTCCTGCTAGCAACCGAATTTCTATTATCACTTTCTTTAACAGAACCCTATTCTGGAAAAGTAGTTTAACAATCTATTAACCCTGTTCTGAAGCATCGGAAGATTGATCAGTTGCTAGGCTGTATGGGTTAGATAACAAGCACAACAAAAAACGCACAATAAAACTGGAGATAGACATGAATAATAATAACAGCCGAGGAGCTTCAGGTATTTCAAGGCGATTTAAGAGATCTGCACTGCTGCTAGCGGTAATGGCAAGCTGTAATAGCGTATACGCACAAGAAGAACAAAATGACCAAGAGAGCGACCTAGAAGTAATTGAAGTCAGGGGGATTCGTGCCTCTGCAGCTGAAAACTTAGCGATTAAGCGGTTGTCTAATGCAACCGTTGACGCTATTACCGCCGAAGACATTGGTAAGTTCCCAGATAAGAATGTGGCAGACTCATTGCAACGTGTGCCTGGGGTCATTATACAAAGGGATGGCGGTGAGGGCGCCTCTGTTAGTATTCGAGGTTTATCATCGGACTTAACCTTCACACAATTAAATGGCAATTTTATAGCATCGTCCCCCGGTGAACCATCGCGTTCATTTTCATACGCATTATTACCTGCAACCATGATCCAACGTGTTGAAGTATATAAATCTTCAGAAGCTCGCCTTGATGAGGGCGGAATTGGCGGTACGGTCTTGTTGTATAGCCGTAAGCCCCTTGATATGGATAAAAACTCTGGGATCATTAATTTTGAAACCAGTAATTCTGATATTACTGATAAGTATGAACCTCAGTTTAGTGGTATTTATTCATGGAAAAATGATGATGAAGATTTTGGGGTTTTAGTGGGTTATACAAAACAAGACCGCACTAATCGCTCACAAAGCTCGCGTATCAATATCATGAATAAAAATTATCTTTATTCTGAAATGAAAGATAATCAAATGGTTGAGGGCGGCGCGCAAGGTTATGCTGCACAAAGTATGGTTCAGGAAGTCTTAAACGAAGAGCGAAATCGAACTGGGATCCAGTTTACTACTCAATGGCGACCAACTAGTAACTTAGAGCTTGGCTTTAATTATTTTAATTTTAAATTGGGACAAGACTCAATTTTAAATCAATTAGAATACCCAGAATGGAACAATAACGATAATTTCTGGACCGATGTTCGTGTTGATGAAGAGTCTCAGTTTGTTACAGGTATTGACTACTCTGTTGGTGCATCTGGCACTCAGGCTGTTTCTCCTATCCCACGTATTAATGGTGAATATACGATTGAAGAATCCAGCTCTGATACATATGATTTTTATGCTAAATACGAAGGTGATAATTACAACGTTAAAGTAGTGCTGGGCCATACCGAAGCTGAAGGTGGTCCTTCCGAAAAGTATCGTGCCGCTTATTATGCAAATGAATCCTCGCTTTACTATGGTTACGATTTTTCTGATGGGCGCATGACCACTTATATGGACCCAAGTATGATCAGTAACTTGGCTGCAGGCATTGGTGGCGAACCTGATGTAACAGCCACCGATTCTAGTTTTGTGACCGGTACTCAAGAAGAAGATTACGGACAGATTGATTTTGACTATTTTGTGGATTATGGCGTAATTGAAACGTTGCATTTTGGTGCGAAATATCGCAAAGGTAAAATTCATCGCGATACTCGCAACAGCTTTTATCTCTCTCCAGATTTTGATATAGCAAAAGGTGAAGCTGAAGGCACCATTGATTTGGATGATGATTATTCTAAGAATGGCGGCATACCGGATATTGCAGATTTAATTTATTCAGATTCATTAGCTAACTTGTCTGATGTAATTAATACGAACTTATTCCCAGCCGTAAACTGGCATAAATACCAAGATCATCTGAATGAAAACTTTGTTCATTATACGCGTATAGAGCCTAACTATGTTTATAGTGTTGAAGAAGAAATTACAGCGGCTTATATGCAAGCTGATTATCGTTTTTCACAAGTACGGGGTAATTTGGGTGTACGCGTAGTGCGCACCAAAACGACCACCGGATCATCAGATAAAATCACCTACCGATTAGATTGGAAGGACGACAACGGCAATGAATTACCAATCGACCAACAACGTGTAGAAGACTTTGTTTTTATTGAAAAAGAGAGTACGGAAACGAAGGTGCTGCCCAGCTTTAATATAGTCTGGGATATCGATGACAACTGGGTACTACGTGGAGCGGCATCACAAACCATGGCTCGTCCTGGTTATGATGATTTAGGCCAGTTTCAGACTTTAACGTACACGTCGAATGAATACTCAACGGATCGCTCAGCGGCAGACAATTTTGATGCAATTATTGATGGCGAAGGGTGGACAGGATCCGGTGGTAATAACCAGCTAGCGCCATTTGAGTCAACCCAATTTGATATGTCTTTAGAATACTACTACGGAGCTGGCTCTGGCTTTGGTATTGCCTTGTTTAAAAAAGATGTTGATAACTTTGTTGTGCCTTTAATAATTGATGTTACCCGCAGTGCACCGGACATTTCATTTAATTTACCTAACGCAGGTGATGAGCAAGTCAATGTCAGTGGCGACAATTTTGTTGTTCGGGATTTTAGTACTGTTGCTAATGGCACGAATGCTTCTTCTGAAGGGGCTGAAGTTTTTATCCAGCACTTCTTTGATAATGGCTTTGGTCTTTATGCTAATTATACCCGCAATAACACTAATCAAGCCAATGTAGAGCTTGATGGTGAAAAGGTGGGAGAGTCACCTTTGATCGGCAGTTCTAAATACCAGATGAATTTATCGGTATTTTATGAAGATGACTTATTCAGTGTTCGCGCCTCATACAATAAGCGCGGTCCAACGGTTCAAGGCTACAACGCCTCATGGGAAATGAACTATTACAATGAAGCCTATGATCAGGTAGACGTCAATGCAAGTTATAACTTGACTGATGCTCTCGTGTTATCTGCTTCCGTTATTAACCTCACTCAATCAGATACTTATATGCATCTAGGTGACGATACTAAAAACCGCTTTATTCAAAATGCATACAGTGGTCGTCGTTTTTACGCAGGTGCAACTTACCGCTTTTAATAGTGCTAGGTGAGATGGAACAAATAACCAAGAATTGTATAGAGGAATAAACATGAATAAGCCCAAACTTAGTAAACTATCTAGCATTATGCTGGTAGCAATGATCGGCCTATCAGGGTGTGGTGGTGCTGATAATCCGGATCCGACTGATATCCCAGCAAAAATTGATATTACCTCTGCTGATATTGCCGGTAGTGCAGTGAAAGGAACATTAGGTTTCGCAACGGTCACTGTAAAGCAAATGAATGGCTCAGATATTAAGGTGACGTCTAACAGTCAAACAGATGCTGCTGGTATGGTAAATCTGAGCATAGAAAGTCAACAAGGCTTTGGTATTAACGGTATGTTTAAGATGACCGTTAATACGGATGCTAACTCAACGATGATATGTGATGCGCCTAGCTGTGCTGAACACCTAATCGGTGAACAGATCAGTGGCACTGAGATTGCTGATCTGCAGTTAGCGACTTTAACATATGTTGATGTGCCTTACGCATCCACAAGTGATGGCGTAGCGGACGCTAATTTTCAAGTAAATGCTTTAACTACAACAGCCACTCATTTAGTTGAGCAAAGTATTGCCAATGGTTTAAATGTTGCTGTGCGTGAGTTATATGAATTAGCTTTATCAGATAACTCGCGTTTAGTGCTAAAAGCACTGGGGATCGACAGTAAAACCAATGTCTTTAATACCCAATTGATCAGTGCCGAAAGCTACGATAATTTTGTAGTAGGCCAAGATTGCGATAGTGAAGGTAATTGTACAGACCAATTGGCCGATATTAATATTATTAAACTTTCTTTAGCTAATGCAGTATTTGCAAGTCTTAGTAAAGATGAAACTGTCGCGGGTGTTATTAACGAACTCATTAGCGCGATTAACTTAGCCAATGATGGCGATGTAGTCGCTTTACAGCCATTGCGTGAGCGAATGTTGAAAACCATTGCCAGTTTTCCTTATCTAGATAAATTAGCGCTATCAGCTGAGGATGTCATTGATGTTGCGCTACCTTTTCTTGAAAGTGCCGCATCTAGTGGCCCTGTTAAAGAAATTACCAATGCTGAAAACCTTGCTACAGCAACGATCAATGCTCGTAATCGCATAAGTGACAACGAAGCTGAAAGTAAAGCATTTGATGGTGACACTAATACCAAGTGGCTTGATCATAATGATTGGTCAGGTGCGCCAAGTGAGCAAGATCCATCTTGGATCCAAGTTGATTTTGCTGAAAAACATGCTGTGAATAGTGTGTTCATTACGAGTGCTAATGATGCTGAGTCTCGAGATCCTCAAAACTTTAATATTCAAGGTTCAGTCGATGGTGAAAACTGGCTAACCTTGGCTAAATTTATTGGTGAGAACTTTGATGAGCGCTTTCAACGACGTGAGTTTCGTTTTGACAATGGTTTAGAATTTTACTCGTATCGTTTAAATATCACTAAAAATAGAGGTGATGATGGTTTAATGCAGTTATCAGAGATTGCTTTTGTGGGGCCTATAAATGCAAGTGTTGATCATGCTGAACCAATTGGCAGTGCTGTAATATCTGCAAGTGCAGGTGACAGTTATGCGCTGGCATTTGATAATAATGATGCCACAAGTTGGGTCTCTGATGTGCCTACAACTGAAGTACCCGTTTCGATTACAGCTACGTTTGCACAAGCCGCTGCCGTTGATAAGTTAGTACTGATTTCAGATGCTCAAAACGCAGATGGTGATCCCGCTACATTTTCACTTGCTGCAAGTAATGATGATGGGCAAACATGGGTTCACTTAGCTGATTATTCAGATGAAACATTTGAACGTCGTGGCGAAAGGCTATCGTTTGCGACCAATAATACACTGGCATTTTCTAGCTATCGTTTAAGCGTAACTAAAACTGCCGCTGGCGCCGAGTTAAAAATTGCTGATATTGCCTTGGTAGGGCCTAAAGTGGCAGATTTAAATCATGCGTTATCAGCCGATGCAATAATTACCGTTCGTAATCAGATTGGTGATGGTGAGGCGGGTGTTAAAGCGTTCGATGGTAATGTTGATAGCAAATGGTTGGACCATAATGATTGGTCTGGCGCACCAAGCGCGGAAAATCCATCTTGGGCAATGGTACAGTTCAGTGCCACGACAGCGGTTAATAAGCTGGCACTAACAAGTGCAAACGATGCTGACTCACGTGATCCGCAAAACTTTAACTTAGCAGCGTCAAATGACGGTGAAAATTGGATCACACTTGGTGCTTGGCTAGGTGAGAACTTTGAGCAGCGTTTTCAGCGCCGTGTTTTCACTTTTAGTAACGATTTGGGTTTTAGTTTTTATCGCTTCAATATTACTAAAAATCGTGGCGACGATACGCTGATGCAAATAGCAGAGATCGAGCTAATAGGTCCGCAGGTTGCTTCAGTTGATCATTCTGCAACTGCATCATCAGTCCTTGCAGGTGCTGGCGAGCAAGAGGGAGTGGTAGAAAATAATGCAACGGATGATGATAAAGCGACGGTATGGACTGCTACCACGGAGACTGTACCTGTATGGCTTGATGTTGCATTACCCCAAGCACAGATTGTCACTAATATCGCAATCACGAATGGCAGTGATAGTAACAACAAAGATCCGAAAAACTTCATCTTACAAGGCTCAAATGATGGCGGTAAAACATGGTTAGAAATAGCTAGCTTTAAAGACGAGGAATTTGAACAATTAAACCAACGACGTCTCTTTACAATAGGGAATGGTTTTGCCTTTAGCTTATATCGTTTAAGTATTAGTGCTAACAATGGCGATGCCCAGCAAGTTCAAGTTTCTGAACTCGAACTAATAGGCCCACTGCAACCATTTTAGTTTTAATTTTTTTGGTAGCTTATGAGTGCTAAATAGCGCTCCAAGCTACCTATTTTTTAGGTGAAACGGTAAATAATATGTTGTTTAAGAATAAACTTTCGCGATTAAAAAGGTGCTCTGCCATTTTAATAAGCCTTTTATTATGCAGTTTTTATGTGACTGCTGAATCTGTAGCCGGATCTCAACAGCGTGGGCTGCATATTTTTTATTACAGTTGGTATGGCAACTTAAAAGTTGATGGTCAATGGGCGCACTGGGATCACCAGGTATTACCTTACGGTGATCAACCTATTGTGGGACGTAAAGGCTACCCAGGCGGCGATGACATTGGTGCTAATTTCTATCCTGAATTAGGTACTTACAGTGCAAACGACGAAGCAGTTATGGATACACATTTGGCGATGATGAAGCAAGCAGGGGTTAGCGTAATTATATTAAGTTGGTGGGGTGATAGCGATTTTGGTACCAGTTCAGTGCCTATTTTTATGGATAAAGCCGCTAAAATTGGCCTTAAAGTTAACTTCCATATTGAACCTATCTATCACAGTGCAGCTGAATTTTTACAGGTAGTAAAACAGCTAGACCAGCGCTTTGGGCAACATCCCGCTTTATATCATTACCAAGGCAAGCCATTATATTATGTTTATGACTCATACAAAATGCCAATCAGTGAATGGCAGAAAGTGCTGTTACCAAAAGGCGAATTAACAGTCAGAGGTAAAACGTATGATGCTAACTTTATCGGGCTGTGGGTTGATAAAGGAGAGGAGTCATTCTTTTTAAACAGTGGTATGGATGGCTTTTATACCTACTTTGCTGTTGATGGTTTTGTTTATGGCAGTACCACGAAAAACTGGCCATACCTAGCTAAGTGGGCAAAGCAACACAATAAATTGTTTATTCCAAGTGTCGGCCCTGGGTATGCCGACGATAGAATTCGTCCTTGGAACAAAAAAAACTTCAGGGCACGCGAAGCTGGAAAGTACTATGACGCGATGTTTAAAAAGCAATTGCAGTGGCTCCAACATTTATCGGGGTGACTTCATTTAATGAATGGCACGAAGGGACTCAGATCGAGCCTGCGATTGAGAAGCAAGTGGGTGACTATAAGTATCTTGACTACAGCCCTTTAGCTGCGGACTACTATTTAAAACGAACTCATTATTGGAGTGAACGTTTTCAGCAGTCTTTAAATATACGCTCAGTTAAAGATTAAACAGATATACCAACTCATAGACGAGTCGTGATTAAATTAAATCGCTTGCTTTACAGCCAATGCTCGCAAGTTTGATAAGGAAACAATAATGATCAATAACAGACGTGACTTTTTAAAGTTATCAGCTATTTCAAGTGCTGTTGCATTAATACCGTTTAAGACAGTAGCTAAAAGTAAAGTTAATAAGCCTATCGTAGTCTCGACATGGCAACACGGATTGGCTGCCAATAAAGCTGCATGGCAGATACTTGCTGAGCATGGTAAAGCCATTGATGCAGTGGAAGCGGGTGTGCGAATTCCTGAAGCAGACCCTGATGTGATGACAGTTGGCTATGGTGGTTACCCTGATCGAGAAGGGAACGTTACGCTTGATGCCTGCATTATGGATGAAAATCAAAACTGTGGCTCTGTTGCATGTTTACAGCACATTATGCACCCAATTTCTGTTGCTCGTTTAGTGATGGATAAAACTCCGCATGTCATGCTGGTGGGCGAAGGTGCGCTGCAATTTGCTAAATCTCAGGGTTTTCAAGAGCAAAACCTCTTAACTAGCAAAGCAAAAAAAGCCTGGCAAGATTGGCTGGTGAAATCAAAATATGCACCGGTGATCAATATTGAAAATCACGACACAATCGGCATGTTAGCGCTTGATAGTAATGGAGATTTATCAGGAGCTTGCACCACCAGTGGCGCTGCGTTTAAAATGTCAGGCAGAGTAGGAGATTCGCCTATTATCGGGGCTGGACTGTATGTTGATAATGAAGTTGGTGCTGCGACAGCAACAGGCATGGGTGAGTTAATGATCAAAACGGTGGGCTGTCATTTAGTAGTTGAAATGATGCGCCAAGGCATGACACCTACTCAAGCATGTAAGGCCGCAGTTGAGCGAATTGCTCATAAATTGGGTGATTATAAACAATTTCAAGTCGGTTTTTTAGCTTTGAGTAAATCAGGCGAATATGGCTCGTTTTGTATTCAGCCCGGTTTTAATTATGCCGTAACATCAAAGGCAGGGAGTCAATTACTCGATGCGGCGAGTATCCTTAAAGTTTAAATAAATAATTTATTTCATTCATACTCAAATACTTAAAGAAAAAACAAGGAGAGAACGTTGGTTTTGGAATTTATACCAGCAACTTGGCTTTGTAGTAACGGGGGATGATCAGTTTGAGTACCATATGCAATGGAGTGAAATTTAAGCCTGAAAATTGTTTTCAGCGTTGTACCTTTAGCTAATTCATCTATTAGCTTGTCGAGATAGCGAATTGCCTGCATGCAGACGCCGTTACCTTTCTACACGTACACCACAAAAGATTCCTTTGAGCAGCTGGCGTGTAGGATTTAGTGGCAGGTTTGTTTGAAAATTGTGCTTTACTGCGCTACTGTTTTGGGTAAATTGTGAGATGTTCGTGGCATCAGTGGGAAAATGTCAGCGCGTCATTTCTCAGCTAAAACAAGCTAGGCGGTTGATGAATAAAGACAATACACGCGTCACAAATGATGCGGTAAAAAATAAACTAGCAGCTATATATCGTGATGAAGGACGGCGCATATACGCTACTTTGATCCGTTTGCTTGGAGATTTTGAGCTGGCAGAAGAAGCGTTACATGATGCTTTTAGCACTGCGCTTACACAGTGGCAATCTGAAGGCATTCCAAATAAACCCGCCAACTGGCTTGTCTCTACTGGTCGTTTTAAAGCAATTGATCAGTTACGACGCCAACACCGTCATAGCGAAATTGTGGCGCAATTAGCAGACGACAGCTCTGTAGAGGCTGAGTTTACTCTAGCAAACGCAGTAGATGATGAGTTAATTGCAGATGATCAACTGCGCTTGATTTTTACCTGTTGTCACCCTGCAATTGATATTAAAGTCCAGATAGCACTCACCTTACGTGAAGTGTGTGGCTTAACAACGGAAGAGATTGCAAGTGCATTTTTAACCTCTGTATCGACCATGGCACAACGCATCGTGCGTGGCAAACAGAAAATTCGTGACGCCAATATACCCTTTCAAATTCCATCACAAGAAGAGTTAGAGAACAGAGTTGACGCTGTGCTATCTGTTATTTACCTAGTGTATAACGAAGGTTATTCATCCTCTTTCGGCGATAGCGTGACGCGAACTGAGTTAACCGTTGAGGCTATTCGCTTAGCACGGCTGCTGCAGTCATTATTATCCGACACAGAAATAACGGGCTTGCTTGCGTTAATGTTACTTAACGGATCTCGCCACAATGCGCGAACGAATAAAGATGGCGATATCATTCTTTTAGCAGAGCAAGACCGCAGTCTATGGGACCAAGCGCTGATCCAAGAGGGAATAGCGTTAGTGCAAAGTGCTACGGCTAAGAGGGAATATGGTTTTTATACTATCCAAGCTGCTATTGCTGCAGTACATGCCCAGGCGTCAGATGCAAACAATACCGACTGGGAGCAGATCTTGGCTTGGTATTCTTTACTATTACAAGTGGCACCTTCACCCGTTATTGAGCTTAATCGTGCTGTTGCAGTGGCTATGCATCATGGCCCTGAGGCAGCTTTAGTGTTAGTCGAGCAACTATTACAGCAAAAAGTAATGCAAAAATATCATCTTTGTTATGCCACTTATGCCGAATTTTTAACTCGGGTAGGGCGTAAAAAAGAGGCTCGCGTTGCACTTGAACATGCTTTAACCCTTACCAAACAAGTCCCTGAGCAGCGAGTACTGCAGCGTAAATTAGTTGCTTTAGGACACATTTAGAAATTTTTATAAAATATTTTTAAATATCTGTCGATTTTATGTTTTGCCATTCGATTATTACATGAAGCGCTATTTTTAATTCATGTAAAAACACAAAGGAGTATGCAAAATGAAAGTTATGGTAATAGTCAAAGCAAGCAACAGTTCAGAAAATGGTGAATTACCCGATAAAGCGCTGCTAAGTGCTATGGGAGACTATAATGAACAGCTCGTGGCCGCGGGGATCATGGCCTCAGGTGATGGTTTAAAGCCAAGCAAGGAAGGGGTTCGTGTGCGTTTTAGTAATACGGAGCGGATTGTAACCAAAGGACCCTTTGCCGAGACGAATGAACTCGTCGCAGGTTACTGGGTATGGAATGTGGCCTCCATGGATGAAGCGATAGCTTGGGTTAAAAAGTGTCCTAACCCAATGACTGAAGAGTCCGATATTGAGATCCGACCTTTTTATGAAATGGCCGATTTCGCAGAAGTAGACACTGATGGCAGTATTGCTGAGCAAGAGCAGAGACTACAGAAAAACATTGTAATGCAACAGGCTAAAGCAAGTTGTTATCTGTTTTTCTCAGGCCGCTGTGAAGAAGCATTAACCTATTATCAGACCCACCTTAATGCAAAAATAGCTATGATGTTTCGTTTCAGTGATAGTCCAGAGCCGATCCCTGAAGGCGCAATTCCTGCCAATTTTGACGATAAGATAATGCATAGCGAATTTACCGTCGCTGGGATGAAAATTTTAGCGACAGATGGTTGTATCGATAACCAAGGTGATGGGGTTAGTTATTCTGGCTTTAATCTAACCCTAACAATTGATTCGGAGCAAACCTTGCGTAGTGTATTTGCTGCCTTAGCCGATGGCGGTCAGGTAAGGATGCCATTGGAGGAGACTTTCTGGTCACCTTTGTATGGTCAAGTAACGGACAAATTCGGTATTGGTTGGATGCTAATGTTACCAAGCCCTGATGGCAACTAATTGATATTAATTTATAAAATAAGCAGGTATTGATATGAAATATGTGGCACTGGTTTATTACGATGAAGCAACAATGCAAAAATTATCGCAACAGCAGTGGGATGCATTGAATCAAGAATGTATTGCCTGTGGTGATTCATTGCGTGAACGCAATTATATGCTGGGAGGGCAGGCGTTACAGCCAACAACAATTGCAACCACATTACGAGTTCGCACTGGTCAAGTAGAAATAACCGATGGCCCTTTTGCGGAAACTAAAGAGCAACTCGCTGGTTTTTATTTATTAGATGTGAAAGACCTTAATGAAGCGATACACGTTGCGAGTAAAATACCTCCCGCTCGCTATGGCAGTATTGAAATAAGGCCCGTTAGAGAGCTTCAAGCAACTGATAACCAAGGCTATTAGGCATAGATAAACATAAAAGGAGAATTACAATGAGTTATATTGATGGATTTGTGTGTGCAGTCCCCACAAATAGACAGGTCGAATATGCTGAGCATGCAGATAAAGCGGCACAGGTGTTTAAACAATGCGGTGCAATTCAGGTGATTGAGGCCTGGGGTGATGACGTTCCCGATGGGACACATACCTCGTTTTTACAGGCAGTAAAGTGTCAAGAAAATGAAACTGTGGTATTTTCGTGGGTAACGTGGCCATCAAAAGCTGCCAGAGACGAAGGCATGGCTAAATTTATGCAGGATCCTATTTGCGACATACAGCAAAACCCATTGCCATTTGACGGTAAACGTCTTATCTATGGCAGTTTTAAGGCGATTGTTGAACGCTAACTGAGTGTGCAAAACATAAATAGGGCGCTTAAATAGCGCCCTAATTTTTATGGTTTTTTCTCTTCATCCGGTAAAGTGACGTTGAGTTCTAATACTGCTAAGTCGTCTTCGTTTTGATCGAATTGGACTTGTACCGCGTCATTACTGATGTTGACGTATTTACGGATAACATCAAGAATATCTTGTTTTAGTTGTGGTAAATAATCAGGCGTACCACGCTGTGAGCGCTCATGCGCAACAATGATCTGCAATCGCTTTTTTGCTAGTGACGCTGTATTTTTCTTTTCTGAGCGGAAGTAGTCAAGTAGTGACACGTTAACCTCCAAATATCCGTTTGAACAAACCTTTCTTCTCTATAGCTAAGATTATGATATCAAAAAGCTTGTGAACAACTTTACCCTGCTGGCGAGGGTCATCAATTGATTCGAAATATTTAAATAACTGAATGTCAGCCATAGGGATGCTCCTTAAAAGGAGTATAAGATCATACTTTTAAGTCAAGGTAAAGTTCGTGATCTTGCCCTAGCTATGTGTTAGGTTCTAAAGGTTAGTTTTTGGTGCATTTTTAGGTTAGCTAACTAACCTAACTTTGTAACTATTTTTACAAAATTGCTGCAAGAGTGGGGTGGCGTCCACAATTTTTAATCCCGGAGTTTACTATGATACGAAATTTCTCCATAGGTGTTCGCGCTAGTATTGCGTTTGGACTTATTGGTTTATTAACTCTTATTTTGGGTGGAGTTGCAATAAATCGTATTAAAGTGATTGATAATGAAATAACCTTCATCAGTGACAAACAAGTTCCAGCAGTTGACAACGTTAATGACTTAAATCGGCAGTTTCTTAGGGCACGTATTCATTCTGCTAATATTAGCAGCTATATTGATGATCCCGCACGTCTGCAAACATACCAAGGCAAATTTAAAGAAGCTATTAGTGATCTAAAGCGAAATCAGGGAGAATATGAGACAGTTATCACTGATGCACAAACGAGAAAAATATTTAATGAATATATGCTACTTGATAGTCAGTACGAAGAATTAACTGAGCAGTTTAATCAATTAGTTGCTGCGGGTCGTAAAGATGAAATCGACTCTATACGTGAGAATCGTATTCTGCCTTTAACCAATACAATCACAACGAAGCTCACAGAGCTACTTGCTAGAGAAATGTTACAAATAGATGAGGCCGCAGAGGAAGCCCATGCTGTCGCTAGTGCTGCGAATATTGCCGTTATTATTGTGTTGATTGTGGTTATTGTATTGTTAGCCTTATTCGCATTTATGCTCACCCGCAGTATTGTAAAACCGATTGCTGAAGCGGTGTCGTTTGCACAAACGATTGCCCAGCGTGATCTTACCAAACGTATTGAAATTATTGGCAATGATGAACCCGCGCAATTACTGCAGCAATTACAGTTAACCCAAGATGAGCTAAGAAACTCGATTGTTACTATATCCCAATCATCGGAGCAACTAGCATCGACATCTGAACAGTTAAGCTCTGTTACTGAAGACTCCACACGTATTATTCAACAGCAATCAGAAGAGTTAGAGCAAGCAGCGACAGCGGTTAATGAATTGACTACCGCAGTAGAAACTGTCGCTCAAGATGCGCAAAATGCTTCTCAAGCATCTGATCAAGCTAATCAGCAGGCGCAGCAGGGTAATGAACGGGTAAGGCAGACTGTTCAGGCTATTGATGAATTAGCACGAGAAATTTCTGAGTCATCAGGAAATGTAACTGAGTTAGCTGATAAAGTTAAGAGTATCACCAAAGTACTTGAAGTTATTCGCGGTATTGCAGATCAAACAAACCTATTAGCACTAAATGCGGCAATAGAAGCGGCACGAGCTGGCGAAACGGGGCGAGGGTTTGCGGTTGTGGCTGATGAGGTTCGTTCGCTTGCCCATAAAACACAGCAATCTACGGTAGAAATTGAAGACATGATTAAAGTGATTAATAAATCTAGCGATCGCTCTGTGGCAACAATGGATAAAAGTTTACACCGGGTCACTAAAACATTAGATATTGCCCGTGAAGCGGGCGATGCTTTACAGCTTATTGCTACTGCTGTTGCAGAAATTAATCACCATAACATTTCTATTGCCAGTGCAGCTGAAGAGCAAGCGAATGTGTCACGAGATGTTGATCAAAACTTGGTAAGTATTCGTGATTTGTCTAATTCAACAGCTTCAGGAGCAGAGCAAACCAGTGCTTCCAGTCGAGAATTATCGCGTTTAGCGGTGGATTTAAATGAATTAGTAAAACGCTTTAGCGTATGATATTAAACTGAACACGAAGCCAAAGTTAATATTAAAATGTGAAAGGGCGCTTAAATAGCGCCCTAATTTTTATGGTTTTTTCTCTTCATCCGGTAAAGTGACGTTGAGTTCTAATACTGCTAAGTCGTCTTCGTTTTGATCGAATTGGACTTGCACCGCGTCATTACTGATGTTGACGTATTTACGGATAACATCAAGAATATCTTGTTTTAGTTGTGGTAAATAATCAGGCGTACCACGCTGTGAGCGCTCATGCGCAACAATGATCTGCAATCGCTCTTTTGCTAGTGACGCTGTATTTTTCTTTTCTGAGCGGAAGTAGTCAAGTAGTGACACGTTAACCTCCAAATATCCGTTTGAACAAACCTTTCTTCTCTACATCTAAGAAGCGAAAATCAACAGTTTCGCCTAGTAAACGATTAATCGCATCGGCATAGGCTTGGCCTGCATCAGATTCAGTGTCAAGAATAACAGGCTGACCTGAGTTTGATGCGCTTAATACCGCTTGTGATTCTGGAATAACCCCAAGTAATGGAATAGAAAGAATATCTTGTACATCTTCCACTGACAGCATTTCGCCACGTGCTACCCGATCTGGGTTATAGCGGGTCAGTAATAAATGCTCTTTAATATTTTCAAGGCCTTCTTCAGCGCGTTTAGATTTGCTATGCAAAATACCTAAAATGCGGTCTGAATCACGTACTGAAGATACTTCAGGATTGGTAGTGACAATTGCTTCATCAGCAAAGTACATCGCCATCATCGCACCTGCTTCAATCCCTGCCGGAGAATCACAGACGATGTAATCAAAGTCTTTTTTCAGCTCGTTTAGTACACGCTCAACACCTTCACGGGTAAGTGCGTCTTTATCACGAGTTTGTGAGGCTGGAAGTAAGAATAACTTTTCGACTCGTTTGTCTTTGATAAGTGCTTGATTAAGGTTCGCTTCACCATTGATGACGTTAACAAAATCATAGACCACACGGCGCTCACAACCCATGATCAAATCAAGGTTACGTAGCCCAATATCAAAGTCAATAATGACTGTTTTATAGCCTTTTAGAGCTAAACCTGTGCCAATAGCAGCACTCGATGTAGTTTTGCCTACACCACCTTTACCTGACGTAACGACAATTACTTTTGCCATAAGATTTATCCTTTAACCAAAGCTGAAATTTCTAATGATTCATTTTTTTGTTGGATTTGTGCCGCGTTGCCCCAGAACTCGCCTTGCAGAGAGTCGCTGATCCAGTAATTGCCATTAATAGAAACAAGTTCTGCTTCTAGTTTCTGGCAAAAAATACGGGCTTCGTTATAACCTTGTGCGCCTGCAATTGCACGGCCACGTAATGTGCCATAAATATGTACATTGCCATCAGCAATGACTTCTGCACCATGGCTTACCGCACCAAAGACAATTAAATCACGGTCTTTTGCATACACTTGCTGACCAGAGCGAACGGTGCCATTGATAACTTGGGCAGGTAAGTAAACTGTTTTCTCAACAATAGATGTATTACTCTGCTTTGTAACAGTTTCACTCTTAACGTCTTGTGAATAATTTAAAACTGACAGCCCAGCGGCTTTAGCTTGCGCATGTTGCTCGTCTGAGCCATTACATACACCCACAGCATTAAAATTCATTCGTTCTATTAATGATTTTAAATGTACAAAATCAACAAGATTGTTTTTTATCTCAATTAAATTTACAACAATAGGCGCACCCTCAAAAAAACGAGGGGCTTGGGCTATTTTTGTATAGAGTTGTTCTGCTAAAAGATTAATATCAGTACTATACAGATGTAAAACTGATAACGTAAAAAGATTCCCTTTTAGCTCAAAAGTTTGGTCCGACATACACGCTCAATTGAATAGTGTGATCAGAAATCAATTTTAGATAAACGCAGGCTGAATAAGGCCTGTGTTTATATGGATAAGGTGAAATTTCTAATCTAATTTTTCTAACTTATTATGACTCTCATGTTATAGTGTGCAGCACTGTTAAGCAAGATTTTATAGGGTCATAATGCTGACTGCGGTATATAAAAGTAACAAAAAAGCGGATACCTTCCTTTTTGTCGAAAAAAGAGATGATTTTAGTAAGGTACCGCAACCTTTAATGGCAATGTTTGGTAAACCACATTATGTAATGCTAATAAATTTAGCAAAACGGGTGCAGTTAGGCGCGGCTGATTTAGATTTAGTTAAGCAAGCGTTAACAGATAATGGGTTCTACTTGCAAATACCCCCACCACAAGCAAACTTATTAGCTGAGCACAGAAAACAAAATGGAGTTGAAAGTGACTAAACATATAATGACAAAATTGGCTGCAATTTTATGTAGTGCCTGTATCAGCACATCGGCACTGGCCAAGACTCAAGCACAGTTTGACGAATATGTTGCAGGCTTAAAACAAGAAGCTGCGCAAAAAGGCTACGATAGCCAGTTAATTGAAGATGCCTTTGCTACAGCACACTTTAAAGAAAAAGTAATTTCAGCAGATAAAAATCAGCCTGAAGTTAAAGAAACCCTCGAAACCTACTTACCAAAACGGGTGCCGCAATGGAAAATTGATCGCGCACGTAAGCTATATGCTGAAAATAAAGATATTTTGGAACAAGTTGCTGCTGAGTTTGGCGTGCAAGCACGTTTTATTGTTGCGTTGTGGGGCCTTGAAAGTAACTTTGGTAAAATCCAAGGTGGCCACAATGTTATTTCATCGGTAGTAACACTGGCTTTTGATGGCCGCCGTGAAACCATGTACAAAAATCAATTATGGGCCGCACTGGATATCCTCAAAGAAGGGCATATCACCTTAGACAAATTTAAAGGCTCATGGGCCGGTGCGATGGGACAAACGCAATTTATGCCAACCTCATTTAACGCCTACGCGGTAGATTATGATAAGGATGGCCGCAAAGATATTTGGACCACCCAAGCCGATGCCTTTGCATCAATAGCTAATTATTTAAAACAGGCCGGTTGGAATGACGAGCTAACGTGGGGCCGTCAGGTGCAATTACCTGATGGTTTTGATCAAAGCTATGTATTACAACGTGGCACAAAAACACGCACTCAGTGGCTTGAATATTGGGCCAAATCAGAACGTTCTTTAGCTGATTGGCAAGCTTTAGGTGTGCGTAAAATGGATGGTACTGATTTACCTAATGTTGATGTAACCGCAGCATTAGTAATGCCTGATGATATGGGCGGCAGAATGTACTTAGCTTATGATAACTACAAAGCGCTAATGCATTGGAATCGCTCATACTACTTTGCCACCAGCGTGGGTTATTTATCGGATCGCATTGGTTATCCAGCGATTTAATAAATAATTAGGTGCTAGGCAACTAGGTTCTAGGGGCGTTTGTTGTAGGCGCGAGTTTATCTCGCGCTTTGGTTGTAAAACATACAAACTAGCCAGAAGCGGTAAGTTTTAAGCTGTAAGAACGGCGTTAAAATTGGCTACGTAGGTTGGGTAGAGTGCAACGAAACCCAACGAAAAATACCCTATCAGTATGCATTCAGGCTCAGCATTAACAAGTGCTTTTTATATTTTAATTCGCATTGTGTTTAAAATCCTTTAAGTAATTTATTCACAAAGATGTCAAGAGGTGCTGCGCTTTAAGAGAAGATATAAGCTAGCTCGAAGTAGTAAGCTTTAAGCGGTAAGTTCAGCGTTAAAATTGGCTACAAGGTTGGGTTGAGTGCAACGGACCCAACGGAAAAATCTCCCTTAAATCTGCATCAAGATAATATATACGGCGCTAGGTAACTAGCTGTGTCTGTTGTAGGCGCGAGTTTATCTCGTGTTTTGGTTGGTATATTTTTGTTTAAGAGATATTTGGAGCAATATTCATTACGGGAGATGAACCGCCCATTGTACTTCTTGCTAATAAAAAGAGCATGGCGGCTGGAGGTTAGAAACCTCCGGCTACCTGATAAGATGAACATTCGTTGATGACCGCTAGCCCCAAGTCTATATTAGCTACAATATAACCATATTCTTTTTTTGATAGACTGCCTTTTTTGTACTCATTCTTAGCAAGCTCGTGATCCCACGACTTCCCACAAGGTGCTGAAGGAATAGTAGTATCAATCGCTAGCAAATACTCTTTCTCTTTTTCTAGACTGTGTCCTTTTTTAATAACACTTTTTGCGCAAAGGCTTAATGCATATTCAACGGCGAATTTGTCCACGCTTGGCAAACCCACAAATTCCACATCGCACCCTAAAATACGATTGCCTGAATTGTCCTTGTAATACAGTTTTCCCGTTGTGCACGCCGGCAGCATAAAAATTGCTGCGATAAGAATAAAATACTTGAGATTCAAATCCATTTCTCGTTCATCCAACGAGGCTGTAGAATAACTCGTTTTTGATTTATTTTTATTGATTGCATTAACCATAGCCGAGTTGCTATTTTGATTCAATCGATAACTGAGTTTCATGTTAAATATAAAAAGAGGGCTTGGTGTTGTTTTAATTGGCATTTTGCAAGGTATTACAGGTGTTTGAGTGGCTGATTTGAGGGGGAAGGGCTCAAAAAAGGAATTAACATTGCGCTAGGCAATGACTATGTAGCTTTACAAGGGTTAGCGGCACTGAGATATGTTTGGACTAATATTCGTAATGGAAGGTGAACCGCCCATTGCACTTCCTGCTAATAAAAAGCGCATGATGGGTGGTGTGGGGGCTGAAGGTTTGAGACCTCCGGCTACTCGATTAGGTGCGGGTTAATACTTTGTAGCTTTTGTTAGGTGAGCACCATTACCTTTAGTAATCTTTAATATTTCGCAGGTTATTCTATAAAATTTAGGAAATATCCCAGGAATATTTGTATATGATCCGTGATCATTTAAAGATCTTATATTAGGAAACTCATCCCAACGTTTACTTTCGGTGATGTAATTATTTGCAGCTTTTTGTGTTTTGAAATTATACTCATTATAAATAGCCATATAATTTTTTATTTGAACCATTTCAGGTTCGGATAGGCTGTATTCAACAAGTAAACTTTCGTAATCAAATGCTTTGATTTTTTCTTGTAATTCAGAAGACGTTTTTGACACATCACCAGCATGTTCAGACAACCAATTATCCATAAAGTCAGGATCACTTGCAGAGCCACCGAACGCCTCGCAAAAGTCTTGAGAATCACTCATTATTATACTCCGAAATATGGTGATGCTAAAAGCACCTAACGCCCGCAACACAGGGCAATTTGAAGCGCGGCGTAAAATTGATCCGCGTGCTTACGCTTGTTATGTAATATTAAGTTGAAAAACCCAACCAATTATCATTCAAATCAAACTGATTGAAGTAGCCGCCACCATTAGCAATCCAAACTGACCCCAGTTGCCATCAAAATCACAAAGAATTAGAACATCATTGTTAGCTTTTATCTTGAAATACTTTGGCTCTCCCTCCATGTCATACTGCAGAGACACTTCATCAGTTGCTATCACAGTGAAGCCTGTAAGCTCACCCTCAAGATCAAACATACATAACAATTTATAGTGCGCGAAGGGCGGAGCTTTCTGCTCCGACCACACTCATATGTATACTTTACACAGTTTTAACAAATTAGCTAAGATATTACTGTTATTAAGTTTTCTAAAATCTTTAAGTAAAGCTAAATGGAACAATATACGCGCGTCGCTCATATCCTTGAATATCTGAGCAAACAACGTTTGACTACTTAATTAGCTATTATCAATAGCCAGTTATTGCTCGCAGTCGAACTTCGTTAGAGCACTATGAGTTCAACCGAGCTTTGCTATGAATATCAAATTCGACACTAACCAAAATAAATATACATACTGATGCGAATTATTGTGCTGATTTGAGTCATAAAGTTCTCTTTTCAACCTTTGTTGAAAAAATGTCTTAAAACTGAACGAGCTGGCGTAGTCATTCCAGCACAGAAAAAGCGACTAATAATATCTTTTTCACCGTTTCAGGGGCCACACCTCGAGCTAGTTGTGTCGATGCATTGCTTAGCTGCGCGTCAATATAAGTAGCAGCAAATTCCGATGACATGTCCACAGAAAACTCTCCCTTAGTCTTTGAACGCTCTACCCATTTCTTGAAAAAAACTAATCCCTGCTTTTCAAGAAAATCTATTTGCGCTTGTGTTTCTTTTCCCAAATGTACTCGTGATTCGCGCATTTTTATAAAAAGACAGCCATTTGGAGATTCATCATGACAATTAACTGAAGTGGCAAACGATATAAGGTTATCAAGGGCCTCTTTAAATGGAACGTCACTATTTAGCATCTGCTGCACAGGCTCTAACACTTGCTCCTGATACCTAATCAGGACAGCTTTCATCAAGCCATCTTCATTAGAAAATTCACGGTAAAGACCAGGTTTAGATACACCCGATCTTCTGCAAATTTCATTAAGGGATAAATTACCTATATTGTCTTTCCAGTAAGAATCCATTGCCACATCTAAAACATGATCGCGATCTAAGGTCTTTGGACGCCCTCTAACGGGCTTAACTGTATTTGAATTCATTTAGTACCACTCGGTATTTTAATTTGACAGGCTGTTCTTTACGGTTTATTGTACCGGCTGGTATTTAATTAGGCAAAGCAAATAGGAAAGAATAATGAACGAAACACAAAAAAGCATCGTTATCACAGGTAGCAGCAGTGGATTTGGTCAAAAGTCAGTAAAAGATTTTGCTGATAAAGGCTATCTAGTGTTCGCTACTATGCGCGGCCCTGAAGGCAAAAACGCTGCAGTTAAAGCCGAATTAGAAGCGTATAGCGATTCTATTCAGGTTGTTGATATGGATGTTACTAACGACGATTCTGTCAAAACCGCCATTGCGAGTGTGCTAGATAAAGCGGGAAAAATTGATGTGTTACTAAACAATGCTGGTGTAATGTATCTTGGCATTACAGAAGCATTTAGCATTGATCAAGCTCGCGAGCAGATGGAAACCAACTACTATGGCGCTATGCGTACTATTCTGGCAGTTTTGCCTGCGATGCGTGAAGCTAAGTCTGGCCTGATCATCAACACCTCATCAATGGTTGGCCAAATTTCAGCGCCGTATTTCTCTACTTACGCAGCGACAAAACATGCTTTAGAAGGCTACCTCCAAGGTTTACGCTACGAAGTAGCACCATTCGGCATCGATGTCGCCATCGTACAACCAGGGCCATTCCCTACAGGTCTAAGTGCATCAGGACAACAACCATCACGCACAGACATACTGGACAGCTACGGTGAATTGGCAAACATTCCTGCCGCTATGTTCGAGGAATTCGGTAAATTTATGCAGAGCGATCAAGCGCCTAATCCACAAATGGTGGTAGATGCCTATTTAGCGCTAGCAGACATGCCTAAAGGTAAACGCCCAACACGCACAGCAGTTGGTTTAGTTTGGGGTGTAGATGAAATAAACGCAGCTAAACAACCTATCCAAGATCGTGTTTTGACAGAAATGCAACTAGACAAGGTGCTAGGTGGTGCTGACGTATAATTTTAGTCATCAGGGGGCAAGTTGTTTTTGCCCCTTTGGTTATCAAGTTACAATTAAATGAATTATTTATCTGCGAGCTTACAGGCACAACTTATCTTTTTATTCACCATTGAGCACACAAAGGCGCTTCGCGCTGCACAGAGTAAAAATTTTTGGACTTTTATTTACTTCTTGCTGAACTCTGTGGTTAAATTTTTTTAGAACCTAGATGTATGGACTCCCTCTCCCTGAGGAGGTACGGTTTTAATCCGACAAAAGATTAACCAAAGGAGTCCATACATGAAAGATACTAATATATTGGCTATTGATTTAGCAAAAAATGTTTTTCAAGTCTGCAAGCGAGATCCAAAAGGTAAAATCCTCTTCAACCGAGAGCTTAGCCGAGCAAAGCTAAAAGAGCTGCTTGCTAAGCAGCCACGCTCAGTGGTGGCGATGGAAGCGTGTGGTAGTGCGCAATATTGGGCTAGGCTAGCACGTGCTCTTGGTCACGAAGTCAAAGTCATTTCCGCAAGAACAGTTAAGCCTTTCCAAACTAAGCAAAAAACGGATCGTAATGATGCTTTAGCTATCGCAATCGCCGCTTCTCAAGAGCATATCCATGGTGCTCGTGTGCAATCTGCCGAAGAGCAGGCTCTGCAATCATTGGAGCGAGCTCGTCATTTAGCAAAGACACATCAAATAGCACAGAGTAATCAAATCAGGGGCTTACTTGGAGAGTTTGGTATTATTGTGCCACCAAGCTTATCCCAGCTCCGTAAGCACATTCCTTTTATTCTGGAAGACGCTGAAAATAGCTTGCCTCAGTCTTTTCGTGAAACACTGAATTATTTATGGCAGCACTTGCTACAGCAAATCGAACATGTTGCCATTTTGGAACGCCAGCTCGAAGACGCGGTAAAATATGATACTACCTGTCAAAAGTTGATGAAGTTAGAGGGTGTCGGCCCCATCGGTGCTTTAGGGCTAGCGGTGCGTTTAGGTCAGGGTGAGAATTTTACCAACGGTCGTGAAGCATCAGCAAATATAGGGTTAACGCCAAAGCAACATAGTTCAGGTGGTAAAGAACGTATTGGACATATTTCAAAGCGTAATGCAGATAAGCGACTTCGTTCCACTCTTTTTCAAGGAGCGCTTTCTGTTATCACTCAAGTGAGTAAACGTCCAGCTAGAACAAGCAAAGAGCGTTGGCTACAAGCCTTAGTTGAGAGAAGAGGCAAAAAAATCGCAGCGGTTGCTTTAGCAAACAAAACGGTGAGAACCGCGTATGCGATATTAAAGAATGACACGGAATATCAGCCAATCTCATTGGTTTGATATTCCATGTTGAATCAGCAAAGAGCGATGTAAAGCAGGTAAGACCGACCAATAGAAGCAAGTTAGGTCCAAAGGCACTTTAGATGCCGCTTCCTAGAATTTGCCTATTGGTGCGAGTACATTTTAGGGCGAGGTAGCTCCTCAATAAAGCCCGTATATAAGCACGCATCTATACTTGTTTTTAAAGACAGTTCTTTGTTGATTTACTTAGGGAGTCCATATAAGAACCTAGAACCTAGAACCTAGAACCTAGAACCTAGAACCTAGAACCATAAAGCTCGCTAACTTTACTCTCGTCCCTCGCTAACTCTTCATTTCTTCAATATCTTATCTTTAAAATCGAGTACTTTACCAATACCAGAGCCGAGCTTCATTAAGCTTTGTAGTTGCTCTGGGCTTAAACGCTGTAGTTCTGAAGACCACTTAGTGACGGTTTCGAGTAGATCATGAATTTCATGCATTTGTTGTTGGGCAAACTTTTCATCGTCGGTGGTTGCAGGCTCTAACAAATTATCTCTGAGTAAACTGAGAGTAGGGTCAATCTCACGCTTTTTACGTTCCTCGAATACGCGATTTGCCATATCCCAAATAGTACCTGCAGGGGCGTAATATTCTTTTCTGTCACCTGGAATATGCTGCACTTTTATTAAACGCCAAGATTGCAGTTCTTTGATCCCCATGCTGACATTACCACGAGAAATGCTTAAGGCATCGGCGATTTCGTTTGCTGTCATTGGCTCTTTGGTGATGATCAATAAACCACACATTTGGCCAATGGTGCGATTAAAACCCCAACGACTACCCATTTCGCCACAGTGCATTACAAAGGCAAAGTTCTTATCTGATAATGTCATTGCTTCTCAAGTTTCAATAAATAATGAAATTAATGCTAGCACGCTGAATATGTTTAGCAAGATTTACTGAGCAATACGCTGAATTTTCCTTGGCTGAAGCAAGCCTATGGGATTATGTGCTGGTACTAATAGTCGTTCAGAACAAGTTATATCACTAAAGTTTGATTTAGATTAATTTTTGCTCACCTAGAGTCGCGTAAGGTGTACACTAATTTACGACAACTAATTTCTTAACAACTATTCAATAACAACTTCGCAACAACAAGGAACGAGCAATGAAAGCAGCCGTTAATAGTACTTACAAAGGCAAATTAGAAATTTCAGATTTACCCATTCCAACCGTTGGAGTCAATGATGTTTTAGTTAAAATAGCCGCATGTGGTGTGTGCCATACTGATTTACATGCCTGTCATGGTGATTGGCCAGTAAAGCCTAAAATGCCGCTAGTTCCGGGGCATGAAGGTGTAGGAGTGATCGAACAACTGGGTAGCAATATTACTCATTTAGAAATTGGCGATCGCGTTGGCATTCCTTGGCTATACAGTGCCTGTGGTCATTGTGAATTTTGTTTAGAAGGGAAAGAGACTTTATGTCTTTCACAGCATAATACCGGTTATTCAGTTGATGGCAGTTACGCTGAATATTGTTTAGCCGATGGCAACTATGTTGTAAAGATCCCTGAAGGCCTAGGGTTCTCAGAAGCTGCGCCATTATTTTGTGCCGGTGTTACAACCTATAAAGCACTCAAAGTGTCAGGGGCTAAGCCAGGACAATGGGTCGCTATTGTTGGTGTAGGTGGGCTTGGGCATCTTGCGGTGCAATATGCAAAGGCAATGGGTTTTAATGTAATTGCAGTTGATACCGGTGTTGAAAAACTGGCTTTAGCAAAAGAGTTAGGTGCAGATATCACCTTGGACTTTAAAGAATGTGTACCGAGTGAGGCTATATTCGAACAGGTAGGGGGCGCACATGCTGTGGTATGTACCGCGGTATCCAAGCCGGGCTTTGAACAAGCTTATAAGAGTGTTCGCCGTGGTGGAAAATGCGTGTTAGTTGGCCTGCCTCCAGAAGATATGCCGTTGCCGATTTTTGATACTGTACTCAATGGCGTTTCTGTTGTTGGCTCAATTGTTGGCACACGTAGAGATTTACAAGAATGTTTAGAGTTTGCTGCACAGGGCAAAGTTAAAGCAATTATTGAAGAAAAACGGCTTGAAGATATCAATGACATATTTGACGATATGCTCAAAGGTGAGATCAATGGCCGTATAGTCGTCACTATGTAAACGTAAAAAAGCGCACAAACATTTTGTGCGCTTTTTTTCATTACTTTAAAGCTTATAACTTAAGGTTAATTTAGCATTACGTTCTTCGCCTGGCATACCACCCAAAAACATGGCTTTTGAATAATACACTTTATTAAACAGGTTGTTTAAGTTTAGCTGTAAGCCCCATTTATCAGTGTTATAACTCAGTGCAGCATCATAAATAGTATAGCTTGGTACATAACCATCAGGGATGCCGAATGATGACGAGTTAGTACTGCGATCATCAACATACTTTACGCCTGCACTTAATTTTAGTGGCTGGGCTAGTTCAAACCACTGAGCACTGTATGTTAACCATGTGCTTGCTGTTACATAAGGCACACCTTTTTGACGGGTATCAAAGCTATCTGAATTTGG
The DNA here is from genome assembly GCF_047806705.1 of Pseudoalteromonas sp. ASV78. Classification (NCBI taxonomy): domain Bacteria; kingdom Pseudomonadati; phylum Pseudomonadota; class Gammaproteobacteria; order Alteromonadales; family Pseudoalteromonadaceae; genus Pseudoalteromonas; species Pseudoalteromonas sp. ASV78. The sequence continues at coordinate 357,075 of NZ_JBLOPA010000002.1, read as the reverse complement.
ATTTTTCTGATCACGAGCATCTTGGTAAACACCATTGATATTGACCTTCCACTGCTCATTTAAATAGGCATTTAAATCAAGCTCAACACCGCGGGTTTTTTCTTCACCATCAAAGAAGCTTTCAGGAATTGCTGGATCAGGTTTCGTGTCATCAAACGCTGGGTTTGCATACTCTAAGTTAGTTCGCGCGGTATCAAATACCACTAACGAAGCGAGTAGTTGATCATCAAAGGCTTTTACTCTAATACCTAAATCAGTACTAAGAGACTCAGCATCTTCACGGTCAGCCTCATTGCCTGCAACAGAGCCTAAAACGCTGTACGCAGTGCGACCCTTCGAATGGTTTATGAAGATAGACAAGTCATCGCTTGGTTTGTAGGTCGCACCTAAATTATAGGTTAAACCGTTATCTGAGGTACTTGCTTCTGGCGTTGCTGCAGCGGCGCTGGCGCGGTAACGCGCATCAACACCTAAATGTTCATATTTTTGGGTAATTTCGTTGTACGCAACACCAATACGAGTTGTGAAGGTGTCATTGATATAAGCAACATGTTGCAGTCCTAAGCCCCATGCTTGCACTTTTTTACTATAGTTACTGGTTTTTAGCGGATCATAGTCGCTAAATTGCCCGTCTGGCCAAACCGGTGTACGGATATCTAGAATATAGGGTAAAGAGCCTTGATAGGTTATATCGCCATTTTTATCTTTTAGGCTGTAGTCTTTATCCCAAATAGAGTATTGCGTAAAACGGATATCACGGTCTTCGTAGTTTGCATTGACTAAGAATTCGTTTTCTATATCACCTAAACTAAAGTCATAGCGTAGATCTGCAAAGTATTGCCATGACTTTTCATCGGCCTCTACTTGGCGATATTCTTGGCGCCGTGCTGCAAATGGATAAAGTACATCATCTACAACCAATGGTGCGCGTGGAGCTGCATTAATGACATATTTACCTTTATCTTTTCGTTTCCAATAAACATAATTATAGGCGCCGGTTTGACGTGCAAAACTTGACTCATAATTACGGTACTGTAACTGTTGATTTAAAAATAAATTGTCAGTTATATAGTAATTATGAGTGAGTTTAAAACGCAGTTCTTCACCTTCATTATCTTTTGCCATGGGTGAGATAATACCGCGATGGCCAAATTTATACGGTGTTAAACCATCAGATGCTGCAAGTGAATTAGCTAATTGTTGGCGCTGTGCATCAGATAATTGCAGCCCTGCAGAGGTTGGATCATTGACTAAATCATCCGCCGTCACTTGGCTGGCGGTTTTGCCATTTACCGACTGCGCATTATAAATACGGATCGGATGGCCAATTGAATCAACTGCAATCGCATCTTTGATATAAGCGGCTGAGATCATAATATTTTGGCGGTCATTGAACACATATTTTAATGCGCCGTAGATTTCATCGCGGTCATCTTTTAAATCACGGTAACCATCACTGCGGGCTGTTTTTGCATTAACTCTGTATGCTAGATTTTCGGTAATTGCATTAGTGCTATCAATTGATAATGAATAGGTATTCCATTGACCAATTTCAGCTTGTACGTTGTGCTGCTCTGTAAACTGTGGCTTTTTTTCAATCAAGTTAATAACGCCACCTGCGCTGCCCATGCCATATAAACCAGTGGCGGGGCCTTTTAATACTTCTACGGCTTCCACATTGGTGAGTGATCGAGTTGGATTAAAGGTGTTACCTAGGCCCGCACCGCCATACATACCATCATAAGTATAATTTGCACCAAGGCCACGGATCACTAAATTGTCGCCAATTCCGTAGTTATTACCGGCTTGGGTTACACCACTGATATTACGCGCTAAGTCTTGTAAATTATCTACGCCTTGCGAGTTGATAAGTTCTTGGTCAACTACCACGATCGGCGCTGGCGTTTCCATTAACGACATATCAGATTTTGTTGCTAAACCTGAGTTTAATACTACATGATTTTGCTTTTGATAAACCGTGATGCGTTCAAGATCGGATTGTTCGGCCGCAGTTGCATTATATGCTGTTAAGCAGGCTAGGGTAATTAGAGAGAATTTATGGGTTGTCATAGTCATTACCATTAAAAAATTTTCGCAATGATAATGGGTTGCATTTGTATTTCAAGTGTTAATTACCTAAAAAAGGCAATTATTTAAATTTAACCTAGGCTGCTTACTTTTTGTTTTCAAGTTATTAATGCATTATCAACGTATTTAGTAAGCAGTTAGTTTAACCCTTGCTTAATAGCGGAGTTAGCTTAACGCTAACCCCACACATTTATTTATAAGTAACACCTGCTTTCATCACAAATGCGATGTTTTCCAGCAAGGTTATGTCTTGCAGTGGATTTCCTTTGACTGCGATGATATCTGCGGCAAAGCCTGTTTTAATTTGGCCTAGTTGGTTTTCAACTTTTAACAGTTTAGCGCCATTGATAGTGGCTGCCTGAATTGCCTGTAGTGGCGTCATGCCAAATTCAACCATCCGAGAAAACTGTTTTGCATTATCACCATGTGGGTAAATGGCAGCATCGGTACCAAATACCATATTTACGCCCGCTTTTACGGCACGGCTAAAGCTGTCGCGTTGCTTTTTAGATACTTGGCGCTCTTTTGCGAGGTTTTCTTCGGCTACACCATTTTGCTCACCAAACGTGAGGGTATATTCAGTGTTATAAATGTCCATTGAGAACCAAGTGCCATGTTTTTTTGCCAGTGCAATGGCTTCATCATCAACAAAACTGACATGTTCAACACTGTCTACACCTGCGACAATGGCCGCTTTAATCCCACTTGTGCCGTGTGCATGAGCCGCAACAGTTAAGCCGCGCATATGTGCTTCATCAACAATCGCATTCATTTCATCTTGACTGTATTGTTGAATACCGACTTTTGTGCCTTTTGAAAAAACGCCACCTGTGGCACAAAATTTAATGACACTGGCACCGTATTTGATGTTCTCACGGACTTTTTCGCGCACCGCCCAAGGACCATTGGCCACGCCTTCAGCGGTGTATTTCATTTCAGGTGGGAGGCGATTGTTGTCACAGTGACCACCGGTTACCCCCAATGATGGGCCAGCAGCCCAAATACGCGGGCCAATAATATCGCCAGCATTAATACCATCGCGTACTGCAATAACACTGTAACCTTCAGCACCGACATTACGTAATGTGGTAAATCCAGCCATTAACGTTTTTTCAGCAAAATAGGCCGCTTTGATTGCTTTGCGTGGGATTGATTGACCAATGCGCTCGCTGCGCGGTACGGTTGGATCGCTGGTTAAATGCACATGCATATCCATTAAGCCCGGCACAAGCGTAAGCTCGGGAAGTTCAATATGCTGATCACCGGTTTGCAGCTGCGGTGCTTTACCTTTCGTTATTTTAGTAATAATACCGTCATCGATTTGAATCAGTGGGGCATTAATTAACTTGCCATTATTAACATCAAGCATTGCTTTGGCACTAATGTAAGTTGTTGCGTGGGCACTAAAAGCACTGGCAAACAGCATGCTGAGTGAGGCAGAGAATGATAATTTATTCATTTATTTTCTAATTTTTGATTATTTAATATGGCAATGTAGCAAGCTGTTTTTCGGCTGTAAACAAAACGCGCTCAGTATCGTATTTTCTTTATTTAGCGGCAGGAAAGTCGCATAATCGTTGTTAATACTTACACTCAGGGAAAATTATGAATAAATTTAAGTTAACCTTGCTTGTTGCTGGCGTACTTAGCGCATTAGCTGCATGTTCGACTACAACTAATAACAATGAACCTACCCGAACAACAACACTTGCAGCAACCACAAATACCGCGAGCCAACAATTAAATACACTGGTTGAGCAGTACTTTGTTGAGTCGTTACAATTTTCACCGCTGAGCGCAACCTATATCGGCTATAGTCAATATAATAACCAATTTACAGCGCCAAGTACTGCGCAAAACCGAGCCACACAACAGACTTTTTATCAAGATTATCAACAGCGTTTAGCTGCAATTGATAAGCAGCAATTAACGGGTCAAGCATTACTAAGTTACGAAATACTCGAACGCGATTTAGCGTTAACAATTGCAGGTTTTCAATTCCCAAGTTACTTATTACCAATTAACCAAATGTCAGGCGCGCACAATACGTTTGCCGGCTTTGGCTCAGCACAAAGTGCGCAACCATTTGCAACTTTTCAAGACTACGAAAATTTCATAAGTCGAGCCCAAGGATTTGTTACTTGGCTAGCATCGGTACAAGATGCTATGCGCCAAGGCATAGAGCAAGGGATTGTATTACCAAAACCACTGGCTGAAAAATTATTACCACAGTTTCAAGCGCACATAGTTACTAGTGCGGAACAATCACTTTTTTACAGCCCGATAAAGCAGCTGCCAGCTGATTTCAGCGCTGAGCAAAAGCAACAACTCACTAAGCAGTACAGTGCCCTTATCATGGACCAATTAGTGCCTGCATATGTAAAAATGAGTGAATTTTTAGCCACTACGTATATTCCCAATAGTCGTGACTCTGTAGGCTACAGTGATTTACCAAATGGTAAGGCGTGGTATGAATATCAAATCAAGCAAAACACTACTTTGAGTTTGTCTGCTGATGAAATTCACGAAATTGGTTTACAAGAAGTTTCGCGTATCTTAAATGAAATGAAAACAGTGAAAGACACCGTTGGCTTCAAAGGTGATTTAAGTGAGTTTTTCGCCCATTTACGTGACTCGGATGAATTTTATTTTGACACACCAGAGCAATTAATCGCGGCATATGAAGCTGTGAAAACAAAAATCGATGCCCGCGTACCTAAATTATTTAACATTGTTCCCAAAGCTGATTATGTTGTGAAGGCAGTTGAAGATTTTCGTGCTGAATCTGCTGCTGGTGCATCTTATCAAGCACCTGCACCAGACGGCTCTCGACCTGGTATTTTTTATATCAATACCTTTAATTTAAAAGCGCAGCCTAAATTTTTACTAGAGACATTGTCTATTCACGAAGCCGCGCCTGGGCATCACTTTCAAATTGCCTTGCAGCAAGAAGTCGAATCATTACCTGAGTTTCGTAAATTTGGTGGTTACACTGTATTTGCCGAAGGCTGGGCTTTGTATGCCGAAAGTTTAGGTAAAGAGTTGGGCTTATTTACCGATCCGTATATGTGGTATGGCCGTTTAGCGGATGAGCAATTACGCGCTATGCGCTTAGTCCTTGATACAGGCTTTCATGCCAAAGGCTGGACTCGTCAGCAAGGGATCGACTATATGCTGGCTAATTCTTCAATGGCTTTGAGTGATGTTACCGCAGAAGTTGAGCGCTATATTGCTTGGCCTGGGCAAGCACTGTCATACAAGTTAGGGCAATTTAAGATTCAAGAATTGCGCGATTACTGCAAACAAGTTTTGGGTGATAAGTTCGATATTAAAGAGTTTCATACGCAAATATTGATTGATGGCGCACTGCCAATGCCAATCTTAGAAGCGAAAATAAAACGTTGGGTTGCAGCACAATAAGCCAATAGGACAGGGCTGTGTATGCAGCCCTTTTTGCAATTCGTAGCAGTGTTATAAAAGTAGTCCTCCCTCAAAATGCATTGCCGTGCGTAAATATGGCTGAATTTCAGTTATCAGTGCCCGTAAAATAAAAATAACTAATTTTATATTTCATAGCATCAATTTTGCTGTAACGCTGGCTTTGCGTTAAAATGCGCGCTCTATGGGGCATGAGAATAATTATGGTATCGGATAATTCGTCGGTTAAATTCTGGCAGACTAAAACGCTTGAGCAGATGACGCAAACTGAGTGGGAGGCTATCTGCGATGGCTGTGGTAAATGTTGCTTAAACACCTTTATTGATAGTGAAGATGAGGACGAGTTTAATGCCACAGATCAACTCAGAGAAGGTGAACAACTTATTTTCACCAATATTGCCTGTCAATATTTAGATAGCAACAGCTGTGGTTGTACTGAATATGCAAATCGACAAACATTGGTGCCAACCTGCGTTAAGTTAACCAAAGAGACTCTCAAAGATATCTTTTTTATGCCGCAAAGTTGCAGTTACCGGCGTTTGCATGAAGGGCGAGGGTTAGCTTCTTGGCATCCATTAAATAATAATGGTAGTAAAGAGCCGATGCATGCATTAGGCATTTCGACTCAAGGCAAAACAGTTAAAGATTGTGATGTTGCTTTAGATGATTTTGATTTGTATGAAGCTCAGTGGCCAACGATGGATTGCGACTAATGACAGCAAAAATTGGTTTGATCAACCCTAAAAGCCCAACCAATGTTGGCGCAGTATTACGTGCTGCAGGGTGCTATGGTGCTGAGCAAGTGTTCTTCACTGGCACGCGGTATTTAAACGCGCAAAAATTTCATACGGATACTAAAAATGTAGTAGAGCGTATTCCTTTAACCAGTGTTACCGACTTAGCAATGGCTAAACCTGACGGTGCAACGGTGGTGGTGATTGAATTAATTGAAGGGGCAACGCCACTGCCAGAATTTGTTCACCCAGAAAACGCATTTTACATTTTTGGTCCTGAAGATGGCTCTATTAGTAAAGATGTACTGAAATGGTGTGATGAAGTGGTGTATATCCCAACCATAGGTTGTATGAATTTAGCCGCAACCTGTAATGTGGTGCTATATGACCGCTTGGCGAAGCTCGGTGGCGTAGAAAGCTCTGATACAACAATAATTCAAAGCCGTGATACTAATAATAAAATGAAGTGGCAAAAAGTGCCTTAGCACTTTGTGTGTTTATTGCCGTTAAAATTGATAACTGGCACTTATAATGGGCCCATGGGTGATTGTTTGGTAGTTAAAGTAACTGCTATCTGCTTCATCCCCCGTGTCGTAGTCAACGTAAGTGCCTTTATATAATAAGGATACATCCCATTCATCACTTAAATGGTAACTTACGCCTACTTTTAGACTACCGGTCAACTTAGTAGTCGCAAGACCAAACCCGCCAATATCCCCTGATGAGCTAAGCAGCCAGTTGTTAGTGATTGATTTATCGATTTTAAAACCGAGAATAATATCAACCCAATCTTCATCTCTATCAACAAATGAGGTTTGCGGAAAATGATTAGTCTCAAGATTGAATTGATAGCTGTTATCCCAACGGCGCAGGCCCAGGTAGTTTATCCATTCACCCACATTTGGACTTGATTGTTTATAAGCAAGGGCGACCTGCATAACGCTTTGTCTAACTTGGGCATTTAATACTCCAAGTCTTGCTTGTTGGTGCGATTTGCTTCGATCTATATATCCCCAATCAGCCATTACTGCCCAATTGGATTGATGAAAAGCTGCAAACCGCAGCATAAAAGCACTGTCGAAATTGTTTAAAATAGTGTCAAAATCTACTGCCAATGGTGCGTCGACTGTGCCAATAGTTGAATTTCCATCAATACTTGTTAGCAGCAAATAAGGTTCAACTTTAAATTGCCACTGCTGAGCATAACTATAACTGCTGAACGCACAGGCCAATCCAAGCAACGGAGCGAGTAACTTTTGGCTCATATGAGTTCCTTATAAAAACACAGTCGGCAGAATTAAATTATAGCAACCATTGAGCCGCTTGCTTAAAAGAGAGCGAATTAATCTAAATTCAGGGTTGCGAAGGCAAACAGATATTGAATAGTCACGCTAATAAATAAAGACGATAGCATCAACTCATATTTACGGAACGTTCCAAGTAATAATTTGTGATCTTCTTGTTGGAGTGTGTAAAATCAATCGCAACTTGTTAATGGAGTGAAAGTCACGTGAGTGAAATAAATACAAATAAAAGCTTTATCACCGAACAGTCGCAGCAAAATAAAAATTACCTGTTACCTTTAACCGCAATGACGACCCTGTTTTTTCTATGGGGATTCATTACTGTTTTAAATGATGTGTTGATCCCACGCTTAAAAGGGGTGTTTGATTTAAGCTACACAGAGGCGATGCTGGTGCAGTTTTGTTTCTTTGGTGCTTATTTTATTGTGTCATTACCAGCTGGCATATTGGTTAATAAATTTGGTTATAAAAATGGTGTGCTTACTGGTCTTATCGTTGCATCGCTAGGCTGTATGTTATTTTACCCTGCTGTGGTTGTACATGAATATTGGCTGTTTTTAACCGCTTTATTTGTACTTGCAGGTGGTATTACTGTATTGCAGGTATCTGCAAATCCATATGTTGCAGCACTGGGCCCTGAAAAAACAGCTTCGTCACGTTTAAACCTAGCACAAGCGCTTAATTCATTAGGTACTACCATTGGTCCCTATGTTGGTGGTATTTTATTTTTTGGCGCAGCGGGTTCGTTAACAGCAACCGCGGGGACCGCTGACTCAGTGAAAATTCCTTATTTAGTTTTAGCCGCGGCGTTGTTAACCATTGCTGTGGTTTTTGCTTTTTTAAAACTACCGGAAATAAAATCACATAAAGAAGAACTTGATTGTAAGGCGAAAGGTCATTCATTAACGCAAGCACCTCATTTAGTGATGGGAGTTGTGGGAATTTTTTGTTATGTAGGTGGCGAAGTAGCCATTGGTAGTTTTTTAGTTAACTTTTTCGGCGAAGCACATATCGCTGGTTTAGAAGAACATGCCGCCGCTGCTTTAATTGCCTATTATTGGGGCGGAGCAATGGTAGGGCGCTTTATAGGTTCAGCCTTGCTGCAAAAAATAGCCCCTTCAAAAGCCATCGCATTTAATGCGTTTGCAGTGATTGTTTTACTCCTAGTGACTATTTTCACACAAGGTAATATCGCATTATATGCAGTACTGTCGATTGGTTTATTTAACTCTATATTATTTCCAACTATCTTTTCAGTGGCTATCCAAGGGTTAGGCTCATTGACCAGTAAAGGCTCTGGTTGGTTGTGTTTAGCGATTGTAGGTGGGGCACTAATACCGTTAATTCAAGGCGTGGTTGCTGATGTTGTGAATATCCAGATCAGCTTTATCATACCTGCTTTGTGTTACGTTTTTATCGCTTGGTATGGACTAAATGTTGTTAAGCTCACTAATAAGTGGCAACAAACAGTTAATTAAGTTATAGGTCATTTGCAAAATGCATTTACACTACTGTCGATGCATTTTGCTGTTTCACTTCCCGCCAACTGATCCTCAGCGTTAAAAGTTGTTATCTGAGCTGCATAGATACAAAAATATAACACATTTAGCTATTTGCTATTGAATACGTATTCAATAGCAAAGGACTATAAAATAACTGGAACGATCCAGTGTTGATTATAGTCGCAAACAGCAACGAGCACGTCTTGCTTCAGTGTCACGTTATTAAGCTCACCTTTGTTTGGAATAGTAAATCCCCCCTGATTCACTGCATATATTCTCCAGTAGCGTGCTTTTGATCATGCTTTTGTCGTGTTTTTGTCCATAACATAGCAACTGTTGCCGAATAGATAAGACAAAGAGCCTTATTTTTGTTACAAAGAGACTTGCTAACAATGATAAAAACAAAAATAGGTATGTCATGCAAAGCTCGCTTAAATTTACCACTAAGGTAACCATTGCAGCGTCCGTTGTACTTGTGTTGGTATTAGGGTTATTTACTATAAATAATTTTATTTCAATGCGAGCACAAACACAGCAGCAACTGTCTTTAGTATTACAAGAAAGCTCTCAATCGGTTTCTCAAAATATAGCTAATTGGCTTAACAATAAACTCGCTATTATTAAATCGGTGGCTAACACCCATCAACAAAATGATACCAAGGCATTAACGCTTAGCCAGCTTAATACTGCGGAAATGGCGGGGAGTTTCAAAAATACTTATATAGGCAAGCCCGATGGAACATTTGTACTCAATGACCAAACGGTGGTGCTACCTGCAGATTACGATGCAACAACCCGCCCTTGGTATAAATTAGTTGAAAACAAAGCCACTACCGCTTTTACCACCCCTTATATTGATGTAACCACCAATGAATTAACTATCTCTGCGGTAGCGCCGATTTTAAATAATGGCAGTTTCAGTGGTGTTGCCGGTGCTGATATTGATATGGAAACCATCACTAAAATTGTCAATGAAATTGATTTTCTAGGTTTTGGTTATGGATTTTTACTCGACAGTAATGGCCGTATCTTAAGTCATCCTAATACTGATTTTAATGACCAGAATATGGCCAGTTTATTTGGTGAACGTTTGGCGTTAAACCCTGAATTCGTTGAACTTGAATTTAACGGTGACGATCATCTAGTTTCCTTTACGCGCATCAAAGGGATTGAAAATGTTGATTGGTATTTAGGTGTGGTGATCAATAAAGATATTGCGTTTTCATCGGTTGCTTCATTTCGAAACATGGCGGCAATTTATATGCTGTTAGGGATTGTCGCGACTATTTTAATGATGCAATTTTCACTGCGTTATTTAATGCGCCCTATGCAGCGTTTGAACGATGCGATTAAAGACATAGCCCAAGGCGAGGGAGATTTAACCCGCCGCTTAGAAATTGAAAATGATGACGAATTTGGTGAGCTCTCACGCTATTTTAATGCTTTTATAGATAAAATTCATACCTCTATCGAGCAAGTAAAAACCACTACCGTGGAACTAGAACGTTCAGTGGAAAGCTTAGTTGAGCAAACTCAGTCGACATTAACTATGTACAGCGATCAAACCAAACGTACAGACAGTGTTGCTACAGCCATAAATCAATTGTCATCCAGTGCAATTGAAATATCCAGTAGTGCAACCCATGCATCAACGCTTGCTACCGATGCAAACACCCAGTCAGAGCAAAGCCAAGGCTCGTTAAACGATAATATTAATGCCATCGGTGTGTTATCTAAAAATATGCGCCAAGCACAAGATATTATTAGTAATGTTGCAGAGCATTCGGCAAGTATCGGCCAGGTCCTTGAGGTGATCAAAGGTGTCAGTGAACAAACTAATTTACTCGCACTAAATGCTGCGATTGAAGCCGCTCGCGCTGGTGAAGCCGGGCGCGGGTTTGCCGTCGTTGCAGATGAAGTACGACAACTTGCTCATCGCACTCAACAATCAACACAAGAGATTGAAAACACAGTAAGTCAATTGCAACAGGGCTCAGCCAGTGCCGTTAAGGTAATGAAAGACAGTTTAGTCGAAAGTGAGAATAGCGTAAAACAAGCGCATGTAGCCGGTGATAAAATGGCGGCAGTTACGAGCGCAATTAAAGCCATTGATGATGTAAATCATGGTGTTGCCAATGCAACGACAGAGCAAAATCAAGTTATTCAATCATTAGATAATGACATTCATACAATCAGTGAGTTATCTCAACAAGGTCAGCTAAATTTAAATAATACCTTGGCAGAATGTACACGGCTAAAACTGCAATTTGATGAACTTGAGAAAATGGTACTACGTTTTAAAGTATAAATGATAACTATGGCCATGATTTTGGCCATCTACTAGTTATATCAAGAAACGTGAAGGTCGAAACAAAGTTGTTTCAAGCAATCAACAACAGGGCGATGATGAATAATACTAAGCTTATATACGTGCATGACCCAATGTGTAGCTGGTGTTGGGGCTTTAAAGAATGTTGGCAAAAAATTCAAGTGACGTTAGCTGATGAGCTTGAGATCATTTATAAAGTTGGTGGGCTTGCCGCTGATTCAGATCAGCCAATGCCCGAGCATATGCAGCTTTTTTTACAGCAAACTTGGCAGCGTATTAGTGTACAAACGGGTGCTAAATTTAACTTTGATTTTTGGACTCATTGTCAGCCTCGTCGAAGTACATACCCTGCTTGTCGCGCTGTGATCGCTGCGCGACAATTTAATAAAGAACAAGCAATGCTTGAAGCAATTCAACAGGGCTATTATTTGCAAGCACAAAACCCTTCGGACATAAGCTCACTTGTGCATTTTGCGCAGCAACTGGATATAGACAGCAGCGCATTTTTAACTTTGTTGCAAAGCGCACAACTTGAGCAGCAGTTTCAACAAGAGCTAGTGTATGTACAGCAACTTCCAGTGCAAGGTTTTCCTTCATTAGTACTGCTACATAAGCAGCAGTACTATGCTATTGCCATAAATTATACCGATGCAGACCAGGTTATTACCGATATTCGCACTGTACTTGCCTCATAACATACCACTAATTCTTTGCTCGGATACTACCTCCAATTCAGCTTACCTTGCCTGCAGAGAGTGATTTATTCTCTGTCATTGTAGTAATTTATTGCCTTTGTCATAAAACAGACTTTTTAGCGCAACACCTCTGTCATTTTTCACCTATAGAATCTCGTTCATTGATATTAAGCAACTAGCAAATCCGCTAATTTAACGAGTAAAGGTGTATGCGATGAAAGGCGTTAAACCATTGATATTAGCTAGTATTGTTGCCATGAGTGCGACAGTGCAAGCAAATGATCTAAATAAGGTTATCGATAAAAGCAGTGAAATTAATCAATCAGCTGCGCAATCACAAACAAAAATAGACAAGATTGCAGATTCAATGCAAGGGCGTTTGCAACAGTTTAAAACTCTCAATAAAGAAATTGATGGTTTAACTGTTTATAACGCACAGCTAAGTAAACAGCTTAGTAATCAAATAAGTGAAATGGAAGCCATTAATCTATCAATGGATCAGGTTTCTATTATTGAACGTCAAATTACGCCATTAATGCTGCGCATGATCACCGGCCTTGAGCAATTTGTTGCCCTTGATGTGCCATTTTTAACGGACGAGCGTGAAAAGCGTATCGCATCTTTAAAAGACATGATGAATCGTGCTGACATTAATTCAAGTGAAAAATTCCGCCGTGTGTTAGAAGCCTATCAAGTTGAAGTGGACTACGGTCGTACTATCGAAGCGTATACCGCGTTATTAGATGTTGATGGCAAAGAGCGTGAAGTAGACTTTCTACGGATTGGTCGTTTAGAGCTAATTTACCTTACTCGCGATGGTAAAAAAGCGGGCACATGGGACGCAACCAGCAAACAGTTTGTTGCTCTTGATGACTCAACAATCAGCCAAATTAGTAAAGGTTTACGTATTGCGCGTAAGCAACTAGCCCCAGATATGTTAACACTGCCAGTACACGCTGCGGAATAAGAGGTTAAAATGAAACTTTTCACAAAAATGACCAAAATTGCTTTATTAAGCGCCACGCTGGGCTTTGTTGGTAATAGCGTTGCCGCAGATGCAATGGATTTAGACTCACTATTAAAAACCCTTGAGCAAGGCAAATCAGCGCAATCTGCGCAAAACAAACAACGTGAGCAAGAATTTGCTGCGCGTCAAAATGAGCAAGTACAGACCCTAAAAGATACTCAAGCTAAACGTAATCAAATGCTTGGCGAGTCTGAACGTCTTGAAACTCAATTTGAAGAAAATGAAATAAAACTAGCTAACCTCACTGATACTTTATCAAAGCGCATGGGCTCATTAAAAGAGTTGTTTGGTGTGCTGCAGCAAGTGGCTGGTGACTCAAGTAATAAATTTGCGACTTCAGTAGTATCTGCTCAGTTACCAGGGCGCGGCGCATTTATGGATGAATTGGCGCAAAAAATGGGCTCGACTTCTCAACTTGCGTCAATCGAAGACATTGAAAAAGTATGGTTTGAACTGCAACGCGAAATGACTGAGCAAGGCAAAGTATCACGCTTTACTACCGATGTTATTGTTGAAGGCGGTAACAAAGCGAAGCAGGAAGTGATGCGTGTTGGTGCGTTTAACTTAATTTCACAAGGTAAATACCTTGAGTACAACACCAGCACTAATACGATAAGTGAACTTACTCGTCAACCTGTTGGCCGTTACACCTCAACGGCGAGTGATTTACAACAAGCTAAATCAGGCACTGTGCAATTTGCCCTTGACCCAACCGGTGGCTCTATCCTTGGTTTATTGGTACAAGCACCTGATACTACAGAGCAAGTTCATCAAGGTGGCGCAGTAGGTTACGTGATTTTAGGTGTTGGTTTACTGGCATTACTGATCGCAATTGAACGCTTTATTTCATTGATGTTGATGGGTGGCAAAATTCGTCGTCAACTTAAAGATGCTGTGCCGCGTGATGACAACCCACTTGGTCGTGTAATGAAAGTCAAAGATCAATATCCAGATGTCGCTTATGACACGCTTGAACTTAAATTAAGCGAAGCGATTTTACGTGAAATGCCAAAAATCACGCGTAACTTAACGCTTATCAAAATTATCTCAGTGGTTGCCCCGCTGCTCGGTCTACTTGGTACGGTTACCGGTATGATCAATACCTTCCAAGCAATTACCCTGTTTGGTACTGGTGACCCTAAATTGATGGCTGGTGGTATTTCGCAAGCACTTGTTACTACGGTACTTGGTCTGGTTGTGGCTATTCCTACGGTATTTTTATACACCTTACTTAATACTCGCTCAAAGAATTTATTGCTTATTTTACAAGAGCAAAGCGCGGGTATTATCGCTGAGCGTAGCGAAAAGGGAGCGTAACCCATGGTGCTATTGATTGACTCAATCAATGCTATCCGTGATTTTCTCGACACCGGTGGCCAAGTTCTGTTGGTCATCGGAGTGTTAATCTTCGCGATGTGGTTATTGATACTCGAGCGATTTATTTATTTCTTTAATGGTTTTCGCAGTTACAAACATGCCGTTAAAAGTAGTTGGACAGGCCGCGTTGAGCGTAACAGCTGGAATGCAGAGCAAATACGCCAAGCCACGATTTCTCGCGCAGGGATGAAGCTAAACAGCAACTTAGCGCTGATCAATGTGATGGTTGCTTTATGTCCTTTGTTGGGGTTACTCGGTACGGTGACAGGGATGATAGAAGTATTTGATGTGATGGCAATTACCGGAACGGGCAGTGCACGTTCAATGGCATCAGGTGTATCGAAAGCAACTATCCCAACTATGGCCGGTATGGTCGGTGCGTTATCGGGGGTGTTTGCCTCAACCTACTTACAACGTAAAGCGAAGCGTGAAGTTGCACTACTTGAAGACAGCATGGTTTTAGACCATTAAAACAACAATTTTTAGTATGTGGCGACAGCCACATGCAATCAGGAGAATAAAATGAGAGCCCCATTAGGAAGCCTTTTTCAAGAAGATGAAGCAGAAGAAATTAACATGACACCAATGCTTGATGTTGTCTTCATTATGCTTATTTTCTTCATTGTAACTGCCTCTTTTGTAAAAGAAGCTGGCATAGATGTAAATCGCCCAGAAGCAGCCACCGCGGTAAAGAAAGAACGCGCTAATATCTTAGTGGCGATTTCTGACAAAGGGGAGATTTGGATCAATAAACGTCAAATTGATGTACGAGCCGTGCAGGCGAATATTGAGCGTTTAAAAGCTGAAAATCCACAAGGTAGTGTGGTTATCCAAGCTGATAAAAAAGCTACCACAGATACCCTTATTAAAGTGATGGATGCAGCACGCGCCGCTGGTGTATTTGATGTGTCTATTGCGGCACAAGAAGCCTAAGGAAGCCATAATGCGTTATTTAGTAGCATTATTAGTTGCCGGTGTCGTCACCTTTATGTTGTTTTTAGGCATGCAGGCACTGATCACCGGTGGTGAAGGGGCGATGACGGAGCCGGCCAAGGGCAATGTGCTTGATTTTGTACGCTTGAAAAAAGAAGAAACCGTGCAAAAGAAAGAACGTAAACCGCAAAAACCACCGACCCCAAAAGAGCCGCCACCGCCAATGGAGTCACCGCAAATGCAAAACAGTGATCCCAATGCCGCGGCGTCTAATTTTGACTTTGGTGCCAGTGTGGATGCGGATGTAAGTCTCAGTGGCGGGCTGGCACTTGATTCAAGTGATGGTGAATACCTACCGATTGTGAAGGTCGCGCCAGTTTACCCGCGCAGAGCTTTATCGCGTGGTATTGAAGGGTATGTGATTGTTGAGTTCACAGTAACCAAGCAAGGCACAGTGCGTGACGCCAAAGTGGTGAGAGCTGAACCTGAATCATTGTTTGACCAAGCCGCTATTGATGCAGCACTTAAATTTAAATATAAACCACGCGTGATCGATGGTGAAGCCGTTGAAGTTGCGGGTGTACAGAATAAAATTTCTTTCCAAATTAACGGCTAGAAACAGAGGATTGCGATTATGAAATTATTAAAAACAGCATTAGTGTGTACTTTTGCGATAGGCACCAGTGTTGCGCTGCCAAGTTTAGTCTCTATGTTGCCTGGTGTTACGCTTGGTAGCGTTTATGCACAAGAGCAAAAAACCACCAAGGTGCCGGCACTGCGTGAAAAAGTGTATAGCCAATTAGCTCGCGCACAAAAGTTAGCCGATGATGGCGACACAACAGCGGGACTTGAGGCGCTTGATAGCATCAAAGAACGTTCATCAAGTATGAACTCCTATGAAATCGCCATGATGCATAATTTTTATGGCTTCATTTATTACAACGAAAATGATTTGTCTAAGGCGATTGCAGCATTTGAGAAAGTGATAGCAGAAGAGGGTATTCCTGAAACGTTACGTTTAAGTACCACCTTTAGCTTAGCGCAATTGGCGATGGCTAATAGTGACTATAATAAAGTTATTGATTTTTTAGCACAGTGGGATGCTATCAACACTAAGCCTAAAACTGATGCGTATTATGTACTTAAATCACAAGCGTATTATCAGTTAAAAGATTACCAAAAAGGCATTGATAATATTAATTTAGCGATTGCCCAAAGCGATAGCGAAGGCAAACAGCCAAAAGAAAACTGGTTAGTATTACAGCGTGCTATGTATTATTCGCTTAACCAGACCGACAATGTTGTTGCTGTGTTAGAGCGTATGGTTAAGCTTTATAACAAGCCAGAATACTGGGTGCAACTTGGTGGTATGTATGGTGAAACAGGGAAAGAAAAACAACAGTTAGCAGTACTTGAAGCCGCTTATCAGCAAGGTTTTTTGACCTCTAAATCAGATTTACGCCAACTTGCCCAAGTGTATTTATATAACGGTTTAGCGTTTAAAGCGGCTGATGTGATGAGTAAAGCGATTGAGACAGGCGTTGCGGAAAAGTCAGCGAAAAATTACGCTTTTATCGCAGAAGCCATGATACAAGCAAAAGAAGATGAAAAATCTGTTAGTTATTTTGCAAAAGCGGCCGATCTTTCAAGCCATGGCAAGTATGAACAGCGTATGGCCGAAGTGTATGTGAATCTTGAAAAGTACGAAGATGCAGCAGATGCTGCGCGTAAAGCGCTTGATAAAGGTTCGCTTGATTTTGAATCAAACGCCTATGTTGCATTAGGCATGGCACAGTATAGTTTACAAAATTTTGATGCGTCTATTTTAGCATTCGAACAAGCTGAGAAACATAAAAAATCACAGCGACTCGCCGAGCAATGGATCAAATATGTCAAGCGTGAAAAGTTACACGCTGAAACATTGCGTACCGCATTGTTATAAGTAAATGTGGGGCTAAAAAGCGCCATATTAACTGCAACGATTTAATTACAAAACCCGTTTTATAATCGCAACACCAAAACCGCCCTAGGGCGGTTTTTTTCGTTTAAATTTATCCTAACAGGTTGTTATTTAAATAAATTAGATTGTCATGTTATGTTTATTAAAATGTAACTGTATTGTCATACACCTCCCGTATTGTAGTCCTCGTTGAAAAACTCAAGTGACCTTAAAGCATGGCTTGCGTGTTTTAAGGTGACTTGGGTTTTTACTTAATGCGCTAATAAAATAATTAAATACTTTAACGGAGTGAACAATGAAATTATCTGGTTTATTTAAAATCAGCCTTGTGGCTACTGCAATTACACTCGCTGGCTGTGGCGGTGGTGATATTAATGTTACACCTACAACAGTTGATAACAGTGTAGACAACTCAGTGACTAACCCAGGTGGCGATAATGGTGGTGAGACCGTATCGTGTGCAACATACACATTAGATGGAGCTACATTTAAAGGTGAAGCTGAGGGCGTTAACTGTATTTACAGTCAAGCTTTCGCAAGCAATGCAAAAGAAATTACCAGTTCTTTTGTTATTCCTGCATTAGATAATGATGGCGTGCATGTTTTTGAAGGTGCGTTGTTTATTGGTGATGATGTTGATACATCAACAGGTGCAGTCATTGATAGCGATGGACCTACACTTTCTATTGAAGCTGGAGCGACAATTGCTTTTACTAAGCCTGAAAGTTTCATACGTGTTGCCCGTGGCGCTAATATTGAAGCAATTGGTGAGGTAGACAAACCAATTGTTTTCACTAGCATCAAAGAAGTTGATGGTGATGACTCAACAACCGCACAAATTGGTGACTGGGGTGGCGTTCAAGTAAATGGACGTGGTCATTCTATTCGTTGTACAGCTGCAGCAGCTGCGCAGGATATGTGTAACCATGCTGCTGAAGGCATTGTGTCGTATTATGGTGGTAATGATCCGCAAGATAGCAGCGGTATCCTAAAGCATATAGTTATTAAATATGCGGGTTTTGGTGTTGAAGGTGATGAACTCAATGGTTTAACCCTTAATGCTGTAGGTTCAGGCACAACGATTGATTACGTGCATGTTCATAATGGTTTTGATGATGGCATAGAGCTTTTTGGTGGTAGCGTTAACCTCAAACATATTGTTATCACTGATACAGGTGATGATGGTATTGACTGGGATGAAGGCTGGAAAGGCTATGGACAATTTATTCTTGTACGTTCAAATGAGTATGGTAACCATGGCTTTGAAACAGATGGAGCGAAAGTTGATCCATTATCAGCCGATGCGCAAGATTTAGTAACGACTGTTTCTAATCCAACAATTGCTAATGCAACGGTTGTAACTACTGGCGATCAAGGAGCTGAAGGGCGTCGTACTGGTGCTGGTATGGAAATGAAAGAATGGGGTAAAGCGCAATTAGCTAATATGCTATTTGTAAACTCTTCATCTGTAGATGGTGCTGGCTGTTTTGATTTATATAATGAAAAAGACCAATCAGGGGATGCAGGCGTTCATGCGAATGCAAATAATGGCGATATCGCATTTATGAGCTCAATATTTGCGTGTGGTAAGAATTTTGAAGACGTAAATACTCCTTTAACTGACTCGTTAGCAAATTTTGATATTACTTCTTGGTTTACTGGTGGCGAGAATAACCAGTTAATTGGCTTTGCTGATTTTGCAAATGTGCTTGCTGCTGATGGTGTTTCAACAGCTGCAACTATTACTGATTCACAAGGTACTGCAGTAGCCACAACAGCTAAAGATATGAGTGAAGTTAACTCTTTCTTTACTAACGCGGGCTATATTGGTGCACTTAAAGAAGGTGAATCAAGTGAGTGGGCTGATTTTGTTGCCGCATCTTTACAACGCGCTAGTAATTAATCTAGACCGGCTCTAATTATAAGGCGCTACGGCGCCTTTTTTAAGGGAATTTTAGGTTTAGAGGATATAAATATGAAACATCAAAAGCAGTTTAAAACCAATCTAATAACTTTATCTCTGCTCTCCCTTTTTTCTTCATTTCATTCTTTCGCTGATCAAGCACAAGAAATAATAAATGAAGACGCGATAGAAGAAGTTGTTGCAACAGGTACACGCCTTAAAGGCAGTGCCAGTGCGGTAATTGATGAACGTAAAAATCAGGCATTCGTTGCTGATATAATGGGTTCAGAGCAAATATCTAGAACGGGCGACAGTGATGCAGCT
The DNA here is from genome assembly GCF_047806705.1 of Pseudoalteromonas sp. ASV78. NCBI lineage: Bacteria > Pseudomonadati > Pseudomonadota > Gammaproteobacteria > Alteromonadales > Pseudoalteromonadaceae > Pseudoalteromonas > Pseudoalteromonas sp. ASV78. The sequence goes on along the minus strand of NZ_JBLOPA010000002.1, from coordinate 337,461 downwards.
TCGGCACTTCGCCGTGTTACAGGCTTATCATTAGTTAACGATAAGTTTATCTATGTACGCGGGTTAGGTGAGCGTTACTCAAGCGTACGTTTAAATGGTGCGGTAGTGCCAAGCCCGGATCTAACCCGAAATGTAATTCCACTTGATATTTTCCCAGCAAGTATTATTGAATCCTTGGCTGTACAAAAAGCCTATTCACCTAATATGCCAGCGGCTTTTGGTGGTGGTGACGTTAATATCAGAACCAAGAGCATTCCAAGTGATACTTTATTTAAAGTTGAGATTGGTGCTAGCTATAAAGATACAAACGATGAAGGCTATACATACAATGGCGGCAGTGATGACTGGTTAGGTAAAGATGATGGTACACGCGCATTACCTGGTTCAGTTAAGACAGCGCTAAATACCTATATCAATGGCTTGTCTGATATTTCATACAGAAATATCAGAGATGTAGAGTCAAGACGTCAGGGGGCTGATATTGGCCAAGCTGCTGCGATAGACTTAAATAAAAGTTTAGCAAAAGCACTACCAAGAGATTTTGGCTTGGAGAAAGAAAGCTTAAATCCTGATGCAGGTATAAAAGCTGTGTATGGTGATCGTTTTGATAACTTATTTGGCTTAGACGGCTCGTTTGGTTTCTTAGCGTCAGTTGCCTATGAAAATGAATGGTCCAATGCTGAGAAGTTTAGTGCGGTACTTTCTTCTGTTGACGCATCTGAATCCGAATGTTCAAAAGATGACTTTACTTGTTACTCTGCAACAGAGAAAGAAGTGTCAACCAAGCATAATATAAAGTTAAATAGCTCTCTAAATTTAGGTTATAAAATTGGAGGCCATGATTTAACAGCAACTTATATGATGTTACGAGATACTGAAGATGAAGCTTCTGTTGCGCTTTACCAAGAACCTTCAAAGTCATTAAGTATTGATGCTGGGCAGTTGCAGCGTAGTCACTTAACCTCTTTTGAGGAACGAGAACTTGAAATACTTCAACTTCGTGGTATGCACAATTTAGATTGGGGTTTTCTTGAAGGTGTTGGTGTAGATTGGCAGTATACTGACTCAACAGCGACTACAAGTATACCTGGTGAGCTTAAAGTAACGGTTCGTGATGAGTACTTAGATGGCGAATATCAACGTACTTTTTACAATGGTAGCTTAGGTGGTAATCCTTATTTGTATCGATTTGTTGAGCTAGAAGACGATGTTGAAAACTGGGGCGTCAATGTAAACAAAGTTTTTTACTTTGATAACGCCGAAGTAGAAATTGCGGGTGGTGGTTATTTTGTTGAAAAAACACGTGATTACCGCACAGACTTTTTTAACTATCGCTTTAGCCAAACTCAGTCTTTAGATTTAGCACAAAGTGAAGACGAAGCACTTTCAATTGGTAGTTTTTTTGCTGACGATGCTGTTATTGATTCAACGGATGTCGAGTTATTGTTCCAAGAACCAACCGCCGATGATTACTTAGCAGCGCAAATGATTGATGCTTATTACGGCTCTTTTGACATCACGTTTGCTCAAGATTGGCGTTTAAGTGGTGGTGTGCGTTACGAGGACTTCCGCCAAGTTGCGCTTGCTTTTTCTCGCTCAGCATTTGATCCTGCTCTACTAGCAGATAAATTAAGTGCAGATGCGATAGAACAAGCAAGTGTGATGGAAGATGAGTATTTTACTTCGTTATCTATGACATATAGTCAGCAATCGTATCAAGTTCGTTTTGGTTATGGTAGCACGGTTGTACGTCCAGATTTGCGAGAGCTAAGCCCTGTTCAATTCCAAGATCCGCTTACTGGTTATCGAACTCTTGGTAATCCATTCTTAGAATCTAGCTATTTAGATAACTTTGATGCACGTATCGAATTTTATATGGACAATGGCGATAATTACTCAATTGGCGCATTCTATAAAGATATTGATAACCCAATCGAAGCGCTATTAACAGAAAGCGACGGCCGTTTTACTTTGCAGTTTGATAATGCAGATACAGCCTATGTTTACGGTATTGAAGCTGAATGGTTAACTGAGTTGCACAGTGATTTATTAGGAGGTGCTTTCTTTACTTCTGGTAATTTAACGCTCAGTGATTCAGAAGTTGAAATTGCAGAAGAACAGCGCGCCGATCTTACGAATCTAAAGCGACGTATGACGGGGCATTCAAAGTATGTTGCCAACTTACAACTGAATTACGATTCACATGATGGCATGCATCAAGCCTCTGTTATCTACAATGTATTTGGTGATCGTATTTTAGCTGCGGGTGTTAATAACTTTGATGACGCTTACGAACAACCTTTAAACTCGTTAGACATGGTTTATAGTTATTACCCAACGTTTAATACCACACTAACACTTAAAGTGAAAAATATGTTGGGACAAAACTTTGAAGTTGAACAAAATGACGTATTAATTCGTTCTGAAGAAACACCTAGAGAATTAAGTGTGAGCTTTAGTTACGAGTTTTAAAGTCATCTAATAAAGGCAACTACAATAAGCCATTATTACCCTAGCCCTGCCAAGTGTAGGGCTTTTTATTATCTGCTGTTTGTAAAACGGGTGGTTGTGTCGTAATAGGGTTGATTAAATAGCCTTCAATTAGAGTTACCCCAAGTCACTGTAAAGACAACTAATAGCATAACTCATAGGAATAATGATAAGTTAACGCTAGCTTATCAAGATAGTCAATTTGGTCAAATTTTAGAAAGGCTTGCTGAAGCTAAAGATTCAGGGGCGTCTGTAAAAATTTATATACTAGAGGAGTTTAACGGTGATGATGCGCAAAGTTGTAGTGATGGCGTTACTGATTATATAGGCTCAGTTCATCGTCTCTAAGGTAGTAAATAGCTAGTAGCCCTGTAACTGATACAGGGCTATAATTTTATAATTCAATACTTTATTGGCACTTTATAGTTGCATAAAGCGGGTAACATTGATTTTTACTACCCGTGCTTTTCATTCCCCATGTTTGGTTATACCAATCAAAGTCTCCATAGGCGCTTTCATCTTCTCCGCAGGTAATTGTGCTTCCAGAGATTTCTTGGTTGTGACCACGCTCTTCACAAAATTGATTTCCATTTGTAGAGCCAACAAAAAACAGCTCTAAGCGTCCATTTATCCACACCTTTGGACTGTAATAGGTTGTTGCAGTATTGATTAATACGCCTTGTTGTTCTTCCATATTTATTTCTGCGCGCTCAAAAGATACTTTTTCATTTTCTTTTAGCGTTATTGTGCTCGCTGAAAGTGTTGTATCTGCAAATACATTAAGTGATGCTAAAGCAAGTACAGCGAAAGTAAGTGTCTTCATTATCTTTTCCTTTAGTTGAATGTAGAATTACACAAAACATCTTTATCTAATGTGCTTACTAAGCTTGGTAAATATAGGTTTCAACAAGGTTAAGCTTTTATTAAAGTTTAAAATAAATGCTGTATGTTATTGCACAGTTTTACATTATGAAAAATATTTAAGTTACAGTTTATTGACTAGTTTTAGTGTGCTGGTGGTGTTAGCTTAGGAGGCTATAAAAATTAAATCTCACGCAATGAATTTTAATTTTTAACGTATTAGGTATTTCTTATGACTCAAACAGTGGAACAAACAATGAAAAAAGTAGGATTGGTCGGATGGCGGGGCATGGTTGGCTCTGTGTTATTAGAGCGTATGCAACAAGAAAATGATTTTGCTAATATCGATACTACTTTTTTTACTACTTCGCAAACCGGTCAACTTGGCCCTGATTTAGCGGGTCCTGCAAAACCATTACTTGATGCAATGGATGTTGAATCGCTGGCAAAAATGGACATCATTATTACCTGCCAAGGTGGCGATTATACCAAAGCTGTATACCCACAATTACGTGAAGCGGGTTGGCACGGGTTTTGGATTGATGCTGCATCAGCACTGCGGATGAGCGACGACAGTATTATTGTCCTTGATCCGGTCAACAAAGACGTCATTGAGCAAGGTTTACAGCAAGGTGTTAAAACCTATGTGGGTGGTAACTGCACCGTTTCATTGATGTTACTCGCATTAGGCGGTTTATTTGAGCAAGACCTGATTGAATGGGTAAGCCCAATGACTTATCAAGCAGCATCAGGTGCCGGTGCCCGTAATATGAAAGAGCTGATTGCGCAAATGGGCTCTATTCATGCAAGCGTGGCTGATAAGCTGGCCGATCCACAAGCAGCGATTTTAGAAATTGATAAACTAGTCACACAGCAAATTGCCTCAAGCGATTTACCGCAAGACCAATTTGGCGTGCCGTTAGCAGGCAGCTTAATTCCATGGATTGATGTGCCAATGCCATCAGGTCAATCAAAAGAAGAATGGAAAGCGCAAGTTGAAGCAAATAAAATTTTAGGTTCAAGTAAACAGCCGGTGCCAATTGATGGTTTATGTGTGCGTATTGGCGCAATGCGTTGTCACTCACAAGCGATGACCATTAAACTACGCGAAGACATTAGCGTTGAGAAAATCGAACAGATTTTGGCATCACATAATGAGTGGGTTAAAGTTATCCCGAATGAGCGTGACATTACGGCTACAGATTTAACTCCAGTTAAAGTCACTGGCACGTTAAGTATTCCGGTAGGGCGTATTCGTAAATTAGCAATGGGCCCTAAATACATTAGTGCGTTCACCGTTGGTGACCAATTATTATGGGGCGCCGCCGAGCCACTGCGTCGCATGCTGCGTATTATTGTTGATAACAAACATTAGTTTACCAGCAGCCATTTATTCTAGTTAATATAGGGGGCTGGCAATGTGCCAGCCCTTTTGCTGTTGTCTTTTTGCATCGCTTTAGTTTTGTCACTGCTTAGTTAATTTAGTTAGATCGTTTCTTGCTGAATACTCAATAGCTTACTATCTTTATGGGAGTCTCTATTTGGCCTCCTATGTATGAATATATCAAAAAAATTAAAACTATCTTTTGCCTCAGCCATCGCCTTACCTCTTTTTATTATTGCAGCCCTTGTTATCACGCAAACAAGAGAACAAGCTATTGATAACTTTGCGCAAATGAGCGAAAGAGAAGCACGGCAAATAGATAATGGTATCGCTATATTTTTTGCCGAAATAGAAAAAAATGTTGCTTATCTAGCTTCACATCAAATGGTCTTAGCTGCTAAGCAAGATGTCAAAACTCATGTCGATACAAATAATTCGGTGATGCTAAAACATCTTCAGGGCAGCAGTGTTGAACGTGCCGCATTTCAACAGTTTGATCACTTCGGCCAAACTCACCCTGGACTTGCTTATATTTATATGGGCAATGAACAAGGTGGCTATATTCAGTGGCCAGCGGGAGAAGTTAATGCCAATTATGACCCACGCTCTCGACCTTGGTATTTAGCAGGTAAATCTGCGGGCGGTAAAACGGTTCGCACCAGTGCTTACTATTGGGCAGCTGACGATATGGTTATTGTCTCTACTGTAAAAGCAATAAAAGATAATGGACAAATTATCGGTGTACAGGGAATGGATGTTTCTTTGCAAGGACTGACAGAAATGATTGCCAATATTAAGCTGGGTGAAACTGGTTACTTAATGCTGATTGAAGATACGGGAAATGTACTTGTTGATGTTAAAAATGAAGATTTTCGTTTTAAACGTTTAGCTGATATTGCGGGTGGGAAGTACAAGCAGTTAGCTGCTAATACCCAAGGTCAGTTTGAAATTGTTATTAATAACAAAGATTTTATTGCCAATATATATACTTCAGCTAAGTTGGGCTGGAAATTTATTGGTTTAGTTGAAAAGTCAGAGGTGATGAGCGCCGCAAACACCATGACCTTTACAATTTTAATTATTAGTGCGGTGCTAATTATTGTATTCATTTTGATCGCAAGTTATATCTCAAAAGTAATTTCTTCACCTATAGTTGAAGTCAGTGATGGTCTGGCTGAAATTGCGCAAGGCGGTGGTGATCTAACTCGACGGCTCACAATAACAACCAAAGATGAAACGGCAAAGCTTGCCAATAGTTTTAATCTGTTTTTAAACTTGATTGCTGAGCTTGTTACTCAAATCAATGAATGTGCTAAAGATGTGTCTGATGCATCGCAACAAACGTCGTCACAGGCAGGACAGTTAACAGGGGCAACTTCACAACAGCAACAAGCACTGGAAATGGCTGCCACGGCAATTAACGAAATGGCTGCGACTGCCAATGAAGTGTCGGCAAGTTGTGCTAATGCTGCTGATCTTGCAATGCAAACGCAACAAGCGTCAGAGCTTGGTCAATCGGTGATCACACAAACAGTGCAAAGTGTTGAGCAACTCTCTGTGGTGATCACCAAAGCCAGTGCTGATATTTCGCAGCTTGACGCTGAAAGTGAAAACATCATGTCGATTTTGAATGTTATTCGCGGTATTTCAGAACAAACAAATTTACTTGCACTTAATGCCGCCATTGAAGCTGCAAGGGCTGGAGAGCATGGCAGAGGCTTTGCAGTCGTAGCCGATGAAGTACGCGCATTATCGCAACGTACTGCTGAATCAACGCAAGAGATTGCATCACAGCTAGATAAGCTACGTAGTATGTCTGCGCAAGTGTCCAATGAAATGAACCGCAGTCTTGAAAGTACGCATAAAACAGTGGAGCTATCGCACTCGGCGCAGCAACAGTTTGCTGAGATCACCACATCGATTGCAACTATCAGTGATTTAAACACACAAATAGCGACCGCAGCTGAAGAGCAACAACATGTTGCGGAAGACATTAATCGTAATGTTACAGAGATAAAAAATGTTGCTGATGATGTCAGTGATATTGCTAATGCGACTCATGAAAATGGCGATAAAATGAATCGACTTTCGTCAGTATTAACCGAGTTGGTAGGCAGATTTAAAGTGTAACTAATAGGCCAGCTAAGCTGGCCTATTTTTAGTGACTTATGAACGTTGATTTTTAATCAATTGTGTAAGCTCTGTAACTTGCGCTTTGAGCTCATTAATTTGCCCTTGGGTTGCGGGCAGAGAATCAATATCAGCTTGCTCTTCTCGGGCATTACGATGCTCTTCTGACATCACTTCAAGAATTGCGCCTACCATCATGTTTAAAAACACAAACGCTGTTAAGAATATAAATGTAAGATAGTAAATCCAGCTAAGTTTATAGACCGCCATGGTCTCGTACATGATATCGGTCCAATCTTCAAAGGTTGCAATCCTAAACAAAGTCAGCATTGAGATTGATACATCACCCCATAGAAATGGGTTTATATCAGCAAATAACATGCTGCCAGTTGCGGCATAAATATAGAAAATAACAAACATTAACAGCGCAATGTAGCCCATTTGCGGTATGGCTTTTAATAATGAATTAACCAGTAAACGTAGTTCTGGCACCATAGAGACTAACCGTAGTACACGGAATATTCGCAGTAAACGGGCTATAAAAATGCTTGAACCTGCAGCAGGATATAAACTGCCAATGACGATTATAAAGTCAAAAATATTCCAGCCTTTGCTAAAAAAGTCTTTGATACCTTTGCTCGCCACATAGCGGATAATGAGTTCTATTAAGAAAAATACCGTGATGCCAATGTCCATCCAGTGTAAAGCAAGTTCAGCAGTGGGGTGTAACGAATAAGTATGCGCACCAACGGTGAGCGCTGATACCACAATAACGGCGATAACAAATGATTGAAATAGTTTACTTTTATCGATACGCTGGAACAGCTCTTGTAACTGCGACAACATCATAATAAGCCCTTAACGGTTAGTGATATAAAACGTCTGCAATATACAGTAAAATCGCCGTGGATGAATTACTTTTCCAGTTAAAAATGTAAGGAATTTTTAATGCTTTTTAATAAGCTAAAATATGTAATGAGCATTGTGCTGGTACTGTTTTTAACCGCCTGTAGTTCAGATTCGCGCTATCACGAAATCCAAGCTGCGCGGCTTGGGGAATGTAGTTATATGGCAGATAAAGAGTACCATGAGTGCGTAAAACGCCAACAAGATAGCTACGACGAATTTAAAAAACAACGCGAAGCAGAGCAAACAACCGATAATGACTAAAACACAAAAACAATTTGATAAAGTATTACGTACGACTTTAACGCGTGCCTGTGAATGTATTAAAGATGAAGTAACAGAGTTTAGTTGGTTAACTCATGATATAGATATAAAAAAACCAGCTACGTCACTTAAAATTAGCTGTTTCTTTAAAGATCAGTTGGCACTTGAACAAGCAACGAAAAATCAAGATACACTATTAATCAAACATATACTTAGCAAGGAACTTGCGAGCATTGATTTAACAGTTAAAGAGTTCATTTTTACCGCAATTGAGCACGAAAACATCATCATCACTGTACTTTAAGTTTGGTATCAGTGATACATGTAGCTATAATTCAATAAAATAGCAAAAGAGGTGTATTATGGCTGTTCCTACTCGTTCACAAATTTCTCCAGGTACTGAAGTCAACATAGTTTTAAAACAACACCAACGCAGTGGCACGCTTACCAACGGTATTGTTTCACGGTTGCTGACCAAGTCAGCAAATCATCCCCATGGTATTAAAGTGCAATTAGAAGATGGCCAAGTTGGTCGTGTGAAAGAGATCCTGTCATGAGTGTGCTTTCGTCTAGCGAGTTTTGGCAATTAGTTACCGTTCCCGATAAAACCGCCGAGCCAGAGTCGGTAAGTGAACGGTTAAAAACGCTACTGAGCGATTTGACAGATGAGCAGCTTATTGAATTTGATAAACAATTTAGCCTTTGTATGCGTCAAAGCTATACTTGGGAGTTATTTGGCGCTGCGTTTGTAATGGCTGGTTGCAACGACGATTATGGCTTCTCTGAATTTCGTTGTTGGTTGATTTCTCGTGGTGAAACGACCTTTAATGCCGCCCTTGAAAATGCCGATTCATTAGCCCAGTGCACTCCTGTCTATCATTTAAATGAGCAGCCTTATCCGTACTTAGATGAATACGATTTAATAGCTGGTTTACTGTACGAAGAACGTAACGAAGACGAGTTGCCTTTTGTTCCTTCCGGGCTTGAACAGCCAAAGGGTAAACGCTTCAAAGATAAACCTAAGTTTTTAAAGCAGGCTTACCCGCAACTTTTTGCTAAGTATTGGCAGTAATGTAAAAGTATTCCTACGTATCTATTTCTTTTGGGTTGTCATAAATCAACCCTATTTTCCTAGAATGTTATTGACTTCATAAACTTTAGTCCTTTTATTCTTTTTGATGTATTTGTTTTGGGTCTAAAGTAGTTACTCCACGCTAATATTTATGTTACATTCCTTTGGTTTTTATGAACGCAAACTGAATAATAATATACGACATAGGAATGTTATGTATAAATCACTTTCTTCGGGTTTAATTGCATTTTGCTTATTAAGCTCGTTTAATTCTCACGCTGCGACTTCGCAGCGAGTAACTAAATCGTCTTCCCTCGAAATTAAAGCTCTGTTAGAACAAAATACAGTTGCAAAAGCGATGGCATCCAGCGACTCATATTTTATAGAATTAGAGTCACCTCATTTTACTAAATCTAAACAAGTTGTTTCATCGGTACAAAATTCAACTAAAAAGATGCAACAATACTTAGCTGGAGTGCCTATTTGGGGGCAGCAAATTCGGGTTAAGAAAAATAATCAACATATAAGTGGTTTTTTTGCTAAAGATATTAATTTTGAGGCACTAAAACAAACTGCCAGCACAGAGTTTGATGATTCAATAGCTATCAATGCGCTATTAAAAGGTGCGAAATTAGACTCTATATCAAATCAACAGCTTATTTCTAATGAACGCTATATTTTTATTGAAAATGGCCAATCATATTATGTTCGATTAATAGAGCTTAAAGTACTTAATAATGGCTTTGAGCAGCGGCCGATAGCTTTAATTGGTGAAACAAATTATCGAATTTTTAAACAGTGGAATAATATTCAAAACGCACATGCTACGGGACCTGGTGGTAATGTAAAAACGGGACTTTATGAATATGGTAGTGATTTCCCCGCTCTTGATGTTACTCAGGGTGGTGACGTGTGCTTTTTAGAAAACGAAAAAGTAAAAACAGTCTCTATGGAGTCAGGTTTCGAGCCATCCGAAGCTTTTTCATTTGCATGCGACCGTAATACACATAAAGAGATCAATGGTGCTTACTCGCCACTCAATGACGCGCATGCCTTCGGTACTGCCGTTTTCGATATGTATCAACAGTGGTATGACACTGCACCATTAACTTTTCAATTGTTGATGCGTGTTCATTATGGTGAAAATTGGGATAATGCTACATGGAATGGTGAAGCCATGACCTTTGGTGATGGATCTGACTTATATCACCCTTTAGTATCTCTAGATATTGTTTCCCATGAAGTAAGCCATGGTTTTACTAGTCAAAACTCTGATCTTTTTTATTACGATCAGTCTGGTGGTATTAATGAGTCGTTTTCTGATATGGCTGGTGAAGCCGCTGAATACTTCTTACGGGGACAAACTGATTGGCTTTCTGGTGCTGACATTTCAATAGAGATCCCTGCATTACGCTATTTTGAAACCCCTTCTCTTGATGGCTATTCGATAGGTAGAGCCAGTGATTTTTATTATGGCATGGATGTTCATCATAGCAGTGGCGTTTTTAACCGAGCATTTTTTTTACTCTCTAACACTGAAGGTTGGAACCCGCGTAAAGCATTTGAAATAATGCTCAGAGCAAACCAAAATTACTGGGTGAACTCGACTGATTTCGTTGATGGTGCTTGTGGTGCAATCAATGCTGCAATTGACTTATCTTATAGCGCTATTGATGTAATTCATACATTTCAAAATGTTGAAATAAGTTGCGATAACATTCAGTTTATTGATGCGGACTTAGATTCAATGGACGATAATTGGGAGCTTTTATATGGTTTGAACCCTAATTCAGCTGATGATGCTCTCCTTGATTTAGACCAGGATGGTTTATCAAATCTTGAAGAATATCTTGCAAATACGTTGCCTAATGCTCAGGACTCGGATGCTGATAATTTATCCGATTACGATGAGTTAAACGTTCATTTAACTGACCCACTTATCGCCGATTCAGATTCAGATAAAATGCCTGATGGATGGGAAGTGTCTTTTGAGCTAAATCCACTTGATTCATCTGACGCGCAGTTAGATTTAGATAATGACACTTGGACTAATCTTGTTGAGTTTTTTGGTGATAGTGATCCATCAGATTCTAACTCTACACCGAGTGTTCTTGAAGAAGCCGTGTTTAATTTTGACGATGGTCAATTACCTAGTGAATTTATCTCCTCAAATTCCATCACGCCTTGGCAAGTAAAAGAAGTTGGTGACTCTCAAGGTTTTGCACTTACGAATAACGATATTGATGACTCGTATCAAACCAGTGTTGAATTTAACTTTTTAACGGCTGAACAACGCTTTGTAAGCTTTAACTACATGCTTAGAACTGAGGCTGGGTATGACTTTTTAAACGTTTATTTGAATGATGAGGTTATTGTTCAAGAATCAGGACATATCGATTGGAAAGCAATATCAGTACCTGTTTCTGCTGGTTTTAACACCTTGAAATTTACTTATGTTAAAGATATCTCTGTTTCAACCGAAGAAGATGCTGTTTTTATTGATAATGTATATATTGGTAGTGACTTTTTAGACTCAGATGAAGATGGTATTGCTGACTCATGGGAATTAATACATGAACTTGATATTTATAGCAGTGAAGATGCAGCTTTAGATTTTGATGGGGATGGGTTATCAAACCTTCTTGAGTTTTTAAATAATGGCCTTCCTAATAACTCAGATACAGATGGCGACACAATGCCAGATGGTTGGGAATATGATAATGCTCTGCACCTTGATGATGCTTCAGATGCAACTCAAGATCCAGATGATGATGGTTTTGATAATTTATCAGAATATTTTTCAGGCACTGATCCTCAACTTGCAAGCTCTTTTCCTGAACTTTTAAATATTACATCTTCGTTTGAATCACCCACTTTGCCTGTTTGGTTAAATCAGGTGGAAGGTTCAACAGCTCCTTGGTTTATTACTAATGACTATACAACGGATGGACTGCAGAGTATTCGAGCTGGTGATATAGATGACTCTCAATTTAGTAGCTTTGATGTTGCAGGTTTATTTGCAAAGGGTATTTTACTGTTCGACTATAAGGTAGAGTCTGAGTCATGTTGTGATCATTTATATGTATTTATTGATGGCGTGAACGTTTTTAACAGCCAAAATCAAGATTCCTCTTCGTTTACAACAGTCATTATTGATGTTCCTAGTGGCCTTCATCGATTAGAGTTTAAATACCAAAAGGATGTTTCATCTTCACGTGGAGAAGATACTGTTTGGCTTGATAATTTTGTATATTATTCTGAAAGTGACCTAACAGATACCGATCAAGATCAACTTCCAGATTATTGGGAATTAAAATACGGGCTTGATCGTTTAGACCCCACAGATGCACTGTCTGACCATGACTTTGATGGTTTGTCAGCGCTTGAAGAGTTTAATTTAGGTACAAACCCTACATCGGGTGATTCTGATAACGATGAAATGTCAGATGCTTACGAAGTTACTCAAAACTTGTCACCGCTTGATGCAGATGATGCGACCTCTGATTTTGATAACGACAGTTTCACTAACATCCAAGAGTTTTATGCACAAAGTAGTGCTAGTGACTCAACATCGACACCTCAACGCTTTGAGCTGCTAAATGAAAGTTTTGAAGAGGGAAGGTTACCGAATCACTTTACTAAGCTTGCTTTAAATATAGGAACCTGGGAAAGAAATACAGATTGGTTCACTGATGGCAATGCGAGTTTAATCCTAGCTCAGAATGATGTCACTGGTGTTTCAGGTTTTGCTATTGCGGGGATTTTTTCTTCGGGTTTTATTACCTTTGACTATCAAACTAATTATAGCCACCTTTTAGAAGTTAGTGTGAACGGCAGTGTCATTGAATCAGAACACTCTACATCACGTTTATTATTACCTGTTGATGATGGATATAATATTGTAAAAGTTAAATTTGAAAAGACTTCACAGAACTATCAGAGGGTATCATTTGATAACTTTAAATGGTTTACGGAACTTGATACTAGCGCGGACTCTGACGAGGATGGTATTCCTGATTATTGGGAATATGAAAATGACCTTAATGTACTCGTGCCATATGATGCCACCATTGACATTGACTATGATGGCTTATCTAATTTAGAAGAGTTTAACCTTCAAACTAACCCTCGAGCCAGAGACAGTGATTCTGACGGTGTATATGATAGCGAAGATAGCCACCCAGATAATGCAAGCTTAGGTGAAAATCAAGCCCCCGTTTTTGGTAACCTTGAACCTATTACAATTGAAGCCACATCTGAAAATACCTATGTACCAAATGTCTTTTTGCCTGAGGTGACTGATAATGGGCGCTTAGAGCCGGATGTGTATATGCAAAATGGATCGGCATTTCCTTTAGGTGAGCATCAAATAAGCTGGGTAGCGCGCGATTTTGTTGGTAATGAAACAACAGCGATTCAAACAGTAACGATTGTTGATACTACACCACCAGCGATCCGAGAGGGGTATTCTGTTTCTTTTTATGGCAATACCTTAGTAGGGCTTAAAGATGCTATTACAAATAGCTATGTAATTGATGAGGCTGCATCAGGTATTAGCTCGTTAGAAATTGACAGTAGCTTTATGTTCAGAACAGGCAATGTACAAGTTCCTGTTACGGTGACTGATGGTGCGGGCAATAGCGCAACCGGTAATTTAATTGCTAGTATTTACCCTGAGGTGAGTATTCAACCGTATACCCAAGTGTATCAAAGTGGTAAAATAGTTGTTGATTTGTTCATCCATGGTGAAAGTCCTTCAACTTATACTAGCTTTTCTTTGAATATGAATAATCGAAACTATTACTTTTCGACATATTTGTATGGCCCCATCAAAGTTGAGTTAGAACGTCCTTCGTCTCAAAACCCTGCAGTTATTACGCTTAATGGCAGAAGTCATGTCTTTGTTGATAAGAACGACACCAGCACGTTGGTATATTTGGAAGAAGAGGCTTCTCCTTCGTTAACAATAGACTTGCGTCAAAATGGTAAAATAATCAATAAAACAGTGCAGCGCTCATTAAATAACTTCTCTGCAGAAATTAAAGTTTTAGGGTTACCTATATCAAATTCTCAATACGACCTTGAATTAGAGGTATCTCCAAATACTGCGTTTACTCAATACCTTTCGAGTGAGTCTGGTTGGGCTGTTAATTTTGATCCAAGTACACTTGATGGTGACTTTTTTGAACTGTCAATGACAGGTAAAGTTGATAATGAAGTTGTGGTATCTAAAGTTATTAAGTTACAAGTTATAGACGATGTTACATTTGATGATCGTGAGGCTGATACTGATGGTGATGGTATACCTGATTTTGAAGAAGGTGTGGGTGATGGTGACAAAGATGGTATTGCTGATTACCTAGATAACTCTGCATTTACTCACTCTGCTATATTGGCATCGGGAGATTTTGTACAGAGTGTTGATCAATTCAATCATTTATCTGTAGGTACAATTAAGGAAAGTTCAGCAGACGATGTAATTGCAGATATGTCTATAGATGAGCAGAGCTTAGCTGAACACTTTACTGAGCTAGATATAGTTGAACCACATTTTCAAGCTAAGAGTGATTTGGTTAATTTAAATATCACCCTTGCAAATATGGCAAACAGTGCTGAAATTGCGATACCACAGCGTGTTAATTCGCTACTAAGTTCACACCTACAAATCCGTGTATTATCAAATACGGGATGGAAATCTGTGCCTGCACTTTCTGGTAATGTGTATGAACGAGCGTGCCCGGGTTGTGCAACGTTTGCTATTGTTGATGGCAGTGAATTTGATTTAGACGGCAAAGTGAATGGCTTGATTGAAGTGGTTGCAAAACTAGCGGAACAAAGCCTCAACAAAGCACCGATATTAAATGCTACAATCCCTGAAAGTGTTGAAGAGTTAACTGAAGTTGTGCTTGATGCGACAAACACTGTTGACCCTGATGGTGATAATTTAACATTTGAGTGGCATGTTGAGCATCCACAAATATCAATAAGCAAAACAGACACAGATGGCAAAGTATTGCTCAATGTTGGTGAGCTAACCGAATCTGTGGTGGGGATTGTTAATCTAACCATTTTTGATGGCTATGAGCAATTTTCTCATGATTATAAAATTGATTTTTTACACATTAACCAACTTCCAAGTGTTGAGCTAAACAATTCAACTCTAGTTGTCGATGAAGCAACTGAAGTGGTTGTTACAGCTACGGCATCAGATAAAGAGTCAGCGGCACTTACTTATACTTGGATACAAACAAAAGGTATAGAAGTAATACTTGATGGTGTAAATACAAATACGCTTAAGTTTACCGCGCCAGATGTGAGCCAGCCTAGTGAACTTGCTTTTAAAGTTGTGGTTTCTGATGGTGAAGCTGATGTTGAGAAGGCTATTACTGTAACGGTTAAGGATGTACCAAAGGTCGTCGTTGAACCTAATACTGTTGATAGTAAGAAAAGTGGTGGTTCATTAGCTTTCATGCTTCTGGTGTTATTAACATGTGTATTTTATAGAAGGGTTAGAGAATTTAATTACTCTTAACTATTTAAAAGTACCAAGTAAAATAATCAAAATCCCTTGATGTTTATCAAGGGATTTTTTTATCTTAAATATTATAGCGATGATCTTAGAAAGCACATGCTTGAGTGTGCTATGCTCTTTATATTCCTAAAAGTAGGTTTTTTAATGCATTACTATAAAATTTTACTATGGGTAAGCAGTCTTTTAGTAAGCAATATATTATGCGCTAAAACTGAGTTACCCAGTAATAAGAGTCAGTTTATTAATTTATTCAACACTAAGGTTGGCAGTTATCAATTAGTATCTGGTGACGCTAAAATGTGTGCTAGTGGAGCGTTAGCATTGCTTGATGAAAATGAGCCTGATCTTGGCTTTAAGCTCGGCGATGAAATCATTTTTAACAACTTACACCATGGCACACAAACCAATAAAGTCGCTAACTTTTGTTTAGTCACTACTAAGTATAAATACACCACGCAAAGTATTACCATGTCACTACGCCATACTCGCTGTGAGAATGAGGTAGATAATTTAGATACCAGCCAAACGCTGCGCTTTATCTCACCAACGACTCTTACATACAGTGTCGAAAACAGCGATGTCCTTTGTCAGTTTGAATTACAACGCTAACAACAGCTTATTTTTGGCAAGTGTTGCCAGCGGGTTGTATAGTGGGGCGATAAAAAAGTGCGCTTCATATGCCATTGGTTAGTTTGTTGCTGACTTGCAAGCGTTAAGCTATCTGCACCGTAACGTTTGTTGACTGCATCTAAACAGGCCATCAAGTTAATATTATCTGTTTTTTGAGTAAATAAATCTTGTTGCTGAAACTGCGCAGTGCTTATCTCTAATGTCCCTACACCACATTTATAATAAGGTACGCCTACTTGATACAGTTGCTCGAAAATAGCCGTTACTGCATTAGCAAAGGTAGTACTGTCGGCACTCGCGTGAGGGAGTTCATAAATAAGCGATTTTTTTGTGTAGTGTTGCTCATGGGGTGAGCTGGCAATAAACAGCAGCAATCGCTTAGTGACTGAGTGTTGGGCGCGTAGCTTACGTGCAACAATCATGGCATGACTCACTAACGCTGTTTTTAAAGCAATAGGGCAGCTTAACCTAGTTGCAAAACTGCGGGTTGAAAATATCTCGCGTTTATTTTGCTGTACGTCATGCCAATTTAAGGTTGGGCGGCCGTTTAACTCATCCACTGTACGGGCAAGCATGATGCTAAATAAGCGTTTCATGCGAGGTGGGGATTGCTGAGCTAAATCAAGCGCACTGTTAATATTAAGTAGTTTTAACTTTTTAGTTAAGCGTCTGCCAACGCCCCAAACATCACCCACATCCATAGCGGCTAAAATATGTTGTCGTGCTTGCTCACTATCAATCACTGCAACCCCATTAAAACCGTTGAGTTTCTTTGCTGCATGATTAGCCGCTTTGGCAAGGGTTGGCGTTGGACCAAAGCCAACCCCAACGGGCAGCTTTGTCTCGCGCCAAACGGTACGGCGAATTAACTGACCATATTGATGCCAGTCATTAATGAGTGGGGTAAAGCCGTTAAAGTGCAAAAACGCTTCATCAATCGAGTACACAAACTGATTATCACAAAAGCGACTGATTATATTCATCATCTTATCGCTTAAGTCGGCATACAGCTCATAATTCGATGAGCGAATAACTACATTGTGTTTGGCTAATAAATGTTTAACTTTAAAGTAAGGCTGAAACTTAGGAATATTTAGCCGCCGTGCAATAGGGCACACGGCACATATACAGCCATCATTGTTAGTCAGTACGACAACAGGCTTAGTACGCAGTGCAGGATCAAATACTTTCTCGGCGCTGGCATAAAATGCCACTGCATCGACTAAGGCATACATTGGTATAACTCAGGGCTTGTGCGGTGTAGCCGGATAGAACGTGTCACCACACCTTCTAATTGGAATTCATCTTCTTGGCTCAATTGCACCGGGCCGTATAATGGCGACGCCGACAGTAACCGAGCATTGGTTTTATCAAGTAATTTGCACACAAATAAACCATTTAAATTAGCCACGATCACATCATTATTTTTGGCTTCCTCAGCGCGGTCAACCAAGAGTAAGTCACCATCAAAAATCCCCACGCCTTGCATTGACTCACCAGAGGCGATACCGATAAAGGTTGCATCAGGGTGTTTAATCAATAATTGATCGAGGGATAACCCCAGCTCTTGGTATTGCGCGGCAGGAGATTCAAAGCCACAAATACCCGCTTCGATATAAATAGGAATAACAAGCATATATAAAAACACACTATGCTGTACGTTTGTACAGTATAGTGCTTAGCACGTTAAAATGCCAAGAGTTAGATTAGTGTCGCCAGCGCATATTACCGATGTTATTCATTTTTTATATTGTTGATCATAGTGTTAGCGACCATTAAAAAATTATCAATTTGTGCTTGGTCAAGCCCTTGGCAGAGTAAGCTATCAACGCGCTGCTCGGCTTGTTGAAGGGTTTGATAAAGTGTTTGCCCACGCTGGGTAAATGACAAAATAAAACAGCGTTTATCATTTTCATCCGCACACTTGGTGATCAAGGATAAAGACAGCAACTCTTTAATTAAGCGTGCTATTTGTGCTTTATCACGCTGTGTTTCATTGACGATGTCATTGGCTGTGCAGTCCCTAGTATCGGCAATGATATGCAGGCACTTAACATGCAATGCATTTAATCCTAATTCGCTGGCATTGATAGCGTCTCTTACAATCAGCCGATAGCTTTGTGTCAGTGCAAAGAGAGTTGAAGCTAAATTTTGTTGTGGCATATTCCACCTAGTTAGTTGACAAAGTCAATTAATTCTTTATAGTTGACTTTATCAACTAATGGGGCGTTGTGCAATTAAACAATGAATTAACCGTGTGAGGAGACAAACATGACGAGAAGAGTACGCCGTGCAACCGTGATCAGCACAACAGATATTGCCCCGCATTTAAAGCGTTTGGTCGTTGGAGGTGATGAGTTTTATGATTTTCCAGTGGATCAACTCGGTGCCTATGTAAAAGTATTACTTCCGCATTATGGTCAAGAAGAGGTTGAAATTGACCTTAAAGCAGCTAACCCAGCACCTAAACGCTCATATACAATTAGGGCGATTGATCCTGTTAAGCATACAATTACCCTTGATTTTGTGGTTAATCAACATCGCGGTATAGCCACTGACTGGGCAAAACAGGCCAAACTCGGTGATAAATTGGCTATTGCAGGACCAGGCCCTAAAAAACTGGATGATTTTAGTCAGTCGCAATATTTAATGATTGCAGATCTAACCTCTGTCAACGCAATTAACGGCTATTTGCAGCAACTACCGGCAAGTGCCAATGTTGATGTGTTTATACATATTGCTGACTCGCAAGATATCATCACACTTGATACGATAGAGGCACATACTAACCATCGCATTAACTGGCTAGTTACCACCGAGCCGCAAACAGAGTTGCTGGAGCAGATCACGCACTGTTTAGAGCAGTACACCGATACGCCAATCATTTTTATGGGGCTTGAAGCTGCACTTGTGCGCACAATTCAAAATCTTGCCAAAGAGCAGTTTGCTGTCCCTAGTGCAAGAATCGTGTGTTCAGCGTATTGGAAGCGTGGCATCGACGCTGATGGCAAAGCGGCGCCTTAGTGGCAAGTTAGTGGTGTGGTAAATTCGAGTGCATACCCATGAGAGGAAGTCTACTTAAATAAAATAAGCGTCTCACAGCAGTTATTTTAAAAAAGTAGGCTTAGGTATGCACTCAGGTTCGATTGCGAGGCATTACTGATGTTTATAACGTAAATGGCTCGCTTTTAAATTGTTGATTTTGTATTTCTTGTTGTAGTTCACTAAGCACCTTACTAGGCTGCCAGTTGTTTTTAAATACCCATTGCTCTAATGATGGTTCAGTAAACTGCGTGTGTTGAGCTTGGGTTATATTGGTTGCTAACCAAGGAAAATCCATTGGGCTCTGATTGGCATAAAAGTAGTAACGATCACCATAATAGTTGTTACGATTGCGTGAAGCGTCCTTATAGGTTTTCTTAAAAATGGCTTTATCGGCCAAATTTTTTGAAAATTGATTATTAAATAAATAAAACTGCGCATCATAGTGATGGCGGCCAAGCCAGAAGTTTTTCACCCCGTCAAAGGTACTGTTGGCAACGACGAGTTTTTGCTCTGGATCACGCTCACCATCATGCCACAAGGTTGCCGTTTGTTTCAGATTGAAAAATGTTGAGTGTTCGATAAGCGCCGTACCACGCGGGCACACCATATCCGTTGCCCCAGTAAATGAGCAATAAGAATGGTAATAAAGGCCATTGTCTTTATTCCATAAACTTAATGTATCAGCACCATCGGCGCTAATATCACACTGATGCAAGATGATCCGTGTGGCATTTTCAAAGCCGCGAATAGCGAATTGATGGTCATGGGTGTTATGTAAGCGACCATAATTGTTGGTCACTGTTAGATTAACAATATTGATGTCACTGCCAGCAATATTGATCACCGCAGCGCCCCAATCACTATCGTGTTGCTCCCGCCAGTTGTTACGAAGCTGCGCATATTCGATACGCGTATCGCTAAGCGAACTGCCGACTAAACTGAGGTTATTACGGGTGATGTACAGTTTTTCTTGATATAACCCAGGGCCAATTAAGATAATCGCCGATTTAAACTGGCTACTGGCATCAATCGCGGCTTGAATGGTTTTAAAAGCGCTTGGCCGTGTTTTATCAACATACAATACCTTACTTGGCTCGCTACCAATTGGCGGCGTTGCCGCCTGCAAGCCAAAGTAGGTAATCAATAAACAAAAATATAATAAAAAGCGTTTTTTCATAGTGTTACTTATTTTCTATGGTATTTTTTATTGCTGGGGTGTCTATCTTAACAATAGCACCACGTTGTTGGATCACTTGTGCGGCCAGTAAATTACCCGCTTGAGCACAGTGCTTTATAGGCTGCTCCGTTAGCCAATACGCTAAGAAACCGGCATTAAACGAGTCGCCGGCGGCGGTCGTGTCGATCACTTTTTCTACCGCGACAGTATTAAACAGCTCGACTGAAATGGCATTATCAGGGTGTTTTTTACTGTATTGGCAGCCATCCGCGCCGAGTTTTACAACGACCTCATGAGCGCCTTGTTGGTGCAAGCGTTCGGTACATTGCGCAACACTGCTATCTCCCCACAATTGTGCTTCATCGTCAAAGGTCACTAATGCTAAATCGGCCAGTGCATAGGCTTTATTATTGGCAAGGTGGCAGTGCATTTTGCTTAACCATAATGCAGGGCGGTAGTTGCTATCATAAATAATTTTTATCCCTTGCTGTTTTAGCTGCGCTAAATGGCTGAGTAAAGTATGGCAGTCTTGCTCCGATAAGATTGCCAGTGAGATCCCCGACAAATAAATAGCATCAACTTGAGCGAGCGCTGTAAGCACTTTATTAAAATCAGCATGTTGCACTAAATATTTAGCCGCTGAATCGCTGCGCCAATACTGAAAAGTACGCTCTCCAGATGCATCGTTTTGAATCATATACAAACCCGGTTGTTTGTTATGACTGAGTAGCACATTGTCGGTATTAATATGATGAGCTTGCCATTTTTCGATGAGGGCACGACTTAGTGGATCAGTGCCCATAGCACTGACGTAATTGACGTTTACTTCATTGCCTGCGAGTTTTTTTAAGTAAATGGCGGTATTCATGCTATCGCCGCCATAATTTTGCTGCATGGCAGTAAATGGTTGGCCGCTAAGCTCAACCATACATTCGCCAATAATTGCGATGGACTTAGGCGTCATTTATAACGTCACTCCTTTTTTCCAAATAGCGACTTCACGAATGTCGTTTATTTCATTGCAGGTGGGTTGGCCGTTTACAATGTTGACTAGCAGTTCAACAAACTCCCCGTGGACTTGCTCCATGGTGACATCGTTAATTAAAACGCCAGCGTCAAAATCTATCCAGCGTTTTTTCTTATTCGCCAGTTCTGAATTAGTGGCAATTTTTAACGTTGGCACAAATCCACCATAAGGCGTACCGCGGCCAGTGGTAAATAACACCATATGACAACCGGCAGCACCGAGTGCGCTGGTGGCAATCGGGTCGTTACCTGGTGCATCCAATAGATTTAATCCAGGTATTTGCAGGCGTTCACCATAGTGCAAAACCGCTTGTACTTTGCTGCTGCCGGCTTTTTGCGTACACCCTAACGATTTATCTTCTAAGGTAGTGATGCCGCCTTTTTTATTACCTGGCGACGGATTTTCATAAATCGGTTGATTATGAGCTTTGTAATAACCTTTAAAGTTATTCACCATGCTGACCAGCTTGTTAAAGGTCTCTTCATCTTTGCAGCGCGACATTAATAAGGTTTCAGCGCCAAACATTTCAGGCACTTCGGTCAGTACTGTGGTACCACCTTGGGCGATTAAATAATCCGAAAAATAACCGAGCATCGGATTCGCAGTGATACCAGACAAACCATCGCTGCCACCACATTCAAGGCCAAACTTTACTTCAGATAAAGTACCCGGTTGACGTTTATCTTGTTTTACTTGGGCATAAATTTGTTCAAGTAGCGCAACGCCTTCTTCAATTTCGTCATCGGCTTGTTGGGTGATCAAAAACTTAATGCGGCCTTCATCGTAATCCCCTAAGCCATCACGAAATGCCGGTAATTGATTATTTTCACAGCCTAAGCCAACGACTAAAGCGCCACCCGCATTTGGATGCAGTGCCATGTTTTGTAGCAGTATCCGTGTTGTGTCTAAATCATCGCCCAGCTGCGAGCAGCCAAACTGGTGAGGAAACGCATAAATGCCATCAATTTCTAATTGTGGATGACGAAGTTTAAACTCTTTGATCATTTGGTTGATCATGCCATTGACACAGCCTACCGTAGGGATCAGCCAGATTTCATTACGAATACCGACTTCGCCATTTTGACGACGGTAAAGGTTAACAGCAGGTGAAGGAGTTGCTTCACTTTGCTCAATAAATTCAGGAATATACTGGTATTCAAGCTCATCGTTAAGGGTGGTTTTAACGCAATGGGTATGCACCCAGCCGCCTTTTTGAATATGCTCTAGGGCAAAGCCAATTGGGGCGCCGTATTTAATAATATTCTCTTGTTTATTAATATCACGCAGCGCCACTTTATGGCCTTTATCAATGTTCTCATTGACTAAAATCTCTTCGCCATCAACGGGCAGTATTTCACCCGCAGTGATATTACGCATTGCAATAGCAACGTCATCGGTCGGATGTAGTTTAATTAATGCTTTCATATTATTGGCCTAACTGGTTAGTAAGCGTACTAGCTACACCTTCAGTGAGCATATTACGTAGGTGAGTTGTGACTGTACTGGTTAATTCTGGCAGCGTATTTAAATCACTTTCCCAATGCCATTTTGCGCCTAGCACTTGTTCAACAAGGGCCGTTAATGACAACGCATTGTTATCAAAGTCATGCCATAAGGTATTAAATAATTCTAACCATTGTGGTGCATCACTCAGTGCAATTGGCTGGTCATTACGCAGGCCTTTATACATTAAAATTTGCCCAGCAATAGCCAGTGCCATCATATTCGGTACTGCGTTATTTGTTGTTACATAGGTATGTAACTGCGGCAAAATTCGGGTCTTAAATTTAGTCATACTGTTGAGCGAAATAGCCAGTAATAAATGGCAAATATACGGATTTCTAAAGCGGTTCAATACATCATTGGCAAAGCGCTTTAATTCATCTTCCGGTAAATCAAGAGTGGGAATAATTTCAGCAAAAATTAATTGCGTTAAGTATTTTTCAAACAAAGGATCTGCCAACGCATCACCCACAGAATCAATGTTCGCCATGTAAGCCAGTGGCACTAAAGCCGTATGAGCACCATTTAAAATACCGACTTTTTGTTGCTTGTACGGTGAGATATCATCAACAATTTTTATATTCAGGTCACTGTTTTGCAAGCATAGCAATTCTGCAAGATGCTGCGGCCCTTGAATAACAAACAAGTGAAAGTACTCAGCGGTCACCATAAAGTTATCTAAGTAGCCTAATGATTCTTGCAGTTGTTGATGCTCATCACGTGGGAAGCCTGTCACAATGCGGTCAACTAAGCTTGAGCAAAAGTGGTTAGCCTCACTAAGCCAGTTTGTAAACGCCTCTGGTAGTTGCCAAAGTTGACAGTATTGAAACACGATTTCTTTGAGTTTCTCGCCGTTGTAGTCAATTAACTCGCAAGGGATGATCACCATGCCACTCTCAGCTGAGCCATTAAAGTGGTTAAAGCGATGGAATAGCCACTGCGTCAATTTTGCAGGGAATGCTTTAGCGGGCGCGTCACTGAGTTTATCTGTATCAATGTACTCAATACCGGCTTCAGTGGTATTTGAAAAAATAATTTTCAGATCAGGGTTTTCAGCCAGTGCCATATAACGGGGGAAGTCTTTATAAACTGGAATTTCTTCATTGATTGAACTAATGATACGGTGATCGGCGACTGTTTCACCTTGCTCATTTAAGCCACGAATAATAGTGGTATACAAGCCGTCTTGGACATTAAGTAAAGGAATTGCGTCGTAATCGATAGGGCGGATCACCGCAACACCGGCGTTAAGATCCGTTGTTTCATTGAGTTTATCAATTTGCCAATCGATAAAGGCACGCAAGAAATTTCCCTCACCGTATTGCATTATTTTTGTTGGGTATTTGTTTTTATTAAAGTTTTTTCTATTCAGTGCTTGCATAATATGAACCTATAAACGTTATATGGGCTGATTGATTGTTACATCTTAGCTATATTTGCCACCGGTGGCAAATAGTATTTGACAAACTGCCACCGGTAGCGAAGAATGGGTGTTAACAAGTTTAGCCAATTCGATTTACATTGAATTAGTAATTAAGCATAAATAAATTGATAGGAACTTAACATGACAGCCACTTTATTTGATCTCACTTCAAAAACAGCGCTGGTTACCGGTGCAAGCCGTGGACTGGGTCAGCAAATAGCATTGGGTTTAGCAGCTGCTGGTGCAAAGGTTATTTGCAGCAGTAGTAAAGAGCAAGGCTGCCAAACAACGTGTCAGATGATCCAAGACCGCGGTGGTGAGGCTTATGACTATGCCGCTGACTTAAGTGATGCAGATTCAGTTAACGCATTAGCAGTAACAGCCTTAGCAAACCATGGCGGTATTGATATTTTGGTTAATGTTGGTGGCACCATATTTCGCAGCCCTGCGGTGGATTATCCGTATGAGCAATGGCAGCACGTGATGAAAGTAAACCTTGATGCTAGCTTTTTATTAGCACAAGCGGTTGCGCCAAATATGATCAAACAAGGCTTTGGCAAAATAATTAATATTGCCTCGATGTTGTCATACAGCGGCGGCATGACAGTGCCAGCCTATACCGCCAGTAAACATGCAGTTGCGGGTCTTACTAAAGCATTAGCAAACGAATGGGCACAACACAATATTCAGGTCAATGCCATTGCCCCTGGTTATTTCAGAACTGATAACACCCAAGCTTTACAAGATGATGCCGCTCGCAATAGCGAAATTGAAAAGCGTATTCCTGCGGGGCGTTGGGGCGAAGCAGAAGACTTAATTGGTTCAGCCATCTTTTTATCATCAACAGCCAGTGACTATGTCAATGGCCATATTCTCGCGGTTGATGGTGGCTGGTTAGCACGATAATTTTTAATTTTAGGTAGCATGTTATGAGCACAGAAATAGAGTCACGTTATGCCGTCGGGCCAAATGAAGTTAAAGGCTATGACACCCAACAGTTAAGAGATGAGTTTTTGGTCGACAAACTCATGCAAGAGAACAGCATTTATTGGCTATACACTCACTATGAGCGTTTTATGGTGGGCAGTGCAGTACCAACCAGCACGTCACTTACGCTAGAAACCGTAGACAACTTAAAAGCTGCAAACTTTTTAACGGGTCGCGAACTCGGAGTAATAAATGTCGGTGGCAGCGGCACAGTAACTGCTGATGGCGAAGATTTTCAGCTTGGCTATAAAGATGCCTTGTATTTAGGTAAAGATACCAATGACGTGGTATTTAAAAGTCACGACAGCAAGAACCCAGCAAAGTTTTATCTCAATTCTGCGCCTGCCCATCATAAATACCCAAATAAGTTAGTAACGCGTGATGATGCCAATGTACTGCACTTAGGAGCACTTGAAACTTCAAATGAGCGCGATATTAACCAGATGCTGATCAATACCGTGGTGCAAACATGCCAATTACAAATGGGCTTAACTGAGCTAAAACCGGGCAGTGTTTGGAATACTATGCCTGCCCATCAACATGATCGCCGTAACGAAGTGTATTTTTATTTTGAACTGCCCGAGCAGCAAGCCGTGTGTCACTTTATGGGCGAGCCCACTGAAACTCGCCACATTTGGGTGCATAACGAGCAAGCTGTGGTGTCGCCGCCGTGGTCAATTCACTCAGGTGCTGGTACACAAAATTACAGTTTTATTTGGGGCATGGCAGGTGAAAACCTCGATTATGATGATATGGATAAATATCAACCGAGCGAGCTGAGATAATCAGCTCTTTTATGATCATATAGCGATAAGAAGAAATAATAATGAATAGAAATCTTCTCATAAAGATAATGCTGGTTTTGTCGTTATTTTTGCTTAGCAGTTGCAGCGATGACAAAAAAACAGTGCGATTAACCTTGGCGCATACACTCGATACCCGTCATGTGGTGCATCAAGCAATGGAATATATGGCTGAACGTTTGGCATTTTATTCCAATGACACAATGGAAATTGTCATCTACCCAGGCGGTCAATTAGGGTCTGAACGCGAACTCATTGAGTTATTACAAATAGGCAGTTTATCAATCACTAAAGTATCGGCAAGCCCGCTGGAAGGCTTTGTACCAGAGATGAAAGTGTTTGGTATTCCGTATTTATTTCGTGATAGCGAACATTTTTGGCGAGTGCTTAAAAGCGATTTAGGTACCGAGCTACTTAATAAAGTAAGTACTGCAAGACTCAAAGGGTTGGGTTATTACGATGCAGGCAGCCGCAGCTTTTATACTACTAATGGTGCGATTAATACCCCTGAAGATTTAATTGGCAAAAAAATTCGCGTGTTAAATAGCCCCACAGCCGTGGCAACAGTGCAAGCTTTAGGCGGCGCAGCAGCGCCGATTGCATGGGGTGAATTGTATGCTGCACTGCAACAAGGTGTAGTAGATGGCGCAGAGAATAATCCACCAAGCTATTACTTATCTCGTCATTACGAAATCGCTAAATATTATTCACTGGATGAACACACTTTCGTGCCAGATGTGATTTTAGCCAGTTTAGACGTGTGGAATTCGCTTAATAGTGAACAACAACAGTGGTTAAGCCAAGCGATGGCCGACTCAGTTGAGTATCAACGTTCACTGTGGCAAAACGCATCCGATGAAGCACTTAAAGCGGTGATTGCTGAGGGCGTACAAGTGACCTACCCAGATAAACAAGCGTTTCAAGATAAAGTGGCTGATTTTCATGCTTCGTTCGCTGATACAGCGGTTGCAGAGCATATTAAAAAAATAAAAAGCATGTAGAGGCACACAATGCGACAACTAAACACACACTTAAATCGCATCATCGAGCGATTACTGATTTTAGCCATGATAGCGATTGTAACCGTCGTTTGTTGGCAAGTTTTTTCACGGTTTATTTTACGAGCGCCCAGCTCATACACCGAAGAGTTAGCACGTTTTTTACTGATTTGGATCGGGGTGTTAGGCGCGTCCTATGCGTATCGCACTAAAGCCCACTTAGGGCTTGATCTGTTTTATCAAAAAATGATCCCGTCGCTTAGACATAAATGCTCATTTTTAATCGAAATCTGCGTGTTGTTCACTGCGTTAAGTATCTTGGTTTATGGCGGCAGTCGTTTAATGATGTTGAGCTTTGAATTAAAGCAAACGTCAGCAGCGCTTGAGATCAACATGGGTTATGTGTATATCGTGTTACCGCTGAGCGGGGTGCTGATAGTTATAAACTGCATTGAAAACTTAGTTAATTATGCACAGCAAACATTCAAGGAGCAAGCGTAATGGATTTAACGGCAATTGTATTAATCGTTTGTTTTTTTACTTTATTGTTTATTAATGTACCTATTTCTTTGTGTATTGCACTGTCAACATTAGCGGCGCTGTTAATGCACATCGACTTCACGCCTGCCACCACTACCATAGCTCAGCAAATGGCGGGGGGGATTGATAGCTTTGCATTACTGGCAATCCCGTTTTTTATTCTATCTGGGTTGATAATGGGCCAAGGCGGCATTGCTAAACGGCTAATTGAATGTGCGATGGCGATGATAGGCTTTTTACCCGGCGGCTTGGCACTGGTAAATGTAATGTCGTGCATGTTATTTGGTGCAATCTCAGGCTCTGCCGTTGCTGCAACTTCAGCGATTGGCAGTTTTATGGTGCCGGAGATGAAAAAACATGGCTACAGTGCCAGTTTTGCTGCAGCGGTAACGGCCAGTGCCGCTACTACGGGCATGTTAATACCACCGAGTAATATTTTAATTATCTATGCAATTGCCAGTGGTGGGGTGTCGATAGCGGCATTATTCATTGCCGGCTACTTACCTGGGATTTTAGTGGGGCTGGCGTTGATGATTGTTTGCGCTATTTACTCTATTCGCAACAACTACCCAGTAACAGCAAGACTGCCATTTAAGCTTGTGCTGGAAAAAATACTCGCTGCTTTGCCAAGCTTACTACTGATCTTTATTGTTATTGGCGGCATTATTGGCGGGGTATTTACCGCAACTGAAGCAGGCGCTATTGCCGTTATTTATGCTTTAGTACTGTCGGTATTTATCTACCGAGAAATCAATATAGCTGAAATGCCTGCTATATTACTGAAAGCCTGTGAAACAACCGCTATTGTAATGCTGATCATTGCCGCGTCGTCGGGCATGTCGTGGTTATTGTCGTACACCCATATTCCACAACTGGTCAGTGAGTTCTTTTTAACGCTCAGTGAAAACCCGTTATTAATTTTACTGCTGATCAACCTGATTCTGATTTTAGTTGGTGCGTTTATTGATATGACCCCAGCGGTGTTGATATTTACCCCAATATTTTTACCAGTAGCTGAGCAGCTTGGCATGTCACCCATTCAATTTGGTATTATGATTGTGTTAAATCTATCGATTGGCTTGGTTTCGCCACCGGTTGGCAGTGTACTGTTTGTCAGTTGTGCGGTGGCAAAAACGTCGTTGCATAAAATCATCAAACCAATGTTACCGCTGTATGCTGTGATGTTTCTGGTATTAATGTTAGTGACCTATGTACCTGCGATCAGTGAAACATTACCGCGCTTATTTGGTTTAATCGAGTAACTAACCTGAACTTGAGATAATTTATTTGTCAGCGTTTAGGTCAACTTAACCAAACAAATCTGTGATGGAGCTCAACAGCTCCATTTTTCTTTTAAATCAAAGTAGTCAATGTATAACAAGAGCTGACTAACTACTTCTATGGATCTACGGTTAGTGTTAAACTTTGCAATCATCCTAAATAGGAACTTTTATGTCAGTAACGATTAATGATGTAGCTAAGCTGTGCGGTGTTTCAAAGCGCACAGTTTCACGTGTGATCAACCGCTCTCCTGCTGTGGGTGAAGCGACGCGAGAGCGAGTGCTTAAAATTATCAGCGAAGTTGGTTTTTCTCCTGACAAACAAGCACGGGGGCTAGCATCTAGTCGTTCTTATTTATTAGGTTTAATTTATGATAACCCCGATGCACTGTATATTGATCAGGTGCAACGAGGCGCATTAAGCGTCTGCTCAGAACTTGGTTATGAGCTGGTTGTGCATCCTAGTTACTCTAAAAGTGCTGAATTTATTGATGATTGCCTGTCATTTATCTCGCGCTCTAAGCTTGATGGCGTGATTATTTTACCGCCAGTATCTGAAAACAAAGAGTTGGCTGCAGCAATTCGTGAAGCTGGTTGTCCGTATGTGCGTTTAGCATCGGTCGATTTAGACGATGCCGATAACATTGTGGTGTCTGATGAACGGGCGGCGATGAAAGAAATGGCCAGCTACTTGGTTGAACTGGGTCATAAAGACATTGGTTTTATTTCAGGTCCGCAAGTATATCGTTCTTCAATCGAACGCTTAGCCGGCTTTTTAGCTGAATTGCAACAATGTAATGTGCAATTGCCTTCACATCGCATCATTGAAGGTAAAAACAGTTACGAAAGCGGCATCGAGTGCGCGATGAGTTTATTAAACACTGAGCCACGCCCAACTGCCATTGTTGCTAATAATGATGAAATGGCGGCAGGGGTTTTGCGTGTTGCTAATAACCTCAATATCAAAGTACCAGAAGAGCTTTCGGTTGCTGGGTTTGATGATAATATTTTGGCTTCACGGATTATTCCATCGTTAACCACCATTCGCAGGCCGGTACAAAATATGGCGTGCTTAGCGGTGCAAAAGCTGATTAATAAAAGCCAATCGACACAAAGTGAAAGAATTAAATTAGATGACGTAGTCACGCCTTATTTAGTGAAACGTGAATCTACTAATAAATGTGCTAAATAGCCTAGATTAAATCTCCTTAATCTTTTGCTTACAGAGATACAATGCGCCTTACTACACAGTAGGGCGCTTTCTTTTTTAATATCTGGCACATTTTGAACGCCGCAAGTCCTGCCACGTTTGACTCTAATATCAATTTAAAAACTTTAATTTCATGATGCCCTAGCTCTTTAAGCGCAGCGCCTGTTAATCTCTTTGTGAATTATTCACTTAAAGGTCTTATTGCACAAAGAGAAAGGAATGATATGGATAAAAAAATCCCCTTGCTCTACAGAGCAAGGGGATTGGTAACTATCATATTGAGTGAAAGCAGCGCTTGGCTGCGCTCATTACAACTATTGAATGGTTATTTCATCCAATGTGATAGTGGCTTCACTTTCCGTTCTGATAGTGATGAATGAGGTAGCAGTGGCTACGAGTCCATCGACTGTGTAGGTTTGCCCAGGGACTAGGTCTTGAAGCTGTACTGAGTAGAACTTCGACGAACTACCGTGAATTGAATTCGCGCTACCAGAGGTGTTGTTATCTACATATATTTGGAAGTTCTTGGCGGTATTGCCTGTCACATCGGCGACCGTAAAGCTCACTTGATAGCTATTACTTAAATCCAGTAACCCCGTGGTGCTTGCATCTGCTGCGGTGGTACTCACCGCAGGGGTGGTATTAGCAATACTAATACGCGCACCTGTCATGGTTAATTGGCCTGCTGATACATCAATAGTGCCAGTGACACGATGAAACAGCGGGGTACCAGATCCAGCTAAGCCCGATAAGTCGCGATAACTATTACTAAAAAACTCGTCGGTATTCGCTGCGGCAAAATTTTCAGTAAATGGTAAACCTAGCGGCTGTTGCACCGGTGGCTCACTTGGCGCTGCAATGTCAGGAATGTCCAAATTGCTTTGATCAATTTTACCAATCCCCGCATGGGCAATTACATGCGCTTTAACATCCATGACTGGCGTCAAAGTATACTCATAAGGTGCTTGGTAAGAGCTTGTTGGCGTTATGCCCGAAGCCGTTACTTCTGCTGCCACATCACCATCAGCCACATCGCCCCAACTAACGCCTTCACCTAAGTAATTACCCGAGGTATTCCAATAACCAATTACTTTTGAGTAAAAAGAAACCACAGGGTTTTTAGTATGCTCAAAGTAGTTATTTTCAATATGTAGCTCTGCGCCCATCCGTGAGTTAATCGCACTAGAGGTGATATTGTTGTAATAGTTATTGAACAGATGACCTTGACCAAATCTAAATAATGGAACCCGCGAGACTATGTTTTCAAAACGGTTATGGTGAAAGGTAATATGGCGATTTTTATTGCTACTTGAGTCATCATCACTGTGACCATGTAATGAGGTTTTCCAACTATCGTGAATATAGTTATATGAAATGGTGATGTTTTCAGCACCCGATTTAGAATCAATTAAACCATCGTAATAGTCTTGATCAACATTTAACGATGAATAGAGTTCGTTATGATCGATCCAGATATTCGCGGTAGGTTTATTTTCATCACCTTCGATCGAAATACCATCTTTACCGCCGGTAAGTACTTCATGGATTTTTAAGTTTTGGATAATGATGTTATTAGCACGACGAATAGCAATGCCGATACCACTTAGCTCACCACGATCTGCCACACCGATGATGGAGATATTATCCATATCTTTAATTTCGATAGAAGAATTGTCACCGCCGCTGTTCGCATCAGTAATGACACCATCCACATAAATAGTTACTGGAACGCCTGATGATTTTGCTTGTGCTAAAGCCGATTTAAGCGCTGTGCCATTATCGACCGTTACCACAGTGCCTCCTGCGCCACCGGTTAGGTTAAAATTATAACCAGCAAAACCCAGATTATTATTCACCGGTGTTATTGCAACTGGCTCATCGGGTAATACTGGAATGGCAAGTGGTTCAGGTGTCCAACCTTGGCCATCGTTAAAGCTGGCAAAAATAGCGTTCCGGTCAAGTAAGTTAACCACATCGCTGTCTTGCATAATGTAACCGCCAACACGAGCACTTAAATCAAGGGCATTACCTGCTAAGTCCATGCTGCCATACTCGCGCCAGCCACTGGTGGCCGTTGCGATTTCAGGGTTTGGAGCCGGTTGACTGTTAACCCCTTGCACAGCCCAACCTGAGGTTGCAATGTGAGTGTCAAACTTATTATTGATAAGCGTAATGTTATCAAAATAGCTGTCGCTGCCCCCACTGCGTGCAATATAGGTTGAATTGTCTAACACATCATTGCCAATTGGGCCTGGGCCATGAGTAAAACGGTTATTTAAGAAGATAAAGCCAGGATCTGTTGGTACTGGCACGCGGGCTTGCAGTACATAGCCACCTGATGAGTCTTTAGTTGGATCACCGTCTTTCGAATCACCAATAGTGCGAATTTCACTGTCTTCAAATAATGCAGTAACTGGGTAACCCCAAATAAAGTCAACATTACCTGCAACTAAGCTATTGTAAAACCAAGTGTAACCTTTAAGTAATAGAGTATCTTGTTCACTGATAAAGCTGGCATTGTTAGCCACTAAGCGGCCATTACTATTAAAGTAAATCGTTTCAGCTTGGTTTGAATCAACCTTGTTACGCAAATGGGTGTTTTTCAATGTTAGGTTGTTGAGCACTAACATATCCGCACCTTCCACTAAAAATACACCACGACCACCGCCCGGTGTGCCTGAACCTACTGGCGCACTGCCACCAGAGCCACCATTGAGTGTTTCGTAGTTTTCATACTGAATAATGGTGTTTTCTTGGCTTTGCCCTTGTATTGTTACGTTATTTTTATTGCGTAAGAACAGCAACTCATTATAGATACCATCTTTGATAGAAATGGTGGTTTGCTCATCTTTAGCAAGGCTTGCCATTGCAAAGTTAAGTGCACCTTGCACGGTTCTAAAATCAGCGACACCGTCATCATCAACCAGTAGTTGGTTACCTGCAGGCGTTGTTACTTTAGTGGTGAACGTCCATTGACTGTTATCACCTAAGCCAACAAAATCAGCACCGTTTAGTTGTGCACCCAGTACCACATCATCACCAATGACAACACGATAGGTATGGCCATATTCAAGCACATTATTATGTGGCTTAATAGTTAAGGTATTACCTTCAATCGTGAGCGGGTAGTAATACACAGAGCGGACTTTATCTTGGCCAGTGTAGCCAATAACATCAATGTTCTTTCCAACCTTAAGTGTATCAACAAGGGTGTTGTCGTTTTGTTTATAAATACGTACTTCACCTAAACTGCCAAAGGTAGGGGCGTTATCAAAAGTAATTGATAGCTGGGTATCAACAAATTGGTTATCGCTAGCAATCGCTGGCATCACTTTATCTGTTAAGTCACCATAGTCAGCGGTTGGCATAACAAAGCCTTCTGCCACAGAGACTTTAATAGTACGCGTAATACTTGGATCTGAATCAGATACAAACGTGACAGTTGCATCACCTGCGGCAATCGGCGTGAGGGTGATCATATTTGCATCAATTGTAACGCTCACCACAGCGTCATTGCTTGATGTGACCGTGTAGGTATCGGCTGTAATTCCATCGTTTTTAATCGCTGTAACATTGATCAACAACGGATCCATAGTGGTACTGGTATCCCACGTCGGTTCTTTATAATCAAGGGTTAGCTGAATCGGCTTGATGCTAGGGTCGCCCACTTTTACATCATCAATCTCAAACGAGCGATTATTCGTAAACACACCAATTAAGCCTCGTGCGGTATAGCTGGTATCACTAGCCGTGCCCATTATTTCACCGTTCAAGTACACGGTAAGTTGATCATCAATCATCTCAAAGCGAGTGGTGTACCAAACGCCATCTTCAGTGGCGCCTTTCTCACCGAGTAAGATTGGTGATTTTGTTTGCACAGGACGCGCAATTGACCCTTCGCTACTCACGGCAACTTCCACTTGGGTGCTGCTTGATGAGTTTTGCACATTTAAGCCACCGGCATACCAGTTACCGGCATTTAAATAGCGTGCCATTAAGAAGATTTGCTTATTGGCCGTTGTAGAGTTCTGCCGTGGGCGAATTTTCGCTTCAACAAAGTAGTTGCCCGTCGCTGGCACGTTTGCCATAGCTTCTTCGGTGGCTAAAATAATTTCTCCACCGGCACCGCCTGCGGTGTAACGCATCATGTTATTGCCCATAATGTCGAGTACATCAAATTCACCCATTGGGGCTTCAGTGTTATCGGGCTTGGCTAAAATTTGCCAATTAGTTAAATCACCATTGGCAAAGTCATCGCAAAAATACAGTTCAGCTGCATCTGCGCAGCTAAATACCGATGGATCTTTAACATACTCAACTCTGAGGTTATTGATCACCACAGTGCCGCCTGTTTCGGTACGTAACTGTAAAAATGAGTTTTTCGTCGCAAGCTGCCCAGGTACTGTTAAAGTTTGACCAACAGTAAGCGAGTTGATCAATTCATTATAAAAACGTGAGTCATTACCATGGATTGATTTAGAGCTGCTAGATGTATTGTTATCCACATAAATTTGGAATTTATTATCACCTTCAGGGTCGCTTACACTGACAATATCCATCACCACTTGATATGGACGAGACAAATCCAACGCTCCACTGGTGGTGGTATCCGTTGCTGCGGTTTCAATATCTGGCGTAGTATTACCTAATGTGAAACGGCCACCATCGAGTTCTAAGCCGGTATCAATCACAGTGACTGAGCCGCCTGTTTTGCTAAACATTGGGATTTCAGCGCCGTTAGCATCAATAATTTTTTGATGATCAACAGAGAAAATATCCGCAGTAAGCGCGGTAAAGTCAGTGGTGATTGGTAATTCTACTGTTGGGATCTCACCTTCTACAGGAGGGTCAATGGGTGGCTCAACAGGTGGTTCAACATCTGGCACATCCGTAGCGACAGTTTCAATGGTTAAATTGTCAATGACCATCATGGCAGCTGAATCAGTGCGTATTTGAAAGTACGAATTTTTAATATCTGGGTTTAAAATACCCCGTGCATCGACATGAGTGAGATCGGCACCGGTATTTACATCTTCACCTGGAATGTAGGTATAAGAAAACCGTTTACCCGCAGGGGTGTTGGTTTCATTTATATCTTTGCCGTAAAACTTAGAGGCACCGCCATGCACTGAGTTACTTTGACTGGCGGTATTATTATCAACATACAGCGAAAGACCACCAGCACCGTTGTGAGCAATCACATCAAAGCTCAGGGTAAAGCCTTCACTTAAATTATAAATACCCACACCTGAGTTATCAGCCGCTGTTGATTCTTTGCCGGGCAGGGTATTACCGATGGTAATACGATCGCCTTCAAGAATTAGTTGGCCTGCTACATCATCAATTTCTGCGCTACCACCACTTTTAAAATATAGCGGACCGCTACCTTGCTCAGCCGATAAGCTTTTATAGCTTGATGAGAAAAATGTCTCAGTGTCAGTATCAAATTCTTCAATTAAGGCTAATCCTGCTTGCTCTGCGAGATCATTAAGCTTAATGAGTTCTTCCTGCGCTTGCTGCTCGGAGAACACTAAAATATTGTTTTTAGCATCATCATTACTATCACAAGTCAACACCAGTGTTGCCAATGCGCTTACATCGCTGGTGGCACAAACACTGTAGCTATTATTAACCGTATTATGTGAGCGAGAAATAATATACTCAGTGGTAGCAGACTCGCCTTCACCTGAGGTCAGTGCAAGTACACGGTTACCGAATAAAAACGCATAACTGCCTGTTACAGTTTCGCTGCCATCGACAACTTGGCTGAATGTACCGCTAAGGTTTGCTTCATCAACGGGCGTTAATATCAACTGTGCAATAGTTGCCTCGCTGCCTTGCACTAATGGGTTGTATAATGTTCCGCTAAAATCGGCAGTATTAAATGCTAAGGGTTGGGTGCTGTTGTATTGTTCAAAAATAAAATCAACAAAGTGCACAATAGCTTGATCAGCTGGAATTAAGCTACTGTTAACAGAGCCTGCATCAGCGAGCCAGGCATTAACGTTAGCCTCAAACTCATCGCTACTAAAATAATCAGTAACCGTTTGTCCTTCACCAAGCGTCATCTGCGCCGCTTGGGCTGCTTGCGCGCTAATGGTGATGCCATTACTTGGATCACCATCAACATCGAGTGACTGCAATAAACGTAAGCTATTAATAACCGCAGGATGAAACACGGTATCGGTTGAAAATACCGCGAGTGGGGTAAGCACATTTGCTGCGGCAACCGTAGGGAAGGTAAGCGCACCGATAGAAAAATCGACAGCTTCACCTCTATAGTAATCGAACTGTCCGTCAGCTGTGGTTACGCCATTGGTTACCGAGGGGCTATTATAGGTTAAACCAGCCACTGGGCTGTCAACAAACACCCCTTGAATAGGTGGCAATGGGGCTTCTTTGACATTGATAGAACTTTCTTCACCGCAGCCTGCTAAGATCGCGGTGAGCAGCAAACACGATGGTATTTTTATTGTATTATTCATGCATCCCTCCAAGGATGAAAGCGCGTCATTTACGCGTTAATTGTGTGTGAAATTAACGTTTTTTTTATTACTCGTTGATTGTTAATAAAACTTATAATTCATACCCAACTGGAACGTGCGGCCATAATCCTCACGTTGGTAAAGGATCTCGCCCCCAGATAAATCATTACCTTTGAAGTAACGTAAATCCGCTTCATCGGTTAAGTTAATGGCATCAAAGTACACGCTGAGGCTTTTTGTGAAGTCATATTTGACTTTCATATCAAAGGTTAAAATATCGTCTTGATAGATATCTGCCCATGATTTACATGATTTGGGATCTGCTACCGAGGCAGTAGCAGGACAAGAGCCAACTTCTTCAAGAATATCCGAGCGGTAATTACTAATTAGGCGGAACGAGAAAGTTTCATCTTCCCAACCCACAGCAACATTACCGGTAATATCTGCTTGGCCTGGTAGCTGCATTTTGTCTTGTCGTATCGTGGCGTCGAGTTCGGCTTCACTTTTTACAAAGGTCATATTACTTTGCCAAAATAAGCCATTTTCGAAGAACTGGTTGTAACTAAGTTCAATCCCGTAAACGGTGGCTTTATCACCATTGAGGGTTATATCAACCTGATTTAGAGCAAGATCTTGAGGAATTGCAAAATCAGATACTTGGTTTACAGGTAAAGTAAGCGGTAATTCATCAATACTCATTTGAATACCGGTGACATCCACGATGAAGTTATCGATATTTTTGTAAAATACTGCTGCTTCCATAAATAACTCTTTGGATGGATACCAGCCAAATGAGGCATCAAAGTTATCTGAGGTCATTGCCACTAAGTTTGGATTACCTACTTGTAGCGCATTGTCAGGCCCTAAAATATAGCCTTGTAAATCAATGGCACTTTGCCCGTCGGGGGTGCTGTAGCATTCGTTGGTTGTTGGATCACATAGGCTAATATCACTATCAAAACGTGCATAACCACGGGCTTGTTTAAACGAAGGGCGGGTATAACTAGTCCACAGTGATGTACGCACTAACATTTCAGGATTCGGTTCGTAGCGCAGATGCATACTTGGAAAAAATTCACTGTAGGTAATAGATGCTTCAGGTAAAGGCACCGAAATATCTAAGGTGTGATCACCGCCAAAATCCCAATCATCATTTGATAATGACATATAGCCAGTTGATGAAAACTCGGTATGTGCATAGCGTACACCGGTGATTACACTAACTTGTTCTGATAGCTGCAGCTCGGCCATAATATAGGCAGCGTAGGTATCTTCGTATAAGGTATAGTCCTCTTTGGTACTGTCGATTGATACCTCGCCACCGGTGGCACTTTCGCGTGTGATTTTAGTTGAATCAACTATGTACTCAAGGTCATCTTTACTAACAAAAGGGTAGTTAAATAAGCCACCCTCAGGCACCCCATAGTTGTAATCTGTAACATTTGAGTTGGCGACGGTAATACAGGTTTCATCTGTGCCGCAGTCGAGTGGATTTATTGCATAGCTCCAGCGATCTTTATCTCGGAAATGTTCGCGTTCATTATAAGTACCACCAAACTTGATGAAATTCAGGTACTCAAAATCAAAGTCTTTTTGGATATTTAACTTGATACTGGTGACTTCATCCGTACGAACACTGTCTTCCATAAATAAGTTGTCGTATTCCATATTTGATAAATCGCTGATGTCACCATCGGCTTCACCGGCAAAAACATCATTGTCTGGATCTAACGCAAAACCACCTAAGGCAGCGGCTTCTTCTGGAGTAAGCACCTGCGCAACAATATTATTTTTACTGCCTTGACCGTAGACAATATTTTCGCGCTCACGAAATTGCACTCGGCGATCGCCTACTGATTTATCATCTGTTTTAGAATATGCATATTCATAATCAACCCGCCATGTATCGGTAATATAGTTTTCACCGCCAAAGCTGTAGTTAGTCGTGGTCGTTTCACCTTCTTGGACAAAATACTGATTAAATACATCGATATCAGACAGAGCAAACTCTTTTGTATCAGCATTTACATAGATAATTTCATCTGCTTGGTCGCCATTATAAAAGTTATAAAACTCTCTTTGCGCGATGTCATCATCGGTGTAATTTGAGTAGTTACCGCGAATGTAATAAAAGCTGTCTGCGGTGGGCTTAAATTCTACATTTAGGGTTGCGGTGGTACGTGTTCTATCGGCAATTTCACGGCGGTTTTCAAGTTGCGCGGGGATCAATATTTCTGGTGCAACACTGAGCTCCTCTTCACTGAGGCCAATCCCGCCTTTTAAAAAGTTTAACTCGCGGGTGCTATGATGGCGTGCTTCATCTACTTGGGTTTTCCTATCTTCATAAGAAAGAGCAAAACCAACGCCAATTTTTTCATCTAAAAATAGCTGGGTACCATCAATGCTAAACTTTGGCGATTGCTCTTCGCGTAATTCACTGTATGAATCTTGTAGCTTCATTTTTAGAGTGTTTTTGCCACGATCATACGCAGAGATGGCTTTAACATTTACTGCACCACCAATTGAATTGAGGTTCATATCTGGGGTAAGGGTTTTAAATACTTCAATGGCACCAAGTGAATCACTGGTGATGCCATCTAGGCCTATTTTACGATCATCCCCCGCACCAGAGAGTTCTGCACCATTCATACTCACAGATACAAATTTAGGCCCTAAACCACGCACCGCAATGTATTTTCCTTCACCTTCGCTGCGCTCTAAAGTGACACCGGGAATACGACGCAGTGACTCTGCGACATTTTGGTCAACAAAGTTGCCCATATCATCCGTGGCAATCACCGAACTAAAGGCTTTAGCATCACGCTCCATGGCGCGTGCTTTCAAATCGGCTTGATAGACACCGGTTACAGCTATAATTTCTATATCATCTTCAGCAACTTGGGCTGCTTTTTTTGATTCTTGTTCGGCATCAGCTGTGGCTTGTTGTGTATTATTATCAAGCTTTGGCTGTGCAGGATCGGCTGTTTGTGCATAAAGTGGCATTGCAACCATTAATGCTGCAGCGATCGCGCTTAATCTCATGCTTTTCATCTTTATTCCTTTTTCAGGCTTATAATTGTGTGTGCAAGTTATGCGATTCCCGTTGATTTTAATCCCAACTTGCCACCGGTGGCAAAATGGAATAACATGAAGTTAACACTGTATTAATGAAACTGTCAATTTACATATTGACAATTTTTTATTTTAACCAGCATTAAAAACGCAATAGCCAAGGAACATTATGCAAGTTCTGAAGAATAATAATTTAAACTATCTCAATATCGTATTAATAAGCATCATTACTGTGTTGACGGTTTTTGTTTCGACTAATTTATACGCTGTACAAGTTAACACGCCATTGGCTTTTCCAACTGCAAAAGGATTTGGTAAATACGCGACCGGCGGCGTTGATGGCATAGTTTATAGAGTGACTACATTAGAAGATAACGTTGAAAAGCCGCAGCCAGGCAGTCTTCGCTATGCAATTAAACAAAAACATCCTCGCACTATCGTATTTGCGGTGTCGGGTGTGATCAAATTGGCAGGGGAGCTTAAAATATCACATGGTAATATCACCATTGCAGGGCAAAGCTCGCCAGGTGGGATTGCTATTGTCGGGGCTCCGGTTACGGTATCTGCCGCTGATAATGTGATTATTCGTTATTTGCGCTTTCGCTTAGGTACTTTTGGCTATGCCGATGATTCTTTAACGGTACGTAACAGTGAAAATGTGATTATTGATCATTGCTCATTAAGTTGGTCAGTGGATGAAACGGCGAGTTTTTATAATAATCGTAATTTCACACTACAAAACTCAATGATTTCGCACAGTTTAAGCCATTCCATTCACCCAAAAGGGGATCATGGTTATGGTGGTATTTGGGGCGGCGCAAATGCGAGCTTTATTAATAACATAATTGCCAATCATGCCAGTAGAACACCAAGGATCAATGGTCATCGGCTTAAATCACCGTACCCACAAAATGAAGAGTTTGTTGAGCTTATCAATAATATTATTTTTAATTGGGGACATAACAATGTGTATGGCTCAGAAAATGGTCGGTTTAATTTAATCAATAATTATTACAAACCCGGTAAAGCCAGCAAAATTATGCAGTTTGCCGATATTTGGTACTCCCCTGAGATAAAAGAAAATCAAGCCTATATCATGGGTAATACCATTGAGAATAATCCACAGCTAAGTGAGCATAACTACTTAGGTGTAAACTACCGTAAAGCAGTCAAAGCAAAGCGCACAAAGAGTGATGCAAAGAGCCCTTGGTTAACTGATCAAGCAATCATTACCTCACCCATGCAACAGACATTGGTCTATGTTAGTGCAGAGCAAGCATTTAACGATGCCAGCAAAGCGCAAGATATAGGTGCAAGTCGCAATGCAAATGGTCGATTTATTGATAATGTTGATAACTTAGTTTATCAGCAATTAACAGATGCTGTGCCAATCAAGAAAAACGGTTTAATTGACCACGAATTTGAATTAATAGGCGATTGGGATACTTATGAAAAGCAATTTTTAGGCTTTGCTGCAATCTCTGATACAGATCAAGATGGTGTGGATGATGACTGGCTAAAACAACATCAGCCACAATTTAAAAATGCCACTAAAGAGCAGGTTTTAGTGGCGTATTTAAACTCACTTAGCAACTAATAAAGCAAAAGCCACTTTAAGACTTAAATAGAATTGTTAAGTCAAAGTGGCTTTCGATTATAACTTCAATAGTGCTCAACGACTGTTAGCGAATTGTGCTGTTAAAAAGTCATCAATAACACCAGTCGTTGGCGTTAACCACGGCTGGAATAACCAAAAGGAATGCGGTGCGTCCTCGAATTGATAAACTTGGCTGGTTATATGCAGCTCTTTTAGCTTTAATATTGCGCTGTCTCGACCTGCGCGAAAGCGTGGCACTGAGCTGTTAATAAAGAGTGTCGCAGGCGCGTTTTTATCAATATAGAAAATAGGCGATGCGGCGCGCCAACGCTGTGGGATGCTTTCATAACGGCCCCCTAACCATTTACTGGCTGAAGTGACGGCTTTAGCTGGATTGTTTTCAAATGGTAATGCTTCAGCGGAGGTGAAATCACTTAGGCCATCTATGTTTATCAGCGCTTGGACATTAATTCGCTTCGAGGCAGTATCGGCATTATCAATAACCCCGCCGCTGTAGGCTAATAACGCAGCTAATTGGCCACCCGCAGAGCCTCCCGATAAAACAACTTTAGTGCTATCTATATTATACTGTCGCGCATTTTTTTTAAGCCAAAGTAATGCATCTTTTAAGTCTTCTACTGCAGCTGGGAAAGGTGCTTCACCACTGAGTCGGTAACTGGGGGTTGCAACAATATAGCCTCGCTCTACCAGCGTAATGGCAAGCGCGGTCATTAATGAAGGTGTACCAGACTGCCAGCCACCACCGTGTATTAATAGAATTAAAGGTGCTGTTTGAGTTTGCTGCTGTTGCTGGTAAATATCTAACGTTAACGCACTGGTCGCAGTTTGTTTGTAAACCAATGCTCTATGAGCGATCACAGAGTCAGGAAGTTTCGTTGCTGGCAGCTGCATTTGTGGATAGTGTTTGAGTAGTTTTTTATAAGTATTTTCAACGGTGTAATCAGCTGCTATGCATGGCTGAACACAGAGCAATAATATGGCAAAAAAGTTCAACTTTTGCTGTTTAAACATATTCATTTAATCCAAAGTGCTATAACGGGCATAGTCAAAATCGGCATAGCTGCTAGCGCCGGGAGTTTGCGACAGGCTAAATAAGCCTAACTTAGCACCGACCCAACGGCCTTTTTTAGCTTGGAAGTGCTCACCAATAATTTTAAATTCAGCGCTCGCATCGGTTCTATAACTAAAAATGGCGGTGGCGCCTGGTTGTAGAACGACTTTTAGTTCAAGATAGGGTTGTGTCAGTGGTTGTTGCTCTACGATACTTTCTTTACAGCCTTTTCTCGCATTAAAACAGTGCACATAGACTAGCTGTTGTTCGCCAGTAGAAGATGTTTTGATACCAATCCATGCATAGTCTTCACCAAATAAAATAACTCCTGAGGAACTAGCAGAGCTTGTTTTGTTGACCTGCAATGTGGTCGTAAAAGCAAATTGCTCTGCGGGAATTTTTTGTAGTAACAAAGAAGGCGTTGACCATAAATTAGTACTATTTTGGGCTGTAATTGGCTGCGAGTATAAGCGTAAAAAGCCGGGGTTGTCTGTCAGTGAATACCAGCTGCTACTTGGATTTGCATTCCATTGCCATAATAAGCTTAGCTCAGCGCTGTTGAATTCATCATTGTTCACTATGCTGGTGGGTTGTGGGCTAATTTTGCTTCGAGGTTTAGTGTGCTGTAAAACCGGTTGCCCAGTTCCATTACCATTTTTATCTATACCAATGATTGGCCAGTCATGCTCCCAGCGCATAGGTTGTAAATGGGTGATTCGGCCATACGCTTGTTTGCTTTGAAAGTGAATAAACCAGTCCTCAGCAAATTGGGTGTGAACCCACGCACCTTGATGGGGACCGTTGATCACTGAATTGCCTTGTGCCATTACAACTTTGGCTTCATAGGGGCCGGTAATTTCTGTTGCTCTAAATACCGATTGCCAGCCTAAATCTACGCCACCAGCGGGAGCAAAAATATAGTAATAGCCGTTGCGTTTGTAAAATTTAGGACCTTCAATGGTGCGATAACCTGGGTGATTTTTTCCATCGACAATATGTGTATATTTGTCGCTTACCCAACTTGCGTCATTGCTCATTTCCCGTAAAGTCAGCACATTATTAAAGCCAGCACGACTTTTTGCCCATGCATGTACTAAGTACGCTTTGCCATTGTCATCCCATAAAGGTGCAGGGTCGATCAATCCTTTTCCAGCTAAAATAAGCTGTGGGGTTGACCATGTTGCAGCTGGGTCCTTTGCAGTTGTAACGTAAATACCAAAATCAGGATCAGGGTAAAAAATCCAAAATTTATTATCATGAAAACGGATTGTTGGCGCCCATACGCCATTGCCATGTTGTACTTTTGCAAAATGGGCTTGTGGCAGCTGTATCGGCAGCGCATAATTAATTAACTGCCAGTTGACTAAATCGGTAGAATGTAAAATAGGCAAGCCAGGTGCGGAATTAAAACTAGATGCGGTCATGTAATAATGGCCATTTACGGCAACCACATCTGGATCGGAATAATCGGCATGTAAGATTGGGTTTTTATACTCGCCATTGCCGAGATCAGCTTGCCACGGATTTTGAGTTTGTTTTTGTGATAATAATTGTAACTCTTTTGCGTAACCTTGGCTGCTACTCAAGCAAACAACCAACAGCGCTAAATAGTAATAGTATTTGTTGTTTAGCATCAATTATTTCTCACTTCTAAACTGGCAAGAATAAAAGGGCCGACTGCTTTAGGATCGTTTGCTCGGACATTCTCACTAATATAATAAGCAAAGCTGCCATCACGGTATGGTTTACCGCCAAGTCCGGCAACTTCACATACTTGTTGGATTGATAAGGTGTTATCTGCTTCACGTTTGATAAAGTTGCTAATTACAGCATCAAAGGTATTTTTTGCAATTGCTTGGTAGCTATCAGGTAAGTAACCTTGATTTACACCTCGGGCAATCGCATAACTGAGCATAGCACTACCAGAGGATTCTAAATAATTACCGTCTAATTCAGCTTTATCTGTAACTTGAAACCACACTCCAGAGTCGGAGCGTAGCTTTAACATGTTATCAATCAATGCGGTAAAGCGTTGTGTTAGCCACGCTTTTTTCGGGTACTCATTCGGTAGTTGGTCTAACACATCGACCATTGCCATGGCGTACCAGCCGATAGAGCGCGACCAATGATTAGGCGATTGTCCGGTTTTTTTATCCGCCCAACGTTGTTGTTTTGACTCATCCCAACCATGCACGGGTAATGCGGTGTCGCTGCGATAAGTGTGTTGTTCAATTAATTCAAACT
The DNA here is from genome assembly GCF_047806705.1 of Pseudoalteromonas sp. ASV78. Lineage (NCBI taxonomy): Bacteria > Pseudomonadati > Pseudomonadota > Gammaproteobacteria > Alteromonadales > Pseudoalteromonadaceae > Pseudoalteromonas > Pseudoalteromonas sp. ASV78. The sequence continues at coordinate 292,729 of NZ_JBLOPA010000002.1, read as the reverse complement.
GCTTAATAACATCATCATACTGATTTGGCGTACCAAAGCGGCGGATATATTCGGCATAAAAGGGGGCTGCCATATATAAGCCATCAAGCCACATTTGCGAGGTATAGCGTTTTTTATGCCAAAATCCGCCATCTTGTGTGCGAGGTTGTAAGGCGAATTGTGCATAGAGGGTATCGAGGGCAAGACGATATTTACGGTCTTTGGTTTGATCAAACATAAAAAACAGTAACTTGCCCGCATTGAGCATATCGAGATTATATTTGCTCATTACATAGGTTTTAATACTGCCATCTTCCATTACTAACGCGTCTAGATATTCTTTAATGTAATTGAAATAGCGCTGCTCTGGTTGCTGCTGGTAGAGCTTGGCAAATGACAGTAACACTAAGCCATGGGTGTAGTCCCAGCGCGGTTCACTGCGCCAATCAATGGTGTACGCCTGTGGGTTGCGGATCATCTCTGACTCTGCCATTTGCACGGCATAGCTCAGTGAGCTGTTATCCTCTTGAGCAGACACATTTAGTATTGAGCAGCATAAGCAGTAGATAAAAAAAGAAATAATCTGTTGTTTAGAGGTGATTTTAATGGATTTCAATATACGCATCATAAATCCTTATGAGCTTAGTGTGCTGATGTTGTTGCAGGGAAGTGAGTGTTAGCCGGTAAGCAAAAATGCGATGGACTTTGCTTTCCGGCTGAATAATCTATGGCTGGTTAGTTGTTACCAGCTAGAAGCTTAGCTACTTCAAGGCTTGCTAGAATGAAGGGACCATTTCCTTTAGGATCATTTTTGCTGACCGGCTCGCTCATATAATAGTGATAACTACCATCACGACCAAAGCCAAGGCCTGCAACATAGCATTGGTTTGTCATACTGACCGTGCCATCGCTATGTACTAATGTAAATTGGTTAAGTAAACCTTGATACGCTGCAAGCGCAGTGTCTTGATAATCAGCATCGATATAGCCATTATTAAGTGCTTTGGCATAAAAGTAAGCAAACATCGCTGTTGCAGTTGATTCTTGATAGTTGCCTAAAGTCGTTGGTTTGTTTAAAACTTGCCACCATGTGCCGGTATCAGCATCTTGTACTTTGGCAATATCAGTGGCTAACTCTTGTACCATAGCGAGCAAGGTATCGCGTTGCTCTGTATTTGTTGCTGGGATGTAATCGAGTACATCAACTACCGCCATCGCGAGCCAGCCCATACCACGGCCCCAAAATTCTGCGGAAACACCGGTTTGTTTATTAGCCCACGCTTGTTGTTTAGATTCATCCCAACCGTGATAGTAAAGGCCCGTTTTTGGATCTCTAAGCACTTCACGAGTGAGTTTAAATTCCTTTACAACCTCAGCAAATGTTTCTTGCTGCTGGTGGCCCGTTTCAAATAAGCTACCGTACTGGGCTAAAAATGGCATACCCATATATACGCCATCTAGCCATAATTGATGTTGGTATTTGTTTTTGTGCCAAAATGCGCCTTGCGAGGTACGAGGCTGCTGCTGTAACTGAGTTCGCAGAGTCTGCGCAGCTGTTAAGTAATGCTGTTGCTTGGTATCTTGATATAACTGGATAAGGTTACGACCCGGTGGAATATTATCGATATTAAAATTGCTTTGTTTATAGGCGCTAATTTTCCCTTGTTGATCAATAAAGCTGCCAGTAACTTGGGCAATTACATCTTTATAAATTTGCTCATCCGTTGCCAGCCCTAATTGGTAGTATGCATAAGGCTGTAAGCCTATAATATCGTATTCAAACTTTGGGCTACGTTTACGATTAACGTCCCAGCCATTGGCATGATAGCTCAGTGTTTTTCTTTTCAGCTCCGAATCGGCAAGGGCACGCGCCCACTGAAGTGCTGACTTATCATTAAGCGGTTGTGTCGTTTTTTTTGCTGTTGCTGTGGTGTGCAAGGTAATGCGAGGTTTAATAGTCAATCTTTCAGCTTGTTGATCAAGGTACTCAATAAAGCTTTCTTTATCGTTGATACCACTTTCCGGTTGCCACACTGAGGCAAAATAGTAATCTACATGCTGTGTACTTTGCCCTTTTGGTTTTAGTACTGCAAGGTAGTTATTTTTATCTTGGCGTACGTCAATAACATCGCCTTTTTTAAAGAAAACCGCCATCCCTAAAGCTGATTTATCTAAACTTTGATTGCCCCAACTGGCAATATAACTGTAGCCATAATTACTTATTGCATCGAGATCACCTTGAATAAACTCAGTCTCAGGGTGTTTCACCACACCGGCCACTAGATTAGGCAAATCTTTATCAGTGCTTAGTTCTACATGTGCTAAACGTGAGCCGCCATGCATACTAATATTCGCGGTTAAATTTTGCTGTTGATAGCTGTTTTGCCAGCCTTGGTAATCAATTTGGATACTGGCGCGTAAATCGCCGTTTTCAACAATGCGTGCTGTGCGTTGGTTCACATCAGCGACATGTTCCAGCTCATCATTACTACCCATCAAACCAAATCCGCCAGCACCTAAAGAGTTGCCAACTTTAAGGATATCCATACCCCAGTCTTGTTTGTCATGATACGAAGAATAACCATCAAGGCCGACAGTATGCAGCACAGGCTTAGTTGTTAATTTACCGAAAATGTCAAAGCCATTGCGCCAATCGAGGTAAAAACGATAGCCGACTTTATCGGACTCAATACCTGGGCCTTCATAACGGATCCAATTTGAATGATCGGTGTAATAATCTGGTGGCGTTAACTCATCAACATTTTTAAATTCACCGCCGACATACTCTTGTTTACCTGTGCCAACTTGGTGTTTTGGCGGGCGTGAGTGTGGTTGCCATTGACCACCTTGTTTATGGGCAAGATCAGCTTGCACACGTTTTGTTTGTGCTGTGATTGGTGGCTTACTTTGCTGTGTAATAGTGACTTCAATCGGTTTATCATTTAAATCGACAATAAAATACACACCATCAAGTTCACCGTCCGAGTTAATATCTACTGCTTGGCTAGGTAACACTTGCTGCGCTGTTTTTACAGTTAAAGCCGCAGTTTGGCTAAGGCCTAAATCGTAATAGCTAAGATAGATTGGCTCATCAGGGCGTTTAAACGAAGATGGATTAACAATGTCCACTTTAGCAACTAATGCGCTACTGAGGGCGTTAGTCTCACTTGCTTGCAATGGTGCTTTAAGGTCAGCTTGTTCTTGGCATGCAGCCAGTAAAAGGCTAGAGCTTAGAGCTGTTCCCATCATAATACGCTTTGATAACAGTGATGTTTTTAAAGTCATGGTGTGTCCTCAATGGTTGAGCCACTTAAATTAAGTGGCTCTATTATTGTTATCTATCGAGATTATATGCTTTTTTCACTAGCCCATAGGTTAGTTGATAAGCCAGAGTCTGCGCGGTACTTTCGCTAATTTGATGATTCGCTACAAGTTCTGCCAAATAACGACAGTCAACACGGCGTGCAACATCATGACGAGCAGGTATCGATAAAAATGCCCGAGTGTCATCATTAAACCCAACAGTATTGTAAAAACCTGCTGTTTCAGTTGTTTGCTGTCTAAAACGTAGCATACCTGCAGGGCTGTCATGGAACCACCACGCCGGGCCTAATTTCAGGCTAGGGTAGTGACCGGCCAGTGGCGCAAGTTCACGGCTATAGGTAGTTTCATCCAAGGTAAACAAGATAATCTTTAGATCAGGATGATTGCCGTATTTACTCAGTAATGGTTTTAGCGCATTAACGTACTCAGTTTGGCTTGGGATATCACAGCCTTTATCTCGGCCAAATTGATCGAATACTGCTTGGTTATGATTACGATGCGCACCAGGGTGAATTTGCATCACTAGGCCATCTTTAATGCTCATACCTGCAAGTTCAGTAAGCATTTGGCCTCGGAATAACTCTTGCTCTTGCTCAGATGAGTTGCCTGTTCGGCATTTTTCAAATAATGCTTCGCACTCAGCTGTCGTTAAGTCAGCAGTTAATGCAGTAGGGTGGCCATGATCGGTGGCCGTTGCACGCCCTTCAACACGAAAGTAATCACGACGTATTTGAATTGCCGCTAAATAACCTTGCCAAGTGGTTGTATCTTGGTCGGTTATTTCACCGAGTTTAGCAACGTTGTCGATAAAATCTTCACGGCTAGCATCAACCACATCATCAGGTCTAAAGGTGGTGATCACACGTTTTGCCATCGCAGAGCCTGCAATTGCACGGTGGTGCGGGAGTTGATCAAGAGCCCCTTCGGTTGTGGCTATTAGTTCAATGTTAAAGCGGTCCATCAATGCATGCGGCGTAAACTCGGGTGTTGCTAATGCGGCAGTAATTTTTTGATAGTAGTGTTGTGCATTTTCAGCGCATAGTTTTTCAGTAAAACCAAATACATCACTAAATACCGCATCAAGCCAATAGCCGCTTGGCGTGCCAGCATAGAGATGATAGTTATCAGCAAAAATTTGCCATACTTTTTCAGGCTCAGCTGCTTTAGAGCGAGCCATATCGCCTTGCAGGCCATGCTCTGGCACGCCTAAATCAGTCATTGGGATACCTTGACTGTAGAGCATTCTAAACACATAGTGATCGGGTTTTATAAATAGCTCGGTGGCATTGCCGAAGTTTTCATTTTCATTAAACCAACGAGGATCAGTGTGACCGTGCGGACTAATAATCGGTAAGTCTTTAATTGATTCGTATAACTTTCTAGCGATTGCAACGACAGTAGGATCGCTTGAAAACAAACGATCTGGGTGCAATTCTAAAGGTTCAATATTGCTAGACATGGAAGATTCCTTAACTGTTCTTTTTACTGTTAGCCACCGGTGGCATTTAAAGGTGAATTACACTGACATCGCGTGGCAGTCAATATATGTATTAGTTGCTATTAAGAACCTGAAGACAGGCTTGGGTTATTTTTTCATAGTCTTTATTTTGCACCCATTGTGGTTGTGCAACCCAAGTGCCACCCACCGCCATCACATTATTAAGCGCTAAATAGTCTTTGAAATTTTGCTCATTAATGCCGCCTGTTGGGCAAAAGCGAATATCTGCAAATACGCTGCTTACTGCTTTTAAAAACTGCTCGCCACCACATAAAGAAGCAGGGAATAGCTTTTGCTCAGTAAAGCCATATTCTTTAGCGAGTAAAATATCTGCGGTGTTTGATACACCTGGCACAACGGGGACGGGGGATTGCGTGAGCGCATCTAATAATCGTGATGATACGGCCGGCGTGACAATAAAATCACTGCCTGCCGCTATACTTTTTGCAAGTAAAGCTTGATCGGTAATAGTACCGGCGCCAACAGATAAATCAGGCAATGCTTTTTTAATCGCAATTAGCGCGTCAAGTGACGCAGAAGTACGCAACACAACTTCAACTAAATGAATGCCAGCCTTGTGCATCGCCGTCGCAATGGCGACACCTTCTTCACTACTATTTGCTTGTATAATAGGCAAAATTTGTTGCTTGCCTAATAATGTTGAAAACGCGTTCATTCAGCGGGTCCTATTATGATTGTTGTAATTGAGCCATCGTCAGTGGCTGTTTGTTTAATGTGACATTATCCAAACTCATATTATTTACATGAGCAACGATTGACTTACTGCCTGCTTGGTCAAAATGACAGTCTGTAAAATGAATATCATTGATTGGCGCACGTTCAAAACCATTAAGATAAAACGCTTTGCTTAACACATTTTGACAATGTAAATTCTCAATCTGGATATCACGCACAATAGGGTCGAACTGTCCCGCATCACCTTCTTCATAGTAGAAATTGATCACAACAGCGTTTTTGACTGTGCCGACCTCTATATTACGGATACGAATATGCTCAATTAAACCACCACGCACTGAGTTGGTTTTAATGCGAATAGCTCGCTCTAAATGGGGGCTGTCCATGGTGCAATTTTGCACAAACACATTGTTTACGCCACCTGAAATTTCACTACCAATAACCACGCCACCGTGGCCTTCTTTCATATGGCAGTTTTCAATGACAATATTTTGTGACGCCACACCGACACGGCGACCATCTGCATTTCGTCCTGATTTAATCGCAATACAATCATCACCAGTATCAAACACGCAGTTTTTAATGTGTACGTGGTCGCAACTTTCTGGATCGCAACCATCAGAATTTGGCCCGTGGCTTGAAAAATTAACGTTATCAACCGTGACGCTTTGGCATAAAACTGGGTTAACTAGCCAAAATGGTGAGTTTTTAATTGTCACTCCTTCAATTAAGATGTTGTTACACTTGTACGGTTGAATAAAAGGAGGGCGTAAATAGGCACCAGTGCTATAGATACGCTCGCTGACAGGCACACCGGCTTCGGCATCAACCATCAACTTATTACGTGCTTCACGCTGATGCAATACTTTACCTTGGGCGTCTTTTTCAAGTTGCCAATGACCTTCCTTATGTGGACCTTTCCAAGGCCACCATGTTTGGTTATCAGCATTGCCTTGCAGGGTACCTTTACCTGTGATGGCAATGTTTTCTTGCTCATAAGCATAAATTAGTGGCGAATAGCCCATCATTTCTAAGCCTTCCCAACGGGTAAATACTTCTGGTAGGTAATGATTAGGATCAGTGCTGAAACTCAGTGTTGCATTATTACTTAGGTGCAAATTAACATTTGAAAGTAAATGAATAGCACCGGTTAAATAGGTGCCATCTGGAATGTATACCTGACCACCTCCTTGTGCGTGGCAGGCTTCAATGGCGCTTTTAATTGCCTGTGTACAATCGAATTGACCATTTTCTTTAGCACCAAAGTCTTTAATATTAAATTGTTTCGCAGGGAAAGTCGGGACGACTATTTCGGCTTTTATTTGCTCTGCCATTTGCCAATCGTCGGCGCTAATGGGCGCGTCAAAAACATTGAGTAAAGGTGCTGACTGACAGCCCATTAAAGTTGCTGTTACCAAAGTGCTAGAAGCTAAGGCTTTGAGAAAATAGCGTCGTTGATTATTCATCTTGTATCCTGCTGCTGTATATTGGAATTATTATAATAGACTAACATTAGCAGTTGTTGCTACCGGTGGCAATAGTGTTTTATTATGAACTTTAAAATAGTCCGGAGTTTATTATTTAATAAAAATTTATTTAGCAGAACGTAGCAAACGCGGTGCTCGTCTTGTGCGGGAAGTATAAACGCGGCTGGTGAAAAGCAGGTAATCGAATTAAATAATAGAGTATAGGGTTTGATTATTTCAACCTCATTAACTTCATCGTGAAGTTAATGAGCTTATTATTGAATTACTTTCTATTAAATACCGTTGAAGTGGTCATTTTTTATTAACTTAATCACCAGAAAGTCCGGATACTTTTACATCGTATACTGCTAGGTATTTACCGGTCGTATCTGCACCAGCCGCATTGTATGGGTAAATACGTATATACAGCTTGTTTTCAGCAAGTACTTGTATAGTAACGTTATATTCAGTGAGTAACATAGTGTCTTTTGAAAACGAAATAGGATCCTCATTTAATGATACAGGGTTACTAAAGTCGCTATTAAATGAATATTGTATATCGGCTTGTACCGTAGAACCCCCGCTGGTAGTCATCCATGCTGAAATAGTATCGATAGAAAATGTTTGGGTCGCGGCAGTAACGGCAAACTCTAGATACTTATCATCATTTTTAGAGACTAAATCAGGACCATAAACCCTAAATCTTGCTACTCCTGTGTCTTGTTCGTTCACAGCAAATGTTTTAACTGACCCTGTATCTAAATTCACAACGTTCGCGTCTTGTGCGGTGATTGGACCATCTGTTAATGCTGCTAATGCGCCTCCTTCAGTAAACCAACGGCTATATGCGGGTAGACCATTGCCAACAGCAACGCCGTTACCTGAAACATTCACCGTGCCTAAATCAATCCCACCAGCAAAAAAGCTAATACTATCATTGAAAGATTTTTCAGAATAAGGAGTGAACTGAACATACATTTTTTCAGTGAATGCACCATTTTCATAAGGAACGGTTAATATCGTTGTCCAGTTAGTTGAATCCGGAGCATTACTTAATAAAAATCCATCAGGTGCGGTTGCCACTAAATTACCCGTGTTAGGGCTTAAATCAAATGCTGATAACGTTAATGTTTTCACGTTAGCGACACCAACATAACGATCGTTCCATTGCAGTGTTTCAGGGCTAGAAATAAAAGAAGTCGCTTCAATAATATAATCAGTTAAGACCTCTTGCTGTTGCAAACTTTTCATAGCAGCTTTAGCTATTAAAGTAGCGAAAAGTACTTGAGGGTGGGTGCTGTCTGCTGAAATATAGAGTGATTCAGTCGCGGCTTGATCACCGTATTTTTCAACAATTGCCTTTGTTTGCGCGGTTAAATCAACCATAGGAACGTCTAATAATACCGCGACTTCCTTCATAGCCGCAGGATAATTACCACGAGCAAAAAGCTCTCCTGTGTTAACCGATTCAAGATCATGTAGCCCTGAATTTCTAATACTTGCGCCGCTAAAATATTTACGCACAATAGGGGTCATTAAAATGGGCACTGCACCTCGCTCTCGTGCTTCTTTTACATATTTTTTAAGAAATTGATAATAAGAGTGTTCGGTATCAAGGCAATCCTCACCATTGCTAGTGCCATCGCTACAGTATGCATAAGTGCCAAATTCTTCATAAGCATCTCCTAATTTTTGATCATTATGACCAAATTGAATAATTAGGTAATCACCCGTTTTTATTGTTTCTTTAACTAAGTTCCAAAGACCATCTTCGTAATAAAAACTACGAGAACTTCTGCCACCACGGGCCCAATTTCTAACGGTTGCTTTGTCACTCACGAACATCGGAACCTGTTCACCCCAGCCTGCTTGTGGTTTACGCGATTGGTCGTACTCAGTCATAGTAGAGTCACCAATCATATGAATGGTGATATCAGCAATTGGATCAACCGGAGGCTCTGGATCTACAGGCGGTTCAGGTTCTACTGGGGGCTCTGGGTCAACAGGGTCAGTAATTACAGGGTCAGTCACTATTGGGTCAATATTAATGGAGTCATCTGATGAACCTCCGCATGCACTTAAATAAAAGCATACTAAAAGTATTGATAATTGTTTGAGAAGTATTTTCATGTTTCTAATACCTTATTGTTATAAGCACACTGTGTTAACTCAAATGGTTGTCGAGCAAATTTAGTGAGCAAGATTTTCAGTTTCTTGTTCTTATATTTATGAGTAGGGTAAAACTGAAAGTTTTGTTAAAATCAAACCTATCAGTCTCAACTGAAAACCATCAATGATGCAGGGGAGACAATTATAGAGAGGGCACAACCCCATAAAATGAGGTTGTGTTTTTATTAAGTTAGAATGTACCTCTAAGGCCAACTAAGAACTGGCGACCTGATGACAGGTTTTCGTAAGGGCGTGGCGTGTAAATATCATTCCACATAGCTTGTTTTTCATCTGTTAAGTTAACAGCTTCAAACGACAGGCTCATTTTCTCAGTTAACTTATAACGAGCAGAGAAATTAAGCTTTGCTTTTGCATCATAACCACGCACAAAGGTTGACTCATCTTTATACTCGTTTAAGTACTGTTTGTTATAGCCACCACGGTAGTTATAAGAAAAGCGAGCAGACCAGTCTTCGACCTGATAATACAAGGTAATATTATAGGTATTCTTAGATGTTTCTTCTTCAACTAAGTTAAGCGCAGTGCCATAGAATGGATCTTCTATATCGCGTGTATAGTCAATATAGGTGTAGTTAGTTTGTAAACCAAGGCCATTAAATGGCTCTGGTAAGAAGCTAAATGGCTGTTGATAAATAAATTCCGCACCCCACATGCCTTCAGCATCGGTATTAACCAGCTGTGTTACTTGCCACGTTACAGTACTTGGATCTGTCTCACCGAGGTCAATACCAAGAGCTGCTAATTCAGCTTCCGAGAATACTTCTTCTGTTGTCTCTTTAGTTAAACCTGAAATGTTTTTAAAGAATAGTGATGTCGCAATCAGTGATTCTTCAGCAAAGTACCATTCTAAACCAACATCATATTGTTTGGCTTTATAAGGTTGAAGTGAAGGGCCGGCTCCCATCTTAATAGTCGCGGCTGGATCATCAATACTCGGTGTATTAACACTGATTGAAGAACGCAGATCAGAGAGTTTAGGGCGAGTAATTGCGTGTGAATAACTAAAACGGCCGACTAAGTCTTCAGTGATATCGTAAGCAAGGTTTAATGAAGGTAGCCATTCATCACCTTTACTTGTTGACTCACGCCAGCCGTAGCCAGTAGCATAGTTAGCACCATCACCTCGTCCCGCTGTGAAACCATCTTTGTAAATATGATCTAAATTTACGATACGGCTAGTGTTGCTATTATCTACGTAACGAACACCAATATTACCTCGTAACTCACTATCAAATATGTAGTTTCTGAAGTCTAGTTGAACGAATGCGGTGGTAACTTCTTCTTTAATATAATAAGTACGTCTGAAATCTTCTTTGGCTTGAAAAAAGTCTTCGCCAGAGAAAGCGCTATACATGGCATTATAATCAGGTGCCAGCCAGGTACTACTGTTAAGCGTAGAAGTCGCTGGAATTGAGGCATTATTACCAAAGCTTACGCCTTGATCGTCTAAAGTGGTATTAAACAAGTTGCCATCAATTGAGGTTGGATCTAAATACATTACACGTTCTTCGGCGATTTCGCCGGATGTTTTGTTTGTTTCTGTATCGATATCACGCCAGTTGTTTAAATTATAATGTTGCTCTGTTTCAAAACTACGTTGCCCTAAACCAAACTTAACCGTGTATTCATCATTTATTTCATAGGCGAAATCTATGCGAATTGTTTTGTTCTCACTTTCAATCGTTTGCGAACGATTACGCACTAAACCTGCTGTGTAATTACTTGCATCCGTCATAAGCGAAGCGACTTGCTCTTTACTGTAGTTAGCCCCTGGAGCTTGACCAGCTGCAAATGCAAAAGCGGGCATAGTGCTGTTCAACTCACCACTGCCAATTGCTTGTCCGCCAGGGTTATTAAGTAAAGACAGCGGGTCGATATTATTATCAAAACTATAAGCCACAGTTGATGCGTTACTATCGAGTGCAAAGGTGGTCATATTTGGCACATCTAAATCCGATTTACCTTGGCCAATTAGGAAGTTCATTTTAAAACGGTCGCTAATAAACCAATTACCAGTAAAACTAATCTGATCAAATGTTGATTCAGATGCATCTCTACGGGCTTCTGAACGAATAATTGCATTTGACAAAGCACCCGCAACGATAGTGTTATTCCCATCAACAGCAATATTCTCAGGCACAATGTCTTTTTGATCACGTAGTAATACTTCGTAGTGATATTCTTCCATATTATTATCTAGGCTTGCATGCAGCACATCTAAGTTGAAAGAAAGATCATCAGTAGGCGCGTATTGCAGGGCTAATGTTGCACCAAGGCGCTCTTGCTGCTTCGAATACAAAGAATAACGTGGAATTCGCGGTAAATATAACCCATCTAAGTTTTCGTTAGTGTAATTACCATTTGGTACCAGTAACGTTTTTGGTGCAACAGTAAGGTAATTTGAACCACCTTGACTTACTGGTAGGCCGCCATCAACAAACCCAGGGTTGTTTACTGTCCAACGTCCGGTTGATGACCCTTCACTTTGCACTGTGCCATCTGAGTAGGCAACCGATGCAAGTACACCAAACTTATTATCCCAGTTATTGCTAAGCATAAACGAAGCGCGCGGCGAGACATCTTCATCCACATCACTGTATCGCGCATTGATATTGTAAGCACCTTTAAAACCGTCGTATTGGAATGGACGGGCTGTTTGTAAATTAACATTGCCCGAAATACCACCATCTTCAAGTTCAGCAGAAACAGTTTTATTAATATCTATTTGGGTAAACAGTTCAGAGGCGAATACATTATAATCAAACGCGCGAGATGTATTTGAGCCGCCCGCGGCATCTGTTGCAGCGCCAGCAGATGCCGACTCCATACCATTTATTGTGGTTTTAACGTAACGAGAACCGAGGCCGCGAATGGTGATTTGACGTCCTTCACCGGCATCTTCTTCAATAGAAATACCGGGTACACGTGAAAGTGAGTCAGCCACATTTAAGTCTGGAAATTTACCAATATCTTCTGCAATGATAGTCTCACGCGTACCCACGGCTTCACGTTTTGACATTAAAGCGGCATTGATACTACCGCGAAAACCTTTTACTTCGATCACTTCAAGTTGATCATCAGCAACAGCTTCATCTTGAGGCGCTGCATATGCTAAGCCACTGGTCAATGCGCCACTGAGTATTAAATTGGTCATTAACTTATTAAGTTTAAAATTGTGTGTGCTGGTTGTCATAGTGGTTCCACGTTCTACTTATTGTTATTAAGTTAACATGACTTAAAAGAGAGTGTTTGTCATGTACTTGTTTTGATTCTTATTGTACCTAACCTCATAATCCATAATGGGAAAAACAACGAGAAAGCAAGTAGCAAAGTATTGATGAATTGTTTTGCTACCGGTGGCACAAAATGGAAAGTATAGTGTTATTGATGGCATGTCAAACGAAAAACATAACATTGTTCATCTTTAATTTACATTTTCAATGGCGTGCAAATGCCATTGAAGTGCAACATTATTTATAAGTACTATGATTTAATTGGTTATTTGCCACCGGTGGCACTTGGGTTTTAATTATAAATAACCGATGCGCTACTTTAGTCGCATAAAAACAGGAGAAGGGTATTATTGTCAGTATGTGAGTGATTTATAATTATCTATTTTTACACTGAGTAGTCTGTATTTTACGTATAAAAAACAGCTTAATTAAAAAATTAATTAAGCTGTTAACTTTAGGGGAATTTAGCGTTGAAACTGAGGTTTATAGGTTATAACGGATACCTAAGAAGAACTGCCGTCCGGTATGGTTATATTCACGGGGTAAATCTAACGTGCCATCACCCGTTGTATACAGGCGTTCATACTCATCGGTGAGATTTATCGCTTCAAATGTCACAGTGACATTCTCATTGATGTTATAAAACGCCGATAGATCAAAGTGTGTAGGTCCTGTTGTTGCTTCCTCTGCGTTACCATTATTACCTGTGTAATCAGTAATATAGTTATCACGCTTATTGACTGACGCACGCATACCATAATCTTCTACTTCATAATACAAGGTAAAGTTGTATGAATTTTCAGAGAGTCCGGTGATTTCTCCAGCCGAGACATAGGTATAGTTAGACACGAGTCCCATATTTTTTAACAGCCCAGGTAAGAACGAAAAAGGCTGTTGATAAATAAGTTCCAGCCCTTTGATCACAGTGCCCTGACCATTTACAGGGACAAAATGGGTGTAAGGGGTCGTTCTAGGATCGAGAGCACTTGATGGATCATATTGCGGATCATTATCAATGAAGGGTAAATAAGCAGGGTCGACTAATTTTACTTCACTATCACTTTTTATAAACGAGCCAATGTCTTTGTAAAACGCCGTAGCCGCAAGTAGCGATTCTTCTGCAAAATACCATTCAACACCAAAGTCGGTATTGGTAGAGGTAAATGGGTCTAAGAATGGGTTACCCGCACTAACAGTGCCGTTTAAATACGAAAATGATGGGTTACCTGGGTTGAGTGAACTCAAACTCGGGCGTGTCATTGTTTTTGATAAACCGAGTCTTACAATCACATCTTCAGTTGCATCAAGGGCTAAATTTAGCACTGGCAGAACATTATCGTAGCTATTTTCGATTGTTACTGGATCTGTTTGAATAAAACCGGTTGATGTTGTTTCAGTTTTAACATAACGCACACCGGCATTAGTGCGCAGCAGCATGTCGGAAATTTCATATTCAAAATTAGTCTCGATATACGCTGCCATGGTTTGCTCTTCAACTTTCCAGCTTTGCGCACTGCGCGGTACCCATTCTTTAACTAATAATTGCGAGTTTATGGCATCAAAATCAGCGACTATGAAAGGAGATAACGTACCATCATAGCCCGCACCAAAGTCATCGTACGGTAGTAATTGTGAAAAACCAGTTGCTGAATCTTGATCGGGAAAGCCATTTATTTGTGACTCATCGTAATTAACGGCTCTGTCGTTATAGGCAATACCGCCCTTGATATTCATCATGTCCATTTCGTATGATAAATCAATTTTAGCGGTATCATTTTCGCGCAGTACATCGGTTGCACGTAAGCGGCCATCTCCTAAATCAAATGAGTTGGCATCTAAAGTATCGTAATCGTAATTCATCACGGCAGTATTATTGGTTGTGCCAAAATCCATCGATACTCTATGAGGTGTGTTATTAGTCATGTTATAACGATACTGCTCAGAGCGGGCGTCAGATTCGGCGGTACCCACCATAGCGTCTAATCGGAGGTAATCCGATAAATGATATTTGGCTGAGAATACGTATTGTTTAAATTTTGTTTTTGAGATCTGCTGACGACTTTCTACTCGCGATTTAACGCCATTAAATGTCGCAGCTTGGATTTGTTTACCATTTTCAGCCACGGTAATTGATTCAGGGGTAATTTCGCTGAATGTGTTTCTAAACATCTCGAAAAAGTTGTACATAGTACGGTCATTATCGAGTGTCGAATGCAATGTATCTAGCGTAAGAACCAGATCGTCATTCGGTGCATATTGTAATGAGCCGGTAAACCCTAAGCGGTCTTGTTCATTACCAAAAAAATCAGGGCGCGGCAGGCGAGGGGTATATAAACAATTTACTGCATCGACTGTTTGACCTTCGAACTCACACTCCCCAGTATTGGGTGTACCAATCACTTCTGTATTGGAGGTGTCTGCGTAAATGCCACCACCATCGAGTACTGGTGTTGTCCAGCGTACCGTACCAAAACCTTCTTGGCGCACGGTGCGTTCAGATTTTGCGACAGAGAATAAAGCACCAATTGTATCATCAGCAAATGTGTTGCTGATCATAAATACCATCCGTGGGTCTACTTCTTCAGTGAGGTCGTTATAACCGGCTTGCGCAGACGCGGCAACATGAAAACCGGTTGAATCAAAAGGCCGTGCGGAATACATGTCAACGGTACCTGCTATGCCACCTTCTTCGGTTGCGGCCGTTGGGGTTTTTTGAATATCAACACGATTAAATAACTCCGATGCAAATATATTAAAATCAAATGCACGGCCCCCATTTACACCACCACCTGAGTCAGTACCATCGGTACTTGCGGGTACTTCCATGCCATTTAGGGTGGTACGAGTAAACGCCGGACCTAAGCCACGTAAGGTAATTTGTCGTCCTTCGCCACCTTCACGGGAAATAGCCACGCCAGGAATACGTTGTAATGATTCGGCGATATTCAGATCGGGAAACTTACCAATATCTTCAGCCGCGATAGATTCAGTGGTATTTACTTCAAAACGTTTAGTTGCTAACGATTTATTTAATGATGATCTAAATCCAGTTACTTGAATTAACTCAATGTCATTTTGGGCTTTAGTCTCTGTTTGTGGCTGTTCATCGGCTGCGATTGCATATGATGTTGTGCCCAGTAGTAAGGCACTAACAATGCAGTTAAGTGGCTTAATAACGAATTTATTTGCAGTCTTCATTGTGTGTTCCTTTTTATGCTGTTGATTTGAGCTTTTATTTTTATTCTGCACTATGTTTTTGTGTTGCTTGGTTTAGCCAAAAAAAATATAAATCAATGATATTAATCAATAAATTTATTATTCTAGCCAGTGGCAATAATAACAGCAGTGCAATTGCTACCGGTGGCATAGAAGTCAAGCTATCTCTAAAAAAGCGTATTGTCAAACGTAAAAAATCATATGTTTGATGTTTTATTTACATTTATTTTGCAGTAAAAGCACATTTACTATTGGCTGAATTTTATTCAGCACTATGATTTAACTTGTTATTTGCCACCGGTGGCAGTTGGTGGTATGTTTATAATGACAACTACATTTAGGTAAAATTATTTTTCACTTAACTGCAAAAAATAATTTTATAACGGGCTAAACTGATTTTTTAAAAACAACAAAGAGCGAGTAGAATGGGAAAATTAATAGCAGCAATACTTATGATGATGAGTTTTTCAAGTATGTCAGCAACCACTAAAGTTCAGCTTTTTATGGCGGGGGATTCAACCATGTCAATTAAAGACGTGAAGGATTACCCTGAAACAGGTTGGGGAATGCCATTTAGTATCTTTTTTAATGACAGTATCGACGTTAAAAATCGTGCTAAAAATGGCCGTAGTACACGCACCTTTATCAGTGAAGGCTTGTGGGCGGGCATTATAAATGAACTTAATAAAGATGATTTTGTGATCATTCAATTTGGTCATAACGATCAGTCTAAACAGAAAGTGGACCGCTACACCACACCAGCACAATATAAGCAAAATCTAGTTAATTTTATTGCCGAAGTAAGAGCAAAGCAGGCACAACCATTACTGATGACTCCGGTAACGCGACGTAACTTTGATGAAAAAGGCCAGATCAAGGACACCCATCCTATTTATGCTGATATAGTCAGAGACGTAGCGCAGCAAACTGGGGTTGATTTTATTGACATGGAACGAATAACCCAACAGTATTTTCAAAAGCTTGGTGGCATCAATTCACGCTTACGCTTTATGCATATAGCAGCTAACCTGCACCCAAATTACCCTATGGGCGTAGAAGACAATACTCATTTCAATGAACTCGGTGCTCGAGAAGTTGCGCAATTAGTATTAACAGCAATGAAAAAAATAAATCACCCACTCGTTGCACAATTACGCATACCTGATCCAAAACACTTAAAATAAAATCAATGATTGAATTACCCACCTAGCAGACCCATTACTGTAAACATGGTTAAATTATTTTGACCATGTTTATCACTTAATTAAAGGCAATGAGGAGTACGCATGTCTGGGTTATCTGCAATACCGTTTTCTTTACTTGAGCTAAGCCCAATGAAACAAGAGGCCACTGTCTCAAGTACTCTGGCAAATAGTGTCGCTTACGCACAAAAAGCGGATGAACTCGGTTTTAACCGATTTTGGATGGCAGAGCATCACAATATGTTGGGTATTGTTTGCGCCGCAACCTCGGTATTAATTGGCCATATAGCCGGGCATACAAATACGATTCGCGTTGGTGCTGGCGGAGTCATGTTACCCAATCATCCGCCACTGATTGTTGCAGAACAATTTGGCACGTTAGAAAGTTTATACCCTGGGCGCATTGATCTAGGGCTTGGTCGTGCACCGGGTAGTGATCATATAACCAGTCGAGCACTTAGGCGGGATGAACGCCGTGCAGAAAACTTTGCAGAAGAAGTCACAGAACTACAAACTTTACTTGGCCCATATGATGGCAGCCATCCGGTACGGGCGATCCCAGGTGAAAACACCAATGTGCCCATCTGGTTATTAGGCTCCAGTTTATACAGCGCACAGCTGGCGGCTAAAAAAGGCCTACCGTATGCCTTTGCAGGGCACTTTGCGCCACGCTTTGTTTATGATGCAATTGCATTATATCGACGCGAATTTAAACCTTCAGAGGTACTGGCTAAACCTCATGTAATGCTTGGGCTTCCCGTGGTAGCAGCCGATACGGATGAACAAGCGCAGTTTTTAGCAACCACATCAAAACAACGTATTTTAGCCTTATTACGTGGCGATCCATTATGGTTAAAGCCACCAGTATCAACAATGGATGGGTTGTGGAGCGCACAAGAGCAAGCACAGGTTGAGAACTTTCTAGGACTGTCGGTGGTGGGTAGCCCAATCACCGTTGCCCATAAATTAGCCATGCTAGCCAAAGAGCTGAGTGTTGATGAATTTATTTTTACCAATGATTTGTATGAAAGTGAAGATAGACATCGCGCTCTGGAAATTTTAATGGCAATAAAATCTTAACAGTTAAAAATTTAAATTCTGAAAAGTTAACACAACCTAACAAACATTAAGCAACGGCTCATTTTATCATTGCTATCCTACCTTTACTGGCTAGAGCAAACGCTCTAGCCAGTTACTATACTTTTAAATAGCGCATTTAACGCGACCGCAGACACCATTTAGTGTTCTGTTTTATTAATCAATCAGATTTATATAATCAATTTTAACGTTTAAGTTAAACACCTTAAAATGAAGCTATAAACCAGTAAAGCAATAACAAAGGAAGGCATAGTTTGCAATCTCAAGACCCTAAAATCACCAATACTTTCAATAAAACAGCATTGATCGCAGAAGGGGGTGGGCAACGAGGGATTTTCACCGCGGGTGTACTCGATGCATGGCTTGAACATGAATATGATCCATTTGATTTATTTATTGGTACTTCTGCAGGTTCACAAAACTTAACTAGCTATTTAGCGCGTCAAAAAGGCTATGCCAAACGCTTGATCAGAGGGCTTTCCCGTCATAAACGGTTTTTTCAATTAGGCCGTGGTTTAGTGGGAAAACATATAGTCGACTTAGACTGGTATTTTGATAAAACCACCGAAGTTAACAGAGCACTTGATTTTACAACCGCAAAAGCCAGTTTAGGTGAACGAGAGCTGCTGATCACCGCAACCAATGCCCGTGACCGCAAAGCTTATTTTTTATCTCCAACCGGGGAAGGCCAACAATGGCGAGAGCTATTAAAAGCGTCAAGTGCGCTGCCATTTTTGTATAGACAAGGTGTAAAGCTCACGCCCTGGTTAAACGCATTAGCTGCCAATGAAATAGATAAAACTGATCTACACGCTGAGTCAGACTTTTACTTAGATGGTGGCCTTGCTGCGCCACTTCCGGTGCGCGAAGCCTATCATCGTGGTGCCCGTAAAATTGTGGTAATACGTACTGTTGATCAAGATTTTCAAGCGCAATCGGCATGGGTCAACAAATTAAAAGCGTTTGTTTGTGCCTCTGGGTATTGCCCAAAAACATTAGACTATTTATTACAACACGAACAAGCCTATGAAGATGAGTTAGCATTTATTGCCAACCCTCCGAAAGATGTAGAAATAATACAAATTTTTGCAAAGCAAAAACTTTCGAGTAAATTACTCGGTAGTTCAACCAGTGATTTACGTCGGGATTATAAATTAGGCTTATTAGCGGGTAATAGCTATTTTACTGAGCAATACCCAACAACCAATACGCACACAGTTGCTGTGGCTAACTAATTGCTGTAGATGAATTTATTGCAATGAGTTGCATGTCAGTTGTAGTAAGCATCACGCGTTGTTTGTAATTAAAAAGCGAGTCATAAATGGCGCGCATTCACGGCCTTAGGCCTGTATTTATAATTACTGATCGCGGCGCCAGTGAACACAAAGGCCAGTGCAATTAGAATTGACCAAGAAAAATGTATTTGTTGAGCCAGAACCAGTAACAGGGTAGAAAGTAACGGTGTTAAAAAACTTAATGAGGCAAGTAAGGTTTTATTACCTCGTTTTAAAGCGATGTCCCATAAGTAAAATGCGCCGCCCACAGGTCCTAACCCCAACAAAAGAATACCCACAGCCTGCGATAATGAAAAACCTGTGACTGTTTGTTCAAAAAATATATGTGCCAATAAGGCTAAAATGGCGACATACAGAGAAAGCCAACCAATATCATCAACGTGATTATCAAAGCGAGTCATTAACCATGAATAACTCGACCATAATAGTGCACAGCTCGCAGCAAATAGGTAGCCTAAAAAGTACTGGCTATTGACAGCAAAACCACTGCCATCACTGATTAAAAACACAATCCCTATAAAACCAACCAGACCGCCTAAAATCGCATTTATTTTGTGTTCCGACTGCGCGACAAAAACGCCTAGTAACAACGGCCATAAATAGACAATCAGGCTAACTTCGATCAATGGCGCATATTTAAGTGCCATAAAATAACAAAAATGAAAACCAAATAAGCCAGTTATGCCAATAATTGTTTGCGCCTTACCAAGTGTTGGTTGTGTTAACAAAGGCTGCTTGCTAACAAGCCGTTTAATAAACAGCAATAAGAACGACACAAAAAAGCACATAAATAGTAACTGAAAAGCCGGTAATGATTTAGTTAAATTACCTAACAGTGCTAATGCACCCCATAAAAAAATAGCTAATACGCCGAAACTTGTAGACATGGCAAACTTTTGACTAAAAATTGATAAAAGTAGTTTATCAATTTTACTATTTAACACTGTGCTTAAAAGGCGATATTGTTGACGTTAAAGCTGCTTTTTCAAGTTCCGTGGCGATTGTTTGAAATAGCAAGTGAAGGCGCGACTAAAAGCCGAAGGGTCGTTATAACCAACTTGCTCAGCAATTATTGCGATAGCTAAATCAGAGTAACAAAGTAAGGAACGCGCATGTTCCATTCGTAATTGCGTGTGATATTTTACTGGGCTGGTGTGCATGCTTTGTTTAAAAACCGCTTTGAATTGGGTAACACTTAAACATGCCATCGCTGCCATATCACTCAGTGTATAGTCTATCGATAAATCTTTTTTTATTAATAACAAAACGTTATTTATCCGTGGATCAATAGTCGCATTGCTAGTTTGTTGTTTGAGTAAGAGCAAAAATAAATTAAAACATAACGCGGTTTCATCTTCGTTAGTTACAGCTTGCAGCTGCTTTTGAGTAAAACTTAGATAACTCATTAATTTATCGTCAATACTGAAACAGGGCGTCTTTATCGTCGTTAAGTTATCGGGCAGCTTTAATAAATCGGCCACGATAAAGCGCGCATTTTCATCTGATTTAAACGCATGTAGGGTATTTTTAGGGATCACCACACATTGGCCAACCCCAACAGGTGCTGCAAAATTATTCATGCTAATTTCTATATAGCCACAAAGCGGTAAAACAAGTTGGTGATAGTGGTGCTGGTGGCTGTGGATTTTTCGCGTGTAGTATCGGATCGATAAGTTATTCATCTATCAAATTTAATAATTGCTACTGACAAACAAGCATGAACGCTATTGTAGGGTGTTGTAAATAACTTTTTGCTATTTTAACACACTCAATACTTGCTAATTTATATCAGCAAGATAAAGTATTGCCAACTAAATATTCTAAAGTTTCGCATTTATATTCAATTCGGCGGATCGTAATAATAACAAGGGCAAACATGTTTGATTTGATCGTAGGCAGGATAAATAATCTGCTTTGGGGCGAAGGGCAAATACTGATCTACATTTTACTATTCACTGGTATTTGGTTTTCTGTACGTTTAAAACTGATTCAAATTTTTAAATTTAAACACATGTTCAGCCTGCTCAAAGGTAGTAGTAAATGCGATAAAAACGACATTAGTTCGTTTCAAGCATTGTGTACCGGATTAAGTGCTCGGGTTGGCACGGGGAATTTAGCTGGCGTTGCTGTGGCAATATCATTAGGTGGCAGCGGTGCGATATTTTGGATGTGGGTGATTGCCATATTAGGCATGGCCACAGGGTTTGCTGAAAGCGTACTTGGCCAAGTGTATAAAGTACGCGATAGCCAAGGCGAATTTAGAGGCGGCCCCGCTTATTATATTCAGCAAGGAATAGGCAGTCGCAGCCTCGCTATCGCGTTTGCGCTGTGTTTGTTCTTAGGCTATGGCTTTACTTTTAGCGCCATGCAAACCAACACCATTACCGATGCGCTTAATTTCGCTTTTGAAATTCCAACCTTTTATTCTGGCATAGTGATAACGCTACTTGCGGGCTCTATTATACTGGGCGGCTTTAAAGCTATCGCCCGCTTTGCTGAGCGCGTAGTGCCGGTGATGGGCATTGTATTTGTACTGGCAGCAGTGATTATTACCTTGATTAACGTCACCCAAGTACCCGCTATGTTAAAGGATATATTCTTATCTGCATTTGGCCTGCAAGAGGCGGGAGCTGGCGCGATGGGCGCAGCGATAAAAAATGGTATTCAACGTGGCCTTTATTCAAATGAGGCTGGCGCAGGCAGTGTACCGCATGCATCAGCCAGTGCGTCGCCTATTCCAAATCACCCGGTTACCCAAGGGTATATTCAAATGCTTGGGGTGTTTTTTGATACCATCGTGTTGTGTAGTTGTACAGCGGTGATCATCTTACTGGCTGATGTTGATATCAGTGGTGAGATGGAAGGCATTCGCTTAACACAAGCGGCAATGACCGCGCATTTAGCGCAAGGAGGGGTGTACTTTGTGGCAGCCGCTATTAGCTTATTTGCTTTTACCTCGGTGGTGGCTAACTACGCCTACGCCGAAAGTAATCTACATTTATTTAAGCTCGATAATAAACTAGGGCGCGGTATTTACACTCTTTTATACTTATCTATGATGATGTGGGGCGCATCTGCCACATTAAAAGAAGTGTGGGACTTAGCCGATATTGCCCTTGGTTTGATGACAGTCGTCAATGTAATTGCCATAATATTGCTCACCCCGACTATTTTAAATGTCACAGACGATTATAATAGGCAACGAGCCCAAGGGATTGAACCTGAATTTAATGCAAAAAATGTGCTTGTGCAAGGTAAAACCGAGCAGGGAATTTGGCACTAAATATAACGATTAAAGTGAATTTTTTTGCATAAGTATTCACTTTGATAATGGTTGAAAATAATGAAGTATTTTCATGATTGATATTTATGCAGGTAACACTGCAGCAAAAATAATAACTGAGCAGGGCTTTAACCCTGACCTTTTTAGCAGCTTTTTAGGGGCATCCGGTGGCCCTAAATGGTTTACTTTATTTGGCTTAGATAAATATATTTTTGGTGAGTTTTTTAAACACCGATCATCACCACTGAATTTGATCGGCTCGTCGGCGGGAGCATTTAGAGCAGCGTGTTTTTCACAACATGATCCGGTGGCAGCCATTGAGCGTTTGGCAAAATCTTACAGTGAAACGCGTTACTCGAGTAACAAACCAACACCGCAAGAAATAACCAGCAAAGCCCGCGCTTTACTCGAAGAGGTGTTTGGCAACAATGGCGTGACAGAAATAATCAACAACCCCATTTTTAAAGCACATTTTATTGTCGCAAAATCAAATGGCTTAGTAGCAAGTGAACTAAAAGCATTACAGCTATTGGGCCTGAGCAAAAGTTATTTAACCAATCGCGTAAACCGGCGCTTTTTAAATAAACAATACGAACGCTTTATTTTTCAAGCGCCTAATAGTGATTTAGCCCTTGAAGACAGCTATCAATTTAAAACTACACAGCTAGATTTAAACAAAGATAATTTAAAAGATGCGCTATTAGCCTCGGGCTCAATCCCGTTGGTGATGCAAGGTATAAAAAATATTATCGGCGCGCCAGCGGGCATGTATCGCGATGGCGGTATTGTTGATTACCATTTTGATTTAAAAATTAACAACCCAGGTTTAATTTTATACCCGCACTTTAATAGCGAACCAAAAGCAGGGTGGTTTGATAAAAATTTAAAACGTAAAGTCGCGTCACAAAACTACGCTAACGTAGTAATGATCACCCCATCAAAACAATTCATCGCCGGCTTACCTTACGGAAAAATCCCCGACAGAAACGACTTCACCAATCTCGATGCGGATACACGTATAAAATATTGGCGAACAGTGTTTAGTGAAACCGAAAAATTAGCTGACGCGTTTAATAAAAAACTAACAAAAGGTAAGTTTGAATTAAAAATAATTGACAGTTTAAGGATATGAATTATTTTTTCTTACGGCTTACGGCTTACGGCTTACGGCTTACGGCTTACGGCTTACGGCTTACGGCTTACGGTAACAACCCATAAATTACGTTATGTTAAATAGTGCAAAGTAAATTAAAGTGGGCGTAATCATACAAACTAGCCCACTTTTAGCAGGGTTTTACTGGCTTAATTTAGCTCAGAATCTACCCAGAATTTAGTACCTTTTAACACGGCTTGCAGTGCTAGGCCACTTTCGGTTAAAGAATAAACGGTTACTTGATCGGCAATGGCTTCGGCAACTACGGCGCCACCTTTATCTTGGTATTTTGCAGCGGCATCGGCATTACCACCGAAGGCCCAACCATGTTCAATAAAACGGTTTAACGCGGCTTGATTATGAAAAACCATCACCACATTAAAGTCTTTAACGCCTAATCCTAACCCTAAACCGGCTTCACCCATATTCATATAGGTTGATTTACCGGTTAAGTTATTTTTTACCACACCGTAACCACCACCAAAGCTGGCTAAAACAACATTGACATTGGCATTATCAAATACCGCATAGCCTGCAGAATTAGCAATTTGTTGTTTAACATCTGGTTTTTCTTTGTATAATTTACTCAGTGTATCTGCTCGCATATTTTGCACTAGATTACGCTTTTCAGTTGGAGAAGCACTACCTGTTGTAGCACAACCAGACAGTACTAATGTGAGTGCGACTAAACTTAAAACAATTAATTTTTTCATATGCTTTCCTTAAACCAACAACATTGCTTTGCTATTATCTAATTAGCTTCACAATTATAGAACCACTAAGTCCAATACTAGACAGTATCGGACTTTATAGTTAAACTGTAACTACTTTATTTTATTAGAAATAACTATATTATGCTTGTTGCTTTGGTCGATACATTAAAACAATTACGGTATCAAATTGCCCATCTTGAAGATGATACATTGCAATCAGAATACCCCGAACTTGCCTCCTTTATACAGCAAGTTGGCTTGACTGTCGCTGAATCTAAGCAAGAATTAGTATTTTTGTACCAATTTTTATATGTTTATGGTCGAAAATCAGAAGCAACCTATAACCGTTTTCGTAACGAACTCGAGCGCTTTTATTTATGGTCCTGGTTAGTTGCTGAAAAGTCAGTATTTGAATTAAAGCGTGAAGACATCGAAGCCTATGTTGATTTTATGGTCGAACCCGATAAACGCTGGACCATGACTTCGGTGCAATGGCGTTATAAAGATGAGCAAGGGATCCGTAGATTAAACGAAAATTGGCGCCCTTTTATGCTCAAAGAATCGATTGCCAGCCAGCAAACTTTAGCAGCTATGTTCACAGCACTTAATGTTTTTTATAAGTTTGCTATTTTAGAAGAAAAAACCTTTGCTAACTTTGTACCGGTTGTTAAAAAAAATAGCCCGTATTTAGTTGTGCAATCACAAATAAAAATTCCTGATACCTTAAGCGATATTCAATGGGAATATGTATTTGGTGTCACCCGTGATAAATGTGAGCAAGTTCCAGATTTAGAACGTAATTTATTTACTTTAGCCTGTTTAAAAGGCCTTTATTTACGGATCTCAGAACTATCAGAGCGGCCGCAATGGTCGCCCGTTATGTCTCATTTTTGGCAAGATAATGATGGCTTTTGGTTTTTAAGGATCATGGGTAAAGGAAATAAATTACGCGATGTCACACTCAGTGAAGATTTTGTAACTTATTTAAAACGTTATAGATTATATCGAGGGTTGTCAGCCCTGCCCCGTGTTGATGAGGCCGAACCATTGGTACATAAAATTCGCGGCCAAGGTGGTATGACTGTTCGACAAATTCGCCGTTTAGTACAACAAAGTTTTGATTTAGCAAAACAATCTTTACTTGATGATGGTTTTACGGATGATGCCGAGCAACTAGAGTCCGCGACTGCGCATTGGCTAAGACATACTGGTGCAACCCATGATGCACAAACTCGCCCTTTAAAACATTTATCGGAAGATTTAGGGCATGCAAAAATTGCCACTACCGATCAAATATATATTCAGACAAATATCAAAGAGCGTGCAAAATCTGGGCTTAAAAGGAAAGTTTAAATGGAATATATTGTATTAGCCGTTGTGGGTTTAGCATTTTTAATTTACTCATTATCTATGCATCAACTCGAGCGAGCAGAAATTACCGGACCTATGTTTTTTGTTATTATCGGTGCGTTGCTCGGGATTTTGCTCCCAAGTAAAACGGCTCATTTAACCAGAGACTTAGATCATTTATTACCTTTAATAGAATTAACACTGAGCATATTTTTATTTACTGATGCTGCAAAAACCAAACTGACGGTTTTAAAACACAGCTTTCAATACCCTAGCCTATTACTTTTTGTTGCTTTACCACTTACCTTGTTTGCTGGAATTATTATTGCGAGTTTAATGTTTACTCAGCTCACACTTATTCAAGCAGCACTGGTGGCAATAATATTAACGCCGACAGATGCGGCGCTTAGTAAAGGATTATTAAATAGCAGTGCGGTGCCTGAAAAAATTCGCGAAGGGATCAATACTGAAAGTGGCTTAAACGATGGTTTATGTGTGCCGATATTTTTAGTCTTGATGTTGTTAGCAAAAGAGCCGGCATCTGCATTTTCGGTTTATGATACTATCCTTGTTTTTGCGCGTGAATTAGGTGTGGCTATTCTGGTTGCAATTGCTGCGATGGGATTGATCATTCCCGCGATTAAATTTGCCATGCAACGTCATTATTTTTCAAATAACACGAGCCCATTTTTAGTGGTTGGCATGGCAATGGCCATTTTTTCGATTGCACAAAGTTTACATAGCAGTGGTTTTATTGCGGTGTTTGTTGCTGGATTAATTTTTGATAGATTTACTGATCTGACTTTACGCTTAAAACTCGTTGAAGATAGTGAGCACATAGCTGACTTTACTGGTTTGTTGATCTGGTGTTTATTTGGTTTTGTGTGCAGCTATTTAGTTCTGCCAGAATTATCATGGGCACTTGTTGTATTTGCATTACTCAGTACAACGCTGATTAGAATTATTCCTGTGCTGTTGTCATTACAATTTACTAAATTAAAAATGAAAGAACGTTTTACTTTTGCATGGTTTGGTCCGCGAGGTTTAGCTTCAATCGTGTTTACTTTGATGGTGATCGATAGCAGCATCGAAAATAAATACCTTATAGCTACAATTGCTATGACCACTATTTTATTTAGTGTTTTTATTCATGGTATGAGTACTAAGCCTATTGCTGATAGTTATTTAAAATAAAAATCACATTCTAAAAAAAATGCCGCACTTCTTTTTAAAAGAGTACGGCATTTTTATTTATATTAAATTAACTGTTATGAGATCAGCTTATCGGCTAGCAGCTCTATCGGGTGTTTAGGTTTGAATTTCTCATAGCGTTTAACTTGGCTACGACAAGAAAATCCTGTTGCTAATAATTGCTCAGGTTTATTTTTTTCTACAACACCCTGCCAACTCATTTCATATAATGCCCGCGAGTTATTTTGGTTTTGCGCTTCATGGCCATAAGTTCCCGCCATGCCACAACAACCGGTTGCCGTAGTATTAAGTGTTAAACCTAAATCTGAAAATATTGTTTGCCAAACATTTGCTGCTTTTGGTAACGCGGTTGTTTCAGTACAATGACTTAATAAAGTAAACGCTGCATCGCTGCTATCGCTAGTTACTTTTTCGGCCAGTGGTTTAAACGATTGTGTTGCTAACCATTCATGAGCAAGTAACACTTCAAACTCACCACGCTGATCTTCTAAAATAGAATTATATTCATCGCGGTAACACATGACTAATGAAGCATCTAAACCAACTAAAGGTGCATTAATTTCTGATAGTGAATTTAAAAACGCCGCGGCATTTTTAGCTGTAATTTTGAATTCATGCAAAAAGCCTTTGACGTGTTGTGGCTTACCGTTTGGTAAAAATGGTAATAGGATTGGCTTTTTCCCCAGCGCTGAAATAATTTGTATAAAGCTTTCGACTAACTCAGCTTCATAAAAACTGGTAAATGGATCTTGCACAATCAACACATATTCATTTTGTTGTTCAGCGCTTAGCGATTGTAACTGGGCAAAATTAAACTGATGTTGTTTCTTAATACGCTTTTTAAGTGAAGGCGTACTAAGTAATGGCGTATCTACATAACCAACTGATTTTTTAATGAATGCACTGACGAGTTTAGTTTTTACAATTGGATTAATGACGCGCGAAAAGCTTGCCATTAGCGGTGCACTGTTTTCAATATTCCCGACTAGATAATCTTTCAGCGGACGCGCGTAATAACTGTGATAATAATTTAAAAAGCGTGAGCGAAAAGTTGGTACATCTACTTTTATTGGGCACGCAGTGGTACATGCTTTACACGCTAAACACTCATCCATCGATTGTTTTACTTCGTGAGAAAAATCATACACGCCCTTTTTCTTATCGCGGCTATGTTGGTAACGTTCCCACCAGGTGATCACTTCACCTTTATTAAGTTCTTTTTCTACAGCTAATAAATCAATATTTTTTGCTTCTTGTAAACGCAGCCATTCCCGCATTAAACTAGCGCGACCTTTTGGTGAATTACGACGATCACCGGTTACTTTATATGATGGGCACATAGGTGATTTTTCGTTGTAGTTAAAACAGATACCATTACCATTACAGGTCATGGCGTTGTTAAAACTTGTTTTCACATTGACAGAAATTTGCTTATCAAACCATGCTCGCTTTTGATCGTCTACACTAACTAGTGAGTCCTCACTGTCAATAGGTGTGCATATTTTACCTGGGTTGATGCGATTGTTTGGATCAAATGCAGCCTTTATACGGCGTAATTGATTGAACAAATGCTCTCCAAAAAACTCAGGACCGTATTCGCTACGATAGCCTTTGCCATGCTCACCCCACATAAGGCCACCGTATTTAGCCGTCAGCTTAACAACTTCATCAGAGATCACCCGTAGTAATTTTTCCTGTTCGGGATCGCACATATCCAGCGCTGGACGCACATGTAATACACCGGCATCAACATGGCCAAACATACCATATTGTAAATTATGGCTATCAAGTAATGCTCTAAACTCTACGATGAAATCGGCGAGATTTTCCGGTGGTACTGCGGTGTCTTCAGCAAACGCGAGGGGTTTTTGAGTGCCTTTTACATTACCTAATAAGCCAACAGATTTTTTACGCATAGCGTAAATTTTTAAAATGTCTGCTTTATCGCTGGTAAGCTGATAGCCAATCACGCCATTTTTTTGCTGTGCTACGCAATCATCGAGTAATTTACATAAGCTTTCAACTTTGTCTTTTATGTCATTAACTGATACAGCATTAAACTCAACCATGTTGAGCCCTTGCATATCTTTATTTGCAACATCGGTTATTAAGTCCGATACTGAATGCCAAATGATATCTTGGCGTGCAAGGTTAAGCACTTTACTGTCAACAGTTTCAACAGAGGTTGCCCGTGCCGCGACTAAGAATGGTGAATGGCGTAGCGCAGAATCAAAACTGTCGTACTTAATGTTGATCAAGGTTTTAAATTCAGCTATCGGAGTTATGTTGAGTTTTGCTTCAGTAACAATACCAAGGGAGCCTTCTGAGCCTGTTATTAGGCGACTCATGTCAAAAGTTTGTAAGTCATCACTTAGCACATGCTCAAGGTCATACCCAGTTAAAAACCGATTTAAACGTGGAAACTTGGCTAAAATCGCCTCTCGATCTGATAAGCAAATATCCAAAACCGTAGCGTACAGTTTTCCGATTGTGGTGTCTTGCTCGGCAATGAGTTTGGCTTTTTCAATCTCAATTGGGTTGGTAGACATTTGCGTACCGTCAATTAAGTAGGTTGTTAGGCCTAAAACATGGTCACTGGTTTTGCCATAGACTAAAGAGCCTTGCCCTGATGCATCGGTATTCACCATGCCACCGATGGTTGCGCGGTTACTGGTTGATAAATCTGGCGCAAAGAAAAACCCATAAGAGCGCAAAAAATCATTAAGTTGATCTTTAATTACCCCCGTTTGTACTCTAACCCAACCTTGTTCGGGATTTATTTCGAGAATTTCTCGCATGTAACGCGATAAATCAACAACAATACCAGGTGTTAAAGACTGCCCGTTTGTTCCTGTACCGCCGCCGCGAGGGCCAAAAGTTAACGATAAAAAAGGATCGTGTGCTGCTGTTTGCAAGGCAATTTGAATGTCTTTTTCGGTTTTTGGAAAAATAACACCTTGCGGTAATTGTTGGTAAATACTGTTATCGGTTGATGCCGTTAAACGGGTGCCGTAACTTGCATCTGTATCGCCAGTAAACCCTTGTTTAGTTATTGTTTTTAGGTAACTTGCGACTAACTCGGTCGCGGCATCTTGTTGGCTTATTGTTGCTATCATGACGGTGATAAATTAAGACATTTGCTAGATTATATCATGCTAAAGCGCAATAGAAATTGAAGATTTCACAGTTTGTAACACTCTTTTTGTCGTAATAATAAACAGATTACCTATACTCATGCTTATACGCTTAATTGCACGGAATTTGAAAATGAAAAAATGTTTATTATTATTAGTGGGCAGCATGTTTATGTTGTTGGGGTTATTTTTTGCAGTGGTGCCTGGACCGTCGTTGATATTTTTTATTGCTGGGTTAATGTGCTTTTCATTTTACTACCCTAAAGCACGTCATTACCTGGCACTATGTCAAAAAGCCCTGACTAAATCATGTGCATTTTTAGATAAAAAACTCGCCCGTTAAACTTGTTTAGAATTAATTGCGTAAACAAAAATGCCAGCAACTAAGCTGGCATTTTTTATACTAATTTGACCTGCTATTTTGCTAATTTTTTAGCAAGGTATAACCATGTTTCGATTACTGTATCTGGATTTAGTGAAACAGAATCAATGCCCTGCTCTACTAACCACGCTGCAAAGTCTTCATGATCTGAAGGACCTTGACCACAAATCCCTACATACTTACCTTTTGCTTTGGCTGTTTGAATTGCCATAGAAAGTAGCTTTTTGATAGCAGGATTTCGTTCATCAAATAAATGAGCGATTAACCCAGAGTCACGATCTAGACCAAGTGTTAGCTGGGTTAAATCGTTTGAACCAATTGAGAAGCCATCAAAATATTCTAAGAACTCTTCAGCAAGTAGTGCATTTGATGGCAGTTCACACATCATGATTACTTTTAAGCCGTTATCGCCACGTTTAAGGCCATGCTCTTCAAGTAGTTCAATAACGCGTTTACCTTCTTCAAGAGTACGTACGAACGGGATCATGATCTCAATGTTGGTCATATCCATTTGGTTACGCACACGTTTGATTGCTTCACACTCAAGTGCGAAACAATCACGGAAATCTTCCGAGATATAACGTGCAGCACCACGGAAACCAATCATAGGGTTTTCTTCTTCTGGCTCATATTGTTGGCCGCCAACTAAGTTAGCGTATTCGTTTGATTTAAAATCAGACATACGAACAATAACGCGCTCAGGAGCAAATGCACAACCGAGTGTTGCAATACCTTCAACCAGTTTTGCAATATAGAACTCAACCGGTGATTCGTAACCTGCAATCATCTCGGTTATTTCTGCTTTTAATGCATCAGTTTGCGCGTCAAAATTTAACAATGCTTTAGGATGCACACCAATCATACGGTTGATGATAAATTCCACACGGGCTAAACCAACACCTGCGTGCGGTAAACGGGCAAAATCAAACGCGCGGTCTGGATTACCCACGTTCATCATAATTTTCATTGGTAGTTCAGGCATTTTATCAACACGAGATGTGAGGATTTCAAAGTCTAGAATACCTTCGTAAATGAAACCGGTATCACCTTCCGCACATGATACGGTAACTTCTTGGCCAGCTTTAATTAAATCCGTTGCGTTGCCACAACCAACGACAGCCGGAATACCTAATTCACGGGCAATGATTGCCGCGTGACAAGTACGGCCACCGCGATTAGTCACAATCGCTGCAGCGCGTTTCATGATAGGTTCCCAATCAGGATCTGTCATATCAGTGACTAAAATATCGCCAACTTGTACTTGGTCCATTTCACTGATTGAATTAAGCACACGCACAGTGCCCGAACCAATTTTATGACCAATAGCGCGACCTTCAACAATAACATTACTGCTGCCATTTAATTGGAAGCGTTCCATAACGTTAGTGTCTTCGTTTGAGCGAACTGTTTCTGGACGTGCTTGTACGATGTAAAGTTTGCCATCGTTACCGTCTTTCGCCCATTCGATATCCATGGCACGGCCATAGTGTTTTTCAATGATCACAGCTTGCTTGGCTAGTTCTTCAACTTCAGCATCTGTGATTGAAAATTTGTTTGCAAGTGCAGTTTCTACATCAACAATTTCAACTTGCTTGCCATGTGCTTGATCAGCAGAGTAAATCATTTGAATGGCTTTAGAGCCAATATTACGACGTACGACTGACGGCTTACCCTTGGCAAGTGTTGGTTTATGAACATAAAATTCATCAGGGTTAACCGCACCCTGTACTACCATTTCACCTAGACCATAGCTTGATGTAATAAATACAACATCTTCAAAACCTGATTCAGTATCGATACTGAACATCACCCCTGATGCTGATTTGTCAGAGCGAACCATGCGCTGAATACCCGCAGATAATGCAACACCACGGTGATCATAACCTTGGTGTACGCGGTATGAAATTGCGCGGTCGTTAAATAATGAAGCGAATACATGTTTGATGGCAACCATTACAGAGTCAATACCACGAACATTTAGAAAGGTTTCTTGCTGACCTGCAAATGATGCATCTGGCATGTCTTCAGCAGTTGCTGATGAACGAACTGCGAATGATACATCTGCGGTTGCGTCGCCGTGGAGTTGGCTGTATGCATCGCGGATTGCTTGGTCTAAATTAGGTTGGAATGGTGTGTCGATAATCCATTGGCGGATATCAGCACCTACTTTGGCTAGTGTGTTTACATCATCAACATCGAGTGTGTCGAGGATGTTGTGAATTTTTGCATTGAGTCCTGATTGATCTAGAAACTCATTAAACGCGTCGGCGGTTGTAGCAAAACCACCTGGCACTTGTACACCAGCGTTAGCTAGGTTAGAAATCATTTCACCAAGCGAGGCATTCTTGCCACCAACTCGTGGAACATCTTGCATACCAAGCTCTTGATACCAGAGAACGTATTCTTGCACGGGTCTTTCTCCAAAAAACAAATTGTCGTATTAACTGTGAGAGTTAAGAAAGAAAACCTTCTAAAAAGGTCCCCTTCATTCTACACTGGCAACAGACCTTACGTAAACCGTAAGGACCCCAATTTACTCTTTAACGTAATAAAAAGGTTAATATGAGAACTGCATTTTATATTTCTGACGGTACAGCCATTACTTCTGAAGTATTTGGCCATGCGACTTTGTCTTTATTTCCCGTTGAATTTAACCATAAAACCATTCCATTTGTTGAAACTGAGGCAAAAGCCAAAGAAGTAAAAGCGTTGATCAATGCAACATCGCAACGGGAAGGTGAAAAACCATTGGTGTTTTTTACTTTTGTGAACCATAGCTTAAGTGAAATTATTCGCTCGGCAGATGCTGTAAGTTATGATTTTTTAACCGCGTTTAGCGATAAAATTCAGGATGAACTTAAAGTTGCCCCAGTACCAAAAATACATCGCACTCACTCGATGCATGAAAAAAGTTACGATTTTAGAATTGATGCTGTTAACTACGCGCTGACCAATGATGATGGCGCTAACATTAAAAATTACGCTGAGGCTGATATTATTTTAGTCGGTGTTAGCCGCAGTGGTAAAACCCCGACGAGTTTATATTTAGCGTTGCAATACGGCATTAAAGCGGCAAATTATCCGCTGACAGAAGATGACTTAGAAACAGGGAGATTACCTACTTGTTTAACTGCGTATAAACAAAAACTATTTGGCCTTACGATTGACCCTGTACGCTTAGCTGATATTCGACAACGACGTATGGCAAATTCTAAATATGCGTCACTTAAGCAGTGTCGTATTGAAGTGCGTGAAGTTGAAATGCTGTATAAAAAACATAAGCTGCCCTATTTGAACTCAACGCATCACTCTGTTGAAGAAATTTCTGCAAAAATCATTTCTGATACAGGTTTAGAGCGTCGTAAGTACTAACTTCTGCTTTTTTTAAATAATATCGGACATTAAAAAAGCCGCAGTTGCGGCTTTTTATTAAAGTGAATTGTTACTTACGTGCGTCTTTTAATAGATCTGCCACTAAGAAGCCAAGCTCTAATACTTGGTCTGCATTTAAGCGTGGATCGCACTGTGTACGGTAACGCTGTGCTAAATCATCGTCAGATAAACCATACGCACCACCAGTACATTCCGTTACATGTTGACCAGTCATTTCTAAATGTACACCGCCGGCGTATGAGCCTTCGGCTTTATGTACAGCAAAAAATTGGCTGATCTCACGAAGAATGTTGTCAAAGCTTCGCGTTTTATAACCGGATGTGGCTTTTTCAGTATTACCGTGCATTGGATCTGAGCTCCAAATTACTTTACGGCCTTCTTGCTGTACTTTACGGACTAGCGCTGGCAGTTTTTCTGGTAATACATCTGCACCCATACGAGTAATTAACGTTAAACGACCAGGGATGTTATCTGGGTTAACGGCATCAATTAAACGAATTAGTTCGTCTGGGTCCATACCTGGGCCAACTTTAACCCCTATTGGGTTTTTAATGCCTTTGAAAAACTCAATGTGGGCATGATCAAGCTGACGAGTACGTTCACCGATCCAAACAAAGTGCGCAGAGCAATCATACCAATCACCCGATAAGTGATCACGGCGTGTTAGTGCTTCTTCATAACCTAGTAGTAACGCTTCGTGTGAAGTATATAACGCTGTTTCTTTTAAGCTTGGTGCAATCGTTGAGTTAATCCCGCACACTTCCATAAACTCAAGTGCGTCTTGAATTTTATCTGCTAATTGCTGGTATTTTTCTTTCAGTGGATTTGCAGCCACAAAGCCCATATTCCAACGGTTTACTTGGTGTAAGTCAGCAAGGCCACCTTGCGCAAACGCGCGTAGCAAATTAAGCGTTGCTGCGCTGTGGTGATAGGCAGTCATTAAGCGTTGTGGATCTGGAACTCGGGCTTGTTCAGTAAACTCAAAGTTGTTTACGATATCACCACGGTATGAAGGCAATGATACGCCATCAATGGTTTCTAAATCAGCTGAACGCGGTTTTGCGTATTGGCCAGCCATTCGCGCAATCTTAACTACTGGGCATTTACCGCCATAGGTAAGTACAACCGCCATTTGTAAAATGGTTTTAAAGGTGTCGCGAATATTAGCAGCATTAAAGTCACTAAATGATTCAGCACAATCACCACCTTGAAGTAAAAATGCGCGACCTTCGCACACATCTTCAAGTTGTTTAAACAAACTACGCGTCTCTTCAGCAAAAACTAAAGGTGGCGCACTTTTCAATTGACTCTCTACGCTTTTAAGCGCTTGTTGATCTGGGTACTGTGGTTGCTGAAGTATTGGGAGTTCTCTCCAGCTATTTGGGTTCCACGACTGCATGTTATTTCCTCATTCCTACATTTACCTGTTAGGTGAAAATTAACGTATGCAGCCCCCCTGTTCAAGGACTATATTCGCTAATTATCAATTATTTAGTTATGAGGTAAATATTATTGAAATTCGCTGATAATTAATTTGTTTTTACTAGCCTATTAACTTTTGATATTTATTCCTAAGTGACTAATTTTAAATACATAAATAATACAACACTCGCGAGTCAGGTTTGCTTTGCAAGGTATTGCTATTAGCATAACTAAAAAGAACACATCATACTATTTTTTATATAGAGTGTAACCTGAGCTTTACAAGTGTTTCTTAATATTTTTAGTAATCAACTGGCTGATTGTGAATTTGTATGCTATGAGCCGCTGCTATTTGTGTTTATGACCAGTATAAAGCTCGCTACTAACTCTAAGGAACGCTATTTTACAAACATTCCGCTATCAATTAGATTGGCATTACGGCTAACGCCATACTGGATTTGATTTACCTTCGACTTGCTCGTTGTCGATAAACAGCCCCTAGCAATGTTTGTTATGAGCAAGAATAAGTGGTGTATGATCTTCAAGGTTAGCGAGCATTGACCACGTAATCTTAACAGCGAATTTGTCTTATAAACGCAGGCATCAACTTATTAATAAACATTCCTGGGGTAAGCCCTTCTGCTAACGCAGAACTCACTTCGTAAGCGAGGTATTTGGGTAGAACATAGCTAACTGATGATCCGAATGGAGTTGGTCATAATTATTTCCTTGGCTTTTACATACTTTTTTAGCATTGATTCGTCACCATGTTTTCCTACCGTACTACTCCACCCCATAACTGCTTTCTAACATGAGGGCACTTTTTAAAAACCTCTCTTGCCGTTAAACTTTTATTCATCTTTACCAACTTTGTAAGCTGGTACTGACTGAACTAAATAATGAGTATGGTTTTCATCCGTCCAATTTCTAAAAAATTTGATTTCGCAACGTTTTTCTATTTCAACATAAATTTCTGTGATTGCCCTATCAGCTCCCACATCAAAAATTGCTCTTCTATATTTTGCAGGGAAACTAAGCGATAAAGTAAAACGGTCACATTGTGGCTTTTATTTATAAATTCGCTCAGTACTCAATACTATACAGCAAGGGGTGGGGAATAAACCGAAGAGATTTAAGTTATTAAAATTTACCGATCACCCAATAAAGAACACATCATACTTAATAAGCTTTAATATTAAACTTAGCACTGAATAAAACTTAACTTACAATAACCAAGAGAAAGTGCGGTAATTGAATCTAGAATATATTTGTCACTATGATAGACTAGCAACATCAATTTAGTATGATGTGTTCTTATGGTAACTAAAGTTCAAATTCGCAGTCAGTTCGACTTGCTTAATGATTTAACAAATTTATTTATTGATGACCTACAATCCTGTGGCTATAAAAAGGCTGAGTATTACCAATTACCAGATATTGAAAGTCGCGATGAAAAAATTATTCCCCAATCTATTACTGTAAAAAAAGTTACTGGCGATGAAGCACATAAGGCGATATTAAATTCATTTACAGATATTTATAAAAAACCAGAGCTAAGTAGTCGTGTTTTAAAGCGCCACCCTGGCCTATTGGTTGTTGATAATGCAGATCAAAAACAACTCGTTGCTCGAATTCAACAATTAAATAAAGCTAAAGCCGCATTTAAAGAATGTATTTTAGCAATCGATAATAATGATGCGCGCTTTGAAGCAGTGCACAATGCTATTCCAAATTTAATAACGCTTGCGGCATATCGAAAAGTGCATTTTGAAATGAACTCCCCTTTTTCAGTTCGTTTTACTTGGATGCATAAGCATGCGACCAAAACTCTTACTAAAAAAATGGCGCTGGCAATGCTCGAAAAATCGGCCGGTTACTCTAATCCACGAATGATCGACCAACACAGTTGGCAATCACTGGTTGCCCAAGAGCAGTTAAGAGTTGCAAGTTTAGGTGATAAAGACAAATTAAGAATTCGCCGACCAACGCGAGTAAGCCCGCAAGTAAATGTTAGATACACAGCACAAAATCGTTATCATGTTAGTGCTGCATTACCTTTTATTTTGATTAATCCTGATCCGGATGTAAAACTCGGTACCTTGCCAGATTATCAAAAACCCGAAAGCCACCCACGAAAACGTGAATATGATTTTCTTGTTGATAGGTTATACCTAGAACAAGTTGATAAGTGATTATGTTAAAAAGGCCGCTAGATAGCGGCCTTTGAGTAAGATGTACGTTATAAAAAAATCAATCTTCTACAATAGCTTCAATTTTATCTTCATCGATTAAAACTACATTTTCAACAATGCGTTTACCGCCTTGAATTTCAATACGTTTGTTATGCTTATTCAAAGTTAGTATTTCATCACAGAATTGATCAGACGGATGCATTTCATAGGTATAGTCAACAATGTTACCGGTTTTATCCTCTTTAACATTGGTGATGCTGTATTCTGAAATTGCACCTTTCTCAATTAAATCTTTCATTGTTGTTGTCATATCACGACGGAGTGCTTTTAATTTATTTTCCGTAATATCATCGGTGGAATATATTGAACCATATTTCTCCATGATCGAAAGTAATCTAAAATGATATGTTTTACCTGGTGCTGCATAGCGCCATAAATGATAAAGACGAAGCATCATCCAACGCGATAAACCGCGTTTTAATTCTTGTGCGCTATTAAAATAATAACCTTTGTACTCGAGATTATCGATCATGTTATGCACAAACGCATTCAAACATGCCACACATTTTACGTTTCCGCCCTGCCCTTTTTTTCCACTAAAATGAAGAGACGACAAGAAGTTCATATTTGATTCGTAAAATGAATCATCGATATCTGTATTTTTTGTATCTGTCGCAGAATACTTAAATGATAACTTTGAACCTTGCAGTGCTTCTAATGCTTCTTTGATTTGTGGATAAGGCATTGATTGCCCGACCGCTTTAAGTTCTTGGGCCAATTCGTTCATCGAAAAAACCACAGCATATTGAATACCGGACTTAAAATTAATTTTTACGATCTTACCTTTTGACGCTAAACGAATCAGTGCACGTTCAACTTTTTCTTCACGATCTGATGGCCATACTAAATATTCAACATCTTCACCATCTTTGCGACTACTGACTACAGCAGGTGTGATCTTAATTTCACCATCATATAAAATACCATCAACCTTCTCTGATATTTTTCGCGTTATGATGGTTTTTTTCGGTGCTTCTTCTAAAGGTAATTTTTTATGACCAGAGCGAACAAAACGTCCCCATAAATCATAATGATTGAATGTATTTGAATAGGCACGTAAGCCATGCGCTGCATTTTCTAATGATACGCGTACATCTTTATTATCTGTAAATAATGCGAGGCTTTCGTTATCAATTGCACTTTCCACCCCGTGGATCTGTCCCCGTAATGTATCGGGTAAGTTATCTACCGAGATGTTGACCTTTCGGTTCATTGTTCTTATTTCCAAATTTGTTGCGACAGCTAATAACAACACATTAAACTGTAAAAGTTAAATGTTTAAGTTAGTATAAAGTTGATCTGAGTTTAAAATATATTTTCAGATCACTTTTTTACTAACATAACATGATCTTTGATGTTTTCAGATCACTTTTTTACTAACTGAGGGGTTATAAGTCTAAATTTTACTAACTCAACTAAAATTTTGTCCGTCTATTTTCATTTTTTACAATTAAATACACGACATAATGATGTTTTTTCTAACTAGGCTGTGGATAATTAGCAGATCAGTTAGCATAGATCTGATCTATACCTACTACAGATCAGATCTATACTAATTAAA
Source organism: Pseudoalteromonas sp. ASV78 (assembly GCF_047806705.1). Classification (NCBI taxonomy): domain Bacteria; kingdom Pseudomonadati; phylum Pseudomonadota; class Gammaproteobacteria; order Alteromonadales; family Pseudoalteromonadaceae; genus Pseudoalteromonas; species Pseudoalteromonas sp. ASV78. The sequence goes on along the minus strand of NZ_JBLOPA010000002.1, from coordinate 253,677 downwards.
GCCACTGTTTTTCCCGATCTAAGGTGGATAACATCTTAATTTACTTAGTAAAAAACTGATCTAAGCAACACTTTTTGTGCATAATACTGTGCTCAAACTGTGGATAACTAAATAATTAAATTTCCGGTTAGTAAAATAGCGATCTGTCAGTAACTAAAGATCAGATCTTAACCAAGTATAAACCTGATCTGCATTTTTTACTATTATTTATATATTTCATAAGGTTATATTCATATTCAGGGCCCTTAACCTTTACTACCTTATATATTTAACCACCTTTAAACTTCTTTATTTATACTAAGCGATTTTAAGTTTCCAATCAGTTTTTTTAATGTCTTGTTATTAAAAGTCATGTCGTCTTAAATAGTTGTTTACAGTCATTTGAATGGACATTATACTAAATGCCTAACTTTGAGGAAGAAAGTATGTCAATTCATAATAATGCACTCTCCACTTATCGGCTTTTAAAAGCAACTGCAGAAGTAGCAGAAAAATCATTAGCAGGACGTATTCAGCATTATCGTGCCCATTTAAAATCAGAAGAAAAAGAACTCCGCACTTATACACAAAAGGCTGCAGCAGATTTATTAGGCTGTAATAATCGAACTCTAAAACGCAGACATGATAATGGCGATTTTGATCAGTTAAACATTAAACGCGGTGCTAACGGCCATTACGCTTATACTCTAGTGAATATCTTTGCGATGGCAGAAATCATGGATATTCAGCCAGATCATCGTAATGTTGACGATAAATTACAGGTTATTGTGATCAACTCATTAAAAGGCGGTTGTGGTAAAACCACCAGTATGGTGAATATTGCAGCTGCGTTAGCGACGACTAATATTAAGCGTTACCGCATTGGTATTATCGATCTAGATCCACAAGGCTCTTCTTCAAGTTTTTTTCCACCTAGCGAACCTGAGCCAATTACTGTTGGCGATTTAATGCGTGATTGTATTGATTTAGATGCGGATGAAACCTGGCAACAACTGGTTACTAATGCATTTTTACCAACGCATATTCCAAATATTCGTATATTACCGTCAGGAATGGATGATTTTTACTTTGAGCATGAAACAGCAACATTGCTAAAAGATAGCTCAAGTTACGACGTTACTCGTCACTATCACAAATTGCTCGAAAAAGTGATTGAGCCTGTTAAAGACCAATTTGACATTATCTTAATTGATACAGCTCCATCACTTAACTTTATGTTTTATAATGCTTTAATGGCATCTACTGCAATGCTCATTCCTGTGCATCCAGAAGCAGTCGACTTTGATGCGAACAATAAATACCTTAAACGCTTAGGTGAGATTTACCACACAGTGGCTTCTTTAGGCCATGAAGGCTGGGATTTTATGCAATTTTTAGTGACTAATTACGTTAAAGGCAACCATTCGCAACGTGACATTGTTAAAGATGTGCGTAGTGCTTTTGGTCGTCAAGTGATGAGTTACCCTATCAATCATAGTTCAGCTATTACCGCCAGTTCGTCATCATTTAATACCATCTTTGATCAAAAAACATCTGATAGTCTTGCTAGTCGTGAGTCTTTATTGCGCGCTCAAGAAAACATTAAAGATGTGGTCGATGAACTTGAAATGTTGATCCGCTCGAATTGGCTTTCAACCCAATCTCAATTGAATGAACCTAAGTAAGGTAGTTAACAAATAATGGCTAAAAAACGTAAAAATGACACCAGCTTAGATCCTTTTGCAACTTCAATTGGTAGCAGTAGTTTAGATGAGTTACTGGAACAAGCCAGCGCTGGTGATGTGATCAAAATGCCTGCACCGAGTGATCCAAAGCGTCAGATCACCCTTGTTTGTAAAGTGATCCCCCATGCAGAGATTGAAAGTAGCACTAAGGTTTATGCTAAAAATCGCCGTGTTCAGATATTGCTGAATGAAAAATCAGTCGCCGATATCCTTCCTGCAATCCGCGAGGACGGGCGCAACCAACACCCAGCCCTGTGTTGGGACAAAGGTGATGAAACACTGGTACTGGCAGGCTCACGGCGTCGTATGGCCTGTATTTTAGGTCAGGCTGATTACATGGTGTTAAGTTCATCAGATTTTACTGAACAAGATGCTAAGATTTTAGCTATTTCATCGGATCAATATATTGCTCCGAGCTTATGGGAACTTGGTCAAGCTTATCAGCAAACCAAAGATGAGTTAGTTGAGCAAGGTAAAAAAGGCTCTTATCGTGAAGTCGCTGCGATTGAAGGGGTATCTCATACTGCCATAGCCGATGCAATTAAAGCCTATGAGAAGCTCCCTGCTACGGTGCTTTCGCTATACCCTACCGCTAACCATGTTGGCCGTGAAGTCGCTAAAAAATTGATCGCTGCGAAAGAGCGTGATGAACATGCCTTTAATCAACTGGTTGATCATTTAACTCATGAGCAAAGTTTACAAGAAATCACTGGTGATGATAAGCGTGCAATGGCGATCACTAAGCTGCTTACCGCTGAGCCGCAATCAGCACAACGCCGTGAAGCTTTGTTAGAAAATGACTATATCAGTGTACAACGCAATTTAAAAAGTGGTGATGTTTCCATTAAAATTGACAATAAAGTTATGACAGACAAGCGCTTAGAGCAATTAACTAAGCTTTTAAATGCCTTTAATTAGTTGATAAAAATCTGATCTGAACCCTTTCTAAGTTAGTAAGATCATGATCTATTTTAACTTTTAGTTAGTAAAATCGTGATCCAAGTTCGACTATTTTTAGTATTTCTCCCCTCTTAGATCATTATTTTACTAACTTAACCCCCATTACACTGGCTATTTTTAGCAAATAGTATTTTGCTTAGTAAAAATATGATCTGTAAAGGCCCTTCGTTGTGATTAAGTTGTTTATATCTTGTGTGCTTGCTGTTCATTAAATGATAGTGTGCACTGTTTTTTGCTATAAACCGATTTTTTACCAACTCCACTATCTGTTGCTAGCGCCTTTAGTTACTTGTAAGTGAGGCTTTTTAGCAGCTCCAACCAGTCCGATTAAGCATTTTAATGCTTTAGCTCAGCGCTGATAAATCATATACTGGTAAAATTATTTTTGATTTTTACTGCCTTGAGCAATATGTCTGCTACTAACTTATCTAAGAATGATTTACTCGCTATTTTTGAAGAGATAAAACAAGAACAAGCGACTCAATTCCCTTTATCTGAACGGTTTATTAAGCAACTGTTTAAACCGCATGTGCTCAGTAAAGCAAAAGAGTATGTCGCAAATGGACAAATTAATTGGTTAGAATATAATGATGATTTTTCAGTGATTGATGCATCGATGTTCGGTAATCAAGGCACAACATTTTCGCAGCATATAGAGATTAGAAAATTAGCAAATGGTTTTGCAGTTGATCGCCACTGCTCGTGTGATGCGAAAGCTAATTGTCGCCATTTAGCCGCTGTGTTGTTGAAGCTAAAAATAGATCACTCGGGTGATTATGGTCAAGATTATATAATGAATGACTGGTTTGAAGAGCTTACAACACTTAAACAAACCCAAACCCAACCGGCAAAAAATGTTTTGTTGTTTGTATTAGATGTGGAAAATTCACGAGTTATTTTAACGCCTAAAATTGCCGCTTTTTCTACTGAACATAATTATACCCTTGGCCGCAATTTAACGGATCAGCAGCTCAACAGCTTTGTTACTCCTGCGGATTTGCTCGAATCTGATTTTCGTTTATATAGTTGGATACGTTCGCAAAATGCGCTGGGTAACCTTGAGCTCAAAGGGCAATGGGGTTTTAATGCATTACAACAGTTGCTTAGTTCTCAACGTTTGTTCTTTGGTCGTTCACGTCAGGCGATTAAAGCAGATAGCGCAGAGGACCTCCGTTTTTCTTGGTCGCACAAAAATGACCTCACGCAATTAAATGTGAGCATAAGTAGTAGAGAATCTTGGTTATTACTGAAAACCACACCACCCACTTACCTTGATACTGAACAATTACGGATCGGCCGTTTACGTACGCCATTGAGCGGTGAAGAAGTTGCACATATACGTGCTATCCCTGCAATTCATACCGCCAATTTTGACCGTGTATACAAACAACTAGCTGCTAATTTTGGCGATGGGGTGATCCCTCATTATCAACAATCAGAGCGAAAAAGAATAAAGCGAGTCGCGGATGCATCAGCTGTTGCTGAAGTAAGTAATAGTAATAATGATTTACAACTGACACTTAAATTCAATTATCAAGGGCAGCATTATTCTCCCAATGCCGCTCCCGCACATTTGCTGAATACTTCGCTTGAGAATACGGTGATCACTGAGCTTACTAATTTAGGCTTTGTGCTATGTAAAGGGGCTTTACAAAATGAATTTATTTTTAATAAACAATCATTTATTCATCAGCATTGGTTTAAATATGAAGTTATTCCTAGCCTTAAACAGCGTGGTTGGAAAATAGCAGACAAAAAACTAGTGGTTAAAAAAGCGATCAGCAATGTCAATTTGGAGGTTAAGCGCGGTAAAGGCCATCAAATTGTTAGTAAAATACTGATCCCAGGAGTTAAGGCGGCAATTGTACTAGCCAATGATAACCCTGAATTTGAATCGTTAAATCGCCAAAGCGAGCACTTTTACTATTATGCTAATGGTAAAAAGTTTGCTGTTATTAGCAAAGCTGCGTTTAATGCATTAGCTGATTTTAAGCAACGTTTTGAACTTGTGAAAACTCGCGACGAATTATTAATGCCACTGTCCTTTTTAGTGCATTTAATTGCTTACAGCAGCTTAGAAGTTACGTTAGTGGATGACAACTTGGAGTCTTACCTTGCAGAGCTAAACAACGCTACCAGAGTTGAGAGTACGCAGTTACATGGCTTAAATGATGATGTGCAATTACGTGAATATCAACAACAAGGCGTGCAGTGGTTGCAGTTTTTAAAGCGCCATCAGCTTGGTGGAATTTTGGCCGATGATATGGGCTTAGGTAAAACCCTGCAAGTGATTGCTTTTTTAGCAAATGCGCGACAGCGCGTGCAAGCTGGCCCTACCTTGATTGTGTGCCCAACCAGTCTTGTTAGTAATTGGCAAAATGAAATGAGTAAATTTGCCAGCAGCATTAAAGTGACCACTGTTTTTGGATCTGCCCGTGTAGAACAATTACAGCAGCTAGCTCAGGCTGATTGTATTTTGACTACCTACCCATTATTAAAGCGTGATATTGCTTATTATGCGCCGTTATATTTTGAAAATATTATTCTTGATGAAGCGCAATATATTAAAAACGACAGTGCGCAAGTAACCCGTTTGGTGAAACGCTTGAACGCACAATTTAACCTTTGTTTAAGCGGCACGCCAATTGAAAATAACTTGTTTGAGTTAAAATCATTACTCGATTTTGCTATGCCCTCGTTACTTGGTTCGCAAACTCATTTTAAAGAACATTTTCAAACCCCGATTGAACGCGATGCTGATGTTGACCGTGCCAATGAACTTAAGTCATTAATTCTACCTTTTATTCTGCGCCGCACTAAAGCCGAAGTTGCCCAGGAGCTGCCGCCCAAAACAGAGTTGATCAAAGAGTTTGAATTTGAAGCTGAGCAAAAAGAGCTTTATCAAAGCATTACTCATTCACTTGAAGAGAAAATGGTTGATCTGTTTGCCTCGCAAGGCGCGCAAAAAAGCAAACTGGTGTTTTTAGAAGCACTACTGAAATTACGGCAAATATGTTGCCACCCGCGCCTAATTGATGAAAGCACCGCGGCCAGAAGTGCTAAGCTTGATTGGTTAAGTACGCATTTGCCGGTGATGTTAGATGAAGATCGTAATATCATTATTTTTAGTCAGTTTACCTCTGCCCTTGATATTATTGCTGAACAATTAACTGCACTTGGCATCAATTACAGCTTGTTAACTGGGCAAACAAGGCATCGCGATAAAGTGATTGCTGAATTTACCAGTGGCCAAACCTCGGTGTTTTTGATCAGCTTAAAAGCTGGCGGCACAGGGCTTAACCTAACCCAAGCTGATACCGTGATCCATTTTGACCCATGGTGGAACCCAGCTGTTGAAAAGCAGGCGACAGATCGTGCTTATCGAATTGGCCAAACCAACCCTGTTTTTGTGTATAAATTAATTATGGCTAATTCAATCGAGCAAAAAGTATTTAAAATGCAGCAACATAAACAAGCCCTTGTTGATGCATTATTTACTGAAAAATCAATGAGTTTCACTAAGTTTGATGAAGAGCAAATGCTGTCTTTAATTAAAAGTTAGAATTATCTGTAAAAAAGTGTCTTTTTTTCTGAACTAAATTTGATTAACTCAGTCTATTAATATGCTTGTGGTTAAATTGCAGTTTACGACAGCATCATGTTGATTTCCCATTTGGTTACTATATTTAGTAATGATTGAGCCAGCTCACCTTGAGCTGGCTTTTTTTATGGCTGCGTAAATGTCAAAATTTTTGAAATTATTTTTGAACTAAATTTAATTGCCCACGTCTACTATTATGCTTGTGGTTAAATTGCAGTTTGCACAGGCATCATGTTGATTTCCCTATTTGGTTACTATATTTAGTAATGATTGAGCCAGCCCATTTTGAGCTGGCTTTTTTTATGGCTGCGGAAAATTCAAAATTTTGAAATTATTTTTGAACTAAATTTAATTACCCACGTCTACTATTATGCTTGTTGTTAAATTGCAGTTTGCACAGGCATCATGTTGATTTCCCATTTGGTTACTATATTTAGTAATGATTGAGCCAGCTCACCTTGAGCTGGCTTTTTTTATGCCTGCTGTAACCTGAACTCCGGATAGTAAATCTCTTAACCAGAGTTCAGTTTATGTAATCACACGTAATATTTATTTCATCATATTGTCGCTAAAATACTGTTACCAGTAGTAATAATTTACTATTTGGTGGTTTCACAAAATAAATGTTAAATTTTTGTGTTTATTTTCTTTTGTTTGTGTCTATTGTTATAAAATCATTGTAATATCAACGATTAGACGCATACCTAATTATTGCAGGGTATTAAAATGGCTTATTTATTAAATAAAGATTCGAATGAATGTTGCTTTTTATATGCGCACCATAGCTTTGGCCGTTTTCAATACTCGGTTGATACTTTAGTCAATGACTTGAGTGTATCTAAAATCCACACCATTATTGAGTGGTTAAATGGTAAATGGTACATCAGGGATTTAAGCCTCAATGGTACCTGGCTAAATCATAAGCGGTTACAAAAAGATAGCGCGGAAGAATTACACATTGGTGATAAAATTTATTTTGCTGGTAACTCTCAAGTTACTTATGTAGTTAAGGACTTAAGTGCGCCAGTTGATCAACTGGTCAAACTCGACGCCCAGCAAAATAAAACCACAGAAACCATCGTACTTAACAATTATCATTTGTTACCTGCTGAACAGCCTGAATGGGCCATTATTTATCAGCCAAACAGCGGCCAATGGTATCTTGAATCATTACATGATGATGAATTTAACACGCGTGAAATGCTACAAGATAACAGTGTTATTAGTTTTGCTAATGAGCAATGGGTTTTTATTTCAAGCCATTTGGAACTAGACACCCAGGTGAGCAGTGTGCCGCAGCTTTATATTCATGAGTTAGATTTCATTTTTAATTTAAGCTTAGATGAAGAAACGTCAGAACTAAAAATCCATCATCATAATAAAGACGTTGATTTACATGTTCGCTGTCATCATTATCTGACCTTAAATTTGGCCAGATATCGTGCTGCGGATGCTAAAAAAGGCGTGCTACCGGCAAATCAAGGTTGGGTCAATACCGAACAATTAGTGAAAGATTTAGGCGTTGATATGCGCTATTTAAATATTCAAATCCATCGCGCTAGAAAGCAATTTTCAGAGGTTTTGACTAATGTTCATGACGCTGAAAATATAATTGAAAGGCAACTGCGAAAAGTGCGTTTTGCTGGCGCATCCTTTATGATCTATAAAGGGTGTGAATTAGAGAGTACCTCGGATGTCGCTAGAACAAGAAAAAATAGTATTACAATTTAATAAAGTAACAACCAACTACAAATTAATAAAGTTACTTAGCCAAGGAGGGATGGGATGTGTTTATTTAGCAGAAGATATTCGTTTAAAGCGCTATGTGGCTATCAAGTTTTTAAAGTTAACTGAGTCTGCAGCGCCGTTTAGCGATCCTTTAGTTGAAGCTCAGTTACTTGCTCGGCTTAATCACCCTAATATTGTGCAAATTCATGATGTGTTGTTGTACGACAAGCAAATTTGTATCGTCATGGAATACTTAAAAGGTAAAACCTTACAACAGTTTCAGCATCAACATATTACCACCCTATCTGAAAAATTAACTCTTTTGGCCCAATTATGTGATGGCATAGTGCACGCCCATGCAGAGGGGGTGATGCATTGCGATCTAAAACCTGCAAATATCTTAATCGATAAGCACAAGCTAAAAATTACTGACTTTGGCATAGCGACATTACAGAATAATCCTTCCAACGAGCAAGTTGAGATACCTAGCTTTGGCAGTGCCAGTGCGATGTCTCCGGAGCAGTTAAATAAACAGCCACTAGACTTTCGCAGTGATCTATTCTCTTTTGGTATGCTTGCTTTTCAATTTATCAGTGGCCGTCATCCGTTTGGCAATGGTTCAGCGCAAGCAATCGCGCATAACATCACCAACACTAAAGCTATTGATGCATACGAGATCACGCCTAAGTTACCTGATGAGTTATGTGATTTACTTAATCAGTTATTACAACGCAAAAAGGAGCGTCGTCCAGTTGATGCTGCCACGACTGCGCGTAAGCTGCAAAACGTGATAATCGCGATAACCCAACAAGAAATTTTGGCACAAGCAACGCTGCCAATCGAACAACTTGTACAACCACAAAGAAGCGCTAAAAAAACGTTATTTTTTGCACTGTTAACGGGGGTTGCATTGGTTGCTGGCGGTTTAATATATCAATTTAAAGTACACCAAGCCAATGAGCATTATGTGGCGTTTTTGCCGCCAGTTGTTAAATCAGCAGGGCTTTTATCTGTAGATACCGGCATGCTTAAAGCGACAATTGATGATGCGATCAGGCAAGGTATTATCAATAGTAAGCGGTTAAATCTTATTTCACAGGATGAAATAGAAATCATAGAGCAAGGAGCCAGCACCGAGCTCACATTTATTGAGAAGTTAACTAAGTTAAATCAAGCAACCGGTATACAAGAAGTCGTAACAGCAGAGCTTAATTGCATGCAACCGCAATGCTATTTAACGTTAGTACGTTTAGAGGCACCAAAGTGGTCGGTTAAAGCGCGTAAACAATGGCCTATTATTATTGATAATTATAGTCAAATGTATCATACGAGCAGTCAGCAGCTAACTGCACTTTTCCCTGATTTTGATAGTAAATATATTGCAATGTCGGAGTTGAGTGATGAAGTACAAATAGAACATATTGAGCTTTATCAAAAGGTGCAGCAAGTCGGTAATCATACTGAGCAATTATTTGGTCGTATTAGTGGAGCTATTGAGCAAACCCCGCAGTTATATACTAACTATGAATTACTACGTGAAGTCGCACTTAGTTTGTATCAGCAATCACAGCAATCAGAGTATTTAGATATTGCCAGAAAGTTATTGTTTAATGCACCTATGGCTTATCAAAATACTCCTGCATTTGTAAAAAGCGCCATGCTTATAGCCGTTGCAGAACAAGATTGGGAGTCTGCAAAACATTATTTAACTAAAGCAGAGCTTGTGGGTGCAAACACATTAATGCTTTATGAGCTTCAAGGCTTATTATATTTACAGCAAAACCAGTTACCAGAGGCACAACAGGCTTTTGAGTTAGCGTTAAAAATACGTGCAAACCCAAGAATCAAGCAAAATTTAGCGCAAGTATTATGGTGGCAAGGGAAAATAGTTGAAGCCAAGCAATTGCTTAACGAGGTAATTAGTGTCAGTCCGCAAAATTATATGGCGAATCAATTGCTGGCAGATATAGCCCTAACTGAAGGCGATTTAACGGTTGCAATAAAACGATATAAGCAAGTTATAGAGATTAAAGCTGATAGCATCGATTTAAGTAATTTAAGTATTGCCTATTCTTTGCAAGGAGAGTTCGAGCAAGCTTTAATTGTTGCCCAACAAGCGGTTGATATGAACCCTGAGCATGTTAGTTTTCGGCTCAACTTAGCGGATATTGAAAAATCCCTTGGACTCAGTGAATCCTACCCTATTAACTATCTAAAAGTGGTTGAACTGACACAAACACAGCAGACCCTTGGTAGTCATTTGGAAGCAGCTCAAGCTTATAGCCAGTTAGGCCAAGCAAAACTGGCACTACAAGCCCTTAATAAAGCAATAAGCATTGCCGCCGATCATTACGAGTACGTATTTACCGCGGCACTTGTTTATAGTGTGATTGGTGAGTATCAGTCAGCACTAATGTATATAGAAAAATCGCTCACCATAGGCTACCACCCAATGTGGTTTCAATTACCTTGGTTCTCACCTTGGTGCCAAAAAGAAGAGTTTATTGCGTTAATGCAACAATATGACCCTTCTTTTAGCTGCCGTAGCGTTTTAAATTAAAGGGTGCCGGGTCTACGAACCACGATTTTAGGATCTTGTGACATATAAATTTTGCCAGAAGGTAAATGCTTAGCTGTATACCTAAATGAGATAGGTAAATACTCAGTTTCTTGACCTTCTGTTACCTCAATTACCTGATCAAGGTTATCTTTATCGACGCCTAAAAATTCATAGGTTGGCGCAACTTGGGTTATTCTTAACACTAAAGTGTCGTCATCCATGATGAGTGTTGAGATATTATATTGGCAGTTGCTATCGGCACCGCAATACTCCACCCCATTGCCGTAAAACTCCCAGTCAGCAGCAACGGAAGGATCAATATTTATGATAAGTTCTAGGAACTGTTTTTTCTCAATACTTGTAGAGTGGCTTTCACTCGCATTGTTGAAATACACACTGAGTGAGTCTGTTGGTGTTGCTTCACCATTAAAAAACGTCAGCCAGCTTTCATGCGTATGCGGCAAAACGGTAAGTGTTTTAACTGAAAAGTAGTTGTCAGCTTGGCATTGCACTTCAATATCGGGTGTTTTTATATCGTTCATGTGATCATTCCTTGTGTTGAGGAGTCGTTATTTTTAATCATTCTTAATCATTGCATTTCAGTGTAGAAGAAAACTTTCTAGAAAACGAGTTTGTCCAAGTGATTTGTAATGCGATGTAATATTTTTTTAGTATTCGTGATAATAAAAACAGCTATCTAGGGGGTTTTATATTCGCTATGATAAGTTGTCTTTTTGTTATTGAGTTTTATTTATGTCTATACAGTTACTTACCAATATCGATTGGCTCAATGTTGGTATCGGATTTTTAGTAGGCGGGACATTATTAGGAATTGCTTTTAGCCAAACACGTGCACGCCTGACTCGGCAATTAAATGAGCTAGAACAACAACAAACGCTGTTGCAAGCGCAACTAGCTGAGAAACAACAACAGCATATTTCACTGCTTGATGAGCACGACTTACTAGTGCAAAGTTACCAAGAGCAACGCGACGCAACCCAGCATTTTAAAACCCGTTTTGTTGAGCAAGAAAAGCATAGCCAACAGTATAAGCAATTTTGGCAACAGGCTGACGCTGAGCTGGCGCAACTACGCAACGAGTTAAATCAACGAGATGTAGAGCTTAGCACCCAACGTAATACGCTTGAGCAAAAAGAGCTGCATTTTAAAGAACAGCTTAATCATATTAAAGAAAGCAAAGAACAGCTTAAAAAAGAGTTCGAAAATTTAGCTAATCAAATCCTCGAAGAAAAATCACAACGTTTTAAAGTGCTTAACCAAGAAAGTATTGAACAGTTATTAAAACCAGTACAGGGCGAGCTAAAAGGTTTTCGCGATAAAATGGAATCAATCCATGTTGAAGACTTAAAACAACGTGCGGCGTTAAAAACCGAGCTGCTGCATTTACAAGCGAAAAGCCAAGCCATCACCGAACAAGCCGACAAGCTCAGTAACGCACTGCAAGGACAAAAGAAAACCCAAGGTAATTGGGGCGAGTTAATGCTCGAAAACGTGTTAGACAGCGCAGGATTGCGTGCCGGTACTGATTATAAGCGCGAGGTGTCGTTTAATACCGAAGATGGTCGCTTGCGCCCCGATGTGGTGGTGTATTTGCCACAAGGTCGGCACTTAGTGATTGATGCGAAAACCTCGCTAAACGCTTATACACGCTACGTTAATGCCGACAACGAGCTCGAAGCACAACAGGCAATTAAAGAGCATGTTGAGGCGGTTAAAGCGCGTATTAATGAGCTGGCGAGTAAATCTTACGATCGCTTACCTGGGCTTAATTCTCCTGAAGTGGTTGTGATGTTTGTACCGATAGAATCAGCCTTTGTTGAAGCACTTAAATACCAAAGCGATATTTACCAGCAAGCAATCGAAAAAAATATTTTGGTGGCCACTCCCACTACCTTATTAACCAGCTTAAATATTGTTAAACAGTTATGGCGTTTTGAAGAGCAAACGAAATACTCGAAAGAGCTGGCGAGCCGTGCCGAGCGCTTTTACAGTAAACTCAACGGCTTTTTAACCAGTATGGAAGGCGTTGGTAAGCAACTCGATAAAGCCAAAGAAAGTTACGATAAAGCGTTTTCGCAGTTATATCGAGGTAAAGGTAACTTGATTAAACAAGCCTCTGAGTTTAAAGAATTAGGGGTGTCGGTACAAAAAGAATTACCCGCAGAAACCCTAGAGCGGGCACAATTAGAGTTAGATGAATAAGGAAAATAAATGGAGATTATCCGTGCTAAACAATTTACCGCAGCAAAGGCGTGGGGAGCAAAAGACATCGCAACGATGAACGGTATTACTACCCGCTTACACTGGACTGATCAGCCGTATAAATGGCATATCAATGATGGCGAAGAAGTGTTTGTGGTACTCGATGGTGAAGTTGATATGTTTTACAAAGTTGCAGATGTTACCCATTCTGCGTTATTGCAAAGCGGTGATATATTTTATGCCTCGGTCGGTACAGAGCATGTCGCCCACCCTATTGGCGAAGCACGTATTTTAGTGGTGGAGTCTGCTGGCAGTGTTTAAACCTGCTTTTGCCTTTTAGCTATACCTTACAGGCTTTTATCAAAAATGAGCGTAAACATAACGCAAAATCACTATGCAGCGATAGCCAAGGCTGTTGCAGCATTGCAATATTTAGCCATCATTTTTGCGCTTTATTACAACATATAGTGGCTTTTGATGAAGCGGTGATCGTTGGTTACAAAGAGGCGAAACGGCCTATTTATCTTTATGATTCGATTAATCAATCACGTGAACTACTGTTCCAGCGTTACTTAACCGATGCATTTTTGCACGACCCATTTTATCTAGCGATATAGCAGGCATCCGCAGGAGGCGTTTATACTCTTAAAGAGGTGTCTGGCTCGTTAGCTGATTATAAAAGCTACCAGCGAGAGTTTTACGCACACACGGCGTGGCACGATGAGTTGTGTTTGTCTGTCAAACTGGATCAGAGCCGCTGGGTGGCGGTTTATATTGGCCGTACACAAACACCACATTTTACTGCAAACGACATTAATGGGTTAACGGCAGGGTTTGAGTTGCTTAGCAGTTTGTGTCATCAGCAGTGGGCACATGCACCATTTAGCTTGCCCGATGCTCCTATTGAGCGACTGGAAGTTCGTCAACTAATTGCCCACGCATTAACTTCTATTGGCAGCCAGGTACTAACAAAGCGCGAACAGCAAATTACAGCGTTATTAGTACAAGGACTCGATTCTAAAGAGATTTCATGGCAATTGGGGATAGAGATTGGCACGGTAAAAAATCATCGTAAAAAAATTTATGAAAAACTGAATGTGTCATCATTGAGTGAGTTATTTCAGTTCTTTCTTAGTCACTTAATTGTTGCAGACTAATATTGATATGTGTCCCTTTAGGGATATCGTTTTCGTTACTATGCCTCGTTACTCTACTTATTCACACAGTAGAGGTTACTATGAACAAAACACTGATGGCAGAGCTGCAACAACGCGGCTTAATTGCACAAACCACAAATTTTTCAGCGCTTAACGAATTACTTCAACAGCCACAAACGGTATATTGCGGTTTTGATCCCACAGCCGGTAGTTTGCACATTGGCCACTTAGTCCCCCTTATGATGCTAAAACGCTTTAATGATGCGGGTCACCAAATTATCGCCTTAATTGGTGGTGCGACGGGCATGATTGGCGATCCTAGCTTTAAAGCAACAGAGCGTCACTTAAACACCTCGGCAACCGTAGCAGACTGGGTGAGTCAACTTGCAACGCAAATACACAGTGTATTGGCTACGCATTGTGGGTCTAACGTGACAATAGTTAATAATACCGAGTGGATTTCAGGCATTAATGTTATCGATTTTCTGCGCGATATTGGTAAGCACTTTACGATTAATGCAATGCTCAATCGTGATTCAGTCAAGTCGCGTTTACAGCGTCCCGAGCAAGGGATCTCTTATACTGAATTTAGCTATGCTTTATTGCAGTCTTATGATTTTGTTAAGTTAAATAAGCAGTTTGGGTGTAAATTACAAATTGGCGGCAGCGACCAATGGGGCAATATTGTCAGTGGCATTGATTTAACTCGACGCATTAATCATAGCGCAGTGTATGGCTTAACGTTGCCATTGATCACTAAATCCGATGGTACTAAATTTGGTAAAACAGAAGGTGGTGCAGTGTGGCTCGATCCCGCTAAAACGTCGCCTTATGCTTTTTATCAGTTTTGGCTTAATACCCCAGATGAAGATGTTTATCGTTTTCTTAATTACTACACGTTTTTATCTACAGAGCAGATAGCGCATATTGAACGTCAAGATCACGCTCGAACTGGCAAACCGCAAGCACAGCAAATTCTTGCTGAGCAAGTTACGCAATTTGTTCATGGTGAACAAGGATTAGCAACAGCACAACGCATAACACACGTATTGTTTGCTGGTGAGCCTACAAAATTATCGGTTACCGATATTAAGCAGCTTGCTTTAGACGGCTTAGAACGCTATCAGGTCGGTAATGAGCAGGCGTTGTCAGCGCTGTTGGTCACCTGCGGTTTAGCAAAATCAAAACGCATCGCGAAGCAATTACTCGCCGAGGGGGCTATTAAAATTAATGGCGATATTGTGACTAGCGACTCTTTAAGCCAGTGTTTTGCTTTATTTGATCACTACTGGATTATACAACGGGGTAAAAAAGCCTTTCGCTTATTAATACGCTAACTTATACAGCTTGCTGTATTAATTTATTGCACTTGGCTTTGTTATCTTGGCTCACGTATATTAAATAAATAATTACTTTTTGAGAGGGAAGCGAATGAACATTGGTATTTATATTTATGATGACGCTGAGGTATTGGATTTTTCAGGGCCTTTTGAAGTGTTTAGTACAGCGAAACGATTAGCGAATAATGATTGGCAGGTGAGCCTGATTGCTGAAAGTAATACGCCGGTTATGGCGCGTGGCGGCTTTAGTGTAAACCCCCATTACAGTTTTGCCGATCATCCTCAGATTGACTTACTCATTGTTGTAGGGGGTGTGCATAGCCATGAGCTGGAAAAGCCAAATGTAATTAACTGGATACGAGAAACAGCAGCATCTGCTACAAAGGTCGCCTCAGTGTGTACGGGGGCATTTTTACTGGCCAAAGCGGGTTTACTTGATGGCTTAACGGTGACGACACACTGGGAAGATCAAAGCGATCTCGCGGATATGTTCCCAGCTTTAACGGTGATCGGCAATAAACGTTGGCTGTCACAAGGTAAATTTACTACCTCTGGCGGTATTTCTGCGGGCATTGATATGAGTTTGCAGCTAGTTGCAGAATTGATAAGCCCTGAACATGCCGAGTTTACAGCAAAGCAAATGGAATATCAGTGGCATAAAAATGTTTAACCGTATGGTAGTTGCTCCTTAATAAAAGCATGCATATAGTCGCGTAAACAAAGCGCTTTTTTACTAAGTAAACGACCACTTGGCCAAATAGCATAAATTTCGCGACTGTGGCTTTGCCACATCGGCAACACCCTTACTAATTCACCCGTATCTAGCTCGTTTATAATTTCAAAACGCGGTAACAAGCCTACCCCTTGGTGATCAGCGACTTGGTATTTTACAAAGCTTGTGTCGTTATAAATACTATTAAAGCGGCACATATGCGTATAGCTTGCGCGTGTTTTTATATTGCTTAATGGCCATTTATTTCTCAGTGTTGTGCCAATTAAACGATGCTGCTTAAGATCGCTTGGCTCTGTGAGTGCTGCGGCATTGGCTAAATAATGGGGTGTTGCTACTAAAATAGAATCAGCCTGGCCGAGCTTTTTTTGCTGTAATAACGAGTCAACTTGTGGGCCTATTCTTAGTGCTAAATCGGCTTGGCTTTTAATAATGTCTTCAAGCTGGTTATTTAAAATCAGCTCCAGTTGTATATCAGGGTATTGTTTACAAAACGACAACCACATTGGCTTTAAAAAACCATGACAAATATTAAGTGGCGCAAGTACTTTGAGTTTTCCGCTCAGTTGCTCTTTTTGTTGATTGAGTTGATGGCTGGTTTGTTCAAATTGCTCAACTAAGCTTGCGTAGCTTTGATAGTAAACCTGCCCTTGCTGGGTGAGTGTGCATTGGCGCGCCGAGCGGTGTAGTAACTTTTCGCCAAGGCGTGACTCCAGACGCTGTAAGCGCCGCGTAACGGTTGCCGCAGGCAAAGATAAATATTCCCCCGCTTGAGATAAGCCACCTTGTTGCACTATGTGCACAAACAACACGATATCATCTAACATAATTCCACTTTTGCAATTTAAGTTTGATTAAAGCTTTGTATTTAACGTTTTTGTAATTCTATATCATAGCGCTTAGATTTTCAGCACAGGAGAAGATGATGTTTGCAACGATTGATTGGTGGGCGGTGATAGTGATGGGAGTTGGTGCAACGGCGTTACTTGATGTGTGGGGATTATTACTAAGCATATTTGCTATACGTTCTTTAAATTATTGTATGGTGGGTCGCTGGTTAAGTTTAATGCGCTATGGGCAGTTTAAACACCTTGCTATTAATAATGCCGCTGCGCAGCAAAACGAATGTGCTATCGGGTGGTTTAGCCATTATTTAATTGGGGTTATTTTTGCCCTGCTATTTTTATTACTGATGCCAAGTAGCTGGTTAGCTGCGCCGAGCTTAGCCCCTGCCCTGTTGTTTGGACTGCTGAGTGTTGCTATGCCCTTTTTTGTTATGCAGCCTGCCCTTGGGCTTGGTATTGCTGCGGCTAAAACGCCCGCACCAATGGCTGCACGCGTAAAAAGCATTTTATCTCATGCTGTGTTTGGCGTGGGGTTGTATCTCAGTGCAATTGTGTTATTACAGTTTTAAGGAGACGCTATGCATGCAGAATATTGGCTAAACCGCTGGCAAAGTAACGATATTGGCTTTCATAGCGGTAATATAAACCCAAGCTTAGATCGTTATTTTACTAACTTAAATTTACCTATAAATAGCCGTGTGTTTGTACCTTTGTGTGGCAAAACAGTCGACATTCACTATTTGCTTAATAAAGGCATGTACGTGGTGGGTGTTGAACTCAGTGAGCTTGCTATTCGGCAATTATTTATTGAATTAGCGCTCACGCCAAAAATAACTAAGCACGGTTTACTTACCGCGTATCAGGCTCAGGGCATCTGTATTTGGGTAGGGGATGTATTTGCTTTAACAGCGGATCATTTAGATCATATTGATGCAATTTATGATCGCGGCGCATTGGTGGCGCAGCCCTTCGCTATTCGTAATCAATACGCCCAACATTTGATTACCCTGAGTCATGCTGCGCCGCAATTATTGATCACCTGTGTGTATGACCAATCGCAGCGCAGTGGCACGCCTTATAGTGTACCAGCGGCTGAAGTACAGAGTATTTATGCAAAGCAGTACACATTAAACATGCTCAGCTGCGAGAAATTAAGCCAAGGTATTAAAGGCGTTACCCCTGCAAGTATCACTGTTTGGTTGATGAGTCCTGGCGCTTCTTAGAATTTGCACTTTAGCTGTGCATTTTTGTGGCTAGTTAATTGCGATTTGTGCATGCATTATAATAACCACGTAGATCAATTAAGGGTTATTATGCAACAACCAAATGTTTTCTTTTTATCTCATGGTGGCGGCCCATTACCGCTGCTAGGTGAACCCAGCCATAAAGAGATGGTGACTTGTTTGCAATCTGTGGCTGCTAAAATCAGCAAGCCTAGTGCTATTTTAATGATCAGCGCTCACTTTGAAGCAGACCCTATTACAATTACAGCCTCAGCAACACCAAAGTTGATTTATGATTACTACGGCTTTCCTGAGCAGGCGTATCAAGTAACTTACCCTTGTGCAGGTGAGCCTCAGCTTGCTGAGCAGGTGCAGCAGGCCTTACAAAGTAACGGTATTACTGCAAACCTTGATACCCAGCGTGGCTTTGATCATGGCATGTTTGTACCATTAAAAATCATGTTTCCTGAGGCCGATATTCCATGTGTACAAATATCCTTGCATCCAAGCCTTGATCCTCTGCTACATCTTCAACTGGGTAAAGCGTTGCAAAGTGTAGATTACGATAATCTCTTAATTATTGGCTCAGGCTTTACATTTCATAATATGCGAGCTTTTGGTACGACCCAATCAAGCGATGTTAATCAGCAAAATCAGGCGTTTGAAAATTGGCTGGTAAACACAGTCGCGGATCAAACATTAACCGAGCAACAGCGCGAGCAGCAACTATTAATGTGGAGCCAAGCCCCTGCTGCACGCTTTAATCACCCCAGAGAAGAACACTTGTTACCGCTGCATGTTTGTTATGGTGCTGCTATGCGAGCAAGTAGCGAGGTGTTTGAATTGAATATTGCTAATAAGCAAGCCAGTATGTATTTGTGGCAATAATAGCAAACACGCTTAGCCTAGTTTTGCTGTTAAGCGTGTTGTTTTATATTATTAAAGGTAACTGTTAATATAGCTTTGCCACTGTTTTACATCACCATAAAAGTCATTATGTGCTAAGCGCTCAAAGCCATTTGCTGTTTCAATTAACAGTGTTGGAAAACCTTGTACTGCCAACGTCGCCATCATGGTTTTACTATGCGCTATGTGTGCTAGAGTCGGTTGTTTATTTGCCAATATGTCGGTTTTAAATTGCTTTACATCAACGTCCAACTGCTCAGCTATTGTTACTAGGGTTGTTAATTCATTAACCGGCAAACCTTTTACATAGTGGCATTGCTGTATTGCACTCAGTGTTGTGTATTCTGTAATGCCTTGCTCTTTTGCCGCAACAATCGCTTGTATTGGCAAGTACGAGTCAAAAATAACGTTTTTTTCAGCTTTTATACGTTGCTTATAGGCTGCAGCAAATGGCATACCTGTCAGCTGCGCTATTTGCGTATCGCTGGCTAAAATATGCTGACGAAAACTAGCTGCTATCAGTGTATTATCGATCATCCCGCCAGCATGAAAATGCAGTGCCACGTCTTTATTCTCAGCGAGTGCAGCAATTAAAGGTGTAGCACCATAGCACCAGCCACACATGGGATCATAAAAATAATGAATTGTTACCATGTCATTTCACCTGTATGTACTTGAGCGCCAATTGATAATGCCATTGGCAATATAGCGTCAGGGTATGATTGAGTCATGTTGTCTATCAACATCTTACTGTTATTGCTTTGCTGCTTCGCTTGGGCAAAGTCTTTTAAATAAGTGCTAGAAAAGTTGATATGACTGGCGTCAAGTTTGCTGCCTGGCTTCATATGACCTGGGATCACTATATCGGGTTGCAACGCCTGCATCTCTTGCAGCTGCTTTGCCCAAGCGGTTTGCTCTGCGTCTGTTTGTGCATCTGCCATCCATAAGTGTACGTCACCATAAATGGCAACATTACCTAAAATAGCCTTGTTGTCGGGTATCCATAAGTAAGGACGGTGACTTTGCTCACCGTTAGTGCCGCGAATTTCAATCGTATGACCTTCTAATTGCAACGTGTTGCCGTTATAGGCGGTTGGCAATATCGGTGTTTGAGGGGCATTACTCGCCATTTTCGGCGCCCAATATGCCACTTTATCTTGGTTTTTTGCTGCAATGACTTTTTGTACTGCTGGCGTAGTAATTATGTTTGCTTCAGGAAATAGCTGATGCAGCACTTCTGCGCCAAAGTAGTAGTCAGGATCAGCTTGGCTAATAAAAATTGTTTTTAGCTGTTTGCCTGAATCAATTACTTTAGCGGCAATGCGCAACGCATCGGCTTTAGTAAAACCAGTATCAACTAATATTGCATCGCGCTCGCCATAAACAAGCGTGGCATTTACATGAAAGCTGTTGCTGTCGGCATTGTATACATCAAGGGTGAGTTGATTATCTTTTGCGACTGCGATGTTAGTTGCTAATAGTGTACTGAGCAAAAGTGTAAGTGTTTTCATTATTTTCTCTGATTGGTTGTGAATGAGAGCATAATAAAGGTTTGATATGTTCAGAAAAACAACCAATAATTAGCATCATTATTTCTTAAATCGAGCAAATGCTATGGATAAACTCACTGCTGCAAGGGTATTTGTTGATGTTGCCTATTCCGGCAGCTTTACTGCCACCGCAGAGCGGCTAGAAATGTCGCGGCCTATGGTTACGCGCAATATTGAATCAGTAGAAGCGTGGCTCAATACCCGATTACTGCATCGTACTACCCGCAAAGTGACTCTCACATCAGCAGGGGCAGCCTGTTTGCCAGAAATAGAGCAGTGGTTAGCGCAAGCGAATAGCTTGGTTTTGCAAACTCAAAATCAACATGAGCTGTCGGGGCAAATTAGGGTTGCAACCAGTATGTCACTGGGTTATGCGCAGTTGGTTAAAGTGTTTACCGAGTTTATGAAGCGCCATCCTAAGGTACACATTGATATTGACTTACAAGACTCGACCACGGATCTTATTGCACAGCGCATTGATCTTGCGATACGCATAGCGGCTAATCCTGATCCGTCGTTAATTGGTAAACCTATTGCTGTTTGCGACTCGATATTGGTGGCATCACCGCGTTATTTAAGCGACTATCCGCCAATCACTGAGCCAAAACAATTAACCACTCATCAGTGTTTAGGCTATAAAAATTTTGACCGTCATGTGTGGCATTTACGTAAGCAGGCGCAGTTTCAATCTGTTGATGTAAAGTGCAAGCTCACCGCTAACGAGGCCACCACCCTACTGTACGCCGCTGTGCATGATGGCGGGATTGCTGTGCAACCAAACTATTTAGCTGATCCATTTATTAGTGACGGACGCTTACAGCAGGTATTGCCCGAGTGGACGTTGAACCCGATGAAAATTTATGTGCTTTACCCGTCTCGTAAACACTTATCAGCCACGGTACGCGCCTTAATTGACACCCTGAGCGCGGCATTTACGACCCGCTAAAAATGACTTAGGCCTATATGAAGTTTGGGTTTAACGCATTGCTTATTGCGTTAAAGGTGCTGATATTAAGCGTTTTAATTTGTTACAGTAACAGCGTTAAATGCGTTAATCGCCTTCCTAGGAAATAGAAAATGAATATAATAAAAATATCAGGGTTTGCTTTAGCTGCTATTGTTGGTATGAGCCTACAAGCATGTTCAAGCAGCGAAAATGCAGTGCAAAGTACAAGGAGCAGCACGATTAATAATCCACTCAGTCTTGCGCAAATTTATAAAGAGAAAGACTTTAAAGCCGAGCGAAGCAGCTATTTTACGTGGCTTGATGATGGCACAGGTTACACCGTACTTGAGCAACGCGAAGTCGATAAGAACAATAATAAAGACCAAGATACAGCAGACGAAGAGCACGGTGTAAAAGGCAATGACATTGTGTTTTACAATGCCGATGGCACTGGCCGAAAAGTGTTGGTAAATTATGAAAAATTGATCCCTGAAGGGCAAAAAGAACCACTGACCGTGGAAAGCTATCAGTGGTCAAAAGATGGTAAATGGCTAATGCTGTTTAGTAATGGTGAGCAAGTGTGGCGCTCACGTAGTCGCGGTGATTTTTGGTTACTTAATTTAGACAACAATCGGCTTTATCAACTCGGTGGTGAGCAGCCAGAGCCTAAAAAACTGATGTTTGCGAAGTTCTCGCCAGACAGCAGCAAAATAGCCTATGTGCGCGACAATAATATTTATATGCAAGCGGTTGGCAGTAATGTGGTAAGCGCATTAACTAGCGATGGCAGCACCACCTTAGTCAATGGTAATTTTGATTGGGTTTACGAAGAAGAGTTTGGCATTGCAGATGGTTTTCGTTGGAGCCCAGATAACCAATCAATTGCCTATTGGCAGCTTGACACCCGTGATGTTAAATACTTCACCATGATCAACAATACCGACGAGTTGTACCCGACTCTGAAAGAGTTTCCTTACCCAAAAGCGGGTGAAACTAACTCAGCCGTGCGCGTTGGTGTAGTAAGCCTTGCTGATAAGAAAACCCGTTGGGCAGCACTTGAAGGCGATAACCGTGATCGTTACATTCCGCGTATTAGCTGGGCGGGTACGGGTGAATCGCTGATGATCCAAGATTTAAATCGCCCACAAAATCATAACAAACTATGGTTATTTGACTGGCAAAAACAGCAACTCACTAAAATTTTAGAAGATAAAGACGATGCCTTTATTGAGTGGTTTTATAAAGCCAATTGGTCAAAAGACGGCACGTTTTTTATTTGGCACAGTGAACGTGACGGTTGGCGTCATCTTTATCGCGTTTCCCGTGATGGTAAAACAATTACTGATTTAACCCCTGGCGAGTACGACATTATCGACATGCTAGCGCTTAATGAAGATAAAAATGTGATGTATTTTACCGCCTCGCCCAATGATCCGAGTCAGCGTTATTTATACCGCACGTCATTGGATGGTAGCAGTAAACCGGTGCGCGTGACACCTACTGAGTTTGCCGGCTCAAACAGCTATTACATGTCAAAAGATACTTCATGGGCTATGCACACTTACTCAAAATTTGGCACCCCGCCAACTAAAGAAATTATTAAAGTGAGCGATCACAGTAATGTAAAAACCTTAGTTGAAAATAACCAACTGAAAGAAAAGCTCGCTAAGCAAAGCCTACCAAGACATGAGTTTTTTAAAGTAAATGCGCAAGATGGCACCGAGCTTGATGGCTACATTATGTTCCCTAACAATATGGATAACAGTAAGAAATATCCCATTGTTTTTTATGTATATGGCGAACCATGGGGCTCAACGGTACAAGACCGTTTTGAAGGCGACAGCTATTTGTATAAGTCTTATTTAACTCAGCAGGGTTTTATTGTCGCATCGGTTGATAACCGTGGCACACGCGCACCCAAAGGCCGTGATTGGCGCAAATCGATTTATAAAAAAATTGGCTCTATCACAGTGCAAGACCAAGTCGATGCACTCGATGCCATGGCAAAACGCTGGGATGTAATAGACACCGAACGTGTTGGCGTGTGGGGTCACTCAGGTGGCGGTAGTTCAACCCTTAACTTATTGTTCCGCCATGGTGATAAATTTAAAGTGGGGATTGCCTCAGCGCCGGTACCAGACATTCGCTTGTACGACACTATTTACCAAGAACGTTATGCGGGTAACCCCAATACCGACCCTGAAAGTTACGACAACACCTCGCCTATTACGTTTGCGAAAAACCTAACCGGTAAGCTATTGCTTATTCACGGCACTGGCGATGACAACGTGCATTACCAAGGCTCAGAACGCTTAATTGACGAGCTGGTTAAACACAACAAACAGTTTGAGTTTTTCTCATACCCAAACCGTTCACACAGCCTACGAGAAGGCAAAGGCACTACCCTGCACTATCACACCATGATGGCCGAGTTTTTTGAGAAGAATTTACTGAATAAATAATCGCTTTAAAAAAGTTAGATGCTAAAAAGCCACACGTTAACCGTTGTTAGCGTGTGGCTTTTTTAATCAAAATGTAAGGGGGGTTTACAAAAACTAGTTGAAAGGGAAAAGGCTCAAGGGGAAAGGTTTTGAACAACTCAGTGTTCAATATGGGTTGGGTAAAGTGTAGCTAAGGCCAAAAAATACAGAACCAATCACCGCTGCTGAAAGCGACTAGTTGGTTTGTAGGTGAATTTATTTAGTATCTTTCAAATAACCTGCTGACACGGGAAGTGCGCCTGTTTTGGTGATTGCCTAATTAAAATCAAAGTGTTGCTTGACCATTAAGTCAATAAATTTCCTTACCTTTGCTGGAACATATGAAGCTGAACTATAAAGTGCATGCAGAGGGTAAGCCTGCAAGGTGTATTCCGGTAAGAGCACTTCAAGGTCACCATTTCTAATCTCTTCATGAAAAAACCAACGCGGACCAAGATGGATACCTACGCTTTCAAGGACAAGGTTTTTGACAGCGGTGACGCTATTGACAGTGAAACTACCATTCACTTTTACAGATTCACATCGACCCTCACTAATAAGCTCTAGCAAAGATCTGGATTGGTTTCTTGAGTAAAAAATAAAGTTATGTGATTCAAGGTCATTAACTGTTTGCGGCGTTCCATTTTCTATTAAGTAATTTTTGCTTGCCACAAGGACACGTGAAACTTCACCTAGCTTTCGACAAATTAAATTAGAATCTGGCAGTTTCCCGATTCTAATGGCAACATCGATTCCTTTCGAACAGATATCTTCGTATTGGCTGCCTAGTATCAGCTCTACATTGAGTGATGGGTATATCTGTTGCATTTTTTTGAGAACAGGGACAACAAAATGAGCTCCAAAATCAACGGGGGCGGTGACACACAAAGTGCCACTTGGACTTTCTTTTTGACTTGAAATTGAAGCTTCGAGGGCGTGTTTTTCATCTAATATTTTTTTCAAGCCTTGGTAGTACTCAATACCGGCTTCCGTTGGAGTCGAACGGCTAGTCGAGCGCTGCAGCAGTCTAACACCTAAGTGTTTCTCCAAAGCTGCAATTTTTCTGCTAACTGTTGAAGGGTCTGTATTCAATTGTTCAGCGGCACCTTTTAAGCTACCCGATTCAACAACTCGGATAAAGAGTTGCTCTTGAGTTTCCATAGCCTACCTTATGTTTAAGTCACTTATTGCAGCATATGCATTTAATTGATGAAAATATGCCCCCTACAGAATATAAATGCAAGTCGATATTATCTCTTTAGCATAGACATAACCCTAAATAAACTAGGAGGTAAGTATGACAAATACTAATATAGATAAAGACTTAGCAGGTAAAGTAGCGCTAGTAACAGGTGCTGCACGTAACATGGGACGCGCATTCGTCGTTTCTTTAGCCAGTCGTGGTGCTGATGTGGTGATCCACTATAATTCAGAATCATCTGCCAGCGATGCAGAGGAAACGGCGCGTTTAGCTAAAGAGCAAGGCGTTCGGGCATTATTGGTGCAAGGAGACCTTTCCAAAGAGGCGGCGGTAGAAAAAATCTATCAAGAAACGCTGGCAGCATTCAAGCAAGTTGATATTGTTATTAATAATGCTGGGCTGGTTGTTAAAAAGCCAATGATTGATGTGACTGAAGATGATTTTGATCGCTCATTTGGAATAAATGCTAAAGCTCCATTTTTTATCATGAAGCATGCTGCTAAACATATCCAAGATAACGGTCGAGTGATCAATATGGGGACATCGTTATTGAGTGCTTTTACCGGATTCTACGGCGTTTACGCGGGATCCAAAGCACCTCTTGAAGATTTTACCCGCGCCTTAGCAAAGGAGATTGGTAGTCGTGGTGTTACCGTTAATACTGTTGCTCCTGGCCCTATTGATACGGCGTTCTTCCACGGTGAAGAAAATGCGCAATCAGTTGCATACTTAAGTGCTGCAAGTGTGATGGGACGACTTGGTAATATAGAAGATGTGGTGCCAATGATCAACTTCCTAACATCTGAAGAGGCACGCTGGGTGACTGGCCAAACTTTATTTGTAAATGGTGGATTTGTTACACGATAATTAAAAAGTGGGCAGCTGAATAAGTCGCCCACCATTTCTGATCTCTTTATATTTAAAGGAAGGTAAGAATTATGAAAAACATCAGCCCCAGCCCCGTTAAGTTTAGGTTTTTATTTTTTTATTCATTTATGTTGGTTTTATTCTTCAGTTTCTCTCACGCTCAAGCAAATGACAATGAACCAACGCCTAAGCAAATTGTTTTGGAATTAATTAGCGCTATGGAAGTAAATGATCCGCAACGCATTAAAGCGGTTTTCACCGATAATTCTAGTCAAACATACGAGCGTTGGTACGCAAGAGAGAAAAAAGACGAGAAATTTAGATCATGGTTAAAGTCAGATATTATTGATGTTCATGGTCGAGTATTAAATCCCAAGCTCCAAGTCGATGGCAATCAAGTGATTGTCACAGGTACTTACATCAATAACGACAGTTATAAAAGTACTGCTGATTTTCTTTTCATCGTCAATAATGGAAAAATCGTTAACTGGACAATGCGATATGATTAATGCATTTTTACACTTTGATTAACGTTGACCTGAATATTTATCTTTTTCGGAGTTAGCTTTATCAGAACTGAGTGTGAAGAAAAAAGCACAGGCATAAATTGATGGCTGTGCCATTTTATTCTTCCATTATCTTCGTTATGTATGAAAACTATGGGGCAGGTCTAGTTTCTTGCTTTTTAAACCAAAGTGCAAAAAGAAGACCCTGCTGGCTTTCGATTTTCCGAATGATAGACAAGATATACATCTTAAGTTTTAACTATTGTATTTTATATAAGCTTGTTTATCATGTGAGGTATATTTACAAAGGTATGTGAATATTAAAGTTTGATAGGGAATCATATAGCAACCCTCTACAAAAAGTTCACAGCCTATTTTTAAGGCTTCTTGTTTATGTCATTTTTAACAACACTTAAAAAGTTTGGTAATCACATTGGTGCTTACAAGGTACACCTATGCCCTGAGGTAAAAGGTCAAGTTAGTGAAAAAGGCAAGCCTTTATCGAATGTGAAAATAGAGAGAGTGTTAAATTTTTCTGATGGTAAATGTGTTGAAGATTTCACTTACACTGATAAGAATGGAAGCTTCTCACTACCTGAAGTTAATATCCGCTCTAATCAACCAGCAGTCCCACTTGCTGAAATTTTTACTTCTCAAGCCGTTTTTTTATCCTACGATCATGAAGAATATTGCCTCTGGGGTTCCAGATTATCAGGCGTTAAATATCGAGAGGAATATGCAAGAAAGTTAAGGCAATTAATAGCCGATACCTCTGATGAAAAGGTTCTTTTTAAATTTGATAATAAAAAAATTGAAGGCTATAAATTTGAGGCTTTAAGTATTTGTCGTTGGTCTGACGATTTTGAAGTAGTGGAACAAAATGCTTATTTTGACCTTTCTGAAATTGAAACGGATGATAATTAATAAATTTAAACCTAAATTATAAGGAAATATTAATGAATGTTTTAAGCCCTGCAATAGCTGCTAATTTTGCAGCTATTTCATACGAAAGCCTTGATAAAAGAGGCTTAAGAGCTAACCCATACTTTGAAAGAATTAGCTCTTTATTTTCGTTCGAATCAGAATCTATAAAAGGTGTAAGTGGTTCTATTCTTGAACGGGTTTTTAATCACTCGACCAACTTCGGCTGCATTGCAAAGGGTAAAAAGGGAATATTTGAAGGTGATTATGTTTTAGCTTTACGTGGTACGGCTAAAATTCGTGATGTTGTTACTGATTTACATTGTGGTTTAAGTACTTGTAGTAATAATCAGCCAGTACATGCGGGCTTTAACCATACATTTAACTCTTTTAAGAGCCAATTAGAACTGTATTTTAGACAAAGCACTAATAAAAAATTAAACATTCATGTTGTAGGTCATAGTTTAGGTGGTGCTTTAGCAAACTTAGCTGCTAACTGGTTAAAACAACGTTTTGGTGCCAATGTAAAATTATATACCTTTGGTGCGCCGCGAGTTGGTTATAATAGCTTTGCAGTAAAAACGGAGTCCGCAACAGATAACAAAATCTATCGTTGCGTACACGCCGCTGATCCAGTTCCTTTAGTGCCTGTGTGGCCATTTATGCATACGGAGCAAGAGTATATTTTACACGGTGCTGCCACTATTACTCCAAAAGCACATAGTATGACTAATGAGACGCCAGGATATTTACATACGGCAAGCAACTTTAAAAGTTATTCTGCTATCAACAAAGGAATGGAAAAACGAATTCAAGAAGAGGTAAGGCTTGATTACGATAAACGGCTAGAATGTAGCCGCACCTCTAAATGGGCTAGGAAAATTGGTGCAGCTTTAATTACTCATTTACGTGATACTGGTAAGCTATATGCGATACAAAATCATTTTTCTAACGCTCTTACAGTGTACGATCAGATAGCTAAAGCGTTAGCTGATAGCATTGATTTTTCTAAAAGTTGTACTAAAGATGTAAAAGGGATTCTAGGACATATGTTAACATTTTGTGGTTATCCATTTCAGATAATTTCTTTTACTTATGCTTCTATTAGACATATTTTACAATTAATGCTTAAAAATATTTTTGCACTGGCGGGTGAAGCGATAGCGTTAACAAAATCTATCTAAAAAAACCGCCAGCAGGCTAATGCCGATCAGTTAAGAAGCTTTTTGATTGATCTTCTGTAGATATGAAAATCCGATGAATATTTATCTCATTGGATTTTTTATGGAACTGTCAAGCTCCTGAGAGAAAGAGGTCAAATCGTGACTTCATACATCACAATAATTGACTGACCGTTATCGCTCGCAGCCGAATATTCATAATGTGATTTAGGGTTACGATAATGAACAGACATTTTATGGGACGTTTCTTTTTTTTAGTTGCCATTGTGTTGATAGTAAGTACTGAAATTTATTTAACCATCATATTTAGAGGATTTATTTTAGCAGGTAAAGGTATTGGTGTTTGTGGGGTCATATTATATTTTGTTGTGATTATAGTCAGTTCCCTTTTATGGTTGCTGTCTTACCGCATTAGCAAAAGTCGAGTTCAAGCCGCTATATTTTGGCTTTTAGTTTTAGTCCTCACTCCCATTATTATATTTCAGCCTACATGGTGGTCTGCTCCACTTCTTAACTAACTTTAAAGCTTAGTTCCTAATACTTAGATAAGTTGTGAAAGTACAATATCTGATATTCACAGTATTCTGTGAATTATTGCCAAAACGAACTCGTAACCACCTAAATTCACAATAAACTGTGAATTTAGGTCGCTGCAAATCTAACTAACCTTACAAGTTCAACAACCCTTCTAGCCATTCTAAAACTAAGTGTGTATCGCGGGTTTGAAAGCGCTGTTTATTCGGTATGTAGTAACAAAACTCAGATGCAATTGGTTGAGTGTTAAAGTGCTTGAGTAACTCGGTATTTAATAGCCGTTGTACTAAGGTGACTGAGCAAAATACCAGTCCACTGCCTGCCATGGCTTCTTGAATGCCGAATAGCTCTTGGTCAAAGGTTTTTATTACAAATAATGCGGGATCTAAGTTATTTCGAGTAAGCCATTGTGCAAGCGGTGGCTCGCTCAGGGCGTTGTTTTTCCACTTGGTTGTATAAAGGGTTACAGGGCCGTTCTGCCAAGGGGTATCTTCGGCTTTATACGAGCCAAACAGATTAAATTGCTCGGTTTTTATAATGTCGTCAGCACTGACATTTTTACGCTCTGCAAAGCGAATGGGTAAAGTGTGCGATTGTTTATCAACTGATTCACTGGTTGATATATCAACCTTAAGATTAGGCTGACTAACCGCTAGCTCCTGTAATGCCGGTATTAACCGCAGTGCCGCGAGTGATGAGGTGGTGGTTATTTTAACTGTTGCACCGGCTGCGTGAACTTCTGCTAAGGCTTGGTCAATGCGGTTAAATCCATCGCTTGTGGCTGCACTTAAGTATTCACCGGTTGGCGTGAGGGTGATCTTTCTTATTTGGCGGTAAAACAAATCAACATTTAAGCGGCTTTCAAGGTTATTTATATGATGCGAAATGGCGGTTGGTGTGATCGATAGTTCATCGGCCGCGGCTTTAAAACTGCCTAAACGCGCCGCCGATTCAAAGGCTTTAAGCGCTTGTAGTGATACTTGCATAAAGTAGCATTCGCAACTAATAAGAATAATTATAGATGAGTATAACTTATTTATAGTTGAGGTTAACTCGTTTGTATAAAGCACTTTTAAGCTAGATGATTGCCTCACATTTACTACGAGGATAAACATCATGACCACCCTACTGCATATAGATGCAAGCGTAAGAGCCGCAAAAAACGACAACCCAGATCACGATTCAATCTCTAAAAATATTGCTAAACGTTTTATAGATAGTTTTGCACAGCAACAATCTATAGATGAGTATATTTACCGTGATGTAGGTGTGAACCCACCGCCTTTTATTACCCAAGAGTGGATTGGCGCAGTATTTACTCCAGACGATAAAAAGTCAGCTGAGCAAAAGCAATTGCTGGCGTTGTCAGACACCTTAATTGCAGAAATCGCTGCGGCTGACATTATCGTTATTTCATCGCCCATGTATAACTATGGTATGCCCGCGCAGCTTAAAGCATGGTTTGATCAAGTCGTTAGAATCAATAAAACCTTTGACTTTGATCTGGCCCGTGGTGATTTCCCACTGCAGCCTTTGCTGGGCGGTAAAACACTGATTGCGATCACTTCAACCGGTGAGTTTGGTTTTGAACAAGGCGGTATACGCGAACACATGAGCCATTTAGTGCCGCATTTACGCACTTTAAGCAAATATTTAGGCGTGACAACGATTCACGAAATCGCCTCAGAGTATCAAGAGTTTGCAGATCAACGCCATCGTCAGTCATTAGCCAAAGCTTACACTAAAGCGCAAGCGCTAGCATTACAGCTATCATCAAGCAATATGGTAAGTGTGGGCTGTGTATAGCAGTTATTTTACGTTGAATTGTGTTTTTTGTATTAAGCCACAAATTCCGGCGTGGCTTAATACAATATGCAAAGGTATGAAAATGCCATCAATATGAGCTATAAAATCATGTAGTTGCTACATTTTTTTCATTGCTAACCCATTTTTTGTAAGGCTGATATTTATCGTATAGCCAGTTAAATACTAGGGTATAAATTAAAATAAAGACTAAAAAACCAGCCTCTAAGATTGCTGCTGCTAGCCAAGTTATATTTAAATACCAAGCGAGCACTGGCAAGGTGATGATAACCATCCCCAATTCAAAGCCAAGGGCATGAGAAATACGTATGGCTAGGCCACGGTTTATACGCTCATAGCCCGCTAATTTATCGAACAGTAAATTATAAATATAATTCCAAAGCATCGCGAACATAGATAAGCTAATACCCACCATTGCCATTTTTCCCGTTTCGTAGCCAGCAATTAAAACTGTCATGGGTATCACGATTGCCAGTGTTGTTAGTTCAAAAAGAATGGCCTGAAAAAATCGCTCGATGGTATTCATGTTTTAATTTATTCCTCTATTTAGTGACGATATGGTTATTTTCATCCAAAATAAAGATATTAAATAGTTAAATAGTATCTGTAAAAGCGATATGTTTAGTATTGATCAATTGCATGCATTTATTGCCACTGTAGAAGCCGGTTCATTTTCGGCGGCGGCTCGTCGCCTAAGTAAAGTTCAGTCGGTGGTGAGCCAGCATATTATTAATTTAGAAATAGACTGCAATACAGCCTTATTTGACCGCTCTGGGCGTTATCCAAAGCTGACAGCAGCGGGTGAAAAGCTACTCCCGCACGCTCACGCATTACTAAGCCAGCACCAGCGTCTACAAAATACAGCGCTATCATTAACAGATAACACGCCAACAGAAATCACCATCGCTTTAGATGAAGGTGTACCATTTAAGAATATTGCTAATACAATTAATGAGTTAAAGATTAAATATCCAAATACCACACTGGAGTTTTTAAATGCATCGAGTTTAGATATTATTGATATGCTAAAAAATGAAAAAATACTCACAGGCGTTATTTTTAGTGAATTAGTGATCCCGAGCTATTTAGATTTTGAATGTATTGGCACAATTAAGTTTGATTTATATGTTGCGAAGTCTCATCCATTAGCGGATCAGGTTTGTGAAAATATGGATATTTTAAGATTGCATCGTCAGTTGCTTATTCGCTCTCGGAATACGCAAACAAGTAGCTTTCAATTAAAAGTAAGCCCAGATATTTGGTACGCAGATAATTACTTTTTATTACTGGAACTTGCATTACAAGGCCATGGTTGGTGTTTATTACCTGATCATGTGGCCGTTGAGGCTGTTGAAAATGGTCGCTTAGTTAAGTTGCCACTCGAGTTTGAAGAAATGGGCTGGCAAGCAAATGTTGATGTATTACAACACCAACGCCATAGTAATTTAGCCGTATTTAAAGTGCTCCGACATTTATTGCGCAACCTACTATAAAATAAAAAGAAGCACTAAAACACAATGGATTGTACGAGCTATGCGGTTTTAGTTATTTGTAAAGGGGCATGACAGTAGCGATAAGTGGTGCTTAGTGAATAGAAAATATATGCTAGCAAATGGTATGAGAGAGCTATGAATATATCATTAATTATTAAAAGAAAACCTGTTTGCTAGCCTCGCTTAGAGCTAGCAAACAAATATAATTTAGTGAAAATTTTTGGTAAACTAAAAAACGATTATGCTATTTTTTGTATCGAATTATTTTCAAGTTGATGATAATTAATTGCAGCAATGAGCAGTACAGACAATCCTGCCATAATTGTTACAATGAATGCTGTTTTTATGCCATATACATCAATACACCAACCCGCTATTGTTGCCCCTAGTGCGATACCAATCCCTAAACCAGTGATCATCCAGGTTAGCCCTTCGGTAAGTTTATCTTTAGGCACAATGTTTGCCACTAAGTTCATTGCTATGATCATGGTCGGGGCAAAGAAAACTCCTGCGATAAATACGGTTAGTGAAAGAGTAAATACATCATTTACTCCAAGAAGTGGAACCGTCATTATTGCTGTAGCTAAAGAGGCTATAAAAAATTGCTTAGCGAGCGGTGTTTTCAATTTTATCACACCAAAAATTAGCCCAGCGCTACAGGAACCAACAGCATAAGTTGATAAAACAATACTTGCAGCAATTGGCTTACCAAGTTCTTTAGCAAAAGCAACGCTGATCACATCAATTGTGCCAACAATAACGCCCAAAGCTATAAGTGAAAAAACCAGAATTTTCATAGTCAGAGGCTTTAAGGCTGAGCCTTTTATTTTAGTAGCAGAATGCGCAATAGCAGGTTCAGTTTGTTTTTGTAAAACAAAAGCAAATACACCAATCCCAAGTAGGATGGCCGACATCAACGGGCCGGCTTCAGGAAATAAAGTAACACTTAAGCCAACAGAAATCGGTGGCCCCAAGATAAAACATACCTCGTCTAGTACCGACTCTAAAGAGTAAGCTGTGTGTAAGCTCGATGTGTTTCGGTAGATGTGTGTCCATCGTGCTCTAATCATCGCAGGCATACTTGGCATGAACCCAGCTAGTGCTGCAAAAATAAATAAAGTCCATTCAGGGGCATTTTTGTAGGTACAAAGTACTAATAAGCATGTTGCTATAACGCTGATCCCAGTTGTGATTGGTAGCACTTTGCTTTGACCAAAATGATCAACTGCACGTGATATCTGCGGTGCAATTAGGGCCATTGCCAGTGTAAAGGTTGCAGCGACCCCTCCTGCTAGCCAATACGACTCTTTTATTTGTGAAAGCATTGTAATAATGCCAATTCCCATCATGGATATCGGCATTCGAGCGATCATACCTGCAATCGAAAATGCTAATGTTCCACGGGTAGTAAATAGTCTCTTGTATGGGTTTTCCATATCGTCTCCATGAAAGTACAGAAATTGATTGTATACACTTAACATACGCGGCGTATGTTTAATGTATTGACATACATGGTGTATGTCAATTATAAATATACTAATTGTTATCGCAGGAGATTTTATGGATCGTAAACCTAGAGCAAAAATGATTGAGGAAACAAGAGATAAGTTACTTGCAACTGCGCGAAAACATTTTGGGACGGTGGGTTATGCAAATACTATTATGGATGAGCTTACAGGTAATGTAGGCCTCACAAGAGGGGCGTTGTATCATCATTATGGTGATAAGAAAGGCTTGTTCTATGCTGTAGCACAGCAGTTAGATATGGAAATGGATGCTGAATTGAACGAAATATCTCGCACACGAAACGATCCTTGGTGCGCGTTTGAACAGCGTTGTCATGCTTATTTGCGAATGGCTATCAAACCTGAAGTTCAACAGATAATGTTAAGAGATGCAGCGGCCGTTCTTGATGCTGAACAATTGCTCGTTATGCGGACAAAATGTATTTTTTCTATTGCGACAATGCTAGAGCAGTTAATGGAAATGGGCATCATAAAGCAAGCTCACCCACAAATACTCGCCCGATTAATAAACGGTGCATTAATGGATGCGTCACTTTGGATTGCAAATAATGATGATGGTGAAGTTGCTTTAAAGTTTGCACTTGATAGCCTCGATATATTGCTCAGAGGCTTGAAAAATGGCTAGTTAAGTACCCCCCCACGCTATAGGATATATGCATATTTTGATGTGTCTTTAATAAAATTGTGGCTCTTATTGGTTGGCACAAACTTCAATGCCAACCAAATATCCTTAATTATTTAAGCTTAAATAAATATTAATTTAGCGCTCGCTAGCGCCTTTAACGTAGCATTACATCTCACTGGCCATAGTCACGAATAATATTGCCGACTCTTATTCGGTAATGACTGAACAGGGTTTGTTTTCCTTGCTCTTGTGCAATGCGGTGTTCAAGGTGCTCTTTCCATTGTTTAATTGCGGTTTCATTTTGCCAAAATGATAAAGACAAAAAGGTATCTGGATCCGACAGACTTTGAAAACGCTCAATGGAAATAAAACCATCTATGTTGGTCAATGACGCTTTCAATGCTTGCGCCATTTCAAAGTAGATTGCTTTACCTTGGTGTTTTGGGGTTACTTCAAATATTACAGCTAACATGTTGTTCTCCTTCTGGCTCTTGTTTGTATGTGGAAGCAACAGCTTGTAAAAATGTCCTTTTTTCAGCGATGATAAATTTGTTAGTTTTGGCAAACTGAAAGTTGGCTGCGCCTAATTCTGACTGACGAAGTTTTGCTCTGTATCGCTCGTAATCGGCCAGAGAGTTAAAACTAATCAGCCCAAAAGCGATATTATTGGTTCCTTCATGAGGTATAAAATAGCCGAGTAGATCACCACCACACTGTGGAATAATTTTCCCCCAGTTTTCAGCGTATTGTTGAAATAGCTCTAACTTAAAGGGATCAATATGGTATTCAATAAAACAAGTAATTTTCAAAGTAGTTGCCTCTTTTTTGGTTTTTCGGCAGTCTACTAGGCTCAAATATTGATGCTTCGATGTTGCTCGAACTATGGAAAAGTTGTCATGGAACCTAATATTGCTTATATCGCAAACCTGATCGGAGACACTGCTCGCTCCAGAATGCTTACCGCTTTAATGGCTGGCAAGGCGCTTACCGCGACTGAATTGTCACTTGAAGCCGATATAACACCGCAAACAGCAAGTAGTCATTTAAATAAACTGCTCGATGGCGAATTATTAATTGTTAGAAAACAAGGGCGGCATAAATATTTTCAGTTAAAAAATCGTCAGATTGCGGAGTTAATTGAGCATATACTCAATGTTAGCGCGAGCATATCAAGCCCTAAGATTGTTACCGGGCCAAGTAATGAAAGATTAAGAAAAGCGCGTATTTGTTATGATCACTTAGCGGGAGAGCTAGGCGTTAAACTTTTTGATGCTTTAGTGCGTGAAGGTTGGATATTAGAGCGCGGTTCGGAAGAACTTGTACTCACAGCGCAAGGGCATCGCTCCTTGAGTCAGTTAGGCATCGATTTTGAGGTTTTAAATAAAAGCCGACGACCGCTATGCAAAGCGTGTTTAGATTGGAGTGAAAGGCGCACTCACCTTGCTGGAAGTATTGGGAAATGGATTTTAAACGACGCATTAAAACGCCAATGGGCACATCAAGATTTAGATTCCAGAGCCATTCAATTTACCGCAAGCGGTTTAAATGCATTTAATAAACAGTACCGTATATAACTTTTGGCTGTAATGCGTCGAGTGAAGTAGTTTATATAAAAAGTGTTAGGTTTGTGGCGCGTTATTTTACGCGCACAAACCTGATGGTATTAGTGGGGCGTTTTATTTATTCAGCTATCGCAATGGCAATTTTCACCTGCGTTGCGTTTTTATAGTACTCATAATCGCTGCTGTAGTAATTTTTACAGATTTAATAGCTTGATCGTCACAACCGGTATAAATTTTATTCTCTACCACACTATGATGGCTGAGCTCCTTGCAAATAATTGATCAAATAAGTTGTTAAATCAATTAGCTGTAATATATTGAATTAATTGTTTTAAAGCCAAACTCAAGCAACTGTTAGCGTGTGGCTTTTCTAATCAAACTGTAACGGGGGTTTACAGAAACGAGAGAAAACTATGGTCAAAAACTATGGGGTGACCCTGTTAGCTTTTCGGACATTACCTTGGAGGTATGTATGTCAAAAAACAGCGGGACAGGTGTAATAATTAGACGTGCGCCCTTTTAATCGTTTTTAATTATTATAGGTTTAATACCGTCTAAAGAGGCTTTTTTGGTTGTGTTATTTGCTTATACGGCAAACATATTTCAAAGCGAGTACCACCGTGTTCGGTGGCGTGGCAGCTGGCTTCACCATTATGAGCTCTTGCGATAGCGGCAACCACGGCTAAGCCTAAACCGCTACCGGAGACGTCATTCTCAGATGTGCGTCTAAATGCGGTGAACACATGTGGAGCAAAATCTTCACAAATGCCGGGACCTTCATCTTCTACTGATATGGTCAGTGAGTTTTGGCTGCTTCGTGTTTGAATTTTAATGTAACCAGGTACGGCATGTTTAATAGCATTAGTAAGTAGCGCAATAAGTGCTTGTCTGATCCGTGTTGGATCGCATAAAGCATTGTTTACGATTAAATCCAGTTGTACATATTGTTGGGTCGCCGCTAAAGAATCTTTCATAAATTCTACAACCGACATGATTTCCGTACTTAAATTTACATCTTGTAGTTTTAAATTTAGATGACCACTTTCCTCTAAGCTAACAACTCGCAAATCTTCCACCAGATTTTTTAAGCTATCTACCTGTACTAATAAACTACGAAATTGATGATTGTCTGGGGTAAATACGCCATCTAAAAGTCCTTGCAAGCGGCCGTACAAAATAGTAACTGGAGTTCGTAATTCATGAGCAATAGCTGCATTCCAGAACTTTTGCTCGTTAGTCATTAGTTCTAATTTTTCGGCGAGCATATTAAAATCACGAATTAGCTGATTTGTTTCATTTGGCGCGTTATGAAATGATGTGGCTCGCGCAGATAAATCTCCTTGTGCTAGAAGACGAATGCCTTTGGTAACGGAATTTAACGGGGAGACAATATGGCGGGCCAAGTTTATGGCTACGTTTATGGTGATGGTTAGCGCTATAACAACGGTGCCCGCAACCCAGATCAGTTCAGGGCCTTTAGGAATAATATTGTCTTCAAATATATACTCCGGCCAAAATACATTCATGAAGTAGAAAAAAAAATACGCAGTAAAGAATACCAGTAATATTGCAAGCAAAGTGATGGCAATCATTGAGACAATTATTTTACCGCTTAATCCGATGATTCTCATTTACGCTCCCAAAAACGATAACCAATACCTCTAACACCAACAGGAATATCACTAATGCCAACCTGTTCCAATTTTTTTCGTAGTTTACTGACATGGCTATCCACTGTTCGTTCTAACGTATCGCCTTCGGGTAAGCAATTCTCCAGTAGTTCTGCTCGACTGTAGGCACGCTTTGGAGCGCGAGCCATTAAGGCTAATAGCTTGAATTCAGTGAGGGTCAATGTAATTTCAAAACGCTCTGATCCTTGTTCTACTGATACTAAATGGTTTTCTATATCAATATGTAATGCGCCCAGCTGAAGTATTTTCTGCGGTAAAAACTCTTTTGTTATGGTACGCCGCAATACTGCTTGTGTTCGCGCAACTACTTCTGCAGGATTAAATGGTTTGATGACATAATCGTCAGCACCGATACGCAGCCCCATTAGTTTATCAATATCTTGATCCATGGCTGTTAACATAATAACGGGGGTGTTACCACGTTGACGGACTTCAAAAAGCACCCGCCATCCGTCAAGTTTTGGCATCTGTACATCCAGTAAAATAATATCCGGCTTATGTGCTAAGTGCATTTCAAGCGCTTGCAAACCATTGCTTGCATGTAAAGTACGCATGCCTGATTTCTCTAAATAGGCTATCAATATTTCTGCAATATCAAGTTCGTCTTCTGCAATAAGGACTGTGGCTTGACTCTCTGTGTGCATTGCTGAATCTGTCATCATATTATTCATAATAAAGTATTCATCTCCATCAAATCTACACACATTCTCGGTCATAACTCCATAGAGTCAAAGTAGAATTTAGATTATTCAATATTTGCTTACTGAAAGGCGAAGGATTTTCGATGAAGTTTGACCTTAGTAGTACCCGTTGTGTAATGATTGCTGTAATCGCTTTTATTCTGAGCGCGTGTGATTCATCTCAATCAACTCAAGAGACATTAATACCGGCACCTTTAGTGTCAACACTTACGTTAACTTCTGAGCAATTAACTGTGAGAGATATATTACCTGGCCGAGTCGCTCCTGTGCGCATCGCCGAAATTCGTGCTCAAGTTAGCGGTATTGTACAGAAAAAGCTCTTTATTGAGGGGGGCGAGGTGAAAGCAGGTCAACCTTTATATCAAATCGATCCAGCACCCTTTTTAGCTGAGGTGGATACCGCAACCGCCATTCTCAGAAAGGCAGAATTGGCATTGGCGCACACTCAAGCAGAAATGGTCCGACTGAGTTCATTGCTAAAATCCAATTCAATTGGTCGTAAAGTATACGATAATGAGGTTTTTAACCGAGATCAAGCCAAGGCCGAAGTAGCACAAGCACGAGCAACGTTAGCTCGTCGTAGACTTGACTTAAAATATGCCAAAGTAGAAGCCCCAATTGCTGGTCGCATTGAGCAAGCGTTAGTATCTGAAGGCGCTTTAGTCAGTGGTACTGATGCTACCCCAATGGCTCGGATCCAGCAGATTGATCAGGTATATCTCGATTTAAGGCGTCCAGCCTCATCCTTAGAGTCTTTGCAAAAAGCATTGAGCACATCGAACTCTGAAAATGGTTTACCTGTATCAGTTTTACGTTCTAACGGTGAGCCTTGCGATATAAAAGGGCATGTTTTATTTTCGGGAATTAGTGTTGATTCAGGTACGGGGGATGTGTTGTTACGTGTACTCGTAGACAATCAGAATCATCAGCTTTTACCTGGAATGTTTGTACAAGCCAGAGTAGATCGTCGTTACTACGATAGCGCTTTGATGCTGCCTCAACAGGCAGTCGTTCATACTGAAGGTAAATCGCAAGTATGGGTTATCGACGAAGATAGTCTGGTACGTTTAGTACCTGTTGAACTAGCTGAATTAGTTGATACATATTATCGCTTGAAGAGCGGGGCTATAGCTGGACAGAAGGTTGTTGTTGAAGGAATGGATCGGCTTACTGATGGTGCAAAAGTTCGCCAACAAGAATGGAAGTCAACTAGCACAGTCTCTGTAACCGTCCACTAATTTTACGGGAATATTAATCCATGGCTCAGTTTTTTATCTATCGCCCAGTATTTGCTTGGGTGCTTGCCTTATTTATTATTTTAGGTGGTGTTTTGTCAATTCCACAATTGCCAATAGCTCGCTATCCATCCATTGCTCCTCCTTCTGTTAGTATTACAGCAGACTATCCAGGTGCTAACCCGCAAACAATGAATGATGCCGTATTGAGTTTGATTGAACGCGAACTTTCAGGTGTCAAAAATATGTTGTATTTTGAATCTTCAGCAGATGGCTCGGGATCCGCTTCTATCACGGTGACATTTAAACCAGGGACAGATCCTAAGCTGGCTCAGGTTGATGTGCAAAATAAAATTAAAGCGGTTGAAGCTCGTCTACCACAGGCTGTTCGTCAAAATGGTTTAAGTGTCGAATCTGCAACGTCTAGTTTTCTTATGATTGTTGGCCTTAAATCCAATGATGGGCGTTTTACCGAAACATCGCTAAGCGACTATATGTCACGTAATCTACTGGAAGAATTTCGTCGTATCGACGGTGTGGGTAATGTGCAATTGTTTGGTTCTGAACAAGCAATGCGGATCTGGGTAGAGCCTAATAAACTAACGTCTTTTGGTTTGACCATGACCGACTTGACGACCGCCATTACTCAGCAAAATACACAAATCGCACCTGGTAGTATTGGTGCTTCACCTACAGTAACAGGGCAAAGAGTTACCGTGCCATTAACTATTGAAGGGCAGTTAAGTTCACCAGAAGAGTTTGCCAATATTGTTTTGAGGGCGAGAACAGATGGTTCAAAAATTGTGCTGGGTGATGTTGCTAGAGTGGAAATTGGTGCCCAATCTTATGGTTTTAGTAATCGAGAAGATGGCAAAGTAGCCACATCTGCCGCTATTCAATTAGCACCTGGCGCAAACGCTGTGAGCACGTCAAATAAAGTACAGGCTCGTATGCAGGAGTTGGGGTTAACCATGCCCGCTGGAATGAGTTATTCCATTCCTTTTAACACCGCTCCTTTTGTGAAGGTTTCCATTGAAAAAGTAATTTATACCCTTCTAGAGGCAATGGCGCTGGTATTTCTCGTGATGTTTTTATTTTTGCAGAACATTCGTTACACCTTGATCCCTGCCATTGTTGCGCCAATTGCTCTGTTAGGTACTTTTTCGATTATGTTGCTAACAGGCTTTTCCATCAACGTTTTAACAATGTTTGGCATGGTGTTAGCCATTGGAATTATTGTCGATGACGCTATCGTTGTGGTGGAAAATGTCGAGCGGATTATGGCTGAGGAAGGTTTAGGTCCAAAGGATGCGACAATCAAAGCGATGAAGCAGATAACCGGCGCAGTGATCAGTATTACCTTGGTGTTAACGGCAGTGTTTATCCCCATGGCCTTTGCTAGTGGCTCTGTTGGTGTGATCTACCAGCAATTTACATTATCAATGGCGGTGTCTATTTTGTTTTCAGCCTTTTTAGCTTTAACTCTGACACCAGCGTTGTGCGCCACACTGCTTAAACCTCACACTCAACAACACCTAAAGAAAGCAGGGTTTTTTGGTTGGTTTAATCACACGTTTGATGGCATGACAAAAGGCTATGTTTCTTATGTGGGTAAGTTGGTGACACGAACTGGGCGAATGATGATGCTCTTTGTGGTTATAACAGCTGTATTAATTATTGCTCTACGACAATTACCAACATCATTCTTACCAGAAGAAGATCAAGGTTATTTCATGACAACGATTCAGTTGCCCGCTGATGCAACCACTGAACGCACGCTGGATGTGGTGAAAGTGTTTGAAGAGTATATTGCTTCGCGTCCTGCCATTGAGTCTAATCTCTCGATTTTGGGCTTTGGTTTTTCTGGTTCAGGTTCAAACGCAGCCATGGCTTTTACTATGTTAAAAGATTGGAAAGATAGAGAATATACCACTTTACAGGAAGAGGTATCGCTTGCTCAGCAGGCCATGGCAGATATTGCTGAAGGTTCAGTAATGAGTTTGATGCCGCCAGCAATAGATGAGTTAGACACAAGCTCTGGTTTTTCGATGCGTTTGCAGGATCGTGCTAATCGAGGTTATGAAGCATTAAAAGAAGCAGAAGCCAAACTGCTTACACTGGCGGCACAAAGTAACATTGTGACAGGCGTCTATTCTGATGGTTTACCTGCAGGCGCTAGTATTCGATTGAATATCGACCGCTTTAAGGCAGAAGCTATGGGGGTATCGTTCAATAGTATTAGTGACATGCTTTCCACAGCGATGGGCTCAACTTATATAGGTGACTTTCCTAATGCTGGACGCATGCAACAGGTTATTTTGCAAGCAGAGGCATCCGCGCGAATGCAGATTGAGGATGTACTTAAGTTGTATGTGCGCAATAGTAATGGAGGAATGGTTGCTTTATCTGAAGTAGTGACCCCTGTTTGGACAGAAACGCCTTCGCAGTTGACGCGTTATCAAGGTTTTCCTGCAACACGTATTTCAGGAGCGCCCGCGACTGGCTTCTCGAGTGGTGACGCCATGCAAGAAATGGAACGTTTAGTAGCCCAATTGCCAACAGGTTATGCGGTTGCTTGGAGCGGTCAGTCACTCCAAGAGCGTCAGTCATCATCTCAAGCGCCTTTGTTGATGGCGTTATCCATGTTGGTGGTATTTTTAGTCTTGGCTGCCCTTTATGAAAGTTGGTCTATCCCTCTTTCTG
This sequence comes from Pseudoalteromonas sp. ASV78, assembly GCF_047806705.1. Taxonomy (NCBI): domain Bacteria; kingdom Pseudomonadati; phylum Pseudomonadota; class Gammaproteobacteria; order Alteromonadales; family Pseudoalteromonadaceae; genus Pseudoalteromonas; species Pseudoalteromonas sp. ASV78. Next base: position 211,134 of record NZ_JBLOPA010000002.1, on the reverse strand, counting down.
TTATGCTGGTTGTGCCTCTTGGTTTACTTGGTGCGGTTATTGCCATCTTTCTTAGAGATATGCCAAACGATGTTTTTTTTAAGGTCGGTATGATTACGGTTATTGGTCTTTCTGCTAAAAACGCGATTTTAATTATTGAGTTTGCTAAGCAGTTACACGAGCAAGGGACAGGGTTGATTGAGTCTGCTATAACCGCCGCGCGGCTTAGGTTGCGCCCTATTTTGATGACATCACTCGCTTTTGGCTTAGGCGTTGTGCCTTTGGTTATTGCTTCTGGTGCCAGTGCTGAAACACAGCAAGCGATTGGTACTGGTGTGCTGGGTGGTATCATCAGTGCAACGGTATTGGCGGTTTTCTTTGTTCCCGTATTTTTTGTTTTTGTGATGAGCGTTCAAGAAAGCATTCGTCGATGGCGGACACCTTAATAATTCAATATTGGTGTAACTTATGGAAATGATCTTTTTAGTGGAGTGTAAAATGCAAGATATTAATACGGCTCGGTTAGTTCTGCGTAATTTTACTGCAGATGATGGAGCTGAACTTTTTGATTACCTTGCTAAACCTAGGGTTAATTGCTTCCTTGCTGATCGAGTATCAAGTATTGAGCAAGCAGTTGATAAAGCAAAAGCAAGAAGTCAGGATGATACAATGATCGCAGTTTGCCAAAAAGATACTGGTGCGCTTATTGGGGAACTGTTTTTGCGAAAAGAAGAACCTGACACCTTTTCTGTGGGTTGGCATTTTAATGCCAAAGTAGCTGGAAAAGGTTATGCAATTGAAAGTGCTAAGACTCTACTCCATTATTTATTCACGGAAAAAGATGCCAGAAGAATCTATGCTTATGTAGAAGACGATAATCATCGCTCGCAGCAATTATGTGAAAAACTCTATATGCGTAAAGAAGCTTGTTTCATGGAATTTATTAGCTTTACCAATAATGCAGATGGCACTTTGAAATATGAGAACACTTTTCAATATGCCATTCTTAAAAAAGAATGGTTACGGTCGCTTAATTCTGCATCCTAGATAAGTAATGCAAACATACTAATTTTGTATGTTTGCTTTCGCTTATGCATTTATCAATGATCTCGGTGCAAAGGCTTTATTAGTTGGGGGGATTGAAAAAGAGTTATAAACGCTTTCCCCTCTTTGGCAGAGGTATCCACCCAAAAAAAATAATAAAAAGCAAATGTACAGCAGTTCAATTATGCCGTTAGAGATGATTGGCTTAGCCATTATATTTTCAATAACAAGCTAACAACAAAGCGACGGCCAAATTCTTCTGCTTTCATTAATGAACTGGCATCGTCGCTTTTAGCGGTGCGGATAAGAGGCTCATCGGTGGCATTAAATATATCTAAACGCAGGCTAACATTGGCTGAATAAAACCAGCTGAAGCTTAAGTCCGTGCTGGTGTAGGCTGCAACATAGGTATCGGCGTTGTTGCTAATATCGCGTTGTTCAAGAAACTCGCTGCGATAGTTGATATTAAATGCGGCTTGCCATTGGTCCTCGCTTACTAAAAAGCGCAGGTTTGCGGTCCAATCGGAGACCCCTTCAACATCAAAAGCGTCTTCGCTAGGCGTTGTTACTGCTGCGTTGGTTATATGGGTTAAGCTTGCCGATAATTGATTTTGTAAAGACCACGCGCTGTAAAATGGTAATTGCCACTGTGTACTTGCTTGCAGCCCAGTTATATTGGCTTTGCCATTGTTGCTGCGTTGTATTGAGTTATAGGGCTGGCCTAGGTAGTTAACGGTTTTGCTTTGTTTTACAATAAAATTATTCATGTGGTGATTAAAACCAAGCAACTGAGTGCTTATATCATCTTGTAACCAAGTGACAGACAAAGTGTTGGTATCAGCGATAACGGGCTGCAAATTGGGGTTACCAAGTTCAGCATAAGGTAAGCCGCCAGAGTTTACATGCAGTTTCGGGTTTAAATCAGAGTAATTAGGCCGATTTAAAGAGCGGTTATAGCCCGCCCGCCATTGCCAATATTGCGAAGGTTGCCATTTAATATGAAGTGACGGTAACCAAGCGCGGTCATTGCGACGATTCGTTATTGCTGCTAATTCTGTTTGGCTGGTTAGCTGCGTGCCTTGCGTTTGACTCAGTGTATCGCTGTAACGTAGGCCTGCGTTTAACGCAAACTGCGCTAATTGCCATCGCGAAGACAGATACCCTTCTTGCGATGTAAACTTCACTTTGTAGCTATTGAGGCGATCATTAGCGCTTACATCAGTAAAGGGCAAATCAATATCATACAGCTGAAATAGATCGCTTTTTGGGATCAACCAAGGCTGTATATCTGAGTTCATGAATCCTGCTGAAAAACGATGAGGCATTGGTTCAAGCCAACGACCATCTAAATTAGGTAATGCTTGCAATGATGAAGACTCTAAACTCACATCTTGGCGAGTGTAATTATAGTCTTGTGTTGAATGTAAATAACCAAATTTTAGTTGTTGTAAGCCCCAATGGGTTGCACTATTCCAACTGCTATCAAGGCCCCATTCATCCACTTGGTTAAGCACATTGATAGTGCGCTTACTCATTTGGCTAATATGTGAGTAGCTACTTACTAACCCTAAATTGCTGGTAAAGCTAAAGTCATCTACAGCGGTATTGTGTAATGCAACAAATGCTTGCATAGGCGAAAGTACAGTATGGACGCGAGAGATTGGCTTTTGCGTATGGCTGTTTGCTGTACTGCGACTGTAAAAAGGAGAAAGTGTTAAAGGTACATGTTGGCTTGGCTGCCAGTTGCCATCAATCTGGATGGTTTGGTTAGCGTAATATAAGTTGGACTCTTCTCGACTGGTTTTGGCATTTACTTCGCTAAATACCAACTGATTTAAGCTGTTTTTATTATTAGCCACGCGGGCTTGAGCCGACTGACTTTGTGGGTTAATCGATATACGATGCTCATCAAACGAAAAATCAGTATCGGATCTAAACCACAGTGTATTGATATTTAAACGCTCTGTGGCTTGCCACGCTAAAGCGCCATAATACGTTGCGCGGGTACGGTCTTCGTTTTCTATGGTCAACGCTAAGCCATCTGTTGGCACTAAAGTGTTATCGTTAATGTCAGGCCATTGATAGGCGATGGGTGCCCCGTTATTGTCGCCCCAATGCCAAGTTTCAAACTGAAATTGCCGTTGCAGCCGGTTTTCGTAATTCATTTTTACAATTACACCCAGATCACCGTCTGCGTTTTTAGCATTGGCGGTAAGCCCAAAGCTTGGCTGAAAATTACCTGCATCTTCAAGCGCAGCGGCTGTGAGCGTCACTTGTAGGTTATTTTCTTGATAAGCGAGCGGATCATCACTGAGTAAATTGACGGTAGCGCCGATTGCCCCGCTGGGTAGGCTTGGCTCAGTGGTTTTATAAACGGCGATATTTGAGAACAAACCAGCGCTAAATATATCAAAACGGTGCTGTTGGCCGTATTGATTGGAGTTACGGACGTTTTCGGTGTTTGCCAGGCGGTGACCGTTAAAGAGCGTTAGCTGATACTCAGCCCCTAACCCCATGGCATTGATATTAAGTGCTTCACCGCGATCGCGGGTAATACTTACCCCAGGAATGGCTTGCAGTGCTTCAGCTAGGTTTTCTGCCGGTAGCTGAGTGAGCATAGCACCTATGGCAATTTCGCTCTCGCCAGTGTACTCACTTTTAACGTGTTGGGCGTAATTAACAGCGTGTTGGTAATCAGTGTTATATGCCTGTGTTGAGGTTGTTGTCGGTAATTGCCCTGTTACTGTGACTTCTTCCACTATTTTGGCATTGTTAGTTTTAGCTGCTGTTTGAGTTGGCGTGCTGGTTTTAAAAATAACAATGCCAGCCGCTGTTTTTTGCCAGCTTAATTGATGAGGGGTAAGCCATAAATCCAGAGTTTGCTCAAGCGTTGTTACTGCACTTTGCTCAACGGTTAAGCTTTCAAGCAATGAGCTGTCGTATATCAACGCAGTGGAGAGCTGTTTAGAAAGTTCGCTTAATTGCTCTATTAAACTGGCCGTTGCAGCATGCGCTGTAATACAAAAGCTCGATAATGCTACACATAAAAAACTGCTTATACGTAACATTTATCAACGACCTTTTTACTTCATTAAAACTACAGTGTGCAGAATATAAATGAACAATTTATGACTGTACCTATTACTTAGAAATATATAATTAAATTAGTCTATTGGCGACAGTACAACACTATCGGCAAAGTTATTCACTGCAAGCTGATTTAATTGCGCTATCAAAGAGGCTGCGCCGATGACATCGGCGGTTTTAAAGCGCCCGCTGACGCGTAAACTCGCATCCACATTACTCAATACCAATGGTTTGTCGCTATAGCGATTAAGTTGAAAGATAGCATCGTTAATGGTCACATTGTCTAAATCAAGCCAGCCGAGTTGCCAATCAGGCTGCTGTGCTTTAAACGTACTGACAACAATTTGCTTATCATGTACGCGAGCACGTTGCCCTTTGACTAATTCCACCGGTTTTGCGTTATCTTTGCTGGTTACCGCGACTTTGCCATGAAAGACATCAATGACTGTTTCGTGCAGCGTTTTATCGACATTAAAGGCGGTGCCTAAAACACGAATAGTGGCGTTGCCAGTATTGATGGTAAATGGCCTTTGTTCATCGCGCTTTACGCTAAAATAAGCTTCGCCCTTACTCAGCGTGGCTTGTCTGGCTTTGTCGGTTTCATTAAATTGCAAATTAGTGTGTGTATTTAACGCAACATCAGAGCCATCCGATAACGTAATATTGGTGGCTTGGCTGGCAGTAAATTGCTGTGCAGCAACGAAATTTGTTTTCGCAGGGGGAAGCTCTGGGGTTAATTGCATCCCCCCTATCACCGCCATAATAACGCTCGCCGCAAGCGCACTGCCCCATAACCAAAAGTGACTATGGCGCTTTGCTTTTAGTTGTTCAGGTGCCGTTGCTTTGGCTTGTGCATCTAGCTTTTGTAATGCTTCGGTAAGTGCCGTGTCTTGCCAAATAGCGTGTTTGAGTGGCTCATTATTTTCATCGTCATGTTTGCATGAGGGGACCATGTTATTTCTCTATCTATCTGTATTACTAATATAACGAGTAAACGTTCACTAAGGGGACAATTAGTCACCAATAAATGTGCTGATTGCATCTTTGAGCATATCCATAGCACGGGAAATATGCTTTTTAACCGCTTCTTCCGATAACCCTAAGCTTTGCGAGATGTGTTGGCGGCTTTGTCCATGCAAACGCCGGCGTATAAATACATCACGACGTAGCGCAGGCATTTGCGTGAGTACCTGTTGGTATAAACGTAAGCGTTGCTCATGATCAAGTAAGTTCTCTAAGGAGAGCTCTGCGCTTAATGGCTCGTGCTCTAGGCTTTCGGGTAATTTATTTTGCTCGCGGTGATGATCAACCACCAAGTGATGTGCCATGCGGTAGCCATAGGCGAGCGGATTATCAATATGATCAGTACTGTCAATTTTTAATGCTTTCAATAGTAGCTTTTGAAATAAATCATCGGCATCGGCTTGCTCACCCACTGCCCGACGGAAAAAGTTTTTGAGCGCATCTTGATTCGCCATAAAACATTTTACTAGTGGTCTGTGGGATTGACCTTGTTTACTTACAAGCGATAGAGGCGTTTTAGTTTGGGGCATTGTTATATCGATATCTACAGCATTAGGTTCTTTAATAGACACTCATACTAGAGCAAAGGTGACAGTACTTTTATGATCATTTAATGACATTTTTATGAGCGCCCTGTCGTAAAACCGACACAAAAACTTCATCAATTAAATACGTCCCCTATCCATTTTCAGCCACGTCTTAGAAGCGAAATCAATTTAAAGTCGTAATACATACAACAGGACCAACATGATGACTAAGCGAATTTTCCCCCTCTCACCGTTAGCATTGGCATTGAGCGCATTATTTGTTGCGCCAAGCTACGCACAAGACACTGAAAATGAAGAACACGCGATGGAACAAATCGTTGTGACAGGCAGTTACATTAAAAGTTTAGAACAAGCGATAGACTTAAAACGGGCAAATATTGGTTTTTCTGATTCGATAGTGGCGTCAGACATTGCAGATTTCCCTGAGCAAAACTTAGCGGAAGCGCTGCAACGTATGCCCGGTGTTACGATTGAGCGTAATAAAGGTTTGGGTCAAAAGGTGAATGTGCGCAGTTTACCGAGCGAGTTTACGTTTGTATCAATCAATAACCTAGCTACGGCATCGGGCAGTGGCGGGCGCGATGTTGAGTTTGATATTTTTGCCTCGGAGATTATTCAAAGTGTCACGGTAAAAAAATCGCCCACCGCTGCGGATGAAGAAGGGGGAATTGCAGGTTCGGTCGCTATCACCACGGCAAGGCCTTTTGATTACGACGGCCGTAAGTTAGTTGCCTCGGTTGAAGGGGCGTATAACGAAATATCTGAACAAACAGATCCTAAGTTTGCCTTTTTGGCCAGCGACACATTTGGTGATTGGGGCGCCCTTGCCTCGCTTGCTTATTCTGAGCGTACTAACCGCACCGATAGTAACTCGGGAATTAACTTTCGCCCGCTTTCACGTTGGTTAGAAAAGAAAGGCTCATCGCAGTGGCAGTCAGATCAAGCCGCTGATGTGTTAGCGCGGGACACGGGTATTACAATTGACGATCGCTTCAATAGTGACGAAACCAGTCGCGTGGTGTTTTTAGATAAAGTAGGCGACCGTGCCTACCTAACAGAGCAAGAAAAATGGGGCGCAACGTTATCATTACAATATAAACCCAGCAGTGAATTTAGCTTAACTTTTGATGGCTTACTGGGCAATTTTGATGATCATGAGGACGAATACGATGCAGCAGCATACACCGCATCCAGTATTAGTTCGCTTGAGCGAGTAAACCAATACGACAACACAACGCTTGCTGATTACGGTATAACTGTATTAACCGATGTTGATTACGCTGCTACGCAACACGAGTTTTTAAGTAAAGAGCACAGCAGCGATACGGATTATCAACAATTCAGTATTGCGATGGATTGGTTAGTCGGTGAATGGGATGTGTATGGTTTAGTTGGCTACAGTGGCGCTGATAAATCAACAGAAACCACCAACTTAAAGCATACAGCATACCGAGCTACCCGCTCGCGTTATACCAGTACAGGTGCCGAGACTATCCCAAGTGATAATGCCAACACCTTCGATATGTATAACTCACCAGACGCTTATTTATTCGACTATAACGAAGTCAATCTTGAGGCAATTTCAGATGACAAATATGCCGCGCAGCTAGACTTTTCTCGTCAATTAAACTTAACGTTTTTCCCCGCGCTAACTAAAGTGCAATTTGGTGCACGTTATACCGATAAATCAAAACAGCGTAACTATGGCACTAATCGAGCAACGGGTCCATCAGCAGGTGACACGTCTTGGGTAGGCACGCGTACATTGGCTGACAGCGAGCTGACCAGCATTGCAGATCTGGTCCATGGGGGAGAGTATTTATCTGAGGTGTCTGCTAAGGCAGATTGGCGCCAAATCTCAAATAGCTATGCCCGTGAGCAACTTAGATATACAGGCTTTGTGGTTGATTTTGCACCAGATCAATACTACCAAGTAGAAGAAAAAACCACGGCGATTTACGCTATGGCTGATTTTGCCTTTGATATTGGTGATATGCCGGCAACCCTTAACACTGGCGTGCGCTATATTGATACCGATGTAAATTCATCGGGTTATCATCAAGTGCAAAATGATGATGGCTCAACTGATTACACTTCAGCGCCAGTGTCAAAAAATGGTAATTACAGCGATTTACTACCGAGTGTTAACTTTACCCTTGAGCTTACTGATGACCTAGTACTTCGTGCCGCAGCATCTGAAACACTTATGCGCCCTGCACTGACTGATATTGCTTATAAACGCACTGTAAGTTTAAACGAATTTAAATACCGCGATGGTAATCCAGACTTACAACCAACTTATGCTGATCAATGGGAAGTAGGCCTTGAATGGTATTTAGCAGAAGGTGGCTTATTAGCTGTTTCTTACTTTGAAAAAGAAATCGAAGGCGTCGTGCGTGAATCACTCACCGGTGTGGTCGAAGGCGTTACTAAATACAACGATAACGGCAGTGTTGATGGTGTTTATGACTTTGATGTTTATCAAAAAGTCAATGCTGAAGGCTCGTATGATGTTAGTGGTATCGAGTTTATTGCACAAATTCCGTTTGCTCGCTTTCATCGTATGTTGGAAGGCTTTGGTATTAATGCCAACTACACCACATTAGAAAACTCATTAACGGGGGCATCTGATCTAGGCATTCCTACGCCTCCTGAAGGGCTTGCTGATGAAACTTACAACCTGACTTTTTATTATGAAAACGACAGCTTTGATGCGCGCATTTCATATAACTACAAAGACAAATACGTAGAGTACATTGAGCGTGATATGTACCCCGTTTATCGTGATGCGTATGGGCAAATGGATGTATCGCTTGGGTACAATATAAATGATGTTGTTAAAGTGACATTAGAAGGGATCAATATTACGGATGAAGCAACCCAAGGTTATACATTAGATCCCGCTTTTCCAACCATGTATGAGTTCTCGGGCCGACGCATGGCGTTAGGTGTTCGGGCTATCTTTTAATTGTTGATGCAACAACCGGAGGCTTTACGCTTCCGGCTTTTGGTTATTTAGAGTGCTGACCACAGGACATTTTACATGAAGTTACTGTTATCACTGCTGATTTTTCTAAGCAGTACATTGCTACACGCCGCCCTTCCTAGCAATACAAAAATTGCCTTTGTGCCCGACATTCACTTTCATGATATTTATGGGGATTTTGCTGATGCTGGATTTAAAGGCATTGAGCTGAGCAAAGGCACTGCCCCCGTCAGTATTCGTAGCATGCAAGCGCAAATTCATTCTACGCGCTTATTTAATGAAAACTATTTTGCGCTAATTGCCACCTTAGATGATATTGCCGCCAAAGGCGTGAAGTTAGTTGCGCTGCCAGGGGATTTTAGCGATGACGGCCAACCAGTATACTTAAACGGTTTAAACGTTATTTTAGACAATTACGCAAAAAAATACGGTATGCGCTTTTTTGCTATTCCTGGTAATCATGATCCAGTGAAACCGTTTAAAAGTGTGGGGGGAAAAGCTGACTTTTTAGGTGCGCAAGGGCAGCAAGTAGGGATTTACTCAACCGATCATCCGTACTGTGAGAATGCATCTGGCGAAAACCATTGGTTAGTATGCAGTGATAAAATCGCTCAAGCAGGTTATAAAGAGATTGTTGAAATAATGGCGCCGTTTGGTTTAATGCCAAATAGCCGTGATATTTTATGGGAAACGCCATTTGGCAAAGGTGCAGCGCTTGCTGAGCGCAGTTATATGCAATGTGCAGAGAACGATAAAACACGCTGCTCAACAGTGCCTGATAGCAGTTATTTAGTTGAGCCGATCCCAGGGCTTTGGCTATTAGCCATTGATGCTAATGTGTATATACCAGCACTTAAAAATGGCGTATTACAGTTTCAAGGCTCGGGCAATGCGGGCTATAACAAAGTACTGACAGAAAAACCGTTTTTATTAAGCTGGATCACGCAAGTGGTGCAACGCGCGAAAGCTGAAAATAAAACCCTGATTGCGTTTAGTCATTTTCCGATGGGAGAGTTTTACGACGGTCAAACGCAGTCAATTAAATCCTTATTTGGTGAGTCTGCATTTCAGCTCGCACGTGAGCCTGAACTTAATACTCGTAAGTTGTTAGCGGAAACCGGTTTAAAGCTGCATATTGGCGGTCATATGCATATGAATGACACCTCAGTTATCGAAACTGAACATAACACGCTATTTAATATTCAGGCACCTTCTATTGCCGCGTATCGGCCAGCTTATAAATTAGTAACGCTGGATAAACAGTTTGCAAAAGTGGATACCATCACGATTGATGATGTGCCTCATTTTGATAGATTATTTAGCGCTTACCAAACAGAGCATGATTACCTGATAAAAAATCACCCTGAGCAAGTATGGGATAAACGCATTTTAATGGCTAAGGATTACCATAGTTACAGCAAGTTGCATCTACAGGCATTGGCGAAGTGGCGGTTTATACCCCGTGAATGGCTGCAGAGCGTGCGTGATGAAGTGCTAAATATGACTTTATTAGATGCAATTGTGTTGTTTAACAGTGACGGCCAGTTAACTGAAGCCCAACAGCTAGATTTACAAACGAAAACCATATTCGATTTTATCACTGACTTTTACTTAGTGCGCAATGCTGGCTCACTTGCCTTTACTGATATTACCCAATCAACTCGGCAAGCTTATCAAACAATGGCTAAGTTATTAAGTCATGCCACTGAGTGTAAAGTTAATAAGCTTAATAAAGCTGATAATATGTGTCAGCTAAGATCAGCGTTGGTACAGGCATTTTCAATCTACGATAATCTCAGTCATGCCCTGCCCGATCAGTGCTTGATTATTGATATGTCTGCAAAAATGGCGCTGCGTGATTGCACAGCAAATTAAGGTGGTTTATTAGAAAAAAGCGCGAGGGTTAATACTCTCGCGCCCTGCGTTATTACGAGATATTTAACTAAGGTTTAATTAAATATCAAAGCGGTCTGCGTTCATTACCTTAACCCACGCATTGACGAAGTCTTTTACAAAGCGTTGTTTGTTATCGTCTTGTGCGTAAAACTCGGCAAGGGCTCGTAAAATAGAGTTAGAGCCAAATACTAAATCAACGCGAGTGGCGGTCCATTTAGTATTGCCTGAGCTGCGCTCAACAATGTTATAGGTGCTTTTACTGGCCGGTTCCCAGCGGTAGTTCATATCGGTGAGGTTAACAAAAAAGTCATTGCTTAATGTACCTACATTATCAGTGAACACGCCATGTCGGCTGCCCGCATGGTTAGTGCCTAGTACACGCATTCCACCAAGTAGCACCGTCATTTCAGGGGCTGTTAAGCCCATAAGTTGTGCTCGCTCTAAAAGTAGCTCCTCGGCTGATACAACATAGTCTTGCTTTTGCCAGTTTCTAAAACCATCATGAATTGGCTCAAGTACATCGAACGACTCTGCATCGGTCATTGCGTCGCTCGCATCACCGCGCCCTGCTGCAAATGGCACGATAATATCAACCCCCGCCGCTTTTGCTGCTTGCTCAACGGCGGCAGTACCGCCAAGTACGATTAAGTCCGCTAAACTAACTGGTTTGCTTAAACTTGCTTGTACTGTTTCAAGGGCTGCTAATACCTTAGCGAGTCTTTCTGGCTCGTTACCTTGCCAATCTTTTTGTGGGCTTAAGCGAATGCGTGCGCCATTGGCACCGCCGCGATGATCAGAGCCTCGATAAGTGCGGGCGCTGTCCCAGGCGGTGCTGATCAAGTCACTGGCGCTAATGCCACAATTTAACAGTTTAGTTTTAAGGTCGCTGATTTCAGTATCAGATAAGGTGTAATCTACACTTGGGATCGGATCTTGCCAGATCAGATCTTCGCTTGGTATATCTGCACCTAAATAACGTGATTTAGGGCCTAAATCGCGGTGCGTAAGCTTAAACCAAGCGCGCGCAAAGACATCACTAAAATATTCAAAGTCATTATAAAAACGTTCGATAATTTTGCGATAGCTTGGGTCCATCTTCATTGCCATATCGGCATCGGTCATAATCGGGTTTAAGCGAATTGATGGATCTTCAACATCAACCGGTTTATCTTCCTCTTTAATGTTTACCGGTTCCCACTGGTTTGCACCCGCTGGACTTTTGGTAAGCTCCCATTCGTAATTAAGCAAAAGGTGGCAATAGCCGTTATCCCACTTAGTTGGGTGGGTTGTCCACGCGCCTTCAATGCCTGATGTCATAGTATCGCGGCCGATACCGCGCGTTTTATGGTTGTTCCAGCCAAGGCCTTGCTCGAAGACGTCTGCTGCTTCTGGCTCAGGGCCTAAGTTCTCTTCGCTACCATTACCATGGGTTTTACCTACAGTGTGACCACCTACCGTCAGTGCTGCGGTTTCTTCGTCATCCATCGCCATACGGGCAAAAGTTTCGCGTACTTGTGCTGCGGTTTTTAGTGGATCTGGCTGGCCGTTCACGCCTTCAGGGTTTACGTAAATTAAGCCCATTTGCACTGCAGCTAACGGATTTTCCATGGTGTCTGGTTTTGCTACGTTGTCATAGCGTTCATCACTTGGCGCAAGCCATTGTTTTTCAGCGCCCCAATAAACGTCTTTTTCTGGGTGCCAAATATCTTCGCGACCGCCGGCAAAACCAAAGGTTTTTAAGCCCATTGACTCATAAGCCATATTGCCAGCTAAAATGATTAAATCAGCCCAGGATAACTTATTGCCGTATTTTTTCTTGATTGGCCAAAGTAAGCGGCGTGCTTTATCGAGGTTGGCGTTATCTGGCCAAGAGTTTAACGGAGCGAAGCGTTGGTTGCCTGTACCGCCACCACCACGGCCATCGGCTAAACGGTAGGATCCTGCTGAGTGCCACGCCATACGGATCATCAAGCCACCATAATGACCCCAATCGGCAGGCCACCAAGCTTGGCTTTGTGTCATCAAGTTTTTTAAATCGGTTTTTACTGCTTCAAGATCTAATTTTTTAAATTCTTCGGCGTAATTAAAGTCGTCGCCATAGGGGTTCGGTTTACTATCGTGTTGATGAAGAATGTCCAAATTTAAGGCGTTTGGCCACCAATCAGTATTGGCATTAGACGTTTGTGTGTTGCTACCGTGCATAACTGGGCATTTGCCCGCACCTGAATTGCTCATTTTTAGCTCCTTTATCGTAATATAAAACGTGGTCTATAAATCGCTACGTTTAAAAGCTTAGTTCATAACAACTAACTTGCTACGATGGTAATACTCAGATTGATAAACCCTGTCGAAGTTCATCCCTTGTGCCAATATAGAATATTAACGATTAAAAACTAGATCTAGATCAATGCTTTAAAGCGATTGCAGCCATCAATAAATTAGATATCTAGTTTATAAAAAGCATAAAGGAAGCTGAAATAGTAGCGAGGAGCAACGGTATTTCCTGTATTGAGATAAAATGCTTGGCTTGTTAATCATTTAGGTGATCGAGTAAACTGCCAAACATATTAAACGTTTAAGGTACAAGCTAAAGCGTTTTAGACTTTATGAAATATAGTTTATTAAGTTAATGCCTAAGTGAGATTAAATATGAAAGTTTATGGAAGAACAACCTCGTTTAACGTACAAAAAGTACTCTGGTTTGTTGACGAGCTTGGTTTAAGTTATCAACATATTGAAGTGGGTGGTCGTTTTGGTGGCCTTGATAGCGATGACTTTTTAGCATTGAACCCGCTGCAAAAAGTGCCGGTACTTGTGGATGGCGATAATGTTATTTGGGAGTCACACAGCATATTGCGCTATTTGGCAGCAAGTTATGGTACTACAGACTGGTATTATGCATCGCCTTATCAGCGTTCGTTGTACGAGCGTTGGATGGATTGGTCACAGGTAATTTTTCAACCCGCTTTTATGGCCACATTTTGGGGCTATTACCGCAAAGCGCAAAACAACCGTTGTATGGAGCAAATCACTCGCGATTTACAAGCCTGTGAGCAATGTTTGCAGATAATTGAGCTGCAACTAAGCCATGCCCCTTATCTTGCCGGTGGTAAAATCACTCTGGCTGATATTTGTGTGGGGGCAATTTTATATCGCCTAACATCACAGGGTTTAGCAATAACATTGCCGGAACGAGTGACTCAGTGGTTTGCATTACTAAAAACCAGAGCGGGTTATCAAAAATGGATCATGAGTGATTTTACTGAGCTCAAAGGTCGTGAAGATTTTTAGTATGGTATTTAAAGCTGTAAATTAGAACAAAAATTAAATAAGGATTAGGGTGAAATATTTACTATTGATCGTGGCGCTATTTTTTACTGTTAGCGGCGCGGCTGAACAGGCATTTGAAATCCCCAGAAGCTCGGTGATTAAACTTACCGATCAACAAAGCAAACTTAGCTACCCAGTATTTATTAAACTACCGCGCAGTTACAGCCGTAATAAAGATAAAACATACCCAGTGGTTTACTTACTTGATGGCTCTTATGCGTTTCAAGTAGCATCGGGGGCTACTCGTTTTGCTATGAACAGTGGCGCCATGGACGAAGCAATACTCGTTGCTATTGGTTATTCGCAAGGCTCAAAAGGGTCATCAAGCCGAGTACGCGATTACACCCCAAGTAAAGTAAATGATTGGCAGCTCGAGACAGGAAAAGCCGCGCAACATATCGCTTTTATTGCTGATGTGGTGTTTGAACATATCAAAGCTAACTACCGAATTAACCCAAAACAACGTACTTTAGTGGGAAACTCTCTTGGCGGTTTATTTGCGGCTCATGTGCTTTTTACTCAACCCAATATGTTTGAAAGTTACATTATTGGTAGTCCGTCGGTGTGGTTTGATAATGAGCGCATATTATCTCAGTCGATTACCACAGCTAAACAAGAGGTTAGGGTTTACTTATCGGTAGGTAGTAAAGAAACACCTGAATTTGGCGAAGGGCAAGATATGCTTGCAGGGGCTAAAAAGTTAGCCGATAAAATAAAGCAAAGTGATAATAATCAGCTGCAGTTAGCGTTTTCTATTACCCAAGGTGCAAAACATAGCACAGCATTTCCAACTACGCTGATCCAAGGTTTAGATTGGCTATATGCAAAATAGCGCGGATACAAAAAAGCCCACTGATAAATTAATAGCAGTGGGCTTTTAATACGTTAAACGCATTAACTAAAACAATCGTTTAGATACAAACGATGTTTTCAGCTTGTGGGCCTTTTTGACCTTGAGTAACAGTAAACTGTACACGTTGGCCTTCAGCTAGCGTTTTGAAGCCGTCACCGCTGATCGCGCTGAAATGTGCGAAAACGTCAGGACCAGATTCTTGCTCGATAAAGCCAAAACCTTTTGCTTCGTTGAAAAATTTAACTGTACCAGTTGTAGTTGTAGACATAATAGATATCCTAGAGATTAATAAAAGTGTGCCTAAAATCAGGCGATTTAGCTGAAAAAACAAGTATTTAACTGAGGATAACGCGATGAATTATTACTAATAACAACGTGGTACGTACAAATAAACAGAATTTCTTTCAAACTTATAGTGCATTAACGGGTTATTACTAACCCATTAATTAAAAATTAGATGCAAACGATATTTTCAGCTTGCGGGCCTTTTTGACCTTGAGTAACAGTAAACTGTACACGTTGGCCTTCGGCTAGTGTTTTAAAGCCATCGCTTGCGATTGCACTGAAATGTGCAAAAACGTCAGGGCCAGACTCTTGTTCAATAAAACCAAAACCTTTAGCTTCGTTAAACCATTTTACTGAACCAGTTGTTGTAGTAGACATAATAGTATCCTAAGAATTAATAAAAATTCGCCTTTAAATAGGCAATTTAGCAGGAAGAAAACAAGTATTTAACTGAGGATAACGCGAAGGATTATTACTAATAACAACGTGGTACGTACAAATAAACAGGGCTTTCTATCAACCCGATGCCAAGCAGGATAACAGCAACTTAAACTACATAACAAGCTTTATTTATTTTTCTTTTTTAATTTCAAGTAAATTTGTGTACGTTTATTGAGCAGATTTCAAAGGGCTAGGTCGATATTTATCACGCTGTTGCCCTTTTTTTAATGAGCAAGGAGGGATGAACAAAAGGGATGGCGAACTGCTAAATTCGCCATCCCACCAAAAAATAATGAGCCTTACAACACGTAAAATCGCGATTATTGCTGTATTTATTCAGCAATCGCTATCGCTATTTCTACTTCATTTGCGCCTTTATAATATTCAAAATCACTGGTATAGGTACGCGTGTGAGCGCAATCGTCAGAGCTGAAGTATTGCCAAATTTCACCCCATAAATCAATAATGGCATCGGGCATTTCCCCCTCGCCGGTAAACACCAAATAACGCCCCGTAACAGTGTTGCACTGTACGCTATTAGTCACTTTAATTGATAAGTCATCACAACAGGCTATCACATCAAAATCACCGGTAACATCACTCTCATAGTTAGTATATACACCATAAATGTGGCTATTTTTTGTGAGTTTTGCTGTGTATTTTTCGCCAAACGCTTGCCATAGTTCAGCTATTTTTGCTGTGCCACTGTTCATTTCATTAGCATTACAGGTTCTTACTTTTAAACCAGTTAAAGACTTACTTGCTAGTTGTTTTACTTCCATAGTGACTGCCCTCTTATTTATGACCGCTACTAACTTAACAGAAAAACGAGCAACAACTAAATACAATGTGCTTCTTAACGCTGTGAAGTAACTAAATATTGCTTTAACTAGCCTATTAGGTAGCCACGATGTTGAGCATCTAGCAAGCTTACTATTCATTTTCTGTAATGCCGTGTAATGAATATGTTTGTTGATGAAGTGGTAGTTTTATTAGCGACAGTAGAATTTTTGACAGGTTATATCGGGTACTTCATTGATGTCGCCTGTCAGCTGTGGCTGAGCAGCAAATATCACAATCAATACTGAAAAGGATAAACAGATGTCAAATTTTAAAAGTCGTGCTGATTTTCTTCGCAACAACCCTAGTGCAAGTGCATTTGCTGCATTAGCCGATGCAACTAAACAACAAAAAAATGTCACTGACAGTGCCATAAAGCTCAAGCCTGGCCAATTAGCGGGGAAAAAAGTAGTGGTGATTGGCTCCGGGGTTGGTGGTTTAACTGCGGCGTATGAAATATTGGCGCAACAATCGGGTGCAACCGTAACGGTGCTTGAAGCATTAAATCGCACGGGAGGGCGCTGTTTAAGTTTACGCACCGGCGATGTTTTAACCGAAGATGCAGATAGTGATTTGTTTAATTCAACCCCAGGTGAATCACAGGTGGTTAGGTTTAAACGTCCTATTGGTGATAGCGAACCTTACCTCAATGCAGGGCCTGGCCGTATTCCGAGTAGCCATAAACGGTTGTTATCATATTTGAAAAAGTTTTCGGTCGATGTCGAAGTCTATGTGATGAACAGTCAATCCAATCTAGTGCAAAAAGACAGCAGCTTTAATGGCAGCTCTGTTGTTTATCGTCGCCTTGATAATAATACTCGCGGTTGGTTAGCTGAAATGGTGTATGCCAATGCAGAAGAACTGTTAAAAAAACCGAGTTTAAATATTAATCCTGATCAGTTTGAAGAGCGGGTCGATGCATTAAAAAGTTTAATGATTGATTTTGGTGAACTTGATATCGCAGGTAATTATCAAGTTACGCCTGGCAGCGAAGGATTTGAAAATGGTAAAACTCGCGCTGGCTACAGCGTATTACCGGGGGTTGCAGCAGGTATTGTTGCTGAGGCGTTGAGTTTTGATAGTTTGCTGGAGGCACGCTTTTGGGAAGGCACCCGGTTTTATCAACCCGCTGACTTCTTATGGCAACCAACCTTGTTTCAGCCTGTAGGGGGCATGGATCAAGTGCAGCACGCTTTTGCACAACACGTTGCAGCGCTTGGTGGAGACATTCACTTAAATAGCCCTGTTAAGTCTATTGATTGGGACGAGGCAACAAAACAATTCAAAATTACCGTATCGCAAGTGGGCACGGAGGCATTAATTGAATACCAAGCAGATTATTGTATTTGCAATGCGGCAATGCCATTTTTGAGTAAGATGCTGACTGACAAATTGCAAAATAATAGTGCCAGTAGTGGTTTTGAAAGCCGCTTTAAAGATGCCCTAAACGCCGTGTTTGTTGGCCAGTTTGAGCCTACTCAAGCACCCGGTTATACCCCTAGTGAGAATGGCTATATATCACATTTTCTTGCAAGTACTTCGAAAGTAGGCTGGCAAGCAGATCGCAATTTGTGGCAAGGAAGCCCAATTACTACCGTCCATGATGACGACTTACAGACAAAAGTGATGGCCGTACCAAGCTCGGAGCAAGGTGTAGTTCCCATCTTTGGTGGCATCTCTTGGACAAATGATGAAATTCAGCAAATTTGGTATCCATCTACCGGCTATCAAGATGAAAAAGGAGTGCTAACGGGGGCATATAACTTTGATAAAGTAGCCTCTGATTGGGGCAAGTTGTCAGTAACAGAGCGTTTAGCTAAAGCCCGTAATGGTGCTGCAAAGTTTAACCAGCAATTTGCAGAGGGGCTGCAAGACGGGTTAGCAATTGCTTGGCAAAACATGCCCCATATAAAAGGCGGCTGGGCATATTGGCAAGCGGTTGGCGATGCTGATTATGCAACCAAACAATTTAACGCGATAGCGCAAGGCTCTGGAGTTTACCTTAGCGATGGCACTCTCAGTGATGCTTGCTTCTTTGTGGTTGGCGATCAGATCTCGTCGCTGCCAGGCTGGCAAGAAGGTGCGATTGCTGCGGCATTAAATGCAATTAGCCGGATCGCCAGACCTGATGTTGAAATAGCGCACTTAGCTAACTTACCTGATACTCGTTTAATGGTGCAGGGTATTTAAGAGGTTGTTATTTTGGGGAGTTAGCACTCCCCTATTCCATTGCTTATAAGGAAGAGCCAATTACAGCCCTGCTTTTATCACTTCAAGCACGTTACTGATCCGCTTTGTTAAAGGGCGATTACGATGCTGGCAAACATAAATAGATTCGCTGATCGGATGTTGTAATGAATGAACGCTGATCAAGTGTGGTTTACTAAATGCGCGCACCGCATGCGCAGGTAACACCGTAAAACCTAAACCAAGGCTGACAGGCTCAAGAATTAAATTTATCTGATTTGAAAAACCAGTGCGTTGTATCTGATCAATGTGTTCAAACTCAGGGTAGTTTTCACTGAGTAATAGCTGCGCATGGTGGTTTGCATCTGGGTGAGCAATAAAACCTAGCTTACATAATGTTTGCCAATCTGGTGTATCGCTGTCTTTTGGAGTGATGAGTAACAGTGCTTCTTGGCCGATCTTATAGCTGACAACCTCATTGAGCGTTGGAGCTTGAGTTAAAAATCCTAAATCAGCATTATGACTTGCCACTGCTTGCTCAACACTGTGATTGGGAGCAAACCGATAATCAATTGTCAGTGCTTGGTGTTGGGCTTGTAAGTTAAGTAACTGCTCATAGAATTTAAGCCCACAACTACCTGGCGATTGTATTTTTACGATACCGCTATATGGAGAATCGTTGTGCAATTCTTGCTCTAAAAACTGCCACTGTTTAAGTAGTTGGCTGCCATTTCGATACAAGTTTTGCCCTTGCGCAGTGAGCGTAAATTGTTTGCCGTGACGCTCTAATAGTGGTTTGCCAAGTTGTTGCTCCAGTTTTTTGATATGTTGGCTAACCCCTGACTGGGTCATAAACAAACGTTCACTAGTACGGGTAAAGTGATTTACTTCAACTAACGTGCAAAAAGTGTTTAGCCAAACGGGATTTATCATAACAAAGTGTACTCATTATCATGTTTAATGATAATTTTACTTAATGTATTGTTGTTCGTAAAGTGGCCACTCTAATAAATATTGGTGAGTAGGAGCATAGGTTATGAGCAACGTTTATCCACGTAATTTTTCACACATTGGTATTTCAGTGCCAAATCTTGAACAAGCCGTTGAGTTTTATTCTCAAGTTTTAGGTTGGTATGTAATTATGAAACCAACCGAAATAGTTGAAGACGATAGCGCAATTGGGCAAATGTGTACTGACGTATTTGGTGCCAACTGGGATAAATTTCGGATCGCGCATTTATCAACTGGCGACCGAATTGGTGTGGAGCTGTTTGAATTTAAAAACCAACAAAGTCCAGACGATAACTTTGAGTATTGGAAAACCGGCGTGTTCCACTTCTGTGTGCAAGACCCTCATCTAGAAGAACTTGCTGAACGCATTGTTGCAGCCGGTGGTAAAAAACGTATGGCAGAGCCGCGTTATTATTACCCAGACGAAAAGCCCTACCGCATGATTTATATGGAAGACCCGTTTGGCAATATCCTAGAGATATACAGTCACAGTTATGAGCTTATTTATAGCGAAGGTGCGTATTAAACTGAGAATAATGCAGCCTGTGTGGCTGCATCCTATTTTATTGATACAAAGCTGATGTTGCTTGATTTAGCAATGCTTAGCACAATCTGTAAACGCCCTTTACAGTATAAAAGCTGGCCAGTTTTTGTTCATCACGATAAGATGAGTTTACTTAAAATAATAAGAACTAAAATGAATGTTAAATAAAACCAACGCATTAATTTATTTTTTAGCCTTTAGCAGCGGCTTTAGTATCATGGGTATTGAACTGTTAGGTGGGCGAATTTTAGCGCCATTTTTTGGCAGTAGTGTGCATATTTGGGGCAGTATTATTACGGTGTTTATGCTTAGTTTATCGTTTGGCTATCTGCTTGGTGGTAAGTTATCAATTAAACGCCCTTCGTTAACTAAATACGGCTTAATATTTTTATTGGCGAGTGTTATGGTGGTGCCCATTGCATTGTTTGCAGAGCCGATAATGGCGTTTATTTTTACTCACATTGAAGATAGCCGCTATGGCTCATTGCTAGCTTCTACCGCGTTATTTTTTATTCCAACGATCATCCTTGGCATGATCTCTCCTTATTCAGTACGTTTATTAGTGACCGATAGCGAACACAGCGGCCAAGTTGCGGGTGGTTTATATTTTGTCAGCACCTTAGGCAGTGCGCTCGGCACTATTATTACCTCGTTTTATATGGTGCTCGCGTTTGATGTGAATACCATTATTTTAGGCTTCGCCACTACCTTGGGGCTTCTAGGTTTGCTGGCGATTGCAGTCAATCAATTAACTAACAAGGAGAGTAAACATGTTTAAGTGGGTTATGGCTGCCTTATTGTTAACGGCTTTTAGTGCTTACGCTGACGTTATTCACCAAGAGCGTTCGCTTTATCGTAATATTTTGGTGGAAGAAAACGGTGATTTACGTTGTTTAAAGTTTGACGAAAAAACCCGTAGCAGTAGCCAAAGCTGCATGTATAAAAGCAAGCCTCAAAAGTTAGTGTTTAACTATACTAAGCTCACCTTTGCCAGTTTATTGATGATAGATAATCCGCAAAATGTACTGATTATAGGCCTTGGCGGTGGTTCTTTATCAAATATGATCCATGAGCTATACCCTGCTGCTAACATTGAAAATGTTGAAATAGACCCTGCGGTGATCAAGGTCGCGCGTGATTATTTTGATTTTAAAGAAACTGATAAAGTGACTTCAAAAGTTCAAGATGGGCGTATTTTTATAAAACGCGCCGCACTTAAGCAGCAGCAATATGATTGGATTATTCTCGATGCCTTTAATGGTGATTACATCCCTGAGCACTTACTGACGAAAGAGTTTTTTGAGGAAGTAAAAAGCGTGCTCTCGCCTAATGGTATTGTGGCCGCTAATACGTTTTCATCAAGTAAACTGTATGAACATGAATCGGCAACTTATCATGCTGTATTCGGTGACTTCATTAATGTTATCACTGAAAAAAACAGTAACCGCATTATTTTGGCAGGCTTTGATAACATGCCAACAGAGCAAAGTATTGCAGAGCGTGTAAAAAAATTACGTCCGTTATTGTCCCCTTATGATGTGGATATTAAAGCGATTAGTAAAGGCATGAAGTCCACCAAAAATAATCAAGACTGGCCAAGTGACACTAAAATTCTGACTGATCAATACTCTCCTGCTAACCTACTTAATTTTTAAATTCGCTACTTAATGGCCAGCTTGCTGGCTATTAAAGCTAAAGTGCCACGGCAATATTTACTTAGCATGCTAACTAGTTTAAAATGGTTAGCACGCTAATTAAATGGAGCCATCATGACTATTCCCTTACCTTTTCATGAAACCCTCGATCTCAGCTTGTGCGGTAGCATGGGCCGTGTTTTTCGACTCTGTCGTGACGCCGTCACGTTAGCTGTTGAGCCTTTGGGGTTAACCCAATCTCGCTGGACGGCGATGATCCATATTGATCATTTACAGCAAGGTGTTACACAGCAAGCGCTCGCGACTAGCCTCGGCATTGAAATGCCTTCATTAACACGCACTGTTAAGCAATTAGAGCAGCAAGCGATCATTGTTCGTCGTGTTGATGAGCTAGATAAACGCAGCCGTAAAATTTATTTTACTGAACAAGGGCTACAATTATTAGAAGCACTTAGAGGCATAATGGCGGAAGTGAAAACACAGCTGTATGCAGGACTAACCACAGCACAACTAGATACGATGGCTTATGGACTAGTGCAAATGGAAGAGAATGCGCGCCGTTGTTTAACACTTTTAAGCCAAGAGAAATAAAGAATGACACCAGATCAAAAATTTGCCCGCTATGTAAAAATATCATTAGTTGGGTTTATCTTATTATTTGCCTATTTTGTAGTGGCTGATATGTATTTACCCGTGACGCCACAAGCGCGAGTCTATCACCCGGTTGTACAAGTAACGCCGCAAGTTAGTGGCCGTGTTAATCAAGTGTTGGTGAACAATAATCAAGCGGTAAACAAAGGCGAGAGATTATTTTTAATTGAAGCGGCACCATTTCAATTAGCGGTTGAGCAAGCACAACTGGCTTTTGCCGATGCGCAGTTACAAAACCAGCGCTTAGATAGCAGTGTTAAGGCGATCGAAGCACAGCTGGCTGCGGGTAATGCCAAATTGCATGAGCAAAAATTGTTATTTGATCGCAGTGAATCCTTATTGAAAAAACGCTCTATATCAGAGCAAGAATATGAAACCATCAGTGCTAATTTTCAATCGAGCAAAGCCAATGTGGCGGCGATCGAGGCGCAATTAACCGAGGCAAAATTAGCACGAGGTCAATTAGGAGATGACAACCTTGCGCTGCGTCATGCGCGGAATCAATTGGCCCAAGCAGAGCTTAATTTATCGTACAGCACAGTGACTGCAGATACCGATGGGAAAGTAGCAAACTTGCAAGTGAGCACGGGGACCTTTGCTAGTAAAGGCCAGCCAATGTTAGCCATTGTGGCAAACAAAGCCGATTTAGTGGCTGATTTTCGTGAAAAATCATTGGCAAATTTTGCCTTAGGGAGTCGAGCTAAAGTCACTTTTGATGCACTCCCTGGGCAGGTTTTTGACGCCAATATTGGCTCATTTGAAGCGGGTGTAAGTGATGGTCAACTTAGTGCGAATGGTTTACTTAGCAGCACCGAAAATAGCAATCGTTGGGTGAGGGATGCGCAGCGTCAACGTATTCATATTAATTTAGAACAGCCGCAATTACTCAGTAAGTTACCAAGTGGGGCGCGGGCAACAGTGCAATTATTACCTGAATCTACAATAGGCCAATGGTGTGCCAGTGCACAAATTCGTTTGATCAGCTTATTGCATTTTATTTATTAAGGGGACGTCATGTCAGCACCATATGTCCTTGATAAAAATGGCCTTCGTCAAGCACTTCGTATTGCCGGTGGTAGTGCCCTAGGCTTTAGTTTGTGTAAGTTAATGAATTGGCCTAATGGGATTTTCTTTACCGTTTATCCTATGTTGTTACTTGGTTTAGTGCCGATTTTAAATGCGCATATTATTCGTCAGTTTTTTGCCAGTGCCGCATTTAGCGCATTATTTGTGTTGATTGTGCAAGGGTTGTTTTCGCATTTACCTGTGGTTATGACCATGTTGAGCTTTTTAGCATTTACGTTTTTATTTTATCAAATGAGCCGTGGAGCTAACTTTTTATTTGGTGCTTTGAGTGTGGTGAGTTTATCTATTCAATTGCACTTTGCCAGTTATGTCGGCAATGGCACCAGTATTTATCCGCTAATTATAAGCAATGGTTTAGCGGTTCTAGTCACGGTACTGACTGCGGTATTAATGCACTTTATGTTTCCTGATGTTGCCCCACGCCAAGCTCGTGTAATGCCAACTAAAGCAAAAGAGAGCATTCGCCATGAAGTACTGTTATGTGCAACTGTCGCGACGCTGTCATTTGTACTGTTTCAGGTGTTTGATTTGCAAGACTCAATATCAGCGCAAGCAGCCTCGATTTTAATTTTGTTTCCGTTGTGTTGGAAAGCGGCTGGTATGGCTGGCTGGCAACGAGCAATCGGTACTCTAATTGGCTGTAACTTAGCGTTGGTGTCGCAGTTATTTTTATATAACCACACTGACATTTTGCTTTTTCCAGCGCTGATATTGTGGATTTTGACCTTTATATTTAGCCGTTATCATATTATCGGCGGCGGGATCCCAGGTGTTGGTTTTGGTATCATAACCACCTTTGGAATTTTATTTGGTCAGTCACTTGGGCCTGGACAAGACTTGATTTACAGTGCGCTGTATCGATTTTCATCGGTTTCTGTGGCAATCATCGTTAGCTTATGTGCGGTGTATATTATGCACCATATTCTTAATCGGTTTAGTGTGACGCGTCACCATACTTTTGAATAGTTGAATAGTTGAATAGTTGAATAATAACCGCCTTAGTCAGTTCCTTATGCACTAGGGCGGTTATTATCTTGTTATACTAAGTGTGTTTAAATAATGATCACTGTGGGCGTGAGTTTATAAACACTAATTAGCACAATGGCTACTCAACGATGCGCAAGCTGGTTTATTACGGGTGTTATTTTCGTGGGATCAGCCATAAAGTCAGCCCGCCTGCAAGTATGCCCCAAAATGCAGAGCCAACAGAGAACAGAGTAAGATCAGAAGCCGTCACTAAAAAGGTGATCATCGCCGCTTCCGTATAATAACTGTCTGACAACGCTTGCTGTAAGCTCGATGCAATGGTGGTAAATAAGGCGATACCAGCGAGAGCTAAAATTAGCGCTTGCGGTAGACTTGCGACTAACCCTACTAACGTCGCTGCTGCAATGGCCATCAAAATATAAAACCCACCGCCTGCAATACTTGCCCAGTAGCGTTTGTTAGGATCGCTGTCAGCGTCTTCGCTCATGCAAATTGCTGCGGTAATGGCTGCTAAATTAATGGCGTAACCACCAAAAGGGGCGATCAAAATATTAGTGAGGCCAGTCACGTTGAGCGCCGCAGAAACAGGTGCAGGGTAGTTATGGGCTTTTAACACCGCAATACCGGGTAAGTTCTGTGAGGTCATAGTGACAATATAAAGCGGAATACCCACGCTGATCATTGCTTGTAAATTAAATTCAGGGCTAATAAACGCAAACTCACTCATTTTCCATTGCCAGTTGCTGGTATCAATTTGCCCTGTGGCGCCCGCCATCACAAAGCCTGCAATTAGCACCATGAGCATAGTAAAACGTGGCATGAGCCGTTTACAGATCAAATAGACCAATACCATAACCCCTATGAGTAACGGTTTTTCACTCATAAAGTTAAATACATCAATGCCAAACGTCACCAGCACACCCGCTAGCATAGCGCAGGCAATTTGGCTGGGAATACGCTCCATTATTTTTGCAAACCAGCCAGTAATACCGGAAATAAACACTAATAAGGCGCTAAACATAAATGCGCCCACCGCTTGGTTTAAACTATAGCCTTGGGCACTGGTGATCAGTAAAGCGGCGCCGGTTGTTGACCATGCAATTAAAATAGGAATTTTATAATAATACGATAAACCAATTGAGGTAACTCCCATCGCAAGCCCTAACATCAGTACCCAGCTGGCAACTAAGTCAGCAGTGCCACCGAGTACAATAACGACTTGATAAATAAGAGCGATTGAGCTGGTAAAACCAATGATCACAGCGACTAAGCCTGCGGTTAAGCGATTTAATAGCTGATTTGAAAGTTGCATGAAATTCCTAAAGGGATAAGTCTTATCGCTCTAGTTATACATAAATATTGCAGTGATGCTAGTCGCAGTAAGCTATTTTTGACTAAGGTATTACTCGCTTAAGTAAACATTAACAAAATTTAATGTTCTCTCCACCTTGCCGATATTTATAGCCGGTTATAGTGCTTGGCATAAACAGCTTATTCAGCCGACTAAATTTGGAGTTAATTATGCACAGCCAGCACAAAACAATCACTCAGATTATTTCATTATCAGCACTGACACTCGCATTAACTGCTTGTGGCAGTAGTAATTCACAGAGCAATGAGCCTACTACGCCTACTGCACAGTTACCAAGCGTACTAATTGGTGAGCTAACCGCCACTACAGCAACAACAATTACAGTAAATCAGCATGAGATCCCGGCAAGTAATGCCGAGGTGGAGATTGATGGTGTAGATGGCTCATTGAGTGACTTGAAAAAAGGCATGATGGTTGTAGTAGAAACCAACGGCAGCCACGCAACGGAAATTGATTACGATCCTAATTTTAAAGGTCCAGTGCAGGTTCAAGGTAACGCTATTAATATTGCTGGTGTGAGATTAACAGGATTTGATAGCAGCACGGTAAAGGATGGTGATTTAGTTGAAGTAAGTGGTTATAACAGTGCTTACAACAGGTTAACAGTGACCTACCAGCAGCCAATCAGTGATCCCCAAACTGAGCTTGAAGTCGAAGGGGTAATCTCTGCACTTAATACCCAACAAAGGACATTCTCGTTAGGGAATATTATGATTAATTATCAACAAGCAGATGTGGATGGGCCTCTTGTTAATGGACAATTCGTTGAAGTTGAAGGGTTTATGAATGGCCAACAGCTGTTGGCAAACGAAGTTGATGCCAAGCAACACAGTAGTTTTGATGATGACACGGATAGCCAGTTAGCGGGGCAAATTACGTGGCTAAACAATGATTCAACCTTAATGACTATTAATGGCCAATGGCAAGTCAGTTTAAATGCGCAAACGCGTTATGATGATGGAACGGTAGCTGATCTAGCGATTGGACGGTTTGTTGAGATTGATGCCCTATGGCAGCAAGCAAATAACAGGTTTGTAGCGCAAGAGATTGAGTTTGGATCAGCAAATGATGTTGTGAACAGCAACAGCGCTTTTTCAGTTACAGGGTTAGTGACTTACACACAGGGTGTTGCGACAATCAATGGTATTGAATTTATACTTAATAACCAAACCGTATTTGATGATGGCTTAACGTTAAATAACATAGAGAGCCGATGGCTTGAACTTGAGGGGATTATCGCCGATGATAAACAAACCGTTAGCGAAGTTGAGCTAATGGATGGCAATGAGCCGCTTAATCTAACTGGTTTTGTCAGTGCAGATCAAAACATGCAAGCTAGCTTATGGGGTTATGTAAGTGAGGATAATTCACTCGATCAATACCTTGATCAGTATGTTGAACTTGAATGCCGATGGGTTGCAGAGGATCAAGTTACAGCATGTCGACTTGACGATTAATTGAAAATGCCACAGCCGTTGCTAATAACGGCTGTGGTTTGAGGTAAGTACATGAAAAAATTATTGCTAGTTAGCTTATTGTTTGTCACCTCAATGAGTATTGCTGCCAGCTCCGCTATTTTTGCAAAGCTGCATCAAGCAAACGCACCAACGCCGAGCGCCATATTACAAAAAATTGAGAACGAATACAGTAATAAAGCCGTGATCGTGGAGTTTGAGCTTGAGTTTGAAAAAGGCAATACCACGTATGAGGTCACATTATATCAAGCTAGTAGTGCACGCTTTATTGAGTTATTAGTAGATCAAAACGGCAGCTTGATTGAACTTGAGTACAACGCCCCTGAGCTTGATGAACAAGAAGAAATTGCCGCGGCAGAGTTAATGCGTCATAAGGGCTATACCATGCAAGGCTTAGTGCGCAAAATGCATGATCCTGCCCATCAATACCTTATTGAAGCCCAGCTTGAGCAAGATATGGGCGTGACCTACATGGTGGCCACCTTTATAACAGCACAAGGACGGCATAAAAAAGCCATTGATTTGGCAACGGGCAAAGATCTGCCTTTGCTGCGTTGGGGTAACTAAGCGGCTATTTTGTCTATTGATTAAACTAAGTTGAACTGACTAATGAAATTACTGCTGATCGAAGACGACAAGCAAAATCGTGATTTTCTCTATAAAGCGTTTAGTGAACAAGGCTATACGGTTGATACGGCGGCGGATGGGCAACAAGGTTTATTGCTGAGTACCTGTGAAGAATATGACATTATTATTCTGGATCGGATGTTACCGAAACTTGATGGTCTGCAAGTACTCGCAGCTTTGCGAGCGACAGGAAAAACAACACCAGTACTGATTTTATCCGCGCTTGATAAAGTTGATGATCGTGTTACTGGGCTAAAAGCCGGTGGTGATGATTACCTTGTAAAACCTTTTGCATTTTCAGAGCTGGCTATTCGCGCAGAAAATTTGATTAAACGCCAAGTTGCTCACCCACCGCTTAATACTATCCTTCGTTTAGCAAACTTACAGGTAGATTACGCCAATCACAAAGCTGAAGTCGCTGGGCAAGCACTGAGCTTACAGCCAAAAGAATTTAAGTTATTACGCTTTTTATTAGAACATCAAGGTAAGCTCGTCACCCGTACACTATTGTTTGAAGCTGTATGGGAGTACCATTTTGATCCTGGCACCAACGTTATTGATGTTCACATTGCACGGCTACGCAAAAAGTTACAGCAATTCGATGCCGGAGTTCATATTGAAACCATTCGCGGGGTGGGCTATCGCCTTGCTAAAGAGCAAAATTATGCCGATTAACGATTCCATTTGGCGTCAATTTGATCCGCGTAATAGTTCTGTATGGCGTTTAACGCTCGGCTTTGCTGTTATTATGGCGGTGATGCTGGCATTGACGGTTGTGCTGATCTATCAACTTTTATTAGGTGAGCAAAGTCGCCAAGTTGAACGACGCCTCGCCGCTGAGCAAGTTAGGATCGAAGGCCTTGCGAGTGAGTTCTCTGCAGATAGTTTTTTTGCGCAACTAGAGGTATTTCGCAGTGAAGGTGATTTACTTATATTTTGGCAAAGTGAGAGCGAGCAGAGTCAGCAATTAAGTTTTTTGCCAGAGAATATCCCTACTTTGCCACGTACAGTGGTTTTTCCGGTATTGGACGCACAACGTGGGCAAATTCGCTTATTAACCACTGGCATAGTGCAAACCCAACATGGCGATATTGTGCTTGCGACCGCGACCGAACACCTGCAACGGTTAATTGTTGAGTTTAAAACCATTGCTTTATGGGCATGCTTAATTAGTTTGTTATTAACTGGGGTGTTTGGCTATATATTTGCAAGACGCCATTTACGCCGTGTGCATTACTTTAATAATACGGCGGAACAAGTGCAAAATGGCGATTTATCGGCACGTATTAAACACCATCAAAAAGGCGATGAGTTTGACCGCTTAGGTGCGCATATTAATACCATGCTTGATGCGCTAGAAGAGAACTTTGCCTTAGTGCAAGGGATCACCGATAACATTGCCCATGACCTAAAAACCCCGTTAACGCGATTACGGCTAAACCTTGAGCAACAAGCCCTACGTCACCCTGAGATGGGCGTAGATATTGAGCAGCTTGACACTATTATTAATACCTTTGACGCTATGTTAAAACTAACACGGCTCGAGCATGGTAAATTCCCAATGGCAATGCAACAAGTTGACTGCCAGTTACTGCTCACTGATCTAATTGAAATGTTACAACCCAGTGCCGAACAACAGCAGCAAACAATTAAGCTTGATAGTCATGGGGTTATGCACCTGCAAGGGGATAAAAACTTATTGTTTCAGGCATTGTTTAACTTATTAGATAACGCAATTAAATATGCGGGGATTGGCGCTAGTATCGTTATTTATAGCGATCCTCGCTCTATCACTATCAGTGATAGTGGTAAAGGGGTGAGTCAAGAACAACTTACTCAGCTGACGAAACGTTTTTACCGTGCCGATCCAGCTCGCCAACATGAAGGCTTTGGTTTAGGGTTGGCAACAGTGCAGGCAATCTGCTCCCGTCACCAACTGCAACTTAATTTACACAGTGATAGTGATGGATTTAGTGCCTCAATTTTACTTAGTGACAGCGCTTAAAATCGCTTTTGGCGTTGGCAATTCGGTGACAGTATCAGTGCTTTCATCTAAGCTTAAATTTAACTTCTCAGGACGGTCAAAAATACCTAAACGAATACGAATAAAATGTAAAATTTCACGCGCTACGTTAATCCCCAATGCGGCTTCTAAGCCTTCAAAACCAGGGCTTGAGTTTGCTTCACAGATTTTAAAGTGATTATCGTCAAATAATAGATCAATGCCTGCCACATCAAGGTTTAGTACATTGGCGGTTTGGGTCGCTAACCATTCAATTTCGGGCGTGATTGGGTGTGGTTTGCCTGTACCCCCGGCGCTCACATTCGCTTTGAAGTTTTTACCACCTGAGTTACGCTCCATACATGCCACAGCGCGACCGCCAATAGTAAGTACTCGCAAATCTCGACCATGACTTGATTTAACAAACTGTTGTAAAATAATATTCGCTTGTGGATTAGCGGCTTCAATTAATTGCATTAAATCGTCAAATTCGCTTTTTGACTTTGATAAAAATACGCCACTGCCCTGCGAGCCAGACAGCGTTTTTATCACCACCGGAAAGCCTATTTGCCTATCTACTAAGTCGATATTTACCGGAAATTTTACCAGCATCGTATTGGGGGTTGGTAAGTTACGCTCAGCTAAAATTTGCTGTGCAAATAATTTGTCTTTTACGGTTTCAATTGATTGTGAACTGTTAACGCAGTACACACCTAAGCGCTCAAGATGGCGAATAATTGCCAGCGCAAAATAGGTGGTGCTGGCACCCATGCGAGGAATAACAAAGTCAGGCAAAATGGTGGTTACACCGTCAATTAGAATGCTTTTACCGTCTTCTCGAGTGATGGTCAAATCAAATTGATCGGGTGAGAAAACTTGTAAATCAATGCCCTCTTCCTGAGCGGCTGCTAATAGGCGCTCTACTTCGTAAGTTTCTTGTTTAAGTAAGCCTGCACTGTCTTTGTAAATGATCCAACCACGCATGGTTATTCCTCTTGGGTTTAGTTCGCAGCTCACAGAAAAATGGCTCACTACGCGATAGATATTCACCGGCGCTCGTGATGGGGCAGAGTCTGCGGCAAAAGACGCGGAGTATGAAGCTCGTCGGATCAGTAGTAAAACAAATAAATTTTATCGTCACGATAATTTATTTTTTGAATTAGCCACCATTTACAGCGTTACAAAAGTGCATTAATGGAAAATAGAGCAATCAAGCGAAAAAAGGTAAAAATGATAACTTATTGTTAATTAAATGGCGTGCTATTTAGGTCGTTCAAATTATTTTCCCATAATTGCAACTGAACTTATTATTAACACTCAGATTAGTCTGAAAATATTTATTTTCATGTTTTTGTTATCGGTAACAGTTTTGTGCTTGCGATTTTTTTTGTTTCGATTTAAGGTTAACATCAAATTAACCTTTGGATCTGGAAGAGAAACAAATGAAGGCAGCTATTGCATTTATTGTCATTGTCCCACTTAGTGTATTTTTTATCTATGAATACGCTATTCATGAAGAGGTGAAAACAGCTACGGTTACGCCAATGAATGAAAAAAATGTTGCTGTAGTTGCAGCACCAATAGTCACTAAACCTTTGCCTAGTAAATCATTACCGAGTGTAAGCGCAACAACACCTGCAAATACGCTGCAAAGTGATAGCGAGTTTGATGCCATCAACCGTCCATCAGATAAAGCTAAGCAGGTACTTAAAGCGGCTGGTGTATTACCGACTGATTTAAAAAATGAAGCCTATGTTGAATTTGACTTAGCTGCACTAAGAAAGCTTAAGCAAGGTGATAGCTTTGATTTAGCGATCCCGCAGACGGCTGAAACTTTTAGCGCCGAAGTGACTAATGTGATTGCCGCCAGTAATGGCGATAAAAGTGTATTTGGCAGCGTTATTGGTGCTGATGGACGTTTTCATACCACAGTGCTGACTATCGGAAAAGATGCTGTATATGGCCAATTTACTGCCCCAAGTGGTAATTACGTGTTTGAAAGTAAAGGGCAATATGGCTGGTTAGCGGCTAAGCGCGACCTCTATAAAAACCATATTGAACACCAAGTAACCAATCAACCCGCTGCTCAGCCCAGTGAAGGGGATGATCCTTTTGCTCCAAAAGCTAAGGCTAATAGCTTATAAAAATTCATCACGCGTAATTTTTTAAGCCAATAAAACACAACTAACAAGGAAATAAGATGAACAAACGACTAACCACTTTAGCTGCATTTTGTGCATTAGGTATGACTGCAACTAGCCAAGCGGCGACCATTGATATTGCTATTTTATATACCGATCAAGCGGCAGCTGCCACCACCAACATTAACACTAAAATCAACCAGTACATTGCCTTTAGTAACCAAGTATATAGCCAAAATGGGGTTGATATTACGTTACGTTTAGTCGGTAGCGAAAACTTAGGCAACCATGCTATTACACCTTCGAGCAGTTGGTTAAACTCAGTAACTAATAGTAGCTATATTCAAGGTTTACGTAATAGCTGGGGGGCAGATATGGTCGCTGTGCTTGGTACTGGTCAAAGTGCGGGCAGTAATCTAATTTCCTGCGGTATTGCGTGGGTTGGTAATGGCAGTAACGGTAGTTTATACAGCTCCTCAAGTAACAGTATGTATAGTATTACAGCAGTAGATTGTGGGGCGACAACGTTTGTGCATGAGCTGGGTCACAATCAAGGCTTGCTGCATTCACGTAAACAAGGTGACACCTCAGGTGGTGTATATGTAGATGGTATGGGTCATGGTGTGCAAAATCAATTCGCCAGTATAATGGCGTACCCGCATGTATTTGGTAGCGCCACACAATACGATTATTTTTCTAATCCAAGTTGGAGTGTGAATGGCCTTCCTTATGGTGTAACTGGCGAGTCGTTTGCTTGGCGCACAGTGAACGAGACTAAAAACAGTATTGCTAACTTTAAATAAGCGTTATTTTTAGTACATTGTTTTTCCCTTTTGAGCGCAGTTGCGCTCTTTTTACTGGCGCTAACTAGCGCCAGTATATGCAACGCAGATAGCGATGAACACTGGACTAAAGATAGCTTGTCCTGAGCTCAGGTTAGTTATTTAAGGCCGGCCAAAGTGTAGCCCCATCACTGTCAATTTTACTCAATACCTCAATCCCTAATACTTTAGCAATCATAGGATAAATATCGAGGTTATTGACTTTATCAAGGGTAATGCCTTGTTTAAATGCGGGGCCATTAGCAATAAAGGTTGCCGCCATATCATCGCTGTACGCGTAGCCATGGGTACCTAAATAGTTAACTTTGCCAGTATCGGCGAAGGTTTTTGGTGCTGTGGTTTGTAAAATAATATCGCCAGTACGGCCATTATTTTGATAATGATACTGCGCTCGCTGGCTATCAGTTAGGACTATGTAACGGCCTTTCGCTGCTTTGTTTAAGCGTTCTTTATAAGCGCTGATATCTGCTGCTGTGGTGTTTTCATTGGCATAAATTAGCACGCGTGGGCCGGTATTTTTAACCATAAATTTATCATCTTTGGGTAAGCTACTGATGGCAATGCTTTGGTTTGGCGCAACGGTGCTCATGCCATGGTCAGAGACAATAACCAAGTTAACATCTTGCTCAAGGGCTGCTAGGCGCTGTTGTAATTGCCCCATTAAGGCATCGACTTGCTGCACCGCTTGTTTTGTCTGCTCAGCATCTGGCCCGTATTTATGCCCCATACTATCAACCAATGAAAAATAGCTAATGACTAATTGTGGGCGCTGTGGTGCAGGGAGTTTTAGCCATTGGATAATTTGCTCTATACGGTTTTGGTAATCACTGTGTTTTGAATAGTGGTAGTAATAATCAGGTGTCATACCATTAAAACGCGCATCTGATTCGGGCCAAAAATAGCTTGCTGATTTTAGCCCTTGCATAGTCGCGAGGTTCCAAAGTGGAATGCCACTAAACCAAGTACTGTCGTCTTTACCTTTACCCATGCTATAGCAGTCGTTGCGTTTGCTGTCGCAAAAGCGATTATCCACTACTCCGTGGTTAATAGGTAACAAACCGGTAATGATAGATAAATGATTAGGAAAGGTTTTAGTTGGATACACTGGCTGCATTTTATTCGCTCGAACCCCTGATTTAGCGATAGCAGCTAAATGAGGGGCGCCGTGTTTTTCAATGTAATCCCAGCGAAAGCCATCCAGCGAAATAAGCACGACCGTGTTATTTGGGTTTTGTAATGCATGTGCATTACTGACAAAGCAAAATAATAGAACTGAAAAAACCAAAAACTTCATTTGGAAACCACCTTGGTTAAAGCAATGTTGAGTTAAAAAAGTGCCAGAGTGCAGTGTAATATGCATTTGTGACATACATAAGGCTTTATTTTAAAAGTTAATTATCAATTCTCATTTATTCTCCAAGCTGTTAGATTAAAGTTATTAATAAAGGAGTGACGATGATCGACTTTAGTAAAAAAATCACCTCTGCACGTGAGCAGCGTTCGACCCCTAATTTACAAACCGCGCTTGAAAGCGATCGTGGGCGTATTATCAACAGTGCGGCAATTCGTCGCTTACAACAAAAAACCCAAGTATTTCCACTGGAGCGCAATGCCGCGGTGCGCTCTCGGCTTACCCACTCACTTGAAGTACAACAAGTGGGGCGTTTTATTGTGCAGCGTATTTTTGCTAATTTGACCACTAAACAACAGACGGAATATGGGCTGACCGGTTTGGAGCGACCACTGGAAAGCCTAGTCGAAATGGCCTGCTTGATGCACGATATTGGTAATCCGCCATTTGGCCATTTTGGTGAAGCGGCAATTAACCACTGGTTTAAGGAAAATTTGTCGGCACTGACTCCTGCACGTTGCGGTGATCCGCATACCGGTATTGGGGTGATCTTTAAGCATTTAGCCCACGATATAGCTAACTTTGAGGGAAACGCGCAAGGTATTCGTATTATTCATTCGTTGCTATCGCTGAATTTAACTTACAGCCAAAGCGCGGCTATTTTAAAATACACGCGTCCGGCCAGTATGGCTAAAGAAGATATACCCCGTGATAAAGATTATCTGATGAAAAAAGTCGGTTTTTATTACAGCGAAAAAAACTTTGTAGAGCGATTGCAAAAAGAGCTCGAAATAGATCCACAATGTCGTCACCCTGCCAGTTACATTATGGAAGCAGCGGATGATATTTCCTATTGTTTAGCGGATATTGAAGATGCCGTGGAAAAAGGCATTATTAGCGTTGAGCTACTTTGCGATAAACTTAAACTACATTATAAAAAAGTACTCATTAACTATACTATTGATGCTGTTGAGCATCAGCATGTGGTTGATAAAGCAGTTAATTATGCTTTAGAAAAAGCCAAATTACAGTCGTATAACTTCAACAGTGAATTTTTCATTTATTTACGGGTAAGCTTGCTTCATCCGTTAGTTAATTATGCTGCAAAACGGTTTATAGATAATATAGAGGCGGTCTATCACGGCGACTTTAATCAAGCATTATTAGAAGATCGCAGCCATTTGCACGCGATTACCAGCACTTTAAAACAAGTGGCCTTTGAGTATGTGTTTTCTCACAAAGAAGTGGGTAAGTTAGAGTTACAAGGATATCGTATTATTACGGGGTTATTGGATTGTTATAAGCCCTTACTCCAGTTAAGTCACGATAACTTTAAACGAGTGATCAAGGGCGATAGCCGTTTTTTAATTGAAACCCGTTTGCTGCAAAAACTGTCAAAAAAGCATTTAAACACTTATCTGCACGCCATCGATGCGATGCAAGCTGAGCCTGATCATGTGATTGCATACGAATTTTATTATCGCTGTCGCTTTATTCAAGACTATATCAGCGGTATGACTGATCAGTTTGCTTATGATGAATATCGGACTTTAATGGTGATTGATTAGTGAAATTCACAGCTAGATAAATTTGCGCAGTACAATTAAACTGAGAGTATTGTGTTATTTTGCTTAATAGAATTATGCTCACTTACTTATCACGGCTTGGCCTTTTTATTATACTTACTTGCAGTTTTAATAGCTTTGCAAAATACAGCGAAGCTATGTGCATTTTGTACAAACAACAGATGCAGCAATACAGTGATAATACCAGCAGTCGTAGTTATCGTAATGCGGCCAGAGATTACGATAAAAACTGTAGTAATCCGCCGCCAGTTGAACAGTCGCAACCACAGATCACAGCACCAAAAAGCACAATGCCTGAGCCAGTTACTAAGCAAGCAGAAGACAGCAACGCTGTGCCTACTGAGCAACCGAGTAAGGCTGTAAACCCCCTTGACAGCAGCGCAGAGGCAAGCACATCACAAGCAAAGTTAAATGAAACAACGCCAAGCGAAACCGTATCAGCAGCTGTGCCAGACGCTGCGATAGCAGTGCGTGAAGTTGCAACACCAGCGGCAGAATTTAGCGATGAGGCTATTAATGAGCAAGCCGAGCGGCTAAATGCAGCTCCTGTTATTGCCTTACCGCCAGTTACGGCTATGAATACTGACGCTAGTCGTAGCGATGCTGATACGGGTTCATTGTTAATGCCAAGTTTATTGTTATTAGCCGTATTGTTATTAGCTGGATTGCTGTTGCTGCGTTTACGTGGGAAGAAAAATTCAGCGCCTGCAACAGTCGAAAATAACACAAACATAGCAGCTCCACTTGTCAGCACCGCTGAGGAACAGCCAAATAAATCAGCTGTACCAAACCAAGATAAACTAACGCAACGCATTTTTAGTAATGAGCACGACTTCAAAGAGCCTGAAGTGCGTACTTTTGATCCTGATGCGCCACTACCTGGCCAACAACCTAGTGCAGCGCTTGAAAAGCAACGAAGCAATGAAACCATTACTAACGCAACCATAACTAACAAAACTAAGCTTGCTGCTGACACTGCAACAGCATTCACTTCAGCGGCTGTTAACGTCGATGAAAGCAGTATTGATACCAAGCTGTTTGCAGCAGATGAAGACGCTGAAATCGTTGCTTCAAAGCAGCCTGAAGGCACAGAGCTTGAAAATGATGAAGATGGCTCAGAGCAAATACTTAACAGCACGGTGGCAGTTGAGCTGCTTGATGATTCATGCAGCCAAGACTTTGAAAGCACTGAACCTACGGCGACTGACAGCAATGATGATATTGCGAAAGCACTTGCAGCGCTTAATCAAGAGCTTGCCGCCGAACAGCAAGAGCAAGCACTCCATAATAATGAGTGTGCAGAGCCTGCTGAGTCACAGTCGAGTGAGCAAAAAGCGAACCCATTTGCGAACTTATCGCTGGATCCAAGCTGGGATCCAAACTCAACCGAAAAGCCGACTATAGCGCCGAAAAAAACAGTGCCTAAATCAGCCAAACTGATCGCTGCTGAAGAACGAGCAAAACAATTGAAAACGGATGAAAGATAGCCTAGATGCTGTAACTAAACGCGCTGACAAGGTTATTTTGATTGGTTTTGAACAGTATTAGCGCGTGATTTTATTGTTTCTCGCCAGTGAAAAAGTGCAACAGTAATAACGATTAATAAACAGCTAAGCGCAATACCTAGTAAAGGCGAAACTTGCTGTAGTAAACTTACGTGTGTTTGCTGGGTGATCTGTTGACCTAAAAAATTAAAGGATTGTGGTTTGTGTTTGGGCAAGATGATTTCGAATACCTGATCATCAGGGTGAGCTTCTGCGCGTTTTGAGGTGCTATCCGATTGCTTATCTAACTGCAGTGGCGTAACAGCAGCTATCCCTTTTTTGCACCAAATAGCCCTATCTGCATTGCTTAGCTGCACGTTGCAGCGTTGTTGCGGTCGATAAACTTCATGCCAGGCGGTTTGTTTTTTATAATGGTGATGAAAATATGACTCGAGCGTTAAACCTGCAATGGGGGACTTAACTAAATCAGTTAACAACAGGGGGTCAGTTAAGGGGGGAGCCGTGGGTTTTAATGATTGTTGTGCAGTATTTGCTGAAGTTGTTGCTATGTATAAGGGCGACAAACTCAGCGCCACTAAGATAAAAATCCATTTTTTCATTAGTTTACGTCCTGTAAAAGATGAACGTATAGCCTACCAGTATTTCAGTTGAAGTCAAGTTTATAGGTACAGATAAGGCGGTAATAACTAATTCGCTAGCATAATTACCAGTGTGTTGAGTTTTAACAACATTAAAGTTTACTAATAAGCTCAACCAGTACTTGTATAGGTTGAGCTTATTAAAACTCTTAACGTTTTTGAATTACATAGCCACTAAAGCCTAGCGCTTTAAAATACAATTTAGGCGCATTATAGCCTGCATTATCGAGTAGCTCCGAAAGACGTAATCGGTCTAACGGATAAAACTCATGCTCAAAATTATGCTTCATTCGCTCTACCCCAATATCAGTTAATCCTAACTGTTGGCAAAGACTAAACTGTGCATCACGTTCAAAGCTTGTTTCTGGGCGCATTAAATCTGCTAAATACAATTGCGCAGATGGCTTTAATTGTTTGGCAACGGCTCTAAGTAGTGATTTTTTATCGCCATCATCGGCTACAAAATGCAGTACCAATAAACACAATGCGGCATCAAAAGTATCAGTTAATTGCTCAACAGCGCCAACATGGATTTTTACGCGATCACTTATTCCTAAATCTGCAAAGCGTTTTTGACCAATATTGAGCATATCTGTTGAAATATCTTGAGCTGTGAAATGCCAGCTTGGATTGAGTGCGGCAAGCTCTGCAATATCTTTTCCGGTGCCTGAACCGACAACTAGAATATGTGCATTATCGCCCAGAGTTGCTTTTAGCTGTACTGCTGTTGTTGTATGTAATAAATCATAACCTGGGACTAAACGAGTGATCCGTGAATCGTACTCGTTAGCTTCTTCATGTGTAAATGTTGGCATCAAATCAATCCTTTAAATTATAGAGACAGTTGAATAACCACCGGGCTTTTTGGCTACATGAACCTGCGTTGCAACCCGTTCGGTCATTTGTGAAACATGGGAGATAACTCCGACTTTACGCCCTTGCGCTTGTAATGAGTCAAGTGCATCCATGGCAATACTGAGAGTTTCACTGTCTAACGTACCAAAGCCTTCATCAATAAACAAAGAATTAATACTAACTTTATTTGATGATAGCGAAGCAAGCCCCAACGCTAGTGCCAGCGACACTAAAAACGACTCACCACCGGAGAGCGTATTTACCGAGCGCTGTTCATCGGCCATGTCTTTATCAACAATCGCAATATCTAAGCTTTGCTCTATGGCTGTTAATTCATAGCGTTTATTCAGTGTTCGCAAATGGCTATTGGCATAATGCAGCAATATTTTTAAGGTTTGGGTTTGTGCTAAATTTCGCATGGTCTTACCCGTTGCATCCCCCAGCACTTTATTTAACAGATGCCATTGCTCAACTTGCTGTTGCAAGGTGGCGAGTTGCTGTTGTTTGGTTTGCAGCGCTTTACTGTTTTGGTCATGCTGCGCAAGCGCGGTATTGAGCTCCAGTTGCGATTGCTGCAGTGCGTTTTGTTGTTCGGTTAGTGTCGTTAACTGCGCTGTAAGCTCAGCCTCTGTTTGTTGCGGCTTATCACTACTTTGGTGTTGAGTATGGGCGTTTTGCTGTTGTTTTAACGCGGCATTTGCATCGACTAATGCTTGTGTTAATTGCTCATGTTGCTGCAATTGCGCTTTAATTTCATCACCGTTTAGAGTTAGTAAAATAGCGATCTGTTCGTGACTAGCATCGGCATATTGGCTTTTAAATTCAGCAAACCATTGCTCGTAGCGTGTTGTTAACGTGGTTTGTTCTTGGTTGTTTTCCTGTAAACGTTGCTGATGGTTATTAACTGTAATGGCCTGCTCGTCACGCTGTTTTATCGCATTGTCATGGGCTTGTTGGCTTTGTGTTAGTTGTGCTTGGCATTGCTCGCAGTGCGCAGCGAGTTTTGCTTGGTAGTCGTCTGCGCTGATGTGCTCATTATTAAATAATGCCAAACGCTCACTTTGAGTGCTGCTATGTTGCTGCTGCGCCTTCGCTAAATCCGTTGTTAACGCTTTTAACGTTTGTGCGTTTTCACTAATGAGCGGGTTAAGTTGCTGGATTTTTTGTTCGCTACTATCGAGTTGTTTTTGAGTTTCTTCAAGCAAACTTTGAGTTTGCTGGTACTGCCCTACCCGCTGAGCTAACTCATTGAGGTCGAGCGTATTGTTTTGCAGTTGCTGCCAAAAGTCGCTTTGCGCAAATTGTGCACTTAGGGCATGGGTTAACTCATGTAGTTGTGAACTTAGCTCACTGTGCTTGTTACTCAGCTGGGTTTGTTGATGGGTTAAATCAACGTGTTGGCCGTGTAACTGCTGCTGAGCCTGTTGCTCTGCTTTGAGGCTATTTTGCAGCTGATTTACTTGTTCTTGTAAGTCACGCTGGCGTTGTTGCACCTTAAAATACTGTGCTTTTTGTTCGTTTAGTTGCGCATAGCGCATGTCTAACTGCTCTGCAGTTAAATTATTCAGTTCACTGCGCGTGCTTTGCATGGTGTTGTTAATTTCAAGCTGCTTAGTCTGCGCATTGTGTATCGCCTGATTTAGCTGCGTATGTTCTGCAACCAACAGCGCATGCTGAGTTTGCTGCTGGTGCAGCTGTGCTTGCGCGTGTTCATAGTGTTGTTTTGCATGCGTATAATCACTTTCAAAGTCGGCGATTAAGTTATTTAATTGCTGGTTTTGATTAGTTGCAAATGGGTGCTCAGTAGCGCCACAGACAACACATGGCTCGTTAAGTGTCAGTTGAGCACGTAACTGCTCAACACTTTCACTGGCGCGCAGTCGTGCTTGGTTAAGCGCATTCTCGCTGTGTTTAAGTGTTTGTTCGCACGTAACTAAATTTTGCTTTAATGCCGTTTGCTGTTGTTCGCTTTGGCTCAATTCACTAACAAGGTTGCTCTGTTGTTGCGTGCTTTGTTTTAGTTCTTGGCTAAATTGCTTGTAGCGTTCGCGCTGCTCTTTTAAGTAATCAATATTTTTCAGCTGGGCATCACCTTGTTCAATATTAAATTGGCTTTGCTGCTGGTTTAGCTGGTTGAGTGCGGTTTGCTGATTCAGCACAGCCTGCTCACTCACTGCAACTTGGTTATTTTGCGCTGCCAGTTGCTCATTGTGTTTCGACAGCTCTACTGCTAATTGTTTACTCTGTGCAGCGGTTGTATTTAATTGCTCGGTGGCGCTTATAAATTGCTTAAAACTGTGTTGAAAGTAAGCCCAATCACTCGCTAATGGTTTAAGTTGGCTGTGTTGACTTAACCATTGTTGCTGCTCAGCGTTAAGCTTAGCGGCTTCAGCATGCGTTGTTTTACTTTGCTCAAGTTGCTGCTGTAAACTTGTTAATTGTGTTTGTTCTTTTTCAGTTTGTAGGCTGGTGCTGGTTATAGTTTGCGTATAGATAGCTAATTGGCTATCTAGCTCACGGGCTTTGGCAATCAGTGGTTCAGCACTTTTCTGTTGCTGCTTAGCTGTTTGCAAGGCTGTACTGTGCTTTGCAAGTGAATTGGCAAGGTTTGCAATCAGTGTCGTATGATCAATACTCTTTAACTCAGTTAACTTGGTGTTTAGCTCATTATTTTGTGCCGTTAAGCTAGTAAACCGACTACGGTTGTCTTTAATTTCCAGGGCACTTTTTGCCTGTTGCGCCTGCTCACTTTGCTTTGCTACAGCTGCAAGAGCGGCGTGGGCTTGTTGTTGGTTTTGTTGTGCTTGGTTTAGAGCTTGCGCTAAGCTATTGGCTTGTTGATACCAATTAACGCCTCGCTCGGTGTCAGCTGCTGCTTTTTTTGCGTGCTCAATTTGCTGTTTTAATTCTGTAAGCTGGTTAGTTTTTGCTGCCAATTCTTCATCGCTAAGCAAGGTGTAACTGGCTAAACTGGCTTTGAGTAGTGCCAAACTATTTTTTTGCTCTTGATAGCGCTCATAAATACGCTTACCAATTAAGCTAAATTTATCGGTGCCGGTTAGGCATTCTAAAAGTTGCGCTCGCTCATCGCCAGTGGCTTTTAAAAATGCCGCAAACTCGTGTTGTGCTAGTAAGACAGCGCGCGAGAATTGCTCAAAATTAAGTCCAATAATACGTTCGACTTCTTTACTGGTCGCACTTTTATTACTAACAAGTAACGACTCATCCGGAAGACTAGATAGTTTATGCTCAGCAATTTTTAGATTGCCATCGGCTTTGCTTCGCGCTCTCGATATTATGTAGCGTGCTCGATACAGCTGTTTGTCTTGGCCAACAAAATCAACCTCTGCGTGGCCTTGCCCGGTGCCTCGTCTTAATAAATTACGCGGATCATTAAGCTTAATAGTGTCGCCATTAAAATCAATGACATTGCCTTTATCGTTGCCGAGTCTTGCTGTTTTTGCATAAAGGGCTAGGCAGATGGCATCGAGTATGGTGCTTTTTCCTGCCCCGGTATCGCCGGTTATGGCGAACAACCCTGCATCTTTTAAGGGGGCTTTGGTAAAGTCTATTTCAGCATCAACAATTGAGGCTAAATTATGAATGCGTACTGCGGTTATTTTCATAGTTGTTGCTCCGTCAGTTCACTTATCACCTCGTTTAAAAGTGTTTTTAGTGCATCGGGTACGCTTTGCCCAGCCATGTCTTTATTATTTGCAAACGCTTGCTCTAATAATGTTTGTGGGTTGAGCATTTCGACTTGGCTTAAATCTTCAAACACAGCGCTGTTTTGCTGTTTATTTATTTGCCGTACTCGTTCTATACCACAAAAATTTACCGCTTTATTTTCCAGTGCTTTTTCTATTTGTTCTCTAAAGGTGGTATCGGTATCTCCAGCACTGAGCTTTACTCTT
This sequence comes from Pseudoalteromonas sp. ASV78, assembly GCF_047806705.1. NCBI lineage: Bacteria > Pseudomonadati > Pseudomonadota > Gammaproteobacteria > Alteromonadales > Pseudoalteromonadaceae > Pseudoalteromonas > Pseudoalteromonas sp. ASV78. The sequence continues at coordinate 168,393 of NZ_JBLOPA010000002.1, read as the reverse complement.
AAATACGGCGCTTGGCTGTAACGGCTTAGATCCAAATTCGCTATTTGTTCGCATAATTGTTCGAGGGGCACACACTCCCCTTCAGGCAGCAGCATAACCTCAGTTGCACGGGGAATGTAAAGGGGGTTTACAGTAACCTCAATATGATTGTTGGTAGTGGCTGTGAATTCAACAACGCATACTTGATGCTTATAGTTGCGCTCAGAGAACGACATCGGCATTGGTGTGCCGCTATAGCGGATAGTGTCAGACTTTGCGACTTGCTGTGCTTTATGTAAATGCCCAAGTGCCACGTAGTTTGCCTGGCTACTAAAGATCTGTGCAGTGACCGATTCTTCACCGCCAATAATTAAATTACGCTCTGAATCACTGGAAATATCGCCACCTTTAGCATGCAAGTGGCCCATGATGATCAAAGGTGTCGAGGCGGGTTTATCTTTGAGTGCGCAATCGCTACTAAGTTGATACGCTTTTGCAATACCTTGAGCGTAATCATGACCGTTTTCAGTATTACTTAAGGTGGTAACGTCACTGGCGCGTAAAAATGGCATAGCGACGATATGAGCGTTCACTGAGTCGGTATTTAAACGGATCACAACATCATCAGGGTTATTTACATCAAAACGCCCTACTACGTGAGTATCAAACTGTGCCAGTAAAGGTTTTGCGGTCATGATCCGATTTGCAGAGTCATGGTTACCTGCAATAATCACTATCTGTAATGTTGGGCAGCGCTTTTTAACATTTTTGATGAACTGATAAAGTTGATTTTCACTGCTAGCAGGCGGTGTGGCTGTGTGATAAATATCACCTGCAACTAACAGTAAATTGATTTTTTCACTGACGAGCGTGTCGATCAACCAGCTAAAAAACTGCTGGTGTTCATCTGCACGGTGATGTTCATAAAATTGTTGGCCAAGATGCCAATCTGAGGTGTGTAAGACTTTCATGTCACGCTCTTAAAATCAGTTAAGAGCGTCAATATACCCAAGCTAAAATAAGATGCAAGGGCATAGTAGCAATCTTTAAGGGCTGAGGTTATACCAAGCAAAAATCACAATCGGTAATGCCAATAACGCCATCACTAAGGGGAATTTTAATGCTTTGGTTTGCTTGGCTTGTAACACTTTTAATGCATTAGTTTCATTACAGGCCGCCACCTTATCAATATAAAAGTAGCCTGAATCTAGATACTGTTTACAACTTTGTTCATCTGCTGGAATTGCAATCAATTCTTGTTGTTTTTTTAGGATATAAAAATCCATATGCCCACCGCATTTTACTTGTATGTTGAAACATATTTGAAAGGAAAAGCCATGCTTTTAAATCCCTCAAATTAAAAAAGTGGGCGATTTTAAATACAAATGACCATAAAGGTCAACTAAAGAATTCACTATTTAGCGATTAATCTAAAAATAGCCGAAATTGGGCCCAAAGTTATGGGTATAACCATCAAACTACTGCATAAAGCAAGCCAGTTTTACGTTTTAAATTTTGTTTTGGAAAGTGATTGCAAGCGCCCTTTTTGTCGCAGGCTGCTATTACTTCGACAAAATACATTGGCTACTGTAAACCCCCTTTACAAGGTGTTTACGAGTAGAATTAATCTGTATTTTCAAATATGTCATTTTTTACCCTATAAAAGCGGCGGTTTATCGCTATTTTATTGAATAACTCAGGCCATTTTGACACAGTAAGATCACGAAAATTTAACAGGATTAATTATGCAAAAAGCAGTGATAACTTTAGGGGCTTTGTTTTTACCATTAGCGCTCTCAAGTTCTGTTTTGGCTTCTTCAGTTGAACAAACAAAAGGCAGTTATGTTGATAAGTTTCGTCAACTTGATGAAGCTCTGCCGACTCCGAACGTATATCGCAGTGCCGCTGGCGAGCCCGGTGAAAAATATTGGCAACAGAAAGTTAATTACGATATTGACGTTACTTTAGATGAGCAAAAGCGCCGTTTAACAGCAAGCCAAACCATTGAATATAAAAATAACTCGCCACATACGCTTAAGTATTTATGGCTGCAACTCGATCAAAATATTTTTAAAAGTGATTCAATCGCAGAACGTACAACAACCTTTAACGCTGATAAATTACAAGGTCGCCCAGACGACAAACCGGCCAAGTTAAGCTTAGCGCAACTTCGTCGTCAGCAATTTATGAGCGATAATGAGTTAGGTTTTACGGTAGCTAATGTTAAAGATGAGAGCGGTAAAGAGTTAAATGTTACTGTGGTTGATACGTTAATGCGGATTGATCTGAACGAGCCGCTTAAGCCTGGTAAAGATGTTGAGTTCAGTATGAACTTTGCTTTCAACATTGTTGAGGAAGATGCCGTCGGTGCTCGCTCAGGCTATGAACACTTTGCAGAAGATGGTAATGACATATTTTTACTTGCGCAGTGGTTCCCGCGTTTAGCCGCATATACAGACTATGAAGCTTGGACTAACAAAGCGTTTTTAGGCAGTGGTGAGTTTACCCTTGAATTTGGTGATTATGATGTTGAGATCACTGTGCCTGCAGATCACATCGTATCAGCAACCGGTAAACTTGATAATGCCAGCAGTGTGTTAACGCGTACTCAGCGTAAGCGCTTAGAACAAGCTGAAAATGCGCAGCGTCCTGTATTCATTGTCACTGAAGAAGAAGCGCTCGAGAACGAAAAACAAGGCACAGATCAAACCAAAACGTGGCGCTTTAAAGCCGAAAACGTACGTGATTTTGCCTGGGCTTCATCACGTAAATTTATGTGGGATGCCAAAGGTTATCAGCAAGGTGGTAATGAACAGCCGTTAGTGATGGCGATGTCATTTTACCCCAAAGAAGGTGGCGATTTATGGAAAAAGTATTCCACAGAAGCTGTGATCCATACCATGCAAGTGTATTCTCGCTATTCGTTTGACTACCCATATCCGGTTGCGCAATCTGTGAATGGCCCTGTAGGTGGCATGGAATATCCAATGATCACCTTTAATGGCCCACGTACTAAACTACAAGATGATGGTTCTCGTACTTATTCGCAGGCCGAAAAACGCTTTTTAATCGGTGTGGTGATCCATGAAGTAGGTCATATTTACTTTCCAATGATTGTTAACTCCGATGAGCGGCAATGGACCTGGATGGATGAAGGCTTAAATAGCTTTTTAGATGGTGTAGCTGGACGTGAATGGGATCCAACTATTCCATGGGGCGTAGAGCCGCGCGATATCGTCGCTTATATGAAGTCTGAAAACCAAGTGCCTATTATGACGCAGTCTGACAGCGTATTGCGCTTAGGCCCTAATGCCTATACTAAGCCTGCTGCCGCATTGAATATTTTGCGTGAAGTTATTTTAGGCCGAGAGTTATTCGACTTTGCCTTTAAAGAATATGCCCAGCGCTGGAAATATAAGCGCCCTACCCCTGCTGATTTCTTCCGTACTATGGAAGAAGCGTCTGGTGTTGATTTAGATTGGTTCTGGCGTGGTTGGTTTTACAGCACAGATCATGTTGATATTTCGTTAGATAAAGTCTATCAATTGCGTTTAGACACCAAAAATCCAGACATTGATTTTAACCGCCTCCGTGATATTGAAGCGGCTAAACCAATGCCTTTATTCGTTGAGCGTAATAAAGCCGAAGGTAAGAAATTATGGGTTGAAGAAAACCCAGACGTGACTGATTTCTATGACGCCAATGACCGCTTTACTGTGACTAATAAAGAGCGTAACGCGTATAACAAGTTCTTAAAAGGTTTAGAGCCGTGGGAAAGGAAAGTACTGGATCGCGCCGTTGCAGAAGATAAAAATTACTATGTGCTGGAGTTCTCAAATTTAGGTGGCTTAGTGATGCCAATTCTACTTGAACTGACTTATGAAGACGGCAGTAAAGAAGAGCAGTATATCCCTGCTGAAATTTGGCGTCGTAATCATAAGCATGTGCAAAAGCTTATTATCACCGATAACAATAAGCCACTTGTGTCAGTGTCTGTTGACCCTCGCTGGGAAACGGCTGATGTCGATGTTGAAAATAACAACTACCCCCGCCGTATTATTCCATCACGTATTGAAGTGTATAAGCGTGATAAGAGTAAAGCGAAAGTCAGCCGCGATATCATGCATGATAGCAAAACTGAATTAAAGAATGATCAAGAGAAAGATGACGCTAAGGAACAACAATAATGCGTTTTTTGCTCATTACGCTTGCTATGTTAGTTGCTGCGCCTGCGCTGGCGCATCAACTGAAAGCGTCTGTAACCACGGTTTTATTTAATAAGCGTACTAACAACATCGAGTTGATGCATCGTTTTTATTTACACGATACCGAGCATGCTGTGGAGCATTTATTCCCTGGCAGTGCTGATATTATTAGTAATAAAAAAGATCAACAACGCTTTGCAGACTATATAGAGTCGCATGTAGCTCTGCAAACACTTGATGGACAGCCATTAGAGTTGCAGGAAGTGGGCGCGCAAATAGATGGAAAGTTCTTTTGGGTGTACCAAGAAGCGCCCATTCCTAAAGATATTAAAGGTATTCGTATGAGTCATGGTGCGCTGCGTGATTTATGGCCTGCACAAGTCAATATGGTTAATGTTGAAGGTAAAGGCAAAGTGAAAACACTGCACTTTACCCAAGATGACACTTGGCTAGAAGCGCGCTTTGAACCAGCGAATACAGCGGTAGAGCAAACTAAGTAGGCAAATTTAATAGTCCCCCAACCGACGCGCACAGTAGTTTTGTGCGCGTTTTTTATTAATTTTTTATATTAAATATTAATATGTTTCTTTTCATATCCAATTAGTTAAACTATCTTATAGGGAGTTAAGTTATGCGGATGAAAATGAAGTAATATACAAGGAATGATATGAATATGCATCAGAGCATGGTCACTGGGGTCATTTTTGATTTAGATGGCACGCTTATGTCATCGGAGTTAGATTTCACCCTGATAAAGGCACAAATTGGTTGCCCAGCAGAGCTCGATTTACTTAGTTTTATAGCCCAGCTTCCTTCGCCCTATATGCGTGAAGAAGCAATGAATATTGTTCACCAGCACGAGCTTATAGATGCTCAACACGCCGTTCTTCTACCTGGTGTAGCGCAGGCTATTGCACTGTTAAAAGATCAAGCGCTACCGATGGCAATCGTAACGCGTAATTATGACCGCGCAGCTGCACTTAAATTAAAAAAAAACCCATTGCCTATCCACACTGTACTCACTCGCAGTGATGCACCAGCAAAACCTGATCCTAGTGCCTTAAATGCAATTGCAACATTATGGGGAATGGAGCAACAGCATATACTTTATGTAGGCGACTACCTTTATGATATCCAAGCCGCACATAATGCTAATATGCGAGCCTGCTTATATGCACCGAGCGATATTCCTGCGTATGCCAATCAAGCCGATTACATTGTAAAGCACTTTTCTGAATTACCTGGGTTAATAAATCAATTAAGTGAAAAACAGCAACAATCTCGGATCTCATAGTCCACTGTTTAACGAATTTTTATTATTATGTTAAATAGCATGTTGTTTTATTTTTATTAATACTAAGCCATAAAAAATTAAATATCTAATCGTAATTTTGTAGCCATTTAATCACTAGCTGAAAACTGCGTGAATTGTTAAAATGGCGGCAATATCGAGTTTCCAATAGAGGCATAAGATGGGCAGAGCATTTGAAGTCCGTAAAAACGCCATGGCAAAAACAGCCAATGCGAAGACCAAAGTTAATTCTAAATACGGCAAAGAAATTTACGTTGCGGCAAAAAATGGTGAACCTGATCCAGAAGTAAACCAATCTCTGAAACGTTTAATCGAACGTGCCAAGCGAGATCAAGTTCCTGCGCATGTTATCGAAAAAGCGATAGAAAAAGCAGCAGGTGGTGCCGGGGAAGACTATTCAACAGCACGCTATGAAGGTTATGGCCCTGGTAATTGCATGGTGATAGTTGACTGTTTAACAGATAACCCAAATCGTACTATCAAAGATGTTCGCTTACCGTTCACTAAAACAGACTCTAAAATAGGCACGCCAGGCTGTGTAGCCCATATGTTTGATCACTTAGCTGTGCTTGGTTTTTCGGGGGATGATGATGAAGTGGTGCTTGAAGCGCTGATGATGGCTGATGTTGATGTTACTGACGTTGAAGTGGAAGACGGTAAAGTATCTGTATTTGCCCCTCATACTGAATATTACAAAGCAAAAACCGCGCTAGAAGATGCATTTGCAGATATTAACTTTGAAGTTGACGAAATTACCTTCGTACCGCAAGTCCATGTCGATATCACTGATCCGGACGACATCGCTAATTTTGAAAAGTTTATAACTATGCTTGAAGATTGTGATGACGTACAACATGTTTATCACAATGCAACGGTTGTTAGTTAAGTAAAGCTAGCGAGAGTAAAGTTAGCTAGGATAAATCTTGCGTAAGATTACGCCGTTGTTTTGAAAGCGCATTATTTTTAATGCGCTTTTTTGTTGGTTGCTGAATGTTAGCCATTCATTGTAGTTATGAATAGCTAATAAAAAAGCCAGCCCGAGGGCTGGCAATATGACACTAACAAACTCGAAGGAGAGTTATTGTTGCGCTTTAAACTTTATACGAAACGCATGCAATAATGGTTCAGTATAGCCACTAGGCTGCTTAACCCCTTCTAACACAAGGGCTAGGGCGGCTTGGTAGGCAATACTTTGCGCTAAACTTTGCTCAGAATCAGCCATCGCAATATAGTTAGCATCGCCCTCATTTTGACCATCCACAACTTTAGCCATTTTGGCCATGGTGTTTTCTATTTGCGCTTGTGTACACACTCCGTGATGCAACCAGTTAGCCATATGTTGACTTGATATACGCAAGGTTGCTCTATCTTCCATCAAGCCTATGTGGTTAATATCAGGTACTTTAGAGCAGCCAACGCCTTGATCAATCCAGCGCACCACGTAACCTAAAATACCTTGTGCATTGTTATCAAGTTCGGCCTGAATGTCTTCTTTAGTTAAACTATTCGGATCGACCATCAAAGGTGGGGTGAGTAGCTGCGTTAAACTGGCTTGTTGACGTTCAGAGATGGCTTTTTGGCAGGCAAATACATCAACATCATGGTAGTGCATAGCATGTAACGTAGCAGCAGTCGGGGAGGGAACCCAGGCGGTGTTTGCGCCAGATTGCGGATGGGCAATTTTTTGCTCCATCATTAATGCCATTTTATCAGGCATTGGCCACATACCTTTACCGATTTGCGCGCGGCCACTTAAGCCGGTTTGCAAGCCGATATCAACATTACGATCTTCATACGCGGCTATCCAAGGTTGTTGTTTAATTGCTGCTTTTGGTAGTACCACACCGGCTTGCATTGAAGTATGAATTTCATCCCCTGTGCGATCTAAAAAGCCAGTGTTAATAAATACAACGCGCTCTTTTGCTGCTGCTATACAGGCTTTAAGGTTGACAGAAGTGCGGCGCTCTTCATCCATAATGCCCATTTTCACGGTGTTTGCAGGAAGCTGTAGTAACTGCTCAACGCGGCTAAATAGAGTGTTTGTAAAGGCGACTTCTTCCGGGCCATGCATTTTGGGTTTTACAATATTGATACTGGCTGCGCTGGAGTTTTTAACTGGGCTATTACCTTGTAAGTCATGCAGCGCTGCAGTGGCTGTGATCACCGCATCCATAATGCCTTCAAATACATCCCGACCTTGGCTATCTTGTATTGCAGGATTAGTCATCAAGTGGCCAACATTACGGATGAACATCATACTGCGGCCTTTTAAAGTCAACGGTTGGCCATTAACCCCGCTGTAGTTGCGATCTGGCGCCAGTGTACGCTCAATGGTTTTACCTTCTTTAGTGAATGATTCAACCAGCGTGCCTTTCATTAAACCAAGCCAGTTTTGGTAAACCTGCACTTTATCTTCGCCGTCAACGGCGGCAACGGAGTCTTCACAGTCCATTATGGTTGTTAATGCGGCTTCTAGCACCACGTCTTTTAAACCGGCTTTATCGGCGTTACCAATTGGGTGATTGTGGTCAATTTGTAGCTCAATGTGTAAGCCGTGACTGAGCAGTAAAATAGCCGTTGGATTTTGTGCTTCACCTTGAAAACCAACAAGTTGTGTTGGTTGTTTTAACCCAGTTTGTGAGCTATCACGTAAGGTGATAAAAAGCTGTCCATTCACTACCGAATAATTAGTGCTTTCGATATGTGAGCCATTTTCAAGGGGGATGGCTTTATCTAAAAACTGCCTTGCATAGGCCATTACTTTAAAGCCGCGAACAGGATTATAAGTGCTGCCTTTTTCGGCTCCATCCACTTCACTTAACACATCAGTGCCGTATAAAGCATCGTATAACGAGCCCCAGCGAGCGTTTACAGCATTAAGAGCAAAGCGTGCATTGCTTACTGGCACAACGAGCTGCGGGCCTGCGGTGTGTGCTATTTCAGGCTCTACATTATCGGTTTCAATGCAAAAATCTTCTGGCTCAGCAACCAAATAGCCAATATCGGTTAAAAACTGTTGATAGTGCGCAGCATCCCAGTGGGTGTGTGCAACATGGTAGCTATCAATCTGATGTTGTAGATCTTCACGTTTAATAAGTAGTTGGCGGTTGATGGGGCTTAAATCATCAATAATATCAGCAAATCCTTGCCAAAAATGCTGTTCGCTAATGCCGGTGCCAGGTAGCAGTTGTTGGTTAATAAAGTCGGCTAATTGGTTATTTACAGTTAACCCAAACTGGCTGTGAGAGGTGGTCATAATCGGTATCCTTTTAAACGGTTGCGGTGTTAATTAAATGACGATTGTAGATTGTCGTGCTGTAACCATAACTCAAAAACGACCGCTCAGTGTGGTTTTGGCCATTCATAAAGTATATAGCCAGCATAACAACTATAAATTTACTAAATCTGAAAAATCAGCCTAATGTTGAGTTAAGCGCTAACGAGCTGATACTCATTAGCCTCTCTCACAACCAGCAATATTAATTTTGTTTTAACCCGTTCAAAGGATTTTTATTATGACTACTTATCAACGTGAAACCGATTCGTTAGCAACTCTTTGTCAAGCACAAGGTAAACCATGGCAAGCTATTAACCCTGAGTACGCCAGTCGTATGCGTTTACAAAATCGCTTTCGTACCGGACTAGATATCGCACAATTTACGGCAGATATTATGCGTGAAGATATGGCTGCATACGATGCTGATACCAGTCAATACACGCAATCTTTAGGCTGCTGGCATGGTTTTACTGCGCAACAAATGATGATGGCGATTAAGCGTCACCAAAAAACCACCAAGCGTAGCTACGTATATTTAAGTGGTTGGATGGTCGCGGCACTGCGCTCTGAGTTTGGCCCTCTACCTGATCAAAGTATGCATGAGAAAACCTCTGTGCCAGCACTTATTGAAGAAATTTATACTTTCCTAAAACAAGCTGATGCCCGCGAACTGGACCATTTATTTAAAGACTTAGATAACGCCAAAGCGAACGGTGGTGATGTGCAAGCGGTACTTGATAAAATTGATAACTTTGAAAGTCATGTAGTGCCAATTATTGCCGATATTGATGCCGGTTTTGGTAATGAAGAAGCAACCTATTTACTGGCTAAAAAGATGATTGAAGCCGGCGCATGTGCCATTCAAATCGAAAACCAAGTGTCAGATGCAAAACAATGTGGTCACCAAGCAGGTAAAGTAACGGTACCGCATGAAGACTTTTTAGCAAAAATTAATGCGGTACGTTATGCATTTTTAGAGCTTGGCATTGATAACGGCATTATCGTAGCGCGTACTGATTCACTGGGTGCAAGTTTGACCCAAAAAGTGCCGGTATCGCAAACACCTGGCGATCTTGCGAGCCAATACAATGCGTTTTTAGAAACCACACCGATTAACGGCGTAGAGGACTTAAACGAAGGCGACACGGCAATGAAGCTTAACGGCCAATTGTGCAAACCAACCCGCCTTGATAACGGCCTTTATCAATTCCGCGAAGGCACAGAGAAGGACCGTGTGGTACTTGATTGTGTGACCAGCTTGCAGTCAGGCGCCGATTTACTGTGGATTGAAACTGAAAAACCACACGTTAAGCAAATCGCTGAATTGGTAAATCGTGTTAAACAGCAAGTACCAGACGCGAAACTGGTTTACAACAATTCACCATCATTTAACTGGACACTTAAATTCCGTGAGCAGGTTTATCAACAGTGGCTTGATGAAGGTAAAGATTTATCAGCTTACCCAAGCATTGATGATAATAAGGCACTGATGGCACCTGAAATGGATAATACTGAATTGGCACAAGCAGCCGATGTGTTAGTACAAAACTTCCAACGCGATGGCGCACGTGAAGCAGGGATTTTCCATCATTTAATTACTTTACCAACGTACCATACAGCCGCGTTAAGTACTGATATTCTATCTGAAGGCTACTTTGGTGACTTAGGCATGCTGGCTTACGTACGTGATGTGCAACGTCAAGAAATTCGTCGTGAGCAAGCTTCTGTGAAGCACCAAGACTTAGCGGGTTCTAACATCGGTGATACACACAAAGAGTATTTCTCAGGTGACAATGCCCTTAAAGCCGGCGGTGAAGCAAATACTATGAACCAGTTCTAACATAACAGTCCAACTCAACAATGTTACAAAGGGCCGCAAGGCCCTTTTTTGATGCTAGCAACTACAGAGGATATTCAGCTTTACACTTTCCAACTTGCTAACTTTCCCACTCAGATCACTATTTAACTAGCTGGTAATTCCACAATGATTGTTTGGATCAGTATTTAACTAGCTGCTTATTTTGGCCTAAATTTTTGGATCAGTATTTAACCAGCTTAGCTTTTGCTTGCTATTTTTTAACAAATACTGCGATCAAATCGCTTTTTTGGCGATTGGCAAGGGCGATTTCAGATAAAAACAGCTGTAATTGGTCGTTACAGTAAAAATATAAACCGATTTTTTACCAACTCGAAACCACAGTAAACCACTTTTTTACCAACTCAAACGCCATAAACAGTGACTCAAACCGATTTTTTACTAACTTAGCGACCCAAAAATGTCATAAACCGAAATTTTACTAACTCGATTTTTTACAAAGTCCGATATTTAGTTTAAGTATGTAAGGAGTTACTTACATTATTGCTGTAAAGGGGGTTTACAAAAAGTTAGCGAGAGTAAAGTTAGCAAGAGTAAAGTTAGCAAGGGGAAAGTTAGCAAGGGGAAAGTTAGCGAGTAGCAGCGGGTTTACCCCGCGTAATGTTTTTATAAATGACTATTTTATGTTGCGAATATGGCGCGATATAAATCGCGCCTACAATGCTTCGCAAACTCGCAAACTCGCAAACTCGCAAACTCGCAAACTCGCAAACTCGCAAACTCGCAAACTCGCAAACTCACTTCTATTTACTATACTTATCAAACCACCATTGGATATAAGCCACTTTAGCCATTAAGTTTGATGGACGCTGCGTAATACCATGTGATGCATCAGGAATACGTACCATCGCGGTATCAACCCCTTGTAGTTTCAGTGCTTGGTAAAATTGCTCGGTCTCAGAAATGGGCGTGCGGTAATCCGCTTCACCGGTTAATAGCATAGTTGGTGTTTTAACATTACCAACATAGCTGATGGGTGAACGCCGCATATAATGCTCAATATGCTGCCATGGTTTACCTGGGAACCAGTAATCGGCAAAGAATGGGTAGAAGTCAGCAGTTAGTACAAAGCTGATCCAATTGATCACCGGCTTGGCAACAACAGCGGCGGCAAATCTGTCGGTATGGCCAACAATCCACGCCGTAAGTACACCGCCACCTGAGCCACCGGTTACAAACAGTTTTGACTGATCAATAAAACCTTTGGCAAGTAGGGCGTCAACACCTGTCATTAAATCATCAAAATCGTTACTTGGGTAATTGTGATGAATGGTTTGAGCAAACTGTTTGCCGTAGGAATCGCTGCCACGGGGGTTCATGTATAAAACCACATTACCTTTGGCGGCAAATAATTGTACTTCAGCACTAAAGTGCGGACCATAGTTGGCCACAGGACCGCCATGGATCTCTAAAATAAGCGGGTATTTTTTACTACTATCAAACCCTGGAGGATAAGCAACCCAGCCTTGGATTGGTAAGTCGTCATGGCTTGATTTCAGCCAAATTTCTTCTACTTTCGCCAGCTGCTTGTTACCTAAGGCATCATCATTTAATTTAGTTAGCCGCTGCGTTTTGCTATTTTTAACTATGGCTACATCAGCAGGGCGTTGGCTATCAGCAAGCGTGATTGCCACGTCACCGTCAGCGCTGATATCAAAATCACCACCAGAGTACGGGCGACCAAAAGATACACTACCAATTTTTTCGGTAATGACTTTACGCTTACCACTGCGTGGTTGATAAGCAAGCACGGTTTGCCCCTCGCTGGCGTAGCTAAAATAAAGCCCATTAGAGTTATCAGCCCATTTTATTTGCCCGATACTACGGTCAAAATCACTGGTTAAACTAGTGGTTTCCCCTGACTTTAAATCGCGAATATACAATTGGCTATTTTCATAGTTGGTCAATTTATCATCATAACCGGTGTAGGCGAGGTAGCGACCATTTGGTGAAACGTGTGGTTGGTTATCAGGGCCCACTCGGTCGGTAACTGCGGTGATCTGTAAGTCGTTTAATGTCAGTTGATAAATTTCTGAATTAGTTGGTTTGAGCCTAAATTCAGCATGTCGATTTGCCGAAAAATAAAGAGTATTTCCTTCATCAGCAAAACTAACTGGCCCACTATGATCAAAGTCACCAGAAGTTAACTGACGAGCATTACCGCCATTGGCATCAATAGTAAACAAATGACGAAAACCAGGTTTGCTATAACCGCCGCCATCGGCGCGATAATATACGTCATCAATAAATTTAGCAGGCTCTGCCCAGCTGGCACCTTCAGGCTTACCTGGTAAATTAATAGGGGCACTAACTTTGCTCGGGACAAATTGGCTAAACAGCAGTTGCCGTCCATTAGGTGCCCATTGCAAATTTGAAGGGCTTTGGGTCAGGTTACTAATTTTTGCTAGTGCGCCTGTTTTTAGCCACTTAACATAAATTTGGCTACTGCCATCGCGAGTGGAAATAAACGCTAAGCGTGATTGGTCAGGAGAAAGTACTGGCGCATAGTCCATATGTACGCCAGATGTAAGTGGTTGTAGTTGTTTTGAATTACTATCTACAGACCAAATATTACTGACTTTTCTATCGCTTTTAATGTCCATGCGATTGCGAACAAAGTACACCGTTTTACCATCATTGGTCATTTCAATTTGGTTGGCATATTCAAGGTCGAATACGTTTTCAAGTTGTAGAGTCTGCAGGTTATCATTGGCTAATACTGAAAAGCACAGTGAGGTTAGGAGGGCTGCGGGGGCAATCAATTTCATTTTAATTCCTTGTTATTAATTATCGCACCTAACCGTTATAGAATAACAAAACCCAAAGGTACACCATGATGCGATGAATACCTTTAAAATGAATAGGAATTAATAATGATAGCCGCCATCAATCTTTTTAGTGGTTAAGGTGCGATAGTAAACTCGCACTCAGTGAGTACGATGCTTGCATTTATTTGGTAAAACACCGTAATTTGAGTATTTTTAGGCACTGCTGATGCAAGTGTGTTGGTTATTGTAAATTGCAATTGCTGCTCATCAAAGGCCATTAGCTTGGCTGCTTCAAAACCAAAAAATTGCTTTACGCTTGGGTATAACGCTTTAAAAATGCTTTCTTTTGCTGAAAAAATTATTGTTAATGGGTGTGAAAGCTGCTCAGCCAATTGTCTAAATAGTGGATATTCATCAGGATGCAAAATTTGCTTTTGTAGCTCTAGTTCTTGCTTTGCACTCATTAGTTGCTCTATATCAATACCAATTCCAGCGACATCAGTGTGCTGACACGCCATTGCCATTGCGACGCCCTGGGTGTGGGTAATACTACCAATAATGTTTTCGGGCCAGATGGGGGCGCGATCGGGGCCTGAGATAATATCGAAACAGGGGATATTGAGAGCACTTAACACCTGTTTAGCGCAAAAACGGCCGGCGAGGTATTCAGCTCTTCGTTTAATAACTGCCTTTTGTAGTTGTTGTGGAAACAAAATCTGATAATTTAAAAAGTCACTGTTAATAAAACTGCTACTATCAAACTCACAGCAATAACTATTATGGTGAAGTTGTGGGCTCAGTTTAGTATAAAGAGAAAAGTCCATAATATTTTGCTGTTTAGTTTAGTGTCATTAGTAAGGCTATTGATAATAGGGTTAATAAGTTAATAAATAAAGTAAAGGCGATGATTATTTAGTTGCTAATAAATACTCATCAGCATTATTAGCAGTAGACGTACTATGATCTTAGCGTTAAATTCAGTTTGTTATTTAAGCAAAATAAGACAAAGGAGCTCAGATGATTGGCTATACAATGTTAGGCACCAATAAATTGCCAAATGCAGTGGCATTTTACGATGAACTATTCTCTTTACTCAATGCGCAACGTTTTTTAGAAACAGATAATTTTGTCGCTTGGAGTGTTGATCCTCAGCAACCTGGTTTTGCCATCACTAAACCATATGATGGTAATGTTGCAACAGTCGGTAATGGCACTATGATCGCGATTGCTGTAGACAGCCCTGCGCAAGTAGATGCTTTTTATGCAAAAGCAATTGAACTTGGGGCAACCGATGAAGGTGCGCCTGGACCGCGTGAAATGCCGGGGTTTTATGCCGGTTATTTCCGTGATCTAGATGGTAATAAACTGAATGTGTTTTGTTTCAGCCACGCTGCATAACCTTGCAATTTAACGGTAAAAGCATGACTAAAATAACGGTTTTGATGGCGTTATTCGCAGGGTTTAGTTTCCCTGCGGCTAACGCGCAACGAATACCAACCTGGCCAGACAATAAAATCGCTATTAGCCTTTCTTATGATGACGCGTTAGCGAGTCAGCTCGATAACGCAGTACCTGCACTTAATAAATATAACTTTAAAGCATCATTTTATATAGTTCCAAACTCAGCGAATGTGCAATCACGTATGGGTGAGTGGCAAGCACTAGCAAGTGAAGGGCATGAACTTGGTAATCACAGTTTATTTCACCCCTGCAGCGCATCAAAAGCATCGCGAGAATGGGTTAGCGAAGAGCAAAATCTTGATAATTACACCGCTGAACGCGCGATACGTGAAGTGCTAACGGCGAATGTATTCTTACAAGCACTTGATGGCAAAACGCAGCGTACATTCACGCCCCCTTGCTTTGATACCCAAGCTGCCCAAAGCGACTTCATAGCGCCGTTACGAGCGCATTTTATAGCTATCAAAGGGCTTGATGACGATAATGGTCGTTCAGTACTATGGGCGCCATCAAATGTAACTGGGCAACAATTGATTGATTATGTGAAAACTGTACCCGAGGAAGTACAGCTGATTAATATTCTTTTTCATGGTGTCGGTGGTGATCATTTGAGTGTATCAGTTGCAGCGCACGCACAGCTGTTAGACTATTTAGCTGCGAATAAAGAACGCTACTATGTTGACTCCTATATTAATATTATGAACAAACAGACTAAGGAGTGACTGGTGTATATTGGTGAGATGGCAAAGCGTTCAGGAGTGTCAATTAAAGCAATTAGGCATTATGAAAGGATAGGTCTACTGACGAACATAAAACGTCAAGGGAGTTACCGTATTTATGAAAACGCTGATGTGGAGTTTGTGACGCTGATAAAACGAGCACAGTTATTAGGGTTAAGCTTAACTCAGCTAAAAGATTTAAAAGTTACTCGCCATGACTTAAATTGGCCTGTGGTAATGGCTTTGCTAGAAGATAAAAAGCAGCAAGTGTTGATCGCTATTGCTGCGCTGCGGGAACAAGAAAAATTGCTAGAATATTACCATCAAGATATAAAAAATTGTTTAGATAGGCTTGACTCTACCCTTTAGGGGAGGGTGTATGCTGCTGCTTTTAAAGGAGTAGTTAGCATGAAAAAAAATATATTAGTGATTGATGCAAATCCAAAAAGCAGCAGTTTTTGTGGCTCATTGGGAACAGCTTATATTGCGTCATGTCATAGTGGAAGTGATGTGCACTATCTTTCTCTCAATACGATGCAGTTTAACCCCGACTTAAGTGAGGGCTATAGCAGTGAACAGCCATTGGAGCCGGATTTAGTCGAGTTTCAAGCAAAGTTACAATGGGCTGAACATATTGTATTGTTTATTCCCGTTTGGTGGGGCGGGTTACCAGCCAAATTTAAAGGCTTGATCGACCGTACTTTTCTATCTGGTTTTGCATTTAGATATCAGCCTAATAAAACCATCCCCGATAAACTGCTGAAAGGGCGCACCGCAGAAGTTGTTTTAACGCTTGATACACCTCCGTTTTATTATCGTTATTTTCAAGGCGACTCTGTGACAAAGCAGTTAAAACACACTATTTTAGGCTTTTGTGGCATTAAAGTTGTTTCGATGACGTATATTGGCCCAATAATCAGTTCAACCACAGAGCAGCGGGCTAAGTGGTTAAAGCAGATAGCTAAAATGGCGATGAAATGAGAATATAGCGTTGCTATCGCGGTACTTTGATAGCTTGTAAGAGTTTAGAGCCGCGTCTAATAACAATAATATAAGTGAGAATAGGTGTGCGTTTTTATATTTCAAAACTCGGCTTAACAGGGATTTTATCGGTATTGGTTGGCTGCTCAGGTGAGCCTGTCTTTGAAGCTTCGTCAACATCACAATTTCGTCATACGCAAGAGATTGTTGAGTCAGTCGCATTATCGAATGACGGCCAGCTAAGTGTTGTTTCAGAGCAAGGTAAGGTGTGCGTATGGGACAACACGATTAAGAAGACCTTGTTTAACTGTATAACCGGTGATGATGCTAAGCATGTTGAGTTGGTTGGGGTTAGCGATGATAAAACTAAATTTTATATTTCTAACCGGATGTCAGTGCACTTATTTTCGGTTAAAACTGGGCAGTTACTTGGTAGTTGGTCAACAGGGCAAAACATTGCCCGTGATATCGCACTATCAGCAAATGGTCAATTAATGGTGGTCGCTTATCGCAGCGGTGAAGCTGATGTGATCAACACCAACACTAAGCAAAATACGCTATTTCAAATACATCGTCTGGATATTAATTCTGTCGCGTTATCTGCTGATGGCCAAACAGCATTCACGGGTTCCAGCGATAAATTTGCTTATTTATGGGCAACTGATGATGGCGCTATTTTGCAAAAATTTAAATTAGCGACACGTGTTAACCACGTTAGCATGAACGAAAATGCAACGTTAGGTTTTGCCATTGATTCTGTTGATGATCGTGTATTTGTTGATTTAAAAACGGGCACTGAGCAAGCGCAGTTAAATATATTTGCTAATTTTATCGAGTTTAATCATTCGCGATTTATCAATAATAATAAGTGGTTTTTAACGGGTTCGCCAAACAGCACATTGCAATTATGGCGGGTGCAAGACGGTACATTGCTCGCTGAATATAAAGCAGCACAACAGCGCATTCGTGGCTCAGTTTTAGCGGTTGCGTATGATAAAGAAAATAAAAACATGGTCAGCGAAAACAGTGATGGAGTACGAGAAGTTTGGCCGTATCAGCCTAAGTAAGTCAGCATTTAATTGGATTTAATAAGCCGTGTTGATTTAACAAACACGGCTTTTATAATTACCGCTTACCGCTATTAATAATCAAACTTATGCTTAGTAAATAAGCTTTGCACTTGTTGCCATACTTTGCCAGGCTTGCCATCAGCAACCGGTTGCCCGTTGAGTTTTACCACTGGGCCAACTTCTTTTGTGGCGCTGGTGATCCACACTTCATCGGCAGCAAATAACTCCTGCTTAGTAATAATGCGCTGTTGGACCTTAAAGTCACTGTGGCTATGTAATATCGTCAAAATTAACCAGCGAGTGATCCCCGGTAATATTTGGTTATCCAGAGGTGGTGTGCTGATCACGCCATCTTTAACAATAAATACATTGCTTGAACTTGCTTCGGTAAGTTCATCTAAGCGGTTAAATAGAATAGTTTCATTGTTACCCGCTGCCGCACCATATTGGTAGTGCATCACATTACCAAGCAAAGCGGTTGATTTGATGTGGCAACGCTGCCAGCGCTTGTCTTGCTCTACAGACACCGTATAGGTTTTAGCATTATCGATGTCGCAAACAGGCTGTGGAGGAATTTCAAACGCGTAAGCAAATACAGTCGGTGTTATGTTGTGAGGATAAGCATGAGCACGCTTGGTATCAGCGCCGCGACTGACATGTAAATAAATACCTAAGTTATCACCTTGGTTTTTTTCGCACAGTTGCTGGCAGATCTCACGCCATTGATCGGCTGTATAATCTAAGTTAATTTCCAGCTCATTTAAACCGTTATTCATGCGTTCTATATGTGCCGCAAAACCAAGCATCTTGCCATGGTAGGCTGGGATCACTTCGTAGATGCCATCACCAAATAAAAACCCTCTATCCATTGGTGATATTTTTGCGTGCTCAGCACTCATATAATCGCCGTTTAAATACACCGTGCTCATTGTAAATCCTCATTCTGATTGGCATCACCGCTAAGCTGACGTAGTCTTGCGATGAGTTGTTGGCCATGCATCGCATGCAGGCCATCTTCGGTTAATTCATTCTTGTGGGTAACACCATCAATGCTGCCGCGTTCACTCAAGTATTGCAGGATGGCGAGGGGGTCGACAGCTGCGAGTAAATCTTGGCCACACCAGCGGCTTAACAACGCAATGATGCCGTAGGCTGCCCAGTTTGAGACATCAGCCAATAACAATTCATCACAACAGGTTAGGCTCGGCATAATGCTCAGCTCGGTCATATACTGAGATAAGTTGCCCATGCCAATTTCATTGCCACCATCACCAATTGCAACGGTAGGGCAGGGGGCTTGAGTAATAAAAAAATCAAAGCAGCCACAATCAGCAGAGATATCGATACCACGCATGTTGTAGTATTTATTACCATGGCACAGCCCCGGTCGCTCGATTGAGAGTACGCAGTCTGGCTTTAATTCAGTCAGCGCCTTTTGGCTAAAGGTCATTGCATCGGTAAAGTTATTAAGTGGTAATTCAAAGCAGTTAAAGTCAGCTTTTAACACGCTGTAAAGGGGGTTGCCACACACTAATATGGGGTGTTTGCCAAGCGCCTGCAATGCATTGTATAAAGCAATAGCACCAACTGGGCCGTCGGTTTCAAAGGTTTGTTTTACCGCAAAGCCGGTACCAATTAACACCGTGTTTTTTGCTGCAAATAACGATTTTGCAGCGCGTAGGTAAGTCCCTGTCTGCTGATGAGCATAAAGAGTTTGCATGCCCCGAAGGTTTTGTTCAACCATCATGGTTTCGATTACTTGGCTGAATTGCACATCACTTAGTTGCTGTGACATAGTGCTTTGATCTCTGCAATGAGGGCAATACCTGCGGCGTTATCGCCGTGTACGCATAAACTATCGGCATGCAGTGGTAATTGCTTACCAGAGCGGGTAGTTACACAGCCTGTAGCAAGTAACTGTTTAACTTGTGCGATCAATGCAGGCTTATCATGCACACTGCCAGCCATTTTTCGTGAAACGAGCAGGCCTTCATCGGTGTACTGGCGATCAGCAAACGCTTCTAAAATTAACTCCAGTTGGTATTGCTGGGCCAATTGTTGATGCTGCTCAGCGTTTGCACTAGCAAGTATCATTAACTTTAATGCACTTGGATAACTGGCAACAGCTTGCATCACAGTGGTTAATAATGTTTCATCAACCATCATATCGTTGTATAAAGCGCCATGTGGCTTTACGTACTCTAAAGTGAGGCCTTGTACTTTTGCCATGCCTTCAATAGCGGCTATTTGATAATGTAGGCAGTTGCTTAGCTCTTGCGCTGTTAACGCCATCGAGCGACGGCCAAACCCTTGTCTATCAGGGTAGCTTGGGTGAGCACCAATCAGTACCTTATGTTGTTTAGCTAGCTTCAAGGTGTTGGCCATCACATCGCTATCGCCGCCATGGAAACCACAGGCGATATTTGCCATATCAATATGCGGCATGACTTCTTTATCAAGGCCCATTTGCCATGCGCCAAAGCTTTCACCTAAATCACAATTGAGCTTCATTATTGTTTCCGTTTAAAAAGCCGAAATATGGGCATTTTGAATATCGGTGATCAACATATGCCCGGGGCTATGTGTGATACAAAAATCAGGCGCGGCATTCGCTATGGCTATTTGAGGAGTGACGCCACACGCCCAAAATACCGGCACTTCGCCTTCTTTAATGGTGACAGACTCACCAAAATTAGGGCGGTAAATATCTTTAATGCCAATTGCCGCAGGATCGCCGAAATGCACCGGTGCCCCATGTACATCAGGAAAGCGACTGCAAATTTGAATCGCACGAATCGCATCCGCAGGTTTCATCGGTCGCATACTCACTACCATGTTAGAGTGGAATATGCCGGCACTTTCACACGGAATATTGGTCATGTACATAGGCACATTTTTATTTTCTGTAATATTGCGTATTTCTATCCCTGCTGCTTTTAATGGCTCTTCAAATGAGAATGAGCAACCAATTAAAAAGGTTACTAAATCATCGCGCCATTGCTCTTTGATATTAGTGACCTCTTTAATCAATTGGCCATTCTTAAAAATGTGGTAGCGCGGTAAATCAGTACGAATGTCTAAATCATGAGCGACATTAGGAATACTGGTAGCACCCGCTAATCGGCTGGTTGCAATAATCGGGCATGACTTTTTATTCGCTTGGCAAAATTGTAAAAAATCCAACGCATACTTCTGGGGTAAAATCACTAAATTAGCTTGTACAAAACCAGGCACAAACCCTGACGTATGACCGGTGTAATCTTCATTACGGATCATATTTCGAATAGCGTAAGGCGTCGTAAGTGATGCGTTATGTTGCATAGTATCCTCTTAAACTTAGTTGTTATTAATGCCGTTTACGGTAACAGGTAAAGTACCTTGTGCTGGTTTTTTCCCAACTAGTACTTTTGCAAGGGCTGTAAAAGCCGGTCCTGCTACTTTAACATTATTATCTACATCTATGTTATACGCATAAGTTGCTAAAATTGCATCCGCATATTGGCCAAATGTGGCAATATCATACGGTGCCCGCAAGCTCACAAAAACGGTTTTCTTATTGGCCTGTTGCGCTTGCTGAAGCAGTTTTTCAAGTGCCGGACCTTGTTCTGCTTGAGCAATCGCGAAGCTTGGATTGTCTGAGAGATCATCCATCCCTCCCACTTCAACCGCACTTTGATTTGGTGAAGCATGACCCGCGATGATGATATCTGCTTCGTTAAGCGCTTTTAATGTTGCAATCGGTTCAAAGCCTTGCAAGCTGGTACAACTAAACGAAACGAGCTGCTGCGTGTGTTCCTGCATTGCTTGCTGTAACGCGAGACACTTACGGGTATCGGGCATGATGATATGTACTTTACTGTTTGCGCTCAGCTTAATTGGTAAAGTGTGCTGGTCATTTTTAACTTCAGTAATGGCAGCAAGTGCTAGTTCAGCTTCTATTTTACGATGGCTTTCATCACCTAAAATAAGCTGCGCTTTTTGCATGGCTAATGATTCGTCAAGTTCAGTCGAGAGTTTAAATTTATTTTTTAAATTGATGATGCGTTGTGCCGATGTGGCAACTTCATCGGCGTTTAAATTACCGTTTTTAACTTCACTGACTAAGCGAGTAATGAGTTGATCAAGTACCACTAAATCTTTTCGACTGCGAATTTCAATCGGCATTAATGCAATATCGACACCCGCGGCAAAGGTATTCACAACCGCTTCGATTGGCTCAAAAAAGTGGCTAATACCGGCCATATCTAGCGCATCAGTGATCACCACACCTTGATAGCCCATTTCATCACGTAATAATTCGCTGATGATTTTATGCGACATGGTGGCGGGTTTGATCATAGTTTTGCCATCTTTACTAACAAAAGTACTGCTATCCAGTGCAGGGTATTGAATATGCGCAGTCATGATCATGCCTGGGTTTTGATTTTTTATGATCGATTGAAATGGCGGTAAATCTTTTTCCCAAATAGTTTCTTTGTCATGCATTACTTTTGGTAAGCCAGTATGACTATCCACGTTGGTATCGCCGTGACCCGGAAAATGCTTCAGTGAGGTAATTACGCCATTGCCTTCAAAACCAGCAACTTGTGCGCCGCCTAAGATGCTCACTAGTGTCGGATCTTCACCATATGAACGTACATTAATAACCGGGTTATCAGGATTCATATTGACATCAACAGTTGGTGCATAGTTAACATTAACACCAATGGCTTTTAATTCATCTGCAATCACTTGCGCAGATTGTGTAGCAAACTTGGTGCCGTGAACCGCATAACTTGCGCCAATTGACATATTACCGGTAAATGAGGTGGCGACATCACGAGGAATACGTGCAACACGTCCGCCTTCTTGGTCAATTGAGATAAATAGCGGTGCACCTAAGCTCGACTGTGCTGCAGCTTGCTGCATCGCATTATTTAATTTAACGATTTGTGCGATATTATCGATATTTTCAGCAAATAAAATCACACCACCAATATTATGTTTAGTGATCAGTTTGGCTAAATCTGCAGGTAATTCAGTCACTGCATTGCGGCATTTTTGCTCAGGTGTGTGCTCGCTGTCTTGCTCACAATAATAACGAAAATCGAGCATCAGCTTTTGGCCAAGCTGTTGCTCAAGGGTTAAATTGGTCGCTGCAAAGGTCGATTTCATTGGTAATAAACACCCTAATCCAAAGAGAATTGATGATATGGCAAACTTATTTAACACAGTAGGCTCCAAAGCTGAATTGCTTATTTTAATTGTGAATATTTTATTCCTGATGGTAATGCCATTTTGGATTAAAATACAACATATTTTTGCCACGTTAACGGTTTTTTTTCAGAACTGCAAAAACCACCGACGAATCACATGCTTGCCTTAACATTACATAAATATTAAGGCGTAATAGTTATTTAGATGAAAAAAAATAATATTAGAAGAGCTTTTATTAATGGTAATTCGCTCTTATTTCAAGTAATAATATATTCCATAATGCTTGGTGGGTCGCCAAGCGAGTTAATTAATAGAACGCAAAGGGGCAAATAATGGCAACAGCACTGACACTATTTCAACAACAACTCAGTGATAAGCTGCCTGCCTCGGCGTTTATTGAAGATTACGCTAGGCGCTACGCTTTTGGCACCGATGCTAGTTTCTATCGTTTAGTGCCGCAATTAGTGGTATTAGTTAGCGATCAACGTCAAGCGCAACAAGTTATTAGTGCCGCCGCCACGCATAAAATCGCGATTACTTTTCGTGCCGCGGGCACCAGTTTATCTGGGCAAGCTATCACTGACTCAGTGTTGGTATTACTTGCCGACTCATGGTCAGGCTATGAAATTGAAAACCAAGGTCATACTATTCGCTTAGAGCCGGCCATTATTGGTGCTCGCGTTAATCAGTTGCTGGCCCCTTTTGGCCGTAAAATTGGCCCTGATCCGGCCTCAATCAATAGTTGTAAAATTGCCGGTATGGCGGCTAATAACTCCTCTGGTATGTGTTGTGGGGTTGCACAAAATAGTTACCATACAGTAAAGGACATGACCTTAATCTTCGCTGACGGCGCAGTACTTGATACCCGTTGTCAGCAAAGTCGTGCTGAATTTTTACAAACTCATCAGCAGTTTATTAAGGATATCACTGAGCTTGCCCACGAGGTCAGCAGTAATCCTCAGTTAGCACAGCGCATTGCGCATAAATACCGGTTAAAAAATACCACTGGTTATGGCCTAAATGCGTTACTTGATTACCAAGATCCCATTGAAATTATCAAACATTTAATGATTGGCTCGGAAGGCACACTCGGATTCATCGCTGATATTACTTATCATACGGTGGTTGAACATGCCCATAAAAGCAGCGCGTTTATTATTTTTGACGATATAAGCCAAGTCTGTGAATTGGTAAAACAGCTGGCAAGCTTGGATGTCGCGGCGGTTGAGTTACTGGATAAACGCTCACTGATATCGGTGGCACAACATGCCATTATGCCTAAAGATGTGCACAGTTATCCAGCCGATAGCGCGGCACTACTGATTGAGGTACGCGCGGAAGATGCCGTTAAGCTGGCTGATTTACAACAACAAATTGATGAACTAGTGGCAAAATTCAGCGCCCATCAATTAGTGACAATGGCGTTTTCAACGGATGTAAAACGCAACGCGCTATTGTGGAATATTCGTAAAGGAACTTTTCCTGCTGTAGGGGCTGTACGAGAGAATGGCACCACAGTGATCATCGAAGATGTGGCGTTTGAACTGGACGTGTTAGCGCAAGGCGTGCAGGCACTGCACCAGTTATTTGATAAATATGGCTACAATGAAGCGATTATTTTTGGTCATGCCCTAGCGGGTAATTTACATTTTGTGTTTACTCAAGCCTTTGATACACCAGCGCAAGTAGCGCGTTATGAGCAATTTATGCAGGATGTATCGCAATTGGTTGCGGTAGAGCTGAATGGTTCATTAAAAGCCGAGCATGGCACAGGGCGTAATATGGCACCGTTTGTGGCCACCGAGTGGGGGGCTGATGGTTTTGCGGTGATGCAGCGTATTAAGCAACTGTTTGATGAAGATAATATCTTAAACCCAGGGGTGATCATCAACGCAGATGAAAATTGCCACATCCAACATTTAAAATCCATGCCCAGCAGCGACGACATCATCGACAAATGTATTGAGTGTGGTTTTTGCGAAACAGTCTGCCCATCAAAAGGGCTGACCTTAACGCCTCGCCAGCGGATCACCTTATGGCGGCGGCGCACTGAATTAGTTAATACATTAGCCATAACAGATGACTTAAGCGTTAAACAGCAACTTAATCGGCAATTAAAAAGTATTGAAAATGACTTTCAATACTTAGGTATAGACAGCTGCGCCGCAACCGGGTTATGTGGCATGAAGTGCCCAGTGGGGATCAATACAGGCGAATTTATTAAGTCATTACGAGCACAGCAATTACGCGATAATAAAACAGCCCGTTACGCGGCTAATTTTGCGGTAAAACACTTTGCAGCAGTTGCCAGCACGGCACGGTTTGGCTTAACCAGTCTGGCTGTGATACGTAATATTATTGGTGCGCCAATGCTGCGCAGTTTAACTAAACCTGCAAACAAGTTGCTTGGCACACCGCTTTATTATTCCGCGTGGCCGCGAGGTGAGCAGCCAATTAACCGTAACGACATTGCATCAACGCAGCTTGATAAAGTGGTGTACTTGCCAAGCTGTGCTAGTCGCGTCTTTGCCCCAGATGAAACTGCGCTGGATCAACGCTCAATCATGCAAGTCATGCACAGTTTAACGAGCAAAGCAGGAATTGAATTATTGCTACCAAAGCAAGTCAACGAGCTATGTTGCGGTATGCCATTTGCGAGTAAAGGCTTGCCGAAACAAGCAACCAGCAAGGCTGAACAGCTACTCACTATTGCTGAACAACTTTCTGAACATGGCCGTTATCCGATTATTTTTGACGCCAGCCCATGTGCGTTAACCACCTCAGCAGCAGCGCAACAGCGCGGCTTAACTGTGCTTGAAAGCGCCGAATTTGCTTATCAATATTTACTGCCTAAATTAACGCTCACAGCACAATCAGAGCCGGTAATGCTGCATGTCACGTGCAGCAGTAAGCGCCGTGGCAGCGAACAGCAATTGGTGGATGTAGCAAAAGCGTGTTGCAGTGAGGTGATTATTCCAGCCGATATTGAATGTTGTGGTTTTGCCGGCGATAAAGGCTTTAACTTACCAGAGCTAAACGCTAATGCATTAAAAACACTGCGCAGCCAAGTGCCTAATAATTGCAGCTCGGGGATTTCTAATAGTCGCAGCTGTGAAATTGGCTTAACCCAACACAGCGGCGTTAATTATCAATCCGTGTTGTATTTACTGGATAAAGTGAGCCAAGTAGCCTCTTAATGAGGCTTAGACTTTCCAAAAAAT
The DNA here is from genome assembly GCF_047806705.1 of Pseudoalteromonas sp. ASV78. Lineage (NCBI taxonomy): Bacteria > Pseudomonadati > Pseudomonadota > Gammaproteobacteria > Alteromonadales > Pseudoalteromonadaceae > Pseudoalteromonas > Pseudoalteromonas sp. ASV78. The sequence goes on along the minus strand of NZ_JBLOPA010000002.1, from coordinate 142,328 downwards.
ACCGCGTTTATAGCAGGCATACATCACTAAATAAGAAAGCGATAAAAACAGCAATGAAAAGGTAAATGAGCCTAAATAATTGCCTAACAGTGGTTGCAGGGCTTTGCTAAAAATAACACCTTTTAAGCTCGTTTCGCCAACCGGGATCATAATTAGAATACGTGCAATCACACCGGCAAACATAAAAAATAAAATCGCATTGGCACCAAACACTAAAAAAGGCGCACTCCATAAGCGAACTTTACGAATATCGAGAATATAGCTACACAGTGCATAGCACAACATCGCGAGTCCTGAGCTGATCATTACATAGCTTGGCGTCCATAGCGCTTTATTTATTGGTGTTACAAATGAAAGTAAGCACCCGCAAATAATGCTTGTAATAGCCACTATGGTAAATATTTTGACTTGTTTGCCAAGGTTTTTTTCAGTACTTATATAGTATCCGCATAATACCCCTGATAACGCCGTTGCTATGGCTGGTAAGGTTGAGAGTAGACCTTCAGGATCAAACGGCAAAGGCTCAGCATTGGCATAGTAAACATGTTGTGCGCCAAGTAGTAAATTATCGAGCCAAGCGCTGAGATTATTACCATGTAACCACAGCCCTTTAACGATTTCGCCGTTAGGCAATGAATAGGGCATATATACCATTAATGTGCCGTACCCGATTAATAAGCTAACAAAGGTGAGTGCAATATACCTTGGTTTTATATAAAGGTAACAAGCTAAGGCAACGAGATAAACTAGACCGATGCGTTGTAAAACGCCCATGATCCTAATACCTGCTAAACGTTCATCTAGCCAGCTGAAATTAGGGTCGCGAAAATTGTAGTAAAACAGGGCTAAAAACCAACCTAATGCAATTAGCTTTAGCGTACGTATTACGCCAGCTCTGAGTATGCTTTGCTTGGTAATTGCTTTGGCCTGCATGGCATTAACCGATAGCGTGATCGACATCCCAACAATAAAAATAAAAAATGGGAAAATTAAATCAGTGGGTGTGAGGCCATGCCAATCAGCATGTTTAAGCGGCCAGTATAGATATAACCAACTTCCTGGGTTATTAACTAAAATCATCGCCGCGATAGTCAGCCCTCGCATCACGTCTAAGGCGAGCAACCGATGACTGGGTAATTGCTGTAATATTTTTTGGCAGTGATGTTTAACCATAATGTTCTTTTATTTGTTATTTATTTTCTCATTGTAATAATTTATTCTTTTGGCGCAAGGTAAATTTTCTTCGCTTATTTTGTTAAAAAGACGCCAGCTTATGAGTCGATTTTTGCATGGGGGGAAACAGCAATCGCTTAGCGTAAGCGATTAAAACAAGTAAAAGTTAATAAATACACTGTTAACTTGTGCTAAATCAAGTTTAGAGCAAATTGAATTGGAGCTGGTGAAAGTAACTTGCTAGTATGGGTTGTTTAGATAATCGCCAAGGAAATACAAGGCCAGCATAGAGTAGACCTATTTTGCGAAGCCTTATTAATATCAACCTTGATTTAAAAAAATTAATCTTGTTTTTAGCTATTTCAGTGACGATGATCACCTTTTTAAATAGCTTTTATTCCAGCTACCAAGTACAAAAGCAGCAACTGCAATCCCAGACCTTAAAAAATCATAATGCGTATGCGGCTAAACTCGTCTCTGCAACGGATCGGTTTTTATTGGCATCGCAACAGCAACTCGCTTATTCAGCAAAAGTCCTTGCGACTCAATTTAATGATGCAAACACGCTCGAACAAGAGGCGCAGCGACTTAGGTTGCAAACTGATAGCTTTAACTCAACGGTGATCGTCGATAAAAATGGCGTGGTATTAGGACTTTCGCCATTGAGTCTAAAGATAAAAGGGCAACTATTAGAAAGTGATGGTGCAAAACAAGCGTTGGCGTATAAAAAACCAATGATCAGTGAACCTTATATTTCTGTCACCGGCAACCTCATAATATTTATTTCGCACCCTATATTTAACCTTCAAAATGAATACCTTGGCTATATAGGAGGGACCTTATATCTCAAGCAAAAAGGAATTTTACATGACTTACTGCAAGTACATTTTCATAAAGACGGTTCCTATATTTATGTAGTTGATAAAAGTAGACGCTTACTTTATCACCCAGATGTTTCTCGGGTCGGTGAGCAAGTTTTTAACAATCCAGTGATCGAAGCGGTGCTAAGAGGTGAAAGTGGCACTAGGCAGTTAACCAATAGTCAAAACATAGTGATGTTGGCAGGTTATGCACCATTAAAAAGTGCTTCTTGGGGCATTGTTACGCAACGACCATTAGACGCTACATTTGCGCCATTAGACGATTTAATGATGAATGTTTTATATCGAACTCTGCCGGTCGGATTGGCAACCTTTGTGTTTATTTGGGTGTTAGCTCGGTTAATTGCAAAGCCTTTACGGCAACTAGCAGAAACCGCAAAAACACTTGATAACCCGTCTACATCGCAGCAGTTAAAGCAAGTACGCTCTTGGTATTATGAAAGCTCTGAACTGCGTTTAGCGATGCTAAAAGGGGTTGGTTTATTACAAAACCAGATTGGTTTATTAAAACATGAAGCACAAACAGATCCCCTTACAGGCTTGCATAATCGACGTAGTCTGGAGCTCATGTTAGAGCAACTCACTTTACAGCAAACGCCATTCACTGTGCTTGCTATCGATATTGATTTTTTTAAACGTGTGAATGATGAATTTGGCCATGATATTGGTGATATTGTTTTACAGTCGTTGGCTAAAATTATTGTTGATGTAACCCGTGAAAATGATTTTGTTGCACGTACGGGGGGTGAAGAGTTTATTGTTATATTACCTAATATTAACGCCAAATCAGCTTATTTACTCGCGGAACGACTACGTATGCGGGTATCAGAAACAATCATCGAACCAGTAGGAAGTATCAACATATCGATAGGTATATCTGGCTGGCCACTAATGCAATTAAGTGTTGAAGATATACTCAAACAGGCGGATCAGGCTTTATACAAAGCGAAAAAAACGGGTCGTAATCGGTGTATTATTGATTCTCAGCTTATCCAATCTGAGTTTGTCGAACAGCAATAATATGCTGATCGAGTATTCCGCTGATTTTATTTTTATGTCAAGTTCCATGGAATAATTTATTGGCAATGGTTTTTAATTATGCAATATTAATAGCCTGTTTTTAATATTCAAAGCCACAACTATGTTGTTAAATATCAGTTTTAAATTAATCTCACTGCTGGGTGTTGGTACGTTTAGTTGTGCGGCAATTGCCAGCGAAGCTAACAATACAAATGTTGACCCAGCTCACAGCTATCGCAGTGAGTTTGTTGATGTGGCAACCTTAATACCGACCGCATTATTTGATATCCGTTACTTTAGCGAGCGAAACTTTGTCGGTGAGCCAATTGCAGGTTATAACGCGCCTAAATGCTTACTCCATAAAACAGCAGCTGCAGCGCTGCTAAAAGCACATTCTCAGGCGGAGCAAGCTGGTTATAATTTTAAAATTTATGATTGTTATCGGCCGCAGCGTGCTGTTGATCATTTTGTACGTTGGGTTAATGACGAAACCGACACAAAAACCAAAGCCGCGTATTATCCCAACTTAGGTAAAGACCAGTTGCTAGGTGACTACATCGCGGCTAAATCAGGCCACAGCCGCGGCTCAACGATTGATTTAACTTTGACGGATAGCCAAGGTAAAGCGCTTAATATGGGCTCGCTGTTTGATATGTTCGATACCATTTCAAATACCGACGATCCGCGTGTAACCCCAGAACAACAAGCGAATAGGTATAAGTTAAAAAATCTTATGCTGGCCGCTGGATTTTCGCCTTACGCTATGGAGTGGTGGCATTTTACCTATCAGCCACAAGCCTATCCTAATAGCTATTTTGATTTTGTGGTGCAGTGATTAAAATTGCTCTTCTATCGGTGAGTAGTTAACAGCGATTTCAGTACTTTCAATAGATGCAAATTGTTTTAAATCACTTATAGTTAATTTTAAGTCGGTATTTTTATCGACTAAAAATCGATACGTATGCTTTGTAACTTTTTTAACATCGTATGTATTTTTAAGTTCCAATGGCAGTATATCGTCTCTCAAAGTGATGAAAACTGTCCCTGTAACAATGCCTTGCTCTGCTGTTGCATGATTAAAAACGATTGTCCCTTTGAGTAATTTATCTGTTTTATAGCTAATTTTATCCCCATTATTATTAATGGATTTGCTGATTAATTGCTTTTCGACAGGGTTATGCTGCTTTTTCGAAGAGTTAAGAGCTTGCTCTTGTTCTTTTAATGTACTTAAATTGACTGTTTCATCATCTCTATCAACTTGCGTTGCATTTTTTTTACACCCACCCATCAATGCAATTGAAAGTATAACTACTTGTAATTTATGTTTGTTTTTCATTGTTCCTCGCTTTTATCTCGTGTTCATTTACTTTCATTTACACTATTGTGTATTTTTTGTTAATGTTGTTCGGTACATTAATCTTGGTTATGATTGTTAACCGGAATTAAAAATATAACAATAGGGAATCAATAATGTCTCAATTTAAAGTAACAGCTGTTGCTACTATGGTCACTGCTATTTTGGCATCGAGTCAAATACAAGCGAGTGAACAAACTCGATTTTTTAATGCGCCAAGTGTCAGCTCTCAAGTGCAATTTAATCCTCAAATGACACAGCAACGAGCATTAGCAGAACGTAAAACAGTCTCGGGGCACAATTCAATTTTTGATGCTCAGCTTGGCAAGGCAACTTTTCTTTGGCAAGCTGTAGGTCAAGCTAAACCTAACATGTCAGTTGTTTTACCTGAACAACGTAATGCTTATGCTGCAGATTTCTATCTAAATGCATTAACAGGCGTTAGTACTGCTAAAAAAGGTATTGTAAGTGCGGTACTAACCGATTTGTCAGAGCAAAAGCGTGGCTCTATAACTGCTAAATATAAACAACAAGTACATGGTGTTGAAGTATTTAACCGAGAATATAACCTTATCATGGATAAGGAACATAACTTAGTTGCAGGATCTGGTTACTTCGCTAATACAAGCTCAAATGCTAATCGTTCATTAGCGCCATTAGCTGATTTTGTTGGAGCTGAGCAAAGCATCAAGCAAGCGATTAAAAAGCTTGCAGATATTAACGTATCACTGACTAAGTCAGCTGAACAAGGCGATTACGTTAAATATAATGTAACGAGCCAAAGTGGTGATAAAGTTGTACTTGGTCAGCCGCGCGCTAAAAAAGTATTCTTTGAGGTAAATGGCAAGCTTGAATCAGCATATTATGTTGAGGTTGAAGTTGCTGATCAAAACAGCCTAGAAAGTGACTATTTCAGTTATGTTATTGGCGCACAAAACAGCAAAGTATATTTCAAAAAAGACTTAAAAGCGCATGCAGCTGATTTTAACTACCGTGTCTGGGCTGATGCGGATGGTTATCCTTGGGAAGGCCCTCATGGCGATGTGATCCCCGCCGATGGCCCAGATCAAATAGATGAAACCGAAATTCTTGCTGCGCCTTTGGTTAGCCTTTCTTATTACAGTAAGTTAAGCACCATGGATCCATGGCTTGCTGATGACGCTACGACTACATCTGGTAATAACGTATTTGCATATGCGGATGTTATTGCACCACAGGGTTTCACCGAAGGTGACTTTACTGCTGAAACAACATCTGATTTTACATTTGATTATCCATATCAAGTTGATCAAGTAGCGAACAGCTACGATAACCGCAAGGCAGCAATTGTTAACTTGTTCTACATGAACAATTTCTTGCATGATTTCTTTTATGATCATGGCTTTGATGAAACTTCGAACGTAGCTCAGCTTTCTAACTATGAACGTGGTGGTGTTGAAGGTGACCCAATTGAGGCACAAGCACAAGATAATAGCGGTTTAAATAACGCTAATATGTCAACACCAGCTGATGGCGCAAGCCCGCGTATGCAAATGTATTTATACAATAGTAAAGATGCTGTAGTCGGTATTGATTTTGGCGTTGTGGTTACCTCTGATGCAGGTATTGGTCTTCTTGACTCTTCAAAAGTATCAGGCTTTGGTCAAGCTCAGTTCTCAGATATTGCCGCTGAAGTTGTAAGATTAGTTGATAGTAATGATATAGATTCAGGTAGTTTTTTCGATGGTTGTGAGCCTGCAACGAATGGCGCAGAGTTAGCTGGGAAAATTGCTTTAGTTGATCGTGGTTCGTGTAATTTCACTGCAAAAGTTTTGCATGCGCAAGAAGCGGGTGCTATTGGCGCTATTGTTGTAAATAACGATCCAGACTCAGCTGAGCCCGCTCCTATGGGTGGTGAAGATGATGCGGTGTTAATTCCTAACATGGGTCTTAACTTCGTTGATGGCCACCTGATATATGACTCTATCGATGCTGGTAACACTGTTACTGTTAATATGTTCAACAATGCTACATTAAAAGATGGCACACTTGATAACGGTATCATTGCTCACGAGTGGGGTCACTATATTAGTAACCGTCTTGTTGGTAACTCTTCGGGGCTAATTAACTTCCAAGGCCGGGCAATGGGCGAAGGTTGGGGGGATTTCCACTCACTTATGTTTATCGCAAAAGCGGACGACATAAACATTACAGGTAATGACAAATTCCAAAAAGCATATGGTAGCGGTACGTTTGTTGAAGACTTCTACTACGGTATTCGTCGTGTACCATACTCGACAAACAAAGAAGTTAACCCACTTTCATTCCGTCACATTACTGAAAATGCAGGTGCAGATGTGGGCATTTCACCAACCAGCGTAGCCTCTCCACATGCTGCGGGTGAAATTTGGGCGACCATGCTATGGGAAAGTTATGTTGCATTAATCAATGAGCATGGTTTTGAAGAAGCACAAAATCGCATGGCTAACTACCTTGTTGCAGGCTATAAACTAACACCAATTGCGCCTTTATATACTGAAGCACGTGATGCGATATTAGCGGCGGCATACGCTGTTGATACCAAAGATTATGAGCTGATTTTAGGTGCATTTGCTAAACGCGGCATGGGTTTAGGTGCTGTAGCACCAGATCGTTTCAGTGCAGATTTAACGGGCGTTGTAGAATCTGACAAGATGGAACTGGCTAGCTTTAACCTCAAAGATGTGGCTATTGATGCAAACTACAATGGTGTAGAGCTAGGTTTTTGTTCAAACGACGGTATAGTCGATAAGGGAGAAACGGCTACATTAACAGTAAGCATTACAAATACTGGTAATAAACTGCTTAGTGGTACTCAAGCTCAACTGACAGTAGTCAGTGGTCATGATGTTACATTTGAAAATGATGGCTTAGTAACATTTGCCGATACAATGCCATTTGCTTCGACAACGAGCTCACCTATTGAGTTTATCTTAAATGAATCAGGAACAGCCGAAACCTTAGAAATCGAAGTCTCATTCCCAGAGCTATCTGCTGATGATGAAATTGTTGAAGCGGCAAGTGAGACATTTACATATACGGTCAACATGGGCTTTGAAGAAAAACAGCCTGTTAGTGCGCAAACTATGGATAACATGGAAGTAGCGGCTGCGTCGTTGTTTGACCTAAAAGAAAATGTAATGACCGGCGGTGATTTAGCCAAAGGTACGCAAAGCATGGCTGCTGATGACAATGTTGCCTTTTTCAATAGCTTTGGCTTTGCTCTTGGCGAACAAACAATGTTCCTCCAAAACAATGATTTTGAATCAGATGTGGCTGTAGAAACGAAAGCATTTGATATTGGTTTCTCCGGTAATTTTGAAGTGTCATTCTGGCATTTTTATCTTATCGAAAATGAGTGGGATGGTGGCGTTGTTGAAATCAGCGTAAATGGTGGTAACTGGGTTGATGTGACTGAGATGGGCGGTACATTTAATCGAGGCTATGATGGCCCGCTAATTGAGAACGAATCACAAGCTATTCAAAATCGCGATACGTTCACAGGTAATAATATTGATGATAGTGATGTATACGGTAACTACGAAACAATTAATTTTGGTACTGAGCTGAATGGCAACAGAGCAAAACTACGTTTCCGCCTTTCATCAGATGGCGCTGTAAGCGATTTTGGTTGGTGGATAGATAACCTTACATTTAATAATGTTACAACACCTATCTTCTCAACAGTGGTTGCCGGCGATAGCGTAGCGTGTGATAACGCAGCGCCTGTTGTAACAATTACAGGTGAAAATAGCGTTACTGAATCAGCAACGAGCACTTTAACTGCCGTAGCTTCGGATAGAAATGACGATGAACTTACTTATTCATGGACACAAGTAAGTGGCACATCAGCAACTCTATCCAATGCAGATACAGCAGTACTGAGCTTTACTCCTGGCGCAATCACAAGTGACGAAGACGTTGTATTCGCAGTCGTGGTAAGTGATGGTCAAGTATCGGTTACCGAGCAAGTAACTGTTGCTGTGGGTAACGAAGCTGAACCTGTGGTTGAGCAGCCGAAACCTAAATCAAGCAGTGGTAGTTTTGGCTTCTTGATGTTATTGCTTACTCCATTAGCATTATTAGGTCGCCGCCGTAAGCGTTAATCTTAATAGTTTACAGTGATAAAAAAAGCCCTTGCAGCGTACTGCAAGGGCTTTTTAATTAATATAAATTGTTACTGAACCGTTGCTTTTAAACCACGGCGTTTCAATAATGCTGAGGTGTCTGGCTCTTGACCACGGAACGCTTTGAACGACTCCATTAGGTCACGTGAGTTACCGACTTCTAAAATCTCTTTACGGTATTTATCACCCATTTCACGGCTTAAACCACCTTGCTCTTGTACGAAAGCAAAGGCATCGGCCGCTAAAATCTCACTCCACATGTATGCATAGTAGCCCGCTGAATAACCGCCCCCCATTGAGTGTGAGAAGAACGCTGACTTATAACGCGGTGGTACAAATGGTACGTTCACGCCGTGCTTAGTTAGGGCTTGTTGCTCAAACTTCTCAATATCCTGTAATGGCGCATCAGCAGCTAATGAGTGCCATTCCATATCTAGCAGTGCAGCAGCAACGTACTCTAAGGTATCGTAGCCTTGGTTGAAGCTACGTGATTGAATTACTTTAGTCAGTAACTCATCAGGAATTGGCTCACCTGTTTCGTGGTGTTTCGCATAGTTTGCGATAACTTCAGGGTGCATCGCCCAATCTTCTTCAAACGTTGACGGGAACTCAACGAAGTCACGAGACACCGACGTGCCCGATAACGTAGGGTACTTCACCTTCGAGAACATGCCATGTAGACCGTGACCTAACTCGTGGAAGATAGTAGTCGCTTCATCATAGCTAATAAGCGTTGGCTCACCTGTGGCGCCTTTTTGGATGTTCATGACATTCACAACCACCGGTTTTTGCTCTTTTAAGCCAGATTGTTTGACAAACGAGCTCATCCACGCGCCGCCACGTTTACCTTCACGAGCAAAGTAATCAGCAAAGAAAATCGCAAGGCTCTTACCATCGGCATCAAATAACTCATACGCTTTAACATCTGGGTGATAAACCGGAATATCAGTGCGTGGTTTGAAAGTAATGCCATATAAGCGGTTCATGGTGAAGAACACGCCGTCTTCTAAAACACGGTTAAATTCAAAGTATTCTTTCACTGCATTTTCGTCTAGGTTGTACTTATCAGTACGTACTTGCTCTGCATAGAATAACCAGTCCCAAGGCTGTAGTTTAAATTGCTCACCAGAGGCATCGATTTTCGCTTGGATCGCAGCAGCTTCAGCATTAACGTTTTGCATCAACGCAGGGATCATGCTGGCAAACATATCAAAGACGGCTTCTGGTTTTTTCGCCATTTGTGACTCTAAACCAAATGCAGCCCAGTTATCGTAACCAAGTAATTTTGCTTTTTGAGCGCGTAACTGAGCAAGCTCAGCCACAATTTCGCGGTTATTATTCTCGCCCGATAGCGCACGCTCTGCAGATGCGCGCCATACTTTTTCACGTAGTTCACGGTTTTTCAGCATTGCTAAAATTGGCTGGCGCGTAGTGTTAGTGATTTTGATCAGGTACTGACCCGGATGGCCCGCTTGTGTGGCTGCATTGGCAAGTTGTTCAATTTGACCCGCTGGTAAACCGTCAAGCAAAGCTTTATCTGCAACGAGTACAACATTGCTGTTAGTCAGTGCTAATAGGTTTTGCGAGAACTGCGTGGTTAAGCTTGAATGCTTGGTGTTGATATCACGAATTTGTTGTTTTTGTTGATCGTTTAACTGCGCACCCGCTCGTACAAAGCGTTTGTAGTAAACGTCGAGTAAGCGTGTTTCTTCAGCGCTAAGTGGCAGTGTCTCTGACTGCGCATGGATCGCCGCTACTTTATCAAATAATGCTTTATTTAAGAATATGTTGTCGCTGTGCGCGGCCATTTTAGGGGCTAACTCTTTTTGTATTTCTCGACGCGTTTGGTTTGAGTCACTGCCTGCTAGATTATAGAAAATGCTGCGAGTGCGGGTTAAAAGCTCACCACTTTTTTCAAGTGCAACAATCGTATTGGCAAAATCAGGCTTTGCAGCATTGTTGATGATCGCTTGCACTTCAGTCATTTGCTCTGTCATGCCTTTATTAAACGCAGGCATAAAGTGTTCGTCTTTAATCGCATTGAAGTCAGGCGTTTGGTATTGCAAAACGCTTTTCACGAACAGTGGATTTGCTTGCTGTACTTCGGCGGCTGTTGTGGGTTGCTCGGTTTGAGTATTGTTATTGGCTGTTGTTTGAGGTTCAGAACAAGCCGTTAGTAATAACGCTGAGCTGATCGCGGTTGCGAGTAATAAGTGTTTCATTGTTTTTCTCTTGTCATTTTTAAAAATTAAATTGTGTCGATATCGCGCTGTGAGCGCTCTAAAACCTAAGTGCTTGCTGTTAGATAATGAAATTGCACAAAAGATGACAGCACAGCGAACTGAGATGGAGCTGATACCACTCGATAGTTAATCGCCGAGCATACTGTGGATGAGCACTAATGACCTCATCCGTTGCGATAAGCTGATCATTAGCTGCGATAAGTGGTGAAATTTCATAAAAAGTCGCCATGCTTTTTATTACTTTTAGCGTTTAATCTAATTTAAATAAACCACAAAGGGGTTGACATCGCTAATTAACTCTATATAGTGGGCCGCAGCTAGAAAGAAAGCATGAAAGCTATAAATCTCCATTTCGATGTTGTATAAGTAATACTTGTAGTACCGTCCTGAAGTTTTTAAAGTACCATCTCATTTTTTGCTACACCCGCTCATATGAGCAATTTATTTTATTTTTATATCAGGATATTACTATGTCTAACATCGTATCAGGTACAGTTAAGTGGTTCAACGAGTCTAAAGGTTTTGGTTTCATCGAGCAAGAAAATGGTCCAGACGTTTTCGCACATTTCTCAGCAATCAAAAGCGAAGGTTTCAAAACTTTAGCTGAAGGCCAACGTGTAGAGTTCACTCTTTCACAAGGTCAAAAAGGTCCACAAGCAGAGAACATCACTGCTGTTTAATTTTACCTTCTAGGTAGAATAAAAAAAGCAAGCTACGGCTTGCTTTTTTGTGTCTGAAAATTGACGTAATTTCCTCTCCCTCCTATTATTTATCTATTCTTATTATTCTGCAGTGAGATAGATTATCTACCGACTACTTATCCTTATATTTAGCCTTGGATCCACTTTTACTTGCACTGCAAAGGCAACGATTACTATTTTTACTGAACAGTTTCCCCCTTATAATTTTTCCAATAAAGGGCAGCTGCAAGGGATCAATTTAGATATTGTGCGTACTTTGTGCGAGCTTGCTGATGTGGAATGCAAATTTGAGCTGTTACCTTGGGATCGTGCATACGATTTAGTGCAAAAAGAGCCACTTTCAGGGTTAGTATCAACCGCGCGTAGTGCTGGGCGAGAAGAGTTATTTTATTGGGTCGGTCCGTTGCTTTCTTCACGTACATTTTTTTATCGACTTACGAGTAATAAGCACATTAACCCAACTGATATTTCTCAAATAAGTGCATATACTTTAGGGGTTGTTAGAGGCAATATTTACGAAGAGTTAGTGGCGGGGATCGGTTTTGAAAAAGATAAAAATCTTTTAACAGTGGCTCATCATTATGAGTATATGAACTTATTTTTTAAAAACAAAATCGATTTAATACTCAGCTCTGAATTAACGTTGGATTATCAACTACAGCAATTTGGTCACGGTGGTAAAGAAGTCGTCAAACTAGTTGAGCTGCCACTAAATGCATTACAGGGTAACTATTTAGTGTTTAATAAAGAGATGCCTATTGCAATAGTTGAGCGCTTCAATGAGCAATTAGAAAAACTTAGAGCGGTTGATAACCTTGATGCTTATCGGCATCGTTACGTAAAATAGCGAATTAATTAGCCGTTATTAATTGATGGTATTTTTCAGTATTTTTAACCTTTAAAAATGCCTGCTGTAATGCTTTTACCGCCTCTTCATCAGTATTGATATTTGCGGCTAAGTAACCTGCCACTGTCAGTCCTTCTATGGCATGCACAAACGTCAGTGTATTAGCATTGATAGCTAGTTGTTCACTCATTGCGGCGATGTAATTCGCATCGTCGACCACCATATCAACTTTTCTTGCCAGTAATAACTGATATGACTTTTGAATATCAGTGGTCAGCAACACTTCAAAGCCACGCTTTACTAATACTTGTGATGCAAGATCATGGCGCTGCACGGCAATCTTATATTGTTTAGCTTGCTCTGTATCATTAAAGTTTATATCACTGCGCTCTGTAAGCTTCACAAAGCCCATTTTAAATTGTGCGACTGGGCCTATCCAATGAAATAGCGCTTCGCGCTCTGTTGTGCGTGCCATGCTATAAATTAAGGTGTTACTGTTATGACTTGCCATCTTATAAGCGCGTGCCCAAGGGTACATGCTGATTGATGCATTGAGCTGCGCTTCTGAGATTATCATTTTCACTAATTCAGTGCTGTAGCCGGTTACCTGATTATTTATCAACATTTGATTCGGTGGTGACAGCTCTGTGACAACAGTTAAGTTTGGCTGCGCAACACCATGAACACTGATAATGAGCAGAAAATTAATGAATAGTCGCATTTATTTACCCAGATAAGATTGAGAATACTAAGTATAACAATAACAAAGAAAAGTACGATGAAACGAATAAAAATTTTTGTGCTAAAACGATAAAAGGGCCTTGCGGCCCTTGGTGAAGTATCGTTCAAATCGGATAAGGCTTTAACCCCTTAAAGCTTTATCCTATTGTTTTGCAACTAAGGCTCATCTCAAAGTTTCTAAGCTAGCGAGAGGAAAAAACCTGCAATTGCGGCGCTCATAAGGTTAGCCATAGATCCTGCTAACACTGCTCTGAGCCCTAAGCGTGCGATATCCTTTCGCCGACTAGGCGCCATACCGCCTAATCCACCTAGTAAAATGGCTATCGATGATAAGTTAGCAAACCCACATAACGCGAATGTGACAATCGCTTGTGTGTGTGCGCTTAACGTATCGCGATAATTTATAAAGTCTAAATAAGCAACAAATTCATTAACTACTAATTTTTGACCAATAAAGCTACCGGCTATAATTGCTTCACTCCAGGGTACGCCAAGTAACCAGGCAACCGGCGCAAATATATAGCCTAAAATTTCTTGTAGTGTCAGGGTTGGGTAATCAAACCAACCACCAATTCCACCTAACAACCCGTTTAATAATGCGATAAGTGCTACAAATGCCAGTAACATTGCACCTACATTCAATGCTAAATGCATGCCGTTAGCCGCACCTGATGCTGCTGCATCAATCACATTAACCGGTTTATCTTCAATATCGTCTAAGTCAGCTAAAGTATCTTTAGGCGTTTCTGTCTCTGGCACAATCATCTTGGCCATTAAAAATCCACCTGGTGCTGCCATAAAGCTGGCTGCAATTAAATACTTAAGCTCAACCCCAATAATGACATAACCGGCCATTACCGAGCCTGCTACAGTCGCTAAGCCACCGACCATTACCGCAAACAACTCCGATTTAGTCATGGTTGCAATAAATGGCTTTACAATCAGCGGCGCTTCAGTTTGGCCAACAAAAATATTAGCCGTTGCTGATAGTGACTCTGTTCGTGATGTATTTAATAGCTTTTGTAAGCCACCGCCGAGGATCCTAATGATCCAATCCATAATGCCAATGTGGTAGAGCACTGCAACCAAAGCAGAGAAAAACACAATAACGGGCAAAACTTGTATGGCAAAAATAAACCCTAAGGTATCTTGGCTAGCAAGCGAACCGAATAAAAACGATATTCCGTCATTTGCAAAACCAATTACCGATGATACGGCTTTTGACATGCTCACTAAGGCGTTTTTACCTGCTTCAAAAAACAGTACAAAACCACCGATAATAAATTGCATGGCAAAGGCAATACCAACCGTTCTTAAACTAATCGCTTTGCGGTTGGTTGATGCCGCAAAAGCAATGCCTAGCAGCACACACATGCCGACTAAGCTCATAAATGTTGTCATGTTTAGTTATTTCCCGTTGTTATTTTTGCAGTAAATATTTTATTTTACTTTTAATTATATCAATCGCAACACGATTCATACCACCGCGCGTGACCACTAAATCAGCGTTGTGCTTTGAGGGCTCAATAAACTGATAAAACATCGGTCTCACAGTTGCTTGATACTGCTCAACAACGGACTGTAATGTTCTGCCTCGTTGCTCCATATCACGTTGCATACGGCGCATTAGGCAAATATCAAGAGGTGTATCAATAAACACTTTGATATCAAATTCTTTACGTAGCGCTTTGTCGCTAAGCAATAAAATACCTTCTACTATGAGAATTTCAGCTGGCATCACAGTGCGTGTTTTATCACTGCGAGTATGCTGCGCATAATCATAGGTAGGTACTTCTACCGCTTCGCCTGCGCGTAATTGCGTTAAATGTTTATACATTAACTCATGTTCAAACGCATCAGGGTGGTCGTAGTTAGTTTGCGTACGATGGTCAAACGGCAAATGCGATTGATCTTTGTAATACGCATCTTCTTCGATCACGGCGATGGCACCAGGTTCAAGCTCATTCACCAATTCATTATAAATAGTTTGGCTAAAAAGAGATTTTCCCGACGCAGAGGCGCCAGCAATGGCTATTATTGTTCGTGTCACTAAAGTTCTCATCCACACAGAAGGATACATTGTTGGTAGATCACAATAGCAAAAAAGACACGAATAATCTCTCTTGCTTCGTTTTAAGGAGTGAAATTTATAATGTTTAGGTTTTATGAAACAGGACTTATGTCCTGTACGTTAAAAAGCACAAGAATATAAAGTAGCCACATTGGATAGACGAGGTAAGCATGGCAAGAGCAATTATATTGATGGCAGATAGCCTAGGCATAGGTGCAGCCCCTGACGCAGACAAATTTGGCGACCTGGGTGCAAACACATTTGCGCACTTGCTTAAAGCCTACTTTGCAGAAACGGGTGAACAGCTATCATTACCTAATTTATCATTATTGGGTTTAGTAGCTGCGTGTGAAGCCGCAGGTAATGAAGCATGTCTTGTTAGCGACCGGCAAACACCGATTGCAGCATGGGGTTATGCTAAAGAGCTTTCAAGCGGCAAAGACACGCCATCGGGCCATTGGGAAATGGCGGGTGTGCCGGTGTTGTTTGATTGGGGATATTTCCCTAAAACACAACCGAGTTTTCCACCAGAGTTAATTGACGAGCTAATTGCTCGTACCGGTATTCCGGGCATTTTAGGCAACTGCCATGCCTCAGGTACCACCATTTTAGAACAGTTGGGTGAAGAACACCTAAGAACAGGTAAACCAATCTGTTACACCTCAGCTGATAGCGTGTTTCAAATAGCCGCGCATGAACAAACTTTCGGTCTAGAAAAGCTTTATCAGGTCTGCGAAATCACACGGGCGCTGCTTGATGAAATGAACATAGGACGAGTGATTGCGCGGCCATTTTTGGGTTCCACTAATCAAGACTTTGCCAGAACGGGCAATCGTCGTGATTATTCCGTATTACCGCCAGCGCCAACCTTGCTTGATAAATTAGCGGATGACGGCGGCGAAGTAATTAGCATTGGTAAAATAGCGGATATTTACGCGCACCAAGGCATTACCCAAAAACACAAAGCCCCAGGCTTACAAAACTTGTTAGAAAAAACCACTGAGGTGATGGCGTCAGCGCCAGATCATAGTTTGATATTTACTAACTTAGTTGATTTTGACGAAAAGTTTGGTCATCGCCGCGACCCTGTAGGGTATGCCAAAGCGCTGCAACAGTTTGATGATTATTTACCAACGATCCTTAAGCAGCTTAAACCAGACGACGTACTAATTATTACTGCGGATCACGGTTGTGATCCAACATTCCCGGGGAGTGAGCACACTCGCGAATATGTACCTGTACTTGCTTATCGAGCTGGACTTGAAAATACCCCGCTTGGTGAACGTGCTAGTTTTGCAGACATAGGTCAAACCCTTGCCCAGTGGTTTAATTTACCTGCACTTGAATATGGTGATGGCTTTATCGATAAGCTAACGACACCAATTGTAAAAGGAAACGAATAATGAGTACTCCGCATATTGAAGCTAATAATGGTGACTTTGCACAAACTGTGTTGATGCCTGGCGACCCTTTACGCGCGCAATATATAGCAGAAAACTTTCTTGATAACGCTGTTAAAGTAACAGGCGTTCGTAATATGTATGGCTTTACCGGAACCTACAAAGGTAAGCCAGTGAGTATTATGGGTTCTGGGATGGGTATTCCATCTATGTCAATTTATGCCCGTGAATTGATAGTTAGCTACGGCGTCAAAAACCTTATTCGTATCGGCACCTGCGGTGGTATCGGTAGCGATATTAAAATTCGCGACGTTATCTTCGCGCAAGGCGCCAGCACCGATTCAAACGTAAACCGTGCGCGTGTACGTGGTTATGATTTTTCCGCAATTGCTGACTTTGACTTACTACTTAACGGCGTAAACGCAGCTAAAGGGTTAGGCATTAAAGCAAAAGTAGGTAATGTATTTACCACCGATACTTTTTATCAAGCCGATAACAGCTTTTATCAAGAACTTGATAAATTAGGTATGTTAGCCGTTGATATGGAAACTGCAGGCTTGTATGGCGTAGCCGCTGAATACGGCGCAAAAGCGATGGCATTATTTACCGTAAGTGACCACGTGATCACCGGTGAAGCAACCCCCAGTGATGAGCGTCAAAGCACCTTTAATGAAATGGTTAAAATTGCGCTTGAGTCAATCGAAGCGTAATAAGCAAAAAGTTCCTTGGTAACGTATTCACTTGTTTGGAGACACGCCCAAATACAGTGAGACTAACCTCCAAAGCCGCCTAGTAACCCTAGGCGGCTTTTTTTATGCTATGAGCTTTAAGCGATGAGTCATAAGTTCTAAGTTGTAAAATACAGACCGCTTAAAACTTATAGCTTCTTGATCATTGACACAGTCCTGTTCCCTTGCCACTGTTATATAAAGTAATAAAAAAGGAGGGTGGGTTGTGTCTAATTGGATTGAGGCGAGTGTTAAAGACATCGTTTGGTGGACAGACAGCTTATTTAGTTTAATTGTTAACGCGGATGTAGAGCCGTTTAAAGCGGGGCAGTTTACTAAGCTGTCAATGATGATGGATGAAAAGCGTATTGCGCGGGCTTATTCTTATGTGAATGCGCCAAGCTCGCCTGACTTAGAGTTTTACCTTATTAACGTGGCAGATGGCTTATTATCACAGCGCTTAGCTAAGCTTAAAGCGGGTGATACCGTAATGATTGAAAGCCGTGCCAGTGGGTTTTTTACTCTTGATGAAATTCCGGCCAGTGAACAGCTATTTATGCTTAGTACCGGTACCGCAATTGGCCCGTTTTTATCTATTTTAGAGCAAGGCGATGTGTGGCAGCAGTTTAAGCACATCACTTTAGTGCATGGCGTGCGTTTAAATGCAGATTTAAGTTACCAAACAAAGATCACTCAGTTACAGCAGCAGTATCCGCAGTTGCATTATCTACCTGTAGTGAGTCGAGAGCCGGCTATTATTGGTTTAGATGGGCGGATCACCAGTAGAATAGCCGATGATAGTTTGTTTGCACATTGTCACAATGCGGTGACGCCAGACAATGCGCAATTTATGATCTGCGGAAATCCAGATATGGTCAAAGACACATCGGCGTTATTGACCGAGCAAGGTTACACCCGTAATCGCCGCAGGGAGCCTGGGCAAATTACCGTTGAGCAGTATTGGTAAATAACTATCGCGGACCGCTAAATTTTGTTATTTTAGCGTTTCTTCAATTACTCAGGAACAGTATGAAACCGTTATTTTTTGTCGTTAGTTTATTATTTTCGTGGCAATTATTAGCAACTGAGAGTGCGCCAGTTGAGCCGCAAGCTAAAACTGAAGCAAAAGCTGGCGCAGATAAAGTCGCCAAAGATAAAGCCGAGCTAGCTAAAGCCACGGAGTCTGCATCTGTGGAAAAACCAACTGAGAGTGAATTACAAGACAGTCCAGCAGTGATCACATTGACCCCAGAGCTTGTTCAAGCAACAGCGCCTGAAGCCGTAGAATCTACCCAGCCAATTACAGCAACGGCAACTAATCCAAATGCTCCACAGGTTGATACCAGTAAGGTACTTGGCAATGAAACGGCAAAACCTGCAGCTATTCCTAAAACTCAACAAGAAAAAGCAGTTGCAGTCGCGCAAGCTGAACAAGCTGTTATTCAAGCTAAAGAAGCGCTTACTTTAAAACAACAAGTTAAAGCAAAGCAGTCACGCGAATCACTAGCGGTTATTGAGCAATTAATTAAAGCCTATAACGCCAGAAACATTGACGCATTTATCAGTATCTATGATGAAAATGTTGAGTTTTATGCTTTCCCAAATGAGTTATTATTTAAAGGTAAAGAAAAACTTATCGCACGTTACGGAATAATGTTTAAAAAATTAAAGTGTATTAAATCATCACCTATAAAACGTATTGTGCATGGTAATATCGTTATTGATCATGAATTGTCAGAAACCTGTTCATCAGATCCTAACGTGGTTGATAAGCGCACAGAGTTGATCTCTAGCTATCAAGTTGAAAATGGTAAAATTACCAAAGTGCTGTTTTTTAGATAAAGTATAAATAGGCAGACAAAGGGGCCGCAACGAGTATGGAGATTAGCGATGATAAAAAAATTCAATTACTTTATCGTGTCGAGCCAGGCTGCTTAGGGCCGACTGGCGCGCAAACAATTGCACGCTTTTGTGACTATGCTAATCAGCAACTAGTCGCCCCTTATTTTGCTCTTTACCATTTTACGCCACGCTTTGATAAAAGTAAGGCCGAGCGCGAATACAGCATTAACGCTCGACTGTTGTCTGATCAACATGCGCAGGCATATCTAGCACACTTTAAAACCAACAAAGATCAGTTTGAGGAGCAACTCGACGAGCTACTCACGCAAGCAATCGAACACTTCTTAGAACGTTAATTTTTATCGCCAGCGACAATCGCATTAAAGCTGTTATTGTCGTGTAAACTGGCAAATGCACTTTCATGCAATAGCTCATTACGTAAGTTTGGCGAATACTCCAACGACATTTTTATATCAGCTAACGCATCGGCATGTTTATGGGTTAACGCATAGGCGCAGGCTCGTTGCCAATACGCATAGCCGTAGTCACTATCGATATCTAACGCTTGGTTGCACAATTCTATCGCTTGGGCTGTTTCATTAAGTTCTAATAATGCATCGGCTTTGTAAGCGATAGCTTCCACATCTTCAGGCTTACGTTTTAAAATCTCATCAAAAATTTCAATTTTATTGGCTATATCACTTTCTAAATTAGCGCGCATCCATAAAGAGTGCACTTCATTAGTAACGGAGATTTTTTGTTGGTTACTTAAAATTTCTTCAGAGCGCTCGCGTAGCTTCTCTTCAAATGTATTCAAACGTGCTTCGTATTCATTGGTGATCACACTGACACGGGTATTTACAATATCTTCGACTTTGTTTTTTACATCACGTAGTGAGTTCCAGCCAACCAGCACCAAAATAGAAGCTGTGGCAGTGATGATAAAAAATACATTATTGATGGTATCAGTGGTGTAAGTCAGTGCGCGATCAGCGGTATCAAGCTGAGCATGAGTGACTTGTTTGGTAACGTCTTCGCGAAGTTTTTGCTGATCTTGGCGTACTGCTTTAAGTTCATCAAGAATATAGCGCTCCATCAAGGGTCGATACATCGGCTCTTGCAATTTTTTGAGCGCCTGTTGTTGCTGGTGTGGGCTGGGCTCAGAGCGAGACTCTGCTGCGATTGTTGGAACTGTAACTAAAGTAGCAAAAAGAACTAAAATGGATAAAAAATAATGATGCATAGTGCTGCCTAGTCGATAATTAGAGTGCTGTATGAATGAGTGAAACTGTAACATGACAACCTATTAGTAACTAGGGCGTGTTGATCTTTCGAGGTTATTTCACAGCAGTGTGCTTGGTAATTGCTAAATTGAGGTCGTTGTAAAAATGCAGCCGGTAAACTGCAGGCAAAAAAAACCAGCTCAAAAGGAGAGCTGGTAAAACTGCTTAAACAACATAAATGTCGTCAGGGGTATCAACAGGAGTGAGTTTGCATAATAACCTAGTCAATCTGAACAATGTCTTAATATTTAAAGTGTTATAAATACAAGGGTGAATTTAATTTGATCGGCTAAACTAAACTTTATTGGCTGGTTTAAACAAGGTTTTATTAATGCGGCAACAGCTTGTGCAATTACTTTATAAAGTGTCTACCTCAGCAGTGTTAGATGATGGCTATATAGAGCTTGCAGAACAATTGATTGTAAATACCATAATAGACGGTCTTAATACTGCACGTGCCAGTATATGGTTACTTAATAGTGATAATAGTCAATGCCATTGCCAATTACTGTTAGATAAAACAAACGGTGAACCAGATCAGTCGTTAATTTTAACGCGGGCTAATTTTCCTGCTTATTTTAGTGCACTCGATACGCAACGTGTGATCATTGCTAATAACGCGCATACCGATCCAGCAACATCTGAATTTTCTGAGCATTATTTAACCCCATTAAGTATAAACTCGATGTTGGATGCACCGCTGCGCTTTAAAGGCAAAATGATCGGTATTTTTTGCTGTGAGCACACTGGCAGTTTTAGGCAATGGGAGGACGACGAGTGTACGTTTCTTTCCGGACTGGCTGATCTCTATGGCCGGGCACTGTCGGCGCAAGAGAGTCGCTTAGTTAAGCAACAATTAGAAGTTGCAAATCACTACCTTGAAGAGCGTGTTATTGAGCGCACCAACACCCTACAAAAAACCTTAGAAGAGCTAACCGGCACGCAAGAAAAGCTAATTGAATCGGAAAAAATGGCAGCATTAGGAAACCTCGTTGCAGGGGTTGCCCATGAGGTAAACACGCCAATAGGCATTGCCGTTACCGCCAATAGTTCGGCAACAGATAACCTAAAGCAACTCAACCAACAGTTAGAGAATAATACGTTATCAAAAAATAGCTTGATGACTATGCTCGCGCATATTGATGAGTGCTTAACTATCTCAAGTAGTAACCTTGATAGAGCTGCTGCTTTGATCTGTAATTTTAAGCAAACGGCCGTTGATCAATCATCTCTTGATATTAGTACTGTGATGCTTAATGATTACTTGGCAAATACAATACATAGCCTCACGCCATTAACCCGCAGTCACCAAGTCATCACCACAATTGAGTGCGACAATACACTTAGCTTAGTGACGGTATCGGGTGCCTTAAGTCAAATTATTATGAACCTAGTGAGTAATAGCTGCGTGCATGGCTTTAAAGATAGAACAAATAACCAGATCAATATTGTAGTACACGTAGATACCCAGCAAAACACGTATACGTTGCGCTATAGCGATAACGGTCATGGCATGAGCGCAAACGTATTACAAAATGTATTTGAACCCTTTTTTACCACCACCCGGGGTAATGGCGGCAGTGGCTTAGGCATGGCTATTGTTTATAACCTTGCCACCCAAGCCCTGCAAGGCGATGTAGAAATACATAGTCAGCCAGAGCAAGGTATAACCGTCACTTTTACTTTCCCACTTAGCCTGAGCTAGCTATATTTGCTAAAATTCAGAGCATTTAGCATGATATTCAAACGGTTTGCTCGTAAAGGATACTGCCATTGTTGAGTAAATATTCTGGTGACAGGGTAACTTAAAGGTGAGTTGTTTACAGGCTGTAGGTAACAAGCAAGCGCTGGATACCTTAATTCCTTCTTAGGCACGAGGTTATCAATCTCGCGCCTAATTAACTGGCAACCATTACGAGCAGTCTTCTGGTGGTAAAGGGCGAGACAAAACGTAATACGCGCTGCCACCCATAAAGAGCGCGACAACAGTTGCCAGTAATAACGAAGGTTGCGCGCCTAGGTAAAATAATCCATACCCAACAGCCATCCCCAAACTGGCCATTACTTTTACAGACTTAGAAATAGCGCCATGGGCTTGCCAATTGGTCAGTGTTTTGCCAAAGCGAGGGTGATTAAGTAGCCAAGATTCAAAACGCTTTGATGAACGGCTAAAACAAAAAACAGCACCAATAAGAAATACTGTTGTTGGCATTACCGGCAAAAAGGCACCGAGAATCCCCATTCCGGTTAAAAACAAGCCACTTAATAAATAAGTCACTTGTTTAAATTTACTGATAACTAACATCGAGTTGTTCTTATTTGTATGCTTCATACTTTATCACTTAATTTTAATGCACTTGCAGCTCATGTTTTATACCAATCGTGTTAAGTTACTGACCATTTATAGCGACAGAAAAATAGCGTGATAACAAGGCAGAAATTTTGACATCTAGTTGTTCTACATGAAAAATTACTAACGCAGTTAGCGCTTTATTTAGCGCGCTAGAATGGTTAAATATTTAAGTCGATTGGTATTACTTAAACAAATACACAATCAACAGCGTTACGAACCAAACTAAAAGCATCGCGAGCGCCATTAATTGCGAGTGTTTGCTGTTCTTTAGTTAATTCAATCGTATTTAAAGCCGTTGTAAAATCTTGCCATGATTGCCCGCGGCCAATTGTTGCTGGTGCTAAATGTGAGGCACCAAATTCTTCTGATAAGCCAATACGTTTTGCTGCTTTTAATAAATACTCAGCGCCTAAATTAGACCCTTCGGATACATAAAGCCAACCCAGTGAGGCAGGGTAGTCAACCTGTACTAAGTTAACGCTTGGTTTTACTTCACTCAGATCGACGTTAATATCGCGTAAGTCTTGTTCAAGGTGGCTTAGGCGCTGCCGTGTTGGCAGATCGGTCACTAAGCGGCTTAAATTAGTATCGCTATAAAGAGGGGCAATAGCCAAATGAAAGCGATATTGAACTTCTAAAAATAAAGCATAACGGTCTAAACTTGCAAACGGTCGCTTAGTCATGATCGTTTTATCAAGGCTATCGTGAATAGTCGTGGTATTGAGTTTAAATAGTGTTGTTAATGAAGGCGTATTAATCTCATCGGTAACATGTTGGTCTGCAATCATTGTATATCCTTAGTTTTATATTTCAGTAATTGGTAATAAACACAGCGAGTAGCTGTTAATGAATAAAAAATGCCACCGGCACGGCCATTTTTATTGGATTCCCTGTCACTTCTGCTGGAGGGACGGGCAAGGGCTCAGCACGTCTGACTAATTCGATGACCTCATTATCTAATGCCGCTATTCCGCTCGCTTTAAATAAGGTGACGTCTAAAACATTGCCTGCTCTGTCCATGGTAAAACTCACCCAAGGAACACCTTGTTGGCGCCTTAATTTTGCCATGCGTGGATAGCGCTTTTTTCGTTCTAGGTGGATCTGAATAGCACTTTGCCATACTTGTTTAGCTGTACTTTGTTCTTCACTTAAAGCACCTTTTACCGGACCAGATGCGACTGTTGACTCTTTCACTGGGATAGCCAAAGGAGCACTACTTTGCTCTACCAAGTGTTCACTGGCTCCTTTTATGCTGGTGTTATCAGGCTGCGCAGTAGGCTGTGGATCTTGCACTTTTTGCTGATTAGATTTCTCTAATGGTTTACTTGGTGTAGGCTCAGGTTGTGTATCGCTAATGGTAAAGTCAGATTTACTTTCGAGTAATGGCTTTACCAAGGGTTTATCTATTGTTGTTGCCGGCTCGCTTACCTGCTGCTTTACTGGTGCTGACTCTTGTTGTGCTGGCCCTACAGGAAGTGCCGATGGCTCAGCTTTGGGGGCTGCCACAATATTGACTGCAAACAGGTGCGGTGAAGCTTGCATGGGCACTGTATTGTTATGCTCTGTCGGCATTAAAAAATAACCTGCAATGGCGGCATGTAACATCGCGGCGATAAAAAAAGCGCCTACAACATGCCAACGCACCAAGCGAGCAGCGCTGGTATCGTTTCCTGCTAATAAACTCACTGAGCAACATCCGTTTCATGTTCAAGACCGACTAAAGCAACTTGTGAGTAGCCGGCTTTAGTTAATTGATTTAATAATGCCATGAACTGACCATATTCCACTTTGCTATCTGCGCGGATCAAAATTTGCTGCTGGGTTTCAATACCATGTTGTTTTAGCGCTTGCGGCAAATTTTGTTGGTTTATTTTATCTCTCTCGCCAAGTATTAAAGTGAGATCTTGTTGCAAAGTAAGGTAAGTTGGATCATCACTTTTCGGTTGGGTTGGTGCCGCAACGGCAGGCAACTTAACTGGCACACTGACAGTGGCTAATGGTGCCGCCACCATAAAAATTATTAGCAACACCAGCATCACATCAATAAACGGAGTAACGTTAATCTCATGCTGCTCTTGTAATTCATCGCTATCGGTATTGTTACTACTAAATGCCATTTTAAAGCTCTTTAGATACTGCATCTGCAGCGTCTTTATCGTTAAGTAGGTAGGCTATGTGTTTTGCATCAGGGTGCTTTCGGTCAAGATCTCGGCTCACCAGTATCATGATCGCGGTGAGAATATCGGCTAATTGTGCTTTGTAACTACCAATTACACGAGAAAAATGGTTGTACATAATAACGGCTGGGATCGCTGCAACTAACCCCAGAGCGGTTGCTAATAAGGCCTCTGCAATACCAGGGGCGACTACGGCTAAATTAGTTGTTTGTGTTTTAGCAATACCAATAAAACTATTCATAATGCCCCAAACCGTACCAAACAAACCGACAAACGGTGCCACAGAGCCTATCGTTGCCAATATGCCTGTGCTCTGATTCATATTTGCGCTTAGTGCTGCTTGTACTCGCTCTAAACGTGCGATTAAGCGCTCCTTTAAGCCTTCGTCAGTAGTAAGCCCTTCGCCGGTTAGTTGTAATTCATGTTGGGTTGCTTTTAGTAGTGTTAAGGCCCCACTTTGTTGCAGTAATAAAGTGTGATTGGCCTTTGCAAAACTTTCACTTTGAATTAAATGTTTAAGCAATTTCTTGGCATTTCGCTTAGCAATATTTAACTGTACAGATTTAAATATGCAGATAGCCCATGAGACTAACGATGCTAAAAGTAACCCGATAATTACGCTCTTCACAACGACATCAGCGGCCTTGTACATGCCGATTGGCGATAAGTCATGTGCAGCAAAAGCCGCCTCGTCAACTCTCACCCTGGTGTCTGTATCAAGATCAGCTCCTACGGTTAAAGACTTAGCTGATAGCTCATTTGTATGCACGGCTGGCGTAACAGCATTGTCTGTAACTTCTGCTTTGGAGGCTGTTGACGGCGCTGCTTGTTGTGCGTGAGCAGCAGACGTTCCACCACCGATTAAACACAAAAATAACATGGTTCTTATAAACATTTTGCTCCCTAATTTTTACGTCATTTATAAATGCGGCGATCTAACACCAACAAACTAGATCAATCTGTAGCACCGTTTTGATGGACAAATTATTGGCTATATAACTAATGCCGAACGAGATCCGATTTTCATCAAAAGAATAATAAATTTTTTATTAATAATATTTGCAGAATATCTGAATTTACTTGAATGGGAATTAAAATCATTTATACTCGCGGTAAATATGCTACAGGAATAGTTAAATTTTGACTAGCACTACCGCTAACTCAGTTGGGTTTAATGCGCTCTACCAAGAACACCATGAGTGGCTTGTTCGCTGGATCGCTCGGCGTACCTACAACAATGATAATGCGCAAGATCTTGCTCAAGATACATTTATGCGTTTACTTAATAAGCCCTCTTTGTATAACGAAATACGAAGCCCGCGAGCATGGCTTACAAAAGTTGCCGGAAACTTAGTAACCGATAACATTCGTCGCAAAGTTCTAGAAGAAAACTATCTATTATTTTTAGAAAGCATGCCAGAAGCAGCCTATTTTTCGCCTGAAGAACAGCTACAGCTGCTCAGCTTACTAGAGCAAATAGATAAATTATTGAGTGGTTTGAGAGCAATCGAAAAAACAGCATTTTTAATGGTTAGACTCGATGGACTAAGTTACAAAGCAGTCGCAAAGCAACTCAAGGTGAGCCTATCCTCTATTGAAAAATACATGGCGAAAGCCATGCTTGAGTGCTACACCCTTACATACTGCGATATCGAGTAAGCGATTGTGAATAATACGTGTGCGCCAAAAACACCTTTACCAGAGCAAGTCGTACAGCAAGCGATTG
The DNA here is from genome assembly GCF_047806705.1 of Pseudoalteromonas sp. ASV78. NCBI lineage: Bacteria > Pseudomonadati > Pseudomonadota > Gammaproteobacteria > Alteromonadales > Pseudoalteromonadaceae > Pseudoalteromonas > Pseudoalteromonas sp. ASV78. Next base: position 115,643 of record NZ_JBLOPA010000002.1, on the reverse strand, counting down.
CGTGGCGTATTTGTTTAGAGTCGGGCAACGCACAGTCCGCAGATATGGCTGAATATAGGCGATGGCGGCTTGCCGATCCGATGCATGAACTAGCATGGCAACGGATAGAAAACATGGAGGCTGCGTTTGCCGGGGCGAGTAAAAAAAATGCCCGTCTTGCCCATATGACCTTAAAAAAAACCGATCATGATATACAAAGCATGAGTCGTCGTCAGGCGCTAAAAAGGATCGCTGGAACCACACTAGGACTTGCCAGTGTAAGCTGGTTGGCAGACAAACAGGGGGCATGGCAGTACCTTAACGCAGATCACGCAACGACCAATCAACGGCAATTATTCACGCTCGCCGATAATAGCCAGCTTTGGTTAAATAATAACAGCACTGTTGAACTGAATTTTAATGCTCACAATAGGAACATTGATTTAACTCGAGGAGAAATGCAATTTATAGGTTCAGCTAATACGCAGCCTGTGCAGGTGACGTTACAGCACGGGACTTTACTTTGTGATAGCAAACAATTTTTTGTGCGTAATGAAGCCGATCATGCTTTAGTTCAAGTTATGCAAGGCAGTGTTAAGCTCGCGCAAGCAAACGGCTTATTTACCAATCAGGCGATCAAGGCCGGCGAGCTATATAAAATTACCGTAAATTCAATGCAACAGTTAGACAATCATATATTTGACTACAGTAGTTGGACAGCAGGGCTGTTGTCAGTGCGAACTATGCCAATCAATTCTTTTTTAGCTGAACTATCACGTTATCACCGTGGGTTTGTAAAAATTGCCCCCAGTTTAAATGATTACCTTGTCTCCGGCGTTTTTCAGTTAAATGACACTAACTTGATCCTTAAAACAGTCGCTCGTAGCGCTCGTGCAAGTGTGCATTACAGAACCCGCTGGTGGGCCGAAATTCGCTCATAGTCATGTGTATTTAGTTCATCAAGAAAAAATATAAAATAATTATCATTTAGGGTTACGGGATTACTATTTTCATGCGTCATATAAGTATGCATTAAAGAAATAGGAAAGCAGTTATGCCCCGCGCAGCGTTAAATTTACTCACAGTTGTCACTGGTTTATTGGTGATTACCCCTTCAGCAAGTTTTGCTGAACAAGTACCTGCAACATCACAATTAACAATGATCAAATTTGATCTTCCCGCAGGTCGGCTTGGGGATGTACTGACTTTGTTTTCACGCCAAGCGGGTGTGACTTTATCATTTGAAGAGCGTGTTGTCGGTGGTTTTTCAGTCGCTGCAATAGCCGGTGAAATGACCATAGAGGCAGCCTTACAAAGGCTGTTAAGCAATACCAATCTACACGCTTTACCTGTTAGTAATAGCGCATGGTTAGTGCAACAAAAAACCACCCAAGATTTGATCACACTAAATACCATTAATGTGCAAAGTCGTAATAGGGATCTAAAAGATCAAACCTATACCGAAGCCGCATCAGTAAACTTAATCACCCTGCAAGATATTGAACGCTTTAGAGGCACCAGTGTTGGCGATATATTTCAAGGTACTGCGGGTGTTTTGATCAGCGAAAACCGTAACTCAGGCGGACTTGATATAAATATTCGCGGTATGCAGGGACAAGGACGAGTACCCGTAGTCATTGATGGGAGTCGTCAAGAAACCACCGTGTATCGCGGCTACGCTGGTGTATCGAGTCGCAGTTACATTGATCCCGATTTAATTGGCTCACTTAAAATCAGTAAAGGCCCAGTTATGAGTGCTGATGGCACGGGGGCCACCGGTGGTTTGGTGAGCGTAAGTACATTATCGGCTGATGATATTGTTAAAGAGGGAGAGCTCAGCGGATTTAGATTACGTGTTAGCGCCATCGGTAATAGCGCTAATACGCCGGAGCCAGGTACATACGCAGGGTATTATTTACCACGCAATGCCTATCGTTCACAGTGTCGTTTTTCGAGTTATTGTACTGAGCAGTACATAATGCCAGAGCGCTTTGCCCCAGAGGAGGGCATGGATAGACCCAGCTTATTTGAGTTTGCTAGTTATGCTGGCAGCTTTGCTGCTGCTAAGCATTTTCAGTGGGGCGATCTAATTGCTGCTTATGCTAAGCGCGAGCAAGGTAATTACTATGCCGGTAGTAACGGCCCTGCACCTGAAATAATTTACGCAGCGCCCGACAAGCTTGCTTGGTACACAGAAACAGCAGTATCAATGCAAGGCGCGTCGCGGTTTCGCGCCAATGAGCGCATCCCCAATACCAATTTTTCGAGTGAATCTTGGCTGTTAAAAAGCAATGTGTTGCTGCCCAACGATCAAAGCCTCGAAATGAGCTACATACATTATAACAGCGCTTACGGCGAAATGATGCCATCGCAAATACGCTCTTTTGGTCAAGCAAGGCAATGGCTCGATAGCGAAGTAACCAACCAAACTTACACAGTGCGTTATCGCTGGCAGCCAAGCAAATATGATTGGGCTGATTTTAAAGCCAACTTTTGGCATACCGATGCACTTACCCATTTAAATACCCCAGGTGTCGGCTCAGTAGATATAGTCGATAATGTTGCTCGCAGCGATGATTATCAGCGCTTTGGAACTGATGTGAGTAATACCATGATGTTTTATTCAGCGGGCGAACTAGCGCTGAGCTATGGTGCTGCCGCCCAGTATGAAGACATGGATACCGACACCCCTGAAACCGAAGGGTTTTATGCTGGGTCGCGCAGTGGTTGGCGTAAAGAATTTAGTGCTTTTACTGCCATCGATTGGCAGTTTTTAACAGCATGGACACTCGAAGCGGGACTGCGTTTTACACACTTTTCATCGAAAGATAATAACCCAGTGACCATCACTAGCAACGATCCTGCTTGTGTGTCTGACGGCGCCGGTGGTTGCCTAGAAGTACAATATGAAAATAGCCACTCAGGCACTGCACCATTGGTTGCTTTAAAGTGGCAGGCATATAAAGGGCTACAGTTTTATATTCGCCACAGTGAAGCGCTGCGTATGCCAAGCCTATTCGAAAGCACCTCAGGTTGGTCTGTAAGCCCCGTGTTAGATATCCCTTTAAAGCCAGAGCATGCTAAAAACCAAGAAATTGGCCTTAATTATTTAACAGACGCATTACTAACGGATAACTATAAAGTGGGCTTTAAGCTCGCTTATTTCCAAAATCATGTTGATGACTATTTAACCCGTACGCAACCCAATGCGTGGGAGCAAAAACAAGGCGGCCTCAACGATTTTTTTCGAATGCGAAATATCGACAGCCTAGATTTAAATGGGTGGGAGCTTAATTTTAGCTACGACACAAAATACTGGCTTGCTGAGCTTAGCGGCACGCATTATACCCAGATTGCAGTGTGTAACGTGGGCAGTTATGTGCGCTACTACTGTAATGATTGGGGCCTTCCTGAAAGTTATATCAATAACATGATCCCGCCAAATTGGCACGCCAGTGCTCACCTTGGCTTACGTTTATTTGAGCAGCGATTAGAAGCTGGACTGCGTGGCACCTTTATGGGAGAGCGCAACTCAATTCCTCGTTATAACGCACCAACAGGGTTTAATGAACCGGTACTTTGGCACAGTTATAACCTTTTAGACATCTACGCTAGTTATAAATTTAACGACGACACAACACTCGATTTTACTATCGATAATGTCACAGATCGTTATTACCTCGACGCTTTAAGTTTAGGTTTAGTACCTGCACCAGGAAGAACTGCACGGCTGAGCTTAACTTATAATTTTTAACTGATAACACCTATCAGCAAGGAGTACAAAAGAATGAAAAAATTATTTGGCGCAATAGCCATAGTCGGGCTTTCGCTTACTATGGCGGCCTGTGGTGGCGGTAGTGATAACAAAGACAGTACACAAACAACAAAGCAAAAACCAACAGCGGTTATTGAGCTGCAATCACCAGCAGAATCAGCATTCTCACTAAAAGATGGTGCGGTAAAAGTCACCCTTAATGCTAATGCGAGTACAAGTGCTGAGGGAACCGATTTAATCTATCAATGGCAGCTCATTGAGCGACCAGCAACAAGCACTGCTAATATCACCAGCACCAATACCATAACAACAGACTTTACTGCAGATTTGCCAGGCAATTATGTTGTGAGTTTAATTGTTAATGATGGGTCAAATAATAGCGAAGCTGCGCGTATCACGCTTAGCGCAACCAGCCCCTACCCAGTCGCAATTACCGAGTCAGTCCACAGTGTTAATTTAGGCACTAATAGCGTAGGTTTAGATGGTAGCCAAAGCGTAAACCCAGCAGGTGGCACAGATTCATTACTATACGAATGGACGCTTATGGAAAAGCCCACCGACAGCGCGGGTTATTTAAATAACGCAGAGCAAAGCCAAAGCACACTGTTTGTCGATTTAGCAGGTGATTACAGATTGCAATTAGTGGTGACTCATAACGACGTAGCAAGTAAACCAAAAGGAGTTGTGGTAAGCGTTTCAGCGGGTAATGCGCCACCAGTGGCTAAAGCCGACGACATAACGATTATCTTAGGTGAAGAAGCTATCTTAGATGCATCAGCCAGTATTGACCCTGAAGGGGAGTCACTACACTATCGCTGGCAATGGTTGTCACGCTCAGCAACGGATCCTGATGATGTACCACTACCAGAGCTTACAGGTACAAAAACGGCTGTAGTGCGTTTTACCCCACAAGCTGTGGCAAGTTATAAATTAATGCTATTTGTATTTGATGGCACCCGAAAAAGTGAAGAAAGAGAAGTTACAGTCACCGTCAAAAAAGATCCTAACGCAACTACCAATGCCCCACCGGTTGGTAAATTATTAGCAACCGGCTATTACCCATCTAATAGTATTGGTGAACAAGAAGTAGGCTTAAGGGCTGAATTTAATTTTACCGGTTATGATCCTGAAGGCGAGCCGTTACAAATTATTGCAGCCACTTTAGTTGCAAAACCACCAGGCAGTACTGCAGAGCTAGTGGATATAGGCTCTTGGAAGCCTATGGGTAAAAAGATTCAAACACTCGATATAGCCGGCAGTTATTTAGTACGTATGGTTATCTCTGATGGTGAAAACCAAATCTCAGTTGATGCCAGCATGGAAGCCAAAATAGGTAACGTTAACGGTCAACCTGCAACGGGCGGCGTTGATGCGCAATCAAAGTCAGTGCTGGTGGGTGATGCTTTAGTATTTGATGCATCAAGTAGCGACCCTAATGATGATCCACTGACCTTTCATTGGGAGCTGACAGATAGACCAGATGGCAGTAACGCGACTATCGAACCGGTAATTGAACCGCAAAGCCAAGAATACCGCCGTGCAAAAGTGATCACCGATGTGCCTGGCTCTTATACCGCGCAGTTAATTGTAGAAGATGACCGTGGCTTATTTGCTAAGGCGTATGCACAAGACAGTGGTTTAGCTAAATTTACCAATACCGCTCCAGAGATCCGTTCCGTTGTATGGGCGCGTAGCTGGGGACGCTTAAATCCTGGCCAAGACTACTATCAAATTTTACCGTGCATGTCGTTATTACATCGCCCAGTAACCGTTGATGCCGATGGCGATGAAGTATTCACTCATGAAGAGCTTGTCAGTACCCCTGCAGGCGGCGAGTTTACTAGCAACCCAAGTGAAGCCGATTGCCCAAATACCCGTGGGCAAGTATTTACAAAGCCAGGTAAATATACATTCCGTTATTCTGCAACAGACCTAATTGATGATGCGCCGCAGTATGACTTTGTCGTTGACGTTGACCCACTCACAGAGGCTACAGGTGTACGTTTACGTAGCATCAATGAAGATAATGAAAGTTTATGGCAGCCATTACCGTATGAGAATATTCCACCCTTTGCGAACGACTTTAGTGCCAGCTCTAAACCTTATCTTGAAGAGGGTTATATTAGCTGGTCATTAACCGCCGCTGATGCAGATTACACCATTGAAAACTTACAGGTGCGCCATATTAATGGTGAGTTAGCAAGCTTAACACCGCGTTTCGAAAACCTAAAAAATGAGCAAGTAATAGCAAAGGGCGAATCAGTTGCATTTAAAACTATATTGCCAGTGGTCGCGTGTATTCGTAACGAAGAAGCGTCTGAAGGATTTCATTTTTCTTTTAACATTAAAGAAATCCCTGAAATCACCTTCGTATATGAAACATGGCGTACCGCTAACAAATCAAGCTTATTCTATGATTGGCCTGAATGTGCTGCTGAATAACTAAATACTTGGTAGTTCAACGAATAACAAAAAACCCAGAGTACCGCTCTGGGTTTTTTGTTATGAACTTAATCAACTTCCTATCGTTGTTTTTATCGAAAATTTCGCGCCATAATCTTGTAACCCATAAATCAATTGGTACACTAGAGCCAACTTATAAAGAGCAGGACAAGCTATGTCGCCCGCCAAAATACGCAGTGATGTCATTAAATTAACTGTATTAAGCGATAAAAAACCAGATTACTATTTTATCCAAGGTTATTTTTTAGGGTTAGGCTTACTGCCCGACATAATAATGCCCAGCCAATGGCAGTCAGACCTATTAGGTGACATTAATTTTACAACAGACACTGAGCTAAAGTACCTCGAAAGCCTGATGGAAAATTACAATAACAGCATGCATAAAGTGATGACCGAAGACCTTAAAATGCCCACTAAATGCAGCTTATCGAAAACCGACTACCGCGATTCACTCAAAGCTAATATGCCACTGCCTAATTACTGTAAAGGGGCATTACAAGCACTTAAATTTATCGACAAACGCAGCCTAAACAAACACCAAAAAGACCTGCTAACGAGTTTAAACGAAGTACTGAGTGCATTTAGCTCTGAACAAGCTGCAGTTAAAAAATTTGCTGACAACCAAGGCCTAGCGCAAGCCTATAAAAAGAACTACAGCTATTTTGTAGCCGATGTGCTTTATAGCGTTCGTTTTATTGAAAACCCCAGCTGGACAGATGAAGCCGCGTTTAACGAACAATTTGCGGAAGAGTTTGCAGGTGAACACCACAACGATGACTTTGCTGGTAAAGTGCTCGACGACGAAGTGATTGATCAATTAATGGAAGCAATCCTTAGCGATTTTACTCCAAGCGCATTTGAACCTATAGCAGCGTTACTGGAACTGTTTGAAGGTGTTATTACAGAGCAATACATAGCACAGAACCAAGGCCACTTTTGGCTGATCCACGAAACACGCCCTTATATGATGTTACGAGCGCATCGTGCACAAATCAACGCATTACAAGGTAACATACAATACGCTATTGACGAATTTGAAGCGCTTTGGCAACTAAACCCCATGGATAATCAAGCTAATCGCCATTGGCTAATGAATTGCTACATTATTAAAGGCCAGTGGCAAAAGCTGGATGCGTTTTTAGCCGACTTCGACAGCGAAGAGCTCCATGCCACAGCAAGCCGCGCCTTGAGTGAGTTTCATAAACATGGTGACTCTAGCAAAGCTAAGCAATACAAAAAGCAACTTAAACAGCTTAATAAGCATTTTATAAAAATACTCACCGGGCAAGAAAAACTGAAATCTGAGGAGTTTCATTTTTACAGCCCAGGCAGTAAAGAAGAAGTGGGTATATACCTAAATTCACTTGGCAAACAAGCTTGGATAGCCACCGAAGGCAGCTTGTTTTGGCTAAGAAAAAAGTAAATAAAGTGCAATCTTAATGACTCGATAGTCGGTCATTAAGCTAATAATGATTTATTTAGCGGTATTTAACTTGTCTGCAAGGTGATTTAAAAAGATCAGTGCCGAGATGCGAGCTACGGGCTTCGAGCGACGAGCTTCGGGCTACGCAATGATCCTAGCACCTAGTCATTTCCCTAGAACCTAGCAGCTTTTTCGATCTGTGATTGTTTAAAAACCTATTTTACCACCGAGGCGCTTCGCTGCACGGAGAAGATAAAAAGTACTTCGAGCGACGGGCTAATCCTAGCTAGCACCTTTACTACCGTAGGCGTTAAGCTTGCTGACGCGATCTTTATATTATTTCTCTAAAGCGCAGCGCCTCTTTATCTCTGTGGTGAATCAGTCAGTTAATAACTTTTTGCAAAAGGAGGAATGAATGAGGAAGGCAAAAGCTGCTGACTTCGAGCGACGAGCTGATCCTAGCACCTAGCTCCTTTTCTGTCGTAGGAACTGGCTTTAGCCGTGATTATCTTAAAACCACTTTTACCACCGAGGGCCACTGAGGCGCTGCGCTGCACGGAGAAGATAAAAAGTGCTTCGAGCGACGGTCTGCGGGCTAATCCTAGTACCTAGCGCCTTTTACTACCGTAGGCGTTAAGCTTGCTGACGCGGTCTTTATATTTTTCCTCTTCAGCGCAGCGCCTCTTAACTTCTTTGTGAATAAATCACTTAAAGGCATTTTGCACAAAGAGAAGGTATTGAGGGTAAATGAGAAGACAAAAGTTGTGGGCTTCGAGCTGCGGGTAATGAGTGTATGCTAGCACCTAGTCACTTACCTAGAACCTTTCTATTCTATATCTGGAATAACACTTGCTAAGCGTTTTATATCTATATCGTTGATATTAGCAAAGCGCTTAAAGTGGCTCGGCCATTGCTGGGTATAGTCTTTCATCTGGCTGATTATTTTTGTCGCTTTTGCCCTCGTTAAACCAAAACGTTTAGCTTGCGATAATAAATTGGCGATACTGGCATACCGGCCATCATCGCCAAGTCCTATACCATGTTGTTTTGAGTTATTGCTTGGGGTGATGTCGTAAGCTATTGGCACTTAAAAAGTGATTAGTTGGTAAACCTTCGCTTACATCAAATCGTTCAACCAGCAGTACATCACCGTTTTCAGTTTCATGAACTTGGGTATTTGCACACCGAATACCTAACTCTTTCGCCATACACATAGCATTCAGAAGTCATCGTTAATCACCTGTGTTTTATTGGTTTTACGTTGCCGTGCATTATAGCCACCTACATCAGCAGCTAATTCGTTAATTTCATCGAGCAGTGACCCTTGTAATTGCAACACCACCAGTGCTTCAAATAAAATATCACTTTTAACCACGTCACCTTGCTCAAGCTTTTGCACGGTAGAGCGTGATACGCCAATCATCTTGGCAAAGGTGCTCTGTGTGTAATGCAAAGTTCGGTGCTGGCGAATTAAATCCCCCAAACGCTGCGCCAGTTTTAATGCTTGTTCAGATTTCATGAATGATTACTTATGCAGTCATTGGATTGTTAATGATTAGTTTAGCGGTATTTGGTGTGTTTGCAAGGTGATTTAAAAAGATCAGTGACGAGATGCGGGTGTCGAGCGACGAGCTTCGGGCTACGCAATAATCCTAGCACCTAGTTACTTCCCTAGAACCTAACCCTTTTTTTGCACAATGAGCTACGTGCCGCGAAACATACCTAGCCCCTAGTTACTTCTCTAAAACCTAGAGCCTCTAAGTCTACAAAATATAACCTATATAGTGTTTTTTTGTAGACTGTTAGCTTAGTTGGATCAAACTACAGTTAAAAACAATTTGCACAATGAGCAGAGAATGAGGGTAAATGAGAAGATAACGGCTTCGAGTTACGAGCTTGTGCAAACAGCCTAGCGCCTAGTTACTTTGCTAGAACCTAGCCATTTTTTTTGCACAAAGAGAAGTGAATGAGGGTAAATGAGCAGACAAAAGCTGCGGGCTTCGAGCAATGAGCTGCGAGCATACCTAGCGTCTAGTCACTTTCCTAGAACCTAGCGCTTTGTACCATTGTAGGAATCGGCTTTAGCCGTGATTTTTTGGTTTCAATTGAGATTTTTTAAGGGATTAAATAACCTCTATTCGAGATTTTATCGCGTTGACGATGGCAACCAAAGAGAGGCTGCCGCCGACCTCTCTCTGGACTCTCTCGGCGCACCCGAAGATCACACTAGATTTTCAACTGCCGTTAATTATGTGAACGTAATCAGCGTAGATAGGCCATCCATGGCCAAGCTACGCTTTTTACAGCATCCATGCTGTAAATTACTCATCATTAACTCAGTTTCAGGTGTGATCACGGGGAGAATACATATACAACAAATAGATACAAATGTAGTGCTGATTAGTCTTCTAAGATCAATTGATTTTTATACACAAAACCTAGTGAGTCGATGTTTATCAAAGCCTTTATACATAAAGCTATAACTATATTCTGATAAGTAAGTCTGAACCTTGAAAATGAATACACTTTAAAGCTTTAAAACTGGATCTATAGACAGTATCATTAGGAGATGTATTTCAACATCGCGATTTATGCTTTTAGTAAGCGACCTTGTATAGACGGGATGATAGCTAGGCTATTATCAGTAAGCATACATAAATCATAAGTGTCTTAAAAACTATCGCTCTTGGCATAGTTTCATTTCACTTCGATGTATAAAAAATGAAACGATAAATAATGAAACTGAATCCTAAAAAAGCGGCCTTCGGCCGACATGAAACTTTTTTCCTCCGCTATGGTTGGCTTACAAAAGGGTTTTGGGCAAACTTATCTTATATCAATGATAATACACCAAGTGATATTTTTAAATCAGATAACGCAGTGGTCGAACTTGGCGTTGGTAAAAATATGGTGGCTTCAATAAAGTATTGGCTACAAGCAACTCAACTATTAACGTCTAGTGAAAAAGGCTTTTTAATACCTACAGACTTAGGTATGGCGTTAATGGGAGATAATTTAGAGCCTGGATGGGATGCATACTTGGAAGATGAAGCAACGTTATGGCTACTTCATTGGCTAATTGCATCAAATGCCACTAAAGCAACTGCCTTTTATTGGTTTTTTAATCGTTATCATAAAACGCAATTTACACAAGATGAGTTACGTACTGCGTTAAATGATTTTATTAAAGAAAATATTTCCGCTAACACGTCAGCCGGAACAATAAAAAATGATATTTCAGTTTTAACCCGAATGTATAGCAGTGTAGAAGCTGATAAAAAGCAAAGCTGGGATGATATATTAGACTCACCAATGAGCCAATTAGGTTTAATTGAAGCAACTGTAAATAAAGAGTATAAATCAGCAGCTTCAGTCAAAGCTACCTTACATGAGTCTGTAGTTGGTTTTGCCTTAGCGCAAATATTTGAAAGTCGACAAGCTACGACAATTCCTGTTGAAGAGCTCATATATAGTCAAGGTGATTGGGCTGCGATAGGGGCTGTTTTTAGAACAACAGAAAGCCAAACGTTAGCATTAATAGAAGAGGCAATCCGTTATATACCAGGCAAGTTTGAAATTAATGAATCAGCAGGTATACACCAGGTATTTAAGTTAGAAGAAGTGTCGCCTATTGAATACTTAAAATTATATTTTGAAGAGGGTAAAGTATAATGTCGATCTTGCAAAATATAACTATAAACAGCCAGTATACACGTTCTATCAATTTAGAACGGGATCATGAATCGGGTAGTACAATAGCTTCTTATATACCAACATCAAGATCTAAACGTTTATTAAAACGTATAACAGAGTCTTTGAATGAACAAGTTCAACCAAGAGCTTGGTCATTAATTGGTCCGTATGGTTCAGGTAAGTCATCATTTAGTGTTTTTTTATCGCATTTACTTAGTGATCCCCTAGCCCCTTTAACTAAAAGTGCTTTTTCAGTTTTAGAAGCTAATCATATTGATGAATGTAGCGAATTTAAAAAGCACACAAGTGACAGTTCAGGATATTTAAAAGTTCTCATATCAGGTTCTCCTGAGTCATTAAGTACAAGAGTTATTATTGCTTTATATAAGTCAGTTAATACATTTTGGAATACCCGAAAAGGTAAGAAACCAGCTTTCATAGAACAGTTAGAAGCTGCGACTACAGAAGGTTGTTCTTCTTCAGATGTTGTAAAGCTATTCAAGCAAGTACAAGATGAAATAGCTAAAATTGATGGTATAAAACCTAAAGGTATACTACTTGTTGTAGATGAGCTCGGTAAGTTCTTAGAATATGAAGCAAGACATTACGGCGCAAATGATGTTTTCTTATTGCAAGAACTAGCTGAGCTTGCTTGCAAAGGACATACGTGCAATCTATTAATGTTTGTACTCTTACACCAGTCGTTTGAGCAGTATGCTAAAGGTTTGGGAGAAACATTAAAAAATGAATGGGCAAAAGTACAAGGCCGATTTGAAGAAGTACCTTTTCTAGAGTCGTCAGAGCAAACTTTAAAAGTAGTCGCCAAGGCAATAGTTAATAATTACTCAGAGTTAGAGTTTTTTGACACTGCTGATGCAATTACAGATATAGTTAATGTTTTGTCCTCAGAGCAGGCACTTCCATCAGTACTAAATGAATTTGATGCGCAAACATTATTTAAAGAGTGCTATCCATTGCACCCATTATCTGCATTAATTTTGCCTCACCTTTGTCAAAAGTTAGCCCAAAATGAAAGAACACTCTTTAATTTTTTAGGTAGTACAGAAGAGCATGGTTTTATTCATTCTCTAGAGTCTTTGTCGTTAGGTCGCTTTATAACACCCGATGTTATTTTTGATTATTTTATAACAAATCAATCGTCAGTAGTTTCAGACCATCTAACCCACCGACGTTGGGCTGAAGTGGTTACGGCAGTTGAAAGGTTAGGTAGTGTAAAAGAAAGTGTCGTTAAAACATTAAAAACGATCGGTTTATTCAATATCATTAATTCTAAAGGAAACTTTAAGGCATCTGAAGCACTTTTATCGACAATTGGTTCAAAGCCAAATGAAGTTAAATTGGCAATTGCTGAATTAACTAAAAAATCGATCATTACTTACCGTGCTTATAATAATGAATATCGAGTGTGGCAGGGGAGCGATTTTGATCTTGAAGATGCGTTACAAGAGCAGTTAAGCTTATTAGGTAATTTTTCTCTTTCAGAAGAGCTTAACTCTTCAAAAATTTTAAAGCCTCTAGTTGCAAGAAAATACACAGTTGAAAATGGTACATTAAGATATTTCATTCCACTTTTTTCAGATGCAAAAAGCTATAAAGCAGATATAAAAAATGAAAGTAATGTTCCTCGTATTATTTTCTTTCTAGCATATGGCCAAGACGACGTTAAACTATTTGAAGATAAAATACATAAAGCTTTTGGTGATAACGATATTGTCGTGCTTTGCCGAAATTCAACACAGCTCAAAGAGGCATTTGCAGAAGTCATTGCACTGCGTAAAGTAGAGCAAGAAAGCCAAGCTTTAAAAGAAGATCCTGTAGCTAAACGTGAGTATTTTGACCGTAGAAATGCATCCGAAGCGGCAACACAAAAATTAATAAAATCATATGAACTCGAACCTCAAAATTATGAATGGTTTTTTTTGCATGAACGTCAAATAGTTAGTAAGCGCAGAGATTTACAAAGTATTATGTCGTCTGCTTTATTGAAGATTTATAGTAAATCGCCATCGTTCCATAATGAATTAGTTAATAGAGATCGTCCATCAAGCCAAGCCATAGCTGGCAGAAATAAATTACTAGCAGCAATGATTAGTAAACCTAACGAACTTTCATTGGGTATCGATAAATTTCCTCCAGAAAAGTCAATGTACCTGTCTATTTTAAAACAACATAATTTACATGTTGAAATTAATGGATCGTGGCAACTTATAGCACCATATAAAGGTTCTTCTTTAGATGCTACTTGGAAACGTATTAACAAGTTTTTTGATAGTACAAAAAATGGTAATCCTAAGTCATTTTTAGAACTTGATGGTTTTTTAACATCAGCCCCTTATGGTATTAAAGCAGGTGTTTTACCTATTCTGTATGTTCATGCATTATTAGTGAATGCTCATGAGTTAGCCTTATTTGAAGAAGGGATGTTTATTCCTGCTCTGACTCTTAATGCTGTAGAAAGACTCATTAAAGCACCGCATTTATTTAAGGTTGAGCGCTTTAAAATTGAAGGGCTAAAAGCCAACTTATTTGATAGTTACAAAAAAGCATTATTTAATGACGACAAAGAAAGAACATTGCTTGATATTGCTAAGCCTTTAGCACAATTCGTTGGTAATCTTGAAGAATATACAAAGAAAACTAAGTCAGATGAGTTAAGTAAAAATGCGCATAAGTTACTGAAAGCATTTTCTACATCTAAATCACCACAAAAACTTTTATTAGAAACGCTCCCTAATGCTTTAGGTTATGATGAAAGCTTATTGAACTCTGATGATGGAAAAGTATACGAGGCGTATGCAAATACTTTAATAGAAACGATTACCGAACTTAAGTATCATTACACAAGGTTGCTGGAAAAGGAACAGAGGTTGCTTTGTAGTGCTTTTAACTTAGATACTGACTTAAGTTTAAATAAACTCCGTAAGCATTTGTTTCACTATCAGGGTTTAGATGATTACTCAGTCGATACCGATGGCCTTAAGGCTTTTATAAAGCGTTTAACCTCAGATAAAGATTCCGATGCAATGTGGTTAGAAAATGTGTTTATGTTTTTAGCTTCTAAACCACCTAAAAGCTGGTTGGACGCTGATCGTAGTAAGGCTGAATTCAATTTAAGTGATTATTCAAAGCGGATTGCTGAGTTAGAAATGCTACGTAGAGAGCATGATAATAGCCGAAGACATATCAGCGGTGATTTTGATGTTATACTATTAAAGTCTCTCAAAAAAGGAGTTAGTCCTAGAGGCCGAGCTGTGACAATTGATGATGAAAAACGTGAATCAATTAGGTCTATCCGTAAAGAAATTGATCATTTATTATCAGATCAAAAAAATGAGTTGAAACTTGTATTACTCGCCGAATTAGTCGATGATTTCTTATCGACATTACCTGATAATACATAGACACAATAGATTTTTAAGGCACAAACAATGGATAATCATTTTACATTAAAGCAAGCTTTAGCTGATACTGACTCAAGACATGTGCTTGGCTTATCGGGTGGTAAAGATAGTGCAGCTTTGGCTATTCATATTAAAGATAACTATCCAACGTTGCATGAGAAAATAGAATATTTTTTTTCAGATACAGGTGCTGAGCTTGATGAAGTGTATGAGTTTCTAAAAGTCATGGAGTCCTATTTGGGTAAAGAAATAATTCGAATTGGAAGTGATAGGCCTTTTGAACATTGGCTAAAAGTAAATAATGATTTTTTACCTTCACCACGGCAGCGTTGGTGTACAGTAAATATGAAAATCAAACCGTTTGAAAAATTTGTTGGTGAATCGCCTGTCATTAGTTATATAGGTATAAGAGCTGATGAAAATCGAGATGGATATGTTAGTACTAAAAAGAACATCAAGGCTGTTTTCCCTTTTAAAGAGGATGAATTAGAGCGTGATGATATCTACCAAATACTTAGAGATACTGTTGGGGTTCCTAAATATTATGAATGGCGTTCTCGATCTGGTTGCTATTTTTGCTTTTTTCAACGTCAAGATGAATGGCTGGGTTTAAAACGTAATCACCCTGAATTATTTGAAAAAGCCAAGAATATTGAAAAAGTTTCAGGGAACGGTTATACCTGGGTACAAGGTAAAAATTTAGATGAAGTGGTTGCCCACGCCGAAAGAAAAGAAAAAGAAAAAGGGATTATTTATAAGTCACATTCAACCGACAAGGAGCGTTGGCAAAAAATGCTTCAAAATATGGAAGAAGATGATGCAGATGATCAAGCTTGTGTTATTTGTAGTTTATAAAAATGACAGTTAATAAATATAAATGGAATCAAATTTCGAGAGTGCCAGCTTCTGAAGGGGTATATGCTTGGTATTTACCCCTTAAGTTGAGCAAAAAAGATATTGAAATTGTTACTCAAAGAGTGATTACCTTTAAGGAACAAGGGAAACCAATTTCTGCGAAAGATACAATTCGTGAATTTGTTAATAGTAAAATACTTAACTTTTATAACGAAGAGCCTTACAAAGCAACATTAGAAGGTGCCTTAAAACCTAAGTATATTGGTAAAGTCTTTCATGAGGCTACAGTTTCTGACAGCTTGGTTGATAGGTTGTTTAATGATCCTATTCGTATTGAGAGTGTCGGCAAAATATTGATAGAAACAGCCCCTAATTTTGCAAGTCCAATTTACATTGGAATGGCAAGTAATTTGCAAAATCGTTTAAAAAAACATAAAACTCTTATAGAAAAATATACAACTAAAAGTTTTTTAGCGATAGAAAATAATCAATTGCTTGATGAAGATAAACGAGATCATAATTTTGCTATGAGAGTTGTTAATCGAGGGATACCTGAAACAGAAATGTTTGTATATATCCAAGAGATAAGTAATGGGGGAGATATTTATAAAGATATAGAAAACCTTTTAAATAGAATCAACTACCCTGTATTAGGAAGGAACTAAATCAAATGAGTTTTGAATATACTCCTGAGAGTGCGTTGACGCTTTCAATGAATGGTACTAGTGGAACTTTTAAAGCTGGGCATGGAAATGAAACTATTGAAGTCAAATATTTATTGACACACGTTAGTTTAGATCCAAATTCTTCACAAGATAAATCATTACTAAGAGAGCTTGCACCATTTAGAGAAATATTTGATTTTAAAGATCTCGAGTTCGATGAACTAATGCAGAGGGATATCGATGATGCACGAGTATCACATGAATTGATCCCTTATATTTTAGATGAAAAAAATCAAGCGGCAGTAAAGTTTTTCCCCCCGATAGTAGTTTTGCTTCTGCCTACAGAAACCAATCAAGTTAAGCCTGCAGCTTATTATGAAAAAGTTGAAACTATAGAAGAACCATTTAAAACTATCAAAGGGGTAGAAAGGTGGTCTTGTATTCGATCTGGTTCTCCTGGTAACGAAGTGTTTCAGTTTGATCAGCCTATTTTATTTGGTGACAAACCGGATAGTCATAATTTTGTAACATTAAGAGTTAATCCAAATAAAAGTAAATTAGTAATTGTTGATGGACAACATCGCGCTATGGCTTTACTTGCTTTATATAGAAATACTCAAAAAGGATGGGATGGGGAAACTAAAGAAGCATTTAAACAATATTATGAAGAATGGACACCAGATTTTATAAATACATTTGACTTAAGTGGTATTAAATTACCAATTATTTTATGCACATTGCCCGATTTAGACAGTGATTATGTTGGTGATTTTAATTTAAAAAAAGCTGCGCGTTCAATATTTCTTACACTTAACCAAAATGCGAGGCCGGTTTCCAATGTTAGAAACCTATTGCTTGATGACAATGACATTATAAGTTCTTTTTTACGCGGAATTCTTGCACAAGTAAAAAATAGAGATTTAACTGAAGATAACTCATTTAGAATTTTTAATGTCGAGTTAGATCAAGTTGATAATAAGGTGAAATTACAAAGTACAACAGCCTTCACTGGAGTTCAGCACCTTTATTACATTATTGAACACTTGTTATTAAACAGTGATGATGTCAATGGTGTTTCACCACGCTCTGGCCGCTTTAAGAGCCGTAAATCGGATGGTTACATCAATGGGCTTAAAAGAAGGCTAAATACTTCAGATGTTCTAGGTACTGATGTTGATTCTACGATTAGTCGCTCATCTTTCAGTAATAAAGTAGAAAGTATTTTATCGAAACAATTTGAAACTATATATGGTAAATCGGTACTAACAATATTTGAAAAATTATTTCCTTTCTCAATACACTGCGATTCAGTCTTAACTTTAAAGTCAGAAATAGAAGAAACTGCAGACAAAACTATAAAATCCATATTTTTTGATGGTCAGGGAGTTGCTAAAGTCTTTGAAAAGCATCGTTCAAGTTTAAATGAGAAATATAAAGATAGAGCATCGCCAGAATTAAAAGAACTATTAGATCAAATTGATGGAAAAGCCAAAGCTATAGAAAAGTTACAGTTAAAGTTTAAGGAAAATCGCTTTAATCGTTTCATCTCGGCATTAACAGATAAAAGCAAATTAAATGATGAAAACGGAAATATTAATACTGATTTAAAAGAACTTGTTAACGGGATTTTTGATAATAGCTTGACTACAGTTGCGTTTCAGAGCGCATTAATTTGTGGCTTTTTTCATATTTTCGAACAAGTTTCCACTTCTTTTGACGGAAATGCGGACGTATCATTATGCGAAGAACTGGATAATTATCTTGATAATTTAAATGTGTTTTTTAAGCCTAAATCTTTTAGTCAATTTAAAAAGTTTGTGAGTGTATTTTCTGGGAAGCTAACAGGGGATAATGGCTCTAATATTCAATATATCGAAAGAAGCGCTGATTCATTTAGAAACGTAGTATGTAGAAGCGAAATGCAACCAGATTTATGGCCAAAATACCGTTATTTATTATTAGAGCTGTGGAAACCAAAATCTACGGAAATGCAAAAAGTTATAGACCGTGAATTAGATGAATGTCGAAATCAAGTATTCATAGAGTTATATGAAGATGGTTTAAAACAATTCTGTAAAGCTAAACTAATACATGAATCTGATTTGGGCAAAGAAGGTCGAGAACAAATTTTTGATGAATCTTTTGCTTCTTATAAAGGATTCTTAAAGAACCTAACAAATTCTGTAGCAGCCCTAGATATTAACTATTACAGAAAGTTAATATGAACTCCTGTTTATTATATAACTTACAAGTAAACTCGGGATTAATGTAATCAAAAAAATCAACATCTTGTGTTGCCATTTTAATTTTGACCCGTTCTTTTAGTTTTGGAGTCGGGTCATTATCAAAATCTTCATATCCAAGTAGTGTAACTTTGCCAGAGTTAACATGAATTTTAATCAGCTGTATGTCATCTAAATCGCCGTACAGTTGTAAGGCTGCTCCAACATATACTCTAAGCAATAATGGGAGTTCTTCTAGGTAGGTTTTATGGAATGTAAGAGAATGTAGCTCTTTGCTTTCATAGTTTAGTTTTGATGCAGGTAATATTTTATTGGCCTTCACACAGGCTTCACTAATTGTTACTACATCAGCTATCTTAAATAACAACTCTTTCGCTTGGTGTTGCGCTATTTTGTAAGTGTCGAAAAATGCTTTTATGTCGCGTTTTAAATCTTCAGGTTGCTGAGTATAAGGCTTTCGCTTTTCAAACATGGCAAGTGCGAAGTAAAGCAGTAAATCTTCTTTACGCATGGTTTCAGCAGTTTTGAGCTCGTCTTTATCAAACCACTTTAATACAAGTTGCAGCGCTTTTTTATTAGAGCCAATAACTTCTTTTATTTTGCCACTTTGTGCAAACTCATTATTAGCTGGACAGCGGCCAAGGGTTAAGCATGTGAGCCAAAACGATTCAAAAAGCTGCTGGTGCTGCGTAAATAAAATTCGTGCTTGTTCTTCATTTACGGGTTCTGGTGCTGTTAGATGTTGCCACTTATAAGTACGTTTATGGCGGTTTTGTAAAAAGTGTTGTTCGAGCTGCTTATCTTTAAATATGTAATAAATACCAGGGGCAATAGCAATCGCGTTTTCGTCAACGCTCATTTCTATAAACGCTTTAAGCTCAGCTTGCGTATAGTATTTTTGAAAAGTATTCCGGCTTGTAATCACACCGTCTTTATAAGGCTGAAACTGACTAACGAGTGATTCGTTACCTAACATTGCAGATACAACCAATAGCTTTTGTGAAAGCTCCCATGCGCCAAGTAGGGCTTCTATCCGCTCATCACGATCCTCTATTACATTAATTACAAAACCAATATTAACAATGTCAGAAATAATTTTATCTGCATCGGGGCGGTAATTTAGATCCCAACCTAAAGCATCAATACCATGGGCCTCAAGCTCTCTTAAATCATCACCTCGGCCACAACCGTAATCAAAAATTGAATAGTCGCCATTTAAAAAGCCATTTTTAGCTAATGTTTTTAGAGGTGCTGATAGTTCATGGCGAACAATTGCAGTTAAATGTCGATCAATTGTTTTGTCATCAGTAGGGCTTTGTACTGCAGAGCTGCGAAACAAACGCCCATCGGCGAGTTCATACCCTTTTTTAGCAATCAAACGCTCCCACGAGCCTTTAAAGCCGATCATACGTGTATTTTCGTATAACCCCGCTTGTTCCCCTTCAGCAGTTAAGTCACAAAATAATTGATAGTGTTTATTAGTAGGCGAAACCATGGTTTCTTTTCGGTGTAAAATAGGTGGGTTTTCACTGTTATCGTAATTAGTTATTTTATGACTAAGTTTAGCTAAATCTACTGTAACGCTTTGTTTAAGTGCAGGGTATGAATCTTCATAGAACGTGGGGTAACTTAAAAGCGAAAGTCTAAAGTCGTTTTTAAATAGCTTTATGAGATCGTAATCGGCTTTATCTACTTTGAGAACTTGAGCAACAACTTTAATAAATTTGACTAATTCAGCAGGTGCATCAGCAAATGCATCTTTATGGAAATAGATTGCATCAGGTAGCTTTTTTGCTATTTTTACTTTTTTTACAAGTTGCTTAAATTGCTCTGCGTTCATAGTTTTTGCTTCTTATTGTTAAGAACTCCGCCTCCGATAGCCCAGATTAAGGTATTGATTAGATTAAAGGAAACGGCTGTTTTAAAGTTGAAGTTTACAGCTCTAAGTCTTCAACGTTTAAAGTTTTTAAATCCAACTCAGAACAGTCATCTAGGTTTTGAGAGACTCTTAATGCATGGTTTTGAATTAATTTTTCAATAGTATTACGAATAAACCGAGCATTTGAAAAGTTTTGCTTTGTTTTTGCTTGTTTAATATATGTGTTTAGAGATGACTCAAGATTTTGTGATGGTTGATAATCTTTTTCTTCAGTTAATTTTTTAAAGACTTCAATTAATTCATCTGAGTTAAAATCATCAAAATGAATATATTCAGAAAATCGAGATCTTAGTCCTGGATCACTATCTAAAAAATTATCCATTTCAGCTTTATAACCTGCTATTATAACAACCATATCATCTCGATGATTCTCTAAGTTAGTCAGAAAAGCGGGCAAAATCGCTTTCCCAAAATCATCGTTTTTACCCTGAAAAATAGAATATGCTTCATCAATAAATAGAATGGACCCAACAGCTTTTTTAAAAATTTCGGCTGTTTTTTTCTCAGATTCACCTAGGTATTGCCCTATAAAATCAGAGCGTGTTACTTCTATTATTTCACCTTTAGTTAAAAAGCCAAACTCTTTAAATATATCAGCAACAATTTTAGCAACTGTTGTTTTTCCTGTGCCGGGATTACCAGTGAAAACCATATGCTTACTAATCTTAACTTCCTGTAAGCCTTTCTTTTCTCTAGCTTTTTGTACCTTTAAAAACGCATCTATTTTATTTATATGTTTTTTTACAGTGTGAAGGCCAATCATTGAATTCAATTTATCGATTGGTGCGTTTTGTGTATAGCTATCTTCAATACCCAGTTCATGTTTTGAATATTCTAATAGGTTTCGAATCAGAGCTGATTTATTCCTTGAAGTATCAATATCATACTTATCGCAAAGCCATTTTAAATCATTATGATGAAAAGCATTTAAAACATTCTCAGGGGTTGAGGAGTCTATAATCTGATTAACTAAATCTTCTTTTTTCCCTGTTTTTGTTTCTCCAAGTTTATCTAATGCGTATTGGATATCTGCTTTATAAAAAACGTTGATAAGATCTTTAAATGTCATAGTTAATTCCTTGTTATTTCAAAAAAATAAAAATATGCCCGCCCGCGCTTTTCAAACTTAAGCTCGCCACGTTCGCGGCGATGCATAAGCTCACAGCCCGTTATTTTTAGATGCGCCATCGCCTCTTTACTCGAAAGCCATTTCCCTTTTTGATCTTGATTTTCCATTTAAACCGCCCAAATTATGTATAAATTCAATATACATAACTCTTGGTGCATCGACAAATTTTGCTTAAAGGCTGCTGCTAAGGCAATTCCCCCGTGATCACACCCGAAATTGAATTAATGATGAGTAATTAACAGCATGGCGGAATTTTGTTCCCGACAAATTCCAAGTACCTAAATCCCTTTAGGCAATGCTGTTAAAAAGCGTAGCTTGGCCATGGGTGAAAAACGCAGTTTTGAACGAGAGGGCAAGGATACCCGAACTGGAGAGCGTACAGGGATGTGCAAGTTGGGCGAATACACGGCGTTTACGTTCATATTAATTGTGGCTTTGAGGAAATAGCAAAATGCTCGGGGCGCCGTGGGGTTCCAAGGGGCGTACGGCGCTATGCGCCCCTTGGTTGCCGCCAGCAATCTGGCAAATACCTCGAATGAGGAATTTACAAAACTTGCAATTAAAAACCAAAGCGCGAGGTAAACTCCCGCCTACGGCACGACCTACATTTTAAAAGCTAC
Organism: Pseudoalteromonas sp. ASV78; assembly: GCF_047806705.1. NCBI lineage: Bacteria > Pseudomonadati > Pseudomonadota > Gammaproteobacteria > Alteromonadales > Pseudoalteromonadaceae > Pseudoalteromonas > Pseudoalteromonas sp. ASV78. Next base: position 93,437 of record NZ_JBLOPA010000002.1, on the reverse strand, counting down.
GCTTTTCGCGTCAGCAAGCTAACGCCTACGGTGGTAAAGTTGCTAGGTTTTAGGGAAGTGACTAGCTGCTAGGGTTTTCCGGTAGCCTTTTGTTTCTTATTTACTTCTCTTTGCGCCTGTAACAAATTTAAATGCTGTTGTTATGGCAATTCCTCCGTCACTTTCCAAAAACTCAACTGATAGTAATAGCCGTGCATGGATAAAATCTTGGTCGCGAACTCGGTTATATTCTGTCTTGTTAGTAATTTAATAGTTTTATAATATAAAATTAACATTTTGCTGTGTTTTGACTATAGTAAGGCTTGGCACGTACAGGCTTGTTCGTGCTTACAACATTAAACTACACACAATAAGGTTTAACCTATTTATAAGGACTCATTAAATGTTTATAAGATTTAAACCACTACTAGCATGCTTGCTCTTTATGTTAGTAAGTACTGTAACGAGTGCTGCTGTTAATCTACAGGGCACCACTGATATTCATGACCCTTCAACAATTATTCGCGAAGACGGTGTTTACTGGACTTTTGGTACAGGCACTGGAGCTAGCGGATTACCCATAAATGCACTTTATTCTACCGATATGGTTAACTGGCAGCGAGGTCCGTCACCTATCGCGCCTAATACATACCCAAGTTGGATCAACAGTAAAGTCCCTGGTTTTGATGGTAATTTTTGGGCTCCTGACATAATTGAGATGAAGGGTAAATACTATTTGTATTACTCTGCTTTTTCAGCAAGCCAAGGTATGCACTCAGCTATTGGTGTTATGGTCACCGATTCACTTAATAATCCTAATTGGCAAGATTTAGGTATGTTAGTGTCGACTAATGACGACCCTGTTTCGTCTGCTGGGTTTGCGGTAAATGCGATTGATGCAGGTGTGTATCGTGACACTGCGGGCAAAGTATGGATGATTTATGGCTCTCACTATGCGGGTATTTTTATCAGGCAGCTTAACCCTGATAACGGTAAGCTTATGAATAATACACGTTACCCAGCTGTAGGCAGTGGTGGCGATTGGAATGAGTTTGAAGCTGCACAAGTACAGTACATTAATGGTTATTATTATCTTTTTGCTAACCTAGCAGATTGCTGTAAAGGTAAAGAGAGTGATTACTATATTGTTATGGGCCGCTCGACTTCACCGACAGGACCTTTCCTTGATAAGAACAATGTTGATATGTGGAACTACGGCGGCAGTACCGTATTATCAACAGAAGGTATCTACATCGGCCCAGGCCATTTTGGTTACCTGCGCCACGGCGAACAAGATTTAGCGACAATCCATTATTATGATGGCAATTCTCCTACGGGTTGGCCTGCGCGTTTAGATGTACTGAAAATTCAATTTGGCAATGATGGCTGGCCATACTTTTCTCGCAACCTTAATTTAGGCAACGATACGCGTCTGCGCGATGGCCGTGTCAGTATAACGTCTGTACTCAGTGGTAAAGCGTTAGAGGTGAGTAACGCAGGGCTAAATGATGGCGATAACCTTGTGCAATGGGACTATTGGGGAGGGACTAATCAGCAATGGGATATTGTTCATGTAGGCGGCGGTTATTACAGTATTACCAATGTAGCTAGCGGCAAGTCAATTGATGTATACGACTGGAGCCAAGACAATGAGGGTAATATTGTACAGTGGGAGCTTTGGGGTGGCGAAGGTCAACGTTGGTTAATGCAATATACTGGCAATGGCCATTATGCATTAAGAAGCGCATGGAGCGGCTTGGCCCTTGATGTAGTTGATATGAGCAGCCAGGATGGCGCAAATATAGTGCAGTGGGAATATTGGGGTGGTGAAGGCCAGCGATGGAATATTAACTATCTAGACTAGTTTTTAGTAATAACAACGGCAATAAATATTGCCGTTGTTATTTTTAAACTAACCAGTTATTAATTTTGGTAACGCTATTGTTAGCTTTAGACATCGCTCATATGCAAATTGGTTTTAAAATAATCACAGCCCACAAGATATAGGTGCTAGGACTGTAAAAGATATTAGGTTTTAGCGGCTAGGTGCTCTAGGTTAAAGGGAAAGGGCCTAGGTTGTAGGGAATTGACTAGGTGCTAGGATGTTTACACAATCTCGCTAACTCACACAATGAGGCAATTAAGCTGGCTATTCGCCTCATTGTGTGAGGCGAATAGTTGTCATATACTGGTCTTAATTAATCTTGAGGTGAATAATAATGTGGATATGGCAGCAGCAAAACTGGCCTGATTTTAGTTGGGATCAACAAGCATTGGCGCCGATTTTGCGTGAACTCACGTATAACCAAGGACTGTTAATGGGGCAAATGGGCTTGCAAAACGTTAAATTAAAGCAGCAAGCGCTTGATACCTTACTCGCTAATATTATTCATTCAAGTGCAATTGAGGGGGAGAAGCTTAACGCATTTTCTGTACGCTCGTCACTTGCTAAAAAACTCCACATTGATGAGCAGCCTTATCCAACTACAGTGCAAAGTGATAACCTTGCTGAAATGATGTTAGATGCAATTAATAATACCCATACTCCACTTGATTTAACCCGCGTACTTAATTGGCATCGTTTATTGTTTGCCGGTGAACAGAGTTTATTTACGCAAATAGAAGGTGGCCAATTACGTGGTAACGAGCCAATGCAAGTGGTGTCGGGACGATTAGATAAACCGGTATTACATTTTACAGCGCCACCTAGAGAGCGGATTGAAAGTGAGCTATCGGTTTTTTTTAATTGGTTTAACAGCAGTCATAATGACATAACGCTAGATCCTTTTATTCGCGCAGCTATCGCACACTTATGGTTTGTAACTTTACATCCACTTGAGGATGGTAATGGGCGTATTACGCGACTTATTACTGACTTAGCACTGGCGCAAGAGCATGCCGAGGCAATCCGGTTTTATGCGATGTCGGTGGCTATTTTAAAGGACAGAAAAAGCTATTACGAAGTACTTGAAGCGACCCAACGCGGCGATCTTTGCATTACGCAGTGGATCTGCTGGTTTTTGGGCACGCTTAATAAAGCAATACAGCATACGCTAAAAAATATTGAGCAAACAGTTTTTAAAAGTAACTATTGGCTTAGTAAAGACCAAACAAAGCTAAATGAACAACAAGTAAAAGTGCTTAATAAATTACTTGATGGTCAATTTGAGCACGGTATAAGTGCTAGCCAATATCAAAAAGTGGCTAAGGTGAGCCGCGCTACCGCTACGCGCCATTTAGCTGATTTGCAGAGGTTGGGGTTTATTGCAAAAACTGCAGCTGGGGGGCGAAGTACACGTTATGCTGTAACGTAATCACACAGTGAGGCAATTAAGTGAATTTATTGCCTCATTTAGTGAGGCGAATAATAATTATAAGTGCTGTGTTAAAAATGCAAATTGAAAAGTTTGTGTTAGTAATGACTCTATGGCTGTGTTTATGGGGATACGTTGCCATTAACCCTTTGTTTTGGGTCAACGGTTATAAACCCAAGCGCGATATAAAATCGCATCTACCTATTCAAAAGCTGCGCTTTTCGCGTCAGCAAGCTTAACGCCTACGGTAGTAAAAGGTGCTAGGCTTCAGGGAAGTGACTAGTGGCTAGGGTTAATTCGTAGCCTGTTACCCATAGCCCGTAGCATTTTATCTTCTCTGTGTAGCGCCGCGCCTCGGTGAGCTCGGTGGTAAAATTGGTTTTAAAACAATCACAGATTAAGGTAAAGGCGCTAGGTTTTAGGAAAATGACTAGCCTCTAGGATTAATCCGTAGCCCGTTTTTTCAACTTGCCAGTTTTACGCTATAAACTAGTCAATTAAAATTTACTTATGGGTTTTAATTTAATTACAAGTCGCCATAAGTTAAATATATTTTACTTATGGTCTTGTTGATTAATTATTTAGTCTAAAAGTAAAGTACCGTTGACTTTTTCTTAAGGTATTCTAGAATTGGTTGTATAAGTAAACTATAGTTGACCATAAATGAGCGATTCCTCCGTCAAAAAAACACTCGGAAGAGTTGTTAAGCGTACTGAAATGCCTGAGCTTTCTAAGCCATTTTCACCCATGCAGCTGGCTAAAGCCATTACTGCAAAGCGAACTGGTATGAAGCTGACATTAGTGGATGTATCACAAGCGCTTGCTATTTCTAAGCCTACGCTAATAAAAATAGAAAAAGGTGATGTAACTGTGCAACTGCATAATGTACTAAAAGTTATGGAGTATTTAGGGTTGTCGTTCAGCCTTGTCAGTGATGATATAGCTCATAGCAATGATGAGGTGAGCGATGAACAGTGGTACTAACACCAATCGTTTAGATGTGTTTATCGGTCAATCGCAAAAGGTGGCTGAGATAACGCTGGCAATAGGCTCTGAAAATGAGATTTCATTTACTTATGAGGCTAAATGGATCAACGAGGGTTTTGCAGTTTCACCACATTTGCCACTCAATGGCGATTTTGACTCTCGTGCAGTACGTAATTATTTGCAAAATTTATTACCGGAAGGTAAAGGGCTTGAGGAGATCATCAGTAGCACGACCATTTCTAAGAATACATACTCAAACTACCTCTAGATACGAGTTTCAGTTGGAATTAAAAGCGATTTAGGCAAGGCATTGATTGCAAGTAATAGTGGTTCTATTGTTAAAATCAATAACGCAGTATAAATTGCTTTTAAACCAACCCGCTGGGCGTTTCACAGGCACTTACTCTCAGCGTTGTTACTTCTTAAAAGGGACTGCCATTCTTGCAAAGTAACGCCTTGATATTAAGCTCCTGTGAAACGCTGAATTCTGCATCTTGAGGTGGTTTGAGTATACCCTTGGTTTAATTAAAGTTATTGGCGAAGAAACATCGGGCGCTTTGTCGTTTAGAGCAAGTAACCGTGCAGTAAAGCAAACATCTTTTCGTGAAGTAACGAATCACCAATTGAGTCAAAAGCTGAACCGTTTTAAGCAAGCGGGCGAGCCTATTACATTATGGGACGGGCGAACGAGGCTCTCTGTCGCTGGGGTTCAAGATAAGCTTAATTTACTCGAAATCGACGGCAGGCTGGGGTTTGGTGAAGGCGAATTATGCTCTAATAAAATATTTAAGTTTGAAACGGGCGCTGCGCCTTTCATAGCCGTAAATGAGTTATTTACTATGTTGCTGGCAAGAGGCGCAGGACTTGATGTGCCTGACGTTGAATTGCGTAGCTATGGTGAAATGCGGGCCTTTGTTATCGATCGTTTTGATAGGCGTGTTGTTAAAGAGCAAAACCGAGTGTTACGTCGTCATGTTATTGATGGGTGCCAAGCGACAAATTTGCCTCCTTCTTACAAATACGAGCGTCAGCACGGTGATCAGGGGGACGGTATTTATATTCGAGATGGTGTTTCTTTTCCTAAGCTCTTCAATATTGAAACAGTGAATCTGCAAGCGTATCAGGCGCAACTTATTCGCTGGATGACATTTAATATTCTAGTGCGTAATTATGATGCTCACGGCAAAAACATTAGTTTTTTTGTTGGTAAAAATGGTTTAGAGCTCACACCATTTTACGATTTGGTAAACATAGAAGCGATTATTGAACAGGCGGGGATTGATTGTGCAAAAGGTGGTTCAAAGCTAGCTATTTCAAGGCATTATGCAATGTCGCTAGGTGACTATAATTCACAAGACGCGGGTAATTTTAGTAATGAAATAACGGCTTATATGTTAGCTGATTTTGCTGATGAGTTTGATATTTCTCTTGCGCGTATGCAGCTACTGATGAGTCAAACAATTCAGTCAGTATTAGCTGCAATAACAATGGCTAAAGCGACTGCTATTGCAAATAACTTGTCTAATAGTGAACTAGAACACATCGGCTTATGTATTAACATTATCAATAAAGCAGCTGGCGAACTGAGTGAGCAGGTTGAGCTGTTACCAAGTATGAAAGCGTTTATTTAAGTTTCTTCGGTGTAGTGAAGTGAGGTAGTAAAAGGAGCTAGGTTCTAGGGAAGTGACTAGGGACTAGTGTGTAACCGTAGCCCATAGCTCGATGCCCGTGGCTGGATTTAAAAACAATTACTGCTAAAGCGCGCTCCTACTGGTGATAGATACCATTAAGATGATGTGATTACATCAACTAAGTGTCGTATGTTTGCATTGTTTAAATGTCGTATGTTTGCTATATTTTGTCTAAGCAACGAGAGTAATTAATATGACAATAGCAAGTAAAGTAACGACAAGAATAAATCGCTCTAAGCGTTATGTTTTTGAGCGCGCTGATTTTGCTGATATTGCAGGTTACGACCAAGTTGGTCGTGTACTAAAAAAGTTGGTTGATAGTGGTCAATTGTTACGCATTGGTTATGGGCTTTATACCAAAGCGCGAGAAAATCGCATTACTGGTAAGTTAATGCCAGCATCACCTGCGGGTGCAGATGGAGTCATTTTAGAGGCTATTGAAAAACTGGGCGTTGAGTATCAGTTTGATGAATTTTCACAACGCAGCCTTAATGGTGAAAGTTTACAAGTTCCCGCTTCATTTAAAATAATGACCACCAGTCGATTTAAGCGTAAGATTGTTGTAAATAATAGCGCTATCAATGCGAGTTGATAGCGATTTATTTTTAGATGTAGCGGATGCTCTTGGTATGGGTAATCCTGCCATTGTTGAAAAAGATTACTATGTAGTTGTACTACTTAAGCTACTTTGTGAGTTATCTTTTGATACGCATTTTTTAGTTTTTTCAGGTGGTACGGCATTAACAAAGTCAGGCATTAAAACTCATCAGAATGTCTGAAGATGTTGATATAAAAATCATTCCTAAAGATTTAGCTGCTAACACGTCTAAAACTAAAAGAAGAAAGGCTAGAAAAGCGCTCCACTTGCAGTTAATTGCTGCGATTAATTCACATGATTATTTTTCTGTAGAAAATACTCCAACTCTTTTTGATGAATATCGATATCAACAAATTGATATTCGCTATCCTCAAGCCCATTCAAAAGTCCCATGCTTACGACCGTTTATTAAATTAGAGCTTATAGAAACGTTACTTTTTGATAATGTACAAAGCCGTAATATATCTTCTTTAGTGAACGAGGTAACTCAACAGGCACCAGAAGTGCCGCTGATGGATTTTTCTAATATTAAGAGTACACAAGCTGAAAAGTTAGTGTCTATGCTTAGGCGAACAGCGAGCTTTGCACGTGATAATAAAAGAGACGATGATCCTGCGCTAATTCGTCATATTTATGATACCTATTATATTCAACAAGCAGCATTGGCGAATGTTCAAGATGTAGTACCTTTAGTCAAAAAAGTCATAGCAGAAGATATTACCCGCTACGGTAATCAGCATTTAGAATTCATGGAAGATCCTATAGTTGAACTTAAGTTTGCTTTAGATGTATTGCAAACTAATTCACTCTATGAAACGCGCTTTAATGAATATGTCGTGCCAATGGTTTATGGTGATCATAGCGTTAATTGGGAACATGCATTTGATGTATTTAAATCGTTTAGTTTAGCTGTTTTAACTGATATCGAGCTTTAACCATCAATTTTGAAAAGCGCTTTACTTACTAAAGGTTCTTGGCTTGGGGCAACCTGCAATTCGTCGCTCGAAACCCGTTGCTATTTCAACTCGCACACTCGCAAACTACACAATGAGGCAATTAAGCTTATTATTCGCCTCATTCTGTGAGGCGAATAACAGCTTAAACTTTATATATCAAACGCAAAGGTTTGCTTTAATAAAGGTTGTATATTTGCTTTTATTGCAATGGGTTTGCCATCTGAAAATCGCTTAGGGTTAACGGTGATAAATCCCCAAAACTGTAAAAATCGTTCTATAAAGCGAGATTTGATTAAAGTGCCTAACAAATCGCTCGGTTTTCTGTGTTGAGTCGCAGGTATATCATTGAGTAGAGCGGGGAATCCGGTAATAACTTCTTTTGTCAATTGTTCAACCGAACCGCTGCTTTGCATGCGCCAAAGCATAAAAACCCAAAAAGTACGCAAATCAATATCACTGGCAATAAAGCACCAGGTTACTTATGGCCGACCTTTGTAGGCAACAATAGCGCGCAAAAGGTGGGCGTGACACTAAAGCAAATCGTTGAGATGCATTTTTTGACCAGACATCAAAGGTGGAGAAGATGGCCTTTGAAATTTTCGATTAATTTAAGCTGACAAAAGAGTAAAGTTTGCTGCTAGTGTAAAAACTGATACGCTAATCCTAATTTAGCTATAGTGATGTAAACATGATTAAAAGGATTTTATTAGCTAGCTGCTTGATTTCAGGCAATAGCGCATTGGCCGCAGAGCAGTATTCGCAACTACAGTGTGATCGTATAAAAGCCGAGCGAGAAAAGATTCGGGATAGAATGAGATCTAGCTATAGCGCAAGCGAAGGTGAGCGTTTACGGCAGCGTTCAACGGAGCTCTTTAAAGAGTTAGGGCGCTATTGTAAAAGTCCGAAGCGTCAAGGGAGTAGCTCAACATCGCGTAGTTATTCCCGTTCATCGGCTAATGATTTATTAAATAAAAAAGTTCATGATTCTACGGTCTATAGTAAAACATATGACAGTGATAGCAAACGACTCGCGTGGAGTAACTTTTACCAATATCCTGGGCGCTGCCGTGCTAAAGAAATGCAACAAACTGACTTTGTTTGGTGCAGTGAAAACCGAGCTGAACAGCGCGCAAAATTTGAAGCCCAGTGGCAAGCACCAAGCAAAGCAAGCACGAATGTTAAACAAGCTGAGGTTGCAATGCCTCAGGAAAGCGCTAATGCAACAACGTTGCTGACTCATTCTATGACGTTAACCCCAGTGTCAAAAGTAGATACCCGTTTGATTGTGTTAGCGCCAGAGCAAGAAAGGCCTAACTACAAAATTTGGCAACTATTGGTTGTTGGTTGCATTGCAGTTATGGGTGTGTTTGGCTTTTATCGCTGGTTTAAAGATTAAACTAGGTTTGCATGACAAAAAGGAAAGTCGCGATATAAAATCTGCTGTGGGTTAACTTGCTAACTAGCCAAGCAACTCAACTGTTTCACCTTGCAAACTGGGGTTCTGTGCAATCTTCGCTTGTACTAAACTAATTAATTGCTCTGCTGCATAGCTGGGCTTACGAGAATGTGGCCATAGAGCGTATATAGGCCTTGCTGGGAAATTTATTGGTAGTTCAAGATATCTAAAGGCATGTTTTTCACAAATAGTGTCAATTTCACTCATCGGCAGTAGGCCTACGCCATACCCTGACTCGACCATATTTTTAGCAATGGTTATATCAAAACAAAAACTAATTTGTGGGTACGTTTGTTTAAGCTGTTTTAAAAGCCCTGCAGGGAACTGCGATTCAGTATAGGGTAAAACCAGCCGAGTAGTGGGCGCATTATTTTTAACAATGAGTTTAATAGCAATTGAACCTAAGCGTTTTTGGTAATAGCTCGAATCTTGTTGTTCGCCAATGCGAATGGCTAAATCAAAACGCTTTTGGCTGAGCTGACTATTGGCATTGCTTGGGTAAATGTGCAGATTGAGCGCCGAATTAGTGGCTGCAAATTCGTTGATTGCCGGCATTAGTGGCCCTGTCATAATATTTTGTGGGCACAGTAAGTAAAAGTCACTCAGGCCATGCTCGCTGCTGTTTAGTTGATTGAGCTGATCATTGAGCGCCAGCACTTGCTCGGCAAGTTCGCTATAAAGCTGCTCGCCTTTTGTGGTAAGCACAATGCCTCTGGCTGTGCGTTGCAATAATGGCTCTGCGAGCTTTTCTTCTAGTCCTTGCATACGTCTTGACAGGGTTGATAAATTCAACCCCAGATCTTTCGCTGCTTGGCTCATGCTATTACGCCGCGCTATTTCAATAAATAAATGAAGATCATCAAGCATATCAATTTCTCAATCTTAGTTTGCGTTTTCGTGACTGTTTGCCTGCCTCGGCTTTGAATATAGTAACGCTAAGGAGGAGATATGAAAATTCATTTAACATTTACCGCGGCATTCTCATTTTTGATGTCGTTTTTATTATCGGCTTGTGTGACTTACGTAAACTTAGGCTTAACTGAAACATTTATGCAAAGCTGGATGACAGCTTTTGCTAATGCCTGGCCTGCGGCATTTGTGGTGGCCTTTAGTGTGGCACCCCCGATCCGTTTAATGGTTATGCGTTTGTTTAGTAAGGAACAAAAATGATTAATATTGTGGCAAAAATAACCCCAAAGCCTGAGCTGTTTGATGATTGTAAAGGGCGTTTACAGGGGATCTTAGCAGCAACTTTGGCAGAAGCTGGTTGCATGCGCTTTGAGTTATATACGGATACACAGCAGCAATGTTTATTTTTAATTGAACAATTTGCATCGCAAGCAGCACTCGATACGCATTACCAACAACCTTATGTTACAGCGGTGTTTGCATTTTATGAGTCGGCACTTGCTTTACCCGTTGAGGTGAATTACCTGCAAGCAGTAAACTAAGTTACGCAGCGGTAGCCGATATTTGGCTGGAACTGCAATTACAACGGTAATAAAACTGGGCTACTGGGGAAAGTACTGGTTTTTCGTAGCCCAGTTTGTTTAGGTTGAAACTATTATTCGCAAGGCGCTACAACATATTTAAAATTTGTTTTGCTTTTACGCGGGTTAAGCATGCCGCCAGTGGTTGCTTTTTAAAGGTTTTGGCCGAGACAGTCTGCTGTTTGCCCATATATTGATTATGCAGTGTCTGCACGCTTACTTTACAGCTCACTTGATGATCATTTTCAACGTAACGCAGTTCAATTCTTTGCGCCTTATTAATTAAGTTTTTATAAGGGTACCCTTCATCTGTCGTCAGTTTTATATTGCTGTTTGCTTGCGCTTGGCTTGCCGTACTTATTAATATAATGATTAATATAGCGAGGTATTTCATGGTAGTGGCTCCTACTTAGGCTTGTTTTACAGTATGAGTATTGCGCTTAGTTGAAAAACTGACAAACGATATAAAATTGGCTATGCTTTAGTTTTTCTTAACTGTGGTTGACGATGAACTTACCGCCATTAAAAAGTCTTTGGTATTTTAAGCACGCTGCGGAGCTGGGGAGTTTTAAGCTTGCTGCTGAGCAATTGTTTGTCAGCCAAGCGGCTGTAAGTCAGCAGATCAGGTTGTTAGAAGCCCATTTAGGTTGTCAGTTGTTTACTCGACAAACTCGGTTTGTTGCCTTAACGCGGGCAGGTGAGCAGCTGCTGCCTGCAATTTTACAAGGCTTTAGTCACTTTCAATCTGGAGTTAACGGGCTCAGCCAAGATACTGAGCCGCATAGTTTAAACTTATCTGTTTTACCCTCATTTGCCAGCGGTTGGTTATTGCAGCATATTAGTGATTTTCAACGCCATTACCCTGATATTCATTTACGCATTGATCCGAGTGACCAACATGCCAACTTTGCGGCTGGGCAAGTAGATTTAGGCATTCGTTTTGGCTTAGGGCAATACCCTGAGTTGCATAGTGAATTTCTTGCTGATGACAGTTTATATTTGGCATATAAGCCGGGCATGCTTGACCCACAATTACCATTACGAGCACAGTTATTACAGCAGCAATTGATTATGGATATTTGCCCTGATGCTGAGCGTGGTTGGCGCTCACTGGTTGATGAATTGGCAATTAGCGCAGCCGCGATGCCGGTATTTTTAGAAATTGATAATGCCGCTTTGGTGATCCAAGCAACCCTTGCAGGGCAAGGTGTTGCATTAGTAAGACGACGCTTAATTGAGTCGCATATTAAATTAGGGCAGTTAGAAATTTACCCAGATTTTGAATTTAGTTGCCACTATAAATATTATTTAGTGGGCCCAAAAGCGCATTTTAACTGGCCTAAAGTGATCGCTTTTCAAGCGTGGTTATTAGCTCAATTTGAGCAAGATGATGATGCATTTAAGCTATGTTTAAAGTAATACAACATTGAGATTGACTAACTCACTTTTTAACTCGCTAATTTCATAACTTTCTTTAACTGGTTATCTAACACACTTAAATTAAAAGGTTTGACAATAAAGCCAGACACTTTCGCGGCAATAATTTCTTTGATCGCTGTGGAGCTGTCTTCGCAGGTGATCATAAGCACTGGGATCGCCTTTAATTCTTGATCGTCACGAATGCGGTTGAGTAGGGTTTTACCATCCATTTTTGGCATGTGTAAATCGGTGATCACCAGATCAAAGTGTTGATTTTTCAAAAAGGTAAGTGCTTGTATGCCGTCAGTGGCCTCGACTAGATCTGGGAAATTAAGTGCTCTGAGCATGTTAATTAATACATGGCGCATTAACGGCATATCGTCAACGACGAGTATTTTCATAGAGTTAAATCATCCGAGCTTTTTCATGCCATTAAGATTAGCTAACAAAGTGATACCGCGCCATATTATTAAAAACACTCGGCAACTAATTGGCTGAGTCGGGCTATTTTTATATTGCTCAATTGACGGTAGTCAAAGTATGGGCAGACAATTAATTTGTTGGCTTTATCTATCGCAAACTGCTCATCTAGCCAGTCTAATTCTGCCGTTAACAGCCCTTGGTTTATCAATGCTTTGGCATACGTTCGCCCAGCAATAATATGCAAGGTAGAGTTGTTGATCAGTTGTGGAGGGCTAAACAATAAAGCGGTGTGACTATCGCTTTGCAATAATTGGCTATCGCGATATTGCTGCCAGGTGGGGGCGAGTTTAGCAAACTGATAATGCTCACTTGGCAGTGCAAACAGCACTTTTGCATACACGTTAAACACTTTACGCCAGCCATTACCGCAAGCTTGGTTAATGGTATTTATTTGCCCGTCACGCAGCGCAGTGACATCGCTTAAATGGCTATATTCAGGCATTGGTGGCAGATTTGCGATGTAGACCGCAACAGTAAAGCTGGGATCACCAAAGCCGATATTATTTACGCTGTTACTCATTTGTTTTTAGCTAAAATACGGTCAAGATTATTGGCGAAGTTTTGCCGGTCGCTTTGACTCAGTGGTGGTGGCCCACCATTCATTTCTACGCCGCTGGAGCGCATAGTATCCATAAAATCACGTACATTAAGTAATGAACGAATATTTTCGCTGGTGTACAGTTCACCACGCGGATTGAGTGCTTGGCCGCCGTTATCAATCACTTCAGAGGCCAGTGGAATATCACCGGTGATCACTAAATCATTGACGGCTATGCGTTTCACGATTTCGTCATCGGCGACATCAAATCCTGATGATACTTGCAAACGGCTAATATATTTTGAAGGCGGGATACGCATGGCATGGTTAGCGACTAAAATGGTCTCAGTTTGCGTACGCTCTGCGGCGCGAAATAAAATCTCTTTGATCACCACCGGACAGGCATCGGCATCAACCCATATCTTCATTATTAGCTCATATCGTTAGTAAAAAAATGATCCTAACCTAAGCCTTTTCTAACCACTAGTATTAAGTGAACTTTTTTATAGATTACAGCGTAGAATGCTTGATAAACCATAAAGGGATCGACTATGAAAAATCAATTATTTATCACTTTGACTCTGTTCGTTAGTAGTTTACTGCTCGGCTGTACTGGCATGCCTGATAAAGTAACCCCCGTAAGTCCTTTTTCTATCGAACAGTATCAAGGTAAATGGTATGAAATAGCCCGATTAGATCACTCATTTGAGCGGGGTTTAGACAATATAACTGCGAATTACGCTATTAATGAGGATGGCAGTGTCACTGTGCTAAACCGTGGGTTTAATTCAGAGGAGCAGCAATGGAGCGAGGCGCAAGGTAAGGCGAAATTTGTTGATAGTGATAATGTAGGGCATTTAAAAGTGTCGTTTTTTGGGCCGTTTTATAGCTCCTACGTGGTGTTTGGTTTAGATCAGCAAGATTATCAGTATGCTTATGTGTCTGGTTACAATAATGATTACCTGTGGCTATTAGCGCGCACTCCGACTGTGAGTGAGCAACGGTTAGCGGATTTTAAAGCCAGCGCAAAACAACGCGGCTTTAATACTGACAACCTGATAATGGTGAAGCAAGACCCTGCACAGTGATTGTAAATTCCCTTTACAGCCACTGTGTTAATTAATCTTCGAATGCAGAAAAATTAGCGCAGTAATAAATATGACACATGAAATGAGTATTATGCCTACATAGCTTGAGTAGCAATTGCCCATAGCTATTTGTAGACATGTGTATCCCCCTACTTTTTATAACCAAATTATTTGGATATAGAGGCAAACTAACTTAGTTTGCCTTTTTTTATGTTATACCAATCGTGTTAAGTTATTGGTATCAGATCATGATTTTACTAACTAAGCTTAAAAAACACTTAAAAACAGCCCACTGAGCATTATTACCGTGATATTTAGTACACTGATGATTTTTACCCACGATGCTTTAAAACTATAAAAAATCATTAAAATTAAAAGACTTACAGCAATATAGCCACAAAAAAGCAAGGCGCCATAGCCGTTATGTTGCACAACACTCAGCACTAAACTTAGTAAAATACTGATCCAAGCCGCCAATAAAAATTGTTTACTCTGCTTTTCATTTGGGCGCGTTTTAAATACCTCTCGATAATGATTGAATTTTGCTAAAGCAAAACAATTAAAAGCCAATAAACACAGGCTAAATTGCAGTAACTCATGCATTATGATTGCTCCTGTAAGTTGGTTTTTGCAGCGCGTCGCGAACCTTGCTGTTGTGCTTTAGGCTGAGCTCGAGTAGGTATTTTTTTGGCCTGAATAACAAATAGCCCAGCAAAAATGATACATAAAAAGTCAAAGCTAAACAGTGCCCATTGGCCATTCAGTAAGTAGCTGATTATATTGCCGTCGGTTGTGAGTGCATTGATAAGCACCACGGCAATACAGGCAGCAGCATTGAGCCAAGCAAGTTGTAACCATTGTGCTGTGGCGCGTTTAAATAAGGCAAATAAGGCAACTGCAAGCCAAGTTAAAAAGAACGCTAAAATCTCTTTATCAGCTCGCTCTACTGCGTTAATTGGTAGTAGCCGATTGGCAATAAAGAATGCACAGGTTGCCAGTGGTAGGCCCATTAGCGTGGCAAGGTTTAAACCTTCTACCAGTTTTAAAGCAAACGACGCTGTTTGTTGTTTTTTCATCCGCTCGCGGATCCGTTTAGCCCACATTATGCAGCCGCTAGCTATCATTACGCAGCCGGCAATGCCACATAAAAAATATAACCAACGCAGTAGCGGGTTGGCTAAGCGACCAGTATGCAGTGCGGTCATTGAATCGTAAAACACTTCTGTGTTGCTCAGCTCAGTGGCACTTTTTGCAATTAAGCTACCATCAACGCCATTGAATAATAAGGTTGGGGTTTGATCGCGTACCTGTGTGCCGGTAGAGGCGCGAACCGTGATAGTCGCCGACGCTTTGTTCGGATCGCGGATTGATATTTGCGTTAAATCAGCATTAGGCCAGTTAGTATAAACTTGATCTAAAATGCCTTCGATACCAGCTAGCGGGGCACTTTCAGGGCTGCTTTTGCTACGAACATTGGTTGGCAACACATCATTAAATAAGCCGCGTACACCGTCTTCATAGGCGGTCATTGCCGGATAGGGGAATAACATAAAGATCAGTGTTATTAAGCCTGTATAGGTGATCATAAGATGAAAAGGCAGGGCTAAAACCGACGATACATTATGGCCATCTAACCAACTGCGGCTGCCTTTATTAGCGCGAAAACTAAACATATCTTTAAATATACGTTTGTGGATCACAACCCCAGATATAAGCGCTACCAACATAAATAAGCTCGCAAAGCAGACTATCCAGCGGGCTGTGCGGACATCAATATAATGTAGGTCAAAATGCAGTCGGTAGAAGAAGTTACCACCTCTGGTGTCTCTTGTTTGCGCTATTTCGTCACCTGTTTGTGGATTGATATTGTGATCTTGCCAACCACCAAAACGCTTGCCTTCAGGACGAGGCTTTTCATAGGCGTAATTAAGCTGCGGTTTTCGCTCTGTGGGTAAGTAAATCCCCCAAAGTGTAGACTCTGGTGCTGCATTTTGTAGGTAATTAATACCGCTGATAATTTGGCTACGCTGTTGCGCTACACGCTGTTCTGGCGCTTGTACATTGTGTAAAGCTGGTTGATTCCACAGCGTCATTTCATCACGGAAAAAGCTTAATGTACCGGCATAAAAAATTAAATACAGTAGCCAGCATACCAATAAGCCAACCCATGTATGCATCCAAGTCATAGAGCGAAAAAAGTTCTCTTTCATAACCAGCCCTTAAGTAACGATAAGATCAACGCAGATCCTGCTGTAGTTAGTAAAATAGTGATCCAAATTTTAGTGAGTGATTTAACGGCAAACACCCAAATAAACACGCAGCTATAAATAAAAATAGTCAGGCTGATACTAAGTAACACGGCATCTGACTTTTTCAGCGGTAACATAATGCTCAGTAAAGAGCTAAATACGGCGGTAAAGACGTAACCACCTACAATGGCTGCTAAAAATCGTGAGATTACCGCAATACGATAGCTATGAGATTGATAAACATGACTTAATTTAGAAGCTATCGAGAATGTTTGCCTGTTTTTGACCGATTGAGCGTGCATAGTGATCCCTCAAAGCCCCAAAATGGGGAGCGAATAAAGAGGGTATTATATATTCTAGACACAGAAAAGATAGTGATTCGTATTACCTTTGGCTTTATTATCTAAGTAAGTCCCGATAATCATTATTTTTTATTACCCAGAGTTTAGGTTACTTAGTAAAATCGTGATCTCTAGCGGATTATCAGCTGTTTTAATTGAAAAGTTCGCAAATTTTTCAACTGCTTGTATGCTTAGTGGTTGGTAGCATTATGATTGTTATTTTTTTCAGGATTTATTATGAGTGCACATGAAAAGTTAAATTATGTTGAATTTGCGGCAGCCGACTTAACGGCAACGAAGGCGTTTTTTAGTGCTGTATTTGACTGGCAGTTTATTGATTATGGGCCAGAATATACTGCGTTCAATAGTGACTGTGCAGGGCTTGATGGCGGATTCTATCAAGCAAATGCCAGTTCATTAACGCAACATGGCGGCGCATTACTGGTGTTTTATAGTGAAAATATTAGCCAAACACTCAGTAAGGTTGAGCAGCATGGAGGAAAAATTATAAAACCTATTTTTGATTTTCCTGGTGGGTGTCGTTTTCATTTTACCGAACCCAGTGGTAATGAGTTTGCGGTGTGGTCAGAACGCATCTAGTTCATTTATAACAGATCATAATTTTACTAACTCAAAGAAAGGAATTGCATGGCAAATTTGAGTTGCGAAGAGATCAAGGCATTTGTGCCTGCAAAAGATTACGCGTTGAGCTGCGAATTTTATCAGCAAATGGGCTTTGAGCTCGCATGGCAAAGCCCAGAGATGGCGTATTTTTATCATGGTGATTGCAGCTTTTTATTGCAAAACTTTTATAACCCAGAGCATGCTAATAACTTTATGATGCACCTATTAGTTGCAGATGTGCATGCATGGCATGCGCAGCTAAAAAGCACAGCTTTAGCGCAAAAGTATGGCATTACTATAACAGAGCCAAGCTTACAGCCATGGCAGATGATTGATTTTGTGGTTTATGATCCAAGCGGTGTGTTGTGGCGGATAGGGCAAAATAGTGATGCTGGCTAGCGATTTATTAACGCAAGTTAGTCAATGCGTGATCTGTGAAGCACAGTTGCCGCTCGGCGCACGTCCGGTTGTGCAATTTAACCCTAGCGCACGAATTTTAATTGCTGGGCAAGCACCAGGGCTTAAAGTGCACCAAACTGGGATACCATTTGATGATGCCAGTGGTCAGCGGTTACGCCAGTGGTTAGGGCTCAGTAAAGACGATTTTTACGATGCGACTAAAATTGCTATTTTGCCGATGGGGTTTTGTTACCCCGGTAAAGGTAAGTCGGGCGATTTACCGCCACGCAAAGAGTGTGCGCCTGCCTGGCGTGCGCAGCTGTTAGCCGCACTGCCAAATATTAAGCTGACCATAGTACTGGGTAAATACGCGCAAGCGTATCATCTGCCACAGACCAAACATTTACCGCTTACTGAGTTAGTAAAATCGTGGCGTGAGTATTGGCCAACCATTCTGCCATTACCACATCCCAGCCCGCGTAATAATATTTGGCTCGCTAACAACCCTTGGTTTGAGCGTGATGTAGTGCCACAATTAGCGCAAGCAGTGCAATCAATTTTAAAATCTCAGGGTGATTAGCCAGATGATCAATACGCAATTTGAGCAACACGGCTTTTTTCATGTTAAAGGTTTTTACACTGAGCGTGAGCTTGTGCAAGTGCGCGAAGTGACCAATTGTTTTCACCAGCATTGGATTGCTGATAACCAACAGTTTTATCAAACCAAGGCGGTTAATAGCGCTTACTTAACTGCAAGCACCTATTTAGATGAAGCGCAACGATTAGTATTGTTTAAGTTTATTGCCAGCCATAAGTTAATGGCGCAAGTAGACTCAATTTTAGACACTGCGGCATTTATCAATACGCAGCTATTTTTTAACCCAGTAAACCCTGAGCAAGAAAACTATTGGCATCGTGATATGCAGTACCATTTGAGTTTGCTTGAGCAACAAGCAGCGTTATCAGGCCCAGAAGTTATTCATTGTCGGGTGGCACTTGAGGATGAACCAGGTATTGAGCTGGTGCCGGGTTCCCATCGTCGTTGGGATACCCCAGCTGAATTGGCGACTAGGTTATCTGAAGGCGGCTATAACTCAAGTGATGATTTAGCCTCTGGCCAGGTTATTGAAATGCAAGCGGGCGACTTACTGATTTTTTCAGCGAATATGCTCCACCGTGGTTTATACGGTAAAGATCGCTTAGCGCTGGATATTTTGTTTTGTGAGCCAGAGCCCCATGTGCTGCACTTTGTGCAAGATATCTGCCTGCCTACTGCAAAAATGCTGCGCAAACTAGAAGATGACAGTGCCTTTGCGGTTACCTTGGCGCACCAAGCGTAACCGTCACATTACAGATCATTGTTATTTAACAAAGCCAGTAATTGATCTTTAGACATTTGCCCCGCATCACCACTTCCTGCTAATACTTTGTCTGCTAATGCTTGTTTATGCTCATGTAATTGTAGAATTTTTTCTTCAATGGTGTTTTGTGCAATTAGCCTGTACACAGTGACAGGGCGAGTTTGCCCGAGACGATGGGCTCTATCAGATGCTTGTTGTTCAACCGCTGGGTTCCACCATGGATCTAAATGCACTACATAGTCGGCTGCGGTTAAATTAAGCCCTGTACCACCGGCTTTTAGACTGATCAAAAACAACGGCGCATCGCCGGCTTGAAATTTATCAACCTGTTGTTTGCGTTTGTTGCTGCTCATACTGCCATCCAGATAACAGTAATCGATACCGCGTTTTTGCAAACGTTGCTCAAGCAGTTTTAATACATCAACAAATTGACTGAAGATCAGCGCTTGGTGATTGTTCTCTAGTAATTCTTCAATAATGGCTTCGGCGGTGTCGAGTTTACTCGATGGTAACTTACTATTTTCCAGTAACAACTGCGGAGCAATACAGGCGCGGCGTAATTTAGTTAATGAAGCTAAGATAGTGATGTATTGACTGTCATCCTGTGACGCTTGCTCAAGCGCATTTAAGCGAGTTGCTTCGTAGAGTGCCTGCTCTTTATCACTGAGCGCAAAGGTTAAGTTTATTTCGGTTTTTTCTGGTAACTCAGTTAACACAGTTTGCTTAGTACGACGCAGGATAAATGGTGCAATTAAGGTTTTTAGGGTGTCGGCTTGCTGCTGATTTTTGTCGGCATTGCCAAAGCGCTTTTTAAATACGGGCAGGGTGTGTAAAAAACCCGGCATTAAAAAGTTAAATAAACTCCACAGTTCACCTAAGTGATTTTCAATCGGCGTGCCCGACAGTGCTATTTTAAATTGACCATTGAGTGCAAACGCGGCTTTTGCCCGTAAGCTCAAAGGATTTTTAATTGCTTGTGCTTCGTCAAAGACAATATTAGCAAAACTAAATTGACAGAGCTGCTCGCCAATCAGCGGCAGTAAACCATAACTGACAATCACTAAATCGTGTTTGCCCGCATTGGCGAGTACTTCGGCGCATGTCGCAGCGTTTTCAATAATTTTTACGTTCAAACTAGCTGCAAATCGCTCGGTTTCGACTCGCCAGTTATGACACACTGATTTTGGCGCAACCACTAAACTGGCACCTAAACTACTGCGCATTTGTAACACGGTTAAGGTTTGCAGTGTTTTGCCAAGTCCCATGTCATCGGCTAAGCAGGCATTGAGTCCCCAGTTAGCTAATTGCATTAACCAGTTCACGCCTACTATTTGGTAATCACGCAGAATATGGGTTAAATGTGCAGGTAAAGTTGGCTCGACTGTTTGGTTAAACTTAGCTAAACGGGTTTGCCAGCTTTCACCAAATGTGACATCACCTAAGTCGGCAATCGTTTTGTGTAATGGCAGGGCGCGCGCATTGGCAATCCTTAGCTCATCAGTAGGGTTGTGTTTATCAAGGTTTTGCATACCTTCTAAACGATTTAACAAGTTAGTTAAACGCTGATCCAATAACAGCGAATTACCCTCTGAAAACTCTAAAATGCTACCGCGTCGAGGTGCTTTGAGTAGCGTTTGTAATTCGTATATTTGGCCGCTGGGCAGTGAGATATTGCCACTGACACTTAACCAGTCATTATCGTCATTGAGGTTCAGTGACAGGTGCTTGCTCTTCGCCACTTGCATGCCTTGGCTGCTTTCATCCCAGCTTAGTACCAAGGACTGTTGTTGCTGTGCTGTTTCAAGTAGTTCTATTGCTTGGCTGATATCTTCTGGTAAGTAAAATTGTTGCTGTGACTTGTTGTATTGCCCAGTTTGTCGATCAGCAAAAACCCCTGCCATATTTTTAAGTAGTTTTCGCAGCGCTTTTTGTTCTGCTTTCAAATCGCGCTTGATAATAATGCTGTCGGTTTGTTCATCCGTACTGTGTGCCAGTGTTAACGCACCAATACCTGGCTCAAGCCAAGGACCCTCTACGCCAATTGGCATGCTGTAGAAATTAACATTAATGCCTAATTGAGTCAGCGCAATCACTGCGGCAATGTCGCAGAGCCCTTGGCGTACGTTATTAACCTCGGCAAACTCGCTACGTTGGCTACTAATATGGTGCTCGTTGGCCAGTACTTGTAATGCGGCGTTGAGTTGTGGCAATCTTTCTTCAGTTAAGTTGTTGGGTTGTTGCTCTAGTAATTGTAGTAATTTTAGTTGTTTATCATCAATTCTAAAAACTTGATAACAGTGCGCATGACTGTGTAAAAGTACAAAATCACAATCAATATCGCTAATACTCGGTTGCATCACAAGCCGGTAGCAATCATTTATGTCTTGTGCAATTTCAAGGACAAACTCACCTTTAATTAGAGTCAGCGGTTGTCCGTTGTGATCTTCAAGCCCTTTAAATCCGATCAGCGCTTGTAATACTGCGCCAGTTGCGTGTATCTCATTATAGCCAAACCCTGCATGGCTATTGAGCACTTGAATTAAGTTGCGATCAATGCTGGTTAATGCGTCTTCATATTGGCTATAGGCAAGTTCATGTGCGTTTATTTTGCGGCCTTTGGTCCAGTCGCCTTTGGCATTGAGTTGTTGCACTTTAGCTTGAATAATTGGTAAATCTAGATGAGTGACATCCAGTTGCCAAATCACTCGTTGCTGCGCAGTTGGGGTGTCTATTTGGCTAATTTCATTAAGCCAACGTTGCCAGTGTGGCACTCGCGTAAAGTGCTGTAGTAAACCAGTGCTGGGTAATGGTATGTCATCGCGAAGCCAATTAACGAGGTGCGAACATTGCTCTGCTAACCAATGTTGCTGTTGGCTAGCGGCTGTTTTAAGTTGCGTTAATAACTCAGTATCACCTCTTAGGTGATTTATTTGCTCATCAGTGGCGTTTTTAATGATTGCCAGCAATAAGCAAAATAGCGGCGCCAATGCATTTGGGTTATTTATATAACGATATAAATCGTTACTTAGACGATGCTTCTCACAGCTTGCTAAGTCATCTTCGAGTAGGTGAACAATCGCTTGGTTGGCATGGCTGAACTCGCCGAAATTTTTCTTATACCATTTTTGACAGGTACTAAGCTGCTTTACATCGGCAGGTCTACCGCTGATAAATAAACATACTGTATAGAGTAACCCGCTCAGTTCGCCTGGGTAAATTCCTTTGCCAAATTGTTTTCTAAACACTGTTAATGCGCTTTTATACTGTATTAATGCAATATCAATAAACCCACCATTGATGGCATTGCGATTTGCCTCGATAAAGGTGGCTAAAACAGCATCGCGTTTGTCATCAAGCAACTGTGTGTAGTTGTTATTTTGCAGTAAAACGGCTAAGTTTTCATTGAGGTAAATGCGTGTATGTCTTGTAAGTGCTGGCTTTGCTTGGTTGATTAGTGTCGGCCAGGCTGGAGTGGCAGTAAGATTAAAAAACTGCCCGCGAATAAAGTTTTCTAAACACAGTTGTTGCCACTGCTGGGGTAAACAGTGCCACACTTGGCTGCTATACTGCGACTGTGCGAGTGAGTTAATATAATTTAAATCAATCGCTTGTGATAAGTCCTTGAGTAATTGCGGTTTACCATTTTGGGTACGGCTAATGTGATCAAATAAGCATTGTAAAAAAGCAACATTGTTATCGTAATAAAAACAACTTTTTACTGCCTCTGTCACAAAGGCATTCAGCAAGTTAGGGTGTTTAGTGACATTAACGATTATAAAAGCGATGGCATTGATTGAAATACGAAAGCGATCCCCAAACGGGTATTGCCAAATGAAATCTTGTGCTTCAAGTTGTTTGGTGAACTTGGCGACTTCTGTTTTAGAAAATGAATAGCCTGTTTTAATGTTGTTATAAAGGCGTTTAGTCACTTGCTGGGTCGAATTATCATAGCCGCTCGAGGCACCGCTAATTACAATTGCAAGTAATACACACAGTTGTTTTTGTTGTTCGTCAGTTGTGGCACTTGGGGCTAGGTTAATTGGCATAAAATCAGTAAGTCAGTCGCTAATAATTGCTGCCAGTATAAATTTCAGTGGTGTTGGTTACAACCAATAAAAAAAGCGACCAAAAGGTCGCGTTATAAATATTTTTTGCCGTACTTATTGCACCATTGCAAATAGTTTTTGCAGTTGCGGCATGTATTCTTTCACGAGGTTTACATTGTTTTCATTAACAACTGGCGCATCTGCACTGGCGGCATTCGCTGAGTTAGCTACTGAGCCTAGCATTGAGTTAGCACTGTTATTTTGCGAGCCGCTCATACTTTGTAAGCCACCCATTAGCTGATTTACTGTTTCTTTATTCTCTGGTGATAAATTACCTTTGATATTTTCAAGGTAAGCCATTGATACTTCAGAGCCTACAGCAATAAGTTGCTCAGGAGTAAAACCATATTTAGTCGTTAATGCGGTAAACTCTTTGTATAAATCATTATCTTTGATCATACCTAGAGTACCTAATGCCGTTGCAGTCGAGCCCCCTTCAGAGCCACCTAACATATTGCCTAAGTCCATGCTTTTTAATGAATCTTGGTTTTTTGACCAGTCAACTACGGCAGGGAGTGCTTTCATGTAACCTTGCAGCTCACTTTCAGTGATATCTACAGCTAGGCTTGAAAAGCTCATGGCTAATAAGCTGATTGATAATAATAGTTTTTTCATAGTTAGATCCTTTGTTTATTTCTATTGTCGCTTTAAAGACGAAATATAGCTTAACCGCTACTAATAGTAGTCGATTTTGGTCTCTATGCAGCAAATGCTATAATGCATTTTTGCCAAATGTAACTGAACCTAATGTTAACTATTTCAAACGCTGTAACAATTGATGAGTGGGAAGTTGAACTAACTGCTATTCGTGCACAAGGGGCTGGTGGGCAAAACGTTAATAAAGTAGCCAGTGCAATACACCTGCGCTTTGATATTAATCGCTCAAAACTCCCAGAATTTTATAAAGAACGTTTACTCGCACTTAATGATAGTCGTATTACTAAAGACGGGGTGATTGTGCTTAAAGCGCAAAGTCATCGTACTCAAGAATTAAATAGAGAAGATGCGCTGGCACGTTTAAAAGAGCTGATTGTGTCTGCCACTAAAGTGCAAAGAGCACGCCGCGCGACTAAGCCCAGTCGTAGTTCGCAGCGTAAACGCATGGATAAAAAAACCAAGCACGGCAACACAAAAGCATTACGCGGTAATATTAAATTTTGAGTAGGCACTAAAATGCGCCTACTCAGGGGTTTTAAAGCATTGGTTTAAGCACATCGATTAGTGCGTTAATATGATCGTCGCGGTCATTAAGCGCTGCAATATAACGGTATTTTTCGCCGCCGGCATGTTCAAAAATTTCACGGTTTTCACTTTCTAATTCTTCAAGTGTTTCAAGGCAATCGGCGCTAAATGCAGGGCTGATAATAGCCACATCTTTAATACCTTCACCAGGCAAGCTCTCAAGGGTTGCATCTGTGTAGGGTTTTAACCACTCAGCTTTACCAAAGCGGCTTTGAAAGGTACTGACAACTAAGTCTTTATCAAGGCCAAGTTTTTCGACCACTAAACGGGTGGTTTGCAGGCATAAGCAATAATATGGGTCGCCGCGTTCTAAAAACAGTTTCGGCATACCATGATATGAAAACACTAATTTTTGTGGCATCCCATTAGTTTGTAAGTCTTCACTAATGCTGTTGGCTAAAGATTCTATGTATGTGGTGTTTTTATGATAGCCATTTATAAAATGTAGCTCTGGCACCCAACGCCATTTTCGCAGTACTTTTGCTACTGCATCAAAGGTCGAGCCTGTGGTGGGGCTTGAGTACTGCGGATATAAAGGTAGCACCACAATGCGAGTAAAACCTTTGTCGCGTAATTTTTCTAAACCTGCTGCAATGGATGGATTGCCATAACGCATCGCCATCACGACGTCGGTATTCTCATAGCCTTGGTTTTTTAGCTGAGCGGCGAGTTTGTCCCGTTGTAAACGAGTTATATGGGTTAATGGCGAGCCATTTTCGGTCCAAATACTTTGGTATAATTTTGCTGAGCGCTTAGGGCGTACTCGCAAAATAATGCCATGCAAAATGATCATCCAGACTAAACGCGGGATCTCAACGATGCGCGGATCAGATAAAAATTCTCTTAAGTAAATGCGCAATGCTTTCGCTGTGGGTGCATCTGGACTCCCTAAGTTGGTCAGTAAAACGCCTGTTTTTTGATGAAAACGCTGATCATGAGGGTTATCGGTAACGGCTGAAAATCGCGACACACACTGCTCCTAAAGAAAAATAGCCAGTTATGGAAAATATTCCATGTATATTATTAGGCTATTGTAACGAATGAAAGGCTAAATAGGATCACTGATTTATGATGATTTGATCATGATCCGAAAAGGTGATGGTTTTTTAGCCTCAAGCTGTTGCAGTTTCTCTATCGATTTGGCACTAAAAAGGTGGCCCTTTGGCAGCAGCATAATGCCGTTATGGCTATGCAAAGCATGGCCTAACACCATATTCACAGTGAGCTGTCGTGCAGTAATGATTTGCATGGAGCCGATTTTTGATTGTTGCTTTATACACTTGATCCTACATTCAGTTAAGGCGTGCACTAATTTGGGGTGGTAATAAGTGCCACTGAATCGCGTGACTGTTTCTAAAGCATGTTGGTGTTTTTTAGCATCAGTTTGCTGGCACTGCTCATAGGCATCCCAATAATCACGCGCTAAGGCAAGGATCATTGCGCTCAGTGGAATATCATTACCTTTGAGCCCTTTAGGTAAACCATTGCCACTATAATGTTCGTATTGATGATAAATGGCATCAGACACATCGTGTAAATGGGTCGCTGGCATCAGCATTAATTGGGCTGTACTTGGGTGAGTATAATAACGTTTGCGTTGTTGCTCGGTCAGTTCATGTAAAGGGTGTTCATATAACTGAGGATCCATTGCCAGCAAGCCAATTTGCGCTAAATAGCCTGCCATGGCGGCCATTTCGATATTTTTTTCGGGGAGTTGCAGTTGTTTTGCTATCTGCGTGCAGGTATTGGCGATATTTTCTGCTTTTATGCCATCTAAATAGGGGTTGGCGTTAATAAAGTTATAAAGTAATTCAACCGTTGAGCGGTGCTCATGCTTTTCACTGGCATTAGCGATTTCAAGCTGTTTAAGTACTTGTTTGATCTGCTTAGTGCGTTTTTCGACGCGCTGCTCTAGTGAGTTATTGAGTTCTTTTAAAGCGATATTTTGTGCATTGATCTGTTGTTGTAAAGCTTGGTTTTGTTTTTTTAATTGGTATTTTTCCATGCTATCGACAATGCAGCTGAGTAATAAATCATTTTGCCATGGTTTTTGGATATAACCATGAATTTGCCCGTCATTTATGGCGGTCAGTGTGGTGTCTATATCTGTAAAACCGGTTAATAAAATACGTTGCGAGTCAGGGGCAAGTTCTCTTGCTTGCTGAAAAAACTGTGCACCATTGATTTTTGGCATCCGCATATCGCAAATGATCACTTCAAACTGATGTTGTTTTACAAGCTCTAATGCCGCAACGGGACAACAGCAAGTCAGCACGTTGAGTTGATGGCTTTTTAATAAATGCGATAACGAACGCAGCACAATTTCATCATCATCGACGCATAATATTTGTTGTGTTTGCTGTGTTTTCGGCGGTTTTGCTGCTAGTCCCACAATGGCCTCATAAAGTTAAGCGTTATTATTAACCATAGTCTGTTGCTGCGAGTTTTTCGAATTAAAGCGTGTAAGCGTTAATTGTGCTAACTTTAAAGTATTAAGTACAGCTAAGTAACTATACTCAAACCGTACGAATACGCTACTTGCGAATTATTAGCACTAGGGATGGAATAGCTCATTATGACATTAACAGATGACAATTATCGGGAGGCGTTTTTACGCGAAAAAGTTGCGCGACAGCAGGCGGAACAACTACTTGAAGATAAAAGTAGGGTGTTGTTTGCGTTAAATCAAGAGCTGCAAAAAAAGGTCGTGGCATTAGAGCATCAACATGGGCTGTTTATTCAGGCTGAAAAAATGGCGACTTTAGGCACGTTATGCGCAGGAGTTGCTCATGAGATCAATAATCCGTTAGCTTATGCGATGAGTAATATTGAAAGTTTACATAGCAGTAATAACACTGTTTACCGTTTACTTGAAATGAATCAACAGGTTCTTGATAGAACAATTAGCGATAGCGAATTAATTGCGCAACTTAACCAGCTTACTGAGCAACAGTCATTGCTCAGTCTGCGTGATGATATTCATGAATTATTAGCCGATAGCAGCCAAGGGCTTAGGCGGATAAACCATACAGTGCGTAATTTACTGGATTTTGCTCGACCAAAAGACAATGAAAAACAGCTTGTTGATATGACTGATGCAGTAAAAAATGCAGTTAAATTATTGTTAAATCAATTGGGTCACTGCGAGGTTAAGTGCAATTATCAACCAGTGCCAATGACATGGTGTAACTTAGCTGCGATTAATCAAGTGATGGTGAATTTATTAATTAATGCTAAACACGCATGTGATGAGCTTAGTGATACTCAAGCAATAATTACTGTCACGGTGGCTTTTGCCGATCAGCAGATATGCATTACCGTCAGTGACAATGGCTGCGGCATGAGTGAACATGTAAAAGCACATATTTTTGATCCATTTTTTACCACTAAGCCCGTTGGCACTGGCACTGGAATGGGGATGACGTTAGTGTACGCCATGGTCCATGATCACCAAGGTGAGATTGAAATTGACAGCCAACAAGGGCAAGGTACACAGATACATTGTTTTTTCCCAATTCTAAGACATGAATAATTTGCTTTAAAAAAAACCAATAGTTGGTTAGTGTATAGACTGATTGTATAACGACCTGAGGGTGAATAATGCTTAATGAAAAAAGTACATTGGTTTTGAGTGATTATTTAAGTCAGCACCCTGAATTAAAAGTGGTGAGCACTGACAGTGTAATTGGCTTTATTAGTGGTTTATTAGCGTGCTCGGAGTTTTATGGCGAGTCAGAAATTGCCAATTACATTGCTGATAAAAATGATCCTATTTATACCCGTTTAATGACCGGCTCTGCTGAACACGAGGCAATGATCACGTTATTGGATAATGTGACCGAAGCGCAGGTAGCACAGCAACATTTATTGAGCACTATTTATCCTCATGGGGATGATGCTAAAGCCCCAAGTGAGCAACTGCAACAGTGGTGTGTGGGTTACTTAGCTGCGTATATGGTTAACCAAGAAGTGTGGCAAAGTGATTTTGCTTTTTTATTAAGTGCGGATAAACAACAAGTTGCAAATCAAGCTGATGGGCAGCTGTTTATTGATAACTTTGAAGCAACCTTAAACTTACTTGCGACCTTTGCAATGTGGCCTGATACGATTAAAGAACACCCAGAACCAGAGCAGCTCAGTGATGGTTTTGCATTACTTTACAAAGGATTGGATGAAAGCTTAACCAGCATTGCATCAATGGCATTAATGCTTGAAGATGAAAAGTTAGCGCTTTGGGAAGAAGAAGGCTAATCCCTCACGCTATTTAGCGCACAACAATATTTTAACAATGAGCATGATTTGAATAATCATGCTTTTTTTTGTTTGAAATTCAATCAAAATCATAAAATAGGAGATAATTTAGCTAATTTTTGCATATTTCGACCATTGTCGCAGTTAAATATGTTTCTTTTTGTACGTGTATGTTGCTAGGATGTTCGCCAAGGCGTTATTTTTGTAAATGACGCTTGATTACACTAATTATAACTTTTATGAATTCACTTGTTTATGACTGCAATTGAGTAAACAGGTGAAGAGTCAACAGGGTCGAACAACACACATGACAACATTTCGTTTAAATACACTGGCTATCGCCGTAGGACTTGCATTTAGTAGCTCAGCTGTCATGGCTGAAGACGCACAAGTCGAAGCAGAAAAAAACATAGAACAAATTTCCGTTTTAGGTTCGCGGGTCTCTAACCGCACAGCAACTGAATCTTCGTCACCAATTGATTTAATTGACGCTGATGATTTAAATAAAGGCGGCTTTACTGAGCTGGGGCAAAGTTTACAAGCTACCGCGCCATCGTTTAACTTTTCGCGTACGCAAGTCTCAGACGGCTCTGATTTATTCCGCCCTGCGACGTTACGTGGCTTACAGCCAGATCAAACACTGGTATTAGTAAACGGTAAACGTCGTCATAATCAATCTATTTTTGGCCTTAATGGTACAGTTGGTGCAGGTGCTGCGGGTACCGATATGAATGCAATTCCACTGACTGCACTTAAAGGGGTTGAAGTATTACGTGATGGTGCAGCAGCGCAGTACGGCTCTGATGCTATTGCTGGGGTCATTAACTTATCACTGAATGATTCAACAGGTATAACAACTGGTTATGTACAATATAGTGAAACAGCTGAAGGTGATGGCGAGACCATTTCAGCGGGTTTAAATCGCGGTTTTGATTTGGGCACTGCAGGTGGCTTTATTAACTTATCACTTGAGTATCGTGATGCCGATGGTACTAACCGCGCAGAGCGCGATACCGGTGGTTCGCTTGATGTAGAACCAGGTACGTTATCTGACAACGTTCGTTGGGGCCAAGGTAATTCGGAAAGTGAATTTACCTCGTTATTTTATAATATGGCATTGCCAATGGGCGACGGTGAACTTTACTCGTTTGGTGGTTACTCTGAGCGTACAGCACTGGGTAACGGCTTTTACCGTAACTTTAATGAAGCATCTAAAAATGTTACTCAAGTATACAGTGATGGTTTTTTACCGCGCATTTATAACGAAGCGCAGGATATTTCTGTTGCACTAGGTTTTAAAGGTGATATTAATCCAGATTGGAACTACGATGTATCGGCAGTTTATGGTGAAAACCAATATGACTTTACATCACGCAATACATTAAACGCTTCTTATGCGGCGGAGTATTTATTTAATAACCCAACGGCAAGTGATGCGGATATAGCAGCAAATGCAGGCCCAAGTGGTGGTTACTCCGGTGGTTTTAGGTTCGATCAAACAACAGTTAACCTTGACGTAAATGGTATTGTGGACATTGGTCGCGGCGAACCACTTTATGTAACAATTGGCGCAGAATACCGTAAAGAGAATTATGAAATAGTACCTGGTGATGAAGCATCGTACGCATGTGGTTTAGCAAATATGGATACATCGTATCCATCAGTGAACGACCCTGAGCAATTTGCACAATGTGGCTTTCAAGCTTATAACGGTTTGCGTCCAGAAGCTGCAAATGAAAGTGATCGTAACAGCTACGCATTCTACGTAGATGTTGAAACCATGCTCACTGATGCCTGGAACATCAGTGGTGCACTTCGCTATGAAGATTTCTCTGATGCCGGGGATGATTTAATTGGTAAGCTAGCAACGCGTTATGAATTCTCAGACGACTTTGCAGTACGTGGTGCGGTATCTACTGGCTTTAGGGCCCCTTCGCTGCAGCAGAGTGGCTATACAGCATTTACTACTAACTTAGGATCCGACGGCACGTTAACCCAGTCATTCACTGCAAACACTGGCACTGCTTTTCCAAGTGCACTAGGTGTAGACAGCTTAAAGCTTGAGACATCGACAAACTACAGTGCGGGTTTTGTTTACGATGTAACAAGCGAACTTTCGTTAACGGTTGATTTTTACCGCGTAGAAATTGAAGACCGTATTACACTTGGCAGCTTATTAACGGCTGACGATGTATCGTTTAGCTCTGAGGCTGTTGCTGCTTTACAAGCAACCGGCGCAGTACAAGCTAACTACTTCTCAAACTCAGTTGATTCAACTACTCAAGGTGTTGATATAATTGCATCATATCGTACAGATGTAGAAGGCGGTAACTTTGGTGTTACTTTTGCGGGTAACTTAAACGATACTAAAATTGATGGTGTAAACGCAGCGGATGGCATTCCAGAATCTGTAGCGTTTGATGATTTACAACGCAGTTTTTTTACCGACGGTCAGCCTAGTGAACGAGCAACACTTACCTTTGATTACGAACGTGATGCATACACTTCAACAATTCGTTTTAATTACTTTGGCGAAACCGATGTAAAATATTTTGGTAACGATCATATACCATTACCGGGTGAGCTTTCGCCAACAGGTTCGTTTAAACCAACAAGTACAGTTGAATCTGCAGTGTTAGTTGATTTAAACGTTAGTTACCAAATTAACGATATGTTTGTGCTTTCGGTTGGTGCGGATAACGTATTTGATGAAACGCCAGATGAACTAGGCGATGACGAAGTACTAAACTTTATCACCAATGGCGCATTTAAATACCCTGTACGTGCATTGCCTTATGGCTTTGATGGCAGAAGTTACTACGCAAAAGTAAGTTTTAGTTTCTAAATTTAGAGTTGTTTATTAAGCCTGCAATTATGCGGGCTTTTTTATTAAAACTGCTTGTATTTTTTTATATCAAGCATACAATCGCGATACTTTTAAAGAGGAAAAAAAATGAGCAAACGTCGTTCTAAAGTGACTAAATCTACTGCATCAGTAGATACTGGCCGAGGTGTTATTCGCGATAATGCATTAGCCGCATTAGTTACATCGAAAATTTTTAAACCACAAATTGTAGCCGCTAAAAAAGGCAAAGGTGCTTATAAGCGCAACAACAAACATGCAGGACAAGAGTCCTATTTAATCGCCGCTTAATGACGTTGTGATCAAATAGGGCTTTTATTCTAAACGCTATTTTTTACAAAAAAATAGCAAGCTCGGACATTTTTTAAAAACCTCGCTTAGATAATTTTTTTCTAAGCGAGGTTTTTTGGTTATATAGTCTGCCATTTTATTGTTTCTGCCTATTCCCACTCTTGTTTACGTTTGCGTAAAGGTTGCTAGAGCCCGCTAAGATACTCGTAAATAAACTGTAACCATAAATTAACCTTGCGTTCATATTTTGTATGCGAAATTACCCATTCTCTAAACTTGATGTTTTTGTTTAGTGTTAAATGGCGATAAAAAAACTTTTTTATGGTCTTTTTTCATTACTTTTATGGCTGTTTTCTATACATCATATAGCCAAATTAAGTTGACGTATGAGTAAACTGTGGTAGTTTTCAAATTCAATTGTAAAATTAATGTTATATTAAAACTCTGGGCGGAGGAGCTGATGAGCTCACAAATGATAATAAAAAATGCATTTAAGCTAAGTGTAGTATCGCTTAGTTTTGTCGGCTTAAGTGCGTATGCAGCAGTCGATTGCAGTACGTTAACGCAGTGGCAAGCGGGACAAACTCATACGGGTGGCAGCCAAGTACATGCACAAGAGAGTGCCTATGAAGCTAAGTGGTGGACACAGTCAAATCCAGTGGAAAATGCTGGTGAATATCAAGAGTGGCAACTTTTGGGTGTTTGTGACAGCGCTGTCACGGAAAACCAAGTGCCAGTTATCACCTTATTAACACCGGCGAATAACTCTTTATTTAACGATGAAGACAGCGTTGTCATTGAGGTGCAAGCAACGGATGCCGATGGTTCAGTGGCTGCTGTTGAGTTTTTTGTTGATGGTAGTTCTGTGGCTGTTGACAACACGGCTCCATTTACGACTAACTGGCAAGCTGTGGCGGGTTCGCATCAGCTCAGTGCTGTGGCAACGGATGATAAAGGTGCTACATCAATACAAGTGAGCAACACGATTAGCGTGACAGAGGTGCTTGATCCTGTTAATCAAGCACCGGTTGCTGCTATTTCATTTAGTACTTTACCTGAGCAACTGATTGTTGGTTCTCAAGTGGTGTTTGCGCTATCAGGTACTGACAGTGATGGTCAAGTAACGGGATTAAGCTTTGCTGCTAATGGCATCGACGTACATCAAGCCAGTACGGCATCAAGTAGTTATGCATGGCAAGCAACGGCACTTGGCCAAGCCTCGTTTACGTTAACGGTAACCGATAACGAAGGCGCAACAGCTCAAGTAACTAAGGTGCTTACTGTTGTTGAGGAAAACACAGGGCCAGTTCCAGGTACTGATTGTCGCCCACAAGGTTTATATCAAACACCAGGTGTTAATACGCCGTATTGTACAGTGTATGATGCAGATGGTCGTGAGATCATGGGCGCTGATCATCCGCGTCGTGTAATTGGCTACTTTACTAGTTGGCGCAATGGCGCAAATGGTCAACCTAGCTATTTAGTGAACGATATTCCATGGGATAAAATAACCCATATCAACTATGCGTTTGCCCATGTTGATGCCAATAATAAAGTGTCAATTGGTGATCCTAACGCAGCCGACAACCCAGCTACCAATATGGAATGGCCAGGTATTGTAGGTGCGGAAATGGATCCTAGCTTTGCTTATAAAGGCCACTTCAATCTATTAAATAAATTTAAAAAACAACACCCTCATGTAAAAACATTAGTTTCTGTTGGCGGTTGGGCTGAAACCGGTGGTTACTTTGATGAAACGGGCCGTGTTGAAAGTGGTGGTTTTTATACCATGACAACCAATGCTGATGGTTCAGTGAATCAAGCGGGTATTGAGGCATTTGCAAAAAGCTCCGTTGAATTCATTGAAAAATATGGCTTTGACGGAGTTGATATCGATTATGAATACCCATCATCAATGAAAGATTCAGGCCACCCTGATGATTTCCCTATTTCAAATGCCCGCCGCGCTGGTTTAAATGCCTCTTACCAAGTGTTGATGAAAAAACTCCGTGAAGAACTAGACCGCGCTGGTGAAATAGCGGGTAAACATTACTTGCTCACCATTGCATCGCCATCTTCAGGTTATTTACTACGCGGTATGGAAACATTCCAAACAGTTAAGTACCTAGATTACGTAAACATTATGTCTTACGACTTGCACGGTGCATGGAACTCACATGTTGGCCACAATGCAGCCTTGTTTGACACCGGTGTTGACTCTGAGCTGGCACAATGGGGCGTATACACCACGGCTGAGTTTGAAGGCATTGGTTATTTAAATACCGATTGGGCGGTACGTTATTTCCGTGGTGCTGTATCTGCAGGGCGTATTAACATCGGCCTTCCTTATTATACGCGTGGCTTTAAAGACGTAAGCGGTGGCACGAATGGTTTATGGGGCCAAGCGGCACTGCCAAACCAAGCTGATTGCGCAACAGGCACTGGCGTTGGTGAAAAGAACAAGTGTGGTAATGGTGCATTAGGAATAGATAATCTTTGGCATGATAAGAACGATGCAGGGCAAGAAATGCCAGCAGGGTCTAACCCATTATGGCATGTTAAAAATCTTGAAAATGGTATTGTTGGTTCGTACTTAGGTGTTTATGGTTTAACACCAGATACCGATCCTGATGATCAGCTAACAGGTACTTATACGCGTCATTACGATGATGTTGCGGTTGCACCGTGGTTATGGAACGCCGAGAAAAAAGTATTCCTCTCTATTGAAGATGAACAGTCAATGGCGGCTAAGCTTGATTATGTCATCAACAATGGCCTTGGCGGGATTATGTTCTGGGAACTTGCTGGTGACTATGATTTTGACGCGGCAAAGGGCGAGTACTTTATGGGCTCGACTTTAACGACACTAGCTTATGACAAGTTTAACCAAAGCGGTGTGGCATATGACACTCATCCAGGTAACCCACACTTTGTGGTACCAACCGAAGCGGTAGATGTAAAGTTTGCAGCAAAAGACTTCCCCATTGGTGATGATAACTACCCAATTAGCCCAACCTTTGCGTTTACTAATAACTCAAATATTGATCTAAGCGGTGCGAAAATCTCGTTTGATGTGCCGGTATCAACTTCGGCTATTTTTAAATCTAATTGGAACGCACAAGAAAAACTCGGCATGGCCGTTGAAGTAAATGGCTCTAATGCAGCGGGTAATAACATTGGCGGTTACGAGCACGAGTTCCACCGGTTTTCAATCACACTTAACAATGAGTGGGGCGGTCAGCCAAAAGATTTCAGCGCTGGTAAAACAGTCAATGCGCAAGTGATGTATTACATGCCAATTACCGGTCCGAGTAACTTTACCATTGAAAAAGATGGCAAAGTTTACGCATTCAAATTTGAGTATCCACACCTACCAAACGGTACTTCAACAGGTGGTGGTAATACAGATCCCGATACTGGTGGCGACGACACGTCAGGCACTTGTGAAGGCGTAGCCGTTACTGCAATTGCTGTTTATCCAAACTTCCCACAAACAGATTGGGCTGGCAATCCCAGCCATGCTACAGGTGGTGACTTAATGGTTCATAACAACGCGGTTTATAAAGCGAAGTGGTGGACAAGTTCAGAGCCGGGTGCAACGGCTGATTGGACCAAGAGTTGTAGCCTGTAAATCATAGGGGCAAGTTCATTTGCCCCAGAACTTTCGCTTTTTAAGGACAACACAATGACATTAATTAAATTAAAAACCCTGTCGCTGTCAGCAGTAGCAAGTAGCGTGTTACTAACGCTAATACCTACGGATGTAAACGCACACGGTTATATGGACAGCCCCAAAGCGCGTCAAGCATTTTGCCAAGCCGATGGCGGATATTGGTGGCCTGAAGATGGCACTAATATTCCAAACCTTGCATGTCGTGCTGCATTTTTAGAATCAGGCACAGTCCAGTTTGTACAAGATATTGAATTTTCTGTTAATACACCAGATTATTTAAATCAAGCTGCGGTAGAGGCATCGGTTCCCAATGGACTGCTGTGCGCCGGTGGTGATAATGCTAAACGCGGCATGGATTTACCTTCGCCACATTGGCAGCGCAGCGATGTGGTGCCTAATGCTAATGGTGATATTCAAATTCGCTACCTTGCAGCGACGCCGCATAATCCAAGCTTTTGGCAGTTTTATTTAACCAAGCCAAGTTTTAATGCTGCAACCGATGTATTGACATGGGCTGATCTAGAATTAGTGCAAGATCATGACAATGTTGCAGTAATTAAAGACACCGATGGCAAGCGCTATTACGAAATGAGCGTTGCTATCCCACAAGGGCGCAGCGGCGAGGCTATTTTGTATAGCCGTTGGCAACGTAACGATGTAGTGGGTGAAGGCTTCTATAACTGTAGCGATATTACCATTGTGAGCGACGCAGGGCCGACGGATCCAAGTGTTTGGACAAGCGTGGGTTATTTTGTTCGCCAAGGGCAAGATGCGATTGCAGGGGAGAGCGTTTGGGCACGTTTATTTGATGAAAATGGCCAAGAAGTGATTAATCAGCAGTTAAAAATCACCGCAGAAAACCAAGCAAATTGGCAACAAACACTCGCTGCGCAGCTGAACTTAGATTACGCCCACTTAGTGCAAATTGGCGTGCAAAATCAAGCCGGTGAGGTGGTATTTAATGGCAATGATGTACTCACCAATCAAGTCTATAGCAGTAATGCAAACTACACCTACACATTAAGCGTGCAAACTGCACCGACTAATACGGCGCCAATTGTTCACACTCCGGATGATTTAGTTATCGATGAAAATACCACCGTAGCCGTGCACCTTCATGCTTTTGACGATGAGCAAACTGCATTGACTTACAACTGGTCAGTACCTGCGCCACTGAGTTTTACTGGAGGGGACGCAAATATTGTAATTACTGCTCCTGAAGTATCGGCAAACGCAGATTACAGCGTTTCTG
This sequence comes from Pseudoalteromonas sp. ASV78, assembly GCF_047806705.1. Taxonomy (NCBI): domain Bacteria; kingdom Pseudomonadati; phylum Pseudomonadota; class Gammaproteobacteria; order Alteromonadales; family Pseudoalteromonadaceae; genus Pseudoalteromonas; species Pseudoalteromonas sp. ASV78. The sequence goes on along the minus strand of NZ_JBLOPA010000002.1, from coordinate 56,786 downwards.
TGTCGGTATCGGATGGTCAACTCAGTACTGAAACCAGTTTTACCGTCACTGTAAATGACAGCGTTATCACTGATCCTGTTGTTGCACCGTGGAGCAGTAGTGCGGTTTATCAGGCTGGTGATCAAGCCAGTTTTCAAGGTGTTGTTTACACCGCCCAATGGTGGAATCAAGGCGAACAACCTGACAACTCCAATGCCTGGCAAGAGACATCGACTTCCGACGTAGACAGTAACTGGAATGCAGGCAAAGCCTATCAAGCTGGTGCCGAAGTAACGTATCAAGGACAGCGCTATAGCGCTAACTGGTGGACTCAAGGGGATACTCCTGGACAAGCCAATGTATGGACTCAACTTTAAATAAAAGCCTAAGTTTTGTAGTTCAAACTTATTAAATAATTACATTAATAATGGATAAGAGAGAAATATGAATATCAAACAGTTAACCGCAGCCATTGGTGTTGCTTTATTTGCAGGCACTGTGTCTGCTGCGCCATCTACACCAAGCATCAACTGGGAGCCACAACAATATTCGTTTGTTGAAGTGGACCTTGAAGGAAATGGCTCTTATAAGCAACTTGTTACCCGTGTTGAGCAAGTCGCTATCAACATTCAATGGAGTGCATGGAGCGGTGATGGTGGTGATAGCTATAAAGTTTACTTTGATGACATGCTAGTAAATGAAGGGCCACTTGCAGCAGGTTCTAAGACTGGCACTATTTCATTCCCGTATGATAAAGCGGGCCGTCATACCTTGTATGTAGAATTGTGTGAAGGCGGTACTAGCTGTGCGCGCAGTGCTGGTAAGCCAATTGTAATTGCTGATACAGACGGCGGCCATTTAGCGCCATTACCGATGGACGTTGATCCTAATAACCGTGATATTGGCATTAAGCAAGGCTTAGTAACTGGTGCTTACTTTGTTGAGTGGGGCATTTATGGTCGTGATTATGATGTAACAAATATTCCAGCACAAAACCTAAGCCACATTTTATATGGCTTTATTCCAATTTGTGGTGAAAATGCATCATTAACGGGTGCTCCTAAGCAAGCACTTGAAACAGCCTGTGCAGGCTCTGCTGATTATGAAGTGGTTATTCACGATCCATGGGCCGCTGTGCAAAAAGCATTACCAGGGGTGGACGCAAAAGATCCAATCCGTGGTACGTATTCACAGTTAATGGCGCTGAAACAGCGTTACCCTGATCTGAAAATCTTACCATCAGTGGGTGGCTGGACATTATCTGACCCATTCGGTGGCTTTACTAATAAAGCTAACCGCGACACCTTTGTCGCCTCAATGGAAGAGTTTTTAAGAACCTGGAAATTTTACGATGGGGTTGATATTGACTGGGAATTTCCTGGTGGTGACGGCCCTAACCCAGATATTGGCGATCCAATCAATGATGGTCCTGCCTATGTTGCGTTAATGCAAGAGCTGCGCGCTATGCTTGATAAGCTTGAAGCTGAAACTGGCCGCACTTACGAGCTTACGTCAGCAATTGGCGCAGGTTACGACAAAATTGAAGACGTTGATTACCAAGCCGCTAGCCAATATATGGATTACATCTTCGCGATGACGTATGACTTCTATGGGGCATGGAGTGGCGTAACGGGCCATCAAACGGCACTTTATTGTGGTGAGCACATGAGTGCAGGCCAATGTAATGGCACCGGTGTTGATGAAAATGGCGAGCCACGCAAAGGCCCTGCCTATACCACTGATAACGCAGTACAATTATTACTAGCGCAAAATGTACCATCGAAGAAAATCGTTGTTGGAACTGCTATGTATGGCCGTGGTTGGGAAGGTGTTTTTCCAACAGGCACTACTATTGACGGTAACCCAATGACGGCCACTGGCAGTGGGCCATTAACAGGCTCAACGGCACAAGGTGTTTGGGAAGATGGCGTGATTGATTACAAAGGGGTCAAAGCGCATATGATTGGTGCTGCGGGCACTGGTATCAATGGCTTTGAAGTCGGCTACGATGAGCAAGCTAAAGGCGCTTATGTGTGGAATCGTGCTACGGGTAAATTAATTACTTACGATAGCCCTGCTTCGGTTATTGCCAAAGGCCAGTATGTGAATCAACACGATTTAGGGGGGTTATTTGCTTGGGAAATTGATGCCGACAATGGTGATATCTTAAATGCAATGCATGATGGCTTAGGTGGAGTTGTTACACCGCCAAGTAATAAAAAACCTGTGTTATCAGTATCAAGCACTGTAACCGTTAACGCTGGCGAAAGTGTTTCTGTCAGTGCTTCAGCAACGGATGCCGATAACGATCCACTGACGTTTAGTTGGACTGCATCACCTGAATTAACGGTATCAGGTAGCAACTCAAGCACTTTAGTGATCAGTGCGCCGAACGTCACAAGTGACAGTCAATATTTAGCGACAGTGACGGTCAGTGATGGTGAAGCAACGGTTAGCCAAGATGTGGTCGTGAATGTGCTTGCCCCAAGTACGGGTGAAAATACTGCGCCAACGGTTGCTGCTATTGCAGATGTAACAGTCGAAGAAGGTGGATCAACAGCAGTGAATGTATCAGCAAGCGATGCAGAAGGAGACACCCTTAGTTATAGCTACAATGTACCCGCAGGTTTAACTCTTGTCGGCAGTGGCGCAAACGTGAGTCTAACGGCTGACCTAGTTGATGCAGACACAAATTATAGCGTTGCTGTTACAGTGAGTGATGGTCAAGCCTCAACCGTTGTTAGCTTTACCGTAACGGTGACCGACGCTGATACACCACCCACAGGTGATACATGGCAAGAAACGGCAGTGTATGTTGGCGGTGACACTGTGATTTACAATGGCGTTGAGTACACCGCAAAATGGTGGACACAAGGTGATCGCCCTGATCTGGGCGGTGCATGGGAAGCAACGTCGCAACCAAGTGATGGTAATGGCGATGTAGTTTGGCAAGCATCAGGTATTTATAATAATGGTGACCAAGTGACCTATCAAGGCGTGCAATATCAAGCACAGTGGTGGACTCAAGGAGATGAGCCAGGCAGCGCGGATGTATGGCAAGCCCTGTAATGACTTAGCACATTTTATTACAAACAAAAGCAGCAATTAGGCTGCTTTTTTTGTGTTTTAAATTCTATGATCCATACTTAGAACTGAGCAATAGAGGTCAATTTAATGAAGTATATGCAGTTATTGTTTGGGTTATTATTGACGCTCAGCGGGATGACGTTAGCCTGTGAGCGAACCCTTAAAGTTGGCACTAGTCAGTTATGGCCGCCTTATATTTTTAATGCTCAGAGTCAGTTAGCTGGAATTGATATCGAGATTGTGAAGCTGGTATTGCAAGAGGCTGGGTTTTGTAGTCAGTTTATTCGCTTTCCATCGTCGAATCGGGCTTTTGTCGAACTTGAAAAAGGCCGCGTAGACTTATTACCTGCAGCAAGTTATACCGCACAACGAACCCGTTTCAGCCATTTCTCTGAACCTTATCGACGCGAAGTGATGCGTTTATTTTGGTATCCCAATCAGGCTTTGTTAGAGCAAGACTTAGCTGGGTTGTTTACCAATCAACAAATAATAGTGGTTAACAGCGGTAGCTATTATGGTGAGGAGTTTGCCAGATTCAGTGATAATGACCAATACAATGATTTAATTGTTTCTGTACCTTTACTGAGACAGCGTTTAGATATGCTGGTGGCGAAACGAATTGATTTTTTTATTGACGATGAGCTGGCGGGTTTATACTTAGTCCATAATGAGAATATCAAAGGCATCAATGTGCACCCATATATTATAAATGATAACCCGGTGCATTTTATGCTAAGCAAAAACACACTGAGTGATGATGAATTGAACGCCATTAATTTGGCTATCATCAATAGCAAACAACGTATTCAAACGATTATTAATAACTATAGTAAGCACTATTATTAACGATCCCTGCGTTTTGCCGTTGCCGATGGGTTTTCACCAAATAGCTGTTTATAGTCTTTGGCAAATTGACCCGGGTGGCCAAACCCCCAATTTGCTGCGATCACCGATACCGGTTTGTGCAATTGTGGATCGCTTAGCTCGCGCCTAACCTGATTAAGCCGAGTGATACGCAAAAAACGCAGTGGATTAATCCCTAAAATACTCTCAAAACTGTATTGCAAAGTACGACGACTAACATGACTCAGTTCGCATAATTGCGTCATGGTGATAACGTCGTGAGGGTGCGCGTTTATGTAGTCTTTTACACGCTCGACTACTGCTTTGCGATGTTGATAACTGGGCGATACTTTTTGCTTGGGCTGTGGTGATTGCAATAAAGTAAGTATTAGGTTGAACAGCATTTCATGTTGTATGTGTGTGTTTACTGCCGAGTTATTTTTAATAAGCTGTGCTATGCCATTGCGCGCTTGTTCAAGATGCGCTGCTGACGTCGTAATGCGTGGCGACTCATGCTGGCAAAGCCCTGTTAGTGATATACCTTGGCACTGCGCTATATGACGTAAAGTATCTTGGTTAACTACCATGCCATAAATATTAAACTGCTCTGGTGTAACCAGCTCAAAGTCACAGGCACTGGGGCGGCACATAAGCTGATTACTATCGATAGTCAGGCCATTTATTTTACTGTTGCTGGTTTGTACCGGAATGCCAAGCCACAGTGAATTAGGCCATACTTGACACTGCTGACGCAAAGCGCGGTGTGTGTACTCTTTAAATACTTGTAAATCATCGTAAGCAATTTCTTCAATACAGCCATAAAAACTGCCATTACTAACTTGATCATATTCTTGCTGCCAATTGCTTAAGTTGTCGGCTTGTTGGTCGACATCAGTGGTTTGGGTAGTGCACTTAATCGGTGCATCAGCTGCTAAGTTATGTTGCATTATTGTCTATAATACCTCTGGCTGCACACTCGTAAGTGACCTAATTGACGCATGTACCTTTTATAGTTTTTTGATTTTTAATAACTAAATAAGATTTGCCAAAACTTGATAGGTACTTGGTACGTTATAAGCTACGTTTAAATGTGAATCGAATTAGTTTTGCACTGCTTTTTATTGCCTTATAAGCAATAGCTATGCTCATCCTTTTTAACACACATTATCTCAACAAGGTAAGTTTATGGGTCAATTGTACAGTTATACGTTAGGTCATCGACGCTATCAATTTAAAAACTTGGCTCAACTGATGGCAAAAGCAACCCCGCAGCGCTCTGGTGATAGCTTGGCAGGCGTAATTGCCAGCTCTGCTGAAGAGCGCGCCGTGGCGCAAATGACACTGGCGGAAGTGCCTTTAAAAACCTTTTTAAACGAGGCATTGATCCCCTATGAAGACGATGAAATTACTCGGCTAATAATCGATGAACATGACACTAACGCATTTGCAGCAATCGCGCATTTAACGGTAGGGGATTTTCGTAATTGGTTGCTAAGTGATCACGCAACAAGCCATGTTTTAGCGACAATCAGAGCGGGTATTACCCCCGAAATGGCCGCTGCTGTTAGCAAAATAATGCGCAATCAAGATCTGATTTTAGTTGCCAAAAAGTGCCATGTCACGACTGCATTTAGAAACACCATTGGCTTGCCAGGCCACTTATCAACACGCTTACAGCCAAATCACCCAACCGATAATGTTAACGGCATTGCCGCGAGTATTTTAGATGGACTGCTGTATGGCAGTGGTGATGCAGTGATTGGTATTAATCCCGCTACAGATAATGTTGCCCAAGCGATTAAGCTAATGCAGTTAATGGATGATGTGATTGTAAAATACCAAATACCAACCCAAAGCTGTGTTCTCACCCATGTAACTAACACCATTGAATGTATTAATGCCGGTGCGCCGGTCGATTTAGTGTTTCAGTCAATTGGCGGCACTGAGGCCACTAACTCAAGCTTTGGGTTTAATTTAAATACCCTAGCTGAGGCGCAAGATGCCGCACTGAGTTTAAAACGCGGAACGGTAGGCAATAATGTGATGTATTTTGAAACGGGGCAGGGCAGTTCGTTATCAGCAAATGCCCATCATGGGCTTGATCAACAAACCTGCGAAACCCGTGCTTATGCCGTAGCGCGCAAGTTTAAGCCGTTACTGGTCAATACGGTGGTGGGTTTTATTGGCCCTGAATACCTTTTTGATGGCAAAGAAATCACTCGCGCAGGGCTTGAGGATCATTTTTGTGCCAAATTACTGGGTGTGCCGATGGGCTGTGATGTGTGCTACACCAACCATGCTGAGGCAGATCAAAATGATATGGACAACTTACTGACCTTACTCGGTGTAGCGGGGTGCTCGTTTGTAATGGGCATTCCAGGCTCTGACGACATTATGCTTAATTACCAAACCACCTCATTTCATGATGCACTGTATGCAAGGCGGGTATTAGGTTTGCGCCCTGCACCAGAGTTTGAACTTTGGCTGGCAAAAATGAACATTATGACAGATACCCAACAGCATATTTTGTCTGACACGCTACCGTCGCAATTTGCGCGTTCTTTAAAAACGTTAAGTGGTGGACAGCCATGAAAAACTCATCACCCAAAACGGCGCAGCAAACACCGCAACAACATCAAGAGAATGGCAAAGTGGTGCATAACCCATGGCGGCAACTGCGCAGCTTTACCGATGCACGGATTGGCTTAGGGCGCGCTGGGATCAGTCTTCCGACGGCTGAAATGTTGGCGTTTCAACTCTCCCATGCACAAGCACGAGATGCGGTGAGTTTTCCTTTGGATTTAGCTGCGTTAAGCGAACAGCTAAAGGATTTTTGCGCGTCACCACTGCATTTACATAGCCAAGCCGTGGATCGCAATCATTATTTACAACGCCCTGATTTAGGCCGCAAGCTGGATCAAGCATCACGGGATCAGTTAAGCAATTTTATGAGTAAAGCGGCCACAGCTACTGAGCCTCATCATGATATCGCAATCGTTATTGTGGATGGTTTATCGTCTTTAGCTGTGCAAAAAAATGCCCATCCTTTTCTTGCTCAGTTACTGACCATACTGGATGAACAACCAGAGCCATGGCGTTTAGCACCGATCAGCTTAGTGGAGCAAGGGAGAGTGGCGATAGGCGACGACATTGGCGAGCTCCTTAACGCCAAGGTGGTGCTGGTATTAATTGGTGAACGGCCAGGCTTAAGTTCGCCAGATAGTTTAGGTTTGTATTTAACTTGGCAGCCAAAAACAGGGCTGAATGATGCTTGTCGTAATTGTATCTCTAATATTCGTCCTGCGGGGCTGTCATATCAGGACGCCGCACAACGTACTGTATATCTTTTACAAGAAGCGCAGCGTTTAAATCTGTCAGGGGTGGGATTAAAAGATCGCAGCCAAGATGATGTGATAGAACATCAAACGCAACCAACAAACTTTTTACTATCAGAATAATCAACAACAAAACATCATTTAATTACAACAATAAAGAGCAGGAGAAGATAATGTCAGATAATAAAGAGTACCTTGCAAAAAGGCAGTTAAAACGGGGCTCCGCGGGTTGGATTTTGCTGGCGGGACTAGGAGTATCGTATGTTATTTCGGGTGATTTTGCGGGTTGGAACTTTGGTATTGCAGAAGCAGGTTGGGGCGGTTTTGCTGTAGCCACAGTATTAATGGCGGTGATGTATTTAACCTTGGTTTTGTCATTGGCAGAAATGTCGGCGGCCATTCCTGCATCGGGTGGTGGCTATAGCTTTGCGCGCCAGGCAATGGGCCCTGCTGGTGGTTATCTGACCGGCTTGGCAGTGTTAATCGAGTATGCATTAGCACCTGCTGCGATTGTTATTTTTATCGGCTCTGCGGTAGAGGCATTGTTAGGGTTTAATGGCCCTTGGGTGTATGCGCTGTTTTATATTGTATTTATCAGTATTCATTTAGCGGGAGTGGGTGAAGCATTAAAAGTGATGATGGTGATAAGTGGCTTAGCGGTTTTTGCCATTATAGCCACTGCGATCGCATTGTTTACACATTTTGATGCGTCGCAATTATTTGATATTGCCATTACCGATGCTGCAGGAGCCTCCGAGTTCTTACCATTTGGCTGGTATGGAGTGTGGGCAGCCTTGCCGTTTGCAATGTGGTTATTTTTGGCCGTGGAAGGCGTACCATTAGCGGCAGAAGAAGCCAAAGATCCCGCTAAAGATGTGCCAAAAGGGATTATAGGCGCTATGGTGTTTTTATTGTTTACCGCTCTGTTAGTCGTAGTATTGATCCCCGGTGCCGGTGGTGCCAGTGCAATGGGAGCCAGTGCCGTGCCGTTAGTTGATGCGCTAAATGTAACGGGTAATACAAGTTTAGCCACACTCGTTAATATATTAGGTTTAGCTGGCTTAGTGGCGTCGTTCTTTTCGATTATCTATGGCTATAGCCGGTTAGTATTTGCATTATCAAGAGCGGGTTATTTGCCCAAAAGCTTGTCAATCACCAGTGACCGTAAAGTGCCTGCGCGTGCCCTAATTGTGCCGGGTATTTTTGGCTTCTTAGCATCATTAAGTGGTGAAGGTGACTTAATGCTGGCGATGGCCGTGGTAGGTGCTACGGTCTCTTACGCGTTAATGGCATTGAGCCATATTTTGCTGCGCATTAAACAGCCTGAACTCGCACGTCCTTATAAAACGCCCGGTGGCGTGGTAACGTCGGCAATCGCGCTGGTCTTATCCTTGGTGGCTTTAACGGGGGTGTACGCGTTTGATCCTCGCGCATTCTTGTTTACTATGGTGTTATTTGTGATCGGGGCGATTTATTACTTTGCTTACAGTAGTAAGCACTTAGTGGCAAAAAGTGCCGATGAAGAGTTTGCCATGCTTGCCGAGGCAGAATCGGAGCTTGCAGTCGCTAAATAACTGACACTGGCGAGCAACGCCATAATTTGCTCGCCATTTTCATCGCTAGGGGTACTGTGGCTGAGTGAGGGTAATGGCGCGGTTATGTTGCAGCGCTGTTGAGCTGTATTCAGTAAAAGTATCCTGATGTTGATCAATAAATAATACCGATAACCCGTATTGCTTAGCAACATCCATACCTGCTGCGGAGCCTAGGCACAATAATGCCGTTGACCATGCATCGGCTTCGCTCAGATCATCATGAAACACAGTAACCGACACCGTGCTATGCGACACCGGCGCTAAACGACGTGCATCAATAATATGGCTATAACGGTTACCTGCCTGATCATAATAATGCCGATAGGTACCCGAGGTCATAATGGCGAGCGGCTCAGGCTTGATAACGTCAACAATTTTTTGTAGTTGCTGTTGCTGGGGTAATGGCTTATCAATTGCGATACGCCAGTGTCTGCCATCAGGTTTGCTACCTTGGGTTTGTAGTTCACCGCCAATTTCAATCAGGTAATTGCTAATACCATACTGTTTGGCAATATCCACTAAACGCTGTACTGAATAGCCTTGCGCGATTGATGATAAATCAATACTAACAGCAGGATGGCTTTTGGCAAGTTGCTCAGTTGCGACGATATTAACTAAGTTGAGACCAATCTGTGGGGCAAGTTGTGCCCGTTGTTGCTCGCTGGGAATTGTAAGCTGTTGATCACGAAACCCCCACAATGAAAAAAGTGGGGCAATGGTTAAATCGTAACAACCTGATGTAGCCTCACTTATTTGTTTTGCGATAGTCACGAGCTGGACAATTTCAGGCCCCACATTGATAGCATCCGTTGTGTGTTGTTGATTAAATTTTTCGATAACAGAATCATTACGATAATTAGACATTAAGCTGTCTATACGCTGTAACTCTTGCTCTACTGCCCGCTGAAAAGCGGGTTGACTAATCGGTTGTTCGCTCCAGTAACGAACATGATAAGTCGTGCCTTGCGCCGCGCCTGAAAAAGACTGCACTTGCTCTGTTGGCTGACAGCCCAGTAAACAAACGGCGATAGCTAATAGCATCAGTGTGGTTTTCATTCAAATTCACCTCTTAAATAATGTCGCTAAATTGTAACCTCTACAGCTACTTTTTTGCGCGGCGTTGCATCATTTTTACGAAATCTTTACGCCTTCGGCGACTATCAATCTGGAAAATTTACACCGATCCCACCTATTGTACAGCCTTAAGTTTTCTCACTAAGGAACGTTATGGGCTGGTTATTGTTATTAATACTTGGCGTGTTAAGCGCCATTTTGATTGTTGCCATGTTGGCACCTGAAAAGTTTTAAGGAATCACTGATGGAAGTGCTACTAATATTTACATTAGCTGTGCTGTTAGCATGGCCATTGGGTCGTTACATGACCGGTATATTCTCTGCGGGATCACACTGGAGTGATAAGGTTTTTTTGCCAATAGAAAATGGCATATTTAAACTACTGGGTATTAACCCACGTCATGGTATGACATGGAAAAGTTACGGTATCGCGTTTTTGTTAAGTAATTTAGTGCTCGGCATTATCGCCTATTTACTGTTGCAATTTCAGCATATATTGCCCCTTAACCCTAATGATATCGAGGCATTAGATTGGGACTTGGCGCTGCATACGGCGGTTTCGTTTTTAACCAATACAAATCAACAGCACTATTCTGGGCAGGCTCAGCTGAGTTATTTAAGCCAAGGTTTTGTCATTCTTACCTTGCAGTTTGTTACTCCGGCAATGGCATTGGCGGTCTGTGTTGCGGTATTACGCGGCATGTTAGGAGGCCGTAATGCAACAACCGCAAAAGAAGGTGAAGAGCGTAACTTAGGTAATTACTATCAAGATACTGTGCGTGCAGTGCTGAGACTGATGCTGCCACTGGCTGCGATTGTTGCACTTGCACTTACCAGTCAAGGCGTGCCTTCAAGTTATCAGGCGAGTCCAACGGTGGACGTGGTTGAACAACAACAAACCTTGAGCGAACAAACGATCCCACTAGGGCCGGTTGCGGCTATGGTCTCAATCAAGCAATTAGGCACTAACGGCGGCGGCTGGTTTGGCCCTAACAGTAGTAATCCTTTAGAAAACCCAACCCCAGTCAGTAACGCGATTCAAACCATTGCCTTGGTATTGGTGCCGATGGCAGTGGTGTTTATGGCCGGTGGCCTATTGCGCCGACAAAAATTTACCTTGTTATCGCTTGCGGTCATGGGATTGCTTAGCTTGGCCTTTATTGGTGCCGCTGTTTACAGCGAGCAGCAGCCTAATGCCGCCTTTGCTGGGTTAGCTCAAGAGGCCGGAAATATGGAGGGTAAAGAAGTTCGCCTTGGGACTGACTTATCGGCGCTCTGGGCCACGTTTACGACTCAAACCTCTAACGGCTCTGTGAATGCCATGCATGATTCACTTAATCCGATTGCCGGGCTTGTTACCCGCTCGGGGATGCTGATCAATGGTATTTGGGGTGGTATCGGATGTGGTTTTGTGAACTTTCTGGTGTACGTGTGGTTAGCGGTATTTATTGCCGGCTTGATGATTGGCCGCACCCCTGAAATTTTTGGTCGTAAGTTGGAAAAGCGTGAGCTCAGTTGGTTAGGCGTGCTATTAGTGCTGCCAAGTGCAGTGATCTTAACCTTTACTGCTATCACAGTGGCATTTCCTGCATTAACAGGCAATAGCAACCCAGGCTTACATGGCGTTGCCCAAGTGTTTTATGAGTACACCTCTGCCTTTGCAAACAATGGCTCTGGTTTTGAAGGACTAGGGGATGACACCACATGGTGGAATCTAAGTTGTGTGGTGGTACTAATCTTAGGCCGTTATGTCCCTTTGGTTATTCCACTACTAATTGCTGGTTCGTTAGCGAAAAAGCGTCAAGTGCCTACCAGTGCCGGTACTTTACCACTGTATAACGTCACGTTTGCTGTCACTTTAATTACAGTGATCCTGATTATTAACTTCCTGTCATTCCTACCGTCTATGGTATTGGGTCCGATTGGTGAAGCTCTTGAGATATCACAGCAAGCCGCTGTGGTGCTAGCGCAATAGCAGTATGCAGGTGAATAAAATGAATAATACATCAAAATTAACACAAGCCAGTTGGCAGGCCTTTGCCAAACTTCATCCTAAACTGGCGGTTAAAAACCCCGTTATGCTAGTCGTGTGGGTGGCCACCCTGTTAGCTATGGTTATGACGGTGCAACAGTTTGTTGCCGGTGACAATATTGCGTTTGCTCTGGCTAGTAGTTTAGTGCTGTTTTTTACTCTATGGTTTGCCAATTTTGCGGAGGCCATTGCCGAAGCACGAGGACGCGATCAAGCGAGTAGTTTAAAAGCAACGCGTCGAGATTTAACCGCTTTACGGGTTGATGGTAAAACGCAAAGCCAGATTTCTGCAAGTCAATTAAAAGCCGGTGATATAGTTTTGGTTCACAGTGGTGAGTTGATCCCAGCCGACGGTGAAATTGTCACTGGCGTGGCAACTATCAACGAATCGGCATTAACCGGTGAATCAGCGCCGGTACTTCGCGAAGCGGGTACCGATCATTCCGGTGTTATTGCCGGTACTAAAGTGCTAAGTGGCACAATTACAGTGCAAGTAACCGCAGAATCAGGGCACAGCTTTCTTGATAAAATGATCAGCCTAGTTGAAGGCACTAATCGTCAAAAAACACCCAATGAACTGGCCTTAACGGTGCTGTTGGCTGCCCTAACTTTAGTGTTTTTAATTGCTGTTGCCACTTTACCGGCAATGGCGGGGTTTGTCGGTATTGAGCTGGATTGGTTAATGTTAATTGCACTGGTGGTGTGTTTAATTCCAACCACCATTGCAGGCTTGTTACCAGCGATTGGGATTGCGGGTATGAACCGTGCTTTGGCTGAAAATGTTATTGCAAAGTCAGGTAAAGCCGTTGAAGTTGCCGGTGATATTGACACCTTACTCCTTGATAAAACAGGCACAATTACCTTTGGTGATCGCCAAGCAACAGCGTTTCTGCCGGTCTCAGGTGTTGCTGAAAGTGAATTAGTTGCTGGTGCACTTTGGAGTTCATTGCAAGATCCCACTCCAGAGGGAAAATCAATTGTTCAGCTTGCTGAACAAGGTGAATACACCATTCCAACGTTAACTGAGCAAGATGAATTTACCCCATTCAGTGCGCAAACGCGTCTTTCATCAATACAACTAGCAAGCGGTGAATGCTGGGTAAAAGGGGCAACCGATGCGGTAAAAAATTGGGCGCAACAACGCGACCTCACAGTGCCAAGCAGTTTAGATCCAATCGTCACGCGCGTTGCACAACAAGGTGCGACCCCTTTGGTGGTTGCCAGCGAGAAAGGGATTTTAGGGGTTATTCAACTCTCTGATGTGATCAAACCTGGTGTTGCCGAGCGCTTTGCTGAGTTAAGAGCATTGGGCGTACGTACTGTCATGATCACCGGTGATAACCCTATCACAGCTGGCGCAATTGCGGCTGCGGCAGGGGTGGATGACTTTGTGGCTGAGGCAAAACCCGAAGATAAACTTGAGCTGATCCGCAAAGAGCAAGCACAAGGTCGACTCGTAGCGATGGTGGGCGATGGCACGAATGATGCGCCTGCACTGGCGCAAGCAGATGTGGGTTTAGCCATGAATTCAGGCACGCAAGCTGCGAAAGAGGCGGGTAATATGGTGGATTTAGATTCCGATCCCACTAAATTACTTGCTGTTGTTGCGGTGGGTAAACAAATGTTGATCACCCGTGGCGCATTAACCACCTTTTCATTAGCAAACGATGTAGCAAAATACTTTGTGATTGTACCTGCGGTGTTCGCCAGTGCAATGCCAAGCATCAATGCGTTAAACATTATGCAGTTACCCGATCCGAAAATGGCTGTGTTGTCAGCATTGATATTTAATGCGGTGATTATTCCAGCCCTAATTCCACTGGCATTAAAAGGTGTGAAAATTAAGCCTATCAGCGCAGAAAAGCTGCTACGCAACAATATGTTGATCTTTGGTCTGGGCGGGATTGCGCTGCCGTTTATCGCCATTAAAGTGATTGACCTACTACTTAACGGAGTATTTTAACCATGAATAGATTACATCATAGTTCTGGACAGGCACCGTGGCGTCCTGCAATCGGCTTGGCTGTTAGTATGTTGGTAATTTGCGGCGGCTTTTATGCGGCGGTTATAACAGGCCTTGGCGGTATGTTATTTCCCACTCAAGCAACAGGCAGTTTAGTGATGGTTGAAGGAAAAGCAATGGGATCGGCGTTAGTCTCCCAGCCATTTACGAGTACCGTGTATTTTCATGGTCGACCAAGCAGCGCTGATAATGACCCTATGGCAACGGGGGGCAGTAATTTAGCGCCATCAAACCCTGAGTTACGCGATAGAGTGGCGCAGCAAAGCGCTGCACTGGCTTCGACTTATCAACTTGAGCCTGAGCAGTTACCGGTCGATTTGCTGGCCAGCTCAGGGTCGGGCGTAGACCCTCACATTAGCCCAGCCGCTGCGGCGTTACAGGTGGAGCGTGTAGCGCAAGCTCGGGGGATCAGTACGGAACAAGTATCGCAATTGGTTGCGCAATATAACGAGTCTGCACAATGGGGCATTTTTGGTCAGCCTCGGGTTAATGTGCTGCTATTAAATTTAGCACTTGATAACAATTACCCTCTATAAATTAATTAGTTAGTCGATTGTGATGCGGGACAATCGACTGCCGCTCTCGTCTTAGTACAGAGCGGTTTCTCTCCCGCTTTTTTATAGGAAAACAATAATGCGTTTTATACTTTCTTTAGTAACGGCTGCAACCGTAATGACCAGCGCTGGCGTCGTGGCGGCCCCTTTCAGTAGTGAAGGCTCTGTAACCTTGGTATCTGATTATTATTTTCGTGGTATTTCGCAAACTGAGCAGGGGCCTGCAATTCAAGGTAGCGTGAGTATTAATCATCAGGATGGTTGGTACGCTAGTGCGTGGGGGTCAAATATTCGCTTTGGTGAAGGCAGTATGGAACTGGATTTATCACTGGGTCGTCATTGGGCTTTAGATGAAAACTGGGCTTTAGATATGGGGCTAGTACAGTATCGCTACCCAGAAGGTGATAATGATATGACAGGCTATAACTACATGGAAGGTTACGCTAAGTTAAACTATCAAGATTGGCAACTTGGTTTAGCGCTGAGTGATAGTTATTTTGGTAACGATGTGGGCAAATTTTGGTATTTATCGCTTGATTGGCAACAAACATTAACCAGTGAGCTACAGCTAAATTGGCATTTAGGGTACAATCAATTCGATAATGATCAAGAGTTTAAAACCTTTTTAGGCTCGCCAGTGATGGATGGCTCAGGGTATACTGATTGGGGGCTGACGCTGTCGACTGAGCAACTAGGGCTAACTTGGTCAGTTGGCTATGTTGGCAATTCAATTGCCAATAATGCCTGCGCTGATATATGCGATAACCGTTTGCTATTAAGTGTAGCAAAAAGTTTTTAATTCCACTGAAAAGGAACTGCCGTGGCCGTTGATCCTCGTAACCAAAAAGCCGATGCGCTACTAAAAAGCTTGCAACAACATCAAGGTGGGCAACTAAAAATTTTTATTGGTGCCGCCCCTGGCGTTGGAAAAACCTGTGCCATGCTTAATGCGGCCAGAGAATATATGCAACAAGGCGCGTCGGTAAAAATAGGTTTGATTGAAACCCACGGCAGAGCCGAGACGCAACGTTTACTCGAGGGCTTTGATATTTTACCTCGTCGTGAAATTAGTTATCACGATCAACAACTGAGTGAATTTGATCTCGATGCCGCATTGGCAGCCAAACCGCAACTGATTTTGGTCGATGAACTCGCTCATACCAATATTCCCGGTAGTCGCCATAAAAGGCGCTATCAAGATATCGCCGAATTGCTGGAAGCGGGCATTGATGTGTATACCACTATGAATGTGCAGCATATTGCCAGCCTCAACGATTTGGTATTACAGATCAGTGGTGTTAGGGTTAAAGAAACCGTTCCCGATCAGTTTATTGATCGCGCTCAGCAACTGGTATTCGTCGATTTAGCACCTAATCATTTATTGGACCGCTTAGCTCAAGGGCAAGTGTATCTTGGTGACTATGCTGAACAAGCGATACAGCAGTTTTTTCAATTAGAAACGTTAACCGCACTGCGTGAAATGGCGATGAAGCGGGTGATTGGGCATGTTGACGATCAACTAAAAAATGAACAAGAAGCCAAAGCGCGCAGTAACGATTATTTAATTCAAGATAAGGTGTTGGTGTTGATCTCGAATCGCCGTGATCATGAACACCTAATTCGTATTGGTCGACAAATGGCAGAAAAACGCCATACACCTTGGATTGTGGTGTGGGTGGACACTGGCAAAATACATAACCAGCTTGAGCAAAAACGATTGCAATCGGCTTTTGCACTGGCAAAAGAGCTGGGAGCAGAAACCGATACATTACGTGGTCCCTCCAGCATACAAACAATTTTACCCTATATTAGTGAACATAGGATCAATACCGTGTTAGTGGGGGCGGGCACTAAGCGGCGCTTGCAACCATGGCGTAAACCCTTATATCAACAATTAATCAATAGCGGTTTACCGATAGAAGTGTCGGTTTGGCAAGCCAGTAAACGCCAGCACAAGTACGTAACAGAAGCCGCTCCGTCACTGGCGTTTGGCCAAAAAATGGGCTATTTGTTTGGTTCACTTTTGGTTGCTGTAGCCAGCGCGCTTGCACTTGCATTATCAAGTTGGTTGCAAAGTGGTAACTTAGTACTGGTGTATGTATTAGCTGTGGTATTTTGTGGCTTAAAATACGGCGCGCGGCCTGCGATTTTTACCGCTTTATTGTCATTTCTAAGTTTTAACTTTTTTCTTACCGATCCGTATTACACCTTTTTCGTTAATAAAAATGATGATATTGCCACCTTACTGTTTTTATTTGTAATTGGTGTTGTGTGTGGGCCTGCGGCATCGCGTATTCGCCAACAGTTCTTATTATTAAAAGAGGCGAATCGTTATACTGAGCTGCAACGTGATTTTGCTCAGCAATTAACGGTGATCAATCAAGCCGATGAATTGTGCCTAACCTTGGCAGGGCAGTTACAGCAAGCACTGGACTGCCCAGCTCATGTGGTGGTTTTTGAGCATCATCAGCAACAGATCAGCCCGCGTTTAGGGCAGCCTTTACAGTCACTTGATCAAGCTATGGTTGATTGGTGTTATGCCCACAAGCAAATGGCAGGTCGTTTTAGTGATACCTTAAATGCCAGTGATTGGACGGCATTTCCAATACAAGCTGATAATAAATCGATTGCAGTACTATTGCTAAAGTTTGCCAAAGAGCAACAGGTGATCACAGAGCAAGATAATAATTTGATTCGTACTTTTGTACAGCAAATGGTTAATGTGTGGCAACGTATTCATCTTAATAATGAGCTTGAAGCATCGACTCGCAAAGCGGAAATGGAACAGCTTCGCTCTGCATTACTAGCTTCAGTGTCTCATGATTTACGTTCACCTTTGTCTGCCATGATGGGCTCGGCAGAAAGCTTAAAAGTACTCGATAAACAGCTATCAGCGCAAGACAGAGTAGATTTACTTGAAACCATCATACATGAAAGCCGACGTCTTGATCGTTACATTGAAAACTTGCTCGATATGACTCGTTTAGGCCATGGTACCTTAAAATTAGAGCGCGATTGGGTGCCGGTTGCTGATATTATTGGCAGTGCTAAACAGCGCTTAAAATATTTATTTCCTGATATTGAAGTGGACTATCAAGAGCAAAAAAACTTACCTTTGCTATATGCTCATGCGGCTTTATTAGAGCAAGGCATTTTTAATATTTTGGAAAACGCAGCAAAATACAGCCCAATTGATGAGCCGGTGACCATTACTGCGAATCAGAACGGCCGACTGTGTCGCATTGAAATTGAAGATCATGGCCCTGGCATTGCTGAAGAATTACAAGAAAAAGTATTTGATATGTTTTACGTGGTCGCCGATGGTGATAGTAAACGGCACAATACCGGTATGGGCTTAGCTATTTGCCGTGGTATGATTGCGGCTCATGGCGGTAAGGTTAAGGCTGATACAGCACGCTCTGGCAGTGGTTCGCGTTTTATTATTGAACTGCCCTTACCCGATCCCCAAGACATCCCAGTAAGAGGTTAACCTGCGTGTCGGCACATATTTTAGTTGTAGATGACGAATTTCAGATCCGCAAAATGTTGCGAATTGCACTGAAAAGTGTCGGTTATGAGGTCTGTGAGGCTGAATCAGTGAGTACTGGGTTGGCAGCAGCTGTTCGCCAGCAACCAGATTTAGTTATTTTGGATTTAGGTTTGCCAGATGGCGATGGCTTAGAGCTATTAGCCGAAATTCGCAGTTTTTCGAGTGTGCCAGTGATTGTGTTATCGGTGCGCAGTGCGGATCTCGATAAAATCAAAGCCCTTGATATTGGCGCGCAAGATTATGTTACTAAACCGTTTAGTGTGGAAGAGTTATTAGCTCGGGTGAGAGCCCAGCTGCGAGACCGATTTCCAGATAAAACCGCCTCTGTACTTGATGATGGTCATTTAAAAATTGATTTAGCGCGGCGTTTAGTGACCTGTAACGGTAAATTAGTAGAACTGACTCCAAAAGAATATGCGGTGCTTGCCAAGCTTGCTCAGCATCGACAATGCGTTATTACTCAAAAACAGCTGTTAGAACATATTTGGGGGCCAAGTCATGCACAAAATACCCATTATTTACGTATTGTGGTTAGTCATATTCGCCATAAAATAGGCGATGATCCAACCACGCCACGTTATTTGATCACCGAAGCGGGTATCGGCTATCGCTTAATGTTGTAAAGTTGTGTTCTATAGCAAGTCAAAGATGAGCCAACATACTGCGTGCAGATTCAATACTTATTACTAAGTTGTAAATAAGTATAAATGATTATACCATATATCTCTAACCTTAGGGGAGTAGTCTCTCAGCTCTACTGAGATAATCGTCAACAGTCCCCGAACAGCAGTTCGTGGCGGTTATGTCCTAATTGGATTGACAAGACTTAAGGCAAGTGTCGCTCTCGGGGTGGAGGGTTTCGCTTGTCTTCGTTCCTGCCGCCCCAAGGAACTTTCATGAATATATTCAAAAGCCAATGCGTACGCCCTAATACATGGGGTATGTATGGATTCTATTAATGCTGTTTTACTTGGCATCGTTCAAGGTATCACAGAATTTCTACCGATTTCTAGTTCTGCTCATTTGATTTTGGCACCCCTATTCGCTGGATGGCAAGACCAAGGTGTAGCATTTGATCTTGCGGTACATGTTGGAACGTTGTTTGCTGTTCTGCTTTACTTTCGAAAAGATGTTTCGGAATTAACGAGAGATGGGTTCCTATCGTTACAACAGCGTCGGTGTGTCGGACAGGGGAAACTTGCGTTTTTTATAATGGTTGCAACCATTCCCGCTGTATTAGCTGGGTTATTATTAATGGACCTTATCGATAATCAACTGCGCTCCGTAGCTATTATTTTTGCTACTACATTGTTCTTTGGTCTTTTATTAGGTTGGGCTGATTGGAAACCTAATAAACAACGCCAGTTAGACGATTTGAAATTCAAAGATGTAATTTTTATCGGCGTCGCGCAAGCGGTTGCGCTTATTCCTGGCACATCACGGTCTGGGGCCACCATTACCATGGCTTTGTTGCTGGGCCTGAGCAGAGAAGCTTCTTCTCGCTTTTCCTTTTTGCTAGCAATACCCATAACTGCGCTCGCCTCTGCCGCAAAACTGATAGATGTCGCTCAGTCAAACGCAAGTGTTGACTGGCTGGCTTTCCTTATTGGGGGCATTACATCATTTTTGATGGCATTAACAGCAATTCACTTTTTCTTAAAATGGCTAAATCAGTTTGGTATGTGGCCCTATGTCATATATCGCATCCTCTTAGCCGGCCTAATTTACATTTTCTTTTTAACGTAAGGTAACACTATGACCCTCGCGATTTTAGCCATTTTAGGTGGCTTTATTTTATTGGTTTGGAGCGCTGACCGCTTTGTTGAAGGTGCGGCCGCGACTGCAAAATATGCTGGCATGCCGTCACTGCTAATTGGAATGGTCATTGTTGGTTTCGGTACGTCTGCGCCTGAAATGGTGGTCTCTGCCATGGCGGCCATTGATGGCAATCCTGATTTGGCCCTTGGTAATGCGCTGGGTTCAAATATTGTTAATACCGGATTGATACTGGGTATTACCGCCATTATTACGCCAATTTTAGTGCAGTCAAAAATAGTCAGAAAAGAAATCCCATTATTATTACTGATAAGTTTAGCGCTGGGTCATTTTCTTTGGGATGGCGCGTTAACTCGTGTTGAATCAATCCTTCTTTTGGTAGGTTTTTTTACGTTAATTGGCTGGAGCATATACTCTGCCATGAAAGGCAAAGGAGACATATTAGAAGGCGAAATGGACCAAGAACTGGCAGAACGCGCCATGCCGATAAAAAAGGCGGTTTTTTGGCTAGTACTTGGGCTGGTATTACTGATAGTGAGTTCGCGAGTACTTGTCTGGGGAGCGGTTAGTATTGCAGAAGTACTGGGTGTGAGTGATTTAATTATCGGTTTAACAATTGTCGCATTGGGCACCTCGCTACCTGAATTAGCAGCATCCATCATCGCGGTTAGAAAAGGTGAACATGACATCGTTATTGGCAACGTGGTGGGGTCGAACATGTTTAACTTACTGGCAGTAACGGGTATAGCGGGCTTTATATCTCCCATTACAAGCTTGTCTGGGGAGGTTATGTCTCGCGACTGGTTGGTTATGATGGGCTTGACACTCGCGTTACTATTCATGGCGTATGGCTTTCGTGGCGCTGGACGGATTAACCGATTTGAAGGTGCGGGCTTGTTGGTCGCATTTTGTGCTTACAATGTCTGGTTAGTTTCGTCTGTTATTTGATAACGACATTTAAAAATTAAGAAATTTGCATTTGAACTCGGTTCAAATGCATATAAAGAAAGAGATATATATGAAAGATTCACTTATTCAATTTTGGCAAAGTCATTCTGAGACAATAATAGCACTCGGTTATAATTTAATTTTAGCGATTGTTATTTTGGTGGCTAGCTCATTGATAGCAAGAGCAGTACGCAAAGCGATTCAAAACACTAACTCTAAGTTGAATAAAGTCGACGCGACCCTGATACCAATATTTTCAACCGTAGCCAGCTACGCGGTATATGTCATCGGCAGTGTATTTATTTTAGACATCTTTGGTGTAAATACTGCCAGCCTTATCGCTTTAGTTGGTGCGGCAGGTTTGGCAGTTGGTCTTGCGCTTAAAGATACACTCAGCAACATCGCTGCTGGGATCATGCTTCTGATATTACGACCTTTTAAAACTGGCGATTTTATCGAGTTTGGCTCCACTCAAGGGACAGTTCAAGAAATCAGTTTATTCACTACAGTGCTTGAAACCATAGATGGCTTGTATATTGCTTCACCGAATAGCGTTTTGTGGGGAAATAACATTAAAAACTTTACTCGCAATGGTAAACGCCGCATGGATATTGTTGTGGGTATTTCCTATTCAGACTCGATAGATGACGGGTTTAAAATATTGCAGGCGTTAGCAGCAAATGAATCAAGATTGATGACTGAACCAGCGCCTCAAGTCATGGTTGCATCCATGGCCGATAGTGCGGTAAATATTCAGCTTAGAGCATGGGCAACCAATGAAAACTATTGGTCTGCTTATTGGGATTTGAATAAACAAGTAAAAGAAGCCATTGAAGCCGCTGGCCTGACGATCCCTTTTCCACAACGCACACTGCACGTTGTTTCTGAGCAACGTTTACCTACCGAAAAGGATAAGTCATGAAGCGATTAACTTTGGTGGTGTTGACCAGCTTAATGCTTGGCTTGGTGGCTTGTTCTAAGCCTGTTGAGGTACAAATGTTAAGTGGCGCTGCACAAGGCACCACTTGGCACGTTTCAGTGTGGAGCGACTCCGCAATTGATACCGAAAGATTACAGGAAGAGATAGAAGCTGAGTTCCTGCGAATTGATAAAATGATGTCGAATTACCGCCAAGACTCTATCATTGAGCAGTTTAACCGCAATCAAAATCCTCAAGCTATTGAAGTGGGAGAAGAAATTGTCAACTTGGTTAACATTGCTCGGCAAGTGAGTCAGGCAACCAATGGCTGCTATGATTTGACCGTTAAGCCGCTCTTTGATTTGTGGGGGTTTAGCAAAGATGTATTTAATGCCCCCCTCTGAGACAGACATTCAAAATGTCATAAAAAAAATTGGCCTAAGCTATCTTACCTCACCAACACAAACCAGCTTATTAAAAAAACAGCCTGAACTAAGTGTTGATCTATCCTCGATAGCACAAGGCTACAGTGTATCACGTATTGCTAAGGTTGTTGAAAAAGTAGGAATAACCGATTACCTAGTCGAAATAGGTGGTGAGATGCAAACACGCGGGCATAAACCAGATGGCTCGTTCTGGCGCATTGCGATAGAACGCCCATTACCTGGCGATAGGGCTGTTCACAAGGTAATTGATATTAAGCAGGATGATTCAATTGCCATTATGACGTCGGGCACTTACCGACACTACTTCGATGAACAAGGCCAGCGCTATAGTCATGTTTTAGATGCACGAACAGGCAAACCTGTTACTCATTCTACCTTATCTGTTACTGTACTTCATGACGACCCTACGCAAGCAGATGCGTGGTCAACTGCTTTACTGTGCCTCGGTGAAAGTGATGCTATACGAGTCGCTAACGAACATGGTGTTGTCGCTTTTATTATTGCAGAAGAGCAGGGCTTGCTAATCGAGTACAGCAGTAAAGCGTGGAATACGATGAAAAATATAGGGGTAAACTGATGTTAAGACTATTCTCAATTCACCAGAATATCATTCAGGAAATTGAACATGATGCTGAAAATCTATCTAGTGTCATAAACAATGCGCAATGGATAGATGTCCATGACGCTAATGACTTTGATCGCACTTTTTTGACTCGGTTGTTACATACAGAGCTTCCTGAATCCAATGATATTGAAGAGATCGAAGCCTCTGCACGCTGTTTTGTTGATAAATCGGGCATTCATATCCATTCACTGTTTATGACGCCGTCTGAAGGACGGCATCAGACTGTGAGTGTCGCGTGTATTTTACAGAAAGAACGATTGATCACGATCCACGATGGCGATATTGCAGACTTTCGTTTGCTGAGAATGCGAGCGCGTCGTGGGCAAGTAGAATCACGTTCGCCGCAAGACTTGCTACTGACATTATTGGAACAAAAAGTTGAGAATCACGCTGACTCGCTGGAAGATTTACACCGAGAGTTAGAGGCCGTGAGCTATTTAGTATTGGAGGATGAGTCATCTGAACTGGAAGAAGCGATAGGAAAGCTGGCTAGACTGGAAGACACAAATGGTAAAATCCGTCTGTGTTTAATGGATACACAACGAGATATCTCATTTTTACTCAGACACTTGTCTGTTCAATCGTCAGAACAGGAAACGCTTAGAGAAATCATGCGGGATATTGAGACCTTGATGTCACATACCACCTTTTTATTCGATAAAATTAATTTTTGATGGATTCAACACAAGGTTTTATCAATATAGAACAAAATAAAATTATAAAGATTTTTTCTATTGCTGCCGTCGTATTTTTGCCTCCAACGCTTATAGCGAGTATGTATGGAATGAACTTTGAATTTATGCCAGAGCTCAAGTGGACATTCGGTTACCCGTGGGCTATCGGGTTGATGATTGTGGCCGGTTTTTCACCTTACTTGTATTTTAAACGCAAGGGGTGGCTTAAATAACGAGATTGTGAAAAGTAAATAAGCTGGCTCAGCTTCTTAGACCAATATGGCTATAAACACAGGCCAATTTATTGTGGTTAGTTATTTTGACGTCAAACTAATTTTATTTTGCAAAACTTGAATCAGTGGTGTTTTCCCCAGTGTGGTTTGCAGGAAACTCTTGCCTTTCTCCTGCGAGCTTTGCACCCCAACGGCGTAATAATTCAAAACCGCCTAAGCAAATAGCGACGGCTAAGGTGGATATCAATATGCCTGATATTCCCAGTAGTTTTTGCTCTGAAAATAGCGTCCAAATGAACTGACCGACACACAAGGCTGCAACAACTAATAGGGTGGGTTTACGTCCTATTTTAGCAACGATGAACACCCCTAGTGGGGCACCTAAGGCTACAACAGGCGCTGCTGCCAACCAGTTTTCATAGACACCTGGCTGCAATCCTTGTCCCGAAAATACTTTTGTTGCCACTGCCAATATGGAATTAAACGCCATGATGACCACTGATGTAGGGATGGCAATTTTTAAATCAGCCCGACATACCAGTACAAGTGCGGTATACAGGACCATGTCAATACCAACGCCCGTGGCAGAGGTAATGGTAGCGCCTGCAATAAGTCCAAGCCACATACCAAACTTAAAATCCCATCTCTCATTAAATTCGGTCATGCCAGTATGACCGGCTATTTCGTTTATTCTAAACAGATGTAATAAACCAAAACTCGCCCAAACAACCGCAAAAATAAGTTTTATCCATAGTTCGGGTACGTAAGGCGCAATAAAGAAAATACCTAATGGCGTACCAATAAGGGACCCGGCAATTGCTCCATTTAATATTGCCTTAGCTAAGGGTTGCCGACGAGCAAGAATAAAAATACTGGCGCTGGTCATGCCGATAGCTTGAATTGCAAAACTAAAATCACGGCCAAGACTGGCAGGTAGCTCAAATAACAGCACTAACACCGGAAAACCAACCGTACCACCTCCCATTGGGGTTGAACCAGCGGCATAGCTTCCTATGGCCATAGCAAGTGCCATAGGCCAATGTTCAAGCGCGGTAGTCCATTGCGCTTGGTCTATCATTAACCATAACCAAATGCTGTAAAAAATACCTAGCCAAAGAAACCAGAGCCATGGATATTTTTTTTGTGGATGCAGTAAATTCATAGCATTAATATGTAGTTTATTATGGCAATAAGCGTATCACATTTGTGCAGTATGGGTATTTTTATCCTAAACGCGTCACTTTAACCTTAATACGACCCGTATTAGCGCCATAAAAACGTTTCAAATCATTAGCGAAAGGACAAAACTCTCCTGATCTGGTGATTTTAATATCGGCGCCACCGGCTATTTCAAACAGGTTGTCATCGTTGTTATCAATAGCGCCAATTAATGCAAACCACTGTGCGTGTGGCAAGCGTCGAAACGGTTCGAGTAAAGCCATGGGGATTTCTTTTACGCCTAATTGCACGTTATCACGGTGCCAACCTTGTGGCCCGCAACTGACTCCGTCGTCATACCAAACTTGTTCAGGGTAGGGGGTAAAACGATAGGTACCACCTTGCTCTAGCATTAAGCCAGTGTGATTATAAGGCTCTGCACCATATACCATAACATCTTTACTCTCAGCTTGGGCTAGGAGTGTCATATGTTGTTTATCGAGCGCTATATGTGGGCTTAAACCGGTAAAGGTAAGGGTCGTATCGTCACTATACAGCACTTGGTATTTGAGACTTTTCAGTGATTCAGGTCGGTAACTGGTTAAGCGATTAATGCGCTCAGCCACGCTTTGATGGACAAGGGGGGTTAAATCACTTTGTTCGTTATCAACTAATACGCAGCACTCTCTATCAATCAGTTTAAATAATGGATTAAACCAAAAGTAATTTTGTTGATGGCTAAGTGCTAATGGATCGGGGGTAATAGTCACATCATCTTGAGCAATTAAAGCGTTGCGCTCTGATGGTAATAATACGCTGTAGTCAATTTGTGTGCTGGTTAGCAAATGCAGCTGCAGAGGTTGTTCTATTAACCACTCTAAGGCATAACGTAAGCAAATATCGGCTAACCCATCGCGGTAGTAGCCACCACCAACATCAGAGTGGGCACCCGCAAACCAAATTTCGTGAACATGGGGAGCATGGTTAATTAAGGTTGGCTCGAATGCGCGGCGTTTTTCATCCAGTGCGACACAATGCAGCGCCGTGGTTATGTTTGTTGCCAGGGTATAGTTTTCAAAAATAACATGCTCAGCACCCCGGGTGGCTTTAGTTACTTTAGATAAACCAATTGAGGCAACGGTATCAAAGACACATAAATAAACGTCTGTGCTGAGCAGTGGCTCTAGGCATTTCGCAAAGCGTCGAGCAAGCGCTGCACCACGACTAAAACCGGTTAATAACACTCTATCGCCAACTTGATAATAGCTGTTAAAGTCATTGATAGCGCGATTTAAAATGCTGGCAACGTCATCGCCTCGGGGCGCAA
This sequence comes from Pseudoalteromonas sp. ASV78, assembly GCF_047806705.1. Taxonomy (NCBI): domain Bacteria; kingdom Pseudomonadati; phylum Pseudomonadota; class Gammaproteobacteria; order Alteromonadales; family Pseudoalteromonadaceae; genus Pseudoalteromonas; species Pseudoalteromonas sp. ASV78. Next base: position 30,608 of record NZ_JBLOPA010000002.1, on the reverse strand, counting down.
ATGATTGATTAAGTAACCGTTTAAAACGACTGCCTTGGGTACCAATTCCTTGGTAATAAAAACTAAGTTGGTTAGCAAATGGAGTGTGAGGTTCGTTATTTAATGCGCCGCCAAATAACAAATGTAGTTTAAGGATATTGGTGATACTGGCATCTTCTTTAAAATGTGCAGAACTGAACTGCTCGGCATCACGGGGCTCACTGCCGGTACCATCAAAGTTGAAAATCAGCGTTTTAGCCGTCATAGCATCATTCCTTTTAGTTGGTTTATCCTAATTTACAGGGGAAATATTAAAATTTGAAGACAAATTTGTATATTGCAGATCAAATGCAGAGCAACCATAAATTGCTTACTTTTTACCGGCGCTGCCAGCAACGCCACAACAATAACCTGTAAATATTAGCCTGCGCTTAGGTGTGAATATAAAATCCAAATACCAATAATAATAAGAGCGATACCGCCAAACGCTTCGGCCTTTTTGCCAACCATAGCACCTATTACATGGCCAAGCAGTGAGCCTATGGTGACCATTATTGTGGTCGCAAGGCCTATCATGGCCGCAGCTAAGTAAATATTAACGTTTAAAAATGCCAGGCTAATACCCACTGTCATCGCATCAATACTGGTGCCAACAGCGGTCAGTAAGGTGGCGAGTAAAGTACGTTTTTTAGTTTCTGGTTGTGGTTGGGTATCGCTCTTTTTTGCGCTTTCAATAAGCATATGAACACCTAGCGCAACCAGTAACACAAAGGCTATCCAATGATCCCACGCTGCGACGTAAGCTGAACCTGCGCTGCCAATAAACCAGCCAATAAGTGGCGCAATAGCTTCGATACAACCAAAAATCAGGCCTAATTTTAGCGCATTGATAAGGCGCGGGTTTTTCAAGCTGGCACCTTTACCGATAGATGCTGCAAAGGCATCAGTCGACATGGCCAGCGAAAGTAATGAAAGCGTGAGAATATTCAAGTGAGTGCCCCTCAAAAATGCCGTATTATAGAGAAATACGCGATAAACGGATACACAATTGAATGTGCTATTTACGCTATGACTAGAAAGGCTGCAGCTCTGTCTGCATATACAGCTGAGTGTTTATTAGTCTACACTTTACAATTATAACATTTGGCCTTAGTCCGATGATTAGACTTATAATTGCTTTGTTGCTGGTGGGTCACTGTTTTTCTCCTGTATTGGCCCAACCGCAAGCTACGCCATTAGTCGGTGCTCATAGTCAGTGGCCTCCTTATGTTATGAAAGATGGTACAGGTCTTACAGATGAATTAGTTGGCGCCGTTTTTGCTGATCAGGGGATTGAATTTAACATGCAAGTTGCGCCATTTAGTCGCGCCATTCGAATGTTAGAACAAACGAAAATTGATCTGATCCCTGCGTTGTGGTGGACAGCGCAGCGCGCTGAAACAATATTATTTAGTGACCCATATTTTGACAATCAACTAAGCGTCATCACTAAAAACATGTTAGCTATAAATTTTACTGGTGCCGCCAGTTTACAGCACTTAACGATAAGTACTATTCGTGGCTATGGCTATCATGATTTTTTGCAAACAATTAAAGGGCTTACGGTGGTGCAGTTAAATGATTTGCATGCTTGCTTAGAACAAGTGCAAAAAGGCCGTGTGGATGTTGCTTTAGCCGATAGTTGGGCTGCGCGTTATGAAATAATGCAAGATAGCCAATTAGCTGAATTAACTATCTTACAACCCGTTTTAATAACCCGTGCGTTACATATAGGCGTACACAAATCCCATCCTCAGGCCAAGCAAATTATTAGTGCTTTTAACCGAGGACTGCAGAATATTCGTCGCTCAGGTGAATATGCGCAAATAAGTGCCCGCTATGAGCAAACTTTAGCGATACCACCATGAGTTGTATTAATGCAGCTTCATTTTCGGTCTTACCACCCGCAACACTTTTTCGCTGATCCACAATGCAAAGGTTTTTGCGCTGCCATGAATGGCGCGTTGGTGCATACGATACAGTGATATATACATAAAGCGGGCAATTTTACCTTCAATAAAAAAGCTATTGCTGGTGAGGTTACCCATTAAACTGCCTACGGTGCTGTAGCGTGATAAATTAACTAACGAGCCATGATCGTTATATTCAAATCCGCGGAGGGGTTGTTGGCGTAAAGTCGCGATTAAGTTTTTTTCAACACATTGCGCCATTTGGTGAGCCGACTGCGCGCGCGGTGGCACGAGTTTGCCATCTTGTTGGGTAAATGCACAGCAATCACCCAATACATAAATTCGCTCATCAACGTTACTCTGTAGGAAATCATTGACCATTATTTGATTATTACGGGTGAGCTCAAAAACTCCTAGTTCTTTAACAAAGTCAGGGGCTTTAACGCCAGCTGCCCAGACCATGATATCGGCATTAATGTGTTCATCATCTTTAGTGATAAAACCCTGCTCAGTGGCTTGCTTAACTTGAGTATTTTCACGCACGGTGACGCCTAATTTTAATAGCTCTCGTTTTGCAGAATTAGCAATTCTATCCGGTAAAGCGGGTAGTATTCGTGGGCCAGCTTCAATTAGGTGAATATGTAAACGTTTGGCCGACATATTGGTCAAACCATAAAGTTTTAATAGATCGGATACATGGTAAAGTTCAGCCGAAAGCTCGACTCCCGTTGCACCACCGCCAACAATGGCGATATTTAAGGCATGTTGTGGGTCGTCGTCTTGGTGTAAGCGGGTAAAGTTATCGAGTAGCGCGTGTTGAAAACGTTCGGCCTGTTGGTTTGAATCAAGGTAAAAGCAATGCTCTTTAATACCAGGAGTGTTGAAGTCGTTACTGACACTGCCGATGGCAATTACCAAGTAGTCATAATGGAAGGTGCGTTGTGGCAAAATTTGATGACCCAATTCATCATTTAAAGCACTTAAAGTAATGGTTTTATTGGTGTTATCGAGGTCACAAAAAGTACCAAGTTGAAAATTGTAATGGTGCTTTGCAGCATGGGCTGAGTAAACTACACCGTCTAAATCGGCATCAATAGATCCCGTAGCTACTTCATGCAGTAACGGCTTCCAAATATGAGTGCGATTTTTATCTATGAGTAGAATATCTGCGTGCTGTTTCTTTCCTAGTTTATGTCCTAATTGCGTTGCCAGCTCTAAGCCGCCTGCGCCACCACCGATGATGACGATTTTAGGATGTGTAGTTATCATTACGTTGCCCTCAAAAGAATTATACCTAAACACTCTTATGGTGGCTCAAGGCGAAGAACACTTAGGTATTGAGCAGACAAAAAGCTTTAAAATACCTTGTCAAGCAACCAGTTAATAATGCGCCTTTTAAATTGATTTGTCAGTAAATTTAATGGGAACAAATAGATAAGCCAAGAAAATAAAGCAAAAAAAAGTTACCATGGCAGGTATTGAATTTTCAAACTATAATTTCCTTTATTAGGGAATTATAATAAAGGGAATATTATGAACGACACGCTACTTTCCTCGCTTGAGCAGCATTTTGGTTTTAATCAATTTCGTCAAGGCCAGCAACAAACCATTGAGCAACTGCTAAACAATCAATCTTCATTGGCAATTTTCCCCACTGGCTCTGGCAAATCATTGTGTTATCAATTAACGGCATTGCATTTGCCGCATTTAACCTTAGTGGTTTCGCCGTTATTGGCATTAATGAAAGATCAAATCAGCTTTTTAAATAGTAAAGGCATTTATGCCGCAAGTTTAGATTCAAGCCAAACTACAGAGCAAAGTCACACTGTAATGAGCGATGTGCGTGCAGGTAAAGTTAAAATTTTAATGGTGTCGGTGGAGCGGTTTAAAAATGAACGGTTTCGTGAGTTTATTAATCAAATCGCTATTTCTATGCTGGTGGTTGATGAAGCGCACTGTATTTCTGAATGGGGTCATAACTTTAGACCTGATTATTTAAAACTGCCTCGATATCGCGATGAACTTAATATTCCATTGGTGCTGCTGTTAACTGCAACGGCGACCAAAAAAGTAAAACGTGATATGAGTGAGCGTTTTGCAATTGCCCCAGAATGCATTGTACAAACCGGATTTTATCGGGCTAATTTAGACTTATCGGTACTCAGTGTAAAAAGCGCTGATAAAGCAAGCACATTGGCTAATATTGTGCGCGAGCAAACGGGCCCAGGAATTGTCTATGTGACCTTGCAGCATACAGCTGAGCAAGTCGCTGAAGCACTTAGTCGCCAAGGTTTACACGCTGTGGCTTATCATGCTGGGCTTGAAGATACTCTGCGTTATGGTATTCAAGATGATTTTATGGCGGGTAAAATTAATGTCGTTGTTGCTACGATTGCGTTTGGTATGGGGATAGATAAATCAGATATCCGTTTTGTTATACATTATGATTTACCAAAGTCGATTGAAAACTACAGCCAAGAGATTGGCCGTGCAGGGCGAGATGGGCAGCCTGCAAAGTGTTATACCTTAGCCAATTTAGATGGCTTAAATACCGTAGAAAACTTTGTTTACGGCGATACCCCAGAACTCAGTGGGATTGAATTTGTTATCAACGATATTCGCCAACATCACGATCAACAACAGCAATGGGAGATGCAAGAATACAGTCTCTCAAGTGATAGTAATATTCGTCAATTAGCGCTTAAAACCTTGCTCGTACAACTGGAAATGCAAGGCGCGATAACGCCACTTTATGCTTACTACGCTGATTTTAAATATAAGTTTTTAGAAGACAAAGCCACGTTGTTAAGTCATTTTGATGCAGCTCGGCAAGAATTCTTAAATTTAATATTTAGCCATACCCAGTTTAAAAAAATCTGGGGTACACTTAATTTTGACACGCTTACCCAAGCCGCTCAGGCGGATCGCAAACGGGTGGTTGCAGCCCTTGATTATTTAGCCGAGAAGAATTTAATTGCGCTGGAAACCAAGCGGATCACCCAAGTCTATCAAGTACATAATGAGGTGCTCAATAATCCTGAGTTGGCTCAGCAATTACACAGCTATTTTGTTGATAAAGAGCAAGCTGAGATCAAACGTATTGCGGCGCTTATTCGCTTTTTTGAGCTAAAAAGCTGTTTGAGCTATAACCTTGCTCGTTATTTTGACGACCATCAAGCGCCAGAACAATGCGGGCATTGCTCAGTATGCAGAGGACAAGCCGTAACGCTTGAATATTCACAAGTACCTCGCTTCGCTGACGATGCTGTAATTTATCAAAAGGTTGACGAGTTACTTAGTCATCTAGCCAGTAAAGGGGTTAATAATATCGGTATAGAAACCCAATGCCGCTTTTTAGCGGGGATGAGCGTGCCGTTATTTACTCGTAATAAAGTCCGCCAGCTCAGCGGTTTTGGCTTGTGCGAGCAACAACGCTATAGTGAAATAAAAGCGAAATTACTGGCACGTTAAACTCACTCAGGTATGCTAGAGGCTTATTCGTAACAGTAAGTCTCTATGCCTCACATTGTTCACCCCGATGAAAACGTTATTGTCGTTAAAAATATCACATCAGCTCCAGAGCCTGTAACGTGTGCAAATTGCCAAGCCTGTTGTTGTCAGTTGGAAGTGCGCATAGTCACCGACACTGGTGTGCCATTTCATTATATTGAATATGATAAATGGGGCAGCGAAGTGATGAAACGCGCCGATGATGGCTGGTGCCAAGCGCTTGATCGCAACACGTTAATGTGTTCAATCTACGAAAACCGCCCATTAGTTTGCCGCGAATTTGAGATGGCGTCAGGGGAGTGTATAACTGAGCGTGAATTGGCGGGCATTTAGTTTTTATTTGATATGAATAACCATTATGGCACAGTAAAATAGCTGAGCTCGGGCTAAAAATAACGCACCACGAGCTCAACTGCATTAACCAATAGACAGTTTGGTGCTTGGATAGCGAAGTTTTTTACTTCTTGGGCTTGCTAAAAAGTAAGCAATGGTTAGGGGACCAATCCGGCCTATAAACATTAAGAACATAATAATGAATTCTCCTATAGGCGATAACGAACCTGTTAGCCCACGGGATAAACCCACCGTGCCAATTGCCGATACCGCTTCAAACGCTACATCAATAAACGGCGCATCTTCTACCAAGAGTAAAGTGAAAATAGCTAACCAAGTGACTCCCGCTGAAATAATAGTCAATGCCAATGCTTTGTAAATGGTTTCTTTATCAATTTCTCTACGCAGCACTGTAACGCCTTTATCGCGGCGTAAGTAGCTGTAGGTCGCTAAAATTAACACCACAAAGGTCACCACTTTGATACCACTGGCGGTGCTGAGCGAGCCACCACCAATAAACATTAACATCATAGTCAGTGCAGTACTGGCATTGCGTAGCTCTTCGATTGCGAGGGTATTAAAACCAGCGGTTCGCGGTGTGACTGCTTGAAACCACGCAGCTAACCATTTACCGAGTTCACTTAATGGTTGTAAAGTATTGGGGTTATTGTATTCAATGGCATAAATAAGCAACAGCGCCACCACGTTAATAACCACGGTGCTGATGATCATTAACTTACTGTAAGTACACAGCCCTGCCCAGCGCTTTGATTTGTATAAATCCATCCACACAGTGAAACCAAGGCCACCAATAATAAATAAACCAGTAATGGTGAGGTTGACGACCGGATCGGCCACATACTCCATCAAGCTATTAGGACTAAGCGCAAAACCAGCGTTATTAAAGGCACTGATGGTATAAAATACCGCATGTAACAAGGCTTTTAACCAGCCCAATTCTTGACCCCAATACAAGGTGAGAATAATAATGCCTAAGGTTTCCACCAACAGCGAAAACAGCAATACTGACTTGGCGGTGCTGACTAAGGTTGACGTATCAGTTTGATTAAATGCCGCTTTGGTAACGGTTTTTTGTAAAAATCCTACTTTGTTACCTAACGCAATTAAGGTTACTACGGCAAAGGTCATTAGCCCCAGTCCACCTAATTGAATCAGCAGCGCTATAATGGCTTGTCCAAATCCTGTGAATGCTGAGCCAGTATCAACCACCACGAGTCCGGTTACGGTCACCGCAGAGGTTGCAGTAAATAAGCTTTGCTCCCAACTGATCGGAATATGTGCTGCAAAGGGCAGTTTGAGCAGGATTGCACCGAGTATTATCAAAATAATAAAACCAGCACTTAAAATCACTGGCGGTGCGGCGTTCAGTTTTCTACTACCCCTTGGTTTTCGCTCAATTGGGGTTTTTAAGGGGTGCCATTGGACCATGTTTTATACCAGCCTTGGGGCAATATGCTTTAATTCTGCGCGGTTACCTGATAGCAGTAATGCATCGTGTTCATGTAAGATAAAGTCATGATCGAGTTTAACAAAAGTGTGTTTACCACGTTTTACCAGTAGCGGATCGATTGCCCCTTTGATGTCGTTAAGTAGCACTCCTAAAGACATCCCCTGCAAATGTGCCTTGATATGAATTTCAACAACATATAAGCCATTACCCAGGGAGATATAGTCGTTCACCATTGGATAATTTAGCGCTTGCGCAACACGCACTCCCATTTCTTCCTCGGGGTGAATAATACGTGTAACGCCCAGCTTCGATATTATCGTATGGTGCGCTTTAGTACCGGCTTTAACCCATATTTGCTTAACGGCTAAGTTTTTTAGTGCCAAGGTACACAGTATGCTGGATTGCATATCTTCACCAATCGCGACTAACACAGCTTCACTATTTGCTAAATCGAGTTCTTTTAACGCCGCTTCATCTGTTGAATCGCATACCACTGTCTCTGATAAGTGCTCAACATATTTTTCGGCGAGTTTTGGGTTGCTATCAACGCCCGTCACTGTGTGTCCTAAATGGATCAACTCAAGACTTGCTGCAATGCCAAAGCGGCCTAAACCAATAACTGTAAAATGTGCCATAGTATTCCTTCGTTACTTTTTCCAAAAGCTATGAGTAAAAAGTGCAAAAACAGTAAAATATTCTAACCGACCCACGATCATGGCGACCGAGAGTATCCAAGTGCCGGTGTCTGAAACAGGCTGAAAGTTAGCGCCAACTTCACCAAAGCCAGGGCCAAGTACATTAACGCATGCGGCTACAGCAGTAAACGCACTCCAAAAATCAAGACCCGTAGCCATTAACATCAATGTAAATAGTAAACTAGACGTTGCCGCAAAGGTCATAAACGCCATAATTGCGTGAAGGATGTCATCTTTTACAGGAATGTCTTGATATTTAATCGTAAAAATAGCGCGTGGGTGCAGTAATTGTTTGATATTTTTGTTGATAATTTTTGCGACTATTACATTTCTAATTATTTTATTACCACCGGCTGTGGAGCCAGCACAGCCTCCTAAATAACCAGCAATCACTAAGATAGTGGCTGTTACTGCAGGCCATTCAGTAAAACTGGCAGATCCATAACCGGTGCTGGTAATGAAAGACACAATATGAAATGTTGCAAAGCTGAATGCTTCAAGAGTGTTCGTATAGGTTTCATTAAGTAATAGTAGGGCGGCAACTAACACCGACAAAAATAAAATAATATAAATAAAGTAGCGGGTTTCTTCATCATTATAATAACTGCCAATACTTTTTTTATAAGCGACTCTAAAGTGCAAACCAAAATTAATCGCACCTGCGATCATAAATAGATTTGATATCCACAGCAGTAAATGACTTTGATAAAACCACATGCTGGCATCGTGCGTCGAAAAGCCACCAGTTGAAACAGTGGTAAAGGCATGGGCAATGGCATCGTAAAAACTCATTCCGCCGGCATAATAAGCTAAAGTACAAAGCACAGTGATTACCAAATAAACACCCCATAAATAATGGGCGGTACTGGCTACGCGCGGAGTCAGTTTTTCATCTTTAATGGGGCCAGGCGTTTCTGCCTTTAATAACTTCATGCCACCTACATTGAGCATAGGTAAAATAGCTACCACAAAGATAACAATGCCTAGTCCGCCCATCCACTGTAAAAATTGCCGGTAAAGTAAGAATGTTGGTGGCATATTATCTAACCCAGATAAAATGGTTGCCCCTGTCGTAGTGAGTGCACTAATTGATTCAAAAACGCCGTCGGTAAAACTGACACCGGTAATAAAAACAATAGGCAGAGCCCCCAACGTACCAGCAATAGCCCAAGTGACGGTGGCATAAATTAAGGCATCCCTAAAACTGGCCGCAGAAAGATTTGCTTTATTCAGATTAACAAGAATTAACAAACCGGTAGTGAGCATTGTTAAGCCAGGAATGAGAAAGCTTGCGATCACACGATCTTTAAAAATAAACAACGACAGCGTAGAAAAAATAAGCTGGACAGTGCCCATCCAAATAATTGGAAATGCCAGTAATCGTAATGTGATTCTCCAGTTTATCATAAGATAACCTTTTGCAAATTATTGCCGACGATTGTAAAGCCTAAGAAAGGTTTAACGAACAATTTTATAGAATCTTTATAAAAACTTTATAGAGGCAAATGTGAAAAGACAGTAATCTAGCCACTTAATCTATATAAATAAGGTTGTGATGAAAAAAATAGGGGAAAAGTCGTTTTGGTATAAGGCATTATTGCTTAGTTTAGTTATGCCACTATTGGTGGTTATGGCCATTTACCCTTTTAAAAACTGGTTTACTACCACCGATATTGTCATGCTACAGCTGTTATGGGTGGCGTGGGTTGCTGTACGCAGTAATCGGCGAGTTGCAGCCATTACCACTTTGGTCAGTGTGGCGTGCACCGATTGGTTTTTTGTTACTCCGTATTTTACCTTTCATATTGAAAATATTGAGTATTTAGTCACTTTTTTGGTAATGCTCATAGTGGGGTTAATGATCAGCCAGTTAGCGGGTGAATTAAATACCAAAGTGCGAGATGGGCAATTACACGCGAGTAATAGTCGAACACTTTATGAGCTAGCTAAAGGGTTAAATAGTTTAGACACACTGGATGAGCAAAAGCAGTATTTTCAGCAACTTATTAGCGATCATTTAGCCATTACTTGCCAGTTTCAACAAACACGTCAGCAACCGACTGGCGAATTTATGCTATTAAGTGATAAAGAGCATAGCTTGGGAGGCTTTGCTTTTACAACGTTACTGTCTGAAGGACAAAGGAGCTTCGTAAATACCGCCATTTCATTACTGTATCAGGTACATGAGAAAACCTCACTGAGGCAGCAGTCGGCGGCTATTTCAGTGCAAGCTGAACTCGAGCGCGCTAAAAATGCATTATTACGCAGTTTATCCCATGACTTGCGCACGCCGCTGGCAACTATTATGGGCGCATCAAGCATGCTGGCCGATGATGAGATCACACTCAGTGAAGCGATAGTAAAAGAGCAGGCGGGTAATATTTTTGAGCAAAGTAAAATTCTTAATCAGCATTTTGACAAGGTGATGGAACTAAGCCGAGTCAATAAAATGGGCGAAAATCTGTGCTGGCAAACAATTAACTTGCAAGCTTTGCTAAGCGAAGCAAAAGCACGTAGGCAACAGCAATTAGTACACTTTGTGGTAACAACAAATATTGATGCCAATTCGAGCTGTCAAGGCGATGTCACACTATTAGAAATAGCGCTGGCGAATATGTTTGAAAATGCCAGCCGCTATGGCGATGGCCACGCCAAGCTCTATTTTAGTTATCAGCAACATGCGCGGCAAATTGACTACCAACTGCGTATTACCAATCGATTAGCAAGCTCACTGCAATCAAGCACCGATCAAGGTGTTGGCTTGGGCAGTGTAATTTGTGATGTGGTCGCTAAATTTCACCACGGTAGTTTTACTTTAGACATCAATGAGCAACAACAAAGTGCCAGCGCTTGCTTAGCATGGAGTAAGTTAAATGATTAATATTTTAGCTTTAGAAGACTCGCCACCATTGCAAAGTTTTTTAAAAACCCTATTAGCCGCCAGTGGTTACCAAGTGAGCATCAGTGCTAAAGGGCTCGATGGCTTTGCGCTTTTGAGCGAGCAACACTTTGATTTAGTGTTATTAGACCTAGGCTTACAAGATATGGATGGTCAAGATTGGCTGCTAGAACTTAGGCAGTGGAGTCAGTTACCGGTACTCGTGCTCTCAGCACGTGACGGTGAAGTTGAAAAAGTTACCGCCCTTGATAATGGCGCTAATGATTACCTAACTAAACCTTTTAGTGCTAATGAACTACTGGCGCGAATTCGCGTGTTACTACGTACTAATACGCAAACGAGTTTAGCTTTAACATGCGGCAGCATTACTATTGACCCACACAAGCACACAGTCACAGTGGCGCAGCAAGAAGTTAAACTCACCAAAAAAGAATATGCAATTTTACTGTTGATGTTGCAAAACAAAGATAAAGTGCTAACGCATAATGCAATATTAAGCCATGTATGGGGAGAGCAGTATATTAATCGTCCTGAATATGTTCGCGTGCATGTGGCGCAGCTAAGGCAAAAACTTGAAGTGAACCCTGCCAGCCCTAAGCATTTACTTACTGAACCTGCGGTGGGATACCGATTAGTTGATTAAAAGAATGTAAAGGGGCTTTACAGTTAAAGTTAGCAAAACTGTCGTTATTTTTTCGAATATTTGAGATCGCGCGATTAATTGCATATTATAATAAATACCAACCAGTATGAATTATCTATGTGGCTAACATTACACCCGTTAATCAAAACGCAAAGCAACAGCCTAGATATACTTTTAGTAACCCTCAATTGGCGTTGATTATTGCGCAGCTTGATTGCAGACACACCAGCAAATAGCAAAGACCTGCGTGACGATGCTCATTTAAAGTGCCAGTTTGGTCAATGGTTTGCGACACTTTCAGGTGATAAACTTAATTCTCATCCTTTATTTGCAAAAATAGGTGATGCTCATATAAAAATGCACCAAGGTGCTAAAAGTTTGCTGTCTTTAAAAGCAAGTAAACAAGCTGTGCCAGTTGATTTACTCGATCAGTTTCATCATGATTTAGATGATTTAGATGAATTACGAGAATTATTTATTGCTATAAGTGATGAGTTTTATCAGTTGATGCATAGTCGTGATCCGTTAACAGGCGCGACTAATCGTATCAATCTATTAGCTAATTTACATAAAGAACAAGCCTTATGTAAACGTAAGGAACAGCATTGTGCATTAGTGATGTTAGATTTAGATCACTTTAAGGCAGTTAATGATCAATATGGCCACGCTGCGGGGGATAAAGTACTCATTGCAGTTGTCAAATGTCTACAGTCACACTTGCGTAGTTATGATCAACTATATCGTTATGGCGGTGAAGAGTTCTTGTTATGTTTAACGCAAACTACAGTATCTGAGGCTAGATTATTTGCCGAGCGATTAAGGCAAGCAATTGCAGCGCTTAATATTGCAGTCGCTGAGGATATTACTATTTCGGTAACAGGTTCATTTGGTGTCGCGCAGCTTAATGCTAATACTGATGTTGAAACAACTATCGCCGAGGCTGATAAAGCGATGTATGCAGCAAAAGCTGCTGGGCGTAATCAAGTAAAATAACGATTTTGCTTAAATAAAAGTAAGGCCCACGGCAGTTAAATATGATTGCAGATGGGCCGAATAGATTAACATTTATTTTTATTAACTGAACCTAAACTCTAGTTAACTTACTTTAAAGTAGGTTATGTATTGTTTTAAAGTGTCAGACAACTGCGCCAACGCAACGGCTTCTTTGGCATTATTGTTAAGCGATAAGCTCGTTTCTTTTGACATATTAGCTATTTCTTCTACCCCAGTGCTGATCTCTGAAACGGTGGCCACTTGCATTGATGTTTCATCAACAATTTCGAGTACTTTTGTCAACGAGTCATTGGCTTGCTGTTGTATTTCATGCAGCAGCTGATTCGCTTCACCCATTAATATTAAACCGTTTTCAACTTTGGGAACCGTCGTTTCCATCGCTGTTACCGATGCTTGGGTGTTTTCTTGTACTTGTAGGATCATTTTTTCAATGTCACCTGTTGCATCACCGGTGCGTTGAGCTAGTTGTCTTACTTCATCAGCGACGACCGCAAAGCCTCGGCCTGATTCACCAGCACGTGCGGCTTCTATTGCCGCATTAAGAGCGAGTAAGTTTGTTTGATCTGAAATGCTGCGAATAACGCCTAATATGTCGCCAATATTTTTCACGTGATCTTGCAGTATATTGACCTGCTTAACGGTTGCTTTTACTGTGCTTGATATACCTTCAATTTCAGTGGCTACTTTTTGCACTGAGTGGCTGCCTTGCTGCGATAGTTGCGCTGTGACTTTTGAATTGTCTTCAGTTTGTTTCACCGCACTGGCAACCGAATGAATACTTTGACTCATTGTTTCTAAGCTATCCACCGCAGCATTAGTATGCGTCACTTGATTATCTGCTGCACGCAGTGCTTGTTGTGAACCAGATGCCACACTGGCAGAGTGAGATGACAGCTCATTTGAAGAGTTAATAATATTATTGACGATTGTTTTTAATTCTTTTTGCATCATTTGCACCGATGCCATCATGCTATTCGGGCAACATGAAGTTATTTCTGTCGTTAAATCGCCTTTTGCTATGCGTGCGATAATTTCAGCTGCTTGTTGTGGTTCACCACCAACCGCATTTTTAATTCGCGAACCAATAATATAGGCAACTACAGCACCAATAATAATGGCCAGTGCCGTGAGCGAGATCATCCATAGCTCAAAAGAGCTGGCTATTTCTCGTGTTTGTTCCGTTAATGTTTGGTTTGCTTGTTCTTGTAGGTTTATAAATTGATTAATGGTATTAAGCCATTGTACAAAAGAGGGACGTGCATCAGTTAACAGTAGCGTCGTTGCTTGATCAATATTATTTGCGCGTTTAGCCGCGATGATATTGGCAACCAAAGGTTGGGTGTGGGCCTCAATTTTATCAATTTTTTGCATTAATGAACGTTCAGCATCAGACATATCAGCAATCAGTGTCGACATTTGTTGGTGAGATACTTGATAAGTATCGTTGAGTTCATTTAATAAATTAACGGTACCATTTAAATCACTTGGGCTTGTTAATAAAACAACATCACGAATGGCAATTGCGCTGTCGTGTACGGCTCCTCTAAAATCGATAGCGTAGCGTTGTTTGACCGAATTGATATCGGTTATCTCTGTAATGTTGCCATCAATTTGATTAACTCTTGATGTGCCAATCACAGTTAAAGTTAGCATCATTAGTAAGATAACCCCAAAACCTGTTGCTAATCGCGTATTTATAGTCATTTATATTTTCCGTGTTTACTGTTGATGCTGTTATTTTTAAGTGACACTGCTGCTGTTGTGTAGTTGGAGTCAGTGCGTATTTAGAGTAAGAATAGCGTGATTAGGTAGTGGTAATTAATTGCGCTAAAAGGCTAACTAAAACGTTTAATCAGAGGTGAGATCTCACCTCTGATTATGGTAATGCGTTTAATGAATCTAACTTTAACTCATTAAATTAGTTTATTAATCGTACTTTGCTTCTAGCTCATTGGCGGTATGAAATTTTTCATGGCTGTGTAATTGCTCATCATAGCGAACAAGATTTTTGAAATGCGCTAGTTGACCGGCATTTTTAACAATCTCAACAATAAATGACATCATAAAGTCGGCGCCAGTTAAAGTATCGCCTACTAAATAGCGTTTACCTTCAAGTCGGGCGTTAAAGTAACTAATCACTTTAGCGGTTTCAGCATCGGCGTAGCCTTCTAAAAACTCGGTTTTAGCGCCGTCTTTTTGCACAAACATTTTTAACAATAGCGGTAAAATCGCTGAGCTTTCTGCAAAATGTAGCCACTGTTGATAATCAACGTATTCGTTTGTGCCTACTTGTGGCGCAAATTTACCGTTGCCGTATTTTGTGATCAGGTAATCGGTGATTGCGCCTGATTCGGCAATAACTAAACCGTCATCTTCAATCACCGGAGATTTACCCAGTGGGTGCACTGCTTTTAGTTCATCAGGAGCTAAAAATGTTTCGCTGCTGCGTTGATAAGCCACAATTTCGTAGTCAACGTCTAACTCTTCAAGTAACCAAATAATACGTTTAGAGCGGGATTTATTTAAATGATGTAGTTTGATCATGGTGTTCCTTGTAAGCGCAGTAATAACTGCGCTTGAAAAATAAAGTTTATAGTGGCTGGTTTACTTGTATTACCGTTTTGCCAAAGTTTTTGCCATCCAGCATATCGTTAAACGCTGATACGGTGTTTTCAAAGCCTGTCACTATATGTTCGCGATAGTGAATTTTCCCTTCACTTAGCCACTTTTGCATATCGGTTGCAAACTCATCATAACGATGGCCATAATCGTCAAAAATAATAAAGCCTTGCATGCGAATTCGCTTAGTGAGAATTTGCCCCATTAGCGCGCCCATACGATCTGGCCCTTGTGGTTGTTCAGTGGCATTATATTGTGACACTAAACCACACAATGGCACCCGTGCTGCGGTATTCAGTAAAGGTAATACGGCGTCAAACACTTTTCCGCCCACATTTTCATAATAAACATCAATACCCGCATTACAGGCTGTGGCTAATTGCGCGGCAAAGTCATCGCTGCGGTGGTCAATACAGGCGTCAAAACCAAGCTTTTCAACCGCGTATTGGCATTTCTCATTGCCGCCAGCAACACCCACAACTTTACAACCTTTGAGCTTTGCAATTTGCCCCACTGTGGCACCAACTGGGCCGGTTGCAGCGGCAACCACCACAGTTTCACCTGCTTTTGGTGCACCTATATCTAATAGCCCCATGTAAGCGGTAAAACCTGGCATGCCCATAATGCCTAACGCATAAGAAGGCTTGCTTGGCTCTTTCCCGAGTGGCATTAATCCTTCGCCGTTTGAAATAGCGTATTCCTGCCAGCCAGTGTAGGCTAATACCCAATCGCCCACAGCAAATTTATCGTTAGTTGATTGCTCAATTTGGCACACAGTTGCACCTACCATTACATCACCAATAGCTACAGGTTCGGCATATGATTTGGCATCGCTCATACGGCCGCGCATATAAGGGTCGAGTGATAAATAAATAGTGCGTAGCAATACCTCGCCTTGCTGTAGCTCTGGTAGTTGCACGCTTTTAAGTGCAAAGTTATCAAGAGTTGGCGCACCATGCGGGCGAGATTGAAGGGTAAATTGCTTATTTGAGATAGCTTGCATAATTATTTTCCGTATCCAGTTAAGAGTGAAGGCTGCATAACGACTGTAAAACTAAATGCGCAGTGGTTATGTACTTTGCAGCGTGTTAAATACTTAAATCATGAACTTAGGGCAGAGCTTTATAAATTCAACAGTTAGCATAGGTTAGTTTATCGCTATACGGAGAATCATTTTTGCAGCTGTGCAACAGTGGCACTATTTGCTGCCATTTTGGAATCAGTTGTGTTAAAAATAGCCTTTAAATTGATGCTGTTAACGAGGGAATGAAATGAAAATACACCCATTTATGCTGTTAGCCTTGATGATCAGTGGCTTAAGTTGTTTTACTACACAGGCCAGTGATGAAGTATTGTCAGTTGATCAGGTTGCGCTGCAAGGAATGCCGTTCAGTTTTGCAAATGATGCCAAAGTAAGGCCAAAAAACAGTGACTTTACTGTGGTTAACTCTGTGCTGATGAGCAGTGAACAAGGCCGCCGAGTCGCAGTGGTAACAATTCGTAATGATGCCTCGGGTTCGCGTATTTTACAGGCCGAGCATATTATGGCGTTATTTGCCGATGGCAGGCGAGTAGCACCTATGGCACTGGCTGATAATATTAAACTAGATGATGGCGAACAGCGCTCATTAACGCTGTCGTTTGGCGAAGATAATTTTCCCATCTTAAGTATCTTCACCAGTAATAATTTAAATTAGGAATAATAATAAAATGAAAGCGATGATCTGTGGATTAAGCTGCGCGGCACTTTTTAGTGCTACCAGTATTGCGCAGCACAGCAAGGAGTTTGTGCCTGATAATGTGTTTACTCAAGGCATAGAAGGCCCAGTGTTCTATAAGCAGCACTTATACGCGGTTAATTTTGCTGAGCAAGGTACGATTGGCAAGGTTGATAGCAATGGTAACGCCCAGTTATTTATTAAGTTGCCAAATGACAGCGTTGGTAATGGTTTGCAATTTGATAGCCAAGGTAATTTATACATAGCCGATTATGTCAATCATAATATTTTAAAAGTGCCAGCAAATAGCCAAAGTGTTGAGGTGTTTGCTCATAATAACACCATGAATCAACCGAATGATATCGCCATCACCAAGCGCGGCGCGTTGTTTGCCAGCGACCCAAACTGGGCAAACAGTACTGGTAAATTGTGGCGTATAGATGCCGATGGCAGTACGCAATTATTAGAAGAGAATATGGGCACTACCAATGGTGTGGCGGTCAATAACGATAATAGCAAGCTCTATGTAAATGAAAGCGTGCAGCGAGTTATTTGGCAATATGATCTTGATAGCGAATTAAACATTAGCAATAAACAGCCGCTGATTAAGTTTGCTGATCATGGCATGGACGGCATGCGCGTTGATAACCAAGGTAACCTGTTTGTGGCGCGTTATGGTGCTGGCGTGATATTAAAGATCAGCCCCGCAGGGACTGTGTTACAAACCTATACGTTAACAGGGCAACATCCAACCAACGTGGCGTTTAACGATGGGCAAACCAAGCTGTTTGTCACTATGCAAAAACGTGGTGCGATAGAAGTGATTGAGCTGTAAAAAAATGGCAAAAATTGAACCGTCTAATATCAAGTCTTTTGCAACAACTGCGAGCTTTTATAGTTGGCTTGCAGAAAATCATTTTGATTGCGCAGAGCTATGGATGCAGATCTATAAACAAGGATCTGCGCAAAAATCTATAAATTGGCAAGAATCTGTCAAAGTCGCGCTTTGCTGGGGCTGGATTGATGGTATTAAAAAATCCTTAGATGGTGATTCATATCTACAGCGTTTTACTCCCCGTAAAGCAAACAGCATGTGGTCAAAACGCAATACCAAATACGTAGCACAGTTAATTGAAGATGGCTTAATGCAAGAAGCCGGAATGATCCCAGTGCGTTTGGCAAAAGCCGATGGTCGCTGGGATGCCGCTTATGCAATATCGGCAGACATGCAATTCCCGGACGATTTTTTACAGGCATTAGCTGCTAAGCCAGAGACACAAGCGTTTTTTGACACATTAAGTAAATCAAACAAGCATATCATTTACCATGGGTTGAGCTCGGCTAAGAAACCAGAAACTCGTGAGCGCCGCCTTAACAAATATTTGCTGATGCTCGACAACCAGCAAAAACCGCAGTAGTTACAATATCTTATACGCCTTCTAAGCGATTGACAATGTAGTTCACGTTGCCAACTCTGCGCTAACCTAATTTAAATTAACCTCAAAATTCGTCATAGAGTTGATTACATTTTTAATTATTATTATTTTTCAGTGGTTTAAGTTTTTATGAAGATAGCGATTAAATGACGGTATAGCCACGATAGGAATTATAAATTGTAAAAATGCATTATTTAAGGAATAAATTATATTGACCTTGTGTGTTTTTTTGACTAAGTTAACAGCAGGTAACAAAACTATAACTTATGTCTTGGTTTAACAACGTTAAACCAGTAGTAGCCGTACAAGTACTTTGCAATATAAAAAAGGTTAAATGCTTATACTATGAATAATAAATTCCACACAATTACAACTCAATTCAAAAAATCATTACTCGCCACTTTGGTTATTTCAGCTTCTAGTACGGCTTTTGCTAATGATACAGAGCAATTAGAGAAAGAAAACTTAACAAAAGAAGATATCGAACGGATAGAGGTAAAAGGCTACGCCGCGTCTGTTGAGAAGAGCCTTAATATGAAACGCTTTGCTAACAGTGTTGTCGATGCCGTATCTGCAGAAGATATTGGTAAATTCCCCGATCAAACGGTAGCCGATGCCCTGCAACGTATTCCGGGTGTGCAAGTTGAAAAAGACCTCGGCGGAGAAAGTGACCGAGTAAGTATTCGTGGTACAGCACCTCATTTAAACATTACCTTATTAAATGGTCAGAGTGTTGCTTCAGCGACGGCATCGGCATCTATCACTCGGCCATCACGTGGCTTTAACTATTCACTTTTGCCTGCAGAATTAGTTGATACTTTAGAAGTGTTTAAGTCAGCTGAAGCTGATGTTGATGAAGGTTCAATTGGTGGCACTGTGGTGGTTAGAACACGCAAGCCACTGGACAGTGAATCTAACTATGCAGCACTGTCAGTGAAAGCATTTCATTTTGAAAATGCCGATGAAACTAAACCCTATATTTCAGGCTTATACTCTTGGAAAAATGAAGATGAAGACTTTGGTTTTAATGTGGGCTTTGTGCGCAAAGAACTCGCCACCCAAAGAGACAGTAAAGAAGTAAGGTTTGGTTACCGTAGTACAGATGCCAATGGTGATGGCGATAATGAATATTATCCTGGGGCTGTCGGTTATAACCGCTATGCCAGTGATTCGGATTTAAATACCCTTACGGCTACCTTGCAATACGCACCTTCAGCAAATTTAGATATCGTATTTAATAACTTGTATTCAAAATCTGAGCATGAATCGTACGGTACTTATTCGAGTGGTTTTATATTACAAAACATTGGCAATATTGAGCAAGCCGATATTGTCGATGGTACTGTGGTCGCGGGAACGTTACCGGCCCATAATAATTTAGGCTATTACGGCAATGCCGGATACCAAGGTGAATTTAAAACTCAAGCTCACGATATTAAAGTTAGCTATGAACAAGATAACTACACACTGACAACACAGTTTGGCTATAGTAAAGCTGAAGGCGCAGTCAGTGATGTATATTCAGAGTACTATGCAAACACAGAAGCTTCTTACAGCATTGAAAATGGCACCCCTGAGGTTACATTATCAGATTCTCTTACGCCTGCTGATTATCGCTTAGACTACAATCATAAAAACGATATAGCGAATGATTCAGATGAGAAATATGTGCAATTTGATTTTGAATATCGACTTGATAATGATTACTTTACGGCGATAAAAACTGGGGTTAAATACCGCGAGCACAGTAAAGCTGCAAATTTAATTAAAGCAAATTACCCTAAAAAGGGGGCTGATGGCAGTACGAATAATTTAGGCCAGTTTGCAACGACCACAGTTAATGATTTTATGGGCGGTGAGAATGCCATCTTATGGCAATTTGATAATGCTGCTTACAGTAAATGGATTGCAGAAACCGAACCATCAACAGCGCCGTATGAGCACCTAGATTACACATATGACTTGCAAGAAACCATTACAGCTGGCTACGTTAAAGCATTATTTGCATTCAGTGATGTTCGCGGTAACATAGGTGTGCGAGCAGTCAAAACTGAGGTTGACTCGCAGTCTTTACAATATACTGGCCGCAGTTTTGATCCGCAAAATATCGAAGAAGTTGGTTTTTCTACTAGTTATGATGACTTTCTACCGAGTTTAAATATTGCTTATGATTACAGTGATGAGATCATCCTGCGCTTTGCTGCAGCAAAAGTGATGTCTCGTCCTGATTATGATTTTTTATCCGCGCGTAAAAGTGGTTATTGCACTGCAGCAACAGGCTGTAAGGGTAATGAAGGTAATCCTGATTTAAAACCATATCGCGCTTCGCAATATGACTTGTCAGCTGAATGGTATTTTAATGAGTCATCTATTTTATCGTTAGCTTACTTTTATAAAGATATCGATTCATACATTACAAATAGCACCGTTGATAAAGAGTGGCTGTGGACCGACCCTGATACTGGTATTGAAGAGCTACGTACCTTTTTAATCACTCAGCCGTTAAATGGTTTAGGCGGCGAAAACTCAGGTTTTGAAGTTAATTATACGCAAAAGCTAGGTTATGGTTTTGGTATTCAAACTAACTATACCTATTCTGATGCAGAGCTTGAGCAAACACCAGAGCAAGTTGCTGCTGGCGAAGAGGCCGTCCTGCCTAATAACTCGGAAGATACCTTTAATGCCACTGTGTATTACGAGAACATGGGCTTTAGTGCAAGGGTTTCATATACTTATCGTTCTGAATACTTTTACACAACTTATTTAGGGCTAAATCAGTACATTGATGACTTTGGTCAATATGATTTGAACCTTAGCTACAATGTGACTGATAACCTGAATGTGGTATTTCAAGCCATTAATTTAACAGATGAAGACCAACGTTCAATGTCAAGTAACAGCACTGGCATGTCAGATAGCAACCGCCCACTGGCTATCCATAATTATGGCCGTAGATTCTTACTGGGCGCGCAGTATAAATTTTAATTCCCCCCCGCCATATACGATATAAATAGCCGATAGTCCTCACTATCGGCTATATTTTTTCACTTGTTAGGAAATAAATGATGCATCGAGTAATTCTTTCTCTGCTCATAGCTGTTACTTTAATCGCTTGCCAGTCCGCTCCGTTAACACCTACTACTAAAAAACAAGCTAACCCGTTGCTTGCAACTATTCATACAGAAGACGTTGTTCGTGAATTTCGTGCCGCATGGGTCGCGACTGTTGCAAATATTAACTGGCCGCAGCAACCTGGCCTGCCTGTCGAAGAGCAAAAACGCCAAGCAATAAAAATATTAGATACGCTGCAAGCAAATAATTTTAATACAGTGATCTTTCAAGTACGGCCTCAAGCAGATGCCCTTTATCAAAGCTCGACTGAGCCATGGTCTTACTATTTAACTGCTAAGCAGGGGCAAGCGCCTGAGCCCTTTTACGATCCATTGCAGTTTTGGATTGAACAAGCACACAAGCGCGGTTTAAAGCTACATGCGTGGTTCAACCCTTATCGCGTTCATCACCCATCTGGCGGCAGTGTCAGCGAGCAGTCAATGAGTATGCAGATGGCAGAAGATGTCGTGCAGCTTAAAAATGGTATGCACTGGTTTATTCCAACTAATCAGTCTGTTATTGATTATAGTATTGCGACCTTATTAGAATTGGTAAAAAACTATGACATTGATGGCCTTCACTATGATGATTATTTTTACCCTTATCCTTCCTATAACGAGGGTGAAGACTTTCCTGATCATAGCCAATATTTAAATTATCAACAGCAAGGAGGTAAATTAACTAAAGGTGATTGGCGCCGAGCTGCCGTGAATCAATTTACTAAAACGCTCTACGAGCAAGTAAAACAGCAGAAGCCACATGTACAAGTGGGTATTAGCCCATTTGGGATATATCGCCCTAAGCAACCGGCTACTATCCGTGGTTTAGATCAGTATGAAAAGCTCTATGCCGATGCCAAACTATGGCTAAATGAAGGCTGGCTTGATTATTTTACTCCGCAATTATATTGGCCGATCAACCAATACTCGCAAAGCTACCCATTATTAGTTGCGTGGTGGCAATCGCAAAATACTCAACAGCGTCATTTATGGCCTGGTATCAACACACTGATAGCAAATACGGATGCCGGAATAGACGAAGTAGTTAACCAAATTATGATCAATCGGGCGATGCTTAATAACTCGCCTGGCGTTGTATTTTGGAATGTAAAATCATTAGAAAACCCTGACTTTTCTCAGGTGATAGAAAAGGGCGTGTTTCAACATCAAGCATTACTGCCGCTATCAAACTGGTTACCAGCTCAGCAGGTGAGTAAACCTACCGTGAGTTATAACCAGTATGCACAGGAAACAAAATTGAGTTGGCATCATGCGCAACCTGAGCATGTATTTAAAACCCTTGTTTATCTTAAATATGGCGATGATTGGCAGTATAAAATCTATCCAGCAATGATGCGCTCAATCACAGTTGAAAATAACAACAATGGACAGCCACTGACAACTATTCTAGTTGTTGCAGTAAGCCGTGATGAAGTGCTTAGCGAGCCGATGGAAGTACAGCTTAAGTAATGTCTTGTTTGGCAAGTAAGGAGATAGGCAATAATTACTATGAGCAAGCCTACTCTGATTAATTTAAGGTTTCTATCGCGCAGGATAGGCTAGATAAAAATTAAACCAAGAAAAAGCGCACCGGGCAGGGTGCGCTTCAAGGGTTTAATCCTGTGTTGCTATAGGCAATTTGGGATTAACTAAAAACTCGGTGAGTAACGAACGGCAACGCCCACGGTGCGGCCAATCACACTATAATCACTAACAGTATTAAAATGGTTTGCGCCGATGTCAGGTGTTGGTGGTGCTTTATCAAATAGGTTATCGATACCAAAGTTAACCGCGATGCTGTCACTAGCTTGCCACGATGCAGCAAAGTCCATGTAATCTTGCGCATCGATTGTTTCTGATCTATCTACAGCATAGTCGACTTCGCCAATTCTGCGCCAGCCTAATTGGAAGTTCATCGTGTCTAGCTGCCAATCAAAGGTAGCACGGTGCTTATAGTCAGCTTGTAAAATACTGGCAAAATCCCCTGAACACGCGCTGCCATAAGTACCTTTACAATCAACTTCGGCAACCGTGCTGTTATTTTGGCGAGTTTGCTTGGTTACAAAGTTACCTTGGTATGAGAATCGAAACCGGCCACCTAACTGCATTGGCGCATCAACTACATAGTTAGCAGCTAGATCAATACCGGCTTGCTCAATCGCAGCAAGGTTAAAGTCATTTACGATTGCAGTGCTGATCAAGCCGGTATTAGGATCGCGCAGTACAGCGCCACATAATGGGTTGTTCGGATTTGGATCGTCGATATAACAGCTTTGCAATGCCGCAGCGGGTTGAATTTGGCTTACCGCATCGGTTACGCGAATACTGTAGTAATCAAGTGATAGGTCAAAACCCTCAATATAACTTGGGGTATAAACCACCCCTAAGGTATCTGATTCTGCTTGTTCAGGCTTGATATTCGGGTTACCGCCGTAAGTATACTCGGCCGTGGTTGAATCAAATTCAGTGCCAGCAGGCGGTGCGCCAAATGCTGCACATTGCGCTGCGTCCCCCGTACCTAGCAAGCATGGATCGCCATTAAAGCGACCTGCAAAGCGTGGCACAAATTGGTCACTGTTTTGATCAAATAAAGCTAATGATAACCCCGTGATCGGACTTGCGAATTCGCCTAAGTTTGGCGCTCTAAATGCTGTGAGCTTATTAGCACGAATACGAATGTCATCGTTAATTGCCCAGTTTATGCCAAGCTTATAAGTGTCTTCAGCTTCGGTGTTTGAGTAATCAGAAATACGGTAAGCACCTTCAAAACTAAGTTCTTTGGCAAATGGCATATCAATTAGAATTGGCACTAAAATTTCTGCATAAAACTCGCTACTGTCAAAGCTGGCATCCATATCAAACGCGCTTACTGACGCAAAGCTAGTGCCGTTTCTAAACGCATCACCTGGGGTTTGTTTACCGGTTTCTTTACGGTATTCATAACCAATTGCAAAATCAACATAGCCTGCTGGTAGTTCAAATAATGCGCTTGAGTCCCCCGATAAGGTGGCGGCAAACACGCTCTGAGTACGCTCGCGGGTGGTGTAAAGGAGTGGATCGCTAAATTCGCTTAAATCTAAATTAGGATCGAAAATATCCATGCTATTGGCAATACTGGCAAAGCGACTATTGCCACTGTTATCTATTTTATAAGCATTGTTGTAAATTGTAGCGACTTCATCGGTTTGACCGTATTGACCATAAATGTCATAACGTAAGTAATCGTTAATATCGCCTTTTAAACCCAGTTGAAATTGCAGTGAATCACGCACCGCTTCGGTGTTTTGTACACCTAAACCTAAGTTACGTTCAACATTGACTAGCGCATTGCCATCAGCATCAAAGCTCAGTTGTTGGCGTAATTGATCAGGAATGTATTGGTTATCTTCAGTTAGCGTCACTTGCTCGTTAACAAGGATAGGCGTTTGGCCGCTAGCGCCGGCGCCATTGACGGTAACTTTTGAATACATAGCACGGCCGTAAATGATTGCGCTATCGCTGGCATCAACATCAAATAATAACCCAGCAGAGAATCTATCCATTGGCTGAGTTAGGTAACGGTCGCCGGTAAAGTCACTGGTTTGACGGTCGCTCACGACTTGCCCTGCGTCATCAATCGCTAAACTATTGCCGCTGGCAACGTCGGTATAAAACCCGCCACTATTGATCATGGTTGCGCCATTCTCTAAGGCATAATCACGTTCACCAGCAAGTAACTCTTTACGCTGTGAATAACCAAGGTAGCCAGTAATATGGCCACGACCATCGGCTATATCGCCACCAAAAATGGCTTCAAAATTAAGTTTTTCATTGCCACCATCGGCTGTTTCATAACTGCTTGAAAACTCTGCGCCGGTGAAATTATCATCCAGTACAAAGTTGACCACGCCGGCAACCGCATCGGCACCGTATACCGCAGCAGCACCGCCCGTTAACACATCAACACGTTTGATCAAACCAGCAGGAATCGTATTAACATCTACTGAGTTACGAAAACTAAACGGTACTGCACGGGTGCCATCAATAAGCACCAGCGTACGGTTTTGACCAAGGCCACGTAAATCAATGGTTGATGAACCAAATGAATCGCCCACTGTAGCGCCGGTACTATTTGCACCCGCTGCTGCTTGTGGCAACTTAGCGGTAATGTCTTCAACATTTACAGCACGATCTAAATGTATTTGTGTCTCGTCAACACTCACCACAGGGCTACTAGACACTAATTCAGTGCGTTGAATACGCGAACCTGTCACAGTGATCACTTCAGGTTTCTTTTGCTCAACAGTTTGTTCTGCGGCTAATAATGCCGGGCTGGTTGTAGTAATAATTGCCAATGCAATAGGAGACAGTAAATGCAGTGGCCGTATTGAGTTATGTTTGCAGTATTTCATTGTCGATTCCCGTGGTTATGTATTTTTTGCTATTATGGGTGTTGATCTCGGTACACTTAGCGTGTTGATTAGTTTTAAAGCATTTTTAACGTGTTTGCAATAATTATTCTTCCAATATTTAAAGTTAAGGTATAAAGTATTCCTTGTGGTTTGACGCGGTTATAAAAAATAATATATTGATTTAAAAGGTAAATATCATGCATCAGCATATATTAAAGCTGTATAATAGTGCTAAAAAGCAACAAAGATTGATAATTGGTCTGATGAGTGGCACATCACTTGATGGCCTCGACGTCGCGTTGTGCCAAATTTCAGGCCAAGGTATGGAGACCCAAATTGCAGTCTTGGCCTTTGAAACCGTTGATTATGACGATGACTATAAGCAAAAAATAAAAAAGGTGTTTGCCAAGCGAGAATGTGACCTTGAACTGGTCACTTTATTGCACCCTTGGGTAGGTACGTTACACGGTAAAATGGTGAACCAGTGTTTAGCAAAATGGAATATAGCCGCGGCTGACATTGACGCAATCGCCAGTCATGGGCAAACAATTTATCACTGTCCGAACAGCCAACATAGCCAAGCTGATTTTAAGCATGGCACCTTGCAAATCGGTGATAGTGACCATGTAGCGGTAACTACCGGTATTACCACGATTGGCGATTTTCGCCAAAAACACATTGCTGCTGGTGGCGAGGGGGCACCTTTAGCGGTGTATGGCGATTACTTATTCTTTACCAGTGCTGATGAAAACCGTATTTTGCTCAATATGGGCGGCATTGCTAACTTAACCTACTTACCAAAATCTGCCGATGCCAGTGCGGTGTTTAGTTCAGATATTGGCCCTGGTAATACCATTATGGATGCGTATATACAGCGTTACTTTGCGCCACTGCATTATGATAAAGACAGTCAAGTTGCAGCTCAAGGTACGGTTAATCAAGCCTTGCTGACAGCGCTTTGTGATAATGAATTTTTTAGTTTGGCGTTGCCAAAAACCACTGGGCCTGAAGTATTTAACTTGCAATACCTAGCACGTGCGCAAGCAGCAACTAATACCACAGAGCTCACCCATCCAGATGTTATGGCCACCTTAAATCGCTTTTCAGCCCAAGTGATTGCTAACGCTATTAATGATTGTAGTGCAAAGCTTGATAATGTTGCGGTTTATGCAAGTGGTGGTGGAATTCATAACCCATTACTTATGCAGCATATTTTATTTTTATGCCCGCAGTTACAAATGATCAAAAACACCCACGCATTAGGCATTGATCCCGATGCCAAAGAAGCGGTGTTATTTGCTATTTTAGCAAACGAATGTTTAGCGGGAGGGCAGCAACGTTTTGGTAATCAAGCGCAAGGCATACCCACTATCACTATGGGTAAAGTGAGCTTTGCTGATTAAAAAAGTGATAAAAATGAACTACTAAAACTGGTCATTAATTGGCGCAGTGAATGACTTTTAGAAACTAGAGCCTGTTCGTATTGTGGTATATAACCTGCGCCATATTCCTTGATTGCGACATCAAATTCAGCACTGTCTTTGAGGGTGGCATGTAAACCATGCAGCATTAATTGCAGCACATATTCGTCGCTTTCATCGCTGATAGTTATTTTTTCAAGTGTCAGCGCTACCGTACCGGTTTCTATATCGAGCTGACGCAGTGTGTATTGTATAAAGTAACGAGCGTCACGCGCTGCTATATGTGTTGCACTTAACGAGATAATGTCGCCTTCATGCGCATCTTCAGGTAATACACAAAGCAGTGTAATTTCATGCTGTGCGTTTGCATTTAGATGCAGCGTATCGTACTCCATAGTATGTGCCATGGCAGCTGATAGCGGATCTTCAAAAGATTGCAGTGCAAAGTTCAAGCGCACTAAAGGAGTGGTCATTAAGGTCAGTCGTCTTTTCTAAGTTAATTAAATCGAATGGAAATTATCCTATATTTTAATTGCAGATTTATGACTAAATTGAATGAATTCTCATCGATTTTCACTTGTTGAGTAGAAACAATGCAGTATCGTTTGCTAATAAGTAATATCAAACTGCTAAATTTTAGAACGATAAATTTATAAACCATTTTTAGCATCGCTTTAATAATTAAGCTGACTTGTTTGCCTGTGTATAAAAGCACTCGTAATATACACGGATTTGGGTATAGTCAGGTTAAAATAAACCGTTGAGATCATTATGTTTAAACGATTAGCGCTACTATTATCACTTTGTGTCGTTTCTTTTTTGTCAGTTGCTGCAGATAACAAGCCGTTTGCAGGTCAGATCAGCGCCGCAGATTTATTGAGCGAGTATCCTAAGTTTGCCAGTGAATATGAAAAATTCACCCCAACATCTGCAGATACACAGGCAATGCAAGCCCTTGCGGGGAAAGATATTTTTGTGCTATTTGGGGCATGGTGTCACGATAGTCAACGTGAAGTGCCACGCTTACTTAAGCTACTTGATAACGCCAACGTGGCATTAGCAAGTTTGCAATTGGTTGCTGTGGGTTATGATAAACAAGATCCTGAAGGCATCGCTGGGCGCTATCAGTTGAAGTATACGCCGACAATTATTATCTCAACAGCAGGCAAGGAACTCGGGCGTTTAGTTGAAAAGCCAACTATCTCTATTGCCAGTGATTTAAGCCAATTTAATTAACTAGATAGCTAAATTAGGGGGGGGATTGTTTTTATGTCGTCCTGTTTTCCTTCTAGCTAATTAGCAACTTGCTGATTAGAATAGAGCTATTAGTTAAATAACAATAACGAGTCACCGATGTTGCAACACGTAATCGCATTAATTGATGAGGCAAACAGCCAAGATCCAAACCAACAGCAGCATAACAATAAAGACTGGCCTAAAGAGCGCTTATACTCAGAGCGGATGACAGATATGCTCAATCGTTTTCAGCCTGATGCCGACGAGTTAATGCATATAGCAGTTCGAGCGCAGCACATTAAACGCTGGTGTTCACCGCGAAGTGATTTTCCGCTCAATAAGCAAGGTTACCACCAATGGCGTAGCGCCTTATATATTTTTCATGCTGATACTGTGGTTGAATTAATGCAGCAAGCGGGTTGCTCTGAAGCCCAGCAGCAACGAGTGTATAATGCGGTGGCAAAAAAACAGATTAAGCGTAATCCTGACAGCCAGTTAGTTGAAGATATCGCAAGTTTAGTGTTTATCGAGCATTACATGTTGGCGTTTGCGCAAACTAAACCTGATTATGATGAGCAAAAGTGGATTGGCATTTTACAACGTACGTGGCAAAAAATGTCTACAGAAGCCCACAGTTTCGTTTTGGCGGGTAATGTTACTTTACCAGCGCCGTTAGTACCGTTAATTGAAAAGGCACTTGCACCGAGTTAATATCTCACTGGAATGAGTAAGCAAATGCTAAGGAGCTGGATATGCGCTGCCCAAGGACAAATATAGAGCTCACTAAACTAGTGGTCGGGGAGATCGAGGTTTTCTCATCCGCCAATGGCGGGGTATTTTTTGATAATCGCCAGATTTTTAATTTTAGTGATCCATCCTTAAAAAGAGCGGTGGTACTTGCTGAGCATTTGGCTACTTTACCTGACACTGATGTTGATTTAACTGCACGAATTAATTGTCCTAAGTGCCCGAATATCGTGATGATGCGGCGTTTTTTCACACCTCTTCATGTGGTCGAAATTGATGAGTGCCCAAGCTGCGCAGGTATTTGGCTAGATCCAAGTGAGCTGCATAAAATTCACGAAAATCACTTAACAGTGAAAGAAAAGCAATTACTAGTGAACCAGCAAGCCAATAATCATGGTTTTACACAATTTGAAATACCGACTAATCGATTTAGCCAGCGCGGTATTAAGAAAAGCCATAATAGAAATACCGAAAGCTTAGTTGAGCTCGCTTTAGCTTCGTTTTTGGACTAATCCAGCGGAGCAACTTAGTCTTGGCTAAGTTGCTGTTTTACGTTTTGTACTTTCGCTAAAGTTTGCTTATCAACAATCACAGGCAATACCAGTTCCATATTCTCTAATGTCGTGGTGATTTGCTTTTTCAACATTGCTTTATTTTCATTCTGCATAACGTGAAGAGTTTCAGTTGTTTGTAGTTTTACTTGCTCACTTAATAATACTTCATTAGGGCTTAGTAACAGTAATGTCAGTAGTAGTGTATTCATCGCCATCTCCTTATTTAAATTACCGCTAAGATAAGGAAAATTGATGACAGTTGCGTGTGGCTTATATTGCTACAAAGTTAAACTTTAATGCTGTTTTGATGAAGGACTAGGCTTGTATTAAGCAAATCAAGGTACCTTCAATGGCTCGTACGTAGGCATAATATTGAGTTTCTCTATAGCTTGGTGGGCAAAGTGGCTCTGCACCCGCCAATACCGCTCTATCATAGCTTTCGCTGAGCTCACTACAGCTAAAGCGCAGTTCAAAACCTAGGGCAGGTTGCTTAGGGTGGGCACGAATGTAGCCTTGTTTAAAATGAGCTTGTGCATAAGGGTGATTAGCAAATGCTATTTTGACAGCACCTGTTGCAAGCTCACCATATTCGGCATTATCACTGATTGATGAGGTACTCAAGCCAAATGCTTGATAATAAAAGTCCAAGGTTTCTTCAACGTTATCAACATAGATAACTTGACTGATTAATTCCATTCAATACTCTATTTAAGTTTACATCTTCTAAATAAAGCACAGTTTCCTAAGATTTGCGACACAAGGTAAAACTAAACACTTAAATTTGTTTATAAAAAAACCTTGTAAGGGCGTGCCCAACAAGGTTTAATTTTTACAGCTTACAGCTTACAGCTTACAGCTTACAGCTTACAGCTTACAGCTTACA
>NZ_JBLOPA010000001.1:3185000-3996994 GCF_047806705.1 Pseudoalteromonas sp. ASV78 | reverse complement strand
AAGGACATGCTCAATGAATTCTGAATTTATTTAATATCTTTCGATATTGAATTGACTGTGCCGAAGCAACTTATAAATAAGTTACTTCTGTTGGTCACTCAGCTTCTCTTTCGAGAAATCACATTGAGACTCTAAATTTTTTGCCTTACTTAGCGAACTAAGTTTGGCTGTTAGAACTCAATCTGTACGAGTGCCCACACAGATGATTGCTTTATATTGTTAAAGAACGTTTGAGTTGCCTTAGCAACTCAAGGGAAGCGAATCTTACGCTTTCCTATTTTTTTGTCAACACTTAATTTTAAACTTTCTAAAAAATCTAAACTTAAGTTTTACTCGACTTACTAAGTAGCTCATGCCCCGCTATGCGTTGCGCTCTGCCGTCTCAGTGGGGTCGCATTATAGGGCGCGGCGAGTTTTACGCAAGCGTTTTTTAAAGAAAACTTTAAAAAAAGTGCAGTTAGTATAAAAATTACACTAAAGTACATAAAACATGTAGTTTACTGAATAAAAAACAGACAAACTTTTCTCGAGAGGATCTTGAGTATTACTTAGATTTAGTATTTAGCAAGTTTTTAGTATAAAAAAGCACCATTCGCTTTGGTGCTTTCAATATCTGCTACAAATTTGCTTAATATAATATGCTATAGAGCTTTCTACGATATTTAGCGGCTAAGCTATCGCCATCAGGTAAAGACGCTATAACCTCTAAAAAGGTTGGTTTTACTTGAGCAAAATTTAAATCTTTTTGCAAAATGTTAAAAAGCAGCTCTAGCGCCTCTTCTTTGCGTCCAGCTTGATTTAATGCGTCGGCAAGCTCAGCTTGAATTTCTAAATCATTCGGGTATTTTTCAACTTGGCTTTGTAGTGCTTTTATCTCTGGAGATTCTTGTGCTAAAAGTGCTTGTTCGCACTTCGCTTGAATATTAGTGAAATAGGCATCACGTTCATTTTCTGCAACAGATGCCAATAATGCTTGTGCATCATCAAGCTTATGTATTTGAATACAAATATCTGCCAGTACCAATTTAATACGGGCATTAGTGGTATCTAACTCGTAAGCTTGCTTTGCATAGTTAAACGCACTGTTAAGGTCTTGTGCTATTAAAGCTTGTTTGGCTTGCTCTAACAAAAGTTCATGCTGTGCTGGTAAATGCTTTGCTAATACATCACGCACTTGTTGCTCGGTCTGCGCACCAGCTAACATATCAACAGGCGCTGAGTCTTTTAAGAACACCAGTGTTGGCAGTGTTTGCAAACCAATTTGTTGTGCTAGTTGCGCTGCTAATTGCTGTTCAATATCACAATCCAACGTCGCAACAAGTAAATGTTCACCGTATTGGCTGGCAATTTTTTCTAAAATGGCTGCTTGTGATTGACACTCAGGGCTCTGTGCAGAGTAGAAACTAAGTAATACAAGTTTTTGTTGTGAAGTTTCACCTAATACTTGCTGAAGATTTTGCGGATTAACATTTACCATATTATTCATTACGATTGATTGCCATATCAGACTATTTAGGGTTTTATATGGTGGCAGATACAATAATTACAAGCCCAGATCACAAGCCATAAATCAAAAAGGTCTTTTATGAAATTTCACAAAATTTACGCCGCCCTACTGTTTATAAGCCCATTGCTCAGTGCAACGACGTTAGATCTCAAGCTAGATAAAACCATGCCTGCGATTGAACAGCTTTATTTAGATTTACACCAATCCCCAGAGCTTTCCTACCACGAGCAACAAACAGGACAGAAAATAGCAAAACAACTCAAGCAACTTGGTTTTGATGTCACTGATAATGTTGGCGGGTTTGGCGTAGTGGGAATTTATAAAAATGGGAATGGCCCAACAATTATGATCCGCACCGACACCGATGGCTTGCCAATTATAGAGCAAACTGGCAAACCCTATGCTTCTAAAGTAACCGTTACTAATGATGAAGGTGCAACTGTTGGTGTTATGCATGGTTGCGGTCATGATATTCATATGAGTTCATTTATTGGCACAGCCCAGCAGCTAGTTATGCACCAAGATGCATGGCAGGGTACTTTAATGATGGTGGCACAACCTGCCGAAGAAGTAGGTGGTGGTGCAAAAGCAATGCTTAAAGAAGGCTTATTCTCTAAATACCCAACTCCTGATCATGTCATTGCCCTGCATGTCAGTGCCAGTGTACCTGCAGGCAAAGTAAGTATGAAAAACGAATACACTATGGCAAGTGTTGATTCAGTTGATATTACTGTAAAAGGTAAAGGTGGCCATGGTGCCTACCCACATACAACGATTGATCCTGTTGTGATCGCTTCACGCATTGTTTTAGCACTGCAAACAATAACGAGTCGCGAACTCTCGCCACTTGAACCTTCGGTGATCACCGTTGGCTCAATTCATGGTGGTTCTAAACACAATGTTATTTCCGATCAAGTAAAACTACAGCTAACACTAAGAAGCTACAATCCCGCAGTACGTTTACAACAAATTGCTGCAATTAAGCGTATTAGTAAAGGCATTGCGATTAGTGCAGGACTTGATGAGAGCTTAACCCCTGAAGTCTATGTGCATGAAGATGAATCAATCCCCTCAACTTACAATAACCCAGCACAAACAAATATTGTACGTAGTGCAATTAGCGCCGCAATTGGTGAAAGTAATGTACTTGAAACAGAAGCTGTTATGGCTGGTGAGGATTTTGGTTTATATGGCCGAACTGACAAAAATATTCCAATTACCTTGTTTTGGCTAGGTGGTGTTGAGCAAACTCAATATGCTGCTGCACAAAAATCGGGGAATACTCTACCATCGTTGCATTCAAGTAAGTTCGCCCCCGATTATAAGGTTGCACTGCCAACAGGGATAAAAGCGATGAGTAATGCCGCCGTTGCGTTATTTAACCAATAAATCGCCTACCCATAACAGCTAAGCCGATTTGGGTTTTGCCTTGCTTTTAAAACGTCGCTTTTGCGGCGTTTTTGGTAATTGCGCAAATACTTGACTATTACACTGCCCGGCTTGATCGATAAAATGTGATAAATCGCTTAATAACGGTGTTAAAAACTGCTGATAGCTCATACGCTGTTCGGCAATGTCACCTAGTGAAGCTTCCCATTTTGCAGTTAAATCGGGGCTAGCTAACCCTTCGGGTAATACACCTATTAACGCTTTACCTGTCTGGGTTGCCAAAATTGATTTACCTTGGCGTTGTAAAAAGCGCCGCCTAAACAACAGCTCTAAGATACCAGCTCGAGTTGCTTCAGTCCCTAAGCCATCCGTTTCTTTAAGAATTTTTTTGATATCTGGATTTTTAACATAACGACTTATCCCCGTCATTGCACTTAACAGCGTTGCATCAGTGAAATGTGCCGGTGGCGTGGTCATTTTATCGATGATTTCGCCATGGCTACAATGAAGTTTTTGCCCTTTAACCAATGGCGGTAATGTTTGCTGATCTTTAAGCTCCGATCGGCCCATCAGCACTTTAAAGCCTAGACCAACATCTTGTTTAGCATTGGCCTTAAATAAACCACCCGCTATGGTAACCTCAACTTTCGTTTCATTAAAAACATAATCAGGGTAAAACTGAATAAGATAATGGCGACAAATCAAGCTATACACTTTGCCTTCATCGCTATTTAAACTTGCGGACTTTAACTGTTTAGCCGTGGGTATGATTGCATGGTGCGCAGCAACTTTGGCGTCATTAAAACACTTACTGCGCATGCGGGTATCAGCGCCTTGGCACGTTGCGTCACTTTGCCCACCATTAGTCGCGATTGCTTTTATAATACTGGCGGCTTCTTGATGATGGTCTTTTGGTAAATAGCGATTATCTGAGCGTGGGTAGGTGATAAGTTTATGGCGTTCATATAAAACTTGGCAAATATCTAACACCTTTTGTGCTGGCATAGTAAACGCTTTTGCTGCATCGATTTGTAGAGCAGATAAATTATACGGCAAAGGCGCTTGCTGTTTTTTCTGCTTTTGCTCAAGTGCCGTCACTTCGCCGGGTTGATCCGTGACACGTGCTGCAACATTTTCCGCAAGCCCTCGGTGCAATATCCGCCCCTCTTCGTCTTGATAAGGTTCGCACGCTTTGCTTGGTTGCCATTTAGCAGTAAAACTCTGTTGCTCTTGGGTATGTAAATGGGCAAACACTTCATAGAATGGTTTTGCTCTAAAGTTAGCAATTTCATTATCACGATTTACCACTAGGCCTAAAATAGGTGTTTGTACTCGTCCAACAGAGAGTACATTACCAAACCCTGCTTTTTGCCCTGCCAGGGTATAAGCACGTGTCAGGTTCATACCAAACAACCAATCAGCACGAGAGCGCGCAAGAGCTGAAACACTTAGGGGAATAAAGTCACGATTAGTACGCATACTCGCTAATGCTTTTTTAACTGCACTGACGTTTAAATCGCTGATCAATAACCGTTGGATACTGTGCTTTTTAGCTTGTGATAACTTGACTTGCTCAATCACTTCATCAACCAGCAACTGACCCTCGCGGTCGGGATCGCCAGCATGAACAAGCTGCTCAGCTTGCTTGATTAACTTTTTAAGGACAGTGAGTTGCTTACGGGTTTTAGATTTAGCCTTTAACTGCCATTGCTCAGGCACTATAGGTAAGTCATCAAAACGCCATTTTTTGTATTGTTCGCTGTAGTCATCAGGTTCAGCTTGTTCTAATAAATGACCTATACACCAAGAAACACAATCGCCATTAGCCACTTCAATATAGCCATCATGTTTTTTATGAGGCTTTGGTAAGGCATCGGCAATGGCACGACCTAAAGATGGTTTTTCGGCTATATAAAGTTTCATTGGCCACTATCAACAACTGGTTATTTACACAGTAGTTTAGCACACGTAATTTAATCTACAAATAGTTAATGATTAGCTCTTTAGACTGCGATTTTTTCGCATAAATAAATACAACAGAGGAAGGTAGCACACAACGACAGTGCCAATATTGATTAACGGTAATAACGTTTTATATAGCATGGTACTATACGATAAATCCCAAAGGTGACGATCCACTAATCTAAATAATTGTAAAATAGGCGCACTAATTACAACCAATTGACCAAGCACACTTTGCCAAAGGTATAATTTATCTTTAATACCTAAGTAAGCAATCAAGGCCATCCAAGCAATATCATTAAATGCCCAGACTACGTAGCGATAAACATAAACGCCTTCATCAATACTCATTAGACTATCGTAAATTAAAGCGCCATACAAAAAAAACGCAGCAGTAACCAACGCAAAACGCAGTGCGAGATAATCCTTACGTAAATAAAAAACAAAAATAGCTGGGCTTAAAATAAACACCCAGCTATTTTCAAGTACTCTCATACTAGTTTCGAACCATGGGGGCATAGAATTACCTAATCTGGTTTTTTATCATCATCGCCGCCATTACCATTACCCGGCATATAGCTATATTTATCAACGTTTTTCATCGTACACTCCGTTACACTTGTTAAAAAGTCACTTTAAGCTAAATTAGCTACTTTGCCAAGTACCTTTATCTTACATCTATCGGATCTGACTCTTTTGCTTTACCTTGCATAATGGAGATTTCAACACGGCGATTACGTCGTCTATCCGCGTCAGAATCATTGGGAACAAGTGGTCGAGTTTCTGCGTGGCCTACTACAACCATACGCGTCTTATCAAAGCCTTGCGCTTTTTGCATTTCTGTTGCCACTGCAACAGCACGCTTCGATGATAAATCCCAGTTATTGGTATACAACTCATTGGATACTTGAAAATCATCGGTATGCCCAGAGACAGTAATTTCACCAGGAACATCTTTTAAAAGCGTTGCAATATCGCGAATAATAGGTTTGAATTTAGGCTGCAAAAAAGCACTGCCCGAAGGAAATGAGCCATTTTCGCGAATACGAATAAGAATTTGCTGGCCTAAAGATTCCAGCTCAATCGCCCCGTCCATGATTTGCTGCTCTAATTGCTGTGCTATTTTTTTCACCAGCTCATTCACTTGCTCTTGATCAGCGGCAGAAACTGCTTGCTCAGAGGCTTGTTGTTGTGCTGTGCTTTGTGACTCACCACCGCGCTTATTACCGCGTTGTTCTTGACGGCCACCGGCAGAACTTTCATCACCAGCTTGAAATTCCAACATTTGCTGAGTCATTTCCACGGTTTGCTGTTGAATTGTTTCTATTGGTGTCGGTTCTGGTTTACCTGGCGTAAACTCCATCGCGATAACGGATGTTCCCTTAGGTATATCTTTAACTTCTATTTTATTTTGTACACCGAAAGCAAATTTCATCGAGCCCGCAATTTGTTTAAATTTCAGCACATCCATTTCTGAAAACGCGAGCAAAAGTACAAAGAAGCACATCAATAGCGACATCAAATCCGCAAACGTGCCCATCCAAGCAGGAAGTCCTGGTGGTGGGCATTTGCACTCTTGCTCAGACATGCTTACTCCTCAGTATCGACTTTTCTTTTTGATTCAGCGAGATAGTTTTTCAAAATACCTTCAATTACTTTTGGGTTTTGACCATCCTGAATACCTAATACAGCATCTAAGATCAAACGCTGGTTCATGGCTTCTTCATCTTTACGTAGCTCTAATTTGACTTGAATTGGGATCGCAACCACGTTGGCTAAAAATGCACCGTATAAAGTTGTTAACAACGCTACCGCCATGGCAGGTCCAATTGCTTTAGGGTCGTCCATATTTGATAGCATCGCCACTAGACCAATAAGAGTACCAATCATCCCCATAGCAGGCGCGATATCGGCAAGCGCTTTGAATAAGCCAGCACCCGATTCATGACGAGTAGAGGTAAGAGCAATATCTTTTTGTAGTGTCGCTCTAACCACATCCGCGTCATGGCCATCGACAAGCATATCGACACCTTTGCGCATAAATGCATTCGGTATTTCTGCTTCTTCGAGCGCTAAAAACCCCCCTTTGCGTGCCGAATCAGCAAGTTCAACGGCTTTTTCGATAAGCTCTTCTGGGGATTCAATTTTAAACATAAACGCTTTAGCAGCAACTTTACCAATGCCAAAAAACTGGCTCATCGTATAGTTTGATAACACGATAAAAATCGAACCACCAAATACAATCACCACAGACGGAGTGTTGTAGAACATCACTATTTCGCCGCTGCTACTCAAAAACATGGACATGATTATCAAGCCAATAGCGCCGAGAATACCTATAATGGTTGCTAAATCCACTTACCCCTCCAAAGGAACTCATGCTTTACTGCCTATGGCAGCAAACTTTTATTATTAACTGCTTATCGGCAATCTATTGAATTACTTAAACCATTTAATGAAAAAAATGAAATGAAAGTTTTTTGCTCTATTGGCATTTTAATCTACCATGCTTAACCTGCAAGGTTTAAGTTCTGGTACAAACCATTAATCGTGATAAGAAAACAGTTTATTATTCAAAAAAAATGCATCAGTCTTTGACCTAGTTTAGCATTCCCCCTAAAATTGGCCTCACATTTCTATCATCTAAGTTGAATCCACTATGGCGACTAAAAAACCAGAGAACCTAAGCTTTGAGCAAGCGCTTGAAGAATTATCCTTAATCGTCACAGAAATGGAGCAAGGTGAGCTTTCGCTTGAACAATCGTTAAAACAATTTGAACGCGGCATTGCGTTGGCTGGGGCATCGTCTAATAAATTGCAACAAGCAGAGCAAAAAGTCGCTATTTTGATGGGTAACGATAGTCAGTCATCGCTTACTAACTTTGATAATGATTTGGAATAACGAGTGTTAATAACAGAGCAAATTAAATGCGCTCAACGTGATGTTGAAGCCACTCTCAATCGGTATTTTGAGCAGCCACTGGATACCGATCAAACTATCAAGCTGGCCACTCACTATAGTGTTTTAAACGGCGGCAAACGGCTGCGGCCATTTTTGGTCTATGCCACTGGCAGAATGCTTGGTGCTAAGCATCAGGATTTAGATGTTTTAGCTGCCGCAATTGAATGTATTCATAGCTATTCGTTAGTCCATGATGACTTACCTGCTATGGATGATGATGATTTACGCCGCGGTAGACCGACTTGCCATATTGTATATGGTGAAGCGCATGCCATTTTAGCTGGCGATGCGCTGCAAACGCTGGCGTTTGATTTAATCGCTAATCATGCATTTGATGTCCCTGCCCAGCAACAGCTAAAAATGATTGCAACACTCGCCAAAGCATCCGGCATTGAAGGTATGGTCGGTGGCCAAGCATTGGATATTGCCGCAACAAACACAGCAGTAAGCCTCATTGAACTTGAGCGTATTCATCAACTAAAAACCGGTGCTTTGCTAAACTGCGCAATTAGTTTAGGGGCACTGTGTGCAACGGATATTGATGAGCATACATTATTACAATTAAAGCGCTTTGGTGATGCAATTGGACTGGCTTTTCAGGTACAAGACGATATCCTAGATATCGAAGGCGATACTCAAGTGCTAGGAAAACCACAAGGTTCCGATGTTGCAGCAAATAAAGCAACCTACCCAGCTATACTTGGTCTGGCTGGTGCAAAGCAAAAAGCACAACACTTACTTGAACAAGCACTGCATGCTTTAGCTGCAATAAATGCCGATACCACAGAGCTTGAGCATTTAGCGAAATATATTGTGGAACGCGATTATTAATTGCAGCTTCAGATTAAGCTGATAATGATGTACAAAATAACTAAAAAACCAGAGTAACATTGCGTTATAATAACGTCTGGTTAGCGAAGGATGTATGAAAAATCATGACACTTGATAGTAGCAAGTATCCATTATTAGGTTTGGTTGATGAACCAGCCCAACTGCGTGATTTAGCGCAACAAAAATTACCTGCATTTAGCAATGAGCTGCGTGATTATTTACTTAACTCAGTGTCGCAAAGCAGTGGTCACCTTGCATCAGGCTTAGGTACTGTAGAGCTGACGGTTGCATTGCACTATGTTTACAATACTCCCGAAGACCGTTTAGTGTGGGATGTAGGTCATCAAGCTTACCCGCATAAAATATTAACGGGTCGTCGCGATCAAATGCATACTATTCGCCAAAAAGATGGCCTGCACCCTTTTCCATTTCGTGAGGAAAGTAAATACGATACCTTTAGTGTCGGTCATTCAAGCACCTCAATTTCTGCGGCTTTAGGCATGTCTATTGCGGCGCAAAAAGAAGGCAAAGGTCGTAAAACAGTCGCGGTTATTGGCGATGGTGCGATCACTGCAGGCATGGCATTTGAAGCTATGAATCACTTAGGTGATGTTAAGTCTGATATGTTGATCATTTTAAATGATAACGAAATGTCGATTTCAGAAAACGTGGGGGCACTCACTAACCATTTTGCGCGCATCTTATCCGGCAGTTTTTACACTAATATTCGCGAAGGCAGTAAAAAGCTACTTGCTGGTGTTCCTCCAGTAAAAGAATTAGCCAGTCGCATGGAAGAGCATTTAAAAGGCATGGTTATTCCTGGCACTTTTTTTGAAGAGCTTGGCTTAAACTATATCGGCCCAATTGATGGCCATGATGTAAATATGTTGGTAGATACATTACGTAATATGCGTAATTTAAAAGGCCCACAACTACTGCATATCAAAACCCAAAAAGGTAAAGGCTACAAACCAGCAGAAGCCGATCCGATTGGTTATCACGGTGTGCCAAAATTCGATCCTGCGATTTCAAGTTTGCCAAAATCAAAACCGGGAGCAGCAACTTTTTCTAAAGTATTTGGTGATTGGCTATGTGATATGGCAAGCCAAGATCACAAACTAATGGCGATAACTCCAGCCATGCGTGAAGGCTCTGGTATGGTGCGCTTTTCAAAAGAACACCCTGAGCAATATTTTGATGTTGCCATTGCAGAGCAGCATGCGGTTACTTTAGCGGCAGGTTTTGCTTGTGAAGGCTTAAAACCGGTCGTTGCTATTTACTCCAGCTTTTTACAACGTGCGTATGACCAACTCATTCACGATGTAGCACTGCAAAACTTACCGGTATTATTTGCTATTGACCGTGCCGGTATTGTTGGTGCGGATGGTGAAACCCATCAGGGCGCTTACGATTTAAGCTTTATGCGTTGTATTCCAAATATGATTATCATGGCGCCAAGTGATACTAATGAATGCCGCCAAATGCTTTACACGGGTTACCAATGTAATCAACCCGTCGCGGTACGCTACCCTCGCGGTAGTGCTGGCACAACTGAGATCTGCGAACAAATGACCGAGCTTGAAATCGGCAAAGGCCGTGTGATTAAGCAAGGTACTAAAATCGCTATTTTATCTTTTGGTACTTTGCTTGAGAATGCTCAACTGGCTGCAAAAGAGCTCAACGCAAGCCTCGTTGATATGCGTTTTGTTAAGCCGCTAGATAGCGCACTAATCGACACTTTATTAGCTGACCATGAAATTATTGTAACACTTGAAGATAATGCCATTGTTGGTGGCGCAGGCTCTGCCGTTAATGAATATTTAGCAGCTATAAAAGCAAAGGTAAGCATCCTAAATTTAGGTATTCCGGATGAATTCATCAAACATGGTACGCAAGAGCAAATGCACGATGAAATGGGCTTAGGCTCACAAGGCATACTTGAGAGCATTAAAAACTTTATTACTGACTAAACTATGCTGTAGCACATAGAGTCAGGTGAGATAATAAAAAAGGAGCAACGGCTCCTTTTTTATTATCCCTATAAAAATCAACTCATTACAAAAAACTTCAATTTATTTTCATTTTCTTGCATCCAATAATTTCCCTGTCACGTTTATTCACTGAGGTTAACTCGTGAGCAAAGCGTTCACGCTTTTATGTAATACCAATCGACTTAAATATTTAGCCTTTCTAGCGTGCTAAATAAAGCGCTAACGGCGTTATAAATTTTTCATGTAGAACAACTACATATTAAAATTTATGCCTTGTTATCACTCTATTTATCCGTCGCTATAAATGACTAATAACTTAACACGATTGGTATAGGCTGTTTTAAGCAAAACTCTTTGTATGTTCACATTTGATGGAATATTTAAGAAGGTACAAATTATGAAAACGTTCAAATTAGGCGCAACAACACAGTCTATTCACGCTCAATCAATGGCAAGTAAACTTTGCTTATCGGCACTTACTTTAGCAATTTTGTTTAGTTTAACCGGCTGTGATGGTGACGATGGGAGCGATGGTGCTGGGGGTACACAAGGCGCGGCAGGTGTTGCTGGCACTAACGGAACAAATGGTACTGACGGTGCAAATGGCAGTGACGGTGTTGATGGAGCCGATGGGAGTGCTGGTTTTGCAGCAGCAACCTTTATCTTAGCTAATAATGGGGCCGACAACGCAGGCACGATTGATCTAATTGACCAAAATGCTGCGAAGTTAAAAACATTTAACAGTGGTGCCAATGAAGGTGTTGCATTTGATGGCTTAGGTAATTTAGTGCAAGCCAGCGATTCTGGTAATGGCGCACTGAGCACCGTTTGCCAAGTATTAAGTCGCGCAGATGGCACAATGTTCGATAGCAACCGTGACCGCACTATTACTGGGAGCAATACCAGCTTAGTCAATCCTAAAGGCATTCATGTATCTACTAAGCGTGGACTCATTTTTATCGCCGACTTTAATGCCGTTCAGATCACTGTTTTTGGTGCCACCGCAGCGGGTGATACTGCACCTTTAGCAAGCACAGTAACAGACGCAAAACCGTGGGATGTTACCTACGATGATAGCAACGACCGCTTATATGTGGCGCTAACCAATGGTGACGTTACTGTCTATGACAATTATGTCGATGGCGGTTTTGTGGCAATGCCTACACGTACCATCACCCCTAGCAATGAAGCTGGCGAGAAAATTTCCGTCAACCTTCATGGTATTGTTTATGATGCTAACACCAATAAATTAGTGCTTTCTGATGTCGGTAGTGCCAGTGATGCAACTGATGGTGCCTTGTTTGTGATCGATAATGCATCGCTTGCCGATGGTAACACCGTTGTTGCACGTAGTATTGCAGGCCCAGCAAGTATGCTTGGCAACCCTGTTGATATCAGCCTAACAGGCAGCGATTTACGTGTTGCAGAAAAATCAAATGACGCAGTACTGGTATTTAGCAATATTTTTTCAGGTGCCAGCGGTGATATCAGCCCAGATAGCGTTACACCCACTATTAAGCCAGAATCAATTACTGAAACAGTAATGCACAATGACATGGCAGATGTATCAGACAGTTATTTGGCTAACATGCCATTAATGGGTATTGCAGTCAGTAGCAACCCAGCTGCTGCTGGTCCAACAACAGGGCAAATATCACGTCTAAATGCGCCACTTACCAGCGAACTGG
The DNA here is from genome assembly GCF_047806705.1 of Pseudoalteromonas sp. ASV78. Classification (NCBI taxonomy): domain Bacteria; kingdom Pseudomonadati; phylum Pseudomonadota; class Gammaproteobacteria; order Alteromonadales; family Pseudoalteromonadaceae; genus Pseudoalteromonas; species Pseudoalteromonas sp. ASV78. Next base: position 3,984,664 of record NZ_JBLOPA010000001.1, on the reverse strand, counting down.
GCAGTTATAATGCCAGTCAAACAATCGAAAGCGTGACCTTTGATAAAGCTGGTAATAGTTATACAACCTTTGACAACAGCACAACTTCAGTCGGTGGTATTGTCATTTCCAACAAAGTCGCCATGCATCGCGATGGTGAGGTATTTTCTCTAAGCCAAGACTCTATTATTAGTGGTGCAAATACAGGCCTAATTTCACCTAAAGGTCTTGATGTAGCATCTGACCGTGGGTTAATTTTTGTTGCTGAAAATAATGCGACCACACCGGGTATTTTAGTGTTTTCAACCTGTACTACAGGTGATGCAAGCCCGCTTATCACACTCACACCAAGTAACAGCGCACGCCCTTGGGATGTCGATTACGATGTCGCCACAGACCGTGCATTTGTTGCATTAACCAATGGTACGATTGCCGTGTTTGATGAAGTTAACAGTAAACTAATGGCCGGTATGAGCACAATTACAGGCGAAGATCGCTTGATCACACCTGCAACAGCTGGCGCTGCCTTCCCTGCTCCGACCAATCTCCATGGCATCGATTATGATCCGCTTAGTGACTCGTTGATCGTCTCAGATGTAGGCAGTGCAGCAGACGCCACAGATGGCAAATTATTTGTCTTGAATAATGCGGGTACTAGCTCAGGCTTGAGTAATGTCAGTGTCAATATCGCAGGACCTGCGACTATGCTTGGTAACCCAGTCGATATTATGTTTACCGGTAACCACCTTTTTGTTGCCGAAAAATCAAATGGCTTAGTAATGCGTTTTGACAATATTTTAAATAGCCCAAGTGGTGATATTGCAGCCAACTTAAGCTACTCGTTCACAGCCCCTGAATCAGTGGCTATTTTACCAACTTGGCTAAACCGCTAACCATCAAGGACAGTTAATTTAACTGCCTTTAGTTGGCCTCCCAATGCCTTAACTTTTCGAGTTAAGGCATTTCTTATTGCTAGCGACCAAAAACACAAGCAAACCCGCAAACATTAGCGCATCCAGACTTTAATATCGGCTAAACCATTGGCTTGTAACACACTCAGTTGCTGATCAATATTATTAGTTTGTTCAAATTCAAAGGCATCTAACTGTTCATCAAAAGTGATATTGGCGACACCATCGCCACCGCGTTTTTTTACTTGATGCAGCGCGATATCCGCCAAATTGACGGAGGTTTCCCACCCAATCACTTGACCGCCTAATAGTGGCAACGGATAAAATGAAAAACCAATTGATGCAGTCAGATTAATAGTATCACCGCTTGGGAGTCTAAAAGTGTGATCGGCTATAACTTTGCAAAGCTCAGCGGCATAATTGTCGATAGCGCTACGCTTAAAATCCCGTAATAGTAATAAAAACTCATCACCACTCCAACGCGCCACATAATCTGAGCCCTGAGTTCGCGAGTTTAGTAATGCAGCCATTTGCTGTAAACAACTATCACCACCAATCGGGCCATGAGCATCATTGATACGGCTAAAATTATCAAAATTAATAATTAGCAGTATCAAGGATTTCCCTTGCGCTTGTAATGATTGCGAATTACGTTGGAAATGTTCAATATCCTTTGGCAACTGATCAAACAAGAAACGACGGCTACGCAGCCCGGTGAGCTCATCAGAATGGCTCATCAATTTAAGCTGTGAGTTAACTTGATTAAGCTTATCATTTGCTTGGCGCAACTCACCTGTACGTTCGGTGATCAGGCTTTCAAGTGCGGTTTGTTTACGCCGTTCTTGTTTTCTAAATGCCCAGAACACCAAATAAAATAACAAAATAAAGCTGCCGGTGATCAGCAGTCTAAAGTAAATTGTTTCATCAAACCGTCTTGGTACCACAAATGAGTATTCTGTACGTTGCGCCTTTTGCCAGCCTTCACCTTGGCGTTTAGCTTCAAGCTGGAATAAAAAGGCCCCAGGCGGTAAATTAGTATAAATAGCTTCGCGACGAGTATTGGCATAACGCCAATCACTGTCGAGACCAGTTAAGCGATAACGAAATTCAATACTGGTTGGCGCATAATAGTCGATTGCCGTGTATTTTAGGGTGATATCACGTTCATCAATCTCTAACTGTGGGTTACGCCCTAGCGCCGCTGTAGCAAGCTTGCGTAGCCCAGTATTTAAACTTTCAACTTTAGGTTTTAATGGTTTAATACCAAATAGCTCAATGTCTTTGGGAATTTCTACCACACCTTGTAAGCTTGGATACCAGATTGAATTACCCGATTCAGCCACCGCATCATGGCCAAGGCCAGTACAACATTGGCTCGCTTTACCATCTAGTTGGCGATCATAGGATGAAATAACTTGCTCTACTTTTAAACTTTCAATATCACCACTAAATTGCTCAACCGGCATGCGATATACACCTTTCATGGTGCTCACCCAAATACGCTTTAGCTTCTCATCGTAACGTAAACTAAAAATAGAACCATAAGGTAAACCATTGGTTGCATCTAGCTGGCGCCAATATCCTTGACCGCTGCGATAAAACAAACCGTCATTTAATGAGCCGATCAAGATACCGACCCCATCAATATTTAGAATACTGGTAACATAAGCACTTTCAAGACTGGTTTGGTCGCCAATTTTTTCAATACCACGATCGGTAAAGTAGTAAGCCCCTTTGCTGGTGCCAATTAGGCCAAAATTTGCTTCATCAACAACGTAGGTAATAAACTTACTACCTAAAAATGCATTATATGCAAACGGGGTTAACCCACCGTAACTCAGCCGGTACATTCCCCGCCCGGTGCCAAGCCAAAACCCTCCTTTGCTAGAGCGGCTGATTGCGAACACAGGGTTATCTTTTAACGCACGCCCAGGAACTGCGAACAAGGTATTGTTTTCATAAAAATACACCCCGCGCCCGGTGGCAATGTATAAGCGCGAGCCATCAAACTGTAAATCATGCACAGCTGCACGGCCATATTGATTACTTGGAATTTGATTAATGAAGTTTTTATTGAGATCAAAATACCCCACCCCACTGCGGTTTGCGACCCACAATCGCCCATCGGGGGCTTGGCTTATCGCCATTACCGCCTCGGTCATTTGTGATATAGCAGAGTGGCGTTCGATACGCCCTTCATGAGCAAGCCATAAGCCTTCACTAAAGCTGGCCAGCCAAATATTATTATCATTATCACGAAATAAATCAGCGAACCAAATACTTTGGTCAAGCTGGCTGGGTTCAACCCATTGCCAATCACCTGAGTTATCACGAAATAATAAGCGCCCATAGGTCGAAATCCACAATGCTCCGTTGGAGTCACTCATAAATTTATAGACCGCAGAGTTATTGGCATTCGGCAGCGGGAAAGGTCTTAGTTCATCATCTAAATCTAAAAAGTAAGCACCGAGTTCTGAAGCTAAATATAAATTACCTTCAAGCCAAGCTAAGTCATGAATAATGGTTTGTGCTAAGCGCTCTGGGAGCGATATTTTTGCAGTCAGCTCTAAGCGTAACTTGGCAAAATCAGAAGACGAATTTGTCAAGCGTAGTAAGTAGCGTTCGTTTACCAGCCAAATGCCTTCTGGTGATAATGCCAACTGACTCACAGTACCAACAATTTGCTTTACTGAACTGGCTGCCACAACGGGTATGTATGGGCTATTGTTTATAGTGAGATTAATTTGATTGCGAGATATAAAGTATAAGCCGTTGGCAGCAACCCAAAGACTGCCTTTAGCATCTTCTATAATATCCCGTACTGCGCCTTTTACACTGAATTCTTGCGCAGCCATTGTGGTTGGATCTATCACCACAAGACCATCTTTAGTACCAACCCATAGATAGCCTTGGCTATCAATCAATAACTTATTGATGCCATTACTGGGCAAAAAATTACTATTTAGGGTGTTGTAATTGGTGAATGTATTACCATCAAAACGGCTGAGGCCAAACTGAGTGCCCAGCCACATATAACCTTGCTCATCCTGTACAACACTTTTCAATGATTGCGAAGGTAAGCCATTTTGCATATTCCATTGCTGTACAACATAGTCGGTAATTGACGCCTTACTTGGCATACTGCATAACAGCACAATAATAACCAATAAAAACCGCATCATAACGTCAATACCTCGTTGCAAAAACTAAGGTTAAAAGGGCAAATAACCCATTTTAAACAATGCCTGGACACAAATTAATGAAAATATACCCGCTAAAACATCATCTGCCATAATACCGAAGCCGCCGTGTAGGCGTTTATCAAGTATTCGAATAGGCCCAGGTTTAACGATATCAAAAAAGCGAAACAGTACAAAGCCAACCAATAAAGATTGCCAACTGATCGCTGCACCTATCATGGTAATGTAAAATCCGGCCACTTCATCCCACACGATAGCAGGGTGATCATGAACGCCAAGATCATCGGCGGTTTTTCCACATGCCCAAAGGCCAAAAACACTGATCACCACAGCAAACACTATTTGTAACCACAGCGGAAAATACATAGTAGTAAAAATAAAAGGCAGTGCTGCAAAGGTACCAAATGTACCGGGTGCTTTCGGCGCCAGCCCTAAACCAAAACCCAAACCAAAAAATTGATGAGGGCGTTTTAAATTAAATAACGCGGGTTTATTCAAACCGACTCCTTGGTGAAGTGCTCAAAACCTGTATGTTCATACGCTAGCTTTTCGCCATCAAGCATTAACTCGATTTGCCCTTCACCACTTTTTATTTGACCAATACAGGCGGCATCAACCCCATATTGCTGTAATTTCACTTCCAACATACTTTTATTACTATCAGGCACAGTAAAGAGTAACTCATAGTCATCCCCATAATTGAGGATAAAAGGCAGTTGCTGATTTGGCTCTAAAGTAGCACGCATTGCATCTGAGGTTGGTATTTTATTCACATCAATACACGCACTCACTTGAGACATAGCCAGTACATGGCCTAAGTCTGCGACCAGTCCATCAGAGATATCAATAGCGGCCGATGCTAGACCACGCAACATTTGCCCTGCAGCAACCCGCGGTGTCGGATAATCAAATCGCTGATTAACATAACTTAAATACTCGGGAGCAATTTTAATCCCTTGTTTACGCGCTTCAATGGCAAGACCTGCATCGCCTAGTGGCCCAGTGACATAAACCCAATCGCCTACTTTTGCGCCGCTACGACGTAATGCTTTGCCTTGCGGTACAGTGCCTTTCGCACAAATAGTAATAGTCAACGGGCCTTGCGTGGTATCACCACCGATGATTTGCACGTTAAAGTATTCGGCAATTTCATGCATGCCTTCGGTAAACTCTTCAAGCCACTCAACGTCAATACTCGGTAAGGTTAACGCCACCGAAATCCATGTGGGCTCAGCCCCCATTGCCGCTAAATCACTTAAATTTACCGCCAAGGCACGATGACCTAAAGCGCGCGGTGCAATATCATCAAAAAAGTGCACGCCAGCGACAAGTGTGTCTGTCGTAACGGCTAATTGGCAGTTCTCTGGCACAGTCACCAAAGCACAATCATCACCAATCCCTAAATTAACATCGCGGCGACTAATACCGCGACCTTTAAAGTAGCGATTGATTAATTCAAATTCCTTCATACACAAAAAAGCCGGCCTATGCCGGCTCTCCTTTTACGGTTACATTACTTGCGTAAATGCTTTACCGCTTTATCAAGTACACCATTAACAAATTTATGGCTATCTTCTGCGCCAAAAATTTTAGCAAGCTCAATACCTTCATTGATAGCCACTTTATATGGTACATCTTCACGGAATTTCAGCTCATAGCTGCTTAAACGTAAAATAGCGCGTTCAACTTGGTCTAACTCATCAAATGGACGAGTTAAATGTGGCGATACGGCTTCGTCTAGTTGCTTATGATTTACCGCAACACCACGCGAAAGATCTTTAAAGTATTCAACATCAATTTTAGTTACATCGTTTTCGATCAACATTTGTTGTTCAATATCGGCAATTGCATTGCCGCTTAATTGCCAAGAATAAACGGCTTGAAGTGCTAAGATACGTGCTTTACGTCTTGCTGCTGGTTTCACAAAAATTCCTTAAACTTAAATTTTATCTAACACATTAACCATTTCAAGTGCACCTAAAGCAGCTTCGCCGCCTTTGTTGCCCATTTTAGTGCCCGCGCGTTCAATCGCTTGCTCAATGCTTTCTGTGGTTAATACGCCAAATGCAACTGGGATATCGTACTCAAGCGACACTTGCGCTAAGCCTTTATTAGATTCGCCCGCGACCAGATCAAAGTGTGGCGTACCACCTCTGATCACTACGCCTAAAGCGATAATTGCATCATACTCTTTTTTTGCTGCAACGCGTTTCGCTGCTAAAGGTAATTCAACCGCACCAGGTACATAAACTACAGTAATATCATCATCTGATACACCACCAGTACGTTTCAATTCATCAACAGCGCCTGCTAAAAGGCTGCTACCAATAAAGTCATTAAAGCGAGAAATAACGATAGCGAATTTCTTGCCAGGAGCGTATTTATTACCTTCAATAATTTTCATTCGATAACCCTAAAAAATAAGTTCAAGCGGTTGCGATTGCGCAAAAATTGCTGCGCATCATACCATATAAATAAAATAATAGCCTAGTTTAAGCGTCGTGCTTATTGTGGTTCAACGTAGTCGACCACTTCTAGGTGAAAGCCTGATAATGCATGATACTTTTTAGGCAGACTCATTAAGCGCATTTTTTCTATGCCTAAGTCAGCCAAAATTTGCGAACCCACACCAACAGTGCGCGATGTACCTTGGAACTTACGATGCGCTACTGTCTCACCAGCATCTTCGGCGGCAAAGGCTTTAACCGTTGCTTCTAACTCATCGGTGCATTCTTGTTTACCAAGGATCACTAACACCCCTTGGTGCTTTGCGATATAGGCCATCGCATCTGATAAACCCCAGCTTCTGTCGGCGCTGCGATCTGATAATAAAATATCGTTAAAAGTACTTTGTAAGTGAACCCGTACTAAGGTTGGCTCATTCGCTTTCACTTCACCATTTAATAGCGCGTAATGCAGCTGACCATCGATAGTGTCTTTATAAGTCACTAAATCAAACTCACCATGCACGGTTGGCAATTTACACTTTGCCACTTGCTCAATGGTGGTTTCATTCATATTGCGGTATTCGATAAGATCAGCAATAGTACCAATTTTAATATTATGTTGCTCAGCAAACACTTCTAAATCAGGGCGACGCGCCATAGTGCCATCGGCATTGAGAATCTCCACAATCACTGATGATGGCTCAAGCCCTGCTAAACGCGCTAAATCACAACCTGCTTCAGTGTGTCCTGCTCGAGTTAGTACGCCACCCGGTTGCGCCATAATTGGAAAAATATGTCCAGGTTGTACGATATCGCTTGGTACTGCACCTTTGGCAATCGCCGCTTGCACTGTACGCGCACGATCCGCAGCTGAAATACCGGTAGTCACCCCTTTAGAGGCTTCAATCGACATGGTAAAGTTCGTCGAAAATGCCGCGCCGTTATTTTTCACCATCAGTGGTAAATCTAGTTGCTCACAACGCTCTTGGGTCATCGTTAAGCAGATCAGACCGCGGCCGTGAGTCGCCATAAAATTGATTGCTTCAGCACTAATATGTTCAGCGGCAATAATTAAATCGCCTTCATTTTCTCTGTCTTCATCGTCCATCAAAATAACCATTTTACCGGCTTTAATGTCATCAATAATTTCTTGTGCGCTGTGTAAATTCATAATCTGCTCGTGTAAGTTGTGGAGTATTTTTACTTTATAAAGCCCGCTTGAGCTAATAAGCTCATTGAAATATCTGAACTTGCTGGTTGCTCTGCGCCTTTGATCAAGCGCTCTAAATAGCGAGCTATTTGATCGACTTCTAAGTTCACTTGCGTGCCAACTTTAAAATCGGCTATGGTCGTTTGCTCACTGGTGTGCGGCACGATTGTCAATTTAAACGTATTAGCCTCTACTGCATTGACCGTTAAGCTAATGCCATCAATACACACTGAGCCTTTATAAGGAATGTATTTCATCAATTGTGCATCGGTGCTGAGCCAATATTCAACGGCGCGGGCATTAGCCGTGATTGCGGTGATTGTTGCAATGCCATCAACATGACCAGACACTAAATGTCCACCTAGTCGCGACACCGGTTGCATGGCTTTTTCAAGGTTTACTTTTTGCCCTTGTTTATAATGAGCAAAGCCAGTCAAACCAATCGTTTCATTAGATAAGTCAGCACTAAAACCATCGCTGTGTTTTGCTACTACGGTTAAACACACGCCGTTAGTTGCAATGCTGTCACCTAAATTGACATCCGCCATATCTAGGTTATTACTTTGAATGCGAATAGCTAAATCGCCTTGTTTTTGCTGTAATTCGCTGATCGTGCCAGTCGCTTCAATGATCCCAGTAAACATAGTCGTTACTCTTTAAATAATTTGGTTAAGGCAATGCAACTAAACGCGGTATTGCAGTAATACGAATGTCATCACCAATCAGTGTGCATTCGTTTATTGTTAAATCAACCGCCTCTTGCATAGAGCTCAGTTCCGCAAAGTTTAGTAAGCTTTTACCATCATTTCCTAACAATTTCGGCGCCAGATAGACAATATACTCATCGATTAAATTATATTCAGCCATTTTACCCGCTAAGGTTGCCCCTGCTTCTAGCCAAATATGATTAAACTGTTGCTGTTGTGCCAATTGCCGTAATGCGGCCTTTAAATCAACTTTATGATCTTTTGCAGGCACCACAATATGAGTTACGTAATGCGGCCATTGCACTGATTTATCAAGCGCAGTGGTAATAATTATTATGTCGCTTGCAATGCTAAATAAAGCTAAATCAGGCGTTAAACGATTTTGTGAATCGATAATGATACGGACAGGCTGGCGAACTGGTAATTGCGTCGGTAATGGCTCAGGCAGTTCATCAACACGCACATTGAGCTTAGCATCGTCAATTAATACTGTGTCTGCACCGGTTAAAATAGCGCAGCTTTGTGCGCGCTGTAATTGCACATCTTGACGGGCAGCAGTGCCAGTGATCCACTTGCTCTGACCGTTTTTAAGCGCGGTTTTACCATCGAGGCTGGCCGCCATTTTACAGGTAACAAACGGCATTCCCTGCTCCATGCGTTTTAAAAAACCACGGTTTAACAATCGTGCTTGGGGTTCTAATAAACCGGATGCAACCACAATACCGGCGTCGGCTAAAATGGCTAAGCCTTTACCCGCCACTTGTGGGTTGGGATCCACCATAGCCGCAATCACTTTTACCACACCAGCTGCTTTTAAGCCTTCGGCACAAGGGGGCGTGCGCCCAAAGTGACTACATGGCTCTAAGGTAACGTAAGCGGTTGCGCCTTTTGCTTGCGAACCAGCCATCAACAGCGCATTAACTTCAGCGTGACCTTGGCCTGCAACTTGATGAAAACCTTCACCAACAATAATATTGTCTTTTACCAACACACAACCCACATTGGGGTTTGGTGTTGTGGTAAAACGCCCTTGCTTAGCAAGCTCTATCGCGCGCGCCATATAAATTTTATCGTGTTCACTAAATTGCGGTGGGTGCATGTTATTCTCCCAAACGGGCGATTTCCTCACCAAATTCGCGAATATCTTCAAATGAACGATACACTGAGGCAAAACGTACATACGCTACTTTATCGAGTTTTTTCAGCGCTTCCATGATGCATTCACCAATTAAGTGACTTGATATTTCTCGCTCACCTGTGGCACGTAGTTGCGATTTGATAATGTTAACCACTTCATCAACTTGCTCGGTACTGACGGGGCGTTTTTCTAGTGCGCGGTGCAAGCCATTAAGCAATTTGTCTTCATTAAACGGTTCACGGCTGCCATCTTGTTTGATCACTCTTGGCATTACAAGCTCTGCCCCTTCAAAGGTAGTAAAGCGTTCATGGCATTCATTGCATTCACGACGACGTCTTACTTGGTGACCACCGCCGACAAGGCGCGAGTCTATCACTTTGGTATCTTTTGCGGTGCAAAATGGACAATGCATAGGTATCAGCTTCCGTTAAAAAAACAAAAAAGGCCGCGTTTAAGCGGCCTTTATAATAGCAAAAAACAACGCTATTGTGATCTAAATTACTGTCAGCTTAACAATTAAGCGTAAACAGGTAATTTTTTACAGATGGCTTTAACTTTCTCTTTTACTTGTGCTTGTACCGACTCATCATTGATGTTGTCGAGTACGTCACAGATCCAGCCAGCAAGCTCTTTTGATTCAGCTTCTTTAAAACCACGACGCGTGATTGCAGGAGAACCGATACGTAGACCAGAAGTAACAAACGGTGAACGCGGATCATTTGGCACCGAGTTTTTGTTTACTGTGATGTTAGCATTACCGAGTGCTGCGTCAGCGTCTTTACCAGTGATGTCTTTATCGATTAAATCAAGTAAGAACAAGTGGTTTTCTGTTTTGTCAGAAACGATTTTGTAGCCGCGCTCTTGCATTACTGCAACCATAGCTTTGGCATTTTTCACAACTTGTGTTTGGTATACTTTAAACTCTGGTTGTAGTGCTTCTTTAAATGCCACTGCTTTTGCAGCAATAATGTGACATAAAGGACCACCTTGACCACCAGGGAATACCGCGCTGTTAAGCTTTTTGTAAATCGCTTCGTCGCCACATGCTGAGATGATTAGGCCGCCACGAGGACCCGCTAATGTTTTGTGAGTCGTTGTAGTAACAACGTGTGCATGAGGCACTGGGCTTGGGTAAACGCCAGCAGCAATAAGACCTGCAACGTGAGCCATATCAACAAACAGGTAAGCACCTACTTTGTCAGCGATTTCACGGAATTTAGCCCAATCAACAATACCTGAGTATGCAGAGAAACCACCGATGATCATTTTTGGCTTGTGCTCAAGAGCCAGCGCTTCAACTTGTGCGTAATCAATTTCGCCTGTTGCTTCATCTAGTCCGTATTGGATTGCATTGTAAAGCTTTCCAGAGAAGCTGACGTGTGAACCGTGCGTTAAGTGACCACCATGCGCTAAGCTCATGCCAAGTACAGTGTCGCCCGCATCTAAAAGTGCTAAGAACACAGCTGCATTCGCTTGAGAGCCAGCATGTGGTTGTACGTTCGCGTAATCTGAACCAAATAATTCATTGGCACGGTCAATCGCTAATTGTTCAACTACGTCAACGTGCTCACAACCACCGTAGTAACGCTTGCCTGGGTAGCCTTCAGCATATTTATTAGTTAACTGTGATCCCTGCGCTTCAAGTACGCGCGGGCTACAGTAGTTTTCAGATGCAATTAGCTCAATGTGTTCTTCTTGACGAGCAGTCTCTTTGTTGATTGCGTCAAATAACTCTGGATCAAAATCCGAAATATTCATGCTACGTTCTAACATGGGGGCTCCTAGGGCAACGTGTATGGTATTTTTTTAAAGGCTGAATTATACGCTGAAAACGTCAATTTGCCTATGCTGTAAAGATGAACATATTTAAACAGGGATTGAATTTAATTCACAGTGTTTTTGTAATGATATTTTTTTATTGAAACATAAAAATATTTAATGTTAGAACCAAGATTACATTTGATTTTTTAATGCTAACTAATCGTCCTTAAAACTCTCTCGGGAACCGCTGTAGTAATAGCTTTAATGCAATAAAAAAGCGCTATAAATAAGCCTCATAGCGCTTTTATTGTACTATTTTAATGTCTTGATTAACCTAACTTCGCTAATAGCTCTTCACGCAATGTATGGTAATCATCTTTAATATCTTGTGCTAAGCATGGCTTTGCTAGGGCATCCGCTAATGGTTTTGGCATTTCAAGTTCAATATTAAGTATCTCTTCAACACTCTCTTTAAACTTAGCCGGATGTGCTGTAGCTAAGAAAATACCTGCTGAATCAGCAGCTAAGTTAGCTTTAAGACCCTGATAAGCGATCGCTGTATGCGGTTCAGCCACATAACCTGTTTGTTGAATTTTCTTCATCACTGCTTGGGTGTCATTTTCATTCACGCTAGTTGAATAAAAATCATCATAACTAAACCAATTGTTATCGAGCATGGTTTGCACCCGCGGCCAATTATTAGGTTTACTCACATCCATGGCATTTGATAGTGACTCAATTGTGGCGTTTGGTGCCCAGTTTTTATCAAGCATAAAACGCGGTACTGTGTCATTTTGATTGGTTGTAGCGCTCAATTTAGCCACCGGCAAACCAATGACCGCACCGATCATCGCCGCACACACATTGCCAAAGTTACCACTTGGCACTGAGATATGCGCATTAGCACGTTGCTGTTTTGGCAGTTGTGCGATTGCTTCAAAGTAATAACACACTTGTGCAACCAAACGACTGATATTGATAGAGTTTGCTGAATTTAATCCTAACCGCGATTTAACTTCATCATCTAAAAAGGCATTTTTAACCATCGCTTGGCAATCATCAAAGCTGCCGTCAACCGCATAACAGTGGATGTTATTACCCAGTGTTGTGAACAGCTTTTGCTGCGCTAATGAGATTTTGCCCTTTGGATATAGAATAACCACATCGATATTTGGCTTATTATAAAACGCATGCGCAACCGCTGCGCCAGTGTCGCCTGAAGTTGCCGTTAGGATTGTGGTTTTTTCACCTTGGCTAAATTGTGCTAAGCATTCAGCCATAAAGCGCCCGCCAAAGTCTTTAAACGCCAGCGTTGGACCATGAAACAACTCTAAACAATAAATGTTCTTTTCAACTTCAACCAGTTTAACTGGAAAGTTAAAGGCATTTTTCACCATTTGCGCGACCGTATCAGCAGGCAATTCATCACCAATTAAGTGCGATAGAATCTTGCTGCTGCGGCTAACAAAATCCATATCCAGCAACGCATCAATATCCGCTATTGGCGCTAATGACTCAGGAAAGAATACCCCTTGATTGCGCCCAAGCCCTGTTTTAACCGCTGTAACGAACGACACTTGTTGTGAATCATCTTTTAAATTATGTAATTGCATTATTAATTCCTTAAATTCTTATAACTGACGCGTGCCGACGTTATCGAGCTTACAAATATGGCAAAAGCCCTGTTCATTAATATAGTTTTGTTCAAGCCACTGCGCGCATTGCTGCGCTGCTGCAAGCGTTTTACACACGGTAAATAAAGTTGGACCCGCACCCGATATACTGACAATTTCAGCACCAAGCTCTGGCAGCGCCGCTTTCGCTTCACGAAAGCCATTGATCAGTGGTGCACGATGCGGCTCTGCAATTTCATCACTCATAATAGTAAGTGCTTCATCAAAGCGACTGGTTAGCAACAAGCTGCTAAACGCTGATAGCCGCTGGGCAAATTCAACACTGGCATGCATACTCAGTTGTTTTGGTAACACTGAACGCGCTTTAGCGGTATTAAGTGAAAAACCAGGGAAAGCCGCCACATAGTACCAACTTTCATCAACCGGTAAGGCTATTGATTTGTTTGGAATTAAATCACCTGTTAACTGCAAACCACCTAAATAACACGGTGTGATGTTATCGTAATGACGACCACCACTGACAATCGCTTCAAAGTCAGCCATTAACTCAATCAGTTGTACTTGACTAAGTTTAGTGCCAGCAAATTTATCCAGTGCCGCGAATGTGGCGACCACAGAGCAAGCACTTGAACCTAAACCAGAGCCAATCGGTAAATTCTTTTTCAGTTCCAATTTTACGCTTGGCATGGTTGGCGCAACCTGTTCGCGAAAATGCACTAAACACTGATACGCCAAGTTTTCACTGGCATCACTGGGCAGTTTATGAGCGTATTCGCCTGAGCAAACAAACTCATCCGTCGTCGCGGCGCTTACAGCGACAACATCACCTAATAAGGTACCGTCAATTGGCGCAAGTGCTGCGCCAAGTGCATCAAAACCTACTGCAAAGTTACCAATAGAAGCCGGAGCATATACTTCAATCATAGCTCTCTCCTAGCGCGATAGTGTTTTTAAAATATCAGCAAATACACCCGCAGCCGTTACCGCAGAGCCGGCACCATAACCACGAATAACAAATGGCCGTGGCTGGTAATATTCGCTCAATATTGCCAAGGCATTTTCACCATCACGAATAACGGCAAGCGCGTGTGTCGGATCCACAGCTTCGATGCCAACTTTGCAGTGACCTGCTTTAATAGTCCCAACATAACGCAGTACTTTACCTTCACTGGCCGCACTTTCAATGCGGTCGTTAAACGCAGCATCCAAACTGGGTAGTTTTGCCATAAATTCAGCAACATCATCACCTTCGGCAAAGCCCGCTGGCAGTACTGATTCAACTTCGATATCGCTAAGCTCTAATCTCAACCCTGCTTCACGGGCAATAATTAACAGCTTACGGGCAACGTCAGTACCCGATAAATCATCGCGCGGATCTGGCTCTGTAAAGCCGCTTTCTTTGGCTTTGATGGTGGCCTCTGATAATGATAAGCCATCTTGCAGCGCACCAAACATATACGATAGTGAACCCGATAAAATACCGCTGAACTCGAGTAGTTCATCGCCCGCACCAAATAGTGACTGTAGATTATCGATTACCGGAAGGCCGGCACCGACATTCGTTTCATATAAAAACTTACGGTTGTTCTTTTGCGTTGCGGCAATTAGCTCTTGATAGTAAGCATACGAGCTAGTGTTAGCTTTTTTATTTGCGGCAACAACGTGGAAGCCAGCATTTAAAAAGTCCACGTACTGCGCAGCTAAAGCATCAGACGATGTACAGTCAACCAGTACTGGGTTGATCAAATGGTTTTGTTTAACAAATTGCTCAACCAGTTTTAGCTCAAAAGCTTGCTCTGATACTGCTAACTTTTGTTGCCAATCATCAAAGGCAATACCTTCACTATCTAAGTGTAACTGACGAGAGTTGGCAACACCGTACAGGTTTAGTTTGATGTTACGTTTTTCAAGCCATGCTTGTTGACGCTCTAATTGTTGAATTAATTCTTGGCCGACTAAACCACAACCTAATAAAAACACGTCAATCGATGGAATATGCGTAAAGAAGTTTTCGTGGCACACTTTCACCGCATCGTTACAAAGTTCACCATCAATCACCGCTGAAATTGCACTTTCAGTCGAATCTTGCGCGATTGCCACAATGTTAACTTGTGCTTGCGCAAGGGATGCAAAAAACTTAGCCGCTAAGCCTTTGTGGGCACGCATATTATCACCGACTAAGGTTACAATTGCTAAATTACGTTGCACATGCACCGGCTCAATTAACCCCGCTTGTGACTCAAGCTCAAAAGCGCTTTGCAATGCTTCAAGGGCAAGCGGTAAATCTGATTCATGAACACAAAAGCTGATGCTAAATTCACATGAAGATTGGGTAATTAATACAATTGATACATTATCGTGCGCAAGGGCATTAAATACCTTCGATGCCATCCCTACTTTGCCTTTCATACCAGGGCCTGACACCGTTAACATGGCAAGGTTTTGTAGACTAGATAATGCTTTTACTGGCTCTGATGACACATTATCATTGCTGATCAATGAACCTTGCGCATCGGGGTTATGGGTATTTTTAATTTCACACGGCACACCCGCTTTAGCACACGGTAGGATAGTTTTAGGATGCAGTACTTTAGCGCCAAAGTAAGATAGTTCCATCGCTTCTTTATACGATAAGAAATCAACTTTAGTGGCTTTTTTGATATAACGCGGATCGGCACTGTACACACCGTCAACATCAGTCCAAATTTGGCACACTTGCGCTTCTAAACACGCCGCCGCGATTGCGGCAGAATAATCAGAACCATTACGACCTAAAGTTGTTAACTGACCTTGCTCGTTGCTGGCGGTAAAACCAGGCATGATATAAATAGTGGCAGGATTGGCTTTTAATGCAGCTTGAAAACGAATTTTACTCGCCACTAAATCAGCTTCAGCATCAATATAACCGCCTGTTGATGCGATGCAATCTGTGGCTTCGAGGTAACGGGCGTTGTGTGAGCTTAATAAACATTGCATCAATGATACGCTGACACGCTCACCAAAACTAATCACATAAGCACGTACTTGATCAGGACAGCACTGGATCAACTTAACGCCGGCTAATTTATTGTGCAGCTCATTTAAATCAGGCCAGTTCTGTACTGCTCCAAAATCAGCTGTAACGGCACTTTTTAAGCTTTCGCAACGCGCTACCAGTGCATCCCATTGCTCGCTATAATCAAGCCCCTGCTCTGCGGCACTTGCTAACGCAACCAGTGAATCGGTCATGCCACCGGGTGCGGATAACACCAATAACATTTCATCTTTTAATTGTGCTTTAACTAACTGAGCTACCTGCTGTAAACATGCAAAGTCGGCAAGCGACGACCCGCCAAATTTTAATACGCGCATTTTTTATGTTTCCTCATCCCATAAAACGAAAAAAGGCCTGTGTTCTTAGTGAACACAGGCCTTTAAATTTGTTGCACCGACCTATGCCACTATCCAGTTAGAATGGTGGTTGTAATAATAATGGTCAATACGTGATTATTTGTTTTCATAGCCCTTAGACTGCCTTAAACATGGCTATTCTGTCAACCCTTAATAAAAAGATAAATTATGCTTTTTGGTTATAAACAAATCTAATGAATGCCAAATTTATGCAGAATTTCATTTAATCTGGTTTTATCTATTGGCTTATCAATAAAATCAATAGCGCCTAACTTTGCGACACGCTGTTTCATTGCATGTTGAATATCAGCAGAAATAACCAGCACGAAGCATTCTATTTTTTGCGCTTTAATACGCTCAAGCACCTGCACACCATCAATTTCAGGCATTGTTAAATCAAGACACAGTAAGTCAAAATTATGCGTTTGCATTAATTCTAGGGCTTCGCGGCCATTTTTTGCTTGCATAATATCTGCTGTAATACATTCATCTAAACAGCGCACAACTTGTTTGCGTGCTACTGTAGAATCATCACACACCAAGACAGAAAAATTCATAATATTGACAACTAAAATACCGATAATAGATCACTGAGTGCAGTAAATCGCCACTCAAAAAATCATAATGTTATAAAAGTGAGTGTGATTTTATAACACAAAAATTTAACAACGATAAGCTTAAGTTTTTGCTAAAAAAAAGAAAAATTGGCAATATACGGTTAAATAAGATTATTTTATTTATTTTTAAACATTTATTAGCTAACTTTAGTATTGAATGTACTCGTTGCTAGGGTATGAATTAAGCTTTGTGTAAAAAATAAAGGAGCTATGGGACACCCATGCTACAAAAAAGCCTGTCGAAAAAGCTACTTACCAGTGTGTTATCCGTCTACTTTTTATTAACTTTTGTAGTGACGTGCGGGCAAGTTATTGCAGAGTATGTTAACACGAAAGATTATATTCGTGATGAATTAACGACCCTGCAAAAAACATTCAGTCGCAGTTTAACTCGCGCTATTTGGGAGCTAAATACCAAACAAACCATCACCACCGCAGAAGGTTTATTAGCCATTCCCATGATCGAAGGCATTATTGTCCGTGATGATAGCGGCGAAATTATTTCACAGCTTGGTCGCTCTTTGGATATTCGTGAACTGTACAGCCAACAATTAGTGCAAGAAGAAGCCATCATCGAAGATACCCCGTCGGGTTTATTCGGTTATACCTTTCCATTGATCTTTGAATTTTCAGGGCGCGCCACCCAAGTCGGTGATGTCACACTGTTCTCAAGTCGAGAAGTGGTATTTAGCCGTATCATGATCTCCATTTACTTTTTAATTGGTAATGCGATGATCAAAACTACTTTTTTGATCATTCTGTTTTTAATGGCATTTAGAAAATTACTCACCGAGCCCCTCGCGCAATTGACCGAGCAAATAGAAGATCTTGAATTAAATGACCTCGAAGGGCAACATATCGAAATTGAAACGAGTGAGCACAACGAATTAAAAGTGATGGAGGAGTCATTCAATAAATTAATCGATAAAGTCGTGAAATACCGTAAAGAACTCGAACAAACACAAAAGAAATTAATGATCAGTAACGAAAAACTTGATCAACAAAACCTGCAACTCGAACAAGAAGTGGCGCGTAAAACATCAAATTTAAGCCAAGCGATGATGGATTTACAGCAGCAAAAATACGAACTAGAAAAACAAAAACTAACGCTCACTGAAGAAATTGATTTACGCCGTCATACTGAACAAGAATTACTGACTAAACAAACCGAAATGCAGCGTTATGTTGATGAACTCAATATGGCACAAGAGCGCCTAGTAGGCTCAGAAAAAATGGCTGCTTTAGGTGGCCTGGTTGCCGGTATTACTCATGATATTAATACACCAGTAGGCATTGGTGTTACTGCCACCTCTTTTTTACAAGAGCGGCTATTACAAATAGAAACAGCGTACAAAAATAAAACTCTCTCCCCTAAAGCACTGGAAGAGTTTATTAATGATGCCAAGCAAAGCACCAGCTTGCTGACAACCAATTTAGACCGCGCCTCTGAGCTGGTTGCCAGCTTTAAGCAAATAGCCGTTGATCAAGCCAGTGAAGCGGTACGCACCATTAACCTTAAAGAGTATTTGGGCGAGGTCATTCGCTCATTGCACCCTAAAATTAAAAATACCAGCCACCACATTAATTTAGATTGCCCAGCAGATTTAACCCTAAACCTACCAGCGGGTGCTATTAGTCAAATATTTACTAATTTGATTATGAATTCATTGATCCACGCTTTTGATGGTATCAGTAACGGCATTATTGATATTGCAATTAAAAATGAAGACGACCAAGTTATTATCGACTTTAAAGATAATGGCAATGGTGTTACTGAACAACAATTAGAGAAGCTGTTTGACCCGTTTTTTACCACCAAACGCGATCAAGGCGGCAGTGGGCTCGGCACCCACATCACCTTTAACTTGGTCAAGCAAACCCTCAGTGGTGAAATCGATGTAACCAGCTCACCCGGTCAAGGCTTGCATTACCATATTAGTTTTCCTAAAGACATGCCAAAACCGTTGTCGATATTTAATAACTAGCCACGCTTAATGCGCCTTCACTGTTTGCCTAACACTTTGCTTAATTGCTAAACGTTTGGCCAATCAGTCATTTGCGCATCAGCTTTTTATTGCTATGATTGGGCAAATTTACCGAATGGATCAATCTCCCTATGTGGTTTAGTAACCTTATTTGTTACCGCTTTAAACAAGACGTCTCATACAGCCAAGAAGACTTTGATAAAGCCTTAGAACAAGATTTATTTCGTCCTTGTGGCAGCCAAGATTTAAGTACCTTTGGCTGGACTAAAGCCTTTGGTAAACACGGTGATACACTTGCTCATTTTTCGCAAAAAAGCATTTTAATCTGTGCTAAACGTGAAGAAAAAGTACTTCCTGCATCCGTTATCAACGACATGGTTGCTGAGAAAATAGAACTTATCGAAGCGGAAGAAAATCGCCCAGTTAAGAAAAAAGAAAAAGATGAGCTCAAAGAAAATATTCTGCATAGCTTACTACCGCAAGCTTTTAAAAAGTCGAGCTTGCAGTTTGCTTTTATCGACCAAGAAAACGGTTGGGTCGTGGTCAATAGCGGCAGTTTTAACAAAGCTGAAGAGTTATTGGCGTTACTTCGTAAATCATTAGGCACGTTACCTGTTGTTCCTGCGTTTGCTAACTATGACTTAGACGTATTCTTAACAGACTGGTTAACCAACTTTAGCACCCCAGAAGGCTTTGCGATTGGCTCAGATGCAGAACTTGAAGAAGCCGATGACAGTGGCGCGCAAGTAAAACTTAAAGGCCATGACCTTGCCTGTGATGAAGTGAAATCGCACCTTGAAAGCGGCAAACGCGTTACCAAACTAGCCCTTGATTGGCAAGAACGTCTTAAGTTTATGCTGCAAAATGACGGCTCGATTAAACGCCTCAGTTACTCAGAAACTTTAAAAGAAGAAAACGCCGACATCCCTAAAGAAGACATGTTAGTCAAACTTGATGCCGACTTTATTCTTGCTTCAGAAGAAATTAAGCAGATGCTCGAAGAGTTAACAGCAGGCTTAGGCGACGTTGAAGATTTAGCCTAAATACTGACTGAGTTTTAAATACTAAAAAAGCGCCCTGTTGGCGCTTTTTTAACTAACGACTTAGCTCAACTAAAGACCGATTTCACATCATCGAGCATATCATTATATTCATCACTTGAAAAAACATCTAACGATGGGATCACCCCTTTATCTATATAAGTTTGCAGTGCAGCAGACTTATCAGAGACTTGTAAGATACCTTCCATGATTGCACCAATACGAATGAAATCAACATAGCTAATATGTTCTGGGCGATAGTTTGGGTTTGCCCAGCTTTCAGCCACTTCAACAAACTCATCGGTAAACTCCCACGCGCGCATAATTGCCCCACCAACTTTACCGCTCAGCTTTTGAATTGCATGCGCTAAAAAGCTTGGGTTAGCAAACACTTCTGGGTGGCGCTCTGCTTCAGTTAAAATAGGCAGTACGCCGATGTTATACACTAAAGATGCAAGCGTGATGGTATCGCGATTGAGTGATGTGTTTTTGTTTTCTTTTAAATAAAACTCCAGCAGTGTAATTGAATGGCACGCTACTGTTAGCGTTTTTTGCCATGCTTTGTCCATATAGCCTTTGATCAATTCATTATTTGAAACAAATAACTGCTCCATCGCCATTGCCGTCGCAATGTTCTTAATTTGACGCAAACCAATGCGGGTTACCGCCTGATTAAGATTAGAAACTTTAACCGAGCGTCCCAGAAACGCACTATTTGCGACTTTAATCATCCGTGCTGCTAATGCTGGATCATGGGAAATAACATCAGCCATTTGCGCCAAATTTACATCTGGATTATCGGCAGCTTGGCGTACACGTACCGCAACCTCAGGTAGGGTTGGTAAAACTAACGTGTCATTATTAATACGATCAACCAAAATGGTCAGTAGTGCGTTTTCTGTTGACATAAATGTGCCATCCTTTTGTATGATTTGTTTAAATACTCAAATCATGGATTCTTTTAGATACAGTATTGCCTAAGTTACCGCTAAAGTTAAGAAAATTACAGAAATTATGTTAGTTTATTTTTCTGCTAAAATTTATATCCCAAAGCTTAGCGCACCACAACCTAGGAAGCTTGCTATTTACGCATAACATTTGCTTTAATGCTGACACAACAAGGAAGCGCAGTCCTTTGTACCTAGGGCATATATTAAATCCACTTTTTAACAGGCAACATAATGACTCTTAATAAAATAAGCCAAGCACTCATCCTTAGCGGTGCCGTTTTTCTTAGCGCATGTTCTGAACAAGCCAGCACCTCGAAAACCTCTGCTGACGTTGCAACCCCGGTAAAACAAACACAAGCTAGCGGCCCACAACTTATTAACACCGCTGCTAGTCGCCTAGATATCTACACCGACTTTAGCTTAACAACTGATTTATCACATTTAAGCGATAATCAAAAAGCCCTAATAGCAAAACTTATCGATGCCTCAAAAATTATGGACGAGCTGTTTTGGCGTCAAGCATTCGGTGAAGATAAGGCGGCTTTTCTAGCTAAAATTAACGATCCGAAAGTACAAAAATTTGCCGATATCAACTATGGCCCGTGGGACAGATTAAATGGCGACCAAACCTTCTTATCTGGCTATGAAGAAAAAACCGCTGGGGCACAATTTTACCCAGCCGATATCAGCAAAGAAGAGCTAAACAACGCCGATGTAACAGATAAAAATGGCCTATACTCTGTTATTAAACGTGATGAAAATGGCAAGCTGTATAGCGTAGCCTACTCAATTGAATACGCACAAGCACTTGAAAAAGCAGCAAACTTATTACGTGAAGCAAGTAAGCTAGCTGATGACAAAGAATTTGCTAACTACTTAAACTTACGTGCCGACGCACTACAAAATGATGATTATCAAGCATCTGATTTTGCATGGATGGACATGAAGAATAACCCTATTGACGTGGTTATTGGTCCAATCGAGACTTATGAAGATCAACTGTTTGGTTATCGCGCTGCATTTGAATCTTATGTATTAGTAAAAGATCTAGCCTGGAGCGAACGTCTCGCTAAATTTGCGGCATTTTTACCAGAGTTACAAAAAGGCTTGCCTGTTGATGCCAAATATAAACAAGAAGTACCAGGCTCTGACGCAGACTTAAACGCATACGATGTTGTGTATTATGCTGGGCATTCAAATGCCGGTAGTAAAACCATAGCTATCAACTTACCTAATGACGAACAAGTGCAACTTGAAAAAGGCACGCGTCGCTTACAACTTAAAAATGCGATGCGCGCTAAGTTTGATAAAATTTTAGTGCCGATCTCTGAGCAACTGATCGTGCCTGAACAGCGCAAACATATTACCTTTGATGCATTTTTTGCCAATACTATGTTCCATGAAGTGGCTCACGGTTTAGGCATTAAAAACACCATTACAAATAAAGGCACAGTGCGCCAATCACTGCAAGAACACGCCAGTGCGCTTGAAGAAGGCAAAGCCGATATCTTAGGTTTGTACATGGTTGAGCAGTTACTTAACAAAGGTGAAATCACCGAAGGTACATTAGAAGATTACTATATTACCTTTATGGCTGGTATCTTCCGTTCAGTGCGCTTTGGTGCATCGAGTGCTCATGGTAAAGCAAATATGATCCGTTTTAACTTTTTCGCACAAGAAGGGGCGTTTGCTAAAAACGAGCAAGGCCTTTACAGCGTTAATATGGAAAAAATGGGCCAAGCAATGGCGAAACTATCGCGCTTGATCTTAACCTTACAAGGTGACGGCGATTACCAAAAGGTTGATCAGCTGATTGATACACACGGTGATATTAAAGCTGAGCTGGCTAAAGATCTTGAAAAACTAAGCCAAGCAAATATCCCTGTAGATGTAATCTTTAAACAAGGTAAAGATGTACTAGGTTTAAACTAATATAATACTGAAAAGGCGTTTTAGGACTTCACCTAAAACGCCTTTTTAATTCAGTATTGCTATTATGGGAATATTAAACCATATTTTTCACTCATTTTTTTTACTTCTCCATTAGCAACCATATGATTTAATTCTTTATCGAATAAGGTAATAAACTCATTTAAATTGCGTTTCTTTGAAAAACCAAAATAGCCTTTATTAACAATTAATGGTGGCTGTAACCGTTTAACTTGATTAGCTAATTTTAACTGCTTAATAACGGGCTGTGCAGCTCTTGGATGAGTCACTAAAATATCGACGCGGTCATGAATTAACTGCAAAAAACTGGCTTCAACAGTACCCACTTCAGAAATTTCTAACTGACTTTTATATTGCTCAAAATCGTCACCATAGTTCCAACCTCGGGTTAATCCAACCGATAACTCTTTTAATGTCTCTAAATTATTATGCCACTGGAATTCATTACTATTTTTGACATAAAAAACCAGCGGGTCTTGATAGAAAGCAGCCTCACTATAAATCATATATTGCTCTCTAATAGCCGACTTATAAGGGCCTATAAACGCATCAGCCTTACCAAGTTCAACCATTTTTAGCGCCCGTTTAAATGGCAAAATATCAATTTTAATTTGGCAACCTAAACGCAAGCAAATTTCACCTGCGATGTCGGCGCCTAAGCCTTCGACTTGACCTTGTTCATTTTTTTCAAGTACCGACGGAAAGGTGGTACCAACAAAGTAAAATGTATCTGCAGCACTGTGATGCGAAAATACACTTAACAAGGTAAACAATACAAAAGCTTTCATCAATTAGTTTGTAATCCCTAGATACTGAATGCAATAAGCAGCCACGACTTAGTGGCTCTAAGCATAGTCTATTTTTACCCAACTAAAAGTCATAATACCGTGATAAAATTCTGTTATGTAAAAAATAAACCAGTATTAAAAATGTGTTTTTAAACGTGTCAATTGCTCTTCACTGTAAGGCACTGCAGGATACTTACCCCATACTGGTGCCGGCCATGCAACATCAGTTTTAAAACGCGCAATATGATGAATGTGTAACTGGGGCACCATATTACCAAGCGCTGCGACATTGAGTTTATCTGGGTTAAACACTTCTTTAAGTAACAGACTTAATTTCGCTGACTCTTTCATTAATAGCAATTGTTCAGCGTCATCTAAATCAATGCTCTCTTTTAAACCCGCCTTACGAGGTACCAAAATAAACCAAGGGTATTGGCTGTCATTCATCAGTAATACTTTACATAAAGGCCAATCTGCCACTTCAATACAATCACGAGCAAGCTCTGGGGCGAGAGAAAATTCAACCGTCATTTTTTATTCCTTACCAAAAGTACTTTTTCGCTACTTTATAGCATTTAGTTGCAGTTGCCCACGCTTGCCTTTACCATCATCACAGTTTTTATTCGAGCGAAGGTAAACACGTGTTAAAAAAAATTAAACGCCTCTCCTGCTTGCTTCCTTTGGTGGTAACAGCCATCACAGTGCAAGCACAGCCACTTACGTTAGAACGTATTTTTGATGATCCTAGTTTAGCGGGTAAAGCACCTGTGCAGCTTAAGTTTTCACCCGATGGTAGCCGTGTTACCTATTTGCAAGGTAAAAGCGATGATTACAACCGCTATGATTTATGGGAATACAATTTAAAAGATAACAAAAATCGTATTTTAGTGGACTCGGCTAAACTATTTTCAGGCCCAGAAAATCTCTCTGATGAAGAAAAAGCGCGCCGCGAACGTCAACGCATTTTTGGTAAAGGTATTTTAGAGTACAAGTGGTCTAAGGATGGCAAAGCGCTGTTATTCCCACTTAATGGCGACCTCTATTACTACCAACTAGCATCAGCAAAAAGCCGTAAACTAACGGACACAGAAGCGTTTGAAACAGATGCCCGTTTTTCACCAAAAGGGAATTTTGTCTCGTTTGTCCGTGAACAAAACTTGTATGTGCTAAACCTAAAATCGGGCAAAGAAACTCAACTGAGCAAAGATGGCGGTGGCGTAATCAAAAACGCTATGGCTGAATTTGTTGCGCAAGAAGAAATGGGCCGCATGACTGGTTACTGGTGGTCAGGTGATGAATCAAAAATCGCCTTCACCCGCATTGACGAAAGCCCAGTAGAAGAAGCGATCCGCAACGAAATTTACGCCGAAGAAGTTAAACTATTCAACCAACGTTATCCATTTACTGGCACTAACAATGTTAAAATCCAGCTTGGCGTTGTGGCTATTAACGACCAAAGTGTTGATTGGGTGGACCTTGGCAAAGACGACGATATTTACATCGCTCGTGCGAAATGGTTAGAAGACGATAAAACGCTTTCATACCAATGGCAAGACCGCTCTCAGCACACCTTGGAATTGCGCTTTTATAACAGCGACACAAAAGAGCAAAAAGTTGCCTTAACTGAAACCAGCGATACTTGGATCAACCTGCACTTTGACCTACAGTTTTTGAAGGACAAAAAACACTTTGTTTGGGCCTCTGAGCGCAATGGCTTTAAGCATTTATACCTTTACCGTAGCAACGGTAAATTGGTACGCCAAATCACTAATGGTGACTGGGTTGTTGATAGTTTAAAGGGTATTGATGAGAAAAAAGGCATCCTCTATTTTGCCGGTCGTAAAGATACTGCTCTTGAAAGCCACTTATACAGTGTGCCGTTATTTAAAAAGGGCGACATCAAACGTATTACCGAGCAAGGCCAATACCACAATGTCGTCATTGCCAAAGACAGTAAAACCTTTATTGATAACAGCTCATCGGTAAATAAACCAGGATCGGCTGCACTTCGTAACATAAACGGCGAGTTTATTACTTGGCTTGAGGAAAACAAGCTAGATAAAACACACCCTCTTACACCTTATTTAGCTGACTTAGCTGAGCCTGAATACGGCACAATAAAAGCCGATGATGGCCAAGTGATGCATTATCGCTTATTTAAGCCAGCCACTATTAATGATGGTAAAAAGCACCCTGTACTGGTGAATGTTTATGGCGGCCCACATGCACAACGTGTAACGAACAGCTGGCGCAGTAAAAACTTATACTTCCAATATATGGCGCAACAAGGTTATGTGGTTTTCCAACTTGATAATCGCGGTTCATATAATCGCGGCAAAAAGTTCGAAGATGCCATATACAAGCATTTAGGTGTGGTGGAAGTAGCCGACCAAATCAAGGGCGTGGAATTTTTACGTACTCTTGATTACGTTGACCCGCAGCGTATTGGTATTTATGGCCACAGTTACGGCGGCTACATGGCATTAATGACCATGTTTAAAGCCGGTGATTACTTCCAAGCCGGTGTATCAGGTGCACCAGTGACTGATTGGGCATTGTATGATACTCATTACACAGAGCGCTATTTAGGCCATCCTGAAACAAACGCTAAAGGTTACACCGACAGTGCAGTATTCCCATACGCAGATGGCTTAAAAGGGCCATTAATGATCTACCATGGTATGGCTGATGACAACGTACTATTCACGCATGCCACTAAGTTATTTAAGCAACTACAAGATAACGAAAAACAGTTTGAGATGATGACCTACCCAGGTTCAAAGCACAGCTTACGTGGTAAAAGTGTACAAACGCATTTACATCAAACAATTACCAGTTTCTTTAACCGCCATTTTGACGTTAAATAACATGCTTCAATTGTTTTATAATTAAACTAAAGGCTGATTGTGTGATCAGCCTTTTTTTTGCATTAATAAAAATTGCAGCGTTATTTATTATCAATAATAACCGCTAATTACCTAGATTTTTATACCTTTTTAACTACGCTTAATGATATTCGCGAACAATGCGAGCACACACAAAGGATCTTCTATGTCGTATCTACGCCGTTTTACAATTTTCCAGCGTTTAGCAATGCTGGTTAGTGTGGTGGTAATTGGCTTACTTTTCTTAAGTATTACCAGCCTTACGCAACAATATAGTTCACTAAAAACAGAACAATATACTAAAACAAAAAACTTAGTGGAAGCAGCTCATAGCCTTATTAGCCATGCTTACTCTTTAGAACAGGCTGGCACATTAAACAAACAGCAAGCACAACAACATGCCTTAGATACCATTGCAGCCATGCGTTATGACGAAAGCAACTATTACTGGATCAACGACTATCAGCCAAATATGGTGATGCATCCAATTAAGCCAGACCTCAATGGTAAATCTTTAGCCAACAACAAAGATCCCGATGGCACTCTATTATTTATTGAAATGGTGAATATAGTAAAACAACAAGGTAGCGGCTTCGTACCATATAAATGGCCAAAGCCAGGCAAAGACATGCCGGTAGATAAAATTGCCTTTGTGAAAGGTTTTACGCCTTGGCAATGGATCATTGGCTCAGGTGTATATTTAGATACGATTGATGAAACATTCTCTGAACTGCGAACCCTAATGATCATCAATGCCAGTGTTATTCTCTTACTGTTTATTAGTTTAAGTTACTTAATTGCACGTAGTATCTTACTGCCAACGCAACTTGCAGCCGATATGATGAAAGATATTTCACAGGGCGAAGGCGATTTAACGCAAGTGTTAGATGAAAGCGGCAATGATGAAGTCTCTCGTTTGTCTCGGTATTTTAATTTATATACCACAAAAATTCGCGAATCACTTAAACAAGTCGCGACCAATGCTTACGATGTCAATCATCATGCGCAGACTGTTGATGATGCAAGTAAAACCAATCATTCTTTCATCGAGTTGCAAAATGACAGCTCAACCCAAGTAGCTGCAGCAATGGAACAGATGACCCATCAAATACATGATGTAAGTCGTAATGCTGAGGCTGCCGAACATGCTGCTGTTGATGCAGCAAGTAATGCCTCACAAGGCAAAGAAGTGGTGGCAAAAACAATTAAAGCCATTGAAACCCTATCACACAATATTGAAACAGTGAGTCAAGTGACTGCCGATTTAGCCAACGAAAGTAATAATATTGGCTCGGTGCTTGATGTAATTAGAGGGATCGCTGAACAAACCAATTTACTCGCGCTCAATGCTGCAATTGAGGCGGCACGCGCTGGTGAACAAGGCCGTGGCTTTGCCGTTGTTGCCGATGAAGTACGCACACTAGCTAGTCGCACGGGTAAAAGTACCGACGAAATTCAAGCCATGATAGCCAAACTACAAAAAGGCGCGCAGGCGGCGGTTGAAGCTGTCACGGCGAGCCAACAACTATCAAGTAGCACCGTAGAGCAAGCGGGCACTGCCAATAACTCGTTAACTGAAATTGAGCGACTGGTCTCTGTGATCACCGATATGAACGGCCAAATTGCCCGCGCAACCGAGCAACAATCAAGTGCCGCTGACGAAGTGAATTTACGTATTAATGAATTATCGCAATCAACGGAGCATTCATTAGCAAATACAGCACAACTTTCTAGTGCCAGTGATAATTTAAAACATAGCAGCCAAGAACTAAGCGATGTTGTGAGTCGCTTTAAGCTAGATTAATTAACTTACAATGCAGTCGTAACAAAGCCCCGTCATGTTCAATGGCGGGGCTTTTGCTTATTAAATATTATAAGCAGTAACGCGCAAATAGGCTGCTTAAACCAGCTGCAGTAGGTTTGCCATGTTGCCAATCGCCACCTTCAACACCACTACCGGCAATATCCATATGCACATAGGGAATTGGCTGGGCAGAGTCAGTGCCATGTTTATCTAGACCACCCACAATCGCTAAAAACGCCATTGGGAACTGGTGTCCGCGTGCAGTGACAGCCGATGCCGCGTTGTTACTTGATAGCACATCATCCGCTAGAGTGCGCGGTTTAATAAAGTCATAGTCTTCGCGGCGACTGCGAGAAACTTCTGCGCCATCTGCCCATAAATCGCCACAATCAGCCAATTTACGAGAGATATTCGCAGCACGTGCAGGGCCGTTTTCAACATACGCACTGTATGGTCCCATAGCACGGGCAGCATGACCGGTTAGTGTCGCAACAGTAAAGAGCTCTGGGTTCACTTGCGTTTTAGCAAGCTCTTTCATTTCGCTGAGTAAATCCCCCATCGCTAAGCGACCTTCCGCATCGGTGTTACCAATACGTACTCGAACACCTTCACGGCTGGTGATAATTTCATCTGGCACAAAACAATCAGAGCCAATCGAGTTACGTACCACCGCTAAAAAGGCCATTACTTTTACGCCTTGTGGCGCAAAATCAGCAACTGATTTCATAAACCCAGCAACAGAAGCAGCGCCGCCTTTATCACGGCTCATGCCTGCCATAAAGCCGCCTACTTTTAAGTCCGCGCCGCCGGTGTCATACACTAAGCCTTTACCAACAAACATTAAAGTACGAGTTACTTCACCTTCTGGCACATACTCAAGTTTTACAACACGCGGGTGATGACGCTCAACCGCATATGAAGCGCGAGCTACCGTGCTCATCATTGGGTACTCTTTATCAATAGTGGCGATATCTGCAATCACTTCAACACTGACTTTAGAGCCTTTAAATAAATCTACGCAGTAATCTGCAAAGCGCGGTGGC
This sequence comes from Pseudoalteromonas sp. ASV78, assembly GCF_047806705.1. Lineage (NCBI taxonomy): Bacteria > Pseudomonadati > Pseudomonadota > Gammaproteobacteria > Alteromonadales > Pseudoalteromonadaceae > Pseudoalteromonas > Pseudoalteromonas sp. ASV78. Next base: position 3,955,225 of record NZ_JBLOPA010000001.1, on the reverse strand, counting down.
GCCATACGCTCAGGTTCAGTGCCACATAAATCACGCGCCGCGTGTTGCCCAGCGGCAATCGCATTAACCGCTTTAATAGTCTGCTCATTGGCACCAAATAACGCAATTTGGGTGATTGGCTCGATACTTTCACCATGATGCTCTCGCGCTTCTAGCGGCTGCCAAAGAGCTTGGCATGCACCTAAATAGGCAACTTCTAAGGCATACTGATAACGGCTGTCTTGGCTTGCTTGTGGTAAGTAAATAGCAGGTTTGGTACTACCCGATGCTTTCGCCTCAATTATCGCCAGTTTAGCGGCATCAAAATAACGACGGACATCATCATAATCACGATTTAACGGACCTGTCGGCGCTAAAATTACGCGTTTTGAGTCAACCACGAGGAACGTTACTTGTTTACCGATACGTGCATCAACCGCCATTTGCGCTTTAATCGCTAGGCTTAGATTCGGATCGTCTAATTGTGAAAAATTATCGGCAATAATAATAAGCGCGTCATGTTTTGCGTTATCTAATTGCGGGGCTGCAACTGCGTGAGGATATGCCATAAAAAGGTCCTGTTGTCGAAAAACTGAGGACCTTATTATCATTGATTTAACTAGCTATTGCCAGCAAAGCACGACGAGCTTATGTGCCGCTGGCAACTTGCAGTTACAGTGTAAAATAAATCAGTTACTCACTGCTTACGGGTTTATTCTCTGCGCGATGTTTAGCGATCACAGACCAGGCTTCAAGCATAACCAACACACTGATGATTAAGACAATGATATCCAATGTCACTAATAACCAGTTACCTTGTTGGTAGTATTCACCAAGCTTGATCAGGCCAGCAAAAAACGCCATCACTAGCACAAAACTCATCGGAATAAGCGTGTATTTAGCTGGGCGATTTGCTTTGATCAACATCACCGAAATAACTAACAACGTCAGGCTCGCTAAAATCTGATTCGTTGAGCCAAACAACGGCCAAATGATCATGCCACCACTGCCATCAGCGCCACCAGCACCAAAGGCCAATAATAAACAACTTAGCACTGCAATCAATGTGGCTATTACGCCATTTTTTATCACTTTAATATTATAAATATCACCCCACTCTTGAATGATATAACGCTGCAAGCGCACTCCAGAGTCCATCGTCGTACCAGCAAATAGCACCACCATAACGGCAAGCAATGTCGATGCAATTTCGTTTGAAATACCCCAACCAGTTTCAATTAGGTTGGCACCGCCATTAACAAAAGCACCGACGCTACCGGCCCCTAAGTGGCTATATATTTCATGCCATTCTTCTGGCGATACAGCAAGCGCCACACCACTTACAGCAACCAAAGTGATCAGGGCTAACATGCCCTCGCCCACAGCACCGAGGTAGCCAACAAAACGGCCATCGGTTTCTTTATTAAGCTGCTTAGAGCTAGTACCCGATGACACAATACCGTGAAAGCCCGACACCGCGCCACAGGCTATGGTGACAAATAGTAAAGGAATAATACTCGGGGTATCTATCGCAGTTTGCGTGTTAAAAGCTGGAGCAGTGATATCAGGCATAGAAACAAAAACTGCGCCATATAACAGCACTAAACCTACCAATAATTGCATACCATTGATGAAATCACGCGGTTGTAACAACATCCAAACCGGTAACAATGACGCGATAGCTGCATATATAAATAAAATAATGATCCAGTTAGCATTGGCGCTTAAACCAAATAGCTCGTCAGGGAGAGTAATAGGCATGCTGCTGCCTAAATAGATGGTGTAATATAAAATCCCCACGCCGATAAAGCACAGCGGAATAAGAGAGATTTTTTTACGCAACAATTGACCAATCACGAGCGCTACCACAATTGCAGCCCAAGCAGGGAAAACCGCATTTGGGCTACTGATAAATGATTTTGCTATCACCACCCCAAACACCGCATTAACCATTAATAACACCAGAAAAACCACAATCATAAATAACGCGCGGGTACGCTTACCAATCACGGTTTCTGAGAGCGCGCCCATGGATTTGCCTTTATTACGCGCACTGGCCCAAAGCGCGCCCATATCGTGCACACCGGCAAAAAATATAGTACCTAATACGACCCACAATACGGCTGGCACCCAGCCCCAGTAAACAGCAATCGCAGGGCCAACAATTGGCGCAGCACCTGCGACAGAGGTAAAATGATGCCCCCAAAGCACCACTTTATTGGTAGGTACAAAATCTTTACCATCTTCGAGTTCATGCGCTGGGGTGACAAAACTGTCATCCATTTTGAAAATCTTTTCGGCGATAAATTTAGAATAAACAAACCAACCAAAAAGCATTCCAACCATACCTAGCAGTACAATTACAACTGATTGCATAGCGATCTCCTTATAGTTATAGTTATATAAATGTGTGTTGTTCATTTTCTACACTAGCAAGACTTGAGTAAAAAACACGCTAAACCTTTAGTCTAATATACTTAACTGAAGATGCTGTTGCGGCTCGTTTTTTACGCCAATCCCGATGCCAAGTAATCGTACCGGTTGCTGTTGACCACGTTGATACGCTTTGCTTAGTAGTTCAGTAAATATAGCTGTGTCAATTTGATGATAGGACTGATCTGCCGATGTCACCACAAAATTAGCAAATTTTACTTTCACACTGAGTTTATTGATGCGTTGTTGTAATTGCTGTTTTGCTAATCGTCGAGTAAGTTCTTCTAACAAAATGGGCAATTGTTCTAAGCATTCTTGTAAGCTGGTTTTATTGTATTCGTAGGTATGTTCTACACTCAGAGATTTACGCACCCGCTCTGTAGACACTTTACCAATATGTAAGCCCGCACATTTTTGATACAGCGACACGCCAAAGTTACCAACATGCTGCTGCATCCAGTTAACACCTTTTTCGCACACATCGGCACCTGTGTATAAGCCCTTTAAATTAAGCTTTTCCAAAGTGACCTTACCCACACCGGGTATTTTGCCTAGAGGTAATTGCGCCAAAAACTCATCAACTAGTTCTGGTAACACTACAAACTGGCCATTTGGTTTATTTTCGTCACTGGCGATTTTGGCAATAAACTTTATTGGTGCCACACCTGCTGATGCGGTTAAGCCAGTAGCGGCAAAAATATCAGCACGGATTTGCTGCGCCATTAATGTCGCACTGCCTTTACACGCTGTGCTGTCGGTGACATCAAGGTAGGCTTCATCTAAGGAAAGGGGTTCGATTAAATCGGTATAACGCTGAAAAATAGCGCGAATTTGTAGAGAGATTGCTTTGTATACCTGCATGCGGCCAGGCACAATCACTAAATCAGGGCAGCGTTGTTTAGCATGATAGTTGGACATAGCCGAGCGCACACCGTATTCACGAGCAATATAATTGGCCGTCGACAGTACGCCTCTTCTACTATTACCACCAATAGCCAACGGCACATTAGCTAACGCTGGATTGTCGCGCATTTCTACCGCGGCATAAAAGCAATCCATGTCGATATGAATAAACTTTTTCATTCCCAAAACCAAACAACTGTATATATGAACAGTTATTATTAATTAACTTTACCCTATAAGCAAGTTATCAGCTGGGAGATTCTTCTTCTAGGTTTTTCTTGCGTGTAAATAATCTATGCCCAAACAACCAAAAAGCACCTTCGAATACAAAGCCAAGGATCACTAATGCTATAGCACCTGATGCGTTGCCCATTGCATAACACAAAAATGCTAAACCCAGCAGGCCAAGCAGGGCCAACCATTTGGTAATTTTTGCTGCAACTAAGTTCATAATTTGCTCCTTTAAATCATCAAAACACCAAACTGAAAGTTATCATTTACGTAAGCGTGAACTACTAAAGCTAGCATGTTTTGATGATTTTTCTAATTTTCTTGAGCTAAAAGCAGCATATTGCTAACCTGAGTATTCATTACAGTAATCGAGTTTGTTTATGCAATCGTTTATAGAACAACACCCTATTCACACCAAAATTAATGTTGCTTGGGGTGAAATGGATGCCTTACAGCACGTTAATAATGTCGTTTATTTCCGTTATTTTGAAACTGCCCGAATTGATTTTTTTAACCAAATTAATTTGCTCGAAGACTTACAAAAAACAGGGGTAGGACCGGTGATCAGCGAAAATAACGCCCGTTATAAGCGCCCAGTTACGTTTCCAGATACTGTGCTTGTAGGGGTAACAATCAGTGACATTCAAGTTGATCGCTTTATGATGCATTACAAGGTGTTTAGCCAAGCACAAAACGCGTTGACGACTATTGGCTCATCACAAGTGGTGATGTTCAACTTTAAAACAGGCAACAAAGCTAATTTAAGTGAACCTCTTTTAACGGCTCTTAAAACCTACTCGCAAGATTAAATAAGGAATCATTATGCGTTATAACCCTCTTGGCAGTAGTGGTATCAATGTATCACGCGTGTGCTTAGGCAGTATGACGTGGGGCGTGCAAAATAATCAAGCCGATGCGGATGAGCAAATAGCTTACGCCCTAGCGCAAGGTGTTAATTTTATTGATACCGCTGAAATGTATGCCATTCCACCCACGCCTGATACTTACGGAAAGACAGAGCAAATTATAGGTAACTGGCTAGCACGTAATCCAAGTAAACGAAATGACATTGTGCTGGCAACCAAAATTGCTGGTAATGGCCTATCTTGGGTGCGTGATGGGGGTGATATTACTCGTCAAACGGTGGTCAGCGCCGTTGATGCATCATTAAAACGCCTGCAAACCGATGTAATCGATTTATATCAACTACATTGGCCAAATCGCCAATCGCCGCACTTTAGCAAACAATGGCCTGGTATGATCCGTTTTAGTGATGCCAATACACAGCAGCACACGGCAGGTATGTTAGACATTCTGGAAGGTTTAAATGATTGCGTTAAAGCCGGTAAAATTAAACATTGTGGCCTATCTGACGACACGCCCTGGGGTATAAGCCAATTTCTACGTTTAAGTGAGCAACATAATTTACCGCGCATGGTATCAATTCAAAATGAGTTTAGTTTATTACATGCCAAAGATTGGCCTTATTTAATTGAGCAATGTATTCATGAAGATATTGCCTATCTTCCTTGGTCGCCACTCGCAGGCGGTATGTTAACGGGTAAGTACCTAAATGGCGCTCGCCCTGAAGGAAGCCGCTGGACCTTAGTACAGCGTAACGGCTTATTCCGTGATACCGCGCAATCCCAGCAAGCAATTAGTCACTATGTTGAGATTGCCCAGCAATATCAGCTAACCCCTGCACAGTTGGCGCTGGCATGGTGCGACCAAGTAGATGGCGTAACCTCGTCAATTATTGGTGCGACCAGCTTAGCGCAATTAAAAGAAGACATAGACGCGTTTAATATCGAGCTAAGTGAGCAAGCACTCACTGATATTGATGCAATATTTAGACAATATCCAATGCCATTCTAAGTAAATTAGCCCGATCAATAATATTGGTTGGGCTTAACTTCGCGCTTTATCTCTTCCTCACAACACGCTTTGAGTCATAAATAAAAGGTAAAATACCAACAAAGTATGAGGTTTTATAACTTTCCACAACGGCCCTCAGTCTTAGGTAGCAGAAAATATTAGTTGTTGTATACTCGAAAATAAGTTGTTAACAAGTAAGATATTTAACTATGCGAAGCGTGTATTACATTATTACTCTATTCTTTTACTTTTCAAGTAACTACGCATATGCAAATCGCACTAACACGATTACTGAAATTACTTGGCTACAAAGTGATACCGCTCCATTTCATTTAGAGAAAAGTACGCAAGCTCCTGCTGGAGGGCTGTGCGATTATTTAGTTGAACAACTGATTGCACAATTACCTGAGATAAAGCACAGCCGTTTTTTATTACCGCAAAAGCGTATCGGCAAATATTTAGATGAAGGAAAAATGGCTTGCTACCCATGTATGATCCACCGTACAAAAAGCACAGATCGAGCTGCCTATTCCATACCAACTACGGTATACCCTGCATTTAATATTATTACCACACCAACAAATGCCAAGGCAATCAGCTTACGCCATGGTGCTCCCGTACAACTAATTAACTTACTCACAGACAATCATTTTATTTTTGGCCAAACCGCTGCAAGAAAATTTACCCGTAAAATAAATGAAATAGCTTATAACACTAAAAGCTACGAAAACGCCTCTTTAAGTTGGAGCAGTGAGAACGAAAGTAGCGCCGTCATTGCAAGGCTAAATCATGGCTATATTGACTATACCATCGACTATCCGTTTCTAGCCGATTATTACAATCGTTTTAGCGAGTTGAGTAATGTGGTTGCTTTGCCAATAGCCGATCACCAAAACAACTTAGTGCTTGGAGCCATAGGTTGCTCTGCAAATGCGCCAAATAACTTTGCTAATAACGCACTACGTCAAATTAATCGCGTATTACAGCAAAGTATTTTACCATCAGCTCAATACCAAATGTCGCAACGACAATGGCTTGAGTCAACGTTTCCTGACTTTCTTGTGCAGTATCAGCAACAAGTATTAAACGTTAATCTGCCAGCCAGCGCTGCTCCAGAAGAAGTTGAGCATCCAAATAAAGCTGAACAATAAACTCACTGCCGGCACTGACTTCACCAACCCCTGCGGGCGTCCCTGTCATAATGATATCGCCATCTTGCAAGCTCATAAATTGGCTAATTTCAGCCAATATGGCATCCGCTTTGTGGATCATTAACCCACAATCGCCTTGTTGCTGGATATGGCCATCAATCGTCAGCTGAAAGCTAAATGGCTGCTGCGCATCTGTAATTGCCACAAACTCACTGAATAATGCCGAGCCATCAAACGCCTTCGCTCGCTCCCATGGCAAACCTTGCGTTTTTAATCGCGTTTGCACTTCTCGTTTAGTTAAATCTAACCCTAAGCCCACAGCACTAAGCTGATTATTTTTAACGATAAAACAAAGTTCAGTCTCAAAGTGTAAAGTGTCTTGATTATGCTGACTGTGTAACTGTTCACTGATAGCGCTATTCGGCTTTATAAATAACAGCATTTCACTGGGGGTTTCATTGCCCAGCTCAGCAATATGTGCAGCATAATTACGGCCAATACAGATAATTTTATTGGGCGTGACTGATTGCCCTGCCACTTTAATGGTATTCATTGCAAACCTTCCTCGTACCTATGTCTCGTTGCTAACATTACTTATAAGTTAAAGATATTAACAAGTATTATCATACATTAATTCCTATATTTGCCACTAAAAATGGAGATAAACAACAGCTTAGCAAATAATTATGATTAAATATTCCCTATAATAACATAAACATACCGATTGGCCGTAGATACATAAACTAATAACTATTGACGATTGTTTTACTTTCTACTAACTTAATGTAAGCGGTTACATAAATAAAGTCGGGTTCGGCGATTTTTTTTACAATTAAATGTAAGCGCTTACATTAGACGACAAACACAACAATAAAATCAAATCTGGAGATTTGCATGAACCACACACATTTCAAGAAAAAGCAGCTTGCTATTAGTCTGTCCATGGCTATGGGTTTAAGTGTGCTAATTCCTCATTCCGCCGTCGCCGAAGAAGAGCCCGCTGCAAAAACAGATATAGAAGTTATTCAAGTGTCAGGTATTCGCGGCAGCTTAGTTAAGTCTATGGATATTAAACGCCAATCTGCTGGCGTTGTAGACGCTATCACCTCTGAAGATATCGGCAAGTTCCCTGATACTAACCTTGCTGAATCGCTGCAACGGATCACTGGTGTATCAATTGACCGCAGCAACGGTGAAGGCAGCAAAATCACCGTACGTGGTTTTGGCCCTGAGTTTAACTTAGTGACGCTAAATGGTCGCCAAATGCCAACCACCGGTGGCCGCTCATTTGACTTTGCCGACATCGCCACCGAAAGTGTTAGCGGTGTTGAAGTTTATAAAACAGCCCGCGCTGACATTCCAAGTGGTGGCATTGGCGCAACCGTTAATATCAGTACCGCTAAACCTTTATCGAACCCAGGTTTACATGCCTCAGTAGGTGCAAAAGCCGTACATGACACCTCAAATGAAACTGGTAAAGATGTTACTCCCGAATATTCAGGTATTTACAGCAACACATTTAATGACGACAAATTCGGTATTTTAATTTCAGGCTCTGTGCAAGAGCGTGACAACCGCGAGCAATCAATGGCGGTTGATAACTGGATCCCAAATGTTGATATTTCAACATCACCGAATTTATCAGTAACCGATAACAACCAACGTGCAGACGGCACTACGTGGTATCCGCAAAATGCTGGTTATGCATTTTCAGATAACACCCGTAAACGTACCAATGGCCAACTGGTACTACAATACGCACCATCTGAAAAACTGACCGCAACACTTGATTACACGTATTCAAAACTTGAGTTTGAAAAAGACGGCCGTAGTTTTGGTGTATGGTTTAACAACGGTGGTAACGTAAATTCAGCTAACATCAATGAAAATGGTACCTACACACAAGTAAGCGAGTTTGGTGGGGATTACTCAACTAACTTAAACCGTGGTGCCACGACCAACGAAAATAAATCACTGGGTTTAAACCTTGATTGGCAAGTGACTGACAACTTCAACATTGAGTTTGATGCCCATAATTCATCGGCAGAAAGTGCCGGTGCTGGCATTGGCCACGATGCATTTATGATCATTGGTAACACCTCATGTGGTTCGTGTGCTAACCCAACCGTGAATATTGATGAAAAAATGGCTGACTTTAGCCAAGGCGAAATTCCGCTGATCGGCATGACTTTAACCAATGGCCAAGCAGAGTTAATGCCAAGCGATATGGGCTCCTTATTTGCCGGTGTTAATAAAGACTCCAACACCAATGACATTGATCAATATCAGCTTAAAAGCACTTGGTATAACGAAAACAGCAGTGCGCTTTCGAGTATTAATTTCGGTGTATCACACACAAAGATTGATTTTCGAACTACACAAGCTTATTCAGAGCAGCTAGCTGCAGGTTGGTGGTTAAACTCTGCGGATTGGTACGATGATAGCTTGTTTACTCGTGTTGATACCTCAGGCTTTTTAGATGGCTTCTCTGGCGGTGGCAGCGATAAACTACTTAACTACTATTACGATGCTGATTTTGATGAAATTGTGGCAATCGCAGAAAGCATTGATTGTGACCACCCTGATGGCGGCATTGGTGCCTGTAGCTGGCCAGCCGAGTTAAATGGCAAGGTGCAAGCAGGCCCTATCGACAACGACCAACGTGTGAGTGAAAAAACGCTCTCATTCTACACGCAAGCTAATTTTGAAACCGAATTTAACAACATGTACGTCACCATGGCGGTTGGCTTACGTTATGAAAAAACTGACGTTAGCTCTGATAGCCTTGAGAGACCAGCTACTAGCATGATATGGGTCAATGGTAACGAATGGTCATATGACTTTGGCGATCAAACCTTCTCAGCTGGCGAGGGTAGCAGCAGCGAATTCTTACCAAACTTAGATATTAATGTTGAAGTTGCCCAAGATGTAATGGCACGTTTCTCTTATAGCCGTACACTGGCACGCCCTCCTGTAGGTTCACTACGTTCCACCACCTCATTTTTAGGTAACCCTAAGGTGGGTCAACGTAAAGTGGCTGTAGGTAACCCAAACCTAAAACCATTTGTATCTGATAACATTGATTTATCACTTGAATATTACTACGGCGAAGGCAGCTATATGTCGGCGGGTTATTACCGTAAACAAGTTGAAAACTTTATTGTTAATGTCACAACTCAAGAAACCATGGGTGATATTCGTGACCCATTTGTCGGTGAACGCGCAGAACAAGCTCGCGAAGATTTAGCAGCCGAAGGTGTCACCCCTTCTGATCAAGCAATTCATGACAAGATCAATGAAAACCAAGGCACAGCACAAGGTACCGGCATCACAGGCGCAGCAACGGATCCATTAACTATCTTTGATGTTGCCCGCGATACTAACGTTGAGACAGGTAACTTATGGGGTTGGGAGCTTGCTGCACAGCACATGTTTGGCGACACTGGATTTGGTGTCGTTGCAAACGCCACTTTCGTATTTGGTGATGTTGAAGCAGATCGTGATGCTGTTGGTTTCCAATTTGCACTACCGGGGTTAAGTGACTCAGCTAACCTCTCGGCAATTTATGATTTAAACGGTTTATCAGCGCGTCTATCGTATAACTGGCGTGATGAGTTCTTAAATGGCTTTGATCAACATTCATCGCCTATCTTTACTGAATCTTATGGTCAGTGGGATATTAACGTGAACTACGCAGTAAACGAGCAGCTAACTGTGTTTGTGGAAGGCTTAAACTTAACAGACGAAACACAACGTACTTATGTTCGTTACTCTGAGCAGTTATTACGTGCTAATCAGTACGGTGCCCGTTACAACATTGGTTTCCGCTACGCTTTCTAATATTTTGTTGTCAAAAAGCCGCTGCAAAGCGGCTTTTTTTTGCTACGCTATTTATACCCTCATTATGACAAGGGTATATCACTTAATTTGGTAATTATTAATGGCAATATCCGCGATAAATCATATTATTATAATTGGCGGCGGCAGTGCTGGCTGGCTTAGCGCTGGACTTATAGCCGCTCAAGGGCATCTGACTCACAACGCTAAAGTTACCCTTATTGAATCGCCTGAGGTGGCCACTTTAGGTGTTGGTGAAGGTACTTGGCCGACCATGCGGAAAACTTTAAAAACCATTGGTATTAGTGAAACACAATTCATTCGTGAATGTGATGCATCGTTTAAACAAGGTTCTCGTTTTGATGGCTGGTGCGATGATAAAAGCAATGACGACAGTAACGACTACTACTACCACCCGTTTAGCTTGCCCGTTGCTTATCAAAGCCTAAATATAGCGCCTTATTGGTTTGCCCAACATGAAGCGGTTAGCTTTAGTCATGCAGTTGCCAGCCAAACTTACTTTTGCGATCACCACAAAGCCCCAAAAACACATTTACACAGCGACTATCAAGCACAGGCAAACTATGGCTATCATTTAGATGCTGGAAAATTTGCGCAACTATTAATGCGTCACTGCGTTACTAAGCTCAATGTCAATCATCTGATAAGTCATGTTGATGAGGTGATCAACGATGACGATGGTTATATAAGTGGGGTAAAAACCCGTGATCACGGCCTGATCACTGGCGACTTATTTATTGATTGCTCAGGCCATCATGGCCGCTTAATTGATAAGCACTATCAGGTACCACTAGAATCGCAACAACATATTCTATTTAATAACCGCGCAGTGGCTGTGCAAGTCCCCTACCCTAACAGTGAACAAGAGCTCCTTTCTTACACTAAAGCAACGGCGCAAGATAGCGGCTGGATTTGGGATATCGGCTTACAAACTCGCCGTGGTGTTGGTATGGTGTATTCAAGTGAATATGAAACTAATCAAGGCGCGAAAGATAAGCTGATAAGTTATTTAAAAGCCACACAAAGTGAGCTCGATATTAACAAGTTAACCATCCGCGAATTGAGCTTTCAACCAGGCTATCGAACACAGTTTTGGCATAAAAACTGTATCGCAATTGGTATGTCAGCAGGCTTTATCGAACCACTGGAAGCCTCAGCTTTGGTGATGGTGGAACTGGGCTTAAACACGCTACTGGCAAACTTTCCAACTCACCGCAAGGCCATGCCTCAGCTCAGTAAACGCTTTGATCAACAATGCCACTATCGGTGGCAGCGTATCATTGAGTTTTTAAAACTGCACTATGTGTTATCAAAGCGTAGTAGCGACTATTGGCAAGCACATAGAGATAGCAACACAATACCGCAAACCCTGCTTGATAACCTTGCGCTATGGCAATACCAAAGTCCTTGGCTGAATGATTTTGACCGTGCCCAAGAAGTGTTTTCAGCGGCTAGTTATCAGTTTGTTTTATACGGTATGAAGCACTTACCGGCATTTCCCAAAATGAACATGCCCGCAAGTATCATTGAGCATTTTAGCAATAATCAGCAAGCTGCAAAGCAAGGGTTAGCCAACTTACCCACTAACCGCCAGTTACTGGAGCATATTAAAAACTTTGGTTTACAGCCTATTTAACTTAACAGGTTTAAGTTAACCAATTGAATTAACCTTATTTAAAATCAGGAGGCCACATGGCCAACCATGTTTTACTTGATAATATTAGTCATAAAGAATTAAAAGTGATCACCGAACGTGGCGCAAAATGGGGCGATAACATCAGCTGCACAGCTATTTACCCGAGTGAATTCACTAAAGTACAAGCTAATCAACCCATTGTATTTCGTAAGCACCCACAGTCAGGGCAGTTTGAAGCATTAGCCTTATTTGGCTTTGAAAATAGCGAAAACCTACTACTCGATACACAAGGCAACTTAGCACTGAATTACTTACCACTGAGCATGCAGCGCCAACCTTTTTTAATCGGCCAGCAAACACAGTATAACCAAGGCATACCTGAGCAATCGTTAGTGGTGCATGTAGATTTAGACAGCCCACGTATTAATACAACAGAAGGGGAAGCTGTGTTTTTAGAACACGGTGGCAATAGCGACTACTTAAGCCATATTGCCCAAGTACTGAATACCCTGCATCTTGAAAATCAAGCCCTCCCCGCTTTTTTTGAACAACTCCTTGAGCTTAATTTAATTGAAGCATTTACAATTGAATACCAACAAAAAAATGCTGATAAAGTCACTGTCGGCGGTTTTTATACTATCAATCAACAAACCTTAAATACCCTCACCAGCGAGCAGCTACACGCCTTACAGCACAGTGGTTATTTGCAGGCTATTTATATGGCAATTGCATCGCTTGAACAGATCCCTACCTTACTTAATAAAAAATGGGCGCAGCAGTAATGCCAAGCGCAGCTCAACAAATAAAGCAGCAAGTCAGGCAATGCCATATTGATGACATCGACGACTTGCCGAGCTTTTTAGCCGAGCAAACAACCCCTGTTGTGATCAAAGACGTATGCGCGCACTGGCCTATGGTTGAGCAAGCCAAACAAAGCGATCAACAAGCACTGAGTTATTTAAAAAGCCTTGCTAGCGACTCACCTGTACGGGCATTTTCAGCCCCAGCCAAAGAGCGTGGCCGTTATTTTTACAATGCCCAAATGAACGGCTTTAATTTTAGCCAATATGCGAGCAATTTAGTTGCATTACTTGGCCAATTAGAACAAACGAAGACGATAGCCGAACCAGACTCTTATTATATGGGCTCAACGGCGTGCGATTACTGCGCGCCGCAGTTTAATGTCAGTAACCCGTTACAGGTCACGTCGCATCAGTGTTTAAAGAGCTTGTGGGTGGGTAATCACAGCCAAATTGCCGCCCATTATGATAATGCCGACAACCTTGCCTGCGTAGCAGCTGGCAGCCGTGAATTTATATTATTCGCCCCAGAGCAAGTAGATAACTTATATATTGGCCCGCTGGAATTCACCCCAGCAGGACAAGCCGTCAGCTTAGTTGATTTTGCTGCTCCTGATTTTAACCGTTTCCCCCGCTTTGAACAGGCGCTAAACAGCGCGCTGATCGCCAAGTTAGCACCCGGTGATGGCATATTTATTCCTGCACTTTGGTGGCATCAGGTGAGTGCACCAGGGGGATTTAATGTACTGGTTAACTATTGGTGGCGCCAAGCAGCTGATCATTTAGCCAATCCATTTGATGCACTACTGCACAGTATGCTGGCAATTAAAGACTTACCCACAAGCCATAAAGCTCACTGGCAGACTTTCTTTAATCATTATGTATTTAATGACGATGTTAAGCTTAGTGAACACACACCAGAAGATGTAAAAGGCATTCTTGGGGAAGTGGATGAACTGACTGCACGAAAAATTCGCCAGCTATTACTACAAAAATTAAATCGCTAATACTTGGTGGTTTGGCTATATATAAATGATGAGATGAATCTTAAGCCTGCGGTTACAACGAGTTCGGCGATGTAACACCAGGCTTAAGACCCAAATAACTTAAAGTCGTTTACCTATATACGTATTATCTGCTTAGCAGAATCTTGATAGGTGGCGCAGCCTTTGCCCGTTTGTGGGTTAGCACTACACTCAAATACTCGCACGTAATCCACCAGCATCTGTTTTGGAAAGCCACTTTCATCCACGCCTTTTTCATTCACGTTAGCAGGCCAATTACCGCCAACCGCAAAGTTCAACAGCATATGAAAGCGTTTATCAAAAGGTGCAAAACCTGAGTTTTCCACTAACGTACCATCAGCTTGCTCACTAACTGAATACCACTGCTCACTTTTAAAGGTAGCAAAATGAATATCATCCACATACCAGCGCATTTCATCTTGCTGCCACTCAAGAGCATAAACATGAAAGGTATCGGCAGGATTTTGATCGCCAGCAAAGGTATACGCTGTACCACTGTAAACATTGCTCGGTGCTGGACCGCCATAATGCAAAGTACCATGGACACGGCTCTCGAGTGTGCCTGCTGGCGCGGTTTTATCATCTGTTGGCACTTTAAGATTAACCGCTTCCATAATGTCTATTTCGCCAGACGAGGCCCAACGGCCATATTGCCAATCAGTAGGCAGCATCCAAATTGCCGGCCAAGCCCCTTGCCCGGCGGGTAATTTGGCGCGTATTTCAAAGCGGCCATATTGCCAATCGCCTAAACCTTTACTACGTAAACGTGCCGAGGTAAACGGTTGGGTTTGGGTGATTGCTCGCTCAGCATCGCTACTAACTTCATCACGATTATACTTAGCTCCTGTGTACTGCTCTTTACGAGCAATAATATGCAGCAGACCTTGATCGACAAAGCTATTTTCTGCACGGGCGGTATAACATTGTTTTTCGTCATTGCCACCACCACGGCAATTTATTTCATGCTGCCATTTTTGCGAATCAATTTGTGAGCCATTAAATTCATCTTGCCAAACCAGCTGCCAACCATCACCTAAACTGGCAGTTACAGGCTCAGTTTGCACTACCTGTTGGCAGGCGCTAAGTGCGCCTACCAACAATAAGAGTGTTGGAGTTTTTATTGACATAGGATAGCCGACTCCTGTGTATGTTTGCTACTCACTGTTAATTTCGCAATTGATAGCTGCCAATCACCTTGGGTACTTAATTGCCACGGTGAAAACACCTGACCAAGGTTGACGTTTTGCTCAGCAAAACAGGCTAGATCAATATTCACTGTTTGCCACTGTGCATCATTATTTAGTCGCTCAGTGATATCTAACTGACCTTGGCAATCATCGCCACATTGCATGCCTAACCACAGTGGGCTGGTGCCTGCTTTATCAACTTTTATCTGCATCTGTAGCTGCCCTTGTTTTTCAACAAAAGAGCGTAAGTCAGACGGAAATGCAGCCATTAACCGTACCGCCGCAAGCTGTTCGCCAGTAAAGGTAATAGCACGCGCATCTTCTTGTACGTCTTTGTCAAAGGTTTTAACACTGACAGCACCCACAGTTGCTCGGCTGCTTACCATGGTTTTTTGCTGCTCACCACTTTGCAGCTGTAAGCTCCACGGCGCTTTTACAGCACGTTCAAATAACACTAAGTCTTCAAGCTGCTCGGTTACTTGGCTTTGCTCTGCTAAGTCATCACCTAGCGTATTTTTATCCGCGTACGTTAAACCAAAACCGTATGGCAGCAATGGCGCGTAATCAGTGTCCCCTCGATTTGCATTGTCGATTGGGTTGTTTGGCCACGAGAATGATAACTTACCTTTAAAGTCATGATTTACAGAGCCATCAGCATTGGCAAATAACACATCGCTCAGGGCATCCCCTTCACTACCAGGCAGCCAAGTAGCAACAAAGGCATCACTGGCATTTAATTCTGCATTTACCCACATCGGGCGGCCACTAATAAATAGCGATACAACAGGAATACCAGCCTTTTTAAGCTTACGTAACAAGGCTAAATCTGTTTTATTACCACGTTGATATTCAAGATTATCTAGGTCGCCGTTACCTTCTGCATAAGGTTGTTCACCAAACACTACAATCGCAACATCTGGACGAGTATTGAACTCTCCGTTTAAGTCATACTGAACTTGCCCGCCTGCTTGCTTAACGGTGTGTTCAATACCATCCAAAATCGAGGTACCACCTGGGAAATCGCTATTTTCGTTGCCAGTGCCTTGCCATGTGATACTCCAGCCACCAGACTGCATACCAATGTTATCGGCACCTAAACCTGCCACAAGCACATTTGCTTTAGGTGAAAGTGGTAATAGCTGTTGTTTATTTTTAAGTAATACTAGTGACTCACGAACTGCTTGCTTTGCTATAGCACGATGTTCCGCGCTACCAATTACTTCAGTTTTACCCGAGAGTGGACGCTGTGCAGGGCTTGGTTTATCAAATAAACCCGCGCGCATTTTCACTCGTAAAATACGAGTCACGGCATCATCAATTCGGCTTTGTGCAATTTCGCCACTTTTAACTTGAGCAATTAAATTTTCGTAAAGTGGTTTCCAGGCATCGGTTGGCACCATGTACACATCTAACCCAGCGTTCGCTGCTTGTGCACAATTACCATTAGTACAACCGTCTATTTGCCCATGGCCGTTCCAGTCGCCAACTACAAAACCATCAAAGCCCATTTTGCCTTTGAGGACATCGGTCAATAAGTATTTACTGCCGTGAATTTTTTCACCATGCCAACTATTAAATGAGGCCATAACCGTTTGTGCACCGGCACCTAAGCCACCTACATAACCTTGCGCATGAATGTCGAACAACTCTTGCTCTGATGAGATGTTGTCGCCTTGATCATCACCGCCTTGCGTACCACCATCACCTAAAAAGTGTTTAACCGTACTAATAACGCGTTTATCAGATAAAAAGTCTTGATCAACCGCGCCTTGCAGGCCTTTTACGATTGCTGCTGAATAATCACGCACAATTTCAGGGTCTTCTGAATAACCTTCGTAAGTGCGACCCCAACGGTCGTCACGTACCACTGCAACTGTCGGTGCAAATACCCAGTCAATGCCTGTTACCATTACTTCTTGCGCGGTTGCTGCGGCTATTTTTTCAATCAGTGCAGGGTTATTCGTGGCGCCTAAACCAATGTTATGCGGGAACAAAGTGGCGCCAATCACATTGTTATGACCATGTACCGCATCGGTTCCCCACATAGTTGGAATATTAATACCATCAAGGGAATCATCCACTGATGCTTGATACATCTTCTCAGCAAGCGCTATCCAATCAGCTGCGGTTGCATGTTTATCATTATTAGGAAACGCCCCGCCACCATTTAAATAAGAGCCAAAGCCATATTTACGCATATCTTCCACTGTTATATCGCGAATTTCAGGCTGGATCATTTGCGCAATTTTTTGCTCAAGCGTCATACTATTTAATAACTTAGCAATTGCCGCTTCCATGTTGGCATCATCTTTAATACCGGTTGCTATTTTTGGCCAAATTTCATTATCAACTACTTTACTCGTTTGCATTTGTTCAGGCCCAGTGCAGCCGTTCATCGCGATGGCCGCCATCATTAGCGCAGTAAGTGTGAATGGTTTTTTTAATGTCATGTTTTTGCACCTAATTATTAATGACGAGTAAACGATACTTTTGAGCCAAACAGCGCAAAGTAAGTGATATATAAATAACAGCCTATTGGTAACAACAGCGCTAACTGCACACCAATACTATCAGCAAGCACACCTTGTAGTAGTGGGATAATCGCACCACCAACAATCGCTAAACAAAGGATACCTGAGCCTTGTGAGGTGTATTTACCTAGCCCTTGCAACGCTAAACTGAAAATAGTTGGGAACATAATTGAATTACACAGACCAACCAGTAAAAGCGCCCACATGGCAAATCCACCTTGTCCAGTCATCGCCATAATAATCAGCACAATGGCAAGTAAGCCATGACAGGCAAGCACTTTACCGGCATCAAATTTTTGCATCACAACGGCGCCAATAAAGCGGCCTATCATCGCACCGGCAAAGTAGTAACTAATATAATGAGCGGCTTGCTGCTCCGTTAAACTGCTAATATGATCAAGCGTTAAAAAGCCAACTAAGAAGCTACCAATAGCAACCTCAGCACCCACGTAAACAAAAATGCCTAAGGCGCCAAAAAGTAAATGACGGTACTGCCACACACTGCCTAAATCAACAAATCCCTCAACCTGTTGATTTTGAGCCTCAGAGTCACTCTCTTTACCTAGTTTAGGCAATTTTAAAAATGCAAAAATAACCGCAAGCACTAATAAACTGGCTGAAAGCATTAAGTAAGGAAACTTCACTTGCTCTGCAGTTGCTTGGCTCACTTCAGTTAAAATTAACCAACCACCAAAAATGGGCGCTATGGTAGTACCTAGTGAATTGAATGCTTGAGTCATGGTTAAGCGTGATGAAGCTGTTTTAGGTGAGCCAAGTACACTCACATACGGGTTTGCTGACACTTGTAAAATAGTAATACCAGACGCTAATACAAACAACGCCAGTAAAAACAGTTCATAAACATGGGCAACCGCTGCGGGGTAAAACAACGCGCAACCAATGGCTGCAACCACAAGACCAATAACAATGCCGTATTGATAGCCAATCTTGGCAACTAATTTACCTGCGGGGATCGACATAACAAAATAAGCGCCAAAAAAGCAGAACTGCACTAGCATTGCTTGAGTATAGTTTAGCGAAAACATGCCTTTTAGATACGGGATCAAAATATCATTTAAGCAGGTAATGAATCCCCACATAAAAAATAATGTGGTCAACGACGTTAAAGCAAAGGTGTGCTTGCTCATAGGTTGCTGGCTATGTTCGTTCTCTGCCAAAGTGTGTGTGACATGTGCCATATTAAAATCTCTAATTATTTTTAATTATCAGTTCATTACAACTACAACTGGGCTTTTTTATGCAAATTATAAAAGCAAATAATAGTTGCAACATTAAATGTAAGCGCTTACATTTATAACATATAAATCGAATTTAGCAATTTATTTACAAAAAACTTGTAAGCGCTTACATTGAGCAGCTATGCTGTCTACAAAATAAATATTAAGCGATTGCTACTACTGAAAGTTAAAAGGTGCACCTTGAGCGAATTTAAAACTATATCACTGCCATCTAATTCACCAATGCTAACGCCGCAATTTGTATTTGGCGTAGCAACTGCTTCATTTCAAATTGAAGGGGCACGTGATACCCGCCTACCTTGTATTTGGGATACCTTTTGCACACAGCCTAATGCTATTGCTGATAATAGCCATGGCGACATTGCTTGCGATCATGTCAATTTATGGCAACAAGATATTGAAATGATCGCAAATTTAGCTGTCGACGCATACCGACTATCTATTTCATGGCCGCGCGCACTGCATCAAGATGGCACACTGAATGAACAAGGGATTGGCTTCTATCGTGATTTATTAATTACCTTAAAAGCACGTAATATTAAAACTTATGTAACACTCTATCACTGGGATCTACCACAACATTTGGAAGATCAAGGTGGCTGGCAAAACCGTGACACCGCTTATGCTTTTGCAGCTTATGCTGATGTGGTTAGTAAAGAACTTGCAGGATTGGTTGATTCGTATGCCACCCTAAATGAACCATTTTGTAGCGCTTACTTAGGTTACGAAATAGGTGTGCATGCACCGGGAATAAAAAGCCAACAAGCAGGCCGTCAAGCTGCCCACCATTTGCTGCTAGCCCATGGCCTTGCGATGCAAGTATTACGGCACAACTGCCCTAATACTGAAGCCGGGATTGTACTTAATTTTAGCCCTAGCTACCCACTTACCGCTGCGGATAAAACAGCTGCAATGCTTGCCGATCAATACCATAATCAGTGGTACATCAAAGCCATATTAGAAGGGCAATACCCTGACTTACTCAGCCAACTAAACGAAAATGTACAACCTGTGATTGCCCCAGGTGACATGACGATAATTAGTCAACCAATTGATTTTATGGGTGTTAATTACTATACCCGCATTCACTATCGCAGTACTGAAGATAACTGGTTTGCCGAAGCGAGCATTGCTAATGTGCCAGTCACTGATATGGGTTGGGAAGTATACCCACAAGGCTTAACAGAGTTATTAGTTTCATTAAATGAGCAATACCAGTTACCGAAAGTGTATGTAACCGAAAATGGCGCGGCCATGGCTGATCACTTACACGAAGGGCAAGTAGCTGACTTAGAAAGAGTTAGTTACTATCATACGCACCTTAATGCCGTCCATGACGCCATACTTCAAGGAGTTGATATCCAAGGGTATTTTGCATGGAGTTTAATGGACAACTTTGAGTGGGCGTACGGCTACGAAAAACGTTTTGGCTTGGTTTATATTGACTATACAAATCAACAACGGATACTTAAAGAAAGCGCTAAACAATATCGCAGCTTACTGCAACAACGTAAAAAATAATAATAATATTGAGTGCCAATTATGCTAACTAAAAAAGAAAAAATAGCCTATGGCTTAGGTGATACTGCCAGTAACATCATTTTTCAAACCGTAATGCTATTTTTGACTTTTTTCTATACTGATATTTTTGGCATATCGCCTGCAATCGTCGGCACTTTATTTTTAGTGGTGCGCATCATTGATGCAATCACCGACCCGTTAATGGGCGCACTCACCGATGCAACACGCACTAAATACGGTAGCTATCGCCCTTATTTGTTATGGCTGGCAATCCCATTTGGGGTGATCAGTATAATTACCTTTACCACACCAGATCTCAGCCCAACCGGCAAGGTGATTTATGCATTTGTCACTTACACTTTGCTTATGTTGGTCTACACCGCCATTAATATTCCCTACTCAGCCCTCGGTGGTGTACTCAGTCGCGATCCGAGTGAACGCGTATCCATTCAATCTTATCGTTTTGTATTTGGTATGCTCGGTGGCTTACTCGTCAGTGCTTGCACATTGCCATTAGTAAGCTGGTTTGGTAAAGGCGATAATGCTCTTGGCTATCAGCTTACTATGATACTGATGAGCTGTTTCGGTGTGATATTATTTTTGATCTGCTTTCGCTTTACTAAAGAACGCGTAGTTGCACCACAGCAACAAACCCTTAGCCTCAAAGCACAAATGGCAACGCTGTGGCAAAACGGTCCTTTTAAAATACTCTGTGGTGCTGCCATTATGCTGCTCACGAGTATGGTGCTGCGTACGACTTTAGCAATTTATTACGTAAAATATGTCCTTGGCGAAGGCGACTTAGTTACGCAATTTGTTACCTTGGGAATGATCGGTAACATTCTTGGCTGTGCTTGCGCGCAACCATTAAGTAAACGCGTTGATAAAAAAACCGCTTATATTTATCTACAATATATTTCCGCTGCGATTAGCTGTATTGCCTTTTGGTTACCTGGCGAGCAATTAGTGCTCGCGTTTGCAGTGTACTTTTTGTGGTGTTTTTTCACCCAGATGGCGACCCCACTATTATGGGCAAAAATGGCTGATGCTATCGATTATGGGCAATGGCAAAATGGCCACCGACTGACAGGTCTTGTCTATGCAAGCGTGGTGTTCTTTATTAAACTGGGCCTTGCACTGGGCGGAGCGATTGCTGGTTGGTTACTCGCTTACTATGGCTATCAAGCTAACACTGAGCTTAATGAAGCAACCAAAACCGGCATTTTAACCTCGTTTACTCTTTATCCTGCTATTGGCAGCGTACTTGTCGCTTTGATCATGACAAGGTATATTCTTGATAATAAAACTTTAAAGCAAATAAATGACGATTTAGCAGCTAACAGTCAAAAGGAATAACATGGCCACCATCTATGAGGTGTCAAAACTTGCCGGAGTGTCATTAGCAACCGTCTCAAGAGTGATGAATAATAATGCTAATGTCAGCGATATAACCCGCGAAAAAGTAACTCGCGCAATGACTGAGCTCGGCTATAGGCCAAACTCTATTGCTCAATCGTTAGCGTCAAATTGCTCAAATAGCGTGGGATTACTTGTTTCCGAGCTTCATGGCCCTTTTTATGGCCCTATGATGAGTGGTATCGAGACCGCTTTTCGTAAGCAAGGTAAACATGTGATCATCGCCGCAGGTCACAGTGATGAAGAACGAGAACAACAAGCGATCGAGTTTTTAATTAGCCGTAATTGTGATGGTTTAATTTTGCATGTTGAGGCCATCAGTGATGACTACCTAATAGAGCTCAGCAAAGGGAAAACCCCTTTTGTGCTAATCAATCGCTATATTGCCGAATTATCATCACGTTGTATTATTTTAGATAACGTAAAAGGTGGCTACTTAGCCGCTAAATACGTCTTAGAGCAAGGCCATACCGAGATTGCCTATATCAGTGGCCCACTGTGGAAAAAAGATGCTCAAGATCGCTTAACAGGCCACAAGCAAGCCCTTGCAGAGTATAACCTAAACTTTAATGAGCAATTACTGTATCAAGGTGATTTTATGGAAGACAGCGGCGCAGTAGGCTTCCAGCATCTATATAACAATCAGCGACAATTTACTGCGCTGATCTGTGCCAATGATGAAATGGCCACTGGGGCGATGGCAACAGCAAGAGAGTGTAAGATTAAGTTGCCCGAACAATTATCGATTATGGGCTACGATAATGTATTTTTTACTCGCCATGTTTACCCACCACTGAGCACCATAAATTACCCTATCAATGAAATGGGCCGCATGGCTGCCGATTGGGTATTGAGTAACGTTTATCAAAAAACCACGCCGCCATTACAAACGTTATTTGAACCGGAACTTATCATACGCCAATCAGTGCTTGCTAACCCTCAATAAGCTGGGTTAGCAATGCAAGATTAATTGGTTTTAATAAAACATGATCAATATTAAGTTGCTCTAGTTGCAGCGGCTCTGGCTGCATACCACTGACAATAACACGCGATAACTGAGGGTAATGCTGTTTGATATAGGCAGCTAACTCCAAGCCACTGCCATCAGGTAAATGCATATCTAACAAAACCTTATCAAAATGACTATCTGTTTTTAAGATAGCAACACAGTGCTCATAGCTAGTAGCTATACAGGTTTGCACACCTAAACTTTCAAGTAATAATTGGGTTATTTGCGCCGTATCGGCGTCATCTTCAACCAGTAAAAAGCGCATTTTATTTTGCGTAGCATCGACTGCTGGTATTACCTCAGCGGTATTTGGGGTGTTATTAGCTAAGTAAGTGTGTAAGCACAAATACAACAAGCTGGCATCGACTGGCTTACCTATTACCTCATTAAAACCCAGTGCAGTAAGCTCGCTATGGATGCCCTTCATTGTTGCAGCGGTAAGCGCAATAATAGCACCTTTAAATCCAGCTTTTCTCAGTTCAATGGCGGTTTCTTTACCACCCATCACTGGCATATGGATATCTAAATACACAATATCGTATGGATTGCCTTGCTGCTGCGCATTAGCTACTTTATCAAGTGCTTGCTTGCCGTGCTCGGCGTAATCTACTTTCGCCCCTGCGGACGAAATCATATGCCCGACGAGCACCCGCAAATCACGTAAATCATCAACCACTAACACTCGACCGCTGACCTTACACGGTGCCGTTTTTTGTTGCATATTAGGGGTGAGATCAAGCTTTAGTACATGCCGCTCAACCGCTTGAATGTTGCCAGGATACAAAGAGATAGTGAATTCAGAGCCCTTGCCTATTGCAGACTCTAAAGAAATACCACCTCGCATGCGGCTCAATAACTCTGAACAAATCGCAAGCCCTAAACCAGCACCACCAACAGAGCGCGATTCGACATCAGCTATTTGTTCAAACGGTTTAAATATCAAGGCTTGTTTTTCTGGCGCTATGCCCATCCCCGAGTCTTTAATGCTAAAAAACAGCATTTCGGTGTCATCAACCACTTTTGTCCACGCGCGAACAATGATCTCACCTTGCTCGGTAAATTTAATGGCATTGTTGATTATATTAATTAAAATTTGTCGAAACCGTGTGGCGTCAATGTTCACCACTAACGGTAAGGGTTGTAACGACTCAAAGCGCAGTGATAAACCTTTATCAAGTGCAGAAACTCGCATCAGGGTAAACACATCGGCCATAAGGCTATCAAGATTAACATCGCTGCAACTGAGTTCTAATTTATCAGCGGCAATTTTCGAAAGGTCGAGCACGTCATTTAACAAGCTTAATAAGTGTTTACCATTGCGGTAAATAACCCCGAGTTCATTATTAGCATGTTCATTAAAGTCACTTTGCATCAGCAGTTCGGTATAGCCTAAGATGGAGGATAAAGGCGTGCGTAATTCATGACTCAAATGGGCTAAAAATCGGTCTTTAGAGCGATTTTCCGCTTCCGCTTTCAAGCGCTCAATGCGCTCATCTTCGATGTCTCTGCGTGCTAATGCATAACGAATTGAGCGCGCAAAACGGCTACTGCTCATTTCGTTTTTAACTAAATAATCAACGGCCCCAGCATCCAGTGCAGCCGAATCAAGCTCATCATCCGATTGCCCAGTGAGCATAATAATTGGCCCAGTGAAGCCATTTTCGACCGCCTGCTTTAATACCGTGAGGCCATCCGACGCGCCTAACCGGTAATCAAGCAGGCAAATATCATGTCGGTTTTGACTTAACAGCTGCACTGCTTGCTTGGGATCACTGATCCACTCTATATCAAATGTATGGGAACTCAGCTGCTCTAGATAATCACAGGTTAAAATATAATCATCTTCATCGTCTTCAACAAGTAACAGTCTGGTTGCCTTATCTAACATAGCGTCTCCAGTTTTTTATTTAGTCATTAAACGTACTAGGTAACTCTACAAACTCCACCCAGTACTTACCTAACGTTTTCATTAATTCTACCAAACCATCAAAGGTAACTGGTTTAGTAATGTATGAAGCCGCACCTAGATCGTAACCCTTAACCATGTCTTCCTCTTGCTTAGAAGTGGTTAAAATAACAACTGGAATACCTTTTAAGTTTGGATTGCCTTTAATCGCTTGCAACGCTTCGCGGCCGTCCATGCGTGGCATATTCAAATCCAATAAAATCAACCCAGGTCGTGGCGATGAGTTTTTGTCTTCAAACTTACCTTTGCGCTCTAGGTACTCCAAAAGCTCCACACCATCTTCAACAAAGTATAACTCGTTTAGTACGCGGCTTTCAGCGAGTGCGTCTTGCGTTAATAAACGATCATCTTCATCGTCATCAGCCATTAAAATGGTGATTGGCTTTACTTTAGAAAATGGCATTTAAGCCTCTCCTTGCAATGTGAAAAGTTCGCTTTCCACAGGTAGTTTTATGATGAAGGTTGCCCCTTCACCGGTGTCACTTTGCGCCGCTATCGTACCGCCGTGACGCTCTACAATACGACGACACACGGATAAACCAATCCCCGTGCCTTTATATTGCGAACGCCCATGCAGACGTTGAAACGGAACAAAAATTTTATCGGTATATTCTGGTGCAAAACCAATACCGTTATCTTTCACTGTAATGATTTGCCATTCCAGCTCAGTATTATAATCATCATTAAATTCAGTATGATGCTGATACTCGATAGTGATAATTGGTGCCACATCTGGACGTCTAAATTTCACCGCATTTGAAATCAAATTCAAAAATAGCTGCTGCATTTGGCTCAGATCTGCTTGTATTACTGGCATTTCGCCCACCTTGATCTGCGCATTTGACTCTTTAATCGCAATTTCTAAATCGCTTAGTACATCATCAAGTACTTGCTTTAAATCAGTATCGGCAAAGTCTTTACCACGCGTGGTCACTCGTGAAAACTCTAACAAGTCATTAATTAAGTTAGACATCCGTTGCGCTGCATTTTTCATCCGCGCGATGTAATCAATGCCTTTTTCACCCAGCTCATCTTTAAACATGGTTTCTAAGCGATCACTAAAAGCCTGAATTTTACGCAGTGGCTCTTGTAAATCATGGCTTGCTACAAAGGCAAACTCTTCAAGCTCACGGTTAGAGCGGCTCAATTCATCAGAGTATAAGGTCAACTCCTGAGTACGCTCAGTCACTTTACTAGCAAGTGTTTCGTTTTGATATTCAAGTTCCTGCTGATATTTTGCCGCTGTGTGTAAGTTAATACGCGTGAGCATAAACATACCAAGGATAAATAACGCACTGGTCACGGCAGTAATTGCAAAAGTGAGTTTGGCTTCTTTTTTAATTTGCCCTAACTTTCGAAACTGCACAGCTTTAAAAGCAGACTCAGCATCTTGAATTTCATCAGCAAGCTCTCTAATTTCTTCATAAAGCTTACGACCTTGATGCGTCTCTAGTAAGTAATGAGCACGGCGTTCTTTATCTGCTAACGCTAAATCAACGGTTCTGGTTAATACCGCCACTTTATCATCAACCAAAAATAGTAAACGTGCTACTTTCTCTGCTTGGCCTACAATCTCAGTACGTAAATTCCTAACCAGTGTAGCTTGTGAATTGAGCTGCATAATAGCGTCGTTGTAGGGTGCTAAATAATCTTTATCGCCCGTTAATAAGTAACCACGTTGTCCTGATTCTGCCTGCACAATAGAAAGATGCAGCTTCTCAATTGCGGTGTTTAACATATTAGTATCATCTAAACGCTGTTGGGTTTGCGTCAGGCTTTGAATGGTATTCATTGCCAAAATCGCATTCCCCACCACAATACAAAGCAGCACTGCGATAAAACTGGCCCAGGTTACCTTGACCTTACCTTGTTGCTTTTGCTGCTTCATTTATAATCCTTTTATATTATTCAACGACGCCGAGATGCGATATTTGTTCCAAACTGTCACTACATTGTTGGCAATTACTAATTATTTTATCCAATGCCGCTAACGCTTTATCTTTCGGCATATCGTTTTCAATTACCAATTTAATTAGTTCTGCATTCATTGAGATTCGGTTTAGCGGTGCTCGTGCATCATGAACGAGTTTATTTAACGGTTCGTTATTACTCATACTTTTCCTTATTTAGCTATATTCACCAATGCCGCCATATGCATTTAAGCGGTTGTATAAGGTTTTTGTACTTATTCCCAGCATTTGCGCCGCAAGGGTTTTATTACCTTGTACTTTATCTAAAGTGGCGTGGATCAGTTCTTTTTCAACTTCTTCAATAGTTTGCCCGGCACTAACTTGGCTTACTTGCGCGCGTTTATTAACCCGAGAAAACGGCGATTCCAAACTATCCGGTAAGCTAATAGCCTTACCCGTTGGCTCGCTCATAATAAAAGCACGATGAATTGCATGGCGAAGTTCTCGCACATTGCCTGGCCAATCATAACTTTCAAGCAGTTTTAATTGACTAGCTTGCCACTGAAAATCAGTATCGTTTTCCTCATTTAACTGCTCTAAAAATGCGCTAGCGAGTAAACTTATGTCTGCTTTACGCTCGCGAAGTGGCGGAATATCAATAGGAAATACCGCTAAACGAAAGTAGATATCTTCACGAATAATATTATTTTGCGCTAAGTCTTGCAGTGAGCGGTTGGTCGCAGAAATTACCCGACAATCAACAGCGCTTTCTTTACTGCCTCCGACTCGGGTTACTTTTTTAGTTTCCAGCACGCGCAGTAAATTAGGCTGCATATCAATTGGCATTTCGGTTACTTCATCTAAAAATAACGTGCCACCCGTTGCTTGCTCAAATACACCATCTTTACGCGCGATAGCGCCAGTAAACGCGCCTTTTTCATGACCGAATAATTCACTGCCGATCAGCTCTTTTGAAAGTGATCCACAGTTGGTAGCAACTAATGGGCCTGCACACGCGCTGGCGTTATGAATAGCCTGCGCCACCACTTCTTTACCCGCACCACTTTCACCCATTAACATTACATTGGCATTGGTGTTAGCGACGCGCTCAATCATGGTATACAGCTGCTGCATTTGCGGCGATTCGCCTATTAAAGTGCCAAAATGCTTTTTAATACTCGGTGCTGATTTTTTCTTAACCGCTGCTTTTTTGGGATTTAAAACGCGTTCAATGTCTTCGCGTTGCAAAGGTTTAACTAAATGGCCAACATTTGGCTCACACATTTCAGCCAATTTACCTTTGACTGAAGGATGACCTGAAATAAGGGTAATTTTAGGTTTTTGGCCAATGCTTTTAAGGTGTTCAACTAAATGCAAACCGCTGCCGTCTGGCAACATAAAATCTAGGAAAACGTGGTCAAAACGATTATTAACAAACCACTGCTCAGCCTCTGCTAAATTAGCTGCAGTATTAATGTTATGTCCTAAAAACTCTACTATATGACAAACGACATCACTAAACTCGCTATCATCATCAACTAACAGTATGTTTAACATGATAAATCCCTATGCTTGTTATCATTGCCCAGCCTAACATATTAACTGCCTTATTCTACAAAATCGATGCTTAACTGGAAATTTACGCCGCCTAAATAGATTTAGATCTTTTTTGAGATATAATTTTTAAATTAAATTTTAAGGAACATTCTGATGCGCTTACTTAAGAGCACCGTTCATCCCAGTGTGAGTGCCAGCGAACCACGCCAATTTACTCGCCTAACGAGCCGTGCTATTGCCTTAAAAGGCAGTGATATTTTACTTATGTACACCGCCCGCTATGAAGATTACAGCCTACCAGGGGGTGGCGTTGATGAAGGTGAAAGCATAGAGCAAGGATTAATCCGCGAGCTACAAGAAGAAACTGGCGCGCAAAACATCAAAGTACTCGGTGAATTTGGGCTTTATGAAGAATATCGCCCTTGGTATAAAGATGATTATACCGTGATCCATATAAAGTCTTACTGCTATTTTTGCAGCATCGATGAACAATTAGGCCAAGCGCAATTAGAACATTACGAGCAACAAAATGGCATGGTTGCTAAATGGGTGAACATTCATGATGCCATTGCTCATAACGAGCGAACGCTGGCAACCAGTGATAAACAAGGGCTATCTATCATTCGCGAAACCTATTTATTAAAACAAATAGCCCGTTATATCGCTTAATCCCATTGTGTCATTAATAAGGCTGACAGTGCTGCGGCATTAATATTTTCTCTAACAATGTATTTTTGCCCGCACCATAACGGCGAAAAATCACTTTTGCCTTGTGCTTCAGATTTAGCACGCAATGCACTTAGCGCAATACTAGCAAATGGAAATGCAGGCGCTTGCTGTGGCATAGTGCCAAGCTCGCGCATAACGCGGTTTTCAATCCCTCGAGCAGCGCGTCCAGAAAAAACCGTTGTCAGCGCCGTGCTGTTCGCTGGCTGCTGTAAAATAGCATCGCGATGCAGCGCTGACGTTGTTGCCTCTTTGCACAGTAAATAAGCACTGCCTACTTGTACCATTGCAGCGCCTAATGATTGCATTTTTTTTGCATCCTCGGCAGTGGCAATGCCGCCTGCGGCAATAACAGCAACATTAAGCTCAGCCACACATTGCTCAACCAATACCGCCGTTGGCTGCTGCAAACTTAAGTCCATTGATAAAAAGTGCCCTCGATGGCCGCCCGCCTCTAAACCCTGTGCTATAACGGCATCGGCTCCGTTAGCTGCCAACCACTTGGCTTCTTCAACAGTGGTAGCAGTGGATATCACTTTGCCGCCCCAGCTTTTAATTTGCTGTACTATGGCAGGCTCGGGCAAGCCAAAATGAAAGCTCACAACGGGCGGTTTAAAAGGCGCAATAACTGCCACAGTGTCTGCATCGATTGGCTGACGCGAAGCCGTCATTGTTAACTTTGCTTGATCAATATTAAATTCAGCAAAATAAGGGGCAAGTAACTGGTGCCAATCCTGTTTTTGTACATTGCTATAACTGGCTGGTGTATGGCAAAAAAAGTTAAGGTTATAGGGATTACTGGTCGCTTGAGTCAGTTTATCAAGCTCGCTAACTAACTGTTCTTTAGAGAGCATCGCACAGGGTAATGATCCTAAACCACCGGCATTACTCACAGCAGCAGCCAAACGAAAGTCTTGTACACCCGCCATCGGCGCTTGAATAAGCGCTAAATGCGTATTAAAAAAAGATAACGCCACAACATACTCCTTGTAACTTTTTCAGTCACCTGCACTTTTTACCGACATAAAACTAAATGCTAACTGAAAATAATAAAAGAATGAACTAATAAAAATAAAAAATCCAATAATTACAGTGCATTAAGAATATAAAACACATTAATACAGAGTTGGTGTTAGCTTTGCACACTCCCTACATACTATTTGTAAGGAGATTATGATGACTAATACAGTAACAACGATCAATCCAAGCACTGAACAACCCATTGCAGAATATACACTGCTTACTTTAGCACAAGCAAAAACCGAGGTAGGCAAATGTCAGCAAGCATATTTAGATTGGCGCCATATTTCACTCACTGATCGTGCCAAGTATTTAAACCAGCTAGCCTATCTGTTTGAACAACACAAAAAGTCACTTGCCACACTCATGACTAATGAAATGGGTAAGTTGTATCAGCAAGGTTTGCAAGAGGTCAAGCTCTGTGCAGCAATTTGCCATTACACCGCCGAGCACGGTCAAGCTCAATTGGCTGATGAAGAGCGGCCAATGGAGAATGGTCACGCCATCATTAGCTACCAGCCAACGGGGGTTTTATTAGGTATCCAACCTTGGAACTTTCCGCTTTATCAAGTTGTACGTTACGCCGTTACTAATATCATGGCAGGCAACACCACAGTACTCAAACACGCTAGTAACGTTTTTGGTATGGCTGAAAAGATCGAAGCATTGTTTATTGAAGCAGGCTTTCCAAGCCATGTATTTAAAAATTTATTAATCGATGGCAAAACTGCCAGCGAGTTAATCAGCCACAGCGCTATTCGTGGAGTAACATTTACAGGCAGTGATGACACAGGTAAAAAAGTGGCCGAACAAGCAGCTAAACAGGTTAAAAAAACCGTACTAGAACTTGGCAGTAACGATGCCTACTTGGTACTTGATGATGCGGATTTAGCACTGGCAATTAAAACCTGTGTGCAAGGTCGCATGGTTAATAACGGCCAAACCTGCGTAGCAGCAAAACGTTTTGTGGTAGTAGCAGCCTTATACGATGAGTTTAAAAAAGGCATAGTAGAGCAATTTAACGCCTTAAAAATTGGCGATCCTATGGATGAAAACACCGATCTTGGCCCAATGGCACGCGAGGATTTAAGAGACAAAATTCATAAACAAGTGATGCAATCAGTTGAGGCTGGTGCGTCTATTGTGACTGGTGGCGAAATACCTAAGCAAACAGGCTTTTACTATCCAGCTACCTTGCTTGAGAATTTATCGTCGGGCATGCCCGCATACGATGATGAGTTATTTGGTCCTGTGGCTTCACTTATCAAAGCAAAAGATAACGAAGATGCTATGCGCATTGCCAATGACTCACGCTATGGTTTAGGCGGCGGTATTTTTTCTAAAGATGAAAAGAAAGCCATTGAGCTGGCAAAAAAACACTTTGATACTGGTATGGTAAATATTAATGGCTATGGGCTTGCTCAACCAAACCTACCATTTGGCGGGGTGAAAGACAGCGGCTATGGCCGAGAGCATGGCGGTTTTGGCATTCGTGAATTTGTCAATATTAAAACCATTATGGTCAATCGCTAATAAAAGGGGCTGAACGCCCCTTAAGCTTTGATTTATTCTGAAAAGGTGGGCACTTGTCTTTTAGAATGCGCTGGCATTTGTAACTCATCAACCGCTTGTTGAACATCCATCTCGTCGTCAAGTTGTTGATTTTCATTTTGCGGCCTATGTACCAACTCAGTTAATAACGCAAAGTGATCAGAGCCATATTTCTCTAAGCGCTTTATGCGTTTCACGGTAAAACCGTGACTGTGAAATAAATGATCCAGTGGCCAACGCATAAAAAAGTAGCCAGCATGAAAAGTATTAAAAAAGCCACGGCCTTTGCGAGGGTCTAAAAAGCCGCTAATTTTCATAAATAAACGCGTGCTTCGCGACCAAGCTACATCATTCAGATCGCCTGCCACTATGGTGGGTCGTTTATTATTTTTTAATGCTTTAGCAAGTATAATTAATTCGGTATCTCGCGGTCTAGAAGTATCTTCTTCTGTAGGGCTCGGTGGGCGCAGGGTGAATAAAGTGCCCTTGCATTTCAATACCGTCGGCGGTTTCGAATAAAATATGGATGGAAGGAATATCGTCTTCTACCAGCTCGCAAACTTGCTGTTGTTTAATTTTATACTTGCTGTACAAATGCATGCCATAGCGGTTGTCTTTGGGGCAATAAACGCGATGCGGGTAAGCGTCTTCTAAACAACTTAGCTGCTGTTGCCAATTTAGGTCAGTTTCTAAGGTGATCAGTAAGTCAGGTTGGTGCTCTTTAACCAAATCGATCAGCATCTTGTATTTGTCATTCGACATCAATACATTAGCCGACATAATACGAATACTGTGTGGTGTATCATCTAAACATGACGCAACTTCTTTACTAGCAAGCCAAGTGTAAGGATAAATCCACATACCTTGAATTGCTAAGATAACAACGGCCATAACAAGCGCCGATATACTCAGCACAGCTGGCTCGTATGATACCCCGTAAATCGCCATCAGTAAGCCACACAGCGCAACATAAAATACTTGTAAACGGATAAAATCACAGCTACGGATCAGGTAGTGTTGGCTATAAGACAGAGGTAACAAGGTGGCAACTAATAACACACTCAACACACATACCAACACTGTTAACATTTATTAATCCTTTATTTATAGCGGCTTAAAATCGATAATATTTCTCTAGTATCATGCACCATATGAATGACAGTGTCATCCACTTCTATGGTTATGCGGCCATCTCGATCAACTGGCTTTAAAATCTTACCATGGCGATAAATATCACGGTCTAATATATCGCCTTTATGGTATTTTTTTTGCCAACCAGGTGGTAATTGACCACCCTTTGCCACTTTTTTCTGAAGCCCAGGTGGTAGGCTGCCTTTCTCTTTATTTTTAGCTTTCTCTTGATTGTCATGTTTAGCAAAAGCAGTGCTAGTACATAACACTATGCCAAGCAGTGCAATAGAAATAAGTGCTTTCATTGTTTTTCCCCTCGATGATTCATTTTAAGAGTAGCAATAATTCATCAACATGTTATGAATTAAGGTAAATAACTCAGTACTTAATAGCTATTTTTAATGATGACGGCTGACAATCGAAAGAATTTCTCGGGTATCGTGAACAAGGTGAATTAACCTATCATCGACTTCCAGTAAAATAAGCCCTTGGCGATCATGGCGCTTGATCACCCGACCACGGCGGTAAATATCTCTATCAAGACGATCGCCACGATGATATTTTTTGTACCAACCGGGTGGTAAGCCACGCCCACGGGACACCTTTTTATACAAACCTGGCGGAAGTTCACGGTAATAAACCGTATCGTGATGTTTACGACGGTGTTTATAATATTTTTTATGATGCTTTTTGCTGTGTTTTTTATGTTCATGGCGATGTTCATAACGCTCATGTTCACGCTCATGCTTGGCACTGACTTCTAACGGCAATAAACTTAGGCCAAATATGGCTAAAGAAAATACGATTGTTCGTTTCATAATTGTAACCTCAACTGTTGCTCTGGTTTCAAGCCTAGCAACTTTAGCTGAATCAAAGATGAAACATAATGTAAAGAGTGTAAAGACAGTAAGCACTTACATATTAAATTGATGTTAAAACAAACAATAGCAAGATGCTAAATTATAGGCACTTTTTACAGCTTATGTGGTCATAGCAAATTATCGTTTAGGGAACACATATTGTGACAACATGGCGCTGGTCTCTTATTATTTCATTACTACTCCACGGGATAATTTTTGCAATTTTAATGTCTGTCAAAACACCAAAGTTAAAAGTACGAGAAGTTCCACCCATCAAAGCATACATGGTCAGCATGACACCTAAGCCTAAACCATTGCCTGTAATAGAAAAGTCCAGCGGCCAGCACGCAGAAGTCCCGCTATCGGAAAAGCCTGTAAAACCTCTTGCCCCTGCAGCCTAAGGGATCCCCAAAAATAATTATTAAATTTCAATTACATCACTCACATCCATATTTTTCCAATCGAGTTGCACTACCACCTGTACGAAATAGGCTAGTCCTGCCAAATAATCTCGCCGTCGCAGTTTAATGGACTGTTTTTTGAAGTATCGCAGCCCAACAAATGCCCATGACACTACTCGTCTTTTTTTGGTTGAATTAGCTTGAAAAGCGCCTGTCTTTCCTGCTTTGTCTATCACTGCCCCCAGCATCATTGAGAACCAATGAGCCAGTGTGGCAAGCAGCAACAGTATGTCTAATCGATAGAGTTTGTTTGTCCTGTGCAGATCTGAGCCTAAGCCGAACCTAACACTTTTTTGATCTCGAAATCCTGCTTCTATCTGCATTCTCATACCATATAATTTGAGTACTTTTTCGAGAAAGTGGTGCCTCTTTGGAAGAGAAGAAACGAGTAGCCAAGGCTCCTTATAACCACGTTTTTTATCTCTTTTTAATAACTTATGTCCCTTGCCAACCAGCACTGCATGAGTTTGATATTTTGCACTTTTGGTCAACTCGGTCGCGCCAAGATACTGGCTCTTACGTTGATTGCTCTTGAATAGTGACTGGCATGGAACAAACTCATCGCTGCCCTGCGTTTTCAAATGTGCCGTACCTCGAACACGGCTAATATAATGCCAGCCATTGTTTCGCACGGCTTTGAGCCAAGGAACTTTAAAGCCCGCATCCGTCACAATTACGGGCCGGCAGTCACCCGGCAAAATCAGTTTGAGCATCTTTAAGAACCGTTTTTGAACTTTTGGGCAATGATACTGAAAACTGAATGCACTTTCCTGATACAGGGTCAAAGAACGACCTTCACTGGCAATGCTGGCACGCAGAATACAGTATTTGGTTTGTGTATCTGCATGACTCCAATCAACCAAAATGACGGGATGCTTTTCAGTGACCACAAAACGGCTTAAGCGAACATAAACCGATGTCGACTCACGCAAAAGCTCGTGGTTACTGAGTAGTCGATCAATACGTTTAATATCATGTTTTTCAGTTGTTTTTGAATTCAAGTTGCGGCCGATAGAAGTCAAGGTACATTGCTGACAGTGCAATAGAGATTTAACGGCAGCGACTAAAGTATTAAATCTGGCTTTATGAATTGAGTTAGGGGTGACAGCGTGGAGCATATTGTGCAAAATAGTAGACGCATTCATGGTGTTTAGTTCTGTTGTTTTTAAGCGATTCATAAGATCACAAAACACCATGAATGTTCCCTCGCTTCCCACATTTTTTAAGACTATTAATTCATTGATATATAAAGGCTAATTTTGGGGATGTTTTAGCCCTGCAGCAGACGCCGTTATAAAAATTAAAAAGCCTGCAACGCCTGAGGCACTAACAGCCACTAACAGCCACTAACAGCTACAAAAATAGACCTCGAACTAGGCTTGAAGAGTATTCTAAAGCAACAACAAAATACATTCCCATCCACACACAAAGTGTCACATGCTTTAGCGCAATCGCAGCGTATCACAGTCCCAAATGAGCACCAAAAAGCCGCCATAAACCCATTAAAAATTGAACAACAAAGCATGCAATTTACGACCTATCGCTTCGGCGACAGGTGCTTTAAACAAGTGTCGATTGGAGCAGGTGTAATGCCAATAAGTGACCTACCAGATAGTTATTTAGTAGGCATCAATTGCGCTAAAACAAAAGTAACCGACGCCTACGATAAAGCAATGAACAAATGGTTAGATAAATAATAACGTACGGGTTGGATTTCATAACTCCAAACTTAAATTAAAAAACTCATTTCTAATTTAAGTTTTATTATTTACTTTTTTATAAAAGCAAGTTGTAAGTAAGAAACTAAATGGCCACTAATGAAACCAATAAAACACTAATTGAATAAGCCTCATTAATGTTAACTTCTCTTACTTGAAATAAATCACAAAGTAACCTATTCCAAATTTCTTTAAATATATAAGAAATAGTTATAGCCACTCCAATAAGTAATAATAAAGAGAATAAAACCTTCAACCAAAATTGAGTAAAAAGCAAATCTAACAAAGTGCTATTTCCATACCCAGCTGAAACATCAACCGTGAAGAGTGTAAATATAAACATAACAAGTAACAGTGCGAAGGTTGCAAAAACATTAAACTCTGTTGAGATTATTTTCTTCATATATTAATTCCCTTTTATACAAATATTTAAGTTTGTCGGTTCACTATAAAATGCAACCTCTTATTAACTTACCGATAATAACACCAACAACTTATCAATCAAACTATTAACCATAAAGAAACCTGACGATAACATACTCAACTATCCGTTTGTAATCTTAAAAGAAAAAGTAATAATCCATTCTAACTTACAAGCAAATAAAAACGTGACAACTACATGGCCTTTGCCTAAAATCCCCTCACTTACCTTATTGGAGTTTGCGCATTAATGAATAACTAACACCTGTTGAAATTCGTTTTATTTATTTGAATTTACAGGGTTAGTGGGCGCAAAATTCGTCATATTTCTAGCTATATACTTAACGATACACAGTTAATCTTAATTGCTTTGCGCGCCATGCCCTGCTTACTCCAGAGGCATTATGCAGTCATTACACATCCACAATTTAAGCTATCAACACCCTGATGGCCATGTACAATTTAACCAGCTTAATTTTTCAATCCCCGAAAAGCTCACCGCGATCATCGGCGCTAATGGCAGCGGAAAATCAATATTGGTGAGCATATTGGCAAATCAACAGCAAGCCAGTTCCGGACATGTTGAATTTACGGGCACTCGTTTAGCCGTATCACAACAGCAATTAAGTGATCATTCTTTACAAGGCTCAGCCAACACTATCGCCCAATTATTGGGTATAGATAAAAAGCTGGCAGCGCTTGCACGTATTACGCACGGGAGCATTGCTGAGGCAGATTTTGCGCTAATCGGCGACGATTGGTTATGTGAGCAAAATTATCAACAACAGTTGTTGAGCCTAGCTATTGAAGCGCCATTAAATACCCCTATTAGTTATTTGAGCCCCGGCCAACAGCGCTGCTTAACACTTTATTGTGCCCTGCAAGCACAGCCTGATTTACTGATTTTAGATGAGCCAAGCAATCATTTAGACCAAACAGCAAAGCAATGGTTAATAACGCAATTGCATGCCTTTACAGGGCAAATAGTGATTGTTAGTCATGATCGCCAATTACTTGATCACTGCGACGCTATCATTGAGTTAAACAGTCTCGGTATCCATTACGAGACCGGTAACTACCAGCATTTTTGCCAGCAAAAAGCACTGCAACAAACGGCGCTAACTAAACAAATTGCTCACCTAGCAAAAGAACAAAAAAAACACCAACAACAAACCCAGCTAAACCATGAAAAAGCGCAGCAAAGAGCGGCGCAAGGCAATAAACATCGCAGCAGCGCCAGCCAACCTAAAGTGATGTTAGATTTTAAGAAAAACAGTGCCCAAGCCAATAAAGGTGCTAGCGAGCGTTTAGCATCAGCGAAGCTAAACGCCTTAGCCGAAAAACGGCAAACACTGCAACAGCAACTGCCGAACAGCATTGAACGAAAGTTAAAGTTCAGCCAACCCAGCAGCAATAAACGTTTGCTGTTTATTGATAAGCTTTGCTTGCCTTTTGCTAGCAGTAACCAGTCTGTGACCTTACAAATAAACAGTGGCGATAAATTACATATTGCAGGGCCAAATGGCTCGGGTAAATCAACGCTACTAAGGATGATCAATGAATCTGCAAAGTCATCCGTAGCAACGGCAATTCATCTAAACAGCAAGGTGCTTTATATTGACCAGCACTGCTCATTTTTAACCGCCACTGACAGCTTAGTCAAAGCACTAGAGGTACATTGTGCTCTAGAGCTACAAACAATCCGCCATCTACTAGCGAATATTGGTTTCAAGGGCGATGATGTATATCGGCCAATTAGTCAACTTAGCGGCGGCGAGAAAATGCAATTAGCCATGTTAATTGCCGCGCAAAATGCGGGGGACTATTTATTATTACTAGATGAACCCGATAACCATTTGGATCTTGATAACAAGCAGCGACTTGCACAAAATCTTGCTGATTTTACTGGTAGCTTTATATTGGTAAGCCACGATGAAGCATTTATTCAGCAATCTAGTTTAACAACCAAAATTACCTTAAAGTAACAGCGGAAGAACTTTTTCACTGTTTTAGGTTCAAACTCATCGGATCACTTAATTATAAAAAGGAATAATATGAAAACTCTACAATTGGTTTTGGTGATTGTCATTACCGCATTAGCTGGCTGTAGCACTATGCTCAGCCAAAATGCGAATCAAAAAACGCGCTCAAGTAGCCTCGTGGATTTCCTATACCCTGATGAACAAAGTCGTCAAGCCCATCAACCAAGCGTGCCAACACTCAACTTACCTGCCACTGTCGGTATTGCATTTATTCCCAATCAATATGACTCTGGCATTCGCAGTAACGACGAAATTGCATTGCTTGAAAAAGTAAAAAAACAGTTTATGCAATACGACTATATCGACCGAATTGAAATTATTCCAAGCAGTTATTTAAAAGGAGGCCAAGGATTTATCACACTTGAGCAGGTATCTAGATTATACGATGTTGATATTATGGCGCTGGTGTCTTACGACCAAGTATCACAAACACTCGAAAATAATGCCGCATTCTTATACTTAACGATTGTTGGTTTATACGTTATTCCAGGCAACGAAAACACAGTTCAGACTTTTGTTGATACTGCCGTTTTTGATTTGAAAAGTAAAAAAATGTTATTTCGAGCTCCGGGGATTAACAAAGTAGAGCAACGCAGTACAGCCGTCGGTATTGATGATACCTTAAACGAACAGTCACAAGGCAGCTTTAACTTAGCTGTTGATGACATGATCACAAACTTAGATGCTGAGCTTGGTTCATTTAAAACCCGCGTAAAAGAAGAGAAAATAGCCAATGTAAATCATAAAGATGGCAGTAGTGGTGGTAGCTTATATGGCTTGTTAATGCTATTAGCGGGCGCGTTAGTTTTTAAGCAATATAAGCAAAAGACAAAACCGCAGCCAGCTCCGTTTTAAGCTAAAGCTTTAGAATCCCCAAAAAAGGTTATATCCTGCCCTTTTGAAATATCTTAGATAAAGGGCTTTCATGCTTTCTCGATTACTGTGCCTAGTGCTCATTACCCCAACAGCCTTTAACTCTTTCGCCACGCAAAGCGATATTGAACGCATTACTACCACCGCGTCACGGGTTGACGTAAGCGCCGATCCGCTACCTTTAGTAATTAGCAGTATCACTAAAGAGCAGCTAGATTTAATTGCCCCGACTCATATTGAACAAGTGTTAAAACAGGTTGCTGGTGCCAATGTACAACATGGTAATGGTCAAGAATATTTACCCGCACTGCGCTCTCCGGTTCTTTCTGGGGCGGGTGCCTGTGGTGGATTACTCACCGCTGAAGACGGTATTCCCCTGCGTGCGGCAGGCTTTTGCAATATTAACGAATTGTTTGAAGCGCACACTGAAATGGCCGAGCGGGTTGAAGTATTAAAAGGCCCAGGCTCTGCCCTTTACGGCTCCAACGCCGTACATGGGGTTATTAATGTGATCACCCCTGATACCACTTATGATGAACATTTGCTCGGCGTTGATTTAGGCTCTTACGGCTACAGCCGTTTAAAACTGAGAAGCGGTAAAGATTTAGGCAATCAAGGGGTTGGCATCAATGCCAGTATTACTCGCGATAGCGGTTACCGTGATGATGAAAGCGTCGATCAAGAAAAATTAAACCTACGTCATCGTTATACCGGCGACGAACTCTCAATTACAACAGGGCTAAGCTATACTAATCTTGATCAAAAAACCGCAGGGTTTATTGAAGGCTTTGAAAGCTATAAAGATGATGAAATAGCCCAGCAAAACTTTGATCCTGATGCATTTAGAAACGCCCGCTCATTGCGGCTTTGGTCAAAAGCGCAGTGGCAAACCGCACAAGATACACTCACCATTACCCCTTATGTGCGCAATCAAAGTATGACATTTTTCAAGCACTTTTTACCGGGTACGCCGCTTGAAGAAAACAGCCAAAAGGGCGTTGGTATTCAATCACTCTGGCAACATGCTTACTCCAATGAACTGACAATAAACTTAGGCCTAGACGGCGAATACACCCGTGCAGATTTTTTACAATATCAAGATCAAGCAACCCAAGGTTCGGCATTTTTAGTCGCCACAGTGCCGCAAGGTAAGCATTACGATTACGATGTAAACAGCACGCTACTCGCCCCTTTTATCAGCCTTGATTGGCAGTGGCAGCAACTCGCTATTAGCTTAGGCGCGCGCTTTGAGCAGCTCAATTACGATTACAACAATAATATGCTCGCCGGGCGCACAAAAGAAGATGGCAGCGAATGCGCAATGGGCGGTTGTCGTTACTCTCGCCCACCAAGTGGCGAAAATAAATTTACCAATACATCGCCTAAACTTGGCCTGAGTTATCAATTAAGTGCTGATAATTATTTATATGCAAACCTATCTCGCGGTTACCGTGCGCCGCAAGCGGCTGAGCTTTATCAGTTACAACGCGAGCAACAGGTTGCCGAGCTAGAGTCAGAAACAGCAGATAACCTTGAAATAGGCATTAAAGGGCAATATCAACAATTGCATTATGTATTCTCTGCATATGCGATGAACAAACAAAACGTGATTTTTCGCGATAGCGACTTTTTTACCATTAATGACGGGCAAACTCAGCACCGCGGTATTGAACTTGAGCTTGATTATCAACTTACTCAGTCAATAAAGCTTGCCCTTGCTGCAAGCCATGCGGTGCACACCTACGACTATGACCAAGTGTTATCTGGGGTAAATATTAACGGTAACGATATAGACACAGCGCCGCGCAATATTGCCAACCTACAAGCCAACTGGCAAATCAGCAATAACACCCTAGTTGCTATTGAATGGCATCATGTCAGTGACTATTTTACCGACCCTGAAAACCTACATAGTTACGCAGGTCATGATTTAATTAATTTACGTGGGGCTTGGCAGCTCACTGAACGGTTAAAACTAACCGCGCGCATTAACAACCTAACCGACACCGCCTATGCCGAGCGAGCCGATTATACTAGCTTTACTGGCGACCGTTATTTCCCAGGGCGACCACGTAATGTGATGTTCTCAGCAAGTTACGCTTGGTAGCTACCAAGTTTAGGTAAGTTCGCCATATAGCGAACATAGTTGTATAAGACCAAAAAGATAGCCATATAGCGAACCTAAGTGGATTATCTTTTATTGTAATAGCTGTTTATATTGCGCATTTAAGTGCACCTTGAGTTCGGGGTGCGCTGCTAATAATTCAGTCAGCTGAGCTTTAGCGGCCGTGGTATTACCATCTGCAATAAATGTATCTATACGCCTAAATGTATTCGCCACCTCTGCGGTGATAATTTCAAGCTCTAATAACAACGCACTTTTCGCTGTCATGCTTGGTGCGGCAAATTGCCTGCCAGCCATTTTTTCACTTTGTTGGCGCTGCTGGGTTTGTTTTAATTGCATCATTTGAGCTTGTTCTTGCGCTTGCTCTTGCGCTTCGTTTTGCATCATTTCAGGCGAGGCCGCAGGTGC
This sequence comes from Pseudoalteromonas sp. ASV78, assembly GCF_047806705.1. Classification (NCBI taxonomy): domain Bacteria; kingdom Pseudomonadati; phylum Pseudomonadota; class Gammaproteobacteria; order Alteromonadales; family Pseudoalteromonadaceae; genus Pseudoalteromonas; species Pseudoalteromonas sp. ASV78. The sequence goes on along the minus strand of NZ_JBLOPA010000001.1, from coordinate 3,913,643 downwards.
TAAAGCAGTCTGTTCATCAGCTAAAATTTGCAGCTCATTTATTGTCTCTGACGGCTTAAGATACTGTGCGCTATTTTGCACATATAAAACAGCGACTAACACCAGTGATGCCGCAGTCGATAATTGCCCATACCAAGTTTGATAAAAGCGCTTAGGTTTATGAATTGGGGTGACTTTATTATCTGCAACCTCATCTGCTGCGTGTTTTAGTATTTGCTCATCAAGTTGTGAGCTTGGCTGCTCCGTAGCACCGCGTTTATAAAGTGAAGCAATATCATGACTGGTTAACTTATCGCTCATTGCTAGTCTCCATTTTATATCTGATACATTGCTTTAACTTGGCTTGCGCGTAACGAATGCGGCTTTTTATATTTTCAGTAGTCTCTGCCACTAATTCGGCAATTTCTTTAAGGGTAAAACCAGCTTCGTGTTTAAGTAAAAATGCTTCTTTTTGCTCTCGGGGCAATTGCGCTAAACACACTTTTAGCTGCGCGGCTTGCTGGTCTTGCTCAAGTTTTTCAGCAGCTGATTGACTGTTATGATCGGCAAAATCGGCAGTTTCAAGATCTTGATTATCGTCGTCTAACCACTTACTTTGCGTACCAGTTCGGCGGTAATGATCAATTAATTCATTATGGGCAATACGATACAACCAAGTAGTAAATTTGGCGCTCGCTTGATACTGCGAACGCGCCTTTATTAGCTTGTTCCATACTTCTTGATAAAGCTCTTCAGCCACTTGCGGGGTTGCACACTGGCGTAAAAAATAACGATATAAGCTATTTTTATGGCGGGTGTACAACTGCGAAAAAGCCTGTACATCCCCTTGCCCATAACTCAACATTAATTGCTCATCAGCGAGTTCCGTCATAACGTCCTTTACTTAAATCACAGTGCCGCAGCATTATTTACGAGTTGCACAAACTCACTACGATAGCCAAATGTGTCTCTGCCTTTGTTAGCGGTTGCCAATTTAGCGCAATCCTCATACTGCCAGTCTCCGGTATATTTTGCACCTTTTAATAACTGCGCAAACCCAGCAACTGCCGCGGCAAATTTAAAATCGGAACTTGCCTGCGATAACGGCTGTATTTTATCACTACTGATAGCTTGCGTAAGCAATTCGCTTTGCTCGCCGTCAGGCTGTTTGAAACGCACTTTTACAAAGGCAAGTTCATTGCTGGCAACAGCTTTTTTGTGTTGTGTAGCTTGGTAACGTAGTTCATCTATTTGTTTATGCGCGGAGTTCGCTAAGGTTATTTCATATAACGCAGTTACTGTATGCCCAGTTCCCAACTCTGCAGCATCAACCTTATCGTTATTAAAGTCTTCAGCAGCAAGCATACGGTTTTGATAACCAATTAAACGGTACTCAGCGACCTGTTGAGGATTAAACTCCAGCTGAATTTTTACGTCTTTGGCAATAATTTGCATGGTACTACTAAGCTCATCAACCAGTACTTTGCGTGCTTCGTTAATGTTATCAATATACGCATGTTGGCCGTTGCCAATATTAGCTAATTGCTCCATTAAGCCATCGTTATAATTACCTTGGCCAAAGCCTAACGTGGTTAGTGCAACGCCCGTTTTGCGCTTTGCTGCCACCAGCTCTTTGAGTTTATCAACTGATTGCATGCCTACATTAAAGTCGCCATCGGTGGCCAAAATCACTCGGTTAATGCCGTCTTTTTTAAAGTTTTGCTGTGCTATTTGATACGCAAGCTCAATGCCTTGCTCGCCATTTGTTGAACCGCCCGCGGCCAGTTTATCTAATGCTGCGCTGATAGCTTGTTGATCATTGCCTTTAGTTGCTGGCAATGCCACGCCTGCAGCACCGGCATACACCACAATGGCAACTGAATCATTTTCATCTAATTGTTTAGTTAACATGGTTAAACTGGTTTTTAATAAGGGTAATTTGTTGGGTGCATTCATAGAGCCAGATACATCCAGTAAAAACACTAAATTTGCTGCTTTTAAATCTGCTTTTTCAATCTCAAAGCCTTTAATGCCAATTTTAAGTAATTGCCGATGTTGACTCCAAGGTGCCGTTGCCACCTCAGTATGCACCTTAAATGGTGAGCTAATATTCTCGGGGGCACTGTAGTCATAATCAAAATAGTTAATAAAGGCTTCTTCGCGTACCGCATCGTTTGGCGGTAGCTGCCCCATATTCAACATTCTACGGGTATTGCTGTAACTGCCCGTGTCTACATCAATTGAGAAAGTAGATACCGGCTCAGTAACTGTTTGTTTAACTGGATTCTGCTGGGATTTTAAATAGTTTTCACGATCTTGCTCTGACACCAATACCACATCATCAACTGGAGCTGGTGGCATCGGTTGTAATATCGGGCGCTGCATAGCAACACTTGCATGCATCATCCCTTGCGGCATGGCCTCATAACTTACAGCATGTTGTCTCTGCCTTGTTTGCACTTGTAGTTCTAATTGCTGTTCATCGTTTTGTTTGCTCTTCGCCGCATTGTTTGTTTGGTTTTGTTGTTCATCAACCTCGCTTTGTGAACTTTGCTCACAACCGGTTAAGCCAACTATAACCGCAAGGCTCAACACCGTTAAACGTAAATTAATTGCTTGGATGTTACTCATCTTGTTATTCATAAAGTCACCTTAGCTTTTATTAAATATGAATTACTAAACCTATTAACGGATGACTTTAAAAAGTGGGGTTAATTATTTTTGAAATGAAAGTCTATTCATCCCATTTAATATCAACGTAGTGTCTGCTTAGACTATAATTGCGCTCCCTCTTTCTTATTGATGATTTTAGTTTTGAACTCGACTCCCATTAAAAGAACTGCTTTTTCTTCTGCTATTTTAATTTTAGGCATTATCTTTATTGCCGCTAACTTACGCGCACCGGTTACAGGGCTTGCTCCTGTGCTTGAGCAAATTATCTTAAGCTTTGCTTTAACCCCTTCTCAAGCCGGTATGCTCACTACTTTACCATTAATTGCCTTTGCACTGGCAAGCCCAATGGCGGCAAGCCTAGCTAAAAAACAAGGCTTGGAAATATCGTTATTTATCGCACTAATCCTAATTGGCCTAGGACTGGCGTCACGATTAATAAACTCTGCCGCTATGTTGTATTTAGGCACCGCCATCATAGGTATTGGCATCGCAATAGGTAACGTGCTGTTGCCGAGTTTAATTAAACGCGACTTCCCACATAAAGTGGCGGTAATGACCTCTACTTACGTACTAGCGATGGGTATTTTTGGTGGCAGTTATGCCGCGCTTATTATTCCGCTGGCTGAATATAAAAGTATGGGTTGGCAATTAGCCCTTGCTTGTTATGGCTTACTTACCCTAGTGAGTATTATTGTTTGGCTACCGCAGTTAAAACTTCATACCAAGCCCACAAAAGATCTGCTGGCGAGTGTTAACAGCAACAAAGTATGGCACGAAGCACTTGCGTGGCAGATTACCTTACTGCTGGGGTTAAATTCATTTTTTACCTATATTATGATTAGTTGGTTGCCGAGTATTTTAATTGAAGGTGGCCATACAGCTCAGCATGCGGGTGCGCTACAAGGTGCCTTTCAAGTAGCGTCTGCAGTGCCTGGCATTATCTTAATACCATTGTTGGCAAAGCTTAAAGATCAACGAATTTTAACCAGCTTGTTAGCACTAATAGCCGCAACAGGCTCAATTGGGCTGCTTTATTTACCTGAGTTTGCCTCACTGTGGGCGGTCACCTTAGGGTTTTGCTCTGGCGCTTGCTTTATTTTAGGTTTGTCGTTTATTAGCTTACGTACTCATGATACCCAACAAGCCACCTCGCTGTCAGGTATGGCGCAATGCTTGGGTTACTTACTTGCCGCCTCTGGGCCGATTATCGCAGGAGCATTACATAGTTACTCTGGTAATTGGACAACCACCTTGTGGTTATGCGCCTTTGCAAGTGCCTTATGCGCCGTATTTGGCTATTTAGGGGGCCGCAATATCACCATGACAAATAACGCCAATAGCTAACCTACACACCTAAATAAATGCATTGCTTAAACGCAGTGCATTTATATCTTTGAGCGGTGGACGGCCAAAAAATCGCGTGTACTCGCGGCTAAATTGTGAAGCGCTTTCATAGCCCACTTGCAAAGCAGCCGTATTCGCATCAAGGCGCTGATTCAGCATTAACTGCCTCGCCTCTTGTAAGCGTAAATTTTTAATATATTGCAACGGGCTGAGCTTAGTCACTTCTCGAAAATGTTGACGAAACGTTGATTCACTCATGTGCGCCTCAGCAGCTAAATCCACTATCGAAAAATCATCTTTATAATTTTGTTTAAGCCAATATAAAATTTTAGCTATTTTTTGACTTGCTGATCCAGCAGTAACTACTTGCCTTAAAAGGTAACTATGCGGGCTTTGTAATAACCGAAAAACAATTTCTTCTTGAATTAAAGGTGCAACTAAAGGGATCAACTGTGGTTCTGTTAGTAACTTAATAAGCCTGTTGATAGCATCTAAAATACCGTCATCGGCATCCACCACCGACATAGCGTTTTGACGAGTGCCGTTGTATTGCTCATTAAAATCCATATTGGCAACCGCTTGGCCTAATACTTTACTGTCTAAACTTAAGTGCAACCCTAAAAAAGGTCGCTGCACAGAGGCGGATGTAATATGGCTAACAACTGGCACATCCACAGAGGCCACTAATGTTTGCCCATCAGCATAATCATAAATATCTTCGCCTAAGGTAACGCGCTTGCCACCTTGCACAGTAACCCCTAAGCCAAGCCCGTACACACACGGCATAGGCTCAGATACATTGCTGCGCCTAACTAAAGTCAGTGCCGCTATTTGGGTATTAAAAATGCCATCCTGTGTTGCAACTGCTAACACAGATTCAGTCAGGGTTTGTTTGTTACTCATTACGTCTTAAATTAATGTCATCATTTTATAGCCCAAGCTTAGCACTAAGCATAACAATAAATATTAATAACAATCATGATCTGTTGTTTTAGGCAAAAAACACATTGGTTTTAACAAACACATTTAGCAATTATCAGTAATAATAAATATTCGCTCAGGCATATCAATGTGCTGACACATTATCATCATAAACACTGGCAAATAATCTAAATAAATCAACCCTACTCATATCGTTAAAAAACAAAAACACCGAGCTGAGGTAACTCCTCCTTAACTAGGTTATTGATGTTCTTTTTAATGAAGGGTAACAGTTAATGCTGTCATTGAATTACGCGACTTAATTTTTAAAGAGACATTATGCTTAAAGTAAATAACCACACAAAGTATTCACTTGTTGCAGCTATTGCAGCCCTTGCGGCAATGGGAGAGTTATACCGGCTAAAAAGTTTACTGAACGAAGGGCTAGATCAAGGGCTAACGATTGATGAACTTAATAGCGCATTCTCTTATATGGTCAGGTTTATAGGCCTACCTAGAGCATTAAATAGCCTCAATGTGCTTAAACAAATATGCTTACAAAGGCAGCCAAAGAGCACCGTTTTAGTAGAACAAGAAATTGAGCAAACCTCTACAGCTAGTGTGAATGCAGCTAATAACAGGCTTTCTCAGCAGTGTCTTTTAGCAATAAAGCTGGGTACATTGGCGGTGGATGATAATTTTGAACCATTACTGCAAACTCATTTGGCCGCATGCCTTGATTCACAATTTGAGGTGGCTCACATAAATACCGTTATTAATTCATTAGCCATAAAAGCAGATATCAATGTGGCCATGCGCGCTAACGTATCTTTTGCAAAACTGTTAGCGCATGCATAGCTATTAGCCATTTGGCACAGTATCAAAGCCAGTTATGGTGTTCAGCTCTTTTAACCAAGCTGGACTGGAGCGACACCAAATTTGCGTTTTAGGAATAAGTTGTTCACGCTGCTCAATAGCACCTATTCGTAAGCCATAAATTTTATCACCCTCACCAACTGAGGTCGCATACAATGAAGTACCACAATTGCCGCAAAAACCTTGCGCACGTTTATTACCGCTGTCAGCAACTTTTATATACTCTTTCGGTTGTGAGGCCGTAAAGGTAATCGCATTCGCTTTAGAGAGCACAACTGTACGAAACGGCCCACTCGAAATTACTTGGCAATCAGTACAATGGCAGTTTAATACTTTCGTTTCATCAACCTCTGCATGGTAAGTAACTTCCCCACAATGACAACGTCCGGTAATTTGCATAATAACCCCTAAATTAAATTTTAGCCGTATAGTGGTTAGCAACTTTACGCCAAATAACGCGGTATATTCAACACTCTTTTTATGCCATTAACGATTTTTATACTGGGTTTTACAGTGGCTGCGCATAATAGCGGGATCACGTAATTTTAAATGTTTGGTTGTACGGCCAGCATGGCGCTTACGCCAGACTTTAAATGAACCCGATGAAATATTGTCGCGCATAAAACTAACTAACTGGGAATGATTTAAACCATATAGGTTTTCGATCGCTTCGAAGGGAGTGCGATCTTCCCACGCCATCTCGATGATTCTAGACACTTGGCTACTATCAAACATAATAGACTCTTCTACAAACTATCTTTATACCCAACATAGCAAGAATACGATCAATCTATAATTTCAACTCGCCAGGGTGGATCCAGCCGATTACTCCCCGCCCAATAAAGTTTGATTTTATTGTCTGATGGATCTTTTAACAGCGCTTCGCGCCACAAGTAACGCTGCTCGGTGATGTCTGATTCAAACTTAAAGCCTTTAGCTTTTAAGCAAGCAACCCACTTGTCTAGTTCTTCGCTTTCAAAGTATATAACCGCGCCATTACTAAACGCATCATCGGTTAATAACAAAGAAAACGTGGCTTTATTAGCGCACTCAAAGCGTGAGTAATGATCTGTTTTTACAATTTGTGTAAAGCCCATGACCAAGTAAAATTGATTTGCTTTTTCGATGTCAGTGACAGGTAAAGTGATTTGATTAAGGTTCATAGTCGTTACCTAAATATTGAGTTAGATAACGACGTTAAAACCTTAACTTAGCTTGAGGTCAATTAGTAATTTGTACCTTGATATTAAGAAGCTTGATAGCGATTTGCTTGTTTAATACTCGCAAAATCATTAAAGCGCACACCGTGTTTTTTCATCACGGCAAGGATCTTTTTACTGATCATTTGGCGTAAATAAAATGGCTGATTTGGCACAAAGTGGTGAATAGTGTGAGTTCGACCAAAATCAAAGCAAAACAAATGAAACGGCATAAATAAACGGCTAGTTAATACGTGAGTTTGCTCCAGCATATTGTTAACGCCGCCGTAGTAATGCATTGATGAAGTAACAAAATTTAATGAACTTGACCGCACAATATTAGGCACAATCAACACCACCATTAAAAACTCAAACAGCGCCATAATGTCCAGCAGCAACGCCGGCGAATTAGCCGCAAGTGGAGTAAATAAATTAACTAAATGAAACACAATTACACTGTATAAAATAGCAAAGTACGCTGTGGTAACCGGAAACCCGGCGTTAAATACCTTAAAAAAGCTAAAGCCTTTGATTTCTTTACTAAAACGTTTAGCGTTAATCAACAAGCCGAGTAAGCCATCAACAATCACCAGCGCCCGTAGCCATGGTTTTTTAATGCCATTACCCACTAAGCGCTCTTCTAAGTCTTGCTCAGTGCCCGACACTTTATGATGGTGCAAATGCATTTTACGACGATACCACGGACTAATCGTGTTGGGTCGCATCAACCACACCGTAAGCATCATAAAATTATGCAGAAAAGGTTGATTACTAAAGTATTGTTTATGGATCAGGTCGTGTTCAAGCTCGTGGGAAATTGACGCTGCAATGGCCGCTAAAATAATACATAGCCACGCGGGGATAATAGCAAAGTAATAAAGCGCACCAACCCCAATCAACGCACCGAGTGATAATAATAAAATAGCCATCCCGAGAGTATTTTGATGAGCTAATAACGGATGCTTTTGACGAAGCTTAGCTTCTTCAGCTTTAATCGCCTTAACAATGGCTTGAATATTTTCCTTAGCACTTAACGTGGTCATAAATAGCAACTGATAATCAAAGTTGCGCAGATGATACCCGAATAAATAAAAAGCTGCCATAGCGAGAGCAACGAGCAACGAGCAACGAGCAACGAAAAAATAAACTGCAGTTAATTTAAATCAAGCATATTCTTTAATATAACTACAGTTGGGTAAGTTAGTCGTAGCTAAATCGACTTAAATAAAAATAGCAGTCTTTTGACCTGTAAGAATTATTATGGCAACAGAGTGCCATGAACGGACGTTGCCGATCCTAATTGCTTGTTATTAGCATTTTAATCACCGCTACCTGTGATATTTGAACTGCTACTTGAGCCACCACCTAAAGGCTTTGATAAACGAGGAGGAACATCTTGTGACCTGTGAAATAACCATAATCCAATAGCAGCAAATATTGGAATTAACCAAACAAGAATAATTTGAGCTGCTTTTTGAAAAACCTCTAAATCATCTCTCTTTGCCAAGTAAATAGATACAACTAAATTTAATAGAGCTACTACTGCTAAAATAATGAACCAGTACTTGATTTCCACTTTGCCCCCTTGGCTTATAACGAGCCTGTAAAATAACTCATTTTTAATTTATTTTTATTGATGCATTAACCATAGCCGAGTTCCTATTTTGATTCAATCGACAACTGACTTTCACGTAAAATATAAAAAGAGGATTTGCTGTTGCTTTAATTGGCGTTTTGGCAGGTATTACTAGTGTTTAAGTGGCTTATTTGAGCAGATGTAATCCCCTGTCACCGAACACAATGGCAGGATTATCTGTGTGTTATTTATTGTGGTAAAGCATCGTTACTAAACCGCGATAGACGTCAGCAAGAAGCCACAGGAATCCCCTAAAACATCCCCAAAATTAGCCTTTATATATCAATGAATTAATAGTCTTAAAAAATGTGGGAAGCGAGGGAACATTCATGGTGTTTTGTGATCTTATGAATCGCTTAAAAACAACAGAACTAAACACCATGAATGCGTCTACTATTTTGCACAATATGCTCCACGCTGTCACCCCTAACTCAATTCATAAAGCCAGATTTAATACTTTAGTCGCTGCCGTTAAATCTCTATTGCACTGTCAGCAATGTACCTTGACTTCTATCGGCCGCAACTTGAATTCAAAAACAACTGAAAAACATGATATTAAACGTATTGATCGACTACTCAGTAACCACGAGCTTTTGCGTGAGTCGACATCGGTTTATGTTCGCTTAAGCCGTTTTGTGGTCACTGAAAAGCATCCCGTCATTTTGGTTGATTGGAGTCATGCAGATACACAAACCAAATACTGTATTCTGCGTGCCAGCATTGCCAGTGAAGGTCGTTCTTTGACCCTGTATCAGGAAAGTGCATTCAGTTTTCAGTATCATTGCCCAAAAGTTCAAAAACGGTTCTTAAAGATGCTCAAACTGATTTTGCCGGGTGACTGCCGGCCCGTAATTGTGACGGATGCGGGCTTTAAAGTTCCTTGGCTCAAAGCCGTGCGAAACAATGGCTGGCATTATATTAGCCGTGTTCGAGGTACGGCACATTTGAAAACGCAGGGCAGCGATGAGTTTGTTCCATGCCAGTCACTATTCAAGAGCAATCAACGTAAGAGCCAGTATCTTGGCGCGACCGAGTTGACCAAAAGTGCAAAATATCAAACTCATGCAGTGCTGGTTGGCAAGGGACATAAGTTATTAAAAAGAGATAAAAAACGTGGTTATAAGGAGCCTTGGCTACTCGTTTCTTCTCTTCCAAAGAGGCACCACTTTCTCGAAAAAGTACTCAAATTATATGGTATGAGAATGCAGATAGAAGCAGGATTTCGAGATCAAAAAAGTGTTAGGTTCGGCTTAGGCTCAGATCTGCACAGGACAAACAAACTCTATCGATTAGACATACTGTTGCTGCTTGCCACACTGGCTCATTGGTTCTCAATGATGCTGGGGGCAGTGATAGACAAAGCAGGAAAGACAGGCGCTTTTCAAGCTAATTCAACCAAAAAAAGACGAGTAGTGTCATGGGCATTTGTTGGGCTGCGATACTTCAAAAAACAGTCCATTAAACTGCGACGGCGAGATTATTTGGCAGGACTAGCCTATTTCGTACAGGTGGTAGTGCAACTCGATTGGAAAAATATGGATGTGAGTGATGTAATTGAAATTTAATAATTATTTTTGGGGATCCCTTAGAGGAATCCCCATGCTTATAAAGTAAGAACAACCATCATCAGATCACTGGCATTTAAATGGATACGAACACTCTTTAGGTGCTGTAAGACTCATACGCCCAAAGATGAGTCAACTTACCTAACAGCATTGAAAAGTAAGGGAGCAAGGCTGTTAAAATTTGCGGTGGAAAGAGAGCTTTAGTGCTTGCTGTCCACCTCAGAGCGTATTGTTACAAGCCCCAAACTCTTGATGCTGCAATATGGATTTCATTGAGCAGCAAAACTAAAGAAATACAGCCTAATACTACCCATTTTTTTGACTTGTCATTTACCTTTAAGTGCCGATAAATTGCGAAAGCAATTGAGGTTACCATAATAACAGCTAATAATAATGATGATTGATTTGCCGAATCCCATTTTAAATTCCCCTCACTAATATGGTGAGAAAAAAACGAAATTGCCCACAAAAGAAATAACACAGCAAAAGCGATTAAATAGTATTTGATATTAAATGTATTTATTGAAGTTCCACAAACTGGACAAATATAGTTCCGATCCCTAGCATTTGGAGTTTTATCCTTTGCAACAATCGTCGAATAACATTTTTTACATACTAAAAGAGACATAAACTCAATTCTATTGGGGGCTTATAACGAGGCTGTAGAATAACTCCAACAGCCAAATTCAATTAAAAAACTAGCTCCTGTAATTAACTCTAAGCGTGTTTAAAGTATTAGCTAATGTATTTTGGAACCCATAAAACAAGCTGTTTTTATTAAAAAAGAGTAATTCTACAGACTCAACGCTTTGCTCACTGGAAAATGACGAGCGCCAGCGAGCCATTTTTCCGGTGCAGCAACTTGTTATATACAATCGTCACACACCCAACTTTGCCAAGAGTTCTTTTAATGAATCATCAACACTCGAACCTGCTGTGTCAATCGTTATAACTTCTGAACTCCAAGGTTCGTAAACTCGGTTTTTAATCTTATCCCAACTAGGAGGCTTGAGATTTGCCACAGTGCTTTTTCGTTTAATGGCTCGTAGCTCATGCTCTTTTGGATCGGTACAAATGACTTCAATGTTTACAAATTTCGCACCTACATTCGTGGCAACCGCCTCCCACTCCCGACGAACAAACTCCTCGGTGTTACAAGAATCGGAAATAGCACTAAGACCCAACAGCAAATTATCCTGAATAATCCGATAACTGAGCTGATAACCTTCACCTTCTAGCTCCAGATCACATAAATCCCGTAATCCTTGTTCAACAGTGTCAATGCGGACATATAAGATGCGTAAATGTTTCGAAAGCAGTTGAGCAAGTGTAGATTTTCCAACCGCAGGCAAACCGGAAAATATATATAGCGTTGGACAACTCAAATGTCTATTCCTTGTATATAACGCCCGGCTTTGCGGCGTGCCGGAGCGCAGCGTAGGCACGTCCGACAACAGCCATTTGTTAAGCCTTTTATATTTGATGAAACGGTACTCTTTCATTCCATTTCGATTGATATTTCTTACGCCACGCGGTGCCTATAGAATCAAGCCATTCTATAGTGGCCTGAACGCTTTCTGCATTTACATCGAAGTTCTCTATGTGGTCTTCAATTGTTTCGTCACATAGAGTCAGTTTTTCAAGGTACTCATCAAATGAATCAGCTAAGACCACTAGCGCGTCATTCTTTCGCAACCCTGTCCATTCTGGCAGCCCTTGGACGAAAGCCACAACTTTATAACCATCCCTCAGATCTAGAAACAACCGGCTTGAACCACCATCTCTACCTATAGGCAAAACCTTTTTTCGCGGGAAATCATCATTCTTTCTTTCCTGCTGCAATTCAAATGGATTACATTCCCATTCACGCGAGTTGCTCGCTTTATACAACCCACAAAAAGATAGGTATTCACTTGCGTCGTCTTCAAGCTCTACAAGAATGTCATACTCTAAATATCCACCATTACACGTTTTAAGGAACTGAATGTAGTCCTCAGGCAAAGAACATCCCAATTCCTTTTCTAAAGCCCCAATCTCTTTTTCAGTCGCAGGCGCTCCGGGATCTTCTACGATTAAATTTTTATATCCCAATCTACAACTCCACTTGGAGGCTTAACAATTTTATAGTGCGCGAAGGGCGGATCTTTCTGCTCCGACCACGCTCATTTTTTACTTTATATATTTTTAACAAATTAGCTAAGGTATTACTATCTCTAAGTTTTCTATTATCTTTAAGCAAAGCTAAATAGAACAATATACGCGCGTCGCTTATATCCTTGAATATGTGCGCAATCAACGTTTGGCCGCTCAATTAGCTGTTATACTTTGTCAATATCAAAATTTACCCTACAGCTACCGAAAAGCATCATTAGCATGACACGAGCAGGTTAACAGGCATTAAAAAAACACATAACTAAATATGCCAATAATTGCAGCATAAATCAGCATCGGCAGCACTGTTTTTTTGATCACCACGCCTTCTTGGTTATTTAAACCAACAATACTTGCCACCGCGATAATATTACTTATACAGACCATATTGCCCATTGCTGCACCAACGGACTGTAGTGCAAGTATTAATGTAGTCGGTAAGCCAACCTGCTGCGCTATGCTGTATTGAATACCAGCAAAAGTTAGGTTAGAGACCGTTGCTGAGCCGGAAAAAAATGTTCCTAAAGCACCGAGAAAAGCCGCAAACAAGGTCCAATTCTCGCCACTCAGTTGCGCAAACGATTGTGCCATATAAAAAATTGGTGCGTTGTGTTCGCCTAACATCATAAAATTAACCATGATCAATGCGCCCAGTAACGAAACACAAGGTAAAGCGATTCGTTGCGCTGTTTCGTTGCACATTTGTTTAACTTGTTTAGCATTCATTTTTAATAACGGCAAACACACCGCCACCACGAGTACAAACGGAATAATGGCAGGTACATACAGCGTTTTATACGACCAGCTAACCCCTGTGGCAAAAATATCTTGCAGTGAGATTATTAAGGCTGCACTAAGTTGAAATTGCGCAAAACTCAAATCGGCCGCTAACCAAGCACTGTCGTTATTTAACCAGTCTTTAATGCCTAACTGCTGAATTCGCGTAAGCAACAAAACAATCATCAGTAACAATAATGGCGATAACGCAATAAGCAGTGTTTTGCGCGAAATGTTCACGCTGTGCGTTATCTGTTTGTCTGCGGTGCTTAAACCGATATTAAATTTAGCAAACACAACGCTCAGTACTAGGCCGATAGCGCCACCAAGTAAAGAGGGAAATTCGTAATTCCATTGCGCTATCCACCAATAAGGTAACACGCAGGAAAAAATGCTTAAGTAAATATAGATCCCATTGCGACGGATCACCTCTGCAGATAACACAAACCGCAAGGCAATGGGCACAATGACCATTGCCGCAACAACATGACATAACGCAGTCCATTGTGATATAGCCAGTATTTGCTCTGGTACTAAATTTAAACTCGAAAAACCAAACCATGTGGGAGTACCCACAGCACCAAACGACACAGGCACAGAGTTTAATATCAACGTAAACACCACGACTTTAAGCGGCGCAAAACCTAGACCAACTAATAAAGGAGCTGCAATAGCAGCTGGTGTGCCAAATCCAGAGGCACCTTCAATCATAAAGGCAAACGCCCAACCGATGATCATTAGTTGCGCAACAGGATTACTGCTTATTGATTCTAACCAGCTTTTAATCGTTGCTTCAGCACCAGAAATAGCTAACAGCCTATTGAGCAAAATAGCGCCGGCAATAATAGAAATAGGCGTAGCAACCGATAAACCACCAGCAAGCGAATTGGCGGCGACTAATTGCCAATCAGCACGAAAATAAACTAGCTGTAAAAACCCAGTTAATAACGCCATGGCTGGCAGCGCAATATATGAAGGAAGCGGATCACGCTTAGTCATTAACCAAATTAAAATAATAATCGGCAAAGCGGCGATCACGGTATTCATCAACACATCCTTAGTGATATCGAGCTATTTACTGTCAGCAATTAATCAGCTCTAAGCAAAAATTAAACAGTTTAAAGCGCAGCTCACGAATAGCGAATAAGACCAGCGTACACCAATTTCAGAACCAGAGCCGTTTTTTACTGGCATCTTAATAAAAATACGCCATTAAGGCTAAGTTGGCACTGCCAATTAAAAATAATTTTATTATTTAGATTATCCCTCATTTATTTTTCATTCATTGCTCTTTGCGCAAAAAGTTTAAGTGCATTATTCACCAAGAGGTTCTGAGACGCTGCGCTTAAAAGGAGTGAAAGCAACTACTGCACTTATAACTGCATGGCGCACCGAAATGTGTTTGCCGTAAGTTACTTGCTTAAGTGCCTATTAACTGAGTTGAGACTCATATGTGGTATGTGGCTTTTTATCTATTTACTTTTATCTGATTGTACATACGATTTTTTTACAGATAATAAGGAGTAGAAAGTGAATAATGCTCCCCACCAAATTGCAAATGTCCAAATTGCAGGTTCAAGTTCATGCCAATTAGTAATATTTATAACTGCAAAATAAAATAAGCCTAATGAAATGAATGGCAATATAAATAAAGAGTAAAAAAGACACATGATAGAATGTGATAATAACTTTTGATACTTATTTTCTGTTGTAGATCTAAACTCTATAAGACCAAAAATACATTGTGTAGCTAAAAACAAAATCAAAACTTGTAGTAAACTCCAACCAAAAGCGGCAAGAATAGCAATCCACTGCATTTACATCCTCCCAATTATCAGGACACTAACACCTAACGAGCCTGTAGAATAACTCGTTTTTAATTTATTTTTATTGATGTATTAACCATAGCCGAGTTCCTATTTTGATTCAATCGGTTACTTTGGTTTCATACAAAGATATGAAAAAAGCTGGCTGCGATGAGATCATAATAAGAGATTACTACGTAACGCGCCTATATGTGTTTGCCGTAAGCTACTTGCTTAACTGGTGCATCGACAGACGAAGTAAACGAATTTGTTTATTGATTTAGAATTGACCGTCACTGAATAAAAACGGTCAAACGAACATTAGTGCCTATAGATAGAGTTGAGGCCCATATGTGTTAAATCACTTAACTTCTGAGTGTGGATTACCATGTACTTTAAAATATTGAGAAAAGGTGTGCTTTCTAGAAACGCCTTTGGGTAGCGAAATAAATGGCAGTAAATGCGACCTGTTATCTAATATTTCTATTTTCCATTCAGTATCGCCAATAAAATGGAACGTTATAGTATTTGAGCTTTGAATATTATAGTTTCTAAACGATCCCGTTGAATACATACTTCCAATTGTAGCTGAATCAATAACATCTAAACTCTCATTCAAAAGATGTATGTGGAGCATATCTTCATTAGGGATATCGTCAGTCATAAAGACAAGATATTTATCATCAGTTTTAATGCAAAGCTCCAAATAACTACCATCAATTCTTTTACCTGTTTGAATGCCATCTAAAAATATATTACTTTGCTCTGAAGAAATAGGCTGCGTATTAAACTCTTGACTGTCGAGTATGATCATATTTTTCACCAAGTTATACTCACGCCAAAAGCTGCTAGCGCACCGCCAACAAATGCACCAACTGTCACACATACTGGAGCCCCAGGACCGCACGCTAAACCAGCTAAAGCCCCTCCGGCAATTCCCCCTCCTATACCAGCACCCGTTATCACTATTTCCTTCCCAGCAGCATCAAACTTATTATCAGCGGTAGCAACTGTATATACAGATATAGCAATAGACAAAAAGACTAAACTCCTACCAGCAGAAGATAGCTTTTTCATTGAAGCTGTAACTTTAGGATTAGACTTTCCAGCAGCTTTTACAATTTCAGAGTAAACGATATTTTGCTTAGCTTTAGATAGTCCATCAAATGTTATTGTTTGCCCATAAAGCTGTTTTGTTTTCCTTGCTACAAGCTCATTTAAGGTTTTTCCTTCGCTTTTTATTTGTTGTGCCATAGCTAAGCCAACAGGGGTACTTCTAGATCTAATCACATCCATTATCACGTTTCTGGCATCTTGGGCTTGAGCAGCTGCTACAGACCAAGTAATCCTTCCAGTATTTGCACTAATTCTAAGCTCAGAAGCCATTGTCAATATTTGCTTTGAATAGGCTTGACGAGCTTCTGCATCAATTATCAAATGCACACCTACATTTGCTATTTCAGACTGTAAGGCCTTAATTGACGCTTCAAATATTTTTTGATCTTCCTGCGATCCATTTTGCATTTTATTTTCCATAATTTGATTTTGTGACCTAACGATTAATAGTGTCTCCCCCTCTCAAAACACTTTTGTCAATGTGCCATGGCGGAGTTGATAATAAGCGTTAAATATCAGAGTTCCATATGTTTAAATTAAAGCTGTTGTGGTATTACTTTAGCCAAATTAATATTTTTATTATTCATACAATTGATGAATATGACAAATGTAAATGGGCAAAACAGTGAAAAGAAACTATCTGTTAGCTAAGGTTAACCAATGTTTGCTGTAAGCGACTTGCTTAACTGGTGCATTGACAGAGTTAAGGTTCATATGTGTTAAATTTTTACTTGGCATATTGTTCAATATATTTTGTTGTAGTTTCTTTTGCTTGGTTTAACTCTGCCTCAGACATTGCTTTGGTTAGCCGAGACAACCCCTCTTTTGCGAACTTTGTGTCAGCACCTGCTCGCGCAATAACCACTTTGTACCAAGCATAAGACTCAACACTATTTTGTACTGAGCCAGGGCTAGACTCTAGCAAATATGCATACTCAACTTGTGCTGTGTAAAATCCTAGTTTTGCACTCTGATCTAGGTATTTTTGAGCTGATGCAAAATCACCTTTCGATGCTGCCTCCACACCTTTGTGGCGAAGTTCAACTGCCTCACTTGCTAAAGTGCTAGCAGAAAATACTAGCGAGAGGATTGTTGCTAGAATGAGCTTCATTGTTTCTCCTGAAATTTAACGCCCAAATAACAGGCTAAGTAATAGTTGGCTAAAATTGTGTAGCGAAGCGAAACGTAGCCAACTGTTACGTGCCCTTGTTGATTTGCTTGTTATTACGTTAATACTTGCTGTCGAAATCATTGCAATCTGGACATGTATAGCTATATGTATCAACCCAACTACTCATTTCACCATTTGGCCAAGATGAACCACAAATTTCACAATCAACCTCAATATCCTCTGAGTCTTCATTCCCACACATAGTGCACTTAAAGCCTGTTGAAGAATCGACATTAGGAATCATTAAGTCACTAACATTACATTCTGGACAATCATAAGTTGCCCAATGCACGTCATACTGGTGTTTTGGTCTGACACCTCTGAAAGCAGCGTTGTGCGCTTCTCTTACCTCAACTTTAGCTTCTTCTAATTCATGCTCATATTCATCAGCTAATGTTTGAAAAACACCTAATTGTTTTTTACTAATTACATCTTGCAATCCAACAACACTAAATATATCCGTAAACTCGTCGAATCCTCGTGTTAATCTGCCTAAAACTAACCGTACTTCTTTGGTGTTCATTTCAAATTTATGATGCTCAATATTATTTCTTAGATCTTTCAACGATCTAATTTCAGAAGCGAATTCTGAGTCGAAGTATTCTTTATCAGATTCTACGTATTCGAGGGCCATATCAAGAGTAATTGTATGGGGGTTTTGATGTCCTTTGATAGGAGACTCAAAGTCAAACTCTTCATTTTCTAAAATTTCAAATGCTTCAATTAATGGAACTCCATCGTCTTTAGCTCTTTTGGCTACAACTCTGAATACCTTTGAATATATTAAGTTTTCTTCTACCGTTGAAATATAGTGCTTTAAAATTAACTCCATAAAATGACAAAAATGCAATAGCGCAAATTTATGGGATCTTGTGCATCCATTTTGCCCTTGCGCGTACTTATCTAGAGCTTCGTCCAAGCTGTCGATTGCATTGCCGATAATATCCAATTCGTATTTATACACGAGCTCTCCTTAGTAAACTAACGCCCACAATAAGGGGCTGATTAATAGTTTGCTAAAATGTGAAGCGGAGCGGAACCGAGCAAACTGTTAGCAGTCCCGCTTTATTTGCCTTGTTATGTTGCTACTTTAAACCGCTCGTATTTTGTAGCATGTTCAGGCGGCTCATTAAGTTTGCGGCATTAATCATATGCTCCCAAAACAAAACGCCAGGGCTGATGTTGTTTTCCATTACACCATCTAATTCTTCCATAGCCAAACGAAGCTCGTTTACTGATAAGTACTGTAAAAAATCTTCTTTACTGTAACCAAAATCAGACTCTTTAATATCTGAGGGCAAAAGTTTATACGCGGCTAGTAACTCTTCTGATATTAGCTTCCACTTCTCAGTAGTACTCATAACTCTCCTAGCAACATAACGCCCGCATTTGCGGCTGGTTTGGAGCGCAGCGGAAAAACAGTCCGGCAACATGCGTTTGTTAGGTGTTTTCCAGCACATGCTCTGCGGCATTAATATTGTCCAATGTGTTCTCAACGAGTTTCTTATATAAGTCAAAATGTATGGAAGAATACTCCAGTTTATGAATCTCATTAAAATAAAAATATTGTTCAAGATTCTGCTTGTAAAGTGCAAGCCTCTCCTGGGCACTATCTTTCTCAAATATTGCCATCTCAATCAACTCATCAATAGGCAAAGGTAAATTCATAAATACTCGCCCATCATAACGCCATGCATTTTTTTTGGTCTCGTACTCCCACATTGTTAAATATCCTGAATCTCTATAGATTTTGGATATTTGCTGATCATGCACTGGATTCTCAATTACATACTGTGTAATTTGTTCAAGAGTCTGAATGTCTTTTTTAGTTAGCTTTCTAACTTTTGAAAGAATTTCATTTGTTATATTTGACTGCTTCTCAATCGGGTTTTCACTTTTCGCAAAGGTGATTTCTTCATCTGTGGCCTTTCTCGCTTGCCCTGAAACCTCTTGAATACTTTGAGATTCGAGAATTTCCTGAGGTGTACAAAAAGAAGCGGTATCTACTAACTTAACGCCAGCATATTCGTATGCTTGTGCTACAAGCCTAGAGCAAAACTGCCTATTCTCATTTTCTCTCTTACTTGCCTTCAGCTTCGCATTGACTGCACTTTTTACAGAGTACGTAGTTCCTATCTTTGATCTCGCGAAAACACATGCTTGGTTTACTGTTTCTTGATCACATTTGACCCTCAAAACAGTCACGTTTTCAGATGTATCAAACAGAAGCCTTTGCAGATTACCTGAATGAACGCCGTTAGCATCAGAATGTATATAGCTACCATGACCTACATATAGAATTGCATGTGAGAAATCACTTCCAGTCGATTTTCTTACAACTTTGCTAGTTGCTGAATTTTCATTTGTAAGAAGAATATCGCCCTTCTTTAATTCGCTAATGGGGATTATGTACAACAGTTCGCTCCATATTTGATAAAACACCTAACAATTTTATAGTGCGCGAAGGGCGGATCTTTCTGCTCCGACCACACTCATATGTATACTTTACACAGTTTTAAGAAATTAGCTAAGGTATTACCATCACTAAGTTTCCTATTATCTTTAAGCAAAGCTAAATCGAACAATATACGCGCGTCGCTCATATCTTTGAATATGTGCGCAAACAACAGTTTGACCACTTAATTAGCTGTTATTTTTTCGGCAACCGCATTCGTGTAAGCGTATTATCAGATAAAACATAGTGGTGGAATAAGGCGGCGACTGCATGTAATCCAATCAAGTAATAGCCAACTTCCCCTGCAGTTTCATGCAGCCCTTTGATGGTTTTAGCTAAGTCTAAATCTTTACTGGCCAATGACGGCAGCTCTAGACCAAAAAACGGAATTGGTTTGCCTGCCGTGCTCAAAATTAACCATCCCGCAATGGGCATAGCAAACATAAACCCATACAAAATAACATGCACTAGTTTAGCCAGGTTATTTTGCCACTTAGCTGGCTCTGGTTTTATATCAGGAGCCGAACCACCTACTATGCGAGCAACTAGCCTAACGCTTACTAAGGCTAAAACCGATAAACCAAGCATAAAATGCCACATTTTAAAGGCATCTCGGGTTGTAGTTCCTTTGTCGAACAATTCACGCAGTTCAATGCTTGCGTACACAGCGACAATCAGTATGAACATAAGCCAATGCAAAGCAATGGAGAGCGTATTGTAATGAGTTGTTGTGTTTTTTAAATTCATAATGCCTCTCGAAAAAATGCAGCGTCCTCATCAACCTAGCTCTTATGTTTTGGGAACTTGAAAAGGTAGCCTCTACCCTTGTACGTATTAAATACTCCACTATAAAGTAACCTATTGTTACTAAGTATTTAGTGATCTAAAACATAAATTTATATTTTAAAACCATGGTTAAATATGGTTAGTTAAGCGTAAACAGTGAAACTTAAAATAAACTTAAGTGATTGCATAACAAAATAACAACCGTTGGTTACCTTTCGAGAAGTATTTGCTAGTTAAACTAATAATTGAAAAGAAATTGAATTTGCAACGTTTTTTACGCTGCGGCTCTTGAATTAAACAATGCCAGTTCGAACCATAGCCAGCTTTTCGATACCGTGATCGGGCGTCCATCTTTTAAACTCAACAAAGCCATGCTTTTTATACAGCTTAATCGCGGGCTCGTTTACTACCGCGGTTTCAACTATTGCAGTTGTTACCGCTGTGCTAGTAACGCACTCACTTAGCGCATAACGGATTAACTTATCGGCGATGCCTTTTCTAAAATGATCTGGGTCAACCGTTAAGCTATTAATTTCTAATCGCTCATTGATGATTGCCAGTTCAATAACCCCCGCAAGCTGCGTATCGTCATAAAATCCATAAAACAGTGTTTGCGAATTGTGTATATCATTAACAGTGCGTGATAAAGGCGGAAAGTTAAGCGTACCTATTAATTCAGCTTCTATTTTATAAGAGCGTTGAAAGGTGGTGTAAATTTGCTTTGCCACTGCCTCATTTGCATTATCTAACTTTGCAATCATCTTTTAACGCCTCTGTATTCGATATTTAATCGCTTAGATTATAGTGGGAGTAAACTAGCAATATTATAGTTATCAACCGTTCCGTTTAGCTTGTTTTTCTCGAAGGTTATTGTTATTAAAAAATGACCAGCGCTCACATAACCAGCTCAAATTTGACCTAACTAAAAACTGAACATCAGCTGCTTCAAGAAAATAAAGCAATGTGTTTACTCATAACAAGCACTTCAACACCACGATTGCTAACCAGCTCAATAGGTGACCAACCAAGTTGCTTATAAAGGCCACCATCTAACTTTTCAGTCTGTAGGTGTATATCAATCACACCGAGCGAAGCCGCTAAAGATTCAAGGTGATTAACTAATGCAGAGGCCACTCCTTTTCCTCGATATTCATTAGTAACATACACCCCGCCTAACCAATGCTCTTTATCTGGATAAATAGTCATTTCATGGTAACGTAAGTCTGCGACTCCCAACACATCCCCCCCCTCGACAGCCATGATAACTAACGGAATACTATCGCGGTTTAAGTAATCATTTAGCTTATTATCAAACAATTCGACAGAAGAGTCTTCTATCAGGTGCCCCCACTGCTGAAAATACCACTTTGCTATAACGGGTTTCATGGCAACCCTATCGGCAAGGAATACAAAATCCAACCAAACGCCCTCCTTTGCAAATTTCAAATATTGAGTTAACAACTGCTTGCAACTCTAATTGAGACAGCCCTTTATAGAATCGACTTCTCCCTAACGTTCGCTCAATGCAATTTTACCAGCTAAACCAATTAGCAATACTCCTGACACTCCTTCCAAGATTCGCGTGTATCTATCTGCGTTAGGTCGATTAAACAACCAACTTCCAACAGTTGCATACAGCACGTTGCAAAGCGTTGCTAACACACTAAAAATTAATCCTAAAATCAGTAATTGCGATGCTGCTGAGCCAGTGGATGTATTTATAAATTGCGGAAGAAATGAGAGAAAGAACAAAGCAACTTTAGGGTTCAAAACACTGACCACAACACCCTGCATAAAAATATTTCCTTTCGTATCCTCACTTTCACTAACGACTACCTGACTATTCCCTTTGTACATGGAAATAAGTGCTTGAACACCTAAATAAATTAAATAAAGAGCACCAAGCCATTTAACAATACTAAAAGCCAAAGCTGAACTTAAAATAATGGCTGATAATCCCACACAGGCCGCTAATGTATGAAAAAAGTAACCAACACCCAAGCCAAGCGCAGCTTTCATGCCACTGGCCATCTTACCTTTCATGGTATTTGATACGATGTAGATAACATCAGGCCCCGGTATTAAATTGATAGTCAGACAAGCAATAACAAATAACATCATTGAATTAAATTCCATTAACTTTCTCCATTTTTACTATTAAGGCTTTATATTAGGTTTTATACACATTGCTAGCTTTGTCCATTTTCTAAACTCAACAACACTTTTTAAAACCATAAAAAGTGTTGTTGAGTTTTTTATATTATCAACTTTACAAGATAAACAAAGAGAATTAAACGTACCTATAAATTACACGGTTGATTTATTTGGAAATACATTGATAAATGCTGTTTATTTGCATCACTAAAGTTGGCGCGCTAACAGGTCAAGCCGTGGTGTCTTTTCCACCATCTACAATTGGTAGTTACCAATCACCATTTACGGCAAGCTTTGGCGTTTGATAATCAATACAATGGCAAGGCAGCTTTTCTGTGGGCGAGAATACTTACCAATGTAAAGTGAGTCTAATCGACTAAGCTGATTAAAGTTAGTTTTATATTAAATGGCATTCAATCCAGTTGCATGTCATTTAATAATTCACCAAGCAGCGTCATTACACCCCTTCTTCAAGCTCTCGCCAAAACTTATAGCTTATGGCTTAGCACTTTATTTCAGGCATAAAAAAACCCCGACCAATGTGGTCAGGGCTATTAAAAGTGGTACCAGCGGCCGGACTTGAACCGGCACGCCTTGCGGCAGGGGATTTTGAATCCCCCATGTATACCAATTTCATCACGCTGGCATCATTTTTCTTTAACCTTCTAACATGAGAAGATAAAGAAAAACCACTTTAGAGCTAAGACTTATCAAACCGTCTTCGTCTCTATGGCAAGCATTATACAAACAATCAGAGGAGCAGCAAGCGTTTTTTACAAAACCCTGATCAACCGCTTAACAATTAAGCAACCATTAACATTCGCTCATTAAAGCGAGCTACGCTACAACTAGTATTTGTCTCGCTATTTGCTAAACTAGCGCGCAACTTAACTTTGTGAGTGTGTTTATGTCTGGTGAATTTCCACGTGCGGGCTTTTGGCGTCGCTTTGCTTCATTGATTTATGATTCTTTAGTCGTTATCTCATTATCTATGTTGACTGCCATTTTATATTTTGCGGCTATTCAGAGCTTAATTGCACTAGGCTTTATCCCACAAACTGAAGATCCTGCGGCTTTTATACAAGACTCTCCGTTGCTATATGGTATTCGTAGTGTCTTATTTGTTGGTGTAAATATTGTATTTTTTGCTTATTTTTGGACTAAGAGCGGGCAAACGATTGGTATGCGGGCATGGCGTTTAAAAGTACAAACGCGTGATGGTAAGCTGATCAGCTGGCCACAAGCGGTTATCCGCAGCATGTCAGCCTTACTTGGTTTGGGTAATTTAGTGGTGTTAGTTGATTTTAAAAACAAGCGTGCACTGCAAGATTATATTTCTAAAACCGAGGTTGTTGCGCTAACTAAAGAAGAAAACAAACGAATTTATCGCTCATTAGATTAAATTTTTTAGGAGCTAGCGATACATCTAGCTCCGTGCGTTATTAATTGCGCTTATTCAGCAAGTAAGTAGCAAAACCAATGAAGATAATACTCGGTAAAGTGGCACCGATAATTGCTGGAATTTGATAAACCATTACCACAGGGCCAAATATTTCATTGGTTAAGTGAAATACGATCCCCGTAACAACTCCCATCACAATCCTTGCCCCCATGGTTACTGTACGAAGTGGGCCAAATATAAACGACAGCGCTACCAGCAACATCACAGCAATTGATACTGGCTGCATTATTTTGCGCCACAGCGCTAACTCATAGGTACTGGTGTCTTGCTCATTTTGCTTTAAATAACCTAAATATGACCACAACCCTGTAAATGATAGTGACTCAGGCTTGACCGATACCACACCGAGCTTTTCAGCGGTCAGTTGTGAATCATAAAACTCTTCATCTTGCTGCTGAGTATTAATTTGCTCTTCGCCCAATTGCACTTTATTTACATCGCGCAGTAGCCAACCATCTTTGCGACTTACGGCTTCTCGCGCTTTGGTGATTTGCGTAAGTTGCAATGATTTATCAAAGTGATACATATTTACGCCATGCAATACGCCGTTTTGGTCAACATCTTCAATATTAATAAAGTTATTGCCATCTTTGGCCCATACGCCTTGTTGTGCATTAAACACATCACCACCATGAATAGCGTGGTTACGCATTTCTTTTGCTTTAAGCTGTGCAGCCGGTGCGCCCCACTCGCCCAGTGCCATCATGCAAAGCGCCATAAATATTGCTGTTTTCATTACTGAGATAATTATTTGCAAACGCGACATACCCGCGGCTTGCATCACCACCAACTCACTGTTTGAGGCAAGCGCTCCCAAGCCAGTTAAACCGCCGATGAGTGCAGCCATGGGGAAAAACACCACTAAGTCACCTGGCATGCTATACAAGGTATAAAGTAACGCGGTTGCGATATCGTAACTACCCCGACCAACTGATTTAAGCTGCTCAATAAATTTAATTAAGGTGCTTATCCCCACCAATACCATCAGCGCAAAACCCGTGGTTTGCAAAATACTACGGCCTAAGTACCAATCAAGCATTTTCATCATGCGCCTAACTCCCGCTTGGTGATGACAGCTTTAAGCCAAGCACCGAGTGGCCGTCCTTTGATAATCAAAAAACCTCCTATAAATAGTGCGGTAAAGTGGATCCACCATAAGCCAATCGACGGCGGGATCTTGCCATCTTCAACAGCAAATTTTGCTGCATTAAGTAAGATAAAATAACCTAAATATAGGCTGATCGCGGGAACTAACTTGGCAAATTTACCTTGGCGAGGATTAACCACACTTAGCGGTACCGCAAGTAAAGTCAGCAAGGGGATAGAAAGTGGGATAGCAATACGCCACTGCCATTGTGCAACAGCTTCTGAGCCCTTCATGCTAAGTAAGTCTATAGTTGGTACGGCTTCAAGTTTACGCCGCTGATGTTCAATCTCTTGTTCACGTATTTGTACGCTGTAGCCGTCAAACTCAGTTAAATTAAGCGCAGCTGTTTCACCATCGGTTTCGTAGCGCTTACCATCACTGAGTATTAATTGTTGCTCGCCATTTTCCTGTTCAACCACTACTCCACGCTCGGCATACACTAACCGTGCAAGGTTATCTTTTTCGCTATCAGGTAGTTGTGCTACAAAGACCTTATTTAACTCTTTACCGCCGTTTTCAATGTTATGAATAAACACCACGGCTTTTTCGTTACCGGTCTGTTGGAATCGCCCAGCCCGCAGTGCTGATAACCCAGCATCAGCTTTAGCCTGCTCTTTCAGTTGATATTCTTGCTCACTGGCCCATGGGGCAATATATAAAGTAAGTACACCGGCTAATAGTGCAAGTAGCACACTTGAGATTAAAGTAACACGCACGACATACCATTCACTCACCCCACAGGCTTTTAACACGGTCATTTCGCTGTCGGCATAAATACGACTATAGGCGAGAATGATGCCTAAAAAGATACTAAGCGGTAAAATGAGTGAAGCCAATTGCGGTAACTTGAGTGCAATCATCGACAACACTAACTTGGCTGGAAGGCCGCCTTCAGAGGCGTCGCTTAAAATAACCACAAACTTTTGTGACAAAAAAATTGTCATCAAAGTTAAAAATACGGCGACCTGAGACTTTAAAACTTCAGTGGTCAAATAACGGAAAATTAGCAATGATCGCCCCTGTTAAACATAATGTTTCACTTCAAGAGTAAGAAAATTTGAGTAAACTTAAGGTTTTATTATATGTCATCAACATTAAATATCCTACCTAGCAACTCGATATATTGTTGCATTAGTGGTATTGATGGCTACAAAAGTATAAAGTTCAAATACACATAATGAGTCAGCGTTTATAAGCTAATATTAAAGTAAGTAACTGGATTTTTATTATATTGCCCTTATTTAAAGGGTAAATGACTCAAAATTAGGAGTGACAATGGAATTTAGCGTAAAAAGTGGTAGTCCTGAAAAGCAACGTAGCGCATGTATTGTAGTTGGCGTTTATGAGCCACGTCGTTTATCCCCCATTGGAGAACAACTCGATAAAATCAGTGATGGTTATATCTCTAATTTATTACGCCGTGGTGACCTTGAAGGTAAGCCTGGGCAAGTACTGTTATTACATCATGTACCGAATGTGCTAAGTGAACGCATATTACTGGTTGGTTGTGGTAAAGAGCGCGAGCTTGATGATAAACAGTACAAACAAATTATTTCAAAAACCATTAATACCCTTAACGAAACGGGATCGATGGAAGCGGTCTGTTTTTTAACCGAGCAACATGTTAAAAGCCGCGACACATATTGGAAGGTACGCCAAGCAGTCGAAACCACCCAAGATTGCTTATATACCTTTAATCAATTAAAAAGTAAAAAAAGCGACCCGCGTCGCCCACTGCGTAAAATCGTGTTTAATGTACCCACTCGCCGCGAATTGACGATTGGCGAAAGCGCCATTGAACATGGTTTAGCCATCGCTGCGGGTAGTAAGTTATGTAAAGACGTAGCGAACATGCCACCAAATATCTGTAACCCAGCGTATTTAGGTGAACAAGCACAAGAACTTGCAGCTAACTTTGATAACATCACGGTTGACATTATCGGCGAAGAGAAAATGGCAGAGCTGGGTATGAATTCATACTTGGCGGTGGGCCGTGGTAGTGATAACGAATCGGTTATGTCGGTCATTAACTACCAAGGTGGCGCGAAAGATCAAGCCCCAATCGTACTGGTTGGTAAAGGCTTAACCTTTGACTCAGGGGGTATTTCACTAAAACCTGGCGAAGCCATGGACGAAATGAAGTACGACATGGGTGGTGCTGCTGGTGTTATTGGCGCAATGCGTGCGCTTGCGCAAATGCAATTACCCATTAACGTAATTGGCGTACTGGCAGGCTGTGAAAACATGCCAAGCTCAAATGCTTATCGCCCAGGTGATATTTTAACCACCATGTCAGGGCAAACTGTGGAAGTGCTTAATACTGATGCCGAAGGCCGCTTAGTATTATGTGATGCACTGACCTATGTTGAACGTTTTGAACCTGAAACCGTGATTGACGTAGCCACCTTAACCGGTGCCTGTATTGTTGCCCTTGGTGCTCATGCAACCGGTTTATTATCCAACCATAATCCGCTTGCACATGACTTATTAAAAGCATCAGAGCAAAGTGGCGACCGTGCATGGCAATTACCACTTTGGGATGATTACCAAGACCAACTGGAAAGCCCATTTGCTGATTTTACTAACTTAGGCGGTCGTGCTGCGGGCACAATCACCGCTGCGTGCTTCCTATCTAAGTTCACTAAAAAATATAATTGGGCGCATTTAGATATCGCAGGTACTGCGTGGCGCAGCGGTAAAAATAAAGGCGCAACAGGTCGTCCTGTGCCAATGCTTACACAATATTTACTAAACCGTGCTGGCGTAAGCGAAACCAGCCAAGATTAAACATCGCGTTTAGCAATCTATGCAACTCATTATAAGGCGCCCTCTGGCGCCTTATTTATTCTTCATTTATCGGTGTATTAATTGAAGCAAAACGCGTTATATGGCAAAATCCCTGCTTTGATTTAAGTATTATTTTCAATACTGTGGGAAGCCCCGATACAATGAGCATGAACGCCCAATTTTTCGTTCTAAAGCAACAAGATGAATCAACTGCTCAGGCAGATGTTCTCTTTAGCTTAGCTGCAGATATCGCAGGGCAACAATATCGCCTTGGTCATCGCATCTTTATTTATGTTGATGATATTGAAATTGCCCATGCCGTTGATGAAACTATTTGGTCATTCGACCCCGACAGTTTTGTGCCTCACAACCTGCAAGGTGAAGGTCCAAAAGGCGGAGCGCCCGTAGAAATTGGCACTACCCCACCGGTTGGTAATCGTAAAGTTTTAATAAATTTGGCCACACAGCTCCCGGATTTTATTCGTCGCTTTAACCAAGTTTTTGATTTTGTGCCCGTTGAAGCCACAGCAAAACAAGCCGCCCGTGAGCGCTTTAAAAAGCTGCGCCAACTCGGTGCCAACATCACCACGCAAGATATTAATAGCTAACATACCTTTTGTATAAATAGCTAACTAACTCATTTAAGTACTTATTTAAGGTTCTGTGTAATGGATAAAACCTACAATCCGCAAGATATTGAACAGTCGCTATACCAAGACTGGGAACAAAAAGGCTACTTTAAACCATCAGGTAAAGGCGCAGCCTATTCAATTATGATCCCGCCACCCAATGTCACCGGTAGCTTACACATGGGCCACGCGTTTCAAGACACCATTATGGATACCTTAACGCGCTTTAAACGTATGCAAGGTAATAATACCTTATGGCAAGTAGGTACTGACCACGCAGGTATCGCCACACAAATGCTGGTTGAACGTAAACTTGCTGCCGAAGAAGGCAAAACACGTCATGACTTAGGTCGTGAAGCCTTCATTGATAAGATTTGGCAGTGGAAAGAGCAATCTGGCGGGACTATCACTAAACAACTTCGTCGCCTTGGCGCATCGGTTGATTGGGATCGTGAACGCTTCACTATGGATGACGGCTTATCAGAAGCCGTTAAAGAAGTATTTGTACGCTTACATAAAGAAGATTTGATTTACCGTGGTAAGCGCCTAGTAAACTGGGATCCAAAACTACACACCGCGATTTCTGATCTTGAAGTTGAAAACAAAGATAAACAAGGCCACATGTGGAACTTACGTTACCCATTGGCTGATGGTGTTAAAACCCAAGACGGTAAAGATTACATTGTCGTGGCAACCACCCGTCCAGAGACTATGCTTGGCGATTCAGGGGTTGCTGTCAACCCAGATGATGAGCGTTATCAAGACTTGATCGGTAAAGACATTTTATTACCGATTGTTAATCGTCGGATTAAAATCGTGGCTGATGAACATGCCGATAAAGACAAAGGCACAGGTTGTGTAAAAATCACTCCTGCTCATGACTTTAACGATAACGAAGTCGGTAAGCGTCATCAAATGCCGATGATCAACATCTTCGATAAAGACGCGGCCATTCTAAGTCAAGGCGAAACCTACACCTTTGACGGTAAAGAGCTTGAGTTTGATGCACCAATTCCAGAGCGCTTACACGGTCTTGACCGCTTTGATGCTCGTAAAGTCATTGTGGCTGAGTTTGAACAGCTTGGGTTACTTGAGAAGATTGAAGATCACGCTTTAACCGTACCTTACGGCGACCGCTCAGGTGTGGTTATTGAACCACTGCTTACCGACCAATGGTATGTACGTGTTGCACCACTGGCTGAGCCTGCAAAAGACGCAGTGAAAAATGGCGATATTCAATTTGTACCTAAGCAATACGAGAACATGTATTTCTCGTGGATGAACGACGTACAAGATTGGTGTATTTCGCGCCAGTTGTGGTGGGGCCATCGTATTCCTGCTTGGTATGACAGTGAAGGTAACGTTTTTGTTGGTCGTGATGAAGCCGAAGTTCGCAGCGAAAATAACATCGCCGCTGATGTGGTGCTGACTCAAGACGAAGACGTACTTGATACTTGGTTCTCATCGGCACTGTGGACTTTCTCAACCCAAGGCTGGCCTGCGAACACCGATGATTTAAAAACCTTCCACCCGTCTGACGTACTGGTAACTGGTTTTGATATTATTTTCTTCTGGGTGGCGCGTATGATCATGATGACCATGCACTTCATCAAAGATGACAACGGCAAGCCACAAGTGCCCTTTAAAACGGTGTACGTTACGGGTCTTATTCGCGATGAAAATGGCGATAAAATGTCAAAATCAAAAGGTAACGTCCTAGATCCAATCGACATGATTGACGGTATCGACCTTGAAAGCTTAGTGACCAAACGCACCAGCAATTTGATGCAAGAAAAAGTCGCTAAGAAAATCGAAAAAGATACCCGTAAAACCTTTGATAACGGCATTGAAGCTCACGGTACCGATGCACTGCGCTTTACTTTAGCTGCTATGGCATCAACGGGTCGTGATATCAACTGGGATATGAACCGCCTTGAAGGTTACCGTAACTTCTGTAATAAGTTATGGAACGCCAGCCGTTACGTACTAATGAATACCGAAGAGCAAGATTGTGGCTTTGCAAACGATGCTATCAAAGAGTATTCACTTGCTGATCGTTGGATCTTAGGCCAATTTGAGTCAACAGTTAAAGCTTATACCGAGCACTTAGATAACTACCGTTTTGACTTGGCAGCTAATGCGCTTTATGAATTCACTTGGAACCAATTCTGCGATTGGTACTTAGAGCTCACTAAGCCGGTATTATTCAAAGGCAATGAAGCACAACAACGTGGTACGCGTCATACGCTTATTACAGTACTTGAGAGCCTACTGCGCTTAATGCACCCGATGATGCCATACATCACGGAAACTATTTGGCAACGTGTTGCGCCACTAGCTGGGCTTGAAACTACGAACACCAGCATCATGGTACAAGCATTCCCAGCTTACAATGAAGCTAACGTTGACGCTAAAGCGATGGACGATTTAGAGTGGGTTAAACAATTCATTCTAGCGATTCGTAATATTCGTGGTGAAATGGATATCAGCCCGAGCAAGCCGTTATCAGTATTACTGGCAAATGCATCTGCGGATGATGTACGTCGTATTGAAGAAAATAAATCTTTCTTAGCGTCACTGGCTAAAATTGAAGAATTTACGCTGCTTGATAACAAAGATGACGCACCGGCATGTGCAACGTCTTATGTTGGCAACCTTGAGATCATGATCCCAATGGCCGGCCTAATTGATGTTGATGCAGAACTAGCACGGATTGGCAAACAGCTTGAAAAAGCCGAGAAAGGCCTAGCGCAAGTGCAAAACAAACTGGCTAACGAAAAGTTTGTAAATAACGCACCTGAAGCCGTACTTGCTAAAGAGCATGAGAAGCTTGCCGAGTTCTCAGACGCAAGAGCAAAACTGCTTGAGCAAAAAGCCAAGATCGAAAGTCTATAATACTTGTGCAAAGCATTTAAAAAGCCGCGTTACTATACAGTAACGCGGCTTTTTTGTGTTCTAGGTTCTAGGTTCTTATATGGACTCCCTAAGTAAATCAACAAAGAACTGTCTTTAAAAACAAGTATAGATGCGTGCTTATATACGGGCTTTATTGAGGAGCTACCTCGCCCTAAAATGTACTCGCACCAATAGGCAAATTCTAGGAAGCGGCATCTAAAGTGCCTTTGGACCTAACTTGCTTCTATTGGTCGGTCTTACCTGCTTTACATCGCTCTTTGCTGATTCAACATGGAATATCAAACCAATGAGATTGGCTGATATTCCGTGTCATTCTTTAATATCGCATACGCGGTTCTCACCGTTTTGTTTGCTAAAGCAACCGCTGCGATTTTTTTGCCTCTTCTCTCAACTAAGGCTTGTAGCCAACGCTCTTTGCTTGTTCTAGCTGGACGTTTACTCACTTGAGTGATAACAGAAAGCGCTCCTTGAAAAAGAGTGGAACGAAGTCGCTTATCTGCATTACGCTTTGAAATATGTCCAATACGTTCTTTACCACCTGAACTATGTTGCTTTGGCGTTAACCCTATATTTGCTGATGCTTCACGACCGTTGGTAAAACTCTCACCCTGACCTAAACGCACCGCTAGCCCTAAAGCACCGATGGGGCCGACACCCTCTAACTTCATCAACTTTTGACAGGTAGTATCATATTTTACCGCGTCTTCGAGCTGGCGTTCCAAAATGGCAACATGTTCGATTTGCTGTAGCAAGTGCTGCCATAAATAATTCAGTGTTTCACGAAAAGACTGAGGCAAGCTATTTTCAGCGTCTTCCAGAATAAAAGGAATGTGCTTAC
This sequence comes from Pseudoalteromonas sp. ASV78, assembly GCF_047806705.1. Lineage (NCBI taxonomy): Bacteria > Pseudomonadati > Pseudomonadota > Gammaproteobacteria > Alteromonadales > Pseudoalteromonadaceae > Pseudoalteromonas > Pseudoalteromonas sp. ASV78. The sequence goes on along the minus strand of NZ_JBLOPA010000001.1, from coordinate 3,881,256 downwards.
GGAGCTGGGATAAGCTTGGTGGCACAATAATACCAAACTCTCCAAGTAAGCCCCTGATTTGATTACTCTGTGCTATTTGATGTGTCTTTGCTAAATGACGAGCTCGCTCCAATGATTGCAGAGCCTGCTCTTCGGCAGATTGCACACGAGCACCATGGATATGCTCTTGAGAAGCGGCGATTGCGATAGCTAAAGCATCATTACGATCCGTTTTTTGCTTAGTTTGGAAAGGCTTAACTGTTCTTGCGGAAATGACTTTGACTTCGTGACCAAGAGCACGTGCTAGCCTAGCCCAATATTGCGCACTACCACACGCTTCCATCGCCACCACTGAGCGTGGCTGCTTAGCAAGCAGCTCTTTTAGCTTTGCTCGGCTAAGCTCTCGGTTGAAGAGGATTTTACCTTTTGGATCTCGCTTGCAGACTTGAAAAACATTTTTTGCTAAATCAATAGCCAATATATTAGTATCTTTCATGTATGGACTCCTTTGGTTAATCTTTTGTCGGATTAAAACCGTACCTCCTCAGGGAGAGGGAGTCCATACATCTAGGTTCTAGGTTCTAGGTTCTAGTCAGATATTAAAACGTGTAGTTATACTGCGCGCCAAATAAGTATGCATGGCCTTTTGATTCAAAGCCCCATTGCTGACCTAAGCCATCAGATTCAGTAAAGTTTTGCGTCTTACCACGTAAAATACTCATACCAATATCTAAATTAGCTTGCTCACTCATGGTGTAGTTAACCCCAAACGAGTACCAAAAACGGTCAGTATCTGGGATAGAAATCGACAGGTGTTTTTGATCAGCTGGTGATTCATCATAAGCAATACCAGCACGCAATAACACAGCATCATTAAACTGGTAGTCACCACCAATTGAATAACGCATTGAGTTTGAGAAGTTCTCATCTTTTGAGAATACAGGTGTATCACTACCCGCAACATGCGCTTCAAGTTTGTCAAAGCTATCCCAACCAGTCCACATTACACTGTAGTGTAAGCCTGTTTTCTCATCCAGTTGGTGTGAACCAGAAAACTCCGCAATCGCAGGGAGCGTAATTTCAACGCTACCAGGTACACTTACGCCAGCTAAACCGCCAATCTGTGCAGGTAGCTGATTAGAATATTCGCCATCAAAGGTGATGTCTGTTTCACTGCGATAGTTAAAACCAAAACGACTATTTTCATCAATTTGGTACATTGCACCTACGTTCCAACCAAATCCGTAGTCATCACCTTCTAAATGCACAGCTTGAGTTTGTGCTGGTAAGCCAAGCGGATTCGCACCAAAATTACGAATGATTTTCGCATCCGCATAAATATAATTTAAACCAAGGCCGACACTAAATTGCTCATTGATTTTATATGAACCACTAACGTTCATATTTACAGTGACGATCTCTGTTTCACCAGCAAGCTGGCCGGCAGGATAATCTTCATCAAATTCAGTTGCTAAACCAAAGTTTGAAAACGCACCAAAACCGACAGCAAACTTATCATCGATAGGCATGACAAAATAACCGGCAGGAACAAAAGCGGCTGGCGCAATACTGCTATCATTTAGTTGACCAGGGTTAACTGATTGATTACTAGCTTCAGTGCCACGAAGGCTGACATCTGGAACAACTGCAATACCAGCAACACTCAACTGTTGCTCTTTAAATAGCGACATAAGAGCTGGGTTACGTGCAACCACTGATGCATCATCAGCTACCGCCGCTTCACCTGCATACGCACGTCCTAAGCCAGAGGCATTTTGCTCTGCTAGCTGAAAAGCCGCTGCAAACGTATCTGCAGACATAACAGCAAGTGATGCTGCAATTAAAGTTTTTGTAAATTTCATTATGTTACCTTAACCAAACTAAGCGCTTGGGTTCCCATGTGTTGTCTCTAATTATTAGGAGTAAGTTACTTCAAAACCTTAGCACATTACCTTATTTTTCAATAAAAAACTGTAACAATTCGTTAAAAACCACCACTTAAACAAGTTTTTAACAGCAAAGTAACACCTTTTTAAAACACATCGGACAAGATGCAATACCTACTCAATTGCAATTAATTATCATTTAGGTTGACTTGATTCTAAAGGCTAATTAGACTATTCAGCAAGATTCAGTAAAGGGAGTGAAGCTGTGGAAATAGGGCTAATTATTGCTGCACTAGCTTTTTGTGGCGTAAGTGTGTATTGCTTTTGCAAAGCTAATTTTTGTGCCTGTACCAGAGCTGGTGCATGCGATAACCCTGTTAACCATTATTGGTTAGGCGCGATTGTCTGTGCTTTGGCGGCATTATTATGTTGTTGTGGTGCGTTACATACAGAGAATGGGACTTTATTGTGGATGATATTAATGACCAGTTGCTTTAGCGGTGCATTACTTTCTGCGAAACACTCAGCTAAAAAGCGCTGTACTAAAGCAATAACCAAAGCACAAGCTAAACCAGCAGATGCTCTTTTAACAAACGAGCCAAATTAAGCTGGTAATCTAAAGGTTTTATACTGGCCACGATTTTTAAATCATGCTCAGCGGAGGTTAAATCAACGTCTTTAGCAGTAACGTGATGTTTATGCTTGGCATTATAAAAAACTTTTACTTTCGGTTGAATGGGATTCTGATGATTGCCCTCTGTCACTAACGCCAACCGTTCATTGGTTAGTTTCACAATGGTGCCCACAGGGTGCACACCTAAGCATTTGATGAAACGCTGTACCAACTCACTATCAAACATCTGTTTATTCGCCAATAAATAACGTAATGCGTTAATTGGCTCATCACCTAATTGGTGAGGTCTGTCCGCAGTCATCGCGTCATACACATCAACAATGGCCATAATACGCGCAGGTCGACTGAGTTTTTCTCCCTGCAAACCACGCGGATAACCACTGCCATCAAGACGCTCATGGTGATTGACTATCATATCAAGCATCAATGGGGTAATACCCTTCTCGCCTTTTACTAATCCTAAGCTTTGCGCAACATGTTTTTTAATCGCTTGCATCTCAAGCTTATTCACCTTTTCAGGCTTGGAAAAAATTCCTTGTGGTAACTTAGCTTGACCTAAATCATGCAGCAATGCTCCCATGGCAAGCTCATGCACAATATTTTCTTTATAACCTAAATACTTAGCAAACACAGTAACAAAAATGGCGCAGTTGGTCATATGTCGCCAATTGTACATATGTTTATCTTTAAGACGAGTCAAAATAGTCATTGCGTTATGGTTACGAAATACCGAAGACACGATATCTTTGGCAATATCATCAAGCAATGCGATATTCATTTTTAAACCTGAAGTAACATCACCATATAAGCTTTGTAAATTACGATTATGTTGATCATAGCTGACGGTCGCTTTAGCAAACTCTTGCTCAACTGAGATAATTTTTTTTATTTTTGCTTTTTTTGGCTTAATGTCTGCTTTAGTAACAAGCTCAGCATCAGGTTTAAGCTGATATTTGGTAGGAACACTGACATCACTTTGGGTAAAATCTATCAGCAGCTCTTGCACCCCTTCGGACATTAAGCGTTTGATAATCGATTTATCGCGAACTAAACCACGAGTTTTGATTTTTATACTATCAACACCCTCAAATTGCTTGCTAACACTATCAACAAACATTCCTGGTACGAGTTCAGAAATTGGCAGGGTAATAAGCATATAAAGTGATTAATTCATTTCAAACAATAATAGTTACTGATTATCAACGATCCACTACAAATGTCTATAACAAAAGTAACGAATACGAAATAAGCACTAGGAAATGGCGAGTTGGCGAGTTGGCGAGTTGGCGAGTTGGCGAGTTGGCGAGTTGGCGAGTTGGCGAGTTGGCGAGTTGGCGAGTTGGCGAGTTGGCGAGTTGGCGAGTTGGCGAGTTGTTCAACATTGAAAGTTACACAAAACATATGTCAAGTTTTACGCAATTTATCTGCTGACTTTACTCTCGCTAACTTTACTCTCGCTAACTTTCCTCTCGCCACGGCTTATTACTCTTGGAAGTAAGTGCCCCAGCCGTCGTACTCTACGTCGGTGTCGATCGCAAGTTGCGCTAGTTTATCAACGTCTTCCATTATTACGTCAACATCAAGCTCAGCTTCAACAACTATATCAAAGCCCCAAATCTTACTACCATCCTCAAGCTCAAGTTCTGCAGGCTCTTCAACGTCATAACCAAGTTTAAACGCAGCCAATGCAGCTTGCTCGAGCTTAACAAAGTCTTCGCAAACAAAGTGGTGTTCGACTTCGTATAAGATCTCAGGATCAGAGCCATCTTCTAATAACGAAGTTACTATGTCTTCACTAATTTCACGCCAATTTTCCATTACTTTTCTCTCACTTGAGCATCTAATTCAGTTATTCTAGCAGCCATGATGCTATGAATACGCGTTGCGTGTTCACGTGCCCCTACTGTTTTATCAAGCGGCTGCGGTGCTAATATGTCTATGTAGATTGTACCATTGTCCCAACGATTTAGTTTAATGGTTTTATGTGTGCTGCTCATACAAACTGGCACTACTGGCACATCCGCATTTAATGCAGTATGAAAAGCACCGGTTTTAAATGGCAACAAGCCACGCCCATAACTACGAGTTCCCTCAGGAAACATCCACACCGACAGGCCTTTTTGCTTTATTTTATCCGCTGATTTAGAAATTGTGCCCGCCGCTTTCGAACGATTTCCACGGTCAATCAAAATATTCCCCGATAGCCAATATAGCTGGCCAAAAAATGGGATCCACTTTAGGCTTTTTTTTCCTAAACTTACGCAGTTTTCTGGTACTGCCGCTGCTAAAGTAAAGATATCGTAATTATTCTGATGGTTTGCAACATACACCGCAGGACCACAATGAGCCGCCTCTGAGTGGTGGGTGATCACCAATTTTGCACCGAGCATTTTTGCCATAGTGCCAAACCAACTAGCAATAATATGCACATTATTTTTATGAAAAGGTTTTACAATACAAAGTAATAAGCCAATGATACAACTGAATAAAATAAACAATGCCATGATCAAAATACGAATAATAGCTAACAAAAAAAACACTCCAAAAATAATAACGTCGGCATTATAGCGTTATTTTAGTTGCTAAACGAGAGTTTAGCGCACACTTGTAAGCTTAAATTAATTTCTTTTTTAAAAACAAACGGCCTGCAAAAGCAGGCCATTTAATTTAGTACCGATAATTTAAATTGTTAGTCTGTTTCTGTTGGCTCAATATCATCATCACTGACGGTTAGCTCAACAACGGCTTCATCAACTCGCTGTAAACCGCGTGGTAGTTTGTTACCGCGACGGCCTCGTTCACCATGATAGTGCTCTAAATCACTGGGTTTAAGAGTCAGTTTACGTTTACCTGCATGCAAGGTCACACTGGTGCCTTCAGGTACTACCGCGAGCACTTTTACAAACTCTTCACGCGCTTGTACTTTAGCACTTGGGATCGAGATAATCTTATTCCCCTTACCTTTACCAAGTTTAGGTAAGTCACGTAATGGAAATAACAGCATCCGCCCTTCATTCGAGATCGCCATACAGTAATCGTTAGCAACATCATTAACCCTAATAGGCGCTAATAACTGGCCACCTTTAGGTACGCTCACTAACGCTTTACCATTTTTGTTTTTGCTGACTAAATCAACAAAATCAGTAATAAAGCCATAACCCGCATCCGATGCCATCAAGAGCACTTGCTTATCTTCAGCCATCACTACATGCTCAAAATTAGCACCTGCGGTGAGGTTGAAACGCCCCGTCATTGGTTCGCCTTGGCTTCGCGCCGACGGCAAACTATGGGCATCAGTGGCAAATGCACGCCCTGCTGAGTCTAAAAATACGGTGGGTTGATTACTCTTACCACGGGCTGACGCTTTATATTCATCACCAGCACGGTAGCTTAGTCCTGTTACATCTAAATCATGGCCTTTACCTACCCGCGCCCAACCTTTTTCAGATAGCACCACGGTTACCGATTCTGATGGTATTAAATCTTTTTCGCTTAATGCTTTAGCTTCAAGACGTTCGACAATCGGTGAACGGCGATCATCACCATACAGCTCTGCTGCTTCTTGAATCTCTTTTTTCAGTAACGTCGACATACGACGTTCAGAGCCTAAGATCAACTGTAATTTATCACGCTCTTTGGCAAGCTCATCTTGCTCGCCACGAATTTTAAACTCTTCAAGTTTGGCTAAGTGACGTAGTTTTAATTCAAGGATTGCTTCGGCTTGGATATCTGTAATACCAAAGCGTTCCATTAACACTGGCTTTGGCTTGTCTTCGCTACGAATAATCTCAATAACTTCATCAATATTTAAAAAGGCTGCCAGTAAACCTTCTAAAATATGTAAACGAGCCAATACTTTATCTAAACGATATTGCAGGCGACGACGTACTGTTTCACGGCGAAACACCAGCCACTCAGTTAAAATGGTTCGTAAATCTTTTACCTGCGGACGGCCATCAAGGCCCAGCATATTTATATTAACGCGGTAATTTTTTTCCAAGTCTGTAGTGGCAAATAAATGGGCCATTAGCGGCTCCACTTTAATGCGATTAGAACGAGGAATAATCACTATGCGGGTTGGGTTTTCGTGGTCTGATTCATCACGCAGATCAGCGACCATGGGCAGCTTTTTGGCATTCATTTGCGCTGCGATTTGCTCAAGTACTTTACCACCAGAACATTGATGAGGCAGTGCAGTGATAACAATATCGCCGTGTTCTTCAGTATAAATAGCGCGCATTTTTATCGAACCACGACCAGTTTGATAAATTTTACGAATGTCAGCTTTTGAAGTAATGATTTCCGCTTCAGTTGGGTAGTCAGGCGCTTGTACATGCTCAAGCAATTGATCTAGTTCAGCTTTAGGGTTATCGAGCAATAGGCAACAGGCAGCGGCTACTTCGCGCACGTTATGGGGTGGAATATCCGTTGCCATACCTACGGCAATACCCGTAATGCCATTGAGTAAAATATGCGGTAAACGTGAAGGTAGTACTTGAGGTTCGTCCATGGTGCCATCAAAATTTGGCGTCCAATCAACGGTCCCTTGGCCAAGTTCTTTTAACAGTACTTCAGAGAACTTAGATAAGCGCGCTTCGGTATAACGCATTGCCGCAAATGACTTAGGATCATCGGCAGCACCCCAGTTTCCTTGCCCATCAACCAATGGATAACGATAAGAAAACGGTTGCGCCATTAACACCATCGCTTCATAACAGGCGCTATCACCGTGTGGGTGATACTTACCGAGTACATCACCGACAGTACGAGCCGACTTTTTATATTTAGCCGTTGCCGATAAACCCAGTTCGCTCATAGCATAAATAATACGACGTTGTACTGGTTTTAGACCATCGCCAATATGTGGCAATGCCCTATCCATGATCACATACATGGAATAATTCAAATAGGCGTCTTCAGTAAAACGCCCCATTGTTTGTTGCTCAATTCCTTGCATTAGCAAGGTATCTGTATCACTCATCAAAGCCTACCTAATTTTTTTTATAGCTTACACGGTAGATCACATTGGCATAATCATCGGAGATCAATAAGCTGCCATCGGCAAGTTCTGCAAAAGCAACCGGACGACCCAATGTTTCTTCGTTTTTCATAAAGCCCGTAATAAACGGCGTGTATTTTATCACACGTCCTTGCTCAATGGTGGCAACTGCCACTTTATATCCAGATTTTTTACTGCGATTCCACGAACCGTGTTCGGCAACAAAAAGCTGCTGTTTATAATTAGCCGGAAATTGCTTACCGTTATAAAAGTGAATACCAAGAGCTGCTACATGTGCGCCTAATGCCAAAGCAGGGGCACTGTAATCAGCAATGTTTTTACCTTTACCAAATTCAGGGTCTAAAATGGCACCAGCATGTACATATGGGAAACCAAAATGCTCGCCTTCGACAGTTAAACGGTTTAACTCATCAGGGGGTAAATCATCACCCATCATGTCTCGGCCATTATCGCTAAACCACATAACCTGCGTACTTGGGTGGAAATCAAAGCCCACTGAATTACGTACCCCTTGTGCTAACGTGGTCATTTGTTTGGTATTTACATCCAATGAAAAAATACGGCCGAAGCGTTCATCTTCGCCGCAGATATTACATGGTACACCCACAGGGATGATCAACTCACCAGTGGGTGAAAAACGCAAAAACTTCCAACCATGATGACGCTCGGTTGGTAACGCATCGTAAACTACTTCATATTTTGGTGCTTTTAGTTGCGTATCAATGTTTTTAAAACGAATAATACGATGTACTTCACCTACATATAAATCACCATCTTTAATCGCTAAACCCGATGGCATAGTTAAACCGCTGGCGACGAGTATTTGTTTATCTGCAATGCCATCACTATTGTGATCAATTAACGCATATACATTGCCCGCTTTACGCGAGCCAACATAAACAATGCCTTTTTTCGATACAGCTAGTTGTCGGGCATTTTCCACATCACTGGCAAATATATTTATTGTAAAACCAGCAGGAACACTGAGTTCTTGGATGATTTCTGTTGCCGCTAAGGGAGTACTTAGCAATCCTACCGCGAGTAGAGATATTAGTAATTTATTCATCTGTTGCTACCTTATTTCGGCCACGCTCTTTTGCTGCAAAGAACGCTTTATCTGGGTTTTTGATAAATCTTTACATGAGTTTAACTGCGCTATTTTTACGCAACAGCAAAACTTGTGTTGTAAGCAATATTGTCGCCACGAAAACAGTAAAAATAACACGCTGAACATAATGATATTTTTTTAATGCCTACTGTTGTTTAATTTCTTGTAAGGCGAATTCGTTAAGCGCTTTATCTTTTTAAGCAACTGCTTTTCAAGCTTATCGAAATACTGGTTACTGAGTGAAAGATAATGACTCGCTTGCGTTATATCTTGTGCAAACAGATACGCTTCAGCCAAGTATATAACCGTAGTACAGTAAGTTTTCATTTGCTACTTTGTGGGCCAAATGCCTTTGCTTACCATTCACTACGTCGTTAAGTAAGTGTAAATAGTTAAAACAGCTTCCTTGTTGTAGTTGCATATTTACACCTTGGCTTAATTACACTTGAGCACGATTACCATGATCTTCTAACCATTGACGACGATCTGATGAACGCTTTTTCGCCAGCAACATATCCATCATTTCCATGGTTTCCACTTCATCCTCTAAGGTAAGCTGTACTAAGCGACGAGTATTTGGATCCATGGTCGTTTCACGTAATTGCAGTGGGTTCATTTCACCCAAACCTTTGAAGCGCTGAACATTCACTTTACCGCGTTTTTTCTCTGCTTCAATACGCGCTAAAATGCCAGATTTTTCATCTTCATCAAGGGCGTAATAAACGTCTTTACCAATGTCGATTCTAAACAAGGGTGGCATAGCTACATACACATGCCCGGTTTTTACTAAGGTTGGAAAATGACGTACAAACAGCGCACATAATAAAGTTGCAATATGCAGCCCGTCGGAATCAGCATCCGCTAAAATACAAATTTTATTATAGCGCAACGAAGAAATATCCGTTGAATCTGGGTCAATACCCAATGCCACAGAAATATCGTGGACTTCTTGTGATGCTAAGATTTGTCCTGATTCAACTTCCCAAGTATTCAAAATTTTACCACGTAGCGGCATGATCGCCTGAAACTCACGGTCACGCGCTTGTTTAGCTGAGCCACCCGCTGAGTCACCTTCCACTAAAAACAGCTCTGTGCGATCATTATCAGCGGCACTACAATCAGTCAGCTTGCCTGGTAACGCGGGGCCTGCAGTGACTCGCTTGCGCACCACCTTTTTCGCCGCACGTAAACGTTTTTGGGCATTCGAAATACACAACTCAGAGAGTAACTCAGCGGTGTCGGTATGCTCGTTCAGCCATAAGCTAAATGAATCTTTAACAACCCCAGATACAAATGCCGAACACGAGCGTGATGAAAGTTTTTCTTTGGTTTGCCCAGCAAATTGTGGATCTTGCATTTTAACTGATAAAACATAGCTACAGCGCTCCCAAATATCATCTGGGGTGAGCTTAACGCCACGCGGCAGTAAGTTACGAAATTCGCAAAACTCACGCATTGCTTCGAGCAAACCTTGGCGCAGACCATTTACATGGGTACCACCTTGCGCTGTAGGTATTAAGTTAACATAACTTTCAGCGATTGATTCACCGCCTTCAGGCAACCACACAACCGCCCAGTCAGCGCCTTCGGTTGAACTTGAAAATTCACCGGTGAATGGGTCTTGTGGTAAGACTTCGTAGCCTTTAACGGCCTCGTTTAAGTAATCTTTTAAGCCGGTTTCGTAATACCATTCTTGGCTTTCTTTGGTTTGCTTGTTGGTAAACTTAATACGTAAACCTGGGCAAAGTACGGCTTTAGCTTTTAATAAATGATGTAATTTAGTCAACGAAAAATTAGCTGAATCAAAGTAGCTTACATCCGGCCAAAAACGTACGGTTGTGCCGGTATTGCGTTTACCGACTGTACCAATAACATTTAAGTCTTCAACTTTATCGCCATTTTCAAATGCCATCATATATTGCTGTGCATCGCGACGTACAACAACTTCAACCCGGGTGGATAATGCATTGACCACGGAGATACCTACCCCGTGTAAACCACCAGAAAACTGGTAATTTTTATTTGAGAACTTACCACCCGCATGCAGTTTAGTGAAAATTAGCTCAACCCCAGGAATACCTTCTTCAGGGTGAATATCGATAGGCATACCACGGCCATCATCACTGACTTCAAGTGAGTTATCTTCATATAAAATAACATCAATTTTTGTGGCATGGCCGGCCATGGCTTCATCGACACTGTTATCAATAACCTCTTGCCCTAAGTGATTAGGACGGGTGGTGTCGGTGTACATACCAGGGCGGCGTTTAACAGGTTCTAACCCATTTAATACTTCAATGGCTTCGGCGTTATAATTTTGCTGACTCATAGTTTTTATCTTTTATGCGCTTAGCTATGTTTTACGTGATTTTAAGAAAATCTACAATACTAGCAATGGAGTCTTCAAAGCCAATAAAGCTATGATCACCACCAAATTCTATCTGTTGCTTGCATTGTGAATAATATTTAACGGCCTGCTGATAATCCAATACTTCGTCACCTGTTTGCTGTAATAAATACAGTAACGATGGGCGCTCTAAGCTTGGTATCGACAGTGACTTTAACGCGTTAATATGACTATTACTGAGCTCGTAATGGCTATCCTGATACGGATTATAGTTCGGCCCTAACAATGAACTCAATAATAAATAAGGCTTAACAGCAGGATTGATCAGCGCTGCTGGTAACTGATATTTTTGCGATAAATAAGTGGCGTAAAAACCACCTAAAGAACTGCCAAGTAATACAGTATTTGGCGTTAATAATTGCTCAATTTGAATTATCGCATGCAGTGGTTCATGGCTTAGCCTCGGCACACAATAATCAACATCATAGTGTGCCATATACTCACCAAAGCGCACAGCTTTAAATGATTTTTCACTGCTATTAAAACCATGAATGTAAATTACCCGTTGAGCCATATTAGCTCCGAATCAACAGACAATGGGGCTGCGTCGCTTGGCTTAGTGATCGTTAATAACCGATAAGCTGCGCCTAAATTTTGTTGCTGCCAGTGTGCGGTATTTTTAGTAAATTGCACTGAACTTGCGGGAGTGGCCAGCACATCAATATTTCTGAACTGAAATTGGTAATCATTATGAACATGACCGTGGAATAGATGCCTAACCTGCCCACTGTTTTGTAATATGTTAAGCAATTGCGGACCATTTTCAAGCATATGTTTATCTAAGTAGCCGTTGATTGGCAGTGGATTATGATGGCAAAAAATCACACTCGGTAACGGTGTGCTTGCTAATAATGTGGTGATCTCATTTAAATGCGCTTCACTTACCCATCCTGCAGGTGTGGGTCCTTTGGAATTAATAAGTAACACTTCAAAGCCATCAGCAATTAAACGTTTAGCATTACTTATTTGGCCACTAGAGATGCGTTGCATGGCAGCTATCTCATCATGATTACCTGGTAGCCAAAATACTGGGCAGGAAAGCGCTGCATCGGCAATCAGCTGAGCAAACAATAAGTAGGATTCAAAACTGTGATCTTGGGTTAAATCACCACCAAAGATCACGGCATCTAATGGCTGCTCTGCCATGTGGGCAAGCGCGCGAGAAAAATGTTCTGCGGTATTAACCGCAAAATACTCAGCTTGTGGATCGGCAAATAAATGGCAATCGGTAATATGCGCTAAATGCAGCTGGCTGCGATTGAAAGTTGCATATTCATCAAACCAAGCCATTATTCACATCCCAATTGAGTGCCGCTCGACCACTGTCAACACACGCCACTAACCAATCATATAAAAATGCATTGAGCTGATATTTTTCGTCTTTTTGATGCATTTGCGGATTAGGATAGCCATACGATGGTTTAATTCTTTGATGGTAGTCATGGTGAATTATTTCTGCCACTTTTGCATCATGATACAAACGCACGGTTAAAAACAACGGATTAAAGCCTTTTAACATCCCCGTTAATTGCGTAATAGAAATATCCATAGTGTACTTCGCACAGCCATCCACTTTAATTGCAAATCGGTTATTGCCTAATTGTACTTGCCGTGCACTGCCTTGTTTGCGTTCATTGGGCAACAATTTTAAAGCGCGTAAGTAGTTATGCTCACATAACGTCAAGTATTTAGGGAGACTTTGAATATATCGTTGTTTTACTGCAAGTGCTGTCACGTTACCGCCATAAAGTTAGAGATTAAAGGGAGCATATTCTAAGTGCGCTGCTTAAGTATACGCTCACGATTAAGCGCTAACCACTGTAATGAAATAACCGTCGCGGCATTATCTATCTCACCCGTTGCTAAACGGGCCATCGCCTCATTAAAACTGATAATATGTGTTCTTATATCTTCGCCTTCGGTTTCTAGCCCATAAACACCACTTTGCAGCTGGCTTAAGTCAGTGGGAGCTAAATAAAGATGTAACCGCTCGGTAGTACCGCCTGGGCTTGAAAGGTACGATAGCATAAATTCCAATTCATGTAGCTCAAGTCCCGCCTCCTCAAATGCTTCGCGTTTGACGACAGTTTCATAATCAGTACTGCCATCCGTCATACCGGCTATACATTCTAATAACCAAGGTGATTGCTTGCTCTTTATTGCGCCAATCCGTATTTGTTCGATCAGCAAAATACAGTCTGTTACGGGATCATACGGTAAAACCGCAACAGCGTCACCGCGCTCGAGTATTTCACGGCTTATTGTTGCCGATTGTCCACCAGCAAATAGTGCATGCTCAAACTGATATAAATTAATATTAAAAAACCCCTTATAAAGTGCTTTTATAGGGGCTATTTTAACGTCTTGCTTGCCAAATTTTATAAGTTTTTCATCAGCCATTGCATTTCCTATGGTATTTTATTACTTGAATTAGCGCTTAGATAATAACTATCATGTCCGCACTATTATATTCTGTTACACTTGTTTACGCTGTTTTACGCAATTTTTTTTTTGTTATTAAGTAAAACAGGTTACCATGCTTTTAGAACGAAAATTGTCTAAGGACTGAACGAATAATGAAAAAAAACATTCTTGCTGCGCTGATTGGTTTATCTTGCGCATTAACTGCAACAGCATCAAATGCTGAAGATTTATTACAAGTTTATGAAATTGCCACAGCTAACGATCCCACTGTTTTAAAAGCAAAAGCGCAAGCCGATGCACAAGCTTATAACAGCGATCGTGCGATGAGTGCTTTATTGCCACAAATCGGTTTTTCTATGGGGTATGAAAAAACCGATAGCACATCATTTAACGGTACTGATGCGGCAGGTTATACCAAGATCGATAGCGATTCAGATACATTCACCCGTGGTCTTAGCCTAAGCCAAACACTGTTTGATTTAGGTGCATGGAATTCACTAGGTATTGCAGACAAACAAGCGTTGCAAGCAACTGCTCAATATGATTTTGCCAAGCAAGATCTGATTGTTCGTGTTGCTGATGGCTATTTCAACGTATTAAGTTCGATTGATAACTTAGAATTCGTACAATCGGAAAAACGCGCCATTGAACGTCAACTTGAGCAAACCAAACAGCGTTATGCAGTAGGCTTAACGGCAATTACCGATGTGCATGAAGCGCAAGCACAGTTCGATAACTCGGTTGCCCGCGAAATCGTTGCCAGAAACGGCGTTGAAACTGCCCGTGAGCAGCTTCGCGAGATCACCGGTAAATACCACGCTAAGCTGGATATGTTAAACACTGAGACGTTCTCTACAGTTCAACCGACAAAAAAATCACCCGATTACATTAAGCTAGCAGAGGAAAACAACTTAAATCTGCAGGTCTCTAAAGTAACGGTTGATATCGCTAAAGATCAAATTGATTTAGCACAAGCGGGTCATTACCCTAAGCTGACTTTAGATGCCAGCTACGGTGATACACTAGCTGATAGCAATAGCAACACGGCACGTCCACGTGGTGATAGTACAAATATTGGCATCACCTTTAGTGTGCCAATCTATTCAGGCGGTGCTACTACTGCTGCGACTGAGCAAGCACGTGCTTTTTATGTGGCTGCAAGCGAAGATTTAGAAGCAAATTTACGTGGCGTCACTCGCTCGGTTATCACATCGTATAATCAAGTAGTATCTGATATTGCGACTTTTAAAGCGCTTGAGCAAGCTGTGGTTTCAGCAGAAAGCGCATTAAAAGCCACTGAAGCAGGTTTTGAAGTGGGCACTCGTACCATTGTTGACGTATTGATCAGCACACAAAACCTTTTTAATGCTAAACGTAATCTTGCTGATGTACGCTATCGCTATGTAGTCTCGACGCTACGCTTAAAACAAGCGGCGGGTACGTTAACAAGCAATGACTTACAAGCCATTAATCAAGGTTTAAAAGAAATCCAATAGCGATAAGTTTAACATTTCTCATTAAAAAGCCAGCAACTTGCTGGCTTTTTTGTATTTTTTTATTCATCCAGTTAAACTAACTCTTTTTCGAATATGAGATATTTCCGTGGTCAACTCATCTGCATTTAAATGGTCTTTCCTAGGTCCGCGTT
The DNA here is from genome assembly GCF_047806705.1 of Pseudoalteromonas sp. ASV78. NCBI lineage: Bacteria > Pseudomonadati > Pseudomonadota > Gammaproteobacteria > Alteromonadales > Pseudoalteromonadaceae > Pseudoalteromonas > Pseudoalteromonas sp. ASV78. The sequence continues at coordinate 3,866,150 of NZ_JBLOPA010000001.1, read as the reverse complement.
ATTGGCTTACTTGGCTTGGTGTATTTATTTTATATACGCTGTCTTGGTTACCGTCTAAACTGCAATTATGGCTAGGTAAGCAACTTGGTCGCTTGGTATATCGCACCATGAAAAAGCGTCGCCACATTGCTGAAGTTAATATAAGACTATGCTTTCCTGATATGCCAATTGAACAGCAACGGGCGTTAGTCAAACAGAATATGGAAAACACTGGTATTGCGACCCTTGAAACAGGTATGGCATGGTGGTGGCCAAATTGGCGGATAAAGCGCGTTTATGGCTCTGTGAAAGGGCTTGAACATTTTGCGCGGATCCAACAATCTGGTAAAGGTGTGCTATTGCTAGTCCCGCATATTTTACACCTAGAAATAGCCAGCCGGATCATGGGCCTTAAACACCAAGGCATTGGCTTTTACCGCCCGCATAATAATCCGCTAATGGAGTTTTTTATGACCCGAGGCCGGTTACGATCAAATGAGTATTTAATTGGCAAACGCGATGTCAAAGGGCTATTAAAGGCACTTAAAGCTAAAAAAGTCTGTTATTACTTGCCAGATCAAGACTACGGTCGTAAACGCTGTGAATTTGCACCGTTTTTTGCAGTCCAAGATGCGGCAACAACCACTGGAACCTTATTATTCTCAGCCAGTAAAAATTGTGAGACAGTGAGCTTAACCAGCCGCCGTGATGAACAAGGTAAATACCATTTAGAAGTACTGCCTGCACTGGATAATTTCCCCAGTGGTGATGATAAAGCTGATGTGACCCGAGTCAACCAGCGAATAGAGCAAGCCGTAAACGTTGCTCCTGCACAATATATGTGGCTGCATAGACGTTTTAAAACACGTCCAGATATCGATGCACCTTCTTATTACAAGTGACAACGCCACTGTAATATGCTTTTATTAACAAATATAAATACAAGAGTATGAGTTATGTGGTTTTGGGTTAAGCATTTATCATTAGCTGCCATTTTAATTGCCGCAGCACTTTATTTTTTATTAGGTCATGGCCCGGTCATGGATATGAAAGATACCAAAAATGCAGCGGCGCAAGGTTTATCACGCTTTTATTCTGCATTACGTAACCAAGTTAGTAAAAATAATGAACGTGATAAGTATGTGCTTAAACTCCCTGCTCCTGATATAAATATCGATGCCGCATTAACCGAGCGCGCTAAAGTTGTTGAACCATCTTCACCAAACTGGACGGGGAAGTTTATCCCGAGACGGTTTGAAAACGGCTCCACCTTAAAAAAAGTGTTAACTGACTATGCACGCAATGAAGACATCGTATTGTATTGGTATTTAAGTAAAGATTATGTGGTCAAAGACCACTTTAGGGTTGATAGCGATTTCAACTCAACCCTTTATCAAGTTGGTCGCGCCATCAACGATGACTTTGAAAACGAGGTTTATACATTTTTTTGCTTTAAACAGCGGGCAGCGGTGATCACCGAACTGCCCTCTGAATATGTACGCGAAAATTGCAAACGCCTAAGGAGTTAGGCGGTTAATGCAAACACCTGCTGCCATGCGTTGGTGACAAACAGAATATGCGGGGTAACCTCCTGTTTTGCAACACAACGTCCCTGCTGATCTAAGCTCAACACATGATAACGGGAGCGATAATCAATATAAGCCGCGATCAACCCTTGCTTAGTCTCTTTGCTAATACAGCCAAGCCGTGCAGCATCCGTTAAAATCCTCACATTATCTGAATAAGTTGTTAGCTCAGCAAAGCGATGCGCATTATTTAGTACCAAGTATTGCGTTAAAAACTCAATATCAGCAATACCACCTGCATCTTGTTTCAAATCAAACTCAATGTCATTGCCCTTCGCTAAGTGGGTACGCATTTTTTCACGCATGGTGATCACATCTTCTTTGAGTTTTTGTGGGTCGCGCTGCTGGCACAAAATACCTAAGCGAATTTGCGCAAACCGCCGTTGTAACTCAGCTTGTCCAAAAATCATTCGAGAGCGTACTAGCGCCTGATGCTCCCACGTCCAAGCTTGCGTTTGCTGGTAATGATTAAAGCTTTCTAAATTGATTGCCATTAGCCCTGAAGCGCCTTCTGGGCGTAATCGAGTATCCAGCTCATATAAAATACCCGACGCTGTACGGGTATTAAATAAATGCATTAATCGCTGTGCAAGTTTTAAATAAAACTGACGTGAATCAATCGCTTTAGTGCCATTAGTTTGCTCTGAGCCATCACTGTTATGCACAAATACTAAGTCGAGATCAGAATCATAACCCACTTCAAAACCACCGGTTTTGCCATACGCTATTACCGCAAAGCCTTTATGTTCATCATCAGTATTAGGTGGGACACCAAAGCGCTGCGCCATTTGTTGCCAAGCAAGATTGACAGCTTGCTCGACTATCGCTTCGGCTAATGCAGTTAAGTGATCGCTTACTTTCATCACATCTAACACACCGGTTGCATCAGCGGCAGCAATCCTTAGCTGATGGGTTTGTTTAAACTGACGCAATGCTTCCATTTGCTGTTCTAAGTCTGCGCTATCAATACGTAAAAAATACTGTCGTATTTCGTCTTTATAGGCACTCAAAGGAGTGGGCTTATACAGCACCGCAGGATCGATTAGCTCATCAAGTAAAATCGGGTAACGGGAAATATGTTCACCAATCCATTTACTATGACAACACAACGAAACAAGCTGCTTTAACGCGCCTTGGTTTTCATACAGCAACTCTAAATAGGCTGTGCGTGAAATAACCTTACTTAGTACTTGGCAGATCATACTAAATACGTCACCGCTTGCTTGACTGTCTGATAGTTGCTTTAGCATTAACGGCATGAGTTTATCGAGAATATCGCGACCACGATGACCAATTTTAGTTTTCGTTAAGCGTGCTTTAAAGTCTTCTAATGGCATTTGCCATGCATCATTTGGTTCGCTCAAGACACTAATATCGGTGTGTTCCCAAGCACTTATAAACGCACTTTCACACGGATCGACAGGCTCACTTTCATAGCCAATGACTTGTTCAAATTCACTGTGTATGCCAGCCATAATGTCATTTATTTGTGCTAAAGATGCGCTGAAATCACGCTGCCCTAACAAGTAATTTAACCGTTGTTGGTTGAGCTCATCATCAGGTAATGTTTGCGTTTGTTGATCGGCAAAAATCTGTAAATACTGCTCTACCCGTCTTAAAAATAAATAATTATCACGTAGTAACTGCGCTTCATCTTCGCCAATAACTTGAATGTTTTCTAGCTCCGCCAGTGCTTTTTGCAAGGATTGTGTTTGCAAATTAGCTTCTCGCCCGCCCCTTACCATTTGCAGTGCTTGCACCACAAACTCCACTTCACGGATCCCTCCTGCACCTAGTTTTATATTGTTAGTCAAGCGTTTACGACGTACTTCTTGAGCTATCATTTGTTTCATTTTACGCAACGATTCGATCACTGAAAAGTCAATATAACGACGATACACAAACGGTTTTAATAACTGATAGAATTCATCACTGTAGCGCGTTTGCGGGCCGATCAAACGCCCTTTGAGCATGGCGTAGCGTTCCCATTCACGACCTTGATCTTGATAATAATCTTCTATTGCTGTGAAACTCATAACCAAAGGGCCACTCTCACCAAATGGGCGCAGCCGCATATCCACTCTAAATACTTGACCGTCAACAGTGATTTGATTAAGTGCGGCAATCAGTTTTTGTGCAACTTTAGTGTAAAACACTTGCGCTTCTAGCGAGCGACGCCCACCTTGAGTTTTTACGCTGCGCGGATACGAAAAAATTAAATCGATATCTGACGAATAGTTTAACTCTTGGCCGCCTAACTTACCCATGCCTAATACCATCATAGCGAGGGGTTGTTGTTGCTCATCCAGTGGTTGCCCATTAACGATTGCAACCTGAGCGAACGCCCAATTATTTGCACTGTCAATTAACTGATCGGCAAGTGCTGAAATATAGCCAATGCTATCTGCTATGTCATTGTTATAACACAAATCTAAACACGCTACTTTTAACCAATAGCGCTCACGATAACGGCGTAAAATTTTATGACACTGCGCTTCATCCACCTCTGCCAAATTTAACCCTTGAAATGGATTTGGACTATCACGCAAACTCATTTGTGTATCACAAAGTAACATCTCAATTAACTGCGGTTGAGATTGCAAACAACGCCATGCAAAGTCACTCAAGCCGATTAAATTAATAATTAACTCACTGGGTGATTGCTCTGGGTAGAGCTGCACAAAGCGCTCGCGACCAAGGGTGTTTAGTGCTGTTGGAAGTTGTTCGCCTAGTGTCATCAAATACTCTCTTTTATATCCGTCGTAACCGTACTAGAATGATTAGCATAATAATAACCAGCCTAGGTTCTCAATGTCATATTTATCTTTATCTAACACTAGTTTACTCGCGATTGCTATCTGTTTTATGGTTATTTGCTTAGCTGTTATTTGTTTGCGGGTAGTAAGTCAACTTAAGGCTAAACAAGCATTAAAAGAAGAGCTTGCTCAACATGACAATTTTGCTCTAGGAATTAGTTTTGCGTCAGAAATCAGTGTAGTGGTAGCGACGGTGGCATTTTTATTTGATGAAATTAGTATCAGCACAGCCCAATCAAACCCGATTAAAGTGATTGTACTGATAGTCCTGTTATTTGCTTTTATTAAAATAGGTCACTTGATCCACCGCAAGTGGATTTTGCACCGTTTTAACGAAGAAGCCGCCATCTTAAAGCAAAATGTCTGCGCTGCTTTAGTTGATTCTGGCATGTTAATCGCCAACTGTATTATCACCTTAGGGCTTTACCACTGGTCTCATACCCAAGGTTTTAGCAGCTTGCTCATCGTGTTTGTTTGCTTCCTTTTATTACAAGGAATTTTTGCCCTAGACAGCAAGCTACGTGAATATCGCTTTGCTCGCGCTAATCAAGGGGCATCATTACAGAATAACTTTAATTTAGAAAATACCTCTATCGGCATCCGTTATGCGGGGAAATCCATCGGTCTTGCATTAGCTATTTATGCAGGCCTTGCCAGTGCCACTTTTCATAGTGGCAAAATGGTAGAGAATTTATTCACATTAGCTTTACATTGCGGCACTATGTGGTTATTACTGTATCTATTAACGACTATAATCAAGTTCATTTCACTGCCAAACATTGATACTGCGCTTGAAATTGATCATCAAGATAATATTGGCGTAGCCTGCATTGAATTTGCTGTTTTCAGTGCAATAGGCTATTTACTAATAAGCATGTTTTCAATTTAAGCTTGGAAATGTTCGAATACGTGGGGCCTTATGCCGTTTGAAGTAAATAACTATCTACTGATCGACAACGACAGTGAATTCAGTCGGCAATTTACTGAGCACTACTTTGCTCGGCCACACGGAACCAGCCCCAGTACCCTAGTCGTAGCAGGTACGAATACCCGTCAGTTGGTGAAGTTAATGTTTGATGAGTTAATCAAAGATTATTGCTACTGCGACTTTAGCAATGAAATTAGCGTGTCAGAACTGGCAAGCTACTTACATGAACACCATGATATTGCTGGCGTGCTGTTCAATCAAACGGACTATTTGTTAGCTGATGATAAACAACGCTTTATATTCAACTCGTTACATTCTGTACGATTTTTAATTAAAGAAGCAGAAGATGGATACCTGTTTGAGCCCGTAGCCGATATGGCGCAAAACAACCACTTATCATGTCAAACTGAAATAGCCGAAACCCCGCAAGATTTAGACGCATTATGCGAAAAGCTCAATAACTAATTACGCAGCGCTGGTAATAAGTATTTGCACCAACGAGATGACTTACATACCATAACACCATTAGCTATTTTTGTTGAAGGTCAGCATGCGAGTTCCTCATATATATCAAGCAAGTTCCATTGTAATTGCGACCCCACTGCAGTTAGACGATGATGCCGCAGGCCATATTGGTCGTGTATTACGGATGAAAGTCGGTGAGCATATTTCATTGTTTAATGGTCAAGGTGGCGAATACCTTTGCGAACTCATTGAAGTTGGTAAAAAATCAGTGGTGGCAATGCCGCTTAAATTTGATGACAAAGATGTTGAATCACCACTTAGCATCCACTTAGGGCAAGGTATTTCTCGCGGCGATAAAATGGACTTTACCATTCAAAAGTCGGTTGAATTAGGGATCACTGAAATCACGCCTATTTTTAGCCAGCGTTGTGGGGTTAAATTAAGCCCTGAGCGACTTGCCAAAAAACACCTACAATGGCAAAAAATAGCCATTGCTGCTGCCGAGCAATCAGGCCGCAATAGCATCACCACCATTCACCCACCGATCGATCTTAGCCAATGGCTTGCGCAAAAGAGTGATGAAATTAAACTCACCCTACACCCTCGCGCCGAGCATAGCATCAAAACAATCAAGGTGCCAAGTGCTGGCGTGCGCTTTTTAGTCGGTCCTGAAGGTGGCTTTACCGATGATGAAATTGCCCAAACCAAACAGCAAGCGTTTGTTGATATTCGTATTGGGCCACGCGTACTACGCACAGAAACGGCCGCTTTGACGGTGTTAAGTGCATTACAGCTACAATTTGGCGATTTAGCTAATTGAAAATAGCTAAACCACCCTCATATCAATAGCAATATATTCAGTAAGGCAACGAACATGGCAATTAAGTTAGGTATAATTTCAGATCCGATCAGCGGATTTAACATCAAAAAAGACACCGGTTTTGCAATGATGATGCAAGCCCAAAGCCGTGGCTATGAAATTTACTATATGGAAATGAACGATCTTTCATTACGTAAAGGTAAAGCGTATGCCACAGCCGCCAAAGCAACCGTGTTCGACGATGAGCACCATTGGTATGAGCTTGAAGAAAAAACCACCATCGCACTTGCTGATTTAGATGTTATCTTAATGCGTAAAGATCCGCCATTTGATACTGAATACATTTACGCAACCTACATTTTAGAACGCGCCGAACTTGAAGGTACGCTTATTATTAATAAGCCACAGAGCTTGCGTGATGCCAACGAAAAGTTATTCACAGCATGGTTTAGTGAACATACCCCTGATACTTTAGTAACTCGTTGCAAACACCAAATTCGTGCGTTTTTAACCGAACATAAAGACATCATTCTAAAACCTTTAGATGGCATGGGTGGCGCCTCTATTTTCCGGGTTAGAGAAGATGATGCCAACATCGGCGTTATTTGCGAAACCCTCACCGAACACGGTAGCCGTTTTGCCATGGCACAAAATTATATCCCTGAGATCAAACAAGGCGATAAGCGCGTATTGGTGGTAGATGGTGAAGTGATCCCATATTGCCTAGCGCGTATCCCGCAAAATGGTGAAACACGCGGTAATTTAGCCGTAGGTGGCCGTGGCGAAGCACGTCCAATCAGTGACTCAGACCGTCGCATTGCCGAAGCCGTGGCACCGACATTAAAAGCCAAAGGGCTGATTTTTGTTGGTCTGGATATTATTGGTGATAAATTAACAGAAATTAACGTAACAGCACCAACCTGCGTGAAAGAAATTGAAGCCGCCTATGATATTTCAATTACCGGGCGCTTATTTGATGCCATAGAAAGAAAACTAGGCCGTAGTTAACTAAACTATGCCATACTAAAATTGACTAAATAACTGCTTGAGATAAATTTATTTTCCGAAATTTAAGTTAAATAATAAAGGGGTATCGTTATGCAATCATTAGAAAATCATTTTTTAATCGCAATGCCATCAATGCAAGACCCTTTTTTTAAACGTGCTGTCGCGTATATTTGTGAGCACAATGAAGACGGGGCTATGGGGCTGGTGATCAATCAGCCGATCAATATTACTGTCGGCGACTTGCTCGACAAAATAGAGATTGATAACGACAAATCCACCCAAGCTGCAAGTGTTGCGGTATTTGCTGGAGGACCTGTAAAAACCGATCGTGGTTTTGTACTGCATTCGCCAAAAGCAGGTTATAGCGCAAGCCAAGAACTCAGCAGCGAAATTATGATCACTACATCCAAAGATGTGTTGGCAAGTTTAACCACCGCTCAAGCGCCAGAGCAGTTTATTATTACGCTCGGTTATTCTGGTTGGGAGCAAGGCCAACTCGAACAAGAGCTACTTGAAAACGCTTGGCTAATTATAAAAGCCGATCCCGATATTATTTTTAACACACCGATTGAGCAGCGCTGGGAAAAAGCAGTCGCGACACTCGGATTTGATATTAGCCAATTAAGTTCAGAGGCTGGCCACGCATAAGCGTGGTCAAGCACAATTTTAAAGCACAGAGCTAGCATGACTAAAAAACAACTAAAGCCCAAAGGTGAGCGTACCGTGATGGGCTTTGATTTTGGCACCACCAGCATTGGTGTTGCTATCGGCCAAGAGTTAACGGGTACCGCATCAAGTCTCACTGCGATCAAAGCCAAAGATGGCATACCAAATTGGGATTTTATTAAAAAGCATGTCGATGAGTGGCAACCTGATTTACTCGTCGTCGGTTTACCGCTTAATATGGATGGCACCAACCAAGAAGTCACCTTTAAAGCTAAAAAGTTTGCCAACCGTTTACATAATCACTACGGGCTACCTGTAGAGACCCAAGACGAACGTTTAACCACCGCAGATGCCAAAGCACGATTATTTGAGCAAGGCGGTTACCGTAGCTTAGACAAAGGTAATGTGGATAATATGTCGGCTGTTATTATTTTAGAAAGCTTCTTTGAGCAAGCTTACGGGTAACTGGTAGGTTAATAATAAGCTGCTCACTCAAGTCAGGAATAAATCCAGCTTGGCGATAAGCTTTTTCTATCGCGCCTTGTTGTCGTAGTATTTTTAAGCCTTTTTGCAATGCTTGAAAAGCCTGAGCGCCATCGGGATGGCGTTTTGATATCACAAAGTGACGACTATCATCTAACAATATCAGTATATTAGGTATCGCTTGTAAAACAATATCTTCCAGTACATATTGGTTATCCATCTGTGGCATCAATGGCATTAACATAAAATCAATCCATTGCATCGATACCATGCGCACTTGACTGAGCCATTCATCTTCGGCAACTAACTCTTTTAATGGTAATTGCGATAAGGTTTTCCAGTCAGTTCGCCAACGCGGTGTAGAAACACTGGTTAGCTGATTAAAATCAGATAAGGTATGTAGCTTAAATACTTTTTTATTTTTAGGCGATGCAAAAATTCCCGCAAAATACTCACCTTTACGGATCACCGCATCGCTGATATGTATTTTACTAGCTAATGATTTAGCGTCTTCGTACCAGTAAGTATCAAAACTTATCAGTAACCCACCTTGCTCTAACAGTTTGGTATTGCGAAAGTTAATTTTACCAACTTGATAATTAAAAGTTTTATCAAAGCCTCCTAAATGCAAGGCTTGTTGGGCGATGATCATATCGACTACATCACGGCGAATAAACTGGCCACTAAAATCAGTGATGTCTTGTGGCTGTCTACCCGCTAAAAAACGCGTGTAGTCATGATACACATCATCCCGAATAAAAATGCCGATGGATTGCTCTGTCTGTATCGCCATGGCATAAACTGGTGCACCAACAAGCCATATCACAACCGTGACCAGTAACCATTTTATGCACTTATTCATACTACTGACCTTTTGGTTCTAACCCGTCAATGGTTACTCCCTGTAAAAAACCAGCCCCTTGCTGTTCGTTATTTCTAAGTTTGATCATCAACCGTAAATCGTTTGGTGAATCAGCATGGTGTAATGCATCAGCATAGTTAATTTTTTGCTGCTTATACAATTCAAACAATGCCTGATCAAAGGTTTGCATGCCCATATCTTTGGCTTTGGCCATCGCCTCTTTAATACCGCCAATATCACCTTTTTTGATAAGCTCACCGACAATTGGGGTATTCAATAAAATTTCGATAGCAGCTACTCGACCATTACCATCTGCAGTCGGCACTAGCTGCTGCGCTATAATTGCCCGTAAGTTTAAAGATAGATCATATTTTAACTTATCGTGCTTTTCTTTAGGCACTAAATGCATAATACGGTCAATGGCTTGGTTAGCGTTATTGGCATGTAATGTAGCAACACATAAATGACCAGTTTCAGCAAAACTAAGTGCGTATTCCATGGTCTCTTGCGAACGTATTTCACCAATTAAAATGACATCGGGGGCTTGGCGTAAGGAGCTTTTTAACGCCGCCTCAAAACTTTCGGTATCAAGACCAACTTCACGCTGAGTAATAATACTTTTGCGATGTTCATGAACAAATTCAATCGGGTCTTCAATGGTCAAGATATGCCCACGTTGATTACGATTACGGTAACCTAATAATGCCGCCAATGAGGTTGATTTACCGGTGCCAGTACCACCAACAAACAGCACTAAACCACGTTTAGCCATGATCACATCAGTCAATGTCGACGGTAGACCAAGCTCAGCAACCTCAGGAATTTGCGTAACAATACGGCGAATAACCATACCCGCGCAATCTCGTTGCCAAAATGCCGAGATCCTAAAGCGCCCTTCATCGGTAGCTATGGCAAAGTTGCACTCTTTAGTATTATGAAACTCTGCTTGTTGTTTTTCACTCATCGCTGATTCAACTAATTGCAGCGACTCTTCGTCTGATATTTTTTCGTCGCCAAGTGCAATTAGCTCGCCATTAATCTTTGCGCTGACTGGCAATTGGCTCGATACGAATAAATCCGAACCTTGCTTTTCAATCATCAAATGTAAAAAGTAATCAAGAGAATGTGTCATTACTGCTCCTTACTCGGGCCTAGCCGCCGAAATTATTTTTATCTTGTGCTTTAGCACGCGCTTCAGCATTGGTAACAACACCGTGATTCACTAAATTGATTAAACACTGATCCATGGTTTGCATACCATGCGATGCGCCAGTTTGAATCGACGAATACATTTGCGCAATTTTATCTTCGCGGATCAGGTTACGGATCGCAGGCACTGCAATCATAATTTCATGGGCTGCGACTCGCCCGCCACCAATTTTTTTCAATAAAGTTTGTGAAATAACCGCACGTAACGACTCTGAAAGCATTGAGCGGATCATACTTTTTTCTTCACCAGGAAACACATCGATAATACGGTCAATGGTTTTTGGCGCTGACGTAGTATGCAGTGTACCAAATACTAAATGACCGGTTTCAGCGGCGGTCATAGCAAGGCGAATGGTTTCTAAATCACGCAACTCACCAACCAAAATAACATCAGGGTCTTCACGTAAAGCACTGCGCAGCGCATTCGAAAAACTATGTGTATCGCGATGCACTTCTCGCTGGTTAATTAGTGATAGTTTATTGTCGTGCACAAACTCGATGGGATCTTCGATGGTTAAAATATGATGATGTTTGTGTTGGTTTATATGATCCACCATCGCAGCCAAGGTGGTCGATTTACCAGAGCCCGTTGGTCCTGTTACCAACACTAAACCACGCGGCGTATCTGAGATAGTTTTAAAGATATCCGGCGCACCTAAATCATCAAGCGTCAGCACTTCACTGGGAATGGTACGAAAGACAGCTGCGGGGCCTCGATTTGAGTTAAAGGCATTAACACGAAAACGTGCTAAGTTTGGCACTTCAAACGAAAAATCCACTTCAAGGTTTTGTTCATAGTCCTTGCGTTGATTATCGTTCATAATATCGTAAACTAGGCTGTTCACATCTTTGTTTTCCAGCGCTGGTATATTAATACGTCGCACATCACCATCAACACGGATCATTGGCGCAACCCCTGATGATAAGTGTAAATCGGATGCTTTGTGCTGCACACTAAAGGCCAATAATTCGGTAATATCCATTTATGACTCCACAACTAACTGATAATTATATGGTTACAATAGCAGAACGACTTAAGTCCGCCTATGCTAGAATTGCCCTAGCGGCAAAAAAACATCATCGTAATGAACACGATGTCTGCTTGTTGGCAGTATCAAAAACCAAACCTGCTGATTTCATTCTAGCGGCTTATCAACAAGGTCACCGAGAATTTGGTGAGTCATACGTTCAAGAAGCTGTTGATAAAATAACCCAACTAGCAAATTATAGCGATATCGTTTGGCATTTCATTGGCCCAATTCAATCAAATAAAACGGCGGCAGTGGCTGAACATTTTGATTGGGTGCAGAGTATCGAACGTGAAAAAATTGCCAAACGCTTAAACGAGCAAAGACCCGCAGATAAAGCCCCGTTAAAAGTACTGATCCAAGTAAATATCAGCTTAGAGGACTCAAAATCAGGCTGCCATCCCGATAAACTTGCAAGCCTAGCTGAATTTATTCAGCATTGTCCGAATTTAGAATTACGTGGCGTGATGGCCATCCCAGCCAAAACCGATGTTCAACAACAACAAATACAATATTTTGAGCAATTACGGGCTTGCTTTGATAGACTTAAAGCCCAATATCCTCAAATAGACACCTTGTCGATGGGGATGAGTGGCGATGTAGAGGCTGCGATTGCAGCAGGCTCAACCATGGTACGCATCGGCACGGATATTTTTGGCCAACGAAGCTAAGGTGATAACTAAGATATGTCAGATAAAACAATCGCATTCATAGGCACAGGTAATATGAGCTACGCCATTATTGGCGGCATGGTAAAAAAAGGATTTGCTGCATCGAATATTATTGCAACAAATCGTAACCAAGAAAAACTCGCTAAGGTAGCAGCAGATTTCGGGGTTAAAACCACCGCAGATAACAACGCAGCACTGCGCGATGCCGATGTTATTGTGTTGTCTGTAAAGCCGCAAATGATGGGTGATTTATGCCAATCATTTCAAGATTCGGGTATCGACTTTAGCGATAAGCTATTTATTTCTGTTGCCGCAGGCTTAACGGTTAAGCGATTACGTGAAATGCTCGGTCAAGACGTTAAAATGGTGCGTTGTATGCCAAATACCCCGTCTCTATTAGGGCGCGGTGTATCAGGTTTATTTGGTGCCGGCGAAACCGAGCAAGAACACGAATTTGTGCAACAAGTATTTGAATGTACAGGTATTGCGGTGTGGGTTGAGCAAGAGTCACAAATTAACGATGTTATTGCTGTAACGGGTTCATCACCGGCTTACTTTTTCTTATTTATGGAAGCCATAGAAGAAAAAGCCAAAGCACTGGGCTTTAGTGATGCAGACGCGCGCCGTTTAGTACAACAAACCGCACTAGGCGCAGCTGAAATGGCAGTATCGCAGCCTGAAATTAGTATTTCACAATTGCGTGCTAACGTGACTTCTAAAGGCGGCACTACTCACGCAGCGGTTGAGCATTTAAAAGCACAAGGCTTAACAGCCACCGTAGCCGATGCGATGGATGCCTGTATTGCACGTGCTGAGCAAATGGAACAAGAACTTTAAAAGCATTGCTAAGCTTTTAGCCCTATTTATGTTTACGGTTTTTTAATTAAGGTACGTTATGAACGCCATGCAATTTTTAATAAGCACATTATTCGATCTATTTTTAATGGTCGTATTAATGCGCTTTTGGCTACAAGCCGCCAAGGCTGATTTTTACAATCCGTTGAGTCAGTTTGTGGTCAAAGCCACTTCATTTGCTGTTAACCCACTGCGTAAAATTATTCCAGGTTTCGGTGGCCTAGACTTAGCCTCATTATTACTGGCGTTCATTGTCGCCGTTGCAAAAATTACCGCGCTGATCTTGTTAGTCGGTGCGACATGGGAGCTTGGCTTTGTACTTTTAAATGCGTTAGTAACTGTGATTAAAGAAGGCTTAAACTTGCTGTTTTGGGTGTTAGTTATTCGCGCGTTATTAAGCTGGGTAAGCCAAGGCAACAATCCGATCGAAGCAGTTTTTCAGCAACTAACAGAGCCAATGCTTAAACCTATTCGTAAAGTATTACCTCCGCTAGGTGGCTTAGATTTATCAATTTTAGTGTTAATTATTGCACTGCAATTTGCCCAATTTTTGTTTATGGATTTAATTCGTTAATCACATTATTCTCACCGAGGCCTATTATTAGGCCTCTTACTTAAGAGCTTCCTATGAAACAAATAGTCAGTATTTTATTCTTTGCATTAGCAGGCATTACTTTTAGTGCTCACAGTGAACAAATGCAAGGTGCACAATACAAAGAACTCGGCCCATGGCACGTACATTACATTGCATTTCCGTCAACCTTTATTCAACCACAAATTGCCAAAACCTATGGCCTAGAACGCAGTGGTTATAAGGGTATTGTGAATATTTCAATTCTGCAAGCCGATGCTGATGCGACAGCGCAAACCGCCATCCTTAAAGGTACAGCTAGGAATTTGCTGGGTAATAAGCAAACCTTAGAGTTTAAAGAAGTGATTGAAGGCGACTCAATTTACTACCTTGCGCAAGTTGATTTTACTAACGAAGAAATCCTGCGCTTTGAAGTTGAAATACAGCAAGGTAAGCAATTTCAAAAGCTGCAATTCCAGCAAAAATTTTACGTAGATTAAACCATGAAAAAAACCTTAGTTTTAGCCTCCGGTAACCAAGGCAAAGTCAACGAGTTAGCGCAGATGCTAAGCCAGCTTGCAATCAACGTAGTGCCGCAAAGCGGCTTTAACGTGCCTGACGTAGCCGAAACTGGCAGCACCTTTGTTGAAAATGCCATTATTAAAGCCCGCCATGCTGCAAAAATTACTGGCCTACCAGCCATAGCCGATGACTCAGGTTTAGAGGTAGATGGATTAAACGGCGCACCGGGTGTTTACTCAGCACGTTTTGCAGGCGAAGGCGCTAGCGATCAAGATAATATTGATAAACTACTAAGCGAACTTGCTGACAACCCAAACCGCAGTGCGCGGTTTTGGTGTGTGCTGGTATTAATGCGTCACGCCGATGACCCAACCCCACTGATTTGCAGTGCTAGTTGGGAAGGGCAAATTACGCAAAGCCAAGATGGTCAAGGTGGCTTTGGTTATGATCCGGTTTTTTATGTGCCAGAACTTGAATGCACCAGTGCGCAACTGACTAAACAGCAAAAAAATGCCGTTAGCCATCGTGGTCAGGCATTACAACAGTTACTGTCAGAGCTTAAGCTTAAAGGCGGCCTGTGAATTTACCACCATTAAGTTTATACGTGCACGTGCCTTGGTGCGTGCAAAAGTGCCCATATTGTGATTTTAATAGTCATGGTCAAAAAGGTGAGATCCCTGAAAAAGAATATGTACAGCATTTAATTGATGATTTAAAAACCGATCTGCACTTAGTACAAGGACGTAAAATTCATTCAATCTTTATCGGTGGCGGTACACCTAGCTTATTAACTGGTGAGGCCTACGTTAATTTATTAACGGCGGTGGATTCATTAATTGGTCTAAGTGAAAACTGCGAGATCACCTTAGAAGCCAACCCCGGCACCGTGGAAACAGGCCGCTTTAAAGACTATGTGGCAGCTGGCATTAATCGTATTTCGATTGGCGTGCAAAGCATGCAAGACGATAAGCTCAAAGCGCTGGGGCGTATTCACGGCGCCGATGAAGCTATATATGCCGCCGAGCAAGCCCATGAAGCGGGTTTAAACAGCTTTAACCTTGATTTAATGCACGGCTTACCGGGGCAATCTGTTATTGATGCGCTGAGCGACTTGAAAAAAGTCATCGCCCTTAATCCACCGCATATTTCGTGGTATCAATTAACGATTGAGGCCAATACCCAATTTGCCTCGAAACCGCCAACGTTACCGGCCGATGACACCTTATGGGATATTCAAGAGCAAGGCCAAGCCTTACTTGCTGAGGCAGGTTATCAGCAATATGAAATTTCCGGCTATGCAAAACCGGGCTTTCAGTGCCAACATAACTTGAATTATTGGCGCTTTGGCGATTATTTAGGCATTGGTTGTGGTGCCCATGGTAAGGTAACCGATGCTAAAACTGGCATCATTACCCGCACTGAGAAAGTAAAACATCCTCGCGGTTATATGGATTTAGCTAAGCCCTATTTATTTAAACAGTGGCCAGTTGCACAGCACGACTTACCGTTTGAATTCTTTATGAATCGCTTACGGTTATTTGAAGCCTGCCCAATTAGTGACTTCACAGCGTTAACTCAATTACCGCTGCAAAGCCAAGCTGACGCACTACAACAAGCAGTGGCTAAAGGTTTGCTTGAGCAAACGGATAGTCATTGGCAGGTAAGCCAAAAAGGTCATCGTTTTTTAAATGATCTGCTAGAGTTATTTGTGTAATTGCCAGTCAAGCATTGGTAATGACTCATTTTAATAATAATTAATAACCTTTAATGGTTTCTAACAACAAAAGGGAAAACATGCGTAAACTTACCTTTATCGCCGCCGCAGTGAGTATTGCACTGTTAGGTGGTTGCCAGCAAACACCTGAGCAATCAAGCACAGCCGTTGTACAAACACAGCCAGTGCAAAGTGAAATAGACAAAGCCAATGCATTTTTCGAAGATACCTTTAACCGTGATGTGATGAGCAGCCCGGTTTATCAAACATACATGGGTATCAAACAAGACTACGACAAATGGGATGACGGCAGCGAAGCACGCGTACTAAAAGATCATCAACAAACAAAAGATGATTTAGTGGCATTAAACGCAATTAATCGTGACTTGCTAGATGACACCACAAAAGTTAGCTATGACTTAAAAAAACAAGATCTTGAAGAAAGCATTGCAGACTTTAAATGGCGTTACCACAACTACCCGGTAAACCAAATGTTTGGTACTCACTCGATGATCCCAGCATTTTTAATCAATCAGCACCAAATTTCTGATGTGGCCGATGCCAAAGCGTACATCTCACGTTTGAATGGTGTAACCACGGTAATTGATCAACTGATCACCGATTTAGAAGTACGTGCCGATAAAGGCATTATCGCCCCTAGATTTGTATTCCCACATGTGATTGATTCAAGCAAAAATATCATTCACGGTGCGCCATTTGAACAAGGTGATGATTCAACCTTACTTGCCGACTTTAAACGCAAAGTAACTGCACTTGAAATTGCTCAAGCTGATAAAGACGCGCTAATTACAGACGCGGAAAAAGCCCTCAAAGCGGCGGTTAAGCCATCTTATTCTAAGTTAATTAATTACTTAGCACAGCTGGAAAAACGTGCTGATGATCGCGATGGGGCGTGGAAGTTCCCTGACGGCGAAGCGTTTTATAATAATGCGTTAGCGCGCACTACTACCACTGATTTAACAGCGAAAGAAATCCACACTATCGGTTTAGCTGAAGTATCACGTATTCATGATGAAATGCGCCAAATCAAAGAAAAAGTTGGCTTTAAAGGCGATTTAAAAGCCTTTATGCAGTTTATGAAAACCGATAAGCAATTTTACTTACCTAATACTGAAGCAGGCAAGCAGCAATACCTTGACGAAGCCACAGCGCTTATCAACACCATGAAATCACACTTAGATGAGCTCTTCATTGTTAAGCCTAAAGCCGACATGGTTGTTAAACGTGTTGAAGCATTCCGCGAAAAAGCGGCTGGTAAAGCGTTTTACCAACAGCCTGCACCAGATGGTTCACGCCCTGGTATTTACTACGCAAACCTCTACGATATGGAAGCAATGCCAACCTATCAAATGGAAGCGCTGGCTTACCACGAAGGTATTCCAGGTCACCACATGCAAATAGCTATTTCGCAAGAGCTGGAAGGCGTGCCTAAGTTCCGTAAATTCGGTGGCTACACAGCCTATATCGAAGGTTGGGGCTTGTACTCAGAGTTATTACCAAAAGAAATGGGCATGTACGCAGACCCTTATTCTGACTTTGGTCGTTTATCGATGGAGCTATGGCGTGCATGTCGCTTAGTGGTTGATACAGGTATTCACGAAATGAAGTGGACTCGCCAACAAGGTATTGATTACTACGTAAATAACACACCAAACGCGACGTCTGACGGCGTTAAAATGGTTGAGCGTCACATTGTAATGCCTTCACAAGCAACAGCTTACAAAGTAGGTATGCTGAAGATTTTAGAGCTTCGTGAAGCGGCAAAAGTTAAACTGGGTGACAAGTTTGATATTCGCCAATTCCACGATGTCGTACTTAAAAATGGCGCAGTGCCACTAAACGTACTTGAGAGCTTTGTTGATCAATGGGTTGCAAGCAAACTAGCAGCTTAAGCACCCTTACTTTATAACATATACAAAGGCCGTATCTACGGCCTTTTTTATTGTCTGACAAATAGATAAACACTTGACCAACAAGTGCTTTACGCTAGGATAAAGCAATTGATATACAAGCAACGTATAGGATTAACAATGGATACATGTATCAGTCAACTAAATCAACAGATGCAGCAGCATCAGTTGCAAGCCATTGTTGATAGCTTTGCCAGTTTATCTGCAACACAACAAGCCACGCAGTTACAGCACTTATACAGCAGTGCGCAACGCATGAGTGTAAAATATACTTATCTGCAAAATATCGCCACCCGTATATTAACTCAACACCCGCTACCAACAGCCATCATCAGTCAGCTAAATAATACCGATCAATTAAGCTTTTTTACCCCAGGGCTAAAGTTCAATCATGGTTTTACTCAGCAAAACCAACAGCAGCAAAATGTATTGCACCGCTTATTTAGCGAGTGTAGTGAGACTAAATTACCGTTTAATTATGTACGTTCACTGATGCTATTTGAAAGTAACGAAAACTTGCTGCAAGCATTAGCACAAGTTAATGATCTCGGGCTGACCCCAGTTGCTAGTTACATTGCAAATAACCCAGCCCCACATAGCTTACCAAAACATGAGTTTTCAGCCTTGCTGGCATTAATGGAAGTTGAATTTAAACAAACTCAGGGCAATATCAACACTGCCGCCTTCTTAAAAGCGTTACTCACGTTATGCCAAGCAAGCCCAACTAAATCGCTTAGTGACTATAAAATATTACTCAGTGGCGCTTACTTACGCTGTAAAACAGAGCAAGTTGAGCGCTACCTTGCACAACATAAATAATATTAGTCAGATAAATAATATTCAACGCTGGTTACAACTCGCACTTTTTTAATTTGTGGGGTGTTTGAATCTCGGTCGATGATACTAAATTGCCCTTGTCTTGCGGTGCGAATTTTACCAAGTTTTGACTGTGAGTCTTTGGCAAATTTTAATGCCACTTCACGGGCCTTCTCGGTGGCCTCTTGCACCATTGCTGGCTTGATATCATTAAGGCCAGTAAACATGTACTCAACGCGGGTTTCGTAGTTATCTTGTACGATGGCAATACCTTGCTTGGCCAACTGCCCCACCTTAGTTAAGGCATTTTGCACTTTATCAGGCTGCTGTGAATACACGGTAATATTTGCGCGGGCAATATAACGAAATTGTTGATTTTCAGCGCCGTATTCGCGCGCTTGTTTATCAACGATTGATTGTCTGCTCAAGCTTATTTCTTGCTCATCAAAACCATGCAATTTTAAAAATGCGACCACCGCAGAGCTTTTTTGCTCAACGCGTTCGACTAATTTTTCTAAATTGTTATCAGCATCGCTAAATTGCACAGGCCAAATTACGGTATCGGCAACAACTTCGCGCTCGGCAAGTCCTTTAACTTCAACAGTGCGCTCCATATTTTTTACATCTAGCGCCGCTGATTTTAAAATCCAACCGCAACCTAATATAGCAACGCTTAATACCGCGGCTCCAAGTAACTGGTAATATCCATTTGGCTTATTCATTTTGCTTCCTTTGATAATTATCAATGTTAAGTTGGTTTGATACTCGAAAAATTAACCTAAACAGGTTACATTGAGCTGTATAAATTAGCAAAAAGATTCTATTGCAGCGCCTCGCTAGAAAACACATAACCCGCAAGGAAAGGCCATGAGTGTAAAACGCATTAGTCAGTTTTTTAACCCTACATCGGTTGCCGTGATTGGTGCCTCAAATAATGTTTCTCGGGCAGGGTTTGTGGTGATGCGCAACTTATTACAGGGCGGATTTAACGGCCCGATAATGCCAGTAAGTCCAACTCATAGCGCCGTACATGGCGTGTTAGCATACCCTGCAATTGGGTTGCTGCCGAAAATCCCCGACCTTGCAGTGATCTGCACCAACAAACACACACTACTGACAATTATTGCCGAGCTTGGTGAATTTGGCTGTAAAAATGCCGTGGTGATCGCAGCGGGGCTTAATCATCAGCAAAAAATAGCACTGCAAGAAGCGGCAAAAAAAGCCAATGTGTCATTACTTGGCCCCAACTGTTTAGGCTTGCTGATCCCACATATTGGCCTTAATGCGAGTTTTTCTCACACGGTTGCAAGCGAAGGTAAAATTGCCTTTGTTTCACAATCAGCGGCCGTTTGCTCCACCATTTTAGATTGGGCTAAAAATAAAGAAATTGGCTTTTCCTATTTTGTCTCTGTGGGGGATTGCTTAGATATTGATTTTGCTGAGCTGCTGGACTTTTTAGGCCGCGATGCCAAAACCAAAGCCATTTTATTGTATATCGATAATATCGAAAACATTCGTAGTTTTATCTCCGCCGCTCGCGCTGCTGCTTTTAGTAAACCAGTGATCGCAATTAAAACCGGAAAAACCGCCGCAGGGGCACTTGCCGCAGAAATTCACACCGGCGGTAAGCAAAGCTCAGATGCGGTGTATGACGCCCTATTCCAACGCGCTGGTATGTTACGAGTTAATGATTTAACAGAGCTGTTTGCTGCCACCCAAACCCTTGCTATGCACCCTAAATTACTAAAAGTTGAGCAGTTGACCATTTTAACCAATGGCGGCGGCCCCGGCGTAATGGCCGTTGATAGCTTATTACAAAGTTCCGGTAAGCTGGCACAATTGAGTGAAGAAACCCGTGCGGCGCTCAATAAAGTGATCCCGCAGTCAGATATGACTTCGAACCCGGTGGATATTTTTGGTGACTCAGTTCCGGCACGCTACCAACAAGCACTGGAAATTTTATTGCATGCCAAAGAAGTTAAAAACTTACTGATCATTCACACGCCATCAGCACTGGCACCAAGTGAAGACTATGCGTTGATCATAGCGCAAACGCTCGATAAACTGCCGAAAATGGCGCGTCCTTATGTGATCACAAACTTTATGGGTGAAGATGCCGCCTATGCCGCGCGTCGCTTGTGCAGCAACTATGGCATTCCTACCTATCGTACTCCTGAGGGCGCAGTTCGCGCCTTTATGCACTTAGTAAGTTATCGCCGCAATCAAAAACACCTTACGCAAACCCCTGAGTCAAACACGGATGATGCAAAAATAAATAAGCACGCCGCAAAAGCGCTCGTGAATGAATTTTTAGCAGAGCAGCAAAGCTATTTATCAACCCATCAAGCGAGTCAAATACTCGCACACTATGGGGTTGAATGTATTCAAACCGAGGTCGCATACACACCAACAGAGGCCAAAGAGCAAGCCATAGAGTTAGGCTTTCCTGTGGCTCTTAAACTGATCAGCCCTAGCATTCCGTCTAAATCAGAAGTCGGTGGCGTGGTACTTAATCTCAATGATGCGCAAGAAGTTGAGCAAACCGCTTTTGCAATGCTACTAAGAATAAAAAACACTTACCCAGATGCGATTATAGAAGGTTTCTCACTGCAAAAAATGGCCCCCAGAGCGGGTGCCAATGAACTACGTATTGCCGTAAAAACTGAACCTAACTTTGGCCCAGTTATTCTTTTAGGTGAAGCCGGCACCGGTCTTGAGTTTGCACAAGCCGCGGTAGCCCTACCCCCTTTGAACATGAACTTAGCTAAATATTTAATTGCCGCAGCTCACGATAAAGGTGTGCTCAAAGAACGTGTTTTGCCTGAGAAAGTTGATAAATACCGTCTGTGTGCACTGCTTACGCGTATTTCTCAGTTAGTGATTGATCAACCCGACATCACTTCGCTCGAGTTAAACCCAATTTTGGCCAGTAACGGCCAGTTTTTAGTACTCGATGCCACCATGACCTTAAGCCGTTATCAGGTACAATCACATCGTAAACGCTTATCTATTCGCCCTTACCCAATTGAGCTGGTTAAACAAGTGACGCTTAAAAATAATACCCTCGCGACACTCAGACCAATAAAGCCAGAAGATGAACAAGCGCACCAAGAGTTTGATCAGTCACTCAGCAAAGAAGATCGCTACAAACGTTTCTTTGGTGAGCTGCCGCAATTTAATCACGATCAGCTCGCCAAAATGACGCAAATTGATTACGACCGCGAAATGGCATTTATTATCACTCAAAACAACGCTACGCTTGGCGTATCTCGGGTATTAATGGATCCAGATAAAATCCATGCCGAATTTGCCATTGTTGTACGTTCAAACTGTCAAGGGCTTGGCTTAGGCAGCTTGTTAATGCGTGCTGCCATTGAATACTGCCAAAGCCAAGGTGTACAATTTATTGAAGGCATCACCCTGCCAGAAAACACCGGCATGATTGAATTAGCCCGCAAATTAGGCTTTAAGATCAGTCGTGATTTTGAAGAAGGCAGTATTAACATGGTACTTGCTTTAACCCCAATTGATAAACACGGATAATAACTTGAAAAACTTACGACAACGCACTGCTTTGCTCTTAGAAGGCAATGGTGAATATCGCAAAATCGGCCACATTATCGATATATTTTTAATAACGCTGATCATGATTAATGTGATTGCGATTGTACTTGAATCTGTCGTTACCCTAGCCCATCACTATAAACATGCGTTTTTAATGCTAGAAATCAGCTCAGTTAGTATATTCGCTATCGAATATTTATTACGCTTTTGGTCATGCGTTGACCGCGTAGAATATAAAAGCTTAGCCTGTAGTGACTTTAAACGCCGCTTAAAATACTTACTTTCGCCTTTAGCTGTCATTGATTTACTGGCAATCCTGCCTACGCTATTGATGATGTTTATCACCTTTGATTTACGTTTTTTAAGAGTATTTAGGCTGCTGAGGATCTTCAAGCTCACCCGTTATTCGCGGGCCATGCAGCTACTATTACAATCATTTCGTGAAGAAAGCGGCTCACTGATCGCCGCCTTTTTTATAATGACAGTCGTGCTCATTTTAGCCTCTTGCGGCATTTATTTAATTGAACATGATGTTCAACCCGATAAGTTTGGTTCCATTCCTGCGGCAATGTGGTGGGCAATGGCAACACTCACTACAGTAGGCTACGGTGATGTTGTGCCTGTAACTCCAATGGGGCGAGTATTTGGTGGCGTTATTACACTACTAAGTATGGGGATGGTGGCTATTCCTACAGGTTTACTGGCTTCTAGCTTTTCAGAGCAACTGCGTAAACGGCGGGTACTTTTTAGTGATGCAGTACATGAATGTCTACATGACGGTAAATTAGATGATGAGCAACTGGAACATTTAGAGCACTTACGCTGCAAACTTGGCCTAAGTAAACAAGAGGCAAACAAAGCCATTAAATCTCAATTCAGCCAACGCACTCAAAACCTTTATTGCCGTCACTGTGGTGAGCGCCAAGACTAGTCTTCATTAAACAACGACTGCCAGTCTTTGTTTAATAATGCACTTACATCGTCACCAGGGATTGGTTTACTGAATAAATAGCCCTGAAATAGATTACAGCCTAAGTTACGCAAAAAGGTCAGCTGTTGTTTAGTTTCAACACCTTCCGCGACACACTCTTTACCTAAGCTTTTCGCCAATGCGAGGGTTGACTGGATAATCGCTTCATCATCGCTATCTATGCCAATATCAGTGACAAAACTACGGTCAATTTTAAGTACATCGATAGGAAAACGTTTTAAATACGTTAAAGAAGCATAACCAGTGCCAAAGTCATCCATATATAAGCGACAACCCAACTCCTTCAACTTTGACATGCTGGCCAGCGCTTGCGGTGAATCATGCATCAGCACAGATTCTGTAATTTCAAACACCACTGAGCTTGCCGACACATCCGCATAAACTAACGCAGCGCGGATCTCTGCAACTAAAGATTGGCATTCAAAATCCAAGGCAGAAAGATTGATAGAAACATATAAGTCAGGTCTGTGTTGTTGCCATTGCTTGAGTTCTATCAGTGCTCTGGCTAAGGTTTGCAGCATAATTTTAGTGATCAAACCAACACTCTCAGCCGCAAGTGCGAACTCTTGTGGTTTATAGGTCGTATTTTCCGGCCACCGTAGTAGTACTTCAAGCCCATCTGCCTGATGGGTTTTGGCATTAACAATCACTTGATAATGGTTGCAAAACTCGTAGTTCTGATAGGCTTGATTTAATTGCGATTCCAAGTGAAGAGCACGTTGGACATGCTGATTCATTTCTTGCTTATAAAATTGATAACAGCCTTCCAAGCTCTTTTTAGAGTGGTAAAGCGCTATATCAGCCGCTTTAATTAAACTTTTCGCACTGCCAGCATCATCGGGGGAAATGGCAACACCAATACTTAAACTGATACTAATAGCCTGATCATTAATAATGATATTGTCATTCATGCTAGCCATCAATTTAACGCACAATAAAACAACTTCTTCGATTTGTTGAATGCCTTCAACTAGCAGCATAAATTCGTCGCCACTAAAACGCGCAACACTATCCTTAGCTTGTAAGCGCGATTTTAACCGCAGCGCCACCGCTTTTATGATTTCATCAGCGGCTTCGTGTCCTAGCGAGTCATTAAAGTATTTAAAGCGTTTAATATTAATGTTAAGCAGCGCGGTTTTTGAGTTTTGGGCTTTGGCTTGCTCAAGTGCATGCTCAACTCGGTCATTAAATAAGGTGCGATTTGGTAAACCGGTTAAGCTGTCGTAATTTGCCAGTAAAAATAACTCATTCTCAGCCAGCTTTTGCGCGTTAATATCGGTCAGGATCACCACATAGCTTTCTAGCCGTTGCTCAGTATCAGCCACCGCACTCACTTTGATTAATACATGGCGAGGCTCACCATTGGCAAGATAAACGGTATCTTCCGCAGAAAAGTGCTCACCGGCTTGCAGGTCTTTCATAACACGTAGGTAATTAACTCTGACACTACGGCTTAACCCTAAGTGTAATGAACAGCTAGAGCGATGCTCAACGGGGAACTCAAATGCATTTTGTAGCGCTTTATTGGTGGCTAAAATGCGTAAATTTTTATCTAAAATAAACACCCAATCGCGAGTTTGCTCAAATGCAGCACCAAATAAACGCGCATGCTCTTCAAACACTAATTCACGCGTCATATTGGTGTAAGTGCCTGCAACTTTGTCAGGAGTATTTCCTTGCCAAGCCACCACTTTGCCAAAGTCTTTATACCAGCGCCAGTGCCCTGATTGATGCCGTAATCGATAAGTGCAATTAAAATAGCCCTTTTCGGTGGATAAAAACTCTAACCATTCAATGCGGAAGTTTTGTTTATCTTTAGGGTGAATTTTTGCTAAATAGTCATCCAGATTAACGGCTTCAACATCATAACCTAATTCATTTTTAAGCCGCGGTTGATAAATAATTGGACTTGTTGCTTGCCAGTCCCACACTCCTGAGCGGCTGCCCTCTAACGCTAATTTTAAACGCGCTTCACTTTCTTGGCTTTCTTTATGTGCAGCTAATAACAATTGCTGTATCCGGTTACGACGCATGACCCAACTGGCAATTAAGACAAAAAACACTAACGCATATAGCGCTATAAATTGAGGCGCTCGCCATAATGGATACTTAACCACAATATCCAGTACTGCTGGTTTTGTATAATCCCCTGTAAGTGGGTCTTTAGCCCAAATTTTTAATTGATACTGACCTGGATTAAGTTTTGGAAATAACACCCGATTATTATTACGGGTATAAGATTTTTGCCCATCAGAGAGTTGATATTCATAAATAATGCGTTCTTGATAGTTAAATGCCATCGCTGAAAAAGCCACGTCGAGGCCAATATCATCATGTTCTAAGATGATTTTTTTTATCGGTTGCTTAAGATCCGTAGACAATTCACGAGACATTAAATCGATACTGGTGATATTAACGTGGTCAATTAAACCATGCTTTGGGTGGTTATCATTTGGGTAAAAGTAACTAAACCCCTTCAACGTGCCATACACTATTTGCCCGGTTTTTAACCGTGTAAATGCGCCACTATTAAACTCTGTAGAGACCAACCCTTCTGATGTAGTAAATTGTTGAAAGTGCTTATTCTCTGGATTGAGTCGCCAAATCCCTTTATGGCTGCTCATCCAGATCATGCCAGTATCATCTAGCACCATATCGTACATTAAAGTGCCGAGCTTATTTTTATCTAAGTCGATGGTATAAAGTAATTTATAGCTCGTTGCATCGAGGCCAATTAAACCAAAGTTGGATAAGCTGATCCACAGCACATTGTTATTATCAATAATATAAGACATCACGTTAACCGCAACGTTTTCATGCTGTTCTGGAACGGTATAGATGTTTGTCAAAGCAAATGTATTTGGATCGACCTGATAAAGCACCCCGGCATTATAAAACAGCGGTGAGTCGAGTTTACTAGATAATGGCGGCAAGAAACCATACGCTAAAAACGGTTCAAAGCTTTCAAATTCACCGCCTAAAGGGGTTATTTTTTGGCTATCAATATTATAAACAAATATGCCATGATCGGAATGAACATAAAACAAGTCTCCATTAGGCATCAACATAGAGCCATGTACCCAACCAGTTATTAAATGTTGCTGATTAGGATCGGCCGTTTTCGCTGGAAAAATTTCATGGCTTTGAGGATCAAAGCTGAACATGCCGCGATTAGTGCGCAGCCACAGTTTATTTTTGTAAGGGGTTATCTCGTAGATATTAAATTCAGTAGTAAATAAATCTGCTTGATAGTCTTTTAAAAACACGTGCCCCTGATTAGTTTTTAAATCAACCGCAGTTAAGCCATTATGAGTTGCTAACCAGAGTTTATCTTCATACTCGGTTATCCCCCAAATTGAAGGGTGCGACAAACCATCACCCGAAAGCATACTGGCATTCACATTTTCAAAATGATAATTTTCATAGGGCAAATAAAATGCGCCATCACTTTTAGTGGCGGTCCACATAGCACCGTTTTTATCTTTGACGATATCGATAATGCTGGGATCTACTAGTGAGTATTTACTTTCTTTTACTCGATTATTTTTAGTCAGCTCACCGGTATTCAAATCGAGACTAAATAAACCTTTATCGGTGCCTAAATCAACCACTCCATGGTCATTGATTATTTTCCAAATATTCAGATCGTTCAGTATGGTTTTATTTTTAAAAGGAATATCAGGGCGCTCAAACATACTCGGTAAATCACTAATATCAACTTGATATAAACCACGTACGGCACCCACTAACAGTTGCTCATTTTCGCCTATTGCAAACGACTTGATATAATTTTGATATATATGGTCTGGCTCGGTGCTTAAATGCTCTAATTTTCGGTATTGCCCAGTTGCTATATGATAGACATATGCGCCAGTACTGGCGGCAATAAAGATATAACCTTGGTAATGTAATAAATCGCGTATCACGGTATTACGAGTGCGCTCTGGTAATTCAAAAATAGTTTCAATTTGGCCCGTGGCTAAATCAAGACGAGCAAAATCCCAACCACGGCCAATCCATAATGATTCCTCATCCGTTGCAACCATACTAAATACAGACTGACTTAAGATTTGTTCTTCACTGGTGGGTTTTGATAAAAATTGTTGGTAACTATCGGTACTTGGATCATAACGAAACAGTCCAGCAACTAATGAAGCAATCCAAATATAACCTGCTGGATCTTGATAAATAACATCAATAATCGCTTCATTTAGCTCGCCATTAGGCCCTGCTACATGGACTACTTGATAACCATCGTAACGATTTAAGCCTCCTTCCGTCGCCAACCATAGATAACCACTGTTATCTATTAACATGGTACTTACATAGCTTTGTGATAAACCTTCACTAGGCGATAAACGTTTTACCTGCGCAATAGCAACTTGACTAGCAACAACAGATGCGGCTAACCAAAAGAAAATACAAGTTTTAAACCATTTACCCATTTAAATTTCCACGTCTTTGTTTGAACAAATTAATACTGCATAGCGACTATATTTCGTTGCTGGTAAACAGCAAACAGTGTATCCAAAGGTGATGGTAATGTTAGCACAAAGTTAAACCCGATTGATTTATAAAAATCAGCTAACTCAGTGTAAGCAAACGTATAAACGAGTGAGTTTTGATTAGATAAGGCATGCTTTAGTAGTTGTTTTGCAAGCCCTTGACGACGCCAAGTTGGTGCAACTAACACGGTAGATAAAAATAAATAATCACTGCGATTTTGTATTCTACATGCCGCAACAATAATAAAGTCATGGTAAGCAACCCATACTTGATCATGTTTGGTTGCTCGGCCACGGGCTTTATGTTGACTGTAAAACTTATTAACTAAGGGTGTTTTAATCGCCTCTAAACGCTCAAAACGCAGTGTGTTCATCAGCTTTGCATCGTGGCTAAATATTGTTCAAACTGCTGTTTCAAAAACATTTGCTCAGCCACTGGACGGCTATGAATGGTATTGTATATTTGCTCACGCGTACTCTTGCCGCGCTTAATTTGATAAGCCCAAAACGACGCCTCATAATCTAGTTGTATTTGATATTTTTGTTCACGCGGTAGTAAGCATAAATTAAACGACATAAATTACCTGCTATTACTAATCATATTAATGCTCAGAGTATAACAAAATTAGCAAAAGGCTCGGAGTGAAACTTGCGCTTTTTAGCTTTTAAACGTAGATTGGTGGCGTTTTTCGTCCTAATATGGATACATTGTGATTAAATATCTTCTCCAATGCATAATGCTATGCTGTTTACTAGCGCCGCTTTGTACTATAGCAAAAACCCAACATATGCTATTTAATCGCCCCGCTGATACCCCACAAGCCCGCTATGTTATTGAGTTGATGACCCTTGCATATAACGAACTTGGTTATGATGTGCATATTATTGACTTTAATCACCAAAGTGCTTTATCAGCAGCCAATAATGGCACCCTTGATGGTCAACTAGGGCGCGTTTCAACTATCAGCCAACGCTATACAAATCTACATGCGGTTAACTTTCCACTGTTTGAATTTAACCTTGTACTATTAAAAAACTGTCAACAATGTCGATTTGAACAAATTAACAGTATCGCCATTCAAGTTGGCTACCCAGCTGCACAAAGTTACCTAGATGAACACCCCTTTATTGGCGATGTTATTAAAGTGAAAAGCGTGACCGCCCAGCTAAATTTACTCACCCAACAAAAAGTACAAGGGGTATTATTACTCGACTTTTTATTATCGACTAAACACCCTCAGTTTGATGTTAATCAATTTCAAATTGAAGTACTGGCACCAATCAAGAGTTTTCATTTTTTGCATGCTCGCCATAGTGCGTTAATACCTAAGCTTGAAGAGCAACTACATAAACTCAATGAAAACGGCACTATCCGGTTACTCAGGGCTAAACATAAGCTTGATTAAAAACCAAAATCCCCCTGCTTAGGTGAAGCGGGCTGTTCAGTAAGCGCTTTGCGCTTTTGTAAGTAACGTTTATAACGTTGTTGGCATAAACTGATCACGTGCTTTTTTTCTGCATTTGAAAATGAATTCCAACCAAAGCGCTCTTCACGACTGCGATAACAGCCTTTGCAGTAGCCTCGATTATTTACCTCACAAATGCCTTTGCAAGGACTTGGAATTTCAAAAATTTCAATTTGTTGCATAGCTAGCATCAGTTAATAACGAGTACTTTGAGTATAGCCCGTTTTTTAAACGAAAAAAAACCGTAACTTAATTACGGTTTTTTGAAACTGTGCAACTTTCTTATTGCTGGTGTTCGCTACAATTAAACTCAGCTTTACGATGAAAAGGCTTTGCATACATAGCTAACACTAATGACTTTAACTCATCAGGTACGCGGGCCATGCGTTGCTCAAATGCCTGCGCGTCAGCTGTATCGATTACGGCTTGTTTGCAACCTCCAGCAATATAATTGCCTGGGTGCAAAAAGAACGAATCAATAATTTGTTCATCGATGGTTTTTGCTAGCTGCTCAGGTGATTCACAGCCCGCTGTAATTGGTTGCCCAAACGCTAAATGAACATGCCCTTTGGCGGTACTAAAGCCTTCAACAATACTGGCAATATCTTCACCGGCAGACTTTACATACTGGCCGTGATGGTGCTTATGATACAGTTCTTTCGCTTTCGCAATAGCACAAGGCTCATATTGATAAGAGATTGATACTGGTACAATTTTTAGCTCACGTATATATTCAGAGAATTCTTTCTTTTGCTTACGGCCATTTAATTGCAACATTTTTAGTAACGCCGGATCGGTTTGATCAAAGCCATCTTTTGCACGGCCTTCTTTTTGCGCAATCCAGATTGAATCGCCACCAGCAAGTGAATCATAAATATACGCTGAAAGTTGCGATAGGGCTTTGAGCATTTCTTTCGGTGCTTTGGCTGAGCGCTTGACAATAAAGCTTTTATTAAGGCGCATTAGCTCTGTAATATAAGGAATTTGCAGCAAATTATCACCGATGGCGATACGTACTGTTTTCATCTTATGGCTAAACAACCCCCAATTCACTAATGCGGGATCAAGCACGATATCGCGATGGTTGGAGATAAACAAATAGGCTTGTTTGGGATCCAGTTGATCTAAACCAGAAAAAGTAACTTCTGAGGTAGTGCGCTTAACCAATAAAGCTAAATATTTCGCAACTTCCTGCTGCACTTGTTCAACAGAATTAACACCGCCCCATTTTTTTTGTAATTGTCGGCGAACTAAAAAACGCGCCAAAAATGGTACCGAGGATATAAAGCGCGGCAAGTTATATTTTGCTAATACATCAATAAATGCGTTATCAGCAATCAAACGAGCAACTGAGGCAGCTACTTCGTCGTCGTTGTAAGGTCTAATATCGGCGTACTTATCCACTAATTCACTCATTACTGCATCTATAAAGTTAAAAAAACGGCACGTAAAATACGTACCGTTTATATTATGCTCTCGATTATAACTCAGGCAAACTAAAATGCGAACTAAGTCACACTATTGCACTTTAGTTCAACCTGATAAGTGCTCTTAAAAGTACTTATAGAACAATTAATTAAGCAATGCTCTTACCAGTTACTTTTCGCTTTACTTGCCACGCTTTCGCCACTAAACGCAGCATAAGTGCAATTAAAATGACTCCGCAGATAAAGCTTAACCAATGTGGCAGTACTTCATGCTCTTCACCGAGTAATGGGGTGACTACAAAACCAAACTCAGTCACTAAATAATCAGTTAAAAAACCAAATATTAACGCAACACCAATAACCCCAGTTAAATAGGCGGCCACGGCACGCTTACCAAGCTCATTAGCCACTACACCTAGTGTAGCGATATTCGTTGCCGGTCCCGCCAGCATAAACACTAACACCGCCCC
Organism: Pseudoalteromonas sp. ASV78; assembly: GCF_047806705.1. Lineage (NCBI taxonomy): Bacteria > Pseudomonadati > Pseudomonadota > Gammaproteobacteria > Alteromonadales > Pseudoalteromonadaceae > Pseudoalteromonas > Pseudoalteromonas sp. ASV78. Next base: position 3,834,797 of record NZ_JBLOPA010000001.1, on the reverse strand, counting down.
CGGAGATACCCCACTCAATAATAAGCCTGCTGCAATTGGCGTAGATGCAGTGGCACAAATATACATTGGAATACTGATCAATATCACCACTAGCATGGCAAAAATACCGCTGCCCCACTGCGTTAAAAATGACTCTGGCACATAGGTTTGTACTAATGCAGCAAAGAATAAACCAATCATTAACCACACCATGGTATCTGATAGCAGTTTATTACAGCTAAAGCTCACTGCTTGTTGCATCTTTTGCCATTGGCTTTGTGATGCTGCGCTTGGTGTATCGCAGCAACTGGTTTTAGCTTCAGCCGCTGCTGGTTTAGGAGCGCAACAGCTGGTTTTAACTTCAGGCGCTGCTGATTTAGGAGCGCAACAGCTGGTTTTAGCTTCTGGTTCTGCCGGTTTAGGAGCGCAACAACTGGTTTTAGCTTCTGGTCCTGCTGGTTTAGGAGCGCAACAACTAGTTTTAGCTTCAGGCGCTGCTGGTTTAGGAGCGCAGCAGCTGGTTTTAGCTTCTGGTTCCGCTGATTTAGGAGCGCAACAGCTGGTTTTAGCTTCAGATCCCGTCGTCGATTTTGCTTGCGGTTTCTCAGTATCACGCCCGACTAACACACCCGCAACGATGGCACTACAAATAGCGGCAATCGGACGAATAATCGCCATAAATGGACCTAATAACACATACGACACTGACACCGAATCAACCCCTGTTTCAGGGGTCGAAACTAAAAACGCAGTGGTAGCACTTTTTGAAGCACCAGCACGTCTTAAGCCAATCGCCGCAGGAATAACACCACATGAACACAGCGGCATTGGTGCGCCAATTAAAGCGGCTTTCACTGTGGTCCAAAAACCTTCTTTACCTAAATGCTTATTTAAAAAATTTGCCGGTAAATACACATTTAATAACCCAGCAATAAGTAAACCAAGCATTAACCAAGGGGCAGATAATAAAAATAACTGCCAAAAATTATTGAGTAAGTCCATCGATGTCCTCCAAAGTGGTTAATATTGAACAGTTATCTGCGGGCTCTTGTCCGCCACAACATTTGTCAGCAAGTACCGATAATGATTGATGAAAACGTGTTAATTCAGCAATGCGCTCTGCGACTAAGTCACGCTTTTGTATTGTTAAGTTTTTTACTTCATGGCATGAATGTTGGTGCTTTTTAAATTTAATTTGCAGCAACTCTTTGATCTCAGCCAAACTAAAGCCAACATTTTTAGCACGTAAAATAAACTCCATTTGCTTTAATGCAGCTTCACCATAATCGCGATAACCAGCCCCGGTTCGACTCGATGGCGTTAACAAATTATGTTTTTCATAGTATCTTAGGGTATCTGTAGAGACACCTAACTGATTAGCAAACTCACCTATTTTCATCTGTGTCTCCAATGAGTGTATTATCCACTGATGCCAAGTATAAACCTTAGAGTACACACCAAGGTCAAGCATTAAAATTATTTTCTTTAATAAGGACAGCGCATGAATATTACCCTTCTCGATACTGCCACATTAGCAGGCACATCACTTGAGCCTTTGCAAGCACTTGGCAATTTCACCAGCTACCAGCTCACCAGTCCAGAGCAAGTATTAGCTCACAGTGCTGGTGCTGATGTGTTGATCACCAATAAAGTGGTACTTAATCGCGAAACACTGGTAAAACTCCCAGAATTAAAGCTCATTTGTGTTGCCGCTACTGGCACTAACAATGTTGATTTAGTCGCAGCTAAAGAATATGGCATAGCCGTTACCAATGTTGCAGGCTATTCAACTTCTTCGGTTGTGCAGCACACCTTTGCTTTGATCACTAACTTACTCGGCAATACCCATCGCTATATTGCTGACTGCCAACAAGGCTTATGGCAACAAAGCGAGATGTTTTGCCGCCTGGATTATCGCTTTAATGATATTGGCGGTAAAACCTTAGCAATTATCGGTTATGGCTCACTTGGCAAAGCGGTTGCTGATGTTGCAAAAGCGTTTGGTGCTAATGTGATCATTAGTGAGCGTAAAGGTGATAGTCCTAGAGAAGGCCGCACGGAGTTTTTTCAAGCAATTAAGCGTGCCGATATTATTAGTGTTCACTGCCCATTAACGGATGAAAGCCGCGATCTAATTGGCAGCGAAGAACTGGCAATGATGAAACCAAGCGCCATTTTAATTAACACTGCCCGTGGTGGGATTGTTAACGAAGCACAGTTAGCGCAGGCATTAACTAATAAACAAATAGCAGGGGCTGGATTTGATGTGTTAACCAAAGAGCCTGCGGCAGATGATAATCCGTTAGCCGTTTATCGTGGCGACAACTTAATTTTGACCCCGCATATTGCGTGGGCAAGTGAGGAGTCAATCATTCGTTTGGTTAAACAAGTGAGCTTAAATATCAGTGCATTTAGCCAAGGCAAAAGTTTAAACCGATTGGTGTAATAAACTAAGTTTTAGCTTTTAGCACTATCCAAGGTGGTTAAATACAATGAGCCACCGCAAAAAAATAAAACTAAATCATTGATTTTAAAGTATATAAAATATTGGCAGATTCTTTGCTAATACTAAACAAATTAATAATCAATATTTAGCATCAGGATAAAATAATGAAAAAAGTACTTTTAATCGCCGCGCTTACTGCCCCTCTTCTAACCGGTTGCGTGATTGCCGTATCAGACGGTGAAGCAGAAACACATTGGGCTGGAGATAACTATTCAAGCTGGGAAAAGCGCCATCAATCTAATCGTGAAAGCATCGCTGCCTTAGCGTTAGATACTAGTTATCAAAGTGTATTAAAGCAATTAAAAACACCTGACTTTACAGAGTTATTAAAAAAAGAAAACGATGTGTACCAAGTGCTATTTTATGCCACTCACAGCATTCACTCAGATGGTAAAACAACTAAAGATGAATGTACGCCAATGGTGTTTAAAAATAATAAGCTAATTGGTGTGGGTGACAGTATTTATAATTCACTAAGCGCAATCTAGACCATCAATATAATAAGAGTGGATCATCATCCACTCTTATTTGTACTACACACTTGCAGCAATAACACGGGCCACAATTTTATCGCGCCCAGTAGCTTTAGCTTCATATAAAGCGAGATCAGCCTCCTCAAGCAGCGTGTGTTCAGCATACACTTGACCAAACTCGGTAGTGGCAACGCCTATACTGATGGTAACATGATCGGCATTTAGTGACGTTTTATGCGGGATATTGAGAGCATTTACGGCATCTCTGAGTTTATTTGCACACTGCCATGCATCTTGTTGGTTGGTATTTGGTAATACAGCGGCAAACTCTTCACCACCATAACGTGCAACAAAGTCGCTGCCACGCTCACATGCAGCAACCAATGCATGTGCCACACGTTTGAGACAATCATCTCCAGCACGATGACCATAACAATCGTTATAACGTTTGAAGTGATCTATATCCATTAACAATACCGATAATGGAGTACCAGTACGCTGGCTTCGACGCCATTCCCGTGATAAATTTTCGTCTAGATAACGACGATTAGGGATCTCTGTCAGCCCATCAATTGAGGCTAGTACTTCAAGCAAATCATTTTTTTGCTTGATCAGTAATTGATTACGTACCCGAGCACGAACTATTGCCGTACTAAATGGCTTAGCAATATAATCCATGGCACCTAATTCAAATCCTTTCGCTTCATCATCATGGCTGGTATTCGCTGAAATAAAAATGACAGGGATAGCTTGCGTAGTTGGGTTTTCTTTTAATCGAACTAATACTTCATAACCATCAATACCCGGCATCACAATATCAAGAATAATTAAATCAACCTGAGTTGATTGAATAAATGTCAGGGCTTGTTCACCGCTTTCGACTAAAAATATCTCGTGATCATTTGCTAGTGTTTTCTCTAACACTAATCGGTTTATTGGGTCATCATCAACGATCAGTATTTTGGCTTTCTTCAACATTTACTGAGCCTTGTATTTGAATGTATCTATTTACCTGTGCTAATTCGAACAGCAGCTGGTTCAGCTCTAATTGCTCAACGTCTTGCGATTCTCGCAGTTTACCTTCTAATTGCTGTGCGACAGCACAGAGGCGATTAAACCCAAGATTTCCTGACACACCTTTAATAGTGTGCACTAATCGTTTTAAGTCATTAATCTTAGTCGAAACTTGCAATTGCTGCATATGACTAGCACACAACTGTGCAAACTTATCTAACATAACCTGTAGCAAGCCATTATCGCCCGAGAATTGCGCTAACATAAAAGAACGATCAAAAAATGCAACTTGGGTTACTTTCAGCTCATTGATTGCATTTAATAAAGTCGCAGCAATAACAGGTTTGGTGAGATGCTTGTTCATCCCAGCTGCAAATGAGCGTTGCTCATCGGCCAATTCACTGTGTGCAGTAAGCGCAAAAATAGGTAATTGTTGTTGAGTATACTGTTGTCGCAGTAAAGCCGTTGCTTGTAAGCCATCAACTTCTGGCATCTGAATATCCATCAAAACCAGATCCGGCTTTACTTGTGCTACTAAATCAATCCCTGCCATCGCCGAATTTGCAGTCATAACATTAATATTTGCTTGGTTTAAAATATTGCTAATAATATCTAAGTTCAGTTGATTATCATCAATCACTAACACTAGCAACCCGGCAACATTAAGCATAGGCACTGTCGTTGCAGTATCAAGCTTATAGCATTCATTGAGTGGTTTGAGCTGCTGTAATCGTTGTACTAGGGCGGAACTTTTAATACTGATAATTTGCAGGTTATTAAAAATGGGCAGCACGATGTGCGCATCATTTTTAACAACATAGAGCTGAGTGTTATTTTTCATCAGCGCAGCTTTTATATTAGGCCGCTCAATAATACTAACCACATCAATATCATTAGCAATAATTCGCTGTGGTTCCGCAAGCTCAGTCGTGTCGGTTAGTTCAGATAACATACAAAAACGTAGCTGCTGTAGTGGCCGCAACGCCTCAGGTAAATTAATCCCCCGCTCAGAATGTATTACCAATGTATTGTGCCAATTGGGCAGGGCTGATTGCTGCTCAATAGTAAACGTGATTGTGAAGAAAAACTCACTGCCTTGGCCTTTATCACTCACTACGTTAATTTCTGAGCCCATTAACGCCACTTCATGTTTTACAATGGCAAGTCCTAAACCGACACCTTGATGAGTACGGGTGAGCGATTCATCACCTTGGGTAAATGCGTCAAATAATCGACTTTGATCGGCTTTATCAATGCCTACGCCAGTATCTCGCACTGTAAAACACAGTGTTTGCTGCGCTTGAGTTATATCATGCGCGGTTATTTTAAGTGTGATAGTGCCATGTTCGGTAAATTTCACCGCATTAGTCAGTAAGTTACCTAACACTTGTTGCAAGCGAATATAATCACCCACCAGTTGAGGCGCAATTAACGGATCGACCTCAATCTTAAAAGTGAGACCTTTTTGCTGGCAAAGCCCAATTAACACACTCTCACAGCTATCTACCAGCGCGACTAACTCAAAGTTAACCAAGTCGAGTTGTAGTTGATTATTCTCGCTTCGCGCAAAATCAAGCATCCGATTAAGCATAGCTAATAAACTTTGTGCAGCACTTTTTGCTTGCGCTGCATGCTGTTGCTGCTGCGTTGTTAAGCCTTGTTGGGCAACCATATCAATCAAGCCGGTCACCGCATTAAGTGGTGTGCGAATTTCATGGCTTAAATTCGCAATAAAGCGACTTTTTGCCTCGGTTGCTCGCTCTGCATCTTGCTTAGCTTGTGTTAATGCACTGACATCTTGAATATGAATAACATAATAATAAGGCGCTTGCTGCTCATCCCACACTAAAGAAACACTCAACTGCCACCAAAGATTAAGCTCTTCTTGGCCTAATGTAAGGTGATACACTTTCTTTTTCTCAGTCAACAATAAGGCTAATAGCGATGCTATTTCTTGCCATTGCTGCTGCGGGAATAACTGTGCTAATAATAAATTGGGCGCTGCTTTATCAATATCAAAAATCTTACGAGCCGTCCTATTAAGCTGTAATACGGTATGCTCAAGTGACAATAAAATCACCCCATTAGCGGCATACTCAATGGCACTGCGAAATTTAGACTCAGATGCTTTTAATGCCAACAGTGCATCCTGTTGAGCTGTGATGTCGCGGCCAATTCCCATCGAGCCCAATAATTGATTTTGCTCGTTATAAAATGGCGCTATGGTTAATTGAAATGTTTGTAGTTGGGTTTCAAGGCGCTGCTCTGCTTTCGTTTTGGTTGTTAATACTTGTTGTTCCAGCTCGCTAATTTGACCATTATCATCACTAATATCACATAACTGCTGACCAACTAACTGCCCTTGTTCAACCCCAATGTATTGCTCATAAGCACGGTTGCAACCTAAAAATGAACCATCAATATTTTTAAAGTAAATTAAATCAGGCACACTATTTAGCATGGTATTGAGCAAGGCTAAATGTCGCTCTTTAGCTTCATAACTGCGTGCTAATTCACGGGTTTTAATTTTAACTTGGTCATCGAGTTCGCTGTTAGCTTGTTGTAAAGAATCAACAAGCTGCTGATTTTTATTAAGTACCCACTTTATCCGGCTAAACCATGGTTGCCAGTTAGCTGGTATTTGATAATTTGAGGGAGCCTTGTAGTCCACCTCATTTTGTTCAAGATACGCCATTAAGTAGGTCATAGGTTTTACAAAAATGCGCTGACTCAACCAAATTAAAGTCGTGAACATCATCACTAAAAACACGCTTAAAAAAACAACTTCAATGACTACCTCTGTCACTATTGGTGATACTAATTCGGAGTGCGACACAAAGTAACCAGCATAAATGGGGAGTTGTTTTTGCGCTTGTAAAAGAGTGAGATTGCCAAACCTAGCGTCCCCTTTAACTGGCTTATTGGTAATGCTTGCCAAAGGCCAATACTCTGTCAGTGGCACTCCTTTTTTAATCTCATTTCGCGAACTAGCAATGACCTTTTGCTGATCATTTAAAAATATATATTCACCACTGCTAGGAGATATTTTTTGCAACCAATTTGAAAAGGCGGCCAAGTCATAAATCAACATAATGTAATCTTCACTACCTTGCTCACGCGCATGGCCAATCGAAAAATAGTTTTTTCCCGCAATCTCAATAATCGCGCTCGAGGTTAGCGAGTTATCAGTAAACGCAGGACGCAGGTGACCATCAAGCACTTGGGTTAACATTAAGCTATCCCCGTCATGGCGGCGTTTGATATAAGCAAAGCCTTGTTCATTAACGTAAGCAACCGCAGCTAAAGATTGAATTAACGATAATGCCGTATTAAAAGCAGGCCCCAGCGCAATCACTTGCTGCCATTGTGCCATTGCATTCGCCGTGGAAGAAAATTTGCCCTGCCCGACAATTTCACCACCACCGTCGGGAATTTTTCGGTAGTAATAATCATCTTGCTGATTAATATCTTTAAGCCATTGTTGCTCAAATTGATAAGAAAGTGGCTGTTCATATTGGGAAAAAAGCGTAGTAACCAAGCCATTAGCACCATTCATAGCATGCTCAACTTGCGCTGCTAGATTGGCAAAATCCGCTTCATGTTTAGCAACAGCACGCTCTACCTTAATATTGTACAAATGTAGGCACAATAGAAAAGCCACTAGCAATGGCACAATAAGTGCCACTGCCAGTGAACGGTAGTAATGTTTTAAAGGTAGAAAGTTCAATCTACAATCCGTTGCTTGGTGCTAAATTTGTGAACAAGGTTAGCGAGCCAAGCGAGACTGCGCAAGTTATAAATTTTCCTCCGCAAACGATGCTAAGCGGCTTCTCACCACACCATTTAAATTCACCGTGGCGCTGCCCTCAAAATCTTTAAAGCGCTCCACAATATACGTCAAACCAGAAGTAACTGGGGTTAGGTAATTACTGTCAATTTGCGCAAGGTTACCTGAGCAAATCAGCTTTGTGCCCTCGCCACAACGAGTAATAATGGTTTTCAGCTGCGAGGCGGTTAAGTTTTGGCTTTCATCTAAAATCACCACCGCATTTTGAATGCTGCGACCACGCATAAAGTTAACTGATTTAAACTGTATGTTGGCCTTTTCCATAATATAGTTACGGCTTGAAATAGGATTTTCGTCGCCTTTGTGTAATACCTCTAAGGTATCGGTGATCGCCGCTAACCACGGCGCCATTTTTTCCTCTTCGGTACCTGGTAAAAAACCAATTGATTCAGCTATTTCAGGGGTGTTTCGGGTGACAATTACCTTATCGTAAATGCCTTTTTCAACCACCATTTCTAGGGCGCAGGCAAGCGCGAGTAATGTTTTACCACAGCCTGCGGGGCCAGTTAAAATAACTAATTCAATGCCCGTGTCGAGTAACGCATCCATTGCCATGCCTTGGTAGATATTTTTTGGTTTTACTCCCCATGCAGATTGATGCATAAGCCGCTCAACGCCGATATCTTTGAGCATAATGTGTTGCTCATCGTACGACTTTACTCTTGCCGCAAAGTGGCCGCTGTCGTCCAGTAAATATTCGTTACTAAATACATCGGGGATCAAGCTCTTTGCCACTTTATGAAACGTGTCACGACCATGCTGCTCGGTCTCGCATTCCCCTACATGTTGCCAAAAATCACCTGTAATTTTTTTATAGCCACTAGACAATAATGCAATGTCGTCAATCAGTTGGTCGGTGCGATAATCTTCAACAAATTTAAGTCCTGCGCCCTTTGCTTTTAACCGCATGTTGATGTCTTTAGTCACTAACACCACTTTGCAGTGGGGGTGTTGCTTTTGCAGATGTACGGCGCAGTTAATAATACGATGGTCATTCTCATTGCCAGGTAAACCAGAAATCGAATCAGCAAATAAATGATCATTAACAATAATTAACGTGCCTGCAGAAGATGCTTTGGCCTTTTTATTACTAGGTAATGCTACCCCTTGCAGCATTTGTTCAGGGCTAGCGTCTTTGAGTACTTCATCCAAACCACGAATAGCCACACGGGCATCGCGACTCACATCATGTTTGCGGTCTTTAATATGATCCAGTTCCTCTAAAACTGTCATAGGGATCACAACGTCGTGTTCTTGGAAAGATAAATAAGCGAGGGGCTCGTGGAGTAATACATTGGTATCTAGCACATACATTTTACTATCAAGGTTCGAAGCTTTTTCCATAGCACTTTCCTTACGTTTTATGATTTTTATGCTATACCCAACTAATTAAATAAAACGGGTGTGTATTCCACCCTGAAAAACTTAATTGTTAAGGTATATTCTAAGTTTAGCTTAGATGTCATAAAAGTCTGTTTTATGACAAACCTTTTTTTGTTTTGAATTAATCCTTAGCGCATCAGCTTTAATAGGAATAATTCACAGTTGCTAAATTAATTAAAAGTCAGCTAGTTCGCACCTTGCAGTGGTGTTAGCTAACAGGTAACATAGCCGCCTTTTTCTTCATAGACGAGACATACATGAATTTTTCCTTAGGTCAGCGTTGGATCAGTGATACAGAGTCAGATTTAGGATTAGGCACAGTGGTTGCCCTTGAAGGCCGTCAGGTCAGCATTTTATTTCCCGCCAGTGGCGAAAACCGTGTTTATTCAATGCTAGAAGCACCGGTTACCCGCGTGGCATTTAATCCTGGCGATGTGATCAAAAGCGTTGAAGAATGGGAACTTACAGTCGAGTCAATTGAACCTATCGGTGATTTACTTTGTTATCACGGTACCCGTGTTGATAACGGTGAACAAGCACAATTAAAAGAAACCTTTTTAGATCACTTTATTAAATTTAATAAACCACAAGACCGCTTATTTGCCGGCCAAGTTGACCGCTTTGATCGCTACACCTTGCGCTATCAAACATGGCAACATCAGTTTGCACGTGAACAATCGCCGATTAAAGGTTTGATTGGTCAGCGCGCAAGCTTAATTCCGCATCAGCTTTATATTGCACAAGAAGTGGGTAAACGTTTTGCGCCACGCGTATTACTTTCTGATGAAGTAGGCCTTGGTAAAACCATTGAAGCGGGGATGATTTTACATCAACAAATTATTAGTGGCCGTGCCAGTCGCGTACTTATCGTGGTGCCTGAAAACCTACAGCACCAATGGTTAGTCGAAATGCTACGTCGCTTTAATTTACACTTTTCGATTTTTGACGAAGAGCGTTGTGATGAAGCGTTTGCTGATTCACCCAATGTATTCGACACCGAACAATTAGTACTAACTAGCCTTGAGTTTTTAACCAAGAAAAAACGCTGGTTTGAACAAGCCACCATGGCTGATTGGGACTTACTGATTGTTGATGAAGCGCATCATTTAAGTATTACCAACGGAAAACCAAGCACTGAATATCAACGCATGGCTGAACTAAGCCAAGATATCCCAGGCCTAATATTACTTACCGCAACGCCAGATCAACTTGGTCACCGCAGTCACTTTGCGCGCCTGCAATTACTCGACCCAGATCGCTTTTATGATTACGATGCCTTTGTTGCAGAAGAAAGTAATTATAAGCATGTGGCAGAGGCGGCAAATCAATTACTGCAACAGCAAGCACTGGATGACAACGCCAAAGCCACGTTGATTGAGCTGTTAAAAGAAACCGACATCAGTAAGGTGCTAGAACAAGCACAAAATGGCGATACCGCGGCCCGTAAAGAGATCTTAGCCATGTTATTAGATCGCCATGGCACAGGGCGTATTTTATTTAGAAATAGCCGTAGCGGCATTGACGGCTACCCTAGCCGTAAACTGCACGCTTACCCGATGGCAATGCCAAAGCAATATAAAACGGCAATTTCAGTGTTAGGTAATATCAGCGGCATTCAAAATGCAGAGCTTAGTGCGCAACGTGCCCTGTTCCCTGAAAAAATATTTCAAGAATTTGAAGGTGAAAGCGCCAGCTGGGGCCAATTTGATCCGCGCGTTGATTGGTTGATCGACACCCTAAAAACCCTAAAACGCGAAAAAGTGCTACTGATCTGTGCTAAAGCCGAAACCGCCATCAGCCTCGAGCAAATCCTGCGTGAGCGCGAAGCAATCAAAGCATCCGTGTTCCATGAAGGCATGACCATTATTGAGCGCGATCGCGCCGCCGCGTTCTTTGCTGATGAATACGACAACGCACAAATATTACTGTGCTCAGAGATTGGCTCAGAAGGTCGTAACTTCCAGTTTGCGCATCACTTAGTGTTATTTGATTTACCACTGAACCCAGATTTACTTGAGCAACGTATTGGTCGCCTTGACCGTATTGGCCAAACTCAAGATATCAACATTCATGTACCGTACTTTGAAAACAGCGCACAAGAGGTATTACTGCGTTGGTACAACGAAGGCTTAGATGCCTTTGAAACCACCTCAAGCACCGGCCAATTATTATACAAAGAGTTCAAAGACGAACTACTTGAGTTTATTGCCGCCCATAACTGTGATGAAGACGAGCTTGAGCCATTACTAGAGCAAGTAGCCGCTCAAAATGCAGTACTGCGTAAGCAAATGGAAAGCGGTCGTGACCGTTTACTTGAGTTACACTCATCAGGCCAAGGTGCAGCAGACTCGCTGGTTGTCGATATTGAAAAACTAGACAACCAGTTTGAACTACCAAGCTATATGATCAACGTGTTTGATACCTTTGGCGTTAGCCAAGAAGATAAAGGTGAAAATACCATTATCTTAAAACCGACTGAGCATATGCTAAACCCGTCATTCCCAAGTTTAAAAGACGACGGCATGACTGTAACGTTTGACCGTGATACAGCATTAGCACAAGAAGATGTACACTTTATTAGCTGGGATCACCCAATGGTGCAAGGCACCTTAGACATGATCTGTGATGATGATTTTGGTACAGCCTCTGTCGCACTGCTTAAAAACAAAAAGTTACCGCCGGGTACCTTCTTTGTTGAGCTAATTTACGTAGCGGCAGCCATGGCACCAAAAGCATTGCAAGTAGGCCGCTTTTTACCACCGACGCCAATTCGTATTTTATTAGATAAAGCCAGCAACAACTTAGCTGATAACGTCGGTTTTGATGGTTTTAATCAGCAGCTTTCTGCGGTAGGCCGTCAAACAGCCAGTAAACTAGCTGGGGCATTACAAAGTGCGATTCACCCAATGCTTAAAACAGCGCAAGATATGGCACAAACCAAGCTAGAAGTTATTCGAGCAACGGCTCTTGAGCAAATGCAACAATCTCTCTGTGAAGAGCAAGCACGTTTAGCGGCGTTGAAACAGATCAACCCTAATATCCGTGAAGAAGAGCTGACCTTCTACGACAAGCAACGCACAGAGCTAACAAGTTATATCGGCAAAGCACAGTTGCAGTTAGATGCCATTCGCTTAATTGTGGTATCGCATTGATTTGAGCTTTAAGTTGTAAGCGGTAAGTTTTAAGTTTTCAAAGCGCGGTGTATTAATTTACAGCGCGCTTTTTTATTGCCGTGCAGGATATGAGTTTGTAGCAAGTTTACCTCGCGACAATGAGATTACTTTCGCGGTGACAAGCCACTCGCCTACAAGTAATGTAAGCATCGCGCTCCTGTAGGTCGTCATTTATGGCGACAAACCTATTTTTCCATATAATGACAGGAGGCGCTTCGCGCTACACAGAGAAGAAAAAACGCAACGGGCTTCGAGTAACGAGCTGCGAATACACCCTAGAACCTTTTATTACCTCTCTAAAGTGCAGCGCCTCTTAACCTCTTTGTGAATAAATATAATTACGCGGGGGAAACCGAGTTACTCAGGTCTGCCTTTATTGCGCTTGCCTAATAAATACGCATCGCGAAATTTCATAAAATGCTGCTCAAGCTTAGTTGCCGCGTCAGTCTCCCCTGCCAGCGCTAACACCATAATTGCCACTTCAGCGGTGCCAAGTTGATGGGCATGCGGTGCTACGCGTAGCCGATAATCAGAGAGTTTATCTGCGGTGATTGAGAGGACTGGCAGCGCATCTAAATAAGGGCTTTTGCGGATCATTTTTTTCGCTTCACGCCATGTGCCATCTAAAAAGATAAACAAGGGACGTTTATTTGGCTGCGCTTGTACATCGGTAATAACGCGTGCGGTATCGTCAACATCAGTGGCGGGGAAAATCACCATAGGTTGATATTGCGGGTCATTTAATAAAGCCAGAAGCTTAGCGTCAGGTTCGGTTCTGTCCCAACGAAAGGCATGATTATCAGGGACTATTTCAGCAATCAACCGCCCGGTATTAGAAGGTTTAAAGCTTTCATTATGATACATCAGCATACAAACCGCAGCATCACATTGTGCCTGCTCTACACCGTCACAAATACAATAATGTTTTGCAATTAAGCATTGCTCACAACGATCCATTTTCCCGCCACGGGCATTAAACTCTCGGCGAGATTCGCTAATTTGCTGAGCGCGCAAGGCAAGTACTGAATTAGAAGAGCGGTTAGTCACGTGGTTTATCACCTAAAAAAGTACCTAAAAATTGATCGGCGCGTATTGTAGCTAAAATCTGTGGGAATAGATATCAGCTATCAGCTATCAGCTATCAGCTATCAGCTATCAGCTATCAGCTATCAGCTACAAACTTTGCCCAGTTCAACTTACGTGTCAAGAAGGCTTATCTTTAGCTGACGGCTGACGGCTGACGGCTGACGGCTGACGGCTGACGGCTGACGGCTGACGGCTGACGGCTGACGGCAATTAAAAACAAAAAACCCAAGCCGAGGCTTGGGTTTTTAAACAATTAACTAAAAGAACTTACTTCTTCTTTTTAACTGCTTTTTTGTTTGGTAAATCAGTGATCGAACCTTCAAAGATTTCAGCAGCAAGGCCGATTGATTCGTTCAATGTTGGGTGAGCGTGAATAGTAAGTGCTAAGTCTTCGCCATCTGCGCCCATTTCAACCGCTAGACCGATTTCACCCAGCATTTCGCCTGCGTTGATACCAACCATAGCGCCACCGATAATACGGCCACTTTCTTTATCAAAGATAAGTTTAGTTTGACCTTCAGTACGAGCCGAGGCAATGGCACGACCTGATGCAGCCCACGGGAATACCGCAGTTTCGATGCTTAAGCCTTGCTCTTTTGCTTCTTTCTCAGTTACACCAACCCAAGCGATTTCTGGATCAGTATACGCGATTGAAGGAATGCATTTAGGGTCAAAGAAGTGTTTTTGACCTGAGATAACTTCAGCAGCAACGTGTGCTTCGTGAACTGCTTTGTGTGCAAGCATAGGTTGGCCAACAATGTCACCGATCGCGAAGATGTGATCAACATTTGTTTTAAGCTGCTTATCAACATTGATAAAGCCACGCTCATCAACGTTAACGCCCGCTTTGTCAGCATCAAGTAGTTTACCGTTTGGTGTACGACCAACAGCAACTAGTACTTTGTCATAACGTACTGGCTCTGCCGGTGCATTTTTACCTTCAAACGTTACATATAAGCCGTCGTCTTTTGCTTCAACGCCAGTTACTTTAGTAGACAACATTACGTTGAACTTTTTGCTCACGTATTTTTGATAAATCTTGATGATGTCTTTATCAGCTGCTGGTACTAGTTGGTCAGCAAATTCAACTACGTCGATTGCAGAACCTAGTGCACGGTATACAGTGCCCATTTCAAGACCAATGATACCACCACCTAATACAAGTAGTTTCTCTGGTACATCTTTAAGCTCAAGCGCACCCGTTGAGTCAATTACACGGTCATCTTCTGGGATGAAAGGTAAGTTAACTGGTTGCGAACCTGCTGCGATAATAGCGTTATCAAAGGTAATGGTTGTTTTACCATCTGCGCCTTCAACATCAAGCGTGTTGCTACCTGTGAATTTACCGTAACCGTAAACCACTTTAACTTTACGCATTTTAGCCATGCCGTCTAGGCCGCCAGTTAACTGACCAATGACAGACTCTTTCCATGAACGGATTTTGTCTAAGTCAATTTGTGGTGCGCCAAAAGTAACACCGTGAGATGACATTTCAGCAGCGTCATCAATTACTTTAGCTACGTGTAAAAGTGCTTTTGAAGGGATACAACCAACATTAAGACATACACCGCCTAATGTGTCGCGTGATTCTACTAATGTAACTTCTAAGCCCAAGTCAGCAGCACGGAAAGCCGCAGAATAACCACCAGGACCACCGCCTAGTATAACAACTTGAGTTTTTAATTCGTTGCTCATGCTTTTACCTTAATTGTTTGAACGGGACACTGCCCTAAAGTTTAACTGCCATGTTTCTGCAAGGCAGAAAGGGCATTTGTGCAAAGATTGTATCATTGCAAATGGTAAAAATCCCAGCAAAAAACAACTGGCTGGGATTTGATTCTATTTAATTTATATTGCCTACAGTAACTGCATTAAATTAGTTACATTACTAATTGGCGAATATCGCTCATGTAACTTGCAAGAGTTACAGTAAAGCGTGCCGCTAGTGCACCGTCAATCACCCTATGGTCGTATGACATAGAAAGTGGCACCATCAATTTAGGTTCAAATTCTTTGCCGTTCCATTTCGGTTTCATTTCAGATTTAGAGACACCTAAAATAGCAACTTCTGGCGCGTTTACGATTGGCGTAAAGGCCGTACCACCGATACCACCAAGGCTTGAGATAGTAAAACAGCCACCTTGCATATCAGACGATGTTAGTTTGCCGTCACGCGCTTTAACTGATACTTCCATCAGTTCGCGGGATAATTCAATGATGCCTTTCTTATCAACATCTTTAAATACTGGTACAACTAAACCGTTTGGCGTATCAACCGCAACACCGATATTGATGTACTTTTTAAGAATTAGGCTTTCACCATCTGCAGATAACGACGAGTTAAATGTAGGGAACTCAGCAAGCGCTTTGGCCGCTGCTTTCATTACAAATACCAGCGGGGTGATTTTAACACCTAGCTTTTTCTTTTCGCTAAGAGCATTTTGCTCTTTACGGAACTCTTCAAGCGTGGTGATATCAGCTTCATCAAACTGGGTAACATGTGGGATTTGCACCCAGTTACGGTGTAAGTTTTTGCCTGATAGCTTTTGAATGCGAGACAGTTTCTTCTCTTCGATTTCACCAAATTTAGCAAAATCAACTTTTGGCCATGCAATTAAGCCAAGCTCACCACCGCCGGCATTACCGTTACCAGCAGATAACTGGCCAGACTCAACTTGCTTAACTAAGTTCTTCACATAGTCTTGCACGTCTTCTTTCACAACGCGGTTTTTACGGCCAGAGCCTTTTACGTTCGCAAGGTTAATACCAAACTCACGGGCTAAACGGCGCACAACTGGCGATGCATGAGCATACGCACTGTTGTTTTCGAAGCTTTCATTACTTGCTTTTTCAGGTGCTGCTTGTGGCGCTGGAGCAGATTCTGCTTTAGCCGCAGGTGCTGATGCCGGTGCCGCTTTTTCAGAAGCAGCAGGTGCACTACCTGCAACTTCAAATACAAAGATAAGTGAACCGGTCGATACTTTATCGCCCGCGGCTACTTTAATCTCTTTTACTGTGCCTGCAAACGGCGCTGGTACTTCCATTGCCGCTTTATCGCCTTCAACGTTTAAGATTGATTGATCTTCTTCAACATTATCGCCTACAGCAACCATCACTTCAGTGACTTCAACTTCATCACCGCCGATATCTGGCACGTTAACTTCTTTACTGCTCGGCGCAGCACTTTGTGCAGGAGCTGAGTCTGCCTTTGGCGCTTCCTCAGCTTTAGCATCGCTTGAGTCAGCTGAATCACTACCAGCAACTTCAAAAACAAACACTAACGAGCCTGTTTTTACTTTATCGCCAGTGGCAACTTTAATTTCTTTAACAGTCCCTGCAAACGGCGCTGGCACTTCCATTGCCGCTTTGTCGCCTTCAACGTTTAAGATAGATTGCTCTTCTGAAACCTCGTCGCCAACAGCAACCATCACTTCGGTCACTTCAACTTCATCATCACCGATATCTGGCACGGTGACTTCTTTTGTTGTTGAACCTGAAGAGGCAGCAGGTGCTGCGTCTTCAGATTTAGCCGCAGCTTCCGGCGCTTTTTCTTCGCCAGCGCTTTCGCCTTCAAATAAAAATACTAAAGAGCCCGTAGTAACCGTGTCACCCACGTTTACTTTGATTTCTTTAACAGTACCTGCTTGCGCAGCCGGTACTTCCATTGATGCTTTGTCGCCTTCAACGGTTAGTAGTGATTGGTCAACTTCAACTTTGTCACCAACGCTTACTAAGATTTCGGTTACTTCAACTTCATCGCCACCGATATCTGGTACATTAATTTCAATACTCATTGCAAAACCTCTTATGCGTACAGTGGGTTAACTTTGGTCGTGTCGATGTTGAACTTCTTAAGCGCTTCAACAACCACTGACTTTTCAAGCTCACCACGTTTAGCAAGTTCAGATAACGTAGCAACAACAACATAGCCTGCGTTAACTTCAAAGTGACGGCGTAAGTTTTCACGGCTATCAGAGCGGCCGTAACCGTCTGTGCCCAACACTTTGTAGTTGTTGCTAGGAATGAATGAACGCGCTTGCTCAGCGTAGTTTTTCATGTAATCCGTTGCAGCAACTGTCACTGAGTCATTTAATACGCTAGTGATGTAAGCTGTTTTTTGCTCGCTTTCAGGGTTAAGCATGTTGAAACGCTCAACGTCTTGACCATCACGGGTAAGCTCATTGAATGAAGTTACCGAGTAAACATCTGACGCAATGCCGTAATCTTCACTTAAGATAGCAGCCGCTTTACGTACTTCAGTCATGATAGTACCTGAGCTTAATAGCTGTACGTTGGCTTTTTTGCCTGCGTAGCTTTCAAGCTTGTAGATACCTTTACGAATACCTTCTTCAGCACCTTCAGGCATTGCAGGCTG
Organism: Pseudoalteromonas sp. ASV78; assembly: GCF_047806705.1. Classification (NCBI taxonomy): domain Bacteria; kingdom Pseudomonadati; phylum Pseudomonadota; class Gammaproteobacteria; order Alteromonadales; family Pseudoalteromonadaceae; genus Pseudoalteromonas; species Pseudoalteromonas sp. ASV78. The sequence goes on along the minus strand of NZ_JBLOPA010000001.1, from coordinate 3,816,961 downwards.
TGCGTAGTTTTCGTTCATTAACGTCAGGTAGTAGTAAATGTTTTCTTGGTCTTCACCGTACATACGACGAATACCGTCTTGCATGATAACCGCCACTTCATACGCATAGGTTGGATCGTAAGAAATACAGTTAGGTACTGTGTTGGCAAGAATATGGCTGTGACCATCTTCATGCTGAAGACCTTCACCATTTAGCGTTGTACGACCCGCCGTTGCACCTAATAAGAAACCACGTGCTTGTTGGTCACCTGCCATCCATGCCATGTCGCCAACACGTTGGAAACCGAACATTGAATAGTAGATATAAAATGGGATCATTGGTAAATCGTTAGTGCTGTATGATGTTGCCGCAGCAACCCATGAAGACATTGCACCTAACTCATTGATACCTTCTTGCAATACTTGGCCTGATGTTGCTTCTTTGTAGTAAGAAACGATATCGCGGTCTTGTGGTGTATAGTTTTGGCCATGTGGGTTATAAATACCGATTTGACGGAATAAACCTTCCATACCAAAGGTACGTGCTTCATCAGCAATAATTGGTACGATGTTTTTACCAATGCCTTTATCTTTTAATAAGATATTAAGTGCACGAACAAAGCCCATAGTAGTAGAAATATCACGCTTTTGCTCTTCAAGTAGTGGCTTGAATGCTTCTACTTCTGGTAACTGTAACTTTTCAGAGAACTTAGCAATACGTGTTGGCGTGTAACCTTTCAGGTCATCACGACGAGCGTGTAAATACTTATACTCTGGTGAACCTTCTTCAAGGGTCAAGTATGGTAGCTCTTTGATCTCTTCATCAGAGACTAAGTCTTGTAAACCTAAACGTGAACGTAAATGAGCCACATGAGTCATGTCCATTTTTTTCACTTGGTGCGCAATGTTTTTACCTTCAGCTGCTTCACCCATGCCGTAACCTTTTACAGTTTTAGCTAGGATAACCGTTGGGCGATCTTTAGTTTCTTCAGCCTTTTTAAATGCAGCGTATAGTTTTGATGGCTCATGACCACCACGCTTAAGGGCAAAGATTTCGTCATCTGTCATATCAGCTACAAGTGCCGCTGTCTCAGGGTAACGACCAAAGAAATGTTCACGTACGTACGCGCCATCTTTCGCTTTATAAGTTTGGTAGTCACCATCGATGGTTTCGTTCATCAATTGTAGTAGCTTACCTGTGGTATCTTTAGCAAGTAAGATATCCCAGCCGCTGCCCCAAACTACTTTAATTACGTTCCAGCCTGCACCTTTAAATAGACCTTCAAGCTCTTGAATGATCTTACCATTACCCATTACTGGGCCGTCTAGGCGCTGTAGGTTACAGTTGATTAGGTAGCAAAGGTTGTCTAGCTTTTCACGGGCTGCAAATGAGATCGCACCGCGTGATTCTGGCTCATCCATTTCACCATCACCAAGGAACGCATATACGCGCTGGTTTTTGGTATCTTTTAAGCCACGGCCATCTAAGTATTTTAAGAAACGCGCTTGGTAAATAGACGCGATAGGACCAAGGCCCATAGATACTGTAGGGAACTGCCAGAACTCAGGCATTAACTTAGGATGTGGGTATGAAGGTAAACCATTGCCATCAACTTCTTGACGGAAATTATCTAACTGGGCAGCAGATAAACGGCCTTCAACAAATGCACGCGCATAAATACCAGGAGAAATATGGCCTTGGTAATAAACTAAGTCACCACCGTCTACATCGTTCGGCGCTTTAAAGAAGTGGTTAAAGCACACTTCATAAAATGCAGCAGACGATTGGTAAGACGCCATATGGCCGCCTAAGTCGAGATCTTTTTTCGATGCACGCAATACAATCATGATTGCGTTCCAACGAATAATAGAACGAATGCGGCGCTCAAGGTTAACATCCCCAGGGTATGCAGGTTCTTGATCTACCGGGATCGTATTAACGTAGTTTGTGTTAATGCCAGTTGGCATATCAACACCGTCTAAACGGGCTTGCTCTAATACTTGCTCAAGTAAAAACTGAGCACGTTCAACACCTTCTTCACGCACAACTGATTCAAGAGCTTGTAACCACTCTTGTGTTTCTAGCGCGTCTACGTCAATTTTATTGACTTCAGACATATGGAGGTTTCCTTATGTTTAAAATACGAATGTTCTTAATTAGTACTGTGGTAATCATTGTTGCCATATGCAGTACTTGCTTAAATTATTGATCTTTTACTGTGTTTGCTAATTTTGTTTGGTGCGTCTTAAACTACGTTCAATTCGCGAATGCTCTTTGCCGGCTTCCAATAATGCTTCTTCAATGAAAGCTAAGTGAGCATTACTGGCAAGTCGCGCTTGCTCGGGATTCCCTTCAATCACTGCATCCATTAATAAACGGCGATGCTCAGCTAAGCGCGAACTGATGTGCGGCTTTTCTAACAATACCGTTAAATTCTGTAAAACATTTTGTTCAAGCAATGCCTGCATACCGCGCACTAAATGCAGTAGCACTACATTATGTGACGCTTCTGCAACACTAAAGTGAAACGCATTAATTGCTTTGGCTTTTTGCTGTAAATTATCATGTGCTACGGCAATACAATCAAAGCTTTGCTTCACTTTATCAAAGTCCGTACTAGTGCCGCGCAGCGCGGCATAATAAGCGGCAATGCCCTCTAATGCATGACGAAACTCTAATAAATCAAATTGCGATTCAGGGTGCTTACTGATCAAATCAAAAAGCGGATCAGTGAGTCCTTCTTCAAGCTGATTTTTTACAAACGTTCCGCCACCTTGACGACGCGTTACTAAGCCTTTTGCCTCTAGCTTTTGAATCGCTTCGCGCAGTGAAGGACGAGACACTTCAAATTGCTTGGCTAATTCACGCTCTGGCGGCAGTTTCTCTCCGGGAGCTAATGAGCCCTCAAGAATCATATTCTCAAGTTGCTGTAAAATAACATCCGATAGTTTTGCTGCTTTAATCTTTAAAGACATTAATCAACGTCCGCATTGTAGTGGGAATATAGCCTGAATAATTCAAACTTGTGCCCATTGCCTAAACCAAAAGGTAAATTGGTCATACCAAATTTGAGCCATACGTTATCAAAAAGCAAGTTTGCTGTCAATTTACCGAGGCCAGCTGTCGATAATCCAGCCTAACGCATTTAGCACAAAGATTAAACAGTATGAGATAAAGCCAGAGTTTGGGAAGGGTTTAAACAGAAAAAACAAATGGTCTGACCAGATAGTGGAGAGATGAGGTTTTAGGTTCTAGGTTTTAACCATAACTTCCCTATCGCCTAGTAACTTCCTAAAACCTATTCTTATAATTACGTATCTAAAGCACAGCGCCTCTTAACCTCTTTGTGAATAAATTTTAATTGCGCGGGTAGCAGCGAGTTCACCTCGCGACAATGGAATGCCATTCACGGTGGCAAGTCACTCGCCTACAAATAATGCCCACCGCGATCCTGTAGGTCGTCATTTATGGCAACAAGAATATTTCACCACCGAGGGCTGGAGGCGCTGAGCGCTACACCGAGAAGACAAAAGTAAAATTAATTACTTAAAACCATTTTGCACAAAGAGAAGTGAATGAGAGCAAATGAGAAAAAACGCCACGGGCTTCGAATACCCCCCTAGCAGCTAGTCACTTCCCTAGAACCTTTTATTACTTCTCTAAAGCGCAGCGCCTCATAACCTCTTTGTGAATAAATTTTAATTACGCGGGGTAAACCCGCGCCTACGCCGGTAGCAGCGAGTTTACCTCGCGACAATTACTTCCCTAAAACCTAGCAGCTGTTTATTTACGCTAACCCACCAAATAAAGTGAGCAAGGCAATCAGCACTAAATAAAATAATACATTGCGTTTTACTAGCTTCATCATACAGGTTGCTTCATACGCGCAGCCAAAGTGCTGTTGCTCTATTTGCTCTGCAGCAAGCGCGGTATTAGTTACCACCTTACGATTACTCACTGAAAAATCGAGCACATACTGCAACCAACAACTAGTGCCTTTATTAAAGTTACCAATTACTAAGTAACCAAAACTTGCGATCCTGGCCGGTAACCAATCAAGCCAAAATAGTAATGTGTGAATTAGTTTAAAGCGGTGAGCATACGCAACTTTATGATCATCGCGCACTAAATCGGCATAAGTACGTACCAAGGCATATAACACCGCACCAGGTACACCTAAAACAACAAACCAAAAAATAACCGCACAATAAAAACGAAAGTTAACCCAGGCCAAGGTTTGGCCAAAGGTTTCCCCACCTATTTCATCTTCGGTTTTCTTTTGTCCCATTTGCCATGCATACAAGGTAGCAGCTTGCTGGTCATCACGAGTTAACGCATTTAGATACGACTTATATAATGCACGTTGTTTAGCACAACCAAAGCAAACTAGCAGCACTGCAACATTAATAGCTAACTGCCACAACACAAAATCAGATAAGGTAAAAATAACGGCAATCAGTAATACAGGCAAAAATAACCAAATCATAAACCCAGCGGGTGAATTAAATAAACCCTGCTCACTAAGCTGCTTTTTTGAACGTGTTAAATAGCCTTGTGCGTAATAACTTATTTGCCAATAATCAGAACGAGCACCTAAACGTTCTAAAATTAGAGCAATTATTATAGAAATTAAGATCATACTTTTTCATTCCAAATTGGCGCTAGTTAAAGCTGATTAAAATATAGTTATAGTGCAGCAAAATAATGGTTCCAATCAAAGCTGTCGCCTGGGTCAGTTTTTCGCCCAGGCGCAATGTGACAATGCCCTACAATACGCGAGCGAGTGATTGCTGGGTATTTATTTATCAACGCCTTAGTCAAAGATTGTAATGCATTATATTGATTTTGGGTATACGCCGTTGTGTCTGTGCCTTCCAGCTCAATACCAATACTAAAGTCATTACATTGGTTGCGCCCCAAAAATTCAGAGCGCCCAGCATGCCAAGCACGTTTACTAAAAGGCACGTATTGCACTACTTCACCGCTGCGTTTAATAAAGCAATGCGCCGACACTCTCAGCCCCGCTAAATCGGCAAAACTCGGGTGTGCTTGGCAATCAATACGTCCCATAAACAAGTCATCAACAAACGGCGTGGCAAACTGCCCTGCAGGTAAAGAAATATTGTGAATGACTAATAAAGAAATATCGTCATCATTCGGACGTTCATCAAAATGCGTACATGGTCGTTGTATCGCCGTATCAACGACGCCAAAAGAGTTTATTTTCATAATGAGTCTGTAAACAAATACATAGTCAGATGCTAATAGATTTCCAAGCAGAATAACAGCAAAGCAATAAAACGCAGCAACGGGCTGACCCGCGCCTCTCTTATTTTTAATTTTACTCCAAGACAATGACGATTTTACTACCAAAATTTGGTCGTTGTAGGTCATGCTTTAGCGCGTCAATATCAAAATAATTAAAGAACTTTTATTTAATTACGCGGGGTAAACCCGCGCCTACGTCGGCCGGTAGCAGCGAGTTTACCTAGCGACTGTTTATACATTTACATGATAAACCTATTTTACCACCGAGGGCAGGAGGCGCTGCGCGCTACACCGAGAAGGCAAAAGTAAAATTAATCACTTAAAACATTTTGCACAAAGAGAAGTGAATGAGCGTAAATGAGAAAAAACGCCACGAGCTTCGAACAACGATTTTCGAATACACCTAGTCACTTCCTAAAACCTAGAACCTCACTCTCTAGAACCTAATCAAACTTATAGCTTCAGCCTTCTCTTTCACTTTCAAACCATGTAAAATTTGTGCAATTTCCTAATTATAATGAGCTTTTATAATGTCTATCCCACACAGCCTATTAAGCCAACTTGTTAAACTTGCCCTTGATGAAGATTTAAACTATCAAACGGCCGAGCAAGGCGATATCACCGCACAATTAATTCCCGCGGCGCAACAAGCCAACGCTAAAGTGATCACCCGTGAAGACTGCGTATTTTGTGGTAAAGACATTATCTTAGAAGTATTCAAACAAGTTGATCCGAGTGTAGCAGTTAATGTATTAGTAAATGATGGCGATACCGTTAGAGCAAACGATACCCTATTTACAGCAACAGGCTCCGCTCGCGCTATTTTAACCGCAGAGCGAACGGCACTTAACTTTGTACAAACGTTATCTGGCACTGCCACCACCACTTCAAAGTATGTAAAAGAGCTCAGCGGCACCACCACGCAACTACTCGATACCCGTAAAACCATACCGGGGCTTAGAGCACTGCAAAAATACGCAGTAAAATGTGGCGGTGGCGCTAATCATCGTATCGGTTTATTTGATGCGTTTTTAATAAAAGAAAACCACATCGCTGCCTGTGGCGGTATTGATAAAGCGGTAGCGCAAGCAAAACTTAATCATCCAAACAAACCAATTGAAGTCGAAGTTGAATCACTTCATGAGCTAGATCAAGCCATTACAGCCGGTGCTGATATTATAATGCTGGATAACTTTAGTGTTAAGCAAATTCAGCAAGCGGTAGAGCTTACCAATAAGCGCGCTAAGCTTGAAGTGTCAGGCAATATGACCTTAGAAACACTACGCACTTACTCACAAGCGGGGGTTGATTTTATCTCCAGCGGCGCGCTTACAAAAAATTTACAATCAATTGATTTGTCTATGCGTTTTGAGTAATTATTCTTTTGTATTAGAATTTTATATTTACCTAATCCGTTGACAATTTGAGCAAAAAAGCATTAAATACGCCGAAAGGCTTATTCTGTAACAAACTGTTAATTTTAGTACCTCTGATACTAAAAAATAGTGTTAATATAGGCCTCTAGGATTAATTAAATTACATAAAACTAATCCTAAAGAGTTATTTTTAGCTGTTATTTTACTTAGCACTGCTTTTTTAGATAAAAGCCCCGAGTAAAATCACTCGCACTGAACACAAGTACCAAGTGCAAAAATTTCTAAATTTCGATGAAATACAGCTAACATCGCTTTCAATCAGCAGTTTTAGTGCTAAAGTAGTTCTAACAGCGCTCTAATAACATAAAGTAACGATTTTAAAAAAACCGTAAGATAGAGCAGTTACACTAGCAAAAGTGCTTACCCACTTTACTAACATAATTAATTTAGCTTACAAAAAAACACTATCCTTTAGGAGAGGAACATGGAAAAAATGACACAACAAAGTCAAAAGGGTTTTACCCTAATTGAATTAATGATTGTAGTAGCAATCATCGGTATTTTAGCAGCGGTAGCATTACCAGCTTATCAGAATTACACAAATAGAGCTAAATTTGCAGAAGCTGTATTAGCTGTAACGCCATACAAAACAGCTATGGAATTAGCTATTCAGACTAAAAACCCTGCAGCGAAAACTGATTTAGATGCTGCTAAACTTGGTATTCCTGCTGATATCACGGTTTCAGCGACTGATCATGGCGTAACTGTTGCTGATGGCTTAATTACTGTAACTTGGAAAACTGATGGCACTCCTTTAGAAGGTATCACATATTCCTTAGAAGCAGATGGTGTTATTCCCCCTGTAAACTGGACCGAAGGCGGTACTTGCTTAACTAACGGTTTCTGCTAAAAGATACTTTTTGCATCTCTATGAATATATATAATGTAATTAATAAACCTAAAGGTTTTACACTCATAGAGATGCTAATTACTCTGGCTATAATAGGCTTACTTGCCTCAATTGCCATTCCCCAATATAACCTTTACCTTAACAGAGCTAAGTTTTCCGAGGTCATTTTAGCTACCTCAATATATAAAAACAGTATAGAGATTGCTTTTGCAACAAATAGTTACACCTCCCTTGATGAGTTTGATGGAGGGAATTTAGGAATACCTGAAAACAACTCACCACAAATTATTCCTCACAAACACATAGCTAACAGCACAGTGATTAATGGAGTGATATATATCGAAAGCTCGATCTCATTAGATGGTTCAAATGTAACCTACATACTCACACCAACCATTAGTGCAAAGAATACTTTATCTTGGAACACAACTGGAAGTTGCATTGATGCTGGTTTATGTTAAGTAATTTTTTATGAAAAAGAATAGTGATTTAGATACCTTTCAATGGATCGGTGTTAGTACTCGCGGGAAACGCCTTGAAGGTGAAATGACTGGCGCAAGTATTGCCTTAGTTAAAGCACAACTTCGTAAACAAGGTATCACCCCCTCAAAAGTTAAACGCAAAGCTAAACCTTTGTTTGGTGTGCGTATGCAGGCTATTACGCCAAAAGATATTGCTTTAGTGACACGGCAAATTGCCACTATGCTAATGGCTGGCGTGCCCCTTATTCAATCAATCGAAATGATTGGCACGGGCGCTACCAATAAAAGTGTTAGTAAACTGATGGAAACCGTTGGCGATGAAGTAAAAGCCGGTGGTACGCTTTCCAATGCACTGCGTAAACACCCCCGTTATTTTGATGATTTATATTGTGATTTAGTGGCCTCCGGTGAGCAGTCCGGTGCGCTGGATAAAATATTTGACCGTGTTGCCCTTTATAAAGAAAAATCCGAAGCGCTAAAATCAAAAATTAAAAAAGCCATGTTCTACCCTATTGCGGTATTGGTAGTAGCGTTAATAGTCACCTCTATTTTGCTTATTTTTGTGGTACCACAATTTCAAGATATTTTTGCCGGCTTTGGTGCAGAACTCCCCGCATTTACTTTAATGGTGATTGCCATCTCTGAGTTTATGCAAGAATATTGGTGGATGATGTTAATTGCCATTGTTGGCTTTGGCTGGGCTTATAAAGAGGCGCTACTAAAAAGTAAGAAACTACGGGACGCTAACGACCGCGCGATTTTAAAACTGCCGGTAATTGGTATGATTTTAAACAAAGCTGCAGTGGCACGTTATGCTCGTACACTTTCGACCACCTTTGCGGCCGGTGTACCGCTAGTTGATGCACTTGATTCTGCCGCGGGTGCTTCAGGTAACGCGGTTTATCGTTATGCTATTTTAGATATCAAAGCTGAAGTAAGCTCGGGTAATCAAATGAACTGGGCGATGCGCAACTCAAAAATATTCCCCGATATGGTGATTCAAATGGTCGCTATTGGTGAAGAATCAGGCTCTTTAGATGGTATGCTGGCAAAAGTCGCCACTATTTATGAGCAAGAAGTTGATGATGCCGTAGATGGCCTATCAAGCTTATTAGAGCCGCTGATTATGGCGGTACTCGGCGTGTTGGTTGGCGGTTTGATCATAGCTATGTATTTACCTATTTTCCAACTAGGTTCAGTTATATAAAAGCTGTAAGCTGTAAGCTGTAAGCTGTAAGCTGTAAGCTGTAAGCTGTAAGCTGTAAGCTGTAAGCTGTAAGCTGTAAGCTGTAAGCTGTAAGCTGTAAGCTGTAAGCTGTAAGCTGTAAGCTGTAAGCTGTAAGCTGTAAGCTGTAAGCTGTAAGCTGTAAGCTGTAAGCTGTAAGCTGTAAGCTGTAAGCTGTAAGCTGTAAGCTGTAAGCTGTAAGCTGTAAGCAAAAATGCTCCTAATTTATATTAAGCGATGCAACATCTTTTTATTTAAATGATTTATTCACAAAGAGGTTAAGAGAAGTAATAAAAGGCTCTAGGTTCTAGGGAAGTGACTAGCTGCTAGAGGGTATTCGAAGCCCGTGGCGTTTTTCTCATTTGCTCTCATTCACTTCTCTTTGTGCAAAATGGTTTTAAGTGACTGATTCACAAAGAGGATAAGAGACACTGCGCTTTAGAGAAGTAATAAAAGGTTCTAGGGAAGTGACTAGGTGCTAGGTGTATTTATCCCACAGCTCGCAGCCCGTGGTGTTTTTTCTCATTTACGCTCATTCACCTCTCTTTGTGAAAATGGTTTTTAACTTAATTTTTTAGGTATGTAATGCACGAATTTTTTCTTGATATAACCACCGTAATGCAAAGCCAACTCTGGTTTTATTTACTCACAGTTGGCTTAGTGAGCCTGTGTATTGGTAGTTTTTTAAATGTAGTAATTTACCGTTTGCCGCTCATGATGCAGCGCGAATGGCAAACAGAATGCCGTGTTTTACTGGCTGACGATTTAAAACTCACAAAAGCTGACAATGCAGCAGTTGAGTTTAATCTGATCAAGCCTAACTCTACTTGCCCAAAGTGCAAAACAGCCATTAAAGCGTGGCACAATATTCCTGTTATTAGTTGGTTATTTTTAAAAGGGCGTTGCGCTAGTTGCAGTAACCCAATTTCAGTACGTTATCCCATCGTTGAAATGCTCACTGCGATTTTAAGTTTATTCGTCGCCTATACGTTTGGCGCGACAGAGCAAGCACTGCTGTATATTTTGATTACCTGGGTGCTCGTTGCCCTGACTTTTATTGATATTGACCATATGCTACTGCCTGACCAACTCACCTTACCTTTAGTCTGGTTAGCATTAATTGCCGCAGTGATGGGCATCACTATCTCCCCAACGAGTGCAATTATTGGTGCCGCATGTGGTTATTTAAGTTTGTGGAGCGTATTTTGGCTGTTTAAGTTGATCACCGGCAAAGAAGGCATGGGTTACGGTGATTTTAAATTACTGGCCGTATTTGGCGCCTTGCTTGGCTGGCAATCTCTACTTACTATTGTTTTATTATCGAGTGTGGTGGGCGCCATTATCGGCATTGCCCTACTAACTATTCAGGGTAAGGATAAAGCCACGCCTATTCCGTTTGGCCCCTATTTAGCCATTGCCGGTTGGGTTACCTTATTATGGGGCACACAAATCCAAGCATTCTATTTTAATTTGCTAGGTTATTAATATGAACACTTCCACTGCTCAACCGATAAAGAACTGGGTGCTGGGCTTAACTGGCGGCATTGGCTCTGGGAAAAGTGCGGTGAGTGCCATGTTCGAACAACACAATATAATGGTAGTTGATGCCGACATTATTGCCCGCCAAGTAGTTGCACCAAATAGCGAAGGACTGGCCGCGATTAGTGAGCATTTTGGTGTTCAAGTGTTAAACCCAGACGGCAATTTAAATCGAGCTAAGTTACGAGAGATTATTTTTGCTGATACCACAGAGAAAGCTTGGCTTAATAATTTATTGCATCCGCTGATCCGTGAAAAAATCCTTACTGATTTACACTCTGCAAACAGCGCGTATGTGGTGCTCGTCGCGCCACTGTTATTTGAAAACGGCCTTGAGCAATATTGTAATCGCACTTTAGTGATTGACGTTCCTGTAGAAATACAACTCAAGCGCACTATCGCCCGTGATAGTATTTCTGAGCAACAAGCTCGTAGTATTATCGCCGCACAAATGTCACGCGAGGATAAACTCAACCGAGCTGACGATGTGATTGATAACAACCGACCATTGGCTCAAGTAGCCATAGCGATACAACAATTACATGAACAGTATTTAGCATTGGCTGCGAAAAAATAAACAGTCGCTAGGTAAACTCGCTGCTACTTAAACGTAGGCGCGGGTTTATCCCGCACAATTAAAATTTATTCGCAAAGAGGTTATGAGGCGCTGCGCTTTTAGAGAAGTAATTGTAAAAATAGGGCCTAGGTTTTAGAAAGTGACTAGCTGTTAGGCTGTATTCGAAGCTCGTCGCTCGAAGCCCGTGGCATCTTTCTTCTCATTTGCTCTCATTATCTCTCTTTGTGCAAAAGGTTATGTAGGCGAGTAGCGCTTGCCACCGTGCAAATTAATACTATTCATGGCTAAAGCCATTTCCTACGGGAATTCAACGTCTAAATACCTAGATAAATAAAAACTTTTTGGCTTTTTGTTGTCAAATTACCTTAAATCGACAAGACTAATGTTATACCATTCTTTTTTCTGATAAATTGCAGGCTATAAAAGGATCTAACCAAGGTGCGCAATGAATATTAATTCACCATTACTTAGAAAGTTTATTACGCTTGGTCGTATTGACGCTGAAACTGTTAAATTAAAGCAGCGCGAATATGCTTCAACAGCAGAGCTGATCGCAAAATGCAGCGGTATTGATGGTCATGAACTTGCCGAGCAATGCATCGATTTATTCCGAGTGCCTTATTTTGACCTGCGTGATTTTGATGTAGAGCTGATCCCTAAAGAGTTAATTAAAGAAAAGCTGATCAAAGAACATCACATTCTGCCGCTCGTTAAAAAAGGCCGTAAGCTTTATATTGCTGCTTCTGATCCGACTGATTACGGCGCCTTTGAAAATTTTGAGTTCAGCACTGGGCTTTCTTGTGAAGTGGTGGTGGTTGATTATCGTCAACTCGAAGCAAAAATAGAGCAATTGCTTGATGCCTCTGGCAGTTTGCATTTAAGCGATGAAGAATTTAAAGAGTTTAGTGATCTAGATAGCGAAGGCCAGCGCGAGCCACAAAACAACGGTGAAGATGAAAAAGACGATGCGCCAATTATTGTCTACATCAATAAAATTTTGATGGATGCAATTAAAAAAGGTGCCTCAGATCTACACTTTGAACCCTATGAACATAAATACCGCGTACGTTTTCGTATTGATGGCATTTTACATGAAATGGCCAGCCCGCCAAATAGCCTAGCCACGCGTTTATCAGCGCGTATAAAAGTCATGGCACGTTTAGATATTGCTGAAAAACGCAAACCACAAGATGGTCGTATCAAGTTAAAAATTACCGAACGTAAAAGTATTGATTTCCGGGTAAGTACCTTGCCGACCTTATGGGGCGAGAAAATCGTAATGCGTATCCTTGATTCATCCAGTGCCATGCTTGGCATTGACGTGCTTGGTTACGAGCCTGAGCAGAAAAAGCTCTATATGGATGCGCTACAACAACCGCAAGGCATGATTTTGGTTACTGGCCCTACTGGCTCGGGTAAAACAGTTTCGCTTTACACGGGTTTGAATATTCTTAACCAGCCTGAGCGTAATATCAGTACCGCAGAAGATCCGGTTGAAATCAACTTAGAAGGGATCAATCAAGTACAAATTAATCCACGCGCCGAGATGACCTTTGCTAACGCGTTAAAGGCGTTTTTACGTCAAGATCCTGATGTGGTGATGGTAGGTGAGATCCGAGACCTTGAAACGGCTGAAATTTCAATAAAAGCGGCGCAAACGGGTCACTTAGTAATGTCTACTCTGCATACTAACTCCGCACCTGAAACCCTAACCCGTTTACTTAATATGGGCGTACCTGCGTATAACGTTGCCAGTTCAATTAGCTTGATCATCGCACAACGTTTAGCCCGTCGTTTATGCCCAAAATGTAAAACACCTGAAACCTTGCCAAGTGAAGAGTTACAGCGCCAAGGCTTTAGCCCTGAACAAATAAGTGAACTGACTTTATTTGCCCCGCAAGGCTGCGACAGCTGTACCGATGGCTATAAAGGCCGGGTAGGTATCTATGAAGTGATGAAAATTACCCCTGAAATAGCGCAAATCATTATGCGCGGTGGTAACTCACTGGAGATAGCTGAAGTGTCATTAAAAGCTGGTTTTAATAATTTACGTTTATCAGGCCTTCGTAAAGCCGCCGCCGGTATGACCTCGTTAGCCGAGATAAACCGGGTAACTAGTTTTTAAACTCCAACCTAGCACCTCGGTGCTAGGATCTGTATTATAGCAAAAAAGATTTATGAGAAGATGTTATGCCAACAGTTGTAAGCTGCCCAACGTGTAAAGCCCAAGTAGAATGGTCAGAAAAAAGTCCGCACCGCCCTTTTTGCTCGAAACGCTGTCAGTTAATTGATTTAGGCGAATGGTCGTTTGAAAACAATAAAATCTCCGCGCCAATTACCTCTGCAGATGATTTAAGCCAAGATATGATTGAAGATATTGAAGCTATGCTTGCTAAAAACGACGATGATTTTTTCAAGTAAGCAATTGAAAAATAGGAACTAGGTTCTAGAAAGTAACTAGGCGCTAGGTGTAATAGCCCGCAGCTCTCTTTTCTCTGTGTAGCGCGCAGCGCCTCCTGCCCTCGGTGGTAAATAATGTGTTTGTGTAAATATATAAACGGTCGCGAGGTAAACTCGCTGCTACCAGCGTAGGCGCGGGTTTACCCCGCGCAATTAGAGTTCTTTCAGTGATTTTTTACTTTGGTTTCTCTGTGTAGCGCGCAGCGCCTTTGTGCCCTCGGTGGTAAAATAGGTTTATCATGTAAATGTATAAACAGTCGCGAGGTAAACTCGCTGCTACCGGCGTAGGCGCGGGTTTACCCCGCGCAAATTTCAATTAGGCGTCTTGCACTTTTTACTTAACCAAGCTGCCAAATCAAAAACACCAACGCAAAGCCCACTAAATAAATCAGTCCTAACCAACTTAAACTGCGTATCGCTGTCGAATGTTGGATACTTGGCTCTGAACGGACCAAGCTGAAATTCAGCCACGCAAAAATCGGCGTGGTTAAAAACGCTAAAGTCATCGCAAAGGTAAGCATCGGGCCAAGGGCTGATTTAAAAAACAAGATCACCGCCATACCGGCAAGTGACTGTAAAATTAGCCAAATATTTAGGCTGTGTTTACTTTGTTTAAAACCAAGCAGTTTATGAGATTCGTTAAGTGTTCGTGCATAGCCATCTAGCACAGTAAGGGTGGTACCAAACATACATAAGAATGCAATTACCGACACCAGCGGTCGTGCCCACTCGCCGATAGTCAGGGCGTACATATCAATCAGCTGTTTAGCAAATGCCACGCCGCCGAGCTCTATATTCGCGCTTTGCCCGTATTGCACTAATACACCAAGAGAGAAAAACACTAACGCCAATACTGCGGTTAACCAGTAACCCAAATTAAAATCAAATAACCCCTGCGCTCTAGTTAGCGTTTGTTGGCTTTGCTTTTCTTTAAGCCATAATGAGCTTAAAGCGGAAATTTCAATCGGTGCGGGCATCCAACCCATTAGTGCCACCATAAAACCAAGCATGGCAAGCTCGTAAGGTGATGGGCCAATATAATCAACAGGCGCCATTGGGCCATTACTAAATGCGATAGTAAGGGCAATCACTGTGGCAAGTGTTAATAACGCCATAATCGCTTTGGCAACGTTATCTAACGCTTTAAAATGCCCGAGTAATAAAATAACTAAGCACACGGCTAATATCAACCAACATAATAAGGTCACTGAAATAGTGATCGGCAACGCATAATGCAGCAGGCTTGCGGTGAGCAATAAAACCCCAGCGGTATTGACCACCGCGGCAATGATATTCAAACCAATAAAGCTGTAAAAAAACCATGGGCCTTTACTTTGATACCCTTCAACAAGACTTTTTTTAGTGGCGAGCGTGTATTCGATACCAAAGCGGAAAAACGGATACTTAAGTACATTAACCACCACGATGAGCCAAAATAGTTGCCATCCAAAAATAGCGCCAGCTTGCGTTGATGCGACTAAATGTGAACCGCCAATGGCAGCGGTGGCCATTAAAATACCAGGGCCCAATGCGTTTAAACGGGTTTGCCAAGTTGATACTGCTGATTGCATCTGTGTGCTTACTACTGATAGTTAATAATAAGCAAGTTACAATGTTTTGCCGAGGATTGAAAGTGAGAAAATTAGAGGTAGCTGACTAGTTCGCTAGATTCTAGTTACCTAGAACCTAGCGTATTTATTAATTAACGTAGGTCCATTTCTTGAATAATTTCATGAGCAATTTCAGGTGTAGTGCTCACCGGTTTTTCATGTAAATTGGCTTTAATTTGGCCTTTACGATGCTTTAGTGCTGCATCGAGTTTTTTAGCCGCGTTTGCAATAGCTGGGTAAAGAATTTCGTTCTCGCCTTTAACGGATAAACGCGCGCCTTCGTATATGGTGCTAATTTCTGCTTGGAGCTTATGATGCTCTTTTGAAAGAATGATATCGAGTGCGATCAGAGATGGAAAATGGCTCGCAATTTTTGAAAATTTTTCGTTGATGTGCTCTCTAATAGAGTCAGTAACGTCAACATGGTGACCAGAAAGATTAATTTTCATAGGGTATCCTTTTTTATGTTACCTCATAAGTAGTATTGGGGGCTATTTAGATTAACACAAGGCAGAAAAGCATAAATATGGAATTTATTTGTTACTCACTATGATTTAGATCATCCTCAGAGTATTAAATATGCAAAAACCCGCGCATAGCGGGCTTTCAGCGTGTCACTTAATTTGTATATTAAGTATACGAACAGCAATAATCTGCAAAGTCAGCAACTTTAACTTGGAAAGTGACGTTAGCATCAACGTTAAATGACTCCCCTGCTGACATTGTCTGCCATTCACTTTCACCAGGCAGTAATACTTGCCACTGACCGCCATTAAGCTCCATCAACTCTTTTTTGCTAGTAGCAAATTCAAACTCACCCGGCTGCATAAAACCTAACGTTTTAGTGCTGCCATCAGCAAAAACCACGGTACGACTTGAGACTTTACCGTCAAAATACACATTGGCTTGTTTAACCACACTTACATTATCAAACTGAGACATCCTCACTCCTGTTTATAGTATTTATAATTTAATTACCCCCACAGTGCCTGATACTCAAAAAGCTTGCAAGGGAAGAGTCATAGTAATGAAAAATACTCATGGGCTTCGGGCTTACATTGTAGGTCGTGCTTTAGCGCGTAAAGTGTTTAAGAGTTAAATAAATTTTTAGCTGTGATAAACAGTGGTAACGCTCTAATCAGTCGAGCCGTTGTTTTGCGTCATCTGCATTTACTTATTATGTTTCTCATAGTGTGATTTGAAGACTTGGTAGTTAATTCCAGCCGATATAAAACAAATTATTCCACCCATTAGGAAAAACAAATGTGCAGAACTAATAGTGCCGACTTCAATAAAGTATCCCATCAGTCCAAATACCGATACCACTGTAAAAACAGCGCCCAACCCAAAAAACATAACTAGAGGCGATTTAGTGCTAAATAGCTTCATATCTAAGCTTGGCTTTTCCCAATATTCCTTGGGCTTTTTCAAATATTTGTTTACGAGTGAATCGACAATGGACATCGCAGAAAAGCCTAATATCCCAAATATGAAATTACTAATTCCAAACTCAAACTTGTCGTGTATAGGTGCAAAGCTTAAAGCAACACCATGAGCAACGCTGACTATCGAAATTAGAAATAAATAAATGAAATTGCGGTGTCGAATTTTCATAGGGAAAGATAACCATTTTACAGTGCGCTAATCGTTAATATTCCTGCTGATTTAACGCTCATCTTTCTAAATTATTATAGTTTTAACAAATTAGCTAAGATATTACTATCACTAAGTTTTTGTTCAGCTTAAAGCAAAATCAGATAAGGCAATTTGAACACCATACAATCGGGGCTAAAGCACCCTCCTACGATTTTTCCTTGGCACTGTGCCTCAAATTAAAAACTGATGGCTGATGGCTGACGGCTAACAGCTCCATACAAAAAAGCCCGCGCTGCGTTTAGCACAGTGCGGGCTTTTAAATTTTAATCGTTAAAGACTAAAACAATTCGTTAGCTTTGTTTACGATGTTTTCTACCGTGAAGCCAAAGTGCTCAAACAGCTCGTTAGCAGGTGCTGACTCACCAAAGGTGGTCATCCCCACTACAGCGCCGTTTAGGCCTACATATTTATACCAGTAGTCTGCAATGCCTGCTTCTACCGCTACGCGGCGTGAAACGGCTGCCGGTAATACGCTTTCTTTGTAAGCGGCATCTTGTGCATCAAATACATCGGTCGATGGCATAGAGACAACACGTACTTTTTTACCTTGCTGACGTAATTCAGCGGCTGAATCTTGTGCTAATTGCACCTCAGAGCCAGTTGCGATTAAGATAAGCTCAGGCTCGCCATCACAGCTCAGCACGTAACCGCCTTTTTTCACGTCACTTAATTGCTGTGCTGAGCGTGTTTGTTGCTCAAGGCCTTGGCGAGTAAAGATCAGTGATGTTGGACCGTCTTGGCGTTCAATCGCTTGTTGCCATGCAATCGCAGACTCAACTTGGTCACACGGGCGCCAGTTAACTAGGTTTGGCGTTAAACGCATGCTAGCAATTTGCTCTACCGGTTGGTGAGTTGGACCATCTTCACCTAAACCAATTGAATCGTGGGTGTATACAAAAATGCTTGGCACTTTCATCAGTGCAGCCATACGTACTGCATTACGTGCGTATTCCATAAACATTAGGAAGGTTGCGCCGTAAGGAATAAAACCTTTATGCAGTGCAATACCATTCATAATCGCCGACATACCAAACTCACGCACACCGTAGTAGATGTAGTTACCGCTAGCATCATCGCGCGTTAAGCCTTTAGAACCTTTCCAAATAGTCAGGTTAGAACCGGCTAAATCCGCAGAGCCGCCCATAAATTCAGGCAGTAACGGGCCAAATGCATTCAGTGCATCTTGCGATGCTTTACGTGATGCTGGGTTTGCTGGGTTTGCGTCTAGTTGCTCAATATAAGCTTGTGATTTTTCAGCCCAATCAGCGGGCAACTCACTGCTAGTACGGCGTTTAAATTCAGCGGCTAGCTCAGGGTGTGCAGCGGCGTACGCGGCAAATTTTTCATCCCAGCTCGCTTCAAGTTGTTTACCCTTTTCTTTGCCATCCCATTGAGCATAAATATCAGCTGGGATTTCAAATGCCTCACCGGTCCAACCTAGGAACTCGCGGGCTGCTTTGATTTCGTCTTCACCTAGTGGTGCGCCGTGACAATCATGACTACCTGATTTATTTGGTGAACCGTAACCGATCACTGTTTTACAACAAATAAGCGTTGGCTTGTCAGTCACACTGCGTGCTTCTTCGATGGCTGCGCGAATTGCATCTGAATCATGGCCGTCAACATTACTTACTACATGCCAACCGTAAGCTTTAAAGCGTGCTGGGGTATCATCACTAAACCAGCCTTCCACTTCACCATCGATTGAAATACCGTTGTCATCCCAAAACGCAACAAGCTTACCTAGGCCTAATGTGCCGGCAAGTGAACAGGCTTCATGAGAAATACCTTCCATTAAGCAACCATCGCCTAAGAACGTATATGTGTGGTGATCAACAATCTCATGGCCTTCACGGTTAAATTGTGCCGCTAATGCTTTTTCAGCAATCGCCATACCGACTGCATTTGTGATCCCTTGACCAAGTGGGCCCGTAGTGGTTTCAATCCCTGGTGCATAACCGTACTCTGGGTGACCAGGTGTTTTTGAATGCATTTGACGGAAGTTTTTAATTTCCTCAATTGGCAAATCATAACCACTTAAGTGCAATAGAGAATAAATAAGCATTGAACCGTGGCCATTTGAGAGTATAAATCGATCTCTGTCTACCCACTCTGGATTTGTTGGATTATGATTTAGATAATCGCGCCATAGTACTTCTGCGATATCAGCCATGCCCATAGGGGCTCCAGGGTGGCCTGATTTGGCCTGTTGTACTGCGTCCATTGATAAGACGCGAATAGCATTTGCAAGTTCTTTGCGAGACGGCATGAATTCTCCTACCTTTAACTGTATTTGCGCTGGTTGTTGTGTGTTTTTCAAGAACACCCATTCTTACTTATTGTAGGGGCTGTGTGCAATTAAAAACCCTGATTAAATTGGCTATTATGAAAATTTTTTAAGAACAAAAAGTTATTAGTAATTTTATTTAGACGTCTAGGCGTAAAAACACTATGCAACTATCGTTGTTTTAGATAAAATACGCCCCTTAATTTTTTAGCGCTCTTACCGACGTTTGTGAAGCGCAATATTTGTGAGCAGAAAGACAATGGCAAAACATTTATTTACTTCTGAATCTGTTTCTGAAGGTCATCCGGATAAAATCGCGGACCAAATCTCTGACGCGGTACTTGATGCCATCTTAGAACAAGATTCTCATGCCCGTGTTGCATGTGAAACTTACGTTAAGACTGGTATGGTTATGGTTGGTGGTGAAATCACTACTAGCGCATGGGTTGATATCGAAGAGATCACCCGTAAAACTGTACGTGAAATTGGTTACACCCATTCAGACATGGGTTTTGATGCTGATTCTTGTGCTATTTTAAACACTATCGGTAAGCAATCACCTGATATCAACCAAGGTGTTGACCGTACTAGCCCTGAAGAACAAGGCGCTGGTGACCAAGGTTTAATGTTTGGTTATGCATGTAACGAAACTGAAGTATTAATGCCTGCACCAATCACTTACTCACACCGTTTAGTACAGCGTCAAGCGCAAGTACGTAAAAGCGGCGAGCTAAACTGGTTACGCCCAGATGCAAAATCACAAGTTACATTTGCATACGAAAATGGCAAGCCTGTAAGCATTGATGCAGTAGTACTTTCTACTCAACACAGTGAAGACATTTCACAAAAAGATTTAGTCGAAGCCGTGATGGAAACTATCATCAAACCGGTACTTCCTGCTGAGCTTATCTCAAGCGCCACTAAATTTTTCATTAACCCGACTGGCCGTTTTGTAATCGGTGGCCCAATGGGTGACTGTGGTCTTACTGGTCGTAAAATCATCGTTGATACATACGGCGGTATGGCTCGTCACGGTGGCGGTGCATTCTCTGGTAAAGATCCTTCAAAAGTTGACCGTAGCGCTGCGTACGCTGCACGTTACGTTGCTAAAAACATCGTTGCTGCTGGCCTTGCTGATAAGTGTGAGCTACAAGTGTCTTACGCAATTGGTGTTGCAGAGCCTACCTCAATCAGTGTTGAAACATTTGGCACCAGTAAGCTTGAAGAGTCACGTTTAATCGAATTAATTCGTGAACACTTTGACTTACGCCCTTATGGTCTAATTAAAATGCTTGATCTTGAGCGCCCAATTTATCAACCAACCGCTGCTTACGGGCACTTCGGTCGTGATGAATTCCCTTGGGAGCGTACAGATAAAGCAGACGCACTTCGCGCAGCCGCTGGCCTTTAATACCAGCATCTGGGTGAATGTAAGAAAAGCGCCGATTGGCGCTTTTTTTATGTCTGCTGATTATGTTGTTGTAAATGCCTAGGTTATTGTCGCGAGGTAAACTCGCTGCTACCAGACGTAGGCTCGGGTTTACCCCGCGCAATTAAAGCTAGGTTTTAGAAAGTGACTAGCTGTTAGGCTGTATTCGAAGCTCGTCGCTCGAAGCCAGTGACATTTTACCTCACTACCTATCCTATCAATGTAAGTATTTTTTCATACCCCGCAACACCCCACACTATTAGCAATACTAGTAACGCTAGGCTAACTGCTGCTGAAGCTATATCTTTAGCGCGCCCTGATAGCACATGGTATTCAACCCCAACGCGATCTGTTAATGCTTCAATTGCTGAATTGAGCAGTTCAACTATCAGTAGTATTAAAAAGCTCACAATCAATAACGCCCAATGCTGTAATGATTGCGCGAGCCAAACAGATAAAGGCAGTAATACTAGCCCTAGCGCAAGCTCAGTGCGAAAGGCCGACTCTTCCTTAAATGCAGCTTTAAATCCCTTAATAGAGCACTGGCTTGCTTTTAAAATACGCCCAATCCCTATGCCATTGGGTTTGTTTACTAAGTTAATTTCTGGTTTAGTCATTGTATGATCTTTAGCGTGTCGTTTTGCTTATCGGGTGATGGGTCAAGCATATTACCTTAATCCATACCTTGAGTTAATAACTGCCAAGCTGTCGCCATATATTGGGTATATGCTTGCTCTGTCTGCGCATCAATTTCGACAAATTGCGGGGGTGTTGTCGGTAAAAGCTGAGTTTTATCCCGCTCATTAACCGTATAATACTCATAAAGTGCAGATAAATCACCACGCCAGAGCTGCTCATTGTGACGTATTGTTTGAAAGCCAAATACCCTTCGCTCTGGTGCTGCATTGAATAATGATTGCCCCATGCTATAAAACTGAGTATTTGCTGGCGCAATTAAATCTAATAATGTTGGAGCGATATCCATATGGCTTGCCACTTGTTGCGCAGGCACTAAATCTGCACTAATACCTTTGCCATAAATCACCATAGGCACATGAGTTAACTCATATAAATTTGGCCGTTGATGAAAGTTACGGCGGCTATAATGATCTCCCGTAATAACAAATAATGCATCTGGATAGCGTTGCTCCATCTTAGCCACAAACTCACCCAGCATTTTATCTGCATACCATAAATGCCCTAATATATAGGGGTCTAATAACTCCCCTGCTAATCTATTTATCTCTGCTGGGTAATCTGCGGCCGACTTATACGGGTAGTTATATTTTTCTAAATCGAGATTAAACGGGCCATGGTAACTACCTGATAGGATCACATTAACACTTTTTTTCGTGATTTTTTCTGCAACTAAATCAAATAACTGGCCATCATCAATCCCCCATACTCCGGCGCTACCTTTACCACCAGCATCCGTTGCTGAATAAACCTTATCAGCACCTTGAGATAGAACGTACTCACCGACATTTTGCCACGATAGTAAACCACCATAAAAAAACTGGCTGGTGTACCCTAACCGCTCGAATTGATTAAATAATGACAGCTTGCTGCTTGGTTTTTGTGGCCCGATTAAACTCATATTAACCCCTGCATAAGGGATCCCAGATACAATACTCGATAACGAATTCATGGTGCTGCTAGCCGCAGGTAACACGTTATCTAGGTAAATACCTTTACTAGCTAGGTTTTTTAACTGATTGGTTAAATTAAGTGATGCATACTTCTGCTGTAACGGCCACGAATCGTAACTTTCCATAACAATCACGAACACCTGTGACGGTGCAGCTAACAAAGGCGCTGTAGTGTGTTGACTCAATGCGTTTAAAGGTAAGGCATCAAGCGCTGAGTTATGGCTTAAATAGGGATTTTCGCCGCCTACACCATGGCTTTGTAGATCGTTGTAATCTTTAATGGCATAAAAAAAGCTGCGCCATGGATTGATCACTAAATTATTAATAAATGGGTCTGGCGTTACCGCTGACCATTTTCGCGAGGCAGGACGTGATTCGAACGAACCACGAATAGCACAGATAAATAACACTACAATGATGCTAATTAACAACGTACGCTTCCACTTACAACGAGTAAAAATACGCTCCAAGAAGCCATTCGATTGCTTATCAATGATGTGACATAACTTAAATGCAACCACTAACAATACCAATAAACTCAGTAAACTGCCCCATGGTTGATATTGCTCAATTGCAGTTAGAGCAATTGCTTGCTGGTCATCGTGTAACCCTTCAAACATAAAGTAATTAAATTGGCTGCCGTATTCTGTAATGTAGGTAATGCTGGTTATGCAGAGCAGAATTGCAACCGCAAAAAAGAGTTTCGCTGTCAATATACGCACAGCTCTGACCCAGTGTCCTAGCCGCAGCGGTTGTAAAATACAATTGAGTAGAAAAGGAATACTAAAACACACGCCACTGGCGGCGGAGTCAAATGCAAACCCTGTTTTTAACGCATTTAAAACAGTGTCTACATCTAACGAGGCAGTGATCCGGTTATGAAAATAAACCAAAAAGAACACCCGAAAGCTCATAAACAGCAAAACACCTGCAAACCACAGTGTCGCAATACGCCAACTTTCGTTAACAAATAAAAACCATCTGCTTGATTTAAATACTGATGATGCCAACACCTTCACTGTCCCTAAAATGGATTATTCCCAAAAGGAATTATTACCTACTTTAGTTACACAGACAATGTTGACTTTGTAATATTTTGTAATAAAACTGTTTAATTACAATACATTAACAAATTCACTAGTATCCTATTTTTAAGCACTATCGAGTTATTAATGATTGCTGGCTACAATCACCCAGCTCTATTATTTGCTTATTCGGTTGATAAGTTTTTTCAAGCAAACGTTGTTTTAACGCTAATAAAGTATGCATCGCACTTTTTAAGCCAACTTTATTACTGAACCAATGAGGAATAGCCCCACCAGGGTCCGCGTATACAACATGGCGAATAGCCAATTGCGACTGCCCTTGCTCACTGGTTTCAGTTAACAACCAGCTTGCCTTAAGTTCAGTGATGCGGATCACCCCTTTAGACTTTTCAAGAAAATCTGTAACAGCAGTGATCATTAACTCAGTTTGGGTGTGATTAACTCGTCGGTAGCATGAATAGCTCACCATATCGCGGTCTGCAACCGGCCATGGCGAATCAAATTGGCTGTGAACAATAGTTTCAGAGGGACTTAAGCGCCTTAATACTTGCACATGAGTAACATTTTCAATCCATAACGGGGCGCTATCGGTATCACTTAGCAAAGCCATAAAATCGTTTGCAGTGACACCTGAAACCATCATTTCAGCCTGCACTTCAAAAATGCCATTTTCATGTTTTTTGTAGTGCACGCTTACGCCATCACGCTGCTTCCATAACTGCCACTGTTGAATATCACTGAGCACACTGGTACTAAATAGCAGCGTTAACAATATTATTCGCCGTCTCATACATATTCCCTATGCACTGCTTTATAAATAATTATTGCCAATAAGGAGCTATTCTATATGACGCTAAACGGCTTTGTTCCATTGCACTAACCAAGAACTCTGATTTTTTTTCTAGCCAGTTTTGAATTTTTGCCAGCTCTTCGTCATCTTGTCCGGCACATAACTGCTTTAAATACTCAAGCGTACTGAGCTCATACATACCGTGTGAAATGTCTAACCACGGAATGCGAAACTCACTGCGTTCATCTTTTTCAAATAACGCACCTAAACAATTACCGCTGAGTAAACTGTTTTCAAGCCGAGTACGTAAATCTAAATAATCTTTGAATGTCAGGGTTTTTTGCTCTGGCAATAATTGATGAAGATCTTGCCAATCTTTTTCAAATAATCGATTGGCGATCTCTGCGACAGGCTGCTCAGCGGCTTGAAATTGCACTTGCCCCCAGCTTTTACGCCATTGTTTATCGACTAACCAAGTCGTCAAAGACAACAATAGGCGGTTATAACGGGCGCTATGAAACAATCGATTAATATCATCAATACTCGGCTGTAGTTCTTTTAAGTCATTGATGACTTGGGTCAACTCTGGCGCACTGTTGATTTTTTTATAATAGGCGTGGCGCTTAGAGGTGTAAGTTTTCAACTGAATGGCATTTTCAACCCAGGCTAATTCACTGAGTAACCATTTGAGTTCTGTACGTAATGCTTCGGTGGTACTTTTATCAACAATATCATCAAATAACCAAAACGTATGACGAATTAAACTAATCCCATCGGTTACACGCTTGAGGGTTTTTAAACTAGGCTTGTCAAAATAGCATTGCTCGTGCTTTTGTACAAAACGAATGCCAAAGCCAATGGCCGCTATGAGCGCTTGCTCTTGCGTGGCATTATTAGGAAGTGATACAAAACCGATTGATTTACTAGGCTTGAGCGGTTTATTGTCTGCTAAGCGATAGCCACGAGCCGCTTTCGAGTAGAGTCCCAAACGAACATTATTTTGACTAACAAGTTTATCCGCTAGCGTGAATAATTCATCGCGGCTACCTTCTATAAGCTCGATTTCTAGCTCACAAATAGGCTCCATTAAGCCAGACGCTGAGACTTCACCTTTATCTTGCACGACTTCAATTTTGGCACCGTTTGCTGTTTCAATAAGCCAAGTACGACGAATAAAGTTAGTACTAAAAATAGGATAAATATTGGCGGCAATTGCACTCACTTGCATGCCATGCGGCCAAATACTGGCATCAAATGCAGTTATATTTGGTCGGCTACTTTCAAGCGGTAAGTTATATTCAGGTCGTTGGTGCAACCCACCGATAACTTCTCCAGCAAGCTTGATCGTTTGCTCACATTGATTATCCGCACAACGGGTTCGAAAACCGATATCAAGTGCCCTTAATTCACGACTCGGCGTATCAAAGTAAGTATTTTGCAAACTGCGAGAAGGCTTATTTGTAACGGTTTTTGCAAATTGAGTTATTAACGCGGGGATCAGTGGAATAACGGCGTCTGACACCAAAAACTTCAGTTCTATCTCAGTATCCATTAGGCTTGAGGATTACCTTTAAAATAAATAAGAGCTCAAAATAAACAAAGCTGCCCGACATTGCAAATTTTTTAGCTTATTTGGATCTGCAAACAGCAGCAGTGATTACAATATCAACCTTGCTATTAGCGCGCTAAATCCATACTATCTCAAGACTTAACTATGAATAATACGATTGCTGTCCCACAGACGGTTACATTAACAGGGTAGATTGATGTTAAAACATTCTTTATTAGCTTTGCTATTTGCAGCGGCCACATTTATGAGCCACGCTGAAGAAACTGACTCAGCTAGCGATGCAAACACCGCTTATATAGTCGATAATCTTTATACATTTATGCATTCAGGCGCGAGTAAAAATTACCGTATTATTGGCTCTGTTGATGCAGGCACTAAATTGACGCAGTTATCAGCTGAAGAAAATGACTTCATAAAAGTTGTTGATGATAAAGGCCGTGAAGGCTGGGTAGAAGCTAAATTTGTTTCTAAAACCGCAGGCATTCACCAGCAATATCGTACTCTCAGCGCTGAAATGACATCAATGCAAGAGCAACTGCGCCAAGCACAAATTGAATTGCCACAACTACAAGAGCAAAGCCAGACACTAACAGACCAAAATACCGCGCTGTCAGAGCAAATTACTAAGTTAAAAAATACCTTAGCAGCAGAGCGTACACAAAAACAACAAGCGGGTGCAAAAGAAAAACGTCAACTATTAACCTATGGTGGCGCGATTGCATTTATTGGCTTGTTCTTAGGTATTATTCTGACCATCGTCTTATCACGTCGTAAGCGTTATGACGGCTGGGCGTAATCGCTAACCACGATATTTGATATTAAAAAAGCACCCAAGGGTGCTTTTTTGTGCGCGGGGTAAACCCGCGCCTACGCATTGGTAGCAGCGAGTTTACCTCGCGACTGTTTATACATTTACACCGATAAACCTATTTTACCACCGAAAGCACAAAGACGCTTCGCGCTGCACAGAGAAACCCAACTAAAAGTAATCACTGTCGCTAATTTCTTCTCGGTGAACTCGCTGCTCGGTGGTGAATTAATCATTGAAATTTTTTTGCACAAAGAGAAATGAATGAGAGCAAATGAGAAGAGAAAAATGCCACAGGCTTCGAGCGACAAGCTCCGAATACACCCTAGCACCTAGTCACTTCCTAGAACCTAGTCCCTATTTAATTACGCGGGGTAAACCCGCGGCTACGTCTGGTAGCAGCGAGTTTTAATTTAAGTATCGAGTCTCAGCCCTGTGTCTTGCTTAATTTTTTCGATCACCATATAGGTGTGGTGCGTACCAACCCCAGGTATATCAACTAAATCTCCTAATACTTGGCGGTATTCATCCATATCAGAGACGCGAATTTTTAATAAATAATCGTAGCCACCAGCGACCATGTCGCACTCAACCACTTGTTTGATTTTTAAAATATGCTCACGAAACACTTTAAATACCGCGGTATTTGAGGTCACTAACGACACTTGCACATGGGCTACTAAGCTCTGATTAAGCTTTGCTTCACTAAGTTTAGCAAAGTAGCCCTCTATGTAGCCTTCTTGTTCGAGTCGTTTCACTCGGTCAAGACAAGGGCTAGGGCTTAAATTAACCTGCTTTGCGAGGTTAACATTAGAAATTCTGCCGTTTTTTTGCAGAACGTCTAAAATTGCTAAATCGATACGATCTAGCATGCGTAATCTATTCGGACTTGTCATAACAGAATTTTATGCGGATAAGTTTAAAGTATGCCCTGTAAATTATCGTAAAACGCTAAATTTAACCAGCATATTCTGCTGGATTTTAATTAGAATGCACGCATTACACAGATGAAAATCAGGCAGCAAAATTTTTTGCTGCAAGACTCCATACACCAGAGGGTTGCTTATGTTATTCGACGGCGATTTGACAACAACGTGTCCAATCAGACAAAAGATCCGTGATTTTTACCGCATTGACGAAAATGCCGTAATTGATCATATTTTACCGCTTGCTGAAGTAGGCGTAAAAGCCCGTAGCCGTGCTTGGGAGCGTGCTCGTCAGATAGTTCACACTATTCGTCGTGATCAAGATGGTCAAAGCGGGGTTGATGCACTTTTAAATGAGTTCTCACTTTCAAGTGAAGAAGGTGTGGTACTTATGTGTTTGGCTGAAGCATTGCTTCGCGTGCCAGATAAAGCCACTCAAGATACCCTAATTCGCGATAAGTTAGCCAAAGGCGACTGGAGCTCTCACTTAGGTAGCAGTGACTCTTTATTTGTAAATGCCTCTTCTTGGGGCTTATTAGTAACCGGTAAAATGGTTAACTACACAGATAAAACCAAAGAACAACAATTTGGCGTATTGAAAAAAACCATTGGCCGCTTAGGCGAGCCGGTTATTCGTAAGTCAGTAAACTTTGCCATGAAGATCATGGGTAAGCAGTTTGTAATGGGTCGCACGATTGACGAAGCCATCGAACGCGCTGCTGAAAAAGAACAAAAAGGCTATGTATATTCATACGATATGCTAGGCGAAGGCGCACGCACCATGAAAGATGCCGAGCGTTACTTCGATAGCTACATGAATGCAATTCATGCCATTGGTAAAGCGGCAAATGGTCGTGGTCCAATTAAGAGCCCAGGTATTTCAGTTAAGTTATCTGCTATTCACCCTCGTTATGAGTTCACACATAAAGAACGCGTAATGAACGAAATTGTGCCTAAGCTTAAAGAGCTGGCCATGGCAGCAAAAAGCTACGATATCGGTTTTACTGTTGATGCTGAAGAAGCGGACCGTTTAGATATTTCTCTCGATGTGATTGAAGCCGTATTTAGTGATGACGATCTAGCTGGTTGGCATGGTTTTGGTTTAGCCGTGCAAGCGTATCAAAAACGCGCCATTTTTGTGATTGAATGGTTAACTGAGCTTGCCAGCCGTGTTGGCCGTAAAATGATGGTGCGTTTAGTTAAAGGTGCCTACTGGGATACTGAAATTAAAACCACACAACAAGATGGTTTAGAGCACTTCCCAGTGTTTACCCGTAAAGCTACAACTGACGTATCTTACAAAGCCTGTGCGATTAAAATGCTAGAAGCACGTGATGTACTTTATCCACAGTTTGCCACGCACAATGCCTACACTGCCGCCACTATTTTAGAAGTTGCTAAAGGTGATAACCAAGGTTTTGAATTCCAACGTCTGCACGGTATGGGTGAATCATTATTCGACCAAATCGTAACCGAAGAAAAAATTCAGTGTCGTGTGTATGCCCCTGTTGGTCAACACGAAGACTTATTGGCTTACTTAGTACGTCGTTTACTTGAAAACGGTGCGAACTCATCGTTTGTCAATGCCATTGTTGATACCACTAAACCGGTAGAATCACTATTACCGGATCCGGTAGAAACACTGCAAGGGTTACGTAATAAGTACAACACGCAAATCAAAATGCCAATTGATTTATACGGCGCTGAACGTGCTAATTCAAAAGGCATGGATTTAACCGATATCAATGTGATCACGCCATTCAAAGAAAACCTTGATAACTGGTTTGCTGAGCACCGTATTAGTGAAAGCGATATTCCTGAAGGTTCAATTGCAGTTAAAAACCCTGCAAACCATAAAGAAATCATCGGCCATGTTAAATTACAAAACAGCGATGATATGCTTGCCCTATTAGCAAACGCAGAAACGGCTTTTGAATCATGGTCACAAACGCCGGTTAAAGAGCGCGCCAATTTGCTACGCCGTATTGCTGACATCCTAGAGCGTCATCACGATGAGCTTGTGGCTATCTGTATCAAAGAAGCCGGTAAAGTGGCACAAGATGGCATTGACGAAGTACGTGAAGCGGTTGATTTTTGTCGTTACTACGCAGCCCGTGCCGAAGAACTAAGTGAAGATGAGCGTTTTGAAGCCCGTGGTGTAATCTTATGTATCAGCCCGTGGAACTTCCCATTAGCAATTTTCTTAGGTCAAGTCGCTGCTGCGATCGTAACTGGTAATACAGTTATCGCCAAACCAGCTGAACAAACAAGCTACATCGCACTGCGTACGATTGAGCTAATGTTATCGGTTGGCTTACCTGAGCACGTAGTACAACCTGTTATCGCTCGCGGTAGTGAAGTAGGTAAAACCATTGTTCCTGATGAGCGTATTCAGGCGGTTATGTTCACCGGTTCAACCGAAACGGGCACGCTTATTTCGCAAACATTGGCTGCTCGTAACGATATTCAAGTGCCACTAATCGCCGAAACCGGTGGTCAAAACTGTATGATCGTCGATTCAACGGCACTGCCTGAGCAAGTCGTTGACGATGTGATCAGCTCTGGTTTCCAAAGTGCCGGTCAACGTTGTTCAGCGCTGCGTGTTTTATTCTTACAAGAAGACATTGCTGATGGCGTGATTGAAATGCTCAAAGGCGCGTTAAAAGAGCTACACGTAGGCGATCCATCATTACTCTCAACCGATATCGGCCCTGTCATTGATGAAAAAGCACTGAAGAACTTAAACGAACACGTTGAGTACTTAAAAGGCAACGCAACACTACATTATGAGTGTGATATTCCTGATAACAGTGAAAACGGTGCTTACTTCTTTGCGCCACGTTTATATGAGATCAAAGATTTATCTGTACTAAAACGTGAAGTATTTGGCCCATGTGTGCATATCATTCGCTTTAAAGGCTCTGAGCTTGATAACGTGATTGACCAAATCAATAACACAGGTTTTGGCTTAACTATGGGGATTCACTCACGTATTGAAGAGCGTTGCGAGTACCTAGCAAAAATGTCGCGTGCCGGTAACGTCTACGTTAACCGTAACATGATTGGTGCAATTGTTGGTGTGCAACCGTTTGGTGGCCGTGGTTTATCTGGTACTGGCCCTAAAGCCGGTGGCCCTAACTACTTAACTCGTTTAGTTAAAGAAAAAGCATCGCCTGAAAACGTGCAAATGACAAACTTAACGCCAGACGAGCTTGACACTCACCACTATTCAGGTGCTGCTGAGCAAGTCGAGAAGTTAATGGCCAACTCAATGCGCGATGAAAAAATCTGGCGCGCAACCCCACTGAACGACCGTGTTTCAGCGGTACGTCAGCTGCTTGCAAAAGTAGCAACGGTTGATATCATCGATGAGTTGGCTGACGATTTAGCATTAACACTTGCCGATGCACGTGCCCAGCTTAATCGCCTTGAAAAGCACATGCGTAAGTTTACTACTTTGCCTGGGCCTACAGGTGAATCAAATACCCTGCACCTTGAAGCACGTGGTTGTGTAGTATGTTATGCCGATAAGAGCACCTCGTTTAACTTCTGGGCTATTTCGATCATCACCGCACTTGCTGCTGGTAATACCGTGATCACCGTAGCGTCAGAGTTATTCTATGACGAAGCGGTGGCGTTTAAAGATAAGTTTATCTCAACTGGTATTGCTGAAGGGGTATTCCAAGTAGCTAGACCGAATCAGTTACAAGCTATTTTGGCGCACCCTCATTTAGCAGGTGCGGTGGTTGCAGCGCGTTCTTCTCGCTTAGGCTACTTCAGCCAGCAGTTAGCGCAACGTAAAGGAGCAATCCTGCCAGTGATCAGCGCTGAATACTACGACACGCTAATCAAACGCTTATTAACAGAAAAGACTATCAGTATTGATACAACGGCATCAGGTGGTAACACATCGCTGATGACTCTTGTTGAAGACGACGAGTAAAGTTTAATAGCTATTAACAAAGGGCGCTAATTAGCGCCCTTTTTACTACTTATCCTGTAAAAAGTTTGCTAGCTTTGTAGTACGTTATTTATTATGAAGTAAACACATTGAAAATTATCCCAATCAATCAACTTATACCTGGTATGTTTGTACATAGCGTAACTAAACAAACGGGTAAAATTAAAATCAAAAACCAAGGTTGGGTAAAAACGCAAGCTGGCGTGCAGCAACTTATAAAAGCCGGTATCTTAGAAGTTGAAATTGATCCTGATAAAACCATTGTTGGACTCACACCGACTGCCACAACAGAAGATATAAAGGCTGAACCATCAAAACAACGTGATCCATGGTCTACAACACACAGTGTTGAGCAAGAGATGGACAAAGCATTTAAGCTCTACAGCGAAGCTAAACAGCTACAAAGCAAGGCATTTACCGATATAAAAGCCGGTAACACAATAGACATTACACCCTTTAAAGAATTAGCTAGCGGCTTTATTGATTCAGTATTTCGTAACCAAGATGCTCTTGCCTGCATTACTCGAATGCGTGAAAAGGATACTTACCTACTTGAGCACTCGATTAATGTATCTATTCTGATCAGTATTTTTGCTAAACACTTAGGTTTTGAACGAGCGCTTATTGAAGAGCTTGCCACCGGTGCGCTGTTACATGATATTGGTAAAATTCAGATACCTGACGACATTCTTAACAAGCCGGGTAAGTTAACCGATCAAGAATATAAAGTGATTCAGGATCATGCACGTTTTAGTAAAGAGATTTTAGAACAGGCGGGCCTTCAAGGCATTGCTGTCGATATTGCTGGCTTTCACCATGAGCGGCTAGATGGCACCGGTTACCCATTTGGCAAGCAAGCTGATGAAATAAGCCCGTACGTGCGTATGGCATCGATTGTTGATGTATATGATGCACTTACCGCAGAGCGTGTTTATAAGGCCGGCATGGAGCCAATTAAGGCCTTTAAAATACTCAAAGACGGTTGCCCAGATAGCTTTGATGGCGAGTTACTGACTAAATTTATTCAGTGTATTGGCGTTCATCCAGTTGGCACGTTAGTTAAACTGTCGAGTCAAAAAGTCGGCCTAGTGACCAAAAGCAACCCTAGCAGCCCTCTTAAACCTCAAGTGAAAACTTTTTACAATGCAAAACACGCTCACTATACACAAGTTCAAGATATAGATCTGGCGCATAACCGAACGCAAGATTCGTTAGAATCAGCCATTAAACCAGCGGATTTCAGCATTGATTTAATTAGATTTTTCAAAAATTCAATTTTGCCGTAATTATCACCGAAAACGAAATTAGCCTGCGCGAAGTAGCTATATAATCTTCACTGCGGCCAATCCTGCAGAGCCTTGAGACTAAATTCATAGTCATCAAAACTAAGTACGGTTTGCTCTGGAGTGATCTCCAGTACTCGTAAATCACCAATGCTATCGCCTTCATATAACTCACGGTTATTAAGTTTCACCCAACGCTTATCTTGCGATGATGAATAAATATGAGCTTGGTATTTAATATCTGGGATTATCGCCAGCAAGGCATCTGGCAATAACTCAATTGGCTGGGCATAAGATGAGTTTTTAGTGCCTTGGGTTATTTGGTGCGGCCTTGTATCTTGCGTGTCTTCGATGGCACGGGCAAAGGCATCTTTTAGTGCTGTTGGTACTGTTTCGAGTTCCTCATCAGTTGCTGTTGCTGGTTTTGCCTTCTCACTAGCAGGCTCACCGATAGGTTTACCTAATACCTTGTATTTACTCATATCGATATTATTGGCACTAGTATTAATGGTTGGCTGCATTTGCATAGCATTAGGATTGTATTGCTGTTGCGGTGCTGAATACACTTGCTGATAGCCATTAGGCGTTTGCACTAGTATAGGCTGACCTTGCGGGTAACTAGGCATATTGTTTACTGGCACTTGCACCCATTGATATTGCCCTGTTGCTTGTTGGTATTGCTGAGGCTGGACAAATTGCGGCGGTGGTGTCGGCTGCGCACTGGCAACTTGCGCTGGGTTAGTTTGTGCTGCTGCAGCTTGTTCTGGTGTCGATTGCTCTGGCTTCAACGTGACAGCTGCCGGTATTTTTTCATTCGCAGGCTCCACTGATTGCGGCTCAACAGTCGTTGCCACTTGTTCAGGGGCATTTAAATGATTTGTTTGTAACCATTTACCAATTGAAAATCCCGCCATCAAGGTCAGTAAAAAAGCAACTAGCAAGCCAAGCGAAATCGCAATAAAACGATAGCGTTGCAACTCTTGCTGTTGTTTTAATTGCTCAGCGTTTCTATCATGCGCAGACGCTTCGTCATGTTGTTCGGATTGTTTTAAGGCATCTAATAAATACGACATATATGACCATTAATTAAAGAATAAACGACAAACCAATACCCATACTGAGCACGGTTAAAAATGCCAACGGGTAGAGCCAATTAAACGACGACTGCGGCGCTAAACTAACCGCACTTAACGCACTCGGCGGTAACGCTTCTTGTGCAGAGCGCATCACTATATCACTATCAATCATGGTTAGCTGCTTAGAAAAGGCCCCCATTAAACAGCGTTCACATAATAAGTTCACTAAACGCGGGATACCCGCCGTCACTAAGTGAATTGTTTTTAATGCATCATTTGAGAATAACCCTCGATCACACCCTGCAACATATAAACGATGTTTAACATAGGCAAAGGTTTGCCCCTCGGTTAATGGCAATAAATGGTAACGCGCGGTGATCCGTTGTGCTAACTGGCGTAACTCATTACGTTTCAGTAAGACTTGTAACTCAGGTTGGCCAACTAACACGATCTGCAATAATTTTTTATGATTGGTTTCGATGTTAGTGAGCAATCGCAACTGTTCAAGTACATCAGGCGCAAGTAGCTGGGCTTCATCTATAATTAAAATAGTGTGGCCACCAGCTTGATGGTTCGCTTCAAGGTGCTTTTTGATTGCATCAGTTAAGGTTTTTAAGGTGGCATTTTGCTGATCATAAGCGATGCTGAATTCATCACAAATACTAGCCAACAGCTCCAACTGCGACAAAGCAGGGTTATGGATCAATGCCACTTGGGTGTTCTCTGGCAACTGCTCTTGCAAGCTGCGGGTAAGGGTTGTTTTCCCGGTGCCCACTTCGCCAGTAAGTAATACAAAGCCCCCCGCTTCACCCAAACCATAGGTTAGGTGAGCCAAAGCCTCTTTATGACGTTCGCTTAAAAACAAATACTGTGGGTTTGGCGCGATTGAAAATGGTTTTTCTGACAAGCCAAAGTAGCTTAAATACACCCTGAATTTCCTTACTGAGTAAATCAGCGCCTATAATGGCAAAAAAATGCGCTAAGTGAAAACCTTGTTAGCGTTTTATTAGTTAAATAACGTAAAATAGTTTGCACAGTTACTATTCAGGGTGAGTTATGCAAGTTTATTTGGTAGGTGGCGCAGTTCGAGATGAACTACTTGGGCGAGTTATTAAAGAGCGCGACTACGTAGTTGTAGGAGCAACCCCAGAACAATTACTGAAACAAGGCTATCAGCAAGTCGGTAAAGACTTTCCGGTATTTCTACACCCACAAAGCAAAGATGAATATGCCCTCGCCCGTACTGAACGCAAACAAGGCCAAGGGTATACTGGGTTTGTCTGCGAATTTTCAGCGGATGTCACCTTAGAAGATGATTTACACCGTCGCGATTTAACGGTCAATGCCATTGCTAAAGCGGATGATGGCAGCTTAATCGACCCTTACGGTGGCAAACAAGATTTAGATAATCGTATTCTGCGCCATGTATCCGAGGCATTTAGTGAAGATCCACTGCGGATCTTACGGATTGCGCGATTTGCCGCACGCTACCACTATTTAGGCTTTACCATTGCCGATGAAACTAAAGCGTTATTAACTCAGATGATCAACCGTGGCGAGCTAAAGACACTGACCGCAGAACGTATTTGGTTAGAGTGTGAAAAGTCACTCGCTGATGGTGCATTTGCTGAATTTCTAAATGTTTTAGCACAATTAGGCGCACTCAGTGCGATTAGCCCAGCTTTAGCGAGTAACTGGAACGATGAATTATATCAACAACTAAAAACCCGTTACGCATACGCACAAAGCCAAAATATAACGACACAGGCATTATTGTTTGCACAAGCTACCAGCTCGTTAACCGCCGATGACATCAAAGCCATTAGCGAAACGATTCGTTTACCTAATGACGTACGTGATCTCGCATTACAACTTAATGCCCATCAAGCAATCTTAACTAGCCCAACAATCACCGCTGAGCAATTACTCAACTGTTGTAATCAACTCGATTTATGGCGCCGCCCAGAGCGATTTGAGGCTGTACTTAAAGCTATTGAGATTAATCAAGCCGCCCTTCTTACAAACCAACAACAATTTTTAGCGGCAACTAAAACAGCTAAAGCAATCAACCCGCAACAATTTATTGCCCAAGGTATTCAGGGCGCAGCAATAAAAACCGCGCTAGAACAAGCGCGGTTAGAGGTATTTCAGCAGTATTTTAACTAACTAAGCTAGTTACTTTTCATAACGTACTAGCCGTAAATACACGAATGACTCTTTATCGTGCAAACTGTTAAGGCCTCTATCAAAGGTATATACCCAAGCTGAGGTTTTATCAGCAATGGCTGATGTACTAGTCCAATAGTTTTCACTTAGATTGCCCAAAAATACGCTTTCATTAATGCTGGGGGTTACGCAGCTGTGCTCTAAAATACTGGCAAGCTCTTTATTATTAGGCACTTGCCAATCCTTATAAGAGCCAGTCCGATCGTTTACCGCAGCTCTTAATGCCGCTTGCCAATCCACTTGCACAATGCTGTTTAAGCAACTATTGGTTGTTACATCATAGTTTTGCCCATAACTACAGGTTTGCCACATAAGTCCGGTGATACTGTCGCTCACCGTGCCATCTGTGTGTAGTGTAAAACGCGCTGTAGCCGTTGTTTGTGTTACACCTTCATAACAGGTCTGCACAGCCATTGCTGCAGGGCTTGCTAACAATAAGCCAATTAATAATGATTTCATTGTGCTGCTCCTGCGGTTCTAACTAAACGAACAAAGGCGGTGTTACTTTTCGGATAAGCCAAATCATTCCCGTCGCTCATATCAAAAATATACGCTTGCGATAAACTGGTGCCATCGACTGCGGTTTGTGAAGTCCAATAAATGAGCCCATCCGCGAGTAAGTTACTATTAGGCGTATTGGGAAAGTAGTTTTCATCAAGTAATATTGATTGTCCATGCTTGCCATAATTAAGTAACGTTAATAGCTCAGTGTAAGTAGGCACTCGCCAGTTGCTACCGCCACAATAATCAAGGGCATTAACTTCATTAACATACTCTTGCAGATTACAATTACCGTTATTAGAGCAAGTACTATTAGCTGTTCCGAGCACACTCCCCGGTTGTACACCATCTTCACTATTTAAATACCAGGTATAATGATTTTGCCCTTCGCGAAGTTGCGTGTTAGGTAAAGTGCCAGTATTAGGGCTTTTTACTTCCCAAATCAAACCCGTAACGTTATCGCGAATACAGCTAAAATTAGCGGCGCTGTCTAATAACTCATCGGCAAACTGGTTAAGTTTTGTAAAATCAAATGCCTGCTCGCCTTTACCCACTTTTTCAATATGCGAGCCAACCCCACTATCACGCCCTACAGAAGCATCTTGGCGAGGAAAATCAGGACTGCTGCACGCTATTTCTTGGGTATTGTTATAACACTTGCTCATCCCAGTATCATTAATAAGACCCAGCGG
Organism: Pseudoalteromonas sp. ASV78; assembly: GCF_047806705.1. Taxonomy (NCBI): domain Bacteria; kingdom Pseudomonadati; phylum Pseudomonadota; class Gammaproteobacteria; order Alteromonadales; family Pseudoalteromonadaceae; genus Pseudoalteromonas; species Pseudoalteromonas sp. ASV78. The sequence continues at coordinate 3,779,634 of NZ_JBLOPA010000001.1, read as the reverse complement.
TTTAGAGTTAACCACAATATCTACGCTATCTTTATCAGTGCGTCCTTTACTGTCGGTCACTGTTACTTCAAAAGTATGCGTGTTAATCGCTTCGGTTGCCGGTGCAGTGAAAGAAGTAATACATTGCTGTTGGTTATCAAGCACCGCAGTGCCAACGGTTTGCTGCCAAAAACATTTAAAGGTTTCTGTCACGGTTTCTGATGCTGTGGCATCTAAGGTCACGGTTTCCAGCTCAATAACATTCTGATCGTCACCAGCGTTAGCAATCAGCACTTCGCTAGTTTTGTTTAAAGTATGAGAGTATTGGAAGCTCGACTCTCCCCCTTCATCGTCAACCACAGTTATTAACCAAGTGATCAAGGTATTAGTATCGAGCAATGGGTGCGAAAAACTAATTGTCGCATTACTGTTACTGTCTACCGCAAGGGTTGGCCCTGCAATCTGTTGCCAGCTGTAACTATTGATCTGGCCATTTTCATCAGGGTCTATCGAGCCTGCCGCACTCAGAGTGACTATATCTTTATAATCAGAAGGTAACGTCTCTGGTGCGGTTTGAGTAACAATGATTTGCGGAAGCTGATTATTTGATTCTATTGCAATCAGTAAGTCATCAGTGACTAATTGGCCATCGCTGGTCTGATAGCTAACACGCAGTAATAATTCGCTGTCTGCTTTAATGTCAGGGGCGATTACGGTTTGCAGTGCACCATCAAGCGGGAAGCCGTCAATAATGGGGCCACTAATTCGCTGCCAAGTAAAAGTACCATCCGCTGGAGAGCCTTTGGCTTCAATGGTAAATTCACTTTTTTCAATAATTTGCTGATCATTCCCAGCAAATACCGATGCGGCCACAACAGGATTATCATTTCCCCCTCCACCGCCACCACATGCGGCTAATAAAGTTAAAAATGGGGCAATTATTAAGGGGGATTTCATGCACTGCTTCCTCATTAAATTCGAAATTACATAACAGTAAACGCTATGCCAATTAGTTTATGAAGCAATTACAGTGCCAGTAGAGAAGAAAAATATTATAAATAACTATCTTGATGAATGCGGACAAATAGCTTAGTCCCTATTTTACTGTAATCAATCTTGTACTCGCGGCCATCCAATGCTTGGATAAACAGTAAGCGTTTTTCTTCGCCAAACACATCAACACTACTAACATAAACAACTTCTAAATAGCGCTCTTTAGCTTCGCGGCGGTTTTTTGGCAACTCTTCCTTAAATGGCTCTAAACCATGTTGAGTTACTTTGATTTTTGGGTGCACTTCAGAATTCACGATCACTAAATCGAGTTTTTTATCTTTATGGATAATGGTATTTCTGCCACTTTTAATAAAAGATCTATCTTGGCTCATAGCTTCATCCTACTAACTAACGCCTATTCTCAAGCGTCTTTCTCTCTAATTGAGATTCTATAAATACTACTGGGTTACTGTGCCACGCATTTAAGTTACGGCTAAAGTCCCAAATACTTCTATCTAATACACTTGCAGGTAACAACAGATCGTATCCGGTTAGTTGCTGTAAATGCCGCATTCTATTAGCAAACATGGCTATTAGGCCATTAAAGCTGCGCCCATGCACTGAAGTGTAATGATTATCTTCAACTAGCCATTCTGATGGGCAATTGCCATTTTTGCAATGTTTTTGAATTACTTGCATAAATAAATGTCGTTGCTCGATCAATAATTTACCAGCAATTCTTGGCGCTAATTGTGATAAAAATTCATCGCTATTGTTAAGTTTAATCCCTACCGCATTTAACTCAAGTTGTTCAAGCTGTTGCTCTACTTTAGGGATCCCACTGTGATGGAAATTTTCTTGCTTAACACACCAATAACCATACTTATGCTGGTAAATAAGCTCTTGTTCTGTAATAACTAAACTATAAAATGGCTCTTGAGTTTTTAAAAAGCCAACAAAAATAGCCGCTAAGCACATACTCACCAAAAAAATTTCTAAAATACTAATTTCATCAGGGCGCAGTAAATTAAACAGCATTATGAAGATCAGCCCTATCGCACCAACGGTAAGAATCTCAATACCATTGCGCGCGCCTTGCGCACGTAATTTCAACATGGCGTGCTTGCGTTTAACCATAACGATAAAAAACTATATAAAAAACGTACATAACTATAGCCCAAATAATCAATTTACGTATTTTCAAACAACGTGAACACTTGCTCGTTAACTTCATAACTTCCTCATTTATAATTACAAAACAGGAACAAATTGACAAATACTTTAACTTTTACGCCTAACCGACAGATTTATGAGATACGCGACAGCTATTCCACGCTGTTATTTTGTACACTAGGGGCAATTAATTTTCCGGTATTTTAAAAATGTATGTAAAGCAATCTGGCAAAGCGCTATTTCCATTTATCATTACTGTACTTATTGGCCTGTGTGTTTACCTTTATTTGCCAAGTAGTCAAGGTGAGCAATCCGACTTTACTGAAAGTGCAACCCAAGTAACCGCTCACACTGTAGCAAGTGAAGAAAATGCCGTTCTTATTGAGGCTATCGGCAGCGCGCGTGCGAATCAAGCGATTTATATCAAAAGCGCACAAAATGACTACGTTACTGACATTTATTTCAAAGATGGCGACTTAGTCAGTAAAGGCCAAAAACTAGTACAATTACAATCATTGCAAGAAGAATTGACAGTAAAAGAGCTGGCAATCAACTTACGTGAAGAAAAACGTCAACTAGAGCGCTTAACCGAGCTTTCTCGCTCACAAGCAACTGCAAAGTCACTCTTAGAAGAGCAATTATCGCGCGTTGATGCCACCGAAGCGCAGTTAGAAAATGCCAAAACAAAATTATCTGAGATGACCATTACCGCACCATTTTCAGGTATTTTAGGCAAGCGTCAAATTTCAATTGGTGCCTATGTCAATAACAGTACAATAATTACCAGTTTAGATGATATCAGCATCATCAAGGTAGATTTCAAAGTACCTGAAAAATACCTAGCGCAATTAAACGTTGGCATGAAGGTCATGACCCAAAATGACGCTTACCCTGAGAAAACCTTTACCGGTAAAGTAACTCACGTTAGCACCCGTATTGATGCCGTTACCCGCAGTGTTGAAGTAACCGCAAGTTTTGCTAATAAAAGTGGCTTATTACGCCCTGGTATGTTGCTTAATACCGCACTGCAGCTGAGTTCGAGTCAAGCTATGATGGTGCCAGAGAAAGCGGTTATTCCACAGCAAGATAAACATTTTGTTTTTCAAATTGAAGACGGTATAGCCACTAAAGTTGAAGTTAATGTTGCTGGTCGCCACAACGGCTGGGTAGCCATTGATGAAGGTATTAGTAATGGTCAACTAATTGTTACAGAAGGAATTATTAAAATTCGTTCTGGTAGCAAAGTGTCTGTGAAGGGGTAAACCGTGAAAATTACTGATACCAGTGTTAAACGCCCCGTTTTTGCGATTGTAATAAACTTATTGCTCCTCACCTTTGGTTTAGTGGCATTTTCCATGTTACCACTGCGCGAATATCCTGATATTGAATCACCCATTGTCAGTGTTAGCACTGAATATACCGGTGCTTCAGCCGAAATTATTGAAACCAAAATAACTCAAGTACTCGAAAACCGTATTTCCGGTATTGAAGGCATTAAAAGCATTAACTCTTCAAGCCGTAATGGTCGCTCTAATATCACCATTGAGTTTAATATCAGCCGTGATATTGATGCTGCATCAAACGATGTACGTGAGCGTGTAGCCCGTGCACTTGATAGTCTACCTGAGCAAGTACGCCCGCCAGAAGTATCTAAATCTAACAGTGATGAAAGCCCTATTGCATGGTTTTTACTCAATAGCGATACGATGGATTCATTACAACTGTCTGATTATGCACAGCGCTTTATTGTTGATCGTTTAGCCGTGGTAGACGGCGTATCGAATGTACGTGTTGGTGGCGAACGTAAATATGCCATGAAAATTTGGCTCAACCGCCAAGCAATGGCGGCGCGCGGCATAACCAGTAGTGATATAGAAAACACCCTACGTACAGAAAACGTAGAATTACCAGCGGGTGAAATTGAATCAATCGACCGTGACTTTACCGTGCGAACTGCGCGTAGTTACAAAGAGCAACGTGACTTTCAAAATCTGGTCATTAAACGTGGTGATGATGGTTATTTAGTTCGCCTTGGTGAAGTGGCTGACGTACATTTAGAAGCCGCTGATGATGAAAGCTTATTCCGGGGTAACGGCCGTAACATGGTGGGCTTAGGGATTGTAAAACAAGCGAAAGCCAATACACTTACGGTGGTTGATAACGCCCGAGCAGAACTTGAAAAAATCAAGCGTAACCTCCCTGAAGGCACCACCATTCAAGACAGTTATGACTCATCAATATTTATTAAAGAATCAATTAACGAGGTTTACAGCACGCTTGCCATTTCAATGGCCTTAGTGGTGTTAATTATCTTCTTATTTTTAGGGAATATTCGCGCTACCTTGATCCCAGCCGTAACAGTACCGGTTGCGTTAGTCGGCAGCTTTATGTTCTTACTGGCAATGGGTTATTCTATTAACTTATTAACGCTACTGGCGCTGGTGCTGGCAATTGGTTTAGTGGTAGATGATGCCATTGTAATGCTAGAGAACATTCACCGCCGTATTGAATTAGGCGAACCAGCCCTACTGGCGGCCTATCGCGGCGCACGCGAAGTTGGCTTTGCCATCATTGCCACTACCTTAGTATTGATCTCGGTGTTTGTACCTTTGGTATTTATGGATGGCCGCATTGGTGCCCTATTTACTGAATTTGCCATGGCCGTGAGTGCAGCGGTGTTTTTCTCGAGCATTACTGCGTTAACTCTCTCCCCAGCTCTGTGTTCATTAATTCTTAAACCCTCCTCAAAAGAGGGAAAATTTAGCCAATGGATGGACCGCATTTTTGACAAGGTTGAGCAAAGCTATAAAAACGCATTACGTTCAAATATGACCCGTTCTGGCGGCTTAGCGATTACCTTGCTACTCGCTGGTTTTGTTAGCTATTCATTGTTCCAACAAATTCCATCAGAGTTGACCCCCAAAGAAGACCGCGGTACGTTTTTCTTAATGATGAGCGGCCCAGAAGGTGCCAGTTATGAAAATAATGCACAGAATATGGCAAAAATTGAAGAGCGCTTAATGCCTTATTCTGAGTCTGGCGAACTGAGCCGCGTATTAGTGCGTGTGCCTGGTTGGGGCGACACTGGCGGAGTTGCCATTGTTGGCATGGCTGATTGGAGCGACCGTAAACGCTCAACCTGGCAAGTAATGGATGAGATCAGCGCTAAGATGAACGAAGTAACCGATGTGCGAACATTTGCCATTATGCGCAGCGGCATTGGCGGTGGTGGTTCATCCCGACCGATAGAGTTTGTATTGCAAGGTAACGATTACGATCAACTTGCCGATTGGCGTGACCGGATCATTAAACGCGCAGAGAAAAATCCAGGGCTAGTACGAATTGATCATGATTACAAAGAAACTTTCCCACAATTTTTGGTCAGTATTGATAAAAATAAAGCCGCAGATTTAGGGGTGTCGGTGTCTGATGTAGGCCGTACACTGGAAACTATGCTTGGCCAGCGTCGTGTTACCACCTTTATAGACCGCGGTGAAGAATACGATGTAATTTTAAAAGGCACCAAGGCAGACTTTAAAGATCCAACTGATATTTCAAATATCTATTTAAAATCACGCAGTGGTGAATTAGTCCCGCTAGATAGCTTGATCAGCCTAAAAGAAGAAGCCACAGCCTCGCGTTTGAATCGTTATAACCGTATGCGCGCTATCACCCTTAGCGCCAACCTTGCAGATGGTTATACACTCGAACAAGCGCTTAACTTTTTGAATGAAGTAGCCGCGCAAGAGAACGATATAGAGGGTGCGGTTGATTACAAAGGTGAGTCACAATTATTCTACGAAGGTGCGTCAGCAATGACCTACGTGTTTATTCTAGCGCTTACCGTTACCTTCTTGGTGTTAGCAGCGCAATTTGAAAGCTTTGTGCACCCGTTTGTTATTATGCTTACAGTACCACTTGGCTTAATGGGTGCCATGTTTGGCTTGTGGTCTACGGGGCTTACTTTAAATATTTACAGCCAGATCGGGATTGTAATGTTAATAGGTCTCAGCGCTAAAAACGGTATATTGATTGTCGAATTTACCAATCAGCTGCGTGATAAAGGCGTAGAGTTTAGTGAGGCAATATTACAAGCCGCAACGATGCGACTACGCCCTATTATTATGACCTCATTAACAACGGTAATGAGTGCCGTGCCGTTAGTGTTGGCATCTGGCCCTGGCGCTGAAAGCCGTATGGTAATTGGTGTGGTGGTGTTTACCGGTGTTATTGTCGCAACCATACTGACGCTATTTGTAGTGCCTGCGGCCTATTATGCGCTGGCTCGAAACACGCAATCACCCGAGTTTTTACAACAAAAGCTTAATCAGCAAGAAGCTGAAAAGCCACTTAAAGAACTCTAAACAAAGCGCGTTGCTGCACCTTGCAGCAACGCTTCCACTCTATCCTCACTCTAACTCATGAAATAAAACACCGTCTTTGCCGTTCTTCTGCTAGGCTAGAACATCTGCGTAATTTAACGTTTTTAGGAGTACATATATGAGCACAGAGATTCAAACTGCAACCTTTGGTGGTGGCTGTTTTTGGTGTATCGATGCCGCATTTAGACGTGTGAAAGGCGTATTACAAGTAAGCTCTGGCTACACAGGTGGCGAAACAACGGATCCAACCTATAAACAAATTTGCACAGGGCTAACAGGTCATGCTGAGGTCGTTAATATCGAGTTTGATAGCAACCTAATAAGCTATGAAACCTTGTTAGCAATGTTTTTTACATTGCACGACGCCACACAACTAAACCGCCAAGGCAATGATGTGGGTACGCAATATCGTAGTGTGGTTTATTATCATGATAGTGAGCAACAAGCGCAAACAACCGACTACATTGCTAAGCTACAAAGCCAAATTCGCGAAGACATCGTCACAGAGGTAAGCCCTGCAACCACGTATTATCCTGCAGAGCAATACCATCAAGACTATTACAACGAAAACCCTGAGCAGCGTTATTGCAGTTTATTAATTGCACCTAAACTGCAAAAGTTTGAACAAGACTATAAACAGTTTTTAGTAAATTAAGTAAAGCGCTAAACAAGTATTTTCATCTCAATAAAAAAGCCCGATACGCAAAGGTGTCGGGCTTTTTTATTTAAGCGAGAACGAAATTAGAACTGGTAGCTGGCACCAACAAAGAAGCGACGGTCAGCTGTATTGTAGTAAAACACTTCACCAGTTGCATAATCCATACTTGAGTCAACTGCGTTGTACTGCTTATCAAATAAGTTTTCAACGCGTAAAGAAAACGAAAGAGCTTGATTTAATTGGTAATTAGCAGTTAAGTTCCATAACGTATAAGAGCTAAGCTCTGTTACTTTACCTTGACGATCACTGCGGTATTGCATATCAAAACCAGCATCAAAATCGCCCCATTGCTTCGCAACAGACCAGTTCACAGTACGTGGTGAAACATAAGCTTGCTCAGCACCCGTTTGTGTATTTTCTGCATTTAGATAAGTAAAATTAAACTGATTATCAAAGCCCAAGATTTCATTTGTGAAACTAAATTCAACCCCCTCATGACGTGCTTCATTAATATTAGCTGGTTGCCAATTACCAGCGGCATTAGGTGCCCAAGCAATTAGGTTCTCGATATCATTTCTAAAAACAGATATATCAACACTAACGTCTGAAAAATCAAGACTCAGCCCTAGTTCTTGGTTCACCGATGTTTCCGGTACTAAGTCTGGGTTACCTGACATTGGATAATATAAATCATTAAATGTTGGCGCTTTAAAGCCCGTACTTTGACTTAGTCTAAATGTTGCATTTTCATGCAAGTGATAGCCAACAGCAGCTGTATAAGTTGTCTCATCGCCAAAATATTGATCATCATCATAACGAACGGCCAGATTAGCTAAAAGTTGCTCGTTATCATAATAACCACCAATGTACCCTGCATACACTTCACGGCTATTTTCTGCATAATCACCTGACGTTCCTGAGATATCATCTTTATACCAGTTTAAACCACCATTAATATCGAACTCTTCATTGACCAAATAAAGAGCATTGTAATCAATCTGCGAACGTTTTGTGTCGAATACATCAACAACAGTACCACCAGTAAAGTCTACGCTCGCATTATCTGAACCATCTCTTGATAGAGCCACATCGACAGAGTGCTGCTGATTAGTAAAGGATTTCTCCCAACCAAAAGCTAATTGATAGTTTTCAAATTCATTATTTTCTATGGTACTTTCAACTGGCGAAAACGCACTGTCATATTTAGCATTACCTTCACTGTATTGCCCTTTTGCGGTTAATTCACCAAGTAGCTCATCGGCATATTGAATGTTAAAGCCAATATTTTTGTTTTCATAGCCATCATCATCTGGTGCTACACCTTGTAGCACATCAAAACCATCTGTTTTTTCAAACCCAGCATTGAACGATGCCGTAACTGCATTTACAACAGTTGTGCCTGCGACTTGATAGTTTTGATAAGCGTCTGTGCCAAACGTCGCATCAAGCGTTAATCCCTGCTCTTTACGAGTAATTATATTAATCACACCGGCAAGAGCATCCGAGCCATACACAGCTGCACGCGAGCCTTTAACTATTTCAATGCGCTCTATTGAATTAAGAGGAATATTACTAATTGATTTATAACCAAGGGTTGCAGAGCCTGTTCGTACACCATCAACTAAAATTAGAGTATGACGTGACGATGAACCGCGAAGCGATATGCCTGAGTTTTGCCCAAAGCCGCCATTGGAATTTATTTGAAAACCAACTTGTGTTGCTAACAAACTTGGTAAATCACGAACATTACTTGTTTCAATATCACTGCGCTCAATAACAGCAACACTGGCAAGAACGTCAGTAATTGATTGCTCGAATTTATTCGTTGTTACAGTGATATGTTCAATTGATTGCTCTGCAGACACAGAAAAAGATAACGCAGCAGCAATTGCTACGCCTAGAGTAGATTTGTTTAACATGACTTCCCCTGACCCGCGCCCACCGCACAAGTGATAGTAAATTGACTTCAAGGCCGGTCTCCGGACTTAACATAGTTACTTGCGTATATTATGTATCACCGTTGCGGGGGCAGTGTTGGATTGTATTTGTATCCTACAAATAGCACCAACTTCCCGATTATCTTGCTGTACCTATCAACAACCTTGAAAAGTAACTACAAGCACCTTAAAAATAGGTGGTTATTGTGATTATTTTAGGGGGAAAAGTCAATGGACGGCTATACATCTAAAGGTTCTAGGTTCTAGGTTCTAGGTTCTAGGTTCTAGGTTCTAGGTTCTAGGTTCTAGGAATAATCATAAGTTCTAAACTAAAAAAGCCAAACTACATTGCTGCAATTTGGCTTTTTCTACACCTAGAAACCTAGCTCCTAGCTTGCTAATCTCTAAAGTTTTTAAACTGGAACGGTTGTCCTAAATCGGCACTACGCACAACTTGCATGGCTTCTTGTAGGTCATCACGCTTTTTGCCAGTAACACGTACTTCTTCACCTTGAATAGCGGCTTGTACTTTTACTTTAGAATCTTTAATGGCTTTAACTACTTTTTTAGCCATGTCTTTTTCGATACCTTGCTTTAGCGCAACATTACGAAATACATTTTTACCGGCACGAGAAATGTCTTGTAGCTCTAAACTTGATACGTCCATACCACGCTTTGATATTTTATTAGCCAAAATATCAAATAACTGCATAACTTGTGAATCAGCTTCCGCTTTTAATTTAATTGTTTTATCGTTAAGTTCAATCGATGCATCAACACCTCTAAAGTCAAAACGGGTTTCTAATTCACGGTTAGCATTATCTACAGCATTTTTTGCTTCGTTCATTTCTACTTCTGAAACAATATCAAATGAAGGCATGGATCTTCTCCTAACAAGATTTTTAAAAATTAATATGAGGGTGATTATAACGCCTATTTTAAAAATCTTTACATTTTTATGCGCTTTGTTCAGGTGCGATACGAAATTTGTTTGATATACTGCGGCTCTGTTTTTGAACGATTTTAGGATTTATCGTGACTCGGCGTGTTTACCAAGCACTATTTTTAGTGAGTATAGTGGCGTTTACTTTTTTGTTTGCCAAGGAAATTAAGGGCGCGGCGAACTTATTTCCGCATGTTGATAAAGTAGCACATTTTGGCATTTTCTTTATCCTTGCTGTGGTAATGGATAAAGCATTTAAAATTCCGCTACTAGTACAAATTTTGTTACTTGCAGGTTATGGTGCAGCAATTGAAGTAATGCAAGATATGCTACCGTACCGCCAAGCATCCGTTGCTGATTTTATCGCGGATTTTGCCGGCGCTGCGAGCTACTTTGCCATTAAGCTAATTTTCCATATTGGCGCAAAACCTAATCATGGCTAATATCGTCATTGTTGGTGATGGTGCGATAGGCTTATTGTATAGCCATTTTTTAAGTGCGGATAATCAAGTTACCTTAGTCACGAGAAGTGGCGACGGCAAAAATCAATATTATTACCAACAAAACCAGCAGCAACAGAGTATTACTGCGGCGGTATTAACCACCAAGCAGTTGGCTGCATTAGCCAATAAAACCATTGATACGGTTATTTTTGCTGTAAAAGCCTACCAAGTAAGCGATGCGTTCAAACAGCTAACACCTTACTTTTCTAAGCAATGTAATATTGTATTATCCCACAATGGCTTAAGTGATTTAGCTCCCCTACAAAGGCAATTGCAAAACCAGCAAGGGTTGTATTTTTTAACCACTCGATTAGCTGGCTATAAAGCAACGCCAACTACGGTTGCTCACACAGGCAATGGAGCAAGTGTATTAGGCAGTTGTAATGCAATTGCAGCAACTCGCAGCCAAAAGCTAATGCAGCAACTTGGCGGTTTGCAGAATCTCAGTTTTAGTGAGCAGATCACATTACTACGTTGGCAGAAGCTGTTAGTGAACATTGCCATTAACCCACTTTCGGCGCTGTATAATGTAAAAAATGGCGCGCTTACAGCACCAAAGTACTGTGGCATAATTTTAAATACCTTAAACGAAGCGTGTTATGTAGCGAATCAACTAGGCATTAATGTACAACTTACAGCAGCACTCGAAAGCGCCTACCAAGTGATGAGCGATACCAAAGATAATTACTCGTCAATGCAGCAAGATGTACTTCACAATCGTACCACTGAAATTGATGCTATGTGCGGTTATATATGCCAACAAGGCAAACAACTCGGTATTGACACACCTCATAACCAATCTTTTGTTGATGCGATCAGGCACAAAAAAAGCGCGATTTAACTCGCGCTTTTAACAATCCGATCAGCCTTACTTATGGGCGGTAAACTTTTACATTGGCAAAGCCACTGTCGTGCAGGATAAGCGCTTGCAGTTGGCTCATTACACCTTTGGCGCAATATAAGTAATAGTCTTTGTCTTGTGGCAAATCACCAAATTTAGTCGCTAAGCGGAAAAACGGTAAGTGCACAACTTCAATACCCTCAATTTCAAGCGGGTTGGCATCTTCCTCTTCCGGTGAACGAATATCAACAACAACCGCCCCTGCTGGTAAATCAGACACTGACTCTGCTTCTTTAAGCTCTTGTTTTGCTTCAACGTCAATGTCGCGCACATCCATAATACGGGCATTTTCAATAACGGTATTCAGCACATCAAAATCAAACTTTTGCTCTTCTGCTTCTACCACTGCGATTTTAGCTTTTACCGTTGGCTTTTTAGAGATCACCCCACAGTATTCAGGCATTGTTTCAGCCATTTCAGCGGTGCCGATTTTACGAGCGATGTTTATAATTTCTTGTTTGTCGTGTTGAATCAGCGGGCGTAAAATAAGCGTTTCAGTCACACGGTCAATCACACTTAAGTTTGCTAATGTTTGACTTGAAACCTGACCAAGGCTCTCGCCTGTAACCAACGCTTGAATACCCATTTTTTCAGCAATCTGGCTGCCTGCTCGCATCATCATACGTTTTAAGATCACGCCCATTTGGCTGTTTTCAACATTTTCCAAGATCTCGGCAACAACAGGTTCAAAGTCAACACTGATAAATTTAACTTTGTGAGTTGAGCTAAACTGCTTCCAAATATAATAACTAGCTTGTTTAACGCCGATTTCGTGCGCCGCACCACCTAGATTAAAGAACAAAAAGTGGGTACGAGCGCCTTTGCGGATCATTTGATAGCTGGCAACACCTGAATCAAACCCACCCGACATTAACGACAAAACATCTTCCTGCGTTGGCAATGGGAAACCAGCCATACCATGATGAGTGTGCGTTACGATATATGCTTTATCATCTTTAATTTCGAGACGAATAGTTACTTCAGGGTTTTTCAGCCTTACGCTTGCACCATCAACATGCTGGTTTAAACCACCACCTACATAGCGCTCCACATCTGTCGAGGTAAAATCATGCTTGCCTTGGCGTTTACAACGAACACAGAATGTTTTGCCGACAACAGTAGGACCAATCATATCTAACGCTTTTTCGTAAATGTCATGAAGGTTTTCGTAGCTGGTTTCGGTCACTTCAATAAATTGCACAATGCCAGGGATACGTTGCAAGCCATTAATAAAATCAAGGCGCATTTGCGCATCATCAGATTTAGTTACAACCGATATATTGTCCCAGTTATTTTGTACTTGTACTTTTTCGTCAAGCTTACGTAATACAATTTTAATGTTGTTTTCTAGCAACTTAGTAAAACGTTTACGCACAGAACGGCTTTTAATGGCTATTTCAGGATGGAGTTTGACGATAAATTTAAGCATAGTTTACTCGTTAGACAATATTAAGGATTCACGCACCCACGTGTTGGGCGCGCGATTATAGCAAAAAATCTAACGTCTAGGAAATAAACAAAACCCCAACTGCTAGCTGGCAGGTTGAGTCTGCGCAGCGAGCGCGCTATATTTCTCGCGTAACAGGTTAATTTGCGGGATGCTTTGCTCGGTGCCAAAGGCTTTGAACAGCGCCAACACTTTCAAAATACCGTTATAAATATCTTGCTGCATGAGTTCACCGCTTAAACGTCTGGCTTTAATATAAGGAGTCCAAAAACTTACAGTGATTTTTAACATATGAGCAAGTTCAATGGCATCTTCATCGTCAATAGCGATCATGCCACCGTCACGCAAACCAATCACAATTTCGCGTACTTGGCTTAGTAAAGCTGCTTGAAATTCAATGTAGTCTTTTTTCAGTACATCATCACGGGATAAAATATCCCCCAAATTGTCATAGAAAAAATGAAAACGCCACATCAATTCAAACAGAGCATCAAGATACCCAGTTAAGTGCGTCAGTGCTTCATCATGCTTTGCCATTGGTACAAATTGAGTGTGTAAATGCTGGCTGTATAATGCGAAAATATGGCGAATAATGTCTTCTTTATTTTTAAAGTGATAATAAAGATTACCTGGGCTGATCCCCATATGAGAAGCGATATGGTTAGTCGTTATTGCACGCTCACCATGTTGATTAAATAGCATGATGCTAGTTTTAATGATTTTATCCTTGGTACTCATATCCTGCTACTCTGGTTGTTTTTATTTAAGTAAATGCTCAGAATTCACTCAGTATTATTAGCCGCGCAGTATATACAAATATAATCCAATAAAATACCACCTTGAAAATTTCTAACCCGTAATTCGTAGTTATTGTTTCTTAATGAAATAAACTCATTTAAAAATGAAGATGTGCAGTCGCAATTTGCAGGCTGATCTAGACAACAAAGACTGTTAATATAGCAAGCCAAAATAACATTAAGCCGATATTTATGAAAGTCACCGCAATTTACCCAGGTACCTTTGATCCATTAACCAATGGGCACACAGATTTGATCCAGCGGGCAGCTAAAATGTTTGATACTGTAATTGTTGCAGTTGCTCACAATCCTAGTAAACAACCTTGCTTTAGTCTAGATGAGCGCGTAGCACTTGCCAATAGTTTGCTAACTCACATAGATAACGTCAGTGTTATTGGCTTTTCAGGATTACTGGCTGATTTGGCGCGTGATCATAATGCAAATGTGTTGATCCGAGGAATTCGTGCGGTGTCTGACTTTGATTATGAATTTCAGCTTGCCAATATGAACCGTCGCCTGAACCCTGATTTAGAAAGTGTATTTTTAACTCCAGCGGAAAAAAATTCGTTTATTTCTTCAACATTAGTAAAAGAAGTCGCTCGTCATAAAGGCGATGTCAGTGAGTTTGTACACCCTATTGTCGTAAAAGCATTACAGGAAAAATTACACGGATGAAGTTAAATATCTATTTAAGTGCCTTAGTTGTACTCGCAGCTCCTGCGTTTGCAAGCCCTTGGATTGAAAGCGATGACCCATTACTGCGTGCATCAATTGAAATGTTGTTTAATCAAGGTGTAATTAAACAGCCAGTTAATAGCTACCCCTTGATGTGGCAGGGAATTGCCAGAGATTTGAATGCGATTGAAAGCAGTACGTTACCTGCGCAAAGTCAGTTTGCTTATCAACATGTAAAACATGCTTTAGAGAACGCAAAACAAAGCAGCAGTTCCGGTGTTAGAGTTAATTACAATAGCGCACCAGAACTACAGCAAAGCTTTGGCAAACGCGATCAACAAAAAAGTGGTGTAAATAGTTATGGCGCAATCACAGGCAATCGCGTCAGCGCCAAAGTAAGTGTTAATTACGCGGATGATGCACTTGATGATAAACACATAAACTACCATGGCAGTTATTTAGCTGTATTAATGGGAAATTGGTCTGTCAGCGCTGAACAAGTCAGTCATTGGTGGGGACCAAGTAATGATAATGCGTTACTGCTTGCAAATAATGCATCGCCAATGAAAGGTCTACGCATAAACCGTGCTAACACCCAATATGTGGGTCCAAGCTGGCTGTCATTTATTGGCAACTGGCAGTTAACGGGTATTTACGCCAAACAAAAGCCACATTTAAATAGCGGTGAAAAAGGTGACTATTGGGCAATGCGGTTTGCCAGCACCCCGCTACCAGGACTTGAAGTTGCATTTAGCAGCGCAGCCTCTGACTATTTAATCAGTACAGAAATAAATCCCGATACACTCGAGGTCATCACGAGTAAACAACGCTTAACCAGTTTAGATGCTAAGTACTCAACCAGCATAGGCACTCAACCGATTGCTTTTTATACTGAGTTAATGGGCAAAAATGATAGTGGTGTTGCACCCAGTGATCCTGTTTATACAGTGGGTGTGGAAAGCTTTTTTGGTGATCAAAAGCAACTACTTAAAACCTATTTTGAATATTCTAATACCGAACAAGATTGTACAGCGCAACTTAGTTGTGATGAGACCTTTACTAACTATGCTTGGGCCTATAATCATAAAGATCGCTTAATTGGCTCAGCAACACCGCTGCAAAGTAAATCGGCCGTATTGGGTGCTCATTATCATACTATGAACGGTTATGCCGGTTATGCTAAATTACGTTGGTCGCAAAGCGAAGTTCTAAACTCAACTCAAACACCTGAGACATTTGATCGTTTGCAATTAGAGCTTGGTTATCAGCAGGCTATATTTAGTGGTTTATGGAAGATCAGTGGCTCTGTGTATAAAGACGAATTTGCTAACGAATCTGATACCAACAGCGCATTAAAAACCAGTTGGGAATATCGGTTTTAACTTTTAGGCGAGGCTTCAAGTTTATTTAGGCCTCGCAATCGATTATAACCACGCACCAAACCGAAGAAATCTTTATTGCATAATAGTGCAGTAATCATCATCACATCCATCACGTTAACCGTGACAGAATAAAAAGACCAAAACCACCAAGGTTCAAAACGATTAACAAAGTTGGTATCTATATGCATGCCAATGAATAACATCATGTTCACCGTTAAACCTATGATGAGATATAGCTTAGCAGGACAGCGTTTAAAAGATTTGTTTTTAGCTATTAGCAAAATCACAACGAGGATAAATAAATCACAAAGAGCCCAAATAGAATAGCTGTAATAGCTATACATCATATCAACCCCAAGTGATAAATTGAGCAAAGGATCTGAAACAAGATAAGATAAGAAAATAGCCAAGGACATCCACATTACTGTGGCATCACTACCTGGCATAGAAGATTTTTTAACAACGTTGTATAGAAACGCCATCATGAAGCCCCACATGACAAAAGTGGCGATGTAAAAGCTAATGTATTGTTGAAATACTTCCATGACTAATTCTGTTAAATATTAGAATATTTTTTGCATTTTTTTTGAAATAAGGAGCTTTTAACTTTATTTACCAATAAAAAGTCTTTATTTGTGATCAGTGCTACTATCATCAAGAAATCAACAATGTTTACACTAAATGAATAGAATGTCCAAAACCACCAAACTTCTCGATTCCATAAAACCATTAAATCAATATGAATTAGTGCGTACAAAATACTGTTTATTACTAGACCTACATAAATATACTTTGTTGCAGTAGATATACCTGAAAAAAAACGATGAGATAAAATAATTAGTAGCAAAGTGATGAAGTCATACATGAACCATTCAATATAAATATTTATATTCGAATTTTCGAGGACAATGAAGTGATTGCTGCAGAAATAAGATACAGCCATAAAAAAAGAGGTTATAACTAAAGATTTATCTTGATTAAGCTCACTGACATAAAAAAACAGATTTAGTAAAAATGCGAGTAACATCCCTAAAACTATGATTGTGTCAAAATGTAACCCTAGCGAGCTTAAATCAAAATACATCTATTTTATAAATTCCAATACTATGTTGGCTTTTTATCAGGGAAAACTAATCCGCCGCCGCCACGTTGAATTTCAGCACCACCGCCAGCTGCGGCTAATGCTTCATTAGATATAGACACTGTATCAGATTGTAGGGTTTTATTGCTAGCGCTTTGTTCAAGTGCTGGCTTTGATTGTTGCATAGAGTTGTATGCTTGCATTTGCAGTTGGTTGTTAGCTGTAATTTGCATGAGATTGATCCTTTCAAAAATGTTGAATTAATAACTTGTTTAATAAGTTACTGTTGCTTTAGCGCTCTGATTATTTATTGGCGCTTTTAAGATGAACTCACACTGAGTCATCGTACACTTTATAGGTAGCAATTACCGATCCAACATTTTTAAAAACGATCTTTTTTTGATCTTTAAACTCACAGGGGAATAACAGATAAACAGGTCATACCAGATGTATCGGGGCATAAAAAAACGCACAGGGGTAACCGTACGTCTTTTACATCCAGGGATTTCTAGGCCACGTTTTTACACGGGATCTCCGTATTACTACTTAGCTTCAAAATAAATTCCATTGCGACTTCATCGCAATTGTCTCTGCGCAAACATAGTTCACAATCTTTCATTACCTTTTCCGGCAAGCTGTCTTTAGTACAGAATGTGAAACCTTGTTTCTCAAAGAAATCAGGTACTCGCGTCAAAACAATGATGCGATTCAGTGCCAATTTTTTGGCTTTAACTAATAAGTGCTCAACTAACTGACGACCTTGTCCGGTAATACCGGTTTCGGGATCTATACCGAGCGAACGAATTTCAGCAAGGCCAGTATCATAAATATACAGTGACGCACAGCCAGAGACTTTTCCAGCAACTTCAGTCACAGCAAACTCATTAATTGAGTGCACCATGTCACTTTTAGCACGCGGTAGATTTTCGCCTACTGTAGCCCAGTGCTGGATCAACTTAGCTATCGACTCGACATCATCAAGATTGGCGTCACGAACCGTTATTTGCTGTTTTTTTTTGGCATCTTTAACGGCAATGCTTACTTGCTCTAAAGATGTGCCACCGAGTGCTTGGCGCGCTTTAATACATGCGTCTATTTCTAATACAGCATATACGTCCTGTGCAAAAATACTATGTACAGATTGGAATTGTTCTAAACTTAAATCTTCTAAGTTATTCCCTTGTGCGATAGCCATTTGCACCAGTACACCAACAATGTGATGACCTTCCCTGAAAGGGATGCCTTTGGCGACTAAATAATCAGCAAGCTCTGTCGCGTTTGAATGGCCGCCTTTAGCTGCGGCTAAAGTACGCTCGCCATTTACTTTTATACCTTTGATACACGCTTGCGCCATATGAATACAGGCAAGCCAAGTTGGCATGGCATCAAATAAGCCTTCTTTATCTTCTTGCATATCTTTATTATAGGCAAGTGGCAGTGCTTTTAACGTCATCATCATGGCACTAAAGGCACCAAATACACGCCCTGTTTTGCCGCGAATAAGCTCTAGCGCATCGGGATTCTTCTTTTGTGGCATCAATGATGAGCCTGAAGTAACATTATCTGCTAACTCAATGAAACCCGCTTCACCCGAATTATAAAAGATCAAATCTTCTGACATACGCGATAAATGGATCATAGAGATTGATGCACAGCTTAATAGCTCAACCACAAAGTCACGATCTGATACGGCATCTAAACTATTTTTAGTTGCCGCGGTAAAACCTAGCCCCACGGCAAGTGCTTGCCGATCAATTGGGTACGCAGTACCAGCAAGAGCGCCACTGCCTAAAGGGCAAAAATTCATCCGAGCTTTAGCGTCACTTAAACGACTTTCATCACGTTCGAGCATTTCAACATACGCCATACACCAATGACTAAACAAGAGTGGTTGCGCACGTTGTAAATGGGTGTAACCAGGTAAAATAGTACCCAGCTCGCGTTCAGCCAACGCAATAAACTCGCCTTTTAACTGGCCAAGTGCTGCAAGTAAGTGATCTGCGGTATCACGACACCATAAACGAAAATCGGTTGCGACTTGGTCGTTACGGCTACGTCCGGTGTGTAACTTCTTAGCTAAATCACCTACTTTTTCGATTAAAGCAGCTTCAACATGTGAGTGAATATCTTCAGCTCCTGACGTTGCCACCGCTTGTGGATCAGCTTTTACTTCGTCAAGTAACTCATATAATGCTGCTACTAGTGATTGGTGCTCGCTACTAGTTAGTACGTCAACCTGCTTAAGGGCACCTGCCCACGCCACAGAGCCAACTATATCTTGCTCTGCCAGTTGATAATCGAAGGGAAGTGAGTCGTTAAATTGTTTAAACGCCTCATCTGGACCCGTAGAAAAACGTCCGCCCCATAATGCCATGAAATCTCTCCAAACCCTGAAATTGCCCCGTTTTAGTTACGGGGCTGTAGTAAAATTACTTCTTCGCTAGTGCTGAAATTCTGCTTGAAAGCGAGAATAAACGAATAAAACCTTCAGCATGCGATTGGTCGTACACATCATCAGCACCAAATGTTGCAAAGTCTTCGCTGTATAAGCTATTTGGTGATTTTTTCTGAACCGCAGTCACTTGGCCTTTGTATAGCTTAAGTACGACTTCACCCGTTGCCACGGTTGATAACGCTTCTGCGCCCGCTAAGATTGAATCTTTAAGTGGTGTAAACCAGCGGCCGTCATACACTAAATGTGAGAACTCGCCGCCCAGTACTGCTTTCCATTTACGGCTTGCTTTATCAAGTACCAGTTCATCAATTGCTTGTAATGCTGCCATGATCACTGTGCCACCTGGAGTTTCATAACAACCACGTGATTTCATACCTACTAAACGGTTTTCAACGATATCAACGCGACCAACACCATGAGGCGACGCTATCTCATTTAATTTAACTAAACAGTCGTACGGCTTAAGTTGCTCACCATTTACAGCAACAACCTCACCTTCAACCACGTTTAAGGTAACAAATTCAGGTTCATTAGGGGCTTGCTCTGGAGAGTTAGTCCACGTCCACACTTGCTCACTTGGTTGACACCACGGATCTTCAAGCTCACCACCTTCGTGAGAAATGTGCCACGCGTTTGCATCACGGCTGTAGATTTTAGTCGCTGATGCTGAACATGGAATATTACGCTCAGCTAAGTAATCAAGTAATGACTCACGGCTTGATAAGTCCCACTCACGCCACGGTGCAATTACTTGCAGATCAGGGGCAAGGGCTGCAAAACACGACTCAAAACGTACTTGGTCGTTACCTTTACCAGTACAACCATGCGATAACGCATCGGCACCTACTTTACGGGCAATTTCAACTTGTGCTTTAGCAATAATAGGACGTGCCATTGATGTACCTAGTAAATAAGTACCTTCGTAGATAGACCCCGTTTTTAGCGTTGGGTAGATGTAATCACTTACCATCTCATCTTTTAAGTCAACGACATAACACTCAGATGCACCAGAGGCGATCGCTTTTGCTTCTACGCCTTCAAGCTCCTCTGCGCCTTGACCTACATCGGCTACAAATGCAATAACTTCACAACCGTAGTTTTCTTTTAACCATGGCACGATGGCCGACGTATCTAAACCACCAGAATAGGCTAATACAACTTTTTTAATAGAACTCATTGGTGATACCTTACACAAAATTTGGATTTAATAATGAAACAAGCAATGCGTTTTGCGCATGCATACGGTTTTCTGCTTGTTGTATAATTTTTGACGCCGGGCCGTCCATTACTTCTGAGGTAATTTCAAACTCACGGTGTGCAGGCTGACAATGCAACACAGTGTCAGCCCCTGTTTGTTCAAGTAATGCGGCATTTAATTGATACGGCATATACTTTTCTTTTACTTGTTCAAGCGGTGTGTCGTCGCCCATTGATACCCAAGTATCGGCGTACACAGCGTTAGCCCCAACAGCCGCTTCAACACGATCGCTAACCATGACCGATGCGCCATTCATTGCTGCTATTTGCTCAGCTTGCTTAAGAATTTGCGAATCCGGTGAGCTGCCTTTAGGGCATACTGCAACAAAATCAGTACCTAGCGTTGCTGCAAGTAACATCAGTGAGTGCGTTACGTTGTTACCTTCACCTAAATAGGCAAGTTTTAGCTGGCTCACATCCCCGTATACTTCTTGTAATGTTAAAAAGTCAGCCAATGCTTGGCATGGGTGATATAAATCACACAAACTGTTGACCACAGGTACGCTCGAAAATTCAGCAAGTGTGGTTAAGGTTTTATGCTGATAAACACGTGCCACAATACCATCAGCCCAGCTGGCAATATTTAACGCAAAATCTTTTACTGATTCACGTGCGCCCATGGCACCATTTTGTGAATCAAGATACACCGCATGACCGCCGAGCTTATTGATACCAATATCAAACGATAAACGCGTACGTAAGCTTGGTTTTTCAAATAAAGTAACCACTGATTTACCAGCCAGTGCTTGGCTAAAATCAGCAGGGTTTGCTTTTATTTTTTGCGCAAGATTAAGTAAGTTAAGTGCGCCTTGTTGGTCTAGTTCAAGACCCGATAAAAAATGATTAAACATATAAAACCTATGGTGTAATTTTTGTTCCGACGTGCTCACCCGCAAGTAAAGCGACTAAATTTTCTGGCTTTTGCCAACTCGAAATGTAAACGCCACGTCGTAAGTGCTGGGCAGCAAGAAGGCTGGTCTTAACTTTGACCTCCATCCCACCCAAAATTACTCCTTCTGCAATTAAAGTATTGATCTGATTTGTGTCAAGTTGATGTAACGGCTGTTTATTTGCATCAAGTACGGCTTCTACATCGGTCATAAAAATAATTTCTGCATCGAGCTCTTTAGCAATCGCCGCCGCCGCTTCATCTGCATTCACGTTATACCAAAGACCATCGTCACCAAAACCGATTGAACTAACTAAAGGTAGACGCCCAAGTTTTAATAACTCTGGTATCACACTTTGCACGCCACCGTTACACTGACCAACTTGACCAAGTGCTTTGAGCTTTTGCGACGTAATAATGCCGGCTTCATATAAACTAAGACCAACAGGTTTATGGCCTGCCACGATTGCCTGGCTCATTAATTGTTTGTTTGCACAACCAGCCAATGCACCAACGATGTACGGCATCTGCTCTTTTGGGCTAATACGTAAGCCCTGATGTTTCGCGCTGGCAAAACCCGCTTCTTTTAGCCAGCTATCAACTAACGCCCCACCACCGTGTACAATCACAAACTGTGCTTGAGTTTGTGAAGCTAGCACTTCAAATAACGCTTTTGCCGCGTCTTCTGTGTTGAGTACTGCACCACCGAGTTTGATGACCCATGTTTGCATTACTGTTACCCTTTTAAACCTGTGCTATGAGGTAAATCCATAGCTAAATTAATACATTGCAGTGCTTGGCCTGCAGCACCTTTTAATAAGTTATCAATCGCTGCCATCACAATCAGTTGGCTACCTTGTTGTTGCCAAGCAATGTCCACAAACGGCTGCTTAGCCACCCCTTTAATTGAAGGTATTTTATTACCAAGCAATCTGATCAACGGCTCATCGGCAAGTACTTGATAAGCTTGCGTGACTTGCTCTGGAGTAACATCGGCTTTTAATTGCACATAAATAGTTTCTAAAATGCCACGAGGGAAATTGCCTAAATGTGGCGTGAATAACACTTTATGGCCTAAGTGCTGTTCAATCTCAGGGCTATGTCTGTGGTTAAATAACCCGTATGGTGCAAGCGATACTTCACAAAAATGCGTGCCTACACTGGCTTTACGCCCGGCACCGGTTACTCCCGATACCGCATTAATAATCACTGGCTGATCAGCCAATAAACCGGCTTGCTGCAATGGCTTTAACGCATTTAATGCCGCAGTTGGGTAACAACCCGCTACGGCAACTAATTGTGCTTTAGCGATTGCGTCACTATTCCATTCAGCCAAGCCATAGGCAGCTTGTTTAAGTAGTTCAGTATGTTGATGCTCAAAACCATAATAAGTTTGATAATCTTCATTACTGCTTAAGCGGTAGCCACCTGATAAATCAAAAACCTTTTTACCCATCTTCAAAAAACGTGGCGCTAAATCAACACTCACTTTATGATCAGTACATAAACACACAAAATCAGCTGAGCTTTCGATATCGCTATATGCGCTTTCGCTCAGCGGTAATAAAGGAAAATCAAGTAAACCAACATGCTCAGGATACAAGTCACTTAATAACTTACCTTTATCTAAACTTTGCTCAGATACATAACACGCTACTAAGGTTAATTGTGGATGTTTTACGACTAAACTTGCTAATTCTGCGCCGCTATAACCACTTGCGCCAATAATCACTACTTTCATTCGTTACTCTTTTTGGGTTTTACTACTATATTTACATTCAAATCGGGTTAGACAGTGCATAAACACACTGTTTTGGGAATGAAACTGGATTATCGTCGTTTTATATTCATTGCGTCGCTTTAATATATTTATGCTTAAAAAGTGAATTGATATTCATCATAAATACTTTTATATTGTTATGCAATTAGATTGAATAATTATTTTGGATTTTTTTATGCCTTTACCGTCTTTTTTGTCCATGTATCAGCAGTTGATTGCCGCCCCTTCCATTAGTGCTATGGATGAATCGTTAGCCATGAGTAATAAAGGCGTCATTGAGCTACTTGCCAATTGGTGTAGCAGCTTAGGTTTTGAATGCGAAATTACAGAGTTATCAGGCCCTAAAGGTCGCTTTAATTTGCTCGCCAAACGCGGCCAAGGCGATGGCGGTTTAATGCTTGCCGGTCACACCGATACGGTTCCTTTTGATGATAGTCGCTGGAATTATGATCCGTTTAAATTAAGCGAATATGACAATAAACTATATGGTTTAGGCAGTATCGATATGAAAGGCTTTTTTGCTTTTGTACTGCAAGCAATTAGTGAACTCGATGAAACCACACAAACTCAACCAATTTTAATTTTAGCCACCGCCGATGAAGAAACGACTATGGCTGGTGCGCAGCAAATTTGTCAGCACAAAAATTTAAAACCTGCGCGTTGCATTATTGGTGAACCTACTGATATGACACCGGTATTTACTCACAAAGGTCATATGAGTACGGCTATTCGCGTAGTCGGTCGCTCAGGTCATAGCTCTGATCCTGAACGTGGTTTAAACGCCATTGAAGTGATGCATAAAGTAATTGCAAAATTGTTACTTTTAAAAGACGAATTAAAGAATAAATATTCAGTAGAGCACTTTGTTATTCCCTACCCAACATTGAATCTAGGACATATTCATGGTGGTGATAACGCCAATCGTATTTGTGGCTGCTGTGAAATGCATATTGATATGCGCCCATTACCAGGTTTAAGTGTGCAAGAACTGCAAATGATGTTGTTAAAAATAGCGGCAGAAATAAATAACCAATACCCAGATGCAGTGAGTGTGATGGATATGCACGAGCCTATTCCAGCCTTTACCGGCAGTACCGACACGGCATTAGTACAATTAGCAGAAAAAATATCGGGGGAGCAAGCCGTTGCAGTAAATTACTGCACCGAAGCGCCGTTTATTCAGCAACTTGGCTGCGAGACTATCGTAATGGGGCCGGGCTCTATTAACCAAGCCCACCAACCTGATGAGTTTTTAGCGATGGAAAAAATAAAACCGTCGCAACATATTATTAGTGAAATGATTAAAGCGAGTTGCTTTATTTAAAATCAAAAGTTTAGTGGTATTAGCAATACCACTGATTTACTAATTCATATATTTAGATAAGAACTTTTTAAACACAGGATCTGTTTTCGCTAGCGCCTTTTGCTCTGCAAGTATTTCTTGAAGAATATGCTCAGAAGTAAGTGGGTTCGCAAGCACGACTCTGAAGACCACCGTTGGCTGGTGATCATACTGAGCTGGCGTCAATCGCGTACGCGACACAAATGAACGCCCGGCTTCACGTTGGCGCTTTTGCATACTGGCGGTAAAACGGTTTAGCGAAGCAAATATGTCCAAACGGGTTTGCTCATCAGCTTCGGCTATTTTTTGCTTAATTTGTTTTGGTACATAACGGTATGTAAGCAAGCATAATTCAGGCTCTGAGATCAATTCAAAATCATCATCTGCTTTCACTAAATCAGCAAAATAACGGGCCTTTTCAATACCTTTATCAATCAGTATTTCATAGCCTTTACGGCCAATAACGCGTAAGCAAGCATGCACTAACATCGCCATACCAGGGCGGCTACCTTCAAGCGTATGACTACCTAAATCTTTTGAGCCTTTACGTAATATATACTCAGCGTGATGCTCAATTGCATCTGTCGCAGCGGGGTCTTTAAATAACACCAGCCCTGCTCCCATCGGCACATACATTTGCTTATGTGCATCAATGGTGATTGAGTCTGCTCGCTCTACACCTTTGAGTAAAGGGCGGTAAGTATCAGAAAGCAGCGTTGCACCACCCCAGGCAGCATCGACATGAAAATGACAATTAAGCTCTACACTCAACTCGGCCAAAGCATCAAGTGGATCAATATTACCCGTTTCAGTAGTACCTGCTACACCAACAATGGCCATTACTTTTATGCCTTGCGCTTCAAGCTCGTGAGCCTTGGCGCGCATTGCAGCAACATCAACCTTATTGTTATCAGCAGTTTTAATGGCAATAAAGTTATCGCGGCCAATGCCTAATAGATCGGCCGCTTTGCCTAAAGAATAATGGCCGCGCTCTGATACTAAAACAGCTAAGCCTCTATAGCCATAATGCAACATAGCACTAACGATACCTTCAGCGGCAATACCCTTAAACTCACCATCTGCTTTTAATAGTCGGTTACGGGCAATCCACAGTGCGGTAATATTTGCGATTGTACCACCAGAACAAAAAGCGCCTAGTGAGGTTTTAGCACTGTGCATCCATTTACTATAAAACGCCTCATCTTGACCATATACTAAATGATGCATCATGCCCAATACTTGGCGTTCGAGCGGTGTAAAAGCTTTGGAGGTTTCAATCTTTACTAAGTTTTGATTAAGGCCAACCATCAACTTGGAAAGTGGTAATACAAAATGCGGTAATGCTGACGTCATATGACCAATAAAGCTTGGCGCAGCAGTATGCACTGAATGAGCAACAAGTTGCTCCATAATGTCTTGCGCATAAGCTGAAACAAAGGTCGGATCTTCTGGGATCACTGCAGATTGAAAATCTTTTTCAATTTCATGCAATGGCTTTTCAATCGCCGCGATGTTCTCATTCAAAAAACCTGCTAAATTGCTCGAGATCTCAAGTTCGATTTTACTCAACGTTGAGTCTGGTGCTTCAGGCACAGTAAATATACGCATCAGAGTTTCTTTAGAGGCGACGGCACAACGCTTTTGATCCATCTTTATACCCAATAAATGTAGTTTTCTTTCGCTAAAGCGCCTAAGTAAGCGGCTTCATTAGCAATAACGTCAACTACAATGATTCTACGAAATGCGTTAACTTTACTGCAATACAGTAGAAATGTCTCGTATTAAGCCATAAAAGCAGTCAATTGCATGACAGATTGATGATAAATTGATTAACTCTTAAATTACCTAACTATATTTTTATAGGCGATGCAGGCTTTTTTTGTATAATGCAAAGGATAATAAATAAAGGATGAACATGATAAACACAAATTTACGGACGAATTGGATAATCGCGGGTTTCATGCTGTTTTTTATCAGTTTATTAGGCTACATCTATTACACCTATAACAGCACCCGGAACGAAATAATGCAAAGCGTTGATACTCGCTTACTTGATGCAGCATTAAGTGTTAAGCATATGCTTGGTGATGATTACCATCAAAAAATTAATGCAGGTCTTCGCATACCACCCTCCGTATACCAACAAAAAAGCCGTCAATTATCAGAGTTTGCCAATGCGTTAAACATCGCTTACGTTTATGCCATGGTATTAAAAGATGACAATGTGCATTTTAGTGCCTCTAGTTACACACAAAACGATCAAAATAGCGGCAAAGTTACCCAGTTCCTCGATTTATACCCCGAAGCAACTGCGGCCAATGTGGGCGCGTTTTATTCAACCGAGCCAGTCTTTGAAATTTCAAAAGACCAATGGGGTCATTTTAAAACCATTTTTGTGCCCTTTGTTGATGCCAACGGAGTGACCTATCTAACGGGGGCCGATATTACTATATACGACCTCAATCAACGATTAGCGCAAAGTGTATCGAAAGCCGCAGCCATGGCGGTATTTTTCTTTTTTATTGCCCTGTTAGTTGCAGGCATTTATGTGTATTTATTAAAGCGCGCGATTTCAACAGATACAAGCAGTGGTTTTGCTAATCACATTGCGCTGGAATATTACATTAAAAAATCACCAAATCATCATATGCAACTGGCCGTTATTTGGGTCAATGAATTAGAAGATATAAGTAGCTTTTATGGTACTGAAGTAAGTGATCGGGTGATGAAAAGTCTGTTACTACATTTTAAAAAGAATCGCCCTGCGACGAGTCAGATATTTCGCTTAGCAACGAATAAAATTGTCCTTATAGCGTCTTTCAATGATGATGACATGAGCTTTACTGATATGATCCAAGCCTATAATTACAGTACACCACTGCTAACCGATCCCTTTATTTATATAACGTTATGCGCAGGCATCGCTAGCGGCAATAAGTCAATGTTACTTGAAAATGCGCATATTGCTGCATTACAAGCTAAACAAGGTCGTCACACTGTAGTTAATTATTCAAGCGCTCTTCATAATGTAAAAAATCAATATCAATACAATGTAGCCATGGCCAAAGAAGTACGAGAAGCATTTGAAAATAATAGAATTGTTCCTTACTTTCAAGCTATTTATAACAGTGAAAAAAATACTATTATTCAGTATGAGTGCTTAGCTAGAATGATCACTTGCCATGGTGAAATTCTTAAACCAAAATCGTTCTTAGACGTTGTGAATCGCTCTAGAATGGATGGCATGTTAACCCGCACCATGCTTACACAGTGCTTTGCGCGCTTTAGAAAAACCAGTACTTGCTGGAGCATTAATATTACCGTTCAAGATATGCTCGACCCAAGCCTAACGGAATTTTTGGAAAATGAACTTAAACGTTACCCACAACCGCGTAATATCACCTTAGAACTTTTAGAAACCGAGGCAATTGCTAACTTTTCTGAAGTAAAAGCGTTTATAACCATGGTAAAAAATCGCGGTGTGCGTGTCGTCATCGATGATTTTGGTACTGGTTATTCGAATATATCTAATGTACTGAAGTTAGAAGTGGATGGTATTAAACTTGATGGCACTTTAATTCGCCAAATAGTTAACGACCAAGATATTTATTTATATATTGAGCACATAGCCAGTTTTGCAAAACAACTTAATTTACAACTAATAGCAGAAAATGTGGAAAGCCGCCCCATCGTAAATGCGCTACGTAAAGCGAATGTGACGCTGATGCAAGGTAATCATTTTAGTGAAGCAGCGCCACAAGTAAACCCAGTAGTTAAGAACGCGCTGCCAATGGGAGCACTAGCCGGTGACTCTGTTGACCACTCGCCCAATATTTACGTTCGAACGGAGTGATAGCAATATCACTTTCATATTGCTCGACCTCACAGCTGTACCCAGCGAGGTGAAGTGCTTGTGCAAACTCTTTAACATATATATCCCAGTTACTGCGCACCTCTAAACGACCACCTAGCTTTACTATAAATGGGAAGATAGCCGCGCCATGCCAGCGACGTTGCAGATGCTTCGCTTTAGGCCAAGGGTTTGGATACAGCAAATAATGATGCGTTGGCTGCCAATTGGCAGCCACAGCTAAACGCCAAAAGTCATTGAGATCCGCTTGCACTAAAATGTACTGACCTGAGTCAGTTTGTTTATATTCAATATCATGCTTATCTAAGCGATGTGATGATTTATCAATGCCAATGACGAGTGCATCAGAATGACGCTTTGCTAAGTTAGCCGTACTCTCACCGACGCCACAGCATGAATCTAGAATAAGTGGCCCAGCAAATGCTTGTACTTTTTCATTTACTTGATCGAACGCCGTTTGCGTATGTGCTGCAATAGGCTTTTTGAACTCTGCGGTTAAATGCTTAGTTACTATTTCATCCAGCTTTTCATGTAAGCCAGGTTGATTCGATACAATACTACGTGAATTTGCATCACTCATTAGTGTCTTAACCCCACACCTTTTTTAATTAACGTTAAAGCTAACGTAAATAAGACTGTAATAAATAACAACAACACGCCAAATGCGACCGTTAAATCAACATCCGATACGCCTAAGAAACCATATCTAAAGGCATTAACCATATAAATAATTGGATTAACCTGCGATACACCTTGCCAAAACTCAGGTAATAATGTGATTGAGTAAAACACCCCACCTAAATAGGTCAATGGCGTTAAAATAAAGGTCGGAATTATACTGATATCGTCAAAGCTATTAGCATAAATAGCATTGATCAAACCGCCTAACGCAAATACCGCAGAGGTTAACATTACTGTAGCGATGATCACAAAAATATTATGGATTTGAATATCAACAAACAATAACGACACACAGGTAACAATTAATCCTACCAGCATGCCGCGGGTCATACCGCCGCCCATATAGCCAAGCACAATAATATAATTAGGCACGGGTGCAACTAACAGCTCTTCAATGCTTTTTTGAAACTTGGTTGAATAAAAGCTTGATGCCACATTAGAATAGGAATTAGTGATCACCGACATCATAATAAGGCCCGGGACAATAAATTCCATATAACTGAAACCGCCCATATCACCAATCCGAGAGCCAATAAGATTACCGAAAATCACAAAGTACAAACTCATCGTGATTGCAGGTGGTACTAAGGTTTGCACCCAAATACGTAAAAATCGAATGCACTCTTTAAACCATAAGCTCTTTAAGGCTACGCCATATTTAAACATCTACTTGCCCCGCCCTTGCTCTAGTAAACCGACAAATAACTCTTCTAATCGATTAGCTTTATTACGCATACTGAGCACGGTATTACCCTGCTCGGTTAATGCTGTAAATACTGCATTCAAGCCCTGTGATTTAGCCACTTCCACCTCAATGGTATGATCATCAGCCATCGTAAACTTATAACCATCAAGCGTAACGGTAACGGGCTGTACTGGCTGTTTTAAATCAAGGATAAAGGTTTCTTTATCTAGCTTAGCAAGCAGTGCTTTAATGGTGGTATTTTCAACGATAATGCCAGAATCAATGATGGCGATATTTTTACACAGCAACTCAGCTTCTTCTAAGTAATGGGTGGTGAGAATAATCGTCACCCCTTGCTGATTAATTTGTCTTAAAAAATCCCACATCGAACGGCGTAATTCAATATCAACACCAGCGGTTGGCTCATCTAAAATAAGCAGCTTTGGTTCATGCATTAACGCACGAGCAATCATTAAGCGGCGCTTCATACCACCTGATAAAGTACGTGCTTGTTTGTCTTTCTTTTCCAGCAAGCCTAACTGCGCTAAATATTTATCCGCTCGTTGATGCGCCACCTTACGAGGTACTCCATAATAACCCGCTTGATTGACCAGTATTTGTGTCAAGGTTTCAAACTGGCTAAAGTTAAACTCTTGTGGCACTAAGCCCAATTGTGACTTGGCGGCTTCTAAATCTGAATCTATGTTGTGACCAAACACCTCTACTAAGCCTTTGGTTTTATTAACCAATGATGAGATCACCCCGATGGTAGTTGACTTACCCGCACCATTTGGGCCCAATAACGCAAAAAAATCGCCTTCATAAACTTGTAGATCAATGCCTTTAACAGCTTCAACCCCATTCTTATAAACCTTGGTAAGGCCTTCAATATTCAAAGCCAATGCTTTACTCATGATTTACCTTCTCCATAACCCCAACGTTTCGTGAGTGTGTGTGCAATATTTAAATGATCTAAAATACGTGCCACCATAAAATCAACTAAGTCACTAATGGTTTGCGGTTGATGATAAAATCCAGGTGCAGCTGGCATAATGGTCACCCCGAGCTTCGCGAGCTTAAGCATATTCTCAAGGTGAATTTCACTAAACGGGGTTTCTCGTGGCACTAAAATTAGTTGCCCACGCTCTTTAATCACAACATCAGCAGCGCGCTCTAATAAATTATCCGAGGCTCCCATCGCAATGGCAGAAACCGAGCCTGCGCTACACGGACACACAACCATTTTTTTCGGCGCGGCGGAACCTGATGCAACTGGGCTAAACCAATTGTCTTTGCCAAACACCTGTAATTGACCTTCAGCAGCATTAAAGAGCGTGCTTAACTGTTCGGTCGCTTTATCTTCATTTCCTGAAAGCTTGATATTTGATTCTGTATCTAACACCACTCGAGCTGCACTGGAGATCAATACATACACGCGAAACTGCTGCGCGAGCAATACTTCGAGTAATCGTAAGCCATATGGCGCGCCTGACGCACCACTAAAAGCAAGCGTAATGGTTTCTTTATATTGCACTGTCGCTCCGGTTTATTGCTGGGTAAATTTATGCTGCAAAGCTGTTATCAATGTGTCGTGGAGGCCATTAAAGCCACCATTACTCATGATCAAAATATGTTGTTGCGGCTGTGCTTGCGAGACTACTTGCGCAACGATCTTACCGGTATCACTCAAGCATACCATGCCAGCCTGTTTGGCTTGCTCACTTAACGACCAGCTTAAATTATCTGGCTCGAATAAATACACCTCATCAGCATCAACTAATGACGCTAATAACGTATGTTGATGCACGCCCATTTTCATAGTGTTTGAGCGCGGCTCTAATATGGCAATAATTTTTTCATTGCCTACTTTTGCACGCAACCCCGCAAGGGTTGTAGTGATAGCTGTTGGGTGATGAGCAAAGTCGTCATACACTTTAATATTGGCAATATCGGCTTTTAGTTCCATTCTGCGTTTAGGACTAATAAATTCCCCTAACCCCGCAATACTGTGCTCTATGGCAATCCCGACATGGCGCGCGGCAGCAATCGCCATAATAGCATTTTTAACATTATGCTCACCAAACGCTTGCCATTTTACCGTGCCTTGGTATTCACCATTAAATGACACTGCAAACTCACTGCCATCGGCATTAATCAGCTCATATCCCCAATCATCGCCCAGCGTTTCACTTTCGCTCCAACAACCTTGCTTGAGCACATCTTGCAGAGCATCATCTTGTTGTGGCCAAATAACTTTGCCGCTACTTGGTAGTGTACGCATCAAATGATGAAATTGTTTTTTAATCGCGTTTAAATCTTCAAAAATATCAGCATGATCAAATTCAAGATTGTTTAAAATTAGTGTGCGCGGTAAGTAATGAACAAACTTACTGCGTTTATCAAAAAATGCAGTGTCGTATTCATCAGCTTCAATAACAAAAAATGGCGTTTCGCCAACCCGTGCCGACAAACCAAAATTTTGCACGATACCGCCAATCAAAAACCCCGGCTTTAAACCCGCGAATTCTAAAATCCATGCCAGCATGCTTGCAGTGGTGGTTTTACCATGAGTTCCAGCAACCGCCAGTACCCAGCAGTTTTGTAATAAATTATGCTTTAGCCATTCAGGGCCGGAAGTATACGCTAAGCCCTTATCCAAT
Source organism: Pseudoalteromonas sp. ASV78 (assembly GCF_047806705.1). Classification (NCBI taxonomy): domain Bacteria; kingdom Pseudomonadati; phylum Pseudomonadota; class Gammaproteobacteria; order Alteromonadales; family Pseudoalteromonadaceae; genus Pseudoalteromonas; species Pseudoalteromonas sp. ASV78. The sequence goes on along the minus strand of NZ_JBLOPA010000001.1, from coordinate 3,747,163 downwards.
ACATATTCAACACACGGGTTACCGCGGCTCATTGCATTGCCAATAACCACCATATCTGGCGCGGGTTCTAACTGAGAGACATCATAGCCTTGGGTTAATTTAATACCAAGCTCTTCGAGTTGCGTGCTCATTGGCGGATATACGTTTAGATCAGAGCCCGTGACGGTATGACCTAGCGACTTAGCTATCGCTGCAATACCACCCATAAAGGTGCCGCAAATGCCTAAAATATGAATATGCATATTATTCCTTTGCCGCCACACATAGCTTACGCAGCGCTAAAAAATAGATAATAAATGAGATGCCATAATGCCAAAAATAGCGTTCAGTTACCATTGTCATCTAACACAACACTTGTGCTAAATGGCAACTAATAAGCATATAAGTTAAATAGTTCCCTTACTTATGCTTAACCGCTCAAATGTTGCGCGACACTTTTTGAACAAAATTAACATTAAAGCCCATTTTACAAACAAAATCATTGATAGTTAATTGCAAAATAGTTAACCATCAAGGTAACTCAACGTTATAAAAATACTACAAACAACAAACGTAAAGCTATGAATACAAATAATATAATTTAAAATCAAGGCCATACCAACAAATACCCACAATAAAAACAAAAAACACTTTTTAGCAACAAAAGACATATTTGCCACACAAAAGACTCTATTTGGGTACTGTGATAAAACGTTGCGCTAAATTACATTTGGTTACATTGAAAGGCATATATTTAACTTCAAAGTTAATATGGCTAACAATGTAAGTCCTTTGTGAGTTCCATCAAGTTTAATTACCCACAGGGTAAACCTTGTCGAAATTAAAAGGTGTTATGTTGAAAAAATTAAATCTTATTACAGCTGCAATTAATGCAGTATTAATTACTGGCACTGTTGGTGCTGCAAACGCATTTGCACAAGAAGCTACTGACGTAAAACCTGTCGAACGTATTCAAGTAACAGGTTCGAAAATCAAGCGATTTAACCTTACTTCACCGACACCAGTTACTGTGATCGGCGGCGTTGAGATGGAAAATGCCGGCATTACTAACGTTAATGATTTATTAGCTGAGCTACCGCAAGCAACGGTTGGTTTATCTCCTGAAACTACTACTAGCTTTATTTATGCATCAGGATTAAACACCACCGACTTACGTGGTTTAGGATCTGAGCGTACACTGGTATTAGTAAATGGTCGCCGCTTTGTCGCAGGCTCAGTAGGCAGCACTGCGGTAGATTTAAATAATATTCCAACAACTCTGATCGAACGAGTAGAGATCGCCACTGGTGGTGCAGCAGCCGTATATGGTGCCGACGCTGTTGCCGGTGTCGTAAACATCATCACAAAAAAATCATTTGATGGCATTGAAATTGATGCATCTACGATCCGTCCAGAACAAAGCGGTGGCGAGCAAAACTTCTTCTCTATCACCGGTGGTATGGAAGGTGACAAGCTATCGTTTGTAACGTCTTTTAACTACTCAAAAACCGATAGCTATGACAAGTTAAGTCGTGATTTTTACCGTAACCCTGTAACTTCATACGCAAACCCAGCCAATAAATCGGGTACCGATGGTATTCCTGAGCGTGTCGTATTAGGTAAGCAAAGTACCCTTGGTTATTATTCTGAAGGCGGTGATTTTTTCAGTAAAACAGGCTCGCTAACTGACGATCATTACAACAACCATCACTGGGCATTTGATAATAGCGGTAACGTAAAAGCATTTGATTATGGTCTAGGTCGCGTAGAAAACTCTGGCGTGCCTAACGCATCAGCTAATAGCCGTTATTACGCAGATACTAATAACCCAGGTGATGGTATTTTTAGTCATGGTTACAAAAGCTATTTTCAAACTCCATTAGAGCGCGCCATTTTATCAACGTATGGTACATACGAAATTAATGACGATCACGCTGCAACATTTGATTTTACTTGGTCTGACTCAAAAGCAACGTCTGAAAGCTCGCCAGCTTTCTTTGCTCACACGATCCGTCGTGATAATGCCTTTATCCGCGATGATATGGCTAAGATTATGGATGCTAACGGATTAGATAAAGTTACTTTGCGCCAAGCTAACGAAAACCTATGGGGTGATCGCGCTTATCAACAAGATCGTGCGGTGATCCGTGCATCTCTTGGTTTTGAAGGCATTTTAAACGATGACTGGGGCTACAGCACCTATGTGCAGTATGGCCGTATCGAACAAGATACCTTATGGCGTGGTGAAGTATTAGAGCAAAACCTAGTCAATGCGATAGATGCTGTAGAACTTAATGGTCAAATCGTATGTGCAGTTCGTGATGCCGATGGTAACGTCACAGGTGAACGTGAAGGATGTGTTGCTTTTAACCCTATGGGCGCACAAAGTGCTTCTCAAGCACAGCTTAATTATATAGCAACAAATGCTACGCGTACTGCCAAACAAGATCAGCTAGTTATTGCTGCAACATTTGACGGTTTATTATTTGAATTACCAGCAGGTGCAGTCGCTGCCGCATTTACCGTTGAACATCGCCGAGAAAGCGCCGAGACTCATCCTGATCACGCAATGCAAAATGGCCTTATTTTTGGGAACTCAAGTTTACCAATGAAAGGTGATATCGATGTAAATGAATTCTCAACAGAGATTTCAGTGCCATTGCTTGTAGATCGTTTTTTAGCAACTGACTTAACCTTTGAAACTGCGTACCGTTATATGGATTATTCAGTTACGGGCGGTGATGATGCGTGGAAACTGTCATTAAATTGGGGCGTTACAGACGAAGTACGTGTTCGTTTAAATCGTTCAAAATCAGTCCGTGCACCGAGCCTAAGTGACTTATTTACGCCAAGCTCACAAACGTTTAATTCGGGTCGTAAAGATCCATGTCGTGCTGATGAAATTACCAGCTCAGGTAGCGAATATAAAGCAAATGTAATCGCTAACTGTCAAGCAGATGGTTTAGCAGCAGGTTGGATGCCAACAGCCAATTGGCAAGCAGCTGGTAGCCTGCCAGGTTTTGTGCAAGGCAATCAAGCACTAAAAAACGAGACATCAAACGATTATACTATTGGCTTGATCTACACTCCTGAATTTATTGAGGGCTTAGATTTAACGCTTGATTACTGGTCATTTGAAATTGAAGGAGCGATTCAATACTTTGGACGTGATAGCGTAGAACTATGTTATGAGTCATCATCGCTAGATAACCCATTTTGCTCAAACTTCGTCCGAGACGAACAAACGGGCGACATCATTAACTATTATCAGCGTCCAATTAATGCTTCTATCATCGCCAAAAAAGGCCTAGATATTGAAACAGCTTACCGTACAGAATTAGGGAATGGTGATTTAGCAATTAAGCTTACTGCAACTTACCTAGCAGAAGACAGTGAAAACCCGACTGGTCGTACGGCAGATTTCCGCTCAAATGTAGGTGAAATTGCAGATCCTCGCTGGAAAGGTCGCTTTAACGCAATCTACTCACATGATGATTCAAGTTACATTTTAACGGCTAATTACCGCCATAGCAGTGTAGAAAGTAATGAATGGAACATTGAAGATAATAACTACAATGATATCCCGTCTTACACGACATTTGATTTTATGTACAAAACCTACCTATTAGATGAGTTGCAAGTACGTATTGGTGTAAACAATATCCTAGACCGTGCACCACCACGTAATCCATTCACTTATGATGATGGCGAGTTCTTTGACGTTAAAGGTCGTCGCTTATCGATGGGTGCAAAATACACTTTCTAACTTAAGGTGTATATTGGCTTCTAAAAAAACGCCTTAGCTCATTGAGTTAAGGCGTTTTTATTTATCTTTTCTAGATCAGTGTTAGATCATTAAAAATGCGATTAAACCAACGCCTAATAATAATCGGTAAATAACAAATGGCATCATACCCATACGTTCAATAATTTTTAAGAACAGGAAAATACATGCATACGCAGAGATAAACGATAAACCAGCGCCTAGAATTAACGTAGTCCAATCAACGATATGATCGCCTAAGGCAAGTTCTATGGTGTAATACAAGCCCATCATTGAGATCACTGGAATTGCCAGTAAAAATGAAAAACGCGCAGCGCTTTGTTTATTCATGCCAAGCATTAAACCGGCGGTCATAGTAATACCCGAGCGTGATGTACCTGGGATCATCGCCATCGCTTGCGCCATGCCGATCATCAATGCTGATTTCCAAGTTAATTGATAAATTGTTTTAGTTTGCTTACCTTTTACGTCGGCATACCAAAGTAATAAACCAAACAAAATAGTCGTGATTGCAATTACCCACGCACTGCGTAAATAGAGCTCGATTAAGTCTTTAAAAATTAAACCCAGTACAGCGGCCGGTATTGTGCCTATAATAATCCACCAGCCAAGTTTACTATCATCTGTAGCACCTTGTGCGCCAAATGACTTAAACCATGCAGCAAGTATTTCGACAACCTCTTTTCTGAAGTAAATTATTACGGCAATCAAGGTGCCAACGTGCACCGCAACATCAAAGGCAAGGCCTTGATCTTGCCAGCCAAGAATTTGTGAAGGGAGAATAAGGTGAGCTGAGCTAGATATTGGTAAAAATTCAGTCAATCCTTGGATCAGGGCTAAAACGATAATTTCGATAATACTCATGGGTTAGTAAACTCCACCGGCCATAGTTTTTGCTTGGGGTTGTTGTAAGCACTCCACAACTGGGCGATTGTTTGCTTTGCTGTGGGATGATAAAAATCGGGGGCTATTTCAGCTAATGGCTGCAGTACAAAGGCATTCTTGGTTATTTCATCACGGGGTAACTGCGCTGGTGTGTCACAGATCACATCGTCGTAAAATAATAAATCGAGGTCAAGTGTACGTGGGCTAAATTTTTTGTCGTGATCGGTGCGGCCATTATCACGTTCAATCTGTTTCAGTAATTGGCAAAGCTCAGCAAGCGGTATTTGTGTTTGCGCACCAATGACTGAGTTGTAAAAATTGTTACCTGCGAAACCAACGGCTTCACTTTCAAATACGCTGGAGTGCTGAAACTCAGTCAAATGAGCTTTAAGGGCGATTAGCGCTTGGCGAAGATAATGTTCTTTATTAACATTGGAGCCAAGGCTAATGTAAATTTGCGCCATCTTAACAAGCCTTGCGTCGAGTAATTTCAACACCTACAGTGCGTGCTTGCGCCACAGCTGCGGGCTTACTAATCCGAATGGTTACTTGTGTTGTAGCAAACTCGGTTAAAATAATCGCTGCTAGTTGCTCAGCTAAAGTCTCTAATAACTCAACCGGTTTTGCTGTAGTGTGAGCAATAACGCGCTCACTTACTTTTGCATAATCAAGTGCTAGAGCAATATCATCAGTTGCTGCTGCAGGTTTAATATCACACAGCATTTCGATATCAAAATACAAACTCTGCTTAGTTTCTTTTTCAAAATCGTACACGCCTATGATAGTGTCAACATGTAGTTGCGATATAAAAACCTTATCCATAACTGCTCCAACTGGCAAAAACTTAAAACTCATTGACTTGAGTCTACATCGGCTATAATTTGCATTTATAGCGTTTATACACTTTAACTGTGTTTTATTATGTAAAAATTACCCATACAATAGTCTATAGGTACATCATATAAAATTACCCATATAATAAAGCGAATAGGTACATCATGTATCTGCTATTTCAATTACAAAAAGTATGAATGCGATTTTTGCGGCCAATGATAGCCGAAAAACGGTGATTAAAAAATAAGGAAGCGCGTGATAGCTGTTTTAATGTTAGTTTTAGCCTATTTACTGGGGTCGATTTCATCGGCTATTCTAGTATCTCGGCTGTTTAAACTACCCGATCCTCGCAGCAATGGCTCAAACAACCCAGGCGCAACTAATGTTTATCGTCTTGGCGGGGCTGTTCCTGCCTGCTTAGTTTTAGTGTTTGATATTCTCAAAGGAACGATTCCTGTCTGGGGCGCATACTTTTTACAGCTTGATCCACTAATGCTGGGATTGATCGGGGTTGCTGCGTGTTTAGGGCATATGTTCCCGATATTCTTTCACTTTAAAGGTGGTAAAGCGGTAGCAACTGCATTTGGAACATTGCTCCCCATTGGCTTATTGCTAGGCGGGTTATTAATTTCAACTTGGGTGGCAGTTGTTGCCATTACGCGCTATTCGTCACTTGGCGCGTTAGTCGCCGTTTCGTTAGCACCACTTTATACTTGGTGGATCAAACCGCTGTACACTTTACCAGTTACTTTTTTAACGATTTTGATAATCTTTCGCCACCACGCTAATATCAAACGTTTATTTAGTGGCGAAGAACCTAAAATTGGCGACAAAAAAACACCGCCAACTAAAGATGATAACAATACTTAAATAGCATCTAAACTATCAATCGGCCAGCGAGGTTTGGTTTTCATATCTAAGCTGGCAAACTGCCCTGCCTTTAGCCGCTGCATACCCGCATAGGCAATCATGGCACCATTATCAGTACAAAACTCTGTGCGCGGATAATAAACCTGCCCTTGCATGCCTTGCATTACCCGCTCTAGCTGCGCACGTAGCTGTACATTGGCGCTGACACCACCAGCAATTACTAAGCGGTTTATACCTGTTTGCTTTAAAGCGCGCTTACATTTAATAACTAAGGTATCAATAACCGCGGTTTGAAACGCATGAGCGATATCGGCTTTGGTTTGCTGATCGTCATCATTATTACGAATAGTGATTGCTGCCGCTGTTTTTAAGCCACTAAAGCTAAAATCAAGGCCCGGTTTATCTGTCATTGGTCGTGGAAAGATAAAACGCTTAGGCACACCTTGCTCGGCAAGTTTAGCGAGGCGTGGGCCACCAGGGTAATCTAAACCGAGTAATTTGGCGGTTTTATCAAATGCTTCACCTGCTGCATCATCTACCGATTCACCCAATACTTCATATTGGCCAATCCCTGCTACTTTCACCATCATGGTGTGTCCACCTGATACTAGTAAAGCAATAAACGGAAATTCAGGCACGTTTTCTTCAAGCATTGGCGCCAGTAGATGGCCCTCCATATGATGCACAGCCACTGCTGGAATATTCCACCCATAGGCAAGTGAGCGTCCAATTGAAGTGCCCACTAATAATGCTCCCACTAGTCCTGGACCTGCGGTGTAAGCAATACCATCGATATCCTCAGGTCCGCAACCGGCCTGTGCAAAAGCAGCATCGATTAATGGCAAGGTTTTACGAACATGATCACGAGATGCAAGCTCTGGCACTACACCACCATAATCTGCATGCACTTTTACTTGGCTGTAGAGTTGATGAGCAAGCAAACCTTGTTCATCATCATAAATTGCAATTCCCGTCTCATCACACGACGATTCAATGCCTAAAATTCGCACTGCTGTTTTCTCCCATGCCCTTTGGCACTTTTTAAAATAGTGAAGTAATTAAAGCGTAATACCAATGTTTGTTTGTCCATCAGCGATAGCGTGTTGCTTTAACGCTTTCACGTTTTCAGCTGTTACTCTGCCCATCTGCTCAACAAAATCAATTAACTCACCTAACACTTCAATTTCGTATTGCATCAACGGATGTTCACGTACCGCGGTATTATCAGCCAGCTCACCTTCAACCGTTAATTGATATTCAATAAAACGCGCAACAGTCGCCTGTGATATTTTACTAATGCTGATAAATTCTTGCTCATCTTTGGCAATTAAACCATGCATTAAACCTAATAAAGCGGTGGCTGCATCAATTGCTGGATAAGTACCGAACATATCAAAATCAGCAAGTTCAGGGACATTTGGTTCAATTTTCTCAATTTGCTTTTCAAGGCTTATTTTACTTTTCGGCAGTAAGATTTTTTCCCAACACAAATTAAGTGCACTGCGTAAAATAGCTTCGTCACCAAATCCTGTTGCTTCACTAAATAAACCATAATTAGGTAACATGCGCTCAATTAATGCTGCCGCCAATACCGCTTGTTGCAAATAGTTAAGCTCTCTTATACGCTGAAAATTATTCGCTTTAGTCATTATTTGGTGTCCTATAAGACCAACAAATTTCAAATGTTGGCCCATTATGCTCGTTACAGTTGGGGCATACCCAATCAGGAGCGGATTGTTGTACTTGAGTGTAGTTTACCAATATTTGCCGCGCCTGGCGCTCTTTAATCACAAAAACCTGCACTCTGACTTGGGTTTGATCTAAAGGTATTTCGCCAACAGCTCCTTGTAACGATTCACCGAGTAACTGACATTCAATATTATTGTTAAGAAATAATCCTTTCACAATATTTGCCTCTACAGCATTCGCAGCGCAATAGATAGTTAACCATTCAAATGGCGCTTGTTCTGTATTGTTATTTATTTTATTTTGCAATGACAACCTCTTTTACTTTGCGAATTAATTACCCTAAGCTACTCTAAGCGAAGTAATTGTTATATAGGAAATAATCATGACCCTCACAACACCTGGACTGCTATTCCCTGCAATCTCTTTGTTGTTATTAGCATACACCAACCGCTTTTTAGTACTTGCGCAATTAATTCGTGAACTCAATGCCCGCGAAGGCGATACTATACGACCGCTCGTTGTCGCACAAATCACTAATCTAAGAAAACGCATTAAACTTATAAGAACCATGCAAGTCTATGGCGTTGCTTCTTTTTTAATGTGTACGCTGTCAATGTTTGCATTATTTATCGAGTTTAAAACCACTGGTGTGATTTTATTTGGGGTAAGCTTAGCGTGCCTTGCGCTATCGTTGCTAACCTCTTTATATGAAATACATATTTCATGTGATGCGATTGAAATTGAGCTTAAAAACATTGAAAAAAAACCACTGAGCAATAAGACAGACTAAAAAACAAGCACTATACTCTTTAGCAGGATTATTAAACTAACGGTGTAAATGTGAACGACTTTTTATTTTCAGAAAATGCCATTGAAGAGTCAGAAGCTCAGTCACCACAAGCGTTCTGGAATATCCTCGTGGTTGATGATGAGGATGATATTCACCAAGTCACTAAGCTTGTATTATCAGGCTTTACCTTTGAAGATAAAGCCTTATGTTTGCATCATGCTTACTCAGCGCAAGCCGCAAAAGAATTATTACAACAAGACCTCGATTTTTCGGTTGGCTTAATCGATGTAGTAATGGAAACCAGTCATGCTGGTTTAGACCTCATAAAGTTTATCCGTGATGATATTAATAACCACGACATCCGCCTTATTTTACGAACAGGTCAACCTGGTGAAGCCCCTGAAGAAGCTGTGATCCGTGAATACGACATTAACGATTACAAAAATAAAACCGAGCTGACCGCAATAAAAATGAAAACCTTATTGTATTCAGCGCTGCGTTCACATCGTGATATTCAAATTATTGAGCGCCATAGAAAAGGGCTTGAAAAAATAATCAACGCCTCTAGCTCATTTTTAAAATGTGATAGCGTCCATGAATTTGCATCAACAATTTTATCCCATGTAACCAATGTTATGGGCTTAGATGACACTGAAATTTATTGTGCTGCAGCTGTTAACCAACAAACATCCCCAGCCACTGATTTTAAGCTACTAGCAGCGTCAGGTGTTGAGCCTGAGCCTAATGCCAATGTGATCCCCGAAAATGTAAAGCAATTATTTGTTGAGGCTCACAATCGCAAATCATCACAAAAAACCATGCATGACTACATCGGCTATTTTCCAACTCAGGCAGGCCTTGAAACCATGCTGTATGTACGTAAAGGCTCGTTATTAGGAACCACCGATTATCAGCTTTTGGAGTTTTTTGCTAATAACATTGCACTGGCTTACGATAACCTAAAATTACGTGAAATGATGAAGGATTCGCAAAAAGAGCTGTCGTATATTCTCGGTGAAGCTGTTGAAAAACGCTCAAAAGAAACCGGTTCACATGTTAAAAGAGTTGCTCACTATAGTGAACTGTTGGGTAAGTTATATGGCTTAAATAACTTCGAGTGTGAAGTAATAAAGCTCGCCTCACCCTTGCACGATATTGGAAAAATAAGTATCCCAGATCATATTCTCAATAAACCCGGTAAGCTGGATGCTCAAGAGTGGGCAATTATGCAAACTCATGCCGAAGTTGGTTATGATATTCTCAAAAATTCAAATAACGAAATCTTAAAGTGTGGTTCAATCATTGCTCATTCTCATCATGAAAAATGGGACGGTACTGGCTATCCCAATCAACTTGCAGGTAAAGATATTCATATAGTTGGACGCATAACTGCACTTGCTGATGTATTTGATGCATTGGGCAGCGATCGTTGCTACAAAAAAGCGTGGCCGCTTGAAGAAGTACTCGATTTGCTTAAGGAGCAAAGTGGCAAACAGTTTGAGCCAAAACTTGTAGACATATTTATTAACAATTTAACACTTTTTTTGGAGATAAAAGAGCGTTACCCTAACTGATAGTTGTAACAATTGTGTGAAATGCACTTTTCAAATTGGGTACAATGGATTACTATCTATTAAAATAATATCAATTATGTTCGCCAGTAGTGCGACTTACTTATACAAAGGACTATAAAAGTGAGATTTGAACAATTAGAACAATTTGTAGCATTGGGTCAGCTACGGCATTTTCGCCAAGCGGCCGAAACAACAAAAATTAGCACCTCAGCATTAACACGCAGTATTCAGACCTTAGAAGATGAAGTTGGCTATGAATTAGTCAAACGTTCGACTCGCTCAGTGAAGTTAACGACAGAAGGTGAGCTTTTTTTAGAGTACGCACAAGACACGCTCACTAAGCTTGAAGACACTAAAAAACGATTATTCCAATCTCTTAATGGTTGCTCAAATGAAAAGCTGGTGATTGGCTATACCAACAATGCCAGTGCCATAGTGCCTATTTCATGTGGCCAATTTTTAGCACAATACCCGCATGTAAAAATCGAAATGCAATTACAAGAACAAAGTGAACTGGTACGTAAGCTGCAGTTAGGGGAAATTGATATTAGCGTTTGTTCGCAAGCAGTTAATAACATTGGCAATGACATACACTTACCTGATCAATTGATTTTATTCGTGGCAAAAAGCCATCCTCTTGCGAATAAGAACAATCTTTGCAAACAAGATTTAACTGACTACCCTATGTATAGTTGTTTTTCACAATCAAAACAAATTCAAGCGATGCTCAATGAAGCTGTCGATAGCCTAAACAAAACTAGCAGTATTAAAGTAGGCAGTATTGAACAAGTTATGGATGGGTTATGTAAATCAAACCATGTTGCTATTTGTAGTATTGAACACGCCAGTTCAGTCGCGGAGAACAGCAACTTATTACAGTTAAAGACCAATAAAAATTTATCCCACGAACAATTGATTGTACAAACCAGTCAGCAAGTTGCCGCTGGTGACCCTATAAATCAATTACTGTCATTGATAGAAAAGACAGCGTTGTCAATAAATTCTTAAGTAACAGCATGAAAACCAAGCCGAAAACATTTCTTAGGCTTGGTTTCTAAATCTACAGTAGTACCTTCTGTTCTTTTTAAGCTAAACTACGCACCTTCGCTGCTATATAGTACAATTAATGAGCCTTAATCTGATCCCTGGACGTTATTTAACTGACATAGAAACCCATGGCTACGCCGTGATCGAAAATATGTTTGATACAACACTGACTAATGCTCTGATGCAAGATTGTTATCGTATTAACCCCAACTTTAAATTAGCGGGTATTGGCCGTCAGCAGGATTTACAAATAGACAAGAGCATACGCACCGACAAGACCTTTTGGTTTGATGGTAGTAGCCAAGCTCAAATTGATTATCAAAATGCACTGGAAGATATTAGAGTAAACTTGAATCGTTATTTCTTTTTGGGTTTATTTGATTATGAGTGTCACTACGCCAAATACCAACATGGCGACTTTTATAAAAAGCATTACGACGCATTTAAAGGGCGATCGAATCGTGTATTTACCACTGTATTTTACTTAAATACCGTGCAATCTGGTGGTGAGTTAGTGATTTACAAACCTAAAAGTAAAGACGTCGAAATCACTATTCAGCCTAAAGCTGGCACATTGGTGATGTTTGAGAGCGAGCGCTTTATGCATGAAGTATTGCCGACCGTCGATACCCGTTATTCAGTTGCGGGCTGGTTTAGGAAGAATACTTCAATCAGTGGCGTTATTGACCCACCTCGCTAACACTATAGATTAAATGGCAAGGACGCCACTAAGCCAATAAAAACCACCATACCGACATAATGATTGTTTAAAAAAGCTTTAAAACATTGTTCTCTATTGCGGCTATGAATTAGCAATTGTTGGTAAACCAAAAAGCCACATGCCACACATAAACCAAGCCAATACGGCATGGCTATTTGACTCATATAACCAATTAAAGCCAACAAACCAACAAAAACACCATTTAGCGCAAAAATAATAACTCGATCGGCACTGCCAAACAGTATCGCTGTAGACTTTACGCCAATTTTCAAATCATCATCTCTGTCTACCATGGCATACATAGTATCGTAGGCGGTAGTCCACGCAATATTAGCGGTAAATAACAACCAGCCAAGCAGTGGGATAGTGCCTGTTGCAGCCATAAAAGCCATCGGAATAGCCCAGCCAAAAGCAGCACCTAACACCAGTTGCGGTAAATTAGTGTAGCGTTTCATAAAGGGATAGCTAAATGCCAATAGCAATGCCCCTACTGACAATAATATGGTTTGCCAACTCAGTAACAACACCAGTATAAAAGCAATTATGATAAGCAATAAAAATAAACTTAGTGCTTCGCCACTACTGATCAACCCTGCGGCAAGAGGCCTTTGCGCGGTGCGTTTTACCGCGCCATCAATTCTACGATCTGCGTAATCATTAATAACACAGCCTGCGCTGCGCATAACAAATACACCCAAGCTAAATACCACAAAGTTAAGCAAACTTGGCATACCATCACTTGCAAGCCACAATGCCCAATATGTAGGCCACAATAGCAATAAGGTACCGATGGGCTTATCGGTGCGCATTAACTGCTTATAATAAGGTATATGAGCAATGTGTAAGGCGGCAAATTTCATAAATATAGGTAAGCCTCTGGTAAAAATATTTCAGCTACTAAAAAACGGCTTTGTGCCAATGAGAATACACTGCGGCGGCCCCATAACGGCTTTGTGACCTCTGAATATTGGCTAACAAGCTGCTGCACTGGATGCTGGCAATCAAACTGTGCCACTTCTATGTCGGTGCGTTTAAGATCAGGATGCTGAAAGATAACATCACCTAAAGGCCGGTTACCCAGTGCCAGTAATTGCTGTTGTTGCATATCATCGGTAGCAGGCAGCCAGCTTTGTGCATACACCATAGGAATACCATCACAAAGCAATAAAACTTCACGATTAATACCAATACGCTGTGAACAATCTAATAATTGTTGTTGTGAAGTACTCAGTTCAAACTCTTTTTCACTAAGCACTTCTACAGAGAATTTGACACACTGCGTTTTTAATTTAGCCGTCAGTGAGTTGGGCTCAAGTAGCCAGTCTTGCTCGTTACCCGACAAAGAATTTATTGATGTACCTAACTGCCAATTTGCAGTTACAGAAACAGGAAATGTGATCACGATAACTCTATTTAATAATAACCCTGTAAATGATACCACTGCCCGCGTCGGGGAAAAAGTGATGATTAATGAATATAATAGCTGCATCAGCCTGTATCTTAGCCATTATTACGTATAGACTAATAACAATTAATTACAGGGCTCTCTACTGGATATGAAAAAAACGCTTTACGCTGGCATATTAATTAGCACTTTATTTATTGGTTTGTTTAGCAGCTTTGCAAGCAAAGCTGAATCAACTGTGGGCTACTTTGGTTTTGAACCCGATATCATTACCAACTACATTGGTCAGAGTAATAAAAAGTTGGGTTATGTGCGCATTACTGTAGATCTAATGCTCAGTGATATGTCAAACATTGCTATTGTTGAGCATCACACCCCGTTACTTAGGGATGCCTTAGTAGAAATTCTATCCAAAGAGTCTGAAGAGAAAATTAAATCACTGACTGGCCGTGAAGAGATCAGAAAGCGCTGTGCGGATAAACTCAAAACCCTGCTAAAACAAGAGACAGGACAAGAGATCATCCGCGAAGTGCTATTTACTAAATATCTTTATCACTGATGTTTAACTGTATTTTTAGTAAATAACTGAGCGGTAAACGCATAAGCCATACCGCTTAATAAGCCACCTAAGTGTGCCCAGTTAGCCATACTTACAAACAGCATATCGGCAAAGCCAAGTACTAACCAAATCAGCATAAAACCGATAATACCATTGGTTACTAAAGCTGGTTGTTGTGGGTTCAATACCCGATGGATCCAGCAAAACCCAAGTAAACCATATACAACACCACTTAAGCCGCCAAAGTTAGGGCCAACCATAATAAACTCAGCCCAATTACTAAATAGCGCGGTCACTAAAAAAAGACCTATTAAAGTACTTTTACCACTGAGTTTTTCAATACCATCGCCGAGCATGATCCACCACATCATATTAAACACTAAATGCACAGCACTAAAATGGACAATTGCTGGTGTAAGCCAAGTTAATGGTTGATCGGGTTTAAACTGTAATACGCTATAAATTGACTCAAAGCCACCGAGTAAGAAGGCAATGTAAATACCCACACATAATAAAGTGACCGTTTGATTTAACCAGCTGAGTGCTTTAAAGCGTGCTTTTAAATTTAGCTCTTGGCCTTGATAGCTCAACGGTGACTGCGTGCTTCCAACTTGCCAAGATGCTTCTTGATAACGTGTATGATTTGGATTCTCTACGAATACTTGCCATAACGATTGGGCTTGATGGAAATGCTCAGGGGCAACACAAATAATCACCGTTTTTCCATCTTGCGATCGAAGCTCGCCCTGTAAGCCTTGGCTTTTTATATAATCAATAAAGCCTTGTGCTGCACGTGGATTATTTATACTACCCAGTTCGATCATCGTTCCACTTGCTCCGGCAATTGTGCTTGCCACTGGGTAAAACCACCATCCATACTGTATACATCTTCAAAGCCTTGCTCAGCTAAGTAGTTGGCTGCGCCTTGTGAACTCATACCATGATAACAAACAATAATAATTGGCTGATCAAATTCTTTATTCATCATAAATTCGCCAATATTGGCATTTGATAAATGCTCTGAACCCGGAATATGCCCTGCTTGATACGAATTAGGATCGCGAATATCAGCAATCACGACATCATCTTTATTAAGTAGTGCCTGAGTTTCGCTAATTGAAATATGCTTAAATGCCATAGTACTCTCTTATAATTACAAAAAAGGCGACAAATGCCGCCTTTAATTCTCTTAACA
Organism: Pseudoalteromonas sp. ASV78; assembly: GCF_047806705.1. Classification (NCBI taxonomy): domain Bacteria; kingdom Pseudomonadati; phylum Pseudomonadota; class Gammaproteobacteria; order Alteromonadales; family Pseudoalteromonadaceae; genus Pseudoalteromonas; species Pseudoalteromonas sp. ASV78. The sequence goes on along the minus strand of NZ_JBLOPA010000001.1, from coordinate 3,731,831 downwards.
AGTGGATAATTAATCCCAGTTAAGAATAACTTTACCCGATTGGCCTGAAATCATCATATCAAAGCCAGCTTGGAAGTCATCTATTGAATATTGATGAGTGATGATTGGGTTTAGATCAAGCCCTGACTGAATAAGACTGGCCATTTTATACCAAGTCTCAAACATTTCACGGCCATAAATCCCTTTGATCACTAAACCTTTAAAAATCACTTGATTCCAATCAACCGCCATATCAGACGGTGGAATACCTAGCATGGCAATTTTACCACCGTGATTCATGTTATTTAACATACTATTAAATGCAACCGGCACGCCTGACATTTCAAGGCCTATATCAAAGCCCTCAGTCATACCAAGCTCTTTAATAATATCTTCAAGCTTTTCATTAGCCACATTAACTGCACGCGTCGCGCCCATTTTACGGGCTAAATCTAGGCGGTATTCATTAACGTCAGTAATTACTACATGACGTGCGCCAACATGTTTTGCAACTGCGGCGGCCATAATACCAATTGGCCCAGCACCCGTGATCAAGACATCTTCACCCACTAAATCGAATGACAGTGCTGTGTGTACTGCATTACCGAATGGGTCAAAAATAGATGCTAATTCATCGCTGATGTTGTCAGGAATTTTAAATGCATTAAATGCTGGGATCACTAAATACTCAGCAAATGCACCTTCGCGGTTAACACCTACCCCGGTGGTGTTACGGCATAAATGAACACGTCCAGCACGACAGTTACGACAATGACCACAGGTAATATGCCCTTCGCCCGAAACTCTGTCACCAACACTAAAACCGCGCACTTCTTGACCCATATCAACCACTTCACCGACATATTCGTGGCCTACAACCATAGGCGTAGGAATGGTGTTTTGTGCCCACTCATCCCACTTATAAATATGTACGTCAGTACCACAGATAGCAGTTTTGCGAATTTTGATTAATAAATCGTTATGACCAACTTCAGGTTTTGGCGCATCTGTCATCCAAATACCTGGCTCTGCTTTTAATTTAGATAATGCTTTCATGAATCACACTCAATAAAAAAACCGCAGCCAAGGCGACGGTTTAAAATAAATTAATTAGATAATGCCCATTTCTTTGCCAATACGGGTAAAGGCGTCAATTGCGGTATCTAATTGCTCAATACTGTGCGCAGCAGAAATTTGTGTACGAATACGCGCTTGGCCTTTTGGTACCACTGGGAATGAAAAACCGGTGACATAAATGCCTTCTGCTAATAATTTATCAGCCATCGCAGAGGCGACTTTAGCATCGCCTAACATTACTGGAATAATCGCGTGATCTTTACCCGCACAGGTAAATCCAGCCGCTTCCATTTGCTCACGGAAGTATTTAGCGTTTGACCATAACTTAGCACGCAATTCACTGCCATTTTCGAGCATTTCCAGTACTTTGATTGATGCTGTAACAATTGAAGGCGCTAGTGAGTTTGAGAATAAATACGGACGAGAGCGCTGGCGTAACCATTCAACAATTTCTTTTTTACCAGATGTATAACCACCCGATGCGCCGCCAAGCGCCTTACCTAAAGTACCGGTAATAATATCGACACGGTCTAAAACGTTACAGTACTCAGGTGTGCCTTTGCCATTTTCGCCAACAAAACCAACAGCATGAGAGTCATCAACCATCACTAAAGCATTATATTTATCAGCAAGGTCACAGACTGCCTCTAAATTACAGATCACACCGTCCATTGAGAACACGCCATCTGTAGCGATTAATTTTGTTTTAACACCCGCTTCATCGGCTGCGATCAGTTGTTTTTCAAGATCTGCCATATCGTTATTTGCATAACGGAAGCGCTTTGCTTTACATAAACGCACGCCATCAATGATAGATGCATGATTTAACGAATCAGAGATAATCGCATCATCAGCGCCTAAAATTGTTTCAAATAAACCGGTATTGGCATCAAAACATGATGAATATAAAATCGTGTCTTCGGTTTCTAAAAATGCACTGATTTTTTGCTCTAGGGTTTTATGAATATCTTGCGTACCACAGATAAAACGAACAGAAGCAACGCCAAAACCATGGTCATTTAAGCCGTTTTGTGCAGCTTGAATAAGCTCGGGGCTATTTGCCAAACCTAAATAATTATTAGCACAAAAATTAATAACCTTGTCGCCAGAAGCCACTTGGATTTGAGCTTGCTGCTGTGAAGTGATCACTCGCTCATTTTTGTACAAACCTTCAGCTTTTACTTCATCAATTTGCTGCTGAAGCTGGCTAAAAAACGCAGATGCTCTCATCTGAAATCTCCAATTTATTGAACGGGGCGAGCGAACATGAATTAACACGGCTCATCTTTGCCGCTATTGTAAAAGTTTAGTCAAACAAATGCACTGTTTGTAGTTCATCGCATAAATAAGGACTGACAACTTTTGCTGCCAGTTGTTTATGAATGAAAATTATTTTAAAAGTATTTCTGCTAAATCAGCAAGGGAGTCACACACATGATGCGCATTAGCGATCGCAGTCTCATCAAAGCTTTGCCCTGAGCGCACTAACACACGCGTGGCTATATTAGCAGCTGTTGCCGCTTGCATATCACTGAGTTTATCTCCAACCATAATACTTTGCGTTGGATCTATATGATACTCAGCGATGCCTTGCAGTAACATTCCTGGCGCTGGTTTACGACAATCACACTCTTTGAGGTATTCGGGTAATGCTTTTTTCGGGTGGTGCGGGCAAAAATAAACATCTGTCACCGTTACTTGATGCGCAGCAAATTGGGCAATCATCCACTGTGTTAAAGCGTGAAAATCCGCCTCTGAATAGTAACCACGGCCAATCCCCGATTGATTAGTTACTATGATCAGTTTGAAGCCCGCATCAACAAACGCCTTACATGCAGTAAATACGCCTGGTACAAATTCAAACTTGTCCGGCTCATAAACATAACCATGATCAATATTAACCACGCCATCACGGTCTAAAAACAGGGCCTTATTCATATTGCTCCCCCTCTGTTTGCAGCAGTTGCTCTTTCTCAACCACAAGGTCAAACATCAAAGTTACTTCATCAACACTTATTTGGCTCATTAGGTCACTGCCTTTAACCCGCACGCCCCATGGCAATTGTTCAGCGGTTTTAGCAGTTTGCTTAAGCAAGTTTTGATGATAAACCTCGACGACATAATTTTGATATAAATAAGGGCCAGTACGCTTTGGATTCGAGTGGGCATATAAACCAATAACCGGAGTGCCTACGGTAACTGCCATATGCGCAGGGCCAGTATCCGGTGCTAATACCAATGCCGCTCGCTTTAATACACAAAGAAGCTCTTTAAGCTTGGTTTTACCCACTAAATTAAGGATAGGCGTTGTCGTGGCTGCAATAATCTCATTACTCAGCGTCACTTCAAGGGGAGTTGGGCCACCCGTGATCACCACATGAAACCCTTGCTTGTGGGCATGCTCTGCAAGCTTAGCATAGCGTTCAGCCAGCCAATTGCGCTCTTTTTTACTGGCAGCAGGGGAAATCACAAAAATTCGCCCAGCTAACCGCTCCGTCCCTAGTAACTCATCTGCATTGCTTTGATCCTGTTCGCTGAATGGCATTTGCCAGTTAGGCTGATAATCTGCTACACCTATCGCTTGCGCAAAACCTTTAAAGCCTTCTAACACATGCGCTTGTTGCTGTGGTGCTATGCGTTTATTAATAAATAAACTATGTAATTCTTTTGAGCGCGCCCAATCAAAGCCAATTTTAACTTTAGCAGGGATACAACGCGCCACTAAGTTAGCCCGAAGCGCCACTTGCATATGCAGTAGCACATCAAACTGACGCCCTTTAAACTGACGTTTTAGCTGCTGATAAGCTGCTTTGCCTTGTTTTTTATCAAACACCACCAGCTCAACACCTGGTAAATCAGCCAGTAGCATGGCTTCAACTTTGCCGACCACCCAGGTGACTTTTGCATTGGGGTGCGCTTTTTGAATTGCTTGTACTGCTGAAACACCATGGCAAACATCACCAATTGCTGAGAGTCTTAAAATACAAATACCTGAATAGGTGGTTGAGTCAGTCACAGGGGTCCTTTGCTTTATGTTGGATAATTAGGGTGATCTTAAATTAACCGCTCACTATTGCAAGCACTTATGCTCGGCTTTAAAACAGGTTAAGATAGTGCCTTCACCTGCAATTAAGTAAGTTAGCCATGTTTAATCAACAAATCATTAATGAGCATATTATTTTAAGCCATCCTGAGTACAGCGCTCAAATTAGCTTAAATTGGTTTGATAATGAATATTGGCAGCAGCAAGAAAAGATCGTCGGCACAAAAAAAGGCCGCGCCACGGCTTGGTTTTTTTGTCACCACGACTTAACCGCTGTACTTAGGCATTATTGGCGTGGTGGTTTAGTGGGTAAAGTATTAAGCGATCAATACCTTTACAGAGGCATTAAAAACACCCGTGTTTACCAAGAGTTTTCGCTGATGATGCAACTAATTGAACTCGGTTTAAACGTGCCAATGCCGATTGCAGCAAAGATCAGTGTACAAGGTTTAATATACCGCGGCGATATTATTACCCAAGCGATTACTGGCGCGCAAAGTGTGCTGGATGTGCTAAAAACTCGCTCTTTAACGAAACAAGAGCTTGAGCAAATTGCTCATACGATTGCGGATTTTCATAATCATGGCGTGTATCACGCTGATTTGAATATTAACAACATTCTCTTTGATGAAACGGGCGAGGTATATATTATTGACTTTGACCGCGGTGAACTAAAACCCCCTGCCAGTCATTGGCAGCAAGCTAATATGACCCGCCTTGCTCGTTCGTTCCATAAAGAGCAAGGCAGAAATCAAGTCATGCATTGGCAACAAAGCGACTGGCAGCAGTTACACACAGCATACCAGTCCACTCTAAAAATATAGCCGTTAAGCCTTTATTTTACTGATCACTTTAGACGTAGAGCAGCCATTTAGAAATTCAAGTACTTCTACTTTTCCACCATGGCGAAGTACATGTTCAGCACCGGCAATTTGCTCAACCGTGTAATCGCCTCCCTTCACTAAAATATCAGGGCTGATCAGTTCAATTAATTTAGCGGGTGTATCGTTTTCTTCAACTGCACCAAATGGAATAACCCAATCAACTGATGCCAAAGCGCTCAGCACCATGGCTCGCTCATCAAGTGGGTTAATTGGACGCTCAGGGCCTTTTAAACGGGTGATTGATTCATCGTTATTTAAGCCAACCACTAAACGGTCACCACGTGCTTTAGCTTGCGCTAAATAGCGTACATGCCCAGCATGAAGAATATCAAAACAGCCATTGGTAAACACGATAGTTTCACCATTTTGTTTTGCAAACTCAATATGCTTCAGCACATCATCAAATGGAGTTTGATAATGCTCACCAGTCTTTTGTAAATATTGACCCAATTTGCGGCTTAGCTCTTCAGGCGATACCGTCGCAGCACCTAACTTACTCACTGCAATGCCAGCAGCTAGATTAGCGATTTCAACTGCATCTTTAGGCTGCATCCCAGCACCCAACATCACCGCAAGAGTTGCGATAACGGTATCACCTGCCCCCGTGACATCACTCACTTCGAGCTGTTGTGCAGCAAAGTCATGTTTTTCATCGGCGCTGATCAACGACATACCTTGCTCTGAGCGTGTTAAAAGCATTGCTGCAACACCTGCATCTTTAATTAATGCCCGCGCACTATCAGTTAAGCTTTGTTCTGAATCTGTTTTACCACCGGCAAGCTTAAACTCATTTAAGTTAGGAGTAATAAAATCAGCACCGCGATATAAGTTTAAGTCTGAGGATTTAGGATCAATTAACACCGTTTTTCCAGCACCTTTAGCAAGTTTTATCATTTGCTGGATCAGGCTTAATGAGCCCTTATTGTAATCGGAGAACAAGACAAAATCGTAGTCATCTAAGACTAATTGCAGACGATTTAAAAGTAGTTGACTGTGTTGCTCAGTAAACATCTCTTCTAAATCAAGGCGGACAACTTGTTGATGACGGCTAATTACGCGCATTTTTGAAATAGTCGGCAAATCACAAACACTAACTAATTGTGAATCTATACGTTCATCAGCAAGAATTCGCTCTAAGATTTGCCCGCTTTCATCTTCACCAATTAAACCCAACAAGCCAACTTTACCATCTAAACGGGCAATGTTTTTTGCTACGTTTGCAGCGCCACCGGCTTTATCTTCAAATTTACTTACTTTTACTATAGGCACTGGTGCTTCTGGCGATATACGCCCTGAATCACCATGCCAATAGCGGTCAAGCATCACATCCCCAACCACTAATATTTTAGCGTTCGACAGGTTTTTAAACAGCCCTAAATCCATTAACTCTGCCCCGCTACAACCATATCAATGGCTTCACATAACCAATGACCAATAAACATATGTGCTTCTTGAATACGCGCAGTTTCGTCATTTTTAATAATAATGGGTAATTTAGCGATATCTTTTACTTTACCGCCATCGCGGCCTGTAAATGCAACTGTATAAGCGCCTATTTCATTTGCAGCAGCTAACGCTAAATTAATGTTAGCGCTTGTACCTGAGGTAGTTAAACCAATCACTAAATCCTCAGGCTTACATAACGCAAGAACCTGACGCTCAAAAACCGTATCAAAGTGATAGTCATTACTGTGTGCAGTTAGGATGGAAGTGTCAGTGGTTAGCGCCATAGATGCTAATGGACCACGTTCTAACTTATAACGCACGACAAACTCCGCCGCTAAATGCTGGGCATCTGCTGCGCTGCCGCCATTACCAAACCAAATCACTTTACCACCAGCTTGCAAGGCACTGTGGCATACCTCAAGTAATTGCATTACTTGAGGATGATATGTTTCCATCGTTTCAAACAAGATTTGGTGACGGGTTAAACTTTCTAGGTAGCTGGTCGCTACAGAATCAATATTAGACATGGGTAATCCTCTTAAAATTAGTCTGACTAGCTACTACCAAAAAAGTGCCACAGATAACCACGTATAGTTATCACCAAATACATCTTCGCCGTAAGTTAAAGTTGTTTCAATATTATACTCTTGCCATTTGCGATTATTACTTAGCTGTAATTCAATCGCTTGTTCGTAATCATCAGTTTTATAACCATGGTCATTTACAAAACCACTTTCATTATCGATTATTGTAAGTTTGGCACGCCATAATGAGTCTAAGCTAGCATTATAAGCAAGATCTAACACATGTACGTCACTTGGCACTCCATCAGCAAAGTTACGCTGGTCGCTGGCAAAATGACCTATGACAAAACCATCTTTAGTATTACCATAAGTTTGATATATTGCATTTATATACCATGAGCTTTCCATTTTGGTATATTCGTAACGCAATGTAATATTGGGTGTAAGTGTTGGTAAAAACAGTCCTGCACTGGTGGCCAAGTTGCCAAGTTGCCAATTATTATGATTATTAGTGTCTTCACCACCATATTCAAAGTATAGCTCGGCAGGCATTCCCCAGTTAAAGTTAAAGCTGGAGGTTATAGAGGCTAGTTGATCCCCTAACTCATTATCTCGACCACCTTCAACCATGCCTGCATTGTCATTGCCGACAGGATCAAAAAAAGCGTCAACTACATCGCCAAAGCCAACATCGCGTGGCCCACCACCAAATTGCATCATACGATTTAAGCCAATTTTCCAGCCTGAAACGGGCTCAATACTGATATGTGTGCCCGCTAAGCGAGGTGTGCCATCATGTAGTTCATCTTGATATAAAATACCTTTTTCAACATGTTCAAGCTCAGAGTAGTACAATTCAAAATCAAAGTTCCACCAGTTATGCGCTGGCGCCACCATGCCTAATGAAATCGATGGTGAGGTACGGGCATTAGTAGAGATAATTTGCGCTGATTGTTTAAATGGTGAGAACCAATGCTCTTTATAACCAATGTTGAGCTGCAAATCATCGCCGGCAAAACTCACAAAACTATTATAGTTAACTAATTTATTTTGCTTGGCACGATAATCAGCGCCCACTTGCACTAAGGTGTAATCATTAGGACGCCAAATACCTTCGAAAAACACTTGCCCCCACTCATCAGAACTCACACCACGTTGATTGGCAAGTTTGGTTGATTTATCACCATCAATTCTAAGTTTCACGCCAACACGTGTAATATTATCACTGCCTTGGTAAGGCTTTATTTTAGCGCGTATCGCTGACACTAAACTTGGTTGTGAGTTTTGCAATTTAGTAAGCGCCGCCTCAACTTCCGTTAAGCGATAAGGCTTGGCCATTGGCTTGCCTGAGGTTAGCGCAAATAAAGTATCGAGCTGATGATCAAGCTGTGCGTCCATGCCAATCGGTAAGTATGCAGTAGGTGTTGCAAATGCAGAGAATGCGCAACTTATAAAACTGGTTAATACCGCGGCTTTTATCAATTTGAATTTCATAACGACTATATTTTTCATAAAGGTACTGAAATATTACCAAATTAGTCGCAACTAAACACCCAAAACTAGCTGCTGTAACGATTTTTAACAATTTCGCATGTTGCTTAGCGGGTATCCGCGTTATCATTAACCTTTATACTTTGAGGCTAGAAAATGGCACGCTTTTTTTATTCACTCATTCTTTATTTGCTAAGCCCCCTCATTACTTTTTATTTATATGTATTAAGAGGTAAAAAAAATGCGGGCTATCGAGCCCACTTCGCTGAGCGATTCGGCTTCGTCAGCGCGAACAATCCGCAAAGTAAAAATCCAACAATTATGATTCACTGCGCTTCGGTCGGTGAAGTACTCGCTGCAACACCTTTAATTAAAGAATTACAAAATCAGCAGCCCAATTATTCGATTACGCTCACTTGCAACACCCCCACAGGTCGCGAGCAAATACACGCCAACTTTAAAGACTCAGTACGATGTGTCTATTTACCTGTTGATTTCCCCTGTGCCACTGCGCGTTTTTTAAACAAACTCCAGCCATCCTTATTATGTATCTTAGAAACCGAGCTTTGGCCAAACCTGCTTGCACAAAGTCAGCAACGTAACATTCCGGTACTCGTGCTCAATGCTCGGTTGTCGGCTAAATCCCAGCAGGGTTACAAAAAAGTAGCGCCACTGACGCGAACACTGATGACCTCTATTTCAGCACTGGCGAGTCACAATAAAAACGATGCCACTCGCTTTATCGAGCTTGGTCTTGATGCAAAAAAAGTGCATATTACGGGGTCAATTAAATTTGATATAAAGCCAACTAGCGAGCAGTTAGACAAAGTCGATACCCTAAAAAGCCAATACAACAAGCAACGTTTTATCTGGGTTGCCGGTTCCACACACCCTATTGAGCATGAATTAATCTTAACTGCGCATCAGCGCCTTTTAGAAATAGCTCCAGATGCACTACTGGTTATTGCACCGCGTCACCCAGAGCAATTTGATAAGGTCGCAACATTACTTGAAGATTCAACATTGAGCTTTAGCCGCCGAAGTAAAAATAACTACCAAAACGAACACGTACTGCTTGCTGATACTTTAGGTGAACTGCAATGTTTATATGGTATGGCAAATATTAGTTATATCGGCGGTAGCTTAATTGAGCGCGGTGGTCACAACCCACTCGAATCGGCGGCATTTTCTGTCGGTATTTTAAGCGGCCCACATACCTATAATTTTAACCATGTTTATCCGCAGCTCATTACACTCGGTGGTTGTATCCAAGTAAGTGATGCCACGAGTTTAGCAGAGCAATTAATAAAACTTTATCAGCAACCAGTAGTTTGCCAACAGTTAGGTTTGCAAGCTGCGCAATGTGTTGCTAATAATCAAGGCGCGATAGCCAAAACCATCCATATCATTAACGAATATTTAGAGCCACACAATGACTAAACTCACAAACGCCACATTAGCAGAACAGCAAACCCGCCTATGGGTATCGAATGTCATTGTTAAATATAATTTTTGTCCTTTCGCTCGCAAAGAGGTTGAGAATAATTGTATTCATTATCAAACCAGCCTTGCCACCAGCATTGATGATGCTGTAATGGAAATGATTGAGCAATGTATAGAACTTGATCAACAACCGACTCGAGAGACTACATTATTGATGTTTGAACAAGGCTTTACTGACTTTGAGGAGTTTTTAGATTTAGTGGATTTAGCCAATGCACTGTTAGTGACACAAGGTTTTGAAGGTAAATACCAAATAGCCAACTTTCATCCTGACTATGTGTTTGCCGATAGCGATGACAGCGACGCTGCTAACTATACTAACCGCGCACCTTTTCCAACCCTACATTTAATTCGTGAAGCAAGTATGAGTGCCGCATTAGATGAATATGACGAGCCTGAGTCTATTCCTGAGCACAATATTAATTTAGCTCGGCGCAAAGGCATCGACTTTTGGCAGCAGCTCCTAGCTGGATGTAAAAAGCCGAGCGCTTAATCACTCAGCTTTTTACAAAAGGAAGACTACTTTTTAACCCATTTACCGTTCACTTCAACAAAGTGACCGGCTTGAGTTTTCTCTATGGTCTTTGCCGCCGCTAATGCCTCAACTTGAGCAAGAGACAAATTATTCTTTTTCGCAAGCTTTAAATATTGTGCTTTACGTTTTGCATTGATTTCATCAACAACCGCTTTTGCTTCTGCGTTTTGTACCACAAGGCCTAAATAACCCGAGCTATCTTCGCCTACTAAACCCTGATTTTTGGCATCGTCTAGAGAAATTGCCCACGCCGAAAACGACAAACAAACGGCACTCAATAACGTGATCATGTTTAGTTTTTTATTTTTTACTCTGCTCATAATAGTTCCTTAGAATAATTCGCTGTCATCACTAAATAAATTGTCGAGTTCTTTATCAACTTTTACGCGGATCTCATGATCGACTTTCACATTCAAGTTGATTGTAATTGGCTCTTTTGCTGCCACCTCAACACGATGTGTGCATGCACTGAGTAATCCCAATGCTGTAAATATCACTAACCATTTAGTCATTATTACTTCCTTTTGTTGAATACTCTTGTTCAACCTTTTGCGTAATCTCATCACTTAAGCGTAATGCTCGTAATAGCGTAAACACATTTTCTTCATGATTGTAGTTAAAGTTAACTTGCTGCGCTTGGGGTTTATTATAACCTTGTAAATTAACGCCTAAGGTCATCCAACCATCGGGCTTTAAATTAACACTACTTTTAATACTCTGAATATCTAAATCTTCAAGTAGCCCTAATATAGGGCCTAACTCTTGTTGCTGCGCTTTGACCGCATTAAAAGCGGCATTATTAGTGATCAGTAACTTAGCCGCTCCTTGATTGGTGAGCTGACCATCCTTCACCTCAATACCTGAGTCAGTAAAATACACCGGTAACGTACCTGCAACTCGCCCCGTTAAACTGACTCCTGATTTTTCATCAAGGGTGATCACCTTACTCGCATCAATATTTTTAAATGTTAGCAATGCTTGCTGAGCTTGCCCTGTTACTCGGTACTTATCAAGTGTAAAACTACCGCCCATCACTTCCCCATTAAGTGTTGTGAGCACAGCTTCATTATCTTGCAGTTGCAAAAACCCCGTTATATTTTCAACAATCGCACCGGCACGTAGTTCATTGATATCAAATTTAGTCGGCTTAACATTAAGCTGCCCTGAATCATACCGCCCTGCTAATTGACTATTAAAGCCATTGATCAGGTAATCATTATATAAACCATTTACGCCATTTAGCTGCAAAGTCATCTCAGCAGCGAGTAAATTAATATCCCCTTTAACCTGTGCTGAAACAGTGCCATCTGTTAATGTCGCCAGCGGAGCAAACTGATGTAAAATGGGGTTAAATCGCGCTATCGATTGCTCCGGAATAATCACGTCAACAGGGTGCGCCGTGCTGCTCATATGATGCGTAACGATCACTTCGATATCATCAATCATCACTTGGTGCGAAGCCTGTAATGCACGGCTTTGCATGGCACGAGAGCTTACCTTGATATTGTTAAGGTTAATTAACTCACTTTGTAGTGCAGCTAAAGTTGTTTCACTTGTTATATCAATAAACAGTTCACCGAGCCCAAGACTTCCAGAGGCATTCAAGTTATTTGTTAATTGCGTTAATTTATAATCGCTGACATTAAGTGTATCGATTTGGCTATCGAGCGCGGCAGTTAAATAACGCTGCTCATTAATTTGTGCTGTTAGTGTCCCGTGATAACGATTTACTGCAAGCTCGTTAATAGTAAGCTTGCCAATAGCAAACTGCGCAGATAGCCGACCATGCGCCGCAGTAAAAATATCGTTAACTGTAAACTCACCATTGCTGGTTAACTTTTTTGCATCCTCGACTATAAAATCGGGCAGCTGTACTAAGTCTAACTGATACTTGCCAATAGCTTCATGAGCAGCGATCTGAGCAGCTAAATTAAACTTTTTAATCTCATCATTTTGTAGTGAAAAAGCGAGCTCTGCTTTTAAGCTATTGGGCAAATCGTTAATATTCACATTGAGGTTGTTTACCTTTAACTCGCTTGTAGCAGCTACAAAATTAACTGTATCTAGTTGCAGGGTATTATCCTGCCAGAGTATTTGTGCTGGTAATTGCAGTTGCCAATGTAGTGGTGTTTGCTTAGCAATAAATTGCTGTTGCTTTGTATCTGTTGTTAACTTTGCTATTTGCTGCAAACAATTCTCTTGTGCGGCTAGCGAACTTATTAATTGCTGGCCATCTAGGGTTAATCGCTTAGTATTTAAATCATACTGACTGCTTACATTGCCGTTGACCTTAAATGTAATCGCACAGCTTTCAAGCTCAGCAGCGTATTGCCCATCAATCTGTGAATCAAGCGTTAAACCAACACCATCAAAACTAAAACGATTTTGACTATTAATATTCAAGCGAGCAATGTGCTTCACTTTACTAACTAACTCATTATCAAGCTTAACTTGTCCAGTTACGTGATCTGTAAATAACGACGCGCGAGCCGTTATATCACCACTAACAGCAAATTGATTTAAAATAGGTTCATGCACACTGATAGCCAGTGACTTTGCTAATTGCGGATGTGAGATCACTAATCGGTTTACCGTCAGTAGTGGTCTATTTTCAATCAGCGTTAAAGCCAATTTTGTTGCAGCTGAAGATCCCGCTGATGAAGCTGGGGTTGCTAACCTAAGATTCGCGCGGTTGATAATAACCTGCTTGGTATTAACCGTTATATCTGCAAGTTCTAGTTGTTGACCTTGGTAACCAATACATGCTCGCTGTACATGGAGCTCCAGATTAGTTGTTAACGACCAATCCAAGCAATGCAGTTCAACACCCGAATCCTGTAGTGAAGGAGCAACAAAGTGCAAAGTGATCGGCATGCGAAAAACATAGCCAAGTGTCAGCACACTTAGCAATAGAAGTAATAAACTCCAACCTACACGCTTAAACATATCATCCTTAAAACTATTTTAATCTTTGCCCAGCATAAACAAAAAAGGCTGCACAGTGCAGCCTTTTATTTTATAACTAGATCATGAATCTAGTGTGTATAAATGAAGTTTAACCGACATTTTTACGCGCGTTACGGAACATCCGCATCCATGGACTATCTTCGCGCCACTCATCTGGGTGCCAAGAGTTAGCAACGGCACGGAATACACGTTCAGGGTGTGGCATCATTACAGTAGCACGGCCATCTGTTGAGGTAATACCGGTAATACCTTCTGGCGAGCCGTTCGGGTTAGCTGGGTATTGAGTGGTTGGATTGCCGTAGTTATCAACAAACTTAACCGCTATAGTACCTGAGTCAAGTGCCGCTTTCACTGCTGCATCGTTTGCAAACTCAGCATGACCTTCACCGTGTGACACAGCGATAGGCATACGAGAGCCCGCCATACCTTGGAAGAATACTGAAGGATTCTGTTGTACTTCAACTAAGCTAAAGCGTGCTTCAAAGCGCTCAGATTTATTCGTTACAAAGCGTGGCCAATGTTCAGTGCCAGGGATCAACTCTTTTAATGTTGATAGCATCTGACAACCGTTACACACACCTAAGCTAAATGAATCTTGACGCTCAAAGAAGCTTTGGAACTGATCGCGTGCCATATCATTAAATAAGATTGATTTAGCCCAGCCTTCACCTGCGCCTAATACGTCACCGTATGAGAAGCCACCACAGGCTACTAAGCCTTTAAATTCTTCAAGGCTTAAACGCCCTTCAAGAATATCACTCATGTGTACATCAACCGCAGCAAAACCGGCACGGTTAAATGCCGCAGCCATTTCTAGATGCGAGTTAACACCTTGCTCACGCAAGATAGCCATTTTAGGCTTAGCAGCGCCAGTGGCAATGTAAGGTGCAGCGATATCTTCGTTTAAGTCAAAGTTTAATTTAACGTTAAGACCAGGGTCTTTAGCGTCAAACTTGGCATCAAATTCTTGCTTAGCACAATCAGGATTATCGCGACGTGCTTGCATTTGATACGTAGTCTCAGCCCAAATAGTACGCAGTTCAGTACGTGTATTACTAAGCACGGTGTTACCTGCGCGATTAAATACCACAGTGTCATCACTGTTTAATGTACCAATTGCATGGCTGATTGCAGCAATACCGTGCTCAGCAAATACCGCGTTTACTGCGTCTAAATCGCTATTAGCAACTTGAATAACAGCACCTAGCTCTTCATTATAAAGTGCTTCAATGTCTGACCCTGTTAAACCAGCAAGGTCAACAGTTACACCGGTGTGCCCTGCAAAGGCCATTTCAGCGACAGTGGTAAATAAACCACCGTCTGAACGGTCATGATAAGCCAGTAACTTGTTATCAGCAACTAACGCCTGCATTGCATTATAGAAGCCTTTTAGTAATTCAGGGCTATCTACATCTGGCGTTACATCACCTAATTGCTTATAAACTTGCGCTAAGCTTGATGCACCCAGTCGGTTTTTGCCCGCACCTAGGTCAACCAAGATAAGTGAGGTTTCACCTTTGTCTGTACGTAACTGCGGAGTAACCGTTTTACGTACATCTTCAACACGACCAAATGCAGTGATGATTAATGATAACGGTGCAGTAACCGATTTTTGCTCGCCATTTTCATCCCATTGGGTTTTCATCGACATAGAGTCTTTACCCACTGGAACAGTTAAACCTAATGCTGGGCAAAGCTCTTCACCAACCGCTTTAACCGCTTCGTAAAGACCAGCATCTTCACCTGGGTGACCAGCTGCTGCCATCCAGTTAGCTGATAACTTAATGTTTTCTAAACCGCCAATATTAGCACAAGCAATATTAGTCAATGACTCAGCTACAGCTAAACGTGCAGAAGCACCATAGTTAAGTAATGCGGCAGGCGTACGCTCACCAAGAGACATTGCCTCACCATGGTAAGTATCATAAGTTGCAGCGGTTACAGCACAGTTAGCAACTGGCACCTGCCAAGGGCCAACCATTTGGTCGCGCGCAACTAGGCCGGTCACTGAACGGTCACCAATGGTGATCAAGAAGGTTTTTTCTGCAATTGTTGGCAAACGTAATAAACGCTCTGCAGCTTCTGCGATATCAATTTTTGTTGTATCTAGCGCGTCGCTATTAGCTTTTAAAGAATACGCTTCGCGGTGCATTTTCGGTGCTTTACCTAATAATACATCCAGTGGTAAATCAACTGGGTTGTTATCAAAATGACTATCAGCAACCGTTAAATGACGTTCTTCCGTGGCTTCACCAATCACCGCATATTGCGCACGTTCACGCTTACAAATAGCTTCAAAGCGGTCAAAGTCTTCAACGGCTACAGCAAGCACATAACGCTCTTGCGATTCGTTACACCAGATCTCATGCGGTGCCATGCCCGGCTCATCATTAGGAATATCGCGCAGTTGAAATTTACCACCACGGCCACCATCATTAACAAGCTCGGGGAAGGCATTTGATAAACCACCCGCGCCCACATCGTGGATAAACGCGATTGGGTTAGCATCACCTAACTGCCAGCATTTATCGATCACTTCCTGACAACGACGTTCCATTTCAGGGTTTTCACGTTGTACTGAGGCAAAATCTAAATCTTCATTTGACTGACCTGATGCCATTGATGAAGCGGCGCCGCCACCTAAACCAATGTTCATTGCAGGGCCACCCAGTGCAATCAATTTAGCGCCAACGGGAATATCACCCTTTTGTACATGATCAGTACGAATATTACCTAAACCACCGGCAAGCATAATCGGTTTGTGATAACCACGTACTTCAACACCATTATGGCTATTTACTTGCTCTTCATAAGTACGGAAATAACCTAACAAGTTAGGACGACCAAACTCATTGTTAAATGCCGCACCGCCCAATGGGCCATCGATCATAATATCAAGTGCGTTAACAATACGGCCTGGTTTTCCAAAATCAGTTTCCCACGGTTGCTCGTAGCCTGGAATACGTAGATTCGATACAGTAAAACCAAC
Organism: Pseudoalteromonas sp. ASV78; assembly: GCF_047806705.1. Classification (NCBI taxonomy): domain Bacteria; kingdom Pseudomonadati; phylum Pseudomonadota; class Gammaproteobacteria; order Alteromonadales; family Pseudoalteromonadaceae; genus Pseudoalteromonas; species Pseudoalteromonas sp. ASV78. Next base: position 3,715,393 of record NZ_JBLOPA010000001.1, on the reverse strand, counting down.
TAAACCCGCTTTTGGCTTAGAGCCACGACCCGTTGCACCTTCATCACGAATTTCACCACCAGAACCGGTTGCCGCACCAGAGAATGGCGCAATTGCAGTTGGGTGATTATGGGTTTCAACTTTCATCAGGATTTCAATGTTCTCTTGATGATAAGCGTATTCGCCTTCAGCATTTGGGAAGAAACGACCTGCTTTAGAGCCTTTCATTACCGCTGCGTTATCTTTATAAGCTGATAACACATTCTCAGGGTTTAGCTCATAGGTATTTTTTATCATTTTGAACAGAGATTTAGGCTGTTCAATTCCGTCAATTGTCCAATCAGCATTAAAGATTTTATGGCGACAATGTTCAGAGTTTGCTTGTGCAAACATAAATAATTCGATGTCGTTCGGGTTACGCCCTAACTTTTGGAAATTTTCTACCAAGTAATCGATTTCGTCATCAGCCAGTGCAAAGCCTTGCTCAACGTTTGCTGTAGCGAGTGCTTCACGGCCACCACCTAAAATATCAACAGATGACATTTTGCTTGGTACATCAGTACGGAATAACTTGCCAGCATCGTCCAGTGTGCTGTGTGTCGCTTCAGTCATACGGTCATGTAATAACGCAGCAACTTGAGCCAATTGCTCAGCACTTAAGTCACCTTCAACGTAGTAAGCAATACCACGTTCCACACGGTGCACTTGTGCTAAACCACAGTTATGTGCAATATCCGTCGCTTTTGAAGCCCATGGTGAAATAGTGCCAGGACGCGGCGTTACTAACACTAAAGTACCTGCTGGTGTATGTTCGGCAATCGTTGGACCATAGGTAAGTAACTTCTCAAGCTTAGTTTGCTCGTCACTTGACAGCTGTGCTGTTAAGTCAGCAAAGTGTGCATACTCAGCGTATACGTTAGTAACTGGAAGTTGCGCCTGTTGGCAACGGGCTAAAATTTTCTGAACTCTAAAATCGGAAAGTGCTGGTGCACCACGAAGGATCAACATAGGTATTTTCATCCGGGGTTAGGGATTGAACGATATTTTAGGCGCGTATTATATACTCAAGTAACTCGGAAATACAGGATCCGGGGGGAATTAAAATTGTTTAAAGCCAACAGTTAGTTAAGATTTTTACTGCGTACAGTAGCTTAAGTTCTAATCGCAAAGCAGCACTTAAAACTAATCGCCAAGTGACGGCATCGAAAAGTTTTGCTATAAGGGAGTAGTAGCATTCAAGGGGCGCAGTATGTTTAAACAAAAGCTAATAACAATCATTACGTTAGTAATGCTTTTATGTGCCTGCGATATGCAGCAGCAACAATCACAACTGAGCCATATTAAAGCTCAAAATAAAATAAGAGTGGGTACGTTAGCCGGCGCAAGTAATTATTACCAAGCAGTGCAAGGCGAGCAAGGTTTTGAATATGAGCTAGCGCAAGAATTTGCCGATCACTTGGGCGTTGAGCTTGAAATGGTGCCATTTTTTAACTTATCCGATATGTTTTCACGCTTAGATAGCGGTGATTTAGATTTAATTGCATCTGGCCTAACCTACAATAAAGCCCGAGCACAAAATTATCGATTTGGCCCTACTTATCGTACTATTAGTCAAAAATTGGTTTATAAACAAGGTAGAATTAGACCGCGCGATTTTGATGACCTAACAGATAACCTCACAGTGCTTGCCAAAAGTAGTCACTCATTAGCACTGCAACAATTACAGCAAACTCATCCAGATTTAAGCTGGCATGAAACAGAGGATTTAGACGAAGAAGAGCTGTTACAAGCAGTGATCGATGGCGAAATTGATTACACCCTAGCAGACTCCCATACACTATCTTTATTTCGTCGTTATCACCCCAATCTAAGCATCGGCTTTTCAGTCACACGCAACGACCCTATCGCATGGTTACTTCGTAAAGATGGCGATGATTCGCTCTATGCGCTAATGGTGCCATTTTTTGGTGAAGTAAAACAAAGCAACCAACTTTACGTACTTGAAGAAAAGTACTTTGGTCATGTACGTCAGTTTAATTACGTAAACACCCTTGCCTATATTGAAGCAATTAAAGAAACCTTACCAAAATACCAACCTTGGTTTGAGCAATATGCTGGCAGCCTAGATTGGCGACTACTTGCAGCTTTAAGTTATCAAGAATCAATGTGGAATCCACGAGCAAAATCGCCAACTGGCGTACGTGGTATTATGATGCTCACACTCGATACAGCCAAGCAAGTAGGTGTCACTAACCGTTTAGCGCCAGAGCAGAATATCAAAGGCGGCGCTGAATATTTAATGAAACTAGAAAAGCGTATTCCTGATCGTGTGCCACAGCCGGATCGCACTTGGCTGGCGTTGGCTTCATACAATATTGGCTGGGGTCATGTAAACGATGCACGGATCATCACCGAGCAACAAGGCGCAAGCCCTGATAAATGGGCCGATGTAAAAAAACGCCTGCCGTTATTAATCAAAAAGAGATACTACCGAAAAACCAAATATGGCTATTCACGCGGTGATGTTGCGGTGCAATACGTTGATAATATTCGCCGTTATTACGACGCGCTGGTATGGCTCGATGAAAATGATGCGATCAGCACACCGACCACGGAACCCGATGAGGCTGAACAAATAGCTCAACCTGCGGCTCAAGCTGCTGAGATTAAAAATCAAAAGCCTGCCACAATACAAACCACGCCCTCCCCAACAAAAGATGACAGTATAGATGAGCTGTCACCGTCAAAAAAAGATAACGGCGAACAATAAAAATAACTTTAAATGCGATAGGTACTCGCAAACTAAAATATCTATTTACTTGTCATCAAATGATCACTACTGTGTAGTATCAAGTATATAATTAACTTATATCTTTTCTCACTCTCACATTTTCAGGAGCAACCATGCTGAAACGTCGGCGTACTCATTCGTTCAAACGCAACGTGATTTATTCATCATCCACACGCCGCAGAATCATGCTGCGTAATTTACATAAAAAAGTTATTTGGCGCCGTCGTATGTTTGCGATGCAGCAAATGGCAGAATTAAGTACAGCTACGCCTGTAGGCTAAGCCTTCAGGTCGTGCTGCGCTTGTTTTTTAGCTTTGATCTCTTGGCGGCGACGTTTAAAAAAGTCTGAAATTGTTTGTCCACATAATTCACTTAATACCCCAGCTTCTACATCAACTTGATGATTTAATCTTGAATCTTGCAATAAATTCATTATTGAACCCGCAGAACCTGTTTTTTCATCCGCAGCACCAAACACTAGCCGCTTAATACGACTGTGTACCAGTAAACCCGCGCACATTGAGCACGGCTCCAACGTGACATACAGCGTACAATCGATTAAGCGATAATTATTAAGTGCCTTACCACCTTCGCGAATTGCTATCATCTCAGCGTGAGCAGAAGGGTCATTATCTGTAATTGAACGATTATACCCAACTGCAATCAACTGGTTATTTTTAACTAGCACTGCACCCACAGGAATTTCATCCAATTGTTCAGCCTTGTGGGCGTACTCAAGTGCTTTTGCCATCCAATATTGATCGTCAAATTGCTCGGTCATCAACTTACCTTTTAACTAATTATTGTTTAATTATACTCACTTAGGCGATTAAAACGCTAAACATAGTACTTAGTGACAAAAATAAACCAAATTAAAGCCGCTTTTACATGGCTCACCCTAGGTGATATACGCTATAATCTCCCGCTTTTTTTATTTAGCTCACAACACACGGGTAGCAAATGAAATTTCCTGGACGCCGCAGGCATAAACATTATTTTCCAGTGGAAGCCAAAGATCCACTAACAAATCAACTTAACGCCAGTGATCGGTTACAGCGCAGCTATATTACCGGGATCGATCAAATCGTGGTTGATATAGAAGCTAAAGTTGATCAAGCTTTCCTTGATGAATTTCAGCTGCGTAGAGGTATGTCGCAGGTTATTGATAATGATATTACTAATGCATTATATGACCGCTTAAAACTCAACGATATGGTCGATTATGAGTTTGCCGGTGGCACCATTGGTAACACGATGCACAATTATTCAGTGCTTGCTGATGATCGCTCAGTGCTACTTGGTGTAATGAGTGAAAACATTAAAATTGGTAGCTACGCTTATCGCTTTTTATGTAACACCTCCAGCCGTGTAGATTTAGATTATTTGCAACCTGTCGATGGCCCTATTGGCCGCTGCTTCACTTTAATTGATGATACCGGCGAACGTACCTTTGCAATTAGCGCCGGGCTGATGAATCATTTACGCCCTGAATCAATTGATAAAGAGCTAATAGAAAACTCATCAGCTTTAGTGATCAGCGCTTACTTAATGCGTACACAAGGTTCTGAGACGATGACCGAAGCAACTATGCAAGCGGTCAAATATGCTAATGATGCTGACGTGCCAGTAGTATTAACGCTTGGAACAAAATTCCTAATCGAGCAAGATCCAACCTGGTGGGCAGAGTTTGTTGCTAAGCATGTTGATATTTTAGCGATGAATGAAGAAGAAGGGCTAGCAATAACAGGTTTTGAAGATCCACTACTGGCCGCAGATAAAGCGCTAGATTGGGTCGATTTAGTGATCTGCACAGCAGGTGAAAAAGGCTTATTTATGGCAGGCTTTGTTGACGAGCAATTTAAACGGGAAACTGAATACCCGTTATTACCTGGTGCAATAGCTGACTTTAACCGCTATGAATTCTCTCGCGCTATGCGTAAAGCCGATTGCGAAATGCCAATCCGCGCTTACAGTCACACAGCCCCTTTCATGGGTGGCCCTGACTCAATTAAAAATACCAATGGCGCCGGTGATTGTGCATTAGCAGCAGTGTTACATGACCTATCAGCCAACGTTTATCACAAGCTCAATGTGGGTAACTCGGCCAAACACCAACAACCTGCAATGACCTACTCATCATTGGCACAGATCAGTAAATATGCCAACCGTGCAAGCTATGAAGTATTAGTACAACATTCACCTCGCTTATCGCGTGGTTTACCTGAGCGTGAAGATTGCTTAGAACAAGTCTACTGGGAACAGTAGACTTGTCTTATCAATTAAAAGATAGAAATATCGAGCTTTTTAGATAGCAGCTCCAGGGCTGCTATTCCTGCCACTGAATTACCGTATGAATTCAATCCAGGCGAATACACCGCCACGGTAAATTTACCTGGTAGCACAGCCAAAATGGTGCCCGACACACCTGATTTACCCGGCATCCCCACTCGGTAACCAAAATCACCTGCAGCATCATATAAGCCACTGGTAAATAACAAAGAGTTTAACTGTTTAGTTTGCAAGCTGGAAAGCACTCGCTTATCACTCAAATGGCAAATACCTTTATTCGCCAAAAAATTATACGCTTTAGCTAATTCAACACAGTTAAGCTCAATCGCACAAAAGTTAAAGTAAGCCCACAGCACATCATCAACTTCATTATGAAAATTCCCAAACGACTTCATCAAATGCCCCATAGCAGCATTACGATGGCGAAATTCATATTCAGAATTGGCAACTTTTTTATCAATCACGATTGTTTTATTGCCTGACAAAGTTCGAAAAGCTTCAAGCATTGAATGCATAGGTGCTGACAAACGACTGTATAACGCATCACAGGTCACAATAGCGCCAGCATTTATAAACGGATTACGTGGTACACCTTTTTCAAACTCAAGCTGTGTCAGCGAGTTAAACGCCGTACCAGAAGGCTCTTTGCCTACCCGTTGCCATAGTTCATCCCCATAACGCTGTAAGGCAAGTGTCAATGTCATCACTTTTGATACAGACTGAATAGTAAAACGCTGAGTACACTCACCTGCACAAAAGGTCTGTCCATCCGTTGTATAGATAGCAATGGAAAATTGATTAGCATCAACCTCAGCTAGCGCGGGGATATAATCAGCAACTTTCCCCTGAGATAGCAATGGTTGAACTTCAGCGGTAATTTCATTTAACACATGTTGGTAATCTGAGGTAGGCAACGTAACCCTCACAGGCATTGAAAATAGAAACAAAAGTCTATCATGTTAGTTTAAAAGCAGGATCACTTTATTGGTAAAATTATGCAGTATCAGCAGACGAATACCAACGATTATTGCGGTCTTCCTTGCTCACTTTATTCTAGACGTAAAAAAGCCCGACTATTTCTAGTCGGGCTTTCTCAATTTGGAGCCTGGCGATGACCTACTTTCACATAACAAATGCTACACTATCATCGGCGCTGTTTCGTTTCACTACTGAGTTCGGCATGGGGTCAGGTGGGTCCAAAACGCTATTGTCACCAAGCAAATTTGGTATTAATCCGCTCTTTCGAGCCAATTAATTAAAATTTGGAAAATGGCTGATAATTGTCTTCTTACAACTTAAAGCTTATCGCTTAAAGCTGTCAGTAAATCTACTTTAGTTGTCGCGATAAATCACGACCTACAATCTTAACTTCTTCGCTTGTTCAACTATCACATAAAACGCGTTTGGCGTTGTATGGTTAAGCCTCACGGGTAATTAGTACAAGTTAGCTTAACATATCACTATGCTTCCACATCTTGCCTATCAACGTTGTAGTCTTCAACGGCCCTTCAGAGACTTTAAAAGTCTAGTGAGAACTCATCTCGAGGCCTGCTTCGCGCTTAGATGCTTTCAGCGCTTATCAGTTCCGAACGTAGCTACCGGGCAATGCCATTGGCATGACAACCCGAACACCAGCGGTTCGTTCACTCCGGTCCTCTCGTACTAGGAGCAACCCCTCTCAATTCTCAAACGCCCACGGCAGATAGGGACCGAACTGTCTCACGACGTTCTAAACCCAGCTCGCGTACCACTTTAAATGGCGAACAGCCATACCCTTGGGACCGACTTCAGCCCCAGGATGTGATGAGCCGACATCGAGGTGCCAAACACCGCCGTCGATATGAACTCTTGGGCGGTATCAGCCTGTTATCCCCGGAGTACCTTTTATCCGTTGAGCGATGGCCCTTCCATTCAGAACCACCGGATCACTATGACCTACTTTCGTACCTGCTCGACGTGTCTGTCTCGCAGTTAAGCTGGCTTCTACCATTACACTAACCGTACGATGTCCGACCGTACTTAGCCAACCTTCGTGCTCCTCCGTTACTCTTTGGGAGGAGACCGCCCCAGTCAAACTACCCACCAGGCACTGTCCGTAACCCCGATCCAGGGGCCAACGTTAGAACATCAAAACTACAAGGGTGGTATTTCAAGGACGACTCCACAAAAACTAGCGTCTCTGCTTCTTAGTCTCCCACCTATCCTACACATGTAGGTTCAATGTTCAGTGCCAAGCTGTAGTAAAGGTTCACGGGGTCTTTCCGTCTAGCCGCGGGTACACAGCATCTTCACTGCGATTTCAATTTCACTGAGTCTCGGGTGGAGACAGCGTGGCCATGGTTACACCATTCGTGCAGGTCGGAACTTACCCGACAAGGAATTTCGCTACCTTAGGACCGTTATAGTTACGGCCGCCGTTTACCGGGGCTTCGATCAAGAGCTTCTCCGAAGATAACCCCATCAATTAACCTTCCGGCACCGGGCAGGTGTCACACCGTATACGTCATCTTGCGATTTTGCACAGTGCTGTGTTTTTAATAAACAGTCCCAGCCACCTGGTCACTGCGGCTCCAATCAGCTTAGAGAGCAAGTCTCATCACCAATCGGAGCGTACCTTCTCCCGAAGTTACGGTACGATTTTGCCTAGTTCCTTCACCCGAGTTCTCTCAAGCGCCTTAGTATTCTCTACCTGACCACCTGTGTCGGTTTGGGGTACGATTCGGTATAATCTGAAGCTTAGAGGCTTTTCCTGGAAGTATGGCATCAGCAACTTCATCACCTTAGTGACTCGTCTCGTGTCTCAGCCTAACAGCAACCCGGATTTACCTAAGTCACTAGCCTACTCACTTTCACATGGACTACCAACGCCATGCTTGCTTAGCCTGCTCCGTCCCCCCATCGCAATTATACCAAGTACGGAAATATTAATCCGTTTCCCATCGACTACGCCTTTCGGCCTCGCCTTAGGGGTCGACTTACCCTACCCTGATTAACATGGGATAGGAACCCTTGGTCTTCCGGCGTGCGGGTTTTTCACCCGCATTATCGTTACTCATGTCAGCATTCGCACTTCTGATACGTCCAGCATACCTCCCGGTACACCTTCAACCGCTTACAGAACGCTCCCCTACCACTCATCCTAAGATGAATCCGCAGCTTCGGTGCATAGTTTAGCCCCGTTACATCTTCCGCGCAGACCGACTCGACCAGTGAGCTATTACGCTTTCTTTAAAGGATGGCTGCTTCTAAGCCAACCTCCTGGCTGTCTGGGCCTTTCCACATCGTTTCCCACTTAACTATGACTTTGGGACCTTAGCTGGCGGTCTGGGTTGTTTCCCTCTTCACGACGGACGTTAGCACCCGCCGTGTGTCTCCCGGATAGTACTTTACGGTATTCGGAGTTTGCAAAGGGTTGGTAAGTCGGGATGACCCCCTAGCCTTAACAGTGCTCTACCCCCGTAAGTATTCGTCCGAGGCTCTACCTAAATAGATTTCGGGGAGAACCAGCTATCTCCCGGTTTGATTAGCCTTTCACTCCTAGCCACAGGTCATCCCCTAACTTTTCAACGTTAGTGGGTTCGGTCCTCCAGTTGATGTTACTCAACCTTCAACCTGCCCATGGCTAGATCACCGGGTTTCGGGTCTATACCTTGCAACTAGTCGCCCAGTTAAGACTCGGTTTCCCTACGGCTACCCTAATCGGTTAACCTCGCTACAAAATATAAGTCGCTGACCCATTATACAAAAGGTACGCAGTCACCCAACAAGTGGGCTCCTACTGCTTGTACGTACACGGTTTCAGGTTCTATTTCACTCCCCTCACAGGGGTTCTTTTCGCCTTTCCCTCACGGTACTGGTTCACTATCGGTCAGTTGGGAGTATTTAGCCTTAGATGATGGTCCACCTATATTCAGTCAAAGTTTCACGTGCTCCGACCTACTCGATTTCACTTAAAATGCATTTTTATGTACGGGACTATCACCCTGTATCGTGGCGCTTTCCAGCGCCTTCCATTAACACATAATAAGCTTAAGGGCTGTTCCGGTTTCGCTCGCCGCTACTTCCGGAATCTCGGTTGATTTCTTTTCCTACGGGTACTTAGATGTTTCAGTTCTCCGCGTTCGCCTCGTTAACCTATGTATTCAGTTAACGATACCTGCAAGCAGGTGGGTTTCCCCATTCGGAAATCCTAGTCTCAAGTGCTTTTTACTAGCTTGACTAGGCTTATCGCAAGTTAATACGTCCTTCATCGCCTCCAACTGCCAAGGCATCCACCGTGTACGCTTAGTCACTTAACCATACAACCCAAACGGGTCTTTGTTGTGTGACAGTTTAACTTCGCCAGAAGTTAATATTGAATACTAAAGTAGATACCAATCAACGAACGTAAAACGTTCATTAAATGGCACTGAATGATACTGCTATCATTCTTTTTTACTTTTGAAAACTCTGTACAAATACAAATGTATTCATACGAATTTTATTATCAGCTTTTCCAAATTTTTAAAGAGCATATTAATTAGTTAAACCCACTGGGCAAAACTAACTAACAATCATCTGTGTGGACACTACGAACAAATAAGTTCTAAATCGTATAAGGAGGTGATCCAGCCCCAGGTTCCCCTAGGGCTACCTTGTTACGACTTCACCCCAGTCATGAATCACTCCGTGGTAAACGTCCTCCCTAAGGTTAGACTATCTACTTCTGGAGCAACCCACTCCCATGGTGTGACGGGCGGTGTGTACAAGGCCCGGGAACGTATTCACCGCGTCATTCTGATACGCGATTACTAGCGATTCCGACTTCATGGAGTCGAGTTGCAGACTCCAATCCGGACTACGACGCACTTTAAGTGATTCGCTTACTCTCGCGAGTTCGCAGCACTCTGTATGCGCCATTGTAGCACGTGTGTAGCCCTACACGTAAGGGCCATGATGACTTGACGTCGTCCCCACCTTCCTCCGGTTTATCACCGGCAGTCTCCTTAGAGTTCTCAGCATTACCTGCTAGCAACTAAGGATAGGGGTTGCGCTCGTTGCGGGACTTAACCCAACATCTCACAACACGAGCTGACGACAGCCATGCAGCACCTGTATCTGAGTTCCCGAAGGCACCAAACTATCTCTAGTAAGTTCTCAGTATGTCAAGTGTAGGTAAGGTTCTTCGCGTTGCATCGAATTAAACCACATGCTCCACCGCTTGTGCGGGCCCCCGTCAATTCATTTGAGTTTTAACCTTGCGGCCGTACTCCCCAGGCGGTCTACTTAATGCGTTAGCTTTGAAAAACAAGTCCGAGGACCCGAGCTTCTAGTAGACATCGTTTACGGCGTGGACTACCAGGGTATCTAATCCTGTTTGCTCCCCACGCTTTCGTACATGAGCGTCAGTGTTGACCCAGGTGGCTGCCTTCGCCATCGGTATTCCTTCAGATCTCTACGCATTTCACCGCTACACCTGAAATTCTACCACCCTCTATCACACTCTAGTTTGCCAGTTCGAAATGCAGTTCCCAGGTTGAGCCCAGGGCTTTCACATCTCGCTTAACAAACCGCCTGCGTACGCTTTACGCCCAGTAATTCCGATTAACGCTCGCACCCTCCGTATTACCGCGGCTGCTGGCACGGAGTTAGCCGGTGCTTCTTCTGTAAGTAACGTCACAGCTATACTCTATTAAAGTATAACCTTTCCTCCTTACTGAAAGTGCTTTACAACCCGAAGGCCTTCTTCACACACGCGGCATGGCTGCATCAGGCTTGCGCCCATTGTGCAATATTCCCCACTGCTGCCTCCCGTAGGAGTCTGGGCCGTGTCTCAGTCCCAGTGTGGCTGATCATCCTCTCAAACCAGCTAGGGATCGTCGCCTTGGTAAGCCATTACCTTACCAACTAGCTAATCCCACTTGGGCTAATCTCTTGGCGTGAGGCCCGAAGGTCCCCCACTTTGGTCCGTAGACATCATGCGGTATTAGCAGTCGTTTCCAACTGTTGTCCCCCACCAAAAGGCATATTCCCAAGCATTACTCACCCGTCCGCCGCTCGTCAGCAAAGGTGCAAGCACCTCTCTGTTACCGCTCGACTTGCATGTGTTAGGCCTGCCGCCAGCGTTCAATCTGAGCCATGATCAAACTCTTCAATTAAAAGTTTTTTCTGTCCCTAAGGACATGCTCAATGAATTCTGAATTTATTTAATATCTTTCGATATTGAATTGACTGTGCCGAAGCAACTTATAAATAAGTTACTTCTGTTGGTCACTCAGCTTCTCTTTCGAGAAATCACATTGAGACTCTAAATTTTTTGCCTTACTTAGCGAACTAAGTTTGGCTGTTAGAACTCAATCTGTACGAGTGCCCACACAGATGATTGCTTTATATTGTTAAAGAACGTTTGAGTTGCCTTAGCAACTCAAGGGAAGCGAATCTTACGCTTTCCTATTTTTTTGCCAACACTTAAATTTAAACTTTATTAAAAAGCTAAATCAAGTTTTACTCGACTTACTAAGTAGCTCATGCCTCGCAATGCGTTGCGCTCTGCCGTCTCAGTGGGGTCGCATTATAGGGCGCGGCGGATTTTACGCAAGCGTTTTTTGAAGAAAACTTCAAATAAAGTGCTGTTCGTTCAAAATTCAAACCAAACACTACAAAAGAGATACTTTTTTAACTTCACAATAACTTTATGCAGTTATAAAACGCAAAAGCCCGATGAAAATCATCGGGCTTTTGTTGAATAACTTTACGTATACTTAGATTAAGCTATACCATATTGCTCACGATAGGCTTTTACAGATGCAAGATGCTCGTTCATAGACCCTTTCGTTTCAAGGTAGCTAATTAGATCTGCCAGTTTGACTATTGAAACAACTTTAGTGGCAAAGTCACGTTCAACTTCTTGAATAGCCGATAGCTCTGCTTTGCCTCTTTCCTGACGGTCTAAAGCTATTAGTACACCACTTAAATCTGCACCATTTTCAGCAATGATTTCCATAGACTCACGAATTGCTGTTCCAGCAGTGATCACGTCATCTACTAACATGATTTTGCCTTTTAGCTCAGCACCAACTAATGTACCGCCTTCACCATGTGCTTTTTTCTCTTTGCGGTTAAAGCAATAAGGCACATCTTTATTATGATGATCTGCAAGTGCTACTGCGGTAGTTGTTGCAATTGGAATACCTTTATAAGCAGGGCCAAATAAAACATCATATTCAATACCTGCATCTTCAAGGGCTGCCGCATAAAAGCGACCTAAACGAGCAAGGTCACGACCTGTATTAAACAACCCCGCATTAAAGAAGTAAGGGCTAGTACGGCCAGATTTTAAGGTAAACTCACCAAACTTTAGCACCTGTTTTTCTAAGGCGAATTCAATAAACTCGATTTGATAATCTTTCATTACTATAAACCTATTACTTATTAAGCTAATGCTTGTTTTTGCACGTCAATGATTTCACGGATTGAATGCTTGGCAAGCGTGAGTAACTCATCTAGTTCATCAAACGAGAACGGTTCGCCTTCTGCGGTGCCTTGAATTTCGATGATTTTACCGGTTTCAGTTAGAATGACATTCATATCTGTTTCAGCGTCAGAATCTTCTAAATATTCTAAATCGCTAATAGCTTGGCCTTTATAAATACCTACCGAAATAGCTGCAATCATAAATTTAAGAGGATTTGAATTGATCATACCCTTGCTACGCATATGTGTTAACGCATCGACTAGAGCAACACAAGCACCACTGATTGATGCAGTACGAGTTCCGCCATCAGCTTGAATAACATCACAATCAATAGTAATGGTATTTTCGCCTAACGCTTTTAAATCAACTGCGGCACGAAGTGCGCGTGCAATTAAACGTTGAATTTCCATAGTACGACCGCTTTGCTTGCCACGCGCCGCTTCACGGCCATTTCGGGTATGGGTAGAGCGCGGTAACATACCGTACTCAGCTGTGATCCAGCCTTTACCTTGGCCTTTCATAAAACGCGGTACACCTGATTCAACAGTGGCTGTACAAAGTACTTTTGTGTTACCAAACTCAACCAACACAGAGCCTTCAGCATGCAAAGTGTAATTACGTGTAAATGTAACCGGTCTAATTTGGTTAGGTGTTCTTTCGCTTGGACGCATTCACGATCCCCTTAATTCAGAATTTCCCACATTATATGTATATATAGCTGTAGATGCCATGCTGATTTAAACAAAAGCAAATTGTAAAATTCGCAGCAACAAAAATTTCCGCTAGAGCTTAACCAGTGTTACGGTATAATCACTTTTAATATTGTTTAATAAAACTAGGAAACCATCCATGATCCACAGTATGACTGCTTACGCGCGTCGCGAAATAAAAGGCGATTGGGGCACTGGCACGTGGGAAGTTCGTTCAGTTAACCAACGCTACCTTGAAACCTTTATTCGCGCACCTGAGCAATTTCGTGGCATGGAGCCGGTAATTCGAGAGCGCCTGCGTAAACATTTACAGCGCGGCAAAGTCGAAGTATTTTTAAAATTTGTCGCGAATCCAGCACACGTTGGTGAGCTTTCTATTAATGAAGCATTAGCAGCACAGCTAATTAATAGTGCTAAGTGGGTGCAGCAGCAAAGTAATGGTGACATTAACCCTGTTGATATTTTACGTTGGCCTGGTGTTATGGAAGCTGAAGAACTCGATATGGATAGCGTAAACACGGCGCTTATTGCAGGTTTTGACCAAGTAATTGAAGATTTTAAAACAGCCCGCGGTGATGAGGGTGCAAACCTTGAAGAAATGATCGCCACTCGCCTTGATACGATTTTAGAGCAAGTAGCCGTTGTAGAAACCCACATGCCAGAAATAGCGAAATGGCAGCGTGAAAAGCTCAACCAAAAGTTAGAAGATTTAAAAACCGACATTGACGAATCTCGCCTAGAGCAAGAGCTTATCTACCTTGCACAAAAACAAGATGTGGCAGAAGAGCTCGACCGCTTAAAGTCACACGTAAAAGAAACTAAAAAAATCCTTAAAAAAGGTGGTGCTTGTGGCCGTCGTTTAGATTTCATGATGCAAGAGTTTAACCGCGAAGCGAACACCCTCGCCTCTAAATCAATCAACAGTGATATTACCAATGCAGCGGTTGAGCTTAAAGTATTGATTGAGCAAATGAGAGAGCAGATCCAGAACATCGAATGATGTTTCAGGCTGTTTCAGAATGTTAAAATAACCAATAAAATCTATAGCTTATGGAATTTCATCGTTTCAACCTGTTACCACAATTTGCTCTTAGTTAAGTAAATGTGGTGACAGAAATGGTGACAGATTCTTGAAAAATCTGAAAGCTATCCTAAAATAGTAGGAACCTGTCACCACTTCACGGATAAGAGGTTGAAATGACAGCAATAATTACAGTTCAAAAAATTAAGAGCCTTATCAAAGATAAGGCCGTAGGAAAATACGCTATCTCAAATGGCTTATACATTCGTATAAGCGATGAGGGAAGCGCTTTTTTTACGATTCGATATAGTATTTATAAAAAACGAAAAGAAATGACTCTTGGAAAATTCCCAGAGCTTTCTCTTGCTGAGGCTAAATTACAAGCGGCTCAAATTAAAGTTGATATTAAGAATGGAAATATTGACCCTTTAGCTGAAAGAAAACGGCTTGATAAAGAAGTAATCAACACAGTGAATGACCTTGCAGAAGATTGGTTAAAAGACTGTGAAAAACGTTTAAAGCACCCTAATATCCCTAGACGTGTATATACAAAAGATATTGCCCCGTTTGTAGGTGAGCTATCCATACAGCAAGTTACACCACGAGATATTAGAGCCATTATTCAACATATAGCTGAAAGTAGCCGACCCACTATAGCCAATGATGCTTTAATGTATTGCAAGCAACTTTTCCGTCATTCCATTAAACTCGATTTACGTACAACGAATCCAGCCGAAGCTTTTACATTATCTGACGCAGGTGGAGTCGAACAAAGTCGAAGTCGTGCTTTATCACTTGAAGAAATCAAACAAATCTTTTTATGTTTTCGAGAAAACCATAATCAGTTTACACGGGATAATTACCTTGCTACTGCTCTGCTTATTGCACTGGCTGTACGAAAAGGTGAACTTATAGCAGCTAAATGGGAGGAATTTGATTTTCAAGCAGAGCTTTGGCATATCCCCCAAGAAAGAAGTAAAACAGGCCGAGGAATCTCAGTACCATTAAATTCAGTAACAATTGACTGGTTACAAGAATTAAAAGTACGAGCATATGGTTCGCAGTACGTTTTCCCTAATAGACGCTTAAGTAAACGCTTTGGGCATATAAGTCCTGACACTTTAAATGCTGCTATTCAAAAACTATTTCGTGAAGAAAAAATGCCTGTAGCTCACTTTACAGTACATGATTTACGAAGAACGTGTCGCAGCCTATTAGCCAAAAATGGCATCGCTGGTCATGTAGCTGAGCGTTGTTTGAATCATAAACTCAAGGGAGTAGAAGGGATTTATGATCGTTATGATTATCTTGATGAGCGCAAATCAGCACTGACCCAAATAGCCAATATTTTAGAACCACTTATTAACGTAAATTTATGATTAAAAATTTAGAACATTGCTCCAATAAATAAACGTATAAATATGGGTAAAATGACTAAAAATCCTAAAATTATCATTTCCTTTGATACATTTTACCCCTTTATATTGCACGCTCTTTACATTTTAAAAAAAAGTTGAATAATTTAATGTTGATTTAATATCGCCTGAGTATAATTGCTGAGCCTAAGACGTCTGGCAATTATATATTTCTAACTTTTTTTAATGAAAAAAGAAACATTTCTTACGTCAATTTCAATCGATGTATATCAACCAAGTAACGGTGAAAAAGCCTCAGAACGTTCAAAAGTCTTTTACGACTTGTTGAATCTAAATACGAAGCAGATCCAATGAATAATCAAGATGGTTCGTGTATGTGCTAAGGATGGGGGATCTTTACGTATGCTATAGTAAAGTTGAAAACATTTCTCCTAAGATGCTCTGATTATATTGCCGAAAAAATTGTACATAAGCTGATAAGTTAAAACGCATTTAAATTTTAAAAAAAACGAAATGATTCGATTTATTTGAATGATGAATAACTGGTTTTTCCAACGTACATTACGCAAGAAAATAAAAACCTCTCACAGACAAAGACACATCTACATTTCCTGAAAAACATGAAGTGGAAAAAGTGAACTGATAAAACAATTAATCTACTCTGAGGTACAATGAGCGAAACCAAAAAATGCCATTGTGCTGCTTGATCCACATTGAGATATGTCGAAAGAAATAGCGAGATTTAAAGAGTTTTCAAACAAAAAGATAGCTAATAGATTGGTGTATATCGATCCGTCATTAAGCTCAAACGCCTACCCTTCAATTAATCCCTTTAGTTTTGTTGATTCACATGACGATAGTATTAATCTCATGACGCAAGAGATCATAAAAATATTCAATGTCTTACTTAAATGAACCACTACTACGAGTCAGATGAACGCAATTTTGTACCCATGTGTAACCGCTCTACTCAGACGCGGAAATAGCTCATTGATTGATTTAAAGCGATTCATGAATGATGATGAAAATTCAGACCTGATCAAGCATTGATTACAGCTAGAGAATCAATTACATCGTAGCTTTTTCTCTCAAAAATTTAAAAGTAAATCACTATCAATTAGTAAACATGCTATAGAAATGAGACTGCAAGTATTACTCAACGATCCAATATTACAACGATTACTCACTTGAGCTGATTCAATAGATCTTGAAAGTTTAGTACAACAGAAAAAAATCATCATATTTAGACTGCCACTGTGAGAACTCTGAAGTGATAGTGTGGAAGCCTATTGACGTTTTATTGTTGCCCTACTTCGTGTCATAGCTCTAAAAAGAGCGAATAAGGTACAATCAAAAAGAGTTCCAACCTATCTATTTATTGATGAGTTTCATAATTTTATATCACCAGATCTCGAAAAAGCGTTAACCCAATTACGTAAATACAAGCTGTACCTTGTTCTGGCGAGTCAATACATCTGACAATGTTGAGATAAATATCTTCAAAAAGCATTACTGTGAGTATGAGTGATTATTGCCTGACAGAATGAACGAAAAAGCCGAAAAGCAATTGAAGATGAAACTGCAATACCAGCAAGTGAAATAGAAAACTTGAAACATTGAGAATTTTGGATAAAGTCATCAATGGCATTACCATTTAAAATTAGGGTACCAAGCTTTCTTTTAAATAATGCTCATTCAATGCCTTATACGCTATGGAAACAAATACGTAAGATTCAATTATCAAAATATTATTTTAAAAAAATAATTAACTTTGAGCCAAATAGGCTCAATAAACACATTGATCTTTCAGGTTTATCTCCTAAATATTAACGCATTGAAATCAACTCTAGCTCAGAGCTACGTCTTAGAAGCGTTAGCCATATTCCAATACCTTACTTCAAAGCAACTGTGTACTATTTTACCGAATGTAAGTATCTCAACGGTGAATCGTTATTTACGCACATTAAGGAAAATAGATAAGCCTCTAGTGACAGGTTTACAGTTTGGTTTTATGCCATGAAAGTGACCACTTGCACCAGTGTATTGTCTCACTCAAAGATGAGCCAAATGGCTTGCAGAGCAATGAAAATACTCACTAGAAAATATAAAACGACCACTCGGGCGAAGTTGTTTCTTTGCTGCTGATTATTACCATCGTATAGCGACTATTGATTTTAAAATATCGTTTATCAAATGGATAAGTAGGCAGTGATATTGATTGAATTTCTTTCATTGTTATTTTGAACGCGAGTGAAGTAATAACTCATCGAGTTGAGTTACCTCTAAATCTAAGGCTTCACTAAGCGCCTGAGATTTACAAATAATTCCTGATGCAATTATTGGCTATAGTTCATCAGAGTGAAGCCAACTTATTCTCTTTGAACAACATATGGGCAATGATGCCAAAAGAGCACTCAGGCAAATACAGTGGCATTGTTTCTTTTTGTCACTCTGAGTGGTAAACAAAAAATATGGCTCACAGAAAAACAGTTGTATTTATTACGTATTTGAAAATAAGTCGTGTATGGATTCGGTGATTCGTAGACTAGATCAAGTGAGTTGATTTGCAAAATTTCGACCGCACTTTCGTTTTAAAACAATAAATCAACCATTGAGTTTACTCGTTTCTGGTTAATTCTTCTGCGGCCATATCCACCAACATACCTGGTTTACAATCAAGAATATTAGCGATAGCAATTATCGTTGAAAGACTTGGTTGAAACAGACCTCGCTCAAGCTTAGAAATATGGGCTCGTTCAATATTAGCCTTTAAAGCAAGTTGCTCCTGAGAAATATTTTTCTCTTTCCTCACTTTCTTTAAAACTATCCCAAAGGCTATTTTCGCGTCCATTACATAATCTCAGCATTATTTATAATGCTTGAAATCATCGAGTTTTGGGTTATATACTACCACGTCATATATAACTCATTTTTAAGTAGGGGATAGGAAAATGAAGCAATTGATACATGTGTTACTTTTTATCTTCGTAAGCAGTACATCTCAAAATGTATTAGCAAAGGAGCAAAAATCGGCTTACGACATTGATTATTACGAAATCACCTATGAGCAAATCATTACTGATTTTATGTATGAGATTGAACCTAAGTTAATAAAGTACTACGACACATTGAAATTAAACGATAAAGAGAAAAAGCATGCGTTGAAAGGGATTGCTGGAGCTCTTGGAATAAATCATATGTTTAAATCTTTAGTCGCTGATATTGAAGCTGTAGATCCTGAGGCCACTTTTGTTTTTAGACAGTTGCCGAAGGAAGAATATTCAAAGTTACACTTACTCGCTGAAAATTTTCAAATAAAAAAAGACTATAAAGATAAGTATGGTGTTGAATTAACGAAAGAAGAAGGTGAAAAAAGCCTCAGGCTATATAGGGCATTATTCGGTAAAGAATATAAATAACATTAACTATAAATCAGATGGAAAAAATGGGGGAACAGCTTTCACAGGCTGACATGCAACAACAAGAACAAATGAAATCACTTTCATGAAAGCTTGATGAACAATTGTGAACAAGTGAAATAAAAGGTCTAGGTGAAAAATATTTACAGTTATTTGAAACGAATGTCCGAGCCTGAAATGAACAAGCAAAAGAGCTAAAACTATTTCAGCGTCGTATTGACTGATTGAAAAATCTTTCAATGTACAATACTGGTGCTGGGTACGAATCTTTTCTTGAGTTGTTAAAAAACCAAAAAATTTCTGCGCTTGACTCATTGTTCTTCACAATAAGTCAAAGTAGGAAATCAGCTTCGTACATAGAGATGAACTGATTCCCTACGAATAAAACATCTATTAGCCTTTTTAACCGAGAATTTTGAACCGAGCTTTCAGCTGATATTGAAATGAATAAAAAATTTTCTAATGCAGATGAAGCTTGCGTTGAACGATTTGTGCAGCTGTATGATCAACTTGATCACAATGAGCTTGAAGGTACACAAACACTAGAACTATTAAACAAGCTCAACGATTGAGATACTTCGGCATACATTGAGCTAAAAGAGCTTCTTCTAGAAAATCCGAATGAACTACAAAAGTTATTACTCGCAGCTAAAAAAGCTGATTCACTAAATCCTGAATCTCGTGTTTTCCAAGAATTAACACTCACACTGATTGATATAGACCCTAGTTTTAGTGACAAAATTAGAGCGTTTGAAGAAAAATATTCGTCAAGTAAATCGTTAGAAACCAGCTATTTATTATCGCTCTCTGGCAGCAATATTAAAAAGGAGTGAAGCGCCCTATTATCTCGCGGTGAAGAAAATGAAATTATCACGATTGATATGTGACAAAATCCACCGGCTAGAAAAATTTCACTCGATAGTGATTCATACGCGATAGACTCTAATTTCCCACTCGCAGATTTACACAAGCCTGAACTGGAATATCAAAAAGCCTACATGGATACTATGCCAAAAATAAGAGCTGCATGATTTTTAAAAACTATGGCTGTTCAAGAGCATATCAAAGATCTCTCTGAACATAGAGCTGGACTTAATGAGATAAAATCAACACTAAAATTGTGTTATCAAATTGATGTGTCTTTTATAGAAAATATGGACGATCTCACAACAAGTAATCTTGATAGGTTAATGCAAAAATTTCAAAATACCCTAGATACAGCAATGGAAAAGTACAAAACCTGACTTGATATTGCTATTCAAGCCAACAGAGAAAAAGTAAAAGAGCAAGATAAGAGAAAAAGAGAAATACTTCGTTTTGTTAATTGAATTGGTTTTGATTTAATTGATAAGCAGATTACTGACTCACTAATCCAAGAAGTAAAAAGTAACTCGTTTGATGTTCAGGGCTTACACTTAGACCCTAACCGTCTTGATATTGCCAATGGAATGTTTGGTGAAAGCCCTAGTGAAGCTGGATGAACAAGATGGAAGCAAAATCTCATCGAGTTTTATAACAAAATGATCAGCTGAAACCCTGATGAACCTTTATCTGTGGAAGCTCATATTTGAATGTGAGGAAAGGTAGAAAATAGAACTCAGATGCAATACTTGTTAAAAAGCCATTGACTGGTTAATGAAAGTGGGAGTTTTAACAAGGATAGGGCAAGGGAAAATTTGATGAATAAGAGTAAGACTTTTAGTACTTAAATTAGGTTTTTTAACAATCGAAAAAAGTCTAGACTTTCTTGACTATTTGTTTGTAAAATGTAATCTAAGTGTTAATATTTCGTCATAATTGGCACATCGTAACTTAATTTTATAAGGTACTTAAATATGCAAAATAAAGAAAGTGGATATCAAAACAACACATTATCATTTACGCCTTGGTCACTAGTAGGAGTAGAAGGAGTAACTATTTCAGATACGATTAGCGCGGTATCAGATGCAACGGGGACAGCTACACATAATTTAAATCAGCCAAAAGATTTAAATGCTGACGATTCCTGAGGAAAAAATATGTATATTTTATGCTTCACTTCAGATAAAGGAGACTTACACACCGAGTATGTTTTTAAAGAAATTGATTCGAAATTTTCAGTATTAACTGTTGATACTGAAAGTTTCGGCAAGACTTGGAATATAACAATAGATTTTGCCAACCCAAATAGTTCAAGTTTAATTTACAATAAAGAAAAGATATTAATAGAAGAAATACACTCTGTATGGTGGAGGAAACCAACTCCTGTAAATATAAAATACATGAAAGACGAAATGGCAAGTTTTGTTTTCAGAGAATCTAACGATACTATATATGGTTTTTTATGGCTACTTGAAACACAAGGATGTGAAGTTATTAACCACCCATTTAACAACTACAACGCATCTATGAAACCTTTACAGTTCATCCACGCGAATAAACTAAATTTATTTTTACCTAAAACATTAGTAACAAATTACCCTAAAGATGCCATAGATAAAATTAATAAAGACCACTGTATATCTAAAGGTGTATCGATGAGTTGGGCTATTGAAAATGATAAAAATTATCCTATTTTTGTTAAAAGAATAAATCAAGAAAAGATAGAAAAAATAGATACACTTTCCTTTTGTCCAGCTACCATTCAATCTGAAATAGATAAAAAATATGATGTTAGAATAGTAGTATTAAAAAATGAAGTTTTTTATTTTAAAATTGAAGATAAAAACAACTTATTAGATTGGCGTGAGTCGTTGTATGGCGAGTCTATAGAGTATACTTATTACGAAATAGATGATGCATTTAAGAACAAACTTATAGATTTAAATAAAAGTTTAAGTTTGCATTTCAGCGTTTTTGATTTTGTAGTAGATAAGAATGATAAAATGTATTTTTTAGAAACCAACCCTAATGGGCAATGGTTGTGGTTAGATAAAACAATTGGATACAAAATCTCTAAAACATTTGCTCATGTATTAAGCAATTAAGTATATTTTAATTTTACTTTTCGATTTCCAATGAAAAATGGCTGCTCATAATACAGTATTTAATAAATCAATATTCTTTTCATCTTTAGATTTAAAGGTGTTCAAAGATCATATCTGTTAAGGGAAAAGTTTTAAAAACAGCTTAGATAGACATTAAAAGGAGAGGTTTTATTATTAAACATTCAATTCGATATAAGTACACTTCATTCTTTTATATCATAAAAAAAATGAGTATGCTCTTTTTGAGGGAAATATTTAATTTCTTTATTTTCAGGGTCAATAGCTGCGCAATTACGAGCACCACAATATAAAAGAGCAAATGGTTTATCACCTTGTTTAACACTTAGTTTAACTGCGCGATATTTCCCTTCTTTTATTGAATTTTTCATGTTTTTAGCTGAATCAACCCCTTTTGATTCAATATAAGCCATTAATAAAGTGAAAATAAAAAATAATGAAAATACAATCCAGATTTTTTTTACTCGTTTAGAATGTGTTTGCTCTAAAACTGTTAGATGCTTATTTTTAGGCTTTAATTTCTGAACAAGCTTTGATACAAACTTTTCCTTATTTTCATTTTTTATAACATAGTTAATTAATCCTGTTGTAAAAGCTGAGTGAATAGTTACAGATATAGCACAGAAAAACAATATCGTTAATAAAATAGGGAAACTCTGCAACAAGCCGTGATACATAATCTGATGAAAATTTCTTTCTAGAAGGTCACTATCTAAGAATAACACACCGAAATAACCATATGTGTAAGCAGTGCTTACACAATATAAAAAAGCTGTAATAAAAGCTAAAATAGCTGCGCTATCTAAAATTTTCATTTAATAATTCCTTTAATATTAATTGTATAGATTATAAAAATAAAATTGCTTTTACAATTAAAAATCTATACAAATTCGCATTACCGTTTATAGTTTTTTAAATCATAAAGTTCAGTAATTATATCGGTTGACCCTGCGAGTCAATAACCGATTTTCCTACGTACCTTGTAAAATAACGGTTCTTTGACTTCTTGCGTCATACCGATGTTTCAAAATCACTTTATTAATTAATTTCTTGAATTATGAGAAATACAGTAAGTGAATTACAAGGTTACTTTTGTCCATTTGGCTCTTTAGATATTCGTGCTGTTTGTAAAATTGGTGATGATCTTGATATGAGTGAAAATGAGTTATTTGACATCATTAATGATTTCCGTGAAAGCATTGGCTCTGAAAGCTGGGATAGCATTGATCCTGTATACTGAGTTCTTGACCATGTGATGCAAGAAGCTAGAAGCAAGATTTCTGAGGTAACTGGGTATGATTTTATTAATGACTTTTCAGGAGCTTGAACTGAAATATATGTACACGGTAATTTCATGTGTAGCAGCTTTGATTACTCCGAAAATGCCGTTGAAGATCTCAAAGATAATATTTCAATGGATATAGCTGAATTAGTTGAAGATAAATTCTGCAAATATCTATTCGAGCAATTAAATATTTGATATGGGAGTTAATCCCATATCAAATAATACTATTGTGTAGAAACAACATTCTCAAGTTAACATTTTTTTATCGAATTTATCAGTTAATACTTTCTGATTTAGTTTCATTTCATTGAGTATCTCTTGTTTCTTAAAAATAGTAAGAACCTCTTCAAAAATTCTAAAAGCAGTTAATAAATCATCTTCATCGACACCATCGGAATGCGTGCCTTCATTTCCAACTAATCTTAAAGTATCAAGTAGATCAGCTTCCAAAGGGTAAGTCTTTTTTAACTTTTGAATTTGGTGGGCTAATTTAGCATTGCCACCATTCAGCTCTCTACAAAAATGCTCAATAGCTCTACGTAGTTTATTGGCCGAAGAATTGGTGTCTATATGAAAATAACTAAATGCACCTAGTAACTCTAATTGAATTTTAGTAGGAACAGATGAATCAATTTTGAATAATGGTATTGGAGTCGAAAAGTGTTCAATCTTATAAATTGGTACTAATTGAACTTGATCTTGTCTAGTTTTATTATGAATTTGAGCTAAGCCATTAACTGAGACATTATCACCACAGCTTTGGCAAGACATAAATGCAATAAACTTATGAAACTCATAATTAGGTTGATTAAGTCGAGTGAAAACAAGTCCTGCACCAAGAAGAACCCCTAAGAGTTTATTCTCATCATACATTTCTTTAATGGTATTTTTTTGCTCAGATATTTCCTGACTTAGCTTATTTTTAACTGATTGGAAATGTCGTGAAGGAGCTGACTTCTCATAATTTTTAGATAATGCACGGCTTTGAACGCTGTTTTCATCTATTGTTAATTCTACTTCGTGACAAAACGGGCATGGCAGTTTGGGATATTCACTTAGTTCGACAAAATCACTAATACTTTTCCATAATTGGCTGTTCAATTTAATTCCTTTTTGAAGTACGAATAGGCTGATTATATTCTAATTATAAGCTTTTAGATAATAATTTTAAGTAACCCATATGCAGATAACAGAGTTGTTAAATTGATTTAAAAAGTACTTTTTAGTGGCTAAAGGAAATAAGGCTAAAAGTTATAAAAGCGTATTGAGTACTCTAAATATATTGATGCATGACCTACCCGACCGAGACGTAAAACAATATACATCTGAGCTATTAGAAAGTTTTTTGACCAACAAAAGTAAAGATCGTTGTTGGTCAGCAAAAACCTATAGGAATCAGTGGCAAAACCTTAAATCATTTTTTACATGGTGTTCAGCAAAAGGTTACATTAAGAAAAACCCTGTTATTGACATTCCAAGACCGAAATTAGACAAAGCATTACCAAGGTTTATTGAAAATCATGATGTGAAAAGCATTTTGTTTTCAACAGATTCATATCCGTGGAAATACAAGCTTGAACGCTCTAGAAATATAGCTATCATTTCAACACTATTATTTTCTTGAATCAGGTTGCAAGAATTATTAAATCTTACAATAGCTGATGTAAATTTAGTCGAAAGTGAAATCTATATTAGAAAAGGTAAGTGAGGTAAAGATCGAATTATTCCTATTCATCAAATGCTTCTTTTTAGACTAAAAGACTATGTAAATACTCGAAAACTATTACTATCACCTTCAAATTGGTTTTTTACCAGTGTGAGATCACACAAGCAATTAAGTCAAAAAAATATAGCTTATATGTGTGATAAGATCAGAAAAGCCTCAAGAGTTTATTTCTCACCTCATATGCTAAGACATACCTTTGCTAGAATGGCTATAGAGGCAGAAGTTAATCTTTTTACCATTAAAGAAGTGCTTGGACACTCAAATATTAGTACAACACAAAGGTACTTATCTATTTCATTAAAAACTCTAAAAAAGCAAATTTGTAATGTTGATTTTTTAATTTGACACTAAAGAATTTATCAATAAGAGTAGTTTTTACTCGATATTACTGACTTTAATTTTTCAAACATTGACTTTTTATCATTAATTTTTGCTTAATTAATAAAAAATACTATTGACAAAAAAATAATTTTGAATAATTTAAATAAGCCTTATATATAATATATAAGGTTAAAACAAAATATATTGAGTATTACAAAAGGAAATTTTAAATGAAACATTTTTCTAAATTAATCTTATCTACTTCTCTAGTTTTTGGATTAAATTCTGCTAATGCTGCAGAATTACCAACAGCAAATGGATATACAAAAATACAAGATGGCAAAGGGGTTGATTTATATTCAACGACTTCAAATGATGTATTTATACAGGTTGTTGACTTACAAAATGGTGGAGGTGTTGGACTAGATGCTCATTCTGGAATTTATAATTCCAGTAAAAAAACATATTACCGAAAAACCATAGATGATTTATTTAATGAATTTTATTCATCTAAACTTTTTGGTTTGGTTAATGGGCAGTTTTTTAATCATGATAAAAAATTCACAACAATATCATTTCCTATTAAAGGTTCTTGGCATGAATTAAAAACGCATAACGATGAAGAGAGTAAGCGTTCTTTATATATATATCCAAGTACAAACACAGCCTTAATTAAAGATAATTACGATGCTAATTATATGATTGATACTGGTGTTTCAGATCTTATTGTCGGATTAAACCCTGATGTAAAAAAAAGCAGTGGTTATGCAATAGGTCGCTCATATATTGGAGGTTACAGTGCAGATTGTAATTCAAGTGATAAAGAATGTTCTTATACTCATTTATTATTTATGACAGCTGCTAATAAAACTCAAGCGCAAATGGAGTCGATCGCACAAAATTGGGGAGTGACTCCAGAAGCTTTGATAATGATGGATGGCTCAGGTTCGGCGCAAGCTAAAACAAGTCAACATCACTTATATGGCAGTAGTGTACCAATATACAATAATGAAGAACAAAGAAAACTACCTCATGTAATAGCATTGTATGAAGATCTTTAGTTCTAATTAAAAACAAAAAACCTCTTTTAAAGAGGTTTTTTATATATTAAAAAATATTAAAAGCAAAGAAACAAATCAAAATATAAAATTAGATAATAAAACACACACGTATGTATATCTATTTACATTGTAAGATACTGAAGCTCAAACTAAGTAAGCTCAGATCATTCAAAAAAACGGAATGTATCTAAAAAAAAGCAAAAAACAATTACCCACTTTAAATTTTAAAACTTTATTTCTATTTCACAAACACAATAGAATTAAATCAACTATTACTCATAGAAAAACCAAGTATATAAAAGTAAAAACTTTAAAAACCCCATCCCTCTGAAAAACCTCCATATATATCATTGATATGCCAGAATGCTGTAAAATTCAATTTAGTGTCAGATATGTAAGACTGGTATCATCTCAAAAAGCAAATCATAGTAAGGTAGATGAAAAAAAAGTTAAAATATAATCCATATATATCGTATAACAAATAAAATAATAAAACCATATTATTCAAAATAAAAAATAAAGCAAAAAAATATTTATCATTAAGTAAAAGCGTAATACAACCTATTTACAATAATCAACTTATTTATTTCATTAAAAATCTAAAAAAGAAAATTTGTAATGTTTATTTTTTAATTTGACACTAAAGAATTTATCAATAAGATGCTTTCACCCGATGGTCACAGGCTATCATTTTGCAAACAACGACTTTATCGTTAATTTTTGGCTAAATAAAAGGAAAAAACAGGATGTATTTTTACGACTTGAGGTCTCATAACCCGTAGACCACAGGTTCAATTCCTGTCCCCGCAACCATTTAGAAGAACACAAAGCCAAAAAACTACAATAAAAACTAGCAAAAATGAGAGCCAGTGATACTCGGGTATAGCCCGATGACTACTGACTCTTTATTTTGTTATTTTTTTGCTATGAAAAATATTGTAGAACTTCATAAAAAATTCCTCGTGTATTCTGAAATATTTTCTGGGTACTCGCCTCGAACTATTAAAAGTTTAAAAAGTGAATTTTGATTATTATTAAAATATAGGCCTATTGAGTATATTGAAGAGTTGAACAAAGAGTTTATCGAAAACTTTATCATTCACTGAAAAATCGATAGAAAATGGGCACCCAAAACCATTAAAAATCATATGTGTTCATTAAGCCTTTTCTTAAAATGGTGTGTAAATGAAAAGATTATTGATGAGAATCCTATACTTTGAATTCCAAAACCTAGGATACCAAAAAGGTCAATGCAATGACTTCCTCAAGACCAAGCATCAAATCTGATCGAATACGCTAGAAATATGCCGACACAATATCAATTTTACAAAGCAAGATGAGTTGCCATTATCTCAACATTTATATATACCGGCATTCGATTTTCAGAATTGAGAATGCTCAAAATGTCGGATATTGACCTTAAAAATAGAACGCTATTTGTACAGCAGTGAAAAGGCGCTAAAGACAGGATAATTCCTATGCCTATATCATTAATAAGCTCATTAGAAAAATACCTAGAGCATCGAATGAGGCTCAATAGAAAGTGTATTTATTTTTTTACTTCAAGTCAGAGTGATACTGGCATGTGTTACAACTCATTAAGAACGTATATCACAAAGTTAAAGCAATATAGCTGAATTTCGTTTTATGCTCATAAATTACGTAGAACCTTTGCCACTTTGATGCTTGAGTGAGGTTGTGATCTATACGCTCTTTCTAAGATGATGTGACACAGTGATATATCAACGACCGAGAAGTACTTAAGTGCGTCAGTAAATCACCTGCATAAGCAGGTAAATAAACATCCGTTGAATTTTTAGTCACGTAATGCCCTTATAATCCAATAGTTTAATACGCCTCATTTAATGAGTAAATTAAATAGCAGAGATAAAAAATACCCCACAAAAAAGCTATATAACACTATAATTTCTAATTTTTCTATGTAATATTAGTAATTGAGCTTAAAGATTAAGCTCAGGATAATTATTATTATCTTAGGTTATTTACGATCAAAAGGAGTTTTAATATGAAAAGATCTTTACGAATAAATGCCTTTCTATTTGGATGTTTCTCTTTGTCCGCTTTTTCAGCTTTTGCAAACCCTGAAGTTGAATCTAGAATTCAGAGTGCTATCTCTGAATATACAACACAGCAATCTGTTAAAAGCATAGATTACCCTTACCGTTGCAGGGAACTCGAATCTACTGCTTACGAGTTAGTTAATCCAAATGAAATAAAAATTGTAGATAGATTTACGGTGTCTTATGAATGCCGTAATAAACTTCAATCATTTCATGTGGTAAGAAACGATTCAGGCGCAACATATTACGTTTACCTTACCGATTCAAATGGCACAATAGTCAGGACTGGACGCTATGGTGTATCGTCTTATCCAAGCGCTGGCGACTACTTTTGGGTAGTAGAAAACAAAGGTGGTGGAGATGGAAGTGGGCGGTTCAAATCGGAAACTCGTCACTTTAGATAAAATTAAGAATTAACGTAAAAATAACGCCATACTGCTGGCGTTATTTTTTATAATTTACACTTTTTTATCCACTAAACTGCTGCCACTTTTTTTCAAAAACTCAATAGCTTCTAACTGTAAATTTTCGATATTAGATTGCGTAAAAATTGTGTCTATCGCTTGTTTAGACTGATTGGCATATATTGGTGAATAACGGTAGGTTTTATTGTCCTGCTTGGATAGCTTTTCAGATTCTTCAGTGTACTCATTTACATACTGCTGCATATCAAGCTTTGCATTAGGAGCTAATTTCCCCGTTGCCATACGTACTTCTAGCGACACTCTAAAATTACTTAAACCTTTAATAGATTCATCATTTCCCCTACCTGTTTCACTCGACAGACGGGTAATATCAGCGATCAAGCTAGTAAACTCTTGAGGTGAAATATTACTAATATCGAGCTCTTTTACTGCAAGTAAAGCGTTAAAGTCACTGCGCTCAGTCTGCATCCCCCCGACAGATGTATCTGATTTGTTTGGAACTAATTCTTCGCTTTTAGAATGGCGATTAACAATAACTTGCCGATTATTTTGCTCTAAGCTTTGGAGGTGAGCTGAGGGGTTTCCTAAACCGCTTTGTATTTTCATAAATATTCCCTATTTAACAATTGGTACCTATTTCATTATCGGCCTCAAACATAAAAAGTTTAATATAAATTAACAAATTTATCCTGAAGCTAGTTTAATTCTTTGAATTACTTGAAGAGCAAAATTACCTTATTCCAGTCAAAACTTCAGCTTTTCCATCACGCAACCGAATATTGTAATTAGAATAGGAAAATGAAGATAAAATCAACATTTCGCCCCAAGAACGCATTCACTGAGAAAGTATAGCCGAATACATTTTTATATCCATGGACGCCGCCCTCATACTTGAAGGGAACAGTTATTTATACGAATAGCACAGGAATATTTTTAGCGAGAATTAGGGCAGCGTGATTCCACGATAGCTTTTGAATTATTGTTATATATTATTTACTCCAGCTTGGCAGATTTGTATCTTACATCTAATGTTATAGCATCTTGAAGTTTGCTTTTTAGTTTTCTGTGAGTTCATTTTAATTTTTATTGTAATTGTAATTGTGATTGTGATGACAATACAACAAGAAACTCGACCACCCTAGCCCTATATTGGGTGATGAAATAGTAAATACAATAAACTTAGAGTCAATGCAAAACTAACCCTGTTACATAACAACAGTCTCAGGGCCAGTTTAAAACTGTTTAGAATAAACGTACTATCTTAGATTTGAATAAAAAATCTTCTCCAACAATAAGTGGCTTGTATGTCATTCCGTTCGAACTTAACTTGTTTGCCTGTTCAGCAATTGCAGAGCCAATACCTTCTGGAATGTTGTTTACTTTGGCATATGATGTTGGCAGGCTGAAATCAAGCACTTCCATAGAAGGAAGAGTCAACCAAGCGTGTAAGCTTACTTCTCCTTCAACTCCTGTTTTTAGCATTTCAACGAGAGATTCTTCGGTTTGTTTGAACATAGTTGAGTTTTTAAATTCAACATACCCGATAGTATAAAAAATTGGGCAGTCAAAAAAATCCGTAAATACTTGCTTTAATCTATAGTGTAGAGATAAGCACTGTCCAACGATTTCTTTCTCTGTTAACAACCCCATTTCTTTTTTAATGACTGTCGCAAGTTCTATTGGATTTGTCTTTTGAAGAAAACTCGAGCTATCACAAGAACCAACATCTGGTACGGTGAGACCAAGCCTAGAACTTCTTTTTACGGCTTCAATAAATTCAGTTTTATACAAATTAATTCTCCTTTTATTAAAACTAATAAATAAGGCTAATTTTTATTTATTCAAGTAGTAAAAAAGAATTCATAATGTAGTTCTCTCTTTTAGTCCAATCAATAGACTCTAGCTTTAGGTTTCAGTCTTTTTCATCAGAGCGTTTACCTATTTGTTCATTTTACATACTCATGCAGTGACGATATCAGTGAAATTATAGTGTTCTTGTTAATTTTATGGGTTAAAAATAATGCGAAAGTACATTAATGTGTCTATGCTTTAATACAGTAGTAGCAAGATTGCAAGTTGGTAACCAACTATACCAATTGCTCTCTTGCTAGGGCTAGCCCTAGAACCCATAAGGGGATTCCCCTTACCCCCAAATCTTTAGACTGAAATCTAAACTAATTTGAGGAAGCATACTTTTGGTAAGTGCAAAGAGAAAGCAATATTTAGATGATTATGTTGATCAGCGAAAGCGAATCAACATAAGTCTATCTGCTGATGAGTTTACTAAAGTGAGCTATCTTGCCGATCTCAATCACACCAAGCCAACCTCATTTATAGCCCAACTGGTTCAACATCACCTAAATAAATCCCCGTTTATTTCATCCCAACTGCAAGATGAAATAAAAGAAATGAAATATTTACTGCGCAATGTTGCTAATAACATTAATCAAATAGCCCATCGTTCGAACACATTAAAAGTAATGGTTGATGAACGTGACTTATTAATGGAATTAAAAAAGCTTGAAGATGGCATAGCTACCTTTATTACAAAGGAAGCGAATAAATGATTATAAAGTCGATGAGCCGTAAAAGCCGAAGCTTTTCACAACTCTACCATTACATGAAAAATGGCTCATCACGAAATAGTGAATATGATTTTTTCACTCAAAATATTTATGCGCGAAAAGATAAAGATATCGTTGCTGAATTTTCAGCAAATGCTCAAAAAGTACGATCCCGAAAAAATGGCAATTATCTATTTCATGAAATCATTTCTATTACGAAATCATCACAATTAACTCTAGAGCAAGAAAAGCAGAGACTTTTTGATATTGTTCAACGATATGCTCAAAAACGTTGTGAGCATAATCTAGTAACAGGTTATTTGCATGATGAAAAAAGTAATAACGTACATTTTCATTTAATGATCAGTAGTAATGAAATTGACTCATCGAAAAACCAGCGTTTAACCAAATTCGAATTTGATAAAGTTAAAAAAGAAACCGAAAAATACGTCATTGAAACCTACCCAGAACTAGAACAAGATATTCTTTTAAATGCGACTCATGAGCAAAAAAAGCAAAAGCAATCAAACAAGGCTGGTGAAGTACAACGCAAAGGTGGGCGACTAGAAAAGAAAGAAAAAATCACTCAAACACTCCGTGATATTTTTTCACAAAGTCAATCAATGAATGATGTATTCACTTCTTTAGCTCAGCAAAATATTGAAATGTATAACCGTGGAAATACTATTGGCTTTATAACCAACTTTGATAATAAAAAATATCGTTTAAAAACACTCGGATTAGAAGAAGCCTTTACTCAAATTGAATCTCTCTCATCACAATCGAAACACAAACAAAAAGATGAAAAATCAGCACCTTTATCGAAACAAAAAGATGATAAATCACAAGCTAATAATGACGAGGTAGAACGTAGAAAAGCAGAGATGGAAACACAGCCCAGTAATAAAAAAGACAATGGCAACAAGCAAAACAATAATGACTTTGAACGCTAACTATTTATAGGTGAGTATATGGATATCTTTGGCTTTTTTGATGGCTTATTTAGCTTCTTTTCTGCAAGTCGTGCGGGTCAAGAAGTCAGTGATGATCAGCCTCCTTATATTAAACCAGCTTCATCTCAAAAAGCAGATGAAAAAGCCGAAGTACTTGCTCAGCAAAATGAACAATCAAAACAACGACGAAAATCTCGTTTACATGTAAAACAAAAACAAAATCATGAACTCGCTCAACAAGTCGAACAAAAGCAGCAACAAACCATTCAACGAAACCAGCAAATTGCTAAGCAAAGAAAAAGCCGTGCGCGCTCTAACATAAATAAAAATCACTCTTGCAATAGGGAGCGCTGATTATGTCTAAAATCATCAAAGATACTTTTTCAAGTCTGTTTAGTATTGGAAACTTTATTGCCAAAAAGAAGCTACTAGTACAAGAGCAAGGAGCGCGTTTTGCCAATAAAGCTGAACTAACCTCAATGTTCTCAACCAGCAATAAAGGCTTACTAGTTAACGGAAATGATAAACGCTTGTCACTCAAAGATTCATTTGAACATGTAGCCGTGATTGCTAAACCAGGCTCAGGAAAAACAACAGCTTTTATTATCACAACAATATTAGAACTCGGCTCATCTGATTGCTCTATAGTAGTGAATGACCCCAGTAGTGAAGTCTATCAACTCACCAGTGGTCATTTAGTCTCAAGGGGTTTTCGTATTGTGCGTTTATGCCCCGAAGACTTGCCATCGTCTTCACGTTTTAACCCTTTTGTTGGTTTAGATGCACGACATACCATTGAAATAGAGCAAATATGTGCCTCTATCATTATGTCAAAATATGGCTCAGACAAAGAACCAATGTGGAATGAAGGCGCAATTTCAATACTCGAAGTCTTAGCTAAATGTCTAGCCTACTCTCAGCCAAATAGTCTTAATCTGGTTGAGTTAAACTCTCTGGTTTTACGATTTGGCAGTGATGGAACTAGCCTTGATAATTGGGTAGCTGAAAACTCTATTAACCCATTTGACTCAGATGATCGATCACTTTGGGAATCTTGGTTAGGGATCACCACTAATAACGAAAAAATGCTCAGTAGCTATGTCACCATTTGTAAAACAGCCCTGAAGCAACTCAATAATCAAAATGTTCGAGAATTAATGCGTACCGATAGCTTAGATTTGAAAAATATTCGAAATCAAAAAGTTATTATCTATTTAAACTTTTCCGAATCTAAACAAGCCTATTATCAGTTCATAATCGACTTATTTTATACACGTTTTTTATCTACTGTGATGGCTCACAAACCGACACCAAACGAACTCGATATTTTTGGATTTCTTGATGAAATGGGAAATTGTTACATTAATGACTTCAATACTAGCATTAATAATGTACGCAAGTACCGTGTTTCGCTCTCACTGGTTTTTCAAGGGATCTCACAACTTGACGACAAATACGGCGAGCAAAAAGCAAAAGCCATTAAAGCAGGTATTGGCAGTTACCTTATTTTTAGAGGAAGCGATTTAGATACCAATACCGAATTTTCAAAAGTGATTGGAGAGCGCACTATTAGCCAACGTGAAAACTTTACGGATATTCAAACATCCTATGCACACATGCCATTATTAGCACCTGATCAACTCAGAACGATGCAAAGGAATCAAGCAGTGTTTATATCAACCTACAAGCAACCAACCATTATTACCTGTATGAGCTACTTTGAGCATGGACGTTATTTACGGTTCACTAAAAAAGCACCAGCACAAACAAGTAAGACGTCAATCACGCTAGATTTTGATACTACGTTGAGGTTATAGGGATGAATACAGACACACTCATTTTTTTAGGCTTCTTTTGGTTTATCGGATTATTCATCGGCTGGTTTTTTAGAAGTGGTATTTCGATAATAGGTATTATCGTGATACTTTTTTTATCACCTATATTGACTCTCATTTCAGATCTTAATTGGTGGCCGTTAACCGCAGCTTTTGTTGTCGGCTTCCTCATTCATACATGGAAACCACTTTACAAAAAGGTGCAACAATTATGACTTCACTCCTTTTTGGTGCGGCTGGTTTTATATTGTTAGGCTATTTAATTGGTAAATTGTATGTGCGATTAAATCCAGTACTTATGTTGATCGGTTTATTCCCACTCTTGGGAGTATGGATAATTGTTTCTGAATTAGAAAACAGAAACTTTGCGACTGTGTTTTTTGTCATTGGTATTATTTTAAATTTCAATCGACCGTTAACATTTATTCGCATGCGGTTGAGTGACGTAATAGAAACAGTTCGATTACGAAAATTAAGTAGCGCTTATGCCTCAAATATTGAAGAACAAAAACGCCAAGCGCAGCGTGAATTATATGAGCAAAAGCGACAAGTGGAAGAAGAATTACGAAATCAGAAATATCAAGCAGAACAAGATATTCAAAGACAAAGACGTGAAGCCGAGGAGACTATAAAGCGCGAAGCTGAAAATCTTCGCAAAGAGCGAGAGCGCTACAAACGTGAACAAAGTAACAATCAAAACCAAGCTAACTCTAAGCGGTCCTCAAGTTCACAATCGAGTAGTAACAACCGATATCTCAATCCATTAGTGTTTGCTGATGCGTGTGAGATCTTAGGCTTAGGTCAAGGGGAAAGTTTAAAGCAGTATAAGGCAGCATACTTGAAGTTAATGAAGCTATATCACTCAGATCGGCTCGCTGGACTGAGTGAAAAATTAAAAAAGCAAGAAGAAGAAAAAGCCAAGGCTTTGAATATGGCTTGGGGGACGGTGAAGAAGGAATTAAAGTAATTTAGCCTTTTCCCCCTTAACAAAATCAGTGTAACTATCATTAATATCCAACTAATGTTTATGTAAATAAGCATCGCCAAACAAAAATTTACCGAAGGTTTCATCGTCTGGATCATTAAGTATAGTTAACCAATAACCTTTTGGAGATTCCAATGTTTCTATTTTCAGCATCATGACGCCAATCCAAGCTTCATTGTTGGCATTTATCAAGATCTTATAAGTAACTGCTGCATTCCCGTCCAAATACAATCCCGAGGCTTCAAACTTCCCAATGTATGTTATCGTAGGGGCTTCAATCCTAGAAGTATCTATATCAGCTGTAATGTGTATCTTCTCTTCCTCAACTTTAATTTCAACATTTTTAAAATCATAGTTATATAATGGTAATTGAAAGTCGTCTCCTACTTTAGACATAGATAGTGAAATATCAGTACCTTCACCGAAATACATACGACCTTTTTCACTGTTGAGGGTAGTGTTATAGTTTAATAAGTAATATGAAAGGCAGAGCAAAGTTAATAAACAGGTCGC
Organism: Pseudoalteromonas sp. ASV78; assembly: GCF_047806705.1. Lineage (NCBI taxonomy): Bacteria > Pseudomonadati > Pseudomonadota > Gammaproteobacteria > Alteromonadales > Pseudoalteromonadaceae > Pseudoalteromonas > Pseudoalteromonas sp. ASV78. The sequence goes on along the minus strand of NZ_JBLOPA010000001.1, from coordinate 3,679,622 downwards.
TAAGAAAATAATAATCTTAGTTCTTTTTCCAGCTCCAAAAGGGCTTTTTGTTTGTTCAATCACATTTGTTGAACTTTCAAAAGCATTTTCACTATCTTCAGCTAAGCTAGTTACGTCCTTGTTTTCGTGCCAATCTAAAATTTGTAGTTCAGATACTTCCAAAAATTCAGCCAATTTTTTTACATAGATAGGTTTTATTTTTTGAGTTGATTTTACATTTCTTAGCAGGCTTGAATAGCTAACAAAAAAGTATGTTTTAGACTCTGCGGTTATATTAATATTTTTTTCGTTGCATTTTGCTAAAACTCTCATCCATAACTCTGTAACGCTCTCCAAATTTTCTTTACTCATAAGTTCTCCTACAACTTTAAATATGAGAATACTTTTAGGATGTTCTGATGTCTACTTTTCTCAAAACTTACTTTATGGCAAAGTGCAATTCTTGCATTTCCTCCAATTCTTCCACTTCAATCAAAAATACAAAATAACAATATTTATTAATAACTTATAGTTTGACAATGTAACTCAATTGATCATATTTTATAACTCAAGTGATCATATTGTAAGCTTGATGATATGTTTTAGGTTGTGTCAATCAAGCTGAAAATAATCGTTATAGTAATAATTAATAAATACGGATTTGTGCCTGTGAAAAACTTATTGAAGATTATGTTATCTTTTTTGTTTTACTCTATAGTTTCAATGCTTTCGAGTAGTGCATATGCAACTTTAGTAATTTCTGATAACTCTCTATCTTTGCAGCTTGATAGGTGTAGCAGTCCAGAAGTTAGAGATATGGTTTCCGAAAGCATATTAAACTCAGGTGATGTATCTGTTTCTGAAACCACAGAGAATACAGCCCTCTTTAAGTTTAGATACCCTCGAAATGCGATACATGAAAATCTAGCAGCCCAATTCATATTATATAACTCGAAACAAAGTGAAGTTACTCGTTCCGCTACAAAAACCCTTAAAGGTTCGACTGCTGGCTTTATATCGGAGCCAGTTGGAAACATTGACGAAGATAAATACTATGTCTTTATTGCAGTCGTTTTAAATACTGATAAAAAGAAGTATTGTACACTTGAGAGCGAAACAGTAACTATTACGAATGAGCTAACTAACTCAAGCCCTTCTTTAATACGATCTGATGTTACTCCTTCTAATATTAGAGTAAATGAAAGTGTAACGTTTCAATCGATCTGGCAAGATCCTGATTCAAGTTATATTACTGATGTGACAGCACGCTACCGCCTGATAGGAACATCTGGTTGGTCACAAGAAATACTCAATGCGATCAGTGGTGATGTTCGCACTGGATATACCTTCAACCTCGCTGTTGTTATGACACAAGTTGGAAACTATGAAGTTGAATTTCGAGCATCCGATAGCAATGGCAATATCACAGCTTTCCAAGGTCGCCGTACTTTCACGGTAACAGAAGACAATACACCTAGTGTCTCTGACTTCTCACCTAAACAAATAGCAGTAGGATCAACACAAACAGTCGCTATCTCAGGGCAAAACTTACCATCGACTATCGTTGCTAACATCCACGGCTCAGACTCGTGCGCGAGACTGTCAGTTAGCTCAATCCAAGCAACTTTCTTTTGTTCACCGACGATGGCTGGTGAACAACGCTTTTATGTTAAAGCACAATCGGGAGATACAGACTTTATAGCTGGATCTGAAAACTGGACGATAACGGTCACTGAAGATAATAATGCTGCTCCGACACTTAATTCTAGCCAAGCAACTCCCGAGTCTTTGGCTCTAAATGAAAGTGTAACGTTTCAATCGATCTGGCAAGATCCTGATTCAAATTATATTACTGATGTAACAGTACGCTACCGCCTGATAGGTACATCTAGTTGGTCACAACAAGTACTTGATGCAATCAGTGGTGATGTTCGCACTGGATATACTTTCAACCTCGCTGTTGTTATGACACAAGTTGGAAACTATGAGGTGGAATTTCGAGCATCCGATAGCAACAGCAATACCACGGCTTTTCAAGGTCGCCGTACTTTCACGGTAACAGAAGACAATACACCTAGTGTCTCTGACTTCTCGCCTAAACAAATAGCAGTAGGATCAACACAAACAGTCGTTATCTCAGGGCAAAACTTACCATCGACTATCGTTGCTAACATCCACGGCTCAGACTCGTGCGCGAGACTGTCAGTTAGCTCAACCCAAGCTAGTTTTTCCTGTAAGCCTACGGTGGCTGGTGAACAACGCTTTTATGTTAAAGCACAAGCAGGTGATACTGACTTTATTGCTGGATCTGAAAGCTGGACGATAACGGTCACAGAAGACAATACACCTAGCGTATCTGACTTCTCACCTAAACAAATAGCGGCAGGTTCAACACAAACAGTCGCTATCTCAGGGCAAAACTTACCATCGACTATCGTTGCTAACATCCACGGCTCAGACTCGTGCGCGAGACTGTCAGTTAGCTCAATCCAAGCAAGTTTTTCCTGTACGCCTACGGTGGCTGGTGAACAACGCTTTTATGTTAAAGCACAAGCTGGTGATACTGACTTTATAGCGGGATCTGAGAATTGGACAATTACGGTCACAGAAGACAATACACCTAACGTATCTGACTTCTCACCTAAACAAATAGCGGCAGGTTCAACACAAACAGTCGTTATCTCAGGGCAAAACTTACCATCAACAATCGTTGCCAATATTCACGGCTCAGACTCGTGTGCAAGGCAATCTGTAAGTTCAACTCAAGCAGCTTTCTCTTGTTCGCCTACGGTGGCTGGTGAACAACGCTTTTATGTTAAAGCACAATCGGGAGATGCAGACTTTATAGCTGGATCTGAGAATTGGTTTATTGAAATCCAAGAAACTCAAGGAGAAACGTCTACATTGACCGTTAATTCATCAGGTCAAGGTAAAGTATTCAGTTCTCCAACCAATGAGATTGATTGTGGAACTAAGTGTAGCTACCAGTATGAAAATAATAGCCAAGTCACGTTGGTTGCCAGTGCTGTTGAAGGTTGGGAGTTTAATTCATGGAATTATCAGCCGACTCAGGCAAATCAATGTACAACCGCCGCTTGTAGTTTAGTAATTAAAGAAGATTTAACGCTAACAGCAGTATTTGTTGAACAAGAAACACCAACTACAAATCCTCACCTGATTGACTTTACACCTAAACGCGCCCCAAAAGGGAGTAGCACAAGCTTTACATTAATTGGTGAAAACTTACCCGATCAACTCATTGCTAATATTCAAGGTACATTAGGGCATTGTACTGATATTAACGGTAACGATACTTCTGTTACATTATCCTGTACACCTGATGAACAGGGTTCTAAACGCTTTTATATTAAAGACAGTAATGACAGAAGCAAAGCGCTTGAAGGTTCAGAATACTGGCATGTCGAAGTCACTCCACCAGTAAAGAGCAATGCTCCGACTATATGGGTTGATGCTCTACCTAACTATGTAATATTAGATAAACAATTTACCTTAAATGTAAAAAGTGAAGATGTTGACGGCGATCTCGTCAGTATTCAAGCCGACTGGGAGGGGGACAATAATCTTGACCGCATAGTAAATATGAGTGACCCATACGGGCAAGATGTCGCATTTTTCTACACTCGCAGCAATAACGATGTAAGTGATTTAACAATTAAATTTATTGCCACTGACGTCAGTGGTAATGAGAGTGTCTTTACACACACCATTCCAGTCGTGGAACCTCAAGAAACTGAAGAAATAGTCTCCGGTTTTGAAGGCGCAGAAAAAGCGGTTTCTACTGATGGCGGGCAATGTGTTGCCAATCGTGTTGGCAATCCAATAATGCCAAGCAACGGTGCTAAAGTTGAACACAAGCAATTACTCGCTGTAAATGGCGTCACACCTGTTACCTTTGATATTAGCTACAACTCACTTATTCGTGGTCAAAGTGGTGTGGGTGTCGGTTGGGATTTTGCTAATGCCTACGCAGCGCAGGTAGCAGAAACGCCAAATGGTGACGTCACTATTCTGTGGTCTGATAACCAACAACATAAGTTCAGTCCTAAAGGGGATGGCACATATAACACTGAAAGCTTTGGTTGCCGTTTAGATAAACTAACAAAACTTGAAGATGGCACTTTCAAAGTCGAGCGCCGTAATCGTTTAACTTATATTTTCAATGAGTTTAACTTTTTAACTCGCATCGAAAATCACAAAGGCCAAGGTATTAACTTTGAGTTTGATGAGCAAAGTCGTCTTAAAAAAGCATATGAACCTGTTAGCAATGTTGGCATTACATACAGCTATAACAGCGATGGATTTTTAGTTGAGGCCTCTACCAATTCTGGTAGGTCAGTTCGTTTAAGTTATGAAAACGAGCAATTAACCCAAATTATTCATGCTGATGGTACGGTTGAAGAGTTCACCTATAATGATCTTGACCAAATCGTAAACCATTTCCTCAATTCTGTTTTGGTTAGTACGACTAAATACGACAATAAAGGCCGTGCAACTGAGCAAGAAGATTCGCGTGATGACAATTTACCGCTTCGCCTCTCTTATCAAGAAACTGATGAACACGTCATTACCATTATTACGGATAGAAACGGCGCGCTCACACAGAAAACCTTTGATAAAAACTACCAGCTTGTAAAAGAAATAAATGCACTATCGCATGAGCAAGGCTTTGTATACAACGATGATGGTAAGCCAACGCTCATTACTAATGGACGTGGTTATTCCACCAGCATGGCTTACACCGAATTTGGTGATATAACTGAGTTAGCAACACCTGATGGTGCGATTGATAAGAAAGAATACGACTCTAACCGCAATACTATTAAACACACTAATGCGATTGGAGAAGAAACCCTTTACAACTACGTAACTAGCACTAATAACGTTGAAACTATCACTAATGCACTTGGGTTAATTACTTCATTTACTTATAACGAACATAATCAGCCATTAAGCGTAACCACGCCTGAAGGCAGAACCACTTACTATGGTTATAGCAATGGCTTATTAATCAGCGAAACGAATCCTGAAGGATACACTCGCCATATTTATCATGATTCTGATGGTTTTGTTGAGTCTGAAACTGATTTTCAAGGTAATACTACCAGCTATGAACGTGATGGCTTAGGCCGAGTAACTAGAAAGGTTGATCCACTCGGATTATTTGAAACATGGGTTTATGATGCCAGAGGCAATGTTATCGAGTATTGCGATAAACGTTGTAATAGCGGTACATCTAGCACCGCTGCTCAAACGCTGTACAACTATAATGGTCAAGGCGACCTTATAGAAAAGCGTACCATCAGTCTTAGTCAAAACGCTCAGGATATAGTTTATCAATACAAATATGACGGTGAGAGTCGTTTAATCGAGAGTACCGATCCAAATAGCAATACCATCAAAATAAAGCGTGATGCGCTTGGTCGCGTTATCGAAACAACCGATGAATTAGGAAATATAGTTAAAGCCGAATTTGATGAAAACGGCAACTTAATTAAATCCAGCGATGCTAGTGGCAATATCAGTAAAGCAACGTTTGATGAAATGGATCGCACGAAGCAAACGGAAGATGCCGCAGGTAACAAACAATCTTTCGTATATAACTTACTCGGGCAGATCACCAAAACGACTAATGCCTTATCGCAAGTTTGGAACAACTCATACGACAGGCTCTCACGCTTAATCAGCATTACTCACCCAAGCAGTGATGATACGCCGCTTATTGCAAAACAAGGCTACGATGACGATAACAACGTTATCAGTGTTACCGCACCAGCTGATGATACGCGTACGCTTGCACTTAATAATAATGCTCAAGTAGAAACAGAAACTACAGCTGACGACATATCACTGCAATATTCATATAACGAAAATGGCTTAGTTAGCACTTTTATCAATGGCCGCAACCAACAAAGTAGCTATGAGTACGATATAGCTTCACGTCTAATCAGCGTAACCGACCCTATTTCGACTATTAACTATGGGTATGATCAAAATGCTAACCCAACGAGCATTACAGAAAATGATCTCACGATTACAAGAGCATATGATCCCTTAAATAGAGTCAGTTTATACAAGCAAAATGACAATAACTTCCGTGGTGTTAACTTTCTTCGAGATGCCGCAGGTAACTTAGAACAAATTGAGTATATTAATGACAATGGGAATCAAAACCTCCCTATCAAATACACATATAACGAACTCAATTTAGTTACTTCTGTTTCTGCATTAAATCAGGATGCTATCGCTGCTGAGTATGAGTATGACGCTAACCAAAATGTTACAAAAGTTATTCGTGGAAATGGCACTGTTTTAGTTAACACCTACAACGAGCTAAATAGACCAACCAGTAGCATTGATACAGCACCAGACGGCAGCATAATACTTGAACAGTATTACACGTATAATGCTATTGGTCAGCTTACCAAAGAAGACGTCACACCTGAATTCGCACCACCAGCTGAGCTGATAGCTGAACAGGTTATGACTTACAATGTTGATAATCGCATTGCCAGTAAAAACTCAAAAACTTTTGACTTTGACCTCGATGGCAATACACTAAATGTAGGTGATATGGCATTAGACTTTAATGCCCGAAATCAGTTGGCTAGTGCTGGCAATCACCAATACACTTACAATGCTGAAGGTATGCGCGATACGCAAACCTATTCAGGTGAAAGTGGTAACACAACTGTTCGTTATTCATTACTTCCTGACTACCTAGGTCTACCGCAAATTGCGTGGCAAGAGGTAACGAACCCTGATGAATCTATAGATCAACACTTCTTTATCTATAGTCCTTATGGTTTAGTTTCACAACGAAGTCACAAAGCAAATCAAACCGCACAGGAATATTATTTTCACTACGATTATCGCGGTTCTGTAGTCGCTATTAGTGATCAAGATGCGAAGGTAGTAGCTCGTTATAGCTATACGCCATTTGGCACACGCTATGATGCACCAGAGTTTGCAGAGCTAAACCAAGCGATTACAACACCATTTGGTTACAACGGCCAAGATGGCGTTATCACAGACAATAACGGGCTTATCTATATGCGTGCCCGTTATTACTCACCTGAGTTGCGCCGCTTTGTTAGCAAAGATCCTATTCGTGGTGATATTAGTGATCTAGGTTCGCTAAACCGTTATGCTTATGTAGGTGGCGACCCGGTTAACTCGGTTGATCCGAGTGGGTTAACCCCAACAACTGGGGCTGGTTCTCTTTACACTGTCGGCAGCGATAGTGATTTAGACCTACCTAATAGCGTCACCAGAACATCAATAATTGGATCTTATTTAATTAGTGATGAAGAAGTAGAACAAACTATAAATTACGCATGCTCTCAGTCAAATTCACAATGCATAAAGGCTAAAGTAAGTTACGCATTGTTTGAAGGAGCGATTGGCACATTAGAGTATGTTTGTACTGGTGGAGGAATTGGAAAAGGAGCTTTACAAGGCTTTTTAAAACAATCACCTAAAATAACTATTAGCAGAAGCCGATTTCCAGAATCAGCCAAGCATATAGAAGATGCTATTGCGGCTGGAAAACCAAATACTCTTACAGTAGGGCGTGCGAACGCAAAAAATAATCGGAAAGACTCTTTAAGTGGCTACGATACAAAATCTGGTTATGACCGTGATGAATTCCCTCCTGCTATGTTTCAGGAGGGCGGAAAAGGGGCATCAGTCCGATATATAAATCCAAGTGATAATCGGGGGGCTGGCGCGTGTATAGGTGCGCAATGCAGAATTTTTCCTGATGGAACCAAGATTAAAATTAAGGTTGTAGATTAATTTATGAAAAATATGAATCAATTGTTATCAAATGCTAGTAAATCACTAAACCATAGTAAACCTAGTTTACCTGCGGAAGTTGAAGATATAGCTGGCTCTCTCAAAAGCGAATTACTTGATATGTTAAGTCAACGTAATGGATTTTATGCGCTTGAGAATGCACTGCATGTATATCCCTCTCAATCTACAGCATACGAAATAGGTCTCAGAGAATGGAATGAAAATGCTCTATGGAGAGACTCTTATAAAGACTTAATTACAGACTGTCTATTTTTCGCAGAAGATATCTTTGGAGGTCAATTTTGTATAAAGAAAAACAAAATATATAGTTTTGATCCAGAAACTGCAGATTTAGAGTACGTTTCGGATAGTATTGACGGTTGGGCAAGGGAAATAGTAAATAATTACAATTTTCTTACAGGTTACCCTTTAGCACGTCAGTGGCAAGAAATTAATGGTTCTATTCCCCCTAAAAGTCGTCTTTTACCAAAAATTCCGTTTATTGCAGGGGGCGAGTTTAAGCTTGAGAATTTATATTTAGCTGACTCTATAGAGGGGATGAAATTTAGAGCTGAAATTGCTATTCAAGTAAAAAATTTACCCGAAGGAACTCAAATCACTTTTGATATTACCGACTAATAAGGGAACCCAAAATGCTTAAAGTTATTTTAGTCTTACTTTTTTTCTATTGCTTTTCTGCTTTTGCTGTCGATTACAAATACGACAGTACCAAGCGCATTACAGAGGCCACCTATAAAGACGGCACTGTGGTTAGTTATGCCTATGATCAAAATGGCAACTTACTTAGTATGACGCCTTCTGAAAGCCCATCTGACGGAGGTGATTCTGATGGTGGCACTGATGGTGATAACACTGATAATCAGATTCCTGACACAGCTGAACCAGCGAAGAAAGAGTCAGGAGGTGGAACTTTTGGCTGGTTAACCTTGCTATTAGCTACTGGTATTATTGCTTTACGATCAGGATTTAAAACTAAGCTTAAAAGTTAGTATTTGAGCAAGGCTTTCAACATTTTACTCTTGCTGGCATGATTGAACTTGGTGCTAGCACTATCTCACTTGTACTTTCTTATTACGCAGTACAAAATGAAAAAGCGACTTCTTTAATGAAGTCGCTTTTTTTATTTTTGTAGCAAACCTGACAAGTACTCTAGCATTTCATCTGATTTGACTTTTTCACTAGCTTTGTAGGACTTTATCTTTTTGTAAGTAATCGCATAATTTTCAGCCTTATGCTTTAACTTACACTCTTTGTAATATCTTAATATAAAGTCTCTTATTTCATATGCTTCACTTCGATTTATGTAAAGCCTATCTAACTTTACTGCTGGTGTATCATTACCTACTCGCGTCCATGATAGTCCCGTGGTATTTTCTTCTAGCCATTTCGTTACTAATTTTTCATTTGTCATGCTTAATTCTCGTATAGGTTAAAAAAGCCTGACTTTAACTGCTTAATAATAATGCCAAGCGCTAAAGATAGTTATGGGGTTTAACCTGCTCATTTAAAGGACGATTTAAATTTATTTTTTAACCAAGTACATTAACTATGAGACTATACTTTTGATGAAGTCATTTATTAATTTTTCTGAGTTATCAAGTTTTATCTTCCACTTCAAACTTGCAAAAAAAAATCAAAAATATTTATATTTCTCTTCCTGTATCTCTATCGCGAGAAGTAGAGTTTTTAGCCCGACTTTCAATCATCTCTCTTTTTCTGTTTTCAATAATCGATTCTTTAATATCTTTATTGTTTTGTTGCTGCTCAGATTCTAATAATTGAAGCTCATCAATAGATAATGTTTTTTGGTCTGACAGACTCATTAACTCTTCTCGTGAAAATGAGCTAATAGCTTTATCAAGTGTATTTTGAGTAATATCCATCGCACTTTGAAGTTCATCTTTATCGCCTAAACAATTCTCCCACCCTTCTTGATCATAATAATGAAAGCTTACCTCAATATTTTGCCAAGCCTTAAAAGCCACTTGATAGGCTTTTGTTTTTTCTTCAAGAGAATCATCTTTCGGATGATAAAAATGGGCGCTCAAAACAATAATCCATTAATGTAACTTGATACTAATATTGTGCCTGTTCGCTTAAAAATGCAATAGCCACAATATTGTTTTGATTTTCATATGAAAAACTATTAACTTAAAGTTAAACAATCGATGTTTAACCTGCTATCAAAAGGATTGGAACATAAGTAATGCAGCAACCATTTAATCAACAAATATGTGATATGGCTGATTCTATGGGCATTTCTTTGTACAGTCGATTTTCTCAAACAGAAGCTTCTCTCTTCCTTCATTGCACATTAGATATATTAACAGACCTTCAAAAACAGCATAAAATTGAATACATACAAATAGCGAAAGATACCTCTGAATTCTTTGGTTTTCAGCTTTTAGAGTATCTAGCACAACAAATACAACCAGCCAATGAAGCAAAAGACATAAACACTCCTGATAAAATTATTGATATAAAAGAAGTACAAAAACTAACGAATTTATCACGTACATCTATATGGCGACTGGAACGATCTGGGAGATTTTGCGCTAGAGTCCAACTCACAGCAAGTCGAGTCGGTTGGCGCTATAATGAAGTTCAGAAATGGATAAAAAGCTGTTAGAATAGATGAGTTAAAAGTCGAGTGAATTGGTAGCAAGTCAACTTTGAGTAAGTGGTGACAGAAATGGTGACAGATGTACATTTCTAAAAGAAAAAATCACCCTAACATACTATATTTTAAATAGTTATTCATCGCATTACTTAAGCAGATCCAGAACATAGAGTGATCAATAACTCGCTCAACTTGAGCAAAATCACTTAAATAAAGTACAATACGAATATTAAAGGCTTGAGTTACTTGTAACTCAAGCCTATTTATTTTAAGTAGAGAACAAAGTCATGACGCAAACTCGCGGAAACTTATTTATATTATCAGCGCCTTCAGGTGCAGGTAAGTCAAGTCTAATTAGTGCTTTATTAGCAAAGTACAGTGATATGAAAGTATCGGTTTCACACACTACTCGCTCGCCTCGTCCTGGTGAAGAGCATGGCGTGCATTATCACTTTGTAACGGTTGATGAGTTTAAGGCTTTAATTGCCAAAGATGATTTTTTTGAATGGGCGCAAGTGTTCGATAATTACTACGGTACATCAAAGCAAGCAATTGAAGATCAGCTTGCAGCTGGTATTGATGTATTTTTAGATATTGATTGGCAAGGTGCACGCCAAGTCCGCGAATTAGTGGCCGATGTTGAGACTATTTTTATTCTACCACCTTCAAAAGCAGAACTTGAATCACGTTTAAATAATCGCGGTCAAGACTCACAAGAAGTCATTGCTGGTCGCATGGCGAAAGCCCAATCTGAAACGTCTCATTACAATGAATATGACTATGTCGTGGTTAACGATGATTTTGTAACTGCGCTAAATGAAATTGAGACGATCGTATTAGCAAAACGCTTATCGCTACAAAGCCAAGCTATTCGCCATCAAGATTTACTCGTAGACTTACTGCGTTAAATCCTAATTTAGGTTCAGTAAGTATTTTATTTGTTTAAATTAACCACAAGCTATTGGCGAATCTGACTGCGTGCAGTAAACTACGTCTTTGCTTAAAAATTTATTTGGAGTGCTGAAGATGGCTCGCGTAACTGTTGAAGATGCAGTAGATGCAATTGGTAATCGTTTTGACTTAATTTTAGTTGCGGCTCGTCGTGCCCGCCAAATCGCGGTTGGTGGTAAAAAACCATTAGTTGACCCTGAAAACGATAAACCAACGGTTATTGCTTTACGTGAAATTGAACTTGGTTTAGTAGATAGCTCATCGATGGATCTTATCGATCGTGAAGAGCAACAACACCAAGAAGCAGCTGAAATGGCTGCGGTTGCAGCAATTGTAGGCGGCAACCAATAATCTGACTTTCTGGTCTGATTTAGCCAACGGCGTAGTATTTCTACGCTAGCCGTTGGCAATCCCTTCTTTTCATCGTATATTCTTAACATACCGTTATCTATTTGCTTCACGAGAACATTGGAGTGTGAATGTATCTTTTTGAAGGTCTAAAAAAGAAAATCTCAGAATACTTGCCTGCTGCTGATGTAGAGCTGGTACAAAAAGCTTACGTGGTAGCCCGAGAGGCCCATGAAGGTCAAACTCGCTCAAGCGGCGAACCTTACATTACTCACCCTGTTGAAGTAAGCCAAATTTTGGCTGGCATGCATTTAGATCATGAAACGTTAATGGCTGCATTAATGCATGATGTGATCGAAGACACTGACTTTAGCCAACAAGATTTAGCCGAAATATTTGGCGATACCGTTGCCGAGTTGGTTGAAGGCGTTAGCAAACTGGATAAACTCAGCTTTAAAGATAAAAAAGAATTCCAAGCTGAAAACTACCGAAAAATGATTATGGCAATGACCCAAGATATTCGGGTTATTTTGATCAAGTTAGCCGATCGTACACATAATATGCGCACGCTGGGTGCATTACGCCCTGATAAACGACGTCGCATAGCACGTGAAACATTAGAGATTTATGCACCCATTGCTAATCGCCTCGGTATTCACGATATCAAGAATGAACTAGAGGATTTAGGCTTTCAAGCTCTCTACCCGATGCGTCATCGCGCTTTAAAATCTGAAGTTGCTAAAGCACGGGGTAATCGCAAAGAAGTCATTTCTAATATCCAAACCGAAATAACAGCACGACTTGAAGAAGCTGGCATCAAAGCCACCGTTTCAGGGCGCGAAAAACACTTATATAGTATTTACAAAAAAATGCTCAATAAAGAGTTACTGTTTAATGAAGTAATGGACATTTACGCATTTAGAATTGCCGTTGATTCCATGGATACCTGCTATCGCGTATTAGGGGTTGCCCATAATTTATATAAGCCTATTGAAACGCGCTTTAAAGATTATATCGCAGTGCCGAAAACCAATGGCTATCAGTCGTTACATACCTCACTTGTTGGCCCACATGGCATTCCCGTTGAGATCCAAATTCGTACTCACGATATGGATCACATGGCAGATAAAGGGGTTGCTGCGCATTGGATGTATAAAAAAGCCGGTGATAGCGCAGGCCATACGGCACAACAACGTGCACGTCAATGGATGCAAAGCTTACTAGAGTTGCAACAAAGCGCGGGCTCATCATTTGAGTTTGTTGAAAACGTTAAAACAGAGCTATTCCCTGAAGAGATTTATGTGTTTACCCCTGATGGTCGCATAGTCGAGCTACCTATGGGTGCAACCGCCGTTGATTTTGCATACGCGGTCCATACCGATGTTGGTAATACCTGTGTGGGTGCACGCGTTAACCGTAAACCTCATCCGTTAAGTAAAGCACTCGATACCGGGCAAACCGTTGAAGTCATCACCAGCTCTGGCGCCCACCCAAATGCCACTTGGCTCAACTTTATTGTTACTGGCAAAGCCCGTTTAGGCATTCGTAACTACCTGAAAAGTCAGCATCATGAAGAAGCTTTACTACTTGGTCGTCGCTTACTCGACTCAGCCTTAGGTGAAACTAAATTCGATGACTTACCTGAGGAAAATATCAATCGCGTCTTAGCAGAACATGAGCTTAATACTGTATTAGAGTTATTGGTTGAAATTGGCTGCGGTAATTTAATGAGCATGTTGATCGCACGGCGCCTATTACAAAATGACAATGCTGATTTAGGCGATATGACTAAAAATGCTAAAGCGACCATTATTGGTACTGAAGGTATGCTAGTTAACTATTCTAAATGTTGTCGACCAGTGCCAGGGGATGCTATCACCGCACACATCAGCCAAGGTAAAGGCATCACCGTACACCGCCAAGAATGTAAAAATATTCGCGGCTGGGAAACTGAACGCTCTAAGTACTTGGTTGTAAAATGGGATGATAATCCTGAAAAAGAATATATTGCAGCACTGCGTGTGGAAATCATCAATCACCAAGGCGCGCTCGCAAAACTAACCAATGTAATTGCTACAACCCAAGCAAACATTGTGGAAATTGCCACAGATGAAAAAGAAAGTAATTTATACGTGATAGATTTAGGGATCACCGTGAAAAACCGTGTCCATGTTGCTAATATCATGCGCCGCATTCGTGTTATGCCTGATGTGCAAAAAGTCTATCGTAAAAAATAACAAAGGAAAATCATGAATAAAGCATTTATTTCTACCGATCAAGCACCTGCGGCAATCGGTACTTATAGTCAAGCAGTTAAAGTTGGCACAGCCGTTTACTTATCAGGTCAAATCCCTTTAGTACCGGCAACGATGGCAGTGATCTCTGAAGATTTCGCAGAGCAAACACATCAAGTATTTAAAAATATTAGTGCGGTATGTGAAGAAGCCGGTGGCAACATCCAAGATTTGGTAAAAGTTAATATCTATTTAACTGACTTATCTAATTTTGCCACTGTAAATGAAGTAATGAGCCAATATTTCAAAGCACCTTACCCTGCCCGAGCAGCAATTGGTGTACGTGCACTACCAAAAAACGTGCAAGTTGAAATTGATGGAATTATGGAGTTACCTTCAACAAATTAAGTTCATTATACCCAAATCAAACCTAGCGGTGATTTGGGTATAGCTATACATCTAAGAATAAAGACTTAGGTTAATTACTCTATCTCAGTCTCATCTTCGATTTTCTTGACACTTATCCAAATCTCTAGCACTCTATCCTTATATAATTATAAAAACCTTTAACTTAAATGTTGCAAAAGGATAATCCGTGTTTAAGCTTGCTCATAACGGTAATGTATTACTCGATGTTATAGAACATTCGCCACCAAGTGCTGCCTTTATTATAGAAGCACTGAAAAAATCGACATTCTGTGAATGCCGGATAGATCATGACGCCATAAACGCTTTTTTTAAAGAGCCAAGCAATGAACGTAGTTTAGTGGTAGCAAGTAAGCATGATGCCACCCTAACAGTGACTATCAGTGATGATAAAATGTTAGCGACTGGTGAACTTACAACCGCGCAAGGTGGTAAAGTTTTAGCCCTTGATCAAGCTAAACAACAGCTGATCAAAGCAGGTGTTGCTAGAGGCTACAAACAAGCTTTTCTAGAGCAGCTTCTACAGCAGCAATTTGAATTACCCGCAGGCACATCGGTTAAAGGCATACTCGCGAAAGGTCGCTTACCTGAAAACGGAAAATCATCAATACTACTCTCTCAAGTACAAACGTTAAAAGAGCGTTTGCATACCCCGAAACTGCGCGAAGATGGTACTGTTGATATGCGCGATTTTGGCAAGTTAGCCAGTGTTGAACCCGGTACACTGTTAGTTCGACAGCAACCCGCAACTCCTGGTAAAGAAGGCTTTACCGTAAAAGGTGATGTACTGCCGGCAAAAGCGGGAGAAAGTAGCCCGTTAGTCGCTGGTGAAGGCAGCGAAATATCAAAAACCAATCCTCTAGAATTAATCTCAACCATTGCCGGCGTACCGGTAGAAATTAAAAATGGCATGCGCGTTGATGATATTTTTACTATTGGCGATGTCACAGTTAAAAGCGGCCATATTAATTTTGATGGCAGCGTGATTGTCACTCATAACATTGAGCCGGGCATGAAGGTCACCGCGAAAGGCGATATAACCGTTATGGGCACGGTCGAATCAGGTGAGTTAACAGCGCAAGGCGATATTACAATTAAACAAGGTGTAATTGGCCACCAGCTAGATGATAAAACGCTTTCATGCAAAATTATTAGTAGTGGTAATATTCATCTATCTCACGCGCAATATAGTTACCTAGCTGGTAATAATATTTTTATTGAACGCCAAGCAAGCCATTGTGCCATGAAAGCCACAGGGTTATTACAAATTGGCCAAACAGACAATCCGCAAGGTAAGTTATTTGGTGGCGAAGTCCTCGATGCGGGGATGATCATTGCGGGTGAAATTGGCAATGAGTCTGGTGCAAAAATGTTCATTAATATGGCAGCATCAGGGCAAGCCATAACGGCAGAAACAGATGAGTGTCTAAAAGAGCTCGCTAAAACTGACGAGCAACTCGATACTTTGCAAGCCACCATTGAAAAAGCAGACTTACTCAAGGATGCTGAAAAGAAAAAACTACTGTTAGCAAAAATAGGCGCCACTCAGAATCATTACTGTCAGCAAGCAGAGCAATTAGAAAAGCGCTTATCAAATTTGGAACAAAATTTATATGGCTTGCTGAATAATGCTAATTTAGCGGTCAATAAAAAATTGCATTCTGGGGTCGAAATTCATATTTTCGATAAAGTATTAAAAACTAATCGCAGCTATCCTCCTTGTAACGTAAAACTGCAAGAAGGCAAAATAGAGATTGAATTTAAAACCAGTTGATCACAAGCAGATAGAGACTAACAGCTGATAGTCTCTATTTCTGGTCTACGTTATAAAATACCAGCCATTTGCTGTTTTAACTCTGCAGGCCACACGCCAACTTGTACTTGGCCGATATGCGATTTTTGCAATAACAACATAGCCAAACGTGACTGACCAATACCACCGCCGATTGTTTGTGGCAACTCTTTAGCAAGCAATTGTTTGTGCCAATCAAACTCTAAACGCCCTTCATCACCAGTAATTGCTAGCTGGGCCACTAATGCCTCGGGCGATACACGAATACCC
This sequence comes from Pseudoalteromonas sp. ASV78, assembly GCF_047806705.1. Taxonomy (NCBI): domain Bacteria; kingdom Pseudomonadati; phylum Pseudomonadota; class Gammaproteobacteria; order Alteromonadales; family Pseudoalteromonadaceae; genus Pseudoalteromonas; species Pseudoalteromonas sp. ASV78. The sequence continues at coordinate 3,663,166 of NZ_JBLOPA010000001.1, read as the reverse complement.
ATTGACGATATTTCGAATGCATCTTCAAGCACTGGGTTCCATAATAAAATATCGCCATTTAAGCCACTGTACTGCTCGCAGGTTTGGGTTGACCAATCATCGTAGTCAGGCGCACGCACATCATGAATTTTTCCATCAGCCAATGCGCCACCAATGCCAATTAAAAACACCGCGCCATATTCTTGAGTAATTGCTTTTTCGCGCTGTTTGGCGGTAAAGTCAGGATACATTTGACGTAGTTGCTCACTGTGCACAAAGGTAATTTCAGCAGGTAAAAAAGGGCTGATCGCAAATTCATCAGCAACAAATTGCTCGGTTGCTTTTAAGCTCTGATACAAAGCGCGTACTGTTTCTTTTAACTTATCCAAAGAGCGCTCAGTGCTGGCACAAATTACTTTTTCCCAATCCCACTGATCAACATACACCGAGTGTATCGGGCTTAATGACTCTTCATCCGGACGCAGTGCTTTCATATGCGTATATAAACCTTCGCCAATAGCAAAGCCATGATCAGCTAATGTTTTTCGCTTCCATTTTGCCAATGAGTGAACTACTTCAAATTGGCTATCAGGAATGGTTTTAACATTTACCGCAACCGCATTTTCAGTGCCACTTAGGTTATCTTGAATACCATCGCCTACTTTAGCCAAAATAGGCGCTTGTACTTCAATTAACCCTAATTGCTGCTCTAATTGCTGTGAAAAATACTGTTTTACTTTACTAATTTGCTGCTGTTGCTGCATAAATTGTGAACTCATAATAATTGGCCTCATTCCCAGTTATTGTTACTTGCTAAAGGTGCATGATTGCGCTGCAGCAACCATGTCGTTAAAGCAATCCTCAACCATTTAGCACTTTAATTCAATAACCAATAACAAAAAGAGCTTTAACATATGAATTTGATTAATTTAATGGTATAAAAAACAAAGATTCAACAATTAAAGTACTTTATTTATATGGAAAATTATCAAATCGATAATCTCGATAAACAGATCCTGCACGCCTTAATGGATAATGCCCGTACTGCCTACGCAGAATTAGCCAAACGTTTTGCAGTAAGTGCTGGCACTATTCATGTTCGAGTGGAAAAAATGAAACAAGCGGGGATTATTACCGGCACCCAAGTAAGCATTAATGCCAAACAACTGGGCTATGACGTCTGCTGTTTTATTGGCATAAACCTTAATAATGCCCGTGACTACCCACAAACCTTATTGCATTTAAAGGAGCTTGAAGAAGTGGTTGAGGCTTATTACACGACAGGTAACTATAGTATTTTTATTAAGGTAATGACGCGTTCAATTGATCATTTACAAGATGTACTGATCAATAAAATTCAAGCAATCGAAGCAATACAATCAACCGAAACGCTAATATCGCTGCAAAACCCAATTAGCCGCTCGGTAATGCCTTAGCTCACTAATTCCCGTATAATAGCGGCAATTTTATGAGTTCAGACAAGGCTAAAAATGGAAACTACTCGCTACCATCGCATAAAGCACGTACTCAATCGCCGTCAAACCGATTTAACCGTGTGCTTAGAAGATGTGCATAAACACCATAACTTGTCTGCCATTGTCCGTAGTGCAGACGCTGTGGGTTGTCATCATGTGCATGCGGTATGGCCGCAAAATCAAAAATGGCTGACTAATAATACTTCGGGTGGCAGTAAAAATTGGATCGCCACTCATCTACATAAAGATATTGATAGTGCGGTGGCGATGATGCGCCAGCACAACCCAAAAGTACAAGTTCTTGCCACTAATTTATGCCCTGATGCCGTTGATTATCGTGACATTGATTACACTCTGCCAACAGCCATTATTGTCGGCCAAGAAAAAACCGGCATATCTCCACAAGCACTTGCCCACGCGGATAAAAATATCATCATTCCGATGCAAGGTATGGCACAGTCACTTAATGTGTCTGTGGCGGCAGCATTAATTTTGTTTGAAGCACAAAACCAACGTCTCAATGCAGGTTTATACCAACGAATCATGCTTGATGAAACAGTCAAACATAAGATGTTATTTGAAGGCTGCCATCCAATCATTGCGCAAAAGTGCAAAGAAAAATCGCAGCCTTACCCAGCCTTAGATGACAACGGCGAAATCATTGCTGATGAAGCATTTTGGCAACGATTAAAACATGCTTGATGACTAAAGCGTTCACACGTAAACTAAAAACCATCTAAAAATGAATGATTTGAGCCTATTTTGTCAAAGCCAACGTTAAGCCGCTACCCAATCACTGATCTCAAAGGCGTTGGCCCAAAAATGGCTGAACGCCTTAAAAAGCTGGGGATCAGCACAGTACAAGATATGCTCTTTCATTTACCTCTGCGTTATGAAGATCGCACCCGGGTTTATAATATCTGTGATTTAGCGGTGCATAGCCATGTTACGATTGAAGCAAGCATAGAAACCAGTCAGATCACTTTTGGTAAACGACGTATGCTGGTGTGCCAAGTGAATGATGGCACAGGGCGCTTAACATTACGCTTTTTTAATTTTACGGCGGCACAAAAAAATAACTTAAGCAGTGGAAAAGTGATCCGCTGTTTTGGTGAAGTACGCCGTGGCAGAGTGGGTTATGAAATGACTCACCCTGAATACAGCCTCAGCGATACACCGAGTGAACAACCAACAGCAACCACGCTAACGCCAGTTTATCCAACAACAGAAGGTTTAAAGCAACTCTCTATCCGGACTTTAAGTGATCAAGCAATTGAATTACTGAATAAATATCAAGTTGAAGAGCTCTTACCAGCGCAATTTCAACATGCCGGTATGGATTTAACTCACGCACTTTTATTACTACACCGTCCAGCCAATGACGTTGATTTAAGTGCCCTTGAGCAAGGCCTGCATCCTGCACAACAACGCCTAGTATTTGAAGAGCTGCTGGCGCAAAACCTCAGCCTATTAAAATTACGCCAACAAGGGCAACAAGTAAAAGCCGTAGCACTGGATCCAATCAACCAATTAGAAAGTAAATTTTTGGCGCAGCTGCCTTTTGCTCCCACCAACGCGCAAAGTAAAGTGGTTGCAGAAATTAAAAGTGATTTACAACACCCCTACCCGATGATGCGCTTAGTCCAAGGTGATGTGGGCTCAGGTAAAACATTAGTTGCCGCTTTGAGTGCCTTAACGGCTATCGCACAAGGTTATCAGGTCGCGTTAATGGCACCCACAGAGATTTTATCTGAGCAACATGGCATTACTTTCAAAAACTGGTTTCAAACTTTAGGTATTACCACAGCCTGGTTGGGCGGAAAAACCAAAGGGAAAGAGCGCAGCGCAACACTTGAGAAAATAGCCTCTGGTGAAGCGCAAATGATTGTTGGTACTCATGCGTTATTTCAAGAACAAGTAACATTTAATAACTTAGTGCTTATTATTATTGACGAACAACACCGCTTTGGCGTCCACCAGCGCTTATCGCTACGAGAAAAAGGCCGTTTTGGTGATTGCTATCCACATCAACTGGTGATGACAGCCACACCGATTCCACGCACACTGGCGATGACCGCCTATGCCGATTTAGAAACCTCCGTGATTGATGAGTTGCCACCCGGACGTACCCCAATTAAAACCATTGCACTACCTGATACCCGTCGTGATGAAATTATTGCGCGGGTAAAAACAGCCTGTACCGAGCAAGGTCGCCAAGTTTATTGGGTATGCACCTTAATTGATGAATCGGAAGCATTACAATGTCAAGCAGCAGAAGATAGCGCACTGCAGTTAACTCATGCACTGCCTGAGTTAACTGTAGGGCTAGTTCATGGCCGGATGAAAGCAGCTGAAAAGCAAGCCATTATGAGTGAATTCAAAGCTGGGAACATTCATATATTAGTCGCGACGACAGTCATTGAAGTCGGTGTAGATGTGCCGAATGCCAGTTTGATCATCATTGAGAATCCTGAACGGCTTGGCCTTGCGCAATTACATCAGTTACGTGGCCGAGTTGGCCGCGGTGCAATCGCATCCCATTGTGTGCTTTTATACCACGCCCCCTTGTCTCATACGGCACAAAAACGTTTAGCTGTGCTAAGAGATAGCAATGACGGTTTTGTAATTGCTGAACGCGATTTAGAAATTCGTGGTCCAGGTGAAGTGCTCGGCACTAAACAAACAGGTTTAGCAGAATTTAAAATTGCTGACTTAACCAGAGATAAGCACACACTCAACTTAGTCAGACCTATCGCACTACAAATGCTCCGCCAGTATCCTGAACAAGTAGAACAACTAATCAATCGCTGGCTTGCGGGTAAATCAGTGTATGCACAAGCTTAATAGTAAACAGCCTTACTGTAAGAAGTAAGGCTTTTGCAATAGTCTCAAGACTAAAACTTGTATTCCATGCCAACACCTAAGTAATCTTGATCAACATTGCTGTCCATATCAAAATTAGTATAGAAGGCGAATAACGTGGTGTTTTTGCTCAATGAGTGATCAACACCAGCAGAGATAGCAGACTTTTTATCACCCACATCAAAATCCATTACTTGGTATTGCACTTTAAATGTATTGCTATCAAGGGTGTAAGCCGCATTAACTAAATAACCATCGGCATCACCGCTACCATCCACTTTTTCTTGGCTTTGGTACATTGCACCTAGTTTAAAATCAGCTACTTTGCCTTGCACGGTAGCGCGTACAACATCATAACCATTAACTTCACTGTCGGCAGCAACTGATGCATAAACGTTGCTTTTCTTCAGTCCAGCATCGCCATAAGTAAGTGCTAATGAATAACCGCTATCGCCTTCACTGTCTTTTTCAGCAACGTAAGTTGCAAGCACTTTAAAGCCACTTAAATCCTTTGATGAATAAGTTAGCGTATCACTCAGGCGGTTTTCACCTTTAAATAAATTTTTGATATCACCTTCAAGGTTATCAAATAAATCTAACTTCCCTTGTGATTGCTTCAAAGCGGTATCATTACGGCCAATCACAAGTTGACCAAACCCACCTTTTAAACCAACGTATTGATTACGTGACGTAATCGTGTCTTTTGAATCATCAGAAACATTAACTTGAAATTCGAACTTATAAATAGCTTCTAAGCCAGCACTGATGTTTTCAGAACCTTTAAAACCAATTCGCGATGCATTACTTTTAATTTCGCTGAATGACCCTTCACCATCATCCGAAGATTGCACAGAGACATTTGCTTTACCATACACATCAACATCAGCAAATGCAGGACACGATAAACCACTTAACACAGCTAGTAATAAGGTCGACTTTGCAAATTTCATATTATTTCCTCAATAAACGCAACAGACTAATTTTTAATTCGCTGCATTTTGCCTGCGGTAAATGACACAAATATTACAACTGAAATATTTTTGCCTTATATTATTCATAAAAAGGCATAAAAAAAGACATCAAATAAACATAAAAATGTCATATATAGCTTACTTAGCGCTAAATTCACTGCTTATTGTGGGTGTTAATTCCAGCAATAAATTAACCAACGTCTCAAGCAAGGGTTTTTGTTCATTATCTCTGTGATAAGCGACAAAAATATCCCGGGACGTATGTTCCACATCAGGTACCCGATGTAGCTCTCCTTTATCTAGATGGCTTTTAGCTAAAACTTCAGGAATAAATGCACTACCTCCACATTGTAGTATCAAATCTAATGCAATGCGCCCTGTGCTGGTACGAAAATAAGGGGGTGTCCGCCCAGTAAATTGTCGCGCATGCCAAAGGGAGAAGGTAGTTCCCCAGTCAACATAGACATATTGATTATCAAAAAAGTTTTCATTTGCTGCGCCTTCAAATGCACTAATAGGAATAATTGGTAAGGTGCAAATGCGTTCAACGACCAACTCATCAACTTTAGGCGGATCAAATAAAATAGCTAAATCTAAAGTTCGCTCTAATAATAACCGCGTGCTCTCTTGTTGTGCTTTAACTTCTGCAACCAACGAGACGCCAGGCATAGCAGATACTATATTTGTGATACCAAACTGTAAAAAAGCATCCCAAATATTAGGGGTGCCAGCTAAACTCACTTGTTTATGCATATTATCAGCAAGTGCAACATCGACTTTAGCCCGTTGCATTCCTGTTATAATCATTTGCGCATGGGGTAACAAACGCTCGCCGGGGGCGGTCAATTGGATATTATTGCGTTGGCGGATAAATAAATTAACCCCTAACCCTTGTTCTAGTTGACGAATACGAAAACTCACCGCAGACTGTGTAATATAAAGGTTTTCTGCTGCTTTGCCAAAGTGGCGAGTACGCACTACTTCGACAAAGGTTTTCAATAAATCTATATCCAATTACTTATCCTCACGATAAAAATTTTTTGTTTAATAAATTGCGCAACTTGATCCATACTCCAGCCAGTATATAGGGCATGAGGAAACAGCCATGAGCAACGATATTTCACTACTTCGCCAAGCATTTGTAAGCCAACGTCAGTTTTATGATGACCAGAATTTTCCACGCGGATTCGGCCGCAGCGGTAATTTCACTTTATTAGAAGCTAACATACTTGAACAACACGGCGTGGTACTCAAAGGGTTATACAACAAAACCCTTGAACCACAAAACGAAATTCAAGCACAATTTCTTGCTGTTGTTTCAGGTAGTCAAGAGCCAACTAACGCAATTGAGCGAGCTTGGATAAAATACCTCAAGCTAACGACCTGTAAAACTAAATTTCATACACTATTTGGGCGCTCTCGGATCTCAAGTCCAACGCCACAGAGCCAAGATTACTATTCGGAGTCAGATAGCCTATAAAAGTAATGGTGCTATTTGCTTTTTCGTGTTTTAACAGTTACAACTTGTATAAGCAATACTATTTGGTCCGGCCAAAAAACAAGGTGTTACGTGACACGGAAAATACTCATCATTGAAGATACGCCAACTATAGCGCGAGTGCAAAAACACATTGCAATTAAAGTTGGCTATGATGCCGATATAGCAGACTCATTAGCGCAAGCGAAAGAGTTGATCAGTAAAAATCGCTATTTTTGCGCTGTTGTAGATTTTATTTTGCCTGATGCTCCGCAAGGTGAAGCAGTTCCCTGCACTATTGCAGCTGAAATCCCCACGATTGTAATGACTGGCAACATCGATTTAAAAACCCGTAATACTGTTGAAAAATATCCTATCATTGATTACATCACTAAAGAGAATAAACAAGCTTATCTATATTTAGAAAAACAATTGCAACGCCTACCTCGCAACGAAAATGTTAAAGTATTGGTGGTTGATGACTCAGTTGCTACTCGACGCCATATTTGTAACTTACTTAAACGCCATAAATATCAAATTTTAGAAGCCAACGATGGTATTGAAGCACTCGCCATGCTTGAACACACCCCCGATATAGCGGTGATCATTACCGATAACGAAATGCCCAACATGAATGGTGATGAGTTATGTAGTGAGATCCGCCGTTTATACAGCAATGATGAAAAAGCCATCATTGGCATTTCCGGCTCTAATGCAGCTCACCTTTCAGCACGCTTTTTAAAAAATGGCGCCAACGATTATTTACGTAGACCGTTTAACAATGAAGAGTTTTACTGTCGTTTGAGCCAAAACGTTGACATGTTAGAGCAAATTACCACCATTCGCTTGCAAGCCAATACAGACTATTTAACTAAGTTACCCAATCGTCGTTACTTCTTTGAAGAAACAACGAAATCGTTAAAGCAAATGCAGAAAAAACAATTAACACCTTCTTTAGCGATGTTTGATATTGACCACTTTAAATCTATCAACGATAGCTACGGCCATGATGCTGGCGATGAAGTACTCAAAGGATTTGCTAGCTGTTTTGCTAAATATTTTAAAAAGTACTTCGCAGCTCGTTTAGGTGGTGAAGAATTTGTGGTCTATTTTAATGATGTGGATAAAACTGAAGTATTAAAACGCCTTGAAGGATTTCGCCATTTCATTGAGCTTAATAGCCCTGAGCTTAGTCAGCAAAAAATTCAATTTACCTTGTCTATCGGTTACGCACATGAGCCTGTTTATCAAATCGATGAATTATTAAAACAGGCTGATATTAAGCTTTATGAGGCCAAAAAAACGGGCCGTAATAAAGTCAGTGCTTAAACAGGCTTAGTTACTGGTGGGATATTTTCACGCTTGCGCTTTTGTGATTGCCGATACGAATCACAACTAAAAATTGCCAAAGCACTCCAAATACAGGCAAATGTTACTATACGCTCACCACTGAATACTTCACCATAAAACACCACCGCTAAAATAAACATTAAGCTTGGCCCAATGTACTGAAAAAATCCTAAAGTAGTATATTGCAATCGCTTAGCAGCACCTATAAAGCACAACAAAGGTAACGTCGTAATAACGCCCGCGCTGATCAATAACACATTGGTATACCAATCATTAGCAGAAAAATCGGAGCTTGCTGTAGGCACCATTAACCACCAATAAACTAAAGCAACTGGCAATAATATTAACGCTTCGAGTAACAACCCTGGCAATGATTCAATGGGCAATTTTTTACGTAGTAAGCCATAGATTGCAAATGAGCTTGCCAATGACAAGGCAACAACCGGAAAAGAACCAAAGCTAATCACTTGGATCACCACGCCACACAATGCCAACGCTACCGCTAACGCTTGCCACTTACGAAGCTTTTCTCCTAAAAATAGCATGCCGAGTAACACATTTAATAATGGATTGATGTAATAACCTAGACTCGCATCAAGCATATGATCATTATTTACCGCCCAAATAAACAATCCCCAGTTAAAACCAAGTAAGGTGGCAGTAATCACCAACATGGCAATTAACTTAGGTTGTTTGAAAACATGTTGGACTTTATGCCATTGCTTCAATACAGCAACTATAATGACGATAAATAATACCGACCATACAACTCGGTGCATCAGTATTTCAAACGCCGAAATGTGCTGCAACAATTTAAAGTATATAGGCGCTAAGCCCCACATAAAAAAAGCCATACAGGCTAAAATAACGCCTTTACGCTGTTCAGGATTAGTTGGCATAAATTTTTTCTGAAATGGATGAAAGACGGCTAGTCTACCTGTCTGCTAGGCTTTATCCAACTAAATAAGTCGCCGTGCCAAAAGCGATTTGAGTACCTTGTTCATTATGTAACTCCATTCGACATACGCATACCTTATTACCTGAGCGAATGAGCTTAGCACTGGCGGTAAATTCAAGCCCTTTACCAGGTCGTAAATAATCGGTTCGTAAGTCGATGGTACCCAATGTTGCCAACTTTTTTTGCACACTTGGCATATCAAGTTCGCTGAGTTTATCAATCAGCGCAGCCGCAGCAAGCATACCGCCGACATTATCTAGTACCGCTGAGATCACCCCGCCATGGAGAATTTTTTGCGCCGGATTACCAATAAAAACATCCTGCCAAGGAAAACTTATTTGCGCTTGCTCAGCATCTAGTGACTTAACTTTAATTTGTAAAAACTGATTAAACGGCATTTGCTCAACAAATACTTTAGCAACTCGATCAATTAAAATGGCTTTATTCATTATTATTATCTGCAAACTTTATAACTGGTAAGACGAGTAAAGCACAACTAAAAAGAAAGTGCGATAAAAAGCACCTATGCAAGGTCGCCTAAAAGCTCTAAAATGAGCGCGATGAATACACCAATCCCCACACCAAGCACCGTTGTGCGCAGTCCCGCCGCTATACTCAAGCAAGTGTTTGGTTATAGCGAGTTTCGTGATGGCCAAGAAACGGTGATCGACGCAGCCCTTAACGGCCAAGACACGCTGGTATTATTACCCACTGGCGGTGGCAAATCCGTTTGCTATCAAGTACCGGCATTGGCTTTGAGTGGCCTGACCGTGGTTATTTCACCGCTGATCTCACTAATGCAAGATCAAGTATCACAACTACAAGCGTTAGGGGTTAAAGCGGCGTATATCAACAACAGCCTTAACCGCGACGAGCAACAGCAGATATATCAACAACTGCACAATGGCTTGCTCAAACTACTTTATGTTGCTCCAGAAAAAGTACTACAGCACGAATTTAAAGAGCGCTTAAGCCATCTCAATATTAGTTTATTTGCAATTGACGAAGCTCACTGTGTGTCCCATTGGGGCCATGATTTTCGCCCACATTACTGTCGACTAAGCGAGCTTAAACAGCATTTTCCACATGTGCCGATGATGGCGCTGACTGCCACTGCCGATAAAGCCACCCGCTTTGATATTGTTCAGCAGCTTGGTTTAACCACCCCCTATATTCATACTGGCAGTTTTGACAGACCCAATATTCGTTACACCATAGAAGAAAAGTTCAAGCCGTTAGCGCAATTACTTCGCTACTTAAAAGAACAACAAAATCAAAGTGGTATCATTTATTGCACCAGCCGTAAACGGGTTGACGAAATAGCAGAAAAAATTGCCGATGCTGGCATGAATGCAGCGGCTTACCATGCCGGTATGAGTAACGAACAACGCCAATTTGTGCAAACAGGCTTTGCCCGCGATGATATTCAAATTGTGGTAGCCACCGTTGCCTTTGGTATGGGGATTAATAAACCCAATGTCCGTTTTGTATTGCATTACGATATTCCCAAAAGTATTGAATCTTACTATCAGGAAACTGGCCGCGCTGGCCGTGATGGGCTTGCAGCTGAAGCAATTATGTATTTTGATCCGGCCGATATTGGCCGTGTTAGGCGCTTTTTTGAAGACATTGAAGATGAACAACGCCGGCGTGTCGAAGAGCAACGTTTTAATGCCATGGCCAGCTTTGCAGAAGCGCAAACTTGTCGCCGGCAGATACTGCTTAACTATTTTAGTGAATACCAGCGTGAACCGTGTGGTAACTGTGATATTTGCTTGAATCCACCAAAAAGCTTTGATGGTACCTTAGTGGCGCAGCAAGCTCTGTCATGCGTGTATCGCGCCGAACAGCGCTTTGGTTTAGGTTACATTGTGGAATTACTGCGTGGGGCCAATACCAGTCGTATTCGTGATAATAATCACCATCAGCTCAGTACCTATGGTATAGGTAAAGATCACAGTAGTGAATTTTGGCTGAGTATTTTACGTCAACTCATTCACCAAGGTTTGCTAAGCCAAGATATCACTCAAGGATCTGCGCTGCGCTTAACTGAAGGTGCACGTGCTATTTTTAAAGGCGAGTATAGCTTACAAATAGCCGAGCCACGGCTACAAGCCAAGCATGTTTACCAAGATAAATTGGCCCAATTTAACTATGATAAAAAGTTGTTTGCCAAACTTCGTGCCCTGCGCAAAGAGCTTGCGGATGCCGATGATGTGCCGCCATATGTGGTATTTAACGATAAAACACTCGCAGAAATGGCGCAGTTAATGCCAACCAATGACAGTGAATTTCTCAAAGTATCTGGGGTTGGTTTTACCAAACTCAACAAATACGGCAGCCCATTTTTACAGGCTATTCGTAACTATTTAGCGTCTTCCTAAGTACAGAGTAACAGCATGACTGAATTTCAATTAGATCCCCGCCATAATGCCATCATTATTAGCCCAAGCGAAATGCCCAATGATGATGACTTTGAGCTATGGGCGCATTTATTTCTACATGCCCCCGAGATCACTATTAGCGAATTTGCCAGCGGTGCAGATCGCCACCAGTGTCGCTTTAGCTACGCGCAACAAAACTTTAATTTAAACTTTGAACACTATAGTAATAGTGTATGGATTAATGGTGAAGGGGTTGCAGCAGAGCAGTTATTAGCGGTACTTGTACATTATTTTCTTACACAAATGCAACAATGAGGTGGACTTATACAGTAAGTTAGTGTGTAGTAAGCAAAGACTAAGTTCATGTTTAAGGATTTAAATGGCCGTAAGCAGATGTTTTAAATTTTTATTTTTGAGCTGTTCAAGCTACCTGCTCTATGCACCCTATTGCCTCGCGCAATCAGCGATTCAAAGCCAGTCAAACTGTAATAAGCAGCATACTATTACAGCCACTGAAAAAAACCTGCACCGCCAACTTGATGGCGAAGAGTTATTACCTGAAAAAACCCCCAGTGCTAAAATAGCGACAATCAAACTAAACCAACTTAACGTTTTTAATACTGAACTCGAAGCAGAGAATAACGCGCTATTTCGATTTGCTAATCGCGCACATATGACCACTGAGCCTGATGTTATTAAAAGCATTCTGTTATTTACGCCTGAAGATGCCTATGAGCCAAAAAAATTGGCCGAATCAGAACGCTTATTACGTCGCCAAGCTTACTTATATGATGCCAATATTAGTGCACAAACTAACTGCGACGGTAATATTGATGTCACTGTAGAGACCCGCGACTTATGGACATTACTACCCGAGATCAGCTTTAGTCGTAGTGGCGGCGAAAATAAATCGAGCATCGGCTTTCGCGAATCAAATTTATTTGGCTGGGGGAAACGCCTGTCACTGTCGCGCACAACCGATGCTGAGCGCAATGGTTACTTATTTGTTTATGATGACCCGAATATACTGTCTAGCCGCTACCGTGGCCGCGTCGAGTATTCTGATAACGATGATGGGAAACGCCATTTACTTGAGTTAACTTACCCGTTTTATTCGATTGATACTCCCTATAGTTATGGCTTATTGAGTTTATCTGATCAACGTATTGAATCGCTCTATAAACGCGGCGAAGTATTCAGTAAATTTTCTCAAAAAACCGAATATAACCGTATATTTTTTGGCCATTCCAAACAACTTAGTAATAGCTGGACACAGCGTCTCAGTGTTGGTTATACCCACGAACAACAGAGCTTTTTCAGCACCGCTGACACCTATACACCGCTGGCCGAAAAACGAGAGCTAAGTTACCCCTATATAAGCGGCAACTGGTTTGAAGATCACTTTGTTAAAGTAAGAAATTTCGACAGTATTTATCGTACTGAAGATCTCAACTTAGGTTGGAACCTACAAGCTTTACTCGGTTATTCAAGTGAAGAACTAAGCAATGATGCAAGTCGTGCCGTTTATTCCTTTCATGCAAAAAAAGCCCACTTTAGCGGTAACAATACGCTATGGCGCTTTCAGGCCAGTCTCGATGGTTATTGGAACGAACAGCAAGGCAAAGCAGAGAACCTGTTAGCAAGTAGCCAAGTGCAATATTATTTAAATACCAGTTTAAAGCAATCATGGTATGCCAGAATGCGCCTTGATTATGCAAATAATCTCACCCCAGACAAGCAACTGAGTCTAGGCGGAGAAAATGGTTTACGTGGCTACCCGTTAGACTATCAACAAGGTGACCGCAGCTTTTTAGTTAATTTAGAAAAACGTTACTATTGGGAGTACGACTTGCTGCAACTTTTTAAAGTTGGTGGTGCTGCGTTTTTTGACATCGGTCGCGCTTGGTTCAACGATAAAAATAACGGCGATAATGGCCAAGTGTTGAAAAATATTGGTGTTGGGTTAAGGCTAGCACCAAGTAGAGCTAATGCCGGTACCGTGATCCATTTAGATATTGCCGCTCCCCTTGATAAAGATGATGATGTTGACTCAATCCAATGGCTTGTCACTGTAAAAAATACCTTTTAAAGGTCACGAAAAACGCTAAAATACGGCTCAGATAAAGCTGATTTGGACAGGTTGTGGAACTACTTGATATTCTTAGTATGCAATATAGATGGGTGGTAACATTAGTTGCCTTACTGGCATTTCCATTGCTGTTAAAACTCACCAAAAAATTGCTCGAAAAAACCATCAAAGGTAAGGTCGATATTCATCGTAAATACCGCGCAGAGCTGCTACTAAAAATTATTCTCGCATTTGTGATGCTCTGTTTAGTATTGGTTTTTTGGGGCATTGAATTACGCGGTTTACTGGTTCTTGGCTCATCCTTGTTTGCCATGCTAGGCGTTGCACTGTTTGCTGCTTGGTCACTGTTAAGCAACCTCACCTCCTTTTTACTGATGTTTATTCAAAATGACTGTCGTGTTGGCTATTGGGTTAGAGTGATTGATGGCGCTAACTTTGTAGAAGGGCGTATTGTCGAAATGGGCTTAATGAATGTGGTGCTTGAGCATATTGATGGTCATCGCGTTATTTACCCAAACAACTTGTTTGTTACCCGTCCGGTGATGGTGTTAAGCAATGAGCCAAAACCAACAAAAGTGGCTGCTACTAAACGTATTATTGGCCCCAAAAAGCCATCATAAATGACGACCAGCTCAAAGTAAAAAAAGCCGCTTAAGAAAATCTCTTCAGCGGCTTTTTAATCAACCCGTTAAATTAGCTTAATTATTTAAATCAGCTGTTTTTAACTCATCTTCAATATCACTAATTTCATCAATAAAGGTTTCTAGCTGCTGCTCAACTAAGCTATTTGCATGCGCAAAATACGCTAAGTGGAACACTGCATCACCTTCATTAACTAACGGCATGGTTTGCTGGCCGATCACGATACCACTGCGTGGTGCTAACAACTCAAGCTCTGAGTCACCTAATGGGCTACTGATATACGCCAATATTTGGCCTTTCATTACCCGCTCACCCAGTGAGACTTGCGCGCGAACAATACCATCAACCTCGGCACGCACCCAACTAGTGGAGCTTGCAATAATCGGTTCAGGTAACTTTTTAGCGCGCTTACCACGGATCATTTTTAAATGTCGCATAACGTAATCTACGCCTTGCATACCTGCTGCAATGGCTATTGGATCAAAGCGTAATGCTTCACCGGCTTCATAGGTAATAACTGGAATACCAAGGTTAGCAGCTTCACTGCGAAGCGAGCCATTACGTAAAGAGGCATCGATCACCGCCGGCGTACCAAATGCTTTCGCCATCTGTGCCGTTGCTTCATCACTTAAGTTGGCACGTATTTGTGGCAAATTAGTGCGATGAATAGCCCCCGTATGTAAATCAATAATGTGCGTACAGTGAACAGCCACTTGTGAGAAGAACATATGCGCCATACGCCCTGCAAGTGAGCCACGGATAGAGCCCGGAAAACTACGATTCATATCGCGACGATCCGGTAAATAACGTGACTTATGGATAAAACCAAACACATTCACAATCGGCACAGCAATCAGCGTACCACGCAGCTGGTTAGCATCTATTTTTGCTAATAATTGGCGCACTACTTCTACGCCATTGAGCTCATCACCATGAATCGCTGCGCAGACCATTAATACTGGCCCTGCTTGCACACCATTCACCACTTCGATAGGAATATTTAACGGTGAGTGGGTATACAGCTTTGCAGCTTCCAAGGCCAGGGTTTTACGCTCGCCTACCCCCACCGTTTCACCTAATAAAGTAAATGCACTATTGATTTTAACCTTTGCCACGCGTTGCGGTCCTTTTAGTCGCAGCGGTTTTTTCGATAAATTCGATCACCATGCCTGCAATATCTTTTCCTGTTGCTACTTCAATACCTTCAAGACCTGGTGAAGAGTTAACTTCCATTACCAAAGGTCCGCGAGATGAACGAAGTAAGTCAACCCCAGCGACATTCAAACCCATCGCTTTCGCTGCTGCCACTGCTGTTCTACGTTCTTCTGGCGTGATACGTACTAATGTTGCACTGCCACCGCGGTGTAAATTAGAGCGGAACTCACCTTCTTGTGCTTGACGCTTCATCGCAGCAATCACTTTATCACCGAGTACGAAACAACGGATATCAGCACCGCCTGCTTCTTTAATATATTCTTGTACCATGATATTAGCTTTTAAGCCCATAAAGGCTTCAATAACACTTTCCGCCGCTTTGCGCGTTTCTGCTAACACCACACCAATGCCTTGCGTGCCTTCCAGTAATTTAATTACAACCGGAGCACCACCCACCATTTCAAGTAAGTCTTTTACGTCATCTGGTTTACTAGCAAAACCGGTTACCGGCATGCCTACGCCTTTACGCGACAATAACTGTAATGAACGTAATTTATCTCGCGAACGTGAAATTGCCACTGATTCATTCACAGGAAACACATTCATCATTTCGAATTGACGTAAAACCGCACAGCCATAAAAAGTAACCGAAGCACCAATACGCGGAATGATAGTGTCAAAGTCTTTTAGATTTTCACCGCGATAGTGGATCTCTGGTTGCTCAGAGTTAATGTTCATATAACAACGCAGCGCATCGATCACTTTCACTTCATGGCCACGCAGCTGGGCAGCTTCGATTAAACGACGTGTTGAATATAAATTTTTATTACGAGATAAAATACCGATTTTCATAGTTAAAACCTTAACTATCTAATAAATGAGATAAAGCCGGATCAACGACTATACGATTTTCCATGGCTGTGCGCCCTAATAACATTCTGAACTTCATGCTTGCTCGGCTCGTTAAAGTCACTTCTATAGGCCAACTTTTATCACCAGCACAGAGCGTTGTTTCAATAAAATACCGTAGCTCTCGTTGCCCGCTTGAGCTTGTTACATACTTCATCTTTTTTACTTTAGCATGACACTGCACTTGAGTGTGTTCGTCTTCTTGCAAAGGCTGGGCAATAAATTTCACCCACTTTTCGCCTTCTAGTTCATATTCTTCAATATTAAGTGCATGGATACATGAGGTACGGGCACCCGTATCAATTTTAGCCTTAATTTGATTAATGCCAAGCTCAGGTAAACTTAACCACTCACGCCAACCAACAATGATCTTTGCCGTCATAAATGTGCCCTTTAATAAAAAACTGTCTTATACGCTACACGGGTAAAAACACCAATGAAATAATTTTATTAATTCGATGAGTCAATTTAATTGACCTAACTCTTTCAATAGTCAACTATATTAACCATACAGCAATTAAGAGAATTTACTATGTTCAATGGTTTACTACACGCACTTAGCCTGGATGAGCAAGGCGGTGCACATACAATTGAAAACAGTGCAGAGCTAAATAATTGGCAACCTGAACAAGGTAAACTCTGGGTGCATTTAGATTATAGTCAAGCTGAAGCGATTGACTGGCTAAAAAACAGCGAGCTACTGACCGATTATGAACTTGCTTCATTAACAGCTGATGAAACACGGCCACGCATAACCCAAGTGACTAACGGCTGTATGCTGTTTTTACGTGGTGTTAATTTAAATCCAGCACAAAGCCCTGAAGACATGGTGTCGATTCGTTTATTTATTAACAAAAACATCGTGATCACCACCCGCAAACGCCGCCTTCTTTCGGTGCAAGATGTACTTGCCTCATTAATAGCAAAAACCGGCCCGTGCAGTATCTCTGAGCTAGTTTGCCAATTAACACACAACCTCACTTCGCGTATGCAAGGCGTTATTGATAACTTAGACGATACCTTGGACGAATTCGAAGATGAAATTGACGAGCCAACTAAACGTTTCGATAACCAAGGCCTGTCGCAATTACGGCGTCAAATCATTGGCTTAAAACGCTATCTAAAACCGCAAAAAGAAGCGCTTAGCACGCTAATGGCGAACCGATATAACTGGTTGGAGGAAAACGATAAAGCAAAATTGAATGAAACCACCCATTTACTGATCCGTTTTATTGAGGAGCTAGACAGCTCAATCGAACGTGCACAGATTATTCAGCAAACCATTACCAATCAGGTTTCTGAGCAACTTAACCAGCGTATGTATGTGATGTCGGTCGTTGCCGCGCTATTTTTACCGCTAGGCTTTTTAACCGGCTTACTCGGTGTCAATGTCGGCGGTATTCCTGGCACTGATAGCCCTTATGCGTTTGGCTTCTTTGTCATTTTTCTAGTCGTGCTGACCGGTGCTATTGGCGTGTACTTTAAAAATAAAAAGTGGCTTTAAGTTAGGGCTCTGTGGCTGCACTCATTGGAATTGTAATGATAAAAGTAGTGCCCGCGCCTAATTGGCTTTGGCACTTAATTACACCACCCAGTTTATGAGTCACTAAATTATAAACAATGTGCAAGCCAAGCCCCAGACTTAGCTGTGCGTTATTGGTCGAAAAGAACGGATCAAATACTTGCTTACGTACCTTATCTGGCATGCCCTTGCCATTATCGCTGATAGTCAGCTGCAGGTTTTTCGCGTGTTTACTCAGCGTAATGATGACCTCTCCAGCGGTGCTGTTGTCAAAAGCATGAATTAAAGCATTTTCCACTAACTGCTCAATAATTTGCGCCAATGCACCTGGTGAAGCAAAAAAACGAATTTCCTGCTGATATTGACATGTAACTTTATGCGGTGTCCGCTCAATGCGTGCACGAATTGACAATAAAATATTATCGATATACTCACACAGGTTAAACCAACGATTTTCTTGGCTATCATTGTCTACCGCCACCTGCTTAAAAATATTAATAAGATTAGTGGCTTTATGAAGATTTTCGCTCAACAGTTCAGCGCTTTGTATTATACGGTCATAGGACTGATTAAACTCATCGCGAGACATATTACCACTAGTTGCTTTTTCATGAATCGTTTTCGAGGTACTTTCAAGTATCGATGCAGCCGTCACACAGATCCCCAGAGGGGTATTGATCTGATGAGCAACGCCAGCAATTAACCGCCCTAAGGTGGCGTGTTTTTCATTTTCAATCAGTTGTTGCTGAGTACGCTTTAGTTGCTCCAATGATCTGGTTACTTGTTTAGTTTTACTTTCAAGTTCAGCTGTTCGCAGTGCTACTTTTCGTTCCAGCACAGCATTCAATTTTTTTACTTGTTGCTGCGACGCGATTAATTTCGCATTAGCCTCTTCAATATCACTAACATAATGTTTTACCTGTAAATACACATCATTCAACGCAACAATAATCGGGGTAAATTCATTGCGCTTGACGTATTCTACTGGCAATAGATTAACTTGCTTATTCTTACCATAGCGAATAGAGCTTTTTATAATATTTAATACCTGATCAAATGGACTAAACAGCGCTTTAAGAATAAAAATCATCAACAAAATAAAACCAAGCCCTATGGCACTGCCGGTAATTAAGGTCAAATAAGACACCTTATCAACCTGCTTATTTAAGTCGCTTTTAGGAACCATAGAGCCAAAGATAAAACCATTTTCACTGAGTTGATAAAAAATGTACTCATCCTCCGTAGATAACTGTGCAAACTCAACACGAGTGGCATTATTAAACTGCTGCTCCGCTAGTAAAGTCGCCGCCCAAGGGAAGTCGTTAATAAACTGCGCAACTTGTTGTGGCTCACCGGTAGAGCCTATAATTAGCTCAGAATCTTGATGCAGTAAAAAGGGCTGAGCCTGTGCAGAGACTTTCACACTCACCAAAAAATCGCTGAGTGCTTGTAAAGACCAATCAATGGTGGCCATACCTATTGGGGAACGGTTATCGTCAAGCATCACCGCGTCAATAGTCATCATTAGCGAAAACGACCCCGCATCATCACGATACGGCGCAGTCCAAAAAACAGGCCGATAACTGGCTTGGTCTAAGCCCCAGTTCTGCTTTACCGCTAGCTGATACCAAGCTTGATTTAAATAATCATATTCAGGGGTATTTAGATCCCAAGTAAAATGCAGTTGGTTATTTTCTTTATAAATATATGGACCAAAATAGTGATACTGTTCACTGAGCACCTTTGGTTGATACCAAAGTCCCCCGCCCATAGCTTGCTCAAAGCTCGCAAATTTATGTTCTAATGTACGTTGTGCCAAATCTTTAATATCTGCCATAGCAGCAGACTTTTGCTGACGTAAGAAATACAACTGCTCTCCATTGATAGCTAAATCAACAGCATGCCCTTGCATTTTTTCAGCTAGGTGATTTATTCGGGAAATAGCACTGTTAAAAACAGCTTGGATTTCGTTTTGCTTAAACTCATCTAAAGCTTGTTTGTAGATCAGAGTATTGAACAACTGCAAGGTTGAATAGGCGAGTATCTCGAACAAGATAACAAAAACCAAAATGCGGGTTTTAATGTTCATTATCGCTGCGCAATACAATTGGCTAATAGCGTGCGTTCGTTCAACACGGCTGGTCAACCAAGGTAACTATCAATAGCGGCGTAATAAGCACCGCTAGCAACTGAAAAGATGTTCTATTGTGCATAACATTACCTAAAAAAGCTGTTACTTATCAGTATAGTGCTGTTATCAGTTTTATCACCTTTGTTGTTCATTTTATTCTTATTATGAGTAACCGGTGATAGCTACTGTAGTAAATAAGCTATTATCGCGTCAGAGTCGCAGCCCACTGGCATAGTAATGACCACGGCTTGTCTTACGCGAGTGATTGAATTATTTTACTAAAAAGATACTCAGAGCTTGGTGCAGGCGCTGTGGTAGTACTAGAGGATTTATTTTGTTTATACTCGTTTGCTTGCAGTGGATATTTTTATTAACCAAACACCCCAGCCAATAAAGATCGCAACCGTGACGAATACCAACCGTGTTAAGTTACTAACCATTTATAGCGACAGAAAAATAGCGTGATAACAAGGCAGAAATTTTGACACCTAGTTGTTCTCGGCAATTGCTCCTGCATTGCTCTACCTCTTGCATCCATCCATGCAGCCGTACATGAAAAATGACTAACGCAGTTAGCGCTTTATTTAGCGCGCTCGAATAGTTAAATATTTAAGTCGATTGGTATCATATATGTATCGAGCTAATATTGAGGGTAGCAAATAATTATTTTTAATCACAAAGCAGGATACTTTAAATCACAAAAGCATTTCAAAGATATTTTAATGAGTCACCAGCTGATCAGCGATTATGAAAATGATAATGAACACTATCACCAAGACATTAAAGCAAATGGCGCTCTCGGTAGGGATCGAACCTACAACTCAGCCTCCGGAGGGCCACGTGATATCCATTTCACCACGAGAGCACATTTGTGCCACC
Organism: Pseudoalteromonas sp. ASV78; assembly: GCF_047806705.1. Taxonomy (NCBI): domain Bacteria; kingdom Pseudomonadati; phylum Pseudomonadota; class Gammaproteobacteria; order Alteromonadales; family Pseudoalteromonadaceae; genus Pseudoalteromonas; species Pseudoalteromonas sp. ASV78. The sequence continues at coordinate 3,642,383 of NZ_JBLOPA010000001.1, read as the reverse complement.
ACACCAACTCGCGATATCAGTGTTTAGGCGCAGCAATAATAAAGGCATCTGCAACTAAATACCAGCATCTATCGCTTAGATGCTTATTAATTAAGCGAAATAGAATAAATTACTTCACAAGCAAGCAAAAAACAGCTATTAAATTATACTTAATAAAAATTAATAAACATTTTGCAACATATCCATGCCCGTTTAACAACCTATAAGGCGCTTGTAAAAGGTTTAACATGAGGAAGTATTTATGAGTTTAATGTCAACCGAGCAAGTTGCAGAATTTTTAGGTGTTAAAGCTGAGCGTGTAAAACGTTTGGCCAGAGAAAGCTTACTGATTGTAAAAGGTGAAGATGCTAATGGCGAGCCGCAATTTGATGCTGATGAAGTGGCAAAATATAAAGAACTTGCGGCTCGTTTTGGTGGTCTCTAATCACTGCTTTTTGAACTAATCAAACTATCTAACTGCGTACGTAATAATGTCACTTTATCTTCGACTGAGCGTGCGCTGTACCAGCAAATACACAAGACTAAAAATACCACTTGATAGCACTCTAGCTTCTTCACGCTGCGATAAAAACGCTGCGGATTAGGTAAGTGTTGTTGATAGTTTACCAGCAAGCGCTGTTTCTGTTCATCATCGAGTGTAAAACTAACAACCAAGGCGGCTAAATCAAAGTAGACGTCATTGCTCTTCGCGTATTCAAAATCAATTAAAAACATGCCTTGCGAGTTTACTATGATGTTTTCTTTCACCAAGTCATTATGACAAAAACCTTCATCACGAGGAAATAAGGCTATTTGCTGCAATGCGTTAGTCACACTTGCTTGGTAATACTGATATAGGCGAGTCTGTTGATAAAAAGCTAACTCATCGCTTATGTCCATTGCTACTGTCTGCACATGATAACCATGCAAAGCCACTAATTTTTGTAGTAGTTCAGTAGTGTATTCACCTTGTGCAATATCCCCTTCTAGATAGTCAAAAATCGCAAGCTTGTTCACTTCATCAGTCCACAGCGGTTTGGGGCATACCTGCTGTTGTGCAAATACAGTTTGCGCTGCCAAGCCCTGCACAGGCCAATGCTCACGATAGCACTTTAATAAAAAAGCCTGCTGCGCAGTGCGCACTAAAAAGTTATCGTTACTTAAACCGCTAACTAGCCGCTCAGTACTCAATACCTTGAGTTGCGAGTTAAAAGCGGCAAAAATGCCGCTAATTTCTTTACCTGTCATGCTACTTCTTATAATTGCGCCAAAGGCTTAGCTTGATTTTGCTCGTATTCTTCATACCAGGTTTTAAACCCCCATGCAGCCATTATGGTGTAGAAAATAAACAGCGCAAGTGTTGGGTAGTAGCCTTTTTCGTAATATAAGTACATAGAAGCCGCATCAATAACAATCCAATACAACCAGTTCTCAAGCACTTTTTTCGCCACTAAATACGTAGTGACTACCGCAAAGCAAGTCGTAAAACTATCTAAATAGGCGAACTCGGCATGCGTGTAATTTGTCATAATATAGCCAAATATCACCGCAACAATTGAGGTCAGTGAAATAATGGCGAAATGCTGCTTCAAACGCCATGAAGTGATCACTAAGCCATGTTGATCAGCACTACCTTTGCGCCAGATAACCCAGCCATACACCGCCATATACATATAATAAAAATGCAATAACGACTCCATGAGTAAAGCGCCGTTCCAATACATGATGGTATAAATTAAGGTGCTAAAAAATGCCGCAGGCCAACACCAAAGGCTCTCTTTGATTGCTAGTAGTAAATACGCCATCGACAACGCTACAGCGAGATACTCCCAGTGCGACATTGCCGTGAACCCTGCGAGAGTTTCTGTAATAAATTCCATAATTGATCCACTAAGGCTTTAGCTGCTATTGGGGAGAGAGATCACCATTGAGGAACTTACAAACAAAAATAGCTTTGCCAAACTCTTCGTATGAACGCTTAATTTCAGTGCTAAGCACCGACATAACTAAATCGTAATCACCAAAAATTTGTGTTGATAAGGTGTTGGTAATCACTTTTAAATCATTGTAAGTATTTAAACGGTCAATAAACCCCTTAATAAATGGAATGTAATCTTGGTGCAGTGGGTACTTACTGATCTCAACAGATAATTTCATGATGTTCCTTAGCATTGGCTACAAAATAGGTCGTCATTGTAACTTGAGCTAAGCCACAAGTCATTCAAAGGTAGAGCAGATGCCGAAGAAGGTGTAAAATCAATGTAATTTCATTTTACCTTTAGGTTCATTATGCCACGCCGGATTACTTACAAATATAAAAACCAACCACGCGAAATAAACTTCGCTAAAGATAAATACCACGATATGTACCAAGCCATAGCGGCGGCTGAGGGCATTGATCTTACAAATTATTTAAAAATGGTGCAGCAAATTGAAATGACCTCTAAAGGCTCTGCATCGGTGCGTAATTTTCGTGATGAAGAATTTGCTCGCATGGGCTTTAGCGATGTATATTTTATTAAAGAGTAATGCTTGGCATTACTCTAAATACTCATAGCTTACCCGTGGGGTAATATTACAGACTAACTCGTAAGGGATTGTCGTGGCACATTGGGCAATTTCTTCAACGGGTAATTCTGGGCCCCACATCACCACATCATCGCCTACTTTGATGCCATCAGCATTTGCACCAATATCAACACTGATCATATCCATAGAGATGTTGCCAGCAATACCATAACGTTTACCAGCAATCACCACCGGTGTGCCATGTTTAGCATGGCGCGGATAGCCATCACCATAACCCATGGCAACCACTGCAAGTTTAGTCGGCTGAGCGCTTTGCCAACAGCCGCCATAACCAACGCCTTGCGCAGCATCCACATCGCGAATAGCAATCACCTTTGTGGTTAAGCGCATCACAGGTTTTAAGTTGTGCTGCTCCCCCGTGCAATTCAGCATAGGTGAAACACCATACAGCATTAATCCTGGGCGTACCCAATCACCATGCCCCGCAGGCCACGCTATTATACCAGCCGAATTTGCTAAACAATGTGCTTGTTGTTTGCCTTGTACTAATGAATCAAACAAGCTAATTTGCTCAGCTGTTTTGGTATCACTAATATCATCGGCACTGGAAAAGTGCGTCATTAAATTGATCGTATCTTTAGCGTTATTGGTCGCTTGTAAGCGCTGATAAAAATCATTCAGCTGCGTTGGTGCAACCCCTAAACGATGCATACCGGTATTGATTTTCAGCCAGCAACTGATTGGTTCATCGAGCTTTGCATTTTCAAGTGCGCTGAGCTGGTTCTCATCATGGATAATGGTTTGAAAGTTATTGGCTAATAAAATCGGCAAATCATCTTGATGGAAAAAACCTTCCAGTAACACAATAGGCTTGGTCAGCCCGCCCGCACGCAGTGCTAAAGCTTCGTCAATTCGTGCCACAGCAAATGCGTCGGCATCATTAAGGTGCTGCGCTATTTTCACTAACCCATGGCCATAGGCATTGGCTTTTAATACCGCCATGACTTTGCTGTTAGGCGCAAACTGCCGCACTTGCGCTAAATTATGGGCAAGTGCCTGTAAGTTAATTTCGGCTATGGCTAAACGCATTAGTAATCATCGTCTATCGCTGGACCTGCGTAATTATCAAAACGCGAGAACTGACCTTGGAAGGTTAAACGTACTTTACCAATTGGGCCGTTACGTTGTTTACCTATGATGATTTCAGCCACGCCTTTTTCGGTGCTGTCTTCGTTATACACTTCATCACGGTAGATAAACATGATCAAATCGGCATCCTGCTCAATAGAGCCTGATTCACGTAAGTCAGAGTTAATTGGCCGTTTATCGGCACGTTGCTCTAGGGTACGGTTTAGCTGCGACAGTGCAACCACCGGGCATTGTAGCTCTTTTGCTAATGACTTAAGTGAGCGCGAGATTTCAGCAATCTCTAAAGTACGGTTATCAGAGAGGCTAGGAACACGCATCAGCTGCAAGTAATCGACCATGATCATACTAATACCACCGTGATCCCGCGCAATACGACGGGCACGAGAGCGCACATCGGTAGGTGTTAGGCCTGATGCATCATCAACATACATCTTACCTTTTTCCATTAATAAGCCCATGGTTGATGATAATCGCGCCCAATCGTCATCATCTAATTGACCGGTGCGCACTTTGGTCTGGTTGATTCGACCAAGGGAAGCCAACATCCTCATCATAATTTGCTCCGAGGGCATCTCTAATGAGTAAATTAACACCGGCTTATCTTGAGTCATCGCTGCGTGTTCAGCTAAGTTCATCGCAAAGGTAGTTTTACCCATTGATGGCCGCGCAGCAACAATGATTAAATCTGATGGCTGTAAACCTGTGGTCATCTTATCTAAATCAGCGTAACCCGTGCTTACCCCTGTCACACCATCTTGCGGTGACTGATAGAGCTCTTCGATTTTATCAACGGTTTTTTCTAGGATGCTGTGTAAGCTTTGCGGGCCATCATTACTTTTGGTGCGCTGCTCAGCAATTTTAAACACTTTACTTTCTGCAAAGTCGAGTAAATCGTGACTGGTGCGCCCTTCAGGATTGAAACCTGCTTCAGCGATTTCATTAGCAACGCCAATCATTTCACGTACCACGGCACGTTCGCGCACGATATTCGCATAGGCGTCGATATTCGCCGCACTTGGCGTATTTTTAGCAATTTCAGCTAAATAAGCAAAACCACCAATGCCACTGAGTAAATTCTTTTTCTCTAAGCTCTCTGAGATGGTGATCAAATCAATTGGATCACCTATTTCAGCAAGCTCGACCATGGCCTCAAAAATTAGCTTGTGGGTACGGGTATAGAAATCTTGCGAAACTACCAACTCGGCAACACGGTCAAAGGCTTGATTATCAAGCATTAAGCCACCTAAAACAGATTGCTCTGCTTCAATGGAATGAGGAGGAACTTTAAGAGTGTCGACTTGTTTATCTGGTTTAGCCATAACTTCGCAATACTAACAATGAATGGCCTCTATTCTATCGACTTGGCTAAGCCGTGCAAAGAGCAAAGCAGGATTTCTTTTCCTACTTTGCTACGGGAGATTAGTTTTTCTTACGTAATTCTATGCGCCCACTGATAGTGTCTATTTCAATATCAGCATCACCACCGTTAACCGCAAACTCTAAATCACTTGATGGACCGTACTTGGCTTTTTTAGCCTTATCATTACTCAGCTCATTAATGATTTTGCCATTGGCATGGGCTTCAATTTCAAAGCGCGCAGACACGTTAGCAGGGAAATAAAAATCGGCATCACCACTAACTGATTCATAAGTAATTTGCGCGCCCTTTAATAACTCATTGATATGAATTTCACTCTCACCATTGACTGTGCTAATACGTAGGCTTTTTAATGCCACAAAAGCAAAGTCGATATCGCCATTAACGTTTTCTAAGCGAACTTCTTGTGCTGCTGTTTTGGATTTAATATCGCCATTGACGGCAGTAAAGCGCAGCGTGCCCTGTGAATCTTTATCATTAATTTCGCCGTTAACGGTTTCATAGCGTATATCACCTTTTAAGCCTATCGCACTGACATCACCATTAACGGTATCAACACTAATATTGCCACTGATACTGTGTAAATTGATATCACCATTAACAACATCAATATCAGCACCAGCGTTTAAATTTTTAGCACTGATAGTGGCATTAACACCGGTAAATTCAAGTTCGCTGCTATTTGGCATATAAATAACTAACTGAGAACCATCGCCACGATTCCAACCATTATTGTTACGCGGCATTTTAACAACAAATTCAATGCGGCCGCCTTGCTCCTCTAAACGGTAACCTTGTGCTTTATCATCAAGCTCACCGGTGATCTGTAATTGTGGTTTATCCCAGCCCTCAATACGTACATCACCACGTTGGTTATCGATAAAAATGCGCTTATTAACTGGCACCTCAATTTGTTCATTAATTTTTTCACCTGCGGTGGCTAAAAACGGCAATAAAGTCAGTGCTAATAATAATGTTTTCATGGTTGATACTCCTAAATTTGTTGCCACTTCGGTGCATGCACCTTATTGATTAAGTCTAATTGTTGCTGATAAACCTGTGCGAGCATTTTTAACAGCGCTGGATTTTCAGGTTCATTTTCCAGTGCTTGCTTGATTGCCCGCTCAGCATCTTCTAATTCAACCAATTGCTGTTGCCAGTTATCGGTCAGCGCGGGCTGATTTTGATATTGCACTAATAAAGTTTGTTTTTGCTGGGTAAAATAGTCACTCATCACCACACTGGTTGCAGGCTCAGCAGCTGAAAATAACAACTGCACTGTTAATAAAGCGGCAACTGAACATGCAGCCACGCCAGCTAGTTTGGGCCACAGTACAGTTTTAACTTGTGGCTGCGGCGCATGTGTTAACGCTTTTTCTATACCTGGCCATAAATCTTTTTGTGGCGTAATTTCTGAGTCAGTGTTGTTAATGGACTCAGCTAAAAAGGTTTCAAAATCTGGCTTATTCATTGTCATACCACTCTTTTAATAACTGACGGGCGCGATGAAATTGCGACTTACTAGAACCCACTGCCATTCCTAACATAGTGGCAATTTCTTCATGGCGATAACCTTCAATGGCGTGCAACACAAACACCATACGCGCTCGCTCTGGGAGCCTAAGTACTAACTTATCCAGTCCATTGAGTCCTTGGCAATCTGTTGCGCTTTGTTCATCCATACCGCTTTGCTCGAAGCTCACTACTTTTTGCAACCAATTCTTATGTTTACGTAAATAGCTAATCGCAATATTACTGGTGACACTGTGCAGCCAAGTTGAAAACTGTGACTGCCCTTCAAAGCTGGCGATTTTATGCCACAGCTGCACAAACACTTCTTGAGTTGCATCTTCGGCATGTTCGCGATCTGCGAGTAACCGTAAGCACAAACCATAGACCCGTTTTACATGTAATTCATAAAGTGCCGCATAGGCATTTTGATCACCGCTTTTTACACGCGTAATAAGTGCATCTTCGCTTAACTGTGTAAAAGCCTGTTTTGCATCTATCAACATCTCAGATGTTGTCCCTTTATGATTATTATTATGAAATGAGTATACCTAAGCACTCAGGAAATACGATCTTTCAGAATTTTAAGTTTCTTGAATAGTTAGACGTGAGATGTAAGTGAAAAGGTTTAAATGAAATAAAATTCTTTTTTACAAAAAACGGCTAACTACAGAGTTAGCCGTTATTAGAGGGGGAATTAAATTGTCGGTTCTATTGGTTCTTCAACAGGCTCTGCTGTTAGTGGTGTTGGAGCTTTATATGACCAGCCAAGAAAAACCAGTTTACTTGTAGTGGAACTACTACCGCCATTACTAACATTTGATAGATTTAAATCATGATGAATGCCACCTCGTCCAGAGGCTGTTACTGTCTTTCCTCGAATAGAGCCGCTAAAGCCACCATTAGCCACAATACTAACATCCGTTTTAGGAGCATAAATTGCAGCATATAAATCAGAATCAGCGCTAATATCTATGCCATTAGCTTCTGAAAAACCAGAGTAAATACTAAAAACGGGTTTACCGGTATCAGTTAAACCATGCTTCATAGTGATAGCACCAGCAGCTGCATTCATAGTTACTTTTCCAGCAATATAAAGCGTTAAACTACTGCCAGGTGCAATATCTATAAAAGAATCGCCAGTCATTTTAAAGTTACCATTTACGATTAGCGTAACATCACCACAGGTTACTTTTAAGATGCCATTATTTAAAGTAAAGCCACCAGATTTAAGTACTTTTTGGTCGATTTGCTCGTTAATTGTAGCCAGTTGATAATTCAGCGTTGCCGGTGGCTCACCTAACCAATTTTCCCATACATAAGCCCCTTGGTTCTCTATTTTAGATTGACCAATTTCAGGGGTTAACTCATAAATCACTCGAGTTTCGGGCTGGCCAACAACTAAGGTTGTGGTACTGTGTTTAACTAAAATATCTTCAGCTGCAGGGTCGGTTAGATCATTTACAACACTTTCAATATCAATAGGATCGCATTGCACTTTACTGGCTTCAAAGTTATCAGGATCTTGAAAAGCTACCAACTCGACATGTGGCGATTCATTATAGCGAGTATCAGAATATAGAATACCATCTTGCTCTAAGTGTGCAGCTAATCCTGCCGGCGCTTTTAATGTATTGCCGTACATGACATCGAGTCCATCATTATTTTTATTTACGAGGACTGTGCTTGCACTATTATTTGGAAAAATTAAATCGTTATTAGCACGAATAACACCCAGTATCTTACCTTGTTTCCATATTACATCACCACCTGATAATACGTCGCCGCCGACAGCTGTATCAAGTGGGAAACCTTCAGGTAAAAGAGGATCGGTTGATACTGTAAAATTCGAATCTATCTCAATACTATTATTTGCTTTTAAACTACCCACAATAGGAGACGAGCCTGAAAAAATAATACTTCCAGTAGCATGAACACTGCCCCAAATAGTTGAAGCACCAGATAACGTCACGTCTTTATCTTTATAAATAGTGCCTATTACAGCAGCGGCTTCGGCATTACCGGGATCGTAATCGCCTAGGCTTGAGTCATAACTATCAATGCGACCACTGGCACTGAGTGACACCCCTTCACAACCCACGATTGCATTTTCAAAAACAGAGCCACCTTTACCTGGCGTAAAACCAAACCGTGCCACTAAATTACTTTGTGCATCGCCATTATAACGCTCACCAATGCTAGAGATTTCCAGCTCTCCAGCAGCATTTTTAGCGATACTTGCATTATAAGTAGCATCATCGCCAATCAAACCAATACCAGAGATATTACCTGTTGCAGCAATTAAACCATCGATATCTAAGCTTTTATCATCTAATAAAGCTTGCTGTAGTAACTTAGCTTCTTCAAAAACACCTTTTTCAGCCAATAATCGGCTATTCATTTTCTTTTGAAAATTACCGCTCATACGCTCTTGAACAATATTTTCACGCAATGAATTAAGCACCACAATACTCGCCATACTGGTGAGGATAAGTACTGTAACAAGTGTAAAACCGCATTGTTTTTTAGCCATTACACACCACCAAAAGCATTGTTTAAAATCACATTAGATACAGCAATATCAATGGCAATCGTGTTACCAAATTGCGCAGGTAAGTTTTCTGGGCCAACATTAATAGTGACAATATTGTTATCAATTGCAAAACTCAACTGGGCGACTCCCGTCAATAACCGCTCTGCTGGAGCAGCTCCTATCGCACACATTAAATTAGAGCCAGCTAAGCTATAAACCTCTGTAATAGCAGCGGCTGAGACGCTGCCATTGCAGCTAATAACCCCAGCTGGCTGAGAAATAGTTATTGTTGAACCATCTGCGGCAAGCACTGGTACTGTTGGAGTTTGCTTTATACTACGATTAAACACTTTGCTGGTATAGCGGATCACTTCTTGCGCATTTTCCAGCTCTTTACTAACAGTAATAGTGCCTTGAATAGCGGAGTATGACAGGCTAACACCAGCTAGTAGGAATGAACCAGCGGCTAGAGCCACCGTCAGTTCTACTAGGGTATAACCTCGTATGCGTGATAAAACGCTCATCAGATACAGCCAACGGGTAGTTCGGGGTAACTAGCATTTAAGGTAATTTGATTTTCTAATTGAGCAGGGTCTTGTTGCTTGATCCGCTCATCAGCCCATGAAACGGTAATTTGCATATCATGTCCATATGTTGCAGGTAAGCTCAGTTGATAATCATCTAGTTGTGGGCCTAAAAAAGCACGAAAATTGGCTTCGGTAAATAATGCCGGATTTGTTGTTTGTAATTCACACAAGCGAGGCCAAATACGCTCTAAGGTATTTTGCCCTTGCACCAGCGATACAGTGTAATTAAAACTGTTAGTGGCATATTGGAGTGATTTGAGTTGTGCTGCTGCCAACCCTAATAAAGCAATACCGGCAATAACCACCGACAGCATCACCTCTAATAATGAAAAACCACTTTGTTTAATCATTATGCACACGCCACTGACTGTTCAGCCAACCAATTTTGGCCGCTTTTTAAAATGCACAAGTAATAATCTACCGTTTTATCATTGTCATCTTTAACTAAAATCTCGCTCGCCGCAGAGATTTCGCCACTTGACCAGACAGTTCGATCGACTAACCCAACGGTTACGCCTTGGTGTTGGATCACAAATTCTTTTAATACCGTATCAACTCCATCAACAGCTGCTTTTACCTGCCATTTATCGCCACTTACCACTAATTTAACATCACGATCACGCTTGACGGCTTCACTACGCGCATATTTATAAACACTGTTCAGTTGATTGGCAGTAGTCACCACGCGATCTTGCATGATTTGCTGGCTAAATGATGGAAACGCTAATACTGCCATGATCGCTACAATCCCAACCACGATCATTAGCTCTACTAATGTGAAACCTGCTGTTCGAGTCATTGTTATTCCCAGCAATTATTAGCGTCAGCTGATTGTGTACCATCATGCTTAATCACTAAAGCACCGCAACGATCTCCCACTTGGGCAGAGCCTAGTTTTGGAGTTGCCGTTAATGTAAATGCACGACTTTTAAAATTAGCATCCGCTGCAGCGCCGCTAACGCGGTTTAGCGCTTTATAAGTAAAAGTATAAAAATCTGTATTTGTTGCCGTGTCAAAAGCGTTTGGATAACCACCATTACGCGAATAAATCCGCTCTAAGATTGCACCATGTTGCAACATTACTTGTTGAATATCGGCACGGCGACTGCGCTCCATATGCTCAATATATGGAGGCATAGCAACGCTATATAAAATGCCTAGAATAGCGACTACGATTAATAGCTCGATTAATGTGAAACCAGCAGCAAGCTTCGCATTTTTCATCATCTGTTGTTTCAATTTTTACATCCTTAACACTATGCCCAGTGCACAAACAATATACAGTGACAACGCTGTCATTGTCAACAATCTGTAACCTAATTACAATGTCGCTACATTCTAATAGGTATAAATAATTAGTTTTTATTTTAAATCAAACAATACCAGATAAAAAACCTAAAAAAGGGACTTTAATCAATATTTATGCGGAAAATGACATGTAGTGATATGGGTGAGAGTAATAAACAAAAAAGCCGCACTTTTCAGCACGGCTTTTTTCGCTTAATTAAAAAATTAAGCTTCAGCGATCACGATTACTTTGATAGTAGCCGTTACTTCTGAATGAACTGCGATTGATACGTCAAATTCGCCAGTCTCACGGATAGTACCTAGAGGTAAACGAACTTCTGACTTAGCAACTTCAACACCAACAGCTGAGATAGCGTCAGCGATGTCGCGAGTACCGATAGAACCGAATAACTTACCTTCGTCACCGGCTTTAGATACTAATGTAACTTCAGCTAATGCTTCTAACTTATCGGCGCGTGCTTGTGCAGCAACAAGCTGGTCAGCGATTTTCGCTTCAAGCTCAGCACGACGTGCGTCAAAAGTTTCAATGTTAGCTTTAGTTGCAGGAACTGCCTTACCTTGTGGGAAAAGGAAGTTACGTGCGAAGCCAGATTTAACTACAACCTGGTCACCTAGGCCACCTAGGTTAGCGATCTTATCTAGTAGAATAACTTGCATGTTTCTACACCTTTTAAAAACGTGTTAATCCGCTGCTTACTTATGTAAGTCAGTGTATGGAAGAAGGGCTAAGTAGCGAGCACGCTTGATAGCAGTTGCTAGCTGGCGCTGGTATTTAGCGCTAGTACCTGTAATACGGCTAGGTACGATTTTGCCACTTTCTGTAACATAGTTTCTAAGAGTAGCTAGATCTTTATAATCGATTTGTTGTACGCCTTCCGCTTTAAAGCGGCAGAACTTACGACGTCTGAAATAACGTGCCATGAGATAAATTCCTCAAATAATTCTTTCTATATGCTGAGCATGCAAAACCAATTGGCTAAGGCCGTTACGACCTTCGTGACGATTTAAAAAACCGCTCACTTGCAATGCCTGCCCAACGTGCAAATGTTGAGTCTGTTGTTGCATTTGCTTACCACTGGCAACCACTTGAAGCCTGACATAACTATTACGGTTAAGGTCTGCTTCAACTTGCATTGATTTATGTTCTACAACAAAAATACAATGCGGGATACCAGCAGGGCTTTGGCTAAACTTAGGTGTTTTACAAACAACCCCAGAAATAACCAGCTGATTCATAAAAGGACTGACCATATGGTTTACCTTAAAATTCTCGCTGATCAAACGCCATGCTTGGACTCAAAACAATTAAGCAGCTGGTGCTTCTTTCTTCTCTTCTCTTACAAGAGGAGATGCTTCAGTTACAGCGTCTTTAGTACGCATAACTAAGTTACGAAGCACTGCATCGTTGTAGCGGAAAGTAGTTTCTAGCTCGCTGATTACTTCAGTAGGTGCTTCAACGTTCATAAGAACATAATGAGCTTTATGAAGCTTGTTGATTGGGTATGCCAATTGACGGCGGCCCCAGTCTTCAAGACGGTGGATAACACCACCAGCTTCAGTGATAGAACCAGTATAACGTTCGATCATACCAGAAACTTGCTCACTCTGATCTGGGTGAACCATGAATACGATTTCGTAATGACGCATGGATATTCCTTACGGTTAATAGAGCCTTCTACCGTTTCAGCCGGTCGGTTTAAGGCAAGGAATTAATATTAATTAGGCCGAAATGAGCGCGCATTTTACGCTTAGTTGGATAATTAAGCAAGTAGGTTTTATAAGTTCGATAGTAAACAAATTTGCTTATTCAACTAGACAGTTTTTAATAGCTAAAAAATAAAGCCGATGCTAAACACGTCGGCTTTATTATTATAAAAATTATTTACATGTTATAAGTTTTTTTGCAGAAAAGTGCTTACTTCTGAGAACAATATTTTTTGGCTTTCTAAATCATCAAAAAAATGCGTGCCATCTTTGATTTCTACATATTTGACGTCAACGTGGTTTTTAGCCTTACTATAAAAAGCACTCGATTGCCTATAGTCAACTCGGGTATCGTTATCACCATGAATAAGTAGTACTGGGGCTTTAATTTTGTCAATCATATTAATGGCTGATACATCAGCTAACGCGTTTACAGCATTACTATCTGTCATATCAACAATATTACCTAAATAAGACCCTTGCCTATTTTCACCTTCAACAAAAGTTTCAAGATCTGATACGCCTGATACACTAATTATACACTTAAAACGATAAGGTTCTTGAGCTGCGGCCGTTAATGCCACATAACCACCATAGCTTGAGCCATAAATACACGCATTGCCTTTTTTAGCTAAACCAGAATCGATTGCCCAATCCATCGCATCGTACACATCTTGTTGCATACGCTTACCCCACTGATAATAACCAGCAGTTTCAAATTGACTCCCAAAACCAGCTGAACCTCTAAAGTTAACCTGTAGCACCCCATAGCCCAGACTCACTAGATACTGTAATTCTTTATTAAAATACTTGTAGTCCCTTGCATTAGGCCCACCATGAGGCATAACAATTAATGGTGGCTGTTTAGCCTCTTTTGGCTGGGTATAATAGCCTGAAATATTCATACCATCACTGGCTTTAAAATTATAGCTTTGTACAGTAGTGAATTCTTTTGATGCCAAATATGGATATTGAGCGAGCCAAACCCCACCTTTTTTAGTGTTTAAATCAAAGTAGTAATAAACTGGAATACTGCTATCACTTACCACATACGCTAATAACCGATTATGGTCACGATTTCGACTGGCAATTGTTACTTGTTTATCTCTAAATAGCTTACCGACTGCTTGCTCTTGTTGAGCATCTTCTTCTGAAAAATAATGGGTTTGGTAAAAGTCATCGTAGTAACCAACTCCAATCAAATCTCCTTCGCTATTTCTTATAGTATTACTTAAATCATAACTATCATGACTATAAACTAGTGATTCAAATTCGCCTGAAGCGATGTCATATAACCACAGTGCTTCACGGCCAAGTTCTCTGTCTGACATTACATAGGCTTTAGTACCGTCAGTCGTTAGTGCCTCGATACTAAATGTGCTATCTTCACCCCAAGTGTGAGTATGTATTTTTTTTAACTCATCTTCTTTTTTTGCACGATACCATACTGAGGCTGTAAATTTATCGTCTTTTTCTTCTACAGCAATACCTAAGCGTACCACTCCCTTATTATCAGCATACCAGCTACTAATGTCTTCTTCATTACGCTGTATTTTTTCAAATTGAGAATCACCTAAATTAACTCGAAAAACAGAATATGCACTATCGTTTTCATCGTAAGTAGACACTAGTGCATAATCGGTTTCGTGTTTAAGTGATGATACTAATCTAAAGCTTTGATATTTATAAAAACGACTTTTTGAAAAGCGTTTAGTGGTCAATACTTTGTGTTCACCTGTTGTCACATCAAAAGCATATAATCGAGAAATACGTAAAAACTGACCATAACTATATTCAGGGTAGCTGGTTGAAACAATTACATACTTGTCACCAGACCAACGTATAAAATCAACACGATCTCGTTTTTTTTTCATTCGAGCAAGAATATTTAGTTCAATACTTGGGAATTTTGTAATGCTAACGGTTGGCCCATCATCAGCATTATAAACCGTTGCTATCATTTCTCCGTTTGGCGATATCTGTGGTTGCTCGACTATTGGTAAGTGAGCATAAGCATCCCATGGATTTTCTTTTGCGTAAGTTGATGTAGAGATAAAAGCAAAGCATATCAATATAGCTCTGAACATAGATTCATCCTTAATTTTATATTATTTTAATTATCATGATATTAACCATAGCACTATAATAACATTTATTTAAAGATTTGAATTGATAAAGCTTTAGCGTTGCATTCTTTAAAATAGGAAAATAGAGGAGAATAAAAAAGCTGCTATGTAAAAAGCAGCGTTTAAACTTTTATTTTGAACAATAATTATTACTAAGCTTGTGTCGCATTTCGCTGACGCAGCACTTCAAACAAACAAATGCCTGTTGCTACAGATACGTTTAAGCTTGAAACGGTGCCGGCCATGGGGATTTTAACTAACACATCGCAATGCTCGCGCGTTAAGCGACGCATACCTTCGCCTTCGGCGCCCATAACAATCGCCATAGGGCCAGTTAGATTGGCATCAAATACATGCACATCGGTTTCACCCGCAGTGCCAACCACCCATACACCGGCGTCTTTCATTTCACGCAAAGTACGAGCGAGGTTAGTTACTTGAATAAGCGGTACTGTTTCAGCGGCGCCACAGGCCACTTTGCGTGCTGTGCCATTTAATTTAGCTGACTTATCTTTTGGCACAATGATCGCGTGTACGCCAGCGGCATCGGCACTACGCAAACAGGCACCTAAGTTATGTGGATCTGTTATGCCGTCTAAAACCAGTAAAAATGGCGTTTCTTCACGAGCAATGATTGCATCCAAATCTTTTTCATTGAAAGTCGGTGCTGCGATAACGTTAGCAATAATGCCTTGGTGCTGTTCACCCTTTGATTTGTTATCAAGGGCTTTACGTTGCATAAATTGTACAGAAATACCAAATTTACGCGCTTCTTCAATGATTGGAGACAAGCGTTTGTCGTCACGTCCTTTTAGGGCATAAATCTCAATAAAACGCTCCGGCTCACTTGCGAATATTGCTTCAACAGAGTGAAAGCCAAAAATTAATTCATTACTCACGTATCACTTGCTCCTGAACTCTTACTTTTACGGGCATTTTTGCCGGATCTTTTCGGCTTTTTAACGGCCTTTTTTTTCGGTTTTTTTGCTGTTGTGGTAGTGGTTGCTGCAGCTGACTTCCCTGCTGGCTTCTTTTTACCTCTACTAGCACTGCTTTTTTTTGGCTTTGCTTTGCTTTGTTCAGCGCGACCTTTATGCTCAGCAGCTACTGTTTCATCAGCTTTTTTACCTGGTATTTTACCACGTTTTAACTGCGAACGAACGCTTGCTGGGGCATGGCCTTTCGCGTCACTACGGCGACGTGCATATCTATCTTGTGCCGCATTGCCATCTATCGTTAAGTTAATACGCCGCTCATCTAAGCTTACCGATGCCACCTGAACCGTTACTTTATCGCCTAAACGATACACCTTACGAGAATGCTCGCCAATTAAGCAATGTTTAGTGCCATCGTATTGGAAGTATTCATCGCCTAAATTAGTCACGTGGATCAGACCATCAATTTGTAAATCAGCTAAGCGAATAAACAAACCAAAGTTGGTAACCGATGAGATCACCCCGTCAAATTCGTCGCCCACATGATCTTGCATATATTCGCACTTAAGCCAATCGGCTACTTCGCGAGTTGCATCATCGGCACGACGCTCCGTATTTGAACACTGCTCACCTAACTGGGCAACTTCTTCGTCGCTGTATACATAAGCACCGGATGTCACCATGCCCTGTGCTTTTAAAATGCCTTTAATGGCACGGTGTACCACTAAATCAGGGTAACGACGAATAGGCGAGGTAAAGTGTGCGTATTCACCCAACGATAAACCAAAGTGACCAATATTCTCCGCTTGATACACTGCCTGTTTCATCGAACGCAGTAACATAGTTTGAATAAGCTCAGCATCGGGACGATCGCCAAGTTTAGCTAATACGTGAGTAATTTCTTTCGGCGTTGGCTCGTCACTGAGTGTTGATTCAATACCCAGCTCGGAAAGGAACTGCCTAAAGTTCCCCAGCTTTTCACTATCAGGCTCTGCGTGAACACGGTAAAGTGCGCTGGCTTCATGTTTTTCAAGCATTTTGGCCGCAGATACATTAGCCAAAATCATACATTCTTCGATCAGCTTATGCGCATCGTTACGCAGCACAGGCACAATAGACTCAATTTTACGTTGGGCGTTAAATACAAAGCGTGTTTCAAGGGTTTCAAATTCTATCGCACCACGCTCTTGGCGTGCAGCCTTTAATGCCATGTACATTTGCTGTAAATCAGTTAAATGTGGCACAACCGCCGCGTACTCGGTACGGAGCTTTTCATCGTTTTGTAAAATAGCGTTTACTTTGGTGTAAGTTAACCGCGCATGTGAATTCATCACCGCTTCGTAAAAACGATAACCCGACAGTTTACCTTCAGCCGATACCAACATTTCCGCGACCATACATAAACGGTCAACTTTTGGATTTAGTGAGCATAACCCGTTGGACAATACTTTTGGCAGCATAGGAATAACTTGCTCAGGGAAATACACTGAGTTACCACGCTCGATTGCCTCGGCATTAAGTGGCGTATTCATTGCAACGTAATGCGATACATCGGCAATCGCCACCCATAAGCGCCAGCCACCCGATTCAACAGGCTCACAATATACGGCATCATCAAAATCGCGGGCGTCTTCGCCATCAATCGTAACCAATGGTAAATCACGTAAATCAACTCGGTTTTGTTTATCGGCTTCTTCGACAAACTCACCTAAATGTGCAACTTGCTTTTCAACCGCTTCTGGCCAAACATGAGGAATATCGTGATTACGCAGCGCGACTTCAATTTCCATACCCGGCGCTAAATGCTCACCCAATACATCAATCACTTTACCTACCGCATTCATATTGCGATTTGGGTTTTGAGTGATTTGTACTTGCACCATTTGGTTATGGCGAGCGCCGTTTTCACTGCCAGGTAAAATAATAATATCTTGCGTAATGCGCGGATCTTCCGCCACCACCACAGCAATACCATGCTCAACAAAATAGCGGCCAACAATCGGCGCGCGTTCGCCAGACAATACTTTAATAATGCGTGCGTCACACTTGCCGCCAGAGCCGCGTTTGCTGCCTTTAGCAAGCACAATGTCACCATGCAGTACCATACTCATTTGATGCTTGGCAATAAACCAGTCTTTACTTTCGCCTTCGACTTCTAAAAAGCCAAACCCATCACGGTGACCAATTACTTTACCTTTAACAAGCCCAGCTTCATCAATTAAGGCGTAGCATTTGAATTTATTAAAGAACAGTTGACCGTCGCGCTCCATGGCACGTAAGCGACGCTTGAAAGCAATTTGGCGTTCATCATCGCTTACTGCTAATTCCTCACATAATTGATGGAAGTTAGCTGGCTTGGCGCGCTCTTTTAGGTGAGTAAGTATAAACTCACGACTTGGGACAGGGTTTTCGTACTTTTCTTGTTCTCGACTGAGATTAGGATCTTGGTTTGACATTCACTATCTTGTTAGTTGGTTATGACGTTATTTTAACCCATAACCAATCAATGAGACAGGCAAAAGCTATGAAACTTTTAAGAAAGCGTATTTAGATGAGCTAAATTAACTGAAAAAGTCTATAACCAGCCTTTTTGTTTAGCTATACGCGCCGCATCCACTCGGTTACAGGCATTGAGTTTAGCAATCGCATCGGATAAATAATTACGTACCGTGCCTTCGCTTAAATATAACTTGGCGGCAATATCGGCTGTTTTCAACCCTTCGCCTGCGAGTTGCAATGCTTTTCGTTCTTTATCTGTCAGTGGAGCAACATCATCTAATGCGTTAATAGCAAGCTCAGGATCAATGACCTTTTGTCCGTGCATTACTTTTTTAAGCGCACTAATTAATTCATCACTTGGGGCTTCTTTTAAAATAAAGCCCTTCACACCAGCATTTAAAGAGCGCCGAATATAACCCGCACGCGAAAAGGTGGTCATAATAACTATTTTTATCGCAGGGTATTTTGATGCAATTTGCTCACTGAGTTCGATGCCGTTCATGCTAGGCATTTCGATATCAGTTAAAATAATATCAGGCAGTGAGTTGCTATCGAGCATATTTATGGCTGTTAATGCATCTTGTCCGTTACTTGCTTGGCCAATTACTTCAATATTAAAATCTAGACTTAATAATGCTGCGATTGCGTCGCGTACAAGTGCCTGATCTTCTACTAAATACACCTTGATCATTGTAAATCCCTCGCTGTTAAAGGCAGCATTACAGTTAAACTAAAGTTATTCTCACAGGTAAATGTAGCCTTACCGTCTAGCTGCTCTGCGCGTTCTTTAATGCCATTTAAACCATTTCCAGGTTTTATTGAGCTGCATGGTGAATTATCAATCACATTGATTATTAATTGCTGCTGATTTTGCGTTATGTTAACTATACATGTCTTGGTGCTGCTATGGCGTAGTAAGTTAGTAACAGCTTCCTTAATGATAAGACCTGCTATGCCTTCTACTTTCGCAGGTAGCGCAGTTAATTTCACGTTTAAATCAGCCTCAAAACCGTGTTCAATTAGCCTTTGTTTTAATTGGGAAATTTGACTAGTAAGGTTGAGCTGTTTTAAATCACTGACAGCACTTCTCACATCACTTAATAGCTGCCTTGCAAGTTCGGCCACTTGGTCTATTTCGCTATTTGCTTGGCTGTAGCGTTGTGCATGATTAAGTTTACTTGCCAGCTCTGCTTTTAATGCAATTGATGATAATGAATGCCCTAAAATATCATGTAGATCGCGGGCAATACGTTCCCGTTCAGCAATGGCTGCTATTTGCTCTAATTGCTTTGCGCTTTGTTGTTCACGGCTTTTATGTATTTGCTCCCTTTTTGCAGCTATGCCATAGCTAAATAAAGCGGCACATAAAATTAAAGCGACGGCTAAAAAATACTCAAGCTTTGCCAATCCACTTATATACGCGCTACTTAAAACCGCTAATATTATTGCTAAAGCGGCATAAACTCGCTGTTCTTTGTTGTAGCTAAAACCTGCAACATAGGCTGCAAAACCAAATAAGGTCGGGGTACCAGACGTAAAGAACGTAGCGCTAAAACAAATTATAAGCAGGCCCACAAAGAGCGTCGTTACCTTTGTGCTGTCACAGTTTATTGCTTTGATATACAAAAGGACAAAAGCACAATAAAAAACTAAAGACATGGTAACTTGTTTAGCCGTAAAGTTTTCAAAATCAATAATTAACGGCAATAAATAAAAGCCTGTAAAAATTAAATGTCCATATTTCCAAAACCCTTTATCTATTTGCTTAGCAACCGTGTGAAGTGAACTCATACTAAGATCCTTGGCATATCGTTTTATTTATAGTTATGTTTTGACTAAATAACACAAAAACACATAAGAGCATAAAGTAACCAGTGCAACTCATATGCACGCTATATATTTCAAAAAACTCACTGATATCTAGACTTATTGAAATTAAAGCATTCATAATTACCTCCATTTGAATACGGTAACTATGCCAGCCCCTAAACAAAATAAGAGTGTAAAATGTCATCAACTTCACTGACATTTGTCATCTTTTAAAAATTTCACCTTATAGTAAATAAGCCAGTGATAAGATAGTAAAAAATAGGAGTTCGAGTTTACATGCACCCTCAGCAGCAAAGTTTAATTTATCTACACATCGCCGTATTACTGTTTGGTGGCACTGCGTTGTTTGCCAAGCTAATTAACTTAAATGCGCTAGATATAACAGTATATCGAGCCGCTATTGCCGGTATAGCTATTCTGTTTTTGCTGTTATGGCAAAACAAAGCCATTAAACTCAATAACACTAAAGATTACCTGATTGCATTATTTTTAGGCGCTACAGTAGGCATACACTGGGTAACCTATTTTGCTGGTATGCAAATGGCGGGAATTACTATTGGTATGATTGCATTTTTTACCTATCCGGTGATCACCGTTTTCATTGAACCCTTTTTTAATGGTAACAAACCTAAAGTAAACGATTTGCTCAGTGCGTGCGTAGTAATAACCGGCATTTATTTGCTGATCCCAAATGCGGATATCGGCAATGATGTCACTTTAGGTGTGCTCACAGGTGTTATTTCAGCGTTTTTTTTCGCATTTAGAAATATTATCCATAAACGCTATTTTAGCCAATATGGCGGGCCACAAACCATGTTTTATCAAACTATGGTGGCAAGTATTGTATTATGTGCTTTTATAGAAGTACCAGTAATTAATGTATCTACTCGCGATATCGGGCTGTTACTGATTGCTGGGGTAATATTTACAGCAACCCCACATTCTTTATTTGCGGCTAGTTTACAATATTTATCAGCATCAACAGCGGGACTTATTTCTTGTTTACAGCCTTTGTATGGGACATTTTTAGCTTTTTTGCTGTTGCATGAACAACCTTCGCTACTGACTCTACTTGGCGGTGCTATGGTGATCAGTGCAGCATTTTATGAAACATGGTCAGTTACTCGGAAACACACATTATGATAAAAGTTTTTGCTCATCGCGGCGCCAGTGGCACTTACCCTGAGAACACCCAAAGTGCGATTACAGCTGCTGTAGATATAGAAGTTGATGGTATTGAAGTCGATGTTCAAAGTTGTTTAGATGATTACATGATCATCCACGATAGCTGGCTAGATCGCACCACCAGTGGCCGTGGTAAAGTAACCAAACTCACCCGAGAGCAAATCCAATGTTTTGATGCAGGTAATAACGAGCGTGTCCCGACCTTACAACAAACCATTGATTGGGTTAACAATAAAACATTATTAAACCTCGAGTTGAAACACACTTTTGCACTGGATAAATTTGTTGAGCTGATTGAAGCAAATATTGCAGCTAAAAAACTGTCACGCGACAATCTTTTAGTCTCTTCGTTTGATCACCATCAACTCATGTGGTTAAAACAACAGTTACCATGGCTAAAAATTGGTGCCTTAACAGCCTCTATTCCTATCAACTATGCCGAATTTGCCCAGCGCTTACAGGCGTTTAGTATTCATGTTGATAAAAACTTTATTAATCATCAATTTGTCGCTGATGCTAAGCAACGCAGTTTAGATATTTATGCATACACCGTTGATAAACAAGAAGATATAGAACTGATGCTTAATTATGGTATAGACGGTATTTTTACTAACTATCCATGTAATACGAAAATGATTTTAAATTCACTTTAAATCAGCTGCACTTGCTACTGCAGTTCGTCCTATATTCTTGAATTAAATTGAATTTGAACGATACTGAGTAAAACTGATGCAACAGCCAAGCGGGCGATTAATGAGTGAGTATATGCGTATTTATAACTTTATTGAACAAAGCTTCTTTTTTACTTTAACTCGAAAAATCATTGGTAACCTAAGCTTTGTTTTTGCTTTTCAAGCTATTACTTTAATTTGGTTGTATAAAAGTCTGGTCTCGCAAAATGCCGATACCCAACTATTTTGGTTACTAACGGCAATTATAATTGCAGGCTTTGCCTTCACTGTTTTTTATATGCGTTTTTTAATTGTTCGCCCAGTTACGGCAATGCGCGATACTTTGGCGCAAATTAACAGTCAAGATGCCAACTTAGCAGCTAAGCTCCCGCACTTTACCTATGATGAGTTTCGTGAAATTAGCCAGCAATACAATACCTTTACTGCTCACCTCAGCCAATTACTCGCGACAACCTATCAAAGCGCACAAGCCAGTGCACAGAGTAACAATCAAGTGACCGTATCAATGCAACAAACGGCGCAATTAAGCGAGCAACAAATCGATTTTAGCCAAACGATTACCGCTGCAAGTAATCAAATAACCGATAGTTTGCAAAGCATCGTTACCAACACCGATAGTGTTCATCAAGTAAATAGTGAGCATGTAAACTTTGTAACTCATGCTGCGCAAGAGCTGACCGAACTCGTTGGCCAAGTTAAATCAATTAGCCAAGTGTTAAGCCATTTTTCAGAAACAATTTCGGGTTTAAAACGAAACAGCGACAATATTCGTAGCATCCTAAAAATGGTGGAAGAGTTTTCAGATCAAACGAATTTACTGGCACTCAACGCAGCCATAGAAGCCGCTCGTGCGGGTGAAGCTGGTCGCGGTTTTGCGGTTGTGGCAGATGAAGTGAGAACTTTATCGGTTAAAGTGAGCGATGCAACGCGTCAGATCAGCGATTTCATCAACCAAATGGATTCTTTGGTCAACCAAACCAATAAAGAATCAGAACAACTTGTAAGTTATGCACATAATGCAGAAACCACCATCAGCAATACATCCCATGGCTTTACTGAGCGATTAATTGAGTTTGAACACAATCAACAACAATTACAACAAATTGCCAGTGCTGTACATTTACTCGAACAAACACAACACCAAACTCATCAATCGGTTGAGCAGATTGTTGAATTAGGCTCACAAGCTAAGTCACAAATCGATATCGCGCTGGCAGATTGCCAGCAATCACAGCAATTGAGCAAACAAACTCAACAACAGTTAAAGCGTTTTGTTTAACCTACCGAGCGTGATATTAATAGGCCAATGTGTTAAATTACGCAGCTATTTTTTAACCATGATGTGCCCGTGTGACTAGCCTATCCCCTGATTACCAACAACTTGCTTTAGATATAAAAAAGTGGGGCCTAGAGCTTGGCTTTAGTGAAGTCGGGATTACTGACATTGACTTGAGTAAGCATGAAGCTCAACTGCAACGCTGGCTTGATTTAGGCTACCATGGTGAGATGGATTACATGGCCGCTCATGGCATGAAGCGCGCCCGTCCCGCTGAGTTGGTGCCCGGTACTGTTCGCGTTATTTCGGTTAAAATGAATTACCTTCCCCCCGATGCAAGCTTTGCTAAAACCCTTAAAAATACCGATAAAGCGTATATTAGCCGCTATGCGCTTGGCCGCGATTACCACAAGCTAATGCGTAATCGGATTAAACAGCTTGGTCAAAAAATTGAGCAACATGTTGATCAATTAGGGTTTCGGCCTTTTGTTGATTCTGCTCCAGTGCTTGAGCGACAACTAGCTGAAAAAGCGGGGCTTGGGTGGCAAGGAAAACACAGCTTATTGATCAATAAAGGAGCTGGCTCTTGGTTCTTTTTAGGTGAGCTATTTGTAGATATTCCACTGCCTATTGATAAACCGAATGAATTTGAAGGTTGCGGTAAATGCGTTGCTTGCATCACGTTATGCCCCACCGGTGCCATTGTAGCGCCATATGTGGTTGATGCTCGTAAATGTATCTCTTATTTAACGATTGAGCTGCAAGGCCCTATCCCTGAACAATACCGGCCATTACTGGGAAATCGTATTTATGGTTGTGATGACTGCCAACTAGTTTGCCCGTGGAACCGCTTCGGGCAGATCACCGATGAAGCAGACTTTCACCCGCGCAAACAATTAAAAGATAAAGACTTACTGGAATTATTTAGTTGGGATGAAGCGACCTTTTTAAAAAATACCGAAGGCAGTCCAATTCGCCGCATTGGTCATCAGCGTTGGCGTCGTAATATTGCAGTGGGCTTAGGTAATGCACAGTTTAATCAAACAATTGTTGATGCACTCACCACTACTCGGGATGACTCCACTGCGCTGGTAAAAGAACATATCGATTGGGCGCTTGAACAGCAGCAATCAAAACAGCAGAAGTTATTACGAAAAACCGCGCGCTTAATACGTATCGTAGAAAAAGGCTTACCAAGAGATGCGTAAATGCACATCTCTTGATCATCAACATTGTGGTGTGGTATCAGTGTTATTTTTTCAACAAAGTAGCTAAGTCTTGCTCAATTTCATGAAAAGCTGCTTTTACGCCCTTAACAGACTCTTCACGAGCAACTGAGTTCTGAATGGTTTGGTCTACTTTCTGATAAATAAAAACCTCCTGATCTTCATCTAATCCCATTGAAGGGATCCTATCTTCCAGCTCTTCTTGTAAACGCTTAAATACCGCTTCATTACTCTTACGATTTTCATTCAGTAGCTCGATTAAGCCATGAAATTTACCATTGATCATAGTAATCGCATCATTTAGCTTTGTTTGTTGCAACTCTAAAGCGGCACGCGTCATAATTGCCCGTAGCTGTTGCTCTGTAACACTAACAATAAAGCAGACATGATCACGGATCCGCCCATGTTTGTCAGGGTCGTGATCTGGCATATTTAAAATCAATAAACTAATCAATTCGTAGTTAACTAAGATTCTGTGGGAGAATTCATGTAAGCGGCCCTTGTGTTTAAGCATATCAAACAACTCAATTACAATTGGCGAGCACGGACCATTTAAAGTAAAGTGTTCGGGAGCATCTAAATTGGCCCTAAACTCAACATTACTTTGCAAATCAAACGATTTTAAACAATGGACTAAGGCCTCACCAAGCGCTTTAGTGTTGTTAATCATACCTATCTTTTCAATATAATTAACTATTTGCCCCATTTCACTGCTGTTTGCCATGGCATTAAATGCTGTGGATGTTGCATCTTCAACTTGCTGTTCTAGCGATTCTTTTTCAATCAAAACTTGATTAAGAATCTTCAATTTTGACTTTAATTCATCGTGGCCAAACGGTTTAACAATGTAATCTTCAGCACCGACTGCATATCCTTCCATACGCTCTTCAACAGTGCCTCTGGCTGATACGAACATGACGATAATATGAGCCGTACTGGGATTTGCTTTGAGTTTTCTACAGACTTCATAGCCGTTCATTTGTGGCATACTCACGTCGAGTAAAATAACTTGCGGTGCAAAGTCTTCCACTGCGCTCAGGCACTCGGGACCACTGTTTACCATCTTTAATTCAAAATCAAGCTCAAGTAATATCTCTTCTATAATTTCTAAATTAAAGGGTTCGTCATCAACCACTAAGATTTTCTTTAAAGGCATAATTGTCATCCATTTCTTAATTAACATTAGTAGTTTAGTCGTAAAAAAAGCACTTACCAATACGAATAAGTAATTTCTTTTTCTTAACCAAAACTTTTTCCTTCTAAAGGAAAATTGATACGAATAGTAGTGCCTCCCAAGCTGTTGTTATGAGCAGAAATTTCCCCATCATGTAATGCTACAAATTCACGACATAATGCTAAACCAAGACCAGTTCCACCGGCACCGTTATTAGTTTTGCTGCTTTGTACAAACTTTGTAAACACATGTTCAAGCTCATCATCAGGTATACCTATACCACTATCTATTACTTCAATAATTGCCTGCTCTTGCTGATTAGTTAAAACCACTTCAATGCAACTATGTGGTTCACTAAATTTCAACGCATTGCCTAGTATATTACGTAATAACTGATTTATTTGTTCTTCATCACAGTCAATAATGAGCGGGGATTTTGGTGGCAAAAACCGTATATTAATCTCTTTTTCCATCGCAGTACCTGAAACATCGTCAATACTGGTTTTAATAATATTATTAAGATTATGCGGGCGTGGATTAAAAGGAAATTTACCCACGTCCAATTTCGATAAGTCGAGTAAATTATTAAGTAATGAGAGTAACCGTTCGCCACTGCATTCGATACGTGACAAATATTTTTGTAATTTTTCGACCGCAATTTCACCTTTGCTAAGCTTATCTAAACCAAAACGGGCAAAACTTAAGATTGAATGCATGGGGGTACGTAATTCATGGGACATATTGGCAAGAAACTCTGACTTACTATGGTTTGCCGCTTCAGCAACATTTTTAGCATGCTCTAATTGCGAGGTACGCGCTCTTACTTGCTCTTCAAGCATATCTTTTGCTTCTAGCAAGAGATCTTCTTTATGCTTGAGGTGAGTAACATTTTTAAAAATCACGGCCAGGGCAATTTCACCGTGGTGATCTATCTCATTAAACGAGCCAACTAAAGGTATACCATCGCCCCCTTCCATAGGCAGATACACGTCACAACTAAATTGACGATTTTGATTTAAAGTTGCTACTTTTTCCTTAATTTTTGCAGCGGATGTTCCATCTAACAACGTAAAAATAGAGCAAACTTGTAGCTCTTTTGCTGATAATCTGAAAAGTTTAGAGCAAGCATCGTTTGCTTCAATGACTTCGCCATTTCGCTCAAATAACATAATGGCGTCTGGGGTATGCTTATAAATAACCCGTAACAAACTATCTTTCTCGATGAGTGCATCAACTGTATCTTGTAAGCGCTCAACTAACTCAATGTTATGACGTTTTAGTAGCTCAGTTTGCCAAAGCTTATGCACTGATTGCAGTAGCATATTTTCATTAATTGGTTTAACCAGTACATCTTCGACTCCCTGACGGATCGCTTCAATCATAGACACTTGATTCGGCTTTGAGGTAAATAGTAAGCAACGGCATTGCGGATAGTGTGCTTTGAGTGTGACAAATACTTCGATACCAGAGCCATCAGGCAAACTAAAATCACTCAATAACAGATCAATATTATGCCCTTGCGCTTGGCTAACCGCAGAGCTAATACTATTCGCGGTGATGGTTTTGATATGAGCACCTAACAAACTGTTGGCTATTTTTTCAAGCCGCTCTGGAATATGATCAACCAGTAATACCGTTGGTAATTGCAAAACGCTATCAGAGCCAAGCTCTAAAACACTCTCCAATAAGGTGCTGATTTCTTTATTTGCGAAGAAGGGATAAATTACAATAGCATTTGGTACAAGCCGATTAAGCTCACTAAATGAAGAAAGTTGTTCGCTGTTTTCAACTTTAGGCGCAAGCAGCAAAACGTGTTCTGAGCTAACCTCTGCGACTAATAAACTTGCAATAGCCACTGGCACACCATGTGCAACAGCCACTAAATCATAGGAACTAAACGCAGTGCGTTCTTTTAATATTGAAAAATGGATTAATTCAACTTCACAGCCAATTAATTCTAGCAATACTTTTATCCGCATAGCTAAAACACTACTGCTATCAACAATCAATATTTTCCGCACTATTTAGACCACACTTTCATCCACTTAACCAGATAAAAGCGTAGTCTAAGTTTTCTGCATTCACATAATCAAAAAGATTATTTTCGTAGTGTCACTTATCCTAAATGCTTACCTAATATAGTTAAACTGTAATGATTACCATCCATAATAGCCACGTTGGGCAACTCTCCCCATTGTTGATACGCAAATGCTTCAAACAATTTAATACTGGGGATGTTGTGACTAAATATAAATGCGAGTAACACTTTAATATTTAATTGCTGAGCTTGTTTTTGTGCAAATTCGAGTAAATACTTACCTAGCCCTTGCCCTTGCGCACTGCTAGTAATATAAATACTGATCTCAACGGTGCCATCGTAAGCTGGGCGACCATAAAACGATTTATAACTCAGCCATGCGACGACTTTAGCATCTTGCTCATACACATAAATAGGGCGCAGTGGAGTATGACTATCAAACCAACTTTGTTTTTGTGCTACTGTCACTTCTTCGGTGTCAGCAGTGACCATTCTGCTGGCGATGGTTTCATTATAAATTGCAACGATGGCCGGTAAGTCGTTACTAGTCGCTAATCGAGTTATCATTAAATTTTTTTGTGGTTATTGATCAGTTAAGTAGATAATAACGTATCTGCTATAGCAACCACCAGCTAGGAATCGCTATGTTTAAAAAATTATTACTCTGTACCGCATTATTTAGTAGCAGCAGCTATGTTCACGCTGAAACCAGTCCACTGGCTGCTGAAGCCGCAGCGCAGTGCGATGACTTCACCAATGTCAGTATGCGTAAATTACGCTCTAAAGAGAGCATTAATCTATGCCAGTTTAAGAACAAACCGTTATTAATCGTTAACACCGCCAGCAACTGTGGCTTTACCCCACAATTTGAAGGATTAGAGGCGTTGTATCAAAAATACCAAGATCAAGGCTTAGTGATCTTAGGGTTTCCATCAGATGATTTCTTTCAAGAAGAAGACGATGAAAAAGACACCGCGAAAGTGTGCTTTATCAATTATGGTGTAACGTTCCCAATGTTTGCTACCAGCGAAGTACGCGGTAGCGATGCGAACCCTATTTTTCAGCATTTAAATGCCCAAACCAGTTCACCCAATTGGAACTTTTACAAATACCTAGTCTCTGCAGATCGTAAACAGGTAACTCGTTTTAACAGCAAAGCCAAACCAGATTCAGACGCTATCGTGAAAGCCGTTGAACAAGCTCTTTCAGATATTTAAATTAATACTGGTACAAGACGTTAGTATTAGACTAGAATAACTAAAGGTTTGATTAAAAAAACACCACTTTAAACGGGAGATTTTATGACAGTGGCAAGTGCAAGACACATACTAGTAGACAGCGAAGCGCAGTGTTTAGATTTGAAAAGCAAAATTGAACAAGGTGAAGACTTTGCAGAATTAGCAAAAGTACATTCTAACTGCCCTTCAGGTCAGGATGGTGGTGCGCTAGGTGAATTTGGCCCAGGTATGATGGTTCCTGAATTTGATAAAGTGGTCTTTTCTGCACCGCTTAATCAAGTACAAGGCCCAGTACAGACTCAATTTGGCTACCACCTACTTGAAGTCACCAGCCGTTCAGAATAATGTTAGTTTTCAACTAATTTGAATAAAGCCGCCTCTGCGGCTTTATTTTTATTTTAAAGGTACATACATGCAACTATTAGGCTCAACAACCTCGCCATTTGTACGCCGTATTCGGATTTGGGCACTATTAAATCACTGCGAGCTTGAGTTTATCAATCTCGATATTTTCGCTGCACACGATCGTCAATTAATGATAAAAAACAACCCAGCGCGAAAAGTTCCAGTGTTGATCTGCAAACAGCACACACTTGCTGACTCGAATAACATCATCCGTTTTTTACTCGAGCTGTATAATCACCCTCGCCTTAGTTGGCAACAAGAACACTTGCTTAGCACGATTAATGGCTGCAATGATTCCCTTGTTGAGCTGTTGTTATGTCAACGCTCTGGGTTTGACACCACGCAAGATAAATTATTTTTTAATTTACAAAATGAACGTATTGCTGAAACATTAAGCTATTTAAATAGCCATTTAGCGGATGCAGAATTTAAAAGCTGTGAATACCTGTGCATCAGTTTATACTGCTTACTTGATTGGATTTGCTTCCGCGAGTTAACAGATCTCACAGCACACACCGAGTTAATGGAGTTTTATCATTCATTTGCTCAACAACAAGCAGTGCAGCAAACCGATCCGCGTAATTAACATTTAAGGGTAAACATATGAGTGATATCGAAATAGAATCAGAACTAGTAAGTTTTGTTGAAAAAGTACGTCTAAGTGAGAAACTATGGGCGCTAGGTGCCGAAGATGGCGGTTTTGTGGTATGTGATTCTAACCAATTTGAAAACACCGATGTCCTCCTATTGTGGGAAAGTGAAGCCTCTGCAAAAGCTCAGTGTAAAGAAGAATGGGCTGATTACAGTCCGCTTGAAATCACCTTAGATGAATTTTTAGATGACTGGGTTGAAGACCTAAAAGAAGATGATGCACTGGTTGGCCTAAATTGGAATGACGACCAAGTCTGTGTTGAAATCGAACCCGTTGGATTAGCACGCGCGTTGAGCGAATAAGCATTATTTAACATTGCTTTACTGCGCTGGTTTATTTGCTATAAACTAGCGCACATCTTTACTTTCAGAGTATAACGTTGAAATCCCATCTTGGTCGCCGCCCTTTTTCCGCTATGGAATTACATACGCTTTACCATGGCTATATATATGGTGATCAACGTCTCCCTCGTGAACAGGCAAAACATTGGCACTTTTGGCTACCATTAATCGCTTACTACAGCGGTGCCTACAGTGACGAAATTGGTCATTTGCAACTGGCTGACATTGTCGAACGCCAACAGATATTTTGCTTTCACTTTCATACTCACGGTAAAATAAAGGCCCGTATCGTGCCGATTCATCAAGCCCTGTTTGATGCCGGTTTTAATGACTATATCGCCTTAGTTAAACAACAAAATCACACTCGTCTATTATTTGACTTACCGGCAAAATCAGGTCGTTACAGTGAAAAAGTGCGCATTTGGTTCTCTGGTGAAGGAGAACGTGCCGGGTACTTACAAAAGTGTGATATCCCCAGTATCGATCAACTTGGTATGAAAACGGCGGTCAGTAGCTTACGGCTCAACTTTGAGCAGCAAATTCGCATTTACGCCATGCAAGCAAATAATAAAGATGCCTTTAATTATTTGCTTGGCTTTAATGAATACGAGCAGCACGAGTTTACCGATGTAACACAGCTAAACCACATTACCCAACAGCTTCGGGTGGTTAACCCACAGCTACACTGGCAGCGTTTTGTGCAACGTCACGCAGTTTGACAAACTTTGTTACTAACTTGCTCATTACTCATAGATAAAAAACTGATAGGATGGAAAAGACGCTGCCAAAGCACTATTTTTTGAGGCTTTGGTACATAACTTCTAACAAAAAAAATCCAGGTGCCCTATGTTTATTAAAAGCCTACTGACTCTGAGTGTGGCGGTTGCCGTCAGTTCAGTCCATGCCAATGAGTTTGTTCTCGAAAAACTCGCCAAACCAAGCTCACAACACGTATCTTTAACCCTCGATCCCGCTCAAGATACTTTCTCAGGTATGACCGAAATAGCCCTCGAAGTGCTAAAACCAACTCACTATATCGAGCTTAACGGTGTTGATTATGCAGCACAAATGGCAAAACTACTGGGGAATGAAAACTGTGATTTAAGCACTGAAATGCTGAAAACTGGCAAAGTTAAGTTCAGTTGTGATGAACAAATTCAACCTGGAAAATACACCCTCAAAATCGATTTTACCGCGCCTTATAACCGCCAAAGTGTTGGCTTATATAAAACCTTAGATCAAGGTGTGCCGTATTTATTTACTCAGTTTGAAATGAGCGATGCCCGCCGTGCCTTCCCGGTATTCGATGAGCCAAGCTATAAAATTCCATTTCAACTAACAATTACAGCACCTAGTTCGCAAAAAGTGTATGCCAATACCCCTGAACTAAAAACCACTGAAAATGGCGAGATGACCACCCACTATTTTGATAAAACACCGCCTATTCCCTCGTATTTAGTGGCGATGGCCGTGGGCCCGTTTGAAGAGCGTGAAGTCAAAGGTATGCCTATTCCAGGGCGTGTGATCACCCCACAGGGTAAAATTCATTTAGGCGCATATGCCGAGCAAGCAATGCCAAAAGTATTGGCTGCCCTTGAAGATTATTTTGGTATTCCCTACGTATATAAAAAGCTAGATTCAGTCGCCGTACCTGAGTTTCCATTTGGCGCAATGGAAAATGCCGGCTTAGTAACTTATCGCGAAGATATTTTATTGCTTGATTTAGCCACCGCTACGCGCAGTAAAAAACAACGCAATGTGTCGATTATTGCTCACGAACTTGCTCACCAGTGGTACGGTAACTTAGTCACCATGAAATGGTGGAATGACTTATGGCTAAATGAAGCGTTTGCAAGCTGGATGGCGGCTAAAATCACAGCTCAGCTTAATCCTGAATTTGAATCACATTTAGACCTGCCGCAAAATAACGTGATGGCGTTAGATGCTCGTTTAAGCACAAAGCCAATTCGTAAACCAATCAAAACCGAAGCCGATATTATGGATGGCTTAGGGCTTGCCTACAGTAAAGGCAGTTCTGTACTTGCGATGGTTGAAAACTGGATTGGCGAAGACGCTTTCCAACAAGGTATTCGTGCGTATTTAAAAGAGTTCTCTTATAAAAATGCTGAAGCTGCCGACTTATGGCAGGCACTCGGTAAAGCATCAAACAAAGATGTGGCTGGGGTTTTAAAATCGTTCATCGAACAGTCTTCATTCCCGCTAGTAAAAGTCACTCAGCAAAGTAACACACTTACTATTAATCAAAGCCGCTTTACTAACGCGGGTGTTGATGCTCCAGCACAACTTTGGAATGTACCGGTGGCAATAAAATACGGCGCGGGTAACAAAGTTAAAACGGCTAATGTATTACTAACTAAAGCCAATCAAACTATTGAACTTGAATTTGAACCTGAGTGGATTTATCCAGATCAAGGCGCTTTAGGTTATTACCGCTGGGTGATGGATGAGCAACAATTTGCTGCATTGATTGATAATGCCGCCGAGTCACTCACCGTACGTGAACGTTTAGCGTTACTCTCTGCCGCTGATGCATTATTGGATGCAGGTGTTATTTCAGCTGCCCATTTAATGCAAACACTTGAAGTTTTTGTAAGCGACAAACACCCACGCGTTGCTAACACTGCGTTGGGTTATTTAGCCGCACAAAAACGTACTTTTGAAGATGAAAGCAACCAAGAGCTGTGGCCTGAATTTATTCGTAATAGCATCATGCCTGCAGCAAAACAATATGGTTTAACTGCAAAAGTGGATGAAGATGCGGCAATCTCGCAATTACGTACGCAAGTAGTGGCACGTTTAGGGTTTGATGGTGAAGACAAAAGCGTTATAAACACCGCCAAAGCACAAGCCCGTGTTTACTTAAACAATCCTGAAAAAGTTGATCCATACCTCGCATCAACCTACTTAAACTTAGCGGCATTTCATGGTGATAAAAACCTACTCGATGCCTATATAAATACCTTTAAAACCACCAAAGATCCGCAAGTGCGCACAAAAATGCTCGCTGCGATGAGTTACTTTGGCACACCTGAGCTACAAACTAAGGTATTAAATTATAGCTTAACTGACGATGTTACGGCATCTGATATGCGTACTATTATGTCAGGTCAGATGTATAGCAAACCTCGTGAAAGCTTATTTATCAATTGGGTATATGAAAATTACGATAAAGTAGAGGCCAATTTGCCACCATTCTTTGTGCCTAATCTGCCTTACTTTACCACTTCAGCTTGTAGCGCTAGCAGCTTAGCAAAAACACAGAGCTTCTTTATGAGCAAAATTGCTGATGAGCCAGGTTATGCACGCACCTTAAGCAAACTTGAAGAAAGCGTAAAAAATTGTATTGCACTTAAAGAACGTGAATTAGCGTCAGTTAATAGTTTCTTAAAACGTTAACTTTTACTACAAACTAAAACGGCAAGCCAGTGGCTTGCCGTTTTTATATCTATTGCTTAGCTTTACTATCAATAAGCTCAAGCTAGCCGTTAATTATTTTGATGAGTGAAGTGATAAAGTCTTTAGCGCCTTCAACACTGGTCATTTTAAAGCCGATACCATAATGAATTGGGTTAATACTTTTAAATATACGGGTTGGAAAGCGGGTCATTTCACTACTATGAAAAAAACCAGCTATACGGCTAACACCCTCAATTTTATTAAAATCATCACTAAAAACCTCCAGCGCAGGGCGAAGTACTAACTTAGCTTGACCCCCTTCTATATGCAGATAAATAGCTTCTTTTGATTTAGGTAACATATATTCAGTGATATTTTTAATTTTAAAATTGCTACGGCACTCTAATGCTATTAGTTGCTCGTTGATTTGCTCTGGACTAGCTGACATGGTTATCCTTGTTTCTCATTAGGCTTTTAGCTGTACCCAACAGTACAGCTAAAAGCTTGAAAAGTCTTATCTTATATAGCACATACAAAAGCGAGCTGTTCGTTTAAATAGCTCATACGGGTAATATTACTATCGCAGTAAGGCGTTAAATCAAGCCACAGCGAAACTTGTTCAGGATTAGTTAGCTGACGTTGGTAAACACGATTATCTACAGCATAAATAACCGTATTAGTATCTTTAAATGCGTAATCTTGTACATGCTGCGGTAAACGAAACAAATCAGTAACGGTATTCTCTTGCGGATCATAACTGGCTAACCAGTGCTGTTGTGCTTTGTTATAACTAAATGTATAGGCAGCTAATGCATGATTATATGTCAACGTACGGCCAATATGCTCAGCAACCACTTTCGGCTTCGCTGCAGCAACCTGAGTATATTGTAAGGTATGCGGTTCGCCTAAAATAAACATCACCATATCGTCTTTGGCCCCCCAAGCATGATAGCCAACCGGTTCTATCCACTCAAAAATACGACTTGGTGTTACGTTATGAGCAAACGGGTACTGCCATAACTTCTGCTTACCGTCAGCCTCGACCACGATTGCTGAAAGAGCCTCGCCATTAGGTGTTAAAGTAGGAGAATATTCACTGACAGCTGTATTGGTTAAATTAACGACTTGCTGATTGCTAAAATCATAAAAAGCCAGATCGGTTTGGCTTTGCCCATCGGTTTGCACTTCTTTAGTAAAATAAATACCACTTTGAGTAAGTAACGGTTGGTTATTATAAACATCATTATTAGTTATACGACTTACTTGTAAGCCATATTCCGTGTTAAGTTTGGCAAGCAAAATTTCGCTCTTTGGCATTGCAGCCAAAGCCGTATGAGGGATAGTAACAAGGGTGACAACTAAGCTTAACCATGGTGAAATCAATTTCATATCATTCTCTAATTATTTTTATCGGGCATATTTATCTGGCATATAATAGCGCTATTTCATGGTTATACCCAAATCTGTTACCAATATGTCACTTGACCTACCCCCTTACTACACCTTATAACTACAGAGCTACTTAAAACGAGAACAATTATGTCAGCTAAACATCCTATTATTGCGATCACTGGTTCATCTGGTGCGGGTACTACCACCACGACAAGTGCTATTAAACATATATTTCGTAGTCTTAATATTGAGGCCGCATTTATAGAAGGCGACAGCTTTCATCGCTATACTCGCCCTGAGATGGATAAAAAAGTTCGCGAAGCACAACAAGAAGGTAAGCACATAAGTTACTTTGGTCGTGAAGCGAATGACTTTGGCGCGCTTGAAAGCTTATTTAGCACTTATGGCGATACCGGCGCAGGTAAATTACGTCGTTATTTGCATACTTTTGATGAAGCCGTACCATACAATCAATTACCCGGTACCTTTACGCCGTGGCAAGAATTAGAAGCAAGTACTGATATTTTATTCTACGAAGGACTGCATGGCGGCGTTGTCGATGAAAATCATGATGTAGCAAAACATGTCGACTTACTGATTGGCATGGTGCCAATTATTAACCTTGAGTGGATCCAAAAACTAATCCGCGACACCTCTGAACGCGGTCACTCTCGTGAAGCAGTGATGGGCTCAATTGTCCGTAGTATGGATGATTACATTAATCACATTACGCCACAGTTCTCACGCACGCATATAAACTTTCAACGTGTACCAACTGTTGATACCTCTAACCCATTTAGCGCAAAAGATATTCCATCCCTTGACGAGAGCTTTGTGGTTATTCGTTTTCGTGGCATAGATGACGTCGATTTTCCGTATTACCTCCGTATGATTGAAGGCAGCTTTATGTCGCGCATCAATACTTTAGTGGTACCAGGCGGAAAAATGGGACTCGCCATGGAGTTAGTATTAACGCCTCTAATCAAAGATATTATCCTTAAAAAGCGCGCGCTTGCCGAATTAGCTCCTGTTGATTTACCTATTTAAGAAATCCCCTTGCTGAAATACATAGCTTATGTAAACTGCTGACTTCATCATAAAAGGAGATGTCAGCATGACCGAGACATTACGCATTCTCGTCGGTTCCAAAAATCCGGTAAAAATAAATGCTGCCCGCAGCATTTTCTCTCTCTATTACCCTGCTATGACAATTGATTGCCAAGGGGTTGATGCCCCTTCACAAGTACCTGATCAACCAATCGGTGAAGATGAAACCCGTATTGGCGCAGAAAATCGCGTGTTACATTGTCAACAGCATCACCAAGCAGATTTTTACGTAGCAATGGAGGGCGGTGCTGAGCAGTTTAGTTATGGCCCTGCAACCTTTGCATTTGTGGTGATTGCCAACAACCACCAGCGCGCAATTGGTCGCAGCAGTAACCTGCCTTTACCACCAAGTCTGTATAACGCGTTATTACAAGGTAAAGAGCTTGGTGATGTGATGGATAGTGCATTTAATACCAGCAACATCAAACAGCAAGGCGGAGCAATAGGCTTATTAACCAATCATCATGCTACCCGCGAAAGTACCTACACCCAAGCACTCACACTTGCAATGGCGCCTTTTTTGCACCCTGCACTTTATGCTAAGGAAGTTTAATGAAGTATACTCATGTATTATTTGACGCCGATGAAACCTTATTCAGCTTCAACGCCTTCGCAGGCTTAAAAAGAATGTTCTCCAATTACGCAGTGGACTTTACAGACAGTGATTACCAGCATTACCAAGTAACCAATAAATCACTGTGGCTTGCCTATCAAGACAATAAAATAACAGCATCGCATTTACAAATAGCACGCTTTAGTGAGTGGGCAGCCAAACTAGACGTGCCCGCTCAAAAACTCAATGATGATTTTTTAACAGCAATGGCCGAGATCTGCCAACCCTTACCAGGCGCTGTAGAGCTACTCACTAAACTTAAACCTCACGCTAAGCTTGGTATCATTACTAATGGCTTTACGCAGTTACAAGCTCGTCGCTTAGCGCACACGGGGTTAAAAGATATGTTTGATTGGCTGGTCATCTCAGAGCAAGTAGGTATCGCAAAGCCTGCACTGGAAATTTTTCAGCATACGTTTGATTTGATGGGTAACCCTGACAAGGCGCAAATTTTAATGGTCGGCGATACTGCCAGCAGCGATATACTCGGTGCGCAAAATGCAGGGATTGATAGCTGTTGGCTACAACACCCTAACGTAGAGTTACCTGCTGGCATTACACCAACCTACCAAGTGACTGAGCTGGTACAGTTACAACAGCTGTTAGAATTGTAGAAAGGTTAAACTGAATCAGAAACTAATAAGCAAAAAAAATGACGCTAGCTAGCGTCATTTTTTATAACTGTTATAAGCGGTTGCGATTAAGCTGTAGCTACCTCTAGGCCCGGTGCTGGCATTGTAACTGGGGTATCAAATGTAGCCCATTCCCATGCAGACTCAGTTGCCATAATTTTACGAAGTAACTTGTTGTTTAAGTCATGACCCGACTTATAGGCAGTAATTTTGCCTAAAATGTTATGACCTGTCATAAACATGTCACCAACACAGTCTAGAATCTTATGCTTAACAAACTCATCGCTGTAACGCAAACCGTTAGGATTAAGTACTTTAAACTCATCCAATACCACTGCGTTATCCATGCTGCCACCTAAAGCTAGGTTGTTCGCATGCATATATTCAATGTCTTTCATAAAACCGAAAGTACGTGCGCGGCTAATTTCTTCAGTGAAGCTTTGTGCCGTGATATCTAAACCAATACGCTGACGGCTTTCATTAATTGCCGGGTGGTCAAAAGCAATTTCAAAGTCGATATGGAAACCATCATAGGGTTCGATCTCGGCCCATTTATCGCCTTCTTCAATACGTACTTTTTCTTTAATACGAATAAAGCGCTTCGCCGCATTTTGCTCTGCAATGCCGCCTTTTTGTAACAAATAGATAAATGGTAATGCACTACCATCCATAATTGGCACTTCTGAGCTATCTAATTCAACGATCAGATTATCAATACCCATTGCCGCTACCGCCGCAATAAGGTGCTCAGTCGTAGATAAGCGAACGCCATCTTTGTTAGTTAAACAGGTACACAATTGCGTATCACCAACGGCTTCAGGCGTTGTTTCAAAATCAACAACCGGATCAAGGTCGACACGACGAAATACAATCCCAGTATTTGCGCTCGCAGGTCGGAGAGTTATTGTGACCTTCTCACCTTTATGAAGTCCAATTCCTATGGCTTTGACTATTTCTGCAATCGTACGCTGTTTAATCATAGCTTCGCTCACTTATAGTTACAGTTAGACTACCGATTGTATCACATATACGACCAGCTGCCAAATTCGATTGCTTTTTAAGCAAAATAATTTTATTTATTTGCTTAATCAGCCTGTTTTCTTAAAAACGCAGGGATGTCGAAATAATCGCCACCTTCTGATTTATCAGACTTTTTACTGCTTTCACTGGTTTTTGATAAACCACTATTACTTTGCGTTGTGATGCTTGACTCATGTTTTTCAACACTTGGTGCCGCGGTTACTTCTTCACTGCTACCTTGGCTGGCAAAACTTGGCACATACATGCTGCTTGCTTGACCTGCAGAACCGCTTACATCAGAACCCGATGCTTTTTTAAAGCCGTTATCAACAATGCCAAATTGCGGACGACGATCGCCACCTAAACCAGTAGCAACAACCGTTACACGTAATTCATCAGTCATTTCAGGGTCAATCACCGCACCCACAACTACAGTCGCGTTTTCTGATGCTAATGCTTTAACGTGGTTACCAACAATTTCAAATTCTTCAATCGCAATATCCATACCGGCGGTGATATTAACTAAGATACCTTTAGCGCCGGTTAAATCAACGTCTTCAAGTAATGGGCTTGAGATAGCCGCTTCTGCCGCTTCTTGTGCACGATCAGGACCAGACGCTGATGCTGTGCCCATCATTGCAGTACCCATTGCTGACATTACAGTACGTACGTCGGCGAAATCCACGTTGATCAGACCAGAACGAGT
The DNA here is from genome assembly GCF_047806705.1 of Pseudoalteromonas sp. ASV78. Taxonomy (NCBI): domain Bacteria; kingdom Pseudomonadati; phylum Pseudomonadota; class Gammaproteobacteria; order Alteromonadales; family Pseudoalteromonadaceae; genus Pseudoalteromonas; species Pseudoalteromonas sp. ASV78. The sequence goes on along the minus strand of NZ_JBLOPA010000001.1, from coordinate 3,603,203 downwards.
GATCAATTCCGCAATACCTTGTACCGCACCAAATAGCACATCATTCGCTTTAGCGAACGCATCTAATAGTGTAGTCCCTTTGCCTAATACTTTAAGCAATTTATTGTTAGGAATTGTAATAAGTGAGTCAACAATTTCTGACAATTCGTTAATGCCTTGTTCAGCCGCTGCTGCTCGCTTTTTACCTTCAAAATCAAACGGACGTGTTACTACAGCTACAGTTAGAATGCCTAACTCTTTTGCTATTTTTGCAACAACAGGTGCAGCCCCAGTACCTGTACCACCACCCATACCAGCGGCGATAAAGACCATGTCAGCACCTTCTAGGCTGGCACGGATCGTGTCAGCATCTTCTTCCGCTGATTTACGACCAACTTCAGGGTTTGCCCCAGCACCTAAGCCAGAGGTGATCTGCGTACCTAGCTGTACGGTAATATCTGCCGACGAATTACGTAATGCTTGTGCATCCGTATTGGCGGCAATAAAACGCACACCTTCAATTTGTTGCTTAACCATGTGCTCGACTGCGTTACCGCCGCCGCCGCCCACGCCGATTACTTTTATAACAGCTTCTTCGCTGTGTTGTTCCATCATATCAAACATGTTTACTCTCCGACTTGAGTCTTAAAACTCGCCTTGGAACCACTTCGTAATACGGTTCCACCAATTGTTATCGCCTTCAGGTTTCGATTTTTGTGCATTCATCGATTGCATTGTGCGGCCATACTGCAATAAGCCCACCGCCGTTGCATATGAAGGGTCATCTACATAATCTGTCAAACCAACCATCCCGATTGGTTTGCCTATTCTCACTGGCATCTGGAAAATGTCTTCAGCCACTTCCATCGCGCCAGCCATTTTAGCACTACCGCCAGTAATGACGAGTCCTGCTGCAATTTGGTCTGCTAACCCTGAGCGATGAATTTCTTCCATCGCCAGTTCAAATAATTCTCTAAAACGTGGCTCAACCACCTCTGATAAGGTATGACGCGACATTAGTCGCGCTGGTCGTCCGCCAACACTAGGTACTTCTATCGTTTCTTCGCTGCTGGCCATTTGGCTACTTGCACACGCGTATTGTACCTTGAGTGATTCAGCATGTGATATCGGTGTACGAAATATTTTTGCAATATCGCCCGTCACTTGATTGCCCGCAACAGGAATAACTGCTGAGTGACGCAGCGCACCATTAATATAAATGGTGATATCCATAGTGCCGCCGCCGATATCGAGTACCGCAACACCGAGTTCTTTTTCATCCTCGGTTAATACCGAATAGCACGAAGCAAGCGCAGTGAAAATCAGTTGATCAACCTCAAGACCACAGCGCTCTACACATTTTTCAATGTTTTTTGCCATATCGTTTGAGCAAGTAATGATATGAGCACGGGCTTCCATTCGTACGCCACTCATACCACGTGGGTTTTTAATCCCTTCTTGCATATCAATACTGTATTCTTGCGGTAACGCATGCAGCATTTTACGCTCAGCTGATACCGGTACTGAACGAGCAATATGAATTACATTCTCAATGTCCTCGTCGGTGACTTCGGTGTTATTGATTGCCACCACACCACTTTCGTTTTGACATTGAATATGCTTACCCGAAATCCCCAAATACACGGAGCTAATACGACAATCGGCCATAAGCTCTGCTTCATCGATTGCGCGACGAATAGACTCAGACACCAAATTAAGGTCGTTTACGCCGCCTTTATCCATACCATGGGATACTTGGCTGCCAACCCCAACAATGCTGAGTTTGTTATCTGCGGTGATTTCACCAACCGTGGCCACCACTTTTGAGGTGCCAACGTCTAATCCAATCACGAGGTTTCTTTCTGCTGACTTAGTCATGCCTTACTCTTATTTTGTAATTGCGCTTCTTCCAGGAGCTTCCAGCTCACCGCAAGGCCGGTATCATACCGTAAATCCACTACATCTACTTGTGCATCTGCACGTTTTTCCATCCGCGGGTAAACATCTATAAATCGTTGTACCCGTTTAGCTTTCTCTTTACGCCCTAATTTAAGGCGAATACCGTTATCAAGCCATAATTGCCATGAAAACCGTTCTGACAACGCCAAGCTGGTTAACTTTAAATTGTTCACTCTAAGCATGCCATCAAGCTGCTTAAAGGCAACCCATGCTTCAAACTCGCTGCCCTCTGGGCCATAGAGTTGTGGCAATTGCTCAGTGAGCTTGTCACTACTGGCTTCAAATACTTCACCGCTTTGGTTAAGCAATAAATCACTGTTCCAAATAGCCACCGCGTGGTGCTCAACCACATACACTTGCAATGTATCTGGCCACTGTTTACGCACTGATGCAGTTGCAACCCATGGCAAATCCTGCACTAGATACTGTATTTTTTTTACATCTAAAGCAAAAAAACTCGATAAGTCAGCTTTTTTGATCGCACCTATAATTGCTTTTTCATCGGTATATTGCGGTTTCCCCAATACCGCTAAATGCTTTATTTGTGCGTCTTTATTTTCCACCAACCACTGCCTAACGCCACTGGTGATCTGCACTAAGCTAAAAACCACAACTAGAAAAAAGCCCACCCCAAAAATCAGCGACCAATTTAGCTGCTGTTTTAATTGTTGCGCTTTTTCCAAAAAGGGATGCATATTAAAGCGTTTGCCCCAAAATGCGAACAACTAATTGTTCAAAGCTTGCACCATTTGCTTTCGCTGCCATTGGCACTAATGATTTTTCGGTCATGCCGGGTACGGTATTCACTTCTAGTAAGTAAAAGTTGCCATCAGCATCTTGCATTGCATCAACCCGTCCCCAACCGCTTGCCCCCACTAAAGCAAATGCTTGTAATGCCATTGTTTGCAACTTTTGCGTATCAGTTGCTGATAAATCAGCAGGGCAATGGTATTGCGTGGTATTTGATTGATACTTAGCTTGGTAATCATAAAAACCATTCGGGGTGGTCATTTCAATGACTGGTTGTACATCGTCGCCTAAAATAGCCACGGTAAATTCACGGCCAGTTATCCATTGCTCTACTAAAACTTGGCTATCAAATTTAAATGCCGCGGCTAACGCAGCATCGAGCTCTTGTGCATTATTAGCTTGCGCCATACCGATGCTTGAGCCTTCATGTGACGGTTTAACCATCACTTTTTTCAGCTCATTCATTATCGCTGTAGCATCAAAACCATGTTTGTTATCAACAACCGCATACGGTGCCGTACTCAAATCGGCTGATTTAAATAAATGCTTACAGCGAATTTTATCCATCGCCAAAGCTGAGCCTAATACGTTACTGCCGGTATACGGTAAACCCATAAATTCAAGCGCACCTTGAATGGTTCCGTCTTCACCACCACGGCCATGCAAGGCAATAAAAACCCGCTCAATACCGAGTTCTTTCAATTGCCATAATGGCTGTTCTTTTGGATCAAACGCGATGGCATCAACACCTGTATTTTGTAATGCGTGCAATACGGCTTGGCCTGATTTTAGTGATACTTCGCGCTCTGCTGAGTTACCGCCAAGCAACACCGCCACTTTGCCAAATTGTGTGTTTAATTGCGTCATACCTTTACCTGCTTAAGTTTCTCAATCGATAGCGATGTCGCCGCGAGTGTTTTTACTAATTGACCAATATTACCAGCGCCTTGGGTTATAACTAAATCATTATCTTGTAATGTATCTGCTAAAACCCCAGCCAGCTCTGAGCTGCTGGCAACATGCAATGGCTCTTTACCGCGTTGACGTAAACTGCGGCATAAGCTCTTACTGTCAGCGCCAACTATTGGCTCTTCACCAGCACTGTACACATCCAGTAGTAATAGCTGGTCAACATCGGCAAGTACTTTTACAAAGTCTTCATATAAATCGCGAGTACGGGTAAAACGATGCGGCTGATAAATCATCACTAAGCGTTTATCAGGCCAACCTTGGCGAATTGCCGCTATTGTCGCTGCCACTTCTGAAGGATGGTGACCATAATCATCCACTAACATCACTTTGCCACGCTCGTTTTCAAAGTCGCCATAATGCTGAAAACGACGGCCGATACCTTCAAATTTTTGCAGTGCTGCTAAAATTGCATGGTCGGCAATTTGTTGATCTTTCGCCACAGCAATCGCTGCGGTGGCATTTAATGCATTATGTTTACCCGGCATATTTAAATGCACAGTTAGCTCATCGCCTTGCTTGTTACGCACTTTAAACTGACTGGTATTTGCTGTTTGGCGAAAGTCAGTCATGCGGTAATCGGCGTCGCTCGTTTCACCGTAAGTGATCACCGGTCGGCCAAAGCGTGGGATAAGTTCAGCCGCCACTTCTGAGTCAATACACACCACAGCTAGGCCATAAAACGGTAGGTTATGAATGAAGTCCACATACGTGTCTTTCATTTTTTCTAAGCTACCGCCGTAGGTATCCATGTGATCTTCTTCAATATTGGTGATCACCGATACCATAGGTTGTAAATGTAAGAATGACGCGTCACTCTCATCAGCTTCGGCGATTAAAAAATCACTTTTACCCACCTTGGCATTACTGCCAGCGCTATTAAGTAAGCCACCAATAATAAAGGTTGGATCAAGCCCTGCTTGGGCATAAATACTGGCAATTAAACTGGTTGTTGTGGTTTTGCCATGGGTGCCTGCAATGGCAATACCGTGGCGAAAACGCATTAACTCTGCCAACATTTCTGCGCGCCGTACTACAGGGATGCGCGCAGCTTTAGCTGCAATTATTTCTGGATTCGTCTCATCAATCGCACTCGATACCACCACAACACTGGCATCTTTTACATTACTTTGATGATGACCAATAAACACTTCCGCGCCAGCTTGGATCAAACGTTCGGTCATCGCACTGTGGGCAATATCAGAACCGGTAATACGGTATCCTTCAAAAGCCAGCACTTCGGCAATGCCACCCATCCCTGCACCACCAATACCAATAAAATGAATGGTGTTAATACGGCGCATTGCCGGACGAGTACTTTTCTCTGTTGACGTTTCTTTCACTTAATAATCTCTTTTTTCTGTAACTTGCTGCGCAGACAGAGCAACACCGGCCGCATCCATACAATGCCATGCGACATTAGCGGTAGCCTCAAGTGTCGCCAACTGTTTTGCATTACTGGCAAGTTCACTAATTAATGCTGGTTTGGCTAAATACGGGCGTAATAGTTCAACAATACTCTGTTCGTTAAATTGCCCCTGCGGCATTAATAATGCCGCTTTGCCATCGACTAAAAATTTTGCATTGGCGGTTTGATGATCGTCCACAGCGTGAGGATACGGCACAAACACCGCCATCTTCCCCGCTGCGGCAATTTCACTGACAGTTAAAGCACCAGCACGGCAAACCACAATATCAGCCCAACTGTATGCGGTATCCATATCATCAATAAACTCTGCCACTTTCGCTTGTTCAACACTAAAACCTTGTTGTTGGTATGCAAGTGTTACCGAGCCAAGCTGCCCTTTCCCTGTTTGATGCCAAACATTAAGTTGAAAATCATCATTAAGCTGCTTAAATGCAGCTGGCAATGTTTGATTTAATACTTGTGCGCCCAACGACCCACCAACCACTAGTATATTCACCGGAGTTGATGCTGCACGGGTTGCCACATTTGCAACACTGGCACGCACTGGGTTACCAACAACGTCACTGCAACCCGCAGCAAATGCGTGTGGGAATGCTGCTAATACCTTATTCGCAAACTTAGCGAGGTATTTATTACTCATACCTGCAACCGCATTTTGCTCATGGATCACCAGTGGAATACCTAAGCTTTTTGCAGCTATACCGGTTGGCCCTGTGACATACCCCCCCATCGCAAGGACAACATCAGGGCGTTGTTTTTTCAATACTTTACGCGCTTGTAAAATCGCATTTAAAACCATAAACGGTGCTTTCACTAACCGTACCAGGCCATTACCGCGTACCCCTTTGACATTGATAAAATCAATATCAATACCATGCTTAGGTACCACTTGGGCTTCCATTCGATCGGCCGTGCCAATCCAACTCACTTGCCAACCTTGCTGCTTTAAATGATCCGCCACTGCAATACCAGGGAAAATATGCCCCCCCGTGCCACCAGCAACAACGACTAATTTTTTGCTCATCGCTTACCTCCGCGAGATGTTGCTTGTTTCGTGGCCATTTTGGTTTCAAAATCCACCCGCAATAAAATAGCTGCCGCTATGGTCATGATAAGTAAGCTAGAGCCACCATAAGACACAAACGGTAGCGTTAGGCCTTTGGTTGGTAAAATACCGGCACTTGCGCCCACATTCACCATGGTTTGAAACGCAAACCAAATACCAATTGCGAATGCAAAATAGCCTTCATATTCTTTGCCGCACTTTAATGCTTGCTGGCCAATTAATAAGGCTCTAAATACAAACGTACCAAACACCATTAAAATACTGACAATACCGATAAAGCCTAGCTCTTCACCTATAACCGCAAAAATAAAGTCATTATGGGCTTCTGGTAAATACTGTAATTTTTGCACGCTGTTACCTAGGCCTTGGCCAAACCAGCCACCTTGACTGTAGGCCATTAACGATTGTACTAGCTGATAGCCTTTACCAAATGGGTCATCCCATGGTTCTAAAAAGCCCACCACTCGCGCCATCCGATACGGTTCAATAATGATCAATAAAACCACCAGACCAACGCCCGTTAAGATCAATACAAAAAACTGCCACAATTTCGCACCAGCTAAGAATAATAACCCCACGGTGGTTACAAACATCACCACCACAGTGCCTAAATCGGGCTGCAATAAAATTAATGCCGCGTACACTGCAAATACCGCAATTGGCTTGGCGAAACCTTTAATGTTTTCTTGTACTTCTTCACGTTTACGTACCAAATAACCGGCGATATAACTGAAGAAATATAATTTAGCCGCTTCGGCAACTTGAAAACCCACCGGACCTACTGGGATCCAACGTTTGGCACCGTTCACTTCACGGCCAACAATAAGCACAAGAATCAGCAGCACCATGCCAAGCAGTAATAAATAAGGGTTGGAGCGCTTCCACCAGGTCATAGGCACACAGCAGGTGAGCCAAAACAGCACAAAGCCCATCGCCAAAAACATACTGTGGCGGATAATAATGTGATACGGATTATCAAACAGACGATCTGCAGTTGGCATCGAGGCACTGGTCACCATCACAAATCCCAAACCAATTAGCATGACCACACAATACAGCAAGGGGACATCGTATAACTGTGCCGACGGCTTAGGAGTCAAAGTGTCACGAATATCAGCAAACGCAATCATATTGCCTCCGCTAACACACATTGGCTAAAGTGATCGCCACGTTGCATGTAATTGTTATACATATCGATGCTGGCACAAGCGGGAGCAAGTAAGACAATATCCCCCGCGGTGGCAAGTTGCTTGGCAAGCGCAACGGCTTGTTCCATGTTATTGGTTAAGTGACCTTTTTCAGTCAACGCAACCAGTGTTTTGGCATCTTTACCAAAACAAATAAGCGCTTTAACTTGTTGCTGCAAGTACGGCTTTAAACTATCAAGATCCGCCCCCTTGGCGTCTCCTCCAGCAATAACAACCAGTTGTTTAGCTTGATCTGCCAAGCTTGCTATCGCCGCGATAGTCGCCCCCACATTGGTGGCTTTAGAATCATTAAAATATTTAACGCCCGCTTGCTCGGCAACAAACTGACAGCGATGAGGCAAACCAGTAAATTGGCCAAACGCCTGCGCAAATTGCGCTGGAGTAATATTAAACGGGCTTAGTAAGGCCATAACCGCCAATGCATTGAGCTGATTGTGACGACCTACCACAGCTAAGCTGCTCACTGGTAACAGCGCTGTACTTTGATAACTAAAGTACTCAGCACCTTGGTGTGTTATTAAACTATAATCACCATTCTCTATACCAAAGCTCAACTGTGGCATTACTTGGGTATGCGTTGCCGCATCATTGCTATTGACCACCGCCAGCGCCGCATTAGCATAAATCGTTTGCTTTGACTCTATGTAAGCCTGATAGCTGACATACCGATCTAAATGATCTTCTGAGACATTCAATACTGTAGCGCTGATCGGTTTTAAGCTACGTGTGGTATCAAGCTGAAAGCTTGACAGCTCTAATACATAAACATCAAAATCATCGCTTAATAAGTCCAGTGCCGCAGTGCCAATATTACCACCTAGGCCCACTTTATAACCGGCGCTTTTTAGTACTTGATAGGCTAACGTCACCACGGTTGATTTACCGTTAGAGCCAGTGACAGCAACTACAGGTTTATCTGTTAAGCGGGCAAATAACTCAATATCACCAATTACTTCCACGCCCGCTTGCATTGCTTGTGCAACTGCAGGCAGGGTCAAACTTAAACCAGGGCTGATGATGATCATATCAACACTATCAAGCTTTGCTGTCGCCAAATCGCCAAAATGAGTAGTTAAATTTGGCGCATGTTGTTGTAACCAATCACAACCTGGTGGCGATTGGCGGCTATCAACTACCTTCGGTGTTAAACCTTGAGATAATAAAAAACGCACAATGCCCAGACCGGTTACACCGAGTCCGAGCACTGTCACTTGTTTATTTTTTATCTCGTTTAAATACGTCATTTACCTGATCTTTAATGTCACGAGGCCAGCAAGTACTAGCACAATAGAAATAATCCAAAACCGCACAATCACACGAGGCTCTGGCCAACCTTTTAATTCATAGTGATGATGGATCGGCGCCATTCTAAAAATCCGTTGGCCGCGTAATTTATAAGAGCCAACTTGTAAAATCACCGATAGCGCTTCCATTACAAACACGCCGCCCATGATAATTAGTATCAATTCTTGGCGCACCAATACCGCAATGATCCCCAGCGCACCACCTAGTGCCAGTGAGCCTACATCGCCCATAAATACTTGCGCTGGATAAGTGTTAAACCATAAAAAGCCTAAACCAGCACCAACAATGGCAGTGCATACCACAACGAGTTCGCTAGCCAACGGTAAATGTGGAATATGCAAATAAGCAGAGAAATTCACGTTACCTGTTAGGTAAGCAATAATAGCCAGTGCCACAGCCACCAAAATAGTCGGCACGATGGCTAAACCATCAAGGCCATCAGTTAAGTTAACTGCATTTGATGTACCCACAATCACAAAGTAAGTCATTACTATGTAGAACAAGCCTAATTGCGGTAACACATCTTTAAAAAATGGTACAACTAGCGAAGTTTCATTAGCATGGTTAGCGGTAAAAAATAATGCACATGCCACCACTAGCGCGATCACTGATTGCCAAAAATACTTCCACTTTGCGATAAGTCCTTTAGGATCTTTACGGATCACCTTACGGTAGTCATCAACAAAGCCAACAATTCCCAATGAGCCAATCACAAACAAGGTAGCCCACACATATTTATTAGCTAAATCAGCCCACAGCAAAGTGCTGGTAAAAATAGACGCTAAAATTAATAAGCCCCCCATGGTTGGGGTGCCTTTTTTCGATAAATGAGATTCCGGTCCATCGTTACGAACCACTTGGCCAATTTGCATTCTTTGCAACGCGCGGATCAATTTGGGGCCAAAATATAAAGAAATTAATAATGCCGTTAAAATGCCAAATACTGCGCGCACCGTTAGGTACGAAAATACATTAAAGGCACTGTAATATTGAGTTAGATATTCTGCCAGCCAAACTAACATTGAGATACTCCATTGCGGCCAATTTGCTGGCTGTTAACTAAATCTTGTACTAATAATTCCATGCGAGAACTGCGTGATCCCTTCACGACGATAGTGGTTTTTTGTGATTGTTCACTGAGTTTTAATTGTAATTGTTGCAGTAACTCTTCTCGGTTTGCAAAGTGCAGGTTAGGTTTCGCAAATTTATCACTGGCGTATTTGCTTAATGTGCCTAGGCTGTACAGTTCATCGACACCTTGCTGTTTAGCGTATTCACCGACTTGCTGATGATAAATGTGTGCATCTTCACCAAGCTCAGCCATATCGCCTAACGCTAAAATACGTTGCCCTGATATATCGCTAAGTAAATCAATAGCCGCTTTGACTGATTGCACGTTGGCATTATAGGTGTCGTCAATCACAGTTAGCATATCGTTGACTTGAATAATATTTACTCGCCCTTTCACTTCAGCCATGGTTGCAAGTGCTTTAGCTATCGCTTCAAGCGACACGCCAAACTCACTGGTAAGTGCCGCTGCAATCAGTGCATTGGTGACATTATGACGCCCTGGTAGTGCTAGTGTTACTGGCACCCGTTGTTGCGCAGTACAAAAGAAGAAAGAAGCATGCGCTTGTGCATCTAAGCTGATATCTTCAGCCCAAATATCCAGTTGTGCGGTACTTGACAAGCATTTGACTTTACGTCCTGCAAGCTTGCTAAGCCAACCACCACTAAATTCACTGTCACAGTTAACAACCGCAGTACCGTGCTCTTTTAAACCATCGTAGATTTCACTTTTAGCGGTTGCCACGCCTTCAAGCGAACCAAAGCCTTCAATATGCGCTGCTGCAACATTACATACCACAGCCACATCAGGTTTGGTCATGGCCGCGGTATAGGCAATCTCACCGAGGTGATTCGCACCGAGTTCAATAACTGCATATTTGTGCTGTGGCTCAAGGCGTAACAAAGTCAATGGCACGCCAATATCGTTATTAAAGTTGCCATTGGTTGCAAGTACATCGCCATGAGCGGCTAAAATTGCGGCGCACATTTCTTTTACGGTGGTTTTACCCACACTACCGGTGATCGCGATGGTTTGCGGGGCGACAGCTGCCATTACCGCAGCGCCAATTTCGCCTAACGCAATACGCGTATCAGTTACTAAAAACTGTGGTATATCAACAGCAACTTTATGACTCACGATGGCAGCTATCGCGCCTTTGTCTTTCGCTTGTTGTAAAAATTGATGACCATCAAAATTAGGGCCTTGTAGCGCTAAAAACACCTCACCCTCACAGACTGTGCGAGTGTCGGTGTTGATATTTTTGACTGTTTGATTATCGCCTTGATAATCGGTTGCTAGCACATTCGCCAGCCAAGCAAAATCCATAGAGATCATAACTGCGATCCTCTTATTGCTTGTTCTTGTCGATCTAGCTTTTGCAAGTGCTGCTGCACAAACTTTCGGTCGCAAAAATCAATCCGTTGTGTGCCGATGATTTGATAATCTTCATGGCCTTTACCTGCAATTAAAACAACGTCTTGGGCGTTTGCATTATCAATAGCAAATGCAATAGCGGCGGCACGATCGACCTCTAAGTGAGCACGTCCTGGTTGACTTAAACCAGCGGTAACATCTTGGATGATCTGCCACGGATCTTCACTGCGCGGATTATCACTGGTGACAATTAGCTGATCTGCATATTGCTCAGCCGCTTTTGCCATCATAGGACGCTTGCCTTTATCACGGTCACCACCACAACCAAATACACAACTTACGCCGCCTGGCACATGCTGTTGTAATGCTTGCAGTGCTAATGCTAAGGCATCCGGTGTATGGGCATAATCAACAATACAGGTTGGTTTGTTTGGCGCACTAAAAGCCTGCATACGACCCGCAACAGGTTGCAAGCTTGCACAGCCGGCTGCTAGTTTATCAAGCGGATAGCCCATGCCCAGCAAAGTGGCCATTGCGGCAGCTAAATTATATAAATTAAATTCACCAAACAACGGACAAGTGATGGCAATATCACCCCAACTTGTCGTTAACTGTGCCGATATACCGGTTTTATGATAATTAACATCGGTAAAATAAACAAACCCCGCATCTTTAGGGACTAGTGTTTTTCGACCATAACAAACTAAGTTATTAAAATCGTATTGCTCTAGCCATTGCTGAACTTGATGATCGTCCTGATTTAGTACCACCAGCTGCGCGTCAAAATCACGCATTAACATTAGTTTAGCGTCAGCATAACTGGCCATATCACCGTGGTAATCTAAATGATCCCGCGATAAATTAGTAAACACCGCAGCTTTAAAATGCGTATTGGCAACACGCTGTTGCACAAGCCCGTGGGATGATACTTCCATCGCCACTAAGTTATTATTTTGCTCTGCCAATTGCGCTAATATTCTTTGCAGCTCAACACACGACGGTGTGGTATTAATTAATTCTGTTAAATTATCTGGCTGCCCATACCCTAAGGTGCCAACGATGGCCGACGGGGTGTCACAAAACGTCGCTAAATGAGCAATCATTGCGGTGGTGGTTGACTTACCATTCGTGCCGGTAACACCTATCACATCTAAATGCTTACTCGGTTGCTGATAAAAATGACTCGCTAATGCGGGTAACTTTTTATCTAAGTCAGTAATTAAATACAGAGGGTCAAAATCAGCTTCAAACTCACATAAACGGTCGGCAATCACTGCCACTGCACCATTATTAATAGCTTGCTGGATAAAGTGTCCGCCATCTAACTGATGACCCTTAATAGCCACAAACACGTCTCCAGGGGTGACATCGCGACTATCTAAACGCAAATGCTTTACTAACAAGCTTGAAGCTGCCACTTCTATTTTTTGTAAAATTATTTTTAAATCACGCATCATCATCTATGCCCTTCACGTAGGCAACCGAGCCTTTATCGGGTGCCACGTTTAATATTCTTAAAGCGTTAGAGATAATTTCTGCAAATGCAGGGCCTGCTGTTGCACCGCCATAATATACATCTCCACCGGGCTCATTGATCATTACCACCACAGCTAAACGTGGGTTACTGGCGGGCGCTAAACCTGCAAAATAACCAACATATTCGTCACCATAACCGCCTACTGCCGCTTTTTTAGAGGTGCCTGTTTTACCTGCTGCGCGATAACCATCGACTTTAATACGATTGGCAGTACCGCCTTCTTCAAATACGCTTTCCATCATATGTACAACGGCTTCAACGTCTTGTTGTTGAAATATTCGCTCACCTTCGGGAATAGCATCTTGTTTTAATACGGTCAGTGGTCGGTTCACACCACCAGCACCTAGCATGGCGTAAAAGCGCGCCATTTGTGCTGTACTCACCGCTATATTGTAACCAAATGACAATGCTGCAATTTCATGATCAGACCAACGTCGATTGGGATAAAACAAACCGCTGCTTTCCCCTACCATACCGGTGCCTGTATCTGAACCAAAACCAACTTTTTGGAATAAACCAACAAAGTAATCCTTCGGTACTGTTTGACTAATTTTTGTCACCCCCATATTACTTGAGTACTTTAAAATCTCTCGCAGCGTCATTTCACCGTGGTTACGCGTATCTTGTACTAAACTACCGCCTAATCGCATCCAACCTGGATAAGTATCAACTTTATCGTCAGGCTGAATTGAGCCGTAGTCTAAGCCAGCTAAAATGGCTAGAGGCTTAACGGTTGAGCCTGGTTCGAACAAATCAGTGATTGCGCGGTTACGGCGCTTATGCGGCGCAGCATCGTTTAAATTATTTGGATTAAAAGATGGGCTGTTAACCATCGCTAACACTTCACCGGTTTTTACATCCACTACCATCGCAGAGCCAGAGGTTGCTTTATAGGTAAGTACCGCTGATTTAACGGCTTTATAAGCGATTGCTTGAATTCGTTGGTCGATACTTAGTTGGATATTTTCAGGCTCAATGCGTTCACGCTCATCAAGTACTTCAACTTCACGGCCTTGCGCATCTTTACGAATGGTACGACGCCCTTCTACACCGGTTAATGCGTTTTCGTACAGCTTTTCTATGCCTTCAATCCCTTTCCCATCAATGTTGGTAAAGCCAAGCACATGTGCAGTTACTTCACCAGCAGGATAATAGCGTTTTGATTCATCTAATAAATGAATACCAGGCAGGCGTAAATCACCAATGTAATTGGCAACGGCTGGGGTTACTTGACGCTTTAAATACACAAAACGGCGGCTGGCATCATCACGCAAACGGCCATTTATTTTTTTCGGCTCGATACGTAATACATCGGCAAGTTCGCGCCAACGTAAGTCATTTTTATAATATTCGCTAATGCGTTGTTCAAGGAGTGCTGTATTTTCAGCTAACGCTTTATCGTCTTCGCCGTTTTTGCGTGCTTGCCTAAGCACTTTAGTACGCAGTGACTTATGCAATGCTTTAGGATCGGCATACACGCTTACCACAGGTACACTCACAGCAAGCTCTTTGCCATGGCGGTCAAAAATCATCCCACGTTGCACATGCAGTTTTTCAACTCGCACGGTACGTTTGTTACTTTCTGAGCGTGCTTTATCAGGCTCGATAACTTGTAAATAGGCGGCACGTGAAACCAAAGTTACAAAAACCAACAGCACCACAGAGCACACCAGCATAAAACGCCATGTGATCAAACTATTGACTGGTTTTTTTCCTCTGCTTCTCATGGCAGTACTATCACCTGTTCATCTTGGCTGGTAGGCCGTTTCATCTCAAGTTGCATGGTGGCAATTTCTTCAATGCGCGCATGCTGCGAATAAAATTCTTCTTCAACGAGTAAATAACGCCACTCTAAATCCAGCTCATCTCGCTGTTGGAGCAACTGATCTTGCTCAATCAGCTCTTGACGAGCAAAGTGGGTAACCTGCACCACACTTAAACTTGACGCAAATATCACAACCAACAAGGCCGAGGTTAGCTTATTTGCTCCTAGGCCTTTGAGTATTTCTACAAATAAATTGGGTTGTCGATGATTCGCTTTTGGCTTCATCCCAATCTCTGCGCCACCCTAAGTACTGAGCTACGTGAACGTGGATTACGCTCAATTTCAGCTTGACTTGGCTTAGTAGCTTTACCCACTGCTTTTAACGTCAGATTTTGATTTATTTGTGCATCAGTTAAAGGCAGACCTCTGGGTAATGCCGCTCCCTTACTCTGTTTTTTAATAAACTGTTTAACAATACGATCTTCAAGTGAGTGAAACGAAATCACCACTAAACGGCCACCGGGCTTTAAAACCGCCAATGCAGCGTGTAATGCGGTTTGGATTTCTTCCAATTCACTGTTGATATAAATACGGATAGCTTGGAAAGTACGCGTCGCAGGATGCTTAAACTTATCCTTTACAGGCACAGCTTCATCAACTAAATCAGCAAGTTGCTTAGTTGTTGTGATCGGAGTGTGGGCGCGAACTTCTAATACCTTATGAGCAATACGACGACCAAATTTTTCTTCACCGTAAGTTTTGATCACGTGAACAATGTCTTCAAGCTCGGCTTCAGCTAACCACTGTGCAGCGCTACGACCACTGGTTGGATCCATGCGCATATCAAGTGGGCCGTCTTTCATAAAACTAAAACCACGTTCAGCATCATCTAATTGCGGGGATGACACACCGATATCTAATAAAATACCATCTACTTTTCCTAACAGATCGTTTTGCTCTGCCACTTCGTATAGATTGGAAAAGCGCGTATGAGCAATGGCAAAACGACTATCATCGGCAAACTTTTCGGCAGACTTGATCGCTTGTGGATCTTGATCAATCGCTTGTAATCGACCATGTTCACCAAGGCGCGCCAAAATTTGCCCAGAATGTCCGCCACGGCCAAATGTACCATCCATGTAAATGCCGTCAGGCTTAATTGCTAGCGCATCGATGGTTTCGTCCATTAGTACGGAAATGTGTTCAAATTGCGCTGTCATTAGCTATTATTTGCCTTTTTATTGTGTGATCAGAGTGAAAAATTATCTAAGTCTGGGGTCGATTCAAACTCACCGAGTCGTTCTATTTCGGTGTCTTGACGCATTTGCTCATGCCAACGCTCTTCATCCCAGATCTCAAATTTATTCATCAAACCAACCAACATGATTTTTTTGCCTAAATCTGCATGAGCCCGTAGCGACGGTGCCAGCAAAATTCGGCCATTTTTATCTAATTGGTACTCAGTTGCGTTACCCAACAACATTCTTTGCATGCGTCGAGCGCGTGGATTCATATTGGAAATTCTAGCGAGACGATCTTCTATGTCTTGCCATTGCGCGAGTGGATACAACCACAAACAAGGCTCGTTCAGTGCAACGGTACAGATCACCGTGCCCTGATCTTCAGACAACAAGGAATCTCGGTACTTAGTCGGTACCGCAAAGCGTCCTTTGTCATCCAAACTGAGCGAACTCGCACCACGGAACATAAAAAGCCTATTCTAAAAGTTGATAATTAATCCGTTTGGATTAATTTGATCCAATTTGATCCACTAAAAACCACTTTTTACCACAGTCCTCCAGTTTAGGGCTTGACAAGCGCTTTTGTCAAGTCGCTAAGATCCTATAATTAACTGTGAAAGCCAGAAAAAATAAGGCCTAGCGCAAAGCTACTGAATTACGTGGGAAAAAGTGGATAACTACAAAAAAAATATTTTATTCTGAGATAAAACAAAATAAACAGACTTAAATGATTAATGAATAATCAATGAACAGTTACAAAATATTAGTAGCGAATTGCTACTGAATAGATCATGTAAAATTTACGCGATCTTTTTGCAATAGTTACTTAAAACGCTGTTATTTCAAACAACAGCATTTAGAAAGCAAAAGTAAGACATTGATTTATAAGGAAGTAAATAGAGCCATAGAAGTGGTACGAAGGCTGCAGCAAGTATTACACAATTTTAGTTTTAATATTTAAGGAACGATTACTATGACTACTTCAACATCGAGTTCTAATTCAGCTGCAAAAACCAGTAAAAAAGTTGATGACATCGCTGCTCACACTGAATCGCCATTAACTGATAAAGCAACTTCAGCGGCGCACTTGGCCGTTGACGCGCTCTCTTCGAAAGCGGCAACAGCAGAGCAAGGCATTCGCCATGGTGCTACCAGCTCAGCGGAAACACTCTCTGAAAAGCAAAAAATAGCGCGTGAGAAATTAACTGAATACAGTGGTAGAACACGCCAGTTAGCATCAGAAAACCCGCTTGCAACAGCAGGTATAGCATTTGCTGCTGGTATGCTGGTTACTGCGTTGCTACGTCGTAGCAAGTAGCTAGCTATGCAACAAAATACTGATCTTAAAGATAAACAACACCAGCATCAGGCCGCTGATCCTGCACCGCAAAGTGCAGATCAGTGGCAAGATCACCTCGCTAAACTAGCTCAATATGGTGAACAGCTTTATCAAGACTATCGTCAACAAGCCGGTATTTGCAAAGAATTAGCCAGTGCTGAATGGCGACTATCAACCCGCTCGTTAGCACTGACAATAATTTTGTTAGTAAGCTTTGCTGGCGGCTTGGTACTTTTATGGGCAGGCTTGCTTGCCACGCTTGGCTTTGCGATTTTTGCTTTTAGTCAATCAATATGGTTCAGTGCCTTATGTTTAATTAGCTTGCAGTTGATCTGTTTATTCTGGCTGTGGAAAAACATTGGTTATATCAGTAGTAAAATTGGCTTTGATAAAACCGCGCACAGCATTAAACAATTACTCAATATTAATAGGAGTGAATGATGCTAATTGATTATTTTATTCAGAAACCAAACCGTAAAGTAAGCCACTTAAGTCAAAAAATCAATAGCATCAATGCCTTAAAACACCAACACCATCAGGCTTTTAATTACCGACTAAAACGCTTTGCAGTATCGAAGGTAGGAATTGCCAGTGCCTTTACGGCAGGCGCAGGCTATCAAGCGCTAAATGGTAATAAGCAAAACTCATCCAGTAAAATAAAGTTAAGTCAATTTAGCTGGTTATTACGTTTGCTATAAAGCTATATAGGTTTGCTCAGCACAAGCGTCCTTTGCTGGGCAATTATTTCGTTCTTTATTAGATAAAATAAATTAACCTTATATTATATATGGTTAATTTTAAATTTATTGGCTACAATTTTATGCCACAAGCCCAGTATGAAGAGTATTGCTATTTTTTCCTCATCGTTACAACACCGACTTTACCGTTTATTTATATTGCTGAGCTTACCTGGCATCTTGGTGATCTTATTTAGCTTGTGGCATGCCAAACAAATGGCGCGCCAAGAAAGTCGGCAGCAGGCTTTTGCGGTTGCCGAACAGCTTGTTGAGCAACAAACTGAGCTACTCAAAAAAATTAAAACATTTACCACTCAACTTGCTGACTTAAAAGATTTTGCCGCACCATTACAAACCGGCTGCCCTTATTACTTAGCTAAAATACAAAAACTTCAACCTGAAATTGCGAATATTGGTATCGTCAATATGCAAGGCGACCCGGTGTGTTTATTAAAAGGACGCAAAGAAAATATTAATATTGCCGATCGTGAATACTTTCAAAATGCTGTGGCGACTAAAAGCTTTGCCATTGGCTATTTTCAAAAAGATCGTAGTATCAACACCCTAAGTTTCAATTTCGCATACCCACTTATCGATCAGCAGCAACAAGTATATGGTGCGGTAGTAACCGCTGTGAGATTAGATTGGTGGAGCCAAATACTTGCCAGCTTCCATTTACCCGAAGATGCTCTTGCCGTTATAACCGACAATAACGGCCGTATTATCGCAAATTACCCTAACAATGCATCGCTGCTTGGCGAAAATATTAATGCCTATGATTTTAGCTCCGAGCTACCTATGCCCAATAGCACAATTGAATTGCAAGGTATTAATCACGTTTTACACAGCAAAACCATGTATACCGATGAAACCCAAAATAGCCTAAACGTTTATGTTGTAATACCATTTAATAGCGCAATACAAGCTGCCAACCAATTGTTTTTATATACATTAGCTGTATTTACACTGATGATTATTGGCCTGTCTGTGTTTGCCCATAACCAATTAAAGCGCAATGTATTAACGCCCATAGCACAGCTTACACTGACGATTAAAGATCTTACCCAAGGATTATTACCAAAACAGTTTTCTTTAAATAGCCCAGAGCTAAATACCCTCTATCAACATTTTAAAGCGATGGCACAAACACGCCTTGCGGCAGAAGCGAATGTCAAACGCCAGCATGACGAATTAAGTAGCTTATTAAACGCTTTGCCTGATACCTATATTCGGATCAATGTTCACGGTGATGTACTGAACTTAGGCGGGCAAATTTCACAGCTATATTTACCAGAGCCCATTAGCTCAAAATTACATCTTCGCGAACTGCTTGGAGAAGAAAAAAGTAAACAGTTGCTTAAGCATTTACCCTGTAAAAATAAAACAAGCCAATTTGAACTAACAATAAAGAAGCCTGCAATCGAGCAAATATTTGAAGTGCGGATCAGCGCCAAACTCAATAGCAATGAATACACCATTGTATTACAAGATATTAGCCATCGAAAACACGCTGAAAAAGCCTCTCATCTGGCCTCAATGGTCTACGCAAATAGCAGTGAAGGAATGGCCATTACCGATCCAAATGGCGTTATCTTAGATGTTAATCCAGCTTTTTGTGAAGTCACCCAATACAGTAAAGATGAAATTCTGGGCAATACCACTGCTATCTTAGCTTCAGGCAAGCACAGTAAAGCGTTTTATCATGGAATGTGGCTGCAATTACAAGAAACAGGTCGTTGGCAAGGTGAAATAATTAACCGTCGTAAAGATGGCGAGTTATTCACTGAGTGGCTTACTATCGATACCGTATACAATGAACACTCTGAAGCGCAGCGCAGAGTCGCGATTTTTACCGATATTACCGCTAAAAAAGCAGCCGAAGATCTGATCTGGCATCAAACTCACTTTGATCATTTAACCAATCTACCTAATCGAATTGAGCTTAAAAAACGCTTAAATCAGCACCTCAACAACACCTTAAACCCTAATGAACCATTAGTGATCATGCTTCTTGATATTGATCATTTTAAAGACATCAATGATACCTTAGGTCATTTTTATGGTGACGAATTACTCAAGTTGATCTCGGTGCGTTTGCAACAAGAAATTGTTGATATTGAGTTTATCGCCCGTATTGGTGGCGACGAATTTGTTATTGTGCATGCCAAGCTGGTCACTGAAGAACACATCAAAAAAGTAGCCAACGATATCCTCAATGCCATGACAAAAGCATTTATACTCGAAGGTGAAGAACTGCATATTGCAACCAGCATCGGCATCGCTATTGCACCAATCGATGGTGATAGTTCAGAGCTGTTATTAAAAGCCGCCGATCAAGCCATGTATAAAGCCAAGCAAAGTGGCCGCAACTGTTTTAAGTTTTTTAATCACAACTTACGTGAGCAAGCACAAGCACGTATGGATTTACTTAAAAACATGCGCAGTGGCATTGAACAGCAACAATTTGCTCTTTATTACCAAGCAATCGTTGATCTTGATTCTGGGCATATTCATAAAGCAGAAGCCCTGCTCCGCTGGCAGCACCCTACACGTGGCGTAATTAGTCCCGCAGAGTTTATACCTTTAGCCGAAGAGTCTAGGTATATCAACCCATTGGGGCAATTTGTATTTACTCGCGCATTACAAACGCTCAGTACGCTACGAACACAGCTTGATGCCAATTTTCAACTCAGTATCAATGTCTCGCCGGTGCAATTTAGTTGCCTTGATAGCGGTATTGATCAATGGCCAACCTTGCTAAAAGCCGCCAACTTACCACCGAGCGCGATTGTTGCCGAGATCACCGAAGGATTAATGATCGCACCTGAGCAACTCACTCAACAACGCCTGAAAGCGCTGGTCAAATCGGGGATGGAACTCGCTTTAGATGACTTTGGCACCGGCTATTCATCGCTTGCCTACTTGCAACAAATGGATGCAGATTATTTAAAAATTGATAAATGCTTTGTTGATAACATTCAAGCGGGCAACCAAGATCTGGCGTTGTGTAAAGCAATTATCACTATGGCACATCAGTTTGGTTTAAAAGTGATTGCCGAAGGCATTGAAACACCAGAGCAGCAGCAATTATTACTTGGCATAGGCTGTGATTATGGCCAAGGCTATTTGTTTGCAAAGCCATTACCCGAACAGGAATTTTTAGCACTGGTAAGCAATCAATCCACAACAACGAGCTAAATACAGATCCAGCACAAACTATGCACTGAAAACTTAGCTAGCTATTGTTTAATAAATAACGAACTGATAGGTTACCAAACAGATTTTATTAAATTAACTGTTAGCCGTGATTTCAAAATTGCCTCGTTGGGTAGAATATGGATCGTTTTTACTTGCGCTTGTCGCTGGGCTTGTTAATTCGATAGGGTTACTAGGTTTTAAACATCAATCAATTTCACATCTATCAGGCACTGCAACACTCCTTGGCACAAACCTTGTTACTTCACCTGTTACTGATGCATTCCACTTAGCGCTTATCCTACTGAGT
Organism: Pseudoalteromonas sp. ASV78; assembly: GCF_047806705.1. Lineage (NCBI taxonomy): Bacteria > Pseudomonadati > Pseudomonadota > Gammaproteobacteria > Alteromonadales > Pseudoalteromonadaceae > Pseudoalteromonas > Pseudoalteromonas sp. ASV78. The sequence continues at coordinate 3,581,971 of NZ_JBLOPA010000001.1, read as the reverse complement.
TTTTTAGCCGGTGCGGCGATCTCCGGCGCCTTTTTACAAAGCGGCGCACTCAAACTCGGCCATAACTACAGCAGCTTACTGCTGTTTGAAGCCATACTGTTAACAAGCTCAGTGTATTTTTTATCAAACGACTCTGTAAACGGCCACTATTTAGCATCCGCAGCCTGCGGCTTACAAAACGCATTAGCCACCACTTACAGCGGCGCAGTTATTCGCACCACTCACGTTACCGGTATTTTTACCGATCTAGGCCTCATGCTCGGCGCTAAATTAAGAGGCGAACCCTTTGATAAACGCAAAGCACTGTTATTTTTACTGATCATCTCAGGATTCATTTTCGGTGGCACGTTAGGTGCTTATGCATTCCAGTTTTATAACTTTAATGCCCTCTTTATCCCCGCAACCATCTGCCTAGTATTAGCCGTTAGCTACTCAGTGTTTAAAGCTATCAATAGTAAAAAGACGTAAGTCATACGCAAAAAAATCAACCAAAGTTAATATGTATCAACACTACTAGATAGGAAGTAGCTTAAACAACTAAACTGATTATTTACTCGTAGTACCTTAAAATGTAAATTGATCTACAACAATAAATATTGTTCTCTATTTCAACAAGTAGAGATGGGTATCAAGGATGATGAATGCTGCACTGTAAATTTAATGAAGACGATTCAATTTGTTCTACAATCGACTACGAAGAAAATCCAGATAAATATAGAGGTTTAATTTACTGTATAGATTGTGGCGAAAAAGCTTGGTTTACAAAAGGCTATGAAACTCAAAAGATAAGTCGTATGGCTTGTTTTGGTGCAAAGCACAAAGAAAGTTGTAACGCTTCTACTGTTGAGTTTGTCTCTGATGATCCTGACAATGATGAAGATGAAAAAAATCAAAACTCAGGCATACGTGTTGATTTAGATAAAGTAACCTCTCAATCTATTTATGTTTCAAATGACAATAATAAACATGGTGATGAAGAATCTGATTGGAAAGGAAAATCTAAAAGAAAAATTATTGGTAACTCTGATGGTTTCCCTTTAAGTAAATCTTTACGTCAATTATTAACTAACTTATGTAGAAATAGTGATTATGGTGATGAAAATCAAACAATAACTATTGTCGCTAACTCGGGACGTGTAGTTGTTGAGGGAGATTTAAGAAGTAATTTAGTTAGAATAGAAGATGTGTCTAGAGAGCACATTGGTAAGGACTATATTTTTTGGGGGAAGATAAACAACTTAAATATAGATAAAAAAGGTACTCTATGGCTTAATTACGGCGATAACCTTTTAGAGCCCAGTATTGCTTTAAATTCCAAGCTTAAAGAACAGGTATTGGTTAACTTTAAGTTGAAAGAGGTATCCGAGTTAGATGGCTCAGATGTAATAATTGTAGGGCACGTAGGCTTTTCACCTCAAGGGAAAGCCATTATAAGCACGGGTTTCACGAAATATATGTCTTTTAGAAGAGTAACAGTGAAATAGCCTCAAAGCGATTGGCCACTACTAATTAGTTAGTTGTACTAGCTCAGGCTTGTTCTGATAGCTGCATATTCATTGTGACTTTCAGTGAAGGTTTGAGCTAAGCATCTTTCGTACTAAAAAATAAACTCATTACTTAAATTGCATCAATTAATAGCTTTTCTAGCTTTATCATAAAAGCATTCAACTTATGGGGTTTGTGCTCTAACAAAAATGTCGGATACTCAGGTTTATCTATAGATCCATTTGTAGTTTTAGTTGATGATAGATCTGTAAAGGGGAATTCACTCAATATCAGTTTTTCAATTTTTTCGTTTAAACCCAATGATTGGCCTACTTTTGTTGAACCTATCGTAACTTGAATTTCGTTAGAACCACGAACATACTTCCCCAAACGATTAGACGGGTAACCGAGTTTAGTTAACTCTGCCAATGATTCAATTGCGTCCCATCCTTTATTTTCTTTGATGTGAAAATTTTGAAGTTCTATTTTATACATTTACTCACCCTCTGTTTTACTTAAAATCTAAATAAAATAGTTACAACTATCAGTATAGAATAAAACCCTAAATTATTTTTAACTTAAAACTAGACATAATTAAAACCTAAAAGCATTAACCACCTCTTTTAACCTTCCAAACTAGCGCTACAATGTGTATTTATCAGTTATCCCACCTTTTGATAATTCATGGCCTACTATTTTCTGAATTAGGGAAAGAGCAAACGCATGATTATTGCGTATGCTACTAATAAATGTATGTCTAAAGCTGTAGATAGCTACGCAGTTCATCTAACTCATTCACACTCGGTATTTCAAGCTCTACAACCAAACGACCGAACCAATTAGTAATACTCTCAGCAGATGTTATGTTTAGCTTTATCAAGGGCAGATCTAATTTCTGATATCTAATTTCTGATATCTAATTTCTGACATCTGATTCCTGATTTCTATATCTCAACACGCTGCTCGAAACTCGACGCCCGTAGCCCAAAAACAGACACAAAAAAGCCCGCAGCGTTAACTGCGGGCTTTTTTGTTGAATGAGTGAGTCAGCCGTATAAGCCGGGTTCTGTCCTTTCCGAAGAAAGTGATAATCATTCGTCTAGGCCATAAATCGCTCTATGGCTCAAGCAACCTACCCGGTTCCGATGTGGGCCACACCTTAAGGAACCCTATTTGGTCTTGCTCCGGGTGGAGTTTACCTTGCAACCAACTGTTACCAGTGGCCCGGTGCGCTCTTACCGCACCCTTTCACCCTTACCAACCGAAGTTGGCGGTCTCCTCTCTGCTGCACTTGTCGTAGGCTCACGCCCCCCAGCCGTTAGCTGGCACCCTGCCCTATGGAGCCCGGACTTTCCTCCCCCTGCGCATTTTCGTTGCAGGCAGCGATCATCTTGGCTGACTCGGCGCGCAGTATACCTGAGCTGGATTGTATGTGCAGTAAAGATTTAGCCTTTTTCGTCAATAATTGTTTTATAAAGGGCATTTTTCTTCATACCAAAGTACTCGGCTACAATGCCACAGGCTTTTTTCATTGGCATTTCATTCTCAAGTAGCGCCAACATTTTACGTGCTTCTGGGGGAATATCATCAACCTGCTTTGGATCACCTGGCAACATTAGTACAATTTCACCGCGCTGCTTGGTTGGGTCGTCGGTTAAAAACTGTTTGAGTTCACTCACTGTGCCATTAAAAAATGTTTCAAAGGTTTTGGTTAGCTCTTTGGCAAATACTACCTGTTGCTCACTACCAAGGGCAATCTCCAAGTCATCAAGGCTTGCCATAATGCGATGGGTACTTTCGTACATAATACTGGTGATGTTGGAATTAACCGCTTCGATAAAAAAGTCTTGCCGAGCTTTGCTTTTTGCTGGGGTAAAACCAATAAACTGAAAGCGATCAGTTGGCAAACCAGAACAACATACCGCGGTAATTGCCGCGCATGCACCAGGGATAGGTGTAACATGGGCGCCTTGCTCTCGGCATAAGTTTACAACCGCATAACCTGGATCACTAATAAGCGGTGTGCCGGCATCGGAAACCAGTGCTATATTTAAACCTTGATTAAGTTGATCAATAATTTGTTGCGCTTTTTGCTTTTCATTATGGTCGTGCAAAGCAAAGGTTTTTGCCTTAATACCAAAGTGACTGAGCAACTTACCTGTGTGGCGGGTGTCTTCAGCAGCGATTAAGTCAACTTGCGATAATGTCGCGATTGCACGCTGACTTAAATCGTCAAAATTGCCGATTGGGGTGGCTACAATGTAAAGAGTGCCGATTTTCTGTGAATTCTCCTCATTTAACATTGAGGTCTCCTGCGTCAGTCAGTAATATAAGCAAATCGCGTTAACGTATTGGGAAATCATTGTGCGACTTAAACTTGTTAGTCTATTTATCATATTGTCAGGGTTATCGGCCTGTAGTACAACCGAAAAACCGACTAAAACCACTGAAAATCTCAGTTCCGCTAATAGCACGTCACAAATTCAAGCAACTGATGCACAATCACTGTACCAACTAGCTTTAAATCGCCAAGGTGTGGACAAAATTCAACTCCTGTATAGCGCACGTGATGCGGCAATTACTGAGCAACAATGGCCGCTACTAGAGCAAGTATGTACTGAATTAGAGCGAACCCCAAGCGTAGACCAAGTGCAAAATAAGTTGTATATCGCTTTTGCGCAAAAACAACAAAATAAGAATTCCGCCGCACTTGAGATTTTAGCCAGTTTAGATAACCAGCTAACGCAGCCTGAACATTTTGCTTGGCACCAATATTTAACCGCCAGTGTGTATGCATCACAAAACTTACCTAAAGAGGCCATGACCTATTTCTTTCGTGCCTCTGAAACCGCCAGTAAAAATAACTTAACGATCCCACAGCTCAACAAAGACCTGTGGCAAAACCTACAACAATTATCATCGTATGCTTTGGAGCGCTTTAACCGTGGCTCCGTGGTACAACAAGGCTGGGTAAACTTAGCGCTGTATCACCAAGTATATTTAGGTGCCCCTGTAGAGCTTGATCAAGCGATTAATAATTGGCAACGTCGATACCCAGGTCATCCTGCAATTGATGTTCTACCAAAAAAAGCTGCTGAGTTAATTGCCATTGAACCGCTCAATATTGAGCGCTTAGTGGTGTTATTGCCGCAATCTGGCGCCAATGAACGTTTAGGTGATGCCTTAAAAGCAGGGGTATTAGCTGGGTTAGATAACGCATCGATTGGTGAAACCATTTTTATTGACGAAATGCTTAGCTCTGCTGAGCTTTCTGCAAAATTATTCGAAATTCAACCAAATTTTATAATTGGGCCGTTACTCAAAGCGAACATTGATAAGCTAGTTGCAAGCAAAGCATTACAAGATTACCCAGTTTTGCACTTAAATACTTTTGATGGTGAGCGCCAATCTCCACAGCATTATTTCTTTGCGCTTAATCCTGAGCACGAAGTACAGCAAGCACTTGAGCATTTTTTAACGGTTGGCTACCAAAAACCTATGCTGCTGGCGCCGAATAACAGTTCAGGCCAGCGCTTAGTTGATTTCTTCAACCTACAATGGCAACGCTACAGCGAAACCACACCAGAAGTTGGGCTTTATAATGATAAAAAAGATATGCCAACCACCATTGTTAACCTGCTCGAAGTTGATAAATCAAAAGAACGCATTGCGTCCGTTAAGTCATTATTTAAACAAGAAGTAGAGAGTGAAACCCGCTCTCGTCGTGATATTGATGTTATTTATATTCTCGGCGATGCTATCGAAACTCGCTTGATTAAACCTTATTTAGATGTAAATGTGAGTACCTTTGCGGATCGTATTCCTCTTTACGCCAGCTCAAAAAGTCATAGTAAACAAATTGATAGCACAGATAAAGGTGACCTTGATGGGCTATATTTTACTGAGCTTCCATGGATGCTAAACGGGCAAATAACAGAGCATGCTTTGCGCCAACAATATAATTCGCTGTGGCCTGAGCAAGCCGATATAAGCCAACGTTTATTTGCCATGGCCTATGACTCGGTTGCTATGTTAAGTAATATTACACAATTGAGTATGATCCCAGGTAAGCGATTTAATGGTTTAACCGGTCAATTAAGTATTACCAGTGATGGGCAAATTAATCGTCACCTTAATTGGGCGCAGTACAAAGACAGACAAATCAAAGCTGTGCAGTTGGAAACAACAGCACCGTTACCGCTATTTATGCAATCAGCTACCAGCCTATCAGACAGTGAGTAGCTGTTAGCAAGTTTATAAAACAAGGACGTAGCCATGTCGTGGTTTAAACAGCTGTGGCAGAATAGCCGAGAGAAAGGTCAGTATTACGAGCTAGAAGCGCAAAAATACTTAGTTACACAAGGGTTGCTCCCAATCGAACGTAACTATAACTGCCCTTACGGGGAGCTAGATGTAATAATGCGTGATGGCAACACGTTAGTGTTTGTGGAAGTGAAATTTCGCAGTAGCCATGTTAAAGGCGGAGCGCTCCATGCTTTAGGAAAACAAAAGCAAGCGCGCTTAAAACGCTCTATTTACCATTATTTAGCAACTAAAAAACTGAGTGATCAAGCAATAAGAATCGACTTTGTCGCAATAACAGGCGAAGCATCGCAACAACTTAATTGGATAAAAAACGTATTTTAATATGCAAGATACCATTAAAGAAATTTTCACAGAAAGCATTCAAGTGCAAATTGCCGCAGGTGAAGTACTCCCTAGCGCCTTAGAAGCAGCTGCATTTACCATAGCGCAAAGCCTGATCAATGGTAATAAATTGATTTGTTGCGGCACTGCAAGCTGCCATATGCTTGCTCAACATATGGCTGGCGTATTGATCAACTATTACGAAACCGAACGCCCTTGTTTGCCTGCGATTGCGCTTTCCCAAGAACATATCAATCTTGGCCAAAGCAATCAAAGTGACGACCAAGAAACTTTCGCTCGTCAAGTTCGTGCATTTGCACATCAAGGCGACTTACTATTAGTGTTAGCAATCAATGGTAATGAAAAAAATATCATTAGCGCAGTTGAAGCTGCACTCACCAAAGATATGAAAGTCATTGTGCTAGTTGGTGATGATGGTGGTGAGTTAGTCGGTTTATTGGGCGCCAATGATGTCGAAATACGGGTGCCATCAAAACGTCCGAGTCGCATTATAGAGTCTCATTTGGTTAATCTGCATTGTTTAAGCGAACTCGTCGACTTAACCCTATTCCCACAGGAAGAAAATTAATGTTGAAACAATCTCTTATCGTTATCAGTACGGTTTTATTATTACAAGGTTGCGCCGCTGCGGTGGTTGCAGGTACCGCAGGAGCAGTTACTGCGGCGAATGATCGCCGTACGCTTGGTTCACAAATAGATGATAGTAATATCGAAATCAAAGCCGGAGTGGCAATCAATGATGTGCCTCGCCTTGCTGATCATGCAAATATCAGCGTTGTTAGCGTTAACGGTATCGTACTGCTAGTAGGCCAAGTTGCTAATCAAGAAATGAAAGACGAAGCTCAGCGTACGATTGAGGGCTTACCTGCGATACGAAAAATACATAACCAGCTGCGCATTGGCTCTAACATTAGCATGAGCACCCAGACCCATGATTCTTGGTTAACCTCTAAAGTAAAAACGCAATTACTTACCACTGATAATATCAGCAGCAATAATATCAAAGTGGTCACTGAGAATGGCGAAGTGTTTTTAATGGGCTTAGTGTCAGATGCCGAGTCAAACACAGCGGTAGATGTTGCCCGTAATGTATCTGGCGTAGAGCGTGTTATTAAGGTGTTTGAGTATTTATAAAGGTATCAGGTTCTAGGTTCTAGGTTCTAGGTTCTAGGTTCTAGGTTCTAGGTTCTAGGTTCTAGGAATTAAAAGCCTTGCAGTTGATATCGCAAGGTTTTTTTATACCTGTAGGCGGGAGTTTACCTCGCGCAGCTCTTAGTATTTAAGCCAATCTTCCCCCCCGACGTAGGAAATGGCTTTAGCCATGAATGGTATAAATTTGCGCGGCATAAAGCCGCGCCTACAATAAATCCAACCACCCATGCCAACCCCGTAGCCCTTAGTTTACCTAGCGCCTTTAACCTTTAACCTTTAACCTTTAACCTTTAACCTTTAACCTTTAACCTTTAACCTTCAGTCTGCTTTTATACAGACATAAAAAAACCGCTTGATCAGCGGTTTTTATCAAACAATTACATATTATTTAATAACACGTAAGTGTGAGCCTTTTTTCTTTTCTGGCTTAGTTGGTGCTGGTTCGTCAGGTAATAATTCATCTGCGATATCAACACTTTCTAACTCAGCTGCAAACTCGTCTTCGTCCTCTAAAAACTCATCTGCGGTAAACACAGTGCCTTCACCGTTTTCGCGGGCATAAATAGCAAGCACGGCACCAATTGGTACGTATACTTGCATTGGCTGACCACCAAAACGAGCACTAAAGCTTAGTTGCTGATTATCCATTGAGAATTGTGTGACAGCTGACGGGCTAATATTCAATACGATTTGTCCATCTTGAACAAACTGCGTTGGTATTTGCACAGCAGGGAAATCAGCGTTCACCACTAAATGCGGCGTACACTGATTATCAACAATCCAATCAAAGAAAGCACGAAGTAAATAAGGACGATTAGGCGTCATTACAAACGGATCTCGCGCTCAGTTTCAGTAAGAGAAGCTTGGAATGATTCACGCTCAAATAAACGGATCATATATTCTTTCATCTCTTTAGAACCTGCACCTGTCAGCTCAATACCAAGCTCTGGTAAACGCCATAACAGTGGTGCTAAGTAACAATCAACTAAACTGAATTCTTCGCTCATAAAGTATGGCGCTTCAGTGAAGATTGCTGAAACCGCTAGTAAAGCTTCTGTTAGTTCTTTACGCGCTTGGGCAGATTCTGCACCATTTGCGTAAATTTTAGCAGCTAGGCTGTACCAATCCGTATCGATACGATGCATCATTAAACGGCTGCGGCCACGCATTACCGGATAAACAGGCATTAGTGGAGGATGAGGAAAACGTTCATCAAGGTATTCCATGATGATGTTTGCCTGATATAAACCAAGCTCACGGTCGATCAGTGTTGGCACTGTTCCGTAAGGGTTAATTTCATGAAGTGCTTCTGGCAGGTTGTCCTTTTCAGCCAGATGAATATCTACACTTACGCCTTTTTCAGCAAGTACAATGCGTACTTGGTGGCTATACATACAGTTAGCACCAGAAAAAAGGGTCATTACAGGGCGCTTATTGGCAGCTACGGCCATGCCTACCTCCATTAAATAACAAAAACAGCAAAAGGGGCTTAAGCCCCTATTGCAAAATTACCTTTAAATATGTTCAAACTTAATGAACATCTCTCCAGTATTCTTTCTTCAGCATAAATGCCAAGATAAACAGAATGATTAAAAATCCGATTACCTTAAGACCCAGCGCTTCCGATTCAAGACGCGTAGGTTCACCTACGTACTCTAGGAAATTCGTTAAATCACGAACTGCTTGGTCATATTCATCTACACTTAATTCACCGGTGCCATCTGTTTTAGTGCCAACAACTTTGGTCACTGTTTGACCATGTTCTTCCACTTCTTCAGTAATAGGCATAGGTAAACCTTGCAGCTCTTGCAGAACATGCGGCATACCTACCGATGGAAATATTGTATTATTTACACCGAACGGACGAGATTCATCTTTGTAAAACGATTTTAAATAGGTGTAAATCCAATCACTGCCACGCACACGCGCAACATTTGTTAGATCTGGCACAGCCGCACCAAACCATTTTGCAGCATCATCTTTTTCAATCGCATTGGTGATGTGACTACCGACTTTTGAACCGTCAAAAATTAACTGTTCAAGACCTACTTCTGTAGGAATACCGATATCACGGAAAGTACGCTCATAACGTTGATACTGCATTTGGTGACAACCAAGGCAGTAGTTCATGAACAACTTTGCACCACGTTGCAATGATGGCTGGTCAGTTAGGTCATTGCCCGCTTCCAGTAATGGCACCGAAGGACCCGCAGCCATTGCCGGCAATACGTTTATTGATAAAGCAAATAAACCGATAATTAGCTTTTTCATCATTTCGTTAACCTCTCTGGCAATGGCTTAGTTTTTTCATTCTTACTGTAAACAAATAACAGTACGAAGAACATAAAGTAAGTCACAGTACAGACTTGCGAGATAATCGTCTTCAAATCAGTTTGTGGTGTCGCACCCACCCAACCAAGTAGCACGAAAGTAACCACAAAACCTGCAATGTTCCATTTATGGAAGCCACAACGGTAACGAACCGATTTCACTGTACCACGGTCAATCCAAGGTAATAGCGCAAGTACCACAATCGATGCTCCCATTGCTGCAACACCGATTAACTTATCAGGGATTGCACGTAAGATTGCATAGAATGGCGTAAAGTACCAAACTGGGAAAATATGCTCAGGAGTCTTAAGCGGATTTGCTGGCTCAAAGTTTGGCGCTTCTAAAAAGAACCCACCCATCGCTGGCATAAAGAACACCACCCAACAAAATAAGATTAAGAAACCAACCACACCCACAATATCTTTCACTGTGTAGTAAGGGTGGAACGGTATCGCATCGACAATGTCTTTTTTGTCAGTGTAATACTCGTGGAATTTAAATTTAGGCTTATCTTCTTCAGCTACAGAGCCTTTCTTACGCTTGATTTCAACACCATCAGGGTTATTTGAACCCACTTCGTGCAGTGCAACAATGTGTAAGAATACTAAGATCACAATAACCAATGGTAAGGCAATAACGTGTAATGCAAAGAAGCGGTTAAGCGTTGCACCTGAAATTACATAGTCACCACGGATCCACAGTGTTAAGTCATCACCAATTACCGGAATCGCTCCGAATAATGAAATGATTACCTGTGCGCCCCAGAATGACATTTGACCCCATGGTAATAAGTACCCCATGAACGCTTCAGCCATCAGTGCTAGGAAGATAAACATACCAAATAACCATAGTAATTCACGTGGTTTTTGGTAAGAACCGTAGATCATACCACGGAACATATGCAGATAGACAACGATGAAGAACGCTGATGCACCGGTTGAGTGCAAATAACGTAACAACCAGCCGTATTCAACATCACGCATGATGTATTCTACTGAAGCGAATGCACCTTCTGCTGATGGCACAAAGTTCATCGTTAGCCAAATACCAGTTAGGATTTGGTTTACTAGCACTAACATGGCTAAAGAGCCAAAAAAGTACCAGAAGTTAAAGTTTTTTGGTGCTGGATACTGTGCAATATGCATGTTCCAAACACGTGTCATTGGGATACGGTCGTCGATCCAACCAATAATCTTACCAAACATTAGGCAACCCCTTCTTCTTCGCCCACTAAAATAGTGGTTTCATCGATAAAGGTGTAAGGCGGTACTTCTAAGTTTAATGGCGCCGGAACTGCTTGGAATACGCGACCAGCCATATCAAATTTAGAACCGTGACATGGGCAGTAGAAACCATCGTCGGTCCCTTCTACTTTTTCACTAAAGTTGCCTTCAAAGAAGCCAGGTGAACAACCTAAGTGGGTACAAATACCAACAGCAACGAAAATTTCCGGACGTTTTGAACGGTATTCGTTTACAGCTGATTCAGGTTGTTGAGGCTCTTCAGATGCAGGATCACGAAGTTGACCTTCATGAGCTTTCATCTGCTCAAGCATTTTTGGGGTACGTGATACAACCCATACAGGTTTACCACGCCACTCGACACGTATTAATTGCCCTGGCTCAAGCTTGCTGATATCTACTTCTACAGGCGCACCCGCAGATTTAGCTCGCTCACTTGGATTCCAAGACGCAATAAAAGGAACAGCAGCCCCAGCCGCACCAACACCACCTACAACAGAGGTAGCTATGGTTAAAAAGCGACGTCGGCCATTGTCTACAGGCGCATTGCTCATCCACTTATCTCCACTATGATTCCCAACACTTGCTATATTGAGAACATCAGTTACAGCAGGTTAATTTTTAGAAATTTTAAAATAGACGCGATCATAATTAAAACCCTTGATTAAAACAAGGTTATTCACAGTTCCATGCTCGAATAAACCCGATTTAATTAAATTATTAATAGGGTCAGCTCGAGTATGAAGCCGTTTGCTATGATATCGTATTTAAAAAACAATATACTGACTAAGATCAACCTCACTAAGAGGAAGCAGATAAACTGCACATGGTGCTGTTGAACTCACTCACATTACTTGCCTGACAATTGTAGCAAAAAAATTCACCAATTAACTGACGGATTTACACTTATTACGATAATTATTGAACTTTTTTTAAGGTTATACGCAACAAAGACTATGGCAGGTTAATTATTAGGCGCATATTTGATACGAGTTTGCTGGTTACTTATTAAAAGTGCGAGTTTGCTTATGTCTGATAAAAAGTGCGAGTTTGCTTATGTCTGATAAAAAGCGCGAGTTTGCTTATGTCTGATAAAAAGCGCGAGTTTGCTTATGTCTGATAAAAAGTGCGAGTTTGCGAGTTTGCGAGTTTTATAAGAATGAATTTTTAAACGCGGTAGTCAAGTACTTCGTCTCTTCACTCTCGCTAGCTTTACTCTCGCTAACTTTACCCTCGCTAGCTTTACCCTCGCTAACTTTACCCTCGCTAACTTTACCCTCGCTAACTTTACTCTCGCTAACTTTACCCTCGCTAACTTTACCCTCGCTAACTTTATATAGCTCCAAAAACAAAAAACCCAGCAGAAGCTGGGTTTTTGAAATTCTTGATAACGTAAATATTAACGTTTTGAGAACTGTGGACGCTTACGCGCTTTCTTAAGACCCACTTTCTTACGCTCAACTTTACGTGCATCACGAGTAACGAAACCTGCTTTACGAAGTTGTGGACGTAGTGACTCGTCAAACTCCATAAGTGCACGAGTAATACCGTGACGGATTGCACCAGCTTGACCAGTAGTACCACCACCAGCAACGGTGATGTAAAGATCAAACTTTTCAGTCATATCTACAAGCCCAAGAGCTTGACGAACAACCATGCGTGCTGTTTCGCGACCAAAATACTCTTCTAAAGAGCGATTGTTGATTACGATGTTACCAGTGCCTGGGCGTAAGAATACGCGAGCACTTGAACTTTTACGACGACCTGTACCGTAGTATTGATTTGCCATGTTAGTGCTCCTTAAATGTCTAGAACCTGAGGCTGTTGTGCAGCATGGTTGTGCTCAGTACCCGCGTAAACTTTAAGTTTACGGTACATTGCGCGGCCTAAAGGACCACGTGGCAACATGCCCTTAACAGCTTTCTCGATGATCATTTCAGGCTTTGCAGCTTGAAGTTTATCAAAAGTAGTAGACTTAAGACCACCTGGGAAACCAGAGTGAGCATAGTACACTTTATCTTTGAACTTGTTACCAGTTACAGTAACTTTCTCCGCGTTGATAACGATGATGTAATCACCAGTATCTACGTGTGGAGTGTACTCAGCTTTGTGCTTACCGCGTAGGCGATGAGCGATTTCAGTAGCGATGCGACCTAAAGTTTTACCTTCAGCGTCAACTACGTACCAGTCACGTTTTACTGTTTCTGGTTTAGCAACAAACGTTTTCATTTATAAAAATCCAATGTTTTTCAATTAAAACCACAGGTAATTATTATTAATTACCGCTCTAAATGTTTGCTCCAACCCCTTCGAGTTTAAGACTTTTGCGCCATTCAAAAGAGGCTAATCTGATGAAGGCAATAGAACGCAACGTGGCAGACGCGGGAGTATACCAGCACTTTTATCACATTGCTACTCGACGGTTGTTTTTTCCACAAGAAAATTTGTTCTATCAGCTATCAGCTATCAGCTATCAGCTATCAGCTATCAGCTATCAGCTATCAGCTATCAGCTATCAGCTATCAGCTATCAAAACTTTGTCCCTATCAACTTCAGAGTCAAGAAATCTTATCTTTACCTGACGGCTGACGGCTGACGGCTGACGGCTGACGGCTCAAGTTACGCTAAATGCTCTCTTGCTAAATACTCTAGCGACTGCATTTCCTGCAAGCGGCTGATACAACGTTTGAACTCAAAGTTAAGGTTGCCTTGAGTATAGAGTTCAGTGATCGGTTGTTCAGCCGAGATAATTAATGTCACGTGGCGTTCGTAAAATTCATCTACTAAGGCAATAAAGCGGCGTGCGGCATCATCATTATTTTGCCCTAGTTGTTTTACGTTCGATAAAATCACCGTGTTATATAAGCGACTTATTTCCATGTAGTCCACTTGGCTACGAGCGGTTTCACACAATTCAGGGAAATCAAACATCACGATACAGTCTGATACTTTACGCGTTTTGATCATCCGCCCTTCAATCTCAATAGCTTGATCGAGTACGCCCGGCTCTGGCGATAATTTATCAAAGTACTCAAATAAGTTTTTATCGGCTTGTGCGTCTAAGGGGCTGTGAAATATTTCAGCTTGCTCCAAAGTACGCAGCCGGTAATCAATGCCGGAATCAACATTGACGATTTCAGTATTAGCGTTGACAAGGGCTATTGCTGGTAAAAAACGCGCGCGCTGTAAGCCATTGCGATATAACTCATCAGGCACTATGTTAGAGGTTGCCACTAACACAATACCACGGGCAAATAAGGCTTCCATTAAACCACCGAGTAACATGGCATCGGTAATGTCTTGAACAAAAAACTCATCAAAACAGATAATGTCAGTTTCAGCTTTAAAAATATCCGCCACAACCTCTAATGGGTTGGCGGTATTATTTAATTTTTTTAATTCATCATGAACACGGTGCATAAAACGATGAAAATGCACGCGCATCTTTCGCTTGCCTGGCAAAGCTTCATAAAAGGTATCAACCAAATACGTTTTACCGCGTCCTACGCCACCCCAAAAATACAACCCTTTTATAGGTGGCGTGCTATCTTTATTAAAGAGCCTAGAAAACCAACCTTTAGCGGCAGGCTTTTGAGCCGTTAAGTCATCAAATAACCTTTGCAGGTGACGCACTGCGTTTTCTTGCGCAGCATCGTACACAAAGTCGTCGCGCTGTAAATCTTGTTGATATTTTTGCCAAGGAGTCATAGATAGTTACAATAAAACACGGTTTAATTTACGCAATATGTTAACACGCATCGTAACTCGGGGTATATTAACAACAACAGGATTTATTCTTGAATACGCAATCAAGGCGTTATTTTTATTTTTTACGTATTAATTCCCAAAGGGGTAGAATTTATGGGCACAGTTACTTGGATCGGCATTATTGTTATTGTGGCAGTGGCTGCATTTTTCCTTGGCGCATTTGTAACCAAAAAACAATTTAAACAAGATGAATTAGAGCAACAAGCTGAACAAGCTAAGAATGCCTTAGAGCAATATCGCCAAGACGTGGCGGATCACTTAGCAAGTACCAGTAAATTAGTTAGCAAAATGAAAGACAATTACGATCAACTATTAAACCATGTTGATGAAACCAATAAGTTATTGTTAACTGATAAAAAGCAGCACCCTGCAGAACCATTCTTCTCAAAAGAAACAACCGAGCAATTACAACGCTCATTAAAAGAGCGCCAAAGTGACCGCTCCTCAGCCCATGCACAACCTGCGGATTATGTATCAGGCACCTCAGGATTATTTGCAGGCGAAGATAAAGTTTCAGAACATTCTAAAGTCTCTTGATGAACTTTTTTTTGACCCCATAGTCTCTATTAGAGCAGCTTATGTTTTATATACCGTCCTAAGCCCCTTTAAATAGATCAGCTATTTTAATGGGTTTAGAACAAGATTAATGAAGAAAGGCTGCAGTTGCAGCCTTTTTTGTTTGTGCTTTTCCTGTGATGTGGAGTAAACCCTGACTATGAAAATGAAATTATCGTTAATCAGTGCAGCAATGTTATCTACCAGCTTATTATTAGCCCCTGCGGTATCAATGGCAAAAATGCCTATCGCTGTTAATGGTCAACAATTACCAACGTTAGCGCCTATGCTAGAACAAATAACCCCGGGCGTTGTTAGTATCCAAGTCTCCGGTTCAAAGGAAATTCGTCGTCGTGCTGATCCGCTTGATTTCTTTTTTGGTAACCCGCAACCACGTAGCCAAAAGCGTGAATTTAGTGGTTTAGGCTCAGGCGTTATTATTGACGCCAAAGAAGGCTACGTGGTTACCAATAACCACGTAGTGCAAGATGCCGAAAAAATGTTAGTAACTCTGGAAGATGGTCGCGAATACGAAGCAACTAAAATCGGTAGCGATAAAGAGTCAGATATCGCGTTACTACAAATTGAGGCCGAGGATTTAGTCGCCGTTAAACTGGCAAACTCAGATCAACTGCGCGTAGGTGATTTTGCCGTTGCCATTGGTAACCCATTTGGTTTAAGTCATACCGTTACCTCGGGCATTGTTAGTGCATTGGGTCGCAGTGGTTTAAACATTGAAGGTTATGAAGACTTTATTCAAACCGATGCAGCAATAAACCAAGGCAACTCAGGCGGTGCGTTAGTTAACTTAAATGGTGAGCTAATTGGCATTAACACCGCGATTTTAGGTGCCTCAGGTGGCAATGTGGGGATTGGCTTTGCGATTCCATCAAACATGATGAAAAACCTAGTTGATCAAATTATTGAACATGGTGAAGTGCGTCGTGGCTCACTGGGTATCTCGGGGCGGCCATTAGATGCAGGTCTTGCTAAAGCGCAGAAACTTGATGTCAAGCAAGGGGCGTATGTTATGCAAGTTATGGATGATTCCGCAGCTAGCAAAGCAGGTATTAAAGCAGGCGATGTGATCACAAGTATAGATGGCAGTGAGATCAGTGGATTCCATGAGCTGCGCAGTAAAATCGCCACGCTCGGTGAAGGCCGAAAGGTTAAGCTAGGTATTTATCGCGATGGTAAAATTAAAACCGTCAAAGTTACCCTTGATGGCGCATCAGGGTTAACTGCCGCAGGTGATGAACTGCACCCTGCGTTCCAAGGTGCCACCCTTGAAAACACCCAAAAGAATGGTAATAAAGGAGTTGAGCTTACATCTATAGACCCACGCTCTCCAGCTGCACGAGTTGGCCTTGAAGAAGGTGACATTATCATGCAAGTGAATCGTCAGCGCGTTGAAACAATTAATGATATGAATAAGATCATTGAAAATACCAAAGGTAACATTGTACTTGGGGTACAACGTGGCCGCGAATCGGTATTTGTATTAATTCAGTAACAACAAAGCGATTAAATCAATAAATAATAGCAGTGGCACTTGCCGCTGCTATTTTTTTTATGCCATCATTAGAGGATTGCTCACTAAGAATAAGAAAATTGTGCTGAAATTCTTTAAGTTTGTCCTTCCTCCACTGTTTGCCGGACTCGGCATTGCATTTTTGGTGGTTTTTTTTAGCCCAAATATGCGTGCAACCTTATTACCCAATGTGCCCTTACCCAGCGCAATGAGTGTTGACCACCTGAGTTTTGCCGATGCTGTAGAACGTGCAGCGCCATCGGTGGTTACTATTATTTCTGAGAGTATTTCAAAAGAGCCGCGTTATAAACGGCAAAATACCGTGCAAGAACTTGGCTCCGGCGTGATCATGTCAAGTGATGGTTATATTCTAACCAACTATCACGTGATCAATAATGCCGATCAAATTATGGTGCTGCTCACCGATGGTCGCCGTTATTTTGATGTACAGTTGATTGGTTTTGATACCATCACCGACTTAGCATTATTAAAAATCAATGTGGAACATTTACCAGTTATTCCAATCAGTGAGCGCTTTATACCACGTGTGGGTGATGTCGTACTTGCTATTGGTAACCCACTCAACTTAGGGCAAACAATCACCCAAGGGATCATCAGTGCGACTGGTAAACAAAAAATTACCGACAGCCCCTATAACAACCTATTACAAATGGATGCAGCGATAAACGTGGGCAACTCTGGAGGTGCGCTGGTGAACTCTAACGGCGATCTTGTTGGTATCACTTCTGCACAATTTAAAACCCGCGAGAACTTAGATATTCAAGGTATCTTCTTTGCTGTGCCTTTTTCGTTAGCCAAAGAGGTGATGGATAAACTGATCCGTCATGGTCGCGTTGTACGTGGCTATTTAGGTTTCACAGGTACAGCTGTTGATAGCACAGGGAAAGAAGTCAGCGATAACTATACGCCAGTGGCAGGTCTGCGCATTACCAATCTTGATCCATTAGGTCCTGCATGGCAGGCAGGTATTAAAGAGCAAGATATTGTCGTAAAAATTGCTGGAGAAAATGTCACTAACCCACAAAAAACCTTAAATATTATAGGTAATTCTGAGCCAGGCCATGAAATTGAGTTTGAACTGTATCGCAGTGGAGAAGTATTAAAAGTAATGGTTAAAGTGGCAGAACTTGAGACTAAACTTTAAAACCTAGGGCCTAGAAGCTAGGACCTAGGTTCTAGGCTATTAACTACTTCTACGTTTGATATTTGCACCCAATGCACTGAGTTTATCTTCAATACGTTGATAACCACGGTCAACATGGTAAATACGATCAACAACCGTCTCACCTTGTGCCACAATCCCAGTTAAAATTAAGCTAGCTGAAGCACGTAAGTCTGTTGCCATCACCTGTGCACCAGTTAGGCTTTTAGTGTCACCACAGATAGCGGTATTGCCTTCTAAACGAATATTAGCACCCATACGCTGTAACTCAGGCACATGCATAAAGCGATTTTCAAAAATCGTTTCTGTGATTGTCGCACTGCCATTAGCCACCACATTTAACGCGGTAAACTGGGCTTGCATATCGGTAGGGAAACCTGGGTGTGGCATAGTTTTGATATTAACAGCTTTAAGCTCACGGCCACGCATATCAAGGTAAATACTGTCATCATGTACTTCAATCAAGGCATTACTTGCACGTAGCTTTTCAATGACTGGCTCAAGGCTGTGAAAATCAGTAAGTTTACATAGCACTTCACCGCCAGCCATCGCGGCTGCGACTAAGAAAGTACCGGTTTCAATACGATCAGGTAAAATGCGGTGCTCACAACCGTGTAGTTTTTCAACACCTTCAATTTCAATACGACTGCTACCGGCACCAGTAATTTTTGCCCCCATCGCGGTTAAACACACGGCTAAATCAATAATTTCGGGTTCACGAGCGGCATTTTCTAATACGGTTTTGCCGTCAGCCAAGGTTGCGGCCATCAATAAATTTTCGGTCGCACCTACGCTGACCATTTCCATATATATTTCAGCGCCTTTTAAACGCCCGTCAACTTTGGCATTGATATACCCATTTTCAACGCTTATAACCGCGCCCATGCGCTCTAAACCTTGAATGTGAATATCAACAGGCCGTGCGCCAATTGCACAGCCGCCAGGCAGCGATACTTGCGCTTGACCAAAACGCGCAACTAATGGCCCTAAGGCTAATACCGATGCCCGCATTTGCTTCACAAGCTCATAAGGGGCAAGTGTTTTATCCACTTTGCCACCATCAATAACGAGCTGGTCACCATGCCATTGGATTTCTGCACCTAGGGTTTTTAACAACGCTTCTGTGGTGCCAATATCACGTAGGCGAGGCACATTGCTAAAGGTACTTTTACCGTCAGCTAATAATGAAGCAAATAAAATCGGCAGTGCAGCATTTTTAGCGCCTGAAATTGTGACTTCACCGGCAAGTCCGGTTCCACCCTGAATTACAAATTGATCCATGAGGAAACCTTTTTATTGAGGTAAAATGAATTTTTGCTCGCGCTTCCACTCGGTCGGCGTAAAAGCTTTAATCGACACTGCATGGATGGTGCCGTCAGAAATAGTGTTCATCAACGGCCCATAAACTAGCTGTTGTTTTTTGACACGGCTCAAGCCATCAAAGCAATCACCAACAGCGATGACTTCATAATGGCTACCGTTGGCTTTTACATGTACTTCAGCTAATTGTAGCTCGTCGCGTAATAAGGTTTCGACCTGGCTTGTTTCCATAACTCTCACTCAAATAGGTTGGTAACCTGTCCCAATTGCATTAATTTTTGCAATTGCTCAGGAATATTTTGCAACTCAAGGTGAATACCTTGCTGCTTTAATTCTGCGAAAGAGTGAATTAACCAAGCTAAGCCCGCTGTGTCAACCCTAGACACCTCAGAAAGGTCAAAATACCAAGTTTTATGGTCACTTTGTGGTTTTTTATTCAGAAGTCGTTCAGCAGAAATTGAATTTCGAGTCAATTCACCACTGACTCGATATTGCTGTTCGTCAAGCTGAGTAACCGTTACTTTACTCATTACCGCCTTCGCCTCTAAATTGCACTGGTAACTTACTTTTCTGTTCAAGTAGGTTACTTACATGGTCAATGCCTTGTTGGCGTAAAATGCCTTGGAATTCACTTTGCTTGGCATCTAATAAACTAATACCTTCAGCAACCATGTCATAAGCACGCCATTCACCACTGCGGTCTGCGCGTACTTTAAAATCAATTTTAATTTCCGGCTTGCCCGGCTCGACGATTTTGGTTTTTACTAACACTAAATCTTGTCCGGCAAACTCTTTACTTGGCCCAAACTCTACTTGTTGGTTGGTGTATTGCGTAAACACACCGGCATAGGTTGCGATTAAGTATTCTTGAAACACATCAATAAAGCGCTTAATGTCTTCCACGGCTTGTTTTTGCTCGGCAGGATCTTTAATCGCACGTACTTTTGATACATGACTACCTAACACCCGCAGTGCAGCATATTTATAATCAATATACGGCATCAACTCTTCTTTGACGATCACTCGTAAATGCTCTTTATCTTTTTCAATTAAAGGCTGATCACGGGTAATACGCTGAAAAGTATTATCTGAAACTTGGCGGACCATTTTGTATGGGTCAGTTAAATCGACCGCATCGCTTGCTACACTGATTGCGCTGAAAGTAAGCGCCACTACCATTAAAAATTGTTTAAACATAATTAGTTACTCGCCGCCTTGATTGAATAAAAACTGCCCGATTAATTCTTCAAGCACCAATGCTGATTTAGTGTCGGTGATATAGTCGCCATCATTTAAGGCTTTGCTTTCAACACCGAATAACTCATCTAGGCCTAAATCTTTATCATCACTGGTTACTGCTACGCCAAAACAAGCTTGCTCAGCTGATTTTGGGGCGATCACAGGGTTAATACCTAGATACTGCTCACCTAAAATACCTGAGGTCAAAATTGACACTGAGCTGGTATCTGAAAAACGACATTGATATTGTGCATCAATGGTCATATCAACAACAGGCACAAATTCTTGTGGGTGAATTGAAATAGCCTCAACTCGGCCCACCACAACGCCACCCACTTTGATTGGTGCGCGTGCTTTTAACGAGCCAATGTTTTCAAACTTAGCTTTCAATAAATACGTTTCGCCATTGCCGCTGATCCCTGCGTTGGCAACTTTTAACGCCAACATTGCAAATGCCGCGATACCTAACGCAACAAAAAAACCAACTAAAATTTCTAATTTCCGTGAATTCATTTTTTATACCTTTATTAGCTGGTAAACATTACCGCTGTCAAAATAAAATCAAACCCTAAAACAGCCAAAGAAGAGTGCACTACCGTCTCTGTTGTTGCTTTACTGATCCCTTCAGAGGTCGGTATACAATCATAACCTTTATAAAGCGCTATCCATGTAACAACGATGGCAAAGACAAAACTTTTGATCATACCATTTAAAATATCTTGCTGGAATGACACCTGCGACTGCATGATTGACCAAAAGCTGCCTGTATCTACGCCCAACCAATCAACGCCAACCAAGTGAGCACCAATGATTGCAACGGCTGAAAATATCAATGCTAGCAATGGCATGCTGATAAAGCCCGCCCAAAATCGCGGTGCAATAATACGTTTAAGTGGATCAATCGCCATCATTTCAAGGCTAGATAACTGCTCAGTGGCTTTCATTAAACCAATTTCAGCAGTCAGCGCACTCCCTGCTCGTCCGGCAAATAATAACGCCGTAACAACTGGGCCTAACTCGCGCAATAAACTCAATGCCACCAATGGCCCTAAACTATCTTCAGCGCCATAACCAACTAATACGGTGTAGCCTTGCAACGCCAATACCATACCAATAAATAAGCCCGACACCATGATAATCAACAGTGACTGTGAGCCGACCATATATAATTGACGTATTAAAAGCGGCGTGCCTTTTCTGAAGTTAGGAACATTCCACAGTGCGCCAACCAGCATCTGAGTAGAGCGACCAAGCGCAGCAAAACGTCCTAACGTTTTATGACCTAGCATTTGCAAAAAGTCTAACATTAGCGGCGCCCTCCCAGTAATTCTTGCTGGTAAGGTGGTGCAGGAAAATGAAATGGCACTGGACCATCTGATAATCCTTTTAAGAATTGCTGCACCAGCGGCGATTCATGATGACGCATTTCATCCGCTGTACCGCTACCAATAACACCTTGATCGGCGATAATAATAACGTGATCGGCAATGCTCATTACTTCGCTCACATCATGGGTCACAATCAGCGACGACAAACCCAATACTTGATTAAGTGACTTAATCAATTTAACCAACACCCCCATCGAAATCGGGTCTTGGCCTGCAAACGGTTCATCATACATAATTAATTCAGGATCAAGTGCAATAGAGCGTGCCAATGCAGCACGACGCGCCATTCCGCCTGACAGCTCCGAAGGCATTAAATCCTGAGCACCACGTAGGCCAACGGCTTGTAATTTCATTAGCACCACAAGACGAATTAAATCTTCACTGAGACGAGTATGTTCACGCAGCGGAAAAGCGATATTGTCAAACACTGACATATCGGTAAATAATGCGCCGCTTTGGAATAACATACTCATTTTGGTACGCGCTGCATAAAGCTCTTTACGCGACATAGTTGGAATGTTGTTACCTTCGAATAATATAGTGCCGCTATCTGGTTTTAACTGACCACCAATTAAACGCAACATGGTGGTTTTACCAATTCCGCTTGGTCCCATAATTGCCGTGATTTTCCCTTTCGGAACGCTAAAGCTCATATTTTTATATATGCTGCGATTGCCTCGAGAAAAGCTTACATCCTTGATTTCTACTATTGGTTGCGACAAGTCGCTCTCCATTACTATTTTCACTAGTTCTCCTATTTTAAGCGTTTTTACAGCAAGATGGAAAAAACAAATCGTAAAATTTTGTAATATTCTATGTAATAACAAGCAAAACCTTACAGCAGTAGGCTTAACAGACGCTTAAATAATTTTTTCTAGGCTAACAATAACGACTTACGAACAAGTTGACCTGATTCTTTTATTTATACTTTCAGGTTGGCTTTTGTTACTATTTGCAGCCATCTCATTTTGAATAATTGGCGTAACATAATGGTGACTTCTTTTGTCATTTTAATTCTCGGGTTTGCAGCCCTCGTTTGGAGTGCGGATCGCTTTGTCTACGGCGCAGCTGCGCTAGCAAAAAATTTCGGTGTCCCTACACTTATTGTCGGTTTAACAGTTGTTGCTATGGGCTCGTCAGCCCCTGAAATGATGGTATCAGCATCAGCCGCCCTTGCTGGCAAAACCGACACAGCAGTGGGTAATGCAGTTGGCTCAAATATCACTAATATTTTACTCGTTTTAGGTATCACCGCGCTATTGCGCCCGCTAACCGTATCATCAATGACCTTAAAGCGCGAAATGCCGCTGGTGCTGTTAGTATCAGTCGCCGCTTGGTATATATTTTCTGATAACTACTTTTCATTTGCTGAAGGCGTTGCATTAATCATTGGCTTTGTGGTCTTTATTGCCGGCTTAGTTATTATTTCTATTCGCGCTAAAAACCAAGCTGATGACCCTTTTGTAAGCGAAGCCTGTGACGATGTACCAGATAACGTGCCAACCAAATCGGCTTTATTTTGGCTAGTCATCGGCATGGTGTTACTGCCTATCAGCTCTCACTTTTTAGTTGGCTCAGCCGTTGATATTGCCAAATTTTTTGGTTTAAGTGATCTGGTTATTGGCTTAACCATTATTGCTATTGGTACAAGCCTACCTGAACTTGCCGCCTGCATTGCAGGGGTATTGAAAAATGAAGATGATTTAGCACTGGGTAATATTGTTGGCTCAAATATTTTTAACATATTAGCGGTATTACCACTGGCTGGTATTATCAACCCATCAATTATTGATCCATCAGCGGCAAACCGTGATGCCTTAATAATGATTGCTGCCACCATAGCATTGATTGCTATGTCTTTGAGTTTTAGAGGCACAAGACGCATTAATCGAGTTGAAGGTGGCCTGTTATTGGTCGCGTTTTTAGTCTATCAAGGTTATATTTTCAACCAAGTTGCTTAATGCTACCCAAAAAATGGATAACACTATGACGCAGTTAAATTTTATTGAACAAGGTAAGCGGGTACTCGATATCGAGCGCCAAGCACTGACTGAGATAGCCCAATACCTCGACGAAAACTTTAATCGAGCTTGCCAGTTAATGTATCAATGTCATGGCAGGGTCATTGTAGTGGGTATGGGAAAATCCGGTCATATCGGCAATAAGATTGCTGCAACATTGGCAAGTACAGGTACTCCTGCGTTTTTTGTTCACCCTGGCGAAGCAAGTCACGGCGATTTAGGCATGATCACCCGCGATGATGTGGTCATGCTACTATCAAACTCAGGTGAAACCAGCGAAGTACTTAATATTATTCCAGTCATTAAACGCATTGGCGCAAAAATGATTGCCATGACAGGTAACCCAGCATCATCAATGGCAAAATGGGCAGACGCTCATGTGTGCATTAAAGTGAGCCAAGAAGCCTGCCCATTAGGGCTTGCACCAACGGCAAGCACCACAGCCACACTTGCGATGGGCGATGCGATGGCAGTTGCCCTGCTAGAGACTCGTGGTTTTACCGCCGATGACTTTGCACTCTCACACCCAGGTGGCAGCTTAGGTAAACGCTTACTGCTATGCTTAAAAGATATTATGCACAGTGGTACTGCAACACCTATCATTAATGACAAGCAGTGTATCAAAGACGCGTTAATTGAAATGTCTGCCAAAGGATTAGGTATGACGGCCATTGTTGATGATAACAAGCAACTTGCGGGGTTATTTACTGACGGTGATTTACGCCGTATTTTAGAGCAACGAGTTGATATTCATAGTACTTTGATAAGCACTGTAATGACTCGCACTTGTACCACAGCAACCGCAGATATGCTCGCCGCCGAGGCACTTAACATTATGGAAAATAAGCGTATCAACGGCTTAATTGTGATTGATGATGAGCAACGCCCTATTGGTGCACTGAACATGCAGGATTTGCTAAAAGCAGGAGTTTTATAATGCAGTTTGCTGATTTATACCAGCCGCTTGGTGACGATGCACGCAGCCGTGCACAGAAAATTAAACTGCTTATTTGCGACATCGATGGCGTATTCTCAGATGGCCGTATTTACCTAGGCAACCAAGGTGAAGAACTAAAAGCGTTTAATACCAAAGACGGCTTTGGTATTAAAGCGTTGATCAACAGTGGTTTTGAAGTAGCCGTGATCACCGGTCGTCATTCACAGATAGTTCAGCAACGAATGACTAGCCTGACTGTACCGCACATTTATCAAGGCCAAGAAAACAAGTTGCAAGCTTATCAACAGCTCAAGGATAAACTGCAGTTAACTGATCAGCAAATTGCCTACATTGGTGACGATGGGCCTGATCTGCCGGTCATGGAGTTAGTGGGATTTGCAGTGGCAGTAAACGATGCCCATCCACTGATCAAGCGTATTTCACACTATACAACCATGCTACCTGGTGGCTTTGGTGCCGTGCGTGAGTTAACTGATTTACTGATGCTCGAAAATGGTAAATCGTTAACCTGCGAAGGGACTAGCTCATGAATAGTGCGCGTTTAATATTATGCGTACTGTTCGTCGCTTGTATGGTGTGGCTGTGGTTCCCCTATTTTAATCAACCTGCAACCACAGTACAAAACCAAGAAGATATCATAGCAAAACCTGATTACACGGCGGTGGCATTAAAACAAACCGCATTTGATGAACAAGGTAAGATTAGCCACAAAGTAACCGCTGCAAAAATGGAGCTCTATCAACAGTTAGGCTTCACTTACTTTGAGCAACCTATTTTTACTTTATATAATCAACAACAAACGTGGCAAATTAATGCAAACGAAGCCACCTTATATGAAAATCATCAATTAATTTTAGAAGGCAATGTGGTGGCTAAAAACCTGACCAACAATGCCATGATTGAACATATAAATGCAGACAACATTCAGGTTGATATTGAGCTGCAAACCATGAGTTCTGAACAACCAGTAGAATTGATCGGACCAAATTTAAAGATCACTGGGCGCGGCCTGCATGCCGACTTAAAAGCCGAAGTGGTAGAACTAATTAACCATACGCGAACCATATATTATGACCAATAAATTTGCTCACTTGCTTGTTATACCAAGCTTATTCATGGCCTTTTCAAGCTTTGCAGAGACTGCCTCACCGCCTGCGAACCAAGTATCGATCAGTGCAGACAAACAACTTGCACAACTGAAAGATAATATCGGTATTTTTGAAAAGAACGTTGAGATCATTCATGGTAACCGTCGTATCAAAGCTGACCGCCTTGAAGTACACAAACGTGAAGACTTAGGCGATAATAAACAACTGCTTGTAGCGACTGGCAACCCAGCTTATTTTGAAGAAAAACAAGCTGATGGCACGATCATGAGCGCCAGTGCTGAAGAAGTTCGTTACGACGTTGCAAAGCGCTACTTAACCTTAATTGGTGACGCACAGGTTACTCAAGCAGGGCAAAAAATTAATGCTAAAAGTATTACCTACGACATGGATCAACAACTGATCAGTGCCGAAAAAGGCGCAAGCTCAGACGATCGCGTACACACTATACTCGTGCCAGTAGACAGTAAAAAAATCAAATCTAAAGGCCAACCATGAGTACATTAAAAGCTGAATTTTTAGCGAAAAGCTACAAAGGTCGCCAAGTTGTCAAAAGTGTTGGTTTAGAAGTAACCGCTGGCAGCATTGTTGGTTTACTTGGCCCAAATGGCGCAGGTAAAACCACCACCTTTTATATGATTGTAGGCTTAGTGCCTAGCGACAAAGGCAAAATCAGTATTGATGATAATGACATTACCCTACTGCCAATGCATAGCCGCGCCCGCTTAGGAATTGGTTACTTGCCTCAGGAGTCATCAATATTTCGTAAGTTGACTGTATATCAAAATCTTATGGCGATTTTAGAAACCCGCAAAGAGCTAAAAAAGCAAGCCAGAGAAGAAGCCCTCGACAGCTTACTTGATGAGTTTAGCATTCAACATATTCGCGACAGCCAAGGTATGGCGCTATCAGGCGGTGAACGCCGACGCGTTGAAATTGCGCGCGCTTTAGCTGCAAATCCAAAATTTATCTTGCTAGACGAGCCTTTTGCTGGCGTTGATCCAATTTCAGTGTTAGATATAAAGAAGATTATTGAACACCTTAAAAACCGTGGTATTGGCGTACTTATTACCGACCACAATGTACGAGAAACCCTTGATGTTTGCGAAAAAGCCTACATAGTTTCTCATGGCGAGTTAATTGCTTCAGGCACACCTGAGCATGTACTCGCCGACCAAACAGTTCGCGATGTTTACCTAGGTGAGCAATTTAGGCTATAAAGCCACACTTAGCTAAGCATCTGCTAAACTTAACAATGACAATAATAAAAGGATTGTTAGAGATACATGAGGCAATCACTCCAGCTGCGCATGGGCCAGCAACTTACAATGACACCGCAACTGCAGCAAGCGATTCGCTTATTGCAGCTCAGTACATTGGATCTCCAGCAAGAAATTCAAGAAGCGCTAGATAGCAATCCGTTGTTAGAACTAGAAGAACATGAATATTCAGAAGATACGGCTGGCAAAAACGAACAAAAACAAGATAACGATGACTTAACTGTCAGTGCCTCAGCGGACGACAAGCCTAGTGAATACGAACAAGAAAGCAGTGAAGCGTTAAGTAAAGAAACACTCAGTGACGAAATGGCCATGGACGTCACTTGGGATGAATACATGAGTGCAGCGCCAAACAGCTCATCAGGCCCAATGCCTGAAGATGAATCTATTTATCAAGGCGCCTCAACAGAGACCTTGCATGAGTATTTAATGTGGCAGCTACAACTGACTCCGTTTAGTCCAACCGATGAAGCAATAGCCATTGCGATTGTTGAAGCCGTTGACGACTCAGGTATTTTAACCCTCAGCTGTGAAGACCTTGTAGAGAGTTTAAATCAAGGCAACAGCGAAGAAGAAATCGAACTTGACGAAGTGCAAGCAGTGTTAAAGCGCATTCAGTTATTTGACCCAGTTGGCATTGCCGCACGCAGTTTACAAGAATGTTTATGTATTCAATTAAATCAATTTGATCCCGCAACGCCTTGGATTAGCGAGACAAAAATGATTTTAACGGATCATATCGATTTATTAGCTAGTCGCGACTATCGCACTTTGATGAAAAAGACTAAGCTTAAGGAAGAAGAACTAAAAGAAGTCATGACACTGATCCACAGTCTCAATCCAAAGCCTGCGGATACCATAGTACGGGAAGAGTCAGAATACGTTATTCCTGACGTATCAGTGAAAAAAATTAAAGGCCGCTGGGTGGTTGAGCTTAATCCAGACAGCATGCCAAAAATTAGAGTGAACAGCCAATATGCGGCCATGTCACGCTCAGTAAAATCGAGCACTGACAGCCAATTTATTCGTTCGCATCTGCAAGAAGCTAAGTGGTTTATAAAAAGCCTAGAAAGTCGCAATGATACATTACTCAAAGTAACTAACTGCATTGTTAAACAGCAGCAAGGGTTCTTTGAACATGGCCCTGAAGCCATGCGACCTATGGTGCTAAATGACGTTGCTGAAATGGTTGAAATGCATGAGTCGACAATTTCTCGGGTAACAACCCAAAAATACATGCATACTCCGCGTGGTATTTTTGAGTTAAAGTATTTTTTCTCAAGCCATGTAAGCACTGAGAATGGCGGCGAATGCTCATCTACCGCGATTCGAGCATTGATCAGAAAACTGATTAGCGCAGAAAACTCAGCGAAACCATTGAGTGATAGTAAAATTGCAGATATATTGGCAGAGCAAGGTATCAAAGTAGCTAGACGGACTATTGCAAAATACCGCGAGTCACTGGCTATTCCACCGTCAAATCAAAGAAAGAGTTTGATTTAAGGCGTAAAATCAAAAAAGGAAAATGCTTATGCAACTAAATTTAACTGGTCGTCACGTAGAAATTACTGATTCATTAAGAGACTATGTAAACAATAAGTTTGCGAAGCTTGAGAGGCATTTTGATCACATCAACAATGTCCATGTTATTCTTGACGTAGAAAAGCTAAGCCAAAAAGCAGAAGCCACAATACATGTCAGTGGCGCTGAACTATTTGCCTCAACTGAGCACCAAGACATGTACGCAGCCATTGACGGACTAATCGACAAACTTGACCGTCAAGTAATCAAACACAAAGAGAAACACGCTCGACACTAATACTATGAAATTAAGCTCACTTATTTGCCAGGACTGCAGCAAAGCTGCGGTCCTTTTTAATAGCAAAAAACGGATCATTGAATTTATCAGCCAATTGGCTCATGAACAACTTCCCCAGCTATCGCAACAAGAAATCCTCGATGCATTACTCGCTAGAGAAAAACTAGGTAGTACAGGCATTGGCCGTGGTATTGCGATTCCTCATGGTCGTATGGCGGGTATTGAAAACCCACTAGCGATAATTTTAGTGAGTGAATCACCAATTGATTTTGATGCGATTGATAATCGTCCAGTGGATCTATTTATCGCCCTCATCGTACCAGATGGTGATAGCCAACTTCATTTGAAGACGTTAGCCACAATTGCTGATAAACTTAACGACAAAGATTTTTGCAAACAATTACGTAGCGCAAAAACGGACCAAGATTTGTATCACGTTATTGTTGAGCAGTCGTAGTCATACCAATTGCATTGCATTACTGATCTATTATTGCGACAGGAAAATAGCGCTATAACAAGGCGGAAATTATGACATATAGTTGCGCTATATAAATAATTTCTGACAAAGTTAGTGAGTTATTTAACAAGCTAGAATGATCATGTTTTTAATAAAATTGGTATTAAATGAAGGAGAATTTACATGGAGTTAATCATCATCAGTGGCCGCTCTGGCTCAGGTAAATCTGTTGCCCTGCGCGTAGTCGAAGATCTTGGCTATTATTGTGTTGATAATATCCCTGTCAACTTATTACCTTCATTAGTGCGTAGTGTTTCTGATAATTACGACAAAATTGCAGTCAGCATAGATGTGCGTAATTTACCCAAGGAACAAGAAGAATTTAACGATATTCTTGAATATTTGCCAGGTTTTGCAAATCCGACATTATTTTATTTAGACAGTGACGATCAAACGCTGATCAAGCGTTTTTCTGAAACCCGTCGCTTACACCCATTATCTTTGGATTCTTTGCCGCTTGATTTAGCCATCAAACAAGAAAAAGTATTACTTGATGTATTAACGACCCGAGCCGACTTTATACTGGATACCACCGACCTCAGCGTCCACCAGCTTGCAGAGTCAATCCGTGAAAAAATTCTAGGTAAAAAAGACAAAAAACTAATTATCACCTTTGAATCATTTGGTTTTAAGCATGGCATTCCAAAAGAAGCCGATTACGTATTTGATGCGCGGTTTTTACCAAACCCACATTGGGAGCCTGAGTTAAAGCCACTTACAGGCCTTGATCAGCCAGTAAAAGATTATTTAGCCAGCCACAGTATCGTGCAAAAATTCACTTGGCAGATCCAAACCTTTGTACAAACGTGGTTACCGCACTTAGAGCGTAATAATCGTAGTTACCTCACGATTGCAATTGGCTGTACCGGTGGCCAACATCGCTCCGTTTATTTAGCCCAAACCATTGGTGAAAGCTTTTCAATGAGCCACAGCAATGTAAAGATTCGCCACCGCGAGCAAGAATAACAACTCTCGTTTACAGTAAGGAATATTGATGCGCTTAGAAGATACATTTTTGATAAAAAACAAACTTGGATTACATGCCCGCGCAGCCACTGTATTAGCACAATTAGCCGTGCAGTTTGATGCCAGTATCACGCTTTATCAAGATGATAAACAAGCCGCTGGCGATAGCGTACTGGGCCTAATGTTATTAGAAAGCAGCCAAGGCAAAGAAGTTAAAGTAGTGTGTGAAGGTCCAGACGCAGAGCCCGCTCTTGCTGCCATTGGTGCACTAATCGAACAACGCTTTAACGAACAAGAATAGCTCGTAGTCAGTACCACTAAATTGCGTTAAACTGAACAAGCTGCTGATCTAAGCTATCAGCCTAGTTAGTTATCAAAATCTACCCCACCCATTAAATTGTATTAATTATTTAAGGACGCCAATGCCAGAAGCTTTTGAACAAGATTACCCACTACAACAACTAAAACAAGTGACCAAGTCACTTAACAGTGGTCAATTTGTTCAAGTCAGGCGTATGTTGGCAAAAACGGCTCCGTGTGACACTGCGTTACTACTGGAATCATCTCCGCATAAAATTCGTACCTTACTATGGCAGCTCGTTGATCCAGATGTACAAGGTGACGTACTCGAAGAGCTTTCTGAAGATGTTCGCTTAGGGATCATCGCCCAAATGGAACCGGAGCACATTGCTGCGGCGACCGAGGACATGAGCCACGATGATTTAGGGGAAGTATTACGTAGCTTACCTGACACCGTCTACCAAGACGTTGTCAGTGCCATGGACAGTCAAGACCGCGAGCGTGCAACCCAAGCACTCTCTTATCAAGAGCGCTCTGCTGGCGCGCTGATGAATACCGATACGGTAACCATCCGCCCAGATGTTACCATTGACGTGGTGCTGCGCTACTTGCGTTTGCGTGGCGAACTACCAGAGGGTACCGATGACCTTTATGTGGTTGATAAACATAACTGCTTTTTAGGCGCAATGTCGCTCACCACCTTACTCACCAACTCGCCAGATAAAATTATTCGCGAATTAATGGATGAAGATTGTGAATCAATCCCTATTTCGATGGATGAGAGTGAAGTCGCGCAATTATTCGAACGCCATAACTGGATATCTGCCCCAGTTGTCGATGATAACGATCATCTGCTAGGTCGGATCACCATCGATGATATCGTTGACGTTATCCGTGAAGATGCAGAGCACAGCTTATTAAGCTTAGCAGGTCTTGATGATGAAGAAGATACCTTTGCACCGGTATTAAAAAGCTCCAAAAAACGCTCTGTTTGGCTTGGTGTTAACTTATTAACCGCGTTGCTCGCCGCAATTGTGGCAAGTTTCTTTGAAAATACCTTAGCGATTCTACCTATTCTTGCGGTCCTCAATGGTATTGTGCCATCAATGGGTGGTGTAGCAGGTAGCCAAACATTAACACTAGTAATACGTGGTATTGCGGTAGGTCATATAAACCAAACTAACCAACGCTTTTTACTAATAAAAGAGCTGGCGATCGGCGCTATAAATGGCATGGTATGGTCAATTTTAATTGCCGGTGTTGTTGCACTGTGGCAATGGGACTTTAAACTCGGCGGCGTACTCGCTTTTGCAATGTTTATGAATTTAGTCGCAGCAGGTGTCGCCGGCGCAAGTATCCCACTGATCTTGAAGAAAATGAAAATTGACCCCGCGTTAGCTGGCAGCGTAGTACTTACCACCATCACAGATATTGTTGGCATATTCGCCTTCCTCGGCACCGCCACCTGGTTGTTAGTGTAGATAGGAATAGAGGTTCTAGGTTCTAGGTTCTAGGTTCTAGGTTCTAGGTTCTAGGTTCTAGGTTCTAGCACGTAGAAAATGGCTTTAGCCATGAATGGTATGAATTTGCGCGGCATAAAGCCGCGCCTACGCAAACCCCAACACCAATGCAAAGCCCGTAGGCGGAATTACTTGACCACAGCACCTCGCGCAGCTCTTAGCATTTAATCTTGATTAACTATTGGTTGGAATATTCTTCGGTGGGATTGTAAGTGTATGTTATTAATGAAATAACAAAATACACTTATAATTTTGATATATAACATCCTAGCAAAATCCTTCTAGTATTTGATATTTATATACTCTGATATTTATATACTCTGATATTTAAAGCCCATTCCTTGCTGTTTTTACCTCGCTCTTTGATGCGCTATTCATTAGCTCCTTCCATTGTTGTGCCGTCCAAAGTGGCTTTGCGCTTTTTACGATCCCTTGTTGGTTTTTCCTTAATACGTTATCCATAATGTTACTCCTTGCCATCTATTGGCTGTTCATCCTTGTTATATTTAATACTGTGACTCTAACGACGTGCGATTATATAAATCGCGTGGATCAGACCAGGAAAGTAGTCTAATAGAGTTAGTAAAATATTAATCCAAAACTGAGCACCTAAACCAACTTGTAAAAATACACCAAGTGGTGGAATAAGCACTGAAAATATAATTCGTATTAAATCCATGACTATCACTCCCTGAAATTTGTATAAGAAAGCCCAGTATAACTGGGCATTCGTGGCTTATAGATTATTCAGCTACAATAGTTAAGTTATCAACTACATCGCGAACATCTTCAGCATTTTTAGCAATTTTCACCGCGAGCTGTTTTTCAGCATCAGAACCAACAGTACCACTTAGCGTTACCACACCTTTATCAGTATCTACGTCAATATCGGTACCACCAACTTCAGAGTTGAACAAGAATCGAGTCGTGATAACGGTAGTAATTTTAGCGTCAGTTAAGTCACTTTCAGTACTATCAGACTTCATCTTCTTGTTTTTTGTATCTACATTTTTAACGACAGTTAGTTCGTTATCAACACTAGTTACACCATCAAGACTTAAGATAAGCTCTTCAGCTAGCTCTTTATCTAAATCGCTATCAACTTTACCGGTAAGCACTACCTTGCCATTTTTTACATCAGTGTTAATGTCAAAGTTGTTTAGATTTGTGTTCATTAGAAGAACTGTTTCTGCCTTACCATCAATCCAAGCATCTTTACTTTCATTTTCCCAGCTACTTGCTTGAGCACCCATTGCCGTAGTAGCAAGAACTAACGCTGCAACCATAGATTTGTTAAATGTTTTCATAATCTTTCTCCTTTTGATTAAAGACAGTATAGTTAATGCGAACATCAGACCAACTTTTAAACCATTTAAAATCAAAAGGTTAAAATTAATTATATATAAAACCAGTTGTAGTCTTGGTAATTATTTACAGACTGATCGGTAATTTATGCTGGTCGTTGCAAAATTAACCATTTAATAGCATTATTCGTTAATCTGTCGTTAATATAACAAACACAGCTAACGAAAATAAAATTAATGCATTGATTATTAAGGCAATTAATAATGGCCTAAGCTTTGCTTTAACTATTGCAGTACTGAGTAATCGTAAAATACACCAACTGCATCACTTACAAGGAATACACCATGACTGTAAAACTAGAAGATCGTCCAATTGAGCAAGTCCGTGAACAAGTTATTGATCAATTAATTTATAACTACAGTCATGCAGTTATTTCAGCCGAGGCTTTTGAGCGTCGCTTAGACCAAGCGATGGAAGCGCAAGATAACCAAAGCTTAATTGATTTGGTCAGTGATCTTGAACTAACAACAGATAGTAGTTACCAGTGGGAAAAACGTGCGCAATTTAGCCCAAACTATAGTAATAAGAGCAGCGATGAAACATTACATCTACGTAGTATCTTGGGATCAAACGAGCGCAGTGGGCAATGGGTAGTGCCAAAAGAAATTCACCTTACTAACTTACTTGGTGCTATTGAACTTGATTTTACTGATGCTATATTTCAACATCAAAATATCACCCTCCATGTTAATTGCTTGCTTGGCAGTGATCAAATTTACGTACCAGAGCACGTAAATGTCGTATCAAAACTATTCAGTATTATTGGCAGTGTTGAAAACACATCAGTGTCGCTAAATAAGCAGCAAGGGCCAACAATAACCATTGAAGGCAAAGTTGTATTAGGTTCAGTAGAAATTAAAATCAAGCGTACCATTAAGGAAAAGTTTGTCTCCTTCGCCAACAGCCTAAAAACCAGCTGGCAAGAGATGAATAAACATTAATGATAAAACAAAGTCAAAGCTTAGCACCCATAGGCGTTAAGCTTGCTGACGCACAAACTAATGTCATAAATCATTATTACGCTCATTGGGAATGTCACTTAAATACTCAACAAACTCAATTTCAAACCCAGCTGGGTCAATAAAATACACATTTTTTCGAAATGGGTTTTCCGCGCCTGGCTTATCAATACTGTAGCCAGCACTTTCTAAACGCAAAATGACCGCTGCAATATTATTGGTAACATAGGCAAAATGCGCCAAACCAATTTGATGCCCAGTTAAATCACGATTGCGTTGTTCACCATTATCACTCAATGCTAAATACTGATAGTCATCGCCAAAGTGTAACCATTTTCGCGGTTTACCATGCCATGAGCCTTCACCCTGGCTTCTTATCGACCAGTGCGGGAAAGCCGCCTTATAAAAGTGCAACATAGCTTCAACATCATCAACTACCAAGTTCACGTGCTCTAAATACATAACAAAATTCCTTTATTTGAGTAATTAAAAGCACAATAAAACCTCAAGCAAAGTTGAGGTAAAGTGTTTTATAAAAAATTAACACACCGGATGCAAACCACGTAGGAAATAGCTTTAGCCATGAATTTTTAAACCGCGCGACATAAACCCGCACCTATAAACATTTTGCACAAAGAGAAAACAATGAGGGTAAATGAGAAACCAAAAAATGAACATTTTATTTTTTCAGACTAAAGCCCGACCTACAAAAGCATATCCCCTAGAGCACCTTTAACCTTTCCCGCTGATGCGCGGCATAAAGCCCCGTCTACGTAACCCCTAACACCCATGCTAACCCCGTAAGCGCGAGTTTACCTCGCGCAGCTTATGACTTACGGCTTATCGTTTAAAGCTTCAATCAGCTTCCCGCTACTTGCATTTGTTCAATCAATACCGAACCGGTTTGAATACCACCGCGGCGCTCTATGTCGCCCCCGATGCCGCTAATACCTTTAAACATATCTTGTAGTTTGCCAGCAATGGTAATTTCGCTTACAGGATATTGTATTTCACCATTCTCAACCCAAAAACCAGCAGCACCGCGGGAATAATCACCCGTTACGGTATTAACCCCTTGGCCCATTAATTCAGTAACTAATAAACCCGTGCCCATTGTTTTGAGTAAAGCAGACAAATCGGCATGAGTTTGTGCAACTAACCAGTTATGAATACCACCAGCATGGCCGGTTGGCATCATATTCATTTTACGCGCTGCGTAGCTCGCTAATAAATATGTTTGTAGCTCGCCGCCTTGAATGATTTCGCGGTCGATGGTTTTCACCCCTTCACTGTCAAATGGTGACGACGCTAAACCTTTTAAAATGTGCGGACGCTCTGCAATATTAACGCAGTCATTGAACACTTGCGTGCCAATACTATCCAGCAAAAAGCTCGATTTACGATACAGCGCACCACCACCTATTGCAGACACCAAGTGACCAAACAAGGAATTAGCTATATCAGCGCGAAAAACAACGGGCACTTTCATAGTACCTAACTTTTGGCTATTAAGCTTAGCAAGGGTTTCGCTAGCCGCTTCGAGGCCAACCGCTGCCGCGTCTTTTAAGCCGGCTTGATCACGCGCAACCGTGTAGGCTGAGTCTCGCTGCATTTGCTCGCCATCTTTACCAATCACCATAGTGCTAATACTGTGGCGCGTGCGCGGGTAGCCGGTAATTAAACCATGGCTATTGCCATACACGCGTAAACCTTGATGCGATGAAAAACTTACGCCGTCTGAATTTACAATGCGTGGATCAGCGTTAAGCGCTGCTTGCTCCGCCGCATGACACAACTCAATACCTTGTTCAGGACTAACATCCCAGGGGTGATATAAATCTAAATCAAGCGGGGCAAACTCAAGTAGGTCTTTATCGGCGACGCCATTATGTGGATCATCTGAAGTAAATTTGGCAATATCAATGGCCTTTTCAACCACTGTGCGTAATGTTTTCGGATTTAGATCAGCCGTTGATGCTGAGCCTTTATGATTACCAACATAGACGCTGATCCCTAAACCGCCATCTTGGTTAAATTCGATTGTTTCGACTTCTCCCATGCGAGTACTGACAGATAAACCTGAGGTACTCGACATAGCCGCTTCAGCACCCGTAGCGCCGAGTTTTTTAGCGTGTTCTAAAACTTCTGCAACGGCATCTTTAATTTGAGAAATTTGAGTGTAAATAGGATCTTGCTGTTGGCTTTTCATCTTTTTAGTCCTGAGCTTGGAGCGTTTTGCGGGCGCAATCATAATACTTAAATGCTAACACACTCACTGCATTGCATCAGCTAATATTAATCATTAATTAAATGGCGTATAATGACTGCAGTTAACGTTATCATATGAGTACCCCATGGCGAAGAAAAAAGGCAAGCCTGCTGAAATTGAAGAAGAAATTA
Organism: Pseudoalteromonas sp. ASV78; assembly: GCF_047806705.1. NCBI lineage: Bacteria > Pseudomonadati > Pseudomonadota > Gammaproteobacteria > Alteromonadales > Pseudoalteromonadaceae > Pseudoalteromonas > Pseudoalteromonas sp. ASV78. The sequence continues at coordinate 3,544,899 of NZ_JBLOPA010000001.1, read as the reverse complement.
TCTATATATCAAAAAGTGAGCTAAAGCGCGAAGCGCAAGAGTTTCATCAGTTAGGTGCTGAAATTGCCAAAATGGGGAAAAAACAGCGTGAACGCTTACCCTTAAATGACGATTTAAAAGCGGCAATGGTTGTTGCTGACAAAATCAGTAACAAAAGTGATGCATATCGTCGTCACTTAAATTACATCGCAAAAACATTGCGAACTGTGGAAAATATCGAAGAGATCAACGCTATTATCGACATTATGCTTAATAAAAATAATCAAGCTGAAGTGATGATTAAAAAGATTGAGCAACTGCGTGATGATTTAATTGCCCAAGGTGATGATTTGGTAAACCAAACCGTAGAGCAACACCCGGCCATTGATCGTCAAAAATTACGACAATTAATTCGTAATGCTGCAAAAGAAGTGAAAATTGAAAAGCCAGCTAAAGGCTACAAAGAGCTATTTCAATACCTTAAAGAAAGCATCATGCGCTAAACTACATTTAATGTGAGCCTATATACAGTCTGGGTATCAACACCCGCTATTTATAGGCAATTACCGTTTATTGCTGAGTAACCTCTTCAACGTGTCCTCAGCATCAACCTTAAACACTTAGCCATGAATTTTATAAACCGCGCGGCATAAAGCCCCGCCTATGCAAATTCAAACACCAATGCCCCCCGTAGGTGCGAGTTTACCTCGCGCAATTTTAAATTCACCACAGAGAACACCGAGGCGCTTCGCGCTACACCGAGAAGATATTACAATCGCGCGGCATAAAGCCGCGCCTACGCAAATCCAAACACCGAGGCTAACTTTAACCTATTACCTAGCTCCTAGAACCTAGTCACTTCCCTAGCAGCTCTATTCTCTACCTATAATTGCTAACGGTTTGGCACTTTGCCATGCACCACGGGTAAAATCGGGAATATCAATTGATGCACTACGATTACTCACTGACTGTGCTGACAACGGCGATATCACAGACCAAGCGGCGCCATCGTATACATCCTGATCGAGCGCTTCACCATTGCGCAGGCAATAAATCATCCGCCAAAACATTAAGAAGTCCATACCACCGTGACCGCCGTTACGCTGTGCTTCTTCGCCCATTTTCAGCCACAGAGGATGATCATATTTTTTATACCAATCAGCCATTTCGTAATCCCACTCATGGAAGCTCTTCGAACCACCATCTTCCAGCGCAATACGATTTGGAAAACCGGCAAACACACCATTAGTGCCTTGAATTAAATTATGACGCGAGTATGGACGTGGTGTGGTGGTATCATGTTGAACCATAATACTGCGCCCTTTTACTGTTTTAATTAGAGTCGTATTCATATCACCAGCAATATAATTAAGCTGATTACGTTGATGATCGGCTGGAAATTCTTTCTTTGCATAAGCACTACGACCCAATGCCGGTGAGCTCATCGAGGTTAAAAAGTCAAAGCGGTCGCCACGGTTAATATTCATATATTGCGACACAGGGCCTAAGCCATGAGTAGGATACAAGTTACCGTTTCGTTTTGCATGCCAAGCAGTGCGCCACGATCCCGTTTTATGTTCAACCTCTTTCATTTGCCAGCGTAATTCATGAATATACGCCGCCTCGCCGTGTAACAGTTCACCAAACACGCCCTGGCGAACCATGTTCAATACCATCAGCTCATCGCGCCCATAATTGACGTTTTCCATCATCATACAGTTCTTTTGAGTACGCTCTGCGGTATCAACAATTTGCCACATTTCTTCAACCGTTAGAGCTAACGGTACTTCAACAAAAGCATGCTTACCACTGTTCATAGCATCAATCGCCATTGGCGCATGCCATCTCCATGGGGTGGAAATAATTACAATATCGATATCATCACGATTAAGCATTGCTTGGTAAGCGTTATCTGAACCCGTATACAGTGCAGGCTTTACCAGCCCTTTATCGGTAAGGTATTTTGCAGATTGTTCTAATACTTCATTATGAGTGTCGCAAATCGCTTTTATTTCAGTACCAGCAATATGACTCATACGTTTTACATGGCCAAAGCCTCGCTGGCCAACACCAATAAAACCAACCCGTACGACATCCATTTTTGGTGCAATCAGGCCAATTATCGATTGCCCTTGTTGCGCAGGAGCAATAGCACTGCCATTAGCGCCACTTGCACAGCCTGCAACCACACTAGCCGCAGCCGCTGCACTGGCGGCTTTTAAAAAATCTCGACGATTAAACTGCTTCATTGTTGTTATCCTTGGATTTACTTAACCTCAACTTACCTAAAGCAGAGGATCAGGTAAAGTAGATAAGGATAGATAACAGAGGAAAAGCAAGGGTTAGCATTAACCTTAACCGCCGACGTAGGAAATGGCTTTAGCCATGAATTTTATAAACCGCGCCTACGCAAATGCAAACACCAATGCCAACCCGTAGCCGCGAGTTTACCTCGCGCAATATTACGTTCACCACAGAGGCGCTTCGCGCTACACCGAGAAAACGAAGTTAAACCTGGCGCCTAGTCACTTCCCTAGCTCCTAGCTCCTAGCGCCTTTTACCTTTTACCTTTTACCTTTAACCTTTAACCTTTATTACACATCTCTTAAAATGGCTTTCAGTGTGCTCTTTTTGGCAAGAATATCACGATATAAAGCAAACTGATTTTGCGCACGCTCTAAGTTATGATTAGCATGCTTAATTGAAAAGTAATGATCGCCATCAATGTAATCAGTTAAAAAACGTAGGCCAATCATAAAGGTCATTACTTTAGTGCCTAACCAAAAGCTTTGTTTTTCTTGCTCAGTGATTAAATCCTTCAAAGGCTCAACATAGCCTTTAACCACGGCCGCAAAGATTTCTTCGCGAACACCTACATTGTCTAAATTGGTTGAGTCTTCTTGTTCTGGCGAGCAGAAAGTCCGTACCATATCACCAAAATCATATAACCAATAACCGGGCATACAAGTGTCTAAATCAATCACCGCTTTGGCATCATGTGACTTATTGCAGAACAACATATTATTGATTTTAGTATCATTATGGCAAGGTCTAACGGGTACGTTGCCTGCTAACAATTTAAGCTCATCAATGAGTCCAAACTGTGCAAAGCAAAAATCGACTTCAGCTTGGCAACTTGCTAAACGCTTAACCGGATCGCTTGCAACCACTGCTTTGAGTTTTTCAGCACGCATCGCCAAATTATGAAAATCAGGAATGACATGATGCAATTGCTTGGCATCAAAATCTTCCAAGGCAACAGCAAATTGGCCAAATGCATTGGCCGCAGTTTGTGCCTGTGAAGCATTTAACACAACATCTTCACTATAACTGCCGCCAATAAATTCGAGAGCACGCCAAACACCGTCATCACAATCAACTAAATAGTTATTTTCAACAGTAGGAACATGACGAATAATCGCTAAATCATAATCACCCGACTGATGTTTTTTAGTTAAATGACGCTCGATTAAACGAGCATTTTTTACCAGCATATCAGGCTCAGGAAAAACCTCAGTATTTAGCTTTTGCACTACTAATGATTTTTTTGGTGCCGTTAACAACATAGTGGTATTGATATGACCACTACCAATTGGTTTCATACTGACTTTTTCATTGCCAAGGCCAAAACTTTGGGACAAGTAAACCGCAATGGAATTTGACTTCATACTTACTTCGCTATTGTTGTGCCCGGGAAAAGGCAAGATCGGGGCTAGTTCATCCGTGACGTAATTCATATAATTTACCTGTAACATCCTGTAATTCTGACTTATAGGTCACTCCATACCACGACTCTTTTGCGGTATATATGGTGACTATTTGTTGATTAGATGTGATCGCTTGTTGAATTTGATCCGGTAAATAATACTCCATTCTGACACCGTTGTCATACTTTTGCAGAAACTCAGCAAAGCCTGTTCCTAAGCGATCAAAAAATGTTGGCGTAATGGCCCAAAAACTCATTGATCCCAACGCATCCGCGGCAATTTGCTCACGAATTCCTTGCGGATTATCACCCATTATTTGACCGTTCTCGTTCTGAATATTTAAATACTCAACAACATCAACTAATTGGTTATTTTTAACCTGGCATACGCCCCTATTCACGCCCCCTTGATCTGACAAAGTATCAATAATTGGATAACCCACCATAGCCCAACTGGTCAGGGTTTTAAAATGTTCAGCAAGTAATAAAAATGACGACGCGCCATAATAATCATCCGCTGTGATAACTATCGCAGGATTATGGACATGATCTTTAGCGCACAATAAAGCATGTCCGGTGCCCCAAGGTTTTGCTCGTTGTTGTGCAAGTAGTTGAAATTGTTCTGGCACTAAATCAATGCGTTGTTCAACCAACACAACATCTATACCCGTTGGTAAGCGCGGTAAAATCACTTGCTCAATCTCGCTGCGCACAGCCTGATTGATCACTAATACCACTTGAGTTACTCCTGCCGCAACAGCATCTGCAATACTGAGCTCCATTATGGTACAACCAAGGCCAGTAATTTCAGCGATTTGTTTATTGCCACCAAAGCGAGTACCTAAGCCCCCCGCCAGAACCACTAAACTTAAGTGATGTTTTTTAGTTTTCATTTTTAACCAACTATTACTACGACTAAATCAGAGTTTACCAGTTTCAACCGCCAGATCTAGCTATAGGAACTAGGTTTTAGGGGATAGGTTCTAGCCTAACACCTAGTCACTTCCCTAGCATTGAATCACAACAATCCAGTACCTTTTTTAACCTTTCGCGGCTAAAGCCGGCTCCTACAAGGGAATTGTACGTAGAAAATGGCTTTAGCCATGAATTTTATAAACCGCGTGGCGTAAAGCCCCACCTACTTCTAGCATCTAGATACCTAGAACCTAGCCCCTTTCTCTTTAACCTTTTACTTCCCTCAAAACAAAAACGGTGGCCTGAGCCACCGTTTAATCAGCAAACTAATAAAAATTAATTACCAAATTTTTACGCGTTCAGCTGGTTTGATATACATTTTGTCGCCTTCTTTAACGTCAAATGCTTGATAAAACTCCGGCATATTCGACAAGATACCGATCACACGGTAATGACTTGGTGAATGAGGGTCTGTCATTAGGCGGTTACGTAGTTCTTCGTCACGGTATTTACGACGCCAAATTTGCGACCAACCCATAAAGAAGCGTTGCTCCCCCGTATAACCATCAATCACTGGCGCTTTATCGCCACCTAGCGATAGCTGATAAGCAGTGAAAGCAACCGTTAGGCCACCTAAGTCACCGATGTTCTCACCTAAGGTCAATTGACCGTTAACGTTGGCATCTGCAAACGGTTGGTACTCGTTATACTGTGCAACTAACTGGCCGGTACGTGCTTCAAACTGTTTAAGGTCTGACTCGCTCCACCAATCACGTAAATTACCATCACCATCATACTTCGCACCTTGGTCATCAAAACCATGGCCTAACTCGTGACCAATTACCGCACCAATTGCACCGTAGTTAACCGCATCATCCGCTTCTAAGTTAAAAAATGGTGGTTGCAAAATGGCCGCTGGAAATACAATTTCGTTATTCACAGGATTGTAGTAAGCATTCACTGTTTGTGGTGTCATATGCCATTCTGAGCGATCAACTGGCTTACCTAGCTTGTCAATCATATCGGCATAAGCCCATTCACTATGGCGAATATAGTTACCAACTAAATCATCGGCATTAATACTTAACTGTGAATAGTCTTTCCAGTTATCTGGGTAGCCAATTTTTGGGGTAAATTTGTCGAGTTTTTCTTTCGCAGCGAGCTTGGTTTCTGGGCTCATCCACTCTAGGTTTTCAATCGCAACGCCGTAGCCTTTGATCACGTTATCAACTAACTCTTCCATGCGCGCTTTAGCTTCAGGTGGGAAGTTTTCTTTAACGTATACCTTACCTAAAATTTCACCTAACACTTCATTAGAGGCATCTACAGCTTGCTTCCAAAGTGGAGTTTGCTCTTTTACACCGCGTAATGTAGTGCTGTAAAAGTTAAAGTTTAAATCAACCAACTCTTTATCTAATACACCGGCATAATTGCTGACTAAGTGAAATTTTAAGTACTGTTGCCACGTTGCTAAATCTGTCGCTTTATAAATATCGGCAAATTTTTCAAAGTAGCTTGGCTGACTAACAATAATATCTTGTACGTTTACACCAGACGCTTTGAAGTATTCGACAAGATCAAACTCACCGGTTAGCTTACTCGCATCACTCACACTCATTTTATTATATGACTTGGTCGCATCGCGGCTTTCAACACGCGTCCACTGCGCATCTGCAATACTGGTTTCAAGTGCAATAATTGCTTTTGCGGCTGCATCGGCCTTTTCTACACCTGCGCGTTTTAAAACGTCAGCAATGTATACTTGGTATGCGGCACGAATTTTAGTGAACTTTTCGTCGTCTTTTAAATAATAATCACGATCCGGTAAGCCAAGGCCTGATTGATACGCATATAATGCATTTTCACTTGAGTTCTTAGCATCGTTATTTACATACCAACCAAATGGCACTGCACCACCTTGCATGCGAATTTTCGCCATCAGCGCCACTAAATCAGACTTGTTTTCTACGTCATCAATTGCCGCTAAAGGCGCATTCAGCGGTGTAATACCTAACTCATTACGTTTTGCTTCATTCATGTAGCTTTTGAAAAACGCACCAAGTTTATATTCATCAGTGCCAGCTTTAACCGCTGTATTCGCAGCCGCTTTTTCAAGCACTGTTTTCATCGCTGCTTGCGAATCATCATATAACTGTGAAAACGAACCGTAATTTGATTTATCGCCTGGGATTTCAGTGGTAGCCAACCATTGGCCATTTACGTGATAGTAAAAGTCATCCTGTGCACGGACCGACTTGTCTATATTAGCTAATTCAATGCCTGAACTGAGCTGCTCTACTGGTGCGCTAGTAGCAACCGTTTCCGGCGCTTTGGCTTGTTGTTGTTCACCACAACCAACTAGGCCCAGCGCAAGGGCAATACTTGCTGCAGTGAGTGATATTTTTTTCATGGGAGTCCCGTAAATCATTATTGTTGAGCATACAAACCCTTCTAGCAGCTTAATAATAAGCTGCTCGCTGATCCCATCATAAACCTCATCGCAGCAACAATAAAATTGAATATGTAACAATTCGTATCAAAACACTAAAATCGTTATCTATTATCCAGCCAGGCATAATCCCCTTTACTTAAATCTCACCACTAACTCGTGCAGTGCCTCAGATACTGTTTTTAGTAATGAAATAGCAGCTGCAGTATCTTTTGCATCCGTAAAACTGTGGTTAGCTAGCTCTGAAATACGTAGAATTTGCTGATTCACATCTTCAGCAACATGTGACTGCTGTTCAACAGCCGTTGCCATTTGGGTCGACATACCGGCAATTTCACTTACCGCTTCAGATACACCTTTAAGCATTTCGCTACTTTGCAGCACTTGAGTCAAACCATGCTCGGCATTTTTACCACCTTTTTCGGCAACATCCACCGCACGCGTTGCCCGTGTTGTTAACTCATTCACTATGTCATAAATATCTTTAGTTGAGTCTTGAGTACGTTTAGCTAAATTACGAACCTCATCGGCCACCACCGCAAAACCACGTCCCTGCTCACCAGCACGTGCCGCTTCAATGGCAGCATTCAGTGCTAATAAATTTGTTTGCTCAGCAATTTGCTCGATCATTTGTGCTGCTTCAGCAATATTTTTAGTTTGCTCAGACACACGCTGTACCGACTCGCTTATTTCAACAACTGTGTCGCGTAGCTGTTCAATAGCTTGCTGTGTGGCATTGGCAATTTGCCCGCCTTTAATAGTCAACTCGTTAGCAATATCGGCATGCGATGCAGTATCAGCAACATGTTTAGCCACATCAGCAATAGTTGTAGCCATTTGATTCATGGCCGCTGCGGCTTGCATAGTTTCGTTTTGCTGTTGCTCAATTTTATCAAGCATGGTTTTAGTTAAGCGCTCGCCAATATCAGACTGCTGCGACACATTCTTAGACTCATTTTCAATACGGGTGATCACCGCCCCTAAGTGCGCTTGCTGGCTTTTGATTGCCACTTTTAAATAGCCTAAGTCACCCGTGTCATCGGTATAGCTGCTAACCGCCAGCGAATGAGAAAACGCGCCTGATAACATTTCATTAAGTGCATGCACCAAGCGTTTTTTAGCTATTTGCCCCCATATTGCATAACTTAATGTCGCAGCAATAAATAGCAATAACGCCGCATTTTGCCAGCCCATCGCAAATAACAGCAGCGCTATAATAGCGGCAATTATTAAGGCAATATTCTCTACTGCAATAGGCAAGCTTAGCTGTTTATTATTTACTATATTTTTATATAATGCGTCAGCCCGTTTTACATCAACTCGACTAGGGCATGAGCGTACTGACTCATAACCAGTCACTTTACCGCGCTCAGTCACAGGGGTGACATAAGCATCAACCCAATAAAAATCGCCATTTTTACAACGGTTTTTAACTAAGCCCATCCAAGGTTTGCCCGCCTTTAAATGCTCCCACATCACTTTATAAGCAAGAGAAGGCATGTCTGGATGCCGCACAATATTATGTGGTTGACCAATTAATTGCTCTTTAGTAAAACCACTTATGGCAACAAACTCATCATTGCAATCAACAATTTGACCTTTTAAATCAGTCACAGATATGAGTTTAGAGCCACTAGGAAAAGTTCTTTCTGTCGTAGTGACGGGAAGATTTTCGCGCATATTTATTCCTTAAATTGTCAACGCTTAAAATATAGTATAAAAAACACAACACAGTATCATATAAATACAACGTCTTTCGCAGCTAAAGCTGGCTGCCACAAACAAATTGTACCAAACGTAGGAAATGGCTTTAGCCATGAATTTTATAAACCGTGCGGCATAACCCCGCTAGCAAGACCATTTTGCACAAAGAGAAGACAATGAGGGTAAATGAGAAAACAAAAGCCATGGGCTTCGAGCAACGCGCTCCTAGCCATTTTCCCTAGCTCCTTTATTTACCTCTTAAGCGCAGCGCCTCTTAACCTCTTTGTGAATAAATCACTAAAAACCTTTCGCGGCTAAAGCCGGCTCCTACGAGGGAGTACCCTGTAGGAAATGGCTTTAGCCATGAATTTTATAAACCGCGCGGCATAAAGCCGCGCCTACGCAAATCCAAACACCCATGCTAACCCCGTAGGCGCGAGTTTACCTCGCGCAATATTATGTTCACCACAGAGACGCTTAGCGCTACACCGAGAAATGAAAGGTTAAAGATTGGAGATTAGCTCCACCTAAAATCTAACATCTATAATCTAACGTCTAAATACAACTTGCGCGGCATAAAGCCCCGTCTACGTAAATCTAAGCACGATCAACACTGCGTTTTTATTTTTTCGATAATTTCTACATTTGCAGCGGGGAAGTTATATTCGTCTAAGTGAGCAATTGCGACCCAAGCGCTTTGCTGGCCTTCGGCGCCATGGGCTTGGCCAGTAAAATCCGTGACTAAATGCACATCGAGTTTGACGCACTTATCGCCGTAATCATGTTCAATCACCATCAACTCGCTTGAGCTATTAATTGTTAAGCCAACTTCTTCTTGGAGCTCACGTTTAAGTGCTGCGAATACGGTTTCACCAGCTTCTACTTTGCCGCCCGGAAATTCCCACAAACCACCTTGGTGTTTGTCTTCAGGGCGCTTACAGATAAATAGTGTGTTATCTGCTTTGATAACCCCCACCGCTACATGCACAATTTTTTTCGTCATCATATTACCTTTATCAAAACCGCGCGGCATAAAGCCCCGCCTACGCTTTAAAACATAGGTGCTAGGTTTTAGGTTCTAGGTTCTAGGTTTTAGGTTTTAGGTTTTAGGTTCTAGGTTCTAGATCCTAGTCTCTTCCCTAGAACCTTTATCTTCCTAGCACCTTTAACCTTTAACCTTTCACCACATTCCGAAAAGCAAAAAAGCGACGCAAGCGTCGCTTTTTCAGTATTAAAACAGCTTATTTTAACTTACCACAACACTGTTTAAACTTTTGACCTGAGCCGCATGGGCATGGTTCATTACGGCCAACTTTTGGCTCTACACGTGCAGATACAACGGCATCTTGTGGTGTTTCACCGCCTACATGCTCAACTTCTTCATGTTGGTATTCGCGCGGTGCATTTTCACTCTTACGGTGTTGCTCTTCTACTTTTTCAACATCTTCTTCAGCGCGTACTTGTACTTTACTTAAAATGCTTACTACATCAATTTTAAGGTTTTCAAGCATTTCTGAGAACAGTTCAAACGATTCACGCTTGTACTCTTGCTTCGGATTCTTTTGCGCGTAACCACGTAAATGAATACCTTGGCGTAAATGATCCATTGCCGCAAGGTGATCTTTCCAATGTTGATCTAAGCTTTGTAGCATGATCGCTTTTTCAAATTGGCGCAGTACAGAATCACCCACTTGCTGCTCTTTATCTTTATAAGCTTGCTCAACGGCTTCTTCAATACGCTCACGTAACTTTTCTTCGTAAAGTTTGTTATCGTCAGCTAGCCATTGTGTAATCGGTAGCTCAATTAAGAAGTCTTGCTTTAAACGCTCTTCAAGACCTGGGATATCCCACATTTCAGCTAAACTTTGCGGTGCGATGTATTGGTCGATCATATTACCTAATACGTCACCACGAATAACCGTGATCGTTTCTGAGATATCGCCTTCTTCAAGCAATTCATTACGTTGTGAATAAACCACACGACGCTGGTCGTTTGCCACATCATCGTATTCAAGTAATTGTTTACGCACATCAAAGTTACGTGCTTCAACTTTACGTTGCGCGTTTTCAATGGCACGGTTAACCCACGGGTGCTCAATCGCTTCACCACGTTGCATGCCCAGTTTACGCATCATATTAGTCATGCGTTCACCAGCAAAGATACGCATTAACGCGTCATCCATTGATAGGTAAAAACGGCTTGAACCGGCGTCGCCTTGACGGCCCGAACGACCACGTAGCTGGTTATCGATACGGCGTGATTCGTGACGCTCAGTACCAATGATATGTAAACCACCAGCGGCAATTACAGCATCATGACGAATTTGCCATGCTTCTTTAATCGCTTTGATTTGCTCGTCAGTTGGGTTTTCAAGTTTTTCAACTTCGCTATTCCAGTTACCGCCTAGCACGATATCAGTACCACGACCGGCCATGTTAGTTGCGATGGTTACTGTGCCTGGTAAACCAGCATCGGCAACGATATCTGCTTCTTGGGCATGGAATTTAGCATTAAGTACGTTGTGCTTGATTTTTTCTTTACGTAAAAATTGCGATAAATATTCAGAGCTTTCGATTGAAATGGTACCCACCAACACTGGTTGGCCGCGCTCTTGGCAATCTTTAATGTCGATTAGAATGGCTTCGTATTTTTCTTCTTGTGTTAAGTACACTAAATCAGCGCGATCTTCACGGATCATCGGCTTATTAGTTGGCATAACAACAGTATCTAGACCATAAATTGACTGAAACTCAAACGCTTCAGTGTCGGCAGTACCAGTCATACCGGCAAGGGTATCGTAAATACGGAAGTAGTTTTGGAATGTAATTGACGCTAACGTTTGGTTTTCGTTTTGAATTTTTACATTTTCTTTTGCTTCAACAGCTTGGTGTAAACCTTCAGACCAACGACGCCCTTCCATGGTACGGCCAGTGTGTTCATCAACAATGATTACTTCGTTCTCTTTTACAACGTAATCAATGTCTTTTTGATACAGCTTATGGGCACGTAATGCCGCATAAATATGGCTAAGTAGCGTGATACTCGCAGCAGAATAAAGCGAGTCGCCCTCTGCTATCAAACCACGTTCTGTTAATAACTCTTCAACTTTGATTTGGCCGCGTTCAGTTAAATGAACTTGCTTGGCTTTTTCATCAATGGTGAAATCGCCGTCGCCTTCAACACCTTCTTCGTCTTCTTTCTCTTGTAATTCAAGTAAAGGGACAATGGTATTAATTTCAGCATATAACTGCGAGCTATCTTCAGCAGGGCCGGAAATGATCAGTGGAGTACGGGCTTCATCAATTAAAATTGAGTCAACTTCATCGACTACCGCATAGTAAAGCGGACGTTGTACGCGCTCGTTGATGCTAAACGCCATATTGTCACGTAAATAATCAAAACCAAATTCGTTATTAGTACCGTAGGTAATATCAGCGGCATAGGCTTCTTTTTTCTGTTGTGGCATCATACCGGGTACGTTACAGCCAACAGTTAAACCTAAAAATTCAAATAATGGTCGGTTAGTTTCAGCATCACGCTTAGCAAGGTAGTCATTCACAGTAATTACGTGAACACCTTTACCCGTAATACCGCGTAAGTATGCAGGTAAACTTGCTGTAAGGGTTTTACCCTCACCAGTACGCATTTCTGCGATGCGGCCTTGGTGTAACACCATGCCACCTAGTAGCTGTACGTCAAAGTGACGCATGCCATTTACACGCTTTGATGCTTCACGTACCACGGCAAATGCCTCTGGCAGGATATCGTCAAGGCTTTGTCCGTTATCGTAACGTTCTCTAAACTCTGCTGTTTTGGCTTTTAAATCTGCGTCTGAAAGCGCTTCAAGTTGCGTTTCAAGCGCGTTGATCAGCGCGACCGTCTTTCTTAAGTTTTTAATAGTGCGGTCATTGCGACTACCAAAAATCTTGGTAAATAAATTAGATATCATGATAAAACCGTTACAATGTGTTCTTTGCTAGCCGATTATCGGCTAACCCATTTTTATAATTACTAATTAATAGATTACTCACACGAGCACATATTAATTAGCAATTTCGAGAAACGTTGTGAAATACAGCGTTCAATACGTGCGCTACTATACCAGACTCTGCGAAACATCAAACCATCGCGTAGTTAAGATATCAGTTTTCTGCAAGAAAATTTACCATAAGCCGTAAACATTACTTTAATTAAGGCTATGAAACACCATTAACTTTGAAGATATGGAGGTAAATGATAAAAAATCAAGAGGTGAAAAAAACTTAGGTTCTAGGTTCTAGGTTCTAGGTTCTAGGTTCTAGGTTCTAGGTTCTAGGTTCTAGGTTCTAGGTTCTAGGTTCTAGGTTCTTCAATATAGTTGAAAACTAAATATACATGGCAAACTTTTCCTAGTACCTTTGTCTTCCTAGCACCTAAAACCTTTATTTTTTACCATGCCTTGCGAGTCGTTCTAGTTTTTCTTTCAGTGACGGTGGTGCACTTTGTGCAATCGCATTAAGGTAATCAGCTGTTTGTTCGCTCATCGGGAGTTTTTTTGCGGGGGTAGCGTTTGCTGTTTTTGTTGCATTATTTGGGCTTAACCGTTGGCTGGCTTGTGGGTTAGCGGTAATTTTAATTTGCCCAAGCTCTGCCATACCGGCACTGCGAAAGTGTGACAGCATATCCATTTTTAAGTAATTTAACCGCAGTGCTATTGGCGCTGATACCGCCTCAATCATCAGCGTACCATCGCGATAATTACTAACGCGACATTTTCCACCTAAATTAGCGCCCAAAAATTCACTCAATAGCGTTTGTTGTTTATCCAATGCCTGGCTTTTACCAGCATACGACGACAAGCGACCACTAAGGCCAGCCATAATATCGTTTAAAGGTTTTGGCGCGAACCTATCTTTAGCCATGCAAAACACCAAAAGTTACATTGAAGAGATTGAGTTTAATTGAATGCAAAGGTTAAAGCTACCTCGAGAAATGAAAGATACTGGGTAATAGGTGCTAGGTTAAAGGTAGAGATTAGCCACACCTGAAATCTAACGCCTCAACACAACGTGCGCGGCATAAAGCCGCGTCTACGCAAATTCAAACGCCTACGCCAACCCGTAGGCGGAATTACTTGACCACAGCACCTCGCGCAGCTCTTGGTATTTAACCAACCTCAATCGACGACGTAGGAAATGGCTTTAGCCATGAATTTTATAAACCGCGCAGCATAAAGCCGCGCCTACGCAAATCCAAACACCCATGTTAACCCGTAGGCGCGAGTTTACCTCGCGCAATATTATGTTCACCACAGAGGCGCTTCGCGCTACACCGAGAAATAAAAGGCTAAAGATTAGCTCCACCTGAAATCTAACATCTATAATCTAACGTCTAAATACAACAGCGCGTATAAAGCCGCGCCTCCCCTAGTACCTAAAACCTAGCACCTAGTCACTTCCCTAATACCTTTAACCTTTTAATTTTGATACTTTTATCCTAACCTTGTTGCTAATTTATATAATTTTAAATATAGCAGGATCAACTATGAGAATTATCCACCATGGAGCGGTGAATGGCGTTACAGGCTCTTGCCATCAACTAGATTATGACCAACACTCGTCGGTGTTGATTGACTGCGGGTTATTTCAAGGTGAAGACGCAGGGCCAAGCTTAGCTATCGACTTTGATATATCGACCGTCACCGCGCTTATCGTTACACATTGTCATATTGACCACGTTGGCCGCATACCTTACTTATTTGCAGCTGGTTTCGCTGGCGCTATTTTTACTTCAAAGGCATCGGCAAGTCTATTGCCACTTGTGATTGAAGATGCACTTAAAGTTGGCGTCACGCGGGATCAAAAAATCATCAATGCTTGCTTAAGTTTACTCGCAAAACGTATTGTCGCTATCGAATTTAATTGTTGGTTTAATCTACCCACCACCAACAAAAAACCAACGGCTAAAGCACGCTTGCAACGCGCTGGGCATATTTTAGGCTCAGCTTATGTTGAAATCGATATAGTAACTAAAGCTAACAAGGAAAATCCCCATCGAGTGGTGTTTTCTGGTGACTTAGGAGCACCGCATACGCCATTATTACCGTCACCAAAAGCGCCTTATAAAGCGGATACTCTGGTGATTGAATCAACCTATGGTGATAAAAACCATCAGGGCCGCAAAGAACGCACCCAAACACTGAAAAAAGTAATTGAAAAAGCAGTGGCCGATAATGGCGTGGTATTAGTGCCGGCATTTAGCATTGGCCGCACGCAAGAATTACTTTATGAGCTAGAGCAAATAATTCACAACGCAGCTAAAAACTCACCTTGGCACAGTTTAGAAGTTATTGTAGATTCCCCCATGGCGGCAAACTTCACTACTGAATATCGTAATTTCAAAGCACTGTGGGATGATGAAGCTAAAAAACGTCTAGCCAAAGGCCGTCACCCATTAAACTTTACACAGCTGCATACAATTGATAGCCACAAAGAGCATATCGCCGTGATTAATTATTTAAGCAACCGCAAGCAACCAGCAATTATCCTTGCAGCCAGCGGCATGTGCACCGGCGGACGAATTGTTAATTACCTAGAGCGATTTTTACCTGATGAAACTACCGACGTTATTTTTGTTGGCTACCAAGGCCGCGGCACGCTTGGCCGCGATATTCAAACCTATGGACCAAATAATGGTTATGTGCATATTAATGACCGCAAAATCACCATCAACGCCGCAGTTCACACCATTAGTGGCTACAGTGCCCACGCAGATCAAACTGGGTTAATAAAATTTGTAACGGGTATGCGTAAAAAGCCAAACTTGATAAAAATAGTGCACGGCGATGATGATGCAAAGCAGGCATTAGCGCAGAAGTATCGAGAGGTACTAGGAGAGGGAGTTAAAATTGAAATTGGGGAATAAGTTTTAAGTTTTAAGTTTTAAGTTTTAAGTTTTAAGTTTTAAGTTTTAAGTTTTAAGTTTTAAGTTTTAAGTTTTAAGTTTTAAGTTTTAAGTTTTAAGAAATTATTTATTACATCATTAGTTACTTCAAGTTCAACGGACTAAGTTTTGTCAAATTACATGTAATTTGACTCATAAAAAAAGCCGCATAAATGCGGCTTTTAGGCTTAATCCCTATAAGGAACTAACAAAAATTAGTTACCGCCAGTACCACCAGTACCGCCAGTGCTTGTAGGACAAGTAAACTGGAATTCTTGGGTTAATGCGTCAGCATTTGCATCTTCGATAGTGAATGTGTTGTCACCATTAAGAGGTAAACCACGGAAGTTAACTGTCACTTCGTAGTTCTCACCTTCGCGTAGGTTAGTAAGCTGGAAGTTACCATCTGCATCTTTAAGAGCAGCCTTGATACCCTTACCAGCGCGGCGATATTTAACAGTTGAGTTACTCACATCCACTGCAACATCAGTATCGTTAGCACACACACCTGATAAAGTTAATTCTTTATTTACTAAGGTAAAAGGTGCAGTAACAGTAACATCTGTAGTACCACAAATATTAACTTCTGTTTGCGAATCATACCATACACCACCTTCACGGTCCGATACTTTCACACGAGCAGTTGCACCAGCATAAATACCAAATCGCGTAGCTTGATTAGCTTTAATGAATGTGCGTGTAGTAGATCCAGGAGGTAGAATGCCCGATAGTGAACCATCACTTGATATTGCGGTGTATAGCAAACCACCTGCAGGAACAGTTCCAGTCACATTAGTAGCAATATCACTAGCGCACACAGCTGCATTACGAGTTACTGCAAACCAAGTTAAGTGATCAGTGTCAAAGCTTACAGTGCCAGTACCTTGAGTTACAGCAAAGCTATCTTGAGCCCACTCACCAGTGTCTTCATTGAATGAACTAACAGCTAAAGTTTCACCAGCAGCTAAATCTGTAGGAGCAGCAAGCGTTACACTTAGTGTATCACCAGCGAACTTCTTAACTGGAGTTTCACCAACTAGCAGGTTGATATCAGCTAAAGCAACAGGAACAGCAACATTTGTACTAGTGTTATTAGCATTTAAGCCTTCAGGAATAACGGCACCTTTAGTTGGTGACGCAGGATCCGTACCTAAAACACTTAGCGTTACAGAATCACCAGTAATCGCCTCACCCGCTGCATTTTGTAAAGTAATACCGCTAGGTAAAGTTGCAGTGGCAAGAGATGTTCCACCTGTAGGTGTAGCATCAGCAGAGATTGCAGCAGTAGTTGTTGAACCACTGATAGCAGTAGACGTTTCAGTATCAGCAGCTAAGCCTTCTGCGTCTGTACCAGTAAGTACAAATTGAGCTGTTAAAACATCAAAGTCATCTTCATTAGATAGATCAAGATTGAATGCTTTAGTAGAATAGCCAGCGGCAGAGACAATTGCAGTTACATTTGTAGTTGCTGAGCCATTCTTAAGAGTAACAATGAAACCACCTTCTTCAGCAGTATCTATTGTTTGCGCATCCTCACCGTTAACATCAACAATATTAGTTGATGGCGCGCCACCTTCCAAAAACTTAACAGTCGCACCGTCAATTACATTCGCTTCACTATCAACAACAGAGCCACTTACAACAAATGTAAGCGCAACTGGCGCTTCAGGTGGAACAACTACTTCAGGATCAGGCCCTGGTCCAGGTGGTGCATAATCGTTACCATCGTCGTCACTAAAACAACCAGATAGAGCAAATACAGAAGCTATAGACAATGCTAATAGCGATTTTTTGTTAGTAAACATAGGGAGTCCTTTTATTCCTTTATATAAACAATCAATAAATAAATAAGGTTTTTTATACTCGTTACAATATTAGCGGTTACTTTAGAAAAGTATAGCCATAACGCAACAAAAAAGAGCAAAAAAACAACATTTTTTACTTTTTGCCAAAAATAGAGCTAAGCGCTCTATAGTAATTAATCAGTTCGTTACATAATATAGACTAACTACATATTTGTACAATAGTTAGTCTAATAAAAATTTGTTACCGATATTTTAAATACACTTCTTTTAACCTTGGTAGATGTTTATAAACGTAATCGCTCGATAAGCGACCTTGGTTAAAGAATGTTTTATCTAGGTCAACCGTTGAACTTGGTGCGTATAACTGGTTAAACACTAATCGGTTTTTTGAGTTACCCACTTGAGTACTAATACTATGGCGATAAGCCTCAGTGCCTCTAACTTGCCCAAAGCGAGTAACAGACATATCTTTTCGTGGTGATAATGGAATACTAAACGCTGCGCCGGCTTTTTGAGCGCTAGAATCTTCGTAAAAAACAGCGAGGTAGCTATCGCCAAACCAAAAACGAGATTCTAACTTGTAACCACTGTCTTCATACCAAAAATCACCAGCTTGGGCATGCAAGGTAATATCTTGTTCTACCCAGTTATATTGATAATTAAACATTTGGTAACTGCGGCTGCCGCGGTAATCTTGGTACTGGAAGGAGCCAAATTTAAAGCTTACTTTATGTCGACCCGCTTCACTTAACCAAGCTGTTTCATTACTAATACCTTGGTAATCATAAAAATCTTTGATATAGCCAACTTGGGTTTGGTTGTAAAAACCAAACGGTAGCTCAAAAGTTTGGTAAAACAAAGCGCGATCAAACTGAGTTTCTTTCCGGTAGTTTTTAAACGGTTTATTTTCAGCGTAATCATCACTGTTGGCAACGTTAACTTGGCCACCTAAAATAACGCCGCCGCCCTGCCATAAAGGCACCTCTAAATCGGCTCTAATTGCAACAGAATAATCAAATACTCCAAGCTCAGTTGCATAGGTATTACTTATGGTTGGCGCTATCGTTAAACGCGGCTTAAAGTATGGCGAGTTAGCATCTGTCGTTCCTACCCAAACCAAACCATTTGGCTCTAGAGCTGCCCCTTGGGTAATTAATAAATCAGGCGAAATATTGTTAGTAATAAATTCTTTGTAATTATCAACGGTACCAACAACATTAAGTAATGCTAAATCATATTTGTTCAGTTGTACGCTAAATTCAACACCCTCAAGTGTTATTAGCTCAGCAACACGCCCTAACGCCAATCCTAAGGCATCAATATCGTTACGGTTAAAAATTGAGTTTTCAAATTTAACAAATAACTGATTATTATGGTTAAAGGCAACATTAACATTTTCAAAACCATCTTCCACTAATGCTAACTTCAAGTTAACAGATTGAGAATTCAACTGGCTTAATTCAGCTTGTTGCCCTGTATTATTTGTAATCTTTGCAGTAGTACCTACTTCAGGCTTAACGGTAGGTAAAGTGTAATCATTTCGCGTTTGTATTTTTACAGCATCAGGATTAATAGATGCCGCGGTTTTAGTTGCAACAGGTCCATTAGCAGTATTATTTTGCACATCGGGTGCAGCTTTAACGGGCTGCTGGTAACCTACCTCATCACTCAGTGGTAAGGTAAAGTTGATACCCCAATAATTGCTGGTATCTTCAGAAAATTCAGTATTGCTATAAAAACGGCTGGTTAGAGTAATTTCACCAATATCATATAACCACTCTTTTGGTATGGTTAGTCGCGCTGCTGCATTAACAGCCTCAGAGTCGTATTCAGTGAGTACACTAAACCATTTAAACGGTTGCCATTCAATACCTGCAAAAGCACCGTCCATCTGGCCAGTAATACGATCGCTTGACCCAACCCCCGCACTAAATCTAAAATCCCACCACTCTTTTGAGGCAACAGCGTAAATTGTTTTATAGTTATTTGCCGCGCCACCAATATCTTTCATACCAATAGCAACACTCAACCAATCTTTTGGTATGTAAGGTAGTTGGTATTTAGCATTAAAGGATAAATCACGAATTTGGCCTCTACCCTCAGAATAAAATAAATTATCGTGGATAGAGTTAGATCCAACTTGGCCACTAACTTCAAGGCCTGTAAACAAGCCGGCTGAAAAGATGAAGTTATGACCATCAATATACTCTCGGCCACGCAAGTCAAGTTGGTTATTGTAACCAACATCTACCACGCCAGCATCCATTACTTCAGCATTAGGAGTGTTAACCAACCCGGTATAACCTGCGAAAGACTGGAAATGCTTTACCTCATCAGCGGCAACAGGCAAGCTCAATGCAGCAGCACAACTTAAAAACAACGTATTCAATTTAGGCATGGTGTGATCCGAGTTAGTATTATTAAATCCATCAATTCCTAGGTTCTAGGTTCTAGGTTCTAGGTTCTAGGTTCTAGGTTCTAGGTTCTAGGTTCTAGGTTCTAGGGCAAAGTTTAAAGGGGAAAGGTGAAAGTTACAAGAATTTAGGTTTTAACATTTATCAACTATAAATTAAAACACCAATCCTAACCGCGCGGCACAACTCCGCTAACAAGACTATTTTGCACAAAGAGAAGACAATGAGGGTAAATGAGAAAACATACCTATTTATATCTTCCTCTAAAGCGCAGCGCCTCTTAACCTCTTTGTGAATAGATCGCTAAAAAAGATTACCACCGAGAAGACATTAAAACCACGCGGCATAAAGCCGCGCCTACAATAAGCCCAAGCACCAATGCTACCTCGCGCAGGTTTAGGGGCTAAGTGTTCCCCGCAGCCCGACGCCCATAGCCCGCAGCTCTTAACCTAAATCTTACACTGCCTTTAAATGGCTTGGTTTGTTAGGGTTTACTAACTCTGTTACAAAACTTGTAAAGTCAGTGCCTAAGTTTTCATCGCGCATGCTGTATTCAACAATCGCTTTTAAATAACCTAATTTATCGCCACAGTCATGGGCGCGGCCACTCATGTGAAATGCCTCAACCGTTTCAATTTTCATCAGCATATCAATAGCGTCAGTTAATTGAATTTCACCACCGGCACCAACAGGAGTTTTACTAAGTAATTGCCAAATAGTTTTTGAAAGTACATAGCGGCCAACTACAGCTAAGTTTGATGGCGCGTCACCAACACTTGGTTTTTCAACCATAGTTTTAATTTTCGCACTTTCACCAGCTGTAATTACAGCACCATCGATATCCGCAATACCATATTTACTAACATCTTGCTCTGGCACTGGTTCAAGCATAATTTGGCTAGCTGATGTTGCTTTAAAACGTGTAATCATCGCAGCTAAGTTTTCGGTTTTTTGGTTCGCTGTATATGCATCAAGGATTACATCGGGTAATAAAACTACAAAATCATCATCACCAATGATTGGCTTAGCACACAATACAGCATGGCCTAAACCTTTAGCTTCACCTTGGCGCACATGTAAAATAGTTACATCAGGCGGGCAAATAGAGCGTACTTCATCAAGTAACTTACGTTTTACGCGTTTTTCCAGTGTTGCCTCAAGCTCAAAGCTAGTATCAAAGTGATTTTCAATCGCATTTTTAGAACTGTGAGTTACAAGTACTATTTCTTTAATACCCGCCGCAACACACTCATTAACGATATATTGAATAAGTGGCTTATCAACCAAAGGGAGCATTTCTTTTGGAATAGCTTTAGTCATTGGCAACATACGTGTACCAAGACCCGCAACAGGGATAACAGCTTTCATAATTAGTCCTTTATTTAATGTTTAATCAATTAGTTCCAATCTAACAGCACAAAGCTTTATAGGGAGTGAATGAGGGGGCTTCGGGCTTCGGGCTTCGGGCTTCGGGCTTCGGGCTTCGGGCTTCGGCAAAATTATAAACACTAGTTGCAAAAAGAAAAGAGAAAGCCGCGGGCGACGGGTTTCGAGCTTCGTGCTATGAAAACACCTAGCTTCTAGTCACTTCCCTAGAATCTTCCCCCTCTAAAGCGCAGCGTCTCTTAACCTCTTTGTGAACCAAGTCACTTAAAAACCATTTTGCACAAAGAGAAGACAAATGCAGCGGGCTTCGAGCCACGGGCTAATTGCACCTAGAACCTAGTTTCTTCCCTAAAACCTAGAACCTTTAAAACATTTCGCGGCTGAAGCCGGCTCCTACGATAAATTTAAACCCTGTAGGAAATGGCTTTAACCATGAATTTAATAAACCGCGCGGCATAAATTTAAACTCCGATGCCAACCCGTAGCCGTAGACCGGAGTTTACCTCGCGCAGCTCTTAGCTATATTGGTCAAAGCCCACGGCTCTTATATCTAACGTCTTTATCTTTTAATTATAAAAATCTTTATACCAGTCGATTAGGTTTTTAACACCAAGCTCAACGCCTACGGCTGGTTTATAACCTGTTGCTGCAAATAAGTCTTGCGTATCAGCATAGGTTTTATAAACGTCACCAGCTTGCATTTCACGGAAGTTCTTTTTAGCTTCAATACCTAACGCAGACTCAATAGATGAAATAAATTCCATTAAATTAATAGGGCTTCCGTGACCAATATTATAAACCTTAAATGGTGCCGAGCTTGTTGCTGGTGAACCAGTTTCAACTTTCCAATCAGCATTAGCTGCAGGTACAACATCGGCAGCTCTAACTACCCCCTCAACAATATCGTCAATATAGGTAAAATCACGCCACATATCGCCATTGTTATTAATATCAATGGTCTCACCAGCAAGTATTTTTTTTGTAAAAATGTAAGGTGCCATATCTGGGCGACCCCAAGGGCCATAAACTGTAAAAAAGCGTAAGCCAGTTGTTGGTAAGTTATATAAATGCGAATAACTGTGTGCCATTAACTCATTGGCTTTTTTAGTTGCAGCATAAAACGATACAGGATGATCAACACTATCCGTAGTTTCAAATGGTGTTTTTTCATTCAACCCATAAACAGAGCTAGATGATGCATAAACCAAATGTTTAACCTTGTTATGACGACAACCTTCAAGAACATTTAAATGACCAACTAAGTTTGAATCTGCGTAAGCGTCAGGGTTCTCTATCGAATAACGTACACCAGCTTGTGCAGCTAAATGGATAACTCGGTCAAACTGCTCTTCTTTAAAAAGTGCAGTCATCAAAGAGCGATCAGCAATATCCATTTTGATAAAAGTAAAATCGTTATGGTTTTCAAATTGGGCCAAGCGAGCAAATTTTAAGTTTACATCGTAATAATCATTTAAATTATCAATACCTACTACAGTATGATTAGCTGCTAATAGTTTTTGACATGTGGCTGCTCCTATAAAGCCTGCAGCGCCCGTTACTAAATACTTCATATTAATCCTTTTGAAAATAGGGTCTAGGGTCTAGGTTCTAGGTTCTAGGTTCTAGGTTCTAGGTTCTAGGTTCTAGGTTCTAGGTTCTAGGTTCTAGGTTCTAGGTTCTAGGTTCTAGGTTCTAGGTTCTAGGTTCTAGGTTCTAGGTTCTAGGTTCTAGGTTCTAGGTTCTAGGTTCTAGGTTCTAGGTTCTAGGTTCTAGGTTCTAGGTTCTACAAAAATTGCAAACAACAATATATGTGTCAAGCTTAGCTATAGCCTAGTACCTAGTCACTTCCCTAGCACCTAATTCCTTTAACCTTTGACCTCTATTTTAATCACTACCAAATAAATCACGAGTATAAACTTTATCTGCAACATCAAGTAATTCATCAGCCATACGATTAGACACAATCACATCAGCCAATTCTTTAAATTCATTAAAATCTTTGATAACGCGTGAGTTAAAAAATGCTTCGTCGCTTAAAGTCGGCTCGTAAATAACAACTTCAATCCCTTTCGCTTTTATACGCTTCATAATACCTTGGATTGCGGATGCTCTAAAATTATCTGAACCTGTTTTCATAACTAAGCGATACACACCAACTATTTTAGGGTTACGCTTAATAATTGAATCGGCAATAAAATCTTTACGGGTAGTGTTAGCATCAACAATGGCACCAATCATATTATTTGGCACATCTTTGTAATTAGCTAACAACTGCTTGGTATCCTTAGGTAAACAATAACCGCCATAGCCAAATGAAGGATTATTATAATGGTTACCTATACGTGGGTCTAAACTTACCCCTTGAATAATCTGCTTCGCGTTTAAACCATGGCTTTCGGCATAGCTATCAAGCTCATTAAAGTAAGCAACACGCATTGCTAGGTAAGTATTTGAGAATAACTTGATTGCTTCAGCTTCTGTTGAGTCAGTAAACAGAATCTCAATATTTTGCTTTATCGCACCTTGCGCAAGCAAGTTAGCAAACGTTTTAGCACGTTCACTTTGCTCCCCTACAATAATGCGAGATGGATACAAATTATCATGCAATGCTTTACCTTCACGTAAAAATTCTGGCGAAAATATTACATTATCAGTGCCAAACTTTTCTTTAACCGACTGCGTATATCCAACTGGTACGGTTGATTTAATAACCATGGTAGCCATTGGGTTAATTTTCATTACATCTTTAATAACCGACTCAACACTATTGGTATTAAAATAATTAGTAACCGGGTCATAATCTGTAGGTGTAGCAATAATGATAAATTCAGCGCCAACCAGTGCTGACTCTTTATTTGTGGTCGCGGTAAAATTTAATTGTTTATTTTGTAAAAAATCACTTATTTCAACGTCAACAATCGGTGATTGTTTATCTTTTAAAAGCGCAACTTTATTTTCATCAATATCAAGAGCTACAACATCATTGTGTTGCGCAAGTAATATTCCATTAGACAGGCCTACATAACCTGTACCTACTACAGCAATTTTCATTTTAATATTCCAATACATCTCAACTAAGGCATTTTAACACAAAGAGGAATGAATGAGAGAAAATGTGGAAATGGCTTTATGTAGGAGTTCTCTTACTACAGCCCTTACGTTTAGGCAATCTAAACCGCACAGCGTAAAGCCCCGCCTACGCTTTAAAATATAGGTGCTAGGTTTTTGGCTCTAGATCCTAGTCACTTACCTAGCTCTTACAACCTCTGTGGTAAATAAATCACTTAAAAACAAGTTTACCACCGAGAGCACAGAGGCGCCTCCCGCTACACCGAGAAGGTAAAGTTAAGCCTAACCCCAGTCAATTCCCTAGCCCCTAGTCACTTCCCTAGTACCTTCAACCTTTAATTTCTTCCTCTGTGAACTTAGTGCCCTCCGTGGTGAATAAATCACTTAAAAACCATTTGCACAAAGAGAAGTGAATGAGTGTAAATGAGAGGAAAAAATGCCACGGACTTCGAGCAACGAGTACCCAATACCTTCCCTAGCACCTTTAACCTCTAAAGCGCAGCGCCCTCTTAACCTCTTTGTGAATAAATTACTTAAACAATTTTTACCACCGAGAGCACCGAGGCGCTTCGCGCTACACCGAAAAAGTAAAGTTAAGTCTACAACCTGTGTTTTTAGAACCTAGAACCTTTAACCTTCCTCTAACCCTTCAAATTAACTACATTCGCTTGAGGCTGATTCTCAAGCTGTGCACCTTTTTTAGCATTCCATACCAAATCACAAATACCATCGGTAGGGTTAAAGCCAGTTGGGGCATCAAGTAATAGTTGGCGTATCATTTCGTGGTCAAAATTATGGCAAGCAATATCAAAGGCTTCTAAAAACACATTTAGTTCTGGTAATGGGAGCATAGCTTCATTTGCAGTCATAATACGCTCGTGCGGTGTTTCACCCACGTTATCGCCGATTAATAGCTCTTCATAAAGTTTTTCGCCGGGCCGCAAGCCTGTACATTTTATTTCAATATCACCATGAGGATTGTTTTCGTCTTTAACCTCAAAACCGGACAAACGTACCATTTTACTAGCAAGGTCTTTAATTTTTACCGAATCCCCCATATCAAGCACAAATACATCGCCGCCTTTACCCATGGAACCGGCTTGAATAACCAATTGTGCAGCCTCGGGAATAGTCATAAAAAAACGGGTAATATCAGGGTGAGTCAGGGTAATTGGCCCACCCTCTTTGATTTGTCTGCGGAATAACGGCACCACAGAGCCACTTGAGCCCAACACATTACCAAAACGCACCATACAAAAACGCGTACGGTGCCCTTTACCTTTGGTTTGCGCTAAACCCTGTAGCACAAGCTCTGCCATACGTTTAGTTGCGCCCATTACATTGGTAGGGCGTACAGCTTTATCTGTTGAAATTAATACAAAAGTTTCAACCCTAGCATTTACCGCGGCTTTGGCAGCGTAATAAGTACCAAATACGTTATTACGAACACCTTCAACCACGTTGTGCTCAACTAAAGGCACATGTTTATAAGCAGCAGCGTGATAAACCGTTTGTACACCAAACGCCATCATCACTGTTTCAATACGGTTAATGCGCTGTACAGAACCCATAATAGGGATTAATTCTAACTCGATAGCATTGTGAGTTATATATTCACATAGCTCTTTTTCAATTGAATATAAACCAAATTCAGATATTTCAAATAACACTAATTTTTTAGGTTTTTGCCTAACAATTTGACGGCAAAGCTCTGAACCAATAGAACCACCGGCGCCAGTCACCATGACTATTTTACCAGTAATGTTGGCAGCCATTAGCTCGGGTTTTGGTGTTACAGGATCGCGGCCTAATAGATCTTCAATTTCAACTTCTCTAAATTCAGAAAGCTGTGCTTTCCCCTCTACTACATCAGCCATACCAGGGATAGATAACACTTTAATTGTGAGCGGTTCTAGTTGGGCGAGTACTTCTTTACGGCGCGCGCGGCTGGCACTTGGTAGTGCTAACAATACTTTAGTAACTTTGCCTTTATTAATAAGTTCATAAATATCTTTAAAGTTTATTACCGGAATCCCTTGCACGATCGAACCTTGCTTGGTTACATCGTCATCAATAAAAGCACGAACATAATATTCAGGCCCCGCACCAAGCGCAGTTGCAAGCTGCCTACCTGCAGAACCTGCGCCATAAATAATAACCGACTCTTTATTAGCAGTAGTAAGTTTACCTATCATTGCACGTACCAAAATACGTGCTCCACCCACAGTAAGTAAGCACAGCCAAGCAAAAATAAAAGGCATAGTACGGGGGATTTCAATACCCATAAAAAAGGCAAGCAACACCAAACTAACAGTTGTGATAAAAGTGCCTAAAACAATAGCCCACAACGCTTGCGAGTTCATATAGCGCAATACGGCACGATATAAACCAAGATTAATAAATGCGAAAAGGCTAGTAGGTACTAACAAGGCAAGTAACAACCAATTATCGGCTTTGCTAAATGGCGCTAAACTATCTAAGCGAACGATTAAGGCAAGCCAAAAGGCTGAAATAATAAATAACGAATCAATAAATAAGGTAATAGCGCGTTTTGTTGCGCGCGATGCATTTAATATAGAGCGAATGTAATTATCCACAACAAGTTCCCTTTTTTTGCATTCGACGTAATGCAGATTGTATTAAAATTTTGCTCATAGCAGTGGCACCATGCTATCAGGCGAACCTGACAGCAAGCTTAACGATTGTTAAAATTTTATGAATTATAGCTGATAACCCCATTCGCTGCCACAAACTAATACATAATCATTAATCATTGTTTTTAAATGTAATTATTGCTAGGAGCTAGGAGCTAGGAGCTAGGAGCTAGGAGCTAGGAGCTAGGAGCTAGGAGCTAGGAGCTAGGAGCTAGGAGCTACCAATATCATAATCAGGCTCTAGCTCTTTAACAAAGCCCTTTCTGCGCTTTATTAACGCCGCGATCATTGCTGCAACTTCTTTTGTTTCAGCAACTAACTTTAAGCCCTCATCTTTAGCTATAAAACCTATTTCTATTCCAATATAAAGTTGCGTAACTAACTCACCAGCAGAGCCTTTAGCATAATATAAAAACCGAGATTCATCGTTTGCAGTTTCGCGCTCTATCCCCTCCGCTATATTAGAGGGGATAGAAACGGCTGAACGCGTAACCTGATCTTTAAACCCAAAATCCTTACAATCTTTAGTAACTTTATAAATATCACAAGCTAACCGAGAAGCTCTTTTCCAAACATCCAGTTTTTCAAATTGCATAAAACTTCCCTCTTTAGTTTCCTAGTCCCTAGTCACTTCCCTAGCATCTAGTCACTGCCCTAGTCTCTTCCCTAGAACCTGTTACTTACCCTAGAACCTGTTTTTTCCCTAGCACCTAGTGTCTTCCTAGAACCTGTTTCTTACCCTAGAACCTAGTTACCTTTTACTTACTCGCTAACTGAAAAACTTCTTTCATTACCTCTGTTGTTTTTGCAATTTCTGCAACAGTAAGTGTAGGGTGAACCAAAAACATAAGTGATGTTTCGCCAAGTTCCACAGCATTAGGCAGGCGTTTTTCAGGGCGCCAAGGGGTGTTATCAAAGGCTTTTTCTAAGTAAACCTCTGAACAGCTCCCCTGAAAACAAGGGACACCTCGTTCAACAATTTCGTTAATAATACGGTCACGATCCCAACCGTTAGCTAATTGTTCAGGCTTAATAAACATATAATGTTTGTATTCTGCGTGTTCAATGTAGTTAGGAACCTCAACTAAACGAATACAGCTAAAGCTAGCAGCAGCTTGATCAAGTTGTGCACCATAGGCTTGGCGTTTTGCTGTCCAATCGTTCATGCGGGTTAATTGAATACGACCAAGTACCGCTTGCATTTCAGTCATACGCCAGTTAGTACCAAAGCTTTCGTGTAACCATCTAAACCCTGGTGGGTGTTCGCGGTTATAAATTGCATCAAAGCTTTTACCGTGGTCTTTATAACTCCACATTTTTGACCATAACTCTTTTGAGTTAGTGGTTACCATGCCGCCTTCGCCGCCAGTGGTCATAATTTTATCTTGGCAAAAACTCCATGCGCCAATGTGGCCAATACTACCAACCGATTTACCTTTATATTTTGCACCATGAGCTTGTGCGCAATCTTCAATTACATAAAAGCCATGTTCTTTACTGAGTGCCATTATGTCGTCCATTTCAGCAGGCATACCCGCTAAGTGTACAACAATAACGGCTTTCGTTTTTGGTGTAAGTACCGCTTTAATACTGGCCGCAGTAATCGCTTGGCTATTTAAATCAACATCAGCAAATACAGGCGCAGCACCCGCAGTAACAATACTTGAGGCAGACGCTAAAAAAGTTCGCGGCGTAGTAATTACTTCATCACCCGCCCCTATATTTAACGCTTTAAGCGCTATATCAAGCGCTAAAGTGCCATTACCAAGTGCGATTGCGTACTCGCTATCTGCCCAAGAGGCAAATTCTTTTTCAAATTCGCGACCTTCAATGCCAGTCCAGTAATTAACTTTATTTGACAAAACTACGCGGCTTACAGCATCGGCCTCATCAGTAGTGAAGCTAGGCCAAGGAGAAAATGGGGTGTTTAACATGATGTTCCTATTAATCTTATATAGAAAATGAGATAAAAATTATGCTTTACTTGCTTTTGCAATTGCAGGAGAACCAAACGCAGTTACATTATCAGGTATATTTTTTAAAACTGTACTACCAGCACCAATCAAACAATTGTTACCAATTGACACTAACTGTTTTACTTGGCTACCAATACCAACCCAGCTTTTACTACCAACTGTAACTCCACCAGCTAAAGCCACATTCGGGCAAATATGGGTAAAGTCACTAATAATACAATCATGCTCAACAACTGCAGCTGTGTTGATAATACAACCAACACCAATTTTCGCAAATGCATTAATAACAGCACCAGCAAAAATAACTGTCCCTTCGGCTATTGCAGCGTATTGACTAATAACTGCGGTTGGGTGAATTAATGAAATAAGGCTAAAGCCATGTTGCTGCAATAACAATGCTTTGTCTTTTCGTATTGTATTATTACCAATGGCTATAACAACGCTCATATTATTATTTAAAGCAACTAAGTCAGCACATGTACCCTGTATTGGCCAATGCTCAATGTGGGTTTTACTTGGGTAGACATCATCATAAAATTTAACAACAAAGCCAAGCTGCTCGGCAATATCGGCAATAACCTTACCATGCCCGCTTGCGCCAACTATGGCTAACTCTTTAGTCATTATTAGAACCTTTAAACGGATCAATCGTTACATGCCCGTCAGCACTGATGCCTTCACGAACAAAAACTTTTTTAACCGTGAGTAATAATATTTTGAAGTCGAGCAAAAAACTTTGGTTATCAACATACCAAACATCAAATTTAAACTTTTGCTCCCAGCTAATTGCATTACGACCATTTACTTGTGCCCAACCAGTAATTCCAGGTCGTACATTATGGCGACGCGCTTGTTGTTTATTATAAAGCGGTAAATATTGCACAAGCAGTGGCCTTGGCCCTACTAAGCTCATATCCCCTTTTAACACATTAAACAAACCGGGTAGTTCATCTAAACTTGTAGAGCGTAAAAAAGCACCAAACTTAGTCATACGCTCATTATCTGGCAGTAAGTTACCCTGCTTATCTTTGCCATCGAGCATGGTTCTAAACTTCATCATTTTAAAAATTTTACCATTCAAACCAGGGCGGTCTTGAGTAAATAAAATAGGCGAGCCCAATTTAAAATGAATAAGCACAGCAACAATAATAATTACTGGTAATAAAGTGAGTATTGCACATAGAACTACTAAAAAATCAAAAAGGCGTTTCATTCAGCTTCTACCTCAATCACTGAGAGTAACTCTTCGAATAGCCTCTCTCTGTTATATTCATTCTGCCCAAGAGTTAATGAAGCCTCGCAAGCCTCATTATACCGCTCTTCAGAGAACAAAAAACCTCTTAAAGTATAAAAATCATCTACTGTTGGATCGTTACTGATTGCAAGTCCACATTTAGATCTTTCTATTAACTCTTTAATCCAACCATCATGATTAATTAATAATGGTGTTCCTGCAGCGAAAGCATCAAAAACTTTATTCGCAGAATTTGCATAGAGAGCGTCTATTGGTAAAACAGTAGAAGTTGCCATATCAAAGGTACTATGCACAAATGAAAGTTGATTTTTGTTTACACTAGGTAAAAAATAAAGCTTCTTATCTAATACCGAAAGCTCCTTAGCATATTCTTTTAACTCACCTTCCTCTTTACCTTGACCAATAATAACAAATCCAATTTCACCATCTGAAAATGAAGATAGCTTAATAAAGCTACGTAGATTATTAACTAAGCCAAAGGCTCCAGTATAAAAAACAACTTTTTTGTGATTTTCTTTAATTTTATTCAGTTTTCGTAAAAATACATCATTACTAGGTAATGACAAATTAAACAAATGACAATCAGCTGCATTAGTGATCACAGTAACAGTGGCGTTACCACATCGCTCAAGTACGCTATTTTTCATATCTGGTGAAAGAGCAACTATATGTTCTGCATTTTTGTAAGCCAGCTTTTCTAGTAGAAAGGCAACTTGTATTAAAACTTTGTTTTTAATTATACCTAAAGCTATTGGAACTTCAGGCCAAACATCTCTTACCTCAAAAACATAAGGCTTTCTCTTAACTAATTTATATATAAGAGCTGGTATAGCAACGGTTAATGGGGTACTAGTGACAAAAAGCTTATCACTCTTCAAGGTGCATATATGAATACTCGCAAGTACTAAAAACTTAATAAAAGCCCAAAGGCGCTTTAAAAACCCATAACTATTGTCATATTTAACCGATACCCAGTGCACCTCAAAACCATCTAACTTCTCAACTTTCCAACCAGAAAATTTATTCTCATTATCAGATGTAATCATTACAACTTCATGTCCTGAAACTGCAAGTCGCTTTGCAAATTCGTAAGAACGAATTCCACCATTCATAGAGGGCTTTTTAAAGTACTGATGTAAATATAATAATTTCATTTGTAAATATCGCTATTGTACTTCGAAGCAATGCTTGACCAGGAAAAACCTTCTGCAGGATTAACATCAAATGGGCCTAATCCAAGTGGGAAGAAACTTAAAGTTTTAGTTATCGCGTGGGTAATTGACTCAATGTCATTTGGATCTGATCTGAAACCATAATCACCATCGTTAAAATAACCATCAACACCTTGCCCTTGGCTATAAATTATAGGTAAGCATTGAGAAATAGCTTCTATATAAACCAACCCAAAAGTCTCACTTTTTGAGACCATTACAAATAAATTAGACATTCTAAGGTAATCTAATATGCACTCTTTACTTAAATGACCTAAAAAAGAAACCCTTGCTTTTATTTTAGGATCAATTTCACCATAAACATTAACGTAATCTCGATAAGTACAACCAATAATGTAGAATAGAGCATCACTTTGTTTATTTGCTCTAAAAAAAGCAATGATTGCATTTTTAATATTTTTATTTCTAAAAGCTGCACCTACATAAACACCTTTTACAACTCCGTCATCTACTCTTTCGCTCTGGTTTAAGACTTTCTTTAAAAAATATTCATCAACTCCATTTGGAATAGTTATTAGCTTGTCATCAAATTCATCACCAAAGTAAGACTTGAATAATACCCTGTGCGTGGGAGAGATAAATATAACTTTACAGGCTTTACGTAAAGCAAGCTTTGCAAGCCATTTATAGTGCCAAAAAAATTTAAACCCTAAATTAACATCAGTCCCTCTTACTGTTAGTATCAATTTTTTATCGAATATAATAGAGAATAAATAAGCGCAAATACCATCTGAAAAAATAGTATGCGCATGCACAAAGGTGATTTCATTTACAAACTTTTTCAAGCATCTTATAGCAGAAGTAAGGACTAGACACAATTTCAATAAAAAACTAAGCCGAGTAAATATACTTAATACATTACTATGTATTATGTTGTCAGCGTCCTCATTTACCTTCCTTAACCTAAATTGCTGAGGCACAAATATTATTTGTTCTCGAACGAGGTTGCTAAATAGATTTTCGAAAACTCTAGAGCTATGGTAATAAGAACAAAAATGAAGAATTTTCACTATTTAACCCCATCTATATTTTCAATTAATCTGGTAACCAAGATACTTTCATCAAGTGTATTATTGACCCAAGTTACTGCGCTGTCATTTATATTTATGTCGCCTGATAAATAGCTTCTTTTTAATTTAACTATGTTGTTTAATACATCTTGGAAATCAGGCCTTACATTAATTGTATGCTCATGGGGAAAAGTGTAAATAACATAGCAACCATTGGCTAATGCTTCTCTAACAGTTCCGCCCATCGCATCATGTTCAACAACCCTTAAGACCACGATGCTTTCAGCATAAAGTTTTGTTGTATCAGTAACCCAACCCAAAAACGTTAGATTTTTTAGATGCTCTTTAACCCACCCCCCATTACCACCCATTACTTTAAAGGCTACATCTGGTAACGCTTTTGCCAATTGGATCACTGTTTCGCCATGATAATTACTATAATTAGAGTCTGGTATATAAGTTAACACTTCAAACTTTTCCCGTTTTCTAAAAGAGCACGGCTTTTTTAAATCCACAGGAAAGGGAAGAAACTTAGCACTAATACCAATACTCTCTAACTCATCTACTAGCCATGGCGCAGCTGTAATATGTGAAAACCTCTTACCAGCAAATACTTTTAACATAGAAGAGCTATAAAAAGAGCTTTCAACTGCTTTTTGTGTTCTTTGAATGTCAGAGCCTGTCCAATAAACAACAACTTTTTTATTTTTTATTAATGAAAAGGCAAAACAGTATAAATCTAGTAAAATGCAATGTAGTTTTAAGATACCTACTCTGTAACCTACACGAATTAAAGTATCACTTTTAAAATGAAGAAGCTTAAACACAGCCGAAAGTGATACGTACTCTAAGTAATTAGATTGTATACCAAAGCGGTTAAAACTATCAGAAAGCCATTTTGGCCAATTTTTTGAACCTATTATAAAATATGACATGATAAAACCAGATAAAGTATATAACAACGTTTAAAGAAGAGATTAATAGTAGATGATGCTTTTCCAAACCGTAAAAAAAAGAAGTGATAGACACAGAAAAAAGCAGTAGACACTTTAAAAAGCATCTAATAAATATAAAAATAGATACATCAAAATAATACAAAATACGCCAAAGAGTACTAAAATAAAGCAGTGATGTCAAAAGAACGTATGCCTTAAGAGTAATAAATTCATCAGAAAATAAAAGCCCTAAACAAATGGCTAAAACTTTAATTCCAATATCTAAAAAAGTTATACACAACCCTGTCTTTTGCTTATTACAATAAAAAAGCATTGAAGATAATGGTGTAACAAAAGCCCAAAACATCATAACTAAAGATAACAATCTACCCACTGAGCCAATCTCTTGCCAAGTACTTCCAAACAAGGTTGTAAAAAGTAAGTCGGCGTTAACGAATACATATAAGTACACAGCGACTGACATAATTGTAATGTGTTTGAGGTATAAAACTAATATATTTTTTGACTCACCTTTAGATTTACAGTTATTTACTTCACTTAATAATGTATCACTAATAGGTTTAGATACTAAAGAAACAGGCATAGAGAGCGTTTTAAAAACGAAAAAATACATAGCTACAAAGTAAGCAGATAAATAGAAATTAAATAGAAAAACGTTTAAGTGTATTGCAAGTGCCCCTAACAAGGCAGTAAGAAAAAACACTTTATATTTATTAAGTAGCTCTATTGTAAATATTAAATCACTATTTATAGCGCTTTCATCCCTTAGATAATCAAAACTACTCGGCTTAACAAAATAGATAAAAAAAATGGCTAAAACAATCAGCCTCGAAAATATTTCAATCCAAATTAATTGTTCACTAATATTAATAAAGTAGGAAAGAAACACTAAGGCAAAAAAAACACCACCTTGGCCAAGCCTGGAAAAAAAAACTAAATTCAAATGGTTTTTTTTCAAAGACAAGTAATAAAAAAAGCTACTAACAGAAACTATCCAGCCAGAGAGAACACTGTATACATATACATTTGAAGCAAAAAAAATGGTAGCAATAAGGATAATACTAAATATTACACTCGATAATACAACACCACCAAAAAAAAGAGATTTATAATTTTTTACCTGTAACAGATGCAAATCAAGTCTGCCAGTAAAAAAAATGGCCAAGACGCTAAACAAAGAAACAAAAAATATATAGTTGCCAAGTGCCTCTTCTGAAAATAGTCTTGATATAACAGGCATAGTCAAAAATTGAACTAAAGCTAGAAACGCACTCCCTCCTAATAACTTTAAAACTTTATTCATAAACCGGCTTTTTAGGTAAAATAGCTGTTATAATTAGCCCCATGAATACATAGATTACAGGTATAATCACCAACCAAAGTGCGTTTGACAAGGCTGCCGATTCCACTTTTGGAACTATAAAAAAGAACCTGAACAATAAAGCTGAATATATAATCAGAGCAATGTAAGTTCCCTTCGTAAAACAAAGTTTATAAATCAAGGAAAATACACCTCCTAAAAAGAAAGAAGCAAAAACTCCTACAACAGGGCCAAAGTTCGCGTATAACTCTCCCATAATAGTAGGTGGGATACCTCCTACATTTGATGGATACCACTTGTCACTTATAGAGTGACCGAGATACTCAATCTCCACGTTAGGTATAAACGCATAACTCCAGTAAATAAATGATTCACCATAAAGGTAATCTTCATAATTACCATAATAAAAAATAACCGTTGATAGAGCAGGAATATTTGGGATATTTCCTTTACCAATAATTAAGTGCGCAACATCTCCAAGTAAAGTACCTATGCTAGCAAGCCACTCAGTCATACCCCAACCACCAGAGTCTATATATGATTGGTTGCTTGCTATTCTCAAAACATACAAAGAGACGCAAAGAAAAGTACCAATTGATACTGCAAATGGTAAATAATTGATAAATTTATTTCTTAATTGCTCTGTGGATAAAAAATAAAAGAAAACAAAAACAGTTGCCATAGTAGAAAGCGTATTAAAAATACGCCCTGTTGATATAAATAACATAAACGTGAAGAAACACATCAAATAAAAAGAGAGCCCGAGGCTAACATTAATTCTCTTTGCTTTAATTATGTATAAAAACACAGCACCTAGTAAAAACTGATAACCTAAAATAGTATAACCATCAATATCATCAGCTCTATGATTTCTTGCACCAAAATCTAGTAATAATTGAAATACATTCCCGCTGTTATAACTAATACTATTGTAAATAAAATTCACAGCCCCAAGAGCAATACCTGCGTAGATCAAGATTGACAATACTCTAGAGTCTATATTTCTTATTACCCCTTCATTAAAATTAATTTTTACCTTATGACTTCCTCTTACATAGAAGTATCCAATGGAAAATAATAAATATGAAAATATCAAGTATACTAATGAGTAATTGAGAAGGTTAATAGCATCACCTTCATTAAATAAATTGTGCTCAGCAAACTCAAATCTTGTAGAAATTAGATATATTGAATTAACGGATAACAAACTAAACATTGCAGAGAACCATACCCAAGGCTCAAAAGGACATAGGCTTTTTCGGTATATAACGTAAAACTTGAAAACCAAAAAATTTAAAGTTATCGTTAAAAATATGGGCAGGGAATACGCCGCATTTCCTAGAAAAAAAAGTGGAAGCAGCGTAAAGCAAAACAGCAAAACAGCCATAATTATAAAGTGAGACCTTTAAAATCATACAAATATTTACCGTCAGGTAACTTCAAACAAATATCAATTAATTCTGAATGCCCAACGGCAAGAATAAAAGAGTCATATTCGTTCACATTAAATGTTTCTAATATGTTAACTTCATATTCTTTATATACATCCTCAGAATCTGCCCATGGGTCAATTATCTCTACACTTAATGACAAGTCAGTTAAAGCTAAGTACAAATCGTATACCTTGGTATTCCTTATATCTGGGCAGTTTTCTTTAAAAGTAAAACCTAGCAAAGCAACTTTACAATCAACTGGGTTTATTTTCTTTTTAATTAATTTCTTTAAAAAATCCTGTGCAATATAAGTTGGCATAAAGTCGTTAATTTCACGGGCTTTACGCATTAAATCTGGAACATAGCCTGATGTTTGTGATTTATGAAGTAAATAGTATGGATCAACACCTATACAGTGACCACCAACCAGACCTGGTTGTAGCTTCATGAAGTTCCATTTTGTTCCTGCAGCCTCTATTACTTCTTTAGTGTTAATTCCCAGTTTTTCAAATATCTGATGTAACTCATTCACTAAAGCAATATTAACGTCACGCTGAACATTTTCAATCACTTTTGACGCTTCCGCTACCTTTATTGAACTTGCTTTATGTGTACCAGCAATAATAATTGATTTATAAAGTTGATCTACTTTCTCAGCAATTTCAGGAGTAGATCCTGAAGTTACTTTTAAGATATTAGTTACACGTCGTTCTTTATCACCTGGGTTAATACGCTCTGGTGAATAGCCGGCAAAAAAGTCTTGATTAAACTTAAGGCCTGACACTCGTTCAACTACAGGCAAGCATTCTTCTTCTGTCGCACCTGGGTATACAGTTGACTCATAAATAATAATGTCGCCCTTTTTAACCACTTTACCTAGCATTTCGCTGGCTTTAATAAGCGGCGTTAAATCAGGTTGTTTATGTTCATCAATAGGGGTTGGTACGGTGACAATATACACATTACAGCTTTCAAGGTCTGATACTGTACAAGAATAATTTAAATGCGGAGATTCTTTAAGCTCTTCGTCGCTTACTTCAAGTGTAGAATCGTGGCCCGATTGTAGTTGCGCAATTCGGCCTTGATTTATATCGAAACCTAAAACCGGGAATTTTTTACCGAATTCAACTGCTAATGGGAGGCCTACGTAGCCTAAACCTATGATGCCAATCTTTAGGTCCGTTAATGAATCGTGCATTTTTAATACTCTCTTGATGTTAAATTTAAATTACTATCAGCTATCAGCTATCAGCTATCAGCTATCAGCTATCAGCTATCAGCTATCAGCTATCAGCTATCAGGGTAACGCTACTGTGTTGCATTACGGTGTCAAATTTTAGGTTCTAGGTTAATCAGTTTTAAGGTAGAAGGTTAAAGTCTTTCGCGGCTAAAGCCCGCTCCTACGTTTTAAGACATAGGTGCTAGATTTTAGGATCTAGGTCCTAGCTCCTTTTGCCTTTCACCTAGTACCTTTAATCTTCGAGCCCTCTGTGGTGAACCTTCCTATTTTTCGGGCTAAAGCCCGACCAACATAAACCATTTACACAAAAATAAGTGAGCGAGGGTAAACGAGAAGAGATTAACGTATGCTTTACAACTTCTCTTAACGCAATGCCGCTCTTAGCTTATTTGTGTATATTCTTAATTACAACTGCGCGGCATAAAGCTTCGCTTACATTTGAAACCAAAGGTTTTAGGTTTTAGGTTTTAGCCCCTAGGTCCTAGTTACTAAATAACTTAAACCTTTCGCGGCTAAAGCCGACTCCTACGTTTTAAGACATAGGTGCGAGGTTTTAGGTTCTAGTCACTATCCTAGAACCTTTTACCTTTTTGTCGCGATATAAAATCGCTGCTACGTTTGAAACCAAAGGCGCTAGGAGCTAGAACCTAGTTCCTTTAATCTTTTACCTTTTTGTCGCGGGGTAAACCCGCTGCTACTTTTTATTTATCACTTTTATATTCGTAGTTGTAGTAACCGTAATAGCCGTAGGCATTACTGGCTTTTTTAACCACACCGTTGAACACTACACCTTTAACGTCAGTGCCGTTTTGTTCAAAGCGGTTACGGGTCAGCTCTATTTCTTTAATATGGTTTTGGCCAAAGCGGGTTACTAACAAGGTAGTACCGGTGTGGGCGCTAACAATTGCTGGGTCGGTTACCGCTAAAATAGGTGGCGTATCTACAATTACTATATCGTATGCTGCGCTTACCTCTGCAACTAACTTACTAAAGTTGCTGTGCATTAATAGCTCTGATGGATTTGGTGGTATTTGCCCGCGGGTAATTACGCTTAACCCGTCAACTGCGGTTGGCTTAGTTACTTGTTCAAGGTTTAACCGCCCTGATAAGTAATCACTTAGGCCATCGTCCCATTTTATGCCAAACTGGGTTTGTAGGTAACCTTTTCGCATATCGGCATCGATGATCAGTACTTTTTTACCACTTTGTGCCAATACCGCCGCTAAATTAACTGATACAAATGATTTACCTACACCTGGGCTTGGGCCTGAAATGGCAATTAGGTTATTTTTAGCTTCCATCATCGCAAAGTGTAGGCTAGTACGTAAGCTGCGCAAAGCCTCAATTGATAAATCGGCTGGGTTATCAAGGGCTAATATTGATTTAGCTTTATTATTACCTTTACGGGCTTTACCAAACCCAGTGAGTTTTTCTTGATAATCTGAATACGGGACGCTGGCGTAAACAGGTAGGCCAATTGCTTCAATGTCGTTGGCATCTTCAACGCCTTTATGCATGGCTTTTTGTACCAATACAATGGCCACAGCTAACATGCCACCCAGCATTGTCGCCATCACCACAATTAAGGCTTTTTTAGGCTTCACTGGCTTTGAAGTATTAACCTCGGCGTAGTCAATAACGCGTACATTACCAACAGTGCCAGCGCGTACTATATCGAGCTCTTGGGTTTTGCTAAGTAGTAACGTATAAATTTGGTTGCTTACTTCAACATCGCGCCTTAAACGCAGCAGCTCTTGTTGCGTCTCTGGTAGGTTACCTACCTCGCCAACTAGTGCTTTTTTCTGCTCATTAACCGCACTAATTTGCTCAATTAAACCTTGGTAACTTGGGTGGTCTTTTTTAAACTTACGGCCTAATTCTAAGCGTTTTAGCTCAAGTTCTTGTAGTTTAGTTTCAAGCTTAACTACTTGCTCAAGCACTCCCTGAGTTTCAAGGGTAATATTGATTGACTGACGCTGTATTTGGTAGTCGTTAAAGCGTTGCTCGGCAAATTCTAGCTGCTTTTTGATCTCTGGTAGCTGTACTTCTAAAAACTCAAGGGATTTTTGCGCTTCAGCACTGTTGCGCTCAACATTACGGCGTACATAAATACCCGCTACTTTATCGAGTACTTTTTCAGCGTAATGTGGTTTTTCGCTTTGCAGGCTTAAATTAATAATGCCTGAGTCTTTACCCTTTTCACTGGCGCCAATAGCAGCTTGTAAATCTAAAATGGTATTTAGGCGGTCTTTACGTAGTATTGTAAACTCAGTTCCCACACGGGCATTTAAACTACGAACTGTTAAGTTAAATTTACCATTGGTGAGTTCTTGGCCAACTTTACCTGTTAATATTTGCTCGCCTTCGCCATTTAATAACGATAGATTATTATTTTCTTCAGCTATTAATGTAAACCCTGTACCAATCGCAGAACGTGGTACATCAAACCTAAATACATCAATACTTTCACCACCCCATGCGTATGAACTAGCACCAAAGCTAGGCTCTGCTAATTCACCTGCATTCATCGGGCTGAAATTACGAAACGCACGACTACCAATAAGTGGGAATAATTTTGGCTCAGCTATTACATCAAGCTTTAATGTATCAACCGCTTCACCAATTACTGAACGTGATTTAAGTAGCTCAATTTCTGTAACTGCGGCTGAGGTACTTTCAAACATACCTGCCATGTCATCAAAACCAGGGACTGAGCCGCCACTTTCTTCAACTTGGATCATGGCCGTCGCTTGGTATACCGGGGTCGAAAACACCGCGTAAATTACACCAATAGCCATAAATGCTGCTGTTAAGGCAATTATAAAATATTTACGATCAATTAATGCGCCTAACAGCGCCATTAAATCTATTTCTTGGCTTGCTTGTGTTTCATTATTTTGTTTGTTTGCTGCTAACGCAGTGGGCTGAGCATTCATGTACTAGCCTATCCTTATAAATACTTTTGCCAAGCGCTACAGGCGCTGTCGATTAATGCATAAACGTGTTCAAACGCTTCAAGACTCTGCCTATATGGATCTGGCACTTCTTTATCGCCCAACCATTTACCGAGTAAAAAGGTTTTACCGCGTGCTTCTGGGTAGCGACTACAAAGGTCAGTTAAGTGGCGTTGTTCCATCACTAAAATAACACTATTTTGTGCAACTAGACTTGATGTTAACTGCCTAGCTTTATGCTCCTCCATAGTGATACCGTGCGGCGCCGCAACTTGCTTTGCAGTTGCATCAGCAGCTTTACCTTCAAGAGCCGTTAAACCAGCCGAAGATACTTTAATATTTTTACCCACTAATTTACTTTTTAATACGTATTCAGCTGTTGGGCTGCGGCAAATATTACCTGCACACACCACTAAGATAGAATCAAACATCGTAATCCTTAGTTTGTTGCAGCTAGGTCATCAATTGAATCAACCGTCGCGATTGACGGTAGTAATAAGCTTATTACGCGGTTCCAACGAGCAAGTGGTGCTGATGTTACATATACAATATCATGCGGTTGTAGTTCAAATTGCTCGGCTAATACTAACGCTGCTACATTTTTTGCATGCAACTGATATACATCGGCAATTACACCGTCGGTTTCTAAATTACGTTTACGTAGTACAAACACACCATTTGCATCGGCGGTGTTTTCGTTTAAACCACCAGCATCGCTAAGCGCTTGCGCCAAGTTTAAACCGTAACGATTAACCCCCACTGTACCTGCGCGTTTAACATCGCCCAATACAAACACTTTTTGTAAATCATTACGATTTACGTGCACTATATCGCCGTGTTGTAGTAAACGATTTTGTGAAATATCACCATGGGCATAAAAGTCATCAAGTTTAATAATTTCGGTTTTATCACCACGGGTAAAAGTAACGGTACGCCAATCAGCCGCCGCGGTTAAACCACCGGCTTGGTTTAAGGCATCAATCAATGTAAGTGGAGTTTCAGTTACTGGGTACACACCTGGTTTGGTAACCTCACCTGTTACGTATGCTTTTTGGCTTCTAAAACCAACAATTTTTATATCAACTTGCGGATCTTCAATTACGCGACTTAAACGCTTAACTAACTCTGCATGTATCTGTTGTACAGTTTTACCTGCTGCTTGAATATTTGGTGCATAGGCATAGGTAATTGTACCGTCTGCTTGCACACGGAAACCGTCAAATTCAGCGGTACGCTGAACAGCTGCTGGTATGGTTAATTCTGGATGATCCCATACACCAATGGTAAGTACGTCACCTACTCCGAGTTTGTATTCATAATCACTAACATTTAAACCATCAAGGCTCGAAGGTGGCTTCGTTTTTTTACGCGCTTGGTTTTGCAGGCTAATTAAAGATGAGTCAATAATTTGAATATTTACTTTTTCAAGGTCTTGTTCTAGGTTTTTTGTTTGTTCACCCGATTCGATTCCTTCGAAATGGCTACCGGGGATGATTGTACAACCTGTCATTGTTAGCAACGTGAGTGATGCTACAAGTGTTTTACAGCTTAGCGCCATTGTTAATTCCCAAATAATATTAAATTCTAAAACTTTCAGCTTATTTTAAATAATTTGCTGTTATTTTTGCTGGCTAATTAAAGCATGGCTACCCTTGCTTCGCAAGGTTGACTGCACGTTTAGTGTGCAAGCAGTTAACTTTTTTGTTAATTTAGTGTTCTAGGTTCTAGGTTCTAGGTTCTAGGTTCTAGGTTCTAGGTTCTAGGTTCTAGGTTCTAGGTTCTAGGTTCTAGGTTCTAGGTTCTAGGTTCTAGGTTCTAGGTTCTAGGTTCTAGGTTCTAGGTTCTAGGTTCTAGGTTCTAGGTTCTAGGTTCTAGGTTCTAGGTTCATCAATATTGTAATTAGGCTCTGTCTCTTTAATACAACCTTTTCTGATTTTAATTAATGACGCTAGCATCGCTGCAACCTCTTTCGCTTCAGTGGCAAGCCACTCGCCTACATGTGATTAATTAAACACCGAGAATAACCTTAACCCCGTAGGCGTTAAGCTTGCTGACACACAAACACCGCACTGTATTTAAAACACGGTGGAAAGCCACTCACCTATGTTAAGGCTCTAGCACCTAGTCACTTCCCTAGAACCTATCTCTTTAGACACGCTTCCGCCCCTAGGTTGCAGTTCCTACGTTCTGGTCAGTTTAATTCAAATTGTAAAATTCAGGTTCTAGGTTCATCAGTTTTAACGCAAAAGATGAAAGGTCAAATCTTTCGCGGCTAAAGCCGATTCCTACGATAAATTTAAATCCTGTAGGAAATGGCTTTAGCCATGAATTTTATAAACAGCGCGGTATAAAGCTCCACCTACACTTTAAAACATAGGTGCTAGGTTTTAGGCTCTAGGTCCTAGTCACTTACCTAGCACCTAGTACCTTTGTCTTCCTAGCACCTTTAATCTTTCTTTTTCTCTTAAGCGCAGCGCCTCTTAACCTCTTTGTGAATAAATCACTTAAAATCTTTCGCGGCTAAAGCCGGCTCCTACATTTGGAACCACAGGTACTAGGTTTTAGGAGCTAGATCCTAGTACCTTTGTTTTCCTAGTGCCTTTAACCTTTAACTTTTAACCTACTTTTCTTACGTCGCAGTTATCTACGCTCATTTCTATTTGTTTATTGAGTAGGTTGACTAACAATATACTGCGCATGTCGCCCTCAGGCTCTTTAAATATTGCTTGTACGTCTTTAAATGAACCATTATTTAGGCACACTAAATCACCGGGTTGCGGTAAATTATTACTATCTTGAGCTAGCTCGAAATTTTTTAATTCTTTGATAAGTTGTGCAGGTACTAATTGATACGATGCACCATACGACACAAAACCACTGATACCACGGGTATTTTTTACCGCAGCAAAGTTGCCTGTGTGGGGATTTAAGCGAACAAATAAATAATTAGGAAACACAGCAGATTGTTTAACAATACGACGACCGTTAATTAGCTGTTGTTTTTGTAGCTGAGGAAAAAAAGCTTCAATCCCTTGGTTTTGCAAATTAACTTGGGCGCGTGCTTCTTGCCTCGATTTACAAAATAATAAGTACCAACTATCCATATCAATCCCTAAAATAGTGACTTTTCGTCTAAGAAACGCAGATTCTTATTTCAGACGCGGGGGATTATACGTGCTACTTTAGGGTAGTGTCTATAAAAACCCCATTAAAACTTTTCAAGTTTAATGGGGTTCTAAAGATATTATAGCGATTATTAAAAAACAAATATTAATTGAAGTACTTTATTCACAATATTAACAGCAGAGAGTTGCTTATCGCTTTCTACATAACACCTTAATTCTGGTGCATTTCCTGACGGGCGAAGATGAATTATGTCCCCATTAGTGAATGTTACTCTGAGTCCATCAATAGTGTTTACGCTTGCAACAGCGCTATACCCTAATAATGCAAAAAGCGCCAATGGGTCTGCCGTTAAAGTGTGAATTAACTTATCACTTTTATCTCTTGAAAAGTTTTGTAGGCGATCACTTGCAGTATATCTTGCTGGCAATTGTGCAACCAACTCTGATACTGCGCTTTTTTGTGTTAGCACTGCAAATGCTGGCAGCAGCGCATCTCTCGTAGGTAAAGCTTTTAATGTACCATTGCCAACTTCCATATCTGTCGCAAGTAAATACCCACCATTTGCTTCAAAACCTGCCACACTAGCATTGCACTCTGCTAGTCTTTCAAATTCAGCAATCACATAAGGTGAACCAATTTTTGTTCGAGTGACTGATTTAAAGCTGCTAGATTCTTCGATTGCTGTATTGCAACTAACAGGAATAGCTAAAGCCTCAACCTGTAATAATTGACTGCAAAGCAATCCTAAAACATCACCGCGCAACCAATTGCCTTTCTCATCGGCAATTAATGGACGGTCACCATCACCATCAGTGGAAAAAATAGCATCGAAACCATATAAAGAAGACCAATCCAGTGCTTTTTGCTGATCTGCCGCAGATACGGCTTCTGTATCTATGGGAACAAAAGTATCTGTTCGCTCAAGACTGGTAACTTCAGCCCCTAATAATTCAAATAATTGCTTATAAATATCGCGAC
The DNA here is from genome assembly GCF_047806705.1 of Pseudoalteromonas sp. ASV78. Lineage (NCBI taxonomy): Bacteria > Pseudomonadati > Pseudomonadota > Gammaproteobacteria > Alteromonadales > Pseudoalteromonadaceae > Pseudoalteromonas > Pseudoalteromonas sp. ASV78. The sequence goes on along the minus strand of NZ_JBLOPA010000001.1, from coordinate 3,500,415 downwards.
CGGCACTTGAGTGCTCGTAGATACCTATTTTTTTCCCTTTTAAGGCATCAACACTAAATAAGTTTGAATAGCGTTTTATATACGCTTCAGTAGCACTGTTATCAATGTTTAGAGGCGCTAGCATAGATTCAATTGAGGTAAAGTTTGCAGGCGAACTAACAATTGCGAGTTCATCATCTTTGCTAATTTCGCCATCAGGTCGATAAAACTTTAAGCCATTGCGGTCAAATGGGATATGGCTACCAGTAACCATAATTGCTGGCATGCCATCTTGCATTGCTTTATATGCCAGCGCTGGTGTAGGGATAACTCCATAGTAAACAGCTTCAATATCAAACTGCTTTAATACAGCTGCGCACGCCTGGGCCATTAAATAGCTACTGGGTCGGTTATCTATTGCAATTGCTAAGCGGTTAAAGCTAGAGCCTGCTTTTACAGCATCCAAGAATGCGACTGTAAATGCAGCGCACACATCAGCTGAAAAGTCTTTAACTAAGCCTCTCGCTCCACTTGTTCCGAATGAAACACCACTTTGCGCAATAACTTGATTCGCTAGCATCGACTAATTATTCCCTATTCGGCCATAACGATCTTCAAACCGTACAATATCATCTTCACCTAAATATGAGCCCGACTGAACCTCAATAAGTTCTAGGTCAACTTTTCCGGGGTTTTCCAAGGCATGAACTGCAGTAATTGGAATATAAACCGACTCATTTTCTGTAACAAACTGTTCAGTATCATCAATTTGTACTTTAGCTGTACCAGAGACAACTATCCAATGCTCTGCTCTGTGATGATGCATTTGCACAGATAATTTGGCGCCAGGCTTTACAGTAATACGTTTAACTTGGAATCGCTCACCACTATCAACTGAGTCATACTTACCCCAAGGACGGTAAACCTCACGATGGAATGTAACTTCTGAGCGCTGCTCTGCTTTTAACTGGTTCACAATTGCTTTTACTTCTTGTGATTTATCTTTATGGGCAACTAAAACGGCGTCTTTAGTGTTAATAATAACTAAATTTTCTATCCCTACAGTGGCTATTAACTTATCTTCACCAAATACAAGGGTATTTTTAGTATCAACTGCTTTCACATCACCTGAAAATGCATTGCCATTTTCATCCTGCTTTGATACTTCCCAAAGTGCCGAAAAGCCACCTACATCACTCCAGCCTGCATCTAGGGGAACAACAACCGCATCACTTGTGTGTTCCATTACCGCGTAATCAATCGATTCATCTGGGCACGCTTCAAATGCCTCTCTATCTACCCTTACAAAATCTAAATCGCTATTTTGCATTTGCATCGCGTTTGCGCACGCTTCATAAATATCAGGGCGATATGTCTTCAGCTCATCTAAATAACGACTCGCTTTAAATAAAAACATCCCGCTATTCCAATAATACTCACCACTTTCTATATATTGCTTGGCTGTAGCTGAGTCCGGCTTTTCTACGAAAGCATCAACAACAAAACCGGTATCTAGTGCCAAGCCACGTTTGATATATCCATACCCTGTTTCTGGCTTATCTCCAACAATACCAAAAGTCACCAATTTACCATGCTCAGCAAGTTCAGTAGCTTCTATTACAGCTCGGTGAAAAGCCTGCTGATCTTCAATAACATGGTCAGCGGCTAAAACAAGTAGCAGCGGATCTTGGTTATTCTCTAACGCTTTAAATGCTGCTAAAGCAATAGCTGGGGCAGTGTTACGCCCTACAGGCTCTAAAAATATTCCACTGTGTTCAACGTCTAATTGGCGTAATTGTTCAGCTGCAATAAAGCGATGTTCTTCGTTGCAAATCAGCATAGCTGGATTGTGGTCAATACCATTTAGTCTGCCGATTGTCTGCTGTAGCATTGTTTGGTTACCAATAAGTTTTAAAAACTGTTTTGGGTAGTTTCCTCTAGAAAGAGGCCATAAACGAGTACCGGAACCACCGGCCATAATTACTGGTAAAATCATATAAGTCCTATATGTAGCAATATCTTAAATTTTCGATGCTATTTATGTAGTTACAAGTCATGTTCTTAATAAATGAGAATGATATAAGTACAACTTGCTTTAAATTCTAACCCAAGCTTGTTCTTCAAAATCATATTTTTTTATGACTTTGGCTGGATTTCCAGCTACCACTGAATAGTCTGGGATATTTTTAGTTACAACCGAGTTGGCACCAATAATACAGTTTCGTCCTACACTAACCCCAGGTGCAATATGAGCCCCAAAACCTATAAATGTTGAATCGCCAATACTAACAGGAAATGGGTCATGTGAAATTCGCTCACCAATTTTTTGCTCGTTATGTATATCCTCATAAGGGTGAACCACATCAACTATTGAACAATGCCCAGCTATTGAGACATTATTACCTATCTTAATAGAGATGTGCCCAATGATGTGTACATTTTGTTCTATATTGACATTATTACCGATTGAAATTACGAGATCTTTGGCTGGCTGTACTACCTCTAACCTTAACCCTTTTCTTAGTGAGCAATTTTTACCAATGGTAATATGTTGAGTATTAGCTAGTAGGTATGGTTTATATATCGTTGTTTTTTTCCCAATACTTTGGAAGAAAAAACTATAAAAGACCCTAGTTATAATTCTGCTGAGTAATTTTTTTAATAAATTTAGAGCATTCATGATACTTTTAGCCATTCCTTAGTTTCAAGGCAAAAGGTTTTGATCAGCTTTGCAGGATTTCCTGAAATCATGCTGTAATCTGGGAAAGATTTTGTAACTATCGATCCTGCACCAATGACACAATGCTTACCTATTTTTATTCCAGGTAAAATTGTCACGCCAAACCCAACGAATGAACTTTCTCCGATAAACACTGGGCCTTTATCCGTCCATGCCTGCTCCATAATTGGACCTTTTAAAGGATCTAAACCATGGGCTAAAGTAGAAATGTATACATAGTCACTCAACACAACATTTTTAGAAAGGTGGATTCCTGATGCTGTATGTAAGTTAAAATAGCGTCCGATATATACATTGTCTTCAATTTTAATTTTATCTAAATAAACTCCACTTATATTTGTAGTGATGAATGTACCACCGAAATGAAGATTTGCACTAGGAGCTATTTCTACCTTACTTTTATTAAAATACTTATACCTAATATTAGCCAGAAGCTTTCGAATATTCATTATACACCTTATAGACATTCTGATTAAGTTACTTAGCTTTGCGTAGTAAGCACCTTTTTAAAATTAGTAATCATTTGCGTCAAATCAGTTAAAACATTACAAGGCTCAAAACTAAACTCACTTTTAATAGCTGTAATATCTATCTCAGAAAACTTATCAGTACACTCATTTTCATGCCAAATCACAGAACAACCAGTTTCTAATTCAAGTAACTTTGCGATTTCCAGAGCTGATGTATTTTCACCGGAGGCAATGTTATAAATAATTTTTGACGGACTAGGCTTCTCCGCTATTTTACAAGTTATGTCTGCAACATCAGTGACAGATACATAGTCTTTGGCGTATTCCGGTGTGACAAACATATCTACTTTACCGTGATTTAACGCATTTCGTGTTATTGCGGGTAAAAACAAAGGACTATCTAAAGCAACCCCATAGACATTGCTTGGTCTAATAATATAAACGTTACGGCCGCTTTTCTTACAAAGCTCTTCAGCAGTTAACTTAGTTAGATTAAACAACCTGCGGCTATCATCATAACTTACTGTTAAATTTGAATTTTCATTACTTTCAATTTGATTCATATAAACACGTGTTGATGAAATATAAAGTAATTTTTCAAATTTTGATTTCTGTAAAATATTTGCTAAAAGGGATAAATTGGCTTCAAATACTGAAAAAGGAGCATTTTGGCAATCTCCGCTTCCTGCACAATATATTACGATGCCTAGCTCTTTAGTAAATATAGAGGAATCCCCTCTTTGAGGTATGAACACTTCATGGTTTTTAGCTTTTAATTGCTGAACAATCTCACTACCAATAAAACCTCTGCCGCCAAAAATTGTATATAAAGACATTAATTAGTTCCAACCATTAATTAGAAAAGCTTTAATTTCTTCAAGTCTGGGTTGCTCTTGATCCTTTTTAGAGAGTGATGGATTCTGTATTGGCCAAGGAATATTTAATGACGCATCATTCCATAATATTCCACTCTCATCTGTAGGATCATAGTAGTCAGTACATTTATATTGAAAATCAGCTGTATCACTCAATACACAAAAACCGTGAGCGAAACCTGGTGGTACATAAAATTGTAGTTTGTTCTCACTTGTAAGAATTATATGCTCAAACTGCCCAAACGTTTCTGAATTTGGCCTAAGGTCTACAGCAACATCAAATACCTCTCCGCTGGTGACTGTTACAAGCTTTCCTTGTTGTTTAACTTTTTGAAAATGCAATCCACGAAGCACCCCTTTAGTGGATCTTGAACGATTATCTTGAACAAAGTCTTCTTTAATCCCAGCCAACTTATAGCGTTCTGACTGAAATGTTTCATAAAAAAAACCTCGTTCATCTCCAAAAACTTTTGGTTCTATAATAAGTAAATCTTTGATTTTAGTTTTAATAACATTCATATTTAAATCTATTTAGTTATATTTAAAAGGTACTGTCCGTAGCCAGTTTTGGCTAAACTACGGCCTATTTCTTTAACTTTCTCTTTAGTTAACCATTGGTTATGTAAAGCGATTTCTTCTAAACAAGCAATTTTGAAACCTTGCCTTTTTTCGACTGTTTGAACAAACTGCGATGCCTCTAGAAGAGAGTCATGAGTGCCCGTATCTAGCCAAGCAAAGCCTCGGCCTAATTGCTCTACTTTTAACCGCCCCCTTTCCAGGTACGCTTGATTTATCGAAGTTATTTCAAGCTCACCACGTTCCGAAGGTTTTATTGTTTTTGCAAGTTCAACTACGGAGTTATCGTAAAAATATAAACCAGTTACAGCCCAGTTTGATTTTGGAATTGTAGGCTTTTCTTCGATAGAAATAGCACTAAAATCCTCATCAAACTCTACAACACCAAAACGCTCTGGATCCATTACCTTGTAACCAAAAACCGTTGCTCCAGAAAGGTTGTCACGCGCATGAATAAGTTGTTTACCAAATGATTGACCAAAAAAAATGTTATCCCCTAAAGCCAAACATACATTGTCAGTACCAATAAAATCCTCACCAATAATGAAAGCTTGCGCTAAACCATCTGGGCTTGGTTGTAATGCATATTCTAAATTGATACCAAACTGACTCCCATCATCAAGAAGACGCTTAAATCCATCGCAATCCTCAGGCGTTGTAATTATTAAAATATCTTTAATACCTGCTAGCATCAATACCGATAATGGATAGTAGATCATTGGTTTATCAAATATAGGTAGCAATTGCTTTGATATCCCCTTTGTAATTGGGTGTAATCGAGTGCCAGAACCTCCGGCTAATATAATCCCTTTCATAGCTATGCTCCTTTGCCTAATCTTTCTAATGAGTATGAGCCATCTAATACTCTTTCCCACCATTTCGTGTTATTTAAATACCACTTTACAGTCTTGCGTAAACCTGACTCAAAAGTTTCTTCTGGTTTCCATCCTAAATCATTTTCAATTTTTGTTGCATCAATTGCATATCGAACGTCATGACCAGGCCTATCTACCACAAAAGTAATTAAATCTTGATACTGCTCAACACCAGCTGGCTTTTCAGGTACTAACTCTTCGAGTAAATTGCATATTGTTTTCACAACATCAATGTTGGCTTTTTCGTTATGACCACCGATGTTATAGGTTTCACCTATCGCGCCATTGGTTAGTACTTTATAAAGAGCTCGTGCGTGATCTTCAACGTAAAGCCAATCTCTAATTTGCAGACCATCACCATATACGGGAAGCTCTTTACCTTTTAATGCGTTTAAAATTACGAGCGGGATTAACTTTTCAGGGAAATGATACGGACCATAATTATTCGAACAATTAGTAATAATTGTAGGTAAACCATAAGTTCGCTGCCAAGCTCTTACTAAGTGGTCGCTTGAAGCCTTGGAGGCCGAATATGGTGAGCTTGGTGCATATGGAGTTTTTTCAGTAAATAGATCATTGGGCCCCTCTAAATCTCCAAAAACTTCATCTGTAGAAATGTGATGAAAGCGAAAACTTTGCTTTTCAATATCACCTAGAGAGCCCCAATAATTACGTGCTGACTCTAATAGCTGGTAAGTACCAATAATATTCGTTTCAATAAAGTCAGAAGGACCATCAATTGAACGATCGACATGGCTTTCTGCCGCAAGGTGCATAACCGCATCAGGTTGGTATTTATCGAATAAAATATCAATGTTTTCACGATCACAAATATCTACTTGCTCAAAAAAATACCTCTCACTTAGTTCAATACTTGACAGTGATTCAGTGTTTCCAGCATAAGTTAACTTGTCTACATTTATTACAGTATCTGAAGTATTCTCAATAATATGACGCACTAATGCTGAGCCAATAAACCCCGCACCACCAGTAATTAGTATTTTCATTTTAATCTCTATCCCCTTTTGAAATTAAGTTTATTAAACAACTACTTAAACTTAATTCATTAAACTTTGTTAAATCACCTATATGATTCGTTTCTTTTATAGAACACTCCTGTAAAGCTTTGTTTAATACGCTTTTCAGCTCAGCTGCGTCATCAGCTGAGTACTGTAAATTAGTGAAACTTTGAAGCTCTTTAAATGGAGGTATATCTGACGTGACAACATACAAATCAGCGGCAAAGTACTCTAAGACAGGAATGCCAAAGCCTTCATAAACTGAAGGGAAAACACCAATATCTGCACTTTTCATACTATAATAAAGCTCATAATCAGTTTCGACATCTGTACGAACTGTAACATTTAAACTCTGTTCTTTAATAACTTTATGTACATTAGCTAACTCTCCAAAATCCCGCCCTATTAAAAGCAAAGAACTTGACTTCGGTAGCGCCTCAATCAGCTGGACATGTCTTTTATGTTTTGCAAAGCTAGACACGTAAACAAAGTCGTACTTTTTCGTTGGTGTTAATTTATCTAAAAGCTCTAAATTTGACTGTCTAATACCGTTGTAAATAATAGTGATACGGTTTGCTTTGACTCCACATAACTTAATAAGTTGATCTTTAGTATACTCGGATACACTAATTATGTTTTTCGCCCGCTTAGAAAAATATGTATAGAGAATCCTCTTACCTCGGCCACGCTGAGCTTTAATATCGAAAGCTTTCAGATCATGAATAGTTAGATATACATTTTTAAGAAACACTGGTGCAACAATTACTTCTGTCACCACTTTATGACCTTGCCAGATAAAAAATAGAATATGAAAAAAATAAAAAATACGATTTAGTATTGGTATTTTTATCAATATAGATAACAACTTATTACTTTCAAGCTCTGCTTTGCTATAAAAGCGTGATTTTACATCATGCTGTTCAAGCCCTGACATTAAAAATTCAATACGCCTAGTTGCACCTGTGTTAAAACCCTTTTCATACGGGTTATAAAAAATTATCATTCTAATTTCTCTGTAAATACATATCTCTTTAACCCAATAAAAAAGATAAGTGGTAGGTAAAAGTGGGGGTAAAAATAATTTGGTATAGAAAGAAGCCAAAAATTTACCGCTAATGTAGTCACAATGACAGCCCAGCCATAACTAGATAGTAAGTATTTTGTGTTAGGGATAGATAATCTCATCAAAATTGAAATGATTGGGTAATTTATAAACAAGAAAAAACATAAAAGCCCTAACAGACCAACATCTCTTAATAAGTTTAAATAGGCATTAATTGCTGGCTCTACATACATATATTGGTAACTTCCAGGTCCATATCCAAACAGGATATTAAGTATACTTCCATCCAAGAATAAATTTATGCTATCGAGGTAACTGTCAAAGCGCCCTGTTAATGAGCCTGATGCCACCTTAAATTTGTAAATATCCATTAGCTTTTCTATTATTATTGGCGACGCTATAAGCACAGCTAACGAAATAACGATCAAAAGCGGAACTTTGAATTTACGCTCCAATTGAAATAATAAGAATGGGAAAATCAATAACATTAATACAATAACCCCACCAACACTAGCTGACATACCTAATGAAATAAAAAACAACCCTGTTATAATTTTCTTATTTTTTGGATTACAATAACTATACAAAAAAGGAAAAACGACCGTTAAATATGAAGCGAAATGTCCTGACTCTTCAAAAGTACTACGAGCACGATATAATATCTGAAAAAAAAGTGGTGAGTAATCTGTAACATCAGGCCTAGGAATTTTATTAACAATCGTTACACTCGAAAAATTTAAAGTTAAAAACTCGAAAATACAAAAGCAGCATACAAATATAAAACTATATAGAAGAGGTTTAAATAATACATTTATGCTTTTTCCAGCCAAGCCTCTAGCAGGGATTAATACAAATGCAAAGAACACAAATAGCAATGAAATAGCATGAGCATATACAAAACTGTATTTAACAAAAACAGAGTAGTATAAGGATATAACTCCACAAAATAACGAACCAAGTATTAATAATGTATATGGTTCTACTTTAAATAAATAATTACTAGTAACAAATGGTTTTGCAAAGTGGTAACTCGAAAATAAAATCAACGATAGCACTGGAATCGTTATGACTGAACTAATATTAAAGGCGCTTGTAAATGGCAAAGCAAAAAAATACAAAGCAAGCAATTTCACTTTAATACACACTCAAGCCAATTTTTTAATGAGTACCGCTCAATACCTGTAGACTTTACAGGTTCAAAAAGTTTAACCTTTTCAGGTAATTCAATACATTCCCTATCAATATGTATATATTGATCTTTAAATTCAGGAAGCTTATCAATTTGACTATTAGTTGTTACAAGTAAACGACCTGTTGATAAAGTCTCAAAAGTCCTCATAGTAAAACCTGTTTGCTTAATATTCTCAATATCAAGTACACTACGAGACTTTGCATTTAGACTCACAACCTCCTCACGTGTTAAAATATCAAACTTAACATCATTTCTAGAAACAACTAGATTAGAGAATAATTTAAGCTTAATAAAATCTAATGGTGATATATAAAGATGAAAATAGTACTTTATATTTTTTAGTTTACACTGCTCTTCAATTTCCTTTAACACTTTATATCTTTCATTATTAAATGAGCCGACATAAATTATGTCGTATTTAATTTCACTATTTAAATAATCAAACTCATATTCTTGACCATAGAACAATGGTATATATTCCAAATCCATTTTTTCACTATCATTAAAATCAAATGTTTTAACTGAGTCAAAGTGATCAAAAATTCGCATAAAGTTTGTTACCTTCACCGAATCCCACTGATAAAGGATTTTTCTCATATGTGGGTTTTTAGCAGTTAATTTAGTTAAGAACTTCTCACTAATCACTTCACCTCTAATACAAAGCATTTCATCATACTCTCCATCTAAAACATTTAGATAATTACAAAAATACCAATCATAGAAATAGCGCATCAAAAACTCTGGAGAAAAACGCTTAATTAATGAGTACACCCAGCGACGCGGTCTTTCTTTGATACTAACTACTTCATATCCTTTTGATAAAAGTTCGGTCTCAATTTTTTCTTTATAATCATAAAAGTCAGGGCATATTAATAATATATTTTTTGACATATCAATCCAATTCATCTTACATTTTTGAGTAAATAAAAATCGCCCACTGCAGAAAAATTAAAAATTCAACAGATTAAGCATGAACCACTTACAGGAACCAACTAGCCCCTTCTAAATTTTTGAAGCAATTTAGAATATAGATCGCCAAAATATAGGTTTAGGACCATTCCAATGAAATAAATAGCTAAAGGAATTGAAAAAAGAATAACATCTGAGCTGTAAGTCAATCTCAAGTAGAGTACAGCTACTAAAGGGCTAATAAGCAATACGTTAAGAAGTACTGTCTTTTTAGTGGCTAGAACAAAGTTTAATTTCTTCCTTTTCAAGTGTTCTATAAATATATATATACTTCCAATAGAAATTGCCATTACATATGAAACTACTATTCCATAAAACCCAAATAAACTACCAAGCGCTATAGATAAAACTAAATTGCTTATTGAAATAATAAATTGACCAATTAAATTTATAGTTACTTTGTTATCAGCTAGATTAGCAAAATAAAAAGGTGATATTGGTATGTTCATTATCATACCGATTACCAATAAAAGAAGCGTATAAATAAACACGTTACTCACTTCACCAAGCCAAAGATAAGAAATTAATGGTGATATAGAGAATAACCCTGAAAAAATTATTATGCTCATTGGCATTAATATTTTGAAGGTGTCGTAAGTTAATTCAGAAGAACTGTTTGTTTTTTCAGATACATTCATTTTAGAAATAATAGGAACTAACAGCTGACACCCATTGATTGCTAACATTCGAACTTGCGATACTAATTTTGAAGCCATTTCATAAAACACGACTAGTTTTACATCTGCATAATAACCAATGAGTATTTTAACTAAATTATCCCCAAATATTGATAGTACAGAGATTAATTGTATGTTTACCGATATTTTGAACATTAGTTTGAAATGTTTTAATGAAAAATAATGTGGAAGAAAAAAATAAACCTTACTTTTTTTCATTAAGTAAATTGATGCTAGTAAAAACATGAATAATGCTTGCATTAAGTGCGCAAGAATTAAGCCTGGAAGTCCTAAGAAGCTTGATAAAACTAAAGAAAGAACCGCATAAATAATTACACTAATTATTGTCACTTTTGCTCTTAAATGAGCATCCCCCCAGCCATCTAAAGAGTACAACAAAGAGTTACCGACAGCTGTAACAACAAAAGATGGTAGCGCGTATACTATTAACTCATTAGCAATATTTAATTGTCCAGCATCAAAAAGGCTACCTGCAAAAGCTGTGAAAACTAAAAATATCAGTGCTGCAATTACTAAGCCGAAGATTAAAACAGAATAAAATGCCGTACCTAGCACTTTATTTATGTCTTCAGAAAGGTTCTTAGCTATGGATTCTGAGATAAACTTGGGCATAACCGTAGCTAAACCAAAATCAGCTAGCTTAGCCGCTCCGGATATAGACATAACTAATGCCCAAATGCTTGCTAATTCAGCTCCAAAAGTAACAAGAACATATTTATATACAACAAATAGAGTTATTGCATTAACTAAAACCCCGCTAAGAATAAAAGCAAGGTTTTTTGAATTATTGCTCTGGGGCATATTACTTTAATGCCTCAAAGTAAACTTTAAGAGTTTTTTGATACATAGATTCAAAAGTGAAGTTTTTAACGAAATCCGAGCGGTTTACTCCCCCCATCTCTCTTCGTTTTTCACTAGATTCTAGTAGGATTGATAATTTTTCCGTTAAACTTTTAATGCATCCTTTTGGTATTAAATACCCATTAACTCCATCTTTAATGGCTTCATTAACACCACCAACATCAGAAGCTATTACGGGTAATGAACTTCTCATTGCTTCTAATATTGATCGAGGAAAACCTTCCCAATTAGCTATAAGTAAAAAGATATCCATTTGGAATAATAACTGATCAACATCATCTCTTTCTCCTAGAAATGAAATTCTATTTGATAACCCAAGCTCTTCAACTGTTTTTTTATTTTCTTCCAATAACGGACCTTTACCAACCAAACTTAAGTGCCAATTATAATGTTGGAGGCGAGATAATGATTGATAAAGAGTGAAATGATCTTTTTGTTCACTAAAACGAGCTACCATGATTAAGTTAATAGTATCCGAATTAGTGTGAGCTTTATTTTGTACCAAATTACTCACATCATACATACCATTATGGATAACTACCTGCTTATTATCAGAAGCAACTTTATAGTCTAAAGCTAGCTTTTTATCTTGCTCAGATACTGTGATAATTCTATTTGCAAAGCTTGAAAAGAAACGTTCTATTTTGATATATTTCTTTTTTTCTCTTTCACAAACACCATTTGCAAATGCCCAACCATGGGCTGTAAACAGAACTTTAATATTTAATATTCGACATGCTATACGGCCTAGAATACCTGCTTTTGATGAGTGTAAAGAAACAATATCAGGTCTAATATGCTTTAATAATCTGGCTAGTCGAATCAACGCTTTCGAGTCTTTTGTTATCGAAATTTTTCTTTGGAGATCTTCTATAACATGAACTTCAACTCCCATGGCAATTAAGTGGTCTGTAAGTAAACCTTTCTCGCCTGTTATAACAACTGGTATATGCCCGTCTTTAAGTAGGTTTTTTGACAAATCACGTATATGTATCTGTGCACCACCAATCTCATCAGCTTTTGTAATTACATAGCAAACTTTCATTAACGACCCAAACCAAATAAAACTGTTTTTACTGTTAAAAGAAGAATTTTCAAATCAAGCAGAAGCGAGTGATGTTTGATGTAGTGAATATCATACTTATGTTTCCAAACAGCATCCTCTAACGAAGCACCATAAGGGTAACGTACTTGTGCAAGGCCAGTCACACCTGGCTTTACTGCATGTCGAAAGCGGTAATATGGAATGTTTTTTTCAAGGTCTTTTATAAACACTTCCCTTTCAGGTCGAGGACCAACTATAGACATTTCCCCTTTTATAATATTAATTATTTGGGGCAATTCATCTATACGAGTTTTCCTAATAAAACGGCCAACCTTCGTTATTCTGCTATCATTTTCAGTGGCCCACTGAGCCCCTTTCTCTTCAGCATTGGTAAACATTGAGCGAAACTTATAGACATAATACTCTTGGTTATATTGTCCAGTACGTTTTTGTTTATAAAATACAGGCCCTTTACTTTCAAGTTTAATGCATAGGATAGTTAAAAGTAAAAATGGCAGCGTAACTAAAAAAAGTAGTCCTGCAGAAATAATATCTACAACCCTCTTTGCTAATTGGGTTCTTTTTGTAGATAAAATAGAAAAAGCTTTCTGATGAAGAAAATAGCTACTATGAAGTAATTTTACTTCTGTATAACAAAGCCTTTCATCTAAGTAGCTAACCAAAGGCTCAACCCAAGCACCACATTCTGTAGCATTTATTAAAAACTTTCTTTGTACACCGGTTAGATATGCACTTTGATAATGACAGATCACCATTTTACTAAAGTCACGAATGCTGTAATCATTAATCACAATATCGAATGAGTAATCAGCAACAACATCACCAATCTTCGCAGCCTGTTCCATTGGGCAATACACGTAGATAACACCTTGCTTAAAAGCTTCTTTTTTTGATTTAAAGCTTTCTTGTATTTTAAAAGACAAGAAGTCTAACTCTTCTTCAAAGCTTTGCTGCTCTTTGCTTATTGAAGTAACTTTGAGGCTCATAAAGCGCTCACCCTCATAATTAATAATAATAACATATTAGCTATCTAACTACTCTAAATCGAAACTTAGCCCTGTTAACTGGCTCTCAAGAATTCTTCACTCTTAAGCTTTTAAATAAAACAAAAAGAACACCTACAATTAATCCAAAAACACCGCCTAAAATACACATAATTGCCCGTTTCGGCTTTATCTTTTCTTCAGGAATAAGTGCTGGATCTATTGTTTTAAAAACATATTCATCTCTTACATTGGCAAACATGATCGTTTTTGCTTGCTCTTCAATTAAAGAGTAAAGAACACTCTTAATATCTGCAACATTTGTTAATTCAAGCTGTTTCTTTAAAAATTCAGTGCTTTTTTTTGCCTCGCTGACGTCAAGCTCTTTCATTTCGTTATTAATATCTTTTACTAGCCAGTTAACCCACTGTTGGGCAATATATGGGGATACATGCTCAATTGATATTCGAATCATGCCTGTTTCCTCATCTATATAAATATAGAAAATATTGCGAAATTCTTTATATGCTTCTTGTAATGAAGGTATTTTTTTGAGTGGTGCACTAACATTCCGAACCCACTGATTTGTATTAACATCATAAATATCTTCATCATAACTTAAAACATTAGTCCCCATATCCCAGCCATCTGCTGCCATAAGCTCTAATAATATATTGTGGCGTTCTATAAAATCAAAAATGAAGCGCCTTGACTTAACGACCTCAACAGCTAACTGTATTTTACTTACGCTGCCCGCACCGCCCAAATTAATTCCTGCAATGCTCGCTAACCCACCAAATTGTCCAGCCAATGCAGCTAATCCCCCTCCACTCTGTTCTGAATCAGCTGGTGCCAATAAAACCTCTGACTGATATATATTTGGCTGATTGATAGCATATAAGGTTGCAGAAATAGTAAAAGTTATAATGCTAATAAACACAGCTAATTTTGATTGCCAAACCACTCCAACCAATAAACGGAGATCTACATCACCATTAATAAAGCTACTTTTAAATTTTCGATTTAAATTCAAGGGACTTTCTATTTTATCTGACATTAATAATTTGTCTCAAACTTTTATATCTAACAAACAAGTGGCAACAATCACAATTTAAATACTACTAATCGCAGCAACTGCTACACCAAGTTGATAAACGATCTGTGTAACGGTACTCCACAGCGTGAGGTTGTCCATATAATTTGAATTAAGCGGCACTACTATTGTGTCACCGGCTTCAATTAGCTGAGAATCATTAACAGCAAACCAGCTACCACTATCTGGAATTTTAACTGAACCGTTTGCTTTAATAATGTAAATCCGTTCATCATCCGCACGCTCTTTTAAACCACCACTTAGGGCTATATAATCTTCAAAGCTGGTTCCTGGTTTATATAAATGCGATGTGGCGTAGTTTACTTCGCCGATTACACTAATAGAGTCACGTTTACTTGGCACATATAAAGTGTCACCGTCTTGCAGTACTAGGCGTTGTTTGTCTTCAACGATTAAAGGAAGATCAATAACGAGTCGACCAACCGCCTCTACATTAGCTAAATCATTGAGTAACTTATTCATCTCATCATACGAAAGTGAATTACTACCGACCGAATTTTCAAAACTCTTCTGTGCTATATCTCTGCGTAATTCTTCAGATAACTTAGCGAGTTGCTGTTGTTCTTGTTTACGAATTGACTCTCGAGTGAAAATAGCTGCTTTTTCTTCAGCAAACTCTGAAAACCCACCGGCACGCTCTAGTAGGTTAGTTAATGTTTCACCACGACGAATTGTATACGTTCCTGGAAATTTAACTTCACCTTTTAGCTCAACCTTTACATTTTCTTGCCAGTTAGGGATTGAGAATACATTTAAACTGTCTTTACTACGAAGGATGCGATTATCATCAGACTCTCCAAGTATAGCTTTATGTAAATTAAACTTAATATGCTCTACTTTTGATGCATCACCAGCTAATATACGGGTAATTTCAGCTTGCTCTGTATAAGCAGATTCAAGTAGGCCACCGGCTGCGATAATAAGATCATTGACCTCACTACCTATCGTTAATGGATAAATCCCTGGATAAGTAACATGACCATTTATCTCTACCAGTTGCATTGCTTGTCTAACATTTGCTTGCAGTTTTAACTTTGCGATAACCGGCTTTAGTAGGTTATTACGACTAAACAGAGCATAATCTTCAGGCTTTAGTTTTTGTTCTTCTTTTTCAGCTTTGCGTTTTGAGATTTCCGCAATAGTTAAGTTCGAATTATCGTTTAGTTGTAATTCCATATCATCTGTAGCAACACCAATGTATTTTTCAAACTCTTTCTTTTGGTATTTATGCCATTGCTGAACTTTCACCTGCTGCGCTTGTTGTTCTTCGGTGAGGGCCATATTTTTTAAAGCTAACTCTTCAGCTTCTTTTTCTTCGTAACGACTAAAAACTAATAGTTTATCATTTGTTTTTAACTCAAAATCATGTGCAGTTGCTTTTACAATAGCTTGCGCTATGTCGAATTGACGCACTTCAATATCACCTGAAATATTAATTTCACGCACTAATAAAGCGTAACTAAGGTCAGCTTGTGGTAACAAATCACCACGCACTGAAGTAAATACATCGGAAATACGCTTACCTTGATGCCATTGATAATTACCTGGTCGTGCAACAGCACCAATTACACTAATTGAGTTTTGATACTGTAAGCTTACAGGATTAAAGCGAATTCGATCGCCATCGCGCGGGATATAAGCTATTTCTTTGCCGCTAAAGTCTACTGATAAAATTTCTTTCGTATTGTAATTATTAAAACGCTCTACAATTGCTTTTTGTGCATACGCTTCAGGCTTCAAGCCACCGGCCATTTTTAATATATCTTGCGCGTTTTCATTATTTTTTAACTCAAAGATAGCTGGGCGCTTCACTAACCCCTCAACGGCTACTTGTGAACCAACTGATGGAATAAATACCACATCACCAGGCTTTAAAATAATATCATTGCGGCTATCGCCTTTGATCAGTAAGTCATAAAGATCAAAGTTTGCAACGACTTTACCTGCGCGCTTCACTTGAATATTACGCAACGATGCAATTTCTGATACACCACCACTGATAAACAGTGCATGCGACACAGTTGTTAGAGACGATACGCTGTAACTACCTGGCTTATGCGCTTCACCCAATACTAAGATACGCATACTGCGTAATTGTCCTAACGATACAAACGCTTTTACGCCTATAACTTCTTGTTCAACTTTGGCTTTAATAAGTTCTTTTATTTCGCCGAATGTAAGCCCAGCAACTTCAACAGGGCTTAAATTAGGGATATTAATTCGGCCTTCTCGGTCCACATTAACTTCATAGCTTTCGCTTTCTTTGCCATAAAAATTAATTTTTAATTGATCACCACGGCCAATTAAATATGTTTCTGGTACTGCCGCGTTTTCACTTGGCATAAATGTAGTTGGTTCGCCAGAAAATAACTCGTAGCCAAATGGTTTTATTTCGTCTAATTGCGGCTTAAAGCGTTCTTCGTCTGTTAACTCAGGCTCTTCTTGTAATTGGCGGGGCTGAATTGTAGGCTCATCTTCTTTTATTGAGCTTGATGATGATTTACCTGTAATTGTGGATAAATCGACACCATACTGTTTTGCTAACGCTTCTTGTTGCGCCTTAGGAAGCTTTTTAAATTGCTCAATCTGCGCCGCACTCGGTGTAAATGCAAATGCAGATGCAGTTGTTAACAGTAAAAATGTTATTAAAAATCGTTTAAAAAGCATCACAAGTAGGTTTATCCCAAGAACTACAGCCAAAAGATTGGCTATTCTACATTATTTCACTACAAATAAAAAAGGGACTTTCGTCCCTTTATTTCACTTAAATGTCACTAAACAGGGCTAAACTGTTAAAAACTGTAAACCAGTGTCAGCGACGTTTCAGTGTCTGTGCTTTCTTTATCATCAGCAACATCTGAGTTGTTGGTGATGTTGTAAGCAACTTTCATTTGTAATGAACCGTTGATCTTAGCTAACAGTGCAGTTTCTGAGCGGGTTTTAGTGTTGGTATCACCATATTCAACGGCAACTAACTGAGTAAACTTCGCGTTATCTGAAATCTGCCAATTATAATCAAGCTTACCTAAGGCAATAACTTCACCTTCACGCTCACCGGCTAAAGAGTTACCATTTTCATCTACTTCACTACTTGTATCAGGGTATTGAAAGTACTTATAACCAGGACCAATTTCAGCATTTAGCCACATGTCAGCACGATCTAACAGACGCTGACCATAACCAGCTGAAATAACCGACTCGCTGCGATAAGCGCCAAAGTAATCTGAAACATGTGAGCCATAGATATATAAATGAGCATGATCTTCATTTAATTTATAGTTACCTTGCGCTGATAACGAATATTTTTCGTTAGTACGTTGGGTTTCTTTTATACCAGCATCATTTTCAACGTCGTCTTCTTTATAAAGACCGTTAATTTTATACTCGTTGTTCCAGCTTTCTAAGTTATGTAACGCTTTGATGCCACCTTTAAGGGTGGTTGTTTCAGTGTTACCGCTGGTGATAATTGCACCTAGCTCACTGGTAACTTCCCATGTCCTAGCGTCTTCTGCGAATGCGTTAGTTGTAGCCGACACTGCAACTAAAATTGATAAAAGCTTTAATTTCATTAAAAAATAACCTTTGTTACTTGTATGGTTGATTAATCTTGCTTGTGCAAATGAACATCCATTTGCGGGAATGGGATGGTAATATCAGCATCATCTAATGAAATTTTAATATTTTCCATTAGATCAAAATACGTTGGCCAGTAATCGGTAGAATTAACCCAAGGACGTACCACAAAGTTAACGCTTGAATCAGCCAATTCTAATACTGCGACTGTATATGCTGGATCTTTTAAAATGCGCGACTCATTGTCTAGTACTGATTTAAGAACTTCTTTTGCCTTACGTAAGTCGGCATCGTAGCCAACACCTATAACTAAATCGATACGACGTGTTGATTCGCGCGAATAGTTAATAATTGAGTCCGACATAATTTTAGAGTTTGGCATGATGATAACTTTGTTATCTGGTGTGCGTAATTCAGTAGAGAATATTTCGATCTTCTTAACTGTACCAGCTTTACCGCCAGCTTCGACATAATCACCCGATTTGAAAGGGCGAAGTAAGATAATAAGTACGCCAGATGCAAAGTTAGAAAGTGAGCCTTGCAATGCTAAACCAACAGCTAAACCAGCAGCACCTAAAATTGCAATAAATGAAGTTGTTTCAATGCCAATTTGCGAAAGCGCCATTAAGATAGTTGCCATAAATACGATGGCGTAAACAATGCTTGATACGAAAGAACCTACAGCCTTGTCTACTTTCTTTTTGTCGAATGCTTTCTCAGTTAGGTTAGAACAAAATTTTGCAACACGACCACCCAATAAAAAGATCACTAATGCAATTACAGCTTGGATGCCGTAATGAATGATCAAACCTGAGTTTTCGTTTATCCAGTTAAGTATTGTATCCATTATCACTCCTGATATTCAGTATTAAGCAGTTTGCTGGCTAAATTATATCTGATTTCAATTTATTTTTTCATTAATTTATGTATTAAAATGTTAAACAAAGCTTTTAGTATTGGCTTTGTTTAACCTTACCTGATTAAAAAATGATTTTAAAACCCCCTCAGTGACCATTTTATAAACAAAAATTAAAAAAATTAAATTATTTTCATTTTTTTTGCTGTTAACCCTTCACAACATTTATTATTTTATGTATTATCCGCGCCACACCAAACAAGGTGTGTTGTGGCGGTTGTAGCTCAGTTGGTAGAGCCCCGGATTGTGATTCCGGTTGTCGCGGGTTCAAGCCCCGTCAATCGCCCCATCTTTTCCCTTCTTAGTAATTCCTAATTTAAAGTTTTTATTTTCTAATTCTTCACTGTAACAAATAGATTTGACTCCTTATAAAGCTTCATAATTTAAATATTAAAACATACGCTTCATAGCTAAAGCTATTTCCTACGCGTATACCTCGTAGGAGCGACTTTAGTCGCGAAGTTTGGTTGTGAATGTACAGTGCAGAAAAATACATAGCTACAGCGCGAATCCATACCATTCATGGCTGAAGCCATTTCCTACAAGATAATATGCACCTACACACCTGTAGGAGAGCGCTTAGCTCCGATTAGCGTACCCTCGCTAACTTTACTCTCGCCAGCTCGCAAGCTGCTTTCTTGCAGACAAAAAAATGCCACCTTTCGGTGGCATTACACACGGGATTATTTCTACATTATAGAAATTCTTTTCAAAAATTAGGTTCTAGGTTCTAGGTTCTAGGTTCTAGGTTCTAGGTTCTAGGTTCTAGGTTCTAGGTTCTAGGTTCTAGGTTCTAGGTTCTAGGTTCTAGGTTCTAGGTTCTAGGTTCTACAAAACAGTATTGAGCCATTTACTTTACTGTCAAAAATGTTTTAGCTTTATTCCTAGCACCTTTGTCTTCCTAGTATCTAGGAAGTTATCTATTTCCAGCTCTTCATCTTATGCCCTTTAACAGCATAGAAAAGAATGAATAAATAACAAGGTAACATGACGATATAAGCGCCTTGTTGTGCTTCAGCTGAATCAACGCCGCCACTTGCTAGGCCCCAGAATAATGGTCCAAATGCACCACCGGCAATACCCATGACTAATAAGCCCGAGCCAACACTGGTTAATTTACCTAAACCAGATAACGCCAGCGGCCATACAGCAGGCCATACAATCGCATTGGCAAATCCTAGCACAGCTATCATCAATAGTGTATCAGGTAATTGCACTTCTAAGCCCAGTGCAGTTGCGACAACCACTGAACTTGTATCACTAAACACGACTGCAAGTGTTAACACACAACCTAATATTGCTGATGCACTTAATGCTGCTTGCTGCGAAATAACACGCGGAATAAGCACAATACCTAAAATATAACCTAGTACCATACAGCTCATGGTATACGACGTCATTACACTGTATTTTTCAATACCTAGCGATAACGCAAACGTGCCAATTGTGTCACCAGCGATAACCTCTACGGCTACATATACAAACAATGCGGCTACACCTAGCGCTAGGCTTGGATGTGCAAGTGCCGCTTTAACCTGCCCTTTAGCACCTTGCTCTTCGTCATCAATTAACTCTGGTACTGGCATCTTAGTTACTGCAAAACCAAGTGCACCAATAAATAAAGCCATGCCTAAATAAGGGTAAATAAGGCTGTTTGCCATTGAATCTATTTCAGCTTGCGATAAGTCTTTACCAACCAAGCCGGTAAAGTCACTTAAAATTAAAGCGGTAAATACGATTGGTGCAATTACACCTGCGCCTTTATTTAGTATGCCCATAATACTAACGCGTGCTGCGGCTGATTCTTCAGGCCCAATGCGTACTACATAAGGATTAACTGCAGTTTGTAGTAATGTTTGCCCTGCGCCCATCACTAATTGTGCAAATAAAAATAGCGCAAACACTTGAGTTTTAGCCGCAGGAATAAACAATAGACCTGCAACCATCATAGTTGCCATACCAATAGCCATACCATTTTTGTAACCGACTTTACGGATGATCATCGCCGATGGTACTGCAGTAAACGTTACCGCTATGTAAAACGAGAATAAAATCAGCGATGCCTGAAATGGGCTCAACTGCAATACTTGCTTTAAGTAAGGCATGAGTGAACCATTCAACCAGGTTGCAAAACCTAGAATGAAGAATAACGTGGCGACTATGGCCATGGGTATAAAATTACTTTGTTTATTTGTTTTTGACACAGTGGCTTCCATAAAACTTCTTCTTGTTGCGAGCTATCGTTATAATTATTTATTTCAATTAAGTTTATCTAGACTTAAAGCGACGATTAGCGTTGCTGCATTATGTTACATATTGGCGAGAAATTAACAACACTCTCGCAACAAAAATGACAGCGCTGCCATAAAACTTTACGTTAATTGCAGCCATATTACTAGTAACTATTTATTTTACAACGGTACAAAAAAGGGCCTATTAGGCCCTTTCAAAACAAATTTTATTACTAATATATTAATTTATATGAGTAATTCTACTTTTCAATTGGCTATTTAAGCTGCTGCGTAATGCCACAGACTGCTGTTCAGAAACACTGATCGGAGCTGTATACTGCTGCCAAGTCGCGCCATCATCTAAACTATACTCAGTATTTAAATAGGCAAAAGGTGTATTAACTTCAAGCTTCCCCTTGTTGATCACACCTCCAGGTACCGGTAAATGCAAGTTAACACCCGCATTGGCCAGTTTAGTTAGCTCTTTTAGGCCAACGGCTGCTGAAAATTGCGCCCAGTCCTGTTCTTGGTTTTTACGATCAACCTGCTCGCCTTCCCACGGGGCTTTGTGCCAAGCACGCTCGGCAACAGATAAAATACGTGGGAAGATCATTGCTAATACTTGATCTTCGGTTCGAATAGTTTCAGACCATACCTGCCCTTGCATACCAAGAATGTTTTCTGGCTTTTCAAGCTTTGGTAATGGCCGGCCAACTAAAGCTTCAAGGTTATCTATCGGCTCGCGAGTACGGGTGTAATCAGCATTTGCATAGACATCATCTGGCATATAATTAAATGCTTTTTGCGTGTCTGTGTAACGCGTTGCCCAATAATAACCACGTTCTTCCGGGTGAGCTTCATAAGGGTGGTCAAAGTATAAGTGCGTACCATGCGATAATATCACTTGATAACCAGCATTCGCTAAACGGTAAGCTCTATCTGCTACGCCCCACTCCCAAATGTTATCCCAGACGTTTGCTGTAAAGGTTTTATTAGGAAATTCATCGCGCTTAAATGGGTTGGTGCGGTCATACATTAAACCATCTTCCCATGCACCTGGCGAAATGCCGCGTTTTTCAAGTAATTTAGCAACACGTTGGGTAAAGTATGGTTTTAAATCTGCAGCCCCCGCCACGCCATTGTTTGGATCGGCAAACATTGCTTGGCAGATTGGCGAATCAACCCATGAACCTGCGCCCACTTCATCACCACCAAAATGTAAATTAGTTAGCTGTACACCAGCTTCACGATACATTTGCTGTAACTCGTAGGTTACCTTATCTAAAAAGGCATAAGTTGAGTCCATACATACATTCATCGAGTTATCTTTATAGTTTTGCACTGTCATATACACTGATGTGTCTTTAGGGTCGCTCAATAAATATTGCGTTGCACCGCTAATATCAACTTGTTGTGTTTCTTTTGTGGTGTGCTTTTTATTAACTAAATTATTTTTAGCGCTGCGCTGCGCTGCGTCAGCAAGCTTATGATAACGTGCTTCCATCGCTTTAATTGAGGCCCGTGCGTGGCCTGGGCCTTCAATTTCAGGAATGATTTGAACATGGCGGTCTTTGGCAAACTTTAATAGCTCAACAAACTCTGCTCGGCTTAAATAGCCGTTACCAGAGCCTGACTTAAATGGCCCAGTACCTAGTTGCGTCAAGAGACACTCTCTTTCTTCAAGGTCAAAGCAGCGATAACCACCAATATCGGTAAGTTCAGGTAATCCCGGAATTTCTAACCGCCAGCCTTCATCTTCTGAAAAATGCCAATGCAGTTTATTCATTTTATAGCGCGCCATTTGCTCGACAAGTTTGAACATAGCGTCTTTACCGTGGTAGTTACGGCCATTGTCGTAATGCATACCACGCCAGCCATAGCGTGGGCTATCTTCAAGCTCCAGTTGTGGGACCTCTACTGCACCTTGGCTATTTGCCGGCAGTAAATTAAGCAAACTTTGCATGGCGTAAAACACCCCCGCATTATCACTACCAACAATTTCAATACGTTCGTCATCAATCTCTAAGGTGTAACTCTCAGATTTTCCTGCGGCCAACTGCGGATTTACTTTTAAGCTGATCAGTTTTTGTTTCGCTACTTTTATATGCTCAGGCTGGGCTTTTAACATTAGGCCATAATCATCTTGCAAGTCTTGCATAAAGACCATGACTTCATTTTTTAGCTGACCTTGGAAACTAATTTGCCAGCTGCTATCAAGTGTTGCTGTACCGCGATTAAACTCTACTTTTTGTGGCTTTGGGATGATCCGTTTCAGTGCATCTTGTTTTGATACTTTGCTAGTAGTTGCTTGATTACGCTCAAAACGGATTTCGGGGGTGATCAACACCGTTAAGTCTTTAGGCTCATTATAACGGCGCAGTTGATTTTCACGCTCGAACGGTGCCACAAATTGGGTCATGTCTTCGCTGTCGGTATTTGCAAAAATAGCCGGTTTATTATCACCTGATACAAAGAACGCACGCGGCATAAAATCGCTGTAAGCCACAATAAAAGCTTGTGCATCAAATTCAAGCTCTAGATTTTTACCTGCTGCAAGCCCGTTAAAGTTTTTTGTTGGAGTAATACGATGTAAATCACCATTTACGTGTTCAATATTTAAACCGGCAACAAGCTCAGTGCTGATTTTACGCACCGAGTGAATATACAACTGCCAATCGCTTTCGCCAGCAGGAAGTGCAACATCAGATTGATTGTTTAGTGTAATTTTTCCTAAAAAACCGGCGTCTTTATTATGAAAGTTATCAACTACGGCAAATGTCAGGGTGGTGTCTTTGGCAAAGTTATTCACATCGGTTTGCGAAAACTGCGCCTGCGCCAATAACGGCATCATCGCGATCAAACTTGCTAAAGTTCGCTGTTTAAAATCCATTGCTCTCTCCTCGTTGTATATTCTAAGACTACGCATTTCCCCCCACGTAATCTGTTATTTATTATTATTTATTCACCTCCATCATATAAAAGATAAAATGACAGCGCTATCATTAATTGAAATAAAAGCTATCAGCTATCAGCTATCAGCTATCAGCTATCAGCTATCAGCTATCAGCTATCAGCTATCAGCTATCAGCTATCAGCTAAAAATTAAAAACCGCACTTGTGTTTAGTCAAGTACGGTTTTTATTTATGTCTAAAACTGACGGCTGACGGCTGACGGCTAAAAGCTTCTGGCTTTAAATTTTCATACACACATATTTTTCTTCGAGGTATTCGTCTAGCCCTTGATGGCCGCCTTCGCGGCCAAGGCCTGACTGTTTTACGCCACCAAATGGCGCTACTGGATTTGAAATCAAACCTTCATTTATGCCGACCATGCCATATTCTAACGCTTCGCTTACACGGTATATTTGTTTGATATCTTGGCTATAAAAATAAGCAGCGAGGCCGAAGGGTACATCGTTTGCCATCGCGAGTACTTCGGTTTCGTCATCAAAAGCAATAATACTGGCAACGGGACCAAATACTTCTTGGTGGTAAATATCCATTTCAGCAGTTACACCGGTTAAAATCACCGGAGCATAATAATTACCACTCAGTTCAGCGCTAACGCCAACACGCTTCGCACCTTTTGCGATTGCATCTGCAACTAACTGTTGCACTTTTTGCTTGGCTTGTGGGTAAATCAGTGGACCGATATCACTGTCTTTTGCAAAACCGTTAGCAACTTTTAATGCTGCCACTTTCTCTGCCAGTTTTTCAAGCACCTTATCAAGTACGCTGCGCTGTACAAAAATACGGTTAGCCGCAACACAAGTTTGCCCGCCATTTCTAAATTTAGCGCCCATTAAACCGCTTACAGCTTCATCTAAATCAGCATTAGCAAAAATAATAAACGGTGCATTACCGCCAAGCTCCATCGACGTTCGCTTAATACTCGGGGCACATTGCGCTAGTAATTGCTTACCTACTCCCGTTGAACCGGTAAATGTAAACTTACGTACCACTTCTGATCCAGTGAGCAATTCGCCAACCATTTTGGCGTTTTCAGATACCAGCACATTAAATGCACCTTTTTCAAAGCCAGCTTGATCAGCTAAATAGGCTAACGCGAGTGCGCACAAAGGAGTATGTTCCGAAGGTTTTAGTACAAAGCTACATCCTGCGGCATAAGCTGGCGCAACTTTACGCGTGACCATAGCAACCGGGAAATTCCATGGGGTTATGCCTGCAACCACACCAATGGGCTGTTTAAAACTAGTTAAACGGTGGTTGTCATCAGTGGCGGGGATCACATCGCCATAACTGCGTTTGGCTTGCTCGGCGTACCATTTAATAAAGCCTGCGCCATACTCAACTTCACCCAGCGCTTCTTTAAGTGGTTTACCTTGCTCTTTGGTCATTAATTCTGCAAGCGCTTGTTTATGCTGCATAACCAGTTCAAACCAGCGCATTAATACATTACTACGCGTTGTGGCATTGCTGGATTTGAGTTTAATAAATGCGCCGTGAGCGGCGTTGATAGCTTGTTTTACACCTGCTTGGTCAATATCACTGACCGAGGTAATGCTTTGTGCTGTAGCGGGGTCGATTATATCAAAATGACTAGCGGTCGAGTAAAACTCACCGTTAATGAATGAATCAGTAAATATAAGATGTGACATAGAAATCCCTCCGATGTGTAACTATCAGCTATCAGCTATCAGCTATCAGCTATCAGCTATCAGCTATCAGCTATCAGCTTAAAATAAAAAAACCATGCTTGTTAAGTCAAGCATGGTTTTATCTCTATACTGACGGCTGACGGCTGACGGCTGACGGCTCAAAGCTTACTGCTTTAAATCAATGCTCTTCATTAACGATATTGAGGTTATACTTTGGTATTTCAACTATTAAGTCCTCATCACGGATGATTGCTTGGCAACCAAGGCGTGATTCTGGCTCTAAGCCCCATGCTTTATCTAGCATGTCGTCTTCAAGTTCGTCGCTTTCGTCAAGTGAGTCAAACCCTTCACGGATCACCAAGTGACACGTAGTACAAGCACATGACTTTTCACACGCATGGGGAATGCTAATACCGTTTTTAAGTGCTACATCAAGAACTGTTTCACCGCTTGGTGCGTCAATTGCAGCGCCGTCAGGACATAATTCCGGATGGGGAAGAAAAATAATTTGTGGCATTCTAACCTCTTTTAAACGTTGTCTACTGACTGCCCTTGCAGTGCTTTTTTGATCGATGCATCCATTCTTAACTCAGCAAATTTACTACTGGCGTTATCAACTTTTTCAATGGCTGCTTTTATTTCATTTGGCTCGGTGGCTATCTCGCGCACTGTAACTAGTTTAGCAATTTCTGCATTCAAGTTAGTTAATTCATGTTCATCGAGTAAAGCGCTATCGGTTGCAAGTGATGCATAAAGCGCTTCAATAACACGCAGTGCTTCAACTTGCTGCTCTTTGAGCATGCGCGCTTGCATATCACCTTTAGCGTTAGTCATCGACTCTTTAAGCATATTGGCTACTTGGTCATCCGATAAGCCAAACGATGGTTTAACTTGAATTTCAGCTTGTACACCCGTTGATTTTTCCATTGCCGATACACTCAGTAAGCCATCCGCATCGACTTTAAAGGTCACCCGAATATGCGCCGCACCCGCAGCCATTGGTGGAATACCTTTTAAGCTAAATTTAGCCAATGAACGGCAATCATCAACCAGCTCACGTTCGCCTTGCAATACATGCAACGACATCGCTGTTTGACCATCTTTAAAAGTAGTAAATTCTTGCGCACGCGCCACAGGAATAGTGGTATTACGTGGAATAATTTTCTCAACCAAGCCGCCCATGGTCTCAAGGCCAAGCGACAGTGGTAAAACATCAAGTAATAACATGTCGGAATCAGGCTTGTTGCCTACTAATACATCGGCTTGTAGTGCTGCGCCCAGTGCAACTACACGATCAGGGTCGATAGAGGTAAGCGGCTCTTTATTAAAGAACTCAGCAACTTGATTGCGTACAATTGGCATACGGGTTGAACCGCCTACTAGCACCACTTGCAGTACTTCGTCATTGCTAATGCCAGCATCTTTCACTGCGCGGCGGCACGAGCGTAGGGTCTTTTTAACCAATACCATGGCAAGTTCTTCAAACTTGTCGCGGGTTACTTCAACCGTGTACTTTTCATTATCAAACTCAAGGCCAACATTCACTTTGGCGTATTGGCTGAGTGCTTCTTTACAGGCTTTAGCTTTATTGATGAATAAACGTAAGTTTGAAGGTGATAATGTCATTACCCCAGTTTCACGCTTAAAGTGATCCACTAATAACGAGTCAAAATCGTCGCCGCCCAGGCTTGAGTCGCCACCGGTTGCGAGTACTTCAAATACACCTTGATTTAAGCGTAGAATTGAAATATCAAAGGTACCACCACCTAAATCATAAACCGCAATAATACCTTCTTGACCTGAATCTAGGCCATAAGCAACAGCGGCTGCGGTTGGTTCATTTAATAAACGCAGTACATTAATACCCGCAAGCTCAGCGGCATCTTTGGTGCTTTGGCGCTGCGCATCATCAAAGTACGCAGGTACGGTGATCACAGCACCTAAAATATCTTGCCCTGCAAAGCTTTCTTCTGCGCGTTGCTTTAACGCTTTTAAAATATCGCTTGATGCGGTGATTGGGCTGATATTGCCTGCGGCGGTAGTAATAGCAAGTGCACCATCATGCTGGCAAAAATCATACGGTAATTGGCCGTAGCTGTGTTCAATCTCAGCTTGCGTTTTACCTAAAAAGCGCTTAACCGAAACGAGCGTATTAGCAGGGTCTTGCGTAGCCGCTTGTGCCGCTTCTGCACCAACGGTAATACTGTCAGCCTGATAGCGAACAACAGAAGGGAGCATAGCTGCACCACTAATATCGGTAAGGGTACGGGCTTCGCCACTTTGCACTGTCGCAACGAGTGAGTTGGTAGTACCGAGATCAATACCTATTGCTAACTTATGTTCATGTGGTGCCGCGCTCTGCCCCGGCTCAGCAATCTGCAATAATGCCATAATGCTCTTTAACTCTTGTTTGACTTACTTGTCGTTCAGTAAGTTGGATAATTAATCGTCGAATAAACTGTCTTCAATCCGCTCTAATTCATCACGTAGTTTATACACGAACTTTAATTTACGAATATTATCAGCGGCTAACTGCCATTGCTGCTGATCATTACTTGCTAATTGCTCTGCTAGTTGCGCGCTATATTGGCTATCTAGTTGCTTTATTTGCTGCTCAAACTGGGCAATCGCTGCATCAGGGTCAGTGCTTGTGCTTAACTCTTCAAGCTCTTCACGCAGTTCCATTTGTTGCATTAAAAACTGCGGATCTTGCAAGGTTTGCTGTTCAGCTCGAATATCAACACCCAGTTCACTGAGCATATATTCAGCACGCTTTACTGGGTGCTTTAAGATTTGTAAGGCGTCGTTGATTTCGGCAGTATTTTGTACGGCTAATAATTTATCACGGCTGCTGGCATTGGCATGACGATCTGGGTGAACAGCACGCTGGAGTTCAAGGTAATTCTTCGTGACTTTTGCCAAATCTACATTGTAATCAACGGGTATCGCAAACAATTCAAAATAGCGCATAATTCCAACCATGCCAAATTAACGTATTGGCTTAAAATTCAGATAGAACAAAGCCCTACAGGTGCAGGGCTTAAGAGTACAATCGGTTTATTGTTTAAACTGTGAAACTTTCGCCACAACCACACTCATCGGCTTGATTTGGGTTGATAAATTTAAACCCTTCATTCAAACCTTCTTTGGTGTAGTCAAGCTCAGTGCCATCAATATAAACCAAGCTTTTAGCGTCAACGATTACTTTCACCCCTTGGGATTCAAATACTTCGTCGCCTTCAGCTAACTCGTCAACAAACTCAAGAACATAAGCAAGACCTGAACAGCCCGTCGTTTTAATGCCTACGCGTAGGCCAAGACCTTTGCCGCGATTTGCTAAAAATGATTCTACGCGGTTTGCTGCCGCACCTGTCAATGTCACTGCCATGATTATCTCTTACTTCGCTTGTTTACTTTTGTAGTCTGCAATTGCTGCTTGGATTGCATCTTCAGCTAAAATTGAACAGTGAATTTTCACTGGCGGCAATTCAAGCTCAGCACTGATATCAGTGTTTTTGATCATTGCAGCTTCATCTAAAGTCTTACCTTTAACCCACTCTGTTACCAGTGATGATGAAGCAATTGCGCTACCACAACCGTATGTTTTAAATTTAGCATCTTCAATTATGCCGGCAGCTGATACTTTAATTTGCAGCTTCATTACGTCACCACATGCTGGTGCGCCAACCATACCAGTTGCTACTGATGGATCATTTTTGTCTAAAACACCTACGTTACGTGGGTTTTCAACATGATCGATTACTTTATCACTATAAGCCATAATTCTATCCTCATTACCTGCTAGCAGACGTGCTCAATCAATTAATGATGAGCCCATTCAACTGAATCTAAATCAACACCTTCTTGATGCATTTCCCAAAGAGGTGACATTTCACGTAAGCGACCGATAGAGCTCTTCATTAAATTGACGGTATAATCAATCTCTTCTTCGGTAGTAAAACGACCAATACTGAAACGAATTGAGCTATGTGCTAATTCATCGTTACGGCCAAGCGCACGTAATACATAAGAAGGCTCTAAGCTTGCTGAAGTACAGGCAGAACCTGATGATACAGCAATATCTTTAACAGCCATCAATAACGACTCACCTTCAACAAAATTGAAGCTGATGTTAACAATTCCTGGTACTGATTGGTCCGGCGTACCATTAAAGTACACTTCTTCCATATCAGCCATAATGCCATCAATTAAACGCTTACGAAGCGCGCTGATGTGTGCATGGTCTTTTTCAAAATCTTGCTTAGCAATTTTAAATGCTGTACCCATACCAACAAGTTGATGTGTTGCTAGTGTACCTGAACGCATACCACGTTCATGACCGCCACCGTGCATTTGCGCTTCTAAACGAGCACGCGGTTTACGGCGCACATATAATGCACCGATGCCTTTAGGGCCATATACTTTGTGCGCTGAGAATGACATAAAATCAACTTTAAGTTGTTGTACGTCGATTAACACTTTGCCCGCGCTTTGCGCTGCATCAACGTGGAACATGATTTTACGTTCACGACACATTTCACCAATCGTCGCGATATCTTGAATCACACCTAGCTCGTTGTTTACGTGCATAATGCTTACTAATACGGTGTCGTCACGCATAGTTTGTTCAAGCTTTTTCAGGTCAAGCAGGCCGTTTTCTTCAACGTCCATATAAGTAACTTCAAAACCTTGACGCTCTAGTTCACGACAGGTGTCGATCACTGCTTTATGCTCAGTTTTAGCGGTAATAACGTGCTTACCTTTCTTTTTGTAAAACTGTGCTGCGCCTTTAATTGCAAGGTTGTTTGATTCTGTCGCACCCGAAGTGAAAACGATTTCACGTGGGTCTGCGTTAATTAAATCTGCGATATCAGTACGCGCCTGATCAATCGCCTCTTCAGCTTGCCAACCAAAACGGTGTGAACGCGATGCAGGGTTACCAAAATTGCCATCCATTGTTAGGCATTGCATCATTTCTTTTGCAACACGCTCGTCAACTGGCGTGGTTGCTGCGTAATCTAAATAAATCGGTAACTTCATTTCTTTCTCCGCTGGACGCCAACCTATAGTTGGCAGCTTACTTGAATATTTTCCAATTGCTTAATTGCATTGCTAACGTTGCTATTTTGGCGAGATGCAACTGCTTGCACATCTGATTGTTCCACCAACTCCGCAAGAGTAATACCATTTAAAAAGTCTTCTATTCGGGCGCTTAAATCTGACCATAAGGTGTGCGTTAAACAACGCATACCGCTTTGACAACCGCCAGTTGCACCATGGCAACGGGTTGCATCTATTGATTCGTCAACAGCATTGATCACATCACCAACCGAAATAGCATGCGTTTCACGACCTAGTAGATAACCACCACCTGGGCCCCGCACAGAGCTAACCAAACCATTTTTACGTAATCGGGCAAATAACTGCTCAAGATACGACAACGAAATTTCTTGTCGCTCTGAAATATCGGCAAGGGGAACTGGCCCTACATTTGCGTGTAGCGCAACATCAAGCATCGCTGTCACGGCATATCTGCCTTTTGATGTTAACTTCATTGAGCCCCCGCACTAAAGAGTGCAAATTTTAATTACCAGAGTAAAATAGTCAAGTATTATATAAAGACTAGGTTCTAGGTTCTACAAAGTTTATATAGCTCGATTCTAGTCAAGCTATTCCTAGCACCTATATCTTCCTAGCCCCTCAATTCACTTCAATACCCGACTGTTTTAGTCAAGTATTGTGTTCATTGTAATTACCTGAGTAATTTAGTCAAGTATTAGCAGCAAATAGTCTTATAACTTTCGCTTATTTAGTAGACTTATTTATTGAGGTCAAAATACCGCGCAAGATATTCAGCTCTGCATCTTCTGGACGCGCGCGGTTAAATAACCGACGCAGCTTGGTCATTACCATGCCTGGGTGCTGTTTGATGATAAAACCAGTATCAAAAAGGGTTTTTTCTAAGTGCTCATAAAATAGCTCTGTTTGTTTTGAGCTTGGGTAAACCGCATCGTCTTCTTGGCTTACTTTAGGTTGTTGCGTTAAAAACGCCATACGCGTTTCATAGCATAACGTTTGCACCGCCATAGCTAAATTAAGTGAGCTATATTCTGGATTGGCAGGGATACACACATGGTAATTACACAACTGTAATTCTTCATTGCTCAAGCCACTGTTTTCACGACCAAACACTAATGCTACTGGACCATTCACGGCTTCAGCCACTAGTTTTTCGCCACACTCACGCGGCTCAACCATAGGCCATGATAAGGTGCGTGAACGCGCACTCGTGCCAATCGTTAGCGCACAATCAGCAATGGCCTCTGCCACTGTATCAACAATCACCGCATTACCTAGCACATCAGTAGCACCCGCGGCTAATGCGCTGGCGTGGCTGTCGACTTCACACGCAGGATCAACTAAATAAAGTTTTGATAAGCCCATGGTTTTCATTGCGCGGGCTGCTGAGCCGATGTTACCTGAATGCGAGGTGTTTACTAGAACAATACGGATGTCATCTAAGATCATTGCGGTGCTACTTTAACTCATACAAAAAATTGCGCGGATTATAACACGGATGTTAGCTATCAGCTATCAGCTATCAGCTATCAGCTATCAGCTATCAGCTATCAGCTATCAGCTATCAGCTATCAGCTATCAGCTATCAGCTATCAGCTATCAGCTATCAGCTATCAGCTATCAGCTATCAGCTATCAATTTTGATTTTTGCCTTTAGGGCTGTCAACATTTTTGATAACTCAACAGTTTCATTTATCCATTGCAAACCAATATCTTTGTTTATGTAGTTTATATCTATTCCTATATAGATCTGTGTTCTCGTTTCTGCTAACGAAGATCTGGATATATCTAAAAACCGTAACTTCTCTTTATCACTTTCACGAGTCATGCCTTCAGCTATATTACTAGGTACTGATAAACCAGATCGCGTTAACTGATTTCTAAAGCCAAAATCATTTAGATCGATTGTAAGTTTATAAATATCTGCACTTAATCTTGCTGAGCGCTTCCATACATCAAGGTTCTCAAAATTCATTGTATTGTCCATTTCACAAGCATGGTAAATATATAGGAACAATAACTTTAAAATGCAAATGTGTGATCCGACGGCTGACGGCTGACGGCTGACGGCTGACGGCTGACGGAAAAACATACTCATAAACCTCTTCGCGAACAATGATGTACAAAAAACACTCCAAACAATTTGGGGTTTATTGTTTACTTTGTGGCAAAAATCGCTAGAATACGCCGGCTGAAATATATAAAACGTTCTTTTACAACCCAAAGGTAACACCATGCATCCAATGTTAAACATTGCGGTTCGCGCTGCGCGTAACGCAGGCAAAATTTTACTTCGCGCTGGCGAAGATTTATCAAAAGTTGAAGTGCAACAAAAAGGCACTAACGATTTAGTAACCAATATTGATAAAGAAGCCGAAGCCGTAATTCGCGACACAATTTTACAGTCTTACCCTACTCACTCTATTGTTGGTGAAGAACTAGGTGAGCACGTAGGCAAGGATGCAGATTACCAATGGATTGTTGATCCTATTGATGGCACTACAAATTTCATCAAAGGCATTCCTCATTACGCGGTTTCTATCGCACTTAAAGTTAAAGGTCGTTTAGACCAAGCAGTTATCTACGATCCAATTCGTGGTGAGCTGTTTACTGCTTCTCGTGGTCAAGGCGCACAACTAAATAGCAAACGTCTTCGCGTAAGTAAAACTACCGTTCTTTCTGGTACTGTACTTGCTACAGGTTTCCCATTCAAAAACAAACACCATATGGATGCGTACACTGAAGCATTCAAAGCATTGTTTGTTCATACGGCTGATATTCGCCGTGCCGGTTGTTCTGCGCTAGATATGGCATACGTGGCAGCTGGCCGTGTTGATGGTTTCTTTGAAATTGGTTTAAAACCATGGACTTCTGCTGCAGGTGAGTTAATGGTTAAAGAAGCTGGCGGCATGGTTGTTGATTTTGCTGGCGGTAATAACTATAACCACAGCGGCAACGTCATCTGTGGTTCACCTAAATTAACACAAGCAATGATCCGTGAAATTCGCCCAGTTTTATCTGAAGCGTTACTGCGTTAATCATTAGCACTGGTAAGTGACCAGAGTTCAGGTTAAATATAAAAAGGAGCGTAGGCTCCTTTTTTAATGTTCAAAATATGGGTTTTCTAATTTGATCTCTATGCTATTAGCAGTATCAAATGGCAAGGCCTTTAAATCCTCAGCAAAATACTGCGCAAATAGCTGATCAAAACTACCGTTTTTCTGCATTATTGCCAAGCCCTCAGTAAGGTGTTTAGCAAGTTCTGGTTTACGCTTTGACACAAAGTAATAAAATGCGCTTGGGTAGCTAATATAGAGATTGGGCACAATCACTAACCCTTCGTTCGTCTTTTCTTTTAGCTCTGAGGCTACTTCTATGAAAGAACGGGGAAAATAATCAACCCGCCCCGTCAACACGATATTAAACATAGCTTGATAATTAGCAAACGGGCGTACTGGTAAACCATTATGTGCCAATATTTTTGTGTCTGGCCAGTCATGGCCTTGAATTGCAGTGAACCCTTTAAGTTGCTCTTGAGTGTTAATCGTTGCAAAGCGATTAACCGACTCCCGCTTGGTAACAAGTGCCCGCTTACCTATATAGCCTTTAAATAACGGTACTTTAATAGCGATAGCGAGCGTTTCGCGCTCAGGACTGGTCATACTCCAGTATAAATCAACACCATTGTCCTCTAACGCAATAAGCGTACGTTGCTGATGCGGATGCACAATCACAGTTTCTAACTGGGCGGAGTAATTAGCAGCAGCCAGTGCTCGCTGTAGTAACTCTTTTAAGTATTCGTCTCGCTGATACAAAGCCCTTGGCTCTTGGCCGATAGTCAGTGTTTCTGTTGCGGTAACTTTATCACTGTATAATGCGTAGCTAATAAATGCTAAAAGTGAAATAAATGAGGAAAAATAGCGAGTCATAGTTATTATTTCTAGTTTTAGGCGTGTTGGCCTGCAAGGTTTAGATAAAGCTACATGCTGGTGAGTAAATACTCAAGTAAAACAGCTCGCCCTTAAATTTATTTCATATGACTTGTTTTTCCGGGCTTAACCGCACAACTGCAAGTGCGGGGCCACGTCGTTTACATAAAAATAGATAACTGTGACGATAGCGCTTCGCTTCTTTTTTAGCATCGGTTGCCAATGCAGCAATTTGATGGCTATTAGTGCATTGCTCTAAATCCGGCTCAACAACGCCAATTGATAACGTAAGCAGTGGTACAAATTGCTTTTCACCTTCACGGTTAGTGGCCCAATAACCACCACTAGCAATATGCTCTGGCGTAAAAAAAGCCCGTGACTTTAACTCAAAGTCACTAATTATTTGGTTACAAACCGCCTCGGCATCATCACCGTCAAATACCACCATAAAATCATCGCCGCCAATATGGCCAACAAAGCTTGGTATGGTACTGCATGCCTGAGTAGTCACATCCGCAAGCAACTTGATAACGCTGTCTCCACTGGCGTAACCATATAAGTCATTGAACTGTTTAAAGTGATTTAAATCAATATAAGCGAGCGCAAAGCCATGCTTGACTCTTAACCTATGTTCAATTGCTTCATTTATTGCCACATTGCCGGGTAACATAGTAAGTGGATTGGCATGTTGGGCATGGCGTATTTTTTCTTCGGTAATGTGCTTTAAAATATCGCGAAGTGGTGCAAGGCCCAAGTATCGTCCAGCACGCGTGATGATAATATGGCGACGAATATCAAAGTCATTTTCTGTTATTTGCTGGCTCACTGTATCAAGCAGCTGGTTCTCATCAACCACCAAAGGTTGCTTATGCATTAATGCCGTGACGGGTTGTTTATCATATAAAGCGTGACCATAAGGCGCTGCAAATACTTCTGTCAGCTGGTCTTTGTGCAATAAGCCAATCGGTTGCGAATCTTGGTTGACGACAGCAATACTGATGATTGCTTTATCTTTTTCAAAAATATTATGGGCATCTTTACAGCGGGTATGACTATCGATGGATAGTTGTTCAACAGCCAGCCAACCGATTGCCATTGACTGCTCAAACTGATCAGCTAATGGGGTAAAATTTAACTGCTGCAATTGAGCTGAGTTAAATTCTGCACTTGGTCGTAAGCTTGGCCGTTCCAGCAAAAACCCTTGCGCATGTACTATACCAAGCCCCTCCAATAGAGTTAACTCTTCAGCTCGCTCTATTCCCTCTGCGATCACCGCCGTTTTAGTCACTTTAGCGAGTTCAATAATGGATTTTAAAAACTCTTTTTTAACCACACTTTCGTCGCAATGATCAATAAAGTAGCGATCAATTTTTACATAATCAGGACGTAATTCTGACCACTGCTTTAATCCTGAATAACCAGCACCTAAGTCATCAATGGCGATTGAAAAACCAAGCTTGCGATAGTGGGCAATGGTTTTCAGTAATAAAAACCCATCATCAACTTTTTCTTGCTCGGTCACTTCAATAACCACTCTATTGGCGGCTAAACCAAATTGTTCAACAAGGTGTAATGTTTCACCTTTAGGGTGGCATGGATCAAGTAAAGTTTTTGGGCTGACATTTAAAAACAATTTGCCTTGCAGCTTTAGTTTGACAAAGTTTTCGATCGCTTTTGAGCGGCATAACAGCTCAAGTTCTGAGATTTTATCGTAGTCTACCGCCGCACTGAATAGTGCATTGGGCATTTCTAGAGCGCAATTTTTAGGGCCGCGACTTAATGCTTCGTAACCTAATATTTGCTGCTCAGCAATATCAAAGATGGGTTGAAATAATGTGGTAATTTCACTGTTTTTTAAGATATTTTCTAATATACCTAGCTGAGCACTCACTATTATTAACCCATAACTTCATTAAGAGACGATTAAAGTAGCAAGAGCGTATGACAATTTTATGGCAGCACTGCGCCGCTGTTAATAATTAGCTAGTTATTAAATGCTCGCTCAACTTGTTCAAAGTGCGCTATTACTTCAATAATATCAAGCTCCGCATTTTGATAAGCATGTTGCTCGACTAACCCTAAGCGTGCACTCGCTTGCACTGTCGCTGAGTGAACTAATAAGTCTTTGCCGTGATAACACACAGGATAGTCAAATTCGGGGAGCTTACCATCGCCATGATAGTCGCTGTTAATTTCAGCCAATGGCAATGCAGAGATCACCGTAGCCACTTCGCTCAGCGCATCTAAATACTCAGTACATTGTGGATATTTAACGATAAGCTCTTTAAGTAACGCCTGCGATAAGGTTACTAACTCTGCCGATTCAGCCTCTAAGCTGGGCGCGTCTTTTTTCGCACGAATACTATTAAGCAAGTTATTGGCTTGCTGTGGGTATTGTTCAAATGCGCTTAATTGCACAGGTTTAGCGGCATTCTCAGCCTGCTGAGCTGTTAAGTTGTTATCGCATCCGCTAACAATAATTAGACTACTAGCGACTAAAAGTGGCTTTAACATTTGTTGGTTACATCAATACTGAATCAATAACAATTATTATAGGAAATATTGCGTTTCATAAATAGCAATAATTAATAACATGCCTTTCAAGCTGCGCGGCATAAAGCTCGCTTATTTCAGTAATGCCTAGCAACAAAAAACCGCTCAATGAGCGGTTTTTTAATACAAACTTAGTTGCCCTAATTAGAGCAAGACCTATGGCATAGCGTCTAAGTCTGCACCTTCTTTTTCGATCACTTCTGGTATTAAATCTTCTTTACTTACACCCATCGCAATCGCAACGGCACTAGCAACATAAATTGAAGAATAAGTACCAATAAACACACCAAATAACAATGCTGTAGCAAAACCATGAATAGTTTGGCCACCCCAAACAAACAAGGCAATCAAGACTAAAATAGTGGTGATTGAAGTTACTAAGGTACGGTTAAGTGTTTGCGTTAATGAAATATCGATGATCTCAATGGTGTCGTCGATACGCACTTTACGGAAGTTCTCACGAATACGGTCAGATACAACAATCGTATCGTTCAGCGAGTAACCTATTACTGCTAGGATTGCTGCCAGGATTGTTAGGTCGAACTCTAAACCTAACACTGAGAACAAACCAAGCGTAATAATTACATCGTGCAGTAGTGCTGATACAGCGCCCACCGCAAAACGCCATTCAAAGCGAAATGCAACGTAGATCAAGATACAAATCAGCGCAGTTAACATGGCAAGGCCACCCTGCTCTTTTAAGTCTTCACCAACACTTGGACCAACAAACTCGATGCGACGCATAACTACGCTATCGTCTGCTATTTTAAGTGCCTCAATAACTTGGTTACCAATGACTTCCGCTTTCACATCATCACCGCGAGGTGCTAACCGTACTAGAATCTCTTGGCTTGAACCAAATAATTGCACCGATGCATCTGCAAAGCCGTTTTCAGCGAGTACTGAACGTACTTTCTTTAAGTCTGCCGGTTGGGCAAAACCAACTTCTACTGCGGTACCGCCAGTAAAATCTAAGCCAAAGTTTAAGCCTTTAACGAAGAACGATGCGAACGAGGCCAAAATAAGTAGCGTTGAGATGCCCATAGCAACTTTGCGCAGCGACATAAACCCTAAAGTTCTGCCGCCTAATTTTAAAATTTGCATATCTGCTCCTTAAATTGACAGCTTATCAATGCGCTTACCACCAATACATAAGTTGATCACCGCACGGGTACCAACAATGGCTGTAAACATTGAGGTGATAATACCAATCGCGAGTGTTACTGCGAAACCTGCAATTGGACCTGTACCCACTGCGAATAGGATAACCGCAGCAATTAAGGTGGTAATATTGGCATCAAAAATCGTACTAAAAGCACTGTCGTAACCATGATGAACAGCCTGTTGTGGGCTACGACCGTCAACAAGTTCTTCACGAATACGTTCAAATATTAGCACGTTGGCATCAACGGCCATACCTACGGTTAATACAATACCGGCAATACCTGGCAGTGTTAATGCAGCACCTGGAATAAGTGACATCACACCAACAATTAAGACTAGGTTAGCTGCAAGGGCAATGTTTGCCACTAAGCCAAAGCCTTTGTAATAAACCAACATAAAAATCAGTACGAATAAGAAACCTAATGCAACGGCGGTCATACCCGCTTCAATATTTTCTTGTCCTAAGCTTGGCCCTACCGTACGCTCTTCAACAATTTGAATTGGCGCAACCAGCGCACCTGCACGCAGTAATAAACTTAGATTATGTGCTTCAGCAGGGTTATCAATGCCAGTGATACGGAACGAGCGATCAAGACGTGCTTGAATCGTTGCTACGTTGATTACTTCTTCCACTTTAATTGGTGGCAATGCTTTACCGTTTGCGTCTGTTTTTCCTGAAGGCTTGTACTCAATAAATACGGTAGCCATCCGCTTACCAATCGCACGTTTAGTAAAGGCATTCATTTTTGCGCCGCCTTTACTATCAAGGCTAATACTTACTTGCGGGCGTTGGTATTCATCAGCTCCAGATTGCGCGCCAGTAATATGGCTACCTTCTAGAATGATGCGTTTTTTCAGCACCACAGGATAACCATCACGGCTCATGATCATTTCTGTGCCAGCAGGAATACGCCCCTGTGCCGCAGCTGAAGGATCTGCATTTTCGTCGACTTCACGAAACTCAAGGGTAGCTGTGGCACCTAAGATCTCTTTCGCTCGGGCAGTATCTTGCACACCAGGTAGTTGCACAATAATACGCTCAGCACCTTGGCGCTGCACGTTCGGCTCAGCAACACCTATTTGGTTGATACGGTTACGAATAATGGTTTCGTTTTGCTTAATTGCATAGTCACGAATTTCCTTTAGCTTTTGGTCACTAAGGCTGGCATAAAATGCATTATCGTTTGAGCTATCATCAATGAAGATGTGTAATGGGTAACGTGACTGTAAGAAGCGCTCTGCGGCGTCTTTGTCTGCTTCGTTACGCATTTCAACGCGAAGACGTTCAGTGCCCGCTACGCGACGCACGGTACGATAACGCAGTTTTTCTTCACGTAGGTCACTTTTGTAATCTTGATCCATTTGCTCCAGCGCGTTATCAACCGCTGTCACCATGTCGATTTCCATCGTAAAGTGAACACCGCCACTTAAATCCAAGCCCAATTTCATTGGATTGCCACCAAGGGCTTTTAACCAATGAGGTTGCGCCGGGGCCATGTTAATGGCTGAGATGTAATCGTCGTTCAATGAATCACGCAATAAATCTTGCGCTTTAAGTTGCTCTTCAACGTTTTTGAAACGGATCAACACTTGGCCGTTTTCTAAAATTACTGACTTAACGGTAACGTTGTGTTTTTTGAGGGTCGCGTTTACTTTGTCTACGACACTGAGATCGGCATCGGTTCCTTTAGTACCTGAAATTTGTATGGCCGGATCACGGCCATACAAATTAGGTGAGGCATATAAAAGACCTATCGCAATCACAGCTAGAACAAGTAAATACTTCCATACTGGAAACTTGTTTAACACGTGGGCGTCCTTATTTTTATTATTATAGCGACTTCATTGTGCCTTTTGGCAATACTGCTGACACTGCTGATTTTTGTACAGTTACTTCAGCTTGATCGTTAAGTGAGATAACGATGAAGTCTTTATCTTCAGAGATTTTAGCAATTTTACCCACTAAACCACCTTGGGTTAATACTTCATCGCCTTTAGCCATCGCGTTCATTAGCGCTTTATGCTCTTTTACACGCTTAGCTTGCGGGCGGTAAATTAAGAAGTAAAATACTAGACCAAAAATAGCTAGCATAATCAACATCTCATAACCACCACCGGCTGGAGCTGCACCTGCCGCACTTGCGTGGGCGTTTGAAATAAATAAACTCATAACACTTCCTCTTTAATTTTTAAAATTTAATTTGTGGTATCTGCAAGCTCTGGCACTGCTTGGCCGCGGCGTGCATAAAAATCATTTACGAATTCATCTAACTTGCCTTCGCTGATCGCATTACGCAAACCTTCCATAACACGCTGATAATAACGTAAGTTATGAATTGTGTTTAGTCGTGCACCTAAAATTTCGTTACATTTATCAAGATGATGTAGGTATGCACGGGAATAATTCTTACAAGTATGGCAATCACACTCTGGATCCAGTGGACCAGTGTCTGTTTTATGCACTGCATTGCGGATTTTCACAATCCCACCCGTAATAAATAAATGGCCATTACGAGCATTGCGGGTTGGCATTACACAGTCAAACATATCGATGCCGCGACGAACAGCCTCAACTAAATCTTCTGGTTTACCTACGCCCATCAGGTAACGCGGTTTGTGCTCTGGCATTTTATACGCACAGTGATCAAGAATGTTAATCATCTCATTCTTAGGTTCACCCACAGATAAACCACCCAGTGCATAACCATCAAAACCAATTTCTTCTAATCCGGCTTGTGATTGCGCGCGTAACTCAGGGTACATACCGCCTTGGATAATACCAAATAAAGCGGATGGATTATCACCATGGCCTTCTTTTGAACGTTTCGCCCAACGCAGTGATAACTCCATTGACTCTTTAGCTTCTTTTTCGGTGGCCGGATAAGGCGTACATTCGTCAAAAATCATTACGATGTCTGAGCCTAAATCGCGTTGCACTTGCATCGCTTTTTCTGGCGATAGCATGATTTTTTCACCGTTTACGGGGGAACTAAATAACACACCTTCTTCAGAAATTTTCCGCATTGCACCTAAACTAAAAACTTGGAAACCGCCTGAATCAGTCAGGATAGGGCGATCCCAGTTCATAAAACCATGTAAACCACCATGCTGTTTGATGATTTCAGTACCAGGGCGTAGCATTAAGTGAAACGTATTACCTAAGCAAATATGCGCACCAGTGTCTTTTACTTCATCCGGGGTCATGCCTTTAACCGTGCCGTAAGTACCTACTGGCATAAATGCTGGCGTTTCGACTACGCCTCGATCAAAAATCAAGCGGCCGCGGCGGGCTTTACCGTCTGTACGGTCTAATTCAAACTTCATATCATCCTCAAATGTCAGAAAAACAGTCCAACAAGCTATAATTTAACCGCTCGATTCTATCATTAGTTAACGCAGCAATACTATTAATTGGGCTAAAAGCGATAATTAAAAGTGTAAAAAGTAAAACTAAAAAGCCCAACATCAAGCTGGGCTTTAAAATAATCAGCTGCGGTGGTTATTTGCGGGTTAAGAACATCGCATCGCCGTAGCTAAAAAAGCGGTATTTTTGTGCAATTGCGGTTTGGTATGCACTCATAATATTATCTTGCCCAGCAAACGCGCTAACCAGCATGATCAATGTCGATTCCGATAAGTGAAAATTAGTCACCATGGCATCAACCACATTAAATTGGTAACCCGGATAAATAAAGATATCAGTATCGCCAAAGTAACTGGCTAATTGGCCGCCATGTATTTTAGCCGCCGATTCTAATGAACGAACAGACGTCGTGCCTACCGCAATCACTCGCCCGCCATTAGCTTTAGTTGCTGCAACAGCTGCCACAACATCATCGGGTACTTCAATGTACTCTGAGTGCATTATATGATCATCAACCGAATCTACCCGCACCGGCTGAAATGTCCCCGCGCCAACATGCAAAGTAACAAAGGCCATGTTTACGCCCTTCGCTTTCAATGCCGCCATGAGCGAATCATCAAAATGCAGGCCAGCGGTTGGTGCTGCAACCGCACCTGGTTTTTCACCATATACGGTTTGATAACGTTTGCGGTCTTCATCGGTGTCTGGGCGATCAATGTACGGCGGTAAAGGCATATGGCCAATATCATTTAAAATCTCCAGCACGTTTTGCTCAGCTGTAAATTCCAACTCAAACAATTCGCCATGGCGACCCACCATAGTCGCTTCTGCTTTGCCTTCGAGAATAATAGTGGTGCCTGGTTTGGGCGATTTACTGGCGCGTACATGGGCAAGCACCCGATGCTCATCCAGCACTCGCTCTACCAGTACTTCAAGTTTGCCGCCAGATGCTTTTTGGCCATACATTCGCGCAGGGATCACTTTAGTATTGTTAAATACCAACAAGTCATTTTCATTTACTAAATCAAGAACATCGCTAAATATTTTATGCTCTACAGTGCCACTTGGGCCATCTAAAGTCAGTAAACGGCTGCTGGTTCGGTCCTGCTTAGGAAAACGAGCAATTAATTCATCAGGTAGGTCAAAGCTAAAATCAGCCACGCGCATAGGATATATCCAGATCAAAAAAGTCGCACCAAGTTTAACTGTATCGCGCTATTAGCTCAACCAACGGCTTTAATAAAAATACCCTGCAATGTTCTCTTGTGGTTCAAGACAAATGGCATTATTCTACTGAACTGAATTAAAGCTGGGTTGAAAAGAGGTATGACATAATGGCTAAGCAGCTAACTTTGCTGATATTAAATGCCAGTGTCGCTGAGCGTCAGGCAGTGAAGTCAACCTTAAGTCGACTCAATGTGTTTACGTTTCTTGAAGTAGCCGATAGCCAGCAAGCCCTCGAAATTCTAAAATCTCAAGCTGTTGATGTCATTATTACTGGGCTCAATGTTGGCAAAATCGACGGTTGGCGGTTCTCGCGCATGATCCGCTCAGGGCTATTAAAAACCCCAAAAAACACCCCCATTGTACTCACTCCCCCTATTTATTGTGAGCGCATAGCAGAAACAACCGCACGTAGTTATGGCATAGATGCGGTGCTGCCTTTTGAACGCCAAGACATGCTGCCGCAAGTGTTAGCCAATGTGTTATCCACGCATTTAGAAAAAAGCAGTCGTTTAGACTTATTGCTGCTTGAAGCCGATAGCGTTAAAGCGGCTAAAATAGCAGAACAATTACAGCTTAACTTTGCCTGCACCCATGTTGCTAATAATAAACAAGCCTTATCTAT
Organism: Pseudoalteromonas sp. ASV78; assembly: GCF_047806705.1. NCBI lineage: Bacteria > Pseudomonadati > Pseudomonadota > Gammaproteobacteria > Alteromonadales > Pseudoalteromonadaceae > Pseudoalteromonas > Pseudoalteromonas sp. ASV78. The sequence continues at coordinate 3,456,658 of NZ_JBLOPA010000001.1, read as the reverse complement.
CTATTTACAGCAAAAGTTTGCCATTGTGCTACTTGATGCAACCGCAGCGTATGCGGGAGCTGCAAGCCAATTAGTTGAAGAAATTTTACAGCATAATCCAAAGCAAGCCATTGTAACGATTATTGATACAAAAGATGCAAACCATGCTGAGCAACTGTTACTTTCTGGCGTCACTGACTTCATTCGCGCGCCCTACGAACATTCATTGCTAACCAAAGTGTGCGACCATGCGGCGCGGCGCGAAGATTTTATGGTCAGTTATGCTGAATTTGCACAAAAGGTTGAACAACTAAGTCAAAGTCAGAACCGTTATAAAGAGCTGTTTTCAGCCCATCAGCGGATATTGCTGCATCTTAATACTGTGGTGCTTGAGTTTGATCAACAAGGCCGAATTCGTTTTATCAATCCAGCGTGGGAGGCGCTCAGTGGTTTTGGTATAAAACAAACCTTGAGCAAAGCACTCTCTGACTTTTGTATTAATGACTGTAAAGACAAGCTACTTGATACCATTAGCAGTATTTTGCAAGGCGGCGCTTTGCAACAGCAAGTAGAAGTACAAATTATTCATAAAGATGGCCGCGCTATCTGGGTTGAATGTCGGTTACAGCTGATCAAAAACAGTAGTAACGCTGCAACGATTACCGCCACTATCGATAATATTCATGAGCGCAAACAAGCTGAATTACAACTGCGCCATTTAGCCTTACATGACACTTTAACCGGTTTACATAATCGCTATTATTTTGATCAGCAACTGAATCGAATTTGCCAATCACAACGCACCTATGGCGACATAGAGCATGCCTTAATTTATATTGACCTTGATCACTTTAAAATAATTAATGACAGTAAAGGCCACCAACAAGGCGATATTGTTCTTAAAGAAGTTGCGCAGCTATTTACCGCCAACATCAGTAATGAACATTTAGTGTGCCGTATTGGTGGTGACGAATTTGCCGTGATCTTAAAAAATATGAATTTGCTTGATGCGCACTTAATCGCAGAAAGCATTTGTATGGCGATTGAAGGTCACCAGTTTAAATCTGAAGAACAAATTTATTCTATCAGCTGCTCAATTGGCTTAACGCAAATAACAGCCGCCAACCACGATCCGAGTGAATGTTTAAAACAAGCCGATATTGCCTTATATGTTGCAAAAAGCTTGGGCCGTAATTTAGTGCATTGTTACTCAAAAGAAGATGCTAACCATAACACCTTACAAGCTGGCTTAGAGTGGGGACACAGTATTCGTCAAGCACTGCAGCAAAACCAAATTGAATTGCATTACCAGCCAATTTGGGACTTTAAACAAGGTGGCGTTGCTTATTTTGAAGCTTTGTTGCGCTTAAAACTCGACGGCGAACTCATCTACCCCAATCAATTTATTCCGTCATTGGAATTATTAAACGATACTTATTTGATGGATCAATGTGTGATCAGTAATGCAATAGCTGCCATCGCTGCCAATCCTGAACTAAATCAAGTGGCGATTAACCTCTCGGCGCAATCGTTTTTAGATGAACGCTTATTACCGCATATCGAATCCACCCTTGAAAAATGTCAGGTCGTGCCGACTCGGGTTATTTTTGAAATCACCGAATCGGCCAGTATTAATAATCTAGCGGCAACAAGAACAATGATTGAAAAACTCAATCGCTTAGGCTGCCACTTCTCAATTGATGACTTTGGAACTGGCTTTAGTACCTTTAATTATCTTAAGCAACTACCTGCGCAGCACGTTAAAATAGATGGCTCGTTTGTTCGCGATATGCTCAATGATCCTATTGATTTAGCGCTAGTTAAAGCAATTAATGATATTAGTCGCTCGCTGGATAAGCGCTCAGTAGCTGAATATGTGGAAAGCAAAGAGATTTTTTTAGCGCTGAAAGAAATTGGCGTTGATTATGGCCAAGGCTACTTTATTTCTCGTCCAGTGCCGGTAGAAAAAATAAAACATCAATTACAAAAAATTTCTGAAAACAAAACTTTTTACGAACAACCACCTAGCTAAAACGATTACATTTTCACACCATTCAGCGTGTTTTTTTACTTCCATCTTAGGATAACTCATCTATACTTTGCCTATCGGCCGATCAATGTCCTGCTATTATGATGATTATCAAAAAATAACATGACATCATCGAATGACCACAACATACTACGGAACAACTAACATGTTGTTATTAGTATTATTGTCAATTTATGGAGTGAATTATGACGCAACTAATCGTGCTATTACTAGTGGTAAACTTAGGGATAACTTACCAATGCTACCGTTATGCCGAACGTAAAGGCTACCCGGTAACAACATTTACTTGCTTAGGACTGATCCCCTATTTTAATTTAGTGGTGTGGGTGTATTTATTGTTCTTACCCGATATTACGCCTTTCAATAAACAGTTTGAATATGAAGTACATAATGAAAAGCAGCCTTTGTAAACGGCTGCTTTGTTGGTCAGGGATAGTTGTTAATTGAGCGCAGTTAATCAAAATTGATAGCTAATTGCCTTAAGGGCTAAATCACCGGCTTTAATGTCGCCCACTACGCACTTTTTGATATCGGCTTTATTGAATACTTTGATCAAACTTTTGTTTTTATCAGCCAAGCCTTTGAGTACAAAACTGACATGCTCATCGTTTGGTAAACTACGCAAGCCGCTGCCATAGTCACAAAGCGTTAAACTAATACTGTGATTGACCTGTGTGAGCAGCTTTTGCTGCTCTGCGGCTTGCTGTTTTTCACGCTCAGCTTGCTTTGCGTTTATATCTTGGCGTAATTGCTGTTGCTGTTTAGTAAGTGTGGTTTGTTGCTTTTCAAGCTTAGCGATCTCTTTTTCGAGTGCTTTTTTACGTTGTTCAAGCTCTTTGGCTTCGGCGCTATTATCATGGCGGCTAGCAAATTCTAAATCTCGTTTTTCACGTTCCAAATCACGCAAGTCACGGCTAACATCACGTTCTTGCTCAGCAATGTCGCGCACTCGCTCTGCACCTTCGCGCATAACTTCCATCGCTTGTTGGTAAGCTTCTCTTGATGATTCAACGGCTTGCTCACTTAATACTTCAACATGATCACTAATGAATTCAACACTGACATTTGAAAAATCAATATCGGGTAAAGGTGGCAACGGCGCATTTGGCGCGTGACTAAAAATTGTCTGCCAACGGCTTGCGCCTCGCACATCCAACTCAAATACCACACCTTGATCAATAAAGTAATTAGCTGAAATTGCGCGGATTTTTTTATCCGTGTCCTGCTTTAAGGCGCTGCTTAAAATGTTTTCCATAATACCGACTTCACGCTGGATAGCGGCCAATTCTGCAGGGGTTTTTGCCTGTAGATTGCCAGCGGCACAACCAATAACCGCCATGATAACGCTGCTGATAAGTTTTTTATTCATGCTCTTTGCTCCTAGTTTTTCGCAATCGCGGCCATTGGCTGCTCTTGTACTTGTTCGGCTAAGTCGTTTAGCTGCATCCGCAGATACGCTTGATCTTGAGCACGTTGGGTTTTGATATAGGTAAGTAAGCTATTTAGGTCTTCTTGGCGTTCAACACGTCCTGTGGCAATCGTCTCTTTAGCCAGTTGATACATTTGCTGCTGCTGTAATTCATTTTGCGCCGTGATAATTTTTTGCAGCTGATCAATTTGCTTTTGTTGTGACTCTAATAGCTGCGTTTGTTTTGCGACCTGATCCAGTAATTCTGGTGCCTGTTGCTGCGGCATAATTAAAAAGACTAGCGCACAAATCATTACTGATGCTGCAACAGCCCACACACCGGCTATACCAAATACGCCCACAGACGCAACCTGTGGCATTGTTGATTGACGATCCCATTGTGGTACTGGTACTGTTTTATATTCGCTGCTATGTTGCTGCCAAGCCTGTGCCTGACTCATCAGCGCACGGTATTCTGGGTCATTTTCAAGCTGCTGTAATTGCGCATCACTCAAAACGTTACCCTCTAACCATTGCTCAAAAAGTGCCTCTAAATTAGCCATCGACGGCCTCCAAATGAACTTTTAATTTACCTAATGCACTGTATAACCGTGACTTGGCGGTATTTGTGGAAATATCGAGTTGCTCAGCAATCTCTTCAAAGGTGCAATGCTGAAAAAACTTTAGCTCCACTACTAAACGTTGCTCCCACGGTAAGTTATTTAACATCGTTGTTAATTGTTGATGTTGAACTTGCACTAACTGATTGCTCTCCAGCTCGCTGTGCTCACATGCCTGTTCAGGCACTTCATCAAGACTCTGAAAATGCTTGCGACGACGATAATACTCAACGCTACGACGGTGTACTATTTGGAAAACCCAAGTGTTAAAACTTGATTCACCACGAAAGCTTGGCAAACTTTTATACACAGAAATAAACACCTCTTGCATTAAATCCATGGCATCATCAGGGTTACTAAGCATCCGCAAGCAATAGTTATAAACTTGGCTTTCATGCTGTTTAACCAGCTTAAGCCAGGCGCGTTTATTTCCTTGCTGTGCTTTGGCGATTAATGTTTCTAGTGATTGAAAAAACACGGTTCTCGATGCTTAGTTATATTACTTATTAGGTTAGTCGATAGAGCGAGGAAGATAGTTTGCAAAAGATGAAAATAAATTAAAAAGCTCACCTTAATGAGCTATTCCTGCGAAGTTAACCGGCATTGCTGTTTTAAAAAACTCTCTAGCATTTGGCTAAATAAACGAAAGTCGCGAATGCGTCCGGTGGTTTTGCGCCATAAAATGCCAATGTCACGGTATGCGTCACTTTGCGATGGCGTTGCCAGCATATCCTTGTTCGCTAAAATACCGGCGTTAATTGCCATTTGCGGCAAAAACGTTACTCCTAGCTGATGCTCAACCATACTCAGCAATGTATGCAAACTGGCTGCTTCAAATGGATTGATACAACTCGAACGGTTTAAGTGGCACGCACTGAGCGCATGCCCCGTCATACAATGCTCTCGCTCTAATAAGAACACGCTGGCTTCCGGTAACAAGTTAAAATCTTCGATGTTCTTAGCAGGTAAGTAATCTTTATGATGCACTAAACAAAAATGATCTTGTGCGAGCACTTGAGTATGGAACTTATCGGTGTCGTAAGGTAACGCCAATAATGCCATATCGATATGGCCATGCTCTAACTTATCCAGCAAGCTATCGCTGGTATCTTCTACCAGAACCAGCTCTAAATCAGCAAATTGCTGCTGACAAAGGTGATATAAAGGTGCCGCAATAAAACTCGCAATCGTTGGAATAACACCGAGTGTGAGCTTACCGCTTAGCGGTGTTAAATGGCTTTTGGTCAGCTCTCTAACGCTGAGCGTATCGTCAATAATTTTGCGTGCCCGTGCTACCACTTCTTCGCCGATGGCGGTGAACATCAAGCTGCGATTTTCACGCTCGATGAGTTGGCAACCAAGTGTTTCTTCAAGGGTTTGAATCGCACTACTGAGTGTTGACTGCCCGATGAAACACGCACTTGCTGCGCGGCCAAAGTGCTGATGCTGATGAACAGCCAATAAATACTGCAGTTGTTTAATACTTGGTAAGTTCGTCATACTTTCTTTACCCACAAATAAAAAGACCCCAACACCAAGGGCGTTGAGATCTTTTCAAGCTAAAAGTCTGTGATACTCAAAAGCTGCTGGATTTAAACTCCAAAGGCAGTTCTCAGTATGTAGAAAATAACAATAGCAAGGGCAGCGCCAACTGGCAATGTAATTACCCAAGAAACTACAATGTTTCTGATCACACCCATGTTAAGTGCAGCAATACCACGAGCCATACCTACCCCTAACACCGCGCCAACTAAGGTTTGGGTGGTAGAAATTGGTAAACCAGTACCCGATGCAATAACAACCGTAGATGCTGCGGCTAATTCAGCAGCAAAACCACGACTTGGTGTTAAATGGGTAATGCCTTCACCAATGGTCTTGATTACTTTCTTACCTAAAATTGCAAGACCAGCAACAATACCGAAACCACCTAGTGGTAAAATCCACCATGCGATTGTCGCTTGTTTAGCTATTTCGCCATTGTTTTCAACAATGTTTACAACTGCCGCTAGTGGACCAATGGCGTTAGCAACGTCATTCGAACCATGCGCAAAGGCCATACAACATGCAGTTAATACCATTAAGATAGCAAATACTTTCTCAACGTTATTAAATTGCATTTTCTTATCCGCTTTTGGATCAATCTTTAAGCGAGAAATAACGATTTTACCAATAATACCAACAATCACTGCAATACCGATTGCTAATAAGTAACCTTCGACAGCGCCGATATTAATACCAATGTGCTTTAAGCCCTTTTTGATCGTAACCAAAGACATAATAAAGCCCGCTAAACCCATATAAATAGGCACAAAACGTTTGGCATTTTTAAGTGGTGCATCGGTATCAAAAATCAGTTTTTGCGCACTCATGAAGATCAAATACGCGATAAAGCCTGAAATAGCAGGGGTTACGATCCAACTCCCAACAATGCCAGCCACTCTATTCCATTGAATCGCTTCGCTGCCAACCGCAACTAATGCAAAACCAATAATAGCACCAATAATTGAGTGTGTTGTTGATACCGGCCAACCTAAGAAGGATGCGATTAACAACCAACTACCGGCTGCAAATAATGCCGAGATCATACCCAATACCATCAGTTCGGGAAGCTCTAAAAATGGTGTTGAATCGATAATACCTTTACGAATTGTCGATGTTACCTCACCGCCAGCTAAGTAGGCGCCTGCAAATTCAAAAATCATCGCAATAAAAATTGCTTGCTTGATGGTTAATGCTTTGGAACCTACCGATGTGCCCATCGCATTAGCAACGTCATTCGCGCCAATACCATAAGCCATAAAAAAACCGACTGCTGCGGCAATTAAAATTAATACCGTGCCATAAGATGCAATGATATCCATTGTGTAACCCTAATCTTTCGTTATTGAACTGAGTGTAAATTAACGAGCTAACATCAGCTCAAGACGTGAACCTACGCGTTCTGCAATATCTGCCAGTTCGCCGACCCATTCGATGATTTTGTATAAAAACATTACATCAATTGGATTTAGTCCATCTTCAACGGCGCGTAATTGGCGACGTATTATGATTTGCATATCATCCGTGTCTTGTTCAATTGCATCCAATTCAACGAGCATTTTTTCGACTAAGGTCACTTCACGACCTTTAAAACCAGTCTCTAATAACTCATCTAACTCATTAATTGCATTTGATGCTTGTTTAGTGGCATCAACACAACGAGTCACATAAGCTAGAAAATCAGCTTGAATTTCTTTTGGTATGGTCATCTCACGACCAATTACACGACCAGCAATGTCTTTTGCTTTATTAGCAATTTTGTCTTGCTGGGTGACGAGTTCGAGCAGATCTGTACGCTCTACCGGCATAAATAAACCGCGCGGTAATTGTAAACGTATATTTCTTTTCATGTCGTCGGCTTCACGTTCTAAAGTACGAATGTTCAAGCGAATCTCTTCTGCTTGTTGCCACTCTTCTTTAAATACATGATTGAAAAAAGGGATCAAAGCTTTACTTGCTTGATGTACCTTCTTGATGTGATCTTCCATTGGCTTTATAGGAGATTTTGCGAATACTCCTAAAAATGCGTTTGTAGGCATAACTGACCCTTAAATCAAATTAGTATGCTTTGCGGCGTGAATTTTACAGCATTCACCGCGATTGTGAATGCTTTTATTACATCACAGCTGCCGCTACAGCATTATAATTATAACGAAAACATGAAAAGCGGCAATTAGCCGCTTTAATAAAACCAGGCGGTATCAAAAAATCTATAACGATTTTTCTATATCCTCTTGAGATGTATGACGAATATCTTTGCCATTAACAAAGTAAATAATATATTCAGAGATATTTTGGCAACGATCGCCAATCCGTTCCAATGAACGTACCGACCAAACTAAATCCATAATTTTTGGAATTGAACGCGGGTCTTCCATCATATAGGTCATAATTTGGCGAGTAATTGCTTCGTATTCGCGGTCAACCTTGGCATCTTCTTTATGTACTTCAAATGCTTTTTGCACATCCATACGCGCGAAAGCATCGAGTACATCATGCAGCATTTTAGAAACTTGGCGACCCATATTTTCAATATTAACTAATAAATCTTGCTGATCTTTAGTAAATGAATCGAGGGCGACTTTAGCAATGCGCTCAGCTTCATCACCAATACGCTCTAAATCTGCAATGGTTTTAGCGATCGCAACCACTAAGCGTAAATCACTGGCCGCCGGCTGACGACGCGCAATAATACGGGTACATTCTTCATCAATGTTCACTTCCATGGCATTGACTTTATAGTCATTTTCCCGCACTTTTCGGGCTAATTCAGCATCGCCATTACTGACTGCATCAAGTGCGCTGTTTAGTTGCTGCTCAACTAAACCACCCATGCTTAATACATGATTACGAACGTTTTCTAGCTCTTGATTAAAGCGGCCAGAAATATGCTTATTAATATTGTGTTCCATTGTCTACCTTCTTATCAAAATCGTTCACGCCACCCGAAAATAGTATGCCTGATCACTAGCCGTAACGACCGGTAATATAATCTTCAGTTTTCTTTTTCGCTGGAGTTGTAAATAATGTATTGGTATTTGAGTACTCGATTAATTCACCCATGTACATAAAGGCCGTTTGATCAGAAACCCGCGCAGCTTGTTGCATGTTGTGGGTAACAATAACAACGGTAAACTTATTTTTTAAATCGTTAATTAGTTCTTCAATTACCAGTGTTGAAATAGGATCCAATGCTGATGTTGGTTCATCAAGTAATAACACTTCTGGTTCAATGGCAATAGAGCGGGCAATCACTAAACGTTGCTGCTGACCACCAGATAAACCAAAAGCACTATCGTGAAGACGGTCTTTTACTTCATCCCATAACGCCGCACCACGTAATGACTGCTCAACGACTTCATCTAATTTACGTTTTTCTTTGATGCCTTGTAAGCGTAGGCCATAAACCACATTTTCGTAGATTGATTTAGGAAATGGATTCGGGCGCTGGAACACCATACCAACATTACGACGCAGTGCTGCAACATCAACGCTTTTATCATAGATGTTTTGTCCGTGAAGTAATATTTCACCTTCAATGCGACAGCTATCAACCAAATCGTTCATGCGATTAATACAGCGTAGTAATGTTGATTTACCACAACCAGATGGCCCGATAAACGCGGTTACTTGCCCTTTAGGGATGCTCATACTGACTGAGCTAAGCGCTTGTTTATCACCATAGTAAAGATCTAAGTTTTTGATCTCGAGTGCTGTTTGCTCGGTGCTTAAATTGTCTAAATCCAATTTCAAACTGCCGTTTGCTTGGTTTACTTGTGGAGCGACTGTAATCATGTTTGTTACCTATAAAATCTTTACTAATTATTGATCAAGCGATCTAAACTTTTCACGTAAATGGTTACGTATGCCGATTGCGGTAATATTCAGGGTAATAATCACTGATACCAGCAAGAATGCGGTGGCATAAACCAACGGCCGAGCCGCTTCAACATTCGGGCTTTGGAAACCGACGTCGTATATGTGAAAGCCTAAGTGCATGAATTTGCGATCTAAGTGAAAATACGGGAAGTTACCATCAAGCGGTAGGGTCGGTGCCATTTTAACTACACCAACTAACATCAATGGCGCTACTTCACCTGCCGCACGGGCAACCGCTAATATTAACCCTGTCATAATCGCTGGACTTGCCATTGGCACTATAATACGCCATAACGTTTCCGCTTGCGTTGCGCCAAGCGCTAAAGAACCATGACGAACCGTACTTGGAATACGTGATAAACCTTCTTCGGTTGAAACAATCACTACCGGTAATGTTAAAATTGCCAACGTCAATGCTGACCACATTACCCCTGGGGTACCAAATACTGGGCTTGGTGATGCCTCTGGGTAGAATAACTGATCTAAGCTGCCACCTAACACATAAACAAAAAACCCTAAGCCAAATACACCATAAACAATCGATGGCACACCGGCTAAGTTGATCACCGCAATACGGATCATTTTAGTCACGGCATTTTTAGAGGCGTATTCATGTAAGTAAATCGCTGCCACAACCCCAAATGGAGTAACAATCACGGCCATTAGCATAACCATAAACACAGTACCGAATATAGCAGGGAATACGCCGCCTTCGGTATTGGCTTCACGTGGATCATCGGCGACAAACTTACCTAGCTGAACAAAATAGTGACCTAACTTTGCAACAAAGCCCATGTCATTTGGAAACCAAAAATCAAGTACTTGGTATAACGGTAAAGTAACGATTTCACCACGCATATCTTTTACTGTTACTTGGTCACGCTGAGCTTGTTTACGCAGTGCAAATAATTGTTTTTCTAACTCGCCGTATTCAGCTCTTAAATCAGCGCGATCTTGTGCAAGCTCTGCGACGCGCTCATCGGTTAAAGCATCATCAAGTAGATATGACTTCTCTTTTAAGCGTAGGCGCTCTAACTGATAGTTAATATGACCAATGTCGCCGTTTTGTAGATCAAGTGCTTGATCGTTTAATTCAACAGCCCGTTCAACTAACTCTTCAAGTACTGCAGTTTTATTTTCAGTAATGACTTGGCCGTCTTTTATTACATTTTCTACATAACCATAAAAGTTACCGTTTTTACTACGCTCAAATACGGCGATAGCGGCAGGTGTGGTGTTTGATTTTATGTCGGTTTCAAGCACCCAACGAAAATCTAAATCAACGTATTCACGGTTACCCGTTTTAATCAAAAAGCGCTCTAGGTGCTCTTTATCAAAACCAGATAAATCAACACCGGTTGCTTCAAGGCGCGATTTAGGCACCATTTCACGATCGTAAACCTCACCGATTACCGTTTGCTGCACAACTGAGCCTTGTAACTCTAGTTGCACAACTTGTGATGGCCAGAAGAAACTTAATCCTTTCCAAGCGATCATGGCTAATAACCCTAATACGGAAATCAAACTGATACTAACCGCACCACCTGTCATCCATATCCAAGGAGAACCTGACTTAAACCACTGCTTTATCATGTCGTGTCTCCCACTTACATCGAGCTGTATTTATCACGCAACTGCTGACGAACAAACTCAGCAATCGTGTTAAAAATAAAGGTGAATATGAATAATACAAATGCGGCTAAGAACAGAATACGATAGTGCGAACTACCCACTTCTGATTCTGGCATTTCTACTGCGATATTAGCTGCTAAAGTACGCATACCTTGGAAAATACTCCAATCCATTATTGGTGTGTTACCGGTTGCCATTAGTACGATCATGGTTTCACCTACAGCGCGACCGAGTCCCATCATCACGGCAGAGAAAATACCCGGGCTGGCAGTTAATAGCACAACACTTACCAGTGTTTGCCATTGCGTTGCACCCAGCGCTAATGAACCGTTTGATAAATGCTTAGGAACACTAAACACGGCATCTTCTGCAATTGAGAAAATAGTTGGGATAACCGCAAACCCCATGGCAATACCAACAACCAGTGAGTTACGTTGATCGAACGTCATACCTAATTCATTGGTCAGGTATTGGCGCACATTACCGTCAAACATCCAAAGTTCTATTGCGCCACTCATGGCAAACGCTAACCAACCAATAAATAGCAGTACTGGAATTAGTAAAATTGAATGAGCCCCATCAGGGACACGATGACGAATGCTTTCAGGTAATTTAGTCCACGCGAATGCGGTCAATAAAATACCCAGCGGTAACATAAACAATAAGCCTACAATTGCCGGTAAGTGCTCTTCAATCAGTGGTGCAAGCCACAGGCCCGCTAAAAATCCTAAGATTACGGTTGGTAATGCTTCCATAATTTCAACGGTTGGTTTAACAACTTTACGTAATGAACCAGACATAAAGTAAGCAGTATAAATTGCTGCAGAAAGCGCAATTGGCACGGCAAATAACATCGCATATAAAGCCGCTTTGATAGTACCGAACGAAATTGGTACTAAAGAAAATTTCGACTCAAAATCATCCCCTGCAGACGTTGATTGCCAAATATAACCAGGCTCAGGGTAACCTTCGTACCATACTTCTTGCCATAACGCTGACCACGTTACTTCTGGATGCTCATTATGGATTTCAACCACAGTTAACTTATTATCCGCTAAGATAAGCGCCGCATTTGAGCGAGGTGCAATAGCAAAGTTTTCAATCGGACCGTCACTGATTTTACCTTGCCATAATTTTGCTTCACTGGTGGTGTAATAGACACCCAATTCACCGTTGCTGCTAGTGGTGAAGAAAGTACGACGGTAAAACTCAGTAAATATATCTAACTTAGGTTGCTTTGACGTTTCAAAGGCGCGTATCTTTTGATATTCACGGCCTGTATCTGTGTTTACTTCAAACCATTGTGATACTTCGCCATTATCATTTGCCAGCATCAATGAGTTAGCACCAGCTAATAATTGTGCTGCCACTAGGTTGGCATTTTCTTCATTGGCCGCCAGCATTTGAATTAATTCAACGTCGCTTGGATCGCGAGTATCGTAAACATAGATTTGATTGGCGGAACGAACAAAAGTACGGGTGGTATCTGGCGACATCAACAGTTGATCAACACGTCCTTCAACATCTAGTTCAGTGCGCTCAACAAGCCACTCAACTTCACCGCTAAACATGTTTTCTTCAGCAACAAAGCTGCTAAAAATGACGCGTTTATCTTCAGTTTGTGCCACAACAGCGGTTTTATCTTCATAATGACTAAAGGCAAATTGTTTAATTGCTGCGCCTTCTGCATCAACTTGTAATGGTTTATCTTCACCCAATGGATAACCCAAGCGCGGGGTTAATTTACGCTCGTTATTAGGAAAGGTGACTAAAAATTTAGGCGCAACCAAAACCACAGAGCCGTTTTCAAGTCCGTATGCATAATGCCCTTGAAAAGGCGCACTAACGGCAAAACTACTCACGTCGCTATCGAGTGGCACAGCTAAGCTTTTAAGTTTTTTACCAAAGCCTTGTTTCTCAACGCTATAGAAATCAACATTACCTTGTTTGCTCAGTAAAAAAGCCACTTCGGTTTGTTCTTCAACACCTAAGCCAACAATTTGATCTGCATTACTGAGTACAAAGCTATCGCGAGTTTCTACTTTCGCTGATTCGAAAATAGGTTGCACAACATACAATAAATAGAAGAATATCAATAGCAAAGCTATCAATACCATAATACCGCCAGCGGTAATGCTAAATTTGGCAAACCGATCTTTAAATAGACGGCTTCTATCCGTATTAAAAGACGGTTTATTCGGATTGGAAGTCATCAAAACACCTATAAATCTTAACGTTGAGTAGATTATATTTCACCAAGATGACAGTATTGTTACAAACGTCATAATTGCTTAGGCTTTGTTGTTATATTCATTATAACCAGTCAAACAGTGTTTATATTCAATAAGTTAAAATTTTATGACATGTTGAAAAACTTTCAACTTAGTAATTTGTTATTGAATAACATAAGTTTAGAAAGTTTATCTCGTTAACTCACACTATATTACTGCTTTTACGTTGAACTAATGGCAAAAAAATTGGACAAATTTGGGGACTGAGTCAATACTCAATTCGGTTCATTTTTAATATAACAACAATTTCATGCCTGAGCATTTATTATTTAATTACGGCAAATTAAAGGGTTTACCATATGAAACAATTAGTTATCACCATTTTAGGGCAAGATCGTCCTGGACTTGTAGAGGATATTTCCTCTGCAGTTTTAAATCATCATGGTAACTGGCTCACCAGTAATTTAAGCCATTTAGCGGGTCATTTTGCTGGCATTATCGAAGTAGCAGTACCAGCGGAGCATCTACAAGAATTACAAGATTCATTACACAACCTGCCGCAGCTTGAAGTACGCATTGAAACTGGCAGCGATGAACTTCCTGACACGCCAGCTGAAGAGCTTAACTTTGTGATCACTGGCAATGATCGTCCCGGGATTATTCAAGAGCTTGCAGGTGTATTACGGCATAAAGGCGCAAATATTACCCACCTAAACTCTAAGCAGCAAAGCGCACCAAACTGGGGAGTGCCTATTTTTAGTGCTGTCGCTACGGTTGCGCTACCTGCAGGTATGAATAAAGACGAAGTAGTCGCTGCACTTGAAGCAATTACCGCTGATTTAATTGTTGATATTGAAGACGCTTAAAGCACCCTAAAATCCAACCCCCAGCATCAATAAGCGTGTCATAAAAGTGACACGCTTGTCATTTTTTTGTCATCTAAGTACTTTATATTTTGTTCAGTTGCTATCCAAGGAATAGAAAATGAACGCCTGTGCAGATGCGCCGCAAACGATTAATTATTTTGCTCCAGAGTTAAGTTGGCTGTCTTTTAACGATCGTGTTTTACAAGAAGCGAAAGATAAGAATAACCCAATTATTGAGCGCATTCGTTTTTTGGGGATCTTTTCAAATAACATGGATGAGTTTTTCAGAGTTCGGGTTGCCGATGTGAAGCGGCGCATTTTATTAAACAAACTGCCTGATACTAATTTTGATGAAGACGAAATTTTACTTACTCAAATCCAGCAAAAAGTACTGTTGTTAGGCAAAAAATTTAACCTGATCCATGAGCAAATTCTAAACGTTCTGATTGCCCATAATATTCATGTCAACCGCCCCGAACAGCTTAACGAATTTCATATAAACTGGTTGAAAAACTTCTTCCACGATAATGTATTGCAGCATATATCGCCCATTTTATTAGATGAAAACAAAGATTATTCAGATCATATTAACGATACAATGACGTACTTGTTTGTCGAAATGCTTAACGACAAAAGCCATTATGCGATGTTAGAAGTCCCTACAGATCGAGTCCCCCGCTTTGTCATTTTACCACCCGAAAAAACCCGCCGCCATAAAACCATTGTGATGTTAGATGACATTATTTTGTTTTTTTTAAGTGATGTGTTTAGTAGTTTCTTTAGTTTTACCGAGATCCAAGGCTACGCAATCAAGCTGACCCGTGATGCAGAATACAATCTCGATGATGAGCTAGAAGAAGGCATCCTCGACAAAATGTCGAAGGGCCTCAAGCAACGAGTTTATGCAGAGCCTGTGCGTTTAGTTTACGACCAAACAATGCCTGAATCGATGCTCAAAGTAATGAAAAAGCGCTTAGGTGTAACTCATCACGACGCATTGATCCCCGGCGGCCGCTATCGTAATTTTAGAGACTTTATTGGCTTTCCCAATATTGGCCGTCAATATTTAGAAAACAAACCATTACCAGCCTTACAAAGCACCGCCTTTAATAATCACGCGAGTATATTTGCAGCGATCACGCAGCAAGATATTCTACTTTATTATCCATACCATACATTTAACCATCTACTGGAATATGTTCGCCAAGCGGCATTTGACCCTAGAGTGACACAAATTAAAGTAAACATTTACCGTGTTGCGAGTAAGTCACGGCTGATTTCCTCACTTATAAATGCAGCTAAAAATGGCAAAAAAGTCACGGTAATGGTAGAGCTGAAAGCCCGCTTTGACGAGCAAAATAATATTGGCTGGGCTAAAGTACTGAGCGCTGCGGGTATTAAAGTTATTTTTGGTATTCCCGCACTTAAAGTGCACAGTAAGTTATGTATTGTGCATCGCAAAGAGAAAGGCCAAATCGTTAAATACGCTCATATTGGTACCGGTAATTTTCACGAAAAAACCGCCAAAATTTACACTGATTTTAGTTTATTCACTAAGCATCAAGGTATTTGTGACGAAAGCGATAGCGTGTTTAAGTTTATCGAAAGTAGTTATAAACCCTTTGTGTTCGAGCACTTGATGATATCCCCAGTCAATGCTCGACAGCTGTTGCTTGGCTTAATTCACCAAGAAATAGCGCATGTTGAAAATGGTCAAAGCGGTAAAATTACGCTAAAGATAAATAACTTAGTAGATAAAGAGCTGGTTGATTGTTTGTACTTGGCCGCTCGCAGCGGGGTTAAAATTCGCATTATTGTCCGTGGTATGTGTTCCTTAGTGCCAGGGCTCAATAATTTTAGCGACAACATTCGGGTAATTAGTATTGTCGACCGTTTTTTAGAGCACCCACGAGTGATGATTTTTGGCAATAAGGGGGACGAAAAAGTCTATATTTCATCTGCGGATTGGATGACCCGTAATCTTGATCATCGGGTGGAAGTCGGCGTGCCTATTTATGATGAAAAACTCAAACAACTCATTATTGACCTACTTGAACTGCAATTTAAAGACCGTACCAAAGCGAGAATAATTGATAGCGAACAGAAAAATCATTATGTTAGGCGCGGGAATCGTAAAAAAATACGCTCGCAAATAGCGATTTATGATCACTTAAAAAAATGGGAAAACAATTACAATAATGAATAATTATCACTCAATTGCTGCGGTTGACTTAGGGTCAAACAGCTTTCATTTAGTCGTAGCAAGAGAAGTGGATGGCTCTTTGCAAATCCTGCATAAAGAAAAACAACGCGTTTACTTAGCGGATGGTTTAGACGACAAATACCAGCTCAGCCAAGAAGCCATCGACCGAGCTTTAAGTATTCTTAAACAATTTGCCATCACATTACAGGATTTCCCTGCCTGTAACGTAAAAATAGCCGCAACCTACACCTTGCGCCGCGCTAAAAACATCAATACCTTTTTAGCACAGGCCAGCAAAGTATTTCCTTTTCATATTGATGTAATTTCAGGCCAAGAAGAAGCGCGCTTAATTTACCAAGGCGTTGCGCATTACATTCATCACGATGAAAACCGCTTAGTGATCGATATTGGCGGCGGCAGTACCGAGTTAATTATTGGCAAACATTTTAAGCATAAATTGCTCTCCAGCCGCAATATGGGCTGCGTAAGCTATACCAAGCAATTTTTTGCCGATGGTATTATCAACGAAAAACGCTTTAACAAGGCACAGATAAAAGCAGAGCAAGAACTTGAAGTCATTTTTGCCAATTATATCAGTACTGGCTGGCAGTCTGTGGTGGGTACCTCAGGAACGATAAAATCAATATTAGCTATGATCAGCGCCAATGACCCTGACCAAAAAAATATCACACTGGAGCGATTACTCGAACTTAAAACCCAGTTTTTAGCAGCAAAAA
The DNA here is from genome assembly GCF_047806705.1 of Pseudoalteromonas sp. ASV78. Taxonomy (NCBI): domain Bacteria; kingdom Pseudomonadati; phylum Pseudomonadota; class Gammaproteobacteria; order Alteromonadales; family Pseudoalteromonadaceae; genus Pseudoalteromonas; species Pseudoalteromonas sp. ASV78. The sequence goes on along the minus strand of NZ_JBLOPA010000001.1, from coordinate 3,439,514 downwards.
CCATTGATAATTTACTGATTGAAGGCTTAAGCCCTGAGCGCCAAGTGAGCATTTGTGGTGGGCTGGCTATTTTAATCGCGATTTTTCAATTGTTTGATATTACCGAAATGGATTACAGTGACTTTTCACTGCGTGAAGGTTTGCTGCATGAAATGCAGCAAAAGTTGGCACTTAAAGATATACGCACTAATACCATAGCAAATTTAAGCGAAAGAAACACAATCGATAAAGTTCATGCCCAACGCGTTGCTAATACCGCCGATTGGCTATTCCTACAAGTACAAAAAGAATGGCAACTCGACTCATTAGATAATCATCAATTACTAGTGTGGGCAGCGCAATTACACGAAGTCGGCTTAGGTATTAACTCATCCGGCTTACACAAACACAGTGCGTATGTTGTTGAAAACAGCCAGCTGCCAGGGTTTACTCAGCAGCAGCAAACATTGTTAAGCTGTATGATACGCTTTTACCGTAAACGAATTCGTTTAGAAGAATTTCCAACACTGCTATCTGTACCGCACTTTCAAATACTGCAATTAATAGTATTACTCAGGCTAGCAGTATTATTAAACCAAAAACGCCTTAACGATCAACATCAAGAGCTAGCAGTATCCGTTAAAGGCAATAGTATGCTGTTGCAATTTCCGCTCGGTTCGCTTAGTGAACAAACCCTGCTGCATGCCGATTTACAGCAAGAGCAAAAGTATTTGAAGAAAGTAGGCTTTTTAATCGACTTTGTATGATTTATAGCGATAGCTAAATTTGGATAGCCTTGGCTATCCAAATTAGATTCACTGTAACGCGAGTTACTCTCTACTACATATCCATATGACGATTAGCGCTTTGCATCATTTGCTTTAACCCTTGATGCTCAAGCTCCAATAATTGCGCTAGCTTCTCTTTACCGGCCGGCGTTTCTGCTCGGCTAAATAAATATTGATAAAGATTGATCACTTTTTGGTGCTGATCTGATATATAACCTTGCATGGCTTGCTCATCAACACGCGTATCGCGATTTAAATCAGTAAAATTAATCAGTTCAGAATTTTCAGCAAAGTACTCGTAACAATAAGTATCTAAGGCATTGATCTCGGTGATAGCTTTAAAACCAACTAAATCCTCAGCCAACTTTTTTTCGTACCTAACAAAATAATCTGCCAGCATTCGGTTATGCTCTGCCAACTCGTCTCTGAGACTAAAAAAGTTTGCCGCCATTTGAGTATGAAATAGTACAGTCCAGTCGTACACTTCTTGTATTGTTTTAACTTGCATGTGCGTTCCTTACTTAATTAAGCCTAGTAACAAATCTGTTGCTAAAAACATGCCACTAAAAAGTTAAATTAAAACAAATACGTATTAAAACCCTATCACTTGAACTCGTATAAGTTACAACTAACAGGGTAATTTTTATAGAGTGGTAGTAAAAGGGAGCAATAATCGAACAAAACCAGACTGGGTATTAATTGAATTCAAAAAACGAAAAAGTTAAGCACATACGTATTATCTGAGCTGCATGGTTTTTCAACTATTTTTCAGTTTCCCTAAAACAGATAAATACTTTAATATATGAAAATATACGCAACTTCTCTCAGTAGGTATTGATATTGAATTCGACGTTAATATCAAATAAAATAACTAAACATAACCACAAATAGGAAATATAATGCATAAAATAAAGATCTTCTCTTTATTAATCTTATTATTTTTTACTCTTTCGGCAAAGGCTAACACCTTAACAACAAAGATTCATAAAATAGGCTGCCATAAACAAACTAACGCTTGTTTCGTTTACGTAGAAGAACCAATAAAAAGTAACTGCCCATCTAATGACAATTCCTTTCGTTGGGATGGCACAACAGATCCAAGCGGGAAGGCTATTTTATCAATATTGCTAACGGCTCATTCCACAGGAAAAAGTGTAACTTTTTGGGAATCTGGTTGTTTTTCTGACTTTCCTACCTTTAGCTTTGCAACGCTAAACAAAATCTAATTAGTTGGTAAGTACTCATCAGTCTAAGGTAAAGCTCCTTTGGCTGATGAGTTTGTAGCAGTACAACAAACATATCACTCTATTTAAAACTACTTTGTCACAAAGCGAGCATGCTATTAAACAAATTAATCAATTTGACATACGTAAATAATAAAAACCATGCTCCTGCAAGTTAGTCCAATCACCTTTTTTGCAAACCGTATTATCGTCTTTATTAAACCACAAGGTAACTTTTTTACTTGCCATAAATGCAGTTAAGGCCATACTATACATGGCTTTGCATGTATCAGCCCCTATCGTACCGCTTTTATTTGTGATATTACAAAAAAAGTTACTACTACCAATTGTATCCACACTAATTTGCAATGCCCCGTTATCCCTTATATCAACTGTTGTTATTTTTCCTTCGCAAGTATGTGCAGCAAACGCTGTATTACTTGATAAAATAAGCACTGCAAATAATACTTTTAACTTCATAACATCTTTATCCTAAAAAGTTTTTAATCATTCTACTATTAACTTTATTTATAAAGCCTAAGCATTTCTGGTTCATTGTTGTAATCAGTTTTCAAACAGTCATAATCATCTGCTAGATATCGTAAAACCATAGGTGTTGATGTTGCTATGGCTTGCTGTAATAAAGATTGATATGAACTAGTTGCAGCATTGCTGTGCGGGCCAATATACTTCCAAATACTAACACCATCTTTTTTAAAATACGCTAAAACGGTTGTTTTATGTACTTGTATCGCCTCTACTGAATCGTAGTGACACTCGATTGCAAAAGACTTTAACGGTAAAAATACACATAATAATAAAACTTTTTTCATCTATTTCTATAAAAATAAAACCTGATTACTCACTATAATGAACTTCCATTCATTGCATAAAGCTACGTGATATAAAGCATCCATAAACTCTAATTTCAATGGATTTAACAGTTCAAAGCAGTCTTTTCACACTCAGACTGTAGATAAAAGGAGCCTACCCTGCTGATTTAATCTATTATCTTAAATGTAGGGATGCGAATTTATAAGCACCATTATACGGCCATTCCGATACAGGATTATCATAGCCTTGAATCCATACATCATTTTTTGAAATTTTAGCGCTTAATAACATTGCAAAAATAGTATTAGAATAATCATTTTCAGGTTTTAGCCAAAAGCTCTTACAATTACTTGCAGAGCTGCAGATAGTAGCTCTTACTATGCCACCTTCAGCAAAAATACCTGTTACTTGCCCTTGAAATTCTACAGCGGCGCTGACATTAACCGATGCAATAAATACAATAGCAAATAAAATTTTTGAATAAATTTTCCGCACAACCAGTTCCTAACTATTAGTTATTTAAATAGAAATAAAACATATGCTCACATCTATCTCTATAATAAATATAAGTATAATTTTATTTTTCTCAATTGAAGACAAGAGAGACTGACTTTAAAATCAATCTGTGAAAAGCAAATATTTAGAACCTTGTACTGATTTTCCTGCTGCAAAAGTTTGTGCCTGTCCTGTATTACTTATCTAATGGTTCACCAAGAGGATAGGAGAATATAGCAAATTTAATTAATAACTCTTCAATCTAAGATGATAAAATCCATGATCACTGTATAAATTAGCCCAGCTACTTTTAGCACACTCTTCGTTAGTATTTTTGTTAAACCAAAGCATGACATTATTTTTAGTGGTCATCGCAACCAATAAAGTACTGTAAACAGTCTTACAAAACTCTACTTCATTTTCTCCATTTTCAGGGGTCAAATCACATAAATATGCATCCCTAGCTATACCTTTGAGATAAGCATAAACACGCCCTGTTTTGTCTACTTGAACATCTAAAACTGTCGCAGAACAATTGAGGTTTTTTGCACTCGAAGAAAAAGCAGCAATTAAGAAACTAAAAAGGATTGTTTTTTTTAACATAACTTAGCCATAAACTCTTACACTAATGATTTTAATCTGTTGTCGATTTTGACCCGAACAGCCTTCGACCCAAAATCTAACTGTTTTGTTTGCAGCATAAGCCATCATTAATGTAGTCGTAATAATGTCATAGCCAGCATCAGTGGGGGTAATAGCTACAAACGGAGAGTTTCTACATTCAGAAGGTAAATTATTCCGACCACCAATAATATCAACTTCTACTTCTGCCATTACCCAATAGGCGTTCACATATAATTGTTTTATCTTAGTAGTCGATGTATCAGAGCCTGCAAAGACGAAACTTGAAAAAAGAAACAGAAAAGGTAACAAATACCGTTCCATGGTAAATTCCATATTAATATAATTTATTAAGCGAATATTTACATACACAAAGAGAAATTTCAACTTTAAAGCATTAAATGTTCCTAATAAATCAATACCATAAATTAATTATTAAACTGTATTTACTATTTAAGCTGTTCTTCACAATTTAAATAAAGTAATTTGCAGAAATTCACAGTGCGCTGATAGATGGTTTCACAAACTACAAAACAGGTTTAGCAATAGTTCTGTGATCTATTACCACAGCTGAAGAGCTATTTTTTCATACTCCAAACCGCAATGGTCAGGTCTTTCTTTTTGCCACTATCTTGCTTACTCGAGAATAATGCAGCTGAAAATAATCGCCAACCTCTTTCAACGTATACCCACCGGATGCATAAGCAGCTCTTATGGCATCATTACGATTACTACACTGTTGAGCATATTCTGTTAATGATAACGCTGCTCTGCGCCTTTGCTTTTGAGGTACTTCCGATAAATCGCCTTCCTGCTCTTTAAGTAATTCTAAATGCTCCTTTACAAACTCAGCACTACCTAAAAATACCTGATTTGAAATATTTCCCCAAGGACCCACCCCTTTTCCTTGCTCTACAAACTGCGCAAACTTTCGCCTGGCTATTGTTTTATACTTTGCAAATTGCAGTAACATTTTATCTACCTCAAGCCATTGGGGAATAGGCTCTTGACCCATTACATAATTCCAGCTACTCCAAGGCCACTCCGATAGACTATCGGCCATTTTCGCTCTAATTGGGTTTAAAACAATATACCTATTTAGCTCTAATAAATATGCATCCTTATCAACCAAAATTGCCTTATAACGCCCTTGGAATAAATGCCCTACTCGTCGATGTTTTCTATTAAACCATTGCGTATATACACCATTTAATTGCCGCATCCCTTTGCTTAAATTCGCATCCGGCGTTTCGACTAATAAATGGTAATGATTGGTCATTAAGCAAAAAGAATGGATCACCCAGTTATAACGTTCACATACATCTCCTAGGATTTTTAAAAACCCCTCAAAATCTGATTCATCTAAATAGATAGGCTTTCTTTCATTACCCCGCGAAGTTATGTGATATAACGCACCCGCAAACTCTAATCTGAGAGGCCTAGCCATCTTTTCACCTATCAATTTGTATAAATTAATATCTAAAAATTAGCCGCAACCAACAAAAAGCAAGAAGAAAGACCTGATAATCATATAGAAAGCTCCCCGAGTTTTTCGATACAGTTGTGTTGACCAAAACATAAACTGAATCCGAGGAGCTTGGTATGAAACTATATGGTGGAATTGACTTGCATTCAAATAATAGTGTTATTGCTATCATTAATGAACAAGGTGAAACGCTTACCGTTAAGCGTTTAAATAATGACATGTCTGTCATTTTATCTTTTCTAACCCCTTATAAAGACAAGTTAACAGGGCTTGTTGTCGAATCAACCTTTAATTGGTATTGGTTAGTTGATGCATTAATGGATGCAGAATTTAAACTTCACTTAGCAAACCCCGCTGCAATCCAACAATATTCAGGCTTAAAACATGCTGATGATCATAGTGATGCACGTTGGTTGGCTGAAATGCTACGTCTAAACATTTTGCCTGAGGGCTACATTTACCCCCGAGAACTCAGAGCTGTTCGCGACTTAATGCGTAAACGAATGGACATTGTTCAACAATCCACTAAAAACTTATTATCAGTGCAAAGCTGTTACATGCGACACCTTGGCTACAAACTCAGTAGCAACAAAATAAAACAAATGGCTGCTATCAGAAAAGGCGTAAATGTTGAGCAGGTATACACAGATTTCAGTTCAGCGAATACAGCACTGTCGGTCATTTCTAACCTCACATTGATACGCTGTGCTCAACAGCAAATAAATGCAATAGAGGGCGCTATTTTACAGCAAACATCACTCTCCCCTGAATTTATAAACCTAACCAGTATCGATGGGGTTGGGAATACTTTAGCACTGACCATTATGTTAGAGACAGGCACAATTAAACGTTTTGATAGTCCAGGTAATTTTTCCTCGTATTGTCGATGCGTTAAAGGTGCAAGATACAGCAATGGAAAGAAGAAAGGCGCTACAAACCAAAAAAATGGCAATCGATACTTAGCGTGGGCGTTTACTGAGGCCGCTAACTTTGCCATTCGATATAACCCGACAATCAAAAAATATTATCAACGAAAGTTGGCTAAAACAAACCAAGTTATCGCGATTAAAACGGTTGCACATAAACTCGCAAGAGCGTGTTACCACGTGCTGAAAGACAATGTCCCATTTGATGAACACAAGGCTTTTTCTTAGCGACTATGAAATGAATTAGGTTAACGTGTTGAGTTAATAATGGGGTTGGTAAAACCATCAGATCTGATTGAGCCTGCACGTTAACCGCTCATATTTAAATGTTGGGTATGCCCACTGTCTGAGCCACAAAGGGTTGGTTATGTGTAAACATAAGCCACAGATTTGTTATTGCGCAGTACGTATGCGCTGCCAAAAACTGGACAGACATTGGCACTAAACGATGACTGAGGCGAAAGCCAAGGGCCTAATTAATCATCAATGATGCTTAATTAAAACGCCTAAATTCATATGGGTGACTGGTGCATATTCACACCAATCGACGTCATTACTGGATGCATAGTCATATTTAAAGTGAGTTTAAAAAGTAACAACACTTGGTTTTTTGAATAAAAAGATCAAGAAAACACAACTGCCTGCTTGACCGGAACTTTCTAATGGGTGACCCTATTCTTCCATGACCCTACTCTTCCAAAAACTACGAATCAGTTACAGCTAGCAAATTAAATATCATCAATCTCTATTTGTAACTACAAATCACCTTAATATTTCAATTCGTTTAAGCGTCTCCAACTCGTTAAAGCTCGAGCACTCGCCAGTACCTATAGCCATTACTTTAGTTTTTGTTACATGAGCTGTTAGTATAAAGTTAGCCAACGTCTTGTTGGAAGGCTCTTCAGTTAAAGGAAAGACATAACTCCATTTAGAATTTTTATGACAACTTGCTTTAGTTTCATCATTAGAATCTATAACTAAGAAAATTTTATTGCCAAGCGAAGTGTCTACCATTACCCTTTGGATTTCACCATTTTGAACCTCTCCCGCTAAAATCTTAGCAGAAAATAAAAACACCACAAAAAAGAGGTAACATTTTTTGTAAAAAAGCATAATTAGTCTTTGTATTAAATTAAAAAGATTATACTACCATTAATTTAAAAATTGAGACGGGCTTTATTTGACTTGCTGTACCATCAATTTAGAATGTGTATATACTTTCCTATATAATCAGGGCAAGATCACGAACTTTACCTTGACTTAAAAGTATGATCTTATACTCCTTTTAAGGAGCATCCCTATGGCTGACTGCGTATTCTCATGACTTTGATCACCGATTCTCATCAGCTTTGATCACCTGATTTATCATTTTGTAGAGCCGTTTTTAAATTAGCTTAACTGATCATCATCAGTCAATTTATTTAACTGTTTTCGTATCGATTCTCCTTTTAAGTTCAACTTAATCGAACCATGAATTAGCCTATCTAAAATGGCGTCAGCATGGGTTGATTCTCCGATCATCTCATGCCAGTTTTCCTGCGGGAGCTGGCTTATAATTATGTGTGATTTATACCCATACCGCGCATCGATTAATTCGAGTAAGTCACCTCGTTGCTGCGCACTCAGTGGTTCAAGCCCCCAGTCGTCTAAGATCAGTAGATCATACTTTATTAGCTTCGCTAGTAATTTTCGGTAACTACCATCTGCTTGTGCTAGAAACAGGCTTTCGAGTAGTTCTTTTAATCGAATATAGTAAACACTTTTTCCTTGTAGGCAGTGCTCATGTCCTAAGGCACACGCAAGGTATGTTTTTCCACAGCCTGTTGCCCCGGTGATTAAGATATTTTGATGTAAGTTCAGCCAGCTATTTTGGCTTAAGTTACGTATCTGTGCTTTTTCTATATTACGTGCCGGTGAGTAAATCAGTTGATTTAACTGAGCCGGTAAGCGGAATTTAGCATGTCGCACGAGCCGGTCGATTTTTCTTTGCTCACGCGTGTCAATTTCATGTGTTAGCAATAAACTGATGCGCTCTATAAAGCTTTGCTCTTGATATAGATTTGGCTGTTCAAGCTGCTGCTTGAGTGCTTGCTTTATACCCGATAACTTGAGTAGTTGAAGTTGCTGGTTAATGGTGTCTATCATGATTCATTTCCTTAATGGTAATACTGTGTGCCGCGTATGTTGCCATGCTTAATTGGCTTTTCTGGCTCTGTTTGCTGTGTGGGTAACGGTTGTTGATCCAACCCTTTCTTCAGCATCTGCTTTATTGATTTGAGTGTGGTCGTATTCATTATGATTGCGCGATAGCACGCTTGCTCAAGCCGCTCTTTTGAATAGATTTTAGCTAAACTTAACACCCCTAAACAGGCGCGATAAGCGTGCTCGGGGTGACGCCGTCCACTGAGCTGTAACTCAATAACTTGGTGGGTATACTCCCCGATACTTAATGCCCATGAGCGTAAATTTATCGGTGACTGCTCATGCTGTTTTTGATGCGCTAGAGGCATATGATGAGACTGTGTTGTATGCCCACTTAAACGATGTGAGCGCGGATGCTGTGCGATTAAGGTATCGTCATGATAAAGCTGTACTAGCTGATTGGTTATGTGTGCGCGTAATTGTTTCTTAACCCACTGATACGGCACACTGTAATAATGTTTTTCTATTTCAACATGATAATCAATGTGTACTCGCACCGTTTTGATTTGTGTATAGTGATAAGGCTTTTCAGGCAATGGCTTTAATGCGCTTTTATCCACCCTATCAAATAGCTGTTTACGTGACTGTTGATATTGCTTCATCACCTTATTGTTCATTACATCAAGTAGCTTTGCTATTTCTTGATTTAGGTGCGCTAAGCTGTAGAAGGTTTGGTTACGCAGACGTGCCATGATCCAACGCTCAACAATTTGTACACCGACTTCAGCCTTCGATTTATCTTTAGGTTTATAAGGTCTAGCGGGTATGACAGCGACATTAAAATACTCGGCTAATTGATGATACGTGGGGTTTAAATCAGGCTCGTAGCGACAGGGTTTACTAACGGCACTTTTTAAGTTGTCGGGAATAACAAGTTCAGGCACACCACCTAAAAATGCAAAGCAACGGGCATGACTCATCACCCAATCTTCAAGTTGTTGGCTATACGTTGCCTCAGCATAGGTATAATTTGATGCGCCGAGCACGGCAACAAACACTTGAGCAGGTCATGTCTCCTGTGTTGTAGGGCACGTGATGGTCAGCGTGGGGCCACAATAATCCACAAACAGCTTTTCACCGCCTTTATGATGCTTGACGCATCGACAACCGTTGTTTTCCCACCCATTGCCGGTAGGCGCGGCAGAAGTGGCTATAGCTGTAATAAGGCTCACCGACTTTCTCACGCAATTCATCGAATACTAACTGCAACGTCAAATGTTTGTGCTGCTTTAAATCCTTATTGATGGTGAGCCAGTCAGGTGTTGGGTATCTTTTTTGACGGGTTGAGAAGTCCCTGATTTTTGTATTAAGAAAAGTACCGTGTTGTTTATCTTCAGGTAACGGCCATTGGTTTAAGCCTAACTCATTGGCCTTTTTAACGTAATTAGCCACAGTGCCAGGGGAGATAGTTAAGCTTCTGGCAATCTCTCGATGGGATAATTTTGCTGAATATTTCAGCCGTAAAATAGCATGTAATTTACTCATAGATATAGGTCTTGTTGACATTATTGTTATCCTCATCAAATGATTTAGATAACGGTTTAACATACCTACAAAAATGATAAAACGTGAACTCGGTGAGGAGTGGCATTAAGCTTTGATCGGCAAAATCATTAAGAACACAAAAGTGATCATTATCGAGTGATTTTCGTGATCAAAGCTTAATGAGAATAAGTGATCAAAGTTAATGCCATTGGGTGATCAAAGCTGAAGAGAATATGCAGGCTGACATTCAGTTATTTAAATATTTCGAATCAATTGATGACCCTCGCCAGCAGGGTAAAGTTGTTCACAAGCTTTTTGATATCATATTCTTAGCTGTCAGCGCTGTTGTTTCTGGTTGTCAAGGTTGGGAGGATATTGAAGACTTTGGTCATGATAGATTAGATTGACTCAGGAAGTATGTTCCCCTTGAGCAAGGTATCCCTCGCCATGACACAATTGTGCATATTCACACCAATCGACGCCATTACTGGATGCATAGTCATATTTAAATTGAGTTTAAAAAATAAGAACACTTGGTTTTTTGAATAAAAAGATCAAGAAAACACAGCTGCCTGCTTGACTGGAACTTTCTAATGGGTGACCCCTCTCTTCCCCCAATTATAGCGCTCACAAACGTCTCCTAAGATTGTTAAAAACCCCTCAAAATCTGATTCATCTAGATAGGTAGGTTTTCTTTCATTACCCCGTGAAGTTATGTGATATAACGCACCCGCAAACTCTAATCTGAGAGGCCTAGCCATCTTTTCACCTATCAATTTGTATAAATTAATATCTAAAGATTAGCCGCAACTAACAAAAAGGCAAGAAGAAAGACCTGACACTATTTACCTGCTTATTACCTGCTTATGGGTGACTGGTGCATATTCACACCAATCGACGTCATTACTGGATGCATAGTCATATTTAAAGTGAGTTTAAAAAATAAGAATACTTGGTTTTTTGAATAAAAGATCAAGAAAATACGGCTGCCTGCTTGGCCGGAACTTCCTAATGGGTGACCCCAATCTGTTGCATTTCAATTGAAAAACACCAAAGGGGTTAGGCCCTGAGGGAGCCCTCAGGACCTAACCTCGCCACCATATTTTTATAATAAGATATGTAATACAGGTATTAACCAATCAGCAATCGTACTACACGTTTCAAACTCATTGCCATGTCTTGGGAAAGGATCTGAATAACAATTTCTTCTAGCTGACTCTCTAGGGAGAAGGGCAGGTAGCCCCATATAAATTGGTGACTCTATACTAGCGTTTGAAGGTCCTTTGAAAAGTTTTTCAAATAGCTTATTCTTATGCGCTTCTGAATTCCACCAACCTAAGCCACCATACAAACTGAAACTTCTTTGGGTCTCAGACAAAGGATAATTAACTCCTTGAGAACGTGGCAATTTTGGTGATATAGGCATCCACTGATGATTACCGTCTAAGGATGCAATCCAAGAATAAATAATTGAATATTGCCCTTTATAATGAGCTAATGAATCAGTTATTGCTGAAGCTCCGGCCAAAACCTCTAACCTATTTATTTCAGATTCATTAAGTAACGATAATTTCGACAGTTTAATAGCATTATAAACCGGTGAAAAAGTATCAGGATTAAATGTGTTATCTAAGCGCAGATCCATATCAGATTTTAGACGGGTAGATATATCTGGAATTCTTAATAAATCCTCATAACCGCTTTGCGAAAATAAGGCATTAATCCCCTGATCTGATGAAGGTGATGTCAAAATTTTGATAATATCTTTCTGCTCCTTAGTTAAAATACTTAGAATAATATTTTTTCCTAAGGTAGTAGCCAATCTATTTAATTCTGTTTTTGTTTCTTGGATTGTTGCATAAAAATCTATAAATTTTTGAGTGTTCGATCCTGCATTGTTAATTATTTCTTGCTTAATTTTTTTCTCAAGCTCATTTTTAAGTTTAATTGTTTTTTCTGCAACTGTACAGCTAGGTGGAACAACACCACCATATTCAAAAGTAAAAACCGGACCGTAACATGAAAGCCATTTATTTAAATGTGTCAGGCTAGTTACTAGCTTTTTACCATTAGATATATCTCTAGCGGTTAAAGCATTAGCTTCGACATATTTCTCTATTGCTTTATCTATAGATTCTTTCTGAAAAGTTAATGTCACAGCATTAAAAGCAAGTAATTCTAAGTTAATTTGTTCACCAAATACTATAGCTGCCGTAGTAATAGCCAAAAGCTGTACAACTTCATTTTGAGTATAATATTGTAAAGGTCCTTGAAAATCACTTTTTGTAGAGCCTGGGTTAACTAACTCTTTTAATTCTGGGTGATCATTATAAAATTCCTCTAAATTACCTTCTATAAAGTTAATGGCACCACTAGCAAGCGCTTCCAGCTCTTTATCTACACCCGCTTTTTTTAAAATTGCAGCTTCTATTTCCTTTTTAGATGCGCATAGGCCAGCTTTTTTTGCACTAGGGTCATTAGGAAAAAACACTGCACAGTCTGCTAGTTTAGCAACTTCTTCAAATTTTTTTGATAAATTAAGTAAACTTTTTTCTTTTTCTTTAAACTGCTGTTCGTGAATTTGTTCAAACTTATCAGCTATCAATTCATAATAAGCTTTTCTACTATAAGCAGATTGTAATTCAGATTTAAGTGCTGATTTTATTAACTCTAACGGAGTAGCCATTTTTGCTACATCATTACGGTATTTCCTCATATCAGCAAGATAACTTGAAATACCCGTCAGTTCATATTGATTTGCTGCTTCATGATTTTTAATAAACTTATTTTCTATTTGTTTAAGTAAGCTTGAGTTATTACTAAAGAGTGGATCAGACCAATCCTGTGAAACAGAATATGGTTGATATTGAGAGATATATTTTTCTATCATTTTATGGCGCATCTCGATAGAAAAATCAGAACTATCACTTAAATCAAAAATACCACCAGCATAAGTATTAACATAAGTATGCGCAAATACATCACTGGCGGCATGATTTAAATACCCTTTATGAAATGCATACCATTCACTTGTAGCAACTTCCTGTGGCTGCGTAAATTTAAGCCAATCATCTGTCACCCACCCATTACCTACGCTAGTATGAGCCGTTGCCTGTCCTCCAACAAAATCAGGAACTACATCCGGCCCCAAGTTACCGTATAAAAAAGCCGCTTTGTTTGAAAGAATGGAGTCTACAATCTTGGCATCGACAGCAAAAGAACCAAAAGGAGAAATAGTTAGGCGTCTATCATCAGCAAGATCTCTGTATACCTCCTCAGCAATGTAGAGATGGGTTTTTAGTTCAAATGCTGATATGGGTTGTGAAACTAGGAAACCAATTAAAATACTTATTATTACATTTAAATTCATACTTATTACACTTACCTTGTATAACTAGAGGTTTGGCACAAAAAAGATTAACTTTCACAGCTTAGTGAGCAACAACACGGCGTTACAACCAGTTGAAACAATTTAACCACTATGAAACATCCAATATTCTCAATTAGATCCGAGAAAATCATTTTAGCAACTTTAATTATAGATACCCTAAAAATCATAATACCAATATATTATTTTAATCCTTAAAACGTTATTCGCGTTATTTTTCTGTAAACATTTGGAGTTGCACCCCAAGCATCACAATTATCTACCTCACTGTATGAGATTGATGCTGGTACACCCGCCATTTTTGCAGCTAATAAAGTACTATACATTCTATTGCGCGATTCTTCTGAATATGAAGCGGGTATTATAAAGTGTTCTTTATTACTACAGGCAGCTACAGGGGCTCCATTGTTACCTTTTAATTTCACTAAAATTTGGTTTTGCCTATATAAAATTAACGTTTCAATTTCGCCAGTTGAATTAAGCCATGCGGCTTTAACTGTACTTGGAAGTAAAAAAAGAAAACTTACTAGTAATAATTTACTTAAAATATTCATTATAAAAATCTCTTTATGATAATTTATTTAGGACTATTAGTTTTAATACTGAAGGAGATAATTGGTAAAAAATTTTTTACCACACCAATTACTTAATGGCTCACCCAGAAAAAATTGCGCTGTTTTACTACCTGTTGTCATTGAAAACATCGCCATAGATAAAAAATGATCCTGCTTTTTTTCACCAACGACTGACTTTAGGACTACATACCAATTTCCTGCATCAGTATGAATTGCAAAATCATCGCCACAATAAAATATTTGGTCGACAGTTTGCCCTACTGTTGCTACAGCCTGAGTACTAAAAAAAGTGAATGTCATCAAAATCGCGATTATATTTTTTATCATTTATTCATCTACCTTATTATTAATTAATCACCTAGCTTAAAATGATAGAGGCCATGGTTTTTATAAAGATTGACCCAATCACCTTTACTACAACTTTTATCTGTGTCGATATCAAACCAAAAGGTTACGTTTTGCTGTGTAGTTTGTGCTAAAAGCAAGCTGCTATATAACGCTTTACAAAATTCAGCATCATTTCCACCATCAGCAGGAGAGAGATCACAAAGAAAAGCATTAGATGCTAAATTGTTAATTGTTGCATACACTTCTCCACCACGGTTTAGCTGCACATTTTTTATGGTGCCTGCACAATAATGATTTGCCCAAACTGGTGTACTCAAAATTGAGATTAGAAGTGGCAAGATAATTTTAAATTTCATTCGATAATTTCCGCTGTAATTAATATTTTAATCATTTACCCATATACTGGTAATTCTTTTACTACTTTTATTTTGCCCTGAACAACCCGTAACATAAAAAGAAACACTTTTATTAGCAGCATACGCAAGCATTAACGTACTGGTAATAATTTCGTACCCTGGTTCAGATGGTGTTATAGCAACCCAACTAGAACTTGCACATTGTTCAGGGAAGTTATTACCATTAAGCATTGTTATATCAACTTCAGCCATAACCCAACTTCCATTCACATAAAGTTGTTTTATTTTACTTGATGACGTTTTCCCTGCAGATACAGTAAATGTAGCGAATATTAAAGTGATACAAATTAAAATTTTCATAAGTATCCTTTTAGTTTATATTTTTGATAAGTAATCATTGAGAGTAGAGATGATTAGCTCGTCAGTTACATGGTTTTTTGTTTTAAGGTTTTCTAAAGGTCGAGAGATATCATTTTCGATTTTTTTATTTTCAAATGAGTAAATATCACCATTACTAAAAGTAATACTGCCATTAATTATGACTGCTGTTGGGTCTTTCTCTCCAGAAACTGATTGAAACTTGAATTTATTAATTTTCAATAATTGAATTTTTTTGTTTTGTAATTGCAGGGCATTATGCTGAATGATTAATGATGTAAACCGACTTTCAAGGTTTTGATAATTAATAGTTACTTGAATTTTTTTCCCGATACCGACATCAATTGCTGCTCCAATAGCGATACCAGAAGGCCCCATAGCTGACATAAGTGCAATTCCTGCTCCTGCACCCTTTCCAGTATAAGTAACCTCTGGCGAGAGTATTATTTCAACAGGTGTAGTGGTAAGTGTTTGGCAGCCGAAAAGTATTAATGTGAATAAAACTATTATTTTTTTTAAGTAATTCATTTTTTATTCAATCCGTGAATTATATTGGAAATCATGCCTATTGAAGGATGAGCCTAACAAAGGGACGAAATTATAAAGAAAGAAATACGTTTTGTAAATATTCCAATTTACAATACAGCATTAAGTACTAGCTCATAGTCCATTTTTTCGAACATCGTTTTATATTTAACGCTTTATCCTCAACATAAAAATAATAAATTAAGGTATTAGAATAAAGGAGTCGGTAGTTAGCCCACTCCTTTTTATTCTTTTATTACAGATCCCGCTTTCGCCATAACAAATACACCGCGGGTAGTACGAGCAAGGTTAATACAATGGCGCTAAACATACCGCCGACCATTGGCGCGGCGATGCGGCTCATTACTTCACTGCCTGTTCCTGTGCCATAAAGTACAGGTATTAAACCGATGATAATGGTGGCGACTGTCATCATCACTGGGCGTACTCGCAGGCCTGCGCCTTCAATAATGGCTTGTTTAAGCTCTATAAAGCTAAGCGTTGTACCTGCTTGTTGTGCTTGCGCACACTTTTCTTGATAGGCTTGGTTTAAGTACACTAGCATGATCACGCCAATTTCCACCGCGACTCCAGCAAGGGCAATAAAGCCAACGCCCACGGCGACTGAGAAGTTAAAACCTTCTAAGTACATGAGCCAGATGCCGCCGATCATCGCCAATGGTAGAGTAGCCATAATAATCGCCACTTCCACAAAGCTGCGAAAATTAAGATACAGCAGCACAATAATAATCGCTAACGTGAGCGGTAATACATAGGCGAGCTTTTCTTTAGCGCGCTCCATGTACTCATATTGCCCTGCCCAAGTTATTGAATAACCTGCTGGTAGCACTAGTTCTTCGTCAAGCACTTGGCGTGCATTGTCGACATAACTACCAATATCAATACCATCAATATCAATAAAGCTCCAGCCGTTTAAACGGGCATTTTCGCTTTTGATCCCCGGCGGGCCATCTTCAATAAAGACATCCGCTACATCGGCAAGGGCAATACGTTGCCCTGCAGGGGTTACAATTGGCAATAGCATCAGTTCTTCGGGTGAATCGCGGTAATCTTGCGGGTAGCGTAAGTTCACCGGATAACGCTCTTGCCCTTCGACCGTTTGCGTGACGTTCATGCCGCCAATGGCAGTGGCAACCACTTGCTGCACATCGGCGATATTTAAACTATAACGGGCGGCTTTTTCACGGTTAATATCTACCTTGATATAGCGCCCACCAGCGACTCGCTCAGAGTAAACGGAAGCCGTGCCGGGTACATCTTTAAGTAACACTTCAATCTGCTGGCCAATTTTTTGAATTTCACTCAAATTTGGCCCCGCGACTTTAATGCCCACCGGCGTTTTGATCCCCGTTGCCAGCATATCAATACGAGTTTTAATCGGCATCACCCATGCATTGGTAAGCCCTGGAAACTTCACTAAGCCGTCGAGTTCTTTTTTCAACTTGTCTAAGGTCATGCCTTCGCGCCACTGATCTTTAGGCTTGAGCTGAATAAAGGTTTCGATCATGGTCAGTGGCGCAGGATCGGTGGCGGTTTCTGCGCGGCCCACTTTCCCAAACACGGTTAACACCTCGGGTACTGTGGCGATGAGTTTATCGGTTTGCTGCAAAATTTCCCGCGCTTTACCAATCGACAACCCAGGGTAAGTGGTTGGCATATACATTAAATCGCCTTCATCCAGCGGCGGAATAAACTCACTACCAATTTTATTGACCGGATAGAAGCCAATAACAGCGACCACCACTGCCAGTACTAAGGTGATTTTCGGGAAGCGTAAAACCAGATTCAGTAATGGCTGATATGCGTTGACCAGTAAGCGGTTTACTGGGTTTTTCTGCTCTGAAATCACTTTACCGCGGATAAAATACCCCATTAATACCGGCACTAAGGTGATTGCTAAGCCAGCAGATGCGGCCATGGCATAGGTTTTAGTGTACGCCAGCGGGGCAAACATCCGCCCTTCTTGGGCTTCTAAAATAAACACCGGCATAAAGCTCACAGTAATAATCATTAAGCTAAAGAATAATGCAGGGCCTACTTCACTGGCGGCATCGATGACAATTTGCCAACGGTTCTCATCTGTGAGTGGGGTTTTTTCCATGTGTTTATGCATATTTTCGATCATTACAATCGCGCCATCGGTCATCGCGCCAATGGCAATGGCAATGCCGCCGAGCGACATAATGTTGGCGTTAATGCCTTGCCAATACATAATAATAAACGCCGTTAAAATCCCCAGCGGCAAAGTGATAATAGCCACCAGTGATGAGCGCACATGGAACAAAAATACCACGCAGATCAGCGCCACCACCGCTAACTCTTCGAGCAGTTTGCTGGTGAGATTATCCACTGCGTTTTTGATCAAATTAGAGCGGTCATACACAGGCACAATTTCAACGCCATCAGGCAGGCCTTTTTTCAGTGATTCGAGTTTTTCCTTCACCAACTCAATGGTTTTTTGTGCGTTTTCGCCAAAGCGCATCACCACCACACCACCAGCCACTTCGCCTTCCCCATTGAGTTCGGCAATGCCACGGCGCATTTGTGGGCCAAGGCGAATATCGGCTACATCGCGTAATTGCAGCGGTGTGCCATTGGCGTTCACCCCCAGTGGAATTGCCTCTAAATCGGCGACACTTTTTATATAACCGGTACTGGTGACCATGTATTCGGCTTCGGCCATTTCGACCACCGAGGCCCCCATTTCTTGGTTGCCTTGTTTAATCGCGGTTTGAATTAAACTCAGCGGAATGCCATAGGCACGCAGTTTATCTGGCTCTACATTGACTTGATATTGCTTCACCATCCCGCCCACTGAGGCCACTTCTGACACCCCTGGTACGGTTTGCAATTCAAACTTTAAAAACCAGTCTTGCAAGCTACGTAATTGGCTAATGTCATGTTGATTGGTTTTATCCACCAGCGCATATAAATAAATCCAACCCACACCAGTGGCATCTGGGCCCAGCTCTGCAGTTGCGGTGTCGGGCAAGCGACTCGCTACTTGGCTTAAATATTCTTGTACTCGGCTGCGCGCCCAGTAGAGATCAGTGCTTTCATCAAAGATGACATACACGTAGGAGTCACCAAAAAATGAAAAACCCCGCACTGTTTGTGCCCCCGGTACTGAGAGCATGGCGGTGGTAAGCGGGAAGGTCACCTGATCTTGCACCACTTGTGGCGCTTGCCCTGGGTATGAGGTTTTTACAATCACCTGTACATCGGATAAATCAGGTAAAGCATCAACTGGAGTATTTTTTACCGCAAATAAACCACTGCCAATGAGTATTGCTGTGAGCAATAATACAAAAAAGCGGTTAGTAACGGACCATCGAATAACTGCTGCTATCATAATGCCCCCTAGTGACCACTGTGTGATTGCATGCTTGATGCAGCATCAATACGCTGGATCACGAATTCACCGTCTTGCACACTAAAGGTAAATGTCAGCTGTTGCTGCGCCGCAAGAGGGCTTAAATCAACATTTTCAGCAAACATAAAATCCATAGTGGCCGGATCTCGGTGCCATTTTTCAATTGCACCACGACTAATATTGGCTGTGCGCTGGGCTTTATCAATACTATTAATAGTGCCTATTACGGTCGCCATGTTGTCAGCTTCATTCATCATATGGGTGGAATCCATTATATGAATAGCGCTTATCGTGTAACTGCCATCAGCATTTTTAGTTAGCTCAAAATGCAGTGTTTGCTCGGCTTGTAGCGCTTTAAAATCAACGCTATCGGCAACCGTAAAGTCCATGGTCATGCTGGGCCAATCCAGCTCTTCAATAGGGTCGTGGTTGATATTCACCTTACGCTGATCTGCCATTACACTATTAACCACCCCTTTGCCCCACACACTAGTGACCGCTGCTGGTGTTTGCATGCGCTTAAAATCAGAGCTTTTGCTGGATTCAGAATCCAATAAGAATTGCGCTGACGTCACCACTTCATCATCGGCTTTAACGCCCGCTAAAATAACCGCATCATGACTATCGCTACGGCCAAGCTCGACTGCCACCGATTTAAAGCGCCCTTCGCCTAAAGCCACCACAACGCGATCTTGGCTGCCTGTACGGATCACTGCTTCTTTAGGTACTATAAGTTGTTGCTCAGCTGCTTTGGCATGAATGCTCACTTGTGCGAACATATTCGGTTTTAGCTGGTGATCTTGGTTATTAAAGCGTAAACGCACCCGCAAAGTACGGTTTTTGGCATCCAGTGTTGGGTAAATATAATCAACCTTACCGCGCCAGCTTTGTCCGGTAATGTAATCAAGCGTCATGGTAACTGGTAAGCCCACTTTAATAAGTTCGACTTGGCGTTCAAACACTTCGGCTTCTACCCACACTTCATCCAATTGAGCGATACTCATCATCGAGGTGCCCGGTTTGACATAAAAACCTTCGCGCACATTAAGCTCATCAACCACTCCACTTTGGCGCGCGTAGAAGGTAATATTTTGCATCACCTTTTTATTAGCTTGTAAGCGCTCGACAAAACCATCCGACACATTCAGTGCTTTTAAGCGCGCTTTTGCCGCACGAATAAGCACGGTATTATTACGGTTTACAGCCAGTACAAATTCTTCTTGAGCATTTACCAGTTGCGGTGAATATAAGGTATACAGCGGTTCCCCTTGTTTTACCTGATCTCCGGCGGCTTTAACGTACAGCGTTTCTATCCAGCCTTCTACACGCGGGTGTATGTGCACCAACTGATCTTGATTATATTGCACGTAGCCAACGGTTTTCACTTCAGTTTGCAGTGCCTTGAGCTGTACTTTAGCGGTTCTGACGCCAAGGTTATTGATCACTGCGGGAGATATTGTCACCGCACCGGGACCATCTTGATTGTGCTCAGCTCCTTCAGCATACACAGGCACTAAATCCATGCCCATTGGTGAAAGCCCTGGTTCATCGCGACGATAATTACTATCCATAGGCGCAACCCAGTACAGTGGCTTTTGCTCTGTACTAGCATGTACCGATTCAGCTGGTTCATTCATTAAAGTAAAGCCAGTTGCCGCAATTCCTGCGCCTACTAATGCTGCGATAAGCAATTTTAAATTAGTGTTCATTGTGCTCTCCTGCTAATAGCTCAGCCATCACAGCAGCATCTTTGCTGCTAGCGTAATAATTCAAGCGAGCAATAATAATTTGCTGATCAATCTCTATATTTAACGCATCAATTTTGGCGTTAAGTTCGCTGATACGCGCACGCATTACTTCTGAAAAGTTACCATCATCACGGGTATAAGCATTTAACGTGGCTTGTGCTTGCTCAGCCATTTGTGGCAATAACTTAGTTTGATAAAGTGCGTCACGCTGTTGTAGCCGTGCAAGCTGGCTAAACTCTTTGAAGTACATGCCTTTTAGCTTTTGTAATGCGATCAACTTCTCGGTTTTCACTGACTCGGCCATGGCGATTGCGGCATTCACTTGCTGATCTTGGCGGTTATCGGTAAACAGCGGTAAATCGATGCTGATGCCAACCGAAAACAAATCGGCACGAGCATCCCCCATCGGCGTATCATCACGATAGCCATAGCCCATATTCACGCCAAGCTGAGGTTTATAGCCTTGCTCAGCCACGGCAACTTCGATTTGTTTAGCGGCCACCGTTTTATCGATAGCAACAATCGCTGGGTGCGCCATTAGCATCGGCATTAACTGTGCAAATTCAAGCTGTGCAAAATCAACTAAAGGCGCTACATCATGCCGTTTAGCGCTGACAGGCTGAGTTAACATGTTGATTGGTAGCCATTGCGCCATCCGCTTTTTGGCACTTTCAAACTGCTGCTCTAACATCACTAATTTATCTTCAAGGCGGGTTAATTCTAACTGAGCGCGAATAATATCTTGCTGGCGGGTTTTACCTACAGAGCTGGCATAACTTGATTCAGTAATATCAATTAATTGTGTAAACAAACCTTTATCCTGCTCAATCAGCGCAATACTCTGC
This sequence comes from Pseudoalteromonas sp. ASV78, assembly GCF_047806705.1. Classification (NCBI taxonomy): domain Bacteria; kingdom Pseudomonadati; phylum Pseudomonadota; class Gammaproteobacteria; order Alteromonadales; family Pseudoalteromonadaceae; genus Pseudoalteromonas; species Pseudoalteromonas sp. ASV78. Next base: position 3,417,918 of record NZ_JBLOPA010000001.1, on the reverse strand, counting down.
TGGGCGCGATACGCATTGAGCCAAGATTCAATAACAATGGTTTTAACTTGAGCGAGTCTGTCAGCTCGTAGCCAGGGATATTGCTGCGCTGACTGAGCTAAAGCCTGCTGTTTGAGTTCAAGGCTATCGCCACGGCTAAACATTTGGCTCACGCCAACTTTTAATTGGGTCATGCCTTCTTGGTCAAAAGCAAAACCGTCGGTAGGTAAATTCATTAAGCCCAAGGTTAATACTGGATCAGGCAAAGTACCTGCGGCCAAGCTTTGTGCTTGCACAGCGGCTTGTTGGTATTTATTAGCCGTCAGCCAAGGTTCGTTGTCAAGGGCATAGTTAAGCGCTTGCTCTAGACTCAGTTCGTTACTGTATGCTGAGCTTGCCGTTGTTAGCATCAGCGCTAAAAAACTGCTTTTAAGTACTGCGAAGTGATTCATCACTTACTCCACTAAAAATTAAAAAAATGATTAATTTAGAGGCAGCAATAGGCGCTTTTAATAAGGTTTAGTAAATTTCAGACACACCTATGCTGCAATTAGGCAGACATAGGAGGGCGATATAGCGAGCTGGCTATATAGTGTTGGTTTTGCGGGGTATAGAGTTGTACTTTTTCAGCACTGAGTAGCACGGCAGTAAATAAGCTACTCATACTCAGCATAGAGTGAGTACTACAGGCGCTCATTGGACAGCCGCATTCTTGGTTGTTTGTTGCATCATCATCGCAACAATCCATGTTCATCATACCTGTCGACATGCCATGATGCATATCATCGATGTCAGTTGGTTGTGACTGAGATTGGCTCATATGAGGCATTTCACACGACATAGTTACAGACGCGACAGCTTGACCCACTAAGGTGAGTAACAACATGACGGTCAATAAACTAAGGTAAATACGTTGCAAAAAAATGCCTTTTATAAATTAGGTTCTAGGTTCTAGGTTCTAGGTTCTAGGTTCTAGGTTCTAGGTTCTAGGTTCTAGGTTCTAGGTTCTAGCGAAGTTTATGACAACTAATTGGTTAACACAAACGTTTAACTATTTTTTGGCGCAACTTTAATTAAGCTGCTCGCGGCGATGGCAAATAAACAATAGCCGGTGAAATACCAAAAACCGTTGCCAAGTTCGGCGTGCATGTTGATCAGTTCACCCATTTGGCCATCGGCGTTACCGGCAAGGTATGCCACTATCAAGGCAATCACAAATACATCAACCATGCTCCACTTACTTAAGCCTTGTATTAATTGACCGAGCATGCGCTTAAATTTATTCACTGGTAAAAAAATATATAACAATTGCATCAACAATTTTAAGGTTGGGATCACAATTGAAAACAATGCCACCAGCACTGCCACTAAGTAGTTTTTGTTATTGGCCAGTTCATTAACCGTGCCCCAAATACTGCGTGTTTTTTGGTAGGCACTAATTTCACCTTCAAGCTTATCAAAGCCTAACATGCTAGAAGCCATCATAAGCATATTACGGGTATTGCGGTCGCCCTCATCAGCCAGCATTGCAATGCCAGTTTGTGCTAGTTTTGATTTATCTATTTTACCTTCTAAGGTTAACACTGGCTGAGTAACGCCTGGCAACAATAGTGCTAGCGCAATTAAAATCGTGATGATGGGCAGTACTAAACGCATAATAAATCTTTAAAATAATATGGCTGATGGCGCATCATACTCAAGCCGTTACGCTTGTTCAATAATTGAAGCTAAAACCTCATCCCCATACTGACGCGCTGCAAACATAGCGTTATACACTGTATCAATTTCAGATGCAGGACGAATAGTTTCCAATAATTTAACCGCGAATGGCCAGTTATCATCCTCCACTGCACGAGCTAGTTGTAACGTAGTACCTAGCATGCCATTAAAACTAAGCAGTGCGCTGGATAAATCATCCCCTAAACAAAACTCTTTTGCGATAACATCAAGTTCCATATTTAAAATGGCATCGAGCACTGACATTAAACCAACTAAGTAACCTCGCTCAGCCATTTCTTTACCGCCGGGCTCTAGTATAAGCAACATAAATTGTGCCCGGATTAAACCCAATTTAGTTAACTCACTGGGTTTATCAACCCCTAATTCACTTAGCGCGAGCACTCGCACAAACTGGCGAATTGCGTCTTCACCTAAATAAATAACCGCTTGTGAAATAGAGGTGATCACTAAATTTTGATTACTAGAGCGCGCATTCACTAATTTAAGAATACGAGCAGTTAAACCAACATCTTTAGCAACCCGCTGATGCACTTCGTCAAAGTTAAGGTCTTGGCGCGACGTACAACGCAGTAAATCAAACACAGCAAATTTAGATGGCTCAACATTATGGTAAGTGAGCATTTCTGGACGCGCGAAAAAGAAACCTTGAAAGTAATCACACCCAGCGTTTTTTAAAATCATAAATTGTTCATGGGTTTCAATACGCTCAACTATGATTTTTACATCAGGAAAACGACGTTTTAGCTTTTTTAACAGCATATTGGTTTTAATGATGGGCGCTTCAACTTCAAGCTTTATATAGTCAACTAAATGTAATAATGGCTCCCATTTATCGTCTCCATCATAATCATCGAGAGCAAAAGTATAGCCATCTTTTTTTAGAGCCGTAACTCGATTGGTCACTTTATCGATGTTGCCGGCTCGTTCAACAATTTCTATTACCGCGCTATCTGGTTGCAATAATTTAGGGAAATCGTCTAACAGAGCATCTGAAGAAAGGTTTATAAAAGCGCGTTGGTTCGCAGTAAGTTTACTTATGCCAATAAGCATTAAAGCGTTAAAAAACAACCGCCCAGTCGCTTGACCATCCGTTGTGCCAACAGGGAATGCGTTATTGCTCGAATCTCGATAAAGTAATTCGTACGCATAAATGCCTGTGTCAGCATTAAAAATGGGCTGCCTTGCTATATATTGGGTAACAAGGTTTGGTGCATTCGCTATTATCTGCGTATTCAGCATATTATTTCCTGCTAATAATTCTAGCGACTCATGCCAGCTAAATTGTTGTTATTTTATCGACTCAGTATAGTAAAGTTTTTTCAGCTTACCTAAACTTAACCATCAAGCAATAAAGCTCATTCGGCTATATGTCAGCAAAATCACCTTAACCTAACACAACCACTATACCCACACATAAATGATGGATATGTTCTAATTTGCTCTACAATTGAGTATAATAACGGCTTACCTTTGAGTTAACCTCCCAAAAAGAGCCCGATATGAGCATAGAACAAGCCTTAGTTGAACGCAGCAATAACCAATGTGAGTTATGCGCTGCGACTGAAAATCTTTCTGTATACGAGGTGCCACCTGTCACTGAAGCTCATTCAGATAAATGCATTTATACCTGCCAAACCTGTAAAGACCAAGTTGAAAACAGCACTGATATTACCCCAATTCATTGGCATTGCTTAAACGACAGCATGTGGAGCCAAACACCTGCGGTGCAAGTGGTTGCTTATCGAATGCTAACCCGTTTAGCTGCTGACAATGGTTGGGCACAAGATGCGCTAGATATGATCTACCTTGAAGAAGATACGCTAGCATGGGCTAAAAAAGTACTTGCCGAAAATGATGACATTAAACATGTTGATAGCAATGGCGTTGTACTGCAAGCCGGCGATACAGTCACACTGATTAAAGATTTAGATGTTAAAGGTAGTAGCTTAACCGCGAAACGTGGTACTGCTGTTCGTAACATTGGCTTAACCAGTAATCCTGAACATATAGAAGGACGTGTTGACGGCCAGCGTATTGTTATTTTAACAAAGTTTGTAAAAAAATAACCGCATATTTGCTTTACAAAAGGTGCATTGATGCGCCTTTTTTTGTGCTTAAATAACAGCTAATACAATTAAGCTGTGATTAAGTAAATACGCTGTACACTTAGCACAGTTCAAAAATCCACCGATTCAATTCTGATCAAGGAATAAGCCATGCTATTACATAAACCAAATGCAATGTTAAAATCGATTGTTGGTGTTAGTCTATTAGCCAGCAGTGCTGTTGTGCTTTCAGGATGTCAAAACCAACCTGAACCAATCAAACAAACTATTGAAGATGCAGCTATGGCCACTTTAACCACACAAGTTAGCTACCTTGATCGCAGCATGCTACGTCCTGGTTCACAACTCACTGTGACTTTAGCTGACGTGTCAAAGATGGATACTGAAGCAGAAATAATTAATCAACAAACAATTGATATCAATGGTGCACCACCTTATACGGTAGAGCTTAGCTATGATAAAAGTAAAATGGATCAGCGCCACCGCTACAGTGTGATGGCACGGATCACCAATCAAGACCAACTATTATACGTAAGCACTACACATAACAATCCATTTGAGCAATCACAACAAGCTGCACCTTATGAAGTAATCGTGTCTAAAGTTGCGCCGCAAAAGCCTAATGTCGATTTAGTAAATACCTATTTCAAAGCAATTACGTTAAATGGCGAAAAAGTCACGGTTGACACAAAAGAACCCTTTATTCAATTTAGCGCTGATAACAAAAGCCATGGCTTTTTAGGTTGTAATAACTTTACTGGTAGCTATCAAGTAGAGCAGCAAACACTTAAATTTAGCCCGCAAGCCAGCACAAATAAAATGTGCTTTAAAGGTATGGAACAAGAAGCGGCGATGTCAGCTGTGTTACAAAATACTGCGCAATGGGAAATTAAAGGTGAATCTCTCAGCTTGAAAGATCAACAAGGAAAAGAGCTTGCTACTTTTAAAGCAACTTACTTTTAAATAAAGCACTTAGCTATTAATAAAACGCCCAGCTCTGCTGGGCGTTTTAGTTTATTCTTCGACCAATTGTTCGCTACGGTAAAAACCAGACGAGTCACTTAACAGACTTACCAGTTCAGGTAATATTTTATTCATGGTTTGTTTAAGCTTCCACGGCGGGTTAATTACGATCATTCCCGATGCGGTCATACCGTGCACCTCAGTATCCGCCTCCGTTGCCAGTTCAAATAATTGTATATTACGCATACCTGAGGCTATTAACCCCTGTTCCATCCGCTCAATTCGCTCTCTATCAACCACTGGGTACCAAATCATATAAGTGCCGGTAGAAAAACGCTGATAAGCCTTGGTGAGGGTTTTAACAACGGTATCGTAGTCGTCTTTAATTTCATAAGGAGGGTCAATGAGTACACATGCTCTGCGCGAAGCCGGTGGTAATAACCCCACTAGACCCGCAAAGCCATTCTCACCACGTACTCGTATTGAACGTTTACCGCTCATATTTTCTTGCAGTAATACTAAATCTCGCGGGTGCAATTCAAAAAACCAGCCCTTGTCTTGGCGACGCAAAAAATGCTCGGCAATTTTTGGTGAACCTGGATAAAAAGCTAACTGCTCAGTGTCATTAAATGATTTGATCAACTCGATATAATCATTTAGCTCTTGATGTTTGCTGTTATGTTGATAAAGCTTAGCAATACCATCAAGATATTCTTGGGTCTTTTGCGCATCTGCGCCTGCTAATTCGAAAAAGCCAGCCCCTGAATGAGTATCGATATAGTCCAATGGCTTATCTTTGAGTGTCTGGTAACTTAATACCTGAGCTAGTACCAAATGTTTAACCACATCAGCTGGGTTGCCAGCATGAAATGAGTGTCTATAACTAAGCATAATGTTATTTCGCTATAAATGGTTTATTTAAATAAACCCATTGAAGTTGGCTATATTCTACAACATAAAACCCGCAGGGTCATAAATTGCTGGTCATTAAGTGAATCACTTATGAACAAATAAGCCGCTAGCCTGAACAGCTCATTAACATTAAATAAAAATCAGCTAAAACACACGTAAATGCTGGCATATAAAGCAACTTTGCTTTACATTTGCATGACAATAATCACAGTTTTATGAGCGCCTTAATGAATAACGATACCCTTTCTCAACTAGAACAATTGATCGACCAATTAATTGGTCAAAATTCCCAACTACAAGCTCAGGTTAACGAGCTTAAAGATAAAAATAGTAAGCTAATCGATGAAAATGAAATTCTTCAACTTGAAGTGCTTGAAAGTGAAGAAAAACAAAAAGACACCAGTACAACTTTAACTGGTTTACTCGAGAAGCTACAAAGCGTCCAACAGGCTAGCTAATGTCTGAGCTGCAAAACCAGCGAGTCACCGTTGAGTTGCTTGGTAAAGAGCAGCAATTTGCTTGCCCTGCTGGACAAGAAGATGCCCTCATTGCATCGGCCAAATACTTAAATGACTTGGTTGAACAAATGAAGCAACGCTCAACAGTACGCAATGATCAAAAAGCCTTATTAATGGCCGCCTTGAATATTAGCCACGAGTTACTTGAAGCAAAAACGCAGCAAAACGTTGAACAACAACAACAAGATCAGCTCATTGATAAACTAAGTGCTTACTTAGGACAATCAGCAACTAAATAAAAAAGCGCACAGTGCGCTTTTTTATTATCTCGTTAATTCCAGTATCAATTACAAACAAAATCAGCTAACTTGCCTATTTTATTGTTGGCGACTCAGGCTCTGTCACTATGACCCACTATTTTTATACTCCCGTGAAGTTAATTGCGTTTTTACTGCTAAGTTATCTTGCTTTTGCAGCCAACACCGCTACCGCAACACAATGGCACACTATCTCCGCTAACGTACAATTTTTAGAGCAATCGAGCGCTTTACGCTTTTATGACTCAAACCAAGTGCTTATTCAAGGTGATAAATGCGCGTTAATGTTTGATGCCAGTGGCGACTTTGCCGCTGTTGAAGCCACCGTTACGCAACTAAAAAGCACCTTAAAAACCCCCTTGTGTTACTTAGTTGCCAGTCACTTCCATGACGACCATTTACTGGGCATGGCTATTTTGCAGCATCATTTCCCCGATGCTCAATTAATTGTCCATCAACAGCTTGCTGCTGAGTTTAAGACATTGCAAAAAACCTATACCGATAAACTTGATAATTATGAAAAAAGCATTGAACTGAGCTTGCAGCGCGTATCAGAACAACCAGCAGCGCAACAGCAACAATGGCGCGACAAACTCAACTTAGCAACACAACGATTACTGCGTTGGCGCCAATACCAACTTCAAGCACCTAACATACAAGTCGCGGAGCCACTAACGCTGGAACTTGGTAATTACCCCGTGACTATTAACGCCTATCAAGCTCATACCAATGCTGACTTAACGCTCAGCGCCGAAAACAATGGTATTTTGGTTGCTGCGGATATCGTTGACTGGCTGCCATACCCTGGCCATGGTAATTTTGCTAATTGGTTAAAAGTACTCTCTCAATTGCACCATGATAAGCGTATTAAGGTGATTCTTCCCGGCCACGGAGGCGCCCTTAAAGCCGATGATTTACGTCAACCCTTACGTTTTTTACAGGCTATTCAGGCTCATGTGGCAGCCCACCCGCAACAAGATTTATTGCAATTAGAACAAAGCTTTAATCCGCAGTTCGCTAAGGATTATCAAATCGACGAGATCAGCCAAAAAGCTTACCCACTGTTCTTGCAGGCTGGACTTAAACGAGCGAAACAGTCAAAATAGCGGCTGCACGTGGATGTGCTAGACTTTTAAAAGGATATTAATTTAGTGATTTTTATGCGCAGTTATCTCTTAGCCCTATTAGTGATGTTAGTTTTGCTCTCTGGTTGCCAGAGTACTGAACAACCGTTACAGCCAAGTGATACGCCGCAAGCTCCGATTATTTTTAATCACTTTAAAGCAACAGCAAATACCCTGCCACCACTGACTAACAGCGAGCAGAATAAACAAAAAATCCAATTAACAGCTCCATCGCAGCAAGTAACCAAGCAGCCTCAAGCGAACAATCGCAATCAAGATTTATGGCAACACATTGCTAATAACTTAACCATTGAGGTGTATCTAAATAAAGCCCTCAATAAGCGTATTGCGTGGTACAGCAAACAACCTAACTACTTGCAGATTGTCAGTGCTCGCGCCGCCCCTTATCTTTATCATATTGTCAGTAAAATTGAGCAACGTAAGTTACCGATGGAATTAGCTTTGCTGCCCTTTGTGGAAAGCGATTTTCGGCCAACCATTAGCTCATCAGAACAAGCAGTTGGCGTATGGCAACTAGTCGGAGCAACAGCCCATCACTTTGGTATTAAATCAGATCAGTGGTATGACGGGCGCAAAGATGTATTAGCATCAACTGATGCTGCACTAGCCTATTTAGAATACTTGCATAAACGTTTTGATGGTAATTGGTTGCATGCATTAGCGGCCTATAATAGTGGCGAAGGACGCGTAAAACGCGCCATTGCCGAAAACAAAAAACGCGGCAAAAGCACCGATTACTGGTCGTTAAAATTACCCAAAGAAACCTCTGAATATGTGCCAAAACTAATGGCACTTAGCTACTTAGTGCAACATCCAAAACACGGATTGAACCGCCCAAAATTAGCGAATAAAGCACTAACCACTGAGCTTAATGTTGGCCAACAATTTGACTTTTCAGTGATCGCTAACTTATCAGGCATTGGTCGCAGCCAGCTGCATAAACTCAACCCTGGCTATTTAAAAAATCAAAGCTCCCCCAATGGTCCGCACACTTTACTGCTGCCACTACAGCAGCAAAGCTTATTAAGCAGCCAATTTTTTAAGAATAATTTTACTGGCGAATATACAGTGAAAAAAAATGATACCTTATATTCGATAGCTCGTCGCTTTGGCTTATCAGTTAAAAAGCTTAAAGCCATCAATAATAAGCATTCCAACTTAATCGGGATTGGCGAAACCCTGTTGGTTGGCCAGCCGCGCACCATGCCAGATTCATTAATGATTGAGTATCGGATCAGCCCTTACCTTGAACAAAACGAAGTGGCCATTCCCACTATTGCGATTCAGTATCAAGTAAAGCCTGGCGATACTATTTGGGGAATTAGCCAGCTATATGATGTGCCACACAGCGATTTAGCGCAATGGAATAAACTCACCGCCTCGAGTATTTTAACGCCGGGTACGCAACTAGTATTACATTTGCCGCAAGCAACCAAAACCGTTTCCCACATGCACAATGATGGTTTACTTTCTGAACTTGAAAAAACCTTAAAACAACCACACTAACCAGCAGTTTCACATCATCTGTATTTAGCGTAAAATTAGCTTTTCATTTTAGTTAAATTAAAGAGATCGGCATGCAAATTAGCAAAAACTCGGCAGTTGAATTTCACTACACATTAAGTGAAGCAGGCGAGCAACTAGAAACAAGCACAGGCAGTGAGCCATTAACTTATATTCATGGCCTAGCAGGCATGCTGCCAGGTCTTGAAACGGCTCTTGAAGGTAAAGCCGCTGGTGATAGCTTCAGCGTAACGCTTGAGCCAAGTGAGTCGTACGGTGAACGAGTTGATGATCTAATTCAACGCATTCCACTTAAACACCTGCAAGGTGACACTAAAGTGTGGAAGCCAGGCATGACAGCGATGGTTAGCTCTAATCAAGGTCGTCATCAAGTAACGATCGTAAAAGTAGGTCGTTTTAATGCTGATTGTGATTTAAACCACCCATTTGCTGGCAAAACGCTAACGTTTGATGTGCAAGTACTAAGCGTGCGTGAAGCAACCAGCGAAGAATTATCTCATGGTCATGTACATAGCGAAGGCGGCTGTGGCCACAACCACTAAGGAATTACCATGTCAAAGGTTGCTATCGTAACAGGCGGCAGTAAAGGCATTGGCCGTGCTGTTGTTGAGCGTTTTTTAAATAATGGCTATCAAGTACATAACCTGGATCTTGAAGCTGCCGATTTAGGTATTTGGCACCACTGTGATGTCAGTAATGTCAATGCTGTAAAGCAGCTTATTGCAGACATTGCTAGTCATTCAAAACGCATCGATGTACTGGTCTCGAATGCTGGTCGGCATTTAAGCGCCACCATTGAGGATACAGATGAAGCAACCTTTGATAGTTTGTTTGCACTTAATGTAAAAGGGGCTTACGCGGCAATTCAAAGCGTATTACCAAGCATGAAAGCACAGCAAAATGGGGCGATTATTTTAATCGCCTCAGATCAAGCTATTATTGGCAAAAGCAATTCATTTGCCTATAACCTGACCAAACATGCCTTAGCCTCAATGGCAAAAACCACCGCACTGGATTACGCACAATATAATATTCGCGCTAATGCAGTCTGCCCAGGCACCATAGAAACCCCGCTTTTTCATAATGCTATCGACGCATATTGTGCTCGCAGTGGCGCCGATAAAGCGACCATCGTTGCCGAAGAAGCTGCTTTACAACCGTTAGGTAGACTCGGCCAAGCTGATGAAGTAGCCGCATTAGTTAACTTTTTAGCCAGTGATGATGGCAGTTTTATCACCGGCAGTTTGCAAACCATTGACGGTGGCTACACTGCGCAATGAGTGAACGTATTATAGACCCTCATGTACACTTTTTTAATTTAGTCCAAGGGCAATATGATTGGCTACAAGGCAACAATCCAGTGCCTTGGCCAAATTTAGCGACGATTAAAGCCCCCATCACCGCAGCTCAACTACAGCAACAAACTCAGTTTGAACTTGCGGGGCTTGTACATATTGAAGCAGGCTATGATAACCAACAGCCAATCAACGAGTTATATTGGTTGGCTGAACATTTAGCGGGGCAAAATTATAAAGCCGTCAGCTTTGCCCATATTAATAATCACCCTGCAGATTTTGATGCTGCCATTACTGCGTTAACGCACCCAAGCTTAGTAGGCATTAGAGATATCACCGAAGGCGCTGATGCTGCACGCTTAAAGCATGCTAGATGCTTGGATAACTTAGCACTATTAGCCAGTAAGCAACTGATATTTGAAGCGCAATTTGCAATTGAAAACCTCGCAATTACCCAACAAATGGTGAATTATTGCCAACAACTCCCACATTTGCAGCTCGTTATAAACCATGCAGGCTTGCCTAATTACTTGCCAGATTGGCAACAAGGTATAAGCCAATTAGCGCAAATAGCCAATTGCAGGATCAAGTTTTCAGGATTTGAGCTATTCTCTGATCTAGTTAAAACCCAACAGCAACAGTGCTTTGATTTTATTATTAAGCACTTTGGTCTACAACGGGTGATGTTTGCCAGTAACTTTCCAGTGTGCCAAATCAATGCCAGTTATCAACAATGTTGGCAAAGCCATTTTAAACGTTGCACGAGTGACAATATGTGGTCACAACTTAGCTACAAAAACGCTCAGCACTGCTATCAAGTTTAATTAAAACCCGCTATATTTAAGCTATGTTGTATAAAACAAAATATCAATATGGCTATTTCATCAACAAATAAACTCGCGTTAGGGCTTATTAATTGCTCTTTGCTAGCACTGCTCAGCGGCTGTGGTGGCGGTAGTACAATGACCGACAACAATAACAGCAATGGTGATGGCGACACTGGTAACAGTATCAGCTGGACCCAAAGTGTATTTCAACCCTCTAGTAATTTTTATCAACAATGCCAAGCATTAAACGAAAAACATTGGCTGCGCTCATGGAGTAATGAAACCTATCTTTGGTATGACGAAATTATTGATCGCGATCCAGCGCTAACACCAACTGTCAGTGAATACTTTGCATTACTCAAAACAGAACAAATTACCGACTCTGGCGCAAACAAAGATAATTTTCATTCCAGCCTGCCAACTGCAGAATGGGAAGCACAAAGCCAGTCTGGGGTAACCTTTGGTTATGGTTTTAAAGTTAAAATAATAAGCTCGAAGGCACCACGCCAAGGGGTGATCAGCTATACAGAGCCTAACTCCCCAGCTAGTGCGCAAAATCTTGCTCGTGGCTTTGAAATTTTAGAAGTAGACGGCGTTGATTTTGTTAATGCGACAACTCAAACAGAGGTCGATATCCTCAACGCAGGTTTAAACCCAACTCGCACCGGTAAAAGTACTACTTTCGTATTCAAAGATATTAATACCGATGAAACCCGCGAGGTCACCCTAAACTCGCAAACAATCACTTCACAGCCTGTCACAAATGTGAAAACACTCGCCGATGGTACAGTGGGTTACTTTCAATTTAACAGCCACAATGCAATTGCTGAAAAACCGCTTTATGATGCCTTTAATAATCTCAAAGCAAGTAATGTCACTGACCTGATCATTGATATTCGCTACAACGGGGGTGGTTTTTTACAAATGGCCAGTCAAGTTGCTTATATGATCGCAGGCTCCGCGAACACCAACGGTAAAATTTTTGAAAAAACCATTTTCAACGACCAACACCCAACTTTTAACCCCGTTACTGGGCAGCGCTTAGAGCCGGTGATGTTCACCGATGAATTTGTTGGTTTTGCTGATAACCCAGCTTTAATGCCGGGTACGCCATTACCAAGTCTTAACTTAGAACGCGTTTATTTACTAACCACTAGTAGCACTTGCTCAGCCAGTGAAGCAATTATGAACGGTCTACGCGGTGCGGATATTGAGGTAATTCAAATTGGCTCTGGTACCTGTGGTAAACCTTATGGTTTTTACCCGACAGATAACTGTGATACCACGTACTTTAGTATTCAATTTACCGGTGAAAACAACAAAGGTTTTGGGGAGTACGCAGATGGCTTTGCACCACAAAATACCACTGACAATGCCCGTTTACCTGTTCGTGTAGAGGGTTGTGCTGTAGCAGACGACTTTAGCCACCAGCTAGGTGACCCTGAAGAAGCGATGCTTAAAGCAGCATTGGATTATCGTGCAAACGGCAGTTGCCCGGCAGCCAGTTCAACCGCCAGTAAACAAGGCTTTGCACCCGCTCGCTTTAGCGACACACCAGCCGTACAGGACAGCCGTGCAGCAACCTTGGCTGAACAAAACAAAATATTACCAAGGCAATAAGCTATTAAGGCCACTACAATGCTAAACAAAAAAGTATTATTCATAATAGCGGCATTACTGCTATATGGCTGTACAACGGGAGAAACAGCAACGCCCAAATTACAACATGCACTACTAACCAAACCACAAAGTGAACTCATCGCACAGGGTATTGCTCGCCTGATGCGTACTGAGAATATTGCAGTCGCTGATGATGTATTTATGCAGCGTAGTTTGATGGTGGTCGATAACGTTACTAAAACCGATGAACTTGGTAACCCAATTATGGGCAAACAACTCAATATGCCTGACCGTTATGAGCTGCTGATCAAAAATGATCTTTGTTTTGTTAGGCATTTAGACAGTAAGGCCACAGAGCCATTGCCGGATGTGAAATGTAAGGTGAATTATAAATAGCTTCTAGGTTCTAGGTTCTAGGTTCTAGGTTCTAGGAAAATTTTAACGTGTTGAATTTGTAGGAATAACTTTAAGCTTGCCAAAGGTCAAAGTAAATCAACGCTACGAGCAACGAGCTAAATTTAGCTCGCTGCTCGTAGCTCGCGACTCGTAGCCGTAACTTATTTTATTTCAACCCTTTGCGAGCGCATCACGACTTCGTCGTTCAGCTCAATACCAATCCCTGGCTCTTCAGACACTTCAAAGAAACCATTTTTAGGTTGTGGATCTTGTAAGCATAACTCTCGGTTCCACTTTTTAATTGCGTAAGTGTGATGCTCATGAATTAAGAAGTTTGGAATAGCGGTTTCTAAATGTAATGACGCTGCGGTTGCCACTGGGCCACCACAGACGTGAGCCTGAATACGCACGTCAAAAATATCGGCGTAATCACACACTTTTTTGGTTTCAGTAAAGCCACCACATAAACCAATATCAGGTTGTAGCACATTAATGCTTTGATCTTCTAAATAAGGGCGAACTCCCCAGCGATTATATAAGCGCTCGCCACCAGCAATTGGCACAGCAACTTTGTCAGCCACTTTTGCATGCAGTGAATGATTTAAGTAATTCACTGGCTCTTCATAGAACATACAATCAAATTCTTTAGCGATTTCACCAATTTGAATTGCAGATGTAACACCCGGTAAGCTGTGGCATTCGAAAATGATGTCTACTTCATCACCCACCGCCTCACGAATTGCTTGCATACGCGCGCGGTATAATTTCATTTCAGCGCGGGAAATGATATTTGTGCGGTCGTAATAAGTATTGCCATCTTTATCATACTGGATCGGATCAACTTTAACCGCATCGTAACCTTCCGCCACCGCTTTTAATGCCGCTTCAGCGTATTGTTGTGGGTGAACCAGCGCTTTAAACTCAGTGTCCCAGTCAAACTGTAATTGTGATGCATAAGTACGTAGCTTGTCGTTTACCTTACCGCCAAGCAGCTGATACACAGGTAAACCCAATGCTTTGCCTTTAATATCCCACAGAGCAGTATCTATCGCGCTCATTGCGGCATAAACCACTGGACCGCCGCCTAGCCCCCAGAAGCTTTCACGCAGCATACGTGACCATAACTTTTCGGTTTGAAATGGGTCGTGACCAATTAAAAAGGCGTCAGCCATTTCCTTGATCATTGCAGCGGCGGCACTGTGACCTAGATCATACGCAAGGCCAGCTTCGCCAACACCACTAATACCTTCGTCAGTATGAATACGGACAAATACAGGCGTCCAAGCTGGTCTGTCTGGACAATGGATATCAAACACTTCAACGCGATTAACTTTCATAAAATTCCTTATTAACCAGAGCTTGGTTATTTTGCAAAATTAGGGTCAAGTCGATAAGCTTTACGTAGCATTGCAGGCCATGCTAATTGCCCGCCGGTGCTGCCACTGTGCACTACATTCGCTTGATTATAAATATTATCTATTATCGCTTGCGGCACTGCTGTAACCGCTTGGCCACTGGCTTGCAGAGCTAACTGAATTTCACAGGCCCGCTGTAAATCATAAAAACGCATAAACGCATCACCCACCGTTGGCCCCACAGTTAAACCACCATGGTTTACTAACAACATATGATTAGTATTAGCGAGATCATCTTGCAAGCGTTTTTTCTCATCGTTATTAACTGCTAAACCTTCATAGCCGTGATATGACAATGACGGCAGTGAAAACATTGAATATTGGCTCAGTGGTAACAAACCATTTTGCTGCGTGGCAACGGCGATGGTTTCTTTAGTGTGTAAATGAATAACACAATGGGCATCTTCACGCACTTCGTGAATCGCGCTATGGATCGTAAAACCAGCTGGGTTAATCGTAAATGGTGTGTCATCTAAAATATTGCCGTCTAAATCCACTTTAACTAAATTAGATGCAGTTACTTCATCAAATGTGAGGCCAAACGCATTTACTAAATAATGATCCGTACCCGGTAAGCGCGCTGATAAATGTGTATAAATCAAATCACCCCAACGAAAATGCTCAACCAGCCGATAACAGGCGGCTAAATCAACCCGCAACTGCCATTCTTGGGCTGATACTTTATTTTTTAAATCAAGTTGTGGTAATTCAAACATTATGGGGCCTTATTTAAACGCATTAAAAGCATAACACGAAATAGATGGATAGAAGTCTAAAGTAGTGTGCGAGGATGATCAATCTTTAAAATAAAACAGCCACACCATTTGGTGTGGCTGGTTACTTAGTCACTCAATGACAAGTAGTACAAAAATTATTTTACGTTTGCTAAATACTCAGCAATTGCTGTCATTTCTTCTTCAGATACATTGGCAACCATTGCTTTCATAGCTGCGCTCATGCCATTGCTGCGCGCGCCCGATTTAATGTCTTTCATTTGTGCTACTAAGTAGTCTTTATTCTGACCATTTAGTTTCGGGTACAGTGCCATGATCGGTGCTTTACCTTCAGGACCATGACAAGTCTGGCACATTTTTGCAGTGTAAAGCGCAGCACCATCGGCAGCTAGGCTATTAAATGACACACTCGCAGCCATAGTGAGACTTGCCCCTAAGAGTAATTTTGTTATCTTGCTCATTGCATTCTCTCTTCTTTTTTAACGGTTTATAAAAATTATTGCTTTAATTGTAGACCATAATAACGGATCTTTGCACATTACTAATGTACGTTATTTATACACCGAGCAGATCACCTCATACACCCAAACTACCTCAAGATGTGAGTTTCAGTAACTTGAGGTGGTTTCGCTATTTACTACCAAACTAAATCATCTGGCACTTCAAAATCGGCATATGGATCATCGGCATCTTTGCCTTTATCTTCAGGCTCAACATGAAACACGATATACTTTTCATCAACTTCTGCCACTTTACGCGCAGGTTCATCTTCAAGTACAAAAAACTGCCCTTCTAAAACACAAATAGCGAGCCTGCCACCTGATAATGCTTTTTGCGTTTTTTCGTTTACGTCGAGCTCTTTTACTTTATTTTCATAAGTAAAATTAAAAGTACGCTCACCACGAATAGAATCTTGATTATGATGTTCTAATATCTGCTTCACGCGGGCAACTTGCTCACGCTGTTTTAGCTCAGCTTGACGAGTCTGGTTTAACTCTTCTGCTTTTTTCTGCTGCTCTAGCTTTGTTTGCTGAATATGCTTTTGCAGATCACTGGGGTTACTCGTTGCCCCTTTCTTTGGCTTCTTTTGTTGCTTACGTTTTTCACTTTTAGCAACTTTAGCTTTATGTGAGGTGGTTAGTCCTGCTTGTAGCAATTGGTCTTGTAATGAACCCATGGCTTTGTTCCATTAAAAACTGATATTAGCTTTATTTTATACCCAAACCACCTCAAGATGCGAGTTTCAGTTGGAATTAAAAGCGATTTAGGCAAGGCATTGATTGCAAGTAATAGTGGGTCTATTGCTAAAATCAATAACGCAGTATAAATCGCTTTTAAACCAACCCGTTGGGCGTTTCACAGGCACTTACTCTCAGCGTTGTTACTTCTTAAAAGGGACTGCCATTCTTGCAAAGTAACGCCTTGATATTAAGCCCCTGTGAAACGCTGAATTCTGCATCTTGAGGTGGTTTGGTTATAATCACCAATTAAAACAAATCATAGTGCTGTGGTCATTAATCTAGCAAAGTGTTGTGATTAAAAACCTGATTTAGCGCAATAAATGTATATTTCTAGAATAAAAGTAACCACTTAAAGAACGCATTGAGGTTGAATTTAATATCAATCAGGTTAAGCTGTGGTTTTTGTAGTAGGGCCAATAAAATGCGTTTCGGTCATTTATTAATTTGCTCGCTGTTTATCTTTTTTGTGCTCTATGCACCGCAGCCATTATTAAGCTTATTTGCCGAGCAATTTTCAGTTAGTCCTGCAACCGCTGGTAGTTTGATGACTGCGACCATGATCCCATTAGCCGTTGCGCCTTTGGTATATGGTTTATTGCTTGCTAAACGCAATCCTCTCACTATTCTTCGCTATGCAATGTTATTACTTGCCCTTACTTGTATCGCTTTTGCTTATGCGCCTAGTTTTGAGTTATTACTGCTATTACGATTTTTACAAGGTTTAACCTTACCTGCCGCACTGACCGCGATGACCACTTACATCGGCAGTACTTATCAAACTGATCAGTTACAAAAAAATATGACCTTCTATATTGGCAGTACAATTGCTGGTGGTTACTTTGGCCGAGTGTTAGCGGCTGTATTTGCAGACTTTTGGACTTGGCAAAGCTTCTATTTTGTTATTGCCGCTGGTTTAATTGGCTTTGCATTGAGTATTCCACGTAATCAAATAGCCATTGTTAGCAACACTCTTTCACCATTAAATTATTTAAAACAGCTCGCGAATGCTGCAGTATTAAAATTATATGGCGCGGTGTTTTGTATGTTTTTTTGCTTTGCTGCACTATTAAATTATTTGCCATTCATTTTACAAGACACTTTTTTAATTACTAATACTCGCGATATAGGCTTAGTTTATAGCGGTTACTTGATTGGCGCCCTCGCCTCTATTGCCACTCCTTGGTTATTAAAAAAGAGTATTTCACCGTGGCATTTATTATCTGCAATATTTATTTTTTATAGTATAACGCTGGTATTTTTGATGAGTTCACAATTGGTGGTATTTTTGCTGGCGTTCACTGGCTTTTGTGCTGCGATGTTTATCATTCATTCAACAGCGGCACCGCTGGTTAATAAAATCAGTATCGCCCCAGCCAGCGTTACCAATGGCGCTTATGTGTCGTTTTATTACAGTGGCGGCGCGCTAGGTTCATTTATACCAGGCTTGGTTTATCAACAATATGGCCATGTCGCATTTATGGCCTCATTGTTATTGGTGTGTTTATGTGGCTTAATTTTGGTTACTGCGGGCTATTTAGCGGGCAAAAAAACCACCTTAGGCTGATGCCCTGTTGCTATAAAAAAGCGCTCTAAATCCGCTTTTTGCAGCAACCAAGTTTGCGTATTCTCAAACGGGTGACAGTGGAATAACTCACCAAACCATATATCTTGGTCTAACCATAACGTGACATGGTTTTGCTTGTCATTCATCAGCGCCAACATCGAGACACAGCCAGGAGCGACTTTTAAAAAGCGCGCTAAGCGCTCATCAGAGGCAAACCCTAATCGTGATAACCCTTGGTATTTTGCCAATGCTTTTAAATCTAATTGTTTGTCATGGGCTGTGATCACTAAAAAATGCTTTTTTCCTTCGTTATCACGCAGAAATAAATTTTTCAGCCGCGTACCTGGACGCTCTATCATTAGCTCATCAGCAGTAAGACTGCCATGCAACGCCGGATGTTCAATCACATCATAGCGAATCTCTAAATGTAGCAATAGCGCTGCTAACGTTGTTTTATCCGCCAACATTTATAAGCAACGCCCCCTTAGTTTCACGCTTAAATCTCGCCACACAACATCGTTTATCTCGTACTTGTCGTTACAGTATTGCGTCATTTTTAGCTCTTGTTGCAATAACTCTACGGCTTGATCTTCCAACTCTAACTTTAAGCTGTTTGATTCTTCAAAATACTCTTGTTCAGCAAAGTTTTTAAATTCACTGCGCGTGAGTGGTCGATCTAAGTTTAAACTTTTTCGACTATTAGCTTTAACCGACACCACATAGGCAAAAATTTTATTACCTTGGTCATCTAACTTAGTATGTAACTGCTTATTATTAATTTCAAAAGGCGGCTCATCAGTTTGACTTGCGCACCCGCAAAGCAAAACGAGCAGGATCCATGCGTATTTTTTCATTTTTTAAGGTCTTTTTACTATCCAGTGACTGCTAGTCTATCAAAAATAGCTTACTTGCGTGAAAATTCGCAAAATATATAAAAAATGCTTGACCAAATTTATAAATCTCATTAAAGTTCGTCCCGCTTGAAAGGGAATCTCAAGTGGGTTACGACATTCGTAACTTTAGGAATGTGGGGCTATAGCTCAGCTGGGAGAGCGCCTGCCTTGCACGCAGGAGGTCAGCAGTTCGATCCTGCTTAGCTCCACCACTTTCCTACTCTTCAATTTTTATCTCTATGGCTCTCATGCCAAATTTAATTTTTAAATCTTCCTTATTTTAATCAAAAAACTGTTTATTTTATGCTCGTTATTTTTAGCTATCAGTTGTGCGCTGCATTATACCAATCGACTTAAATATTTAATCATGCTAGCGCGCTAAATAAAGCGCTAACATATTATATTTACGATCAAAAATGCCGAGTATAAACTCGGCATTTTAATTAGGTTATTCGACTACTAATTATTCGCGTATTTGGCCTTCACCGTTCACTAAGTATTTTTCTGTCGTTAGCGACTCTAAGCCCATTGGCCCGTAAGCGTGTAGTTTTGACGTTGCGATACCAATCTCAGCACCTAAGCCTAACTGCGAGCCATCTGAGAAGCGTGATGATGCATTTACCATCACTACCGAGGCATCAACGCTACGTTGGAACAACTGTGCCGCAGCGTCATTTTTAGTGCAAATAACTTCGGTATGATTTGAACCAAATTGTGCAATATGATCAATGGCACCAGCAAAATCAGGCACTACGCGAATAGCAATTTCTAAATCAAGGTACTCTTCACCAAATTGTTCTGGTGTAAGTACGGTTGCGTCATCAAAATATTGTGCAGCTTGGCTATCGGCGTTAATTTTTACCCCTTCTTGGCGCAATACAACGGCACACAAGTTTAAAAACTCATCGGCAATATCTTGGTGTACTACTAAACCTTCTAAGGCATTACATACACCAGTGCGCTGAGTTTTACCGTTCAGTAGTAAGTTAATCGCCACTTCTAAATCAGCGTCTTTATCCACATATAAATGGCATACGCCCTTAAAGTGTTGGATCACTGGAATGGTACTGTTATCCGTTACAAAATTAATTAAACCTTCGCCACCACGTGGAATGATTAAATCAATGCTGTCACGTTGCTGCATCAATTCCATTAATAATCCGCGGTCTGGATCTGGAATAACGGAGATTAACGCTGCAGGTAAATTATGCTGCTCTAATACTTGATGCATTACGCTGGCAATCGCTTGCGAGCTTTTCAGCGCCTCTTTACCACCACGCAAAATAACGCCATTACCTGATTTGAAGCATAACGCTCCGGCGTCAGCGGTTACATTTGGCCGTGCTTCATAAATCATACAGACCACACCCAGTGGTACGCGCATTTTACGAATTTTAATACCGTTAGGACGCTCGGTGATATCACGTAATTGACCCACTGGATCGTCAAGACTGACGATCACTTCAATGCCTTCGGCCATCGCTTCTATGCGTTCATCATTTAGCGTTAAACGGTCTATCATTGACGCTGCTAAGTTATTATCACGGGCTGCGGCTAAATCACTTTCATTTTCTTTAATAATAAATGCTTTTTGCTGGCGCAATGCTGCAGCCATATCCAGTAGCACCTGATTTTTAGTCTCGGTATCGAGTAAGGCTAACTGGTGCGCAGCTTTTGCTGCCTGACGTGAAATATCTGTAATTAAACTCATGACTTCTCCAATAATGCGATATCTTTCTCTGAAATAACGGGACCGATCGAATCTTGCATCTTGTCGCTAAATTCGCTTTGTTCGTTATCAGCTATAAAATTCAATAAACAACTGCTGTAATTTGCAGTTGCTTTGGCTAATCGAGTGCCGTCGCTGCTACGTACCAAAATGGTATCGCCAATTGCAAACTCACCATGCACGGCAACAATTTCATCGCCACGGATACAGCCAGTTTCACCTTCTAAAGATTCATCGTATGAACCCGCTACAACCACTTCACCTTGCTCACTTGCAGTATGAGTCATCCAATGTATGGCTTCTTGCATTGGCTTTTCATACGGTAAGAAAATAGTGCCTGGGTTTTCACCATCGAGCAGTTTTGTAAACGTCTGCTCTTTAAAACCATTAATGATATAAGTAGTAATACCATGTGAGGTGGCTTTTTCAGCAGCTTCTATTTTCGTTTTCATACCACCGGTGCCAACTGCACTGGTAGCACATCCTGCCATAGCATAGATTGAATCATCAATTGATTTAATTTCAGGCAGTAACACGGCATCATCATGTAGGTTAGGGTTCTTATCATAAAGCCCATCTACGTCTGAAAAAATCATTAATGCATCAGCATCTGCGGCCGCAGCCACCATCGCTGATAAATTATCGTTATCCCCCACTTTTAAATCATCGGTGGTCACCGTATCATTTTCATTCATGATAGGCAGTACACCATGGTCAAGTAAGGTAAACACGGTTTCTCGAATACTTTGATAACGCTCACGGTCACGTAAGTCACCATGAGTTAATAAAATCTGCGCCGATGGGAAATCAAAAAAGCGATCCCACATGGCCATCATTTCGGTTTGCCCTGCCGCTGCCATGGCTTTTTTCATCGCCACAGTGCGCTCTTGGGTCTTTGGAAATAAATGCGCGCCAGCAGCAACTGAGCCTGACGAAACTAAAATTACTTCAATTCCTTGGCTACGACAACGAACAATAAACTGAGCGATGGTTAATAAATAGCGTGAGCGACAGCCATCTTGATCAGGTGCAATCAATGCGCTACCTACTTTTAATACGATACGTCGCCAATTTAACTTTTGCATAAATGTTCAACTTTCCATTTTAACTGTGTCTTATCCTAGTTGGATAAGTATGAAAACAATCACCTAGCATTAAACTAGGTTACGAGTTAACAATCTGTACTTTCCTTTCACTCATTTTAAATCAGTACTTTTCAACACTCAGCCAAATACATTCACTCAGTATGTTAACTAAGCAGTAGGTATAGCATAACTTTAGCTCAATCATTAAGACTGAACAGTTATAAAGTAAATAAAAAGTGTTGTTTATGCATCGCTGTAAAAAGCTGTGTGAGGCTTTTTTATTAACAACATACATAGAGCCTCTAGAGTCTGATACACCAACAGATAGGGTGATGACTCAAGGACCGAGATTTGCTCACCACGATGGGCGTCAAATATTGAGTAAGTAACAGTTCAACTCAAACTATATAAATCACCACAAGGTAATTTATGTTCAAATTAACTAACTACTAAAAATGAGTAAAAATATACAAATTGTGTTCAAAACAATTAAAAATTAATTTTTAAGCATATAGATATAGTAACCTCAATCTAAGTCATTGAAATAACCAACAACTTAAAAATAACTATATGTATTCGCTTAGACCTAAAAAATAACTAATTAGATGACTAATTGTTTGAACACTAACTATAATACGCTAATATTGGCCTAGAGATCAAGGCTACATTTCAGCCAATCGGCTTATAATTGCAACTAAACAATTTTAAAACTATTACTTTTCATAAGGTTAAACTAACATTCATGCATTGTGATTATTTCAAAAGCAGTTAATTATCATTTCTTCCACAAATAAGTTCATAAACAGCTAAAATTTTATTAGGAAAAAATAACACACACGTGTATACCCCTGTATTATTGGTTTCATTAGCTATATCCTAATCGCAGTAATAAATAAGGAATACTTCATTTATGTCAGCTATTTATATCGCAGGGATCGCGCTATGCTCGGTTCTCGCCCAATGGATAGCCTGGGGTTTTCGTGTCCCAGCTATTTTATTTTTATTACTTACAGGCCTACTACTAGGTCCTGCTACTGGTATCTTAGACCCAGATGCATTGCTTGGTGATCTACTGTTTCCAGTGGTCTCACTCAGTGTTGCGGTGATCTTATTTGAAGGTTCATTAACGCTGCACTTTCGTGAACTTAAGGGGATTGGCAAGGTGGTCCGAAACCTATGCTCAATAGGTATGATTGCCACCTGTATAGTGATAAGTCTGAGTGCATATTGGATTTTAGAGCTGAACTGGCGTGTTGCCGCAGTACTTGGGGCTGTGTTAGTGGTGACTGGACCGACTGTAATAGCCCCGCTATTGAATGCAATGCGACCGACTCAAGATATAGACCGTATCTTGCGTTGGGAAGGCATTGTTATTGACCCAATTGGTGCTTTGTTCGCGGTGTTAGTATTCGAAGCGGTCATGCTGGTCGGCCAAGGTGAAGTGTTTTTACACACGATTATTGCATTATTTAAAACTCTAGGCGTGGGCTTGTCGATTGGCGTGGTTGCTGGCTGGTTAACTACGTTATTGATCCGTCGTGAATGGCTGCCATTTGAATTACATAAATTCGGCATCTTAGCGCTAGTACTGATTAGCTTTACAGTTTCAAATCATTTAAGCCATGAATCCGGTCTATTAGCGGTAACGGTGTTCGGTATTTGGCTCGCAAACCAAGATGATTTAGAAATCGATTCTGTGCTTGAGTTTAAAGAAGATCTTTCTATGATCTTAATTTCTACTCTGTTTATCCTACTTGCCGCGCGCTTAGAGCTCGCTGATTTAATGATGCTGGATGCTGATGTATTTATCTTTTTAGCGATAGTACTGTTTGTCGCGCGTCCGCTGTGTATTGCTATTTCAACTTATGGTACTGAACTGCCGATAAAATCTCGCTTGGTGTTAGCATGGATCGCGCCGCGCGGTATTGTTGCCGCCGCGGTGGGCTCTGTATTTGCGTTGAGTATGATGGAAGCCGGTGTCGCAGATGCCGAAAAAATCGTGCCGCTGATCTTTACCGTAATCATTATTACTGTGGTACTACAAAGTTTAACTGCTATTCCTATTGCCAAGTTATTAGGGGTACGTCAACCTTCGCCAAACACCATTTTACTCATCGGTGCAAACCATGTGGCTCGCGCAATCGCGCGTGGCCTGAAAGAGCAAAATATTCCCGTGTATTTATCAGATCCTGCTTGGGAAAACTGCCGTATGGCACGTATGGACGGCCTCGCTTGTTACTATGGTAACCCGCAATCTGAACATGCCGAACGTTATTTACCACTGACCACAATTCGTAGTGTCATGGCGTTATCACCAAATCGCCATCATAACGCGTTAGGTGTGCAGTACTTTTCGCATTTATTGAATGAGAAAAACGTATTTTCACTGCGTTCTTCAACCTCACATGCAAAAGCAAATAAAGACAGTGCAACGTTTTTATCTCGGCAAATACTATTTGGAGACAACGGCTCGTATGCCCGCCTAAGTAGCCTAATAGCCAAAGGCGGTAAGGTCAGTGCAACACGTATTTCAGAAGAGTTTAGTTGGGAAAAGTATCAAGAAATGAATGGCGATGCGATCCCATTATTTATTCTCAATGGCGACAAAGATAGCGATGATGATTCACCGGTAAAACTGCGTCCATTTACCATAAATATGGAAAAACCACCGCAACAAGGTGAGCGTGTGGTTGCGATGCTGCCACCAAAAATGTCGGTATTAAAAGATCCAAATAATGGCAAAAGCAAAGAGCCGAAAGAAATAAAAGAGTAACCAAAAAGGGCTAGGTATGACACCTAGCCCTTTTAGTTTCAACTCGCCAACTTTACCCTTTCTAACTCGCTAACTTTACCCTTTCTAACTCGCTAACTTTACCCTTTATAACTCGCTAACTTTACCCTTTCTAACTCACTAACTTTACCCTTTATAACTCGCTAACTAACTCACACCTACATCGGCAAACGCGCACGTGCCACTACGCTATCTGGCATTTTTTGTGCAAGTTGGGCGAGTGAGCGCTCGATTTCTTTATGGGTTGCTTTATCAGCCACCATGGCGTGAAATAGCCAACGGTAAGCATCTTCATAATCACGAGGACTACCGAAACCTTGATTAAATAAGTTTACTAAGCGTAGTTGCGCTTTTAAATTACCTTGTGATGAGGCTTCGCGAAGGTAAGTTACAGCCAGTGCTTTATCTTTTTGCACTAAACGTCCGGTATCGTAGTAACGCCCGAGCTGCTCTAATGCCGCCGCTAAGCCTTGCTGAGCGGCTTGGCGCATATAATACACACCGAGTTCTACATTACGATCAACACACACCGCATAGGCCAGCATATCACCATATAAAAATTGATAAGAAGGCAGTGCCATTTTATTGGCTCGCGCTTCGATATCTTGCACTAACTGGCAATCATCTGCCTTTACACGGGCTAAATGGGTATTTTTATTGATCAGTGCTAACAGCTCTGTCTCAGTGTACAAAGGCACTGCTGCAAGCGGCTCCTCTGCTTTAGCATAGCTTGCCAATAGCATAGAGAGCGGTACTAATGATAAACAAGTTAACAAACGCATTTAGGTCACTTTAATTAAAAACCATCTTGCTAAAGTTTATACAAAGATCGTTCCAGAATGAAATTTATCCGCGCTTATTTGTGATAAAGCTGAAAAACAGCCACAAAAAAAGCTGCACTAGGCAGCTTTTTTAGTGCTATTAGTGATTATGCAAACGGGTTGCGTAATACCATAGTTTCTACACGATCAGGACCGGTAGAAATAATATCAACAGGCACACCGGTGATTTCTTCAATGCGCTTAATATAATCTAAAGCAGCTTGTGGTAACTGTTCAACAGAGGTCGCACCTACTGTGTTTTCAGACCAACCTGGCATTTCTTCATACACTGGGGTTACTTTCTCGTAACCTTCAGCGGCAAGTGGTGTTACGTTAGTAACAGTGCCATCTTCAAGTTGATAACCAATACAGATCTTAAGCGTTTCTAAACCATCTAAAACGTCTAGTTTAGTTAAGCAGAAACCAGAAATTGAGTTAATTTGCACTGCACGGCGCATTGCCACAGCATCTAACCAACCGGTACGACGCAGGCGACCAGTTGTAGCACCAAACTCATGGCCTACAGTACCTAAGTGCTTACCTACTGGGTCTTGTTTTTCAAGGCCATCGTAAAGCTCGGTAGGGAAAGGACCAGAACCAACACGGGTCGTGTAAGCTTTGATAATACCGAGTACATAATCAAGGTTTAATGGACCAAAACCAGCACCTGTCGCAACACCACCAGCAGTGGTGTTTGAAGAGGTTACATACGGGTAAGTACCGTGGTCGATATCAAGCAATGTCCCTTGTGCACCTTCAAACAAGATGTTGTCGCCAGCAAGACGAGTTTGATCAAGTAATTCAGTAACATCAACAACCATTGCTTTAAGGATATCGGCAACAGCCATGGCATCATCAAAGGTCTGTTGGAAATCAACCGCAGCTACTTTGTAGTAGTTAACTAATGTGAAGTTATGGTATTCCAATACTTCTTTAAGTTTTGCAGCGAATAGCTCAGGATTGAATAAATCACCGATACGTAAGCCGCGACGAGCAACTTTATCTTCATACGCTGGACCAATACCACGACCAGTCGTACCAATCGCTTTATTACCGCGTGCTTTTTCACGGGCTACATCTAATGCGATGTGGAAAGGCAAAATTAGCGGACATGCTTCGCTTATTAATAACCGCTCACGTACTGGTACGCCACGTTCTTCTAGCATGCCAATCTCTTTCATTAGCGCTTCTGGTGAAACGACAACACCATTACCAATCACACACTTAACATTGTCACGTAATACACCCGATGGAATAAGGTGTAAAACCGTCTTTTCACCGCCGATAACTAAAGTATGACCTGCGTTGTGGCCACCTTGGTAACGAACTACTAAAGATGCTTTGTCTGTAAGGAGGTCAACTACCTTACCCTTACCTTCGTCACCCCATTGGGTGCCTAATACAACAACGTTTTTACCCATTGTAAATTCACTTAGAAAAAATTAGGACGAGATTTTACCAGAAAATAAGGGCAAAGATCACCCCGTTTAGGTTATTTTTTCTGCTTGATCATTTAACGACCATTACAATAAAAATTAACTGGTTGAATAACTTTAAGTTATTCACAATAATCTGTCTTACTAAAAGAAAAACCCTGCATACACAGGGTTTGGATTTGTGTTAGATGTAGGAAACGATTACTGTACAGCAGCACCTTTCATATATCTAAAGAAGTCACTGTCTGGTGATAACACCATTACGTCTTGCTTATCTTTAAAGGTCTTTTTATACGCCTCTAATGAACGTACAAAACCGAAAAATTCAGCATCTTTATTATAAGCATCAGCATAAATGGCTGCCGCTTGTGCATCGCCTTCACCGCGTACAGTACGCGCATTACGCTCAGCATCAGCCAGCATTACCGTGACACGACGGTCAATTTCAGCACGGATTGTTTCGGCTTTTTCTTGACCTTCAGAGCGGTGCTCTTTAGCAACAGCAGTTCGCTCTGCACGCATACGCTGGTAAATTGAGTTACTCACCTCTGACGGTAAATTGATTTGCTTAACACGCACATCAAGTACTTCAATACCAAGCTCTTGAGCACTTTCAGACGCTTGCACTAACGCTTCTTCCATTAGCTCACTACGCTCACCTGAGACAATCTCACGGATAGTACGCGAACCAAAGTTAGTACGTAGGCCATTGTTTACTTTTTGCTTAAGTAGTGCTTCAGCGTATTGCTTATCACCACGAGCACGTAAGTAAAACGCGCTAAAGTCATTTACACGCCATTTAACGTATGAATCAACAATTAAGTCTTTTTTCTCGCTAGTTACGAAACGATCGGGCGTACCATCTAACGTTTGAATACGCGCATCAATACGACGTACTTGGCTAAAGAACGGCACTTTGAATTGTAAGCCAGGGCTGTACACAATTGCCTGATCATCGCTGTCTTTTTGTACTTTACTGAATAGCATTACAATTGCTTTTTGCCCTTCAGGTACTACAAATACTGACGAAAACGACAACACAACGGCCGCTAATAATAGAACTAAACTAAAGTTTTTCATTGCGCTTATCTCCCGTCGTTAAAGCGATCAGCGCCAAAGCGGTCTGAACCTGAGTTCACAGTGCTATTGCGCGATGTATTAACTTTATTGCGTAAGTCGTTAATATCACTTGAGCTAGGTAATGCAACACGGGTTGCTGTACCTTGCTTGTCCATGATTTTATCAAGTGGTAAATACATCATGTTATTACCGCCTTTAACATCGACTAACACTTTTGAGCTATTACCGAGCACTTCTTCCATCGCATCAATATATAAACGCTCACGGGTTACTTTTTTAGCCGCTTGATATTCAGGTAATAGCTTTTCAAAACGAGCCACTTCACCTTGCGCTTCTAAAATAATACGTTCACCGTAACCTTCCGCTTCTTGTGTCATACGAGTTACTTGACCACGAGCACGCGGTTCAATTTCACGGGCATAGGCTTCAGCTTCACGAATAAAACGTTGCTCATCTTCTTGCGCAGCAATGGCATCATCAAACGCATCTTTAACTTCAGCCGGAGGGCGTGAATCTTTAAAGTTAACGTCAGTAACGATTAAACCTAAATTGTACGGTTCAACGATTTTATTCAGTTCATCCCAAGTATTTTGGCGCACAACCTCACGGCCGTTAGTTAATACTTGGTCCATTTTTGAATGGCCAACAACATAACGTAGTGCACTTTCTAAGGCTTCTTCTAAGCTAGAGTCAGCATTAGTGACACTAAACTTGTACAAGAATGGGTCAATAACACGGTACTGCACTTGGAACTCAACGCTCACTACGTTTTCGTCTTCAGTCAGCATAAAACCAGACGTCGATAATGAACGAACGGCTTCAATATCAACTGGAATTACCGTTTCAATAAACGTCATTTTCCAACGCAAACCTGGATCTGCGATGCGGTCAAACTGACCAAAATGTAATACGATGCCGCGTTCAGCTTCTTTGACGGTATAAATACCGCTCAATGCCCATACAATTGCAGCAATAATTAGCACAAATGAAAGACCAGCTCCACCAAGTCCGCCGCCACTTTTGCCGGATTTATTACCGCCAAATAAGCCGCCAAACTTACCGCTGAACTTGCGAAACACCTCGTCTAAATCAGGTGGGCCTTGATCACGTCCGCCTTTTTTGTTCCACGGATCTTTGTCATTGCCATTATTACCCGGTTCATTCCAGGCCATAGCTATACTCCATTGTTATCTAAATAATTTAGGTAATTACGTTAAATCTAACAAAAATACCGCTGTTCTCATACTAAAAATGACATTGTGCGGTAGTTTTTTCGAATTACGAAATAAAAGCGTCGATTTCAGGACCAAACTCTTTTCTTAAACGGTTCCATTCTACCATAGGCAGTCGAGTAGCTAACAACCATTGACCCTGTTCATCAAAATCTTCTTGATGTACTGCATTTAAATTAAACAACGCGGCACGTAAACGGCCAAACTGTGGTGCTAATCTAAGCGTATGTACAAACATTTTCTTTGCTAACAACTCACTGATAGCCTGTGATAATAATTCGCACCCGGCACCACTGTGAGCCGACAGCCAAACTCGAATTGGCGTGCCTTCATCATCACGGTCAATACGCGGTTCAATATCTTCAAGGGCATCAATTTTGTTGTATACCAACAATTGCGGCACTTCATCCGCTTCAATTTCTTTAAGAACCGATTGTACTTGTTCTATATTCTCTTTGCGACGATGATCCGCGACATCCACCACATGAAGTTGTAAATCAGCTTCTCGAGTCTCTGTCAGGGTTGCTTTAAATGCGGCAACTAAATCATGGGGCAAGTGACGGATAAAGCCTACGGTATCCGCTAAAATAATCGCGCCAACATCTTCAATTTCAAGTTTACGTAAAGTCGGATCAAGGGTCGCAAATAACTGGTCAGCCGCATAAACATTAGAGTTAGTGATGCGATTAAACAACGTCGATTTACCCGCATTAGTATAGCCTACCAACGACACCGTAGGAATTTCATTACGGTTACGAGCACGGCGACCTTGTTCACGTTGCACTGCCACCTTTTCTAAACGGGCACGAATACTTTGAATACGCACTCGCAACAAGCGTCTATCGGTTTCTAGCTGAGTTTCACCTGGCCCGCGTAGACCAATACCGCCTTTTTGCCGCTCAAGGTGCGTCCACCCGCGGATCAAGCGAGTTGACATATGACGCAGTTGCGCAAGCTCAACCTGCAACTTACCCTCATGGGTACGTGCACGCTGCGCAAAAATATCAAGAATAAGCGTCGTTCTATCAAGCACTCGGCATTGGCAAACGCGCTCTAAATTGCGTTCTTGTGACGGTCTGAGTTGATGATTAAAAATGACGACATCTGCGTTGTGGATTTTGACAATCTCAGCGATCTCTTCAGCCTTTCCGGTACCGACGAATAGTTTCGGATGTGGTGCTTGACGGCTGCCTTGCACAACCGCCAAACTGCTAACACCAGCAGAAGATACCAACATTTCTAATTCATGAAGATCTTCACGATCCCCTTCTTTTGGAAAGTCGATATGAACTAAGACTGCCTGTTCGCCGGCTTCATAACGGTCAAACAAACATTATGCTCCTAATTTAAAAATTTCCAGCTTCTGGCTCTTCACCGTCTTCACTTCCTTGAATACCTTGGAAGTTAACAGCACGAGCAGGAACTACAGTAGAAATCGCATGTTTATACACCATTTGATTCACGGTGTTTTCGAGTAAAATAACAAATTGGTCAAATGACTGGATCTTACCTTGTAGTTTGATGCCATTAACCAAAAAGATTGATACTGGAATACGCTCACGACGTAGCGCATTCAAAAATGGGTCTTGTAACGATTGGCCTTTTGCCATGTTATTTTCCTTCGTTCTAGGTGTTATTATAATTAAGTGGCTGAACTTATTTAACAAAGCTAAAAAACATTCAACTACTACTAGCTTAGCGAACTTACAACACGTTGCAAGTTTTCTTCATCACCCGTTGTTAACCACGTTACATCGGGCCAACCTCTTAACCACGTCAATTGACGTTTAGCAAGCTGTCGTGTTGCTGCAATACCGCGAAACACCATTTCATCGTAATCAGTTTCGCCAGCAATGTAATCCCACATTTGTCTATAACCCACGCAACGAATAGAAGGTAAGTTTGGGTGTAAATCCTTACGTTGATATAGGGATGAAACTTCATTTTCAAACCCCTGCTCAAGCATTATTTTAAATCTTTGTGCTATACGTTCATGCAAATCGGCACGATCATCCGGTGCAATAGCAAATTGATGGAACGTATAAGGTAAACTTGGCTGCTTACTTTTTTGCAGCTCAGTCATCGTTTTACCCGTTAAGCGATAGACTTCTAACGCGCGATTGATACGTTGCGAGTCATTTTCGCTCATTTTTTCTGCCGCTTGCGGATCAATTACTGCAAGCTCTTGATAAAGTGCCGGCCAACCATACAACTGAGCTTGCTGCTCAAGCTCCGCCCTCACTATTGGGCATGCTTCTGGTAATGGCGATAAGCCATCGATTAATGCTTTAAAGTACATCATTGTACCACCAACTAATACAGGCACTTTACCTTGTTGGTGAAATTGGTCAATCTTTTCAATCGCATCACGACGAAAATCAGCAACAGAGTAACTTTCACTGGGATCAATTAGATCAATTAAGTGATGTGGCGCAAGCGCCAGTTCTGCTGCGTCCGGTTTTGCCGTACCTATGTTCATATCTTTGTACACTAAGGCTGAATCGACGCTGATTATTTCAGTTTTTAAATGCTGACATAAATCAATAGCTAATGCAGTTTTCCCTGCAGCAGTTGGGCCCATTAAAAAAATGACCGGTAAATTACTCAACTCAAAGACCTTAATCTAGTTGTGCTAAAAAATAACTTAAATCTATTTTAACCGCTTTTGCAGTTAAACGCTGAATTGTTTGCGGATTATTTTGCATCCGCGCGACATCCTCAGCAAATGCTTGGCTGGCATAAAAACGTGGCGGTATTTGCCCGCGCTGCCAGTGCAACCAATCTTCAACACTGTCAAGCTCAGCGTGTGTTGCTTTTAATAAGGCATCTATTGCTTGGCTCACATCAAGCAGATATAAACTCTGCGGCAGTTTTTTAACCATCACAAATTGCTTTTCAATCAGTAATTCAAAGCCCAATAAGGTAAACCACGATTGCTGCTGAGTTAAACGCACGCTATCTTCTTTACTAATATTGACGCGTACCGGTAACAGTAAAGCTTTACCTTCTAAGTTGCCTTGCTCAGTAATTCGTTCAAGCCAATCATCCACTAATAAATATTTAAAATGTGAGCAATACAATTGCTGTTGGTGACTAAACACACAACCGCCATCACTTTGCAGCAACAACGGCTGCCCTGTTTGACGCTGATCAAACACCGCTAATTCGGCGGCAGTGGCAAGTGGCTGGTCAAAGTGGCTGGCATGTTGCTCATTAACACCTTGATAGAAGGCGCTGACATCATGATGATTGGCGCGACTAGCTTGATTTGCTTTGCCGCTTGAGCCTGAATACCCGCCGCTCCCTCGCGAGGCAGGCGACTGAGCAGCACTGTGGCTATGCTCAATTGGTTGCAGATTTGACTTCGGGTAATCAAACAACTCGCCAGCAGCCTTGTTAGAGTGCTGTTGTGACGCTGTAGTGTTAGGGTATTCTGAAGCCGCGTGTTGTGAACTTGGCTGATGATCAACAACGGCAAACTCATCTTGCAGTGGTACTACGACCTGTTTAATGGCTTGCAAAATAAAGTCATGTACTAAGCGACCTTGATGAAAACGCACTTCGTGTTTCGCAGGATGCACGTTTACATCAACTTGGCGCGGATCAATGTCGATATAAATAACAAAGCCCGGTAACTCCTCCTGCCCCGCTACCTCTTCAAACGCTTGGCGAATGGCATGTAAAATCAGCTTATCGCGCATCATGCGGTTATTTACATAGGTATATTGCGTGGTATTACTCGCTCCTACTGGTAACACCCAGCCATGTAATTGCAAACCAGGCTCGCCTGACTCAATATACAATCCCTGCTCAGCAAAGGCTTTACCTGCAACCTGAGCGACTCGAGCAATAGCCTGTGCTGGATCCGTTTTAGCACGATACTGGCGCACCACTTTATGGTTATGAGTGAGGGTGATCGACACATCAAAACGACTCAGCGCTATGCGCTTGATCAATTCATCAATATGGGTAAATTCGGTTTTTTCAGTACGTAAAAATTTGCGCCTGGCGGGGGTATTAAAAAATAAGTCTTTGACTTCAATGGTGGTGCCATCTGGGTGCGCTGTAGGTTTAACTTGCACCGCCATATCGCGGCCTTCTGCAAACGCTTGCCATGCGGCTTCCTGCTGCTGCGTTTTTGAGCTCAACGTTAAGCGTGATACCGAACTAATTGATGCGAGTGCTTCGCCGCGAAAGCCCAACGAACAAATATTCTCTAAATCATCAAGGGACTTTAATTTACTGGTAGCATGGCGAGAAAGCGCCAACGTGAGCTCATCTTTAGCAATGCCTGAGCCATTATCGCGAATGCGAATAAGCTTATGACCGCCGCGCTCAATATCAATTTGAATACGGGTAGCGCCAGCATCTAAGCTATTTTCGACTAACTCTTTAACCACTGAAGCTGGGCGTTCTACCACTTCACCGGCGGCTATTTGATTAGCTAACCGCGCGGGTAATATTTCAATACTCATATTTTTATAACCCGATTAAATACGTATGTTGCTACGAATTAGCTTTGCGGAATATCTAATTCTTGACCAATAAACAAGGTATTAGATTTTAATTGATTAACTTGTTTCAGCTGATTTACCGACACTCCGTAGCGACTGGCTAACAAGCTTAGCGACTCCCCAGGGCGCACTTTATGCTTGGTCGGGTATTGCTCTTTTAATGATGCAAAGAGTGAATCATCCGGTGGATTTTTCAAATAATAACTTTTAATTGAGGTAAATATCGCTTTTGCTAAACGCTCTTGGTGATTGGCGTTTTTTAATAAACGCTCTTCGCGCGGATTAGAAATAAACCCAGTTTCGACCAAGATTGATGGTATATCTGGTGATTTCAATACCGCAAGGCTCGCCGCTTGCGGCTCTTTCTTATGTAATTTAGCGACCTTTTTAAGCTCTTGCACCATACCTTCAGCAACGCTAAAACCGGTTTTCATAGAATGATCCATGGACATATCCAGCAGCGCTTGCGCTAAATATTTTTCGCTGGCAGTATCTTTAATAACCCCAGCGGCGCCGCCGAGTAGCTCAGAGTGTTTTTCTTTATCTTCTATCCATTTACCGATTTCTGAATTTGCACGACGTAGTGATAACACCCAAACAGAAGCGCCATTGGGCTGCGGGCTGGTAAACGCATCAGCATGAATTGAAACCAAGAAATCAGCCTTTTTTTGTCTTGCTCGGCTCGTTCTGGTATTGAGTTTGACAAAATAATCGCCGCTGCGCACCATCCGCGAAATCATCCCGCGCTCGGCATCAATCATCCGTTCTAAGCGCTTGGCAATTTGTAGTGTGATATCTTTTTCATAAGTACCAGAGGGGCCAATTGAGCCGGGATCTTCACCGCCATGACCTGCATCAATGGCAATCACAATATCCCGTTGCTGATTAAGCTCACGCTTTTTAACCGCAGCATTGCTACTGGCAGCTGCTGGCTCAGCTTGATTTTTATCATATAAATCGACAACTAAACGGTTTTTATAAGGTCCGGTAGGTGCTAAGGCAAATATCACGGGTTTGACCGGCCCTGTGAGTTCAAATACAAACCTTACGCCTTTGCTATTTTTTGCTTTTGAGTAACGTAACTTACTGACAATCTGATGTTTATTTGGAATCGCAGGCAAATCTTTTAGTTGCTCTGTATTTTCTAAATCAACCACTAAACGCAGTGGATTTTTCAGCATAAAATAACTGAAGTCGGGCTTATCCGTTAAGTCGAATACTACGCGAGTACTGTCTGGCGATGGCCAAACCCGTACACTATTGATAGTATTTTGCGCATAGAGGCTAGCGCTGATTGCTAACAGCAAAAAACCGCACACCCACTTTATGACAGCTCGACTCATCGGTATCACTACACCCTTTATTTGTTGTTATTCAATATTATTTGAGTTTATTCACAATACTATCGCCACGCGGGCTAATACTTTGGATCTCAATTGCTCGTGCATCGCCGACATAACGTAAAGTAATGTCTAAATCGGGTGTGGGGATAAACTCGCCGCCTTTTTCAGGCCATTCCACCACACAAATTGCAGTCGGCGAAAAATAATCACGAATACCCATGTATTCTAATTCTTCAGGATCGCCTAAACGATATAAATCAAAATGATAAACATTGGCCGTTGCCAATTCATAAGGTTCCACCAGCGTATAAGTTGGACTCTTAACCTTACCTTGATGACCAAAGCCTTGGATCACACCACGGGTTAAAGTGGTTTTACCTGCTCCTAAATCACCATGTAAATAAATAACTGCACCTTGCTCCATTAATCCCGCAAGTTGGTTGCCCATTTTAACCGTTGCAGCTTCATCAGCGAGTTGAAAACCAACACTGTGCGTCATTCTTACCTCATGGATAGTATTAAAAACGATAACTTGTTAATCATACCAGATTATTTTGCTAAGGCGAGAATCGACACTTATAGACACAAAAAAACCGGCAAAGTTGCCGGTTTTTTTTTAATTTAGCTTTATAAGCCTAATTTTCTTTCAAGATAGTGGATATTAGTGCCACCATTTTGGAAGTTCTCATCCGCTAAGATGCGCTTATGCAGTGGAGTATTAGTTTTAATACCGTCAATCACAAGTTCATTCAATGCGTTACGTGCACGAGCAATTGCTACATCACGGTTTTCACCGTAAGTGATCAATTTCCCAATCATTGAATCGTAATGTGGTGGTACTGTGTAGTCAGCATAAATATGGCTGTCCCAACGAATACCTAAACCACCCGCAGGGTGGAAACGCGTAATTTTACCCGGTGACGGAATAAACGTTTCAGGGTCTTCAGCATTAATACGACACTCAATCGCATGACCACGAATAACCACATCGTCTTGCGTGAATGATAGCGGCTGACCCGCTGCAATTTTTAGCTGCTCTTTGATCAAATCAACACCAGTGACCATTTCTGTTACTGGGTGCTCAACCTGAATACGGGTGTTCATTTCAATGAAATAGAACTCACCATTTTCATATAAGAACTCAAACGTACCTGCACCACGATAACCGATTTCGATACATGCACGGGTACAACGTTCACCGATAAACTTACGCACTTCTGCAGTAATACCTGGTGCTGGCGCTTCTTCAACTACTTTTTGATGACGACGTTGCATAGAGCAATCGCGTTCACCTAAGTGAACGGCATTACCTTGGCCGTCAGCCAGTACTTGAACTTCGATATGGCGTGGATTTTCAAGGAATTTTTCCATGTAAACCATGCTATTACCAAAGAATTGTTTAGCTTCTTGTTGCGTTAATGCAATTGAATCAATTAATTCGGCTTCGCTACGAACCACACGCATACCACGACCACCACCACCACCGGCAGCTTTGATGATCACCGGATATCCGATGCGCTTAGCGATTTGCATGTTGCGGTCTTTATCGTCTGATACCGGACCGTCTGAACCTGGTACGCATGGCACACCCGCTTTACGCATAGCTTCGATTGCAGATACTTTATCGCCCATTAGGCGGATCGTATCGCCGCGCGGACCAATAAACACAAAACCACTTTGTTCAACTTGATCAGCAAAATCAGCGTTTTCGGCAAGGAAACCATAACCAGGGTGAATAGCAACGGCATCAGTCACTTCAGCTGCCGCGATAATACGCGGAATGTCTAAGTAACTTTCAGTGGCAGCCGGTCTACCAATACATATTGTTTCATCTGCAAGCAATACATGCTTAAGATCGCGATCCGCCGTTGAATGCACAGCAACCGTTTTGATCCCAAGCTCTTTGCAGGCGCGCAAGATACGAAGTGCAATTTCACCTCGGTTTGCAATGACTACTTTATCTAACATAAGAGTTGGCCTTATTAGGTTACGCTATTATTCAATGATGAATAAAGGTTGATCAAATTCTACTGGCTCGCCATTTTCAACTAAAATCGCTTTTACTGTGCCCGCTTTATCTGACTCAATTTGGTTCATCATTTTCATCGCTTCGATGATACAAAGCGTGTCACCTACTTTAACTTGTGAACCCACTTCAACATATGCTGGTGCTTCTGGAGAAGCTGCTGAATAGAAAGAACCAACCATAGGTGATAATACCTGATGACCAGTAGGACCTGCTGGTGCTGGGGCTTCAGCACTTGCAACGGGTGCAGCTGCTGGGGCTGGAGCCGGTGCTGGAGCATACTGTGGTGCATAATGAGGAGCGTAAGCAGGACCTGCACTCATGTTATTACGATTGATACGTACTGATTCTTCACCTTCAGTGATTTCTAATTCAGCAATACCTGATTCTTCTACTAGTTCAATTAGTTTTTTGATCTTGCGAATATCCATGAACGACCCGCCTGTTAGTTTGTTAGTTAAAATTAATTCGCGTTTTGCAACCGATTGACGGCAGCTTCAAGTGCTGCGCGATAACCCATTGCGCCTAATCCACATATCACGCCCTGCGCCACATCAGAAAAATATGAATGATGACGAAACGCTTCCCGCGCGTGCACATTAGTTAAGTGCACTTCAAAAAACGGGATATCAACTGCCAGCAATGCATCACGTAAAGCCACGCTTGTATGCGTAAATGCTGCAGGGTTGATAATAATGTAATCCATAGCCTGCCAAGCGCTGTGTATACGCTCAATTAAAGCTTGTTCACTATTACTTTGAAAATGCGTTAACTCGACATCTAGACCATCAGCAACCGTTGTTAGTTCGCTCATAATCTCACTAAGCGTGTGTGAACCGTATTTTTCTGGCTCACGCTTACCTAGCATGTTCAAGTTAGGGCCATTTATAACTAAAAGTTTAAATTTTGCAGCCATAATACGCGATAATCCTATAAATAATGAGTTAAGCCATTTTGATTAGAAATCCCCGTAAAATGTAGAGGGGAAAAACTAAAATAGCAACTATTTCTCACGTTAACCACCTATTATAGCCAGTTCGATGTAAATAGCAGCAAAATACTGGTCTAATCACTAGTGAATATAACAGAAACAAAAACGCCACTCATATAAAGTGGCGTTTAAAATAGTGATGTGAAAAATGTCTATTTAGCGCCATTTCTCACTTTTGCTAAATGCTCAGCAAAGTCTTTTGCGTTTAAAAAGCCCGTCACACGCTGCGCTGCAAGCTCTTCACCTTGTGTATCAAAAAACAAAATGCTTGGTAAACCAAATACCGTAAACTCTTCCATTACCGCGATTGTCGTGTCGTCACTTTCGGTCAAGTCTATTTTTAATAGTGCAAAGTTTGCAAACTCGTCTTGCACTTTAGCGTCAGGAAAGGTGTATTTCTCGAACTCTTTACACGCAACACACCAATCTGCATACAAATCAACCATCACTAAACGGCCATCGCTGTTTGCATCATTTATTGCTTGTTTAAGCTCAGCTAAGTTAGCAACTAATTTAAAGCCGCGTTCTTGTTGCTCGCCATTTGCGGCACTAACAACTTGTGCTGTTGGCCATATATAGTTTTTAGTTACGCTGGCACCGCCAATCACTAATAAAGTGGCAACAAACCACAAGGCCGTTTTTAACTTACCTTGTGTTTGAGCACTCTGCCAATGATGTAAATACAGTGCGGTAGCTATTGCGAGTAAACCGGCCATTAACAAAATAATCTCAGCATCAACAATACGCTCAAGCAAGATTAGTGGCACTACCAGCATAATAAAACCAAACAGGGTTTTAACTTGCTCCATCCAACCACCCGCTTTTGGTAATAATTTACCGCCAGAGGTGCCTAATAACAGCAGCGGAATGCCCATTCCTAAACTCAGCACATACAAAGTTAAGCCGCCCACTAAGTAATCACCACTTTGCGCTACAAATAATAATGCCGCAGATAAAGGTGCAGTGGTGCAAGGAGACGCGATTAAACCAGACAACACGCCCATTAAAAATACGCCAATGTAGTTGCCGCCTTTTTGATTATTACTCACTTGGGTTAGCTTGTTCATCATGCCGCTTGGTAGTTTTATTTCATACCAACCAAACATCGACATAGCGAGTAAAACAAATAATAAACTAAAACTAATCAATACATAGGGGTGCTGCAAATAACCTTGCACTTGGCCGCCTAACGATGCCACCACTAGCCCCAGCGCCGCATACGTAACCGCCATCCCTTGGATATACACAAATGACAGTGCAAACGCTTTTTTAGTAGAAAGGTTTTTTTGCCCTGCAATTAAACTCGACAATATCGGGAACATCGGAAACACGCAGGGTGTAAATGCCAGACCAATACCGACCAAAAAGAAAATCGCTAAGTTCGCTAACAAACCTTGCGAGGCCAGTTTTTCAGTAAAATTTAACTCTTTTTCTGGCTCACTCTTTACAGTGCTATCATCCGCTACTGGAGCTGGCGACTCTGCGCTAAGTGCAGCTAACGCATTGCCAGCGGTTGCGTTATCAGTTGCAGGAGTTTCACCGGCAATCGTGCTCAATGGAATAGTAATGATCTCTGGCGGGTAACATAGTCCTGCTTCAGCACAGCCTTGATAGCGTACTTTGATTACGCCATCTTTAACAATATTCCTTAACTTGCTAACCACACTCAGTGAATCAAAAAACACTTCGGTTTTGCCAAAGAATTCATCTTCAATAACCACGCCCTTACCGAGCTCTGGCACTTCA
The DNA here is from genome assembly GCF_047806705.1 of Pseudoalteromonas sp. ASV78. Lineage (NCBI taxonomy): Bacteria > Pseudomonadati > Pseudomonadota > Gammaproteobacteria > Alteromonadales > Pseudoalteromonadaceae > Pseudoalteromonas > Pseudoalteromonas sp. ASV78. Next base: position 3,378,035 of record NZ_JBLOPA010000001.1, on the reverse strand, counting down.
ATATCGGCACCTTTGCCAATAATTTCCAGCTTGTTTTTATAGAGGTAATAACCCGGCGCAATATCCCAGCCAATAAAAAGTGTGCTGCCTTGCTGATCAAAATCAAATGAAAATGCTTGATCAACCGGTAAAAATGTTTGCTCTGCGGGCTGTAGTAAATTACTCAATAAGTCTTTATTCGCAGCTTGAGCCGGCAACAGTGAAAGCGCGCAAAGCAATAAAAGAAAACAACGCATTAATTAAGTACCTCATCCATCCAATTAAAATAGGCTAAATTGCCAGTGGCTACGTCAACAACCTGAATTTCAGGGATGTCATAACTATGTAATTGCTTGATAGTTTGAATCACTCCATTCATTTTTTCTGACTTCGTTTTAATCAATAATTTACACTCGGTTGCATAAGCAACCTCTCCTTGCCACATATAAACAGATCCCACATTTGGCAGAATGTTCACACACGCTGCTAGCTTAAGCTTAACTAATTGCTCAGCCATGGAGCGTGCCTCACTTACATCTGCGCAAGTGGTAAAAATAAGTCGAAAATGAGTCGTCATATTGAACCTTTGGTTGATTGCTCTGCCCAACGCCATAGTAGCTGATAGCTAAGGCAAAGTGTAGTTAACCTAAACTGCGGATAATAAATCTATCTCCAGCGTTCAGGTTAGTTTGCTAGCAGCTTTACCACTAGCCTTGAAAAAAGACCTTGGAACCCATATTTATATTTCATCAACTCACTTGAGTGATCATTATTTAGAGAGCTTTATGTTTAGATTTTTGTTTTTATTATTTATTCTCGTGCCAATTATTGAAATTGCGTTGTTAATTCAAGTAGCTGATGTGATTGGCGGATTTGCCACTATTGCACTGGTTATTATAACCGCGATATTTGGCGCAAAATTAGTTAGAACACAAGGTATGAGTGCACTGCAAAATGTGCAAACACAAATGGCGCAAGGGCAAATGCCTGCCAAAGAATTATTTACTGGTTTATGTGTGATTATCGCCGGCATATTATTGCTAACACCGGGCATTATGACCGACGTATTCGGCTTTTTATTATTAACCCCGGCCATTCGCAATAAACTAGCTGCAGGCCTTGCCAGTCAAGCAACAGTACGTATGAGCGCAGGTATGCAACAAGGTCCAACAGCATTTGATCAGTCCACTCATTCAGAGCCAGAACCTCGCAAAATGAGCGAGCCGACCACTATTGACGGTGAGTACGAGAGAAAAGATTAAATATTTTAAATTTTTTCTCTTGGATTTTGCCACAACACCCCCATTAATGAGTACAACTAACTATAGTGATTAAGCGTCAATGGTTTAATCAACTTGGTACACACAAAACTTTTTTCTGTCCTGTTCAGAAACTGTTAGGAGAACTAAAAAAATGAACATTCGTCCTTTACATGATCGCGTGATCGTTGAGCGCCTAGAAGAAGAAACCAAATCTGCTGGCGGTATTGTATTAACTGGTTCTGCGGCTGAGAAATCAACCCGCGGTAAAGTTGTTGCAGTGGGTAATGGCCGTACTCTAGATAACGGTGATGTGAGAGCATTAGAAGTTAAAGTCGGTGACACTGTGTTATTCGGCTCATATGTTGAAAAAGCTGAAAAGATCGAAGGTCAAGAGTACCTGATCATGCGTGAAGACAATATTTTAGGCATTGTAGGCTAACACTACTTTTCGTTTAACAAACATTTAGAATTCAAAGGAAATTAATCATGGCAGCAAAAGAAGTACTTTTTGCAGGTGACGCACGCGCTAAAATGCTAGCTGGCGTAAACATCTTAGCAAACGCAGTTCGTGTAACTTTAGGTCCTAAAGGCCGTAACGTAATCCTAGACAAATCATTTGGCTCTCCAGTGATCACTAAAGATGGTGTATCAGTGGCTAAAGAAATCGAACTTGAAGACAAGTTTGAAAACATGGGCGCACAAATGGTTAAAGAAGTTGCATCAAAAGCAAACGATGCAGCTGGCGACGGTACAACTACTGCAACCGTATTAGCACAGTCAATTGTAAACGAAGGCTTAAAAGCAGTTGCAGCGGGTATGAACCCAATGGACCTTAAGCGCGGTATCGATAAAGCAATCATCGCAGCCGTTGCTGAGCTAAAAGAACTTTCAGTACCCTGTGCCGATGCAAAAGCAATCGCACAAGTAGGTACTATTTCAGCTAACTCTGATAAAGAGATTGGTGACATCATTGCAGAAGCAATGGAAAAGGTAGGCCGTAACTCTGGTGTAATCACTGTTGAAGAAGGTCAATCACTGGAAAACGAACTAGATGTTGTTGAAGGCATGCAGTTTGACCGTGGTTACCTTTCTCCGTACTTCATCAACAACGCTGAAAAAGGCGCAGTTGAGCTAGATAACCCATTTATTCTACTTGTAGACAAGAAAGTATCTAACATCCGTGAGTTACTACCTACATTAGAAGCCGTTGCGAAAGCAAGCAAACCATTACTTATCATTGCTGAAGACCTTGAAGGCGAAGCGCTAGCTACATTAGTAGTTAACAACATGCGCGGCATCGTTAAAGTATCAGCAGTTAAAGCACCTGGTTTTGGTGACCGTCGTAAAGCTATGCTACAAGATATCGCGGTATTAACGGGCGGTACTGTAATTTCTGAAGAAATCGGCCTAGAGCTTGAAAAAGCCACCGTTGAAGACCTAGGTACAGCTAAGCGCGTAGTTATCACTAAAGATGATACAACTATCATCGACGGTGCTGGCGAAGAAGCTGGCATCAGCGGTCGTGTTGCACAAATCAAAGCACAAATTGAAGAAGCAACATCAGACTACGATAAAGAGAAACTACAAGAGCGTATGGCTAAACTTGCCGGCGGTGTTGCAGTAATCAAAGTAGGTGCTGCGACTGAAATCGAAATGAAAGAGAAAAAAGACCGCGTTGAAGATGCACTTCATGCAACTCGCGCTGCGGTTGAAGAAGGCGTAGTGCCTGGTGGTGGTGTTGCACTAGTTCGTGCAGCAAGCAAACTTGTTGATTTAGTTGGCGACAACGAAGATCAAAGCCACGGTATCAAAGTAGCACTACGTGCTATGGAAGCACCACTTCGTCAAATCGTTACCAACGCAGGTGACGAAGCGTCTGTTGTTATTAACGCAGTTAAAGGCGGCACGGGTAACTTCGGTTACAACGCAGCAACTGGCGAATACAACGACATGATTGAAATGGGTATCCTAGATCCAACGAAAGTAACGCGCTCTGCATTACAATTTGCGGGCTCGATTGCTGGCCTTATGATCACCACAGAAGCAATGGTAGCTGAAATCCCAAAGGATGAAGCTGGCGGCGCTGATATGGGTGGCATGGGCGGCATGGGTGGTATGGGCGGAATGATGTAATTCATCCCCTAACCATCTAGCTCAAATAAAACCCAGCTTCGGCTGGGTTTTTAGCTTTAAGGGCAACGATAAAGTAGTAAATAAAATGACTCCAGCGTATTGCAGTACCTGAACTGCGAAGCAAACCATACTCAGAGTTAATTTTATTTATAAGACATAATTAAGGATATTAAGATGAATAAAAAGCCTGAACTGATCATCTCATCACTCGATGCAGATAGATTGTATGATTTAATGGAATCATTACCAGCTGGAAGTTTTGCTGACCAAAAAGAACTTGAAGCTGAGCTTGGTCGTGCAACAATCGTTGAGCCAAAAGATATGCCTTCGACAGTGGTTACTATGAACTCAACCGTCAACTTTATCGTTGAATCGACCCAAGAAGAATTCACTAAGACCTTAGTGTATCCAAAAAATGCTGATGCAAGTGCTGATAAAATATCAATTTTAGCACCAGTAGGTAGCGCCTTACTTGGTCTATCGCAAGGTGATGAAATCGAGTGGCCAAAACCAAGTGGCGGTCTCATAAAAGTAAAAATAAAAGCAATCACTTATCAGCCAGAACGAGCCGGTGAACTGCACCGCTAATAGTAATTAAAAACCCAGTGCAAGCTGGGTTTTGTTTTTAAGGGAATTTGCGAGTTACGAGAGTAAAGTTAGCAAGTTGATAGGCTCCACCGTTTAATTACAAAACACAAATAGCAATTAATCTACTAACAGATAGAGGTATTAAAGTTGTATGTCTCGACTTATCAGTTGCAGATCTATCAAGCTCTGAAGGTAAGTTGATGCTGCAAATGTTTTCAGCTTTTGCAGAGTTTGAGTGAAACAGAATTAGAGACCGAATAAAAAGGACTTAAACGAGCGAAAGCTCAACGTAAAAAGCAGGATAGGAAGAAGTTCTTAAAACTACTGCTTCTGTAGAATCAAAAGTCGCTGAAGTATTAGGCTTGGGGATTGCAACAGTGAAGAGGCATTGGAATAAGTAGATACCTAATAATATTTACGTTATTTCAACGTGATATGCGTATACGTCAGCAGTGAGAACGCTACGTATTTCTGTCATCGAAATCGATCTAAAACCTTCGGGTTGCTCAAGAGATAATTACAGAGGTTTATTTACTTGTTTTTTGTTCGTTACATTATCCCCCCATTCGTTTACCCATACTGTAACATTAGATCCTCTTAGAATAATTAGATTAACTACTTCCTCTAATATAAAAAGTGATAGATTAAGCTGAATCAAGAGTTTATATTTATTCTTGTGCTATATTGTTACCAATAAATTTGTTGTCGAAATGGAGTTTTAATGGCTTTTGATGCGTCACCTTCTTGGAGCGGTTTTAACTATCAAGGCAAAGTAGCACTTTACTACGCTTTAACACTTATCAATGAAGCCTCTGTAGAGACTGATTTTTCTAACAACGCTTTAATGCTTGAAAAAACTGAAGATTTTGAAATATTGCTTAATGGAAATTCTGTCTCAATTCATCAAGTTAAAGCCTATAATTCTAGCGCTTATAGTCAGTATTCTGATGCTCTACTTGAAATAACTCTAGAACTATATAAACATCCAAGAGTTATCGGGGAAATTCATACTTGGAAGCCAATAAACTCGAAACTAAATTGCCAAGACTTTGAAGCATCTATTAAGGATGATTTGAAGATTCTCCTAGATGAATATCTAAACACCAACCCAAAGGATGGAAGTTCGATAATCGAAAAAGCGGCATCTACAGATAGAAATAAACCTAAGAAGGCGGCTATCTTGAAAACAGCCCTTCCAGAACTTACTGCTATACAGTTATTTCATACTTTAAATTCTATTTATAGTGGGCAAAACAATGCAATAAATCGCCTGAATAATCATATATATAAAGATGGTAATAGGTTTTGCGATCTTGATAAAATTAATGAAATAATAAAGTCTGAAATTTCATATGCACTGGAAATTCGAAATATTACGTGTACACCTCAGCAGCTTGAGAAAACATTTCATTATTTTTTAGGTATGATGGATAAATATATTATTCAGCGCCATAAGACGAAGCAACAAGAAGAAAAAATATCAATAGCATTTACTGAGCTCATTGAAGCTCTAGAAAATGATCATGAAGATATTGGGTTAGAATATCTTGCATATGAATTTAAAAATAAATTTGCTCATCAAATAGATGAATATTTAAGTGATCCCGATGATTACACAAGCCCAGAAGACAACACTCTTTGTAATTTAAAAGAGGCAAGTAAGTTTCTTTTAAAACTTAGCCCAATGGATTTATGGAAGTATTACAGAAGCTTCTGTCCCCATATTGATTTAGCACATGACAATAACACTACGAATGCTCTGGCAACTGATCTTGATGGTATTCGATATGTACTTATAAAAATCCTTCATGAAATCAACTTTGATCGAGTTTCACACAATCCATCAAAATATAATTTTAGTTATCGCACAACGATACCTCCACACAAGAGCTTTCTTCCTACGACTATCACCCATACAGCTAGAGTTACGCAAGTAGAAAGAAAAATAATATCAAACCCCAACATGTGTGAGACTTTGTTTGAGGTTGAAAATCTAATTTACAGTGGTTTAGAGCCCCATACATTTTATCCAAAATCAATGGTACATACGGAAGCACCACAAGCTGAAGATGAAGATCCTCGAACTAAAAGAGATGATATTTTGAAACAGATTACACTTGTCCCCATACCTATGGCAAAGGAGATGTTAAAATAATGATTAATATTATCAACAATATACTAATCAGCAACGGATATAAAAAAATTGAACTCGTACTACAACAAGATGTTGCTGACATCTACCTATTTTGCCCACTAACTGAAAGTAAACGAGAAGAATATTTTGTTACAATACAACTTCATACACAATCTGATAGTACAGCTGAACATCTACTGGAAAACCAAGTGCAGGACTGGTTCGAAACAATCAGTCGTTCAGGCAAAGTAGATCAAACTTTCGAGAAAAACTGTACAATGCTTCTCTGTCACGAAGAAAATGAAATTAGTATAAAAACAATACTGAAGATTGAAGAAGATCAGTATAATTTTAAAAAAAATGTAATCGCATGCTCTCAACAAGAGGTACTATCTTTACAAAACTATTTGACTCAAAAACAGGTTAAAAATGTCACCACTAAAGTCATAAATGACATAATTAATGTAGATAATGGTAGAGGTTTCCTTAATTTTAAAAAGAATAACAAGCTTCAAAAAGACTATTATTCTCTAATTTTAAAGATTGCACTCAAGCTCCCTTTTATTACTTATACTCCACAAGAACAAGAACTTAGTAATCTACTCAATGAGATTGATAATTCATTATCACCAGAGTTAGCTTCAATCTACACCCAATTAACAAGCTCAGATGTAGAGTGGACTGAAACTAATTCTGTCCAGAACATTGAAATAATTTGGGGGAAATCAGTATGATTAACCTAAATAAAATTACCTTTAGGAACTTTAAGATATTTGGCGATGAGCCATATACCATTAATTTTGAGAACTATCGCCTAATCTTACTTGATGGGCCAAATGGGTATGGGAAGACATCAGTCTTTGATGGTATTGAATTAGGGCTGACTGGGAATTTGACTCGCCTCGTATCCTTAGAGGGTCGCCAAAACCCTATAGATGTTGTTGTTGCGCATCAAGGAAAAGGACACGTCGAAATAGAGTTAGAGTTTAAAGACAGTGATTGCAAAGTAAAAATATTTAAAAGGAAGATGAAGAAGTCAATCTCAAATAGCTCAAGAAAAATATCCAAATTTGCAGAGCTTTGGGAGCTTTATGAGATAGTTGATGGACAGCCAGTGCTCTCAAATCAATCAGTATTAAATCAGTACTTCGATAGTAAAGATTTTAGGCGAGACTTTCTATTATTTCATTATGTACAGCAAGAAGAGACATCTCGATTTTTAAAGGGTAACAACGAGACTCAGCGTGCTGAAGAGCTAGCACAACTTTTTGGCGATACTCGTGAGGCAGATGAAAAGCTCAACAAACTTAAAGACATTCTCGGAAAAGTGAAAAAGTCGAAGAATGCTAAAAATACAGAAATTGATAATATTAAGCTACTGTACAAAATCGATGAGAGTACAAGTATAACAACAGGAGCGAGTGAGCCTCATTCATATACTCTTCCATGGTTAGCTGAAACCAACAAAAGCCCTTTCTGGGACGCTATCCAAATACCAGAGTTGAATCAAGAAAAACTTAATAGTTCTTTGGCAGAGATAACCAACATTAGAAATTTCCTTATGCATCAACGTTACTTTCTTAGAAGTAGAAAGTTTGAAAATGCGATTTGTGAGAGTGAAGTACTTGAGTCTTATGTAGGCTACTATAACTCTATCAATAACTATGATTTACATGTCACAGAACACCAAAAATATCAAATCATCAAGAGTTTTGAAGTCATCCTCAAAAGTGGCGATCTAAAACAGATATCTTCCAATAAGAACACTGATACAACTTTTAAAGCGTTAGGGTTTGAAGACTGCGATGCATTTAGAATAGCGCTTCAATCTCTTATCGACGAAGAAAGCAAAGCAAAGGGGCTTGGCTCCATTTATTCGGAACTTATCAAACATCATAATTCCATGTCTATTGGGCTTCAGAAAATACCAGACGAGTCTTCATGTTTGCTTTGTGGACAAGATTACTTTTCTCATGACTCTTTATCTAAAGCAATATCTCAGCATGGAAATTTACTCCGTTCAGAATTGACGGGGCAAGATAAGCTTCTGGTGGCTTCCAGAGATACTTTTAATAACAAATATATTTTCCCCTTAATTAAAGCGTGTGCGATTTATCTAGAAAAAATATCACTTCCATCTCAAGAAGAGCTGCTTGCTCTTTCTAGAGCACGATCCATGAGAGAGCGCTTTGTCAGACTCAGAGATTGGCTTCGATCTGAGGGTATTTTACATGATGATTTGTTAGTAAGCACTTTTCCAGTGGAAGGGGGGAGAGATAATATTATTGAGAATGTAAATTACCTTTGCGAACGCATACGCTCGGCTATCGGTACAGCCCCTGATCGTTATTATGAAACCAATGGTTCAAATATATTCGATAGAATCTACAGGGATTATTTTAATAGCAAGTATCTCAAACTGAATCAGGTGAATTTTTCCCAGCTAAATCAGAAAGAATTATATATCAAGAGCCTTTACTTCAGTTCCTTGAAAGAAATATCCGATAAATTTCCCAAGCTACTAAGGGAGAAGGAGTTATTAGAACAAGCTGCTACTGATATCAGTGAGCTAATTTCTAGTTTACAAAGTAAAATTAAACAGTACAGAAAGAAACTTATTACTGACATTGAAATCCCTTTTTATATCTACTCAGGAAAAATCCTCCAATTTCATCAAGCTGGACTTGGTCATGGAATTTTTATCAAAGACTCAACTGGCGATGATGAGTTAAAAAATGTGCGGCTTGTTTCTAATTGGGAAAGCGATCACGACATTCTCAATACCATGAGTTCAGGACAGATATCGGCAGTTGTTATCGCATTGACTTTGGCTTTGCATAAAGTATACGCGTCAAACTTTGCCAGCGTGATGATCGATGACCCTGTTCAGACAATGGATGATATAAATATGTCCTCATTGGTTGAAGTATTGCGAAACGATTTCAAAGGAAAACAAATCATCCTATCGACGCATGAAGCTAAAGTAGCTAGATATTTTACTTATAAGTATTTGAAGCACAGTGAGAGTGTGAAAATTGTCAATTTAATGCAACGGAAAGAACACGTCCCGAGTAATAAATTTCATTATAGAGCTATTACTGCCAACTAAGATAATCATGTTAAATGGCTTAGACGCTTACTCCCTAACGAAGTTAAGAAACGTTGCTCTAATTATTTTTAGGTTTATGCAGGCCAAAAAACTCAGGATATGAAAGGGGCATTTAAAATCAGCATAAATATATAATTAAATTATCAATGACTTAAAATAAAAATATAGTCTAATGTAATTCATCTCCTAACCATCTAGCTCAAATAAAACCCAGCTTCGGCTGGGTTTTTAGCTTTAAGGGCAACGATAAAGTAGCAAATAAAATGACTCCAGCGTATTGCAGTACCTGAACTGCGAAGCAAACCATACTCAGAGTTAATTTTATTTATAAGACATAATTAAGGATATTAAGATGAATAAAAAGCCTGAACTGATCATCTCATCACTCGATGCAGATAGATTGTATGATTTAATGGAATCATTACCAGCTGGAAGCTTCGCTGACCAAAAAGAACTTGAAGCTGAGCTTGGTCGTGCAACAATCGTTGAGCCAAAAGATGTGCCTTCGACAGTGGTTACTATGAACTCAACCGTGAACTTTATCGTTGAATCGACCCAAGAAGAATTCACTAAGACCTTAGTGTATCCAAAAAATGCTGATGCAAGTGCTGATAAAATATCAATTTTAGCACCAGTAGGTAGCGCCTTACTTGGTCTATCGCAAGGTGATGAAATCGAGTGGCCAAAACCAAGTGGCGGTCTCATAAAAGTAAAAATAAAAGCAATCACTTATCAGCCAGAACGAGCCGGTGAGTTACATCGCTAATAGTTAGTATCATTAAAAACCCAGTAAAAACTGGGTTTTGTTTTTAAAGATAATAAGTTTAAAACCTAGCGCAAGCCACTCGAAAGTCCGGATTTATCCGGAAAAGCTGCCTGATTAAAGTCAGAGCGACTGATAAATCTAGCACCGCACTTAACGTACCAGCCTTTTGTCCTCGGGTTATATTTCCTGCCATGTTAAAAAGTACCTTTCAGCACGGCATTATTGCAAGGTAGGACAATGACCAATATAAAACAGCATATAGGTAGCATGGCATTAGTTGTAAAGAACTACGATGACGCCATCGCATTTTACACTCAAAAACTGGGGTTTGATTTAATTGAAGATACTGATCAGGGTAATGGCAAACGCTGGGTATTAGTATCACCACCTAACTCTAATGGCACTAATTTACTGCTCGCGCAAGCAAGTACTCAACAGCAGTTAGGGGCTGTGGGCAACCAAACTGGCGGTCGGGTGTTTTTATTTTTACATACCAATGACTTTTGGCGAGATTATAAAACGATGCAAAAAAATGGCGTTACCTTTAATGAACAGCCCCGCGTAGAAGAATACGGCACCGTTGTGGTATTTGAAGATTTATACGGTAATAAATGGGACTTACTGCAATTGAATTAAAAGCAGTCTGTGAGAAGCCAATTATCGCGATAAATCACGACCTACATGAAGTTATCAGCGCCTATTAACTTGATATTGTTCAATTAACCCACATTAACTAACTATTAGTAACCATATTGAAAACAAATGGATTTATTAGCTAGGGTTGGTCTTGGAACAGTACTGCTGCATTGGCTTGTAGTAAGCATATTATTGCTGCTTGTATTTTGGGCCATGATGAAAATGGTCGCTTGGGGTAAAACCATGTCACGAGGGGCTTTTTTATTTTTGTCGTTCTTTCCGCTGATTTCGTTATTCCCTATTCCACCCCCACAATTTGAGAATGTACAAAAAGCCAAACAAGAGCAACGTAAACGCAAAGAAGACTCCGGCGATCCACCTGAAGAGGACGAAGCTGAAGCATCGCGCTGACATTCTCAGCTAACGATGCTTGAAAAACACTATCAATGAATCACATTATTGCTGACTAATTTGATATAAACGCTGTGCTTGGCTATTTGAATCTTTGCTGACGCTGCGGAACTCTTCAGCATCACTGGCATTTTGCACAGAGATCTCACGAATTCGCTCTGCCAAGTTTTTCACATTTTCGGTTACCTGTGATTGCTCTTCAGTGGCTACGGCAATGCTTGATGAACGCTCTTTAATATCATTAAACGCAGTAACAATACTTTCATACTGTGCACGTGTTGTTGCTGAACGCTCGTTCACTACTTCAGAATATTCACGGCATTGCCCAATAACGTTAACCCCTCTGCTCGCAGCTTCCTGTAATTGGCTGATCATGGTTTCGATCTCACCAGCCGATTGCTGAGTACGATGTGCCAAGGTTCTCACTTCATCTGCAACCACCGCGAAACCTCGCCCTGATTCACCAGCTCGAGCGGCTTCAATGGCAGCATTAAGCGCCAGTAGATTAGTTTGTTCGGAAATATTCATGATCACATCAAGCACCGAGCCCACTTGTTTTGAGTCTTGTGCAATCCGTGAAATGGCATCTGATGATTCCGTTAATTTATCAAATAATAACTGGATTGATTCGGCATTCTTCTCAATAACATCAAACCCAGAATTCACTAAATCAGCTGATTGCGTAGTAATATCTGCAACGCTCAAAACATCTTGTGAGGCTGATGAGGCTGCTATCGACATTTCGTTAATTGCCTCAGCCAACATATTGTTTTCTTCCATTAACTCTTGTGTACGAATTTGGCTGTTATTACTTAAGTTATCCATCGCTTCAGCATTATTTTTAACCGCAGCGGCTTCTGCTTGGATCTGTTCTAAAATCTTAATCAGATGATCGCCATAGTCATTAATTGCCACACATAAATGGCTCATTTCATCACTGCCACGCACGGCCAGTTTTGAATTGGTGCGCCCTTGTACTAACATCCTAACTTGCTCTGTGGTGGTGTTAATTTGCTGCACCAGGCGATTACCAAAAATCAGTAATACGGATACAAAAGCGAGAATAAGGGCGATAAATGAACTGTATAAGTAATAAGTGAGGGTATTAACGGTTTTCTTAGCAATTGCTGCGGGAATAATCACCCCTGAGCGCCAATTTTGCGCTGCCAATGAATAAGTTACCAAAATAGATTCGTCATTATTAACCACCCCACTGGCAAATTCAGCTACGGCTGTATTACTGTTTTGTAAAGCGCTGACCAACGGCTTTAAGCTACTGTCTTTACTGGCGACCTGAGTAAGGCTCATCATTGCTAAATTAGTATTGCGTATTGATGGAATCGATACCAGTTGCTCGGCGCTATCTAAAATAAAGTTATAGGTGCCTGTGGCATTGTTCTCTGCAAGCAATGAGCTTTCGATAGATGCCAGATCAACGTCTAAGGTGGCAACTCCCCAAAATTGGTTATCACGGATTATTTTTACGGAACAGGTAACCATAGGCACATTCGATACCGTGTCTACATAAGCTTCTGACCAAACGCACTCACCGCGATTAGCGTTAATGGCGTTTTTATACCAGCTTTCTTGTTGATACGCGCTGCTGTCTGGCTGGTTGTAATCATCTAAAAGTTGATATTGGCCATTGCCTGTTTTTGCCCAGAAAAGAGACGCTTTTTCTGCTGAGGGCAGCATTTTATTTGGCTCGGGCCAAATACCACCACCGGCAATACCTTTGCCACTTGCAATCAAAGGAGCAATATTTTCAATAAAGGCCGCTTGCTGCAATGGCAAGGTTTCTGCTACCACGGCTAAGCTTTGCGTTAAGGTGGCACTTTTAGCTAAATCTTTTGCTAATGATTCGCCGATCACCTTTGCTTGTAATTTTGCGCTGGATATAGCGTCATTTTTAATGATTGGCGTAACAACTAGCTGCATTATTCCTGACAGAATAATTAAAGCAAACAACAGCAGCAGAAAACTCCCTAGGTACATTTTTTTTTGTATCAACATCTTCTTTTTACCTCAGTAGTAAATAATAGCCGCGCAAATTAGAGTATAGGGACTGTGCTGTATTTAGCAAAACGAGTTCCGAAAAATAGTGAGTAAAAAGTATATTTAACCGCTATTTACCATTAATAAGCTGCCTGACAATTGCAAATAAATCACTTGGCAACATACCGCGCTCCCCTTCGCGTTCGGCCAAAATATCGGCTGCTTTAGCGTGCAATGTCACACCGTAACATGCGGCTTGATCAACAGCGAAACCTTGAGCAAGTAACGCACCTATGATGCCGGTAAGCACATCACCACTGCCACCCACAGCAAGCGCTGGATTACCATTTTCGCACAGCCAAGTTTGCTGCCCGTTGGCGATCAGACTACCCGCCCCTTTCAGCACGCAGGTACTGGTATAACGTTTAGCTAAAGCAGTGGCAGAATGAAAGCGATTTGCTTCAATCTCAGCGATTGAGACTTGCATTAGCCGTGAGGCTTCCCCAGCATGCGGGGTTATTATGCAATTTTTAAGGCGATACTCTAAACTATGTTTAGTCAACAAGTTTAAGCCATCAGCATCAATAACTAATGGTAAATTATTTGCTAAGCAATATTGTATAGCCTGCTGAAATGTCGTTTGCGCCCAACTATCCTGACCAAGACCTGGACCAATAATGACACAATTAGCCCAATCAAGAGCTGCGGATAAACTGTCGCAACTGACCATTAATTCAGGGCGACCACTACTAACGACGTGTACACTACTTTGATGAGTATAAACACGCACCATTGCAGCGCCTGTACGAAGTGCTGCTTCACTTGATAAACGAATGGCCCCGCTAGTACCTTGATTTCCACCGACGCATAACAGCTTGCCGTGGTTCCCTTTATGGCTATTGCGACTTCGTGCAGCAAGTGGTTTAAAGCTAGTAATATTGATGAGTGTTGCGCTAGCATTCGCTAACTTGGCAAATGGTTCTGCAATTCCTAGATCATTAAAAACGAGTTTGCCTGCAGCACTTCGCCCAGCACCGGTTACTAAGCCTTGTTTGATCCCCACAAAAGTAACGGTAATATCAGCTTGGATAGCGATGCCAAGTGGCAGCCCTGTGTCGGCGTCTATGCCTGAAGGTAAATCAATTGCCACTATTGTGCTAGGCTGCGCGTTGGCATCTTCAATCATCGTTAAAAATGGCCCACGAACTTGACTATTAATTCCGGTTCCTAACAAACCATCAATAATAATATCAGCATTATTAAGACGACCTTGCGTGTAACTTTCAACTTCGCCCCCCAATGCTTGCCAACGTTGCTGAGCTGTAAGCGCATTCCCACTGAGAGATTTACTGCTATCGGCTGCAAGTACTACAACTTCTTTACCGGCTTGCTTGGCAAGGCTTGCTACGATATAGCCATCACCCGCATTATTACCATAGCCGACCAGAATAAAGTAACGCTGGGCATTCGGAACGTGCTCGATACACTGCGAGAATACCGCATGCCCTGCGCGCTCCATCAAAGTGAACATACTAACGCCTGCCAAGGCCGCAGCCTTTGCTTCATGCTGCCGCACTTGCTGTGCCAAAAATAGTTGCTGTGCTAGGCCTTGATTCTGCATATTGATCCATAATAGGTGACGGGCTGTTTACTTAGACTATTAGCCACGGCTGCTAGCGTCAAGGAGTGTCGCCATCAACATTTTCAGGCTAATTTAGGAGGTAGATTTAGGAAGGATGGTGTTTTCATTTGCTTTTGTTGCCGCATGTAACAGCTTTAATGAAAAACGGCGCGCAATTTACATTGCACGCCGTTTTTTAAAACTAGCTAATTAAGCGAGCTTATTCTGTTTCTGGCAAGTTACGGCCGTAGAAGATTTCTTGCATTTCACGGGTTAACTTAGAACGAATTTCTTCTTCTTCCTGTTCAGATAAATCGCTGGTAGTGACACCAAATAAATAAGTATTTAGATCGGTTTCTTTTAGCATCATCTTAGTGTGGAACAAGTTTTCTTGATACACATTCACGTCCATCATTTGGTACGCTTCTTTGGTATCTTCGGTCATGTAGTTTTGAATTGAATTAATCGCGTGATCGATATAGTGCTTAACACCATCTACGTCACGGGTAAAACCACGAACACGGTAGTCAATTGTTACAACATCTGACTCTAAGCTGTGAATTAGGAAGTTTAACGCTTTTAATGGCGAGATAATGCCACAGGTTGATACTTCGATATCAGCACGGAAAGTACAAATACCATCATCAGGGTGCGCTTCAGGATAAGTATGAACACAGATGTGGCTTTTATCTAAGTGAGCAACCACGGTTTCAGGTAATGGCCCTGGTGCTTCATCAACTTCATAGGTCTGCTGCTGCTCAATTGGCTCTTCTGAGATCAGAATTGTTACACTGGCACCTTGTGGATCGTAATCTTGACGCGAAACATTTAAAATATTCGCACCGATAATGTCCACTACTTCACCTAAAATATCGGTTAGTCGATCAGCACTGTACTGTTCGTCGATATATTCAATATATTCTTTACGTTGTTGCTCGGTCTTTGCGTAGCAAATATCGTAAATACTAAAGCTTAAACTTTTGGTTAAGTTATTAAAGCCATGAAGTTTAATTTTATCGAAGGGTTTGTTCATGATAAACCAACCTATAAACAAGTGAAATCTGCCAGAGCAGAATGAAAAGTTCGCGGATTTTATACGAATTTCACCGCAGGAAAAAGCGTTATTTTCCCTGTTCTTGGATAACTTCGTGCGTGTGGGTAATTTCTACTGTTTTATCAAGCATTAATGCCACTGAACAATACTTCTCTGCCGACAGTTGCACGGCACGCGCAAGGTGCTTTTCAGAGACGTTGTCGCCAGTCACAACAAAGTGCAAGTTAATTTTAGTAAATACACGAGGGGCGGATTCAGCACGTTCAGCGCTTAATTGTACTTGTACATCGGAGAAGTTTTGTTTGGCTTTTTTTAAAATACTCACCACATCAACCGATGAGCAACAACCAACAGACATTAATACCATTTCCATTGGGCTTGGTGCAGCGCTATCGCTACCAGCATCAAACACAACATTATGACCAGAATTAGAACGACCCAGGAAGGTATCGCCTGCAACCCATTTTACATTCGCTTGCATTTTATGACTCTCAAAGAAGTTATTTCCCCTGATTGTAAGGAAGTCACACGCAGTTGCAAATTAAAAACGATAATTGGAATGGTTAGGCACTTTCAACTACGGCGCTATCAAAGAGGTTTTTTACCAATGCGGCAAATTCATCAATAAATGCATGTTGTTCAATGGTAACTTGATTACTGGTGACACTGCTGAGTACTTCTTGTAAATCGTATACTATACCATCAACTTCACGCACGATTTGGCTGCGTTGTTCAGTAGAAAGCTCAGTGTGTTGCTGACATAACAACATGACATTTTCAGCAATATCATCTTCAATCAGCTCCATAATAGTAGGAGCGCCTGGTTTTATTTCGCCGGACTTCTCAAATAATGCTAAATTTTGAGTAAGATACATGATCAAATCATCATATCCTTGCCTATCTAAAACCATAATGACCCACACCTAATTAAAACGACTGTATTGATTTAAGCAGAAAGTGCTTTTAATTGCTACCTTTGAGCATTAACCAATACAAAAAAAGCAGCCAAGGCTGCTTTTTTAGTTATTTATTACTATTTGACCAAATCGATTAATCGATTTTTAAGCCTGGGCTTAATGTTGCTGGCATTGCTACTTTTTCAAGTTCAACAGAGGCAACAGGGTATGCGCAGTAATCAGCTGCATAGTAAGCACTTGCACGATGATTACCCGATGCGCCAATACCACCAAATGGTGCAGCACTTGACGCGCCAGTGATTGGGCGGTTCCAGTTAACGATACCGGCACGAATGCGACGTAAGAAATGGTCGTAATCTGCCGCATTATCACTGAGTAAACCCGCCGATAAACCAAAGCTAGTGTCGTTAGCTTTATCAATCGCGCTGTCAAAATCAGTAAAACGGAATACTTTTAATAACGGCCCAAAGTGCTCTTCATCTGGGAAGTCAGCAACATCAGTACATTCAATAATACCTGGTGTTACAAAACCCGTATTTTCAGTGTGCTTAAGTTCAACTAACACCTTAGCGCCAAGCTCAACAAGTTGTTGCTGTGCTTTTACCATACCCGCAGCCGCTGCTGATGAGATCATCGAGCCCATAAACGGTTGCTCGGCATCATCGTAGTTGCCCACTTTAATGGCTTGCGTCGCACTAATTAAACCGGCTAAAATTACATCGCCTTGATCACCTGCTGGTAAAAATAATTTACGTGCGCAAGTACAACGTTGACCACTTGAGATAAATGCTGATTGAATAATATCGTGAATAACCGCTTTGGTATCAGCAACCTCAGTAATAATTAGCGGATTATTACCGCCCATTTCTAATGCTAAGATTTTACCTGGTTGACCAGCAAACTGCTCATGCAGAATATGGCCGGTGCGTGATGAACCGGTAAAGAATAAGCCATCAATACCTTTGTGAGCAGCAAGAGCCTTACCTGTGGCTACTTCACCTTGCACTAGGTTGATTACACCTGCTGGTAAACCGGCCTTTTGCCATAACTTAAGCGTTAGCTCAGCAACCGCTGGCGTTAGCTCCGATGGTTTAAACACCACGGTATTACCCGCTAATAACGCAGGTACAATATGGCCGTTAGGTAAGTGACCAGGGAAGTTATACGGGCCAAATACCGCCACTACACCGTGAGGCTTATGGCGGATCATCGCACGACCTTGCGGCATTGGGTTTTCTACGTCGCCAGTGCGCTCTAAAAAGGCTTTTTCAGAAATCGCAATTTTACCGACCATAGCACCCGCTTCAGTGCGAGTTTCCCATAACGGCTTGCCCGTTTCTTGGGCTATTACTACAGCAAGTTCTTCGCTGTGCTCTTGTAGCGTTTCGGCAAACGTTTTTACAATCGCTAGGCGCTCTGCAAATGATTTATCAGCCCAGCTATAAAATGCTGCACGCGCAGAATTAACAGCGCTGTCTACTTGCTCACTGGTGGCTGAGTTTGCTTGCCAAATAATTTCGTTATTGGCTGGGTTTACTGAATTAAATGCATCGCCTTGGCCTTGCGACCATTGACCATTAATAAATTGTGCAGGATGAGTCATGTACTTTCTCCTAAATTATAAACTTACCGCAGTAACGATATCGCCCGCTTGTAAGTGCAGTGCATCTGCCATTGCTTGCGACAAGGTGATATCTTCACTCGTTGCAGCAAAGTTTAGTTGTGCAACGGTTGCTCTAAAATCATTAAGTTTTTCATTCGCTAGCATCACAGTCGTCTCGCCGCTGTTTTCACCGATTTTTACGGTAAAGTTCTTAGCATTACGAATAGTTGCAATATTATCTACTTTTGCTTCTACCGTTGGGCCTGCGTCAAAAATGTCAACGTAGCCATTAAAGGTGAAGCCTTCACTTTTCAGTAGTTCAATCGCAGGGCGGGTATTATTGTGCACCTTGCCGATCACCGCTTGCGCTTCTTTACTTAATAAGTTGACGTAAATTGGGTACTTTGGCATGAGTTCAGCAATAAACACCTTTTGGCCAATACCGGTTAAGTAATCAGCTGTTGGAAAATCCATCGAGAAAAAGTGTTCTTCTAACCATTGCCAAAATGGACTACTGCCCTGCTCGTTAGAAACACCGCGCATTTCTGCGATTACGGTTTCAGCAAAGCGTTCTTGGTGCTGCTTGATGAACATAAAACGTGCTTTTGAAAGCAGCTTACCGTTATTATTTTTACGGTAACCATCTTTTAAAAACAGCGTACAAAGCTCTGTAGCCCCTGTGTAATCATTACACAAGGTTAAAATATCAACCGCTTTATAAACATTCAATGTACGAGATGAATGAATGGCTTTACTTAAATGATAATGATAAAACGCATCATCTAAACCGACCGCAGCTTCTATTGCAGAGGTACCAACGACCTCACCAGTTTCGCTATCTTCAAGAACAAACAAGTAACCTTCATCACCTGGATGAGATGCACTTTTTGCGAATGAGCTTATCGAATGGTCAATCTTCTTTTGTAATAACTCTTCGTTATTAGGCAAAGAGGTAAAACCATGCCCTGATTCGTGGGCAATTTTCAATAAAGCTGGGTAATCACATTGCTGGATTGGGCGAAGGATCATCATGAGTCCGCTTGCTCCCTTATAAATAACGGTAAATTAAGAATAGTAGGGCAAGCTTGCTACTTGCCCTTATTATGATCAGAGCTGTTGCTTAACCGTTCACAACGTTGGCTACGGCTTTTTCAAAACGTGCCATCCCTTCACGGATATCCGCTTCTGGGATCACTAAAGATGGCGTAAAACGCACCACATCGGCACCAGCTACTAACGACATTACGCCCTCAGCGGTACCTGCTACTAAAAACTCTTTAGCACGACCTTTAAACTGCTCATTAACCACGGCACCAATTAATAAACCTTGACCACGAATTTCCGAAAATACGTTGTACTTATCGTTAATTGCAGTTAATAGTTCATTGAATAATGCAGCTTTAGCTTTAACACCAGCTAATACTTCAGGCGTATTTACAGTATCAAAAGCCGCTTCACCAACAGCACATGCCAACGGGTTGCCGCCATAAGTAGAACCATGCGTGCCCACTTTAAGGTGCTTAGCAATCTCAGTCGTGGTGATCATTGCACCAATTGGGAAACCGCCGCCAAGTGCTTTAGCTGTAGTTAAAATATCAGGTACTACATTTAAACCTTGGTACGCATAAAGATCGCCAGTACGGCCAACACCAGTTTGTACTTCATCAAAAATAAGCAATGCGTTATGTTTAGTACATAACTCACGTACACCTTGAGCAAACTCATCAGTAGCAGAGATAATGCCGCCTTCACCTTGTAATGGCTCCATCATTACCGCACAGGTGTTATCAGAGATCAGTGCTGCAAAGGCCGCTAGATCGTTAAAATCACAATGTACGATATCGCCAGGTTTTGGACCAAAACCATCAGAGTAAGCAGCTTGACCGCCCACGGTTACAGTAAAGAATGTGCGGCCATGGAAACCTTTATTAAAAGCGATGATTTGCGATTTTTGCTCACCAAAATTTTCCAGCGCAACACGACGCGCTAATTTTAGTGCGCCTTCATTTGCTTCTGCGCCTGAGTTAGCGAAATAGACTTTTTCAGCAAATGTCGCATCTACCAATTTTTTAGCTAAACGTAGTGCTGGCTCATTAGTCATGACATTTGATAAGTGCCAGATTTTTTCGCCTTGCTCTTTTAATGCTTTAACCAATGCTGGATGACAATGACCTAGACAGTTAACAGCGATACCACCGGCAAAATCGATATATTCACGACCTTGCTGATCCCATACACGTGAGCCTTCGCCACGAACAGGAATAACGCTTGAAGGTGCGTAGTTAGGAACCATTACTTGATCAAATAATTCGCGATTGACTGTCATTTTATATCCTCTTAATTGTGATCCTACAGAAAGTTTAAAAAATAGGCTTGATGATGGACTGTTGCACCATCTCCTTTGGCGTAAATCAGCATAGCTCACATCGCCAAAAAATACTCTCTGGTTCAATTTTCAGATAATCATTATTTCAGAGTTTTTCGTTATTGTCTCTTATAAAACTTTCATGTAGCCCTTGTTATTAAAGGCTTTGAGATATAATTTCAGAGATAGTGAATAACTATCTGAATAACGAATTATGGGGTTGTTTATTCGATATCGCTGCCCCACCACCCACCAAGCAGCGCTTTGCAAGATAAAATATGGGTGAGAGTAGATATTAATGATGAATGAATAGTCGTAAAAAAATTAACAAAAAATTTATGAAACTAGTCAATTTTAATATGAAAGTGCTGCAAATTGGTTTTTTCAAGCTGTTCTAGTTCCTTTTTTGCTAACCCAACGTAATCAAACCAGAGTGATTTTTCATCACTTTCTAGCAACTGATGGGCATTCAAACTAACTGCTTGGCTATAACAGCGTGCTTTGCGTATTAACATTGTTAGCGGCAATGCTGAGTCACCTTTGGCCACACCATTAACCAATTGCGATAGCACGGCATTAAATGGCAAATACCGAAACGCCATTTTCTCAATCACCGTTGCAGTCACTTTAAGCGCATGCTGATTCAGTAAAGTACTTAAAAATAGCGGATCAGGTTTTAACTCTAATAATGCAGTGTGTAAATCTTTGTGTTGTTCTTCTCGGGCAAGGGTTACTTTGCGCTGCCAAACTCGTTCGAATGTACGTAGATACAGCCTGATCAAAGCAATCTTACCCACATCGAGTAGCATACCTAAGGTAAATGCGTGAACTTCATTAATGCCATTGAGCTTTGCCAACTCTTGCGCAGCAATCGCACAGGCCATCGAGTTATCGCGTAGGCGACGTTTTAATAATGGAAATGGTTCGGTGCTGTGCGGCATCCAATGACGCACCGCAAAGGTAGGCACAACAAACTGCAAGTTATCTAAACCAATATAGCGCAGCGCTAAAGCTGGGTTATCAACTTTGACCGAAGTATGTTTATTGCGCTGCGCGCGATAATAAGGCAAGTTCACAAAAGTGACTAACTCACGTCCTAACCAAGTTAAATCTTTAACTAATGGCTCAAGGCGGCCTACCGATGCTGACTTTACAGCAAGGATGTCTAAAATTGCGGGGACATTATCTTCAATGCCTATCGTTTCATGCAGTACCGTGTCTATATCGGCTAACTGCTTGTTCATCGCGGTATCAATAACTTGATGTAACTGCTGGCTGGCCTGAGCGCGGTACTTATGGTGCGAAGTACTGGAGAGTTTACGTATTTTTTGCGCCGCAACTTCAACCTCAAGTAAGGTGCGCTGCTTTATCGCTTCTCCATAATTTATATCTAGAGTATGAATATAGCCAATTTGACGTTGCGCAAAGCTATGTCCAAGCAACAAATCATGGGCTCGTTGCTCTAATGCCTTGGCTGTCCTTTGTTGGCGTATTTCATCTGTCATTCATTATTATCTTTATATAAAAATTAAAGGAGTAATTACGCTTATTAGCATAAGCCTAGAACCGAGTTAAAAAGTTAGCAAGTAATTCGAGCCCTCGCTCGGTTAAAATAGCTTCGGGATGAAATTGTACCCCTTCTAACGCTAAGCTGTTATGAACTAAGCCCATTATTTCATCTAACTGGCCATTTTCTGTTTCCGTCCAAGCGGTGATCTGCAGCTCATCAGGAATGCTATCTTGTTCAACAACCAACGAATGATAACGGCACACTGTTAATGGATTTGGCAAGCCGGCAAATACACCTTGGTTGGCATGATAAATTGGCGAGGTTTTACCATGCATCACTTGCTTTGCCCTAACAATGTTCGCACCAAGTGCTTGTGCTATGGTTTGATGACCTAAGCAAATACCTAAAATTGGCAACTGACCTTTTAATTGCGCAACCAGCTCTAAAGATATACCCGCTTCATTCGGCGTACATGGGCCGGGAGATATCACGATATGCTGAGGGTTTAACTGAGCTATTTGACTAACCGAGATCTCATCATTGCGCTTTACTAGCACCTCTTGATCTAAACGTTGAAAATACTGTACCAAGTTGTAGGTAAACGAGTCGTAGTTATCGATCATTAAAAGCATGTAATAAAGCACTCAAAATAGTAATTGTTTGTAGGCAACTGCCTGCGCCCACATTCTAACTTAAGCCTGCACGAGTGTCAGTGTTTTGTATTCGGGCAAAGATAAATTACTTTAATAGCGATAATGCTGCGCTTGATGTTGATTTATTTTAAATCAGCCCAAGCTCTATTGTATTGGCATAACGCCTCATAGCATTAAATTTAACTTAAACCCATGCGTGTTTATCTATCGAGATTAATATGTAACACGCTTTAATAAGGAGCGACCAATGTTAGGCGAAGATCATTCATTGACTAAAGATTTTCCTGAATACCAAAGCACTATCACTCAGCTCAACACTGATAATGCAGAGTTCGCGGCAAGGGCAAAGCAATACAATGCGATTGATAAAGAAATCCGTGTGTTGGAGTTACAAGGTGCCCCTATTGATGATGAAGCAATGCATCAATTAAAACACGATAGAATGGCGTTAAAAGATTGGCTGCATCAGCAATTAACCGATGCTGCCAAATAATTATAGCTGGCGCTTATTTAACACTAAGCGCCAGCACTGAATCATAATTCCTTTTCACTCATCCCTGTTGCTTATAATTTCATCCATTATGGTGCAAAAGCGTTGCTATTCGTTTAGCTTAGAGCCAAGCTATCTTTATCTAAGTTAAATAACATTATATTTTATGTGCAAATACATACTCTCGATTGATCAAGGAACGACGAGCTCTCGTGCCATCTTATACAGCAAAGATGCCGAGGTTTTTGGCACCGCGCAACAAACCTTCCCGCAACATTTTGTGCAAAATGGCTGGGTTGAACACGACCCTGAAGATATTTGGCAAACCGTACTCAGTAGTTGTAAAACAGTATTAGCCGAGCAACATGTCAGCGCCAAAGACATTATTGCCATCGGCATTGCGAATCAACGAGAAACCACCTTAGTGTGGAATAAAAAAACCGGTCAAGCTATTTATAACGCCATTGTGTGGCAAGACCGACGCAGCAGTGAGTACTGTGATAGTTTGCGCGATGCTGGGCACAGTAAAACCGTCAATGATAAAACCGGTTTATTACTCGATCCGTACTTTTCTGCCACCAAAATTCGTTGGATCTTAGATAACGTCACTGGCGCTAAAGAGCAAGCACAAGCAGGTGAGCTGGCGTTTGGTACGGTAGACAGCTACTTACTATGGCAATTAACCGATGGTAAAGTACATCGAACCGATGCAACCAATGCCTCTCGCACCTTACTGTTTAACATTCACCAGCAATGCTGGGATGAAGACTTACTCGCTTTATTTGATATTCCAGCCTCGATGCTGCCTGAAGTGATGGACTCAGCGGCTGACTTTGGTGTTACTAGTAGCGAGTTATTCGGTGGTGAAATTCCAATTA
Source organism: Pseudoalteromonas sp. ASV78 (assembly GCF_047806705.1). NCBI lineage: Bacteria > Pseudomonadati > Pseudomonadota > Gammaproteobacteria > Alteromonadales > Pseudoalteromonadaceae > Pseudoalteromonas > Pseudoalteromonas sp. ASV78. Next base: position 3,353,931 of record NZ_JBLOPA010000001.1, on the reverse strand, counting down.
GCGGCATAGCAGGCGATCAGCAAGCCGCTTTAATTGGCCAAGCGTGTTTTGAAGAAGGTATGGCAAAAAGCACCTACGGAACAGGCTGTTTTTTAATGCTGAATACCGGTGATAAAGCACTAAAGTCAAACAATCGCCTATTAACCACCATCGCATATAGGCTCAACGGCAAACCTACCTATGCCATTGAAGGCAGTATTTTTATGGCAGGTGCCACCATGCAGTGGATTGTAGAGGGCTTAAAATTATTAGAAAACGCGGGAGAAAGTGAAGCCCTCGTCAAAGGGGTGCCCTTAGATCATGGGGTATTTTTAGTGCCCTCATTTACCGGCTTAGGCGCCCCCTATTGGGATGCCAATGCCCGAGGCGCTATTTTAGGGCTTACTCGAGATTCAGGTATTAGTACGATTGTGGCTGCAGCTTTGCAATCAGTGGGTTATCAAACTAAAGATTTACAAAAAGCGATGGAAGGGGATGGCTTGCGCCCCAGTATCTTGCGCGTTGACGGCGGCATGGCTAATAATAATTGGGCTATGGCGTTTTTAGCTAATATTTTAGGTGCGAGTGTTGAGCGCCCTACCTTAACTGAAACTACTTCATTGGGGGTTGCTTACTTAGCAGGGCTACAAACTGGCGTGTATGAATCAACGGCACAGCTTGCCACTATGTGGAAAAGCGATCGTCGTTTTGAACCGACCATGAGTAGCGACGAGCGCAACGATTTATATACAAAGTGGCTACATTGCATTGCACAGGTTAGACTTTCTAATAGCACTGACGACGAGAGTGAGTAAACACTGAGGGATCTATGAGCGCACACGACAACGAATATGATTTACTCATCATTGGCGGCGGTATTAATGGCGCCGGAATAGCAGCCGATGCCAGTGGTCGCGGCTTGAAAGTATTATTATGTGAGCAAGACGATTTAGCTTCAGCGACCTCCTCTAATAGCAGCAAACTTATCCATGGCGGGTTGCGTTATTTAGAGAATTATCAGTTTAGGCTAGTAAGAGAAGCATTACGTGAGCGTGAAATACTGTTAAAAAAAGCGCCGCATATTATGTGGCCACTCTCTTTTAGACTACCTCATCAAGCACATTTACGATCGCCATGGATGATTCGAGTGGGATTATTTATTTACGATCACCTAGCCAAACGTAATACTTTACCTGCTTCAAAAACAATTGAATTTAACAGCGACAGTGTACTCAACAGCAGTATTACCCAAGGCTTTGAATATGCTGATGGCTGGGTAGATGACGCGCGTTTAGTGATCTTAAACGCACAGGCAGCACATAATTTGGGAGCCACCATTGCAACACGTACACGCTGCATTAAAGCAACGCGTAATGCAAATAACTGGGATGTGATTTTAGAGCAACAAGCGAGCAAACAGCAACTACATATTAAGGCCAAAAGTGTTGTAAATGCCGCAGGCCCTTGGGTCGCGTCATTATTTGCAGATGTATTTACCCAGCCCACACCACACACCATTCGCCTTGTGAAAGGCAGTCACATTGTGGTGCCTCGAATCCATAGCCAGCCAGTTGCCTATATTTTACAAAACGAGGATAACCGTATTGTCTTTGTCATTCCTTATGAACAGGATTACTCTCTGATTGGCACCACCGATGAAGAGTACACAGGCGATATTGCTGATGTAAAAATTAGTGAGCAAGAAATACAATACCTGATCAGTATCACTAATCATTACTTTAAAAACTCAATAAGCGCGGCCGATATTGTGCACACGTTTAGTGGTGTGCGCCCGCTATTAGATGACAAATCAACAGATGCTCAAGCAGTCACCCGCGATTACAAGTTGATATTAAACAACGACACTGATCACGCTGCTTTATTAAGTGTATTTGGTGGTAAAATTACCACCTATCGAAAGCTTGCAGAAAACGCCGTTAATAAGTTAGCCTCTTTTTACCCACAAATGAGTCGCTCATGGACGAAAGATGCCCCTTTACCCGGCGGTGACTTTAGTAACCAAGCATACCTTATCGCACAGCTAGAAAGCAGCTATCCTTGGCTGCCAATCGACACCTTAAAGCGTATGGCTCGCAGTTATGGCACGCTTAGTTATCAATTACTGGGTAACAGCCAAGCTCTGGGCGATTTAGGCTATCACTTTGGTCATGGCCTGTATACGCAAGAAGTTGATTACTTAGTCAATCATGAATGGGCAAGAACCAGCGCAGATATATTGTGGCGCAGAACAAAACTTGGACTGCGCTTTAATCAAAAACAAGTGGTTGCACTGGGGCAATATTTAACTAAACACCCAGCTTGTCAAAGCTAAGCTGCTATTAACTAGTTGCAATAAGATGATCGCTCAATGCGGCCTTTTCATCAGCCGAAAGTGTTTGCTTTGTTTTGCTGGCAAAGTCATAACGTACCAGCACCGTTTTACCAATGGCGCAGCATTTATCTTGCTGCCACGCCTCTTGGCGAAGCACAAATGAACTATTACCAATCTGCTCTATGCTGGTGTTAATCGTCACTTCATGCGAGTAAAACAACTCTCCTACAAACGACACCTCAATCTTAGCAATAATAAGCTTCCAGTCGTGCGGGTTTAAATCGGGGGTAAAAAATTTAAAAATAGGCGCACGTGCGGCTTCAAACCAAACAGGGAGTACGGTATTGTTGATGTGTCCGAGTGCATCCGTTTCGCTAAAGCGCGGCATCACTTTTTCAGTAAACATAATAATCCAATAATAATTAAACAGGTAACTCATGACGGACTTTATCCGCGTGTATAACAACGCGCTCAGTAATGACTTTTGCGATAACTTTATCACCACCTTTTCGCAAAGCCCGCATATAAAACAAGGGATGACATCGGGCGGCATAGATCTTAATAAAAAAGATAGCCACGACTTACACTTAAACAATCACCCTGAATACGCTGAGCAATTAAAACATATTCAACAAACCACTGCACAATATGTTTTTAACTACATTGAAGAACATATTTTTATAATGATTGGGGCGTTTGGTTTAAAAGTGTATCACCCAAAAACAGGGCAACCGGTTGATTTAACCCAAGCTAATTTTGACGAGGTAGGTAAACCGCAGTTACCTTTATTGGTACAGCAAATTTTTCGACTCGGTAATATCCAAGCGCAAAAATATGAGGTAAATAAAGGCGGCTACCCATATTGGCACAGTGAAGTGTACCCACAGTTACAGCATAACGAAGCGCTGCATCGAGTATTGTTATTTATGTTTTATTTAAACGATGTTGAAGAAGGCGGTGAAACCGAGTTTTATTATCAAAATCGTAAGATAGCCCCGAAAAAAGGCACTATGGTAATTGCCCCAGGCTACTTCACTCATACTCATCGCGGTAATAAGCCAGTGTCGAATGATAAATATATTTTAACCTCATGGGTGCTGTTTAACCGCGCAGAGCAAATATACGGGCAGCCACAGGCCTAAAAGCGGTCAGCGGTCAGCGGTCAGCGGTCAGCGGTCAGCGGTCAGCGGTCAGCGGTCAGCGGTCAGCGGTCAGCGGTCAGCGGTCAGCGGTCAGCGGTCAGCGGTCAAAAATTAACTAACTGCTGACTACTGTCAAGTATTTGCACTTTAATAAACAATAATTAAAGTGCAGATTTGCATTAAACTGAAAGCTGACGGCTTATAGCTGACAGCTTCAAATCAGCTCATCAAACAAGTTAAACAAAGTGTCCATCTCTGCGATGGTGTTGTAGTGCATGCAACCAATGCGTACCACGCCGCCAGTATCCAATACACCTAATTGCTTGCATAAGCCTTGCGCGTAGAAGTTACCATCCCACACACATACATGTTGCTTACCTAAAAACTCAGACACCTGACGTGGCTCAAGCCCTGCAAAGGTTAACGCAAAAGTGGGAGTACGTTCAGCTAAACGATCTAAATCATCAATACCAAATAGTTTGATCTTAGGATAGTTAACTAATCGAGTAAGGAAGTACTCACTTAACGCCATTTCATGTTGTTTAGTTTTAGTAAAAGCAACAGCGAGTTTTTCACGGCGTGTGTGGCCATCATCAAGCTCGCTGATCGCAGCAATATAATCTACAGCTGCAATTAAACCTGCGAGTGCTTCAAAGCTTTGCGTGCCGGTTTCCCAGCGCCCAGGAATAACATCTTTGGCAGGCTCGACTTTGTATGGTCTAAATCCTTCAAGGTGCTCACGCTTACCGTACACCACCCCTAAATGTGGGCCGAAAAACTTATACGCAGAGCAGGCCAAAAAATCACAATCAAGTGCTTGCACATCAATCAGCTCATGTGGCGCATAATGCACAGCATCCACATACACCAAAGCACCTACGCTATGAGCCATTTCAACAATACGTTTAATGTCGTTTATAGAGCCGGTAGTGTTTGATGCATAAGTAACTGCTACTAATTTGGTTTTAGTACTCAGTAAGCTGGAAAAATGCGCTAAATCTAAGCTGCAATCAGCTTCGTTAATCAATACAGTATTAACCTTCGCGCCTTTATCTTCTGCAGCTTGTTGCCAAGAGGATACATTTGAGAAGTGATCTGCATTGGTCACGATAATCTCATCACCCGCTTGCCAATCACGAGAAATCGCACGGCTAAAGCTAAAAGTAAGGCTAGTCATATTCGCACCGAATACAATTTGATCGCGCGATGGGGAATTAAGTAAATCAGCAGCCGCTTGGCGCGCATCAGCCATTAACTCAACGGTTTTTTCACTCGAAAAAAATGCCCCGCCTAAATTCGAGTTGTAATAACCTAAATAAGCCGACATTGCACTCAAAACAGGCTGTGGTACTTGTGAGCCACCCGGGCCATCTAAAAATATTGGTGACTTACCAGCTACTTGCTGCATTAGGGCCGGAAATTGGCGGCGTAATTGTGTTAAGTTCATTGCTATTCCTTTAAGCTGTCAGTACGAAGCAGTCAAGATAACCCGCTTTTGTGTCATCAATTTTATTCATTGGTGTTGCGTTATGCCAAACTTCACGGTCATTGATTAATGCAAACATACCGTCTTTAATTTCCATTTTAAAACAAGGCTCAGCTTGCTTGTTTTCGTACACCAACAACTCACCACCTTCTAAGTTTTCGTGAGATACACCACAAATACAAACGTGATCAAAGCCATCTTGGTGAATACCTTCTGGTGCAGGTGGCGTATCACTTTCAATAGCAAGCATACGAAATTGATGAATTTCAATATCACGCTCTTCGTCTATCCCGGTAATGGCACGAAACTCATTGACGATACTTTTCATCCCTTCGCTTGCCAATAAACTCGGCTCTAAATTTTCGTAAGTGCGCTCAACATTACCTTGGAAAGTATTGATTGAATCATCTTGTACAAAGGCTTTCGTGGCTTGTAAAACAAGTTCATCATTTTGCACTTTAATTACTGAATAGCGGCGTTTACGAAACGCACCGTCGGCATACGGGTTAGCCGGAAGATTAGCAAACGATGGCTTAACAGCCTCAATATGAGCTTGGTTTACAAAGCGAAGTTGTAATAGGTTCTGGTTGTTTAATGCTGTCATAAAAATCTCGCCTAAAAATAAGAGGATTAACTCATAAATAATGAAGGGATTTTAATGCAAATAGAGAGGATTTTTTGCGTCTTTACTTGATTAAAGCGAGGTTAAAGTAGAATTTTAAGATCTAAAATATCATCATAATGAAATTTTAATCTAACAACAAAATAACCGATTGAATTTCTATTTATAAACATCAATAACAAAAACACTTAAAGCGTCCAATCAACCTCATATTGATTTTGCAACCTTCGAGTATAAGTTCAACTTAGTACTAGGCTGGTAAGGTGGGTTATAGCCCACCCTTCTTAATGTTCACTACATACAGATAATATTTAATAAAAAAGCCTGCAAAACAGGCTTTTTATGTACAAACTAGTTAAAATTAAACTGCTTGTTGGATTATCACGTTGTCTGCTTTTTTAGTGTAAGCAGGCATGCGATGGAAGTTCAAATAACGATAAGTATCAGCTGCTGTTGCATTGATTTTCGCTGCATACTGTTGGTATTCAGCTGGTGTTGGTAACTTACCTAAAATCGCAGCTACGGCTGCAAGTTCTGCTGACGCTAAGAATACATTTGCACCATTACCTAAGCGGTTCGGGAAGTTACGCGTAGAAGTAGAAACCACAGTTGCTTTATCTGCAACACGGGCTTGGTTACCCATACACAGTGAACACCCTGGAGTTTCAATACGAGCACCTACACGACCAAAGATACCGTAATAACCTTCGTCGGTAAGTTGATCTTTATCCATCTTAGTCGGTGGTGCAACCCAAAGTTGCGTTGGAATACGCCCTGAGAAACCATCAAGTAGTTTACCCGCAGCACGGAAGTGACCAATATTCGTCATACAAGAACCGATAAATACCTCATCGATTTTCTCGCCCGTCACATCAGATAATAAACGTGCATCATCAGGATCATTTGGCGCACATAGAATTGGCTCTTTGATATCGGCTAAGTCAATCTCTAGTACGTGCTTATACTCAGCATCTGCATCAGCTTCCATTAGTTCTGGGTTTGCTAACCAGTCTTGCATTGCATTAATACGACGTTCAATAGTGCGTACATCGCCGTAGCCTTCAGAGATCATCCACTTAAGCATTACAATGTTTGATTCTAAGTATTCAGCAATCGACTCTTTTGAAAGCTTAACAGTACAACCTGCCGCTGAACGCTCTGCTGATGCATCAGAAAGCTCAAATGCTTGCTCAACCGTTAAGTGCTCAACACCTTCGATTTCTAGTACACGACCAGAGAATTCGTTGATTTTACCTTTCTTCTCAACAGTCAGTAGACCTTCTTTGATAGCGAAGTAAGGGATTGCATGCACAAGGTCACGTAGCGTGATACCAGCTTGCATTTCACCTTTAAAACGTACCAAGATTGACTCCGGCATATCAAGTGGCATTACACCTGTTGCGGCTGCAAATGCCACTGCACCTGAACCTGCAGGGAATGAAATACCTAATGGAAAGCGTGTATGCGAATCACCACCCGTACCTACAGTATCTGGTAATAACATCCGGTTTAACCATGAATGAATAACACCATCACCAGGGCGAAGTGATACACCGCCACGGTTCATGATGAAATCAGGAAGGGTATGATGGGTGTTTACATCAATAGGCTTAGGGTAAGCTGATGTATGACAGAAAGACTGCATTGTTAAATCAGCAGAGAAACCTAAACAGGCTAAATCCTTAAGCTCATCGCGAGTCATAGGACCAGTTGTATCTTGCGAGCCAACAGTCGTCATTTTAGGCTCACAGTATTGGCCTGGGCGAATGCCTGCAACGTTACATGCTTTACCAACCATTTTTTGTGCAAGCGTGAAGCCTTTATCAGACAGCTCCATTACTGCTGGCACTTTAAATACATCAATTGCACCTAAGCCAAGTGATGTGCGTGCTTTATCTGTTAAACCACGACCAATGATCAGTGGAATACGACCACCAGCGCGAACTTCATCAAGAATTACTTCTGATTTAAGTTCGAATGTAGAGATAACGTCATCAGTACCATGGCGCTTCACAACACCTTCATACGGATAGATATCGATTTGCTCACCCATGTTAAGTTCATCAACATTTAGTTCGATTGGTAATGCACCTGAATCTTCCATAGTGTTAAAGAAGATTGGCGCAATTTTATTACCTAAACATACACCACCAACGCGCTTGTTCGGTACGAACGGAATATCATCGCCCATAAACCAAAGCACCGAGTTAGTAGCAGACTTACGAGAAGATCCAGTACCAACAACATCACCAACGTAGGCAAGTGGCAGTCCTTGCGTTTTTAATTCTTCCAGTTGTGTAATTGGGCCAATTTCACCGCCTTTATCTGGCGTGATACCGTCACGTTCAATTTTTAGCATTGCTAAGGCATGCAGAGGGATATCAGGACGAGACCATGCATCTGGTGCTGGTGATAAATCATCCGTATTTGTCTCACCCGTTACTTTAAATACCGTAACAGAGATTTTTTCAGCAACCGCTGGCTTATTCGTAAACCATTCTGCAGCCGCCCAAGATTCAATAACTTGCTTAGCAAAGCGATTACCTGCTTTGGCTTTTTCTTCAACATCGTAAAATGCGTCAAACATTAGCAATGTATTAGCAAGACCTTTAACAACAATTGGCGCAAGCGCATCGTCATCAAGTAAATCAATCATAGGTGCGATATTGTAACCGCCAAGCATAGTACCTAGTAACTCTGCTGCTTTTTCTTTTGAGATTAGTGGTGACGAGGCATCACCTTTAGCCACTGCTGCTAAAAAGCCTGCTTTGATGTAAGCCGCATCATCCACACCGGGTGGTACGCGGTTTACTAATAAATCTAGAATAAACTCTTCTTCACCAGCCGGTGGAGTTTTTACTAGCTCGATAAGATCAGCCGTTTGCTGAGCATCTAATGGCGCTGGTACGATACCTAATTCGGCACGTTCTTCTACGTGTTTACGATAATCTTGTAGCACAGTATTGCCCTCTTGGTGACGTGAAAGTATTCGGTAGTGCGAGTGCTCGCGAAAAATTACCAAACCCTTATAGTATTCTGACGGTTCATAATAAAGCTTTTAAGTATAGATTAAAATCCATCCAGTAAAGCAAAAAATTATACTCACTATAAATACGATGAATATAACTTAAAGAAAACACCATTCACATGAATATCTATTGCGAATCATTATTATCAGACATAAAAAAACCCAGCATATAGCTGGGTTTTTGATAAATCAAATGCTATTAACGCTTAACTTTCACGCGCTCAATTGACTTAAGGTGTGCTTCTACACGACGGTTTTCCGCGTGTGCAGCAGGTGTGTTATCTGTATTTTTAAGACGCTCTTCGCCTAGACCAACAGTAGTAATACGATCTTCAGCAATGCCATCAGCAATTAGCTTAGCAGCAACTGCATCAGCACGCTTTTTCGATAACCACTTGTTGTACTCAGCTTTACCAACAGCTGAAGAATGACCTTCAAGTAATACTGTTGTATCTGTGTGCTCTTTTAAGAAGCTAGCAACTTGGTCAATACCGTTGTCATATTTGCCAGCAACTTTTGAAGCATTGTTAGGGAATGTTACTAACAAACTCTTAGTTACTTCACGGTCTTCATATAAAGTACAACCGGTTCCATCAACAGCATCTGTCATTGGTGTGTTTGGACATTGGTCATCTGCATCAGGGATGTTATCACCATCGCTATCTACAGGGGCAACTGCAACAGGAACAACTGCCGCTGTAGGAGCTGGCTCAACTGGCTCAGCAGCTGAACTTTGCTTACCAAATAAATAGCTAAGACCAAGTTTAGCGCCTACATCTGTGTAACCACGATCAAGACCTTGGTATATCGATGTTTCAGCATTAAATGCAAAATTATCAGTGAAGTAATGTTGGTAACCAGCACCCACATTAGCAAATGTTAGGTTTTCTGTAATATCGATTTGTTTAAGACCGAAAATACCATAGAAAGGGCCACCGTTAATGTGGTAAAGACCATCAATACCGAGACGATCGCCGTCCATGCTTGTAGCTGTCATGGCTGGGTTTGAGCTTGAGATATCAAAATCCATGTCAGCGTATTCTAAACGCGCGCTCCAGTAATCATTAAAACGATAACCTATTTCAGCACCCCAACCAGTTGAATCATCAACGTTAGTACCTGCGCTACCACGGACATTTTCCCATGAAGCATCGTAATAATCGCCAAATGCACCAATAAAGAAACCTTCTTTTTCAGCAGCGAAGCTCGAAGCGCTAGTTGCAGCTAGTGCTAAAGCAATAGTAAGAGATTTAAGTTTCATGTTTCATTCCTTTCCATTAAAAATACCTAAAGGCCATTTTGGCCAAACTCACTCTAAGATAGATGATGACCAATTAATCCAAACTTAATAAGTTATAAAAATTGAAAATTTAAAGTGAAGCACAACAGGTTAGAGCAACACCAAATACGACAATACCTATATCAATTCTTAACTCGCTAGATACTTCGCGAGCAATCAAAATTATTTAACTCATTACAAACTTAGACAAATTAATTGATTAACAATAAGAATACTACAATTATTTACGGCTTTATTACTTTAAATCAAGTTTGAATTCACTTTAATTAAAAGCGAAAGATGATTAAGTAGTCAAGCATACAGTGTTAGCCTTTTTACTCAAAAAGTAAATATTGGCAGGTATTTTAAAAGTAAAAAAGCCGACTTAAGTTAATCGAGTCGACTTTCTAAACGCTAAAATTACTGAGTTAAAGTCACTTTAACTCAGCAAATTAAATTAATTGCGAAGAACTTTAACTCGTTCAACACTTTTAACCTGAGCTTCTACTCGGCGGTTTTGCGCGTGAGCTTCAAGTGTGTTTGCTGTGTTTAGCAAACGCTCTTCACCGTAACCAATAGTAGATACTCTGTCAGATGAAATACCATCTTTAATTAACGCACCTGCTACATCTTGTGCACGTTTCTTAGATAATTGCATATTGTAATCAGCATCACCAACAGCTGAAGCATGCCCTTCTAATAAAACTGATGTTCCGTCGTTTTCTTTCATAAACGCTGCTAAATCAGCAATGTCATCGAAATAACCATTTGGCACTTCAGCTACATCGTGTGGGAATGTAACTAGCAGTGTCATCATTGCTTCTTTATCTTCGTACCGTGTGCAACCTTTATCATCAACAGCATCTGTCATTGGTGTATTAGCACATTGGTCATCTGCATCTATAACGCCATCATTGTCACTATCCATAGGACCAGCCACTGTAGGCGCGGGCTCAATTGGTGCAGGTGCTGAACCTTGGTCACCAAAGATATAACTAAGACCTAATTTAGCACCAACATCTGTGTAGCCACGATCAAGACCTTGATATAAAGATGTTTCAGCATTAAAAGTAAAATTATCTGTAAAGTAATGTTGGTAACCGGCACCCACATTAGCAAACATTAAATCTTCATCTACAGCATCAAGGTTTTTCAAACCAAAAATACCATAGAAAGGGCCACCATTGATGTGGTATAGGCCATCAATACCGTAGCGTTTTCCGTCCTCAGAACCGTTTACAGAAGTACCGTCAGTTGCACGAGCAGTCCAATCGAAATCCATATCTGCGTATTCTAAGCGTGCGCTCCAGTAGTCATTGAAGCGGTAACCTAGCTCAAGACCCCAGCCTGTAGAATCATCTACATCTAGGCCGCCTGGCTGATAACCGCGAACATTTTCCCAAGAAGCATCATAATAGTCGCCAAATGCACCGATATAAAAACCTTCTTTATCGGCTGCGAAACTTGAAGCGCTAGTAGCAGCGAGTACTACAGCAATAGTAAGTGATTTTAATTTCATTGTTTCCTTCCCATTTTCGCAATTAAAATTGTAGCTAAGTGACCCTAGCTTTAACCTTTAACCAGAGTACAAAAGCATTTGCTAATCATTACCTAACGAAAACGCCTGCATTGTGTTTTTGTCAACTAAAGTGGTTTTTAATACAAACGGTAGTAAGTATAGACGAGATAAAAAACTTTACCTAACCTACAGCTCAATCGCCTGCCTATAATACTAAAAGCACCTTACAAAGTCAGTATTAACCGCAGTAAGTGAATTTTAATACGTGTTAAAGTTTTCAAGCTCTTAAGTGCATTATATTGGTTAATTTTAAATCAACAAGTGGTAAACGTCTTTATTTCGTATAAATATTAATGAATAACAGTTAATAATCAGTCTAAAGCAAAAAAATAAATATAGCCTCATCATAACGGCTTGTTTTTAGGAAAAAATCAATATAAACAAAAATATATTAGCCCATAGACACGCTTCATTAGGTGCCACAAAATGTTTGATAATTTTCATCATCTACAGATGCTAAAATCCATGACTCTTTTACTTGAGTTTGAAATGGCTGTTGCAATGCATGCAAATATTCGTTCAATGTGGGACTTTGATGCTGCTGCGTAAAATCTTGTAAGATACCTTCAATAATATGATTACGCGGGATCAGTTTTGGGTTCGCTTTACGCATTATCGAGTAACTGGCGTCGGATGTCCTCAGCAACCAATTCTGTGACCAAGCAGTTAACTCTGGGGGTATTTCACTATTGCCCTGTTGTGATTCGGTTAAAGCATCAAAGGTGTTGGTGTAATCAAGTTTATGCGTTTTCAGCAGCCCCAGTAGCTCTGATACTAACTCTTTATCACCTGCTTGATCGCCATCCAGCCCTAGCTTTTGCGCCCACATTTGGCTAAATGCGTGATTGAATTGTTCAGCAAAACCATTGATTAGCGGGCTCAATAGCGCAACGGCTTGTTCTTCATCATCGCTAATTAAGGGAATCAAACTTTCTGCTAAGCGGGCACAATTCCAGTTAGCAATATTTGGTTGATTACCAAAAGCATAACGCCCTTGGCGATCAATCGAGCTAAATACCGTGTCAAAATCAAACTGATTCATCATCGCACATGGGCCGTAGTCTATGGTTTCACCACTGATCAAAGTATTGTCTGTATTCATTACACCGTGTATAAAGCCAACCCGCATCCAGCTCACCACAAGGGCTATTTGTTTTTCAACAACCTTAGCTACAAACGCTAAATAGCGTTCAGGACCCGTTGTATTGATTTCAGGGTAATGGCGTGCAATGGCTAAATCAGCCAATGCCTGCAAACCAGCAACATCACCTTGGCTTGCTAAATACTGAAACGAGCCAACGCGGATATGGCTACTTGCAACGCGGGTAACAATGGCGCCTGGCTGCGGGGGTTGTCGGTAAACAGTCTCACCACTGGCAACAACAGCTAAGCATCGGGTAGTTGGCACTCCTAATGCGTGCATCGCCTCACTCATTATGTATTCACGTACCGCAGGGCCAATGGCACAGCGACCATCGCCACCACGTGAAAATGGCGTAGCACCTGCACCTTTAAGCTGAATGTCCCACAGCTGTTGCTGCTGATCGGCAACTGCCCCAAGTAAGTGAGCACGACCATCACCTAAGCGCGGTGAAAAATGACCAAACTGATGCCCTGAATAACCCAGCGCTACAGGCTTTACGTCACTGTTATTGAGGTTGCCTGCAAAAACATCTGCACGTTCGGCGCTGGCAACGTCAATATTAAGCTGCTGAGCTAATACATCGTTCCACAATAATAAGGTAGGTGCTGCAACAGCACTGGGGGAATCCGGCACTGCAAAATCATCAGCAACCTGGGTATAGCGAGCAACTAGTTTCATGGTATTCCTTAAGCTTGAGTTGTTTGTATACCGACGCGGTTATCACCTACACTGTAAGCGAGGATTAAACTTAGCTCTTGTAAGCTTAAGCCGCTTTGCTGTTGTAACTCGTTAAAAAATGCTTGTGCCGCAGTCAATGACTTTTTCGTTTGTAAGCCACCATCAATTATTTTATGGGCACGCAAATAGCTTTCAACGTCGCGCGATAGTAAAAATGTGTCTTTACCGAGTGCGCGCAATGTATAAGGCCCTGTGTTACCACCTAAACGCGCACCGTGTTTTTTTAAATATGCCCACAAACCAATTATGTCGTCTGTTGGCCAATTGGCAATAAACTGACTAAAGCTACCATGTTCAGCGGCAACCTCGTGGATCATATAAGCGTTATGTGGAATGGTCTGTACTTTTTTAAAATTACGCACGATTCGCTCATCACTGGCTTTTTGCTCAAGCATATCTGGTGGCATCATGAGTAATTTATCAACGCTAAAGTCCCAAAATACCTCACGAAAACCAGTCCATTTATTGTTGATCACCGACCAATAAAAACCACTTTGAAAAATCTTCCGGGTAAACTCTTCAAGCCATGCATCATCAGATAAACGTTTAAGCTGTTCAGCCGTAAGAGGCGCTTGCAGCAATTGCTCAAGCATGGCGGCGCCACCTTTACGCTGCGCCGCACGTTGATAAATATCCTGAAATTTTTCCATTACTTAATACCCTTTTACCACTATGCGCACTAGTGTACGAAAAAAGCTATTAATACGTAACCTTTTGCCGACAAAGATCAACACAAACTCACATACTTAGTCTTGACACCTAGACGGCTAAAATGCTTTAATCACTGCTATTACCCCTATTTAAGGGTTAGTTTTACTTTTTTAAAACTAACCCTGTGGGCTAGAAGAGGTGCGTTATTCAGGTAACGTATGTGAGGAGCACAACACTCCAGTGAGCATACGTGAGGGGAATTAACGCCGAGAAGTAACACTTTTTGTGGAGGGTTATTTCGGGCGACTGGGTTGAATCCCAGCGACTGTCACCAATAACAGTTTGGCTGTTAAAATATTTGGTGGAGAGCTTCTGGTCTTAGCATAATAAGGCCATAGCGCCCTATTGTATTAAGCCCACTCGCTCTTCGAATTATATTAGTTCGAATGACGACGATGCGGCGCACTTCATGGTAGCCCTACATACTCATCGAACACCCTAATAAGTTCGTTGCAGATGAAAAACAATTTTGATTTAAACGACTACCCATTGTGGACTGCGCTTGTCACGCCTTTTACTGACGCTGGCGAAGTCGACTATGACGTGCTTGACCAATTAGTTGCGCAGCAACAAGCAGCCAACAATGGCATCTTACTACTTGGTAGCACCGGCGAAGGTCTAGCCCTGACATTAAAAGAGCAACAAGCAATTGTTGAACACGTGTGCCAATTAGCGCCAACCGTACCATTGCTGGTTGCAGTCGGTGGCATGAATCTAAAACAGCAAGTAGCTTGGGTTGAATACTGTAATCAATTACCTATTCATGGTTATTTACTCGGCTCACCTTTATACGCTAAACCTGGCGTAGTTGGCCAAACCCATTGGTTTGAAAACCTGCTCAATGCCAGTAAACATCCTTGTATGCTTTATAACGTACCAGGGCGCAGTGCCGTCGCGATCCCTCCTGCGGTCATTAGTAATTTAAAAGATCATAAAAACTTATGGGCTCTAAAAGAAGCCAGTGGCGATATCGCCAAGTTTGAAGGATTTAGAAATGCTGCACCTGAGCTTGCTATTTTTAGTGGCGATGACGCCCTAATGCCTTATTTTGCCCAAGCAGGTGCGAAAGGGTTAGTGTCTGTGGCTGCTAATGCATGGCCTGTGCAAACCCATGAATTTGTAAAACGCAGCCTCAGTGGCCAACACCCCAATTTATTTGCCGACTGGTCACAAGCGATTCAAAGCTTGTTTGCCGTGGCAAACCCTATCCCCGTCAAAGTATTGATGCATTTACAAGGGCGCATTAACACCCCGTACTTACGTCCACCTTTGACGCATCTTGAGTTAACGCAAACTGATTGCATTAACAACGCAAATAACACCATTTTATCTTGGCATTAAACACAGGTTTTTATAATGAGCTGGTTAGAACTATTAAATAATTTAGAATCGGGCGCAGTGCGCGCAGCAACACAAGACGAAAACGGCCAATGGCACGCTAACATTGCGGTAAAACAAGGTATTTTAGAAGCGTTTAAAAACGGCACAAATACTGAATTCCCTGGTGGCTTTGTTGATAAGCACAACTTAGCGCCACAAGGCTTTGCAGCCGATGCTGGCGTGCGCATGGTACCAGGTGGCTCAAGTGTGCGCCGTGGTGCACACGTTGCTAAAGGTACGATTATCATGCCACCAGCGTATGTAAACATTGGCGCATTCATTGACGAAGGCACTATGGTTGATAGCCATGCATTGGTTGGTTCATGTGCGCAAGTAGGTAAAAACGTGCATTTAAGTGCTGCGGTGCAACTAGGCGGTGTACTTGAACCAATTGGTGCAAGCCCTGTAGTAATAGAAGACGATGCATTCATCGGTGCAGGCTGTGTGATTGTTGAAGGCGTAGTCGTTAAAAAAGGCGCAGTACTTGCACCAGGCGTACGCTTATCAGCAACCATTCCTGTGTATGACTGCATTAATGAGCGTCAACTAGATAAAGGCGAACCTATTCCAGAATATGCGATTGTTATTCCAGGTTCGCGTCCGGCATCTAATCCATGGGCTCGCGAACAAGGTTTAAGTATGTCATGTGCACTGATCGTAAAATACCGTGACGAACAAAGTGATGCATCATTGCTACTTGAAGAGGTTTTACGTTAATGAGCTTTTTGAGCACGCCGGTTAAAAATGCCATTGCTGAGCTATCAACTAAACTTGCTACACCATTTTTTGTTTACGACCTTGATACGCTAAACGCACATTTAGCGCGCTTAGTAGCGCAAACTGAAGTAAAACTGTGGTATGCCGTAAAAGCCAATCCGCTGTCTAAAGTGATTCAAAGCTTAGATAACGCAGGGTTTAATTTTGACGTGGCAAGCAAAGGCGAACTTGAGCAAGTACTTGCGCAAGGCATTAACAGCGAGCGCGTGCTCAATACGGGGCCAGCTAAAAGCCCAAGCCAAATTAAACACTTTATTGCGCGAGGCGTACGTATTTTTGTTGCCGAAAGCCTCAATCAAGTACGCTGGCTCAACGAGCAAGCCATTGCTCAACAATGCCAACTGCAAGTATTACTGCGTGTACAACTACGCTGGCCTGAAGGTGAAAAAAACCCACTCGGTGGCGATAGCCTAACCCCTTTTGGCTTAGGTTGCGATGAATGGCAAGCGCTAAATACTCGCGACTACCCTGCGCTTAGCTTTGACGGTCTGCATATTTTTCAGTGGGGCAATATGCTCAGCAGCGACAAGCTCGCAGAGCTTTGGTCACAAATGGTTGCACCACTGCAACAACTTGCTAGCGATTTAGCTATTCACTTAAAAGTACTCGATTTAGGCGGCGGTTTAGGTATTCCGTACACCCTGGATGCACCGACTCTGAGCTGGGATGCTTTGATCACTGCACTGGCAAAGATTAAACGTGATGCTGGCGTTGATGAGTTATGGATGGAGCTTGGCCGTTATGCGGTGGGTGAATGCGGCCATTACGCCACACCTGTGGTTGAACGCAAACTTAACTATGGCCAACAACAAGTGATCTTAAGCGGCGGTATCAATCACTTATTACGCCCAGCGGTCACCAGCCAAGATTTCCCGGCGCGATTATTACGAGACTCAACGGCTGCAACGCAAGCAATGAGTTTGTACGGACCATTGTGTACCGCGCTGGATTGTTTAGGTGAACATCAACTACCCAGTGATTTAAACGAGCAAGACTGGCTGGTGTTTAGCCAATGCGGCGCGTACGGCTTTACCGAAAGCATGCCGTACTTTTTATGTCATGAGTTAGCCGCCGAATACGTTATACACAATGGCGAGCTTGACTGTGTACGCCAAACAGAAGATGCCAGCTACTACTTAAGGTAATTGAGATGAGTATTACAACAGCTATCAGCCAAGAAAACATTGTGGTTGGCGAAGTCGCCAACGGCCTGCCATTAACCATTCCTGTCTATCGCTTAAAAGGCGATGGCACAGGGCCAAATGTTTATGTGCAAGCCAATATGCATGGCGCAGAAGTACAAGGTAACGCAGTGATCTATCAACTGCTCGAACAATTAAAGCAACTAAAGCTTAAAGGCGATATCACCTTAGTACCTTATGCCAATCCGATTGGCTGTAATCAAAAATCGGGAGAATTTACCCTTGGCCGCTTTGATCCAATTACCGGCACTAACTGGAACCGTATGTATCACTGCAATAGTAAGCTCGCGAGCCAATTTGCCGAGCAATACCGTGATGTCGATGAGCAAACCTTAACAAGCGCTTTTAAAGCCGCTTTGATCGATGAAGTTGAACAACAACTCAACGGCCCAGCTTATCGCTTAACAACCGGTAAGCGTATTGCCCTTAATTTACAAAAACTGGCACATCAAGCTGATATAGTGCTGGATTTACACACCGGCCCTATTTCAAGCCAGCATTTATATTGTCCAGATTACGCCAAGGCCAGCGCCAGCTATTTCAACATTCCCCATGTTTTGTTCATTCCGAATGACTTTGATGGCGCAATGGATGAAGCCAGCTTTTGCCCATGGTGGCAACTAACCGAGGCATTAGCTCAACAAGGCCGTGAGTTTAACGTGCAAGTTGAAGCGTTTACGGTCGAGCTTGGCAGCCAAGAAAAAATAGATTTAACCGCCGCCCTTGATGACGCCAACAGTATTTTAAGTTACCTAAATCACAAGCAAGTATTTGTCGATGCGCCGTATCAACCAACGGCAATGACACGCTACGGCTGTAAGTTAAATAATTACCTTGCTTACTATGCGCCTATGGGCGGCATGGTTGAATATATCGCACCACTTGGTGGCCATATCAAAGCGGGCGAGCCAATTGCTAAAGTATTGCGCATGGAACGCTACCTCAGCGAGCAGCCTCTACAAACCCTCGCACTTGATTGTGACGCCATTGCGATTTTGCACTTTGCCTCAGCCAGTGTAAATCAAGGCACCGAGCTATATAAATTTTTTACTAACGTATTTGAGCTTTAACTTTTATATAAAGCTCAGCCCTTCTCATTGCGTGAGAGCACGATTATCTAACTGGAAAAAGTGCATTGAACAAGCGGCTTCGGCCGCTTTTTCTTTATCTTTATGAGCAAAAAAAGCTATAAATAGTAAATAATTAACGTAACTTAAGTTAATTAAGTAAAAGTTCACCGTTACTAAGCTATAAAACACGATATACTTTTACCTCTATATACGGTTTTCTCAAAGGAAGAATAATGACTTGGCGCTACGGGATCCTACTGACGACACTACTATCATGCACCGCATTTGCACAATCAGAACAAGCTGAAAAAACAAATGAACAAGACAATGATCTAGAGCTAGTAAAGCAATGTATTTTAAATGAAGCTATTGGCGGCAAAGCCGAAATGACACTAGCGCAATTGCGTGAAAAATGTAGCTCTCTAGATGAAAGCAAACAGATTACCGCGCTGGATAAACGCAAAGCCCGTGAACAGGTCAGTGAAAAAAATCGCAATGTTATTACGCCGCACAAACGTAACTACATTTTACCTGTTTCTTATGTTTCCCACCCAAACAATAGCTCGTTTGAAGCATATGACGAACTAACCGGTGAAAAACAAGATGAACCACTCGATAACGTAGAAGCAAAATACCAGCTTTCAATTAAGGTGCCTATTTTCGATGATTTTTCTGATGAAGACCAAGCTATATTTTTTGCCTTTACATTACAGTCATATTGGCAACTTTATAACAAAGAAAGCTCCTCACCATTTCGTGAGACCAACTATGAGCCAGAAATTTTTTGGGTTAATTATTTAGATAAAGAGCACGTGCCATGGGGCGACGAAATGGCAGTGGTGCTTGGTATTTCGCATCAATCTAACGGTAATAGTCAGCCAGATTCGCGCTCATGGAACCGTATTTATGCAAACTTTTTGTGGGAAAACGATGGCTTTGTGTTTAGTTTTAAACCTTGGTACCGTATTTCAGAAAGCGAGAAGGAAACGCCATTAGATCCAAGAGGTGATGATAACCCTGATATTTACAAATACATGGGTTACTTTGAATTTAGCGGCGCATATCGACTTAATGATAATGAATTTAGCTTTATGACCCGTAACAACTTAAATTCAGACAATCGTGGCGCAATTCAGCTTGATTGGTCATTCCCTTTATGGGGACGGGTGCGTGGTTACGCCCAATACTTTAACGGTTACGGTGAAAGCTTAATTGATTATAACGCTGATATAGAACGTATTGGTGTGGGTATATTGTTAACTGACTTACTATAAAAGTTAAGGCCAAGCACTTGCTTGGCCTTTTTTTGCTCTTAATTTTAGCTACTTAATAATTTTAAATGTGCCTTCAAACTCAGCAACCAGTGACTCACCATCGTAAATCTCAACGGGCACTACATAGCTTGCCTTGCCATCCGTTTCCAGCTCCGCCAATTTGCCTTTACAGCCACTTAAATCCACACTGCCACGCGGGTCGTTATTGAGTGGTTTTAAATATTTAATATTAGCATCGGCTAACACAATATTACCTTCAAGGCCGGCTTCTTTAAGCGCTAAATAAGTTGCGCCCCAGCCAGTGAGCGTTGCTAAACTATAAATAGAACCGGCAAACATAGTGTTATGCAGATTTAAGTTCGCATTGAGATCTGCGCTGGTGGTAAATTGCCAATCGGTGTAGCTTTCAACTTTAATGCCCATCGCATCGCTGATCGGAATAGATTCACGCCAAGTATTTTGCAGTACTTGCGTCCAGTTAGGGTGGCGGAACCAACCTGGTGCAGATGGTTTTTGTTTCACCATTTTCCAATGTTGAACATCGTCATAGGCTAAGTGGGCTTTTTCTTTGAGCTCGTAACCATGGCGCTTATAAAACTCAAGCGCGCGTTCACGGGCAAATAACACCAACTCATCGGCATCTTGAGTCCAAGCTATTTTTTCAAGCTCATGGAGTAAACGGCTACCAATATGTTGATTACGATTGCCCTCAGCCACCGCCATATAACGTACTTGCGCTTGTTGTTGATTATTGAAATGCAGTCGTGCAACACCTAACACGGCTCCCTCTTTATTTTTAATAAAGCGGTGTTCGGCATCTTGCTCTAAATCATCCTGCTCAGAACCACGCGGCTCATTCCAAGGCGCGCGTAGTACTTGCCAACGTAATTGATAGTAAGCTTGCCAATCTTCACTACTTTGTGGTGTTGTCACCTGAAACATAATCACTCCTGTTGCTACCAAGGCCGCAAACGCTTGCTAATTCAAGATGCGTTTATCTAACTAAAAATGCGGTCAGTTATTATTTGCAAACTACCATACTCCATCTGATAAAAACTTGGAATACGACTTTGGTGAGCAATGCAAAATATCTGCTTTACCTGTAAAACTTGATAGACATATTGGCGCTTTAGGTTGACTCGTCTATGCTGATGTAACTATGGAACATTTTTTTGAAGACAGCGGTGCAGTAAAACACAGTTTTATCGAAGATTGCCATCGCATCGGGCAATTACTCTATTGGCACAAATATGGCGCCGATTGCATTCAGGTGCGCCAGCATAAACAATTACGCTGGCTACTGATCAACGAAACCCTGCAATCCGTGGTCGAGAAAAGCAGCCCAAGCCATTTGCTGTTTCCACATTTACAATATTTAGCGCAATTATGGCAGCCGCTCCCAGCACCAAACGCGGTACTTGAACTGGGCTTAGGTGGTGGCGCTATCCGCAATTATTTACAACACACCTACCCTGATAGTCAGCTATTATCTGTAGAGAAAAACCCCAATATCATTCATTGTTATAAGCGTTTTTTTGGCGGGGATCACGCATCCAACTTGCGCTGTTTTGATGCTGAAGCGGTATTAGAGCATGGCCCACAATACGATTGGATCATTCTTGATCTATTTAGCCAATTAGATGCACCGTTATTTTTATACAAACACCGCTTTTACGAAAAACTGCGCAGCGCTTTAGCTAAACATGGTTACCTGTTTATTAATTTTTTGTCCCAGCATGAATCACAACTAAAGCAGCTAGAGCATTTGCTGATCACCACGTTTGGTAAAATACCCAGCATTGAAAAAATCCCAGGTTATGCAAATAATATTGTGGTGATCAGAAAATAATTCGTTATACGGTTAAGTTAAATGTTACTGGCCCATCATTACATAAACTTACTTGCATATCCGCAGCAAATTGTCCTGTCGCAACACGTAACCCCGCCACTTTAGCTTGGCTTACAAAATACTCATAAAGCTCATTTGCTTGAACCGGTGTTGCCGCTGATGAAAAACTCGGGCGCATGCCTTTTTTAGTATCTGCCGCCAGAGTAAATTGCGATACCACCAATAATTCCCCCTGAATATCTTTGAGACTTAAATTCATTTTGTCGTTTTCATCGCTAAAAATACGGTAGTTCGTCACCTTGTGCAGTAGTTTATCAGCGGCGCTATTATCATCGAGCTTTTCAACCCCAAGCAATAACAGTATTCCCTGCTCAATTTGCCCAATAACTTGACCATCTACTGTAACTTTTGCGTGTTTAACCCGCTGAACTAGTCCTTGCATTTATTCCTCGATAATTTAATACACATAAGATCGGCTGCGCGCCGTACTGCCGCTAAATATACATTATTATCAACACCATGCCCAACGCCATCTAATATAAGCAACTGTGCATTGAGTTGCTCGGCTAAATGCTGCACCGCATTGAATCGGCATACTAAATCATGGCGGCCATGAATAAACCAAGTGGGAATTTTACTAATTTTTTTATAGTTTTCACTAATAAAGTTATCCGCAATAAAACACTGCGCAGCAAAGTAATGGACCATCAAACGCGCCATATTGAGCCCTAGCTGTGGTGAACTCAATCCCCATTGATGCTGCTGTTTACCATGACTCAATACATTTTCCCACTGGCACCATAATTTGGCAAAGTGGTTGGCATTTATTTGATTATCATCATTTAATTGCTGCTGATAAAACTCAAGAATACTCGCCACATCAGGTAGATTTTGAGAAAAACGCGCATACAACTCAGGGTAAAAGTGTGCTGCACCACCAGTGCTGCTATATAACCAATCTAAATCTGCTGAAGTAGCTAAAAAGGTGCCCCGTAAAATTAATCCTTGTACATGTTGAGTATGTGCAATTGCATACAGTAAACATAAGGTTGCTCCCCATGAGCCACCGCTAAGCAGCCATTTTTCTAGCCCTAAATAAGTACGTAAGTAATCAAGATCAGCTACTAGCTCTGTAGTGGTATTCGCGCCGATTAAATGGGGAGTAGATTGGCCGCAGCCGCGTTGGCTATACAAAATAATACGGTAACGGGTAGGATCAAAAAAACGGCAATTATCCGCATGCAAACCCACGCCAGGGCCGCCATGGCAAATCACCACCGGCAAGCCCTCGGGCTCACCGTATTCCTGCACATGAATTTGATGGCCATCCCCAACACTTAAATGAAAGTCATGGTAGGGAGTAATATTCGGATATAACTGCATAATGCTGATTCTCCTATCAGCGATGCGGCTAATTAATGAGTAGCATCGCCCTCTTCATCCAAGATAACATCAGGTGTATCTGCGATATTTTTAGGGCTAATACATACAGTGAATTCAGCTCCTAACAACACAACCACCCAAGATAAATAAACCCATACAAACAAAATTGGGATCGTTGCCACCGCGCCGTAAATCACTTCATACGATGGAAAATGACTGATATACAGTGCAAAACCTTTTTTAGTTAACTCAAATAGTAAGGCTGCAAATAAAGCCCCAGGGATTGCAGCTCGAAAAGGCACGCGAGTATTAGGCACTAAAGTATAGAGCATAATAAAGCCCGCCATGGAAATTAAATACGGCAATAGCTTTAACAAAAAGCCACTAAAACCAGGGATCCCCTGATCGGCAAAAGAGACTAACGAGACAATATACGAAGTAACCCCGATACTCGCCCCCAATAACAATGGCCCTAAACTTAGCACCATCCAATAGACGGCAAAAGAAATCATCATTGGCCGCTTAGCTTTAATTCGCCAAATACGGTTTAAAGTTGCATCAACATTTCGGATCAGCAGCAGCGCAATAGCGGCTAAAAAGCCGATACCCACGGCAGTCATTTGATTCGCATTTCCTGCAAAAGAGGTAATATGCTCTTTGATTACATCTGATGAGGTGGGAATAAAATTAGCAAACAAAAAGTTTTCAATCGCAATTCGGGTGTCTTCAAAGCCCGGAAAAGCCGAGAAAATAGCCACACCCACAGCAATGAGAGGCACTAACGAAAGTAGCGTCACATAGGCTAAATAACCAGCATTTACAGTTATTTGATCATCAATACAGCGATTAATATACTGCATCCACCAAGTGGGCTGCTGACGTATAAGCCCCCGCAACTGCTGTTTATAATGTGCGACCTTTTCATTCATAAATTTAACTTTCTGCTAAAATAGTTTTGATTATCATAGCAATCCGCCACATAATTTACAGCAATAACGGATTTAAAAAGGGATCTCAATGAAAAAATTTACTTTGTTAGGCGCACCAATTATCGCTTTAACGCTCACCTTAACTGGTTGCCAATCGGCATATTACTCGGCCATGGAATCGGTTGGGGTGCATAAACGCGACATTTTGGTGGACCGCGTCGAAGCAACCAAAGAGTCTCAAGAAGAGTCTCAAGAGGAATTCCAATCTGCACTTGAACGTTTAACAACATTGATTAACTTTGATGGTGGAGATGTACAAGCAGCCTATGACCAACTCAATGATGACTACAAATCTAGCCTTGCGGCTGCTAATGACGTTACAAATAACATCAACAAAGTTGAAGATGTAGCGCAAGCATTGTTTGAAGAATGGAGCGAGGAATTAGAACAATATTCTAACGCTTCACTTAAACGTGAAAGTAATAAAAAGCTCACCGCAACCAAACGTGACTTTGATAAACTGTTGCGCTCAATGCGTAATGCTGAAAGTAAAATGGAACCGGTACTGTCATCACTGCATGACAATGTTTTGTATTTAAAACATAACCTTAATGCGCAAGCGGTTTCTGCCATTCAAGGTGAGTTCACTAATCTTAAACGCGACATAAAAGTGTTAATGGATGACATGAACCAGTCGATTGCTGATTCAAATAAATTTATAGAGCAGATGAATAAAGCAGGATAAATCTGCTGCGAGTTGGCGAGTTGGCGAGTTGGCGAGTTGGCGAGTTGGCGAGTTGGCGAGTTGGCGAGTTGGCGAGTTGGCGAGTTGGCGAGTTGGCGAGTTGGCGAGAAAAGAATACATTAAGCCTGCGATTTCGCAGGCTTTTTTATTGTTATATCTTGTTACTTTTTAAGTGTTTTTTAATCGGCTATTGTTGGTACACTTTTACCTAATGAAAATTATAAAAACATTCAACAATGAAAAGACATGTCGTTAGTTTAATTATCGCATCAAGTTTATTAGCCGCGTGTAGCACTGCCAATCACGTGCAAAGAATTGCCGGCGCTAATACAGTTGTGCCACTGCACCAAGATGGTGAACGAGCTGGCCGCTACCACAACCTCTACCCTGGTGAAAAAACTTACCCTGTTAGTTGTGAGCATGATTGCTACCCAAAAAACGCGAGCTTAGTATGTGAAGCAGAGACTGAAAACTGCCAATATCAAGGCGAGCAGCTAACACCACAACTCAATACTGGCTTCACTGTGCGCTGGCTTGGCCACGCAGGTTTTATGATCAAAACCCCCAACGGCCAACAAGTGGTATTTGATCCAGTAAAGGAACAGTTTGACTCCCCTGTTGATTTAGCTTTTCGTCTTGCCTCAGGATTTTATCGAAAACCCGGCGACTGGCTCACTGACAGCGAACTAAAAAACTTAGATGCTGTTATGTATTCTCACCTTCACTACGATCATTTCAATAAAGCAGACATCGAAAGCATCGGTAATCAACCTCGCTACTTAACACCACTTGGTATGGCAGATAACTTTCCAACCGGTGGCTTTAACATTAGCGAAATGGCTTGGTATGCAAGTACTAACATTGGTAATTTAACTATTCACGCCGTGCCTGCGCATCACTTTAGCAGCCGTATTCTCGTCCCTTTTATTTACGAAGATAACGATAAAGCTTCATGGAATGGCTGGCTGCTTGAACAAAATGGCAAAACACTCTTTTTTGCAGGCGACACCGGTTACTCACAGCACTTTAAAGACATCCAACAGAAATATGGTGAGATTGATATTTGTTTAATGCCAATTGCCTCTTATTACAGCGAAGATAATGGTAAATGGTATCGTTATGTACATACTACTCCTGAGGATGCCTTAACAGCCGCACAAGAGCTAAATTGCAAAGTTATGATACCTTGGGGCTATGGCAACTCAAGTTGGCAGATGGGCGATCACAGCAGCCATTCCCCATTACTACGCTTATTGCATATGTACGATGAAATGGACTCGCAAATCCCGCTGTATATTTTCAATGAAGGAGAAAGTGTCGCACTATAAAGCGACACTTGGGTACTGATACGATTGCTCTTCCGCCTTACATTCATCATCACCGAGAGAGCGATTTATTGGCCCAAGTAACATACTAAACAAACCATTAATTATATTCGCTGTTTGATGTGTATCTGAACTATCGAGCGAGTGGTTCTGCACTTGGCGTTGCTGACTTTGCGCACTGCCAACAACAAAGTCACACCCCGAGCTCATTACTTGCGACGAAGTACAACCAGATAAAAACACTGTTATAACCAACAACAATACTTTAGCCAAAATTATTCCTTTAATATATAAATTATTGCAACACGATAACTTTACCTTGTAGCTAAATAAAATAATGTAAAAAACTGTATGCACTTACGGCTTGTTAGTGTCTCTATTTAGCACCTCACTTATTACCGCTGTTGTTTTCAATTTTTGTTTCAGTCACTATTAGGCTATAAACAAAATAAAAAATTTGAGAATGACATGAAAACAGTCGCGCTGACTTTAAGCCTATTAATGAGCAACGCCGCCATGGCGATCGACGTAGCACATACAGCAGCACCTATCACCATTGATGGTGTCTCTGAAAGTGCATGGAACCAAGCAACATGGCAGCCTATGCCTTACCTTATGGATGGCACCTTACCTGACTCAGATAAGGACTTCAAAGGCCGCTACAAGTTACTTTGGGATGAAAACTACCTGTACTTACAAGCCGATATTGTTGATGATGTGCTAATTGATAGCCACCCAGATCCTACCGATAAATACTGGGACGATGATGCCTTAGAAGTGTTTATCGACAGCGATGCCTCAGGCGGTAACCATCAATTTAATCATACTGCATTTGCCTATCACATCGGCCTTGATAACCAAGCGGCTGATTTCGGACCTGATAAAAAGCCCCATTTATACACAGATCACTTAATCAGTCGCTGGCAACGCAACAGCACCGCGCCCTACAACATCACTTGGGAAGTGGCGATTAAGCTTTATCCGAATGATTACCAAGAAGGCGCGCAAAACACCCCGCTTAAGTTAACGGCAAAACAAGTGATCGGCTTTATGCTCGCCTACTGCGATAACGACGGCAGTGAAGTACGCGAACACTTTATGGGCTCACACGAAATACAACCAGTAAATGGCAGCCGCAACCTAGGCTATATCGACGCCAGCGTATTTGGCAAAATCACCTTGTTACCAAAAAATAACTGATCCACGCAGAACTCAAGAGACGCTGCGCTTACAATAAAATAGGTACTAGGTTGCTAGGCGCTAGGGCAGCAAATCCCGATGACTTTGTTGCCCTAACCTCATTTACTGCTCATTATCTTCTCTTTGTGCAAACATTTTTTAAGTGAATTATTCACAAAGAGGATAAGAGACGCTGCGCTTTAGAGGAAAAAATTATTTCAGAGATAGATTCTATGGCAAGATTTTTCAAAGTCTAGCGCCTTACCTAATGAACCTTTTCATAATAAATATAATATCAGCAGTAACGATTGGTGGATTTGATTAAACTTTACTGTTTATCTCCACCGCCTCGCTGGTAAGAACGCTTCTAACCTAGATCCTAGCGCCTTTCACCTAACAGCTATTACTAACACCAAGCTACCCAACTACACTGTTCTAATCTGACAGCTGACCGCTTACAGCTCTTCCCCTCACAAACTTTACTCTCGCTAACTCGCTAACTAATAACCACAAAAAAGCCGCTGTATCTCTTAAATACAGCGGCTTTTAAAATCATCGTTCTAAATTAATAGATTATGACTTAGGCGCACGACCCGCACGTTTACGTTCATTTTCAGTTAAATGACGTTTACGAATACGAATGTTTAATGGCGTTACTTCTACTAGCTCATCATCAGCAATAAACTCAAGCGCTTGCTCAAGTGAATAGTTAAGTGCTGGTGTCAATGTTTGTGCTTCATCTGTACCAGATGCACGAACGTTAGTAAGTTGCTTACCTTTAAGCGCATTAACTGTAAGGTCGTTATCACGGCTATGAATACCGATAACCATACCTTCATATACTTCAACACCGTGACCGATGAATAAACGGCCGCGCTCTTGTAAGTTAAATAATGCGTTAGTAAGTGCTTTACCCGTTGCGTTTGCAATCATTACGCCGTTCTTACGAACACCTAGCTCGCCACCTTTGTGCGGACCGTAGTGATCGAAAGTATGGTACATAAGGCCAGAACCTGATGTAAGCGTCATAAAATCAGTTTGGAAACCGATTAAGCCACGGCTTGGGATCATAAAGTCCATACGCATACGACCTTTACCATCTGGTGCCATATCAGTAAGCTCACCTTTACGAAGACCGATTTGCTCCATGATCGAACCTTGGTGCTCTTCTTGACAGTCAATCGTTACCGTTTCATACGGTTCTTCAAGCACGCCATCAACAGTACGTAAGATTACCTCAGGACGAGAAACCGCTAGCTCGTAACCTTCACGACGCATGTTCTCGATTAAGATACCTAAGTGTAATTCACCACGGCCAGAAACACGGAAGCTATCTGGGTTTGCAGTGTCTTCAACACGAAGTGCTACGTTATGTACTAATTCTTTGTCTAAACGCTCACGGATATTACGTGATGTTACAAACTTACCTTCTTTACCACAAAAAGGAGAGTTATTTACAGAGAACGTCATGGTTACTGTCGGCTCATCAACACTTAGTGGTGGTAATGCTTCAACGTTAGTAGGACAACAAACAGTGTCTGAAATCTTAAGTTCGCCGATACCGGTTACCGTTACGATGTTACCAGCATAACCACGTTCAGTTTCGATACGCTCAAGACCTAGATAGCTTTGTACAGAACCGATTTTACCGTTACGTTTAGTGCCATCAGCACTGATGATAGTAACTTGTTGGTTAGGTGCTACAGAACCACGCTTGATACGACCAACACCGATCACACCAACATATGAGTTGTAATCAAGTTGCGAAATCTGCATTTGGAAGTCACCTTCAGGATCTGCATCCGGTGGTGATACTTCGTCAACGATCATCTTGAACATAGGTTCCATGTTGTCTGATGGCTCGTCTAAATCTAATGTTGCCCAGCCGTTGATTGCTGATGCATAGATCACTTTAAAGTCTAACTGTTCGTCAGTTGCGCCTAGGTTGTCGAATAAATCAAAGATTTGATCCATAACCCAATCAGGGCGTGCACCTGGCTTATCAATTTTATTGATAACAACGATTGGCTTTAGGCCTTGCGCGAATGCTTTTTGCGTAACGAAACGCGTTTGTGGCATTGGACCTTCTTGAGCATCAACAAGTAGTAATACTGAGTCAGCCATCGAAAGTACGCGTTCAACTTCACCGCCAAAGTCGGCGTGTCCTGGGGTATCTACGATATTGATATGGTAGTCATTCCATGAAATAGCGGTGTTTTTCGCTAAAATGGTAATACCACGCTCTTTCTCAATGTCGTTTGAGTCCATCACGCGCTCTTCGTTACCGCCGCGTGTTTCTAATGTACCTGATTGCTCAAGTAGTTTGTCAACCAGTGTTGTTTTACCGTGGTCAACGTGCGCGATAATCGCTATATTTCTTAACTTTTCGATGCTCATATTTTTACTCAGAGAAATTAAATTCTCAATGATCCTGCAAGATCTACGCACTCATCTGCGTTTTCACGAGATGTCCCAGCATAGGATTTAAAAGGGCGCATATTATCCCTTATTAATGACATGGATGAAAGTTTATCCAATATATATTTCACAACTTTCTTCATACTTCTAATAAGTATCTGTTTTATATATGACATTTTCATTAATTTAATTTTTCAATTTGCCACTATTTCGCTCATTCCTAGCTATTATTGTCATAATTTGGCAGTATTTGCTGAGTAAGTTAACTAAATAACGGTGTTTATTATATATACAAATTAATCGCAAATAGCGTTCATTTAATGAATGCACCAAAATGATCAAATCACGATCCAAATTGGTGCAAAAACACCAAAAGCTCGCGAACATCTGTATTTTTTAACCATTAAAAACAATATATTACAAATATGGCATGGAAGCCGCTTACTAGAAAGCAAAAGCAATTATGCAGCAAAAATAAAACCCAACAGTTGGAGGACACATGTCACAATCGGTTTTAGATTTTATTAAAGAAAATGACGTTAAGTTCGTTGATTTACGCTTTACTGATACCAAAGGTAAAGAACAACATGTTTCTATTCCTCATCACCAAGTAGATGAAGATTTCTTTGAAGACGGCAAAATGTTTGACGGTTCTTCAATTGCTGGTTGGAAAGGCATTAACGAATCAGACATGGTATTACTACCTGTTGCTGAATCAGCTAAATTAGACCCTTTCACAGAAGAAGCTACTTTAATTTTACGTTGTGATGTGGTTGAACCTGGCACATTACAAGGTTATGAGCGCGACCCGCGTTCAGTTGCTAAGCGCGCTGAAGAGTACATGCGTTCTACTGGTATTGCTGACACCGTTTTATTTGGTCCTGAGCCAGAGTTCTTTGTATTTGATGACATCAAATACAAAACTGATATGTCAGGTTCAATGTACAAAATTGATTCTAAGCAAGCAGCTTGGAACTCAGATAAAAGCTACGAAGGCGGCAACACGGGTCACCGTCCTGGCGTAAAAGGTGGTTATTTCCCTGTTGCTCCAGTTGATGATTTCCAAGATTGGCGTTCAGCGACATGTTTAGTGCTTGAAGAACTAGGTCAAGTTGTTGAAGCGCATCACCACGAAGTGGCTACAGCGGGTCAAAACGAAATCGCAACTCGCTTTAACACTATGGTATTAAAAGCGGATGAAATCCAAGAAATGAAATATGTTATCCATAACATGGCTCATTTATATGGCAAAACAGCGACCTTCATGCCTAAGCCAATCGTTGGTGACAACGGTTCTGGTATGCACTGTCACCAGTCTTTAGCTAAAGACGGTGTTAACTTATTCGCAGGCGACAAGTACGGCGGTCTTTCTGAAGAAGCGCTTTACTACATCGGTGGTATTATCAAGCATGCTAAAGCAATCAATGCATTTGCCAATGCGTCTACTAACTCGTACAAACGTTTAGTACCAGGATTTGAAGCGCCAGTAATGCTTGCGTACTCTGCACGTAACCGTTCTGCATCAATCCGTATCCCAGTGGTTCCATCTGAAAAAGGTCGTCGTATCGAAGTACGCTTCCCAGATCCAACTGCTAACCCATACCTTGCATTCTCTGCAATGCTTATGGCTGGCCTTGACGGTATCAAGAACAAGATCCACCCTGGCGATGCAATGGATAAAGATTTATACGACTTACCAGCAGAAGAAGCAGCAGAAATCCCAACAGTTGCAACTTCACTACAAGAAGCACTTGCTTCTTTAGATGCTGATCGTGAGTTCTTAAATCAAGGTGGCGTATTCACTAACGACCTAATTGATGCTTACATTGCGCTTAAGTCGAAAGAAGTTGAAAAGCTTAACATGACGACTCACCCTGTTGAGTTCGAAATGTACTACAGCTGTTAATACGCTGTAGTTAGAATTATCTAGTTATAGATAATCTATGTGTGTTCTCAAGGCCCGTTATGCGGGCTTTTTTTATGGCTAATTTCCCCATTCTCCACTAAAGTTTAGTTAGTGCAAAAAATGCAAGGTGGCAAGGTGAAAACAAGGCTTTTATTACTAGTGATGCTGATCTCAATCAGCTTTTATGGCTACAGTGGTGATAAGAAAATTTATTCTTGGAAAGATAAGAATGGTGTTTTAGTATTTTCTGATACCCCTAAAGTGGGTGCCACTGAAGTAAAGCTCACGAGCCAAACTTTATCTATGCCAAGCGTTGATACTAGTATTTTAGATGAACAGCAGCCTGTCGCTGCGAAAAGCTATAAAGTGGTTATTTCTTCCCCTGCCGATCAAGGCACTGTGCGTGAGAATACCGGTTCAGTGTATGTTACTAGTCGTATTACACCTCGCTTTGAGAATGGTTTTAAAATTCAGCTACTGGTTGATGGTGCTGCATTTGCAGAGCCCAGCAATACCAGCACGTTTGCCCTGCGCGATGTCAATCGTGGGGAACACACCTTACAAGTTAAACTATTTGATCCGCAAGGCTCTGTAGTCTCTGTTAGCCCAATAAGTACATTTTTTATGCATAGAGCATCATCTTTGTAAAAAGATCTTCTTTCGATACAAAGACAATAATTTGCTTAATAATTATGTGCTAAGCTGCTAATTATCATCAACGCACTAAAGTGGTGCAACCATGCCCAATAATAAAAATTTTAGCCCGGAACTACTCACTAGCATTTGGCAAAATCTCTCAACTGCAGTGCTCTTACTTGATCAACAATTTACGCTTATTTACGCTAATAATAGTGCCAGTGAGCTATTAGGATTAGGCCCTAAGCGTATTCTAAATCAGCCATTTGACAGTCTATTTAACTATCATTCGATTGACTTAAAACGCATTGCACAATACTCACTGATGGATGGTGTAGATTGCCACCAGCATAGAGCTGACGTGGTTTTCGTTGATTCTCGCCATGCCAAATTAGCGATCAGCTCGCGCCGCGTAAAACTGCAAAACGAGTATTATATCTTATTTGAATGTCGCCAAACCGACGATGAAATTCGCCATGATCAAGCCTCGAATCAAATGCATCAATACCAAGCTGCCCGCAACTTAATTCGCGGACTTGCCCATGAAATTAAAAATCCTTTAGGTGGAATTCGCGGAGCGGCGCAATTATTGCAGTATGAGGTTGATCAGCAAGAACGGGATGAATGTGCAGAACTGATCATTGAGCAAGCAGACCGCTTACGAGAGCTGGTAGACAGATTATTAGGGCCGAATCAATTACCGCAGAAATCATACGGTAATATTCATCAAACCTTAGAGTCTGTAATTAAGTTAAGTACCTTAGATAATTGCGCCAACATTAGTTTGGAAAAAGATTATGATCCAAGTATTCCGGATGTATTTATTGACCAAGGTAAAATTCAGCAAGTGGTACTTAATATTGTTCGTAATGCACAACAAGCGTTGATCGGTGGTGGCGTGATAAAAATTAAAACACGCATTAATCATCAACAACGTCGCCCGGGTAAAGCCCCTAAGAAAGCTTTGCTGATCCAAATATCAGATGACGGACCTGGTATCGATCCTAGCATCAAAGAGACCTTGTTTTACCCGATGATCACCAATAAAGATGGTGGTTCAGGACTCGGACTCTCGATTGCACAAACCTTGATCGATCAACACAATGGCTATATCGAATGTGATAGCTGGCCAGGTCATACAGAATTTAATATATATCTGCCTTTTGTGGATTAATCGGTTTTTGGAGTTCGCATGAAAACAGTTTGGCTTGTTGATGATGATGCATCGATCCGCTTTGTACTTGAAAAAGCGCTGGCACGCGCAGGTTTCAACGTTGAAAGTTTTGCTAATGCCCAAGACGTGCTCAGTGCATTAAAGTTTAGCCAGCCCACCGTGCTGGTCTCAGATGTAAGAATGCCGGGTATGGATGGCATGGCATTGCTGGAGCTTATTGCAGAGCAAAATCCAGGACTTCCAGTGATCATTATGACTGCGCATTCTGACTTAGATTCTGCAGTTAATGCCTTTCAAAAAGGCGCATTTGAATACCTGGCCAAACCGTTTGATTTAAATGAAGCGGTTGCCTTAGTAGAAAGCGCGTGTCGCGCTAATTCCACTAAAAAGACTAAACGTAAACCAGCCCCGCCAAAAAGCGCCCATATCATTGGCGAAGCGCCAGCTATGCAAGAAGTGTTTCGGGCAATCGGCAAGCTGTCGGCCTCAAGCATGAGTGTATTGATTAATGGTGAATCTGGTACCGGTAAAGAGTTAGTTGCCAGTGCATTACACAACCACAGCCCGCGTAAAGAAAACCAGTTTATTGCCTTGAATATGGCTGCAATTCCTAAAGAATTGGTGGAGTCTGAGCTGTTTGGCCATGAGAAAGGCGCCTTTACTGGGGCTGATAGTGTGCGTAAAGGCCGCTTTGAACAAGCCAATGGCGGGACGCTATTTCTCGATGAAATTGGTGATATGCCACTGGATGTACAAACTCGGCTATTACGGGTATTAGCTGATGGCGAATTTTACCGCGTTGGTGGTCATCAAAGTATTAAGGTGGATGTGCGGATCATTGCCGCAACTCACCAAAACCTTGAAGACTTGGTCAAACAAGGCAAGTTTAGGGATGACTTATTTCACCGCTTAAACGTGGTAAGACTTCGCTTACCTGCTCTGCGTGAACGCACCGAAGATATTGAACGCTTAGCACAACACTTTTTGCATAAAAGCGCCAAAGACTTACAAGTTGAAAGTAAAGTGCTCAGCGCTAAAGCCACTGATTTACTGCGCCTATTCAACTGGCCAGGCAATGTTCGCCAACTTGAAAACACCTGCCGCTGGCTTACTGTAATGGCCCCGGGTGAATTAGTCAGTGAACAAGATTTACCGCCTGAAATTTTAGAGATCGACGCAGCCCAACAAGAAGGTGATTGGCTTGATTCATTCCAGCAGTGGCTTAATCAAGAGCTAAAACAAGGTAAAGAAAATATTTGGCCGAATATTCAAGCGCAGTTAGAAACTCGCTTAATCAAAACGGCGTTGGCAAACTGTGCTGGTCATAAGCAAGAAGCCGCCGTTAAAATTGGTTGGGGTCGCAATACATTGACCCGTAAATTAAAAGAGCGCAATATCAACTAAATTTCCCTGTTTGAAAGGAAAACAAGTTGAAGTTAATCGAGCATATACCATTAATAAAGCAGCTGGAAATACTCAATAGGCTGAATTTTTTTAGAGAGTTTACCCTCAACGAGCGGCAAATTTTACTCGAATCATTCAGCCATTTATATTTAGTGAGTCAAGATCGCTTTGTGTTTAAACAATTCGATAATGACAAACAACTGTATATTGTGCTCAGTGGCGCTATTGTGGTGTTTAAACACAGCCATTTAATGGAACTGGGCACAATAGAGCCCGGTGAGTTTATTGGCGAAGGTGCCTTTATCAATAACCGCGAACGTAGCACCAGTGCCCGCGCAAAAAGCGATACCATTGTCTTGGCGATCACCCATGAAGCGCTTACTCGGCTACCCAATGTGATCCGCGAAAAAATCAAAGACCGTATTATTGAAGGCATGAGCGAGCGCATCGCCAAGCTTAGTCACTACCTTGATTCACGAGGCTGAGCGTATTTTAGTAAATAGCCACTGCGCAGATTGCAGTGATACATTCAGTAAAAAAACCTCTCGAATTAACTGATATAAATGCTCACTACTTTCGATTACTTGCTCTGTATGCAGTGACTTTGCTTGATGCCAATAAAAAAAACTCTGATTACGAATAAGAAACCGTTCACCATCAGCAATTCGTGATACGACTAAGTTATTTACAAATACAGCACTTGGGTGTTGATGGCTATAAAAGTGCGCTATATCGCAATCACTTTCAAAAAATTCAGCGAGCTCAACGCGGTATAAATATTTTTCTTCGGGTTGTTGCTGATGAACCATAATGATATTGTCGCAACGAGTTATACGGTATTTATTCATGCCTTCGGCAACGATGCCACTTTGATCGATCGCTAAAGGTAATATTGGTGTACTCACCCCAAAACCTACATCCACTAAGTATTGTTTGCCATCGAGGGTTAATAGCGTTAACCGATGTGAACGTGGATTTTCAAGCTGACCATTGAGCATCACTCTCGCTATCACTATTTGTACATTAAAGCCCAATGCCTGCAAAGCTAAGTAAAATATTTTGTTATGCTCAAAGCAATAACCACCTTGTTTATCAGTAATCAAACGTTTAAATAATTGTTCTGGTTCAGTACTCAAAGGAAGATCTTGCAATGCATTAACACTACTAAAGC
Organism: Pseudoalteromonas sp. ASV78; assembly: GCF_047806705.1. Classification (NCBI taxonomy): domain Bacteria; kingdom Pseudomonadati; phylum Pseudomonadota; class Gammaproteobacteria; order Alteromonadales; family Pseudoalteromonadaceae; genus Pseudoalteromonas; species Pseudoalteromonas sp. ASV78. The sequence goes on along the minus strand of NZ_JBLOPA010000001.1, from coordinate 3,318,069 downwards.
TGTATTTAGTTAAATGCAGTGCTTGCAGTCGGGTAACCAAATTTAAATCCCGTACAGCATGTTCAACATCGGTATCTAGGCTGTTTAAATAATCTTTGATATAAGCGTGCATAAAGCATCCTGGTTATTAAGGTTGATGATTTCTGCACAGCCTAAAACCTCAAGCTAAGTTTAGGTAAAGTGTTTTTTAATCCATATACACAACTTGCAGCGAGCAATTTAACCATTGTGGCCCTTCAATGTGTGCATTATAGCGAAATGTGTCTGAGGGCTTTTCCCCAAAAGGAGTGGCAACCAAAGGGCTTGAATGCGTGTATGACTGCGAAGTATCTCTATAATTGATGACTAAATAATTTTCATAACGCTGCCAAACTAACTGAGCGCGAGCACCATTTAGTAAAGTAACTTCAACCAAGTTATCAAAAAATCTGACTTTAAGGTTATTGTAGCGCTCTTCAACGCAACCAGTAGTACGCAGCTGTTGCGGCACGTCAAAACCTTGCTCTATGTGCTCACCACGTAAGTAAAAACCAATATTGCCATCGCTATAATGATGATTAGCCAGCGACACATAATTTATCTGCGGCTGATAGCCCATCGCTTGCATAATATCAGCAAGCTGCTCGGTTTCAGCAGTAAGTAGCTTATCTTCGGAAGTTAACAGTGTCGCAGCAGTAAACTCTTTAGGTACTGGTAATTGAGTGAATTGATACGGTAACGATTGTTGCTGTAAGCGTACACTCAGTTGCTCGGTTTGGAATTTAGTTAAGCTTTCAGTGTACACATATATTGTTGGCTGTTGACACGCTGTTAGTAATAACAACATGCAGATTAAAATTCCATTTCGCATAGTACCTCCAAATGATTACAAATGTAGTCTATTGGAGGTGCCGTATTAAGGCAACTTAATTTATTTGGCTATTTAACCAAGCATCAACACTTTGTCTGGTGTATAACACATCTTTAAATAAACGATGGCGTTGAAACTCCAATAAACGCTCTCGGTTGTTGTCACCACTGAGTAATTGACTGTGATTATCATTAAATTTTGAAATCACCGAAAAGCCTTTTTGCATACTGTGCGGTTGTTGTTTTACCTGTTGAGTTAGGTGCGCTCTGACATCATCAGCTGTTAACATATCTGAGTTATTTAAACCCATTAACTCTTTTCGCATTGCTAGTCTTACACCCATCTTCTACTCCATTTTCAGTGCCTTAGCACTTAAGTTACTGCATCTAGCGGTTATTAATTTTCATCATCTACGGCAAATAACAGGCCAGATTTTACAGTCGCAGCTTACATCGTAATTACTGCAGTTTTTTTAAAGACAGTGAAAAATACCAAAAAGTTTCCGGTTAATTTTATTTAATGCCTCGCAGACTTTAGACAGCTTGATGCAAAAGTCACGCTAAGCCTTTATACTATGGCTGTGCCCTACCTTAATGAGATCAAACATGAACAACGAATACATTGAAATTGAATTAGAAGAAGAACCGATTGAGTTATGTAAACTTTTAAAAGTTCTTGATTTAGTTGAAGGTGGCGGCCAAGCAAAAAACCTCATTACTGAGGGCTATGTGGGCGTTAACCATGAAATTTGTACAATCAAACGGAAAAAATTATACAGTGGTGATGTGCTTGAATTTGATGGCGAGCTCTTTAAGTTAACTTTAAGTGAAGATGCAACACCGGCACAGCGTGCTGTGGGAAATACGCAATCTGAGAGTGTAAAAAACCCTGTGCAAGAAACACCAGCGGCACCTAAAAACAAACGTAAACGTACCAAAAAGCCGAAAGTAGATGAAAAAACCGGCCGTCGTCCAATTTCATTTGGTTAATCACCTACGCAACTTGTAAAACACTTTAGAGTCGTCTTTAATTACTTTCTTAACAATAGCAAATTAGAAGGGTTTTATGACGACTTCAACAGCTCCTAGTTGGCTTAAAAGCGTTGCTTGGGCCGCCTTAGTTTGGAATTTACTCGGGGTAATTGCGTTTATTATGCAACTGCTTATGACCCCTGAAATGATTAGTAAACTCCCTGCAGATCAACAAGCTGCATATTCAAACATCCCTTTATGGTCTACCTTAGCGTTTGCTGTAGCCGTGTTTGGTGGCACAGTAGGCTGTATTTTCTTGTTACTTAAAAAAGCAGTTGCACGAGCCTGTTTTGCCCTGTCGTTAATCGCGATTTTTATTCAACAATTTTATAATTTCATCATCATTAACAGTATTGCATTACTCGGTGCTAGTGCTGTCTTTATGCCAATATTAGTTGTTGTTATTGCGATTACCCTGCTAATGCTGAGCCACAAAGGCAAACAACAAGGTTGGCTACAGTAAACCAGCAAAGCAGACTAAATTTAGCTGCTGTTGTTTTACTGCTAACGCTTGAAATATAAATTTTCAGCATCATATCTACTACATTAACTGTGCAAAAAACATGCAAAAAGAAGCTGGTATGTACTTTGCACTTTAACTATTTAAAGAGGGGTTACACTTACCACTTGAGTACTACTTAAGGATATTCATCTAACTTAGGGGCACATAATGAACAATAGTTTTGACACCCAAAAACAACTCACTATTAATGGCGAGCAGTTTCATATTCATTCACTGCAAGGATTAGGCGACAAAGCCAAGCGACTGCCGTTCTCGTTAAAAATTCTACTCGAAAACCTACTACGCAATGAAGATGGCGTAAATATCAAAGCACAAGATATCGATGCATTATTAGATTGGGATCCACAAGCTAAACCAACTGCCGAAGTAGCGTTTACGCCAGCGCGCGTAGTAATGCAAGATTTTACCGGGGTACCCGCGATCGTTGATTTAGCCGCGATGCGTGATGCCATGGAAAAACTCGGTGGCGATCCGGCAAAAATAAATCCACTCTCTCCTGCTGAGTTGGTAATTGACCACTCAGTACAAGTAGACGGCTATGGTAATGATGGCTCATTTGATTTAAATGCCAAGCTAGAATATGAACGCAATAAAGAACGTTATGAATTTTTACGTTGGGGTCAAACGGCATTCGATAACTTAAAAGTAGTGCCGCCCGCCACCGGGATTGTTCACCAAGTGAATTTAGAATACCTCGCCCGAGTGGTATTCAATGAAGACCGCAACGGGCAAAAATTTGCTTACCCAGATACGCTAGTCGGTACTGATTCTCATACTACGATGATCAATGGTTTAGGCGTACTTGGTTGGGGTGTAGGCGGCATTGAAGCGGAAGCCGCAATGCTCGGTCAGCCAATTAGCTTACTGATCCCACAAGTGGTGGGTATGAAACTCAGCGGCCGTTTACCTGAGGGCACCACAGCGACAGATTTGGTACTAACCGTAACTGAAATACTGCGTAAACATGGTGTAGTTGGTAAGTTTGTGGAATTTTATGGTGACGGCCTGGCTGACTTACCATTAGCAGATCGTGCCACCATTGCTAATATGGCGCCTGAGTACGGTGCTACCTGTGGCATTTTCCCGATTGATGATGAAACCATTAGCTACTTACGCTTAACCAATCGCGATGAACAACAGTTAAAACTGATTGAGGACTACGCTAAACATCAAGGTTTATGGCGTAACGATGGCGATGAAGCTAATTACACCGATAAACTCGAATTAAACCTCAGTGATGTTGTGCCAAGCCTTGCAGGCCCTAAACGCCCACAAGATAGAATTGCATTAGATCAAGCAGGTGAACTGATCAGCAAACACTTAACAACCTTCCAAGATGAACGCTTAGCAAAACTTGACAATAGTGACGAGCAACAAGCGCGTATTGAAAGCGAAGGCCCTGTTACGAATCCTAACGATACGGTAAACGAAGCGCAATTTGTGGGCGCAGCAAAGGTTAACTTTAAAGGCCAAGAATTTGAGCTCAAAGATGGCGCTTGTGTGATTGCCGCCATCACTAGTTGTACTAATACTTCCAACCCAAGCGTTATTTTAGCGGCAGGCTTAGTAGCGCAAAAAGCTCGCCAGTTAGGAATTAATGTAAAACCGTGGGTAAAAACATCACTCGCACCAGGCTCACAAGTGGTAACCGATTACTTAGAAAAAGCTGGCCTGATGGCTGACTTAGATGCCCTTGGCTTTAACTTAGTTGGCTATGGTTGTACTACCTGTATTGGTAACTCAGGCCCACTTGCCGATGAAATCTCTGATGCGATTCAAAAACATAAACTGATTGTAAGCTCTATTTTATCGGGCAACCGTAACTTTGAAGGACGTATTCACCAAGACGTGAAAATGAACTTTTTAGCCTCACCGCCTTTGGTTGTTGCTTACGCAATTGCTGGGCGCACCGATATAGATGTTTACAATGAACCGCTGGCACAAGATGCAGACGGCAATGATATTTACCTGAAAAACATCTGGCCTACAGTGAGCGAAGTGAATGAGCTAGTGAAAAAAAACGTCACTAAAGAAATGTTTGCCTCAAGTTACGGCAATGTTTACAAAGGCGATGCTCGCTGGCAACAAATTAAAATTCCTGATGGCAAACTGTATGACTGGAATGAAACATCAACTTACATCAAAAAAGCACCATTTTTTGATGGTATGAAAATAGAACCACCCGGGATCCCAACAATTACTGGCGCACGCTGTTTAGCAAAACTTGGCGATTCTGTGACTACCGACCATATTTCCCCCGCCGGAGCAATAAAAGCCGATGCCCCCGCAGGCCTATACCTGCAAGAACATGGGGTTGAAAAAGCCCAGTTTAACTCTTATGGCTCACGCCGTGGTAATCACGAAGTGATGATGCGTGGTACTTTTGCCAACGTCAGGTTAAAAAACTTATTAGCTCCTGGCACGGAAGGCGGTGTAACTCGCACACAACCTGATGATGAGCTTGCCAGTATTTACGATGCAGCAATGGCGTATCAACAGCAAGGTACACCTCTTGTTGTACTCGCAGGGGCTGAGTATGGCACAGGTTCATCACGCGACTGGGCCGCAAAAGGCTCGCTATTATTGGGTGTTAAAGCAGTAATAGCACAAAGTTATGAACGTATTCACCGCTCCAACCTGATTGGTATGGGTGTGTTACCGCTGCAATTTAAGGACGGCGAAAGTCATGAGTCGCTTGGCTTAACTGGTCAAGAGCAATTTGACATTGATGGCCTGTATGACAAAACGACTGAAGTAACCGTAATTGCCACAAATAGCGAGGGGAAAAAGCAAAGTTTCACGGCTGATGTTCGTATCGATACCCCTAAAGAGTGGGATTACTACAAGCATGGCGGCATTTTACAATACGTCTTGCGTAATATGCTCAGCAATTAATTGACTGTTCAGGGCTTTGCAGATTTAATTTGCTTAGCCCTTAATTTCTTGATGTAAAACAAATCAGCTTATTCATTATTAACTACACTTAATACGCCTAATTACCAACCAACAGCTGCATTGTATGACTGAGCAAAAAATCATAAGCATGCTTAAAATATTTATAATTCTCGGTATATCGCTGATTTTAGCGGGGCATTACTTATTAGTTTCGGATCTATTCGCTGAACAAAATAGTATTCATGGCATTATGATCGGTGCGACTTTAATTGCAGTTGGTATTTTATTTTCATTACCGACGAAAATTTGTCTCACCATTGTGCTGATGAAAATGGAAGCTGAGTAATACCAATCGGGTTAAGTTACTGGCCATTTATAGCGACAGATAAATACAGTGATAACAACGCAGAAATTTTGCCATGTAGTTGTTCTACTTGAAAAATGACTAACGCTGTTAGCGCTTTATTTAGCACGGTTAAATATTTAAGTCGATTGCTATAAGATAAACACGCACAATTACATCTTTAATAAACCTGAATTAAGATTGGTTACTGAGCCGCTTCTAGCGCTTTTGTACGTTGCTCTAATGCGCTTTTTACTTGCTCTGCATCTTCAAACAGTTTTTTTATCACGATAGGATCATAAACACGACTTGCCGTACCCGTAAGCGCCATATTAGTTGTTTTAGCGCTGCCTTTGAGAATAGCGGTATCTTCGGCTGCAACAACCGTTATATCGTTAGGGTCGAGCAACATTTGCTGACTTTTACCATCAGGGTTAGGCCTATCTGAATAATGCCATTGCCCTTGTTTGTCTTGCCATTTGTAAATTACTATGGCCTCAGATGAACTATCCGCAGTCATTGATTCTACAACTTTTTGACTGGTTTCACTGATAACCTTAACAGCGCGAGCAAGCGTATCACTGGATTGACGAGTTATTTCATCACTCGTTAACCATGCTTGACCATCTGGGCGCTGTAAATAACATAATCCAGCTACACTAATTAGCAATACCATAATTGCTAGGTACGAGAAGTACTTCATATTCAATCCTTTGAGTTAAAACTCGCCATTACTATCATTGATAGCGAGCTATGATTTTATCCAGCTCGCCATTATCTTTCAACCTTTGTAAAAAATCATTAAATTCTTTTACGTACTTTTTACCTTTCGGATTATAGGCAAACTGTAGTTGTAATGGCGCAACACCAACACTGACATCACTTATGGTTAAAGCAGCAAGTTCGGGGTACTTTTGTATATACCAATTTACGACAGAGCGCGACATAACAGTAAAGCGTTTACTGTCAGCAGTATCTTTGTACAAGCTTTGTAGTACTGCTAAGTCAGAATAAAAATTTTCACGATGCAGTACATTATTCTGCTCTAACAACTCAAATGTTGGATAAACATAACCAAAGTGCCCAAGTAAAACACCACCTTCTAAGCTACTCAATTGTTGCAAGTCAATTAGTTTGGCTCCTCGCGCTACGACCATCACATCTTCGACCCACACAATCTCGTGACTCCAATAATATGGCTCATTACCGATAAGCCAAACTTCAGATTCCATGCGTGCATCAACATCACCGCGTCGCACCATGTGTGCCGAACGCATTTCTGGCACAAAAATGTAGTCTATTTTAACCCCTGTAGCCCGCGAAAATGATGTAATAACATCATGTAAAATACCTTTATTTTTTGAGCTGACAAAGTGAAAGGGAGGATAATCTTCATCTGGTAAGGCAATCCGAAGACTTTCGGCAAACAGATTACAGGAACATAACAAAAATAAAATTGCGTAACACAGTTTCATAAAATAGCTGCACATTTATTTATAATGCCTGATTATATTGTAGCCAAAAATACAAAACGCAGCTAGGCTGCGTTTTAGGTATATTCAGAACAGCATTTAGGGTTAGATGCCATCACCATCAATGTGTAAGCCACATTCACGGTTTAAACCAAAGAAACGAGTTTCTTCTTCGGTCATACCCGGCTCTAACTTACGGGTTGTATGCACATCCCCCATCGACACATAGCCTTCTTCCCACAATGGGTGATATGGTAAATCGTGTTTCGTTAGATACTGATACACATCACGGTTTGACCATTCAATAATTGGGTAAACCTTGACTGTACCACGGCTAATTTCAACAACCTGCTTATCGGCACGAGTCGATGCTTGATCCCGACGCAGGCCGCTAAACCAAGTACCGGCGTTAATCTCTTTTAGCGCACGGGTCATCGGCTCTACTTTATTAAGCTGGTTATATTGCTTAATTCCCGCTTCACCTTGCTCCCATAACTTACCAAACTTAGCTTCTTGCCATGCTGGGCTCAGCGCTGATTTATACACTTTTAAATTAAGTGATAAACGCATCGTCATTTGCTCAATAAACTGATACGTTTCCGGAAATAAGTAACCGGTATCAGTTAAGACTACAGGTATATCTGGGCGCTGTGATGTGACTAAGTGCAACATCAGCGCCGCCTGAATACCAAAGCTTGATGATAAAAACTGCGTATCTGGTAAGTTTTCAAGCGCCCAAGCCACCCGTTGTTCGGCACTTAAGTCTTTTAATACGCCGTTTGCATCTGCAAGCAGTGCCGCTTGGCTTTCTTTATCTAGCTGTAATATGTTTTTAAATTCACTCATAGTAAATTCCAAACCTCAGCAAGCTCACTCGCTTGCTTTTAAATTAAGCGTGAAAATCGGTGACTGACACTTTAACTTCAGCAACGATGCCTTTGCGGATCACAAAGTCACCAAAACATTCGCCGTCGTTACGTTCACTTGCCCATTGACCTATTAATTTGTCAAAGGCCTCTAAATACACGTCTTCACCGACATTTTCTAAATACAACTTAGGAATACGCGTGCCTTCAAGGTTGCCACCTAAGTACACGTTATATTTACCTGGACCTTTCCCTACTAAGCCCGCTTCTGCCAACATGGCGCGGCCACAGCCATTCGGGCAACCCACAACACGCATGATGATACTGTCATCAGGAATACCGTGCTTAGCAAGCAGCGCTTCGGTTTTTTCAATTAAGCTTGGCAAGTAGCGTTCTGCTTCAGCCATTGCTAATGGACAGGTTGGCAATGCCACACAGGCCATAGAGTTTTTACGTTGCTCAGAGTCTTTGTCGTCAATCAAACCATGATTACGGGCGATTTCTTCAATCACTGCTTTTTGTGAGGCTGGCACACCGGCAATGATCAAGTTTTGATTTGCCGTCATACGCATATCACCTTGGTGAACTTCAGCAATTTTGCGACAACCGGTTTTCAGTGGTTTACCTGGATAATCTAAAATACGACCACTTTGAATGAACAGAGTTAAGTGGTGCTTGCCATCAATGCCTTCAATCCAACCGATACGATCGCCACGGTGGGTAAATTCATACGGGCGGCTTGGCGCAAATTTAACACCGGCACGCTGTTCTACTTCCGCTTTAAATACATCAGTGCCAACACGGTCTAAGGTGTATTTAGTTTTTGCGTTTTTACGGTTTGAGCGATTTCCCCAATCACGCTGTACTGATACCACATGCTCAGCAATTTTTAGCGTATCTGCTAAAGCGATAAAACCAAAGTCATCGGCTTTACGTGGATAGGTTGCAGTATCGCCGTGAGTCATGGCAAGGCCGCCCCCCACTAATACGTTAAAACCAACTAGCTTGCCATGTTCAGCAATCGCAACAAAGTTTAAGTCATTCGCATGCACGTCCACTTCATTATTTGGTGGAATGGTCACTGTGGTTTTAAACTTACGCGGTAAGTAATTAGAGCCTAAAATTGGCTCTTCTGTGGTTTCTGCTTTTTCGCCATTTAACCAAATTTCAGCATACGCTTTGGTTTTTGGTAATAAATGCTCAGAAATTTTCGCAGCCCAATCGTATGCTTCTTGATGTAACTCAGACTCTACTGGGTTAGTAGTACACAGTACGTTACGGTTAACATCACCTGCTGTTGCAATTGAGTCAATACCAACACTATTAAGCATTTGGTGCATGCCTTTAATGTTTGGCTTTAATACCCCATGAAACTGAAATGTTTGCCGAGTTGTTAAACGAATACTGCCGTAGCTAGTTTTTTCGTCGGCAAATTTATCAATCGCCAACCATTGCTCAGGCTTGATGATACCGCCAGGCATACGAGCACGTAACATTACGTTATGTAATGGCTCTAGCTTTTGCTTAGCACGCTCACCACGAATATCACGGTCATCTTGTTGATACATACCGTGGAAACGAATTAACTGAAAGTTATCCGCAGTAAAGCCACCGGTGATCTCATTTTTTAAATCTTGCTCTATGGTGCCACGTAAAAAGTTACTTTCTCTTTTCAAACGCTCGTTATCAGAAAGCTTTACGTTGTTATCTTGTTCGCTCATATTTAATCCTAAATTTGTTACAGTGACGGCTGTTAACTTTTAATAAAGTAAGCAACGTTTAACTTTAGTAAACGTCTTTCTGATAGCGATTTGCGCTGCGTAAATCTTTTAAATACTGCTCAGCGTCTATATCATTCTTACCACTGTTTTCTTTGATAATATCTACCAAGGTTTGGTGTACATCTTTCGCCATGCGATTGGCGTCACCACAAATATAAAAATGCGCGCCGGCTTCTAGCCACTCAAATACCGCTTTGCTGTTTTCACGTAGCTTGTCTTGTACGTAGACTTTCTCAGCTTGGTCACGGCTAAACGCCACATCCACTTTGCTCAATAAACCTGACTTCAAGTAACCTTGAATTTCTACTTGGTATAAGAAATCTTGGGTAAAGTGTGGGTTGCCAAAGAATAACCAGTTTTTACCTGTTGCTTCGCGGGCATCACGTTCTTGTAAAAAGGCGCGGAACGGTGCAATACCGGTACCTGGGCCGACCATGATCACAGGTGTTTCGTCGTTAGCAGGTAACCGGAAATTATCGTTATGTTCGCTAAATACTTTTACTTTACAGCCTTCTTCAGCACGACGTGCTAAATAACCTGAACAGCCACCTAAATGCTCACTACCAAACGCTTCAAACTCAACCAAGCCAATAGTTAAATGGACTTCGTCTTCCACTTCAGCTTGGCTTGAAGCGATTGAATATAAACGTGCTTGCAGCTTGCGTAAACAATCAACCAAGGTTTGTGCCTCAAGCTTGGCTGGGTTTTGGCGGATCACATCAAAGATTTGACGAGACTCAATGTATTCACGCATTGCCGCTTTATCTTCAACTAACTTAAGTAGCTCAGGGGTGCCCGTTGCGATTGCATACTTTTCAACAAACCCTGGGTATGACTGAGTTAGCTCTAATTTTTCGATCAGTGCATCACGAACGCTTAGCTGTTCATCTGCGATTTTAACTTGGCTTGCAGCATCAATTTGCGTCAGTGTTAATACTTCATCAACCAAGACTTCATCATTTAAGAAGTACACCCCTAGCGAGTCACCTGGGGTATAAGTAATATCAGAACCTTCAAGTGAAATTTCAACGTGACGCACATCTTTGCTTGAATCACGACCGGTGATTTTTTGCACAGTGCTTAGCTCTGCCGCAAATGGATTTTGCTTAGTGTATTGGCTGGCAGCTGTTACTGGCGCACCAAATGAAAGCACTTGACCACCTGTTGCGCCTTGCTGCGCTTTTAAATCAGGTTCAAAGGCATCTAACGCGCCACTGATCCATGTTACCGCTTCCTCATCATAATCAACATCTAAATCAGCACGCTGATACACAGTTTCTGCACCGAGTTTATTTAAACGTTGTTCAAAATCTTTTGCTGTTTGGCAGAAGAATTCATAGCTTGAATCACCTAAACCTATAACCGCAATTTTCACACCATCAAGTTTAGGGGCTTTTTTAGTCGCTAAAAACTCATGCAGTGCTTCTGCATCTTCTGGCGGCTCACCTTCACCGTAAGTTGAAACAACGACTGTTAAGAATTTTTCTTTTTTCAGGGCCGTTGGTTTATAATCGGCCATACTCACTAATTTAACAGCCAAACCACGAGACTCAGCTTGCTCTTTAAGCTTAGTTGCGACACCTTTTGAGTTACCGGTTTGTGAACCATATAAAATGGTCAATGCAGTGCCCTCACCCGCACTTGGTGTAGCACCAACCACGCCACCTAAAGCTGCCGTATTTGCATTCGCAGCAAGGTAACCACTCACCCACGCTTGCTGAATTGGATTAAGTTCAGCGACTAAACCTTGTAGCTTTTGTACTTGCTCTTGCGATAGTGGACTTGCTGCAGCATTAAGTTGACCTAACAACATGAATTAATTCCCCGTAACCCTGAAAGTTATCTACAAAATGATCACTGATCACAGTCAATCACTTTGCCTAAAATTTGTGTCGACTTTAAGGCAAATAACTCAGGCCCTAAAGATTTCTCTGAGTGTGAAGAATAACGGGGTATGCGCCAATAAAAAAAGAATAGAATCTGCTTTGTTATTCCATTTAGTTATTAATTTATAAATTAACCAGTAAAAACATATTAAAAGCAAAAAATAGCGCGCGTCCGCTATCGCAGCGTAATGAATAGCTCGCAAAAATAGCAATTCTCAGCATCGGTAATAAAATTAAACGTTAACCTTTTTGCAACAAATCTCAGGTAGGCTATAGTGAAATTGGCCACATTCTGTGCGCCCATAACAATAAGGAAACACTATGTCACACGGGACATATAAAAAACTCATACTCGCCAGCGCTGTTTTATCAACAGCACTGCCTTGCTTAGCCGCCATTGATAATGGCGACTTTGAAAGTTGGTCAGGCAACACCCCTAACGACTGGAGCACCATTGATGCTGGTATTGTGCTATCGCCTTCAAGTTCTATCGTCAACACCGGCTCTCTCGCTGCAAAAGTAGACGTTAATACAGCAAGCCAAAGTAATACTGATTTACTGCAAACAGTGACTGTTGAAGCAGGCCAAAGCTATCTATTTTCAAGCTGGATTTATCACACAGAAGGCGGCGTGAAAGCGCGCCTAATTGCCGACGGCTACCAAGGCTACTCAAACCCTGCGCTATTAAATCAATGGCAACAGATCAGTCATCAATATACAGCAACCAGCAATGCTACGATTAGCGTTGGCCTGCGCTTTTATGATGTTAGTGGCTTTGATGGCAGTGAAACTGTGTATGTGGATAGTTTCACGCCAAGCTCTGGTAGCAGCACACCGCCACCACCATCAGGTTGTGCCAATAATACGGTTAGTTTAGCGCTAACAACTGATAATTATGGCGAAGAAACTAGTTGGCAAATAACTAATGCTCAAGGTACAACCGTTGCATCTGGTGGCGGTTATAGTGGTAACAACAGCTACACTGAGCAAGCTTGCTTAGTTGATGGCGATTACACGTTTAGTATTTTTGATAGTTACGGCGACGGTATTTGCTGTTCATTTGGTAACGGTAGCTACGCGTTAACATTTGGCCAAACACAACTTGCAAGCGGCAGTAGCTTTCAAAGCAGTGAAGCAACTCCCTTTATACTTGGTGATAATACCAACCCGGAAACGCCACCCACGGAGCCAAGCGGTTATTATGTCACAGCCCAAGGTTTAACAGGCTACGCTCTAAAAACAGCGCTATACAACATTATTAAAGGTCACAACTCACAGGGCTATTCAGCTATTTGGCATTTTTACGATAGCGCATCTCGGGATAAGTACTTTGAAAATGACAATTCAATCCTCGATCGTTATTCAGAAAATCCCACCGGCCAAGATAGCTATAACTATGTCGCTGTAAGTGATCAATGCGGCACTTACAATAGTGAAGCTGATTGCTACAACCGCGAACATTCATTCCCGAAAAGTTGGTTTGGCGGCACAAATGAGCCGATGAACTCAGACGTACACCATATTTTTGCCACCGATGGTTATGTTAATTCAAAACGTAGCAACTACCCGTTTGGTGAAGTGGGCAGCGCCAGCTACACCTCAAGTAATGGTAGTAAGCTTGGCAGCGCAGCCAGCTCGATTAATTACTCAGGTACGGTATTTGAGCCAATCGATGAATTTAAAGGTGACTTTGCTCGCGCCTATTTTTATATGGCAACCCGCTACGAAAACGTCATTGCTACTTGGCAAAATAATACCACTGCCAGTAACGCTGTACTCAATGGCAGCTCAAATCAAGTGTTTGAGAATTGGGTAGTGACTATGTTGGTTAATTGGCATAACGAGGATCCAGTCAGTCAATTAGAGTTAGATAGAAACCAAGCCGCTTATGAGCATCAAGGAAATCGTAATCCATTCGTGGATCACCCTGAGTTTGTTGAGATGATCTGGTAGAAGGGTCAGCGGTCAGCGGTCAGCGGTCAGCGGTCAGCGGTCAGCGGTCAGCGGTCAGCGGTCAGCGGTCAGCGGTCAGCGGTCAGCGGTCAGCGGTCAGCGGTCAGCGGTCAGCGGTCAGCGGTCAGCGGTCAGCGGTCAGCGGTCAGCGGTCAGCGGTCAGCGGTCAGCGGTCAGCGCAGAAAAACATCAGCCTTTGCACTTGTAAAGGCTTTTTTGCTCTCTAATTTTATAACCCAATTTATGCAGTAAAAATATAATTAATGCTCTTTTGTTTGTTATTGTTGGGCATCTTTTTTGCTGCTCAACCCATGCTAACGCAGCAATTGCAAATTCACTGTTATTTGCAATTGAGCGCTCCACCGCTCGACCAAGCTCCACAACTTGCATTATAGATTGCCTATATTCGGTAAGGCCTAAGCTTAAAAGGTAATTTTGAATCGGACACATAGCATTTAATTAAGAGTGAAAAATACAGCATAAAAGCTGGAGCTAGGTTAAGGTCAAGTAGTTTTTTATGATGAAAGTTTATCGAGGTGCTTTTTCTGTGCTATGAATTTTTATACCTGCATATTCGTGGCGTTCTTTTCTCTCGGCCCTCATTAGACTCAACCCAAGCTACGGCACTCACATTCACTGCGAGCGGCTGACGACTGACGACTTAAAGCTTAAAACTTACAGCTCCTAAAAACAAAAAGCCCCAGCTAATGCCGGGGCTTTTTATAAAACAGACTTAATTAAAAATTAAGCTTGTTTTGGACTAGAAATAACGTCTACTAATGTCCAAGACTTAGTCTTAGAGATTGGCGCGCATTCACGGATAGTAACAACGTCACCCGCTTTTGCTGTGTTATTTTCGTCATGTACGTGTAACTTAGTCGTACGTTTGATGAATTTCCCATAGATTGGGTGCTTCACGTAACGTGCGATAGCGATAGTGAAAGATTTTTCCATCTTGTCGCTGATTACAGTGCCTTGAAGAGTACGAATTTTATCACTCATTATTGACCTGCCTTCTGGTTAATAACTGTTTTTACACGCGCGATATCGCGACGTACTGTTCGTAGCGTGTGAGTTTGAGCTAACTGACCAGTGCTTGCTTGCATGCGCAGGTTAAACTGCTCACGAAGAAGTCCTAGAAGTTCAGCATTAAGCTCTTCTACGCTTTTGTCTTTTAGTTCGCTTGCTTTCATCACATTACCGTCCGAGTTACGAAAGTTGTTTTGAATGGCAGTTTACGAGCAGCAAGGTTGAATGCTTCACGAGCAAGCTCTTCAGAAACACCTTCCATTTCGTAAAGTACTTTACCAGGCTGAATTTCAGCAACCCAATATTCAACAGAACCTTTACCTTTACCCATACGAACTTCAAGCGGTTTGTTCGTGATTGGCTTGTCTGGGAACACACGGATCCAGATTTTACCTTGACGTTTCACGTGACGCGTCATGGCACGACGAGCTGCTTCGATTTGACGAGCAGTCATGCGGCCACGGCCAGTAGCTTTCAAACCGAAAGTACCGAAGCTTACTTTGTTACCGTTTTGCGCTAGACCACGGTTGCGGCCTTTGTGCATTTTACGGAATTTTGTACGTTTTGGCTGTAACATTACTCGCTACCTCTACTTAGCACTTTTTTTGGCTTTCTTTGGTGCGCGTTTAGCTGGCTTCTCTTGCTCTTGTACTAGTGGTAAACCACCAATAACTTCGCCTTTGAAGATCCAAACTTTAACACCAATGATACCATAAGTGGTTAAGGCTTCAGAAGTTGCGTAGTCGATATCAGCACGAAGAGTATGTAGAGGTACACGACCTTCACGATACCATTCTGAACGTGCGATTTCTGCGCCGCCAAGACGACCGCTAACTTCAACTTTGATCCCTTTAGAACCGATGCGCATTGCATTTTGTACCGAACGCTTCATAGCGCGACGGAACATAACACGACGCTCTAGTTGAGAGGCAATGCCGTCTGCTACTAGTTGTGCATCTAGTTCTGGTTTACGTACTTCAGAAATATTGATCTGAGCAGGTACACCAGCAATCTTAGTTACCGCTTGACGTAATTTTTCTACGTCTTCGCCTTTTTTACCGATAACAACACCCGGACGAGCCGTGTGGATTGTTACGCGGATTGATTTTGCTGGACGCTCAATAACGATTTTAGACACAGAAGCCGCTTTCAATTCCTTAGTAAGGAATGTACGTACTTTGTGATCGCCAAAAAGCTGTGCAGAGAAATCTTTTGAACTCGCGTACCAGGTAGAAACCCAAGGTTTAGATATACCTAGGCGAATACCAGTAGGATGAACTTTTTGTCCCATTACTTATACTCCTAGCTATCTGAAACCACAACAGTGATGTGGCTTGTACGCTTAAGGATGCGGTCAGCGCGTCCTTTAGCACGTGGCATAATACGTTTCATTGTTGGACCATCGTCCACAAAGATCGTTGTTACACGTAGCTCATCAATGTCAGCACCTTCGTTATGCTCTGCGTTAGCAATAGCAGACTCAAGTACTTTCTTAACTAATACAGCCGCTTTCTTAGGGCTGTACGCCAGGATTTCTAGTGCGCGATCGACAGGTAACCCGCGGATCTGATCTGCAACTAGACGTGCTTTTTGCGCCGAACCAGAGGCGAATTTATGTTTAGCTAATGCTTGCATTTATCATTCCCCTCTTAACGTTTCTTCGCTTTCTTATCCGCAGCGTGGCCACGGTAAGTGCGAGTTGGTGCAAATTCACCTAGTTTGTGACCGATCATTTCGTCAGAAACGAAAACAGGTACATGCTGGCGACCATTATGGACAGCAATGGTCAATCCGATCATGTTAGGTATGATCATTGAACGACGGCTCCAAGTTTTAATTGGCTTCTTGTCACCGCTTTCCAAAGCTTTCTCTACCTTCTTCAGCAAGTGTAGGTCTATAAAAGGACCCTTCTTGAGAGAGCGTGGCATGGCTATTCCTCAATATTACTTAGTACGACGACGTACTATAAATTTATCCGTACGCTTGTTCTTACGCGTCTTAGCACCTTTAGTCGGCTTACCCCATGGAGACACAGGATGACGACCACCAGATGTACGACCTTCACCACCACCGTGTGGGTGATCAACCGGGTTCATGGCAACACCACGAACTGTCGGACGAATACCACGCCAGCGATTTGCACCTGCTTTACCAAGTGAACGAAGCATATGCTCAGCATTGCCTACTTCACCTAGCGTTGCACGACAATCAGATTCAACTTTACGAACTTCGCCTGAACGAAGACGTAATGTTACATATTGACCATCACGCGCAAGGATTTGAACGTATGCACCAGCAGAACGTGCGATTTGAGCACCTTTACCTGGTTTTAATTCTACGTTGTGAACAGTCGAACCTACAGGCATATTGCGCATAGGTAATGCATTACCAGGCTTGATTGGTGCATCAACACCAGACTGGATTGCATCACCAGCTTTTAAGCCTTTTGGTGCGATAATGTAACGACGCTCACCGTCTGCATATAATACAAGTGCGATGTTTGCGCTACGATTTGGATCATATTCTAAACGCTCAACAGTGGCTGGAATGCCATCTTTAGTACGTTTAAAATCGATTAAACGGTAATGCTGCTTATGACCACCACCGATATGACGAACCGTAATACGACCATTGTTATTACGACCACCTGACTTAGAGTTTTTCTCTAATAGTGGTGCGTATGGCTTGCCCTTATGTAGATCTGGGTTTACCACTTTAACTAGGTGACGACGACCCGCAGAAGTTGGCTTACACTTTTGAAGTGCCATAATTCTAACTCCCCTTATTACTCGGCGCCGCCGACAAAGTCTAGTTCGCTGCCTTCTTTAAGAGTAACGTAAGCTTTTTTCCAGTCGCTACGACGACCGAAACGTGCGCCAGTACGTTTTGTTTTACCCTTAACATTAAGTGTGCGAACACCAGTTACTTCCACTTCAAAAAGCTTCTCAACAGCTGCTTTAACTTCAGCTTTAGTTGCGTCATTTACTACTTTGAAAACGATTGTGTTGTTTTCTTCAGCAGCAATTGTGCTTTTTTCAGAGATATGTGGAGCAAGGATCACTTTTAAAAGACGTTCTTCACGGATCATGCTAGCGTCTCCTCAAGTTGCTTAACAGCAGCAGCTGTAATAAGTACCTTATCGAAAGCGATTAAGCTTACAGGGTCGATACCAGCTACATCACGCGTGTCAACCTTGTACAGGTTACGTGCCGATAAAAATAGATTCTCATCTACTTCTTCAGTTACGATTAGAACATCTTTAAGCTCAAGTTCTTTAAGCTTAGCAACTAGTTCTTTAGTTTTTGGTGCTGCTAGAGCAAAACTTTCAACAACGATTAAACGCTCTTGACGAACTAATTCAGATAAAATGCTTTTGATCGCACCGCGGTACATTTTACGGTTTACTTTTTGGCTGTGGTCTTGTGGTTTAGCTGCGAAGCTAACGCCACCTGAACGCCAAATTGGACTACGGATTGTACCAGCACGTGCACGGCCAGTACCTTTTTGAGCCCATGGTTTTTTACCACCACCGCTTACTTCAGAACGTGTCTTCTGAGCACGAGTACCTTGACGAGCACCTGCTGCGTATGCAACAACTACTTGATGTACTAATGCTTCGTTAAACTCACGTCCAAAAGTAGCTTCAGAAACTTCAAGACCGCCAGAAGCGTCTTTAATTGCTAATTCCATCACTAAATCTCCAGGACTTATGCTTTAACAGCAGGTTTAACGATAACGTCACCGCCGATAGCGCCAGGTACTGCACCTTTAACTAAAAGCAAGTTACGCTCAGCGTCAACGCGTACTAGTTCTAAGTTTTGAGTCGTTACACGCTCAGCACCCATATGACCGGCCATTTTCTTACCTTTAAACACCTTACCAGGTGATTGGTTTTGACCGATTGAACCAGGAGCACGGTGAGATAGAGAGTTACCATGTGTAGCGTCTTGCATGCTGAAATTCCAGCGCTTAACACCACCTTGGAAACCTTTACCTTTAGAAGTACCGGTTACGTCAACTTTGTTGATTTCGTTGAATAATTCAACAGTAAGCTCAGCGCCTACTTCAAAATCGCCTTCACCACCATTTAGGCGGAATTCCCACAGACCGCGACCCGCTTCAACACCAGCTTTAGCGAAGTGACCCGCTGTTGCTTTGTTTACACGGCTTGCTTTTTTAGTGCCTGCGGTTACTTGAAGCGCGTTATAACCGTCTGTTGCGTCAGATTTGATCTGAGCAATGCGGTTAGGTGTCGCTTCAATAACTGTCACAGGGATAGATACACCATCTTCAGTGAAGATACGTGTCATACCCACTTTACGACCGACTAGACCTAATGCCATTTTCCTAAAACCTCTCTAATCTTTCGATTAACCCAGGCTGATTTGAACATCAACACCAGCAGCAAGATCTAAACGCATAAGTGCGTCAACAGTCTTGTCAGTTGGTTCTACGATGTCGATCAGACGTTTATGGGTGCGGATCTCGTACTGATCACGCGCGTCTTTATTAACGTGCGGTGATGTAAGTACAGTAAAACGTTCAAAGCGTGTAGGTAGTGGAATTGGACCACGTACTTGGGCGCCAGTGCGTTTCGCAGTTTCCACGATTTCCGCCGTTGATTGGTCAATCAAACGGTGGTCAAAAGCTTTTAGGCGAATACGAATGCGTTGATTTGACATTCTTAAACCTCAATATAAAGAGCATTTAAAAGAGCATAAAAAAACGACCGAAACAATCTTAAAAACATAAGATGCCGGTTGTTGATTTATATCTACGTTGAGTTCCAAATCGGAACTCCTGTTTTATTAGCTTGAAATCCAAGCTTAATGTTCCTTCCAAGTTCCCGAGGGAATTTTGAAAGCCTGCGTATTATAGTGATATTGGTGATAAATGCAACAACTATTTCAAACTACCAGAATGAGGATTATTTATACTGTAAAAAAGGGCTGTCATTGTGTCGTCAATACAGGAAGTTATCTATAGTGATAGAGCGAGATGATCGTGCTCGCTATTAATGATAATGGTCAGTCCAGTTATTACTTGGTATTATCTGCGCTTATTTTGCTTTTTACCCTCTACGTTGGTGAGTTGATGCGTATTTTTAATTATTGTTTGAATTTTGTCTCTAAGGTAATGAATAGCCTGTTCGTTAAAAGCAAGGTGCTGCCTGAAAACCCAATCGAACAATACGGCCTTAATCCGGCATATCCAACCTTTTATATCGTTAAGCTCAATGCTCGCTCAGATTTAGCGGCGCTAGATAAAGTCTGCAAAAAGTTTGGTTTACCGTCACCTATGCAATCACAACTGTTAGGTGGCCAAGAACTAGAGCGCTTTATTGGTTTACAAAATCCACCGCCGCTATTTGGCGATAAAGCCAAACCAACGGATGCGCTTAATCAAGGCAAACAAATTATTGATCAATTACTGGCCAACGGTGAACAAAACGTGCAAGTGCTGCCAGTGACTATTTTATGGGGTCGTAATCCAGGTAAAGAAAAGCCCGGTTTAGGCACGCTGGTGTCGCATTCACTGACCCCTAGCTGGTTTCGTAAGTTTTTTGTATTACTGTTCTCTGGCCGTGACAATTTTATTCGCTTTAGTCAGCCACTTGATTTATCGCTACTGGTTAACGAAAAAGCTGATGTGGATGAACTACCGCATAAACTACTTCGCGTGGCACGGGTACATTTTCGGCGCCAAAAACTAGCGGCGACGGGCCCTAAAATGCCCTCACGCGAGCAGCTGTTTAATTCGTTATTGGCTTCACCAACTATAAAAAAAGCGATTCAAACTGAAGCCAAAGAAAAAAACATCAGCCAGCAACAGGCACGACAAAATGCCTTAAAGCTGCTTGATGAAATAGCGGCAAATTATAGCGACGCGACCATTCGTGTTGCAGAGCGCATACTTACATGGCTGTGGAATAAACTGTATAACGGTATTGATATCAAATACACCGAGCAGCTACATGACTTAACCAATAAAGGTCATGAGATCATCTATATGCCATGCCATCGCTCACACATGGATTATTTGCTACTTACCTACTCTATTTATCATTTAGGCTTAGTGCCACCACATATTGCCGCGGGTATTAACTTAAACTTTTTCCCTGCCGGTGGCATCTTCCGCCGCTCAGGGGCGTTTTTTATTCGCCGTTCATTCGCGGGCAACAAGCTCTATTCGGCCGTGTTTAAAGAATATTTAAGCCAGTTATTTATCAAAGGTTATTCCGTAAAGTTTTACACGGAAGGCGGACGCAGCCGCACCGGGCGTTTATTGCCACCAAAAACCGGTATGTTGGCAATGACCTTACAAGCCATGTTACGTGGAATTGATCGTCCAATTTCGATTGTGCCTGTGTATATTGGCTATGAGCATGTCATGGAAATCAATACCTACCTGAAAGAACTGGCGGGCGACGATAAAAAAGGCGAGTCTATTTTTGGTATTTTTAAAGCCATTAAAAATTTAAAGAACTACGGTCGTGGTTATTTAAACTTTGGCGATCCGATCTCAATCAACCAATATTTAAATGAGCATCAACCTGATTGGCGTGCATCTATTCACCCTACTGATGTACAAAAACCGCAGTGGCTTGGGCCGCAAGTGGCGACATTAGCCGATAAAGTGATGGTTAACATTAACAGTGCCGCAGCCCTTAACTCAGTTAACTTACTAGCGATGATATTACTAGTAAACGACAAACAAGCGTTGAGTAAACCTAAATTGTTAGCGCAGCTAGATTTTTACTTACACCTGCAACGCAGTGCGAGTTACAGTGAAAAAGTCACCATCCCAGATGAAAACCCAGAACAACTATTGGCGCATGCGTTAAAGCTGAATAAGTTTGAGGTGATCAGTGATGAGTTTGGCGAAATTATCGCGATTAATGATAAAGAAAAAATCCTCTTTAACTATTATCGTAATAATATCCTGCATGTGTTTGCGGTACCAAGCTTACTGGCGCTGCATATATTTAAAAGCCATAAAACCACCATTACACAGTGCCAAGCTTTGATTAACTGCTTTTACCCGCTGTTTGCTAAAGAATGGTTTTTGCACGAACTCGACGAAAACTACATTACCCGTATTTTAGCCAGCTTTGTTGATCAAGATTTAATTGAGATTGATGGTGATAACATCAAAATCACCAACAGTAATGACTGCTTAGCGAAGCTGGAAATACTCGGTCGGGCGCTTAGTTTAACGCTGCAACGCTATGCGATTGTAACTGGTTTTATTCAAACAAGTTTAGGTATTGAACGCGCAGAACTTGAACGTGAAAGCCAAGTACTGGCTGAGCGCTTAGGGACATTGCACGGCATTAAAACTCCTGAATTTTTTGACAAAAAAGTATTGGTCGGTTTTATTAGCAACTTGCGCGAGCAAGGTTTAATTAGCGAAACCGAGAATGGCTTACAAGGCAGTACAGAACTGTGTGAAGTGTATATGCATCTTAAAGCATTACTGCCAGCACGGGTCTGGCAGTCAATTAGTGATATTGTACAAGGGCAATGTAACCAAAAATAGCTGCAAATCGCCTATCAGCGCTGACGCATTACCCCTTCTTGGATCGTTGAGGCCACTAAGTTGCCTTGACGGTCAAAGAACTGGCCACGCACTAAACCACGCCCTGAACTCGCACTTGGGCTATCAATGGTATATAAAATCCAATCATCCAAACGAAACGGGCGATGAAACCACATCGCATGGTCAATGGTTGCTACCTGCATATTGGGCTGCATAAACGACACGCCGTGCGGCTGTAATGCGGTTGGTAAAAACTCAAAGTCAGACGCATACGCCAATAAATAGTTATGAATACGTTGATCATCTGGCATCTCGCCATTGGCTTTGAACCAAATATGTTTAACCGGCTCCATTACCTCTGGCTTAAATGGGTTATGAAAGGTGACCGGACGCATTTCAATCGGCATTTCGCGAATAAACTTATTGCGGATCACCTCTGGTATATGAGATGCGTGCTCTTGATAAAACTCCAGTGATGAGCGCAGCTCCTCAGGAGCAGGTACATCCGGCATAGTGGCTTGATGCGACAAGCCTTGTTCTGCACCTTGAAATGATGCCGTCATATAAAAAATAGGTTTGCCATATTGAATCGCACTAACACGGCGGGTACTAAAGCTCTTACCATCCCGAATGGTTTCAACATCGTACACTATTGGCTTGGCAGCATCACCAGGGCGTAAAAAATAAGAATGCAGAGAGTGTACAATACGCCCCTCTGGCAAGGTTTCTTTGGCCGCAGACAACGCCTGCCCCATTACTTGGCCGCCAAATACCGCGCGAAACCCCAAATCTTGGCTTTGCCCGCGATACAAGCCCTGCTCTATTTCTTCTAACGTTAATAACGACAATAAATCATCTAAAACTTGGCTCATAGTTGCTCCTCAATCCCATTTAGATTTTAATGATACTATAGACAAGTATGATGTAAATATTTCAAGGAGCCTAGTTATGGCGTATTGGTTATTTAAAACCGAACCCGATGCATTTTCAATCGACGATTTAAAAAGCGCCCCCGCACAAACCACTGCATGGGAAGGTGTGCGCAACTACCAAGCTCGTAATTTTATGCGTGATGGCGTAAAGCTCGGCGATTTAGTGATGATTTACCATTCTAGCTGTAAACACGTCGGTGTAGCTGGTATCGCAATAGTGACTGCTGAAGCCTACCCAGATCCTTGCCAATTTGATTTAAGCAGTGATTATTACGACCCTAAATCGACCAGTGATAAACCGAGATGGGTGGTGGTTGATGTGACCTATCAGCAGCATTTAAATAAATTAGTCAGCCTAAAAGCGATTAAAGAAAACGACGCCATCACCGAAATAGCCCTTAAAAAAGGTGGTCGATTATCGGTAATGCCAGTGACTAAAGCGGATTGGCAAGCAATTATAAAAATGGCCGAGTAACAACAATAGATTGCTGCTAATACATCACGTTTTCCTTCTTTTTCCAAATTTGCTAAAATAGTTGGCTTGTTTTAGTTAGGGGGTTAGATGAAATTACTGTATTGGTTAGATGAGTGGTTAACTCTAGCTCAAGATGAACAGCAAGCCAGATTACCTATCTCTGGAGGGGATTTACTTGGCGATGTGTTTGTTAAGTATCACTTTATTGATATTAATAAGCCTTTATTATTCACCTTTTCCCCTGCTGGTACCAATTACCAACAGCATGATCTCAATGATGATTTTAGCCCTTGGGGGTTTCAGCTAGCGCAAAAACAACAGGTTAATGTTATTTCTTTTCAGCACTTAGGCATAAGTAATTGGTTTAGACACCGTAATTTACTGTTTTTCCTCGAGCAACTCGCTCCCTTGCTAACCCCCTTTACCGAGCGATTAGGCTACGGCTTAAGCCGAGGTGGCTTTGCTGTAGGTGCATTTGCTAACTTACTAAAGCTAGATAAGGTACTGTTATTTCATCCTGTTAGTACCAAAAATAAAGCACTTGCTCCTTGGGATGACCGCTCAAGTACCGATATAGCCCAACAATTCGATTGGGAACAAGATTACCACGATCTCGATTTAGGCAATGCTAAAGGCTATATAATTTACGACCCGACCAATCGTATTGATCGTGGTCATGCTAAGCGCTATTCGCAACTAACCCATTTACGGGTATTTGGTATGGGCCACAGCACGCATGCCACTTACTTAAATAAATTTGGCTTTTATAAACAAGTGGCCGTTGATTTTATTGCTCATCAGCAAATTGATATTGCGCAATTTCGCCTACAAACCAAAACCCTGCGCTTTAAAGAAGACTATTACAGAAGGCTCAACAAGGCGAATATCAAATCGGCACACCGGCAAGCCTTATTAAGCAAAGCGCACAACATTCTTATTGATGAAAAAGCAGCGCATGTGCAAGAGCATCAAGCAAAAATTGATATTCAACCACTGATTGATGTTGCCCTAAAACATCAAGATGAGCACCCTAATGATGCCATTCAGCTGCTCGAAGTTGCCCAGCAACTAGCCCCTGATGATGCTTTAGTAGAGCACAAGCTAAAACAATTAAAGTGAGGCTAGCAGCTGAAAATAAAAACCGTGCTGATTAAATCAAATACGGTTGGCAAATTTATATGTAAGCTGGCCGCTTAGCTCTACTTTTTTTTGGTCTTTTTCTTTTTGTGACCATGCTTAGGGATGATGGCAAAGTACATAACCAGTGCAAGCCATGAGAAGAGGATGATGCCAATTAACCAACCATTTTTTTCATGTCCTTGAGTGCGCTTACTATTGAGCACAATTACCACAGGTAGAATATAAGCACTCAAGAGTAGAATTAAAAACGCCACTTCCCCCATTACTTAGCAAGCCCCTGCCAATCTACTTCGCTGCTTAATACACGGTCAACAGCGATGTAATGTAATATATCGCCGCTATTAACTGGGTAATTAAGTGGTGGGTTTAAATCCATATTTTGCGCACTGAGATTGTGCGCAACACCGAGTAAAATAGCATCGTGATCGTGTTTAAAATGATGAAATAATTTACCAAACTCCATTTCAGCCAAATCAGCGGGGATCACTAAACTAAACTGAGTATCACCATGTAAGGTAGATAAAAGCTCTTCTTGTACGCGACTAGAACCTGGGTCTTGCATTGAACGCACTAAAATTTCAGCTGATTTAGCACTTGAACATTCCACGTTATGACAGTGCTCTAGCAGCATTTCAACTTTACTTTCATCATTAAAATGCGCACTAATATGGCAGTCATCGTTTACTAATTTGCTGATCCTCAGTGCGGTAGTAAAAGTTTGGTCGTCATCTTGACCATCAATAATAATTTTATCGGCTTGTCTAATCGCCACACGGGCAAGCTCTTCACAGTCGGTAAAACTCGTTAAGCGCACAAAATCAACATGCGCGTTAGCTAAGAATGGGTGTTCCATTTGCTCTGTCACCGCCAGCAAAATTCGGCGTTCCATACGTTTTTGGTCAGCCAAGATATAATCAATCATTTTTTTAGTGCGGATTTGATGCCAGCCAAAAATAATAATGTGATTGTTGAAATGCGAAAAATTTTTATCACCTGTCATAGCGCGCCTAATTAAATAAGTAACTGTTTGCCCTGTTTTACCTAACAGAACACCAAATAAAGCTAACCCAAATGGAATTTGCAGTATCGCCACAATCCATCGCCCCAAGTCTGTGCTAGCACTAAAATCACCATAGCCTACCGTTGAGGTAGTTACTATATAGTAGTAAACGAAGGTACTAACGGGGCTTAATACTGTTTCACCGGCCAAGCCTAAAAGCAACCAAATCAAAAACATATGTAATAGTGTTGCAATAGCAACAGCTTGCCAGCTGACCTGATCAATATGGTTTCTGACTAATAAAAATAATCGTTTAAATATAAAAGGCATGCCCACACTTGGTTATTCAGCTATCAATTATCCGATAAGTTACTGTAATGCTGAAATGATGGCAATGGTTGTATAACGCTTATAAGGACTAAGATTATTATCTAGACTGCTTTTTTAAAGCAGAACAGTGTAAGCTATACTTGAATTATTAATTATATAGTCGAGTGTGTTATGTCTGGTGTATTAGCTTCTGTTGATCAACGAACTCAACTCGTTGGTGAAAATCGCTTAGAATTATTACTGTTTTATTTACACAGCCGACACCTATTTGCCCTTAACGTGTTTAAGGTAAAAGAGGTGGTTAAACTGCCTCACTTAAATATTATTCCTCACGCACACCCGAAAATTTCTGGTGTTGCTAACATTCGTGGCGAATCTATTCCGGTTATTGATTTGCGCCAAGCTATTTGTATGCCTGCGGCCAAACACATTGAAGACAGTAATCTGGTTATCACTGAATATAATCGTACGGTACAAGGTTTTTTAATTGGTAAGGTTGATCAAATCGTCAATATGACTTGGTCCGATATTATGCCACCACCGACTTCTGTAGGTAAAAACCATTACCTTACAGCGCTCACTAAAATTCAACGTGATGGCCAAGAGCAATTGGTCGAGATCATCGATGTAGAAAAAGTACTCGCTGAAATTGTTGAGTACGAAGTACAAATTTCTGATGAAATACTTGATAAAAGCATTGTTAACGAATTTGTGGGCCGCAAAATTTTGCATGCTGATGATTCACCTACAGCACGTAAACAAGTAAGCGATACATTAACGCAATTGGGTATTGAGATTATTCCTGCAAGTAATGGTCTTGAAGCACTGAATATGCTTAAAGCCTGGGCCGATAAAGGCATGGATGTAGAAAAAGAGTTGCTGATGGTGATCACCGATGCTGAAATGCCAGCGATGGATGGTTATCGGCTAACTTATGAGATCCGCAACGATAAGCGCTTAAAGAACCTGCATGTGGTACTTAACACCTCACTCAGTGGTAGCTTTAACCAAGCCATGGTTGAAAAGGTTGGCTGTAATGCGTTTTTATCTAAATTTCAGCCTGATTTACTGGTTGAAGAAGTACAAACACGTTTAAAAGCGGTGCTTGAACAACAAAAATAGCACCAATGTTTAAATTAACGCTTTTGATACGCGATATAACATTAAAACGACCAGCGCATTTGCCAATTAAGTACATTCGTGATTAATTGGCAAACACACACATAATAAAAATACACCATTATGCTCAATAAAATTGCCAAGCCATTTACTAAACTAGTCGAACGTTATCTACCCGATCCGTTTATCTTTGTAATTTTACTCACCTTACTGACTTTTATAATTGCAACACTAGTTACGCCTTCAACCCCGCAACAAGTAATAAATGCATGGGGCAGTGGCTTCTGGAATTTGCTCAGCTTTGCCATGCAAATGCTATTAGTGCTACTGACCGGCTATATGTTGGCAAGCACACCGATTATAAGCCGATTACTCACTTTGCTGGCAACACTTGCCAATACTGCGCCAAAAGCGATTTTATTAGTCACCTTGGTGTCATTACTCGCCAGTTGGATCAACTGGGGTTTTGGTTTAGTGATTGGTGCTTTGTTTGCCAAAGCAATTGCGCGTCAGACACCGGTTGATTATCGCCTACTGGTTGCCAGTGCCTATTCTGGTTTTATTGTTTGGCATGGCGGTTTAGCTGGCTCAATTCCATTAACCATTGCTACTCCAGGGCATTTTGCTGAGCAAAGTATGGGCGTGATAAACACCAGCGCCACCTTGTTCTCAGGTTTTAATATCGCCATTGTGGTGGGCTTATTCATTATTATGCCGCTAGTTAATCGCTATATGTTACCCAGCGCCAAAGACAGCATTTATGTAGATAAAAACCTATTAGCAGAACCTACACCTAAGGCCAATAATGTTACCCGCCCTGCCGATAAAATTGAGCACAGCAAATTATTAGGACTGGGCATTGGTATGCTTGGGCTAGTTTATTTAGCTAATTATTTTATCTTTAGTGGTGGCTCACTTAATTTAAATAGTGTGATTGCGCTATTTTTATTTTCAGCCATTTTACTGCATCAAACGCCGTACAATTTACTCAATAGCTTGCAACAGGCAGTGCCCAGCGGCGCAGGGATTATTATTCAGTTTCCGTTTTATGCAGGGATCATGGCCATTATGATCGACACCGGTTTAGCACAACAAATTTCGCAAGGCTTTATCGCAATCGCCAGCGCAGAATCATTGCCGTTTTGGAGCTTTTTAAGTGCGGGGTTAGTCAATATATTTGTGCCATCAGGCGGCGGTCAGTGGGCGGTACAAGCGCCTATAGTAATACCCGCAGCACAGGCTTTAGGGGCCGACATGCCCCGCGTAGCAATGGCGGTAGCCTGGGGTGATGCCTGGACTAATCTTATTCAGCCATTCTGGGCTTTACCGGTACTGGCCATTGCCGGCCTAAAAGCCAAAGACATTATGGGCTTTTGTTTAGTGCAATTAATTATAACCGGCGTGTTTATATCGTTGGTATTGAGTTTTTATTAGCTGCAAGCATTATGCAAAGGCGTGCAATATATGCACGCCTGATATGTATTAATGAGCTCATTAACTCGATAGGATTTTCATCGGCAGGCTTAAAATCGGATTTTCTGAATCGGCAAAATGCATCATCACCGCGACGTGCCCTGCAACAACGAGTGCATACATTACCGCTGAAAAACCTTGCCCGTATTTATCTAATGGCAGTAAATGTGAATAATGGCGGCCACGCCATTCAAAGCCGATTTCCAGCGCACCAATAAATAAGAAGAATACTAATAACATTAAGCCGAAGGTGTAACTTAGCCACAGTCCAAACAATACACCAAGTAAACAAACACTTAAACCAAGCCATGAACGCATTGAAAAGCTAATACTTTTTAAAACATGGCCGCCATCTAGCGGTAAAATAGGCAATAAATTAAATAAGTTAAGTAAAGCACTGAGTACCGCGACCCCAGCAAAAATTTCCATTTCTGTGGCGTAATAAAGCACAACACCTAAAACAGAGGTGATTAAACCAAACGCGGGCCCCATTAACGAGATCACTACGTCTTGCCAACGGGTGGTGATTTTATCATCAGACACAGCCAAGCCACCAACAAACGGAATTAAGTAAAACCCTTTGGTTTTAATGCCAAAATATTGCATAGCACGCACATGACCATATTCGTGTACCACTAAACAAGCAATTAGCATTAAAGCAAACTCAAAGGTAAATAACCACGCATAGCCTGCCACTGAGGCGCCAGCTAACGCCACTTTAACGACTTTGGCACTTTTAAAAATCTTAAAACCTAAAGCAAATAATCCGAGTAACCCTTGCTTTGGTTTGGTTTTTTCAATTGGCGGTAAGGTGAGTTGTTGCACAAATTCATTATTAATATGCAGTGATAAACTCTGTTCAACTACGGCACTGGTGTCTAAGCCAATCACTTGATCGTCTAGCTTAAATTCAAAATAGTTTTCGCGCGGGTTATCAAACCCAATCGCTTGTTGTTGCTGAAAAATTTTTACAATTTGTTGCCCAGCAAGTATTAAACTAAATTGTTGATCAGCGAGGGTCAGCTGTATTTGCATGATGTCACGTTAAACCTTAAAAATTATGCCATCAGTATACCAATTTTTTTAACGAGGTTATGGAATATATTTCCATTGATAAAGCTGACACTTTGCCGATTATCTACTACTTTAAACTATCAGTAAGTTTTATTTCAGGGAATGAAAATGACAAAATCAGCACGCAATATTCTGGTCGTTGATGATTCAAAAGCGATTTTAGTCGTGATGCAAGCTATCTTAAATGAGCTTGATGTAGCCAATGTCACAATCTGTTTAAACGCCGCAGAAGCGCTCAATAAAGTAAAAGCAAATCCACATTTTTTTGATGCAGTTTTCACTGATCTTAATATGCCCAATATGGATGGTATGGAGCTAATTCGCCACCTTGGGACAATCCAATATCCCGGCGCCATTGTTATTATTTCAGAAATGAACTCGAAAATAATTGATTTGGCCGCTGATTTAGCAAGAAAAAACAACGTACATTTAATTGGCAATATTGCCAAGCCAGTGCAACTTAACCAAGTTTATACGCTACTGAAGAAATTAGAGTATTTAGCATGTCACACCGAAAAAACCAGCGAACCGATTTCTGAATCACAGCTGCTGCATGCAATCAGTCATAACGAGATAACGCCATATTACCAACCAAAAGTGAACCGTATTAACAATAAAGTGGCCAGTATTGAAGTTTTAGCCCGGATTGTGACTGCCAAGCACGGCGTTATTATTTTACCAGAGCGATTTATTAGTGTTGCCGAAGATTTAGATTTGATTAACTTGGTCACCTTTCAATTGTTTGAGAAAGCCACTGGGGATTTTTCAGAAATAAAAGCCCGCTTGGGATATGAGCTTAAGCTCGCTTTTAATTTATCGCCATGTCAGCTTGAAGATTTAAGTTGCCCAGATAAACTGGCATTAATTTTACAACTCAATCAGCTTACCCCGAGTGAAATTATATTAGAGATCACCGAACAACATGCGTTATCCAGTTCGGCTCAATTAGAAACCTTAAACCGTTTAAGAATGCGCGGTTTTGGTATTTCTCTTGATGATTTTGGCACCGGCTTTACCAATATACAGCAACTAAAAACCTTGCCTTTTACTGAGGTGAAGATAGACAGTACCCTGATCAGCAATATTGAAAGTGACTTATTTTCTCAGGTTATTGTTAGTAGCTTAGTGCATATTGCTATTCAAGATGACCTAGCGATTGTGGCTGAAGGTATTGAGCGTGTTGAAGAACTGGAATATTTAGATCGCTTTAAAGAGCATATATTAATGCAGGGGTTTTTGATCAGTCGCCCGAAGGGCAAAACAGAATTTATTCGCTGGGCGCAATCATGGCTACATATGGTGTCATTAAATAGCCATAGCCGACGTTAATGCTTACTTTTTGGGGAGGTTTTTTCAGCATTCAACTCATCACTTAGTAATGTATTACTATTTGCTAAGCGCTGACGCCAGCGCTGCTTCGCAACTGCTTGCATATTAGCTGATTGATCACGCTCATCAACAATTTCAAAGCCCATTAACGCTTCGATCATATCTTCAAGCGTTACAATGCCCTGTACATCGCCATACTCATCTATCACTAAACATATATGCGTGCGCTCAGCTAACAAGGTATGTAATAGCGTGGGTACGTACAAGGTCTCTGGTACAGTATAAATAGGTTTAATCAACTTGCTAATTTTATAGTCTTTACCCAATCGATGAAAAGCCAACATAATATCGTTTTTATGCACAAAACCGATAATGTCGTCACCATTTTTGTCATACACCAACACCCGAGAGAAAGCCGCTGAACCATGTTCAGCTAAATATTGATCAACGGTTAAGTCTTTATGGACTTTAAATAATACCGTGCGTGGCGTAACTAAAGAATCTAACTTAGCATGGCGGAAATGCAATAAGCTGCGGATGATTTCAGACTCTTCCTGATGCAGCGCCCCTGACTGTGAGCCCATATCGGCCATCGCTTCTATTTCTTGGCGAATGTAATAAGCTTCGTTGTAATTACGGCCCAATATACCAGTGAGTTTTTCAGCAAGCCATACAAAAGGTTTTAGTGCGATGACTAAATACCTTAATGCTTGGGTCACTATAGGTGCAAGCGTTCGCCAATGCTTTGCGCCCAGAGTTTTTGGAATAATTTCCGACAACACTAATACTAATAAAGTCATTATCGCCGAAGCAATTCCCACCGCGGCATCTGAAAACACCACCGCAGCTTGCGCGCCTACACCGGCAGCACCGGCGGTATGAGCAACCGTATTTAACGTTAAAATAGCCGCTAACGGCTGATCAATATTGGTTTTTAATTGCTCAAACCGCTTTGCTAGTTTAGGCTTTTTCTTACGCAAGACGGCCACATAACTTGGCGTAATGCTCAACAGCACAGCTTCCATAATAGAGCATAAAAAAGAAATCGTGATCGCTACGACCATGTAAACGATTAATAATGTCACTGTCACCCCTTAACCATTTAATTAATACACCTTAACAACTGTCAGCCTTAAGCTCAAACCTTACGTTATTGGGAATGAACTGAACACCACAAAAATCCATCGCAGAGCACTTTTTGGCACCACGAGCACATGCTATATTAAATTAAATTCCCTACATCAGGCTCAATAATGAATTTTAGTTCACTATGGCGCGGTAAAGCCCCTCGCCTAACAACCACACTCGCGGTGTTAACTTTAAGCACCTTAAGTAGCGCTTTAGTGGCAGCACCATTAAATAAAGCAGATATTAAATTTATTGGCCCTATTGCCGCTGATATGCAGTTAAAGCCATATCAAACTGAACATCAAGATGCGATTATTAACACCCTTTTACCTAGCATTCAACAACCCGCAACAAGCATCACGGTATTTGGCGAAAAATTAAAGTGGCAAAGCTTAGATAAAGTAAATGCCTTAACCCTTGGCGGCTTACAAGCATTAAAGTTTTCCGCGCATGCTGAGCGCTTTAGCCAAGGTACACTCACTCTCAAAGGTATCGAAAAAGCACAGCTGTTTATCAATGGTGAACAACAAACAGCCAAAAAAGAAAATTATGAATTGGCATTACCGCAAGGCGATCACCAAATAGTGATTATTGCGGAACAAGTTGCTAACTGGCACGATGTTGAGATTGATTTCAGCCCTAGCACTGACATTGATTCGCTAACCTTTAGCAGCGCAGTACAACATGGTTTATCGGCCAAGCAATTGTTTGATGCCACCACGGTCAGCGCACTGTCAATGGCCCCTGATGGCAAACATTATTTAGTTGCCAAACGCCATTATCAAGACAGCACCGGTAATCAAGCGAATGTTATTACTGAACTAAAAAATGCCGATAAGCAAACGATTTACCGCTTTGAATCAGGCCAACCAAGCAACATTACTTGGAGCCCTGATAATAATTATTTAGTGTATTTATTAGATGGAAAATTAACCCAGTTAAACCGTAACACACTAAACCTTAAAGTGATTGCCAACAATCTAGATGGCGCAAGCAACTTTGCTTATTACGATAACAACAGCTTAATCTTCAGCTGGTCAAAATCACCGACAGCAGATAGCCGCCTTACCAAGCATTACCAAGGTCTACAAGACCGTTGGTCATATGCTCGCACGACCTCTCAAGCTTATTTATTAGATATCAACACCGGCCTTAGCAAAGCATTAAGCCAAGGACCGCTTAGCCACAGTGTTGAAGATTTTAATAGCAAACGCGGTACTGTGTTACTAAGTCGTGGTACTGAAGCAATGCAAGCTGCGACTCACCCTACTACAGAATTAATTGAGCTGAATGTTGCCAATGCGAGCAACACAGTTATTGGTCAGTTTGCGACATTTAATCAAGCAAAGTACACCGGCGATGATATTTATGTCACGGCAGGCCCTGATTTTAAAGCAGGCTTAGGCAGAAACTTGCCAGAGAATATGTTGGCAAATAACTACGACGGGCAGCTTTATTTATTAACCGACAATGGTACAAATGCAGCACCATTAAGCCGTGAATTTGACCCCGCCATTGGCCAACTTGAAGTATTACCCAATGGCGATGCCCTCGTTAAAGTGACCGAGCAAGATACCATCGCTTTGTATCTGTATGATAAAAGTAAACAACGCTTTAGCAAACTTAACACGGGATTTGATGTGGTCGAACAATTTAGTTATTCAACCAATCGCAGTCCTGTTATTTTAGTGAGTGGTTCGAATGCATCATCTGCGCAGCAATTAAAACAGCTGAGTATTAACAAAAACCAAGCAACTACATTGTGGGATTCACAACCGCAAGAATATGCCAATACTGAGATAGCTAGCTTAGATGAGTTTAACTTTACTAACACTGCTGGTATTGAAATTAAAGGCCGTGTTTACTTGCCAAGCAATCTCGATAAGAGCAAACAATACCCTGCATTAGTATATTACTATGGTGGCACCTCACCGGTTACCCGTGGTTTTACTGGCCGTTATCCGTTCAATTTATGGGCAGAGCATGGCTATGTGGTCTATGTGGTGCAGCCGACTGGCGCAACTGGTTTTGGTCAGCAGTTTTCGGCAAAACACGTCAATGCATGGGGACAATATACTGCTGACGATATTATGCAAGGCACCCAA
Source organism: Pseudoalteromonas sp. ASV78 (assembly GCF_047806705.1). NCBI lineage: Bacteria > Pseudomonadati > Pseudomonadota > Gammaproteobacteria > Alteromonadales > Pseudoalteromonadaceae > Pseudoalteromonas > Pseudoalteromonas sp. ASV78. The sequence continues at coordinate 3,283,796 of NZ_JBLOPA010000001.1, read as the reverse complement.
GCGTTACTAAAACAGTATCCATTTATTGATAAAAATCGTTTAGGTAATTTAGGCGCATCATACGGCGGCTTTATGACTATGCTACTGGCCACCAAAACGGATATGTTTAGTGCCTCAATTGCGCATGCGGGTATTTCTAATATCACCTCATATTGGGGGCAAGGTTGGTGGGGCTATTTATATTCAGGCGAAGCCTCTAAAAACAGCTATCCTTGGAATAACAGCACGCTGTACAGCCAACATAGTCCGGTATTTCACGCAGACAAAGTAACCACACCGCTCCTGCTATTACATGGTGATGCTGATACCAATGTTCCGGTGGGAGAAAGTCATAGTATGTATACCGCCCTGAAATTACTTGGCAAAGATGTTGATCTGATTGAATATAAAGGGGCTGATCATCAAATATTGGCCCGCGATCAACGTTTTAATTGGTGGGACACGATGTTGGCATATTTTGATAAGCACTTAAAAGAACAGCCGCAGTGGTGGCAGTACCTATACCCTGAAAAGTAGTTTTTCCATCAAACAACAGATAGACTGACTAAGTTTATCTGTTGTTAATTATCAAACAATCGCCTAAATAGTGCATAAACACTAAAAATCGCCCTTCTCACCATTTGCGAATGAGTGATAACATAGCGGCATCATTAAAGGTAATTGAGATACTATGACTATTCATGTTTTATTGGTTGAAGATGACGAACTATTAGTTAAACGTATAATCAATCATTTTGCAGAGACTGAATTTCGCATTGAAAACGATGCCACTGGCGCTGATGCCTTAGCCATAGTGCAAGCTCGTGCTAACAATCATGATGCCATCTCATTAGCGGTTGTTGACATAGTATTACCTAAACGTGATGGCCTTCACTTAGCAAAAGAGCTCAATACATTGACCGATATCGGTGTGATCATGCTTTCAAGTCGCGATTCTCAGGCCGATCGTATTGCCGGCCTTGCTCAAGGCGCTGATGATTACATTTGCAAGCCAGTCGATTTGTTAGAGCTTGAACTGCGCATGCGTGCACTTTATAAGCGCTTAAAAAGCAATAATAACCTCGATGAAAGTGAAGAGTTTATTGAATACGCTGACTTCAAATTGCACCCGGATAACCGCACGCTAATTACTGCCGCAGGGGTTGAATCACGTTTGACCGAAGCAGAGCATAAAGTGCTGATTTGCTTGATCAGTAACGCTGGTAAAGCGACCTCCCGTGAAAAGATATCAGAAGAAATAGGCCAGCCAGATTGGAGCCCGAACGATCGCACCGTTGATGTGCTGATTGGTCGTTTGCGCAAAAAACTAAATGATGAAAAAGATCAAAAACGCATTGTTACCGTACGTGGTAAAGGTTACATGCTATCCATCTAATATTGACTCAACTGAGCCAATAGTCGCTCAAATGCGCGATAATTCAACGCTTCTTTTAGCTCACTCAGGGTAATATTTGTTTGCCCTTTTAAATCACTTATCGTCCGCGCAACTTTAATCACCCGATGATAAGAGCGTGGTGACAACGACAGCTTCTCACTGGCTTTGGCTAAAAACTGTAATTCGGCTGTTGCCAGTGCGCAGTGGACACTCATTTCTTTATTATTAAGTCGCGCATTCACTTTGCCTTGCCGGTTTAGTTGTAAATTATGTGCCATTTCAACCCTGGCCCTTACTAGCGCACTTGTTTCTTCAGCTTCGGTACTTTGCAGCTGCGTACTGTTTAACCGTGGCAGCTCTATTTGTAAATCAATGCGGTCGATAAACGGTCCAGAGACCCGCGATAAATAACGCATCACTTGATCCGGAGTAGCACGCTTATCGTTATGACAACCAGTTGGGCTAGGATTGAGTGCCGCTATAAGTTGAAATTGTGCAGGGAACTCCATTTGCCGCGCCGCTCTTGAGATAGTGACTGTGCCGGTTTCCATTGGTTCGCGCAATGAATCAAGCACTTTGCGCTCAAACTCAGGTAATTCATCAAGGAATAATACGCCATTGTGCGCCAATGAAATTTCCCCAGGTTTGGGATTTGAAGACCCTCCAACTAACGCGACAGCAGAGCAAGTGTGGTGAGGATTACGAAATGGTCGCTTACGCCAATTTGTTAAATCAACAGTTTGCCCTATGATTGAGTACAAAGCCGCAGTAGCAAGCGCCTCATCATCTGACATGCCAGGCATTATGGTCGGCATACGCTGTGCAAGCATCGATTTGCCAGTGCCCGGAGGACCCAGAAACAGTAAATTATGACCACCCGCGGCCGCTATTTCTAATACTCTTTTAGCGCCAGCTTGGCCTTTAACATCACTCAAATCAATTAAAAACTCAACGCCGCCATGTTGCTGTTCGGGATAAACAATATTAAGCGGTAAAGGCTGTTGATTTAGTAGATCACTCCATACTTCTTGAATAGAGGAGATCGCCTTACGTTCAACACCATTCACCAAACTTGCTAAGCTGTCATTCACTAACGGTAAAAAGCAGCAACGCCCTTGTGCTTTAGCAGCCAAAACGGAAGGAAGTATCGCATTCACGCCACGTACTTCGCCATTAAGAGCCAGCTCGCCGTAAAATTCATACTTTTCAATATCAGCACAGACTATTTGCCCTGATGCTACTAAGATGCCGATCGCAATAGCTAAATCAAAACGCCCGCCATCTTTAGGCAAATCGGCAGGCGCTAAGTTTACGGTAATACGTTGATCAGGAAAGCCAAATTTGGAGTTTTCTAATGCACTGCGGACCCGATCTTTGGCTTCTTTCACAGACGCTTCAGGCAGGCCAACAATATGAAATGCCGGTAAACCATTGCCTAAATGTACTTCAACGATCACTTCGGGTGCTTGAATGCCTACTTGGGCACGCGAATAAATCCGAGCTAATGACATCCTTTGTCCCTGTAACGTTATATTCTTTACAGTTTAGTCAGGATATTTAAAAACGTGTAGTGTTAGTTGCCATTTCATTGCTGCAAGGCGCAATAATAAAGTAGTTAACATTGCTAAAACCATGGCCACTTCCGTTGCCACGTTAAAGGCAATAGCTTGGGTATAAATGATACCACCTGCAATACAGGTAATGGCATACAGCTCACCTTTTAATAACATTGGAATATTACCAGCGAGTACATCGCGGGTAACGCCACCAAAACAACCAGTGATCACGCCCATAATAATAGCGGTTGTTGCCGGCATACCTGCAAGCAGTGCTTTTTGCGCACCCATCACAGCAAAGAACGCTAAACCAAATGCATCAGCAACATGCAAATGGTATATCGGAATTGATTTTTGTTTATTTATCAAACGAGTGGTAATAAATACAGAAGCAAAAATAGCGATAAAATAACTTTGATCGTGCAACCAAAATACCGGAACATCCAAAATTAAATCGCGAATTGTACCACCACCTATCGCCGTAACAGTTGCCAATACCACGACACCAAAACCGTCCATTTTTTTGTCATAGGCAATTAAGGTACCCGACATTGCAAATACCGCGATGCCAATTAAATCAAACCAATGGTAAAGTTCTGTCATATATCCAAGCCATCCCAAGATGCAAATCGAAGTTGAAATCAACTGTGCTTAACGATGCCGTTTTAGCACAATAAATCCAAAGTTTTTAGTTAACTGTAGATTTTTATATTTATATTAATTCAGTAACTGCTGCGTTGTTTGTAACTGCCTATAACGGGCGATTAAAGTCACCCCTCTTAGCAACATAAAACAGCTCATCGCTAACCATAAACCGTGATTTTGCCAAGCACTAAATACCCAAAACACACCAAAAAATCCGACTAAGGCTGAAAATATCATGGTATTACGCATATCTTTCGCTCGTGTTAAGCCAACAAAAATACCATCAAACAAAAAGCAACTCATGGCCGCAAGCGGCATAAAAATCAACCACGCTAGGTATTCATTGGCGGCGCTAATAACTTCGGGAATATCTGTTAACAAGGTAATGATTTTCTTACCGAACAATGCAAAAAACACGCTATAACAAAAAGCAAATAACATCCCCCAAAATACGCTTATCTTTACCCATAAGTTTATACGCCGCACGCTATGTTGGCCTTTTGCTTGGCCAACTTTTGCTTCACTCGCATAGGCAATACCATCGAGCGCAAAGCTCACTAGCATTAAAAAGTTCAGCAATACAGCATTAACCGCAAGCGTTATCTCGCCAATACGTGCACCATAGAAGGTCATAAAGCTAAAGCATAGTTGTAATATTAAGGAGCGAATAAAAATATCACGGTTAAGACTTAATAACGCCCACATTTTCTCTCGGCTAAACCACCCAGCTAAAAATAGCGGCACTGCCATTTTTTTCGCCAATCTAAAGACCAAAAATAACGCGAATAATAGCGCGGTATAATCAGCAATAACGGAAGCCCATGCGGCACCAACCACTTGCCAATCTAAAAACACCACAAAATAAATATCTAAAACAATGTTGGTGATATTAGTGACTAATAATAAATAAAAGGGCCCTTTGCCGTAATGAATTCCGAGCATCCAAGCTAATAATACCAAGTTACATAATGCTGCTGGTGCACTAAAAATACGAATTTCAAAATAACTATAGGCTTGTACAAGCACCTCGCTACTAGAACCAGAAAGGTACGCTATGACATTTTTAATAAGGGGTGATAAAGCAATTAAAGAAAAGGCAACGATAAGCGCTAATACTAAGCTACGCTTTAACAATCCGGCTAATTGGGGGTAATCTTTTTTACCATAAGCTTGCGCAACTAATCCTGTGGTGCTCATACGTAAAAATCCCGCAAGCCAAAATAATAACGAGATCACGGTGGCTCCTAAGGCAATTCCAGCAAGAAAATGAGCGCTGCCGAGGTGGCCAATTACAGCGGTATCAACTAATCCTAACAGTGGCACGGTTATATTTGATAATATCATTGGACCGGCTAACAACAGCAAGCTTTTATGGTGTGCTTTATGACGATTAAGAAACTTTTTCACAGTGTACTATCAATCCTATTCTGGCTATCTTTACCTGCTCACAGCGCAGTTATTTTACAATACCATCATGTCAGTGAAACTCTACCGGCAGTCACTAGTGTCAGTGCAAAAACCTTCACTGAACACCTCAACTATTTAAAAGAACATGATTTTAACGTCATCGCATTAAATGATTTGCTTGTAAGTTTACAACAAGGTCAAAGTTTACCAGATAAAACAGTGGCAATTACCTTTGATGATGGTTACACCAATAACTACCAACAAGCAGCGCCGATATTAGAGAAGTTTAATTACCCTTACACTATTTTTGTTAATCCAAAATTGATTGATGAAGGTAAAAGCTATGTAATGGGCTGGGACAAACTCAGAGAGCTTGCCAAAAAAGGGGCGCTGATCAGCAATCACAGTGCGCAACATGATTATCTGCACCGTAAATTAGCCAATGAAACCAAGCAACAATGGCAAGCACGTATTAAGCAGGATATCTTGTCATCACAACAACGGATCAAAGAAGAAATTGGTCATGACTATAAATACTTAGCGTATCCCTATGGTGAATTTAATAATCAATTACAAGATTTAGTAAAAGAATTGGGGTTTATCGGTATTGGTCAACATTCCGGTGCCGTTAACAAAGACTCTGACTTTAGCCGTTTACCACGCTTTCCGGCATCTGGCTTTTACAGCAAGCTTGATACGTTAGTTACTAAACTTAACTCTCGCGCCTTTGCAATCCAAGCGCTCAATTATGTAGATAGTGTTACCAATGAAAATCCACCTCAGATCAGTATCAAATTTAATATGGGGGACTTTCATAAAAGTCAGCTAGCGTGCTATGTATCGGGCATTGGTCAGGCAAAACTAGACTGGTCAGCCGCGGATACGGTGATGATAAATTCACCTAAACCGTTAGCTCTAGGCCGCTCGCGCTTTAACTGTACAGCGCCATCAATCAGCCACAAAGATAGTTATTATTGGTTTTCACAACCATGGGTGATCATTGATTAACGTTTCACGGCTTGACTTAATAACTGCTGAGCAACCCTATCAAGAGAGACAACCTCTATTGCCGCGCCAAGTTCAATTGCGGCTTTAGGCATTCCCCATACCACTGACGATAACTCATCTTGCGCTACGGTATAAGCTCCATGTTGTTTTAATGCCAGTAAACCTTTAGCGCCATCGCTGCCCATACCTGTTAATAAAGCGGCAATGGTGTTTTTAGGGCATATTTTAACCAGTGAATTAAATAATACATCGACCGCTGGACGATGGCGGTTGATCGGATCATGCTGATCAAGTTGACAATATAAACTGCCGCCTTGCTGTATCACGCTCAAATGCTGATCCCCTGGTGCAATATACGCCCAGCCAGCGGCTAATTTATCGCCATGTTGTGCTTCTTTAACATTGATGGTGCAGGTGCGGTTCATGCGCTGCGCAAACGAGCTGCTAAACACCGGCGGGATATGCTGAGTGATCACTATTGGCGGGCAATTTTCTGGCATCCGTATCAGCACTTCTTTGATTGCTTCAGTGCCTCCCGTTGACGCGCCAATTGCCAGCACTTTATTGACACCAAACTGGGCATTACTCAATGTCTCTATTGGCTTAACTTCACTGAGTTTAAACGCTCTAACCCGGGCAGAAGCCGCCGTCCGTACCTTTTGCTGCACAATTTTTGCGTACTGATTAAATTGCGCAGATACATTAACTATCGGCTTGGCAATAAAATCAACAGCACCTAGCTCCAACGCTTCCAAGGTAATAGGCGAACCTTTTTGTGTCAACGTCGAGATCATCACCACCGGCATAGGCCGCAGGCGCATTAAGTTTTTCAAAAAACTAATGCCATCCATTTTTGGCATTTCAATATCTAAAGTCAGCACATCTGGATTAAGCTGTTTAATCATTTCTCGTGCTTGATAAGGGTCTTCTGCACATCCAACCACCTGGATATCATCAACCTGGTGCAGCACTTCTGTCAATACTCGCTGTATCAATGGCGAGTCATCAATCACTAACACCTTGACCATTTCTTTACCCCTTAAAATAACTCAATATCGGTTTTAGAATCTTGTTTTTCAATATCATGTAAATAACGGACTTCGCGTTTTTCAATTACATCTGTATGCATCTCGCGCAATTTTTTAACCTGTGCTTTGCCTGATTGAGGATTAAAATTAACCTTACGTGGCCAAGGGCCTCCTACATCATGAGATACCAAGTTTAACCCCTCTTCTTGCACATAAGAATGAGCAAAGCGAATATTACCAAGACCTATATCGCTCATCGAGCGAATAATCTTGCCACCGCCAAACAGTTTTATTTTTAAATTTTGCCTAGATGCACCATTTTTAAGCACCTCATTAATTAAGAATTCCATTGCCCAATTACCATAACGACAATTTAAATTATGCGCGCTGGTTGGCTCTGCACCTTTTTCAATAGGAAGCATAAAATGATTCATGCCGCCAATCCCCAGTTTGTCATCATAAATACAGGCTGCAATGCACGAACCAAGCACAGTGGAAATCACTTCATCATTTTTTGATACATAAAATTCACCGGGCAAAACTTTAGCTACAACTTGCTGCAGCCCAGCATCCCAAAACCGTTTAATATGCTCAAAGCCATGCAACACAGGCTTAAAATCACGCTCCATAGCTCACCTTAAGGTACATAGTTCTGCCTAAATTTTTAAACTCACTGTGTTCCTTGCCAATAGTTTCAGAGTGGCCTAACAATAAATACCCTTGCTCAGCTAAAATATTGCAGTAACGAGTAAACAACTGATCTTTCGTTTCTTTATCAAAATAAATCACCACATTACGGCAAAAGATCACATCGAATGGTCCTTTCATTGGCCAGTCTTGCAATAAATTCAAACGCTTGAAATGAATATTTTGCTGTAACTCAGGTTTAACTTTGAACAGCTCGCGATCTTTAGTTTTTAAAAACCAGCGTTGTAATTGCTGTGCTTCAAGTCCGTTTACATTAGCCGCAGTGTAAGTGCCCGACTGCGCCTTAGCCAATACGTTTGAATCTAAATCAGTGGCTAAAATTTTCACATCCCAATCTGCTGGAAATAAGCCATGCAAGCTCATAGCTAAAGAATAAGGTTCTTCTCCAGTTGAGCAACCAGCAGACCATATCCGCACTCGCCGGGTCGTTTTATTTGCGACTAACAGCTTAGGGACAATATGTGATTGCAAATAATCAAAATGATGTGATTCACGAAAGAAAGAAGTCAAGTTGGTGGTTATCGCGTTAATAAAATCGCTAAACTCTTGCTCTTTATGTGTCTCTAAATAAGTTAAATACTGCTTAAAATTTGCAAGCCCCAAGGCTCGGATCCGACGAGCAAGGCGTGAATAAACCATTTCGCGTTTATGTTCACCCAAAACAATACCACACGCGTCATAAACGATAGCTGCGATCTGTTTAAAGTCACTATCGGTTAATAAAAACTCTTTCATTACAAATACTCGTAATAGACGCGTCAGGGATGCGGTTAAACATTAAAAGCAATTGCAAAGTAAAAGCTCTCGCGTTTGTGCAGAGCCTTTACTTGCGCTATTGATACGACACCTTAAAACTCCTCCCACTCATCTGTTGAATCGGCAAAGTTGTTTCCTCGCGTTTTACTACGGATGTTACGATTGTGTGGTGGCGCCACGATGGGAGTGACTGATGCAGTGTTCATTGCTGTTGTTTGCTGACTTAAAGTAAAAAAATTCAGTAATCTGGTCATATCATTTGCTTGCTCTGACATTGATTCACTTGCCGCTGATGCTTGCTCAACTAAGGCCGCATTTTGCTGGGTCATTTCATCCATTTGCGATATCGCTTTATTTACCTGCTCAATACCTGAACTTTGCTCTTCTGACGCTGCGGCAATAGCAGATATCATCTCCGTTACTTTTTGCACGGCAATAACAATTTCTTTCAGGGTTGCACCAGACTCATTCACTAACAAAGTACCGTCTTCAACCTTGCCAACGCTATCTCTGATCAACTCTTTAATTTCTTTCGCAGCACCTGCAGAACGCTGCGCTAAATTACGCACTTCTCCAGCGACAACTGCAAAACCTCGGCCTTGCTCACCAGCTCTGGCCGCCTCAACCGCTGCATTTAAGGCTAATAAATTGGTTTGAAAGGCAATTTCGTCAATCACGCTAATAATATCGGCAATTCTCTTACTCGACTCATTAATTGCCGACATACTGATCACCGCGCGATTAACAACTTCGCCCCCTTGCTGCGCTTTATCACGTGTTTCTTCCGCCAGTTCATTGACCACTTTTGCATTATCAGCATTTTGACGCACTGTACTGGTCATTTCCTCCATGCTTGATGCTGTTTCTTCAAGCGATGATGCCTGCTCTTCTGTGCGCTGGCTTAGATCAGCGTTGCCTTGAGATATTTCCTCTGCGCCGCTTGCCACTAAGTTTGCAGAGGTATTAATACCATTAATTACTTCCGTTAATTTATCGGCCGTCGCGTTAGCATCACGCTTAAGCCTTTCAAACGACCCCTGATATTCTTGTTCTATGCGTTTTGATAAGTCACCATTTGCCATAGCATCGAGCATATTACCAGTACCTGTGACAGCATCATCAACAATAGCAACTAAACCATTTAGCCCTTTAGCTAAACGTAAAAAGAAACCGTCCTTACCTTGCTCTGCAACACGCGCTTCTAGATTACCTTTACGTGCCGAGCTGACTAAGTCAGCAATTTCTTTTTCTATTGCTACTTCCGCCGTTCTATCTTCCCACTCCACCACAGTGCCGATACGTTCATTTGCGGGGGTAAAAATAGGGTTAGCAACTAAGCCAAAGGTGCGCCCACCAACAACTATCTCTGCACTGTAAGTATCGGTTAACTTGCTTAGCAGATCACGTTGATGAGCTGGATTTTTATGAAATACATCAATATTTTGCCCTAATAACTGACTACTATCAAAATGAGGTAAATCGCAGCGTAAATCTTGCTCTGCGTTGTGCATCATATTTTGCACCGCTTCGTTCATATAAATAATATCGTTTTTAGTATTGGTAATCATGGTATTTGTTGCAACCCGATCAAGTGCTCGGCGTACACGTAAATTCTCTTCTGCAGCAGCTTTTTCGGCCGTGGCTTTTTTAATGCTTTCGGTTAAATCTTGCCACTCAATTATAGTTCCTAATCGTTTGCCTTTTTTATTAAACCAAGGCGTCGCAATAAGATTAAAAATTAACGATGCAATTTCTAGTTTTGATTCAATGGAGTCGGTCAAATTTGCATATAACTGAGCCTGTTGCGCGGCATTTTCAAAAAATGTCGTAATACTTGAGCCGATCATGGTATCGACGGAAAAGTCACCGAGCACGCTCTGCAGTTCATCTTCTCTGGTTTGAAGCATCTGCTTTAATTGATTGTTGGCAAACACTATTTGCAAATCATTATCAGCCATCATCACACTCGCTTGGCAGATCGTTAATGCACTTGATAGCTCTGCATCACGTTTTGATTCTTTTTCTAATTCTTTTTGAACTGTGATGTCTGTCGCATATTTAACCACCTTGTAAGGTTTGCCACTGAGATCAAAAATTGGATTATAAGATGCTTGGATCCATACTTCACTGCCATCTTTAGCGATACGTAAATACTCACCTGAGTCAAATTCACCACGACCTAATTTTTGCCAAAACTGCAAGTATTGTTCACTCTTAGCAACTTCAGATGCAATAAATATACGATGATGCCGCCCTACTATTTCCTCTAACTGGTAACCAAATGTCTGCAAAAAGTTGTCATTCGCGGTCAACACGCTGCCGTCTAAATCAAACTCAATCACCGCTTGCGATTTACTAATAGCAGCAATTTGCCCCGCAGCTTCAACAGCGAGCATTTTTTGCGCGGTAATATCACTGACAAATTTCACAACTTTTATAACATGTCCATGCTCATCCTGAACGGGGTTATACGTTGCTTGGATCCACACTTCTTTGCCACTTTTACTGATCCGCTTAAACTCATCAGCAATAAACTTTCCGTCTTTCAAACTTTGCCAAAAGCTTTTGTATTCAGTGCTCTGAGCTTCATTTTTAGATACGAATATACAATGGTGCTGGCCCTGAATTTCTTCTAAGGGGTAACCCATTACATCTAAAAAGTTATTATTCGCCGTAATAATTATGCCGCTAGGCTCAAACTCAATCACCGCAAGTGACTTATTTAATGCCGTAACGATTAAATCATTATTTGATTTTTTAGAATTACTAAACCACCCCATGCCCATCACCTTCTTGTTGATCACCATTTACTATATTTAGTATTTGGCTAAATATTCATTGTTTTTTGCAGGTCCAATAACGCGACCATCTTCTCACCGACATTCACTAACCCTGCGATAAATTCAGTATTCTCCGAGCCGCTAAAGTTAGGCACCGTCTTCGCATCTTGCTCTACAATACTGTAAACATCAGATACGGCATCGACTACCATTCCCATAATCTTGCTATTTTGCTCAAAAATGACTTTCACCACGATCACTACCGTTAGCGGTCCATAGTCAATCATCGCTAAGCCGAAACGCAATCTTAAATCTAAAATCGGCACTATGGTGCCACGTAGATTAATTACCCCTTTGAGATAATCGGGAGCATTTGGGATTTCAGTGATCTCTTCCCAACTGCGAATTTCTTGAACGGTTAAAATATCAACACCGTATTCTTCATCAGCCATAATAAAGGTTAAAAATTGCTTAACCCCTTGCGCCTGTTCAAGCATTATTTTGTTATCTAATTCGCTGTGCGCAGAGATCATGACGCCTCCAAGTTGGCTTGCGATTCAATTATCAATTCTTGGCTACCGGGTTTTCTTAGTCCTGATAATTTAATTAAGCCGCTAATATCGACAATCAGTGAAACTCGCCCATCTCCTAAAATAGTCGCGCCTGAAACACCATCTACTTTTTGGTAATTCGCTTCTAAACTTTTGATCACTACTTGTTGTTGCGACAATAAATCATCAACTAATAAGCCAATTTTTTGATTATCACTTTCCACTACCACCAATAAGGTTTTATCGAGTGTTTCTATCGCGCCTGGATGATTGAAAATACTGTATAAACGCAAGATAGGAATATATTCATCGCGTAGCCTAAGTACATCGAGGTCTTTACCCACTCGACTGACTTTACTGATATCAATTTGTAATGATTCAACAATAGAGATTAATGGAATAATATAGGTGTGCTTTGCGACTCGAACTAACTGGCCATCTAATATAGCTAAGGTAAGTGGCAAGCGAATAGTGAAGGTAGATCCGACACCTGCGGCTGACGACACTTCAACAGAGCCATTGAGTGATTGGATATTGCGTCTCACCACATCCATACCAACACCACGTCCGGATATATCACTTACTTCATCCACGGTTGAAAAACCAGGCATAAAAATAAGCTCATTAATTTCATCATCACCTAATTCATCAGCTTCGCTTACTAGCCCATTAGCAACCGCTTTTTGTTTTATTTTTGCCGTATTAAGACCTTGGCCGTCATCCATGATTTCTATAACGATATTGCCACCTTGATGAAACGCATTAAGCGTTACCTTACCAACCGGGTCTTTACCCGCTGCAAGGCGCTGTGCAACCGTTTCTAGTCCATGATCCAGCGAGTTTCGTACTAAGTGCACCATAGGATCTGATATTTTTTCCATCACGGTTTTATCAAGCTCGGTCTGCTCTCCTAGCAGTTTTAGCTCAACTTGTTTATTCAGTTTTTGCGAAATATCTCTTACCAAACGTGGAAAACGGCTAAATACAAAGCTGATTGGTAGCATTCGGATGCGCATTACATTTTCTTGTAAATCGCGAGTGTTATGAGCCAATTGCGCTAAACCTTCCTGCAAAGAGGCGATAGTCGCTTCGGTTATCTCTTGTTGACCAATTTGGCTTAACATAGCTTGAGTGATAACCAGCTCGCCCACCATGTTGATCAAGGAGTCAACTTTATCTATGCCGACTCTAATTGAAGTTGATTCTGCAACTGGGGTGCTTGCCTTAATCGCGGTGCTTTTTTTTATCGGCTTCACTGCAGCAACATTGACAGCTGCAGGGGTTGAGTTAAGGTTTATCTCAGTCGTATCAAGTGCTGTAATTTGCGTATCATCTTCAGCAAATAAACCACCGCATAGCGCAATGGTAATATCAGCGTCATCTTCAACCCACTCAAATATTTCTCGAATAGCACTCTCTGTTTTTGCTGTATTTAAAAAGAATCGCCAAGATAAAAAACAATCTTCGACACTTAAATCTGCAATCTCAGGGATCTCATTACTGAAAGCTTGAGTCTCTAAATCTCCCAGCTCAGCAAGCTCACTGATCATATACAGTGGCTCATTGCCAGTTTTAAATAAATGCCGATGAGGCTTAAAATCAATCTGATAAGTGTTCAGGGCAAGTTGAACGGGATTAGCATCGACTTCAGCTGTATGGTTATCGGCTTGGTTTACCCCTAAAATCTGTTCAAACTTAATTCTGAGATCGATAGCTTCTGCTAAATTAGGTTCTTGCTCTGCTTGTAAGCTACGAAGTAACTCCCGCAAGCAATCAACTGATTTAAGTAATAGGTTAACATGCTCTGCGCTAAGCTCTCGTTTCCCTTCACGAATTTGATCTAATAGGGTTTCGAGCACATGAGTAAAGTCAGACACAGAGTTAAAACCAAATGTACCACTGCCACCTTTAATAGAATGCGCAGCACGAAAAATGGTATTGATTGTTTCTAAATCTTCTTCGCCAGGCACCAAGTTTAATAACTCAGCTTCCATGGCATCTAAGCCTTCAAAACTTTCCTCAAAGAATACTTCAAAAAATTGACTTAAATCTATACTCATACCCCATCCCCTAGATTAGCGAATCACTTTTTTTAAAACCGCTAATAACTGTTCAGGATTAAAGGGTTTAACTATCCAGCCAGTTGCACCAGCAGCCTTCCCTTCTACTTTTTTATCCATACCCGATTCTGTCGTTAGCATTAGCAATGGCGTAAATTTATAGTTTGGTAAGGTGCGCAACTCTCGGATCAAAGTGATGCCATCCATTACCGGCATGTTGACGTCTGATATCACCGCATCAAAACCTTGTTGTTTTGCGATGTTCAGTGCTTCGCTGCCGTCCTTTGCCTCAGTGACCTCAAAACCCGCCTTTTTCAGTGTAAAACTCACCATTTGACGCATCGACGTAGAATCATCCACGGCTAAAATTCTTTTCATATAAACCCCTTATTCCGCATTTTCAAGTATTAGATATTCACTTAGGCCTAAGCGATTAATGGCATTTCTTAAAGGCTTACTTTGCCCAACCCAAATAATTTTGTGTTGTAAGCACAGCAAGTGCTTTTGCAAAGCACACAATAGTTGAATTGAGGCGGTATCTGCGCGTGCAACCTCACTTATATCGAGGCACACATCATCATTGCGGTGTAATTCTTGTAATAAATCTTGGTGTAAATTTTCAACTTGAGTGATTACTAGTTCAGCAGGAAGTTTTAACATATTTTTCGCACTTTCCATGTTTAACCAATTCATAACAAAAGCTTAGACTGAGTTAGTAAAAATGCCATAAATGCGTTAAAAAAAGAGTGAAATTATTTATAGGGGAATAAATGAACAGTAAAAAGGAGCTCAACGCTCCTTTACAATAATTAAAATATACTTGTTTTATTAAAAATGATCCGCAATCTGCTTAAATTCGGTTATTAATAATTTAGCATTAATTAACGGTACACTACCTTGTTTAAACTCAGGTTTAAAAATAGCTCTTACTGCACCTTGCGGGTCAACCATAGCAATTGAAGCACTATGGTCAACGGCATATTCTTGCTCATCACTGTCGCTAATGGCGTAAATTAACCCCAATTCTCTCACCAGTGGAAATAAATCTTTATGTTCCCCTGAAACGGCTAAAAAATCAGGATTAAAATAATCAATGTAGGCTTTGCGTTTAGCTGTTGTATCGCGTTTTGGATCAACCGCTAAAAACCAAATTTGCAGCGGGTACTCAGCGTGCAATGCGTTATAGACACCTTTGAGTTTAGCTAATGTCAGTGGGCAGATATCAGGGCAGCTGGTATAACCTAAAAACACTAAATTCCATTGGCCTTGTAATGTTTGCTTCGTCACTTGCTGACCGTCTTGGTCCTGCAAGGTAAAGTCGCTTAACGGCCGTGCTTGTTCGTATACTAAAGCTTCAACTTCAGGTATCGCGCTATCACTGCATGCCGTTAGTAACAGTAAACCTAGGGTCAACCATACAGGTCGACACTTAACTGCTAAGTTATTCATATAACAAACCATTTATCGATAAATAAGGCGACAAAGAGTAACATTAAATGAATAATCGAAAAACGAAATAAATCCATTGCCGTATCGTCATTTCCTGCCAATTTGAGTTTTACTGCCTTATACGTAAACATACTATTGAGCAAGGTAGCTGCTATCAAATAGATAATCCCCGACATGCCAATTAAATAAGGCAGCACGCACACTAAGGTAAGTAATACTGAATAAGCAACTACGCAGGTTTTACAAAAATCGATGCCATGGGTAACAGGCAACATAGGTATTTTGGCACGCTCATAATCGCTTTTACGCGCAATTGCCAACGCCCAAAAATGCGGTGGAGTCCAGGTAAATATGATCATCACCAGTAACCATGGCGCTGCCGCCATTTGTCCAGTTTCAGACACCCAGCCCAATAATGGCGGCATTGCACCAGCAAGCCCACCAATAACAATATTTTGCGGTGTTGCACGCTTTAAAAATGAAGTATAAATAAATGCATAACCAACTAAGGCAAATAAGGTTAATATGGCTGTTAAAGTATTAGCCCAGATCATCAGCATTAGAAACCCACTCACTCCAATGACTGCGGCAAAACTTAATGCATGCAATTTTGATAACCGACCTTTAGCCACTGGGCGATGGCGAGTTCGTGCCATTTTACTATCTATTTCGCTGTCGACCACATGATTGATCACGGCCGCCGCCGCAGATAATAAACCAATCCCCAATAAACTAATAAATTGCACGCCAATACCGCGGCCAACATCGGGCGCAAGTGCTAAGCCAACCCATGCAGTTAACACCAGCATGGCGACTACTTTAAATTTACTGATCGCTAAATAATCATTTATTAAGCCGCTAATTTGGCTAGGTGCTAACTTTGTTATTGCTATTAATTGTGTCATAACTGCCCCTAAGTACGTGCTTTCAAGTAAAAACATAAACGAACTACCGTTAATAAGAGTATGGCAGCCATTAAATTATGTGCCAGTGCTACGCCTAGCGGAAAATGCCAATGCACAACCGCCAAGCCTAAACAAATTTGGCACAGTAGTGCGACCAATACTGCAACGCAGCACTGCTTAATTTTTCTTGAAATTGCGCGGCTATAAATACGCCACATGATCAGCGCTAACACCACACAAGTAACTAACGCCCAGATCCGATGTAGTAAATGAATCGACATTCTGGCTTGCTGCGATAACACACCGTATTCATAGGTGCTGTGCTCTAACGGCAATTGAAACACACTGCTCAGTGAAAACGGTTGCCCATAACTACACAATGGTAAGCCATTACAGTGCGGCGCGGCATAGTTAGCAGCAAGCCAGCCACCGAGTGCGATTTGCATTATTAACACCGCTAAAGCCACTAAACTAAGTTTAAAGTAACGCCGTGCAGGCGTATCACCGCCATAAATTGGTTTCGCCGTTAGCCGCAGATACAGCAATGTAATCAATGATAAAATACTAAATCCACCTAATAAGTGGCCCATCACGATTAATGGCTGCAAATTCATAGTGACCGTCCACATCCCAAGCGCAGCTTGAAAAATAACTAAGGCAAGTAACAAAAATGGTAATTTAACCGGCATTATTGGATGCTGACGCTTTATAAAAGCCAAAATAAATAACGCCAAAATAAGTAAGCCGAGTGCTCCAGCAAAGTAGCGATGGATCATTTCCTTCCACGCTTTGGCGGTTTCAAACATCATATCTGGGTAGCTTTGCTCTACATGAGCTAAATCAGCCGCATGTTTTGGTACGGTTAAAAAGCCATAACAACCTGGCCAATCAGGACACCCCAAGCCAGCATCACTTAAGCGCGTATAGGCGCCTAAGCCAACAACCAAAATTGATAACAGAAAAGTGGCTAACACTAAGTGCTTATAATTTTTATACATAGTTAACACTCCTTTGCTCAGCTAGAACGCGAATAGTTAAGTAATTTTTTTAAATCTTGGAGCAGACCTTTTTGCGTTAATCGATTTTGTTGCGGCTCATCATGATACGGGTATTGCAACACCACTAAGCCCATATGATCGATTAAATAGAGGCTAGCAGGCGTCAGCTCATCAATACTGGCTAGTTGCGGCCAAGGGGTCGCTGTTTGCTGTGCGGCACCTAAAATAACCATATCAACCTTGCCTTGGTTTTTACCAAGCGCCACATATAAATTATCAAGCGCTTGCAACTGCTCAGCACATGGCTGCCGGCATTGCTCAGGATGGTTTAAGGCAATAGTCCATTGTTTATGTTCTGTACTTTGCCAATCTTTAATTTTTACTTCTGTTGTTAAAAACTCACCGTTATTGGTCGATGCAGAGGGTATCCAGTCTAACTTTAATGCTAAATAAGCCAGTACTAAAGGCACTAAACAGCATCCGATAAAAATTACCATGGGTTTATTTTTCATTTTAATTCCTTCTTTTACTGGCAAAAATAGCCACCACAACACACGCCAAAGCAATTAATAGCCATTGCACGGCATAGCCATAATGCTTTTGTGGACTCATCACCACAGCTTGATAATGCGGTATACCTAGCTCATCACCAGCACCTTGACGATAGCCGATAAAATCAGCCATCGTTTGCTCTGCTTGTTGGGTGAATAACTGCAAATCTATGGTTTGTACTCGCTTTGGCCAACTGTCATTTTCGAGCTTGTTTATTGAGGCGTTATCTAAGGTGAAACCACTGAGCTTACCCTGCTTCAGTTGCACATTGATTGTGATGGGTTGATTCGGTAACTCGATAGCCGGTAACTGCTCGCGTGAAAGCGGAGCTTTAATCCAACCAAGATTAATTAATAGCGGTTTTTTGCTGGTTGCGGGTTTAAACAGCGTTAACACATCATAGCCAACCTGCCCTTGATAAACTTGATTATCTAATAACCAATAGTAATCATTATCTATCGTGCCGGTTAAAGTTGCCTGAACTCCGGTTTTGTTCCAGTCACTAGGCAGTGCCTGCACTTGCGGCCAATCCATTACACCTTGCGCTTGAACACTGGCGATATGAGCAAGTTGCTGTGTTTTAGCTGCTGCTCGTTGCATTTGCCAATAACCTAAACGTAAACACACCAATACCACAACAATCACCACGCAAACGATGAAAATTGAGCTAAGCTTTTGTTTACGCCATAAAATTAACTGCATAAAGGTGAACCCAGTGATTATTAAAATTATTATTGTACTGTTGTTATTGTTTATACTTTTTAACTTATTTAGAGCATTGTTTATTATGGTTTCAGGCCGAGATAATGGGCGGCCAATGTCACATTATTTAGGCCGCCGCGTGTTGTTTTCTGTCGTAGTGCTCGTTGTTGTTATTGCAGCGTTGAAGTTAGGATACATTTATCCAAATGCTAACCCTACAACACATATACAAACACAAATAAACACAACCAAACCACATCCACAAAGTGCCAATACCAAGCAGCCGCTTGAAATGCAAAGTGTTTATCAGGGCTAAAATGACCTTTTAAAATTCTAAAAAATACCACCAGTAAAATAATGGTACCGAGAGTCACGTGCATGCCATGAAAACCGGTTAATAAGAAGAACGTATTGCCATACACACCGGCATCTAAAGTAAGCCCTAAGTCTTGATAGGCGTGAATATACTCTTCAACTTGTAACCCTAAAAATACAACGCCAAGTAAAATAGTGAAGCCTAAAAAGACTTTTAGTGGGCCACGTTTATTGTTTTCCATTGCCACATGCGCAAAGTGCAACGTCACCGATGAAGTTAGTAGGATTAATGTGTTTATTAATGGTAAACCCTGCCACCCCATTGCTTGTGTCGTGCCCCCAGCAGGGGTTGTCACTAACGGCCACATAGCTTCAAAGGTTGGCCATAAAACTTCGTTGGTCATCGCGTTGTTGCCCGCACCACCTAACCAAGGCACTGAGATCATTCGCGCATAAAACAACGCGCCAAAAAAGGCCATAAAAAACATCACCTCAGAGAAAATAAACCAACTCATTCCTTGGCGAAACGAGCGATCCATTTGTGCTGAGTACAAACCTTGATGTGATTCTTCAATCACATTCTTAAACCAGCTAAATAGCATGTAGAGCAAAATTGCTATTCCGCCGTAAAGTATGTAATGACCACTGCCCCCCTCGGAGCCTACCTGCATAACCGTCAATGCGGCACCTACAGCAATTAAAAACAGCGCCACAGCTCCCACAATAGGCCATGGGCTTTGTGATGGCACATAGTATTTTTCGTAATTTTGATTCATCTCACTTGCTCCTAATTACTAGCCACTAACTGACTACTAATATCAAACACGGTATACGATAAAGTCAGCTCTTCTACATCGTCTGGTAACTCTGTATCGACGTAAAAAAGTAATTTAAACTCTACCTCTTCACCGGCTTTCAATGGCTGTTGATCAAAACAAAAACAGGCCATTTTATGTAAGTATTTGGCTGCTTTTCCTGGCGATACCGAAGGTACCGCCTGCATAACTTTATCTTCATTGCTGAGGTTTTTTGCTTTAAACAGTACCTCGCGCATTGCTCCGGGCTGCACTGAAACACTGTATTCAGCTGATTGCACCGCAAACGGTGCACCACTTTGTGCATGGGTAGTAAAACTCACATCCACCTCGCGTGTTTCATTAATGCTGGTGCTTTGCTTTGCTTGCTCTAAGGATGGTTTGCCATTAAGTCCTGTTACATCACAAAAGACGTCATATAACGGCACCAAGGCAAAGGCAAAAGCAAACATGCCTAAGCATATCAACACTAAGCGCTTAAGCAGTGGTGCGTGGCTCATTACTTGATCTCCGGCGGTGTTTCAAAGGTATGATATGGCGCAGGAGAATCCACTTCCCACTCTAACCCTTCGGCGCCATCCCACACCTTCGCTGGCACTTTATCGCCACCTCTTGCGCACTTAAATACCACTACCACAAATAGCAATTGCGATAAGCCAAAGGCAAACCCACCAAGACTAATAATGGCGTTAAAGTCAGCAAATTGCAGTGCATAGTCAGGAATTCGCCGTGGCATACCTGCAAGGCCAACAAAGTGCATAGGGAAGAATAGTACGTTCACACTCACCAAAGATAGCCAGAAATGCCATTTAGCTAAGGTGATATTAAACATATGCCCCGTCCACTTCGGCAGCCAATAATAGGCCCCTGCCATGATTGAGAATACCGCGCCTGTGACTAATACATAATGAAAATGCGCAACCACAAAGTAGGTATCGTGATACTGAAAATCAGCAGGGGTAATCGCCAACATCAAGCCGGAAAAACCGCCCAAGGTAAACAACACGATAAACGCAATACTGAATAACATCGGCACTTCAAAACTAATTGACCCACGCCACATAGTGGCTACCCAGTTAAATACTTTTACCCCCGTTGGCACCGATATCAGCATAGTTGCATACATAAAAAACAATTCAGCGGCTACCGGCATACCAGTGGTGAACATATGATGCGCCCAAACAATAAAGCTTAATAAGGCAATCGAGGAGGTGGCATATACCATAGAGGCATAACCAAATAATTTCTTACGAGAGAAGGTCGGCACTATGGTCGAGATAATACCAAAGGCTGGCAGGATCATAATATACACTTCAGGGTGACCAAAAAACCAAAAGATATGTTGGAACATCACCGGATCGCCACCACCAGCGGCATCAAAAAAGCTAGTAGCAAAGTATTTATCAGTCAACACCATAGTCACAGCACCAGCTAATACTGGCATAACTGCTATTAGTAAAAATGCGGTGATTAGCCAAGTCCAAACAAATAGCGGGAGTTTCATCCAGGTCATCCCTGGTGCGCGCATATTCACTATGGTCACAATGACATTAATTGCGCCCATAATTGAGCTGATACCCATAATGTGCACGGCAAACACAAATAACGCAGTGTTATCATTACTGTAAGTGGTGGAGAGCGGTGCATAAAAAGTCCAACCAAATGCAGGCCCGCCGCCAGGCATAAACAATGACGCTAATAGAATTAAAAACGCGAACGGTAAAATCCAAAAACTCCAGTTGTTCATCCGTGGCAGTGCCATGTCTGGCGCGCCAATCATTAAGGGCACCATCCAGTTTGCCAGTCCTGTAAAGGCAGGCATAACCGCACCAAATACCATGATCAAACCATGTACTGTGGTCATTTGATTAAAAAAGTGCGGGTCGACTAACTGCAGTCCTGGCTGGAATAATTCAGCTCGGATCACCATAGCCATGGCGCCACCTATTAAAAACATAGTGAGCGAGAAGATTAAATATAAACTGCCGATATCTTTATGATTGGTTGTATATAACCAGCGCTTAAACCCTTTTGCGCCGTGATGATGCCCATCATCATGATGTGCAGCTGTATTATCGTGTTGTTCTATTACGCTACTCATTTATTTAGCCTCCGATGTTGCATCAAGCTCAGCTTGAATCTGACTCGGTTGAATAACATCGCCAGTATCGTTACCCCACGCATTTCGTTTATAGGTAATAACCGCTGCTAATTGTTTAATTGATAGCTGCTTAGCAAATGCTTGCATCGCAGTGCCTGGGCGACCATGTATTACTACATCGATATGATCTTTAATATCACCAAGTACAACAGGGCTGCCCTTAACTGCGGGGAACACCCCTGGTAACCCCATACCCGTAGGTTGATGACATGCTGCACAACTAGCCATGTAGACCTGCTCACCCAGCGTCATTAACTCTTCTTTCGATAATGTTTGATCTAGTAACGCTGCATCCGCGGCGGCCGCTTTTTGCTTCGCTTGTTTAGCATCAGCCAGCCATGTGGCAAAGTCTTGCTCAGATTTAGCTTCCACAACCACGGGCATAAAACCGTGATCTTTGCCGCATAGTTCTGCACATTGCCCGCGGTAAATGCCCTCTTCATTAATTTTCGTCCACGTTTCATTGATAAACCCTGGATTAGCATCTTTTTTCACCGCAAAATCAGGCACCCACCAAGAGTGGATCACATCATCTGAAGTCATTAAAAAACGCACTTTTTTGTTAACCGGTAAGACTAAGGGCTTGTCTACTTCAAGTAAGTAGGTCGTCGTTTTATCAGCTTGATTAGTTATTTGTTCTTGCGGAGTCGATAAAATAGAGTAAAAAGCCACATCTTCGCCCATATACTCATAATGCCATTTCCATTGTGAACCAGTAATTTTGATGGTCAGATCAGCTTTACTCGCATCTTCCATCGCAATTAAGGTTTTTGTGGCAGGAATTGCCATACCAATCAAAATAACAAATGGAATAGCAGTCCAAAGTATTTCAACTTTAGTGCTTTCGTGGAATTGGGCTGGAATTGCCCCTTTTGATTTTCGGTGATGTATTAACGCCCAAAACATAACGGCAAATACAATCACCCCGATCACACAACAAATAATAAATATAGTCATGTGCAGTTGATAAACATTATTACTTATATCGGTTACACCTTCGCGCATATTAAATTGGCTATTAGCCAACAATTGCTGCGGAAGCATAAGTAATATAAGCCACAAGGTAGAGCTCAGTTTACCCATGTGACGGCTCCTTTTGATGCTATTGCAAGACGCAAAGCGAAAAGGCGGCACTGCTTTTTCACGCCAATTCGTTATTTTTTTATTGTAACTGGTAATTAACTCTGCCTCTGGAAAGTGCTTTTGCGTAAAACTTCGCAACTTTTAAAGACAAGTGTTAACACAGTGTATTAACCAATTAGTTAAAAAACGAACAATTAGCAAGTTTTAGGAGTAATTAATTTCTCTTTTGGTGCATAAATAATAACTAGAAATCAGCGCGTTATTTTGTAATGAAGGGGAGTAGTAGTGGGCTAAAAGTAACGTATAAGTAGAGCTGACAAGGGCTTGAGGGGCATAGCTAAGTATGAAATTTAGCCATTAAAGAGGTAAAAAAAATCAAAGCACCAAACTTCACCAATTTGGTGCAAAATAGTAAACAAAAAACTTACATCCAATCAGCGTTACGGATCACTCCAACCGCTAATCCCTCAATATTGAAAGATTCATGCTCAAGATCAACTTCGATAGGCGCAAATTCATCATTTTCGGCATGCAAAAAAACTTTTTTACCTGCTTTTTCAAAGCGCTTTACTGTTACATCATCATCAACACGGGCAACCACCACTTGGCCATTCTCCGCAACTTGAGTGCTGTGTACTGCCAGTAAATCACCATCCATAATGCCAATGTCTTTCATACTCATGCCCTGCACTCGTAATAAAAAGTCTGCTGCTGGTTTAAATAATAATGGGTCAACTTGGCAGTGACTCTCAACATGCTGTTGTGCCAAGATTGGCTCACCAGCAGCTACCCGACCAATTAGCGGTAAACCAAGTTGTTCTGGCTCTTCTTCTTCAACCAACTGAATACCACGGCTAGCACCGGGCTTCATTTTAATTACGCCCTTTTTAGCCAGTGCTTTCAAATGTTCTTCCGCTGCATTAGCACTTTTAAAACCTAGCGTTTGCGCAATCTCAGCACGGGTTGGCGGCATACCGGTATCTTTAATAAATACTTTAATAAGTTCGAGAATTTGAGCTTGGCGATTCGTTAATGGGCGCATACAACTGGTTTTCCATACAGTACATTTAACTGTGAGTATATACAGTTATCTGAAAATCGCAAATATAAATTGGCTCAAAATCGCGCCGTTAATAACAAGCTCATACTATTTAAGCCACTTCCGGAATCAAGCGCTGAGCCTAAACCTAATTTTAATGCGACATGTTGATTAAACCAATATTGTGTTTGCAGTTCATAGTTGTCACTGAGGTTATCGGTATTACGAATATTGGCAATTAATCCTACTGACCATGCCTGATTTACATAATAAAATGCCCGCCCTTGCACATAGCGATAACGTCCCGCTAATTGTTTTAACTCTAAATCCCAACCTTGGTTATTATCAATATCAGTCCAGCGCACATAAGGCGCATAAGTCCACTCTACCGAGACGTTTTCGGTGTTCTGCTGCCAGTTAATATTGTAGCTTTCAGCTCGACTGTAATAAGCGTTAAAGCCAAGTTGCAGCTGTTCATTCATCTGCTTACCAAGTGCTGCACTTACTAAATAATCGGTATCTCGCCAATCTTTGTTATCATCGGAGATCCTTTGCAGGCTGGCCTGCATAACTAACCCCTCAGGGCCATAAGCGGCAGCATCGATATTTAAATAGTTAAAATCACCATTCGAGAATCCGCCAACAGCATAGTTATTCACTCGATTTAAGTGGGCTTTAAATTCATATGGTCCAGTTAGAGACTCAAGATCTTGAGCAAAGTAACGATAACGCGCGCCTAAAAATGACTCATCTAAACCGGCAAGATCGGTAAAACCAATATCCAGTTGATGCTGTGTAGCAGCTACAACTGGAGCCTGAGCAAGTACACTCATAAGCAGTATTGCACTAAAGCCAAGTACGTTTAACTTCATCCTTTAAGCCTATTAACAAATACATAATAAAGGTACATTTTAGCTATTTTTATGATCTTAACTGTAGAAAAATGTTTAAAAGTGTAGACTGATTTAGTAAATAAATTAATGAGGTAGACTGATGAGTATTTGGTATCAACCGATCACCCTAGCGCAATGTAAACAACTTGATGACGGTATAAGTGGTCAAGGCACATTAATGAAAACCATGGGCATTGAAATAAGTGAAATAGGCGATGATTATTTAGCAGCAACCATGCCTGCAATCCCTGCTCATCATAACCCGATGGGCATGGTACATGGCGGCGCAAATGTTGTGCTTGCAGAAACGGTGGCTAGTTATGCTGCAAACTTTGTAGTTGATTTTACGAAGTTTTATTGTGTTGGCCAAGAGATCAATGCTAATCATTTAAAAGCATCACGTAATGGTATATTAACCGCGATAGCAAGGCCACTGCACTTAGGCAAGCGCACATCTGTATGGGAAGTAAAAATCACTAATAGTCGTGGGGAACTGTGCTGCGTATCAAGAATGACCGCAGCAGTTGTAGAGCGTAAAGGCTAGTTTGAAAGTGGATAAATTGTAATTTCAATACCTGCACCAATCGCAGAAATACGCAATAAAGTATCGGCACTGAGCGCTTGATTAAAGCATTTTGGCGAAGTGCCCGATTCAAAGCCAATATCAAAGGTGCGCTTTGAGCATGATAACCACTGTTTTAATGCATTGCGCGAGCAAGACTCAATCAATTCACATAAATGGTTAATTGCTTTATCTGGTGAAGTAACCTCTAGTTTAGACTCAATACGTGCAAGTTGACGGTACTCATCTTTATCGTAATGCAAAACCACAGCAGTTTTTTTTAAGTCCGCAACTAGCAAGCTAATATCTTGCTTTGATTCAAGCTCTAGATCTACATTTAAAAATTGAATTTCCGACATTGTTTCATTTTTACCCTACGTTAATAACAACGCAAACTTTAACCTAATTTCACATTTATACCAAATCAACTGTGGATTTTATTATCTGCGACAATTTGCCGCATTGGCAAACTCGATATAATTTATAGAATAGCGCCCTAATAATAACAAGCAGGCAGTAGTAATGAATAAACGCATTTTTAAATATGCGCGTAAGCTCCACAAGTGGCTAGGTTACTTATTAGCACTACAAATTTTTGCATGGTTGCTAGGCGGCTTAGTAATGAGTGCAATACCACTTGCAAAAGTACACGGTAAGCATTTAGCGGCACGGCAATTAGATAATCCATTTCAGCGTCAAGACTACTCGGCTTCACTCGATAACATTGTTGCACAAATAAGTGAGCCAATGCGGATCACTTATAGTCATTTTTTAACTACCCCGATTATTATTGTTGCTACCAGCCAAGGAGAATCGAGTTTTAATGGCCGCACCGGGCAACCATTAGCTGCGCCAACGCAGCAGAATATTATTGCCAATGCTCAAGCTCACCTGTTAATTAACGCAGCTGTAAAACACGCCATACAACTTGAAGCCGGCCCCAGAGAAGTGGGCTACAAAGCAAACCTATGGCAAGTGCAATTCGATGATCGATGGAGTACAACCTTATATTTATCTGCAATTAATGGCCAAGTTATTAGCGTTCGCAGCACAATATGGCGCATATTCGACTTTTTCTGGATGCTACATATTATGGATTACGATGAGCGTGAAGACTTTAATAACCCATTACTGATTAGTTTTTCAGCCACTAGCGTACTGTTTTGCATCACGGGCATACTACTTTTACTACAAAATCTACGCCTGCGCCGTCGTAAACATTACAGTAAATAGTAGCAAGGCATGACGATTGCTTGGTCTGTTATGTCATTGCATTTTTATCAACATACACCGTTCAACTGATTTACCTCGTTGAATAATCACTCTAAAATAGCGCTTCCTGTTGTACACTAAAGTGATTGGATATGCCGCATTTTATTCTTGCGCTAGTTTTTGTTTGCCTGAGTTTTAACCTCTACGCGGAGCAATTTACTAGCTTCTCAAGCGCCAAAAAACACCTTATAAAAACCTTACCCAGCGATGCTAAAAGTATTTACTGTGGCTGCGATATAAAGCGCCAAGGCAAAAAACTGGTGCCCGACCCGAATGCGTGCGGTTATGTACCTCGTAATGCCATAACACGCTCAGGCAAGCCCAACGCCCGTGCCGTTCGGATTGAATGGGAACATATAGTGCCGGCCTGGGAATTTGGCCACCAACTGCAATGTTGGCAAAATGGCGGCCGAAAAAACTGCATTAAAACCAGTGCACAGTTTCGTAAAATGGAAGCCGATATTAATAATTTGGCTCCAGCAATTGGTGAGATAAATGCCGACCGCTCTAACTATCGTTTTGGCATGATTACAGGCAACGCAAGCCAATATGGCAGTTGCCAAGTAAAAGTCGATTTTAAACAGCGAGTAATAGAACCGCCCTTTTATGCCCGCAAGCGCATTGCCGATGCTTATTTTTATATGCAAAAAACCTACGGTTTAAAAATATCCGACAAACAGCAAAAATTATTTACCGCATGGCAAAACCAAGCTTTGGCAGCGCAACAGAGCAACACCGTTCTCTAAAATATCAAAGGCGCATGTCGCGCCTTGTTACTGCGCGCTAAATAGCTTGATGTGGGCCAAATACCTCATAATGAATGCGTGTGGCATCTACCCCAAGGGCAATTAATTGCTGTTTAATTGCAGCCATAAAGCCCGTTGGGCCACAAATATAAAAATCACCTTGTGTGAGCGGTAATTGCTCTGCAACACGCTTTACATCCATCAAACCAATAAAGTCAGCGCCCTCACCACCGTGATTCAACCAGGTATAATGATTTAATCGTGAGTGTGCAGCGGCTTGGGCAAATAAAAAGTCACTAAATGAACGCTGTTGTTGATTCTCACATGCATGTAAATAAGTCACAGGTTGATTTGATTGATCGCTCAATAATGTTTGCAACATTGCTAGCATCGGCGTTTGCCCAACCCCAGCAGAAATTAACACCACTGGCTTATTGTTCGCGCGTAAAAAGAAGTCTCCTGCTGGCGGGTAAAGCTCAATGACACAACCTTCATCCAGTGTATGCAAATAATTAGACACAATCCCCGCAGCTGGCTGTACTTCTTTTTTCACACTAATACGGTAGTTCTCGCCGTTGCTTTGCTGGGAAATTGAATACTGACGAATTTCATTATATTGTGCATCTTCGGGTTTCACCTTAATGCCTAAATATTGACCAGGTTTATGCGCTATCACGGCTTCGCCATCAACAGGAACTAAGGTAAAACTGGTTACTAGTTCAGATTCACGGTGTTTTTTAGCAATCACAAACTCACGAGTACCCGCCCAACCACCATGATTATTTTTACTGTGCTCATATAAGGCCGCCTCTTCAGTAATACAAATATCAGCAAGTAGTGCGTATGCCTCACGCCATGCGTATTCAACTTCGGCTGTAAATTGTTCAGGAAGTAGCTCTTTTAAGGTGCCAATTAGGTGGCCTCCAACAATTGGATAATGCTCAGGTAAAATATGCATACTGGTATGCTTATGATTAATACGTGCCAGCGCTGTTTTTAACACCGCTAAATTATCAATATTTTGCGCATAGGCGGCCAGCGCATTAAACAGTGCAAATTGCTGACGGCCACTGCGCTGGTTAGTCATATTAAAAATATCTTGCAGCTCAGGGTTATGGCTAAACATGCGATTATAAAAATGCTCGGTAACTACGGTGCCCGCTTGCGCTAATAACGGCACGGTACTTTTAACGATTTCAATCGTTTTATCAGATAACATACAACTTCCTTTAACCACGACGCCCATCAACACGACGCCGCGTTAAAATAGGAATACAGTGGAGTAAGAACAACGAAAATGCCACGATCCACAGCACAGCGCTCAGCTGCCATGCAATGTGTGGCCCAATAACAACAGGTAATAACGAACGAATAATTGCCGCAACAAGCACTAAAGCAAACGCCACAGCGATAAAATGAGGAATCGTTAAAGGGCGGCCAGTATGACCATGAGATACCCGCGTCATCATGGCTAAAATCATCATACCAATCGTGCCTATAGTGATCATATGCAGCGCATCTTTAAACAAGATAATGGGGCTATAAAAACTTAGCGCGAGTAATGCCAAGCCAAACCCTAATGCCAAATATGAAAAATGCAGCGACCATAATAATGGCACCTTGAGCACTGCACTGCGCCACCATACCAATGAACGACTAAAATGCAGCACAGCAACTAGACCCAGCGCCCAACCTGGTTTCACTGTTGGTATGAATAACTGGCTGATAAAGTAAAGTACAACGGCAAATATTGAGCTATAAAGTAGTACTTTATCTAACCGTGGAGTACGCACTTGTTCAGTTAAACCAAGGCCTCGCGCAGTAAAAAACGGTAATACGCGCCCAGCCACTACACCAACAAATAAGGTCATTACCAACACCGCGGTATCGACCACGGCCAATGCAAGCAACATATTTTGTTCAATAACTAACCATAAATAAATCATATTCAGTACGCACAGCGCACTTAGCATCGGCAAAAATTGATAGTTATTTTTGTTACTGGCTTTAAACAACATATTAGCCAACGCCATAATGGCGCCTAACCACCAAAGCAATTGGAGCAATAACAGCGCATATAAATTAAAGTTTTCAATGCCCGTGCCAGTTATAAAAAATGCCCCACGCGCAGCTAGCCACAGCAGTGTAAGTAACATCAATTTACTACCACTGATACTCGCAACCCCGGTCCAAGTTTGTGCTGCTGTTAATAAAAACCCTACCGCGACTGCGCCTGCAAAACCAAACATCATTTCATGGGCATGCCAAAGCGTTGCCGGTATAGCTAATTGCCAACTTGCATGACCAGTTAAGATCAATAACCAGTAACCAATAGATAAAACAGCCAACATACCCGCCGCTAAAAAATAAGGCCGAAATGCCAACATCCATAACGGCCATTGACTCACTTGATAGAAATGCACTTGCTCGGACATTGGCTCGGTTACATTGATTGGTCGCATTAGCTTATTAAACTCACCTATTGAATCGTTATAGTCTGCTATTGCACAGACCAAGCCAATATTTAAATAGCATAAAATTCAATAGATTAACTATTTAACGTTTGACAAATAAGTCTTTATGACTCAGCATCAAAAAGACAAATAAACACGCTTGAGTCATTTTGACATGATAGATAATCAAAGCTTATTGAATACTGCCGTTACGCTTGCTCAAGTGAATACTCAAGCACAGCCTTTTCAGCAACTTATAGATTGCATTCAACAACTGATCCCAAGTGACGCGATTGCATTACTGACCCTGCAAGGCGATGTATTAAAGCCACAAGCAATTCATGGCCTGATGCCCGATACCTTGGGGCGGCGCTTTGCGATTAATGAGCACCCTCGGTTGCACGCTATTTGTAATGCCAAACAACCGTTGCAGTTTGCTCACGATTGCCCAATTCCAGATCCTTATGATGGCCTACTATCGAGCAAAACGGGTGATATTCCTGTCCATGCTTGCTTAGGGATACCGCTACTTAATAGCGCTAATAGTTTGCTTGGGGTGATCACTCTAGACAGCCTTGATGCCAATGCATTCGATAACTTAAATCTAGCTGACTTAGCACAACTAAGTTTACTTTGTGCTGCACATTTACAGACCACCTTACAATTACAGCAATATCAAAACCACGCGCAACATAGCAACGCTTTAGTACAAGAGCTAAACCGTGCAGCGCTTACCCGCAATGGTGTAGAGATCATTGGCCACAGCCCTGCGATACAAACACTCAAAAATGACATCAAACTCGTTGCAGCTTCTGAGTTTAGTGTGTTGATCCAAGGAGACACTGGGGTCGGTAAGGAGCTAGTGGCACGTAATATCCACTTACATTCAAAGCGCAGCGAAATGCCACTAATTCACTTAAATTGTGCCTCATTACCAGAAAACCTCGCCGAAAGTGAGTTTTTTGGCCACGCCAAAGGAGCCTTCACCGGCGCCCATAATGCACGTCAAGGCAAGTTTCAGCTGGCAGATGGTGGCACGCTGTTTTTAGATGAAATAGGCGAACTACCACTGGCTATGCAAAGTAAATTATTACGGGTATTGCAAAGTGGTGAAATTCAAACCGTGGGCGAAGATGAAGTAAAGTACGTTGATGTACGGGTTATTGCTGCAACTAACCGCAATTTAAAAAATGAAGTAGCCGAAGGACGCTTTCGCGCCGATTTATATCATCGCTTAAGTGTTTATCCGCTCAACGTTGCGCCACTTAAACAACGTGAAAATGATGTTATTTTACTGGCAGGCTACTTTGTAGAACAAACCGCCCGCAAGCTGGCTATCAAACAATTAAAACTCAGTGTTGAAACACAACTACTACTCACCCAGTACAATTGGCCAGGTAACGTACGCGAGCTTGAACATGTGATCAGCCGTGCTGCATTAAAAGCCAAGCAAAGTCAGTGGCAGCAAGCAATAATTACTATTGAACCAGTACATTGTGAGCTTAACCTCAGTACCAGTAACCCTGTATCAGTCGCAATTTCAACTGCCGATAACGATAAGATAAATAGCCAAAATCTCTCGCTCAAACAAGCAACGGATACATTTACACAGCATTTAATCAGCCAACAGCTAGAACAACATGAATTTAATTGGGCTGCAACTGCACGCACTTTACAGGTTGATCGAGCAAACCTAGTCAGGCTCGCTAAGCGTTTGGGGATTGCAGTCAAAAAGTCATTTTAATGCTTAATTTAGCTGCAATTCAGCTAAACTCGCATATACTGCGGTATAGCTAATTATAGATAACAACTAACTGGAGATATTTGATGATTGTAATAACCACCCTTGCTGGGCATGTTAACTCTTAATTATTAAGACTTGCCCGGCCATTAGCCGGGGCTGCTGTTTTACACAACATTAAACAGCGAACCCCTGTATTTTTACTCTTTGGAGTATGGGGTTTTATGAATACTCATTTAAATTTAAGCCAACTAGGTTGGCGCACGTTTTTTCAACAACAAGTAACATTAGACGAACTAGAAACCACCTTAATTGCCCGTGTTATAGCGTATCATCGCGATCACTTTATTGCACAAGCAGAAAACGGTTGCCATAAGGTACAACATCATTCAACCCAAAGTCCGCTTACGGTGGGTGATTGGTTATTGCTAAAACAACACGAGCAACACTGGCTTTACTATCGGCTGCTTGAGCGGCTCACGGTACTCAGCCGTAAGGGAGCAGGTAGTAAATTAACAGAGCAATTAATTGCCGCAAATATTGATACTTTGTTTATTGTCAGCTCTCATAACAAAGACTTTAATTTAAGCCGTTTTGAGCGTTATTTAGCACTGGCGCATCAAAGTGGTTGTACGCCTGTAGTGGTACTTACCAAACGCGATCAGTGCGAAAAACCTGAGCAACATTTAGCACCGTTAGCTGAGCTAGATCGGCATTTAATTGTGCTATCTGTTAACGCGTTAGATAATCTTAGTATTGAGCAGTTGCGCCCTTGGTGTAGTTCAGGTCAAACGGTAGCATTTGTTGGCTCCTCGGGAGTGGGTAAATCAAGTTTAGTGAATGGTTTATCTGAACTACCCGTGGCTACAACCGCAGGGATCCGTGAAGACGACAGCAAGGGGCGTCACACCACCACACACAGGGCATTGCATGTACTTGAAGGTGGCGCATTGTTACTGGATACACCGGGTGTTCGCGAATTACAACTTGCCGATTGTCAGCACGGTGTCGAGTTAGCTTTTAGTGAAATTAGTGAACTTACTGAACAATGCCGTTTTGCCGATTGCTACCACCAGCAAGAGCCTAGCTGTAAAGTACAACAGGCATTGCAACAAGGTAGATTGCTACCACCAGCAAGAGCCTGGCTGTAAAGTACAACAGGCATTGCAACAAGGTAGATTGACGCAGCGGCGATTAGATAACTATCACAAACTGCTCAAAGAGCAACAGCATAATGCTCGCAGCCTAGCTCAATTACGTAGCCACGATAGAAACTTAGGTCGGTTTTATCGTAACGTACAAAAAGACATGCGTAATTTAAAGGGCCGTTAAATCACTTTCATTTGGCGCTACACAGGGCGTGGCTAAACATTGTTTGGCCACGCTGTTCGCTTCTGGCGGGAAATACACGATAACTTCACAATGCAAACCATATTTCGTGATATAACGCACAAATAGCCGCAGATTAGCACCAGCACTGTGCTTTATTTGATTCAGCTCTGGGCCTGCCAACATCGCATCACCAAGGTTTTTGTAATGCCACATCAACCTAACTTATGCTCTTTAAAGTACGCTTTTAATAGCTGACTAAATGCTTGCACTTTCGCGGTACGGTGTACTAAATGATGCGTCACTAACCATAAGTCCGTAGGCCAGCTTAAGTCGCTTGCCAGTACCGGTACTAAGTCAGGGTATTGCGCAGCGACGTCATGCTGCATCCCGCCAATTCCCAAGCCTTTAACAATCGCACGGGTGGCCTCTGAGGTTTCAGACACCCGTAATTTCACTTGTTCTGTAGGAATATTTTCATCAACCCACGCGAAATAAGGTACTTTGCCATTGTAGCCGGCCACTCCAGAAACAAAGTTATGCAGTGGTAATTGCTTTAACGTTTTTGGCATTCCGTATTTTTCAATATAACGTTTTGACGCATAAAACCCTGACGACAAGTGCGCTAGATGTTGGGCGATGTAATCACCCTCATCAGGACGAGGACCCGCGCGTACTGCAATATGTGCTTGGCCATGATCAAGGCGTAAACGTTTTTGATCTAAAATGACTTCCAGCTGCACCTGTGGATGTAAGCTTTGAAACTGTTCACACACATCACTTAGTACATCTATAAAACCACTGACCGTCGTAAGCAACAAACTACCACGTAAAGTACTATCTGCGGCAATAATATCGTTGTGTAAGCGCTCAAGCTCACTATTAATAGACTGTGCTGCTGTAAAGAGTTTAGCGCCAATCTCAGTGACCTTATACCCCCGAGCGTGGCGATGAAATAAACGCGCATTTAAGCTTTGTTCTAAATTATTAATCCGCCTAAGTACCGTGCTGTGATGGACATTGAGCTTTTCAGCCGCTGCGGTTAACGTACCCAACCGCGCAACTTCATAGGCTACTTTTACGTCTTGCCAGTCATCAAATTGAATCGCCATACTTATCCTTAATCTTCAGTGTGCGTATATGCACATAAGTTTTGCGTTTATTTGGCTTTTCTGCAAGTAAATATTTGCTAAAGTACGTAACAGACAAACTAACTAGATTAATTAAGGCGAACACCATGACTGCACCAAAAATTATTGCCTTAGCAGGCAGCTTACGTAAAGACAGCTTTAACCAAAAATTGATCAATGAAGCAGCCCGCTTTGCATTAGAAAGCGGTGCGGAAGTAGAAGTGATCAAACTGGCCGATTTAGACTTACCCATGTTTGACGAAGACATTGAAGCGCAAGGCACACCCGTTGGTGCACAGCTGCTAAAAGACAAACTTCGCGCTGCTGATGGTATTTTACTGGCAAGCCCTGAATACAACGGTTCAATCACCGCGGTACTTAAAAATGCCATTGATTGGGCATCACGTACAGAGCAAGGTGCTGTACCTGCATTTCGTAACAAGGTTACAGCGTTATATGCCTCATCACCGGGTGGACTAGGTGGATTGCGTGGCTTAAACCATGTACGTGATATTTTATCCGGTATTGGCAGCCTAGTATTGGCAGATCAACTTGCCGTACCTGCGATTCATACTGTACTGGATGAAACAGGCCGCATTAGCGACCCTGTAACTGCCGAGAAAGTAGCTGGTCTTGCCCAGCAACTCGTCAGTGTTACTAGCAAACTCAATAAGTAAGCGGTTACGCCACTGACTAAAGCTTTGTCGCTGCTAATTTAGCGGCGATAAAGTCTTCATGAGTTACATACAATAAACTGGCTACGCGGCGGATCACATATTCTTCTTGCGGATCAAGCTCGCCATCGGCATAGGCTAAACGCCACAGCAGTTCGATAATTTCAATACGTTGCTCAGCACTACATTGGGCATTAATTTGTTTAGAGAACTGAAAGTAATCAATCGCTTCATCCAAACTGCTACCAGCTTGCTCTGTTAATTGTGCAACGTCTTCTTCGCTTAAATTAAAATACTTTTTTAAAGTTAACGTTAACGTCTGGAGTTCATCTGCTTGTTGCTCACTATCGGCACGCATTACCTCAATCAATAATGCTGCTATCGCCGTTTTCAGATCATGCTCTTGCATCATTGATGGCTGTTCATTAAATGACGAAAAAAGCTGTTTAATTTGTTTGAACATCACATTTTCCCTTTTTGGGTGTTAGACTTACAGCATAACTTGATGCACCACTGTAGTTAAATTGCGTGCTCAATACAATAATGGAGCTAAAGGTTTATGAAAGGAAAGGTGGCAAATTGCTTGATAATTATAGGAACGCTAGCGCTGTTAGTGGGCTGTAATGTCGCGTTGGCTGAAAAAGGTGCAACCGAAAAGCTCTATGACTTTGATGAAAAAGTACATTATTACCAAACAAAATTAGACGCAAATAACTACCATTTAGAAATTCAATCTGACGACTATCAACACTTTAAAAATCAAAGCGTGTTTTTACTACGCCATGCTAACCGCCTATGCCGCGGTAACCCGTTTATGTTAAAAGTGACTGACGGCGTACAAGAGTACGATCGTTTCCCAACCAAACCCCGTAAATATCAGCCACCTTTAACGGTATTACTGCAATGTGAGACAGAACCCACAAAAGATTAGTCTTTGCTTTTTTAATCTTTATAGCCCCAAGGTGCAGCCGGTGGTGTAATTGCTTTGGTTAAATCAAAATCCACACGGAACTCACGACCTTGGCGAATTAAACGGTAAGTAAACGTTTCAGGGTAAATATACATTTGCCACGTATTACCCATTGATTGTGGAATACCTTGGCTGACAAACAACTCTTTTGAATATTGATCGGCTGGAAACGATTGTACGCTAGCAAAACCCGCGTCAACCGTGTGGCCGCCATACATAGTCGAGATATCATCAGTACCATCTTGATGACGATGATCATGCTTTAAACTCAAACCACTGCCGGTTTTAGTAACGATCCAGGTACGCGATGCATCATCACCGACATGAAACGGCACTTGTAATTCGCTATCAGTGCATTTACGAACATGCATGACTAATTTTTTACCGGCAAACGAACTTGGTCCAGTGGCATTATCAACCGTTACAGTTCCTTCATACGCTTTACCGCAGTGGGCGGCAATATTATCAAAAAAGCCATCATGGCTTGGAATAGATACCAAAGGCGCAGGGCGTGCAAATGCCGCCGTAGAGGCCAGTATTAGCGTCGCCGCAGTTAATAATTTCATAGCAAGTTCCAAAAAATATAAAAGAGCAGCTTAGCGTGTAAATAAATACAAAGGAAGTAATCACGGTGAATAGGCCATAAGGTGCGAGTTAGCGAGGAGAAAGATTAGCAAGTGATATACCAAAACGCGGCCTGAGCCGCGTTTCATTGTTTAATAACTTTTAAACCTTTACTGCCAAGGTCTAGCTGCGGCTAATTGCTTTTCAAAAGCATCAATTTGCGGGTTTAGCGTTTCGGTCACGCCGATAAAATCTAAGCCGCTTAATAAACGCTCTTTTACGTCTTTGCGAATATCAAAACTAATTGGTGCAAACTTGTTACTGGTAAGTAGCTGATTTTCAAGATCGATGTCGATATGAATATCGTCGTGTTGCTCGCTCAGTACAAATAACTCTTCCAATGTTTGCGCGGGTAGTGCAATCGCTAGCATCTGGTTATTGCCGCAGTTATTAAAGAATATATCGGCAAAGCTTTCCGCCAAAATTACTTCAAAGCCATATTGCTTAAGCGCCCATGGTGCATGTTCACGTGATGAGCCACAGCCAAAGTTATCACGGGTTAGTAATATTTGCGCGCCTTGGTAACATGGGCGGTTTAAAATAAACGCAGGGTTTGGCTCGCCGTTATCTAAATAGCGCCAATCATAAAACAATGCAGCATCAAAGCCATCACGGCTGGTTGAAGTTAAAAACTGCTTGGGAATGATTTGGTCGGTATCGACGTTGTTTTTATCAAGCGGGGCCATTAAGCCACTAAAAAAAATGCTCATTAGGCTTCTCCTCTAATATCAACAAAGCGACCATGAATAGCTGCCGCTGCGGCCATTGCAGGACTCACTAAATGGGTGCGACCACCACGGCCTTGGCGGCCTTCAAAGTTACGATTTGACGTAGATGCACAGCGCTTGCCTGCACCTAAGCGATCATCGTTCATCGCTAAACACATTGAACAACCCGGTTCTCGCCATTCAAAACCCGCCGCTTTGAAAATATCGGCTAAGCCTTCATCTTCGGCTTGTTTTTTTACCAAGCCAGAGCCAGGTACGATTAACGCTTCTACACCGGCGGCCACTTTTTTACCTTCAACAATCTGTGCTGCAGCGCGTAAATCTTCAATACGGCTATTGGTACATGAACCGATAAATACCGTGTCTACAGTGGCTGACGATAACTTATCACCGGCTGTTAACCCCATATATTTAAGGGCACTGCGGATCGCATCAGCTTTAATTAAATCAGGCTCTTGATCTGGATCTGGAATGCATTCATCAACACCTATAACTTGCTCAGGGCTAGTGCCCCAAGTAATTTGCGGCTGAATGCTACTAGCTTCTAGTTCAACTTCTAAATCAAACTGCGCGCCTTGGTCAGTTTTTAAGGTTTCCCAGTAGGCAACTGCAGCTTCAAAATCATCGCCTTGTGGGGCAAATGGGCGGCCTTTTAAGTAATCATAAGTGATTTGGTCTGAAGCGATTAAACCCGCTTTAGCGCCCATTTCAATACTCATGTTACACAATGTCATACGCGCTTCCATTGACAGTGCTGCAATGCCTTCACCACAAAACTCGGCCACATAACCTGTACCACCAGCGGTACCTAGCTTACCAATCACCGCCATGATCAAATCTTTGGC
The DNA here is from genome assembly GCF_047806705.1 of Pseudoalteromonas sp. ASV78. NCBI lineage: Bacteria > Pseudomonadati > Pseudomonadota > Gammaproteobacteria > Alteromonadales > Pseudoalteromonadaceae > Pseudoalteromonas > Pseudoalteromonas sp. ASV78. The sequence goes on along the minus strand of NZ_JBLOPA010000001.1, from coordinate 3,245,936 downwards.
TGTAACCGTTGGACGTAGTACACCATTAATTTGAATTTTTAATGACTTGGCTTTTTTCTGTTGTAGCGTTTGTGTCGCTAGTACGTGCTCAACCTCAGACGTACCAATACCGTGTGCCAGTGCACCAAATGCACCGTGGGTTGAAGTATGGCTATCACCACAAACAATGGTAGTACCCGGTAAAGTAATCCCTTGCTCAGGCCCCATTACATGCACTATGCCTTGGTTAATTGAGTTTAGATCGTAAAGTACAATACCAAACTCTTTACAGTTGGCATCAAGCGCCATCAATTGGTTTTTTGATACTTCACTAGCGGCATCTAATGAACGGCTTTTAGTCGATACATTATGATCCATGGTCGCGATGGTTTTTTCAGGGCAACGTACTTTACGGTTTTTCTCTCGCAAGCCAGCAAACGCTTGCGGCGATGTCACTTCGTGTACTAAATGACGGTCAATATAAAGTAAGTCGGTTTGCTCATTAATACTAGCAACTACGTGTGCTTGCCAGATTTTATCGTATAACGTTTGGGCCACTTGCTGATCCCCTAATTTGTTTGACTCGCCGCGTGACGGTGCAGCGAGTGAATAATTGTTTAAATACGTGCCGTTTTATATTCTAGCGACAATCGCAGCGGCAACATCTTGGGTGGTATAACCCGCATTTGGGTAAATATCTGGTGTACCAACACCTGCTTCTACCGCTTCGGCGACTGCTTTTTCTATGCTGCGCGCCGCTTCATCTTGACCTAGTGAATAACGTAGCATTAACGCGGCACTTAAAATTTGCGCGATTGGATTAGCAATCCCTTTCCCTGCGATATCTGGCGCGGAGCCACCCGCAGGTTCGTACAAACCAAAGCCAGATTGGTTTAAGCTTGCCGATGGTAATAAGCCCATAGATCCAGTGATCATCGCGCATTCGTCAGATAAAATATCACCAAATAGGTTATCGCACAGCAATACATCAAACTGACTAGGCTGTTTAACTAACTGCATCGCCGCATTATCAACATAAATATAATCAAGGCTTACTTCTGGAAAGTCTTTGCTTACCTCTGTAACCACTTCACGCCATAATACGCTTGATGCCAATACGTTAGCTTTATCAACCGAGGTAACATGGTTATTACGTAATTTTGCTGCTTCAAAAGCAAAACGCGCAATACGTTCAATTTCTTTACGTGAATAGGTTTGCGTATCGAAAGCGGTTTCATCAGCCCCTTCACCACTGCGGCCTTTGTCACCAAAGTAAATGCCGCCAGTTAATTCACGCACACATAAAATATCAAAGCCTTGTGCACTGATATCAGCGCGTAGTGGCGATGCAGCGCTCAGTGCTGGTAATAGTTGCGCTGGGCGTAAGTTACAAAACAAACCAAAGTGTTTGCGCAGTGGTAAAAGTGATGCACGCTCTGGTTGTTCGTTTGGCGGTAAGTTTTCCCACTTAGGGCCACCCACTGAACCAAACAAAATAGCATCAGCACTTTCACAGGCTGCAAGAGTTGGATCGGGTAACGCTTTACCAAATTGATCAATCGCAGCGCCACCAATAGCATGATGATGACGAGTTAAAGTAAAACCAAATTTACTGCTCACAGCATCCAATACTTGCTCTGCTGCTGCCATTACTTCTGGGCCGATACCGTCGCCTGCTAATACTGCAACGCTATAATTTGATTGACTCATCCTGCTTTCCTTTGTTGTTTTAAATCAGACACTTTTTGTGCGCGATAAATTAAGTTATAAACGCGGATCATAGCGCGTACTGACGCTTCAACCACATCCGCGGCAATGCCCGCGCCGTGATAAGGGCGACCATCGTATTTAGCTATTATATTTACTTCACCTAGTGAGCTGGCACCTTCTCCGGTGGCTTCTAGATTAAATTCAATCATTTCAACAGCCATACCCGTTAAACGCTCAATCGCTAAGAATGATGCCTCTACAGGGCCATTACCGGTAGCCGCTTCTTGTTTAGACTCACCATTAATCGTCATACCGATTGTAGAGCTTGCCACTGATTGCGAGTTAGAGGTTGAGTTAACAAACTCTAATTGGTATTTGTCATCTTTATCACTGATCTGATTAAAGTAGATCATCGCTTCTAAATCGTAGTCGTACACTGTACCTTTTTGATCTGCAAGGGTTAAAAAGCTTTCATATAGGCTATCCATATCGTAATCAGATTTTTGATAGCCTAATTCTTCAAGGCGGTGCTCAATAACATGACGACCCGAACGTGAAGTCATATTTAATTGATTATTTGGTACGCCGACGCTTTCTGGTGACATAATTTCATAAGTATTTTGTGCTTTTAATACGCCGTCTTGATGAATACCTGAACTATGAGCAAACGCATTCTCGCCAACAATCGCTTTGTTAGGTTGCACAGGCATATTACAAATTTTTGCTACTTGGCGTGAGGCGCGATAGATTTCTTCACTGCGAATATCGGTATACACTTTTAAGTGGTCTTGGCGCATCTTCATGATCATCGCCACCTCTTCAAGTGAACAGTTACCCGCACGCTCACCAATCCCATTAATAGTACATTCGATTTGCCGTGCACCGGCTTGCACCGCTGCAACAGAATTGGCAACAGCCAAACCTAAATCATTATGACAATGTACACTTAACCGCGCTTTATCAATATTTGGCACGTTATTCATTAAATGGCGGATCATCGCCGCGTATTCGTCTGGTGTTACAAAGCCAACTGTATCCGGTAAATTGATGGTTGATGCACCGGCGTTAATCGCCTGCTCAACAATTTTGCATAAATCCCAATGCGGTGTGCGGCCTGCGTCTTCGCATGAAAATTCCACATCATCAGTATAATTACGGGCAAGCTTGATTGATTTAACCGCCATTGCTGTGGCGTCATCTAAGCTCATGCGCAGTTTGTGTTCTAAATGCAACGGGCTAGTAGCAATAAAAGTATGAATTCGACTTTGCTGTGCTGTGCGAAGTGCTTCGCCACAGGCTTCAATATCTTTAGCAACAGCACGCGCTAAACCACAAATAATTGGGCCTTTCACCTCTGTGGCAATACGTTGCACTGAACGAAAATCGGCAGGGCTCGAAACCGGAAAACCAACTTCCATCACATCCACATTTAGGCGGCTAATAGTATGCGCCAGCTGGATTTTATCTTCTTCAGTCAGGCTCGCTTTAAGTGCTTGCTCACCATCACGTAAGGTGGTGTCGAAAATCCATACTTTATCTTGTTCTTGCATAATCTACCCTTAATTCTCTGCTGCCCTGGATGCGAGATAAAAAAAACCCCGCAATATGCGGGGTTTTTTGTGTTTACTTAATGCAAATACACTAATCCCCGCTCACGTGCACTAGCAGTAAGAGGTTTAGTTTTAATGTAATTAAATGAGTATTTTGCATCGTCTTTACTAAATGTGTGTGTTCAGTGAGGCCTATTTTTAACACTTCAAAACTGTGCATGCAAGCATAATATTTTCTTTAAAGCGAATTAAAAACCCTTAAAAAAGAAATAAAAATCCAAAAATTAAAATTTAAAGCATAAATTAATACAAAAACTTAGTGATTTAAGTTTATTAAACTAGCTACCTCACAGCCTTCGCCTAGATTAACTCTTTGCTATTTTTTACTCTTTATTACCATCTCGCACATAATTGCTAGCGCCACGGGTTATATAGCGTAATTGCCAAATTAAACGTTCGACTAATTCTTCTCGTTGTTGGCCTTCAATATCAAGCGCCTCGGCACCAGCATTAAATACTAAAGTCACCATAGCCTCTGCTTGAATATACGCATGAGTGGCATCACACGGGGTTTCGCTTTCAAGATAATGGGCAAGCTCTAAAATAAAGTGTTTAATTTCACGGGCCACAGCAGCACGAAACGCTTTAGAGGTACCGGAACGTTCCCGCAGTAATAATCTAAATTGATTACTGGAGTTATCAATAAACTCCATAAAAGTAACAATTGAAGTGGTAATGATACTGCCACCACTAGCTATACGGCGACGTGCTTGACGCATCAGTTGACGCAACGTTAAGCCAGCTTCGTCAACCATAGTTAAACCGAGTTCATTCATGTCTTTAAAGTGGCGGTAAAATGAGGTTGGTGCTATACCTGCTTCACGGGCAACTTCACGTAAACTTAAATTAGAAAAACTATGATCGGCGCTCAATTGGTTAAATGCCGCTTCAATTAAAGCTTGTCGTGTTTTTTGTTTCTGTTGCGCGCGAACACCCGACATGAACTACTCCTGATTTAATTTAAATCAATTTATGGTGATTTTTATCTTAATTCTCCAGTCTAATACTTGACGGCAAGAGAATGAAATATTATTTTAGCTTACAAGTGTACGCTCAGATTTTTAAAGATGAAAAAACCACCAATTATTTGGACCAACGTCCTATTTTTTAGTATTACCTTTTTGGCAGCAGCCACATTAGTGCCTTGGTATGGATTTACCCATGGCTTTACCAGCAGCCATTGGCTAGCATTCGTTGCTTGTATGTTTTATGCCGGTATGTCGATTACCGCAGGCTATCATCGTCTTTGGGCACATAAAACCTATGATGCTCACCCAGTGGTTGAGTTTATTTTCGCGTTAGGCGGTGCCTTTGCGCTGCAAAATAGTGCGCTGCATTGGAGTAGCGATCACCGTGTTCATCATGGTCAAGTTGATGATCCAGTAAAAGACCCTTACGCAGCAACCAATGGCTTTTGGTATAGCCATATCGGCTGGATGCTGCGTGATTACCAAGGCGACAGCTATAGTGATTACTCTAATTGCCGTGATTTACAACGCAATAAAATAGTGATGTGGCAACACCGCCATTATATGAAATTAGTATTAGCAACTAATATTGGTATTCCACTTGTACTTGGCTTAATGATTGGTGATGTATTGGGTATGCTGTTATTAGCCGGATTATTGCGCTTAGTATTGAGTCAGCATTTCACCTTCTTTATCAATTCTGTGGCACATATCTGGGGATCTCGTCCTTATACTGAAAAAAATACTGCCCGTGATAACGGGGTTCTAGCCTTATTTACTTATGGCGAGGGTTACCATAACTTTCACCATATTTTTGCCAGTGACTATCGCAATGGCATAAAATGGTTTCATTATGATCCAACAAAATGGATGATCCGCGCTTTTGCGGCTGTTGGTCTTGCTAAAAAATTAAAACGTACGCCGGTTGAACGCATCGAAAAAGCTAAAGCCGAAACGTTAATGAATAGAACGCAAAACCGTTTAGCTAAATTGCCTTTAGCGCAAGATAAGCTTACATTATTGCAGCAAGAGTACGATTTATTGCTGAAAAAGCTACAGCACTATTGCGCACTAAAAAAGCAAGTATTAGAAGTTAAAAAGAATAACATGCTGCAACAATGCGAAAAATCAGCTTTAATGACACAATATCATGAGTTGGAAGCGGCCTGGGAAAACCAAAAACAGGCGTGGCTTGCACTCAATGCGAGGTTATTAAAAGCCTCTTTTAGCTAATGTAGGAGTGGCTGTGGCCAAACAACAAGTAAAGCAAGAACAACCATCATTTCAGTATGATGCAATTATTATAGGCACAGGTCCTGGCGGTGAAGGTACCGCCATGAACCTGTCTAAAAGCAACAAAAAAGTGGCCGTTATCGAACGCCAAGCTGCCGTTGGTGGTGGTTGCGTACATTGGGGTACTATCCCTTCAAAAGCACTACGTCACTCTGTTAGCCGCTATATAGAATACAAAGCAAACCCATTGTTTAATGTCGGTGAGCGCCCTAGTCGGTTAACGTTTCCTGATATTTTGCGCCACGCCAGCTCGGTTATTTCTAAACAATCAAATTTACGCAGTAGCTTTTACGACCGTAACCGCATTCATATGTTTCAAGGTGATGCCAGCTTTGTTGATAAGCACACGATTGAAATTAAACGTCTTGATGGTTCAACCGAACGACTAACTGCTAAAACCATTGTTATTGCTACTGGTTCTCGCCCTTATCGTCCACCTGAAGTCGACTTTACCCATTCACGTATTTACGACAGCGATACTATTTTAGGGCTAGAGCATGACCCTCATCGCGTTTTAATTTATGGCGCTGGGGTAATTGGTTGTGAATACGCTTCTATCTTTAAGGGTTTAGGCGCAAAGGTAGATTTAGTAAATACTCGCGACCGCTTATTAGCTTTTATGGATGCTGAAATCTCAGATGCGTTAAGCTATCACTTTTGGAATAGCGGCATTGTAATTCGTCATAACGAAGAGTTTGACCGCATTGAAACCCGTGATGATTGCGTTGTTATGCATTTAAAATCAGGCAAACGCGTTAAAGCTGACTGTATTTTATTTGCCAATGGTCGCACCGGCAACACTGACGGACTTAACCTTGCAGCGGTTGATTTAAAAGCCGATGGCCGCGGGCAGTTAAAAGTTAATGAAACTTACCAAACTGAGGTCGATAACATTTATGCCGTCGGTGATGTCATTGGCTACCCAAGCCTTGCCAGCGCAGCATTTGACCAAGGCCGCATTGCCGCCGATGCGATTGCATCTGGTAACTGCGATGAAAAGCTAATTATTGATATTCCAGCGGGTATTTATACCATTCCTGAAATGAGCTCTGTGGGTAAAACAGAGCAGCAGTTAACCGCCGCGAAAATCCCTTATGAAGTCGGCAGAGCTCAATTTAAACATTTAGCGCGAGCACAGATTGCCGGTACCGAAGTCGGTAGTTTAAAAATATTATTCCACACTGAAACCAAAGAAGTACTGGGTGTGCATTGTTTTGGCGAGCGTGCCTCGGAAATCGTGCACATTGGCCAAGCCATTATGGAACAAAAAAATGGCGGCAATAATATTGATTACTTTGTAAATACCACTTTTAACTACCCAACCATGGCTGAGGCCTACCGTGTTGCGGCGTTAAATGGTTTGAATCGCTTGTTTAAATAACCATTGATAACGACTAACAAAAAGCCCGCTTAATGTAAGCGGGCTTTTTTAATGTTCACGCATAAAGCAAATTAATTACTTATGATATTGCGCACTTAACTCATGCACTGCGTTGATAAATACGCCAGCGTTCTCAGGGTCTACATCTGGCGTAATACCATGGCCTAAGTTAAATACATGGCCATTACCGGTACCAAAATCTGCAAGAATTGTTGCGACCTCTTGGCGAATACGATCAGGTGTACCATGTAGCATTGACGGATCCATATTGCCTTGCAGTGCCACTTTATCGCCAACACGACGTTTAGCATCGCCAATATTAATAGTCCAATCGAGGCCTACTGCATCACAGCCTGTTGCTGCAATCGCTTCTATCCATTGACCGCCATTTTTAGTAAACAGCGTTACAGGCACTTTACGGCCATCGTATTCACGAATTAAGCCATCTACAATCTTGTGCATGTATTGCAATGAAAACTCGTTGTAATCACGCGGGCTTAATACACCACCCCAAGAGTCAAATATCATCAGAGACTGCGCACCGGCTTTAATTTGGGCATTTAAGTAGTCGATCACTGAATCAGCTAATTTATCGAGCAATAAATGCAATGTTTGCGGCTCTGCAAATGCCATTTTTTTTATTTTACCAAATACCTTGCTGCTACCACCTTCAACCATGTAAGTAGCGAGTGTCCAAGGTGAACCTGAAAAACCAATTAGCGGCACTTCACCTTTCAGCTCACGGCGTATAGTGCTCACAGCATTCATTACATAGCCAAGCTCGTCTGTTGGATCAAGCTTTGGAATCTTTTTCACATCGGCTAACGATGAGATTGGCCGTTCAAATTTAGGACCCTCACCCGTTTCAAAGTACAAGCCTAAACCCATCGCATCAGGGATGGTTAAAATGTCACTAAATAAAATAGCAGCATCTAATGGATAACGACGCAGTGGCTGTAGTGTCACTTCGCACGCTAGCTCAGCATTTTTACACAGGCTCATAAAATCGCCCGCTTGTGCACGTGTTGCACGGTATTCTGGTAAATAGCGCCCTGCTTGGCGCATCATCCATACCGGAGTTACATCAACAGGTTGTTTTTGTAATGCACGTAAATAACGGTCGTTTTTTAATTCGCTCATGCGTAAGAGATCCTAAAGCTGTTATGAAATTGCGCAGATTGTATCACCATATCGCACAGCGCTCTATCGCAATAACAGCAAAACGCGCTTGGATAGATATAGATCATGAGTTTTATTTTTCGCTTAAAAACCAAGCAACAAGCAACAACACAAGCAGTAACATTTGAAATTTTTTATTAATATGTTTGCAACATTGTAAAAAGCTTGGTATAACTTGTCCCGCGTTAACAATAAAAACAATAAAAAATTATATAACAACAAAAATAAAAATCTTCCCATAACAATAAGAAAGCTTGTTTAAACAGGTCATGGAAAAGAAATTAAACCACCATTTATGGTGGTTTTTTCTTGCCTAAAACAATTGCCTTGTAGTAATCATAACTAGCTATATATCAATACATTAATCTTTTATTACTAAATTATTTAAAAAATGTGTTGATCTTTACTGCATATTTCATTGTTATAGAGGAAACCAACCCAGCTAAGGAGAATGATAATGCTGACGCGTTTGGAAAAAGCTCAACAAAAATGGGGTGGTAGCCACACCGTTATCGACAAATGGCTGACAGAACGTCAAGAACTGTTAGTCTTATATTGTCGTATTGCTGGCTTTTCACCGTATGATAAAAAAGACCACGCTTTACCAGATCAATTACAGATCCAAAATTTTTGCCAAATTTTGATGGACTACTTATCTGCTGGGCACTTTGAAGTGTATGACGACATTGCCAAAGCATGTGAGCAAAAAGGCCCTCACAGCCAACAGCTAGCAAGTGAACTTTATCCACGAATTTCAGAAACTACCGATACTGCACTTGATTTTAATGATAAATATGCAGAAGTGGACAAAGAAGATTTACTCAATGATTTTGATGATGACTTATCAAAACTTGGCGAAGCACTTGAGCTGCGCTTTGAGCTAGAAGATGAATTAATCGATAATTTGTATTCTAATCATACCTAGATAAGCCACATTGATGATGTAGCAAGGAGCCCTGCTCCTTGTTTACTTTTTCACTGCTGTTGATTCAAAAATAAATTAAATATTCCTAGCCAAACCAAAAAAAATGAAACTTATATTTCGATAATGTAATGATAGCCTTGTCGGATTGACCGCATGCTTAGCACTTTAAAACTAATGGGTGCACTGGAGGGGTTGTTTTTGGTGACTGTAACGATTGCAGTCCAGGAAATGGCTAGGGCTCATAACACTTGCTGAAATTTTTGCAGATTACATTAAACCGCAGACTATTCCTGCCTACCGAAGCGTGATGATTGGTTATCTCAAACGACCACTTATTTTGCCGATCGGCATCCAAATTAAGCTTAATGCTGATGCCGGTACACTGATTATAAAAGAAGCCGCCTTCAGCTAAAGTTTTAGCAACAAAAAAGGAGCTAATTAGCCCCTTTTCAATCCAGAATAACTAATTACTCTGCAGCAGCTGCCTTCTCTTCGTCTTGAATTTCAAGTAGTTCTACTTCAAAAACAAGCGTTGAGTTAGCTGGAATTTTACCTAAGTCACGATCGCCGTAAGCAAGCTCAGCTGGAATAGTGAACTTGTACTTAGAGCCAACTGGCATAAGTTGTAAACCTTCAGTCCAACCAGCGATCACGCGGTTAAGAGGAAAAGTTGTTGGTTCGTTACGTGAATAAGAGCTGTCGAATTCAGTACCGTCTAATAAAGTACCTTTATAATGCACTTTTACTACATCTGTAGCGACTGGTTTTTCGCCATCACCTTGGGTGATCACTTCATACTGTAGGCCAGATTCAGTTACTGTAACGCCTTCTTTGTTAGCGTTATCTGCTAAGTATTTAACACCTGCAGCTTGGCTCTTTTCAGCTTCAACTTTAGCGTGTGCTTCTTGTTTAGTACGCACTGATGTATCTAATGCAGTTAATACTTCACGAATTTTTTCTTCGTCAATTTTTGCATCACCAGCAAGGGCATCTTCAAAACCACGAATTAATAGTGCTTGGTCAAGCTCAATACCTAGCTCTTTTTTGTCAGCTAAATCTTTATTTAAAAAGTTACCAACAGATGCACCAATACCGTATGCTTGTTGTTGTGCTTCAGTATCAAGCGTTACAGGTGCTTGTTCTTGTTTTGCTTCTTGATTACAAGCTGTTAGCGCAAAAACTGACGCTGCAATCAATGACAATTTAATCGTCTTTTTCATTTTAAATCTCCGACACACTTTGCAGATGTCATTTATTGTATTATTACTAGTTAATGATTAACGGCCCGTGATAGGCTACTTATCTAATTTCTGATTGTAAGCTACCGCTCACTTTCAAGTTATTAGATAAACAACCTTGGCGTCTAACGTGCCCTAGTCTAACCTCTCAATCACTAAGAGTTAAGGGGAAATACCTTTAATATGTCGATATTTCGTACTTTTTTGTATCTTCTGTGCTGCACCTTACTGATTGCCTGCTCAGAACAAAAAGACCAAGCGACTGCAAGCTATGAGCATGCAGCTAGAGGCGCATTTGCCTCAGCGGTATCTCATGATGGCAAATACAGCCTGATCTCATCCATACACCATGGGGTCGCTCTGTGGGATAATCAACAGCAAGCACTAAAATACCAATGGTTTCAGCAGCAAGATCAAGATAGCCTAGTTCATACTGTCGCCATAGCCTATGACAATAGTCATGCTGTCACCGCAGAAAAAACCACCTTTGCCGTCTGGGATATTGCCAGCGGTAAAAATACCGGCTATTACAAAATCAAAACCGCTACCATTCGAGATATCGCAATTAGCAACCAAGGCCGCAGTGTTTTGTATGGCCGCAGCGATGGCGTGGTTGTTTACCTCGAGTTAGAAACCGGTAGGCGCATAGAGTTCCTTGGTCACCAAGAAAAAATTAACGTGGTCGATTTATCCCCTAATGGGCACTTTGCTCTCAGTGGCTCTAACGATTATGCCGCCTACTTTTGGGACACTCGTACAGGGCAAGTGATCCATCGCTTTAATCACCCCACCAGAGTGACTCAAGTGGCACTTGATCCACAAGGTCGCTATGCATTTACCGCAGACAGTATGGCACAAGCACATGTATGGCAGCTGACAACAGGTGATCTTGTTAGTAAACTGCAGTATATTGCCCGCCAGAGAATTTTCACTGCGGTACGCTTTAATGACGCAGGCACATTACTGGCAACAGGCTCACCTAATCGCTTAGTTGATTTATGGCAATTAGCTACGGGTGAACAAATTCAAAGTTGGCGTGTCACCCCGCGCGAAGGCAGCAAACCAAAATCGGCGGTGGTGCTTGATGTCGCTTTTACTGACAACGATACAGGGTTGTTAACCGAAAGCTCCAGTGGGATCGCTGAGCGCTTTACTAGACGAGAAAAAAAATGAACACAATTGAACATCGCTTAACAGAACTTGAAGCCAAAGTGGCCTTTCAAGATGAAACGATTGAAATTTTAAATGACGAAATCAAAGTTCACCAGCAGCTATTAGCAAAAATGAAACGCCAAACAGAGCTACTGGCTGAAAAAATTAAAGAGTCGCAAGCATCGTCGATGATGATGTCAGACACGCCAGAGCCACCGCCGCCACACTATTGATTGCAGCGTCGCTTAATCGCCCGGTTTAAACACGCCAATGACTTGTTCAAATTGGCGTGTTGATGCTTGCACTGCCTGCTCTGGCTGTGCCATTTTATGGCCGCACTGCATGCACTCAACTTTTTCTACATCATGCTCTTTATAAAGCATCATCATATCCATGGTTTTACACTCTGGACAGGTTGCCCCAGCAATAAATCGTTTTTTCTGCTTCACTACGCTTTCTCACAGTTAGATTAGAAAAGAAACTCGCCGCATTTTAACCCAATAACTGCTCAGTTGATACGCTAGCAATTGAAATATAGCCCAGCTTCCGTGCTATGATAGCGCCAAGTTCACACAGGCACAGTAAAGCGCATAATACATGATCCAGATCTCAGAAATTGAATTACTCCGTGGCGGTAAAGCACTACTTAAAGACGCATCGGCAACCTTATTTCCAGAGCACAAAGTTGGCCTCGTTGGTGCAAATGGTTGCGGTAAGTCAACGCTATTTAGCTTATTAAAATCTGAGCTACAGCTTGATGCTGGTAATTGCAGTATTCCTAAAGATTGGTCGATTGCCTCAGTAAAGCAAGAAACGCCAGCGCTTGAGATCAGCGCCATTGATTATGTGTTACAAGGCCACCCAGATTATTACGTATTACGTATTGCGCTACGCGAAGCTGAACAACATAACGATGGCGACATTCAAGCCAAAGTTCATATTCAGTTAGAAAACATTAAAGGCTATAGCATAGAAGCCAAAGCCGGTGAACTGCTGCATGGTTTAGGGTTTGCCAATAACCAAATCGAAAACCCAGTGAGTGATTTTTCCGGTGGCTGGCGCATGCGCTTAAACCTTGCGCAAGCACTTATTCGCGACGCGGACTTATTATTACTGGATGAGCCAACCAACCATTTAGATTTAGATGCCGTGTATTGGCTAGAGCGCTTTTTACGCGCCTACACAGGTACACTGGTATTAATATCGCATGACCGCGAGTTTTTAGACGCGGTAGTTGATCAAATTTGGCATATTGATAAGCAGCTGATCAATGTCTACAAAGGTAATTACTCGCAGTTTGAACGCCAAAAAGCAGAGCGTTTATTACAGCACCAAGCTATGTTTGAAAAACAACAAGAACAAATTGCCCACCTTGAGCAGTTTATTACTCGTTTTAAAGCCAAAGCCAGTAAAGCTAAGCAAGCACAAAGCCGTGTTAAAGCCCTTGAGCGCATGGAAAAACTCGCCCCCGCTCATGCCGACTCACCGTTTGATTTTGAATTTTCCGAGCCAATCGCGCTGCCAAACCCTTTAATGACGCTAGATAAAGCGCAAGCAGGTTATGGCGACACGACAATATTACACAGTATAAAACTTAACTTAGTACCGGGTAGTCGTATCGCCCTACTTGGCCGTAATGGCGCGGGTAAATCTACATTAATCAAATTGCTATCAGGCGAGTTACAACCGCAAGCCGGTGAAGTGTTTCAGCATCAGGGTTTAAATATTGGTTACTTTGCCCAGCACCAATTGGAATCACTCGATTTAAAAGCCAGCGCAGTGACTCATTTACAGCGTTTAAACCCAAAAGCGAGCGAGCAATCACTGCGCGACTTTTTAGGTGGTTTTGCCTTTATTGGCGATAAAGCCCTTGAGCCAGTTGCGCCGTTTTCTGGTGGTGAAAAAGCCCGTCTAGTGTTAGCGATGTTAGTTTATCAAAAACCTAACTTACTGCTACTGGATGAGCCAACCAACCACCTTGATTTAGAAATGCGTCATGCACTGGTTATGGCATTACAAGGCTTTGAAGGCGCGATGGTAACTGTATCCCATGACCGTCACATGCTAAAAAACACCGCCGACGAATATTACTTAGTGGATAACGGTGAAGTAACCCAGTTTGGCTACGACTTAGACGAATACTATCAATGGTTACTTAATGCTAATAAAGAAGCGGCAAAAGCCACTCAAGCTGACGATGAGCCAAAAGCTAATTCGCAAGTCAATCGCAAAGAGCAAAAACGCCTAGAGGCCGAATTTAGAAAAGCCGTGCAACCACTTAAAAAACAAATTGAAAAGCTCGAAAAGCAACTTGATAAACACTCAGCGGAATTAGCTGAAATCGAAGAATATCTAGGCGATAACGAGCTTTATAATGATGACAACAAAGCGAAGTTAAAAGAGCTATTAGCCAAGCAAGCTACGCTCACGCCAAAACTAAACGACATCGAAGAGCAGCTACTCATGGCTCTTGAAGAGCTGGAAGAAAAAGAACAAGCGTTTGCCGATGAACTTGCTTAATAGCGATGACTTTTGGCAGTTTGCATGTCAGCTTTATAGTGAAGGTGATATGCAAGCGCGTCTGTTGGATTATCAAAACCAGCAAGGTAAAAACGTTAACCTGTGCTTGCTACTCTACTATTTAGATTCCCTCAATCTAGCAATTAGCCAAGCACAGCTAAACAAACTTGCACAATCCATTAGTGAACTTGATCAACACGTATTACAACCCCTGCGTGCTACACGCGGCTATTTAAAAGCGAATCAAACCGAAATTGCAGATTATGCTGCAATTCGTAAAGACCTACTCAGCGCCGAGTTAAAGCTAGAAAAGCAACAACAACAGATGTTAATAACCACAATTAATAGCTTTGCTCTAACACCTTGCAGCACGCCAAATAACACATCGTTATATTTGTAAAAGCTCTCATGTAGGTCGTGCTTTAGCGCGACAATCCTAATAACAAAAATAATTCATGGCTAAAGCCATTTCCTACGGGTAACCAAATCTTGTAGGAGCCAGCTTTAGCTGCGAATAAACTTTAAATTCACCCTCATTTACTTCTCATGCTCTTCTCTTTGTGCAAAAAGACCTTTAAATGACTTATTCACAAAGAGGGTGAGAGACGCTGCGCTTTAGAGGAAAGCCAGTAAAAGCTATACTAGCGCTTGTGTAGGTCGTGCTTTAGCGCGTTAATTCTGCGGCTGTAGGCTTGTTGTTATTTTTGGTTCTCAACCTTATACCTATTAATGTTCCTATAACTGCACTTAAAAATGAAATAGGTAGCTCAAAAGCTAAAGTTGGCGGGATATACAACTCTTGCAAAATAAACGAAGTGATCGCAGTGCTAAATAAAAACCCCAACACATAAACCGCACATGCGTATTGCCAATTATGGCTCGAACTTCTGTAAGCCATAACCCCATACATGAACATGGATAAGAAAGCTGAGGGAATTAACTGGATTACGAAAAAGTCTTCAAAGGTTAGTCTCGCAACCCTATTGATAACCAGGGATGTCAAGAAACCTAAAATTACATAAAAAAATGCCATCACTAAAGTGTATTTAACTATCCGCGTAACCCTCAAGATCTCTCCTTACATTACAGTTTTTATAAACAATGCAGTTTACAAGAAAACTGCAAAGACTGGTAACTTCCAATTTTTTTCATCAATGATGGCCCACAAGATCCCCAGAGCTTTGTCTCTTTAACCTTTCCCCTTCTCTAACTTCACTTAGCTTCCTTGATCCAAATCAACATCCGAACCGCCCTTTTTATAATCAACAAAATAGCTTGATCTGGATCATATCAAGCCCTGCCAAGCCAGCCTATGATGAACCCATAGCCATTAGGAGGCATTTATGGACGTATTCTTCAGAGACTTTTTTAGTGACCCAGTACTATTTTTATCATTTGGTTTTCTGGGAATCGTGATCGGATTATGCCTTTTCTTTGTGTACTTTTTTATCAAGAAAGTACATGACGACAAAACACCTAATCAGAATTAAGCACGACGCGCAAAGCCCCTTATCAACTTGTTTGATTAGGGGCTTTTTATTAAAATTTGTTACACTAGCAATTCAAATAGCTAAACATGTTTTAAATTATGCTTACAAATTTCAAGCCTGCGTGGTGGATGAGTAATCGTCATGTGCAAACAATTATGCCGCGTTTTTTTCGCCCCTTTCATAATACACGTTACCAATTAGAACAGCTTGATACCCCAGACGGTGATTTTTTAGAGCTTGCTTGGTCGCTACCAAAAAATGACCACACGCCACTGGCTATTGTGCTGCACGGCCTTGAGGGCAACATAAATAGCTTTTATGCCAAAGGTATGATGAAAGCCCTGAAAAAAAGTGGTTTTAGCGTTGTATTAATGCATTTTCGTAATTGTTCGACTGAAGCTAACCGCCTACCCCGCGCTTATCATAGTGGCGAAACTGGCGACCTTGATTTTTTTATAAAACAGCTCAAACAGCAGTTCCCAGATCGACCTTTGCTGGCAGTTGGTTTTTCACTCGGTGGTAACGTACTGGCAAAATATTTAGGTGAACAAGGGGAGCAATGTTTACTTAATGGCGCCGCGGTTGTATCTGCACCTTATGATTTATCGGCATCATGCCAAGTAATACGTAAAAGCTTAGCAAAAATTTATCAGAAGTATTTGCTCGATCGGATGAAAAAGTCCATGCACCGTAAACTGCCGCAAATCAAGCAACAAATTAATTTAACGCCAGAGCAATTACTGGCCATTGATGATTTATGGCTGTTTGATGAGCACCTCACAGCACCACTGCATGGCTTTAATGGCGCTGAAGATTATTACCAGCAAGCCAGTGCCAAGGCATATTTAAAACACATCGCCACACCGACTTTAATTATTCACGCTAAAGATGACCCTATGCTGTCGATTAAAGCCGTACCTAGTAGGCAAGATGTGAGTGAGCATGTTACGCTGCGTATCTCAGAAAAAGGCGGCCATGTTGGTTTTATAACGGGTAGTAACCCATTTAAACCTGTTTACTGGTTAGAGCAAATCGTGCCTGAGTACTTCAATCAGATCGTTAAAAAAGAGCCGTTATGATCATTCCACACCAACAACTCGATAAAGACACATTGTATAACCTTATTGAAAGCTATGTTTTGCGTGAAGGCACCGATTACGGTGAGCAAGAATTCAGCATTGAAAGTAAAGTGGCGCAAGTAAAGCAGCAATTAACCACTGGCGAAGCGCTGGTGTTTTTCTCTGAACTACACGAATCGGTCACTATTATTTCGAAGAGCGAATTTAAAGCACTGCAAAGTGAAGAGCAATTTAACGAGTAAACTTGTAACCAGCGTTGCAAAAATAGACAATGGCTTTTTTCCTTAAAGAGCCATTAAAAATGATAAAACTAAGCTCAATGGTTGTTGCTATCTCTCTAGCTCTTAGCAGCCAAGTAAATGCAGCTACAATTACCCCCTCAGCTAAAGCAATCAAACTCACCCAAGAAACTATTTTGATCGATACTCATATCGATGTGCCGTACCGTATTCATGCGAAATGGGCTGATGTGACTAAAGCCACTGATGACGGTGATTTTGACTACCCGCGCGCAGTACAAGGTGGCTTAAATGCGCCGTTTATGTCGATTTATATTCCAGCTCATTTAGAGTTTGAAGGAAAAGGTAAAAGCTACCAATTAGCAAATCAACTCATTGATAGCATGGAAGCGATTGCACAACGTGCTCCAGACAAGTTTGCTATTGCAAGCTCTACCGCTGATATTAAAGCGCAATTTAAAGCAGGTAAAATGTCACTTGCCATGGGCATGGAAAACGGCTCGCCCATTGAAGGCGAAATGAAAAACTTACAACACTTTTTTGACCGTGGTGTGCGCTATATCACCCTAGCTCACTCACAAAGCAACCATATTGCAGATTCGTCGTATGATATTCGCCGCAAATGGAAAGGGCTTAGCCCATTTGGTAAAAAGCTGGTTACTGAGATGAACAACATCGGCATGCTGATTGATGTTTCACATATTTCAGATGATGCGTTTTATCAAGTAATAGAACTATCTAAAACGCCGGTGATCGCCTCTCATTCATCGCTACGTAAATACACGCCAGGCTTTGAGCGTAATATGGATGATGACATGTTACTAGCACTGAAAAAGAATGGCGGTGTTATTCAAATTAACTTTGGTTCAAGTTTTGTTACATCTAACTCCCGCAGTTGGTACGACCAACTCAATAACAAAAAAGACGATGCTAAAAAGCAAGGCGTTAAACTAAGTAAAGATTTTGATGCTGCGTACCGTAAGAAAAACCCCTTCCCGTTTGCCAGCCTTGAGCAAGTACTTGATCACATTGATCACGTTGTCGAGCTAATTGGTATCGATTATGTTGGTATTGGCTCTGATTATGATGGTGTTGGCGATTCTTTACCAGTTGGCTTAAAAGATGTATCTAGCTACCCTAACCTTGTACAAGGCTTAATGGATAGAGGCTACAGCGATACTGATATCAAAAAAATATTAAGTGACAATGTACTACGCGTATGGCAACAAGCCGAGCAGTATGCGAAAAAGCATTAATTCATAAATGTTAAGCTCTGGGCAACTGGAGCTTATATACAAAGCCACAGCAAAAAACTCATTTTTGTACCTACCTTCTTACATCTTTTAACAGAAATTTTTAGCGAAAAAAGATAAATTAGCGTTTTATCTTTGGAGCACATTTTTAATGCCTATCAATAAAGGCTCTGTAGCAATTGTTGTTGCCACAATTGCCATTGCTATATCGTGTTACGGTACTTTTTTCGCAAAACATGTAGTAACCCCGCATACAAAACAAACTACTCTACAACAAAATGGTTCAGAAATAGTGGTCACTAACATCCCATTAAATAGCGATTATAATGAGCTATCAATTGATCTATTAAATAAAAAGATTACCGCCTTAGAATTACAACTCGCTAATTTGCAAATACAGAATCCAGCATTTGCAGAGGCAGCCAATAACGACGATTTTAAAGAGCTGGTATTAGCGGTGCTAAATGAAAAAGAACAACAAGTGCAAGCTAAAATGCGAGCGAGTAACCCTTATCATGCCTTTTACTCCGAGTTACCTGATGACTATGAACTACGTATAAAATCAGATCCACACTATGCTCAAAAAATGGCAACTCAGTTAAGAGAGCAAATTCTCAACCCAAATATAAGTGATGCAGAGCGCCTAGTGGCTTTAAATCAACTGCAATTAAATATGAATATCTTGAATAAACAGAGCATGCCTGAATATGACTTTGCTGTTATTGATAGTCTCTTTAATTTAGCAATCAATAGCACCGATGGTAATTTTAAAATACAAGCAATCGAGACAGTCACACAGACACCAGTGCTTGACTACCGGGTTGTCGAAAAGTTTACTCAGTTATTAGAAACTGATAACAATGACTATGTGCGCCGCTTAGCTGTGCAAGGTTTAGTGATGCAGTACTATCAAGCGCAGAATGAGCAAACTGGTTACAGTCAACAAGTGGCGCAGCATCTTTTAAGCCTATATAAAAACCCCACTGATAATGATGTCAAAACGTTACTTGATGAAGTATTCGGCAATCAAAAAATGTTGGATGAATTGCAAAACCACCTAGCAGATGAAGGTTAAAACCTAAACAGCTCACGCTAGCAAGCCATGCACTTACAAATAAAAAATACACAGAGCTTGTATTTTAATTAATGCTAATTTTCAAGCATCCATTAATATTACGAATGACAAAACCATTCTCAAATAATTTATGTAATCTTAAGATCAATTTATCTAGTAAATGGCTCTTTCCGTCTCAAATCAGCAATATCTTTGGAAGGTGGCAGGCCAAAAAATCTAGCATATTCCCGACTGAATTGATTGAGGCTTTCATACCCAACACCAAAAGCAATGGTGGTTGCATTTCCCTCTCCAGCTAACAGCGAAGAGCGTGCAGTAAGCAGACGGATACGTTTTTGAAACTGCAAGGGACTTAGAGCAGTAACAGCCTTGAAATGTCGGTAAAATGCCGACACACTCAATGAGGCCATCTCTGCAAGTTCTTCTATCTGGATCGACTTATCAAAGTTTACTCTCAGCCAATGAATTGCCACGCTAATACGAGCAAGTGCCGCATCCGGCGTAGCGATATCTCGCAGCATCCAGCCAAGTGGTCCCTGTAATATCCGGAATAAAATCTCCCTTTCATAAACAGGTGACAGTGCGACGATTTCATTTGGCTTATCCATTAAACGCAGCATTCGAAGCCAAGCGTCTAACAATTCTGTAGTTACTGGCGCAACAGAAAAGCCCGAACTATAAAGGCCACCGCCAACAGGTTTAGGCAAATCAGCAAGCAAATTTCCTATCACTTTCGGTTTAAGGGTCAAACTGACGGCTAAATAAGGCTCACCATCAGCAGAAGGATGCACTTGACCCACTGCAGGTAAATCCACCGACATGACAAAATAAGTCGCAGGATCATAATGATAAGTATGATCACCCACTGTCATAGTTTTACTGCCAGTTAGAATGAGATTTACCATCGGCTCATAAACGGCTGAAAGTTGGTGTTCCGGGATCCGCCCCTGCACCATAGCAACACGAGGAATACCTGTTTCAGTACGCCTGTTTTCTGCTCGAGCGGCGAGTTGTCGCAGTTCATTTAATATCATTTTCATAACTATCGACTCTGTCATATAAAAAATGCACATGCAATATCAAAAGTAGAATCAGGCAAGTTTAAGAGAGGATTATGGGAGCAGCCTCAATCCTTTTCAAGCGATAATGACAGCATCAAAAAAGGAGAGAATAGTATGAAAGTCGTCATTATTACAGGTAGTAGCCGCGGTATTGGGGCAGCGACCGCAGTTGAGTGCACCAAACGTGGTATGGGTGTTATTGTTACCTATCATAAAAATCAACAGGCAGCAGAAAACGTTGTCAAATCAATCAAAGGTTTTGGCGGTACAGCAATTTCATTGAAACTTGATGTGACCAACAGTGCTTCTTTCGCTGCGTTCCGGGATGATCTTTTATCGGTGCTACAGACAGTTTGGCAACGCACAAGTTTTGATTGTCTGGTCAACAACGCCGGTTATGGGCTCTTTAACCCGATAGAGAAAGTAACTGAAGCTGAGTTTGATGGACTTTTCAATGTCCACCTGAAGGGCCCATTTTTCCTGACTCAAACCCTACTGCCACTGCTGGCTGATGGCGGTCAGATTGTAAACCTGACAAGTGCAACAACGCGCTGTGCATTTGTTGGGGTGGCACCTTACGCCGCATTCAAAGGGGGCCTTGAAGTATTAACCCGCTACATGGCGAAAGAGTTTGGCCCCCGGCGCATTCGCGCAAACTCTATCTCTCCCGGTCCGATCCGTACTGAATTAGGCGGTGGTCTGAATGATGAATTTGAAGCCATGCTGGCGTCCATGACGGCACTTGGCCGCGTTGGCGAGCCAGAAGAAGTTGGCAGTGTCATAGGCAGTTTATTAGGCGATGACAATCGCTGGGTGAACGCGCAAAACATCGAAGTAGCTGGCGGATACCTGATTTAAATCAGGTATCAAACAACAACTAATAATTTTGAGAGGTATTTATGTTGGATCATATCTTCCTGACGGTAAGTAATGTAAACCGTTCAGTTGCTTTCTACGAGGCAGTTCTGCCACAAGTGGGGATTAGTGTGCGTCATAACTATGACGGTTCAGCCGGTCACCCTGACTTGAAAGGCTTTGGTGCCGACGGGCGAATATTCTTCTGGCTAAAGCAGGGAGAACCTCACCCAACAGCGGTGCATGTTGGTTTTATCGCCAACAACCAAGCTGAGGTCCATGCAGCTTATGCTGCCTGCATAGCCAATGGTGCCACAAATAATGAAACAGCAGGCGGAGCCCCAGGCGCACGATTGCATTATGACCCAGACTATTATGCAGCAAATGTGTTCGATCCAGACGGTTACAGTCTGGAATTTGTTTATAAAAACTGGAAGCACAAATCATGAATACACTAATGATTTACGGTGCAAGCGGCTATACCGGCCGCATGGCCACTGAATATGCCAAGGCGGCAGGACTGAATGTTATTGCCGCAGGGCGTGATGAAGCAAAAATAACGCAACTGGCTGCAGAACAGGAGGGGATCAGCACAAGGGTATTTTCTCTAGACGATGAAAAAGTAATTGATCAAGCACTGGCCGACGTCAGCGTTATTCTGAATTGTGCAGGACCCTATCATCGTACAGCAAAAGCTCTGATGCACGCCTCACTCCGCACCGGCTGTCACTATCTGGATATGGCGGCTGAGCTGGATAGTTATCAGTTGGCTGAGCAACTCGATGCCAAAGCTAAAGCCGCTGGCGTGATGTTGCTTCCCGGCAGTGGCGGTAGCGTGGCTATGCTTGGTTGTCTTGCGGGTTTTGCGGCTGAGCAGATTGCTCAACCTCGTAAGGTCAGTATTGCTTTGCATGTGACAGGTTCAATGTCGCGAGGCTCTGCCATCAGTGCCAGCGAAAATCTGAGCCACTCTGTGCAGTGTCGCCGCGATGGCAAGCTGGTCGATCAAAATCCAAGAGCCATGACCGATTTCGACTTTGGCGCCGGAGCTGTTCCTTGTTTCCCTGTGACTCTGCCTGATCTGATCAGCATCTGGCATGCAACTCAAATACCGGATATCGAAACTTTTGTGCATCTATCCGGTAATGCTTTTCCCGAAGGTGATCTACAGGCTCTTCCGGACGGACCTGATGCCGCAGAACGTGCAGCGAATCGCTATCAGGCAGCCGTTTATATTACTGATCAGCAAGGCCGAGTTAGCCGCGCAGTACTTGATACGGTCAATGGATACACTTTTACACCGCTGGCGGCAGTAGAAGCGGCACGACGAGCATTAAACGATGAGCTTAGCCCCGGCTTTCAAACGCCTGCAGGTCTGTTTGGTCACCAGTTTGCAACCTTCATTGCGGATACTCGCATGACCTTATGTTAGGTTTGCTGGGATATCTCATAGCTTATCAACATCGCTGTCTCAGGTTAAATTTCAGACCGATATAACTGAGTAAATGGAAGAAGGGGGCATCGAACCATTTGGGGTCAGGCCTGGGTTACCCCCTTTTGCATTACCAGCCATACAAAAGTAATTTAAATGTTAGGATGTGGTCGTTCTCAACCACTAGAAGGAATCGTTATAATGAAACTTTATTATTCTCCTGGTGCTTGCTCGTTATCCACTCACATAGTGCTTCACGAAGCGGCAAATGTGCCCTATGAATTAGCCAAAGTTGATCTGAGAAAACATAAAGTTGAATCCGGTCAAGACTATTACGAGATCAACCCTAAAGGGGCTGTGCCAGCCCTTGTGTTTGATGATGGCGTCGTTCTGACCGAGAGCGTTGCAGTTTTGCAGTACCTGGGGGATCACTACGCACCTTCGCTTCTGCCAGCGAACGGCACGCTGGAACGGGCACGCTTGCAAGAAGTACTGAATTATCTTGCGTCTGAGTACCACAATTCCTGGACTCCAATGTTCCATCTTGCTACTGGAGCGGACCCAACCGATGCTCAGCGTCCGGTTCTTGCAAAACTCAGCTATTTAAACAGCCTGTTTGCGGATAGTCGCTCTTATCTGCTGGGGAATAGTTTTAGTGTGGCAGATACCTATCTTTTTGCTGTTACCCGCTGGCCTGAGCATTTCGGTATATCACTTGACGCTTTCCCTGATCTTAAGGCTTTTATGGCTCGTGTCGAAGCCCGTCCTGCGGTTAAGGCAGCGCTCAAGGCCGAAGGACTTGTAGAGCTGTTTGCCCAAGACTAAGAAGCTTAAGCTTTGATTTAAAGACGGATTGTTCGGGCTGACACGCTTTACATTTGCCGGTGCCTCAGCATACCCCATGATGAAAGGTGGCGTGAAAGTCATGACCCGTTACCTGGCAAAAGAGCTAGGCCATCGTGGTATTAGCGTAAATACGCTGGCGCTGGGTGCCATTGAAACCGATTTGGCTGGTGTGGTGCGCAATAATAGCGAGTTAAATAAAATGTTGGCAGCACAAACCGCTTTGGGCCGTGTTGGCTTACCTGATGATATTGGTGGCGTTGTGGCCACATTATTAAGTAATGACGCTGGCTGGATTAACGATCAACGCATCGAAGCATCCGGCGGGATGTTACTGTAAATTTAACTATAAAAAGAAGTTAGACTATCGATTGTCTAACTTCTTTTGCATTTTCCCGCTCAAATAACTTTCTGATCTCGCCCGATGGTCATGACCACCACTGCACCAATAGCCACAGGCTGATAGCTGGTTGTCACAGGTACGCCATCCGATAGATTGGCTCCGCACACATTATAATGAACCTTTTCGTGTCGAGGCTCTCGCTTCAATGCCAGGAATGAGTGTTGCTGCCTTTATCACCACTTCAGGGCGATGACTGCCATGACCACACTGCAATATCAGAAAAAACTTCGTCTTCTGACAGCCCGCAGGTTGATGTTGTTTGAATCCCGCGATGCCGCGGAAATCGCTTTTTCCGTCGGTTATGAAAGCGCATCGCAGTTCAGCCGGGCATATACACGCATGTTTGGTGTGCCGCCAGTACGGGACATGGCCAGATTCAAGCTTCCAACAACTTAGAATACTGACACTCGCCACAGCTCTGTACTAGCTCATATTATTCTTGTACTGCATCTGAAAATGACGTTTTAATCACTACAATTACTTTACCATTGAAGGATCCCTTTCAGGACTGAATGTGGTCGCCTCCAATTGTAATAATGCTGCCATTCTGAAAGTTGTTCATATAACTCATCTGAATCTATATCAATTATTGTATAAAACTCAGACTTATCCGCACTTTATGAGCGATCAACTTTTCCATCAAAATGGGGGCTCTTGGTTTGTTAGGTCGAAACCTAATTCCAACCCTTGATGATTCAATCAGAAATTTTATTAATTTCTTTTGGCTGTAGAGCTAACTGCGGGCTTATTATGCAAAAGGTTTACTCTTTCAGCGGTTTGCACCACCAAGCTTTCTAATCTTCTATTGCTCGTTTATCAAACTCAAACTGAGCTTGTAACACCTTGGATGAATTGTTGATCGTCCAGTCAAATAATGCCCTAAATGGCTCGTCCAAAGTTCGTCCAAGTGCTGTGATACTATATTCCACGGCTATTTGAGAAGAAGGAATTACCCGCCGAGAAAGTATACCGCTGCGTTCAAGACGACGCAGACTGGACGTTAACGCTTTCTGCGAAATACCGTCTATACGCCTTCTAATTTCATTAAAGCGTAGCGGCCCCTCACAAAGTGTCGTGAGGATCAGAACAGACCATTTGTCTGTTATTTGATCTAACAACAGACGACTGGAACTGCTTATACCGTGGGTATCTGTGGGTGGCTCTACTAGACGTGTTGTTTTCTCATCAGTATTCAACATTTGGTTTCCTTTTATATACCTGATTGACTAAAAGTGCCTTATTGACACTAAGTTTCAAATATATACTATCAAGACTCAATTTTAAATAAGGAATTATCGATGTTAACTACATACCCCAATGAAACAACAGACAAACTTGCTATTGCTGAAACCCTCTATAGATTCGCTGCCGGAATTGATTTACGGAATCGAGACCTACTTGAATCCGCATTCGCCAATAATGCGGTATCCGATTTTAGACCTGCGGCAGCAAAAGCAGGCTTCGAGTTTCCTGTACTGGAAAATAAAGAAAATATCGTCACCGCCTTGATTAATTCACTTAGCCAGCTAGATACAACGCATTCTGTAAGCAATCCTAGAATATGCGTTAATGGTGATACAGCCCATATGGAAGCGATAGTTGAAGCGCAACATTTACCTCGAAACGACCACTCAAAACATTACCTTATGAAAAACCGATACGATATCGAATTAGTAAGGCAGGGCGAAGTGTGGGTAATTCAACATGTTACTATCGACAATGTCTGGCGTTCGGGTGATCCTCAAGTTCTTTCTGTTGTATAAAAACGCTTATCAGACATCTTAAATTTGTAAATCAATTTAAAGCAGCGTGAAAGGAACTTACCAATATTACCAGTTCAGACGATATAATTTATTAACCGTCTTACCGCTGAAAGAAAATGACAGGGTGACTATTCATTAAATTTCGATTGAAGTTGCTGACGGTTAGTTTTTAACTTTAAACTACTTGATATTTAAATGAATTAACATTAATCATGTGTATTAAACGCAGTGCGTGCAAGCTCTGCGCGACAACAAAAATCAACACCGAGCTTATCTGTCTAGCGCCTAGCTGACTTTGAAAAGCGTGGTCAGCTCACCAGCTTGGTTTCTCGGCTCAAAGCTCAAATCCCAGGCATTAAAAAACCCGAGACTAAGCTCGGGTTTTTTTAATGCTTAATGCATTACAACTGTTGATTACTCAACGATAGTTGCAACAACACCAGCACCTACTGTACGGCCACCTTCACGGATAGCGAAACGAAGACCTTCGTCCATCGCGATTGGCGCGATTAGCGTTACTGTCATCTTAACGTTATCACCAGGCATTACCATTTCTACGCCTTCTGGTAACTGTACGTCACCAGTTACGTCAGTTGTACGGAAGTAGAACTGTGGACGGTAACCTTTGAAGAATGGAGTATGACGACCACCTTCATCTTTCGAAAGTACGTATACTTCTGAAGTGAATGTTGTATGTGGGTTGATTGAACCAGGCTTAGCTAGTACTTGACCACGTTCAACGTCTTCACGCTTAGTACCACGTAGAAGTGCACCAATGTTCTCACCAGCACGACCTTCGTCAAGTAGTTTACGGAACATTTCAACACCAGTACAAGTAGATTTAGTTGTATCATGGATACCAACAATTTCTACTTCGTCATTGATGCGGATGATACCAGCTTCAACACGACCAGTTACAACAGTACCACGACCTTGGATTGAGAAAACATCTTCGATAGGCATGATGAATGGCTTATCGATGTCACGCTCTGGCTCTGGGATGTAAGAATCAAGTGCGTCAGCAAGTTCAATGATCTTGTCTTCCCACTCTTTCTCGCCTTCTAACGCTTTAAGCGCAGAACCAGCGATTAGTGGTAAGTCATCACCTGGGAAATCGTACTCAGAAAGAAGTTCACGAACTTCCATTTCTACTAGTTCAAGTAGCTCTTCGTCATCAACCATGTCACATTTGTTCATGAATACGATGATGTAAGGAACGCCAACTTGACGAGAAAGAAGGATGTGCTCGCGCGTTTGTGGCATAGGGCCGTCAGTCGCAGCAACAACTAGGATAGCGCCGTCCATTTGAGCAGCACCAGTGATCATGTTTTTAACATAATCGGCGTGTCCAGGACAATCTACGTGTGCGTAGTGACGAGTTGGCGTATCGTACTCAACGTGTGAAGTTGAGATTGTGATACCACGCTCGCGCTCTTCTGGAGCGTTATCGATTGATGCGAAATCTTTAGCAACACCGCCGTATACTTTTGCAAGTACGTTAGTGATTGCTGCAGTTAGGGTTGTTTTACCGTGGTCAACGTGGCCGATTGTACCTACGTTTACGTGCGGTTTTACGCGTTCAAACTTTGCTTTTGCCATGACGGAACCTATCAGTTTTGTGTATCTAGATTACATATGAAAATAATCCACCGGAGGTAGATTAAGTTAATTTTTTCAAATTTCAAATAGTATTTTCTGACAGATAAAGGAAGTAATCAAGAAGATTCTAAGACTGGTGCTGATAGGCAGAGTTGAACTGCCGACCTCACCCTTACCAAGGGTGCGCTCTACCGACTGAGCTATATCAGCAACACCAGAAACTGGAGCGGGCAGCGGGAATCGAACCCGCATCATCAGCTTGGAAGGCTGAGGTAATAGCCATTATACGATGCCCGCGTTAGCAACCTGTTCTTAAACTACCTCTAACCGTCAAGAATAAAGTGGTGGAGGGAGCTGGATTCGAACCAGCGAAGGCTGAGCCGTCAGATTTACAGTCTGATCCCTTTGGCCGCTCGGGAACCCCTCCACGATAATTCTTTACTAAGCACTTTCGGTAAAAGGAAAGTGGTGCCGACTAACCGAGTCGAACGGTTGACCTACTGATTACAAGTCAGTTGCTCTACCAGCTGAGCTAAGTCGGCACTGCTTTAGTACGGGGCGAGATATTAGAGGAAGGTTGGTGGTGATGCAACAATAAATTTGAAAAAAATGTAATTTTTTAGCTTGAGCGCTCACAAATCAGGCAAAACAAGCTATTTCTGTTACTTTTCGCTCAATTCATACCAGTAATTGAGTCCCTTCATCACTAATTGCGGATCATAAATCGCATCTAAAAATTGTGCTTTCAATAGTGCACCATAGCCACCAGCAAAAATTAGCCGAGGGGTTTTATTGGTTAAATGTAATTTTGCTTGCTCAACAGCCCCTAAGGTTGCCACTAGCGCGCCATTTTTTAAACCATTCGGTGTATTTAAGCCCAACTCATTTGCAAAAGGCGTGTTGCCATCATCAAAAACGCGCTGGGTATTTTGAGTTAATGAACGCGTCATTAGATCAAGGCCGGGCAATATCCAGCCGCCCAAATGTTGCCCTTGCGCTGTAAGTACATCAATTGTTGTGGCAGTGCCGGTATCTATCACTATGCAATCTTGCTGCGGCCATAATTGAAAAGCGGCAATTAAAGCAAGCCAACGATCAATACCTAAATTACTAAATTGTTGATATGCACAGCTTAAGTTACTTAGTTGTTTAGTTACTTTCGCTTCAAAACATGGCACCTGAAATAAGCATGCTTGTGCCAAGAGCTCATTGAGCTGCTCACTGTTACCAACACTTGCATAAACAACCTCGTTAATTTGCGACCACGGCAGTGCGTTAAGATCACATGGCTTAATTTGCCCATCTTGCCATACAGCGGCTTTTAGTGCCGTGTTACCTACATCAATTAATAGCCTCATACGCTTGCCTTACGTAATGATATTTCGCCGCCATAATAACTTTTCACTTCACCGTCTTGGCGAATACGAATACCACCGTTAGCATCAATGCCTTCACAAATACCACTCCAACTGCGATGCCCTGTGTTAAGTTCAACGCATTGCCCAGCGAATACGTTTAAACTATTCCATTGTTGATACATATCATTTAAGCCAGTTTGACTGTACTGCGCTAACCGCTGTTCAAGGTGATAGGTTAAATAGGCCACCAGCTGATTTTTATCAATCTGCTGACTATGCTGACTTAAATCGGTCCACGCTTGGTCGATTTGCTGACTAAAACTTTCTGGCATTTGTAAATTAATGCCAATGCCGATAACTAACTGACACGGTCCTTGTGGCTGACCATCTAATTCGACTAACACGCCAGCGAGCTTTTCATGATTAAGATAAATATCATTCGGCCACTTAAGTTGGATCTCCAGCTTATACAGTGTTTTTAAGGTATCGTAGACCGCTAACCCCACGGCAATTGACATTCCCATCGCCGCTTGCAAGCCATCATCTAAGCGCCAGTAGTAACTATAATATAAGTTAGCGCCAAAGGGGGATTGCCACACTCGACCACGGCGACCCCGTCCTGCCTGCTGCATTTCAGCAACAACCACAGTTCCCGACTCCAGTGCTTGTTTAGCTGCAATACGGCGCATTAACTCGCTGTTAGTCGAATCTATAATTGGCTGAACTTCCACTTGCGCGGTGTGTGCCCCTAAGCTTTGGTAATAGTGTTGGATCTTAGTTTGCTCTAATAAGCCGACGTTATTATTTAAGCTATAGCCTTTACCGCTGACTTTAAAAATATCTAAACCCATCTCTTGCAAACTTTGCATATGTTTACTCACCGCCGCGCGGCTAATACCCAATTGCTCGCCCAGTAATTGCCCAGAGATAAAGCCACCTTGATTAAGCGCATTTAAAATAGCCAGTTTATTGCCATCCGGTGCTTTCATAATCTGCCCTCTAAGCTAATATGGCACTCATCAAAGGCTGCCATTAACCGCACTTCATGATGTAACTCTATTTGATAACGCTGCCAAATTTGTTGTTGAATATGTGTGATCATGGCAATAAGATCGTCGCCATTGCTATCACCATGGTTCACCAGCACCAGCGCTTGTTGTTGATGCACTTCGATGCCAGCAATACGATGCCCTTTTAGCCCCGCCTGCTCAATCAACCAACCTGCCGCCACTTTGTGATGTTGATCATCATAAACATAATGCGGTAATTGCGGATGCGCTTGTAACAAGGTCTGTAATTGCTGATTCGCTATTATTGGGTTTTTAAAAAAGCTGCCGGCATTAGCCAACACATAAGGATCGGGCAGTTTACTGTTACGAGTTTTAATTACTTGCTCAAAAACAGCTTGCGGAGTTACCGATTCAAGCTGCTGTAAGGGCCCGTAACTTAGCTCTGGTTGCCATTGTTTTGGTAATGCTAATGCCACTGTGGTGATCACTGCTTTATTTTTTAATTGCTGCTTAAAAATAGAATCACGGTAGCCAAACTGACACTGGAGTTTGTTTAAGCGTTTTATTTGCTTACTGGCAATATCAAAATATTCTACATATTCAATAAATTTCGCCAGTTCAACACCATATGCCCCAATATTTTGCACCGGTGCTGCGCCCACTGTGCCTGGGATCAACGCTAAGTTTTCCAGCCCTGACATAGCTTGCGCTAAACTATCACTAACAAGTTGGTGCCAATTTTCACCGGCGGCAACCTCTAGTAAATAGTCATCTTTACGTTCGCTGATATTCACACCGCGGGTCGCCATTTTGATCACTGTACCTTGATAAGTACTTAAAAAAACGGTGTTACTGCCTGCGCCTAAAATACAAAAAGGGCTAGCAAACGCTAGTTGCTGCAATTGCGCTAAGTCAGTAATTTCGATGAGTTGCGAGCACTGACTCTGCAAAGAAAAGGTATGAAAAGATTGTAGGGACTGAGCCACAAAGCGCCTCAAAGGTTAATTGTCACTAATCGCACTAGTGTAACTCTTAGTCGCAAATGTTGCACTAGATTGTAAAAAATGCTCAAACAAGAATCACAATCATGATATAAAACCTGCACTTTTTATTCGTGTTCAGGGTATTTATGAAAATCAAACCTCTCTTTTTAAGCCTCGCTTTGGCTGGAATGTGCTCTCAAGCAATGGCCAGTGCCATTGATCAAAACTCCTATGCCAATCTTGATGATGTAATCACTACGCATTTAAACCTTGATTTAGATGTCGACTTTGCCGATAAACAATTAGAGGGCTTTGTTGAACACACGCTAGCATGGCAAAACACCACTAGCAAAACCTTAGTGCTTGATACTCGCGATCTAGATATCGATAAAGTAATGTACCAAGGTCAAAATGGCAGCTGGCACAAAGCTAAGTTCACTCTTGCTAAGCGCGATGATGTTAAAGGCTCTAAACTTACCATTACTTTTCAAAGCCAAGCGCCTAAAGTACGTATTTATTATAACAGTCGCCCTGAAGCATCTGGCTTACAATGGTTAA
Organism: Pseudoalteromonas sp. ASV78; assembly: GCF_047806705.1. Taxonomy (NCBI): domain Bacteria; kingdom Pseudomonadati; phylum Pseudomonadota; class Gammaproteobacteria; order Alteromonadales; family Pseudoalteromonadaceae; genus Pseudoalteromonas; species Pseudoalteromonas sp. ASV78. Next base: position 3,214,980 of record NZ_JBLOPA010000001.1, on the reverse strand, counting down.
CCCCAGAACAAACAGCCAGCAAAAGCCACCCATTTATGTACAGCCAATCACAAGCAATTCATGCTCGTAGTTGGATCCCAGTACAAGATACACCAGCGATGCGGGTAACTTACTCAGCCCGTATCCACACACCTAAAGATATACGTGCAGTAATGAGTGCTGATAACAAAGATGCTTTGTATAAAGACGGCGATTACATGTTTGATATGCCACAAGCTATCTCGCCGTACTTAATTGCTATTGGTGCGGGTAACTTAGAATTTAAAGCCATGTCTAAGCAAACCGGTATTTTTGCGGAGCCAACTATTTTAGCTGCGTCGGTTGCCGAATTTAACGACACCCAAGCGATGATCGATAAAACCAATGCCATGTATGGCGAGTACGCATGGGGTCGTTATGATTTACTCATGCTACCGCCAAGCTTCCCATTTGGTGGTATGGAAAACCCACGCCTTTCATTTATCACACCAACGGTGGTTGCTGGTGATAAAAGCTTAGTAAACCTAATTGCTCACGAACTTGCGCATTCTTGGTCTGGTAACTTAGTAACCAATGCAACCTGGGAAGATTTATGGCTAAACGAAGGTTTTACCTCATACGTTGAAAACCGCATTATGGAAGAAGTATTTGGTCGTGACCGTGCCGTTATGGAACAAGCACTTGATGCAGCGGGTTTACGTGCGCAACTAAAAACCATTGATGCACCTGATACGCGTCTTAACTTAAAACTTAATGGCCGCGATCCAGACGATGCTTTCAGCTCAGTGCCTTATACTAAAGGCCAGCTATTTTTAGTCTATTTAGAAAACCAATACGGTCGTGAAAAATTTGATGACTTTGTGAAAACTTACTTTAATGAATTTGCTTTCAAGTCATTAACCACTGCCGAATTTGTGACTTATTTAAAAGCCAACTTAATTGAAAAATACCCAGGCGTGGTTAGCATGGACAAAGTAAATGAGTGGATTTTTCAGCCTGGTTTACCAAATGATGCACCAAATCCAACCTCTGATGCGTTTGATAAAGTAGATAGCGCAACTCAAGCATGGTTAAAAGGTGAAACAACTGCCGCGCAACTTCCTACGACTAATTGGACAGTGCATGAGTGGCTACACTTTTTAAATAACTTACCGCGCGATTTAAGCCTAGAAAAAATGGCAGCGTTAGATGCAGAGTTTAACTTAACTCAATCCACCAATGCTGAGCGTGCATTTGCATGGTATATGCTTGCGGTAGGCAATGGCTATCAACCAATTTATCCATCTCTTGATAAGCACTTATCTGGTATTGGTCGTCGTAAGTTGATTGTGCCGTTATACAAAGCATTGATCAAAAACGGTAAGCGTGAGTGGGCTCACGATGTTTACCTTAAAGCTCGCCCTGGCTATCATCCACTAGCACAAGGTACTATTGACGACTTATTTGCTAAGTAAGCTGAACTAGCACACACAAGAAAGGGCGATTTATTCGCCCTTTTTACTATTTAATTCACCTTGTTTATTTACTTTTCGTGACTTTATCAATGAAAGCTTGCTGCTCTTGGGCACTGGCTTGTTGCCACCAAAAATCGAGCATAGCTGCAGCATTTGGTGCGTTTGACGCAGGACGAGAGACTGGAGCTTGCGCTGTCGTCGCCGAAGCAATGGCGGTAGTGCTCGCTGCAGCTGCTGCTGTCGCAACTGGAGATACAGCACCGCTGCTTAGATTTGGTTCAGGTATAATCGCTAAAGGTATACCTAATGACTCTCCCTTCACTTGCAAACTCACTTGTGGGGCCTCGGCAAACACTTTCGCCGCCACCGCATTATCAGCACGATTGAACACCACATCGTAATCCGTATTGGCAGCAATGGTCATCGTTACCCAAAATGGTTCAGAGTCAATAACTTGATGATCATCGTAGCCTTGCTCATAGAGATCTGTGTACTTAAGTTTGAACTGATAAACACCGGGAGTAAGCTCAACTTCATCAACCCGATTGAAAAATGAATGTTCTATTTTTTTATCGCCCACTTGTAACGGCACGATTTCTTCAGGGAAATTAACGGTTTCAGCAATACTGGGAACACTGAAAAACAATGCAACAATACTGCTCAATAATAAATTTTTACGCATAATAACTCCTTGTGGTTTGATTTCAGTTTGACACTGCAAGCAAAGTTTGTCATTAGTGATATTTATTAGATTACAATGGGACTGATTTTAACGTGAGCCAAGAAACTATTTTTACTAAAATTATCAATCGCGAAATTCCAGCTGACATCGTCTACGAAGATGAGCTGAGTTTGGCCTTTAGAGACATCAACCCACAAGCTCCTTTTCATATCCTGATTATCCCAAAAAAAGAGATTGCGACCATTAATGATATTACCGAACAAGATGCACCTATTGTCGGTCATCTTTATGTAGTAGCTGCCAAAATTGCCAAACAACAGGGCTTTGCAGACGATGGTTTTAGAGTTGTAATGAATTGTAATGAACATGGCGGTCAAACTGTTTACCACATTCATTTACATATGTTAGCTGGTAAAATAATGGGATGGCCACCTTATCAAGATAAGAAGAAAGGCTGATTTATAAAATTACAGTGTAAATATTTGTGAAAAACACACACTTCTGGTTTTTGATGTTATTTTTTATAAATATCAAAAGCTTGAAAAGGTTTTAAAATGTATTTTTTAATGACTAATGTACAAAACGTTATAAAACTATGTTTATCCTACCCCAAGATAGGAAATTTCTAATACGAAAGGGGCGGATTGCATGTTAGGATTGATTAGTCAACTTTATTCAAGAGTATATAAGTATGAGTAGTTCAGCCTTTTTGTTACTAGATCTAGAGCCAATTAATACAATTGGTATTAATGTATTAGAGCCTTTATTAAAAACCCAAGGGCTCAATGTTACTACCGGAACAAACATATTAGACGTGCCTGAGGGAACGCGCTTATTGTTTATTGAAACATCAAACCAAGACGCTTGGGGGAAACTAAAAGAGCAACTGGTAAACCTGCGTGTAAAATGCGATATCGTATTATTCAACCTAAATGAAAATCCAGAGCTTGCTAATCGTGCGCTGTTAAGCGGCATTCGTGGTGTATTTTACACCACAGACAACGCTGACGTACTAATGAAAGGCATTCGCTTATTACTTGAAGACCAACTCTGGTATCGCCGTGATATCATGTGTAACGCGTTAAACCGCATGCTGCAATTTAATAAAGATGCCTTACACAAACTCACCGACGGTGATATTGAACCAGTAAAACTCACTAAACGCGAGAAAGCGATTATCTCACTGATGAGTAATGGCTCTAAAAACAAAGAGATCGCAGAAGCGTTAAGCATTAGTCCACACACGGTAAAAACACATTTATACAGTGCATTTAGAAAAACAAAATGCCGTAACCGTATTGAACTACTGTCATGGGCACAGCAAAATATTCCTGATGAAATTCGCTGAGCTAGCGACTTTCATTTAACTATAAAAAACAGGTACTTTACTACCTGTTTTTGCATTTCTATGCCACACCTTATTTGCTAACCTTGGCAATTGCCATTATTCTAATCTCGTTACCCGATCAGCTTGGAATATAAATGCTCGACTCCCTCACTCTGTATTGTGCTAGCGCCGCCATGATGGCTGTAATGGCACTGCTTAATTTTTTAACTTGGCGCGCAAACAAACATACTCCTGGCACTGTGTTATATATATTCTATCCGTTAGTGCTCTTTACTGCATTATTGAGCTTTGCTTTGCATGGCTATATCGATAATCTCATTACCATTATCTTAGCGAATTGCTTATGGTTTAGCGCATCCATCATTCATGCATTAGCGATCAGCCAATTTTTAGGTTATCGCGGTAAAGAATTTCGATTTTTTGTATTGGCAACGTTATTTTGCGGTGCATTGTTAATGTACTTTACAGTGGTCGATTCAAACTTACGCAATCGAGTACTTGCCTCTGATTTACAACATATCAGCGAAGCACTATTTCTACTGTACTTATTTATTCGCTTTGCCCGTAAGCCCTACCCCAACGGCAGTATTGTCTATATTTTGATTCTTACCATTATTAGCAGTGTTTTTGTCGGACGCGCTTTTTTAATGGAAGATGTGAACAATTTCACACTGTTAAAAGAAAACTGGTTTAGCGTTACCTTACTGATCAATGGCGTGATCGCACCGATATTTTATACTACCGGCATGGCATTATTATGTAATGAGCGCAGAGAGCAAAACCTCAATCAGTTAACCAATAAAGCGCAAAAAGATCTTGAAATAAGAGGCTTATTTTTATCAACCATCAGCCATGAAATTCGCACTCCCCTAAATGGCATTTTAGGCAGCGCACAATTGATCTTGAATCAATCAACGGATCCACGGGACAAACCTTACTGCGAAGCCATTATAAACTCAGCCGAGTCTCTTAACTTGTTAGTCGATAAAGTGCTTGATTACGCAAGCCTTGATCAACACAACGAAGCGCTTTATGAAGAAGATGTCGAATTTAAAACCTGGCTCCACAATCTCTGTTTACTACTGAGTCCACTAGCCGAGCAAAAGCGCTTAAAGTTTGAGTTAATTTATAACCTACCAGAGCAAGCTTGTTATTACTGTGACCAACAAAAACTTCGGCAAATCATCATTAATCTCGTTGGTAATGCGATTAAATTCACTGATAAAGGTGAAGTTAAGATCCGTGTTGAACTACTCGAAGAGCGTCAACTTGAGCATCATGTGCGGATTAGTGTAATTGACTCAGGACCGGGTATTGAAGATGACGAGATAGAGTATCTCACTGAGCCTTACGTACAAAGCAGTGCAGGGAAAGAAAAAGGCGGAACAGGCCTTGGCCTTGCTATCACCAGCCGCCTACTGGCTAAACTCGGCTCACAACTCGATATCATCAGTGAGCTCGATAAAGGTAGTTCGTTTAGCTTTGATATCACCTTGGCGCTTGGTGAATTAAGCTTAGTTGAACAACGCCATCAATCAAAAGACTACTTAACCGGTTTAGATGTGTTACTGGTTGAAGATTTAGATTTAAATCAAAAAATAGCCATCGAGTTTATGGCTGATGATGAACATAAAATCAAACTCGCCCGCGATGGTAAAAGTGCCATTGAGCTGATGCAAGCCTATCACTTTGATGTGGTGCTATTGGACATGAATCTGCCAGATCTAACCGGCCAAGAAGTGCTGAAAACCCTTAAAGGGATCGAACATAAAAACCAGCGTACGCCGGTGCTGGCATTTACTGCTAGTTTAAGTCCTGACGAAATAAAGGAATATTTTACACTTGGCATAAAAGACATTGTTGGCAAGCCGATTAAACAACAAAAGTTACGCCAAGCGTTAAGTGACTCACAAAACAGTCAAGCTCCCAGCATTGCCGTAGAACTCAGTGATGTTTTGTATGATGATACCGCAGCAGACACATTAAAAAGCTCTTTTAGTGAAGATGAAGTGTCTTCTATTTATAACGAGTTTGTATTATCCGCTCGCAATAAACTGATCCGTGCTCAGCAATTGCTAGACGAAGATAAAGAACAATGTATAAAGCTACTACATCGTCAAGCCAGTACCGCTTTGCAGCTTGGCTTTAACCGCTACGGTAGCGAACTAAAAAAAATCGAGCGACGCTTGCTCGATAACAAACCACTTAAAGAGTCACTCACCGCAGCATTGGTACTGTGGCAAAATAGCCTTGAGCAGTATTTAAAGTATGTAAGAGAGCAGATGAGTTAGCGAGTTGGCGAGTTGGCGAGTTGGCGAGTTGGCGAGTTGGCGAGTTGGCGAGTTGGCGAGTTGGCGAGTTGGCGAGTTGGCGAGGTTAGAGTAACTAGGGATAAGTACGATGGCTATTTTTAAAAATTTATTTCGCTGGCAGCGTGGTAGGCAAGCTTCAGGCTATGACAAAATGCTCTTATGTGGCGCTTATTGGCCAATAAAATTTGATACTTATTTAATTAAGTTTCCCGTGGGTAGCGAAATAAAACCCCATACAGATAAGGTTAAGTCAGGTAAACACTTTAGGTTAAATATTATTCTCAAACGTGCTCAACTCGGCGGTGAGTTTATCTGCGAAAATACCTTATTTCAAAGCACGCGGATAAAGCTATTTAGGCCTGATATCACTCAGCATGCAGTAACTAAAATTGAAAAAGGCAATCGTTATATATTAAGTATTGGCTGGGTTAAGAGCGACTAACGGTCGCTAACTTCGCCCATATTGATCATCAAAACGCTCTATATCTGCTTCATCTAAAATACTGCCGGTTTGCACTTCGATGAGAATAAGCGGCTCGCTGTGGGTATTTGCTAAACTGTGGATCTGACCTGGCGCTATATAACATGACTGATCTGCGGTTAACGTCTGAATATGTCCAGCAATACTAATATCAGCCACACCAGATACCACCACCCAATGCTCGGCACGATGTTGATGACGTTGCGTGGAGAGCTTGCCATTACTATTAACGATAATCTTTTTAACTTTAAAGCCAATTCCTTCGACTAACACTTGATAGCTACCCCATGGTCGATACATAGCTTGATGATGTAACAACTTATCACCGTGCTTAACAGCCAATAATTTTAATAATTCTGGCAGTTGTTCAAGCTGATTTTTATCCGCCACTAAGGTGGCATCATGAGTGTGAATAATAGCTAAATCTCTGACTCCTAAAGCGGCAATAGTATGGCCGCTTTCGCTATTGAATAAGTTTTTTTCACTATTTAACAACACGGTATCTGCGCTTAGGTTATTACCTTGCTCGTCTTTATCGGTACTTTGCCATAGCGAATTAAAGCCGCCGACATCATTCCAATGCAGTGCTAACGGCAGCACCGCCACATTAGCGCTACGCTCTAAAATAGCGTAATCGATAGAATTACTGGGGCAACTCTTTAAAACATTGTTATCGGCACGAGTAAAACCTAAATCACCTGTAAAATTGGCAGCTTGTGCAATGCAATTCGCTATTTTTGGTGCAAACCGTGCCAACTCAGCAAGGTATGCCCTCGGGGTAAATAAAAACATGCCGCTGTTCCAGCTGTATCGACCACTGGCTAGATATTGCTGCGCCATCAGTAAGCTAGGTTTTTCTTTAAACTCATCAACGTCATAACAGTTTGAGGCTGCTATTTTAGCCCCCCTTCTGATATAACCGTAGCCACAGTGGGCAGTATTAGGCTCGATTGCAAACGTAATTAGTTTGCCCTGCTGCGCCAACGTTATCGCATCTGGCAGCTGTGCAATCAATAATTCAAAATTATCAATATGATGATCCGCTGGCATCACCAATAAAGGCGTATCAAGCCCTTGCTGTAATACATATTGCGCGGCCAGTGCGATTGCCGGTGCAGTATTTTTCCCTTCAGGCTCTAATAATAACGCCTGTGGTTGCACATTTATCTGCTGACATTGGCTACTGGCAATAAAGCGATGTTGCTCGTTACACACCAAAATAGCATCAGAAAAACACTCATCTTCGCAACGCTTTAGGGTGCTCTGCAATAACGATTCATCCCCGAGTAAAGGTAAAAACTGCTTTGGCATAGCTTGGCGTGACAATGGCCATAACCGTGATCCTATGCCACCGGCTAATACAACAGGAATAATCGCGTTCTTCATCGCAAACACACTTTTAATTTGAATGCGCTTAGTTTAACAGAGTATCGCGGTTGCATTACAGCGACTAAAAAATCAATTTTCTCTCGCGACTCGCTTTTGAGGCCAGCTGTTCTAAACTAAATCTTAATTACCTATATTAGGTTTACAGCTTTGCTTTGATAAGGATGTTGTTATGGCTCACCCTACCCACTCATTTGGGCATTTTGTACGTAGCATTGGCTTGACTAAAAAGCTAGTTATTGCTTTTTTACTGGTTGCGTTAATTCCTTTGACAATCAGTATCAGCCTTGCCTTATATAATTCGGCGGCCTCGCTAAATAAGCAAACATACGCGCAATTAGAAGCCGTAAGTGAAATAAAAAAAAGCGCCATTGAAAGACACTTTATCGATATTAAAGCGCAATTATTATTTTTGGCACAAAGCCCACTGCTACACTCAGCAGCAGAGGAACTTAGCCTCGCGTTTAAAGAGCCGACTATAAATACCCTCGACAATAGCGCGCAACAACGCTTGGCTGATTATTATAACAACGACTTTAACGCTAAGTACCGCCTTGAAAATAAAGACGCGCCAGCCAAAGCTGAGCTACTGGCAGCACTGTCTCCCGCAGCGCGATATTGGCAATCACAATATTTAGCAGCCAACCCCTATCCAATTGGTGAAAAAGCGCAATTAATGCAAGCAAGTGCGGATAACAACTACAATTTACTGCACAGCAAATATCATGGCTTCCTACTAAATTTCGCTGAAACATTTGATTTCTACGATATTTTTATTGTCGATAATCACAGCGCTGAAATCGTGTATTCTGTTTATAAAGAGGTCGACTTTGCAACTTCATTGCTTGATGGCCCTTTTAACGATAGCAATCTAGCACGCGCCTTTAAGCAAGCAAAGACGCTCAATGAAGATGAAATAACCTTTGTCGATTACCAACAATATCTGCCCTCCTATGATGCGCCTGCAAGTTTTATCGCAACCCCTATATACAGCCGCGGCGTGCATACCAATACGCTGATCTTTCAACTATCCATCGATGCCCTCAACATTATTATGACTGAGCGGGCAGGCCTTGGTGTCAGTGGTGAGACTTATTTGGTCGGGCCTGATTTTTTAATGCGTTCAGATTCTTTTCTGGACCCTGAAAAACGCTCAGTGGTGAACTCATTTCGTAACCCAGCCGCAGGCCAAGTCAAAACGCATGCTGTTGAACTTGCCCAGCAAGGTAAAAAAGGCCAACAAGTGATCACTGATTATAATGGCTCTTTGGTGCTGTCGTCTTATCAGCCTATCAATGTGCTCGGCACGCAATGGTCGCTACTAGCAGAAATAGATCAACAAGAAGCATTTGCTGCAGTTAGTCAATTAACCACTATTTTAGTCGTGACTTTAATTGTATCAATCATTGCCATTACATTAATTGCGATGTGGTTTGCTCGTTCATTAACTCATCCTGTGCAGTTATTGGTAGATACCATGCGTCACGTTGAACAACAGGGAGATTTTTCAGTACGAACTCCGGTGCTTTCAAATGATGAAATAGGCTCCTCCGCAAACGCCTTTAACTGCTTGCTTGATGCACTGCAAAGTTCTATTTCACAAACCAATACTGTGATGAACAAAATGGCTGCCGGTGAATTTAATCATCGAATTAATGTTACCTGTAAAGGCGAGTTAGATTCCTTAAAGCAAGCTACCAATAATTGCGCTGACTCATTAGAGCAAGCTATGAACGAGTTGAATCATATTATAGATGAGATGAGCCAAGGGAATTTTAACAGCCAAATAACCACGCCTATGCAAGGGCAGCTGGGCACTTTAAAGCATAATATCAATGGCTCACTGCAATCATTAAACACCACAATTACTGAAATTGTTACTGTGATGAAGCATATTGAACATGGCGATTTTCAGCAGCAGGTTAACGTTGCTGCACAAGGCGCCTTGGCGCAATTAAAAAACAGTGTAAATAATTCAGTGCATAGTTTAGCTGGTGCCGTAAGTGATATTAGCCGGGTGATGAGTGCATTACACGAAGGGGATTTTACTCGGCATATCGAGCAACCTTTACAAGGACAACTAGCCATTCTTAAAAATGATATCAATACCAGTGTAGATAACCTTGCGTTGATCATTAAGGATATTAATAATGTGATGGCAGCGGTCAGTGCCGGTAACTTTAAACAACACGTAAACTGCAATGCAAATGGCCAATTAGCAACATTAAAAAGCAATATTAATAACTCAATTATGGGCTTAGATAATGCAGTGACTGAAATATCGAACGTGATGCTGGCGATTAGCAAAGGTAATTTTGAGCAGACAATAGATAGTAATATGCATGGCCAGCTGAATGCCCTCAAAGAAGATGTAAATAGCTCAATTAGTAATTTAAGCATTGTTATTGCAGAGCTCGCACGGGTGATGACCGCGATGCGCAACGGCGACTTTAGCCAACAACTGGAAACATCCATGCAAGGACAACTAGCCCAACTACAAGATGACGTGAATTGCTCTTTAACCATCACCGCAAATGCAATTACAGAAGTAACGGCTGTTTTGAGTGGACTCGCCCAAGGTAATTTAGATCAACAACTACGGCAAGATTATCAAGGTGTATTTGCGACCTTAAAGGCAGATGTTAATCAAACCATCGAAAAACTAACCACAGTTATCAGTAGCATTCAAGAGTCTGCTAATAAAGTTTCACAAAGTGCCGCAGAAATAGCCGCCAGTAACACGGAAATAAGCCAGCGTACCGAAGAGCAAGCAGCTAACCTAGAAGAAGCGAGCGCCAGTAGTAGCAATATGCTGGATGAAATAGCTACGATTACCAAACAAGCAAACGAAGCGGTTGCACTTGCAGAAAACGCCAAAGTAACCGCCACTGAAGGTGGAGAGCTGTCATCACAAACCGTCAATGCCATTATCGAAGTGAACAGCTCAAGTAAAGATATCAATGAAATTGTCTCAGTGATTGACGAAATTGCATTCCAAACCAATTTACTGGCACTTAACGCAGCGGTTGAAGCAGCTAGAGCGGGAGAACATGGTCGCGGGTTTGCAGTGGTTGCCAATGAAGTGAGAGAGTTAGCTGGGCGCAGTGCAACCTCGGCAAAACAAATAAAAGCGATCATTAGTAACAGTAATCAAAAAATTAGCCAAGGCACGGCATTGGCTAATTCATCCGGTGAAAAACTAAAACAAATTGTCAGTGCCGTAGCCGATGTCAACCAGATGATAGTGTCGATCAATGGCTCTTCTATTACCCAGCAACAAGCGATAAAAGAAGTTGATATTGTGGTGCAACGACTTACCACCTTGATCCAAGAGAACTCCGCAATGACAGAAGAAACGATGGCGGCGGCAAAGCAAATGGCTGATCAGGCCAACACCATGCGTCACATGCTTGGTTATTTTTCACTGCAGAAAATACCGCTATAACGAAATAGCTATAAATACTGCAGAGTCGCTAAAAACTGGCGACTTAATAAACAAACTTGCTAAACTAGCAGCACTGGGAATTTAAATTGCGAATTTAAGGATTATAAGTGCATTTGCAACGACTTAGTTTAACATTCGTGTACGTTATTACGCTGCTCATCGCACCGGCATCGGCTACTGAGGTGTATCGCTGTACGGTTGATGGTGTAGCCATTTTTAGCCAACTGCCATGTGGTGAAAACGCCCAAGAAATAACCATTCCCGAAACCAACGTAGCGCAAGGTATACCAAAGCAGAGCAAAGCTGTTGATGGAGAAGTTGATAGCTATATTACGATGCAAAAAATTGACCGAGACATTGCACTGCTCCAGCGCGAAATCAAACAACTACAAGATACTCTGGCAGCACAAAAAACTAAAATAAGCTATATGACTCAAGATACTGCAAATAGAATGGGGGCAAGTTCAATTGCTGATGCGATCGCGCAACGGACCGCACAAGCTGAGCGACGCATCAAACCGCAAATCGAACAATATCAACAACAGATCGAGACGTTAAACACCATGAAAACGCAGCTAAGCCAATAATTATTTATTTAAAACCCGTTTCACGACTTTTATTAGCTGCTCGATATCGGCACTGTCGTTATAGATATGCGGTGACACTCGCACCCCGTATGCCCGCATATCAACACTAATATCAGCCGCTGTCAAAGCAGCTAAAATCGCAGTTTGTTGCTCGGCAAAATTTATAATTGCCGTACCACTGCATTTAGTCGGTGCAACTGGCGATACCACATAAGGAGCGAGCTCTGTTGTTAATTGCGCGAGTAACGCTAAGTTATGCGCACGCACCTTATCAACACCTAAGAGAGCAAAATATTGCATGCTGTGCCCTGCAATCACAAATGGCGCAATTGCAGGTGTGCCTCCCCAAAAGCGCAGCGCGGTATCATGATAAGCAAAATGGTGAATATCAAACTCAAATGGATTTTGGTGGGAAAACCAACCCACATCCTGTGGCTCACAAATACTTAACTGTGCTTTACTGACCCATAAGTATGCTGCACCAGGACCAGAACATAGCCATTTAACGCTTGAGCCAATCATAAAATCAACATCAACTTGGCTTAAGTTTAACGGCAACACACCAGCCGATTGCGCGACATCAACAATACTTAAGCACCCGACTTGCTTGCAAAGTTTGCTAATTTCAGCCACTGGCGCTTGCTGACCCGTATTTGAATATGCATGACTAATAAACACTAAATCGATATCTGCTTTTATGAACGGCTGCCACTGCGCACTGTCTGTTAAGTCAACGTGTTCAGGAATAAACTCTATTTTAGCGCCACTGGCTAAGGCTTTTTGCATCGCAAAGCCCATACTAGGAAAATCACTTTGCGCCATTAACACTTTACAGCCTGCTTGTTGCAGCCGAGGGTGTGACATAACGAGCTTAGTTAATGCGCTAGACAGATTAACTTGCGGGCAAAACTGCTCACTTGGAGAATTAAACAGTAAGCTCAGCGCAGTTGTAAAACGACTAATAACAGCTAGCCACTGCTGCCATGGCTCTTTATTACTCGCCTGCCAAGGAGCAAAAAAGTGTTGGTTAAAATCATCTTGGCTACTTTTCAATGCGCGGCCAACAGAGTGATTAAGTAAATAACACCCCTCAGCCAAGTGAAAATCGTCTTTATACATTTTAATTGCCCACCCACTGTTTGAGCTGCATTAAATCATGGTAACGCGTTTTGATATCATCACGCTTAGCTGCTGCTCGGCGATCTCTTAATTGCTCTAGTGAGTCTAATAACACATGTAATGGCGGGCCGCTGGCTGTCACTTTATTCATATGTTGCTGTTGCATTTGCTGCGCAGGCTGAGCAATAAACTTGCTTACTAATTGGTTGTGGTGGCCAATTGCCGTATCGCCATGGAGTTTACACACTTGGATAAATAATTTGGCGTTGGTTTTAAACCATGCACTGTGACGTGCCTCTCCTGCTGCTAAAAAGTCATCCATTAAACTTGGCATGCGCATTGATTCACGCAGTATTTGCTGATCTTCAGGCATCATATATAAAAATTTGTCCACCAGCATTTGTGAATAACTCGGCTCGTTGGCAAAGCACAGCCCTAGCAGCATATCAATCACGTTAATACCGGCAAAATCGCCGGCATTAGCGCCGCGGTAAATCTCTTTACCCACTCGGTATGGCTTATAATAGGGGCGTACACAAAAGAAGAATCGCTCGGTATCGAGTTGATTATATAATGCTGTATTTGATTCAATCACATCGACCAAAGCCTGCTTAGCAACTTTAAGTAAATCACCGCATAGCGGATGCGAAATACCTAATGGCTGAATTTTTAATAAGGCATCAGCGGCGCGCTTATACGCTAAAATACCTTTGGTATTGTAATCAATGAATAATTTTTCATCGCTCAGATCAGTAAAGCGCTTATAAAGGCCATTAATCGCCTTATTATGGGTGGTTAAATGGGCGGTCGCAAAGCGTGGCGTTACCCCAATGGATGCACCAATATGCATTGCTAGTGCTGATGCTTCCACCAGCGGCGAGGTTGTCTCCCGTGATGGTTCGGTAATTTCATGGCGTCGACACGCAGCCATAAATAAGCCAACATTGCCCAGTAAATCAAAGGCACGCTCAAAACCTTCATCGGTATTGCCTTCAGCTAGTAGCTTACGAATATGGGCATTACCTTGCGCTTCTAATTGATGCTTGAATTGCTCGCCAACAAATTCCACATTGGCTTTGTCTGCTTGTTGCCAATAAATAGTCTCTAGCTGACTGTTGATCTCTACAAAGCGGGTTCTGAGCCACTCGTCAAATGCCTGAGTATTGCTGCTCATTGGCATAACTCCATATCAAATATTTATTGCATTTATGTTAACAGATAATATAGAGCGCAAATCAGCAAAACTGCGAATAAAAAAGCACATAATTAGTGAAATTCACTCTATAATCACAATTAAATACAATTTATTGTCATATTTATGAGTTTAGATAAAAAAGATCAACAATTACTAACGTTATTACAAAGCAATGCACGCACCTCTGTATCAGAACTTGCAACAACGGTAAGCCTATCGGATACCCCTTGCTTACGGCGCATCAAAAAGCTTGAAGCAAGCAAAGTGATCAGCGGCTATCATGCGGCTCTAAACCCCCGCGCACTTGGCTTAAACGTATTGGTTTATGCATTTGTGCGATTAAGTCAAAATTCGGTCAGCGCAGCTAATATGTTTGAAGAGCAAGTTGCAAAACTTAATCATGTACTAGAATGTTCTGTAATATCTGGTAGCTATGATTACTTATTGAAAATTATTGCGGCCGATCTAGAAAGCTATGAAAGCTTTGTAAAACATAAGCTTGGTAGTATTAATTGCATTGCCAATATTGAGTCTACGGTGGTTTTAAAGCAAACATTTAGCAAAAAACAGCTGCCGCTTTAAAAAACAACATCATTTAGCGGCTACTCTAGAGATTGGAAAATATGATCGCGCAGAGCAAAATGTTTAATATCTCTATTTATGCATTCCAAAAGCCGATTTTTAGCAAATATCAGCCCTGCAATTCGTACTCCACTTAATGCCGTGATAGGGCTTTAACGTTAGCGAAACCACCACTACACTTTGACTTGAGTAAACTAAAAGCTCTACACCTTGCAAAACGACTCGAACTCGATAAGCTAACCGAGCGCCGAATCAATTATGTAGATGTTTATGAGCCTTAATGGAATATTACTAGCCGTTGTTTTACTAACCACCTCTAGCTTTGCAATCAGCCAAACCGACTGTGTAACTCAGTTAACTGATTTAGACTATATTATGAAGAGTAAAGAGCAAGGGTTGTTGCGATTCGAAAATAGCAAGCCAACTACAGAGTTTAGCTATCAAAGTACGCAAACATATAGTGACTACTTGAGCTTTGCATATCAGCACATTTTGACGACAAACCCGCGCGCCTCAATGCCTTGTCCAATTCAAACCGCAACCTATCAGCTATTAGTTAAACAACAACTCAGACCCAGCATGGCGAACATTAGCGACCTTATAGCGCCTTTTGAGCTGCGCCAAAACAATGCTCGCAAAGCAGTGCTATTGATCCATGGCCTGACTGACTCACCGTTCACCTTTCATGACTTAGCACAAATTTACTTTGAGCAAGGTTACAACGTGCGTACTTTATTGTTACCTGGTCATGGCACGGCCGCTGACGCACTGAGTCGGGTTACGGCCAAACAATGGCAGCAAGCTGTAAACTATGCAATTGCGCGCACCAGCAAAGATTTTGATCAGGTTATTTTAGGGGGCTATTCAACAGGCGCTACACTTTTAGTTAATTATTTAACTGTGCAGCCCAGCAACCCAAAAATAACCGCGCTGATGTTGTTTTCACCCGCCACTGAGCCACACAATAAAAATGGTTGGCTTGCTAAATGGATTGACTATATTCCTTTTGTTAATTGGATAGATAAAGACGCCGACATCGATTTTGCTAAGTATGAGTCATTCCCACTCAATGCCGTAACTGCAGCCGATGATGCGATGCATTCAATCGCCTTGTCTAAACTGGCAAAACGGCGATTACCAAACTTACCTATCTTTTCAGTGATGAGTGATGTAGATACCACCATTGATACCCGTGCTTCCCTGCAATTATTAAGCACTTTACATGATGCCACAGCCCGCCCTGCCAATCGCTTAGATACACTGCTTTATTATGGCGATAAAAACACCATTAACAGTGATTTCCCGGCAGATTACACAGTAATAAATCCCCAGTGCCAAACTGCAACTTGTAAGAATATCCATGGCATATCTCATATTGCCGTGGTTAATTCACCTAACAACCCGCATTATGGCGCCCAAGGTCACTACCGCAATTGTGGCAGTTACCTTGATGACGATGCCTTATATGCACACTGCAAAACCACGAAGAAGCCAAATATTGGTGAGCGCACTGCAGAAAATGTCGCGGCATTTGCAACCTTGCAACGACTCACTTATAACCCCTACTTTGATGAGCAAGCAGGCTATATCAGGCAATTCATTCAGCAGGTTGAAGGTTTGCAGGGGAAGCAACAATGACAGCATTTAGCCATCGCTGGTTTGCCTGTATTAGTGAAATAGATGCTGACGTTTGGCAATCATTTTTTGCAGATAATCCATTTACTGATCATGCATTCTTATTTGCCCTAGAGCAGAGCCAGTGCGTATCAGCTGCGACAGGCTGGCAACCGTATCATTTAGCGGTGTATCAAAATGACACCCTAGTTGCACTTGCGCCAGGTTATCTAAAAAGTCACTCTTATGGCGAATATGTATTCGATTGGGCATGGGCAGAAGCATACCAGCAACATGGCTTAGACTATTACCCCAAATGGCTTTGTGGCTCTCCTTTTAGCCCGATTGAAGGACCACGTATTGCGGTTGATTACGCACAGCCAGAGCAAATATATCAGTACATAACCGCACTATTAACGGCTCACTGCCAGCAGCAGGGATGGTCGGGTTGGCATATTAATTTTTGTACGCAACAACAAGCCTCACACCTGACGGCACAACAAGGCATGCATCGCATTGGCGTACAATTCCAATGGCAAAATCAAGGCTATGCTGATTTTGATGACTTTTTAGCGCAATTAACAGCACGTAAACGTAAAGCGTTGAAAAAAGAGCGCAGTAAAATAGCTCAGCAAAACATTACTATTAAGTGGCTGCAAGGTGAACAAATTACGCTTGCTGTTATGAGCCAATTTTGTGAATTTTATCAACGTACTTACTTAAAGCGATCTGGTCATCTGGGGTATTTAAGTCATGATTTTTTTGTGCTACTGCATGCACTTATGGCGGATAAACTGGTGATCATGCATGCAATACGCGACGATGAGGTGATCGCTGCCACACTGAGCTTTAAAAGTAATAACACCTTATATGGACGCTATTGGGGAGCGCTAGAGGAAGTAGACTGCTTACACTTTGAGCTGTGTTATTACCAAGGGATTGAGTATTGTATTAACCAACAATTAAGCTGCTTTCACTCCGGCGCACAAGGCGAGCATAAAATTGCCCGCGGATTCGCTCCGGTATTTACTCACTCAGTACACCATGTGCTCGATGCAGATTTTAGTCCCGCAATTGCCGATTACTTAAAGCGTGAGCAACAACATTTACGTATTTATCACCGCCAATGTACTGAGTTATTACCTTTTAAAAATGCCGTTTAAAGATCAATAATTGATTATTAGCAGGCATAGCAATGTCATTTACTAACGTTAAGCCTGCAGCCGTTGCTAATTGTTGGATCCACTCAAAATCACGAATGCCGCTTTGGCTATCTTGTTGTTTTAAAAATTCATCAAAGCGTTGGTTGCTCTCGCTAGTAAAATGCCCCTGATATTTAAATGGTCCATAAATACATAATACGCCCTGCGCTGCTAAATGCTGCTCAACGCCATTAAAAAACCTCTCAACGAGCGCGCTACTTACGATATGCAACGTATTGGCGGTGTAAAGAGCGTTGACCTTTTTGACCGGCCAAGGAGCATTTAAATCAAGCTCAAGCGGCTCATGTAAATTAGCTAACTGTGCTTCAGCAAGCCATTGTTTTATGCCATAGTGATTGATCGGCCGATCACTTGTGTGCCATTGTAAATGCGGTAAATGTTCAGCAAAGTACACACTATGCTGGCCGGTGCCTGAGCCAATCTCTAACACGTTGTCAACATCGGCAAAACAGCTTTTTAGCTCGCTAAGAATAGGAGATTTATTATTTTCACAGGCCTGAGAGAAAGGTTTTTCCATGCAAATTTGTGCACCATGTTTGGTAATTAATGCACAACAGTAAAGCAAAAATATAAAACAATGTCCCGTTCTAATTTATTGTCAATAAAATAATGCCATATAATTCATGCAGTTAAGTTTTTTAATCATCATTGGTACGAGTTATGCTTTTATGAGTGTGAATCAACCTAATGGAGAAAACTATGTATATCTCACCCTATACCGCACTTGATGCTGCTTTAGCTGCGAGTGAAAAATCAGACGCAGATAAAACAAGCTGTGATGAACGAGGCACTATCATCGACTTACTTTCGCAATCAAATCAACACACACAAGTCTTGAGAAAACATGAAACTGATCAAATATTTATTCTTGGTTACAATTAAACAGTTACTCTCACGTCAAAATTTTCAATTTGTGACTTGCACTAAAACCGATTAGCTGTAATGATAACAATTATCGTTACAGCTAATCGGTTTTCTTATGCACGACCATCAAGCCATGCTTTTCTATCAACAACAAATGAAGTGCATTTGCCAGCGCCCTGGTCTACACGCCCCTGCTTTAGTGGCTGACTATATTGAAGCTGGGTTAAATGCGGCCCGCTATTACGAGAAAAAGCAGTGCATGCTGCTACAAGAACTGTATTTAAGACGTACTTTCCATGAAATTCTCAACAAAATGTGCGATTCTTTAATTCATTGTGCAATTCGCAAACAATGTTTAGAGCAACTTTATAAACCTCTGATGGCCTTAAAGCGCTTTTATAAAACCCATAACAGTACCAGAAAATATCTTATCTTGGAGCGAGAAGCGCGTATTCTCAGCCACGAATTCAACCCTTTTTAGGAGCTTTTATGAGCGAATTTAGAATCGAATCAGACAGTATGGGCGAATTACAAGTCCCTGCTGATGCACTTTATCAAGCCCAAACCCAACGTGCTGTAAATAACTTTCGTATTAGCGGCTTAGTGATGCCAAAACAGTTCATTAGCGCCCTTGCTTATATCAAACAAGCGGCAGCGCAAAGTAACTACGAACTTGGCCACTTAAGTCAAAATAAAGCGCAGTTAATCGAGCGTGCCTGCCAAGAGATCATTGATGGCCAACATTTAGAGCACTTCCCTATTGATGTCTTTCAAACCGGTTCTGGTACCAGCACTAATATGAATGCCAATGAGGTGATCGCAACGTTAGCGAGTAGCTATGGCGATGACACGATTCATCCTAATGATGACGTAAATATGGGGCAAAGCTCTAACGACGTGATCCCCACAGCCATTGCGGTAAGCAGTGTGATTAACGTGGTATATGAATTATTTCCGGCGTTGGACCAGCTTTCACAAACCTTGGAGCGCAAAAAGTCAGAAATTGGTGGCATTGTAAAAACGGGCCGTACCCACTTAATGGATGCCATGCCAGTCACATTCGCGCAGACTCTCAACACTTGGCAACATCAAGTTGATACAGCTATGGCTGGTATTCGCTATAGCCTCGAAGGGGTTTCAGCGTTAGCCCAAGGTGGTACAGCAGTAGGCACTGGCGTCAATGCCGACCCACTGTTTGCTGAGCAATTCTGTAAAAACCTCAGTGCTAATGTTGGTGTACGCTTTGTACCAAGTAAAAACTTTTTCTACAATATTGGTTCACAAGACGCCATAGTGTCACTTTCAGGACAGTTAAAAGTACTTGCTGTGGCACAAATGAAGATAGCGAACGATCTACGCTGGATGAATTCAGGCCCACTTGCCGGATTGGGTGAAATTGAGCTTGAAGCACTGCAACCGGGCTCTTCAATCATGCCTGGTAAAGTTAATCCAGTGATCCCAGAAGCGGCGGCGATGGTAAGTGCCCAAGTTATCGGCAATGACGCCACTATTACTGTCGCAGGCCAATCTGGTAACTTTGAACTCAACGTCATGCTGCCAGTAATCGCTTATAACATCTTGCAGAGTATCGAGTTGCTTGCCAACAGTAGCCAAGCATTAGCCGATAAAGCGCTGCGTTCCTTTAAAGTTAATCAAAGTAATATCGACAAAGCACTCGCTAAAAATCCGATTTTAGTGACCGCTCTTAATCCGGTGATTGGCTATGAAAAAGCAGCCAAAATTGCCAAGCAAGCTTACCAGCAAGGCCGCCCAATCGTAGATGTTGCCGAGCAAGAAACCGAGCTTTCCCGTAGTGAGCTAGAAACGTTACTCAATCCAGCTAAATTAACTCAAGGCGGGTTATAAGCAATATTAAACCCGTCAAGGTGGCGGGTTTAACCTTTGAATGTCATAGTTTTTATTGCTGTGTTATGTGCAAAGTGTATGATAGTGGTTACTTGTTCATCACTGTGAAGGTTTATCATGCGCTTATCTGTTATCGCTGTACTACTCCCACTTTGCTTATCTGCTTGTTCGGATGCGGCAACCTCTAATAGCGACCAACTTAGTCCTGCCCCCGCAGCACTAGTGAAAGACAATCAAGCAACTAAGTTAGACCCGCAAACGCAGGAACAACCAACGAGAGAGAATATCCAAAAGGCCCACCAACAATTACAAGCTTTAACCGCAGACCCGCAATGTGATAGCAGTGCGCAATGTAAAGTATTAGCGGTAGGTAGCCGTGCTTGCGGTGGCCCAAGTAGCTATCTCGTGTATTCGAATAAAACCGCAAACGAGCAAGCAGTAGAGCAGCTAAGCAAAAAAATCACCTCGTTAGAGAGCCAATTTAACGCTGAAAATTCGATGGTCAGTATTTGTCAGCATTTAATGGCACCTGGGGCTCAATGTGTTGAAAATAAATGTGTTAAACTAGACAGCTCTGCGGCAAGTGTTTATTAAGGGATAGCTATATGAGTCGTTTATCATATTTTAAATGTTTAGTTACAACAGCCTGTTTTATGATTGTTAGTGGCTGTATGAGCACCACAGAGTCAGCCACAACGGGCAGTGCCAGCTTAGCTCAGTCAAATAATGCCTTAAATGAATTAGTGCAAGACACCAGCTGTACAGCGAGCTTTCAATGTAAAGTACTTGAAGTGGGCCAACGCGCATGCGGCGGGCCAAGTCGTTATATGGTTTATTCTACGCTCAACACTGAGCAAGAAAAAGCCGAGCAACTAGCACAGCAAATCAATGCACTTGAGGCCGATAACAATAAAAGCAATGGCTTAACTGATTGTTTGCCCGTTTTACCCGTGCAAGCTCTGTGTATAAATCAAACTTGTCAGTCGTTTGATCTAAAATAGAGAATCTTGTATCTGCGCTAAACCAGCAGTGGAATTAGCGCAGAGATAATTAATACTGCAATAATACAAATTCCCGCCTTAAAAATATGCTGCATTGGCATTTGTTTTTTCACCCAGTAAGCATAAATAAATCGCACAAAATAACTCGCGGCAGTGCCAAACAAGGCGAAGATAATTAAGTACGCGATTAAAACTATATTCACAGCAACTCATTTTTATAAGGAATTAAGCCCACAGTGTAAGGGCTTAATTTAAAGAAGGCAAAATATGGGTGGCTCAGCGCTTATTAGTGTGGGCAATTAGTAACTCTGCAACTTGTTGCTTTACAGCCCGTT
This sequence comes from Pseudoalteromonas sp. ASV78, assembly GCF_047806705.1. Lineage (NCBI taxonomy): Bacteria > Pseudomonadati > Pseudomonadota > Gammaproteobacteria > Alteromonadales > Pseudoalteromonadaceae > Pseudoalteromonas > Pseudoalteromonas sp. ASV78. The sequence continues at coordinate 3,193,507 of NZ_JBLOPA010000001.1, read as the reverse complement.
TATCATCTACATCTACACCAAACCGCTCAGCAAGTAATGCTATTTCCTCATCATTTAAATTAAATGAAAGGCGCTGACGCGTTTTTTTTGATTTTACTTCAAGCGCTAAAATTTTGCGGATCATATCTGATGGCGTGAGCTCTTGATCAATGGCTTGTTTTTTTATCGACTTTTGCACTTCACTGCTAAGGTCGAATGCCATTTGCGTCGCTCTGACGGCTTGCTCTTGGCGTAACCATTTATCTTTGGTATTGCTCACTGTGCATCTCCTGGAAACAGATCAACAATATCAGTGATAGGGCGAGTTAAAGTCAGTGATACTTCGGTTTCACCACCATCCCAAATTTCAATATTGAGGCCATGGCTTTCATCACTTGATTCAAGGCAGATCATCTCACAAGGCTCACCACCTTGTTGCTCATACTGAGGAAGCGCTTGATCACGGTAATCTTTATTATGAAAATAACACACAAACGGTGTTTCAGTTTGTTGGTAGCTGCTACCTAAAAACTGCATATAACGTTCTGGGGTATTTTTCACTTCGATAAAAGTCAGCTGCTCTTCATCAAAAATGCGTGCAAATTCATCAAGAGTGAAAATTTCATCCACTTCATCGCGCTGAATTTTGATTGAAAAGTTCGCCCATTCTTCACCATCACTACGCTCAATTTGCAAAAATATAACTTTACCGGCATCACTTTCAAGCACTAGCTCATAATCAGCACTATGCTGATATTGATAAGTTTGCACATCAGTAACACGCAGAGTTTGGCCTTTTAACCAACTTGGATAAGCAAACGAATCGATCACAGTGAACATATCGCCTACTTTAAGTTCACTAGGATGATTTAATTGGCGTTCAGGCGCTTTTTTAGATTTAAAGAAGTTAAACATAGACTGCCTCATAAGCAAAAAAGGTAACCAAACGTTGCTCGGTTACCTTTTTAATAATCAATAATACCGCGTTAGCCGTTTTGCTTAGCTTTAATACGCGCTAGGATATCTGCACTTTTCGGACTGCTGTCGCCAATCCCGGCTTCAGCCATTTTTGCTTTTAGATCATCACCGTTAGTGTCTGCTTCAAGCACTTTAGCTGCACCTAATTGATCTTGACGATCTTGTTGGCGCTGCTTAATACGCTCCAGTGACTGACGTGCATTAGTCATCGACGAGCTGTTGGTATTAAGTGTACTGTTTACAGCCATAGTCGCTTGTTGCACGCTTTCAGTGGTTTTAACCATAGTAAGCTGACGTTGATTTTCTTTAATCGACTTTTCAGCGTCTTTTACCTGCTGTTTAAGCGTCACAATGTGATTGCTAAAACCCGCTAACACTTGATCATGTTCTGCTTTCTCGCTTTCAAAATCACCGATTTTTTCAGCAATTTCTAGTGCTAAAGTTTCGTTGCCTTTTTCAAGGGCTTGACCAGCATACGCTTCGTGCTCAGCAATTGATGCATCTAATGCGCTAATTTTACGCTTAGTTTGCATTTCTTTTGCCATCACTTCAGTTAAGCTCTTTTTGGCACGTTGTAAGGCATTTTGTGCGTCAGCAATTTCTTGCTCAAAAATACGAATGCCATTAGCATCAACAATTGCTTCGCCGGCTTCACGGGCGCCGCCACGTACTGCTGTAAATAATTTTTTTAAAATACTCATAATCTTAACTCCACGTAAAATAGCTAGCTATTAATCGTTTAAATAAATGGTTACCGCTTCTAATGCATCAATGGCATTATCGGCTAATGTAACTAGCTCATGGGTAATGTCATCAAACGATGAATTAACCGACAAAGCACCAAAAATCGCATACTTATCATCAATCTTTGCAAATGCACTCAGTGGGATTGGGACATTTAAACGTAATAGTGTTTCGTTTAACTCACCACGCAATTCCGATTTAACTTCCTCATCCGCAAATAAGTAGCTGATACATAGCAGCTGCTCTTGTGTTTGCGTAACAAAAATTGGAAGCTCATCATTGCCATCAACTATAACTTGCAACACATCTTGCTCACCTGGATTGGCAATCAAGAAAGACTCAAAGTTAGCGCCTTCGGTTTCAAAGGATGCTAGTTTTATTGAAAGTTCATTTAATTCCATGTCTCTGCCTTTTTGTCATTTGACATATTATGTCTGAGTTAAGATTCGCATAGCCGACATATTATGTCAACCATGTTTTATTAATTTTTATACAATTCACTTTCTATCTGCCATGCACTTCGGTAGTAATCATACAAAGTACCTGACCCTAATTGATTGACTTCAATATCATTTATTTGTTCAAAATAATGATTAGGAAATACAAATGCAGCCAATAAATATTTTTGGCTAATCCACCGCGAAGCAACCGGAAGTGCTGTTGCCTGTTCAATTCGCGCACTGGCTGATTTGCCTGTCGTCGTTGCAATTGTCCAACCCCATTGCCCAAATGAAGGGATATTTTGCTGGTATTGCTCGACATGCTTAAACCCTGCGGCTTTAACCGTTTTGCCAATACTTAAAAAAGCCTTTTTCGCATGATAAGGCGAGGTAGACTGCACCGCCATCGCACCATCTGCTGCGAGTAACTGACGAATATGATTATAAAAATAATCACTGTACATCTTATTTAAGTCAGGGTGGTTAGGATCAGGTAGGTCAATAATGATAGTGTCAAAACGCTTACCTTCATCGAGCAGACGCTCAACTTCTAAAAATGCATCGCCCACGATCACGTTCGCTCGAGGATCAAGCATAGAATTGCCATTGAGTTTGCGCAAACGCGCATTGATCTGTGCTGGTGCTGTAAATTCGTTGCTTGGGTGACCAAATAAGTTAAGTAACTGGCCATCCAAATCAATCAGCGTAACTTCTTGTACTGGCCATTTCAATACATCGCGCAGAGCAAGCCCGTCACCGCCACCAATGATCAACACGTTATCATGACGATTAGAAGCTAACAGCGGTGGATACACCAGCATTGAATGATAAATTTGCTCATCAACGCTGGAGAACTGTAAGCGACCATTTAAGTAAAGATCGGTGATTGGCTCTGGTTGATTACGACTTAACCGCTCGGTTAACACAAGATGCTGATATTTAGTGGCTTCAGAGTAAATAACTTTATCTTTATAAAGTACGTTACTTAAATCTTTCATCCAGCTACTACCAAGTACAAGGATAAAAGCAAACAATACTAACAAACCAATATGGCAAACAAACAGTAATTTGGCATAACGTACATGACTGTGATAGCGCCACAAGAAAGCCAAACCGGCAATAATATTAAATAACGCAGTCCAAGCAGCTGCTTGCATAATTGGCATCGCCAACATAATGCTCACCCAGATGGCTGCGCCAATCCCTGCCCCAATGTAATCGGCACCATAAATTGTACCGGCATTATTTTCTAAAAACCGGCCATAAACATGCTGACGAATACGCGCGATCAAGGGTATTTCCATACCAATCAATAGGCCGAGCAATAAACCAAATACATACGGTAGAAAACGTGACCACTCTTGGAGTTTCTGAAAAATATAACCGTTAAGCACCACATCGGCGGGCAGATTAAAAATCTCTGAAAAAATATGCGGTAATGAATAGCTAACAGCAATTACGCTGGCAATAGCTAATATACAACCCATGCCAACCAAAGCAATCAGACTCTCAAGCCAAGCAAACGCGGTAAAAGGGTCTTTAAACCAACGAGCTAAAAAAGCGCCCATCCCCATAGCGACGATCATTGTACCAATCATGGCATAAATAGCGCTCTCTACTGAACCCAGAACACGCCCTGCGTAGTGAGATAAAAGATACTCATAAATAAGGCCACACCCAGCGAGTACGGCCATAACAGATATTAATAAAAAATCATGCCCAAGTAAGGCAAACTTACTTGGGCTTTGGCTAGTGTGAGACAAGTTTTATGCGCCTAATAGAGTTGCCATAGTAATACCCACTGCAAATGAAACTGCAGCAGAAATAGTGGCTACACCAATATTCTTTTGGCGATTTACTTCATCAGAAATATCACAACCTGATAAGATGATTTTGATGGTAATTAAATGCAGCGCAATGAATACAAGGATGCAAACAAGTGCACTAATCGCCCAGTAAACTAAGCTAGCATTAATACTATCTGCTACATAAGGTGCAATACCTGAGGCTGCGGTAATAGCAAGCGCGCTACCAACCAAAAAGCCCGCATAACGAATACCAACCGCTAAATTGCCATCAATAATAGCCTGCTGTAAGCAGTCTCCACTGCGATTAGTACGCTTAAACAACTGTACGCGATACTGACTTACCAACAACAATGCGATACTGCCAATAATAAACGCCGCAATAACAATTGGGATACCATGCCAGCCTTCTGTAGCGACCCAGAACAACGCTGAGCGTATAACAATTGCCACACTGACAACATGGCCAAAATCAATCACTGCCGCTGTTACATTGCCCTTAACGATTTCGTCATGCAGGCTTACTTTACGCAGTGCAACTTTATCTTGAAAAAAGTGACCCAGTTTGATCAGCGCAATCGCTAACAAACCGTATCCGCCCATTTGCAGTGCTTCTTGCTGTAAAGATGCAGCAAACGCACCGCTACTGACACCTGTAAGCACTATTGCTAATGCAACTAAGCCTGCGGCAAAGCTAATGCCAAACGCGAAGTTATCACGCTCGGTGATTTCATCATTGGCATGTAAATTAGATACCCAACCTTTAATAAATTTCAGGCTCACAAACAGTGCAATAATAATTGCAAAATCAATCGCGATTGCTTGCAGCGACCACATAGTTATTCCATTAAATTCATACATATTCTTATAACTCCAACACTAAATCTTTTAAATAGCCGTTTACTTACCGCGACTAACACCGCGAGAGGTTCTGCTGCTGCTGTCTCTTACCGAGCCCGAACTTTTACTGTAACTACTGCTTTTAGAGTAACTACTGCGTGTTTTCGGTGGGGTATAACTGCTACGACTTAACCCTGAAGCACCGCTCTTTTTCGACGCATAAGGACTGGTAAACTGTTTACCTTGACGTTGATAAGACTGGCGTGTTCGTGTTTCTACTGCCGTTTGTGCTTTCATCTGTTTCGGGCTGGTATAGCGGGCACGGCCATAATCATTATAATAGCTATATTTACGGCGCTTGCTCCAACTGCCATATTCCACACGATCAAATACATCGCCTAAAATACGGTACATACCATACCATTGCCAAAAGCTGATACCGTTACTGTTAGTTTGCCAATTACCATAATTAGGATTGCCGACTAACTGATTGCCTTCACCTTCACCTTCCGCCTGCTTGCTAATTGCACCCACACGGGCCAATGAACCGCCTGACATATCAGCAAGCATATTAATTGGATCGGTCAGCGCATCAGAAAATAGCGCAGGCTTTACAGCATCACGTAACAGGTCAATATTAAGTAACGTTTCTTCATAAGGGGGGATTAAATAAGTACTTTTAATATCAGCTAAACGCTGCGTTAAGCCAGTATAGAGCGCACCTTTGCGAGTTGCATCCTGTGCAAGTACCGTTGCGATTTGTGTCAGTTCTGGTTTTTCATTACTGATTATACGGCCATATTCACCTAATAAAGCCGCATTGCGAATTGAGCCATTATCTAACGCTTTACCAAGTCCTGCTAACTCAACTTCAGCTTTAGCTATAGATTGTTTAATTGTTTCTTGTAACTGCTCTTCTTTCGATTGACAGCCCATAAGTAAGCTTACCAAACAAAATAAACTGATAAGTTTCCAAGCTTTTATATTCGACATTCATGTCACCTGATTTACTAAATTAACCCCGCTAGTTTTACACAGGTCAGAAAGTAAACCAAGGATGAAATTGCAACAAGATGATAATTTAGGAAAAATCAAATGCAGAGAAATAGTTTGCGAGTTTAAATTTCATTATGGGGAGCGCGAGTTTAAAAAGCCTGCAAAAAGGGTCTGTTGTTTAAGGGATAGATTGCACTGCGAGGTAGTTGTGGCATTCTTTTTATGGTTGACACTGTGCAACTGATAGCTGACGGCTTAAAACTGAGAGCTATACTTTATTTTAGGCAACAAAAAACCCGTCACATCGCTGTAACGGGTTTCTTTAATTTGGAGCCTGGCGATGACCTACTTTCACATAACAAATGCTACACTATCATCGGCGCTGTTTCGTTTCACTACTGAGTTCGGCATGGGGTCAGGTGGGTCCAAAACGCTATTGTCACCAAGCAAATTTGGTATTAATCCGCTCTTTCGAGCCAATTAATTAAAATTTGGAAAATGGCTGATAATTGTCTTCTTACAACTTAAAGCTTATCGCTTAAAGCTGCCAGTAAATCTACTTTAGTTATATTAACTTCTTCGCTTAAACTGTCGCATAAAACGCGTTTGGCGTTGTATGGTTAAGCCTCACGGGTAATTAGTACAAGTTAGCTTAACATATCACTATGCTTCCACATCTTGCCTATCAACGTTGTAGTCTTCAACGGCCCTTCAGAGACTTTAAAAGTCTAGTGAGAACTCATCTCGAGGCCTGCTTCGCGCTTAGATGCTTTCAGCGCTTATCAGTTCCGAACGTAGCTACCGGGCAATGCCATTGGCATGACAACCCGAACACCAGCGGTTCGTTCACTCCGGTCCTCTCGTACTAGGAGCAACCCCTCTCAATTCTCAAACGCCCACGGCAGATAGGGACCGAACTGTCTCACGACGTTCTAAACCCAGCTCGCGTACCACTTTAAATGGCGAACAGCCATACCCTTGGGACCGACTTCAGCCCCAGGATGTGATGAGCCGACATCGAGGTGCCAAACACCGCCGTCGATATGAACTCTTGGGCGGTATCAGCCTGTTATCCCCGGAGTACCTTTTATCCGTTGAGCGATGGCCCTTCCATTCAGAACCACCGGATCACTATGACCTACTTTCGTACCTGCTCGACGTGTCTGTCTCGCAGTTAAGCTGGCTTCTACCATTACACTAACCGTACGATGTCCGACCGTACTTAGCCAACCTTCGTGCTCCTCCGTTACTCTTTGGGAGGAGACCGCCCCAGTCAAACTACCCACCAGGCACTGTCCGTAACCCCGATCCAGGGGCCAACGTTAGAACATCAAAACTACAAGGGTGGTATTTCAAGGACGACTCCAACAAAACTAGCGTCTCATCTTCTAAGTCTCCCACCTATCCTACACATGTAGGTTCAATGTTCAGTGCCAAGCTGTAGTAAAGGTTCACGGGGTCTTTCCGTCTAGCCGCGGGTACACAGCATCTTCACTGCGATTTCAATTTCACTGAGTCTCGGGTGGAGACAGCGTGGCCATGGTTACACCATTCGTGCAGGTCGGAACTTACCCGACAAGGAATTTCGCTACCTTAGGACCGTTATAGTTACGGCCGCCGTTTACCGGGGCTTCGATCAAGAGCTTCTCCGAAGATAACCCCATCAATTAACCTTCCGGCACCGGGCAGGTGTCACACCGTATACGTCATCTTGCGATTTTGCACAGTGCTGTGTTTTTAATAAACAGTCCCAGCCACCTGGTCACTGCGGCTCCAATCAGCTTAGAGAGCAAGTCTCATCACCAATCGGAGCGTACCTTCTCCCGAAGTTACGGTACGATTTTGCCTAGTTCCTTCACCCGAGTTCTCTCAAGCGCCTTAGTATTCTCTACCTGACCACCTGTGTCGGTTTGGGGTACGATTCGGTATAATCTGAAGCTTAGAGGCTTTTCCTGGAAGTATGGCATCAGCAACTTCATCACCTTAGTGACTCGTCTCGTGTCTCAGCCTAACAGCAACCCGGATTTACCTAAGTCACTAGCCTACTCACTTTCACATGGACTACCAACGCCATGCTTGCTTAGCCTGCTCCGTCCCCCCATCGCAATTATACCAAGTACGGAAATATTAATCCGTTTCCCATCGACTACGCCTTTCGGCCTCGCCTTAGGGGTCGACTTACCCTACCCTGATTAACATGGGATAGGAACCCTTGGTCTTCCGGCGTGCGGGTTTTTCACCCGCATTATCGTTACTCATGTCAGCATTCGCACTTCTGATACGTCCAGCATACCTCCCGGTACACCTTCAACCGCTTACAGAACGCTCCCCTACCACTTGAGCATACCCCGAAACTATCTTTTATCACCACCGACTCACGTTCGGGGGACGCTTGAACGTTAGGTGCTTCGCACGTTAACGTTAATCAAAATAGCTTGGGTGGTATGCTCAAATCCGCAGCTTCGGTGCATAGTTTAGCCCCGTTACATCTTCCGCGCAGACCGACTCGACCAGTGAGCTATTACGCTTTCTTTAAAGGATGGCTGCTTCTAAGCCAACCTCCTGGCTGTCTGGGCCTTTCCACATCGTTTCCCACTTAACTATGACTTTGGGACCTTAGCTGGCGGTCTGGGTTGTTTCCCTCTTCACGACGGACGTTAGCACCCGCCGTGTGTCTCCCGGATAGTACTTTACGGTATTCGGAGTTTGCAAAGGGTTGGTAAGT
>NZ_JBLOPA010000001.1:3047500-3180000 GCF_047806705.1 Pseudoalteromonas sp. ASV78 | reverse complement strand
AGCTTACCAATCTCTTCTTTATCTTGGTTTAACCACTGTAAGATACCGGCAAGTTCATTTTGTAAACCTAGATCGCCCGCCTTATTAAACGCCTCTTTTAAGTCATCATTAAATGGCGCGATTTTTTCAGCAACCTTTTTCTCTGGTGCAGGTTTATTCTCTTCATAACCCTTTATAGCTGCGAAGGTTTTGGTCTGCCTTAAATCCATTGAAAACGCCACCAGCTGTTCATTCCCAAGGTTTAACTCTTGTGCTTGCTCAAACGCCTGTTCAAAAGATCCAGAAAAGAAGGTTTGGCTCACACCTTGTAAGTCTTCCATCAGCTCATTGATAGCCTGTTGCTCATCCTCATTCAAATCACCATTGACCGACATACTAAATGACAGTTCACGCGATTGTGATGATTCACTGGCATAACCTTCGTTTTGACCATTACGTTGATAGCTACTAGCAGATTGCTGTTTAAAGGCATCGGCAAAGCTAATCGTCACCTCATCACCTTCTGCGGTGGTAAAGCTATATTCTGCGTTGTTACTTAAACTTAGATACTGTGCTTGGCTAACACTCACAGACTCTGGTTTTGGGTTAAATAAGTTTTCTTCAAATTCATCGAGGCCGCTAAAAATCCCTGCTTTTGATTTTTCGATGCCCTGTTCTATTTCATCATTTAACACCCCAGTGCCTTTGAGTTCCTCATAAGCATCATCGATCCCTATTTGCACACCTTTACGAGCGTCGCCTAGCATGCCTTTGAGTTTTTCATCATCTGCACCATTAGCTTGGGCTTTTTTAACGGCACCGGTTACAAACTCCAGTACATTTTTGACGATTGCGTCAAAATCAAATAGCGGCTTGTCCTTTTTCTCTTCCGTAATAGGTAAACCTAAGGCTTGCGCCATTTTATCACCTAATACTTTTGCGGCTAGCTCCCTACCACGTTGCTGGTAACTATCTTGGGGAGACTGTATTGTAGGTTGCTGTAATGCAGCTTTGTTACTGTATTTATTGGCATTGTTGTTTGGAACAAAGCCAAAGTTACCAATTTTCATGATCCGACTCCTATTTAAGGTTAGTTAATTATCGGCCTAAAAATAAATAACTGAAGCAAAATGTACAAAAAAACAGCATTTGCTTTTACTAAAATTAGGGTCTGTTGACCTTTCAGGATTAAAATTTGTTCAACCTAGGGGCGATTTAATCGCGGCGCGAGATTTGTAACCTAGTGGGCTAAGTAAAAATTGAGCAACAAAGAGTAATCGCCCCTAGGCAGAACCCTTCGGGCAGCGCGCGTTTGGCATTTATGCGTCGTTATCGCCTATTTATGGGGAATAACCACACTACATAGGCTCTGCCTTGCCTAAAAACCAAACGCACAGCTGCAAAATTAACCTCGAAAGATAAACAGACCCTAGACAAATACTCCCTGCCCCCTACAATAGCGCCGATAAATAGCTTAAAGATAGAAGGTAGTGGGCATAATGGCAGTTATTAAGATCGATACATCAACATACGATGCACAACTAAGCGAAAAAGAGCAACGTATCATTGCGCAATTCCAACGCTTTGGTGTTGAACAATTAGAAGTATTTGGCTCTGAGCCGATCCATTACCGTCAACGTGCTGAATTTAGAGTATGGCACGATGGTGACGAGCTATTCCACATTATGTTTGACCAAGCTACTAAAGAAAAAATTCGTGTTGATGAATTCGATCCTGCAACAGCGCTGATTGGCGAAGTTATGCAAGCGATGATCGAGAACTTAAAAGATTGTGAGATATTACGCCGCAAGTTGTTTCAAATAGATTATTTATCAAGTCTAAGTGGTGAAATTCTTGTTAGCTTGCTTTATCACAAACCCTTAGACGATGAATGGCTAACCGCCATCAAAGCGCTAAAAGCAACGTTGAGTGAACGCTTTAAAATTGATTTTATTGGCCGTGCCCGCAAACAAAAAGAAGTGTTAGGTGATGACTTTGTTACTGAGCGCTTAACGGTTAATGGCCAACAGCTGATTTACCAACAAGTAGAAAACAGCTTTACCCAACCTAATGCCAAAGTAAATATTAAGATGCTGGAGTGGGCACAAGATTTATGTAAACCATTAAAAAATGATTTGCTTGAACTGTATTGCGGTAATGGTAACTTCTCAATTGCCTTAGCGAGCTCATTTAATCGCGTATTAGCGACAGAGATCTCTAAGTCATCGGTGCACTCGGCACAGTACAATATTGCCAAAAATAAGGTGACTAACTTAGATATTATTCGCATGTCGAGTGAGGAATTCACTCAAGCGATGAATGGCGAGCGTACGTTTTCACGCTTAGAGGGAATTGATTTAAAGAGCTATGACTGCCAAACCATTTTAGTTGACCCGCCACGCGCTGGCATGGATACACTCACCTGTGATTTAGTGGCTAACTATGAAAGCATTATTTATATTTCATGTAACCCAGATACCCTCGAGCGAGACTTAGAGCATTTAACCCGTACTCACGAAGTTAAGCGCTTTGCTATTTTTGACCAATTCCCTTATACCCACCACATTGAATCTGGGGTATTTTTACAACGTAAATTGTAAGGTACTTATTATGCCAGTGCTTGTACTAGCGCTGGCATTTGCTGTTCACTAAACACTTTAATACCATTCTTTTCTAATAACGAAGCCGTCAAGCCCATTCCCGTTATCTTACGACCACTGTGCGAACCATCGTAAATTGTATTACGGCCACAAGAAGGGCTTGATTCCTTTAACAGTGCAAAACGAATATTGTGTTGTTGGCAAAGTCGTAGCGCTTGCTGTGCACCTAACTTAAATTCAGTGGTCACATCATCACCCGTATTGGTAATCACTTTATCATTGCTAATTTCTGCTGGATCTCTGGGAGTAGGTAAACCACCAGCAACCTCTGGGCAAAAAGACACTATCAGCTTTTGCTGTTGCCAGGTCATTATTTGCGGATGAAGCAATTGCTGTCCGGTGCCATCGTAACGCACAGGTGTGCCAAGCAAGCAGCTTGAAATCAGGATTTTATGCATTGTTATTTTTGCCAATAAAAAAGCTCCGTGTACGGAGCTTATGATAAAATTTTACTACGCTTATTTTGCAGCTAAATAGTTAATTAATTTACTAATATCTTCTGGCTCGGTAATACCTGATTCACGGCCTAAGTTAAGCTTATATTTACCATTTACGATAAAAGTGGGTACACCACGCAGTGCGCCTTTTTCTTTGTAGTAATCTTGGTCACGCTTCATTTTTGAGCTCATAGTACGTACTGAAAAGCTTTTATAAAGTTTGTCGAATTTATCGCCGTCAACGCCTTGCGCTACAAACACATCTTTAACATCGGCTAACTCATTAAACTTAGCGCGCTTAACGTGAACATGGCTGAACATAGCTGCAATGATGGCATCTTTTTGTGGTAACACTTCAGCGGTTGCCAGTGCTTGAGAAATCATTTGTTGATTTTCAGTATCGCGAACCCCAACAAAATCGACATGACTCTTTTTGAACTCTACGTTTTTATCCAGTTTTGGTTTTACGTCAGCCAATAAAGACTCATAGTTATTACAGGCAGGGCAATAAAATGAGAAGAACTCTTTTACTTCCGGTTTTTTACTCGCGCGTTCTGATACTACATCGTAATGCACACCTTCTTCGTACGTCGCTGCAGCATTTGCTGCTAATGGTAATAACAGCGCTAGTAATCCAGCTTTAACTAATTTGATCATTGCTAAAAACTCCAAAAATTATTGTTTTAATAAAAAGGCAACTAACTCATCAAGCTGCTGTTGGCTCTTGATGGTATTGATATTAATTTTGTATTTATCGTTAACGATAAAGGTTGGCACACCGGTTAAAGCACCCATTTGTGAGAATTTATTCTGCTTATCTTGCATTGCTTTTTCAGCACTAATAACTGGCATGCTGGCAATATCTTTATCAAATGTATCGCTATCAATGCCATTAACGTCGAGCAATGCTTTTACATCTTTAATATTATCAAGCGGCGCACGTTGTACATGGATGCTCTGAAAAATTTGCTCAGCAACTTGCTCGCCCTTGTTATGCTGCTTGGCAATAATGTAAGCATAACTCAAGTTAGATTGCACCTCAGGTGCTAAGCCTCCTAAAAAGTTAACGTGGTTTTTTACAAACTCAGTGCCTGCAGGCAAGCTTTTTTCCATTGCTTTCGCAACGGCTTCAAACTTAAAACAGTGCGGACAATAAAAAGAGAAAAACTCAGTGACCTGAGGCGTTTTGCTTTTTTCGATTTTAAGTACTTCGTATTGTTCACCGGCTTTAAAGTCTGCAGCCATGGCTGCAAAAGGTAGGCATAACAATAATAAACTCAGTTTTAGTTTTTTAAGCATTGGACTCTCGTTTCGATATTTTAATAATTAGTTAGGTAACAACTTTAACGGTGGCTCTTGCAGTGCAGAATATTGCTCTTTTAACGCTAAAATCTGTTGTTCCCAGTATTTGTCATCAGCGAACCACGAAAAGTTCCGTGGAAATGCCGGATCCTCCCAGCGTTTAGCTAGCCACCCCATGTAATGAATCATACGCATAGCGCGTAAAGGTTCAATTAATTTGAGCTGAGTGTGATCAAAATCACAAAATTCTTCATATGCTGCTACTAAGGTATCTAACTGTAACAGTTGATTGTGTCGATCGCCACTGAGCATCATCCATAAATCTTGAATGGCTGGCCCTTGACGGCTATCGTCTAAATCCACAAACATTAATGCATCTCCTGCCCAGAGAATATTCCCAGCATGGCAATCGCCGTGTAGGCGAATAGTTTCGCCTTGCTGATAGAGTGATTTCGTTTTCGTGATCACCATATCCAAAATAGTATAAAATGCGGTGGTTAAACTGCTAGGCACCAGATTACTGTTTTGTAACTGAATTTTAGCTGTATCTAAATACTCATCACATCCTATGACCGGACGTTCGCTAAAAACATTCCCTTTCGCTGCTTGGTGCATCCGGCCAATCAAGCGCCCGAGCATATCTAACTGATCAAGGTTGTCCATTTCAAAGATACGGCCACCAACACTTGGGAACAGCGTAAATAAATAACCATGGTGTTCAAACAAGCTTTCGCCATTACGACGGATCGGCGCAACAACAGGTACCTCAGCATCGGCTAACTCAAATGTGAAACTATGTTCTTCCAGTATTTGCGCCTTACTCCAACGCTCTGGACGATAAAACTTCACCACATAACGTAGGCCATCGTCCGCTTTAAATTGATAAACACGGTTTTCGTAACTATTTAGTGCGAGTAAGCCAGATTCAGCATAAATACCAATACTTTCTACCGCATCTAAAATCGAGTCGGGGGTAAGATCTACAAAACTAAATTTGCTCATAATTCTCATCAGTTATAAAAAAAGCGGGAACATCCCGCTTTTTATGTACTTATCTATAGTGTACTTAACTATCGCGCTTTAAAGAAGTTACTCGGCTGCGATATTTGTGAACTAGGGTCGTTCACTGGTGATAGCACAAAATTAAACTCTGTCATTGGCGCTTTCAAATCATAAGGATCCATGACTAAAGACAACGGCACATTGTGGGATTCTCCCGCCTGTACAGTAAAAGTTTGCTTACCAATGTATTTAAAGTTCTCCAGCCCTGCCACTTTGATATTAAAGGTTTGCTCGTATTGCGCTTTGTTGATCACCTTAAGTGTATAGGTATTTTCGACAAGACCATTAAAATCGACTCGATACAACTGATTTCGATCGCGAATAATATCTAAATCCATTGGTTTACGCATCACGATATTAGCCACCAGCGCAGCGCTTAGCACCACTAATATAACACTATAACCAATAATCTTAGCGCGCAGCGGATTGGTTTTATTCTCTGGCGTTTCTAGGTTACGCTCAGTGGTATATGAGATAAGCCCGCGCGGATAATTCATCTTATCCATTACCCCGTCGCAGGCATCGATACAGGCGCCACAGTTAATGCATTCAGCTTGCAGGCCATTGCGGATATCGATCCCCGTTGGGCATACTTGCACGCACAAATTACAGTCAATACAGTCACCTAAGCTAAGCTCTTCTCGATCTTGTTTACGACTACGTGGGCCACGATTTTCACCGCGCTTTTCATCATAGCTAACCGTGAAGGTATCTTTATCAAACATTGCCGATTGAAAACGTGAATATGGGCAGATATGTAAGCACATAATTTCGCGCATCCAACCGGCATTGCCATAAGTACATACCGCAAATACAACAATACTTACTAGTGCATAACCACCGACATTGAGGGTAACAAAATCCGGTAATAGCTCACGAATGGGAGTGAAATAACCGACAAAAGTCAGCGCCGTGTACAAAGAGAAAGCCACCCAGCTAGTATGTTTGGCTGTCTTGCGGCAAAACTTATCAAAGTCCATCGGCCGTTGATCTAGCTTTTTGCGTTGATTGGCGGTGCCTTCGAACTTTTCTTCAAACCAAATAAAAATGAAGGTCCAGACGGTTTGCGGGCACGTGTAACCACACCACACCCGGCCATAAAAGGTGGTCACTAAAAATAATGCAAATGCGGCAAGCATCAGAATAAAAGCAAGGATGGTAAAATCTTGCGGCCATAACGTTAGCCCAAAGATGTTATATTTTTGGCCCATAAGGTCAAACAGCACAGCTTGTTGGTCGTTAAAGTTTATCCATGGCAAAGCCATAAACGCCAACATGCCAAGAAAACCAATGCGCTGCCTTAATAATTGATGCAACCCAGTTACCGCACGGACATAAATACGATTACGTGGGTTAAATCTATCCTGCTGAGCATACAGATCGGGTTTTTCGATCTTTACCTCACTGGGAATATTTTTTACTTTTATTTGCTTGTCCATCGAAGTTCCTCAACGCCGCTTGGAGAATGAAAGTCAAACAATCATATAACGCTATTTAAATAGCGGATCACTCCGCTTATATTTAAAAATAGTGCAAACTGAACCACAGTGCAGTAAAAGTTCAGAGATTTCTGAAAAATCTAATTGTTCCTGTCCATTATACCTACTATTGCTAAAAATGCTGAAGTTGATCGCTAATAATTTATTCATCTAACTTACTTGCTTTACAACGGGCCATTTTATTACACTGGTGGTCAATTCGTACCCGTTCAGATCAAAGTTTACTTATAATATGAAAAAATTCCTTGTACTCGTAGTAGTGATACTCGCACTATTCACAATTGATCACCCAATGATAAAAGAACCCAGAGAAAAACTGTTGGGTGAAGGCGTTGGCCTGTTAAGTAGTGCTAGCAACGTAAACCGTGGACCGGCTGCCAGCATGGCAAAAAACCGTATTAAGTCTGAATTAACACTCTCAGAAACTGAATTAGAATACCTTGAAGAAACCATGCAAACCGATGAGCAGTTACAACTTTTCCATACCCGTTATTGTCGCAGTAAAGATCTCAATTTATATTTTTACGAAGACCGCTTAAATACAGTGTGTGACATTGCAGCAACGGCACTAGCTGAACGAAGAGGTAAATAGTGGATTTCTCAGTATTAACAAAAAAAAGCAGTGCGTCCTTTAATCAGCATAAGAATCTGCTGAAAAAGCTCGCGAAAGGGCAAACAGTAAAATGTGAAGTATGCCAAGGCATATTAACCTTGGATTTAAAAACTCAGCAACCCGGCCAAGGGGTTGCTAAATGCCCGAAGGGCTGCACTGAAATAGTGTTGGATTTAGCATAACGCTAACTCCAACCATCATCTTCTTCAGCGTACAAACCACTTTGTACCGCGATGATCTCTATTAGCTCTGCAAAACCTAGTGCAAAATCCCCCATAACAGCAAACTGTTGCTGGCTTAGCTGCACTTCACTAAGCTGATTTTGTTGAGCGATGGTGCTAATAAGCTCAGGCTCTAAAGCAAAAAAGCCTAAGCTCGCATAAGCAGTTTGCAATGCTTCAATTAAATCGGCCGTTAGAGTATCTGCTTGCAACAGCTTATCAATATAGCTTTGTGCGCCTTGTACAAACCCCTGGCACCATTGCTGACATTCATGTAAATCAAGGTAACTGTCATCTTCGCCACTGACTTGTAGACTGACAGGCAGCTTAAACCCCGTCTCATATACTTGCTCACTGATCTGATGATACAAGGCCATAAAGGCAAATAACACTTGCTCTTCCAGTTGGCCGTTTGTATTTGGCACAATCTGTTCTAACCACTGATGTACATCTAACGGCTCTGGTGAGCAGATTACCGCAAACAAGTAGCCTTTACTTTGCACTAAGGTCATTGCACCGTCATGACTCGCTAAATAGGCACTTAACTGTTGGCCATGTTGCTGTGTAAATTCAGGAATTTGCATAAAACAATTCAGCCTTGTTTAAAAATTTAATGGATAACGGCCATCGCTATCTGCACGACCCAAAAATTTAGCGGCATCATGTACTTCTTTTGGTAGCGATGCTTCAGGCTTGATATATCCTGCTACTTTGAAATCCAGATTGGCTTTTAAGGTGGCATCGGCTGCTAGGCCTAAACGATTTTCTGGATCAACTAACACCGCAATATCACCTGATTTGCAACTTAGCTTGCCACTTAATGGGCCCACACTAAACCAACCAGATAGTCCTTGCACGTCTATGTTTGGGCTAGCAACTTCACCGTTTAACGCCTCGCAATAAGGCAGCCCAGAATTATATTGATCTAATTCAACAATCACCCGACCTTTAGCGCTAATCGGTAATGGTAACTGCAAGCGCTGCATAGCACGTTCAACACTTAAGCGTAAAGTGGCGTCATTTAAAGCCACGGCTTGATTAAATAAGCCATAACTAAAATCACCACGGCCAGACATTTCATCCGTGTTACGTGCGTCACCAAATTTTACATTGCCTGTGAGCTGCCCAGTGAACAATGCCCAACCAGAAACATCCCAGTTTAGATTATTTATTTGTTCGCCCTGATAACGCAGCTGCATGATCCGCCCCTGCCAAATACTGCCCGAAGCTTTACCTATTTGCAGATCTTTTGGTAAATAAGGGTTTGCTAAATTAAGCGCAACGGCAGCAGGCGTTTTTAATAATGCAAAAAAGATAAAACTAAACAAAAACACTACTATAAGAATCGCTATTTTTTTCATTCTTTACTTCTCTAATACCAGTCGGCTTACGCGCACGTAGCCTGGTTTGTCGTCGCGACTAAGATCTAAATTTGCAATCAATACGCCTTGTGTATTGACTAGCTCATCCAGCCACTCTACAAGTTTATTAAACTGTACCGAGTCGATGGTTAATCTTAATGTATTATCGCCAGGCTGCATTTTGCTTATGGTTATATCGTAGCGGCCACGACTACTTGCATTCACGATTTGACTCAAGTTTTGATCACTCGTTACAGCACGCACATTGCCAGCTTTAAGTTTAACAATACTGCTATCAACCCAAGTGAGTAATTCTTGCTGTTTAAGTTGGTTTTTTTCAGCTTCTGCAATGGCATTATTTAATGGTCTAAAAATCCCCATGACTAAAACAAAAATGACAAAAATAACACCCGCAACCATCACCAGCTGTTGCTCTTGTTCTTTTAAGCCACGCCACTGTTTTAAAAATTGTTGTTTCATGCTGCACCTCGGAGTTTTATTTCACCGACTACAAAGTCGCCATCATTATTCAATGAGCCTTGGTCTACGGTTAATCCGCGTTGTTCGAGGATTGCTTTAACTTTGCCAAAAGTTTGAAAGCCTTTGCCACGGGCACGAACTCTAAGTTCATTACGACGTTGATCATAGCGCAATGTCTCTGGGGTAAATTCTTTAACTTGGCTAAATACACTGACAAGTTCATTGGTTAAATCAAGAAACCCTGCACTACTGCCGCCCTCTAATTTAGCCAGTTCACCCTGAATTTGGTTTTTAATTAAATGTGGCCGTACAGTTTTACCTGGAAAAGCGGCTTGGTAACGTGCTACGGCTTGTGTTTTAGCAATTTCAAGCTCGCTATTTAACTGGTGCAATTCAAAACCTTTGACAGCCACAGAGCCAACTAGCGCGATACTTGCTGCAATTGCTGCACTTTGCCAATATCCCCACCATAATGCGCTTTTCTTTTTCAGTTGATACTGACCTTGACGCAGGTTGAATTTAATATTTGGTAATTGCTTGGCAAATAACGCCAATGGTAAATCATAGGCATCAGTTTGTGCGCTAAGAGTAACCGTTTCAGGAAAATTAGCTGCGGGGCTGTAATGGGCAACATCTGGGTGACCAAGTGCGGTTAAATATTCAGCCAACCAGCTTTGCTCTACAGCACTAATGCGCCACGAACCTTGCTTACATAACCATTGGTTATTAAGCTCAATCACGCTTAATCCCTGGTGTTCCGCAGTCGGGAGCAATAATGCATCTGGCAACAGTTTAAACACTTCAATGTCATGCTCAGCAAATACAGCTAGCCACGTTTCAAACCAGTCTCGATCTGTCATGGCGACTTTAATGGCATGTTTATCCGCCACCATCGTAGGCTCAGCAATAGCAATAAATAAATCATCTACATCACATGCGATTTCTTCTTCGAGCATATACGGTAGTGCTTGCTCAAGCTTGCGGTTCCATTTAGTTGGTAGTATTACCGTTTTTAGCTGCACCTGATCACAAGGCAGCAATACCACAACTTCACGGCTCTGTGATTTTTCAGCTAGCTCACTCAGTTGCTCAGCGTTGGGTAATTCGCCACTGGCAATTATTTCTTGTTCTAATGGTGAGTAAATCAGCCAATTTATACTTTCTTGTTGAGTTTGACCCGTGCGGATCAATAGTATCTCAGTCACTGTACGCCTCCAAATTTTCGCGCCAGTATAGTTACTTCGCCATCTTTGGCTTGCAGTAAAGTGGTCATCGAAAAACGCAGATCGACAAATTTAGCCTGCGCTTGTAGTTTAAAATATTCGCTCTTTATGGTGAACAATTTCTCAACAGACTTAACATTTTGCGCCCCTTGTTGATTCACTTGTTCAAAAAATTCTTCAATATCAGTAAAGCCATCTTCAGGACGAGCAGATAACACAGCTTGCGCTCCTGATTCACTTAAGCCATCAATCAATGCACTCAATAATAATGCCTGCTCAGGAGCAATGGTATTAACATTAATCGCTAATAACTCGCTGCCAGGGATCACGCATACATAGGGCAATATTTTTTCCATCACTAATGGATTAAACCCTTTAACCAAACGTAACTCTGAGCTTGATGCAAAATAATTATTCGCGGTCATATACGGTGATTTACGCGATAAATATTCGTCTTCTTCAGCGCCAGAGCGATAAGTAATACTATCTTCATCAAGCCAATCGTATACGCTATCTGCCATTGCTTCTTCAGATTCTTCTGCTGGCAAGTCTTCTATATTTTCCAATAGTGCTAATAGCGCCGAATGTGCAGGATTGGTTTTATTCGCGCTGCCACTGCCCGTTTGCGCCGCTTGAGCACGTAATGCGTTGAGGTTCAAACAAGCCTGCAAATCAGTGATATTACCTTGCAAAGTACCATTATCGACCGGATAAGGTATATCGCCTTGTTGCGCCCATATTTGTTTTAAAGTGGTTTTATCAGGGTCGTCTTTTTTGCTTTGTAAGATTGCTTTTATGGCAAGCTCTTCAGCTGCATAGGCATACCACTTAGCTTGCTGGTGACCTTGTATATTAGTACTTTTCTGCACTTGTACGAGTAAATTAGCACTCATCTCCACGGCTAAAATTGATGCCAAGGCAACAATAAACAAAACAATGATAAGCGCGGCGCCACGGGAAGAGTTAATTGCCATTATCACCCCCTCGCTGGTTTTGTCCGCCATTACCAGCGGGTGCTTGCACGGTGACTTTACCATCGCCAGGAACTAAAAATACCCGACGAATTGGTTCTGCTTCAATTTGTTGGATTGTGACCGCCACCGCCTTTGGCAATGCTTTAATTTGCCATTGCTCTTGCCATTCATTCTTTTCATCTAGAAATTCAAATTTAAGGTCTTCAATATCGTGAAGAATAACTTGTACACGCGGCTCAAGGTTATCGAGCTGATCAACATAAACCCGATATATACGCTCAAGATTATCATCAATAACCCGATACCCGACGGCTTGCAACTCTGAACGTGGCAGCAAATTGATTGGGTTGATCCAGCCATCACGCACAAAGCCAATGCCATCATATTGGCTATCTAGGGTGTAGCGTCCTGCAAGTAAGTATTGTTCTTGCACATCACCGGCTTCATTGCGCACTACCCGCTTAGTCATTTGACTGAAATCCTGATCCATTAATCTAAAGGTGGTTTGCAAGCCATTTAACTCAGCAATTTTTGCATCTGATGCATCTTTCGCTTTGGTGGTCGAATCAAGAATTTGGTGAGTCGCTAGCACCACAAAGGCTAAAATACCCAGCGCTACCATCACTTCTAAGAGTGTAAAACCGCGCTGTTTCACTTATTTGCTGCCTTTATTTAAATAACTACTTAGCTCATAAACTGAGTGTTCTAGCTTTTCATCACTAAATACATTAATCGTCACTTTTACAAAACTTTTATCGGCTGTCGCTTCAGTATCTTGACGCCAATACCAGTCAATACCGGCCATTGTTTCAGTGCCTTTGGTGCCATTCTTACCTTGCCACTTTTCACCTAAGGTGCGCTGCTCAATCAGTACATTTTCAGCGACCCAAGACGCATAAGTTTGCTCTTCCAAGCTTGATAAGTGATTGATATGCTCACCAGTCGCTTGCATCGCAGCAATTCCAGCCATGGCGCAAATACTCAGCGCCACCATAACTTCTAGTAAGGTAAAACCTTGGTATTTGCTATGCATTATTCTGGCTCTCTGCGTAAGTTAACCGGTGCCGAAAATTCCCCTTCGATGAAATACACGGGTTCTTTTTCATCTTTTAATTCATAGATAAGTTGAAATGCACTCACCTCACCAGAAGATAAAATTAGCACTTGCGGGATTTTCATTTTTTGCAATTCAAGTAAACTTTCGTCGTCGCCGCCACTCATTAACTCGCGCCAATTGGATTGCTCGAGTAAGTTATCCTGTGACCATGCTAGATCGTCTAAGTTGAGGGTTAACTTTAAACGTTCATCAACGGTAATTGGCGCAAACAGCTTTTCACGGTCAAAGGTGATCCACTTTTCACCATCAAACACTAAAAACTCGAAGCTGTTTTTATCTAAGTGAAAACCTAGTTCAAGCTGATTTAATATTGCAAATTCAGAGGCCATATTAATAGTGGTATGCAGTCTCAGTGCTTGTTTATCCAGCTCATCTTCGTCGCCGCCATCAAGGCTGTATACCACCATTTTAGTGGCAAAAGCGATCACCACCAGCACAACTAAAATTTCAATTAAGCTAAAGCCACGGCTCGGTGACTTTAGCTTTGCAAGGCGTGACTCATTAGCACTTAACAACATGCTAAGCTCAGTGCTGAGTGTAAAAACGCCTTTACTTCAAGATGCATTATTATTTTTCTTCATCCCAGTTACCAATGTCGTCATCAGTACCTACTTCACCGTCTGGACCCATTGAAAAGATATCAATTTTGCCTACTTCGCCTGGGCTGATTAACTGGTACGGGTTACCCCATGGATCTTCAGGTAATTTAGAAATAAAGCCACCATCAGGAAAACGCTTTGGTACTGGCTCAATGCTAGTTTTAGTTACTAACCCTTCAAGGCCCTGCTCTGTGGTTAAGTACGCTTTGTTCTTTAATTTATAAAGACTCATAGCATCTTCTAGTTGCTGAATATCAAGATGCGCTTTATCTAATGCCGCTTCTTCTTGCTGGCCCATAATATTGGGTGCCACGATTGACATGATCATGCCAATGATAACCAGTACCACCATAACTTCGAGTAATGAGAAACCTGCTTGTTTATTCACGTACATACCTCTGTTGTTCTTAATAATTAACTATCGTAACACGCTAAAAATGCATTACGAAATCCCTAAAATAGTTAAAGTCCAATCGCTTTATTCATTGCCATAATGGGTTGTAATATGGCCATTACGATAAATAACACAATAACCGCCATGGACGCTATCATCGCAGGCTCTAACAGTTTTAGCGAGACATTTACCATGGTTTCAAATTCACGATCTTGATTGTTTGCAGCGCGCTCAAGCATCTGCTCGAGTTCACCTGATTTTTCACCACTGGCGATCATATGCAGCATCATCGGTGGAAATAATTTAGTTTGCTGTAAAGAGGCTCTTAAACTCGCCCCTTCACTGACACGAGTAGCAGCATCGGCCACTGCTTTTTTGATTTTTTCATTGATCAATACACCACCGGAAATACGCATACCTTCCAGTAATGGCACTGAGCTTGACGACAAAATACTCAAGGTACGGGCAAATCTGGCGGTATTAATACTACGTGCTACTTTACCAATGCCCGGCACCATCAAAATTTTCGAATCATACCAAAAACGGATCTTAGGCTGTTTTAGCGCATGCTTAATACCAATGACCGCCGCGGTGAATAATACCAAAGTAATGAGCCAATAATTTTGTACATAGTTACTGGCAGCCATTACCCACTCGGTTGTCCAAGGCAAAACCTGTTTTGACTTTTCGAATGTCTTTAATATCTTAGGCACCACAGTACCTAATAGTATTGAAACAATACCAATGGCAAATATCACTAAGATCACCGGATATACCATTGCTTGCGTTATTTGACTACGCATGTGCTGGCGTTGCTCCGTGTAATCGGCCAAACGGTTCAATACCGCGTCTAAGTGGCCTGACTTCTCACCTGCAGCGACCATAGCGCGATATAAATTATCAAACACATGCGGAAATTCTGACATACCGTCAGCAAGCGTATAACCTTCAACAACTTTTGAGCGTACCGACATTAGCATACGTTTCATACGCGGTTTTTCACATTGCTCAGCCACCGCCATCACCGCTCCCTCAACTGGCAATGCCGATTGAATTAAGGTAGCGAGTTGACGTGTGATCAACGCGAGATCAGCGGTGGATATTTTTGCTTTAAAAAAGCTGCCAAACAGTGAGCTTTTTTCACCTTTTACCTGCTTATCACCTTCTGCGGCCGGAACTACTTCGAGCGGCGTAAGCCCTTGTTCGCGTAACGATTGGCGTATTTGTTTCGCAGTATCCGCTTCTTGAATACCCTTTTTCTCTTTGCCGCGAGCATCGAGCGCGCGGTATTCAAATGCTGCCATGGTTAGCCTTCCTCACGTGTTACACGTAATACTTCTTCAAGGGTGGTTTTACCAGCTAATACACGACTACAACCATCTTGGCGAATACTTGGCGTATGTTTGCGAATGTACTTTTCAACACTTTGCTCACCTTTACCACTGTGCACCAGTTCGCGGACTGTTTCATCAACAACCAGTAACTCGTGAATACCGGTACGGCCACGGTAACCATTAAAGTTACACTCTTCACAGCCAACTGCTCGGTAAATGGTCGGCGGATTTACAAATGGTACGCCGAGTAATTCACACTCGCGCTCATCGGCAACGTGACCTTCTTTACAGCTGTTACATAACGTGCGCACTAGCCGTTGCGATAGCACCCCTAACAAAGAAGATGACAGTAAGAAGGGTTCAACCCCCATATCTTCCATCCGTGATATTGCACCGGCTGCGGTATTAGTATGTAATGTTGACATCACTAAGTGACCCGTCAATGAAGCTTGTACGCCAATTTGCGCGGTTTCAAGGTCGCGTATTTCACCAACCATTACGACATCTGGATCTTGACGTAAGATTGCCCGTAAGCCACGGGCAAAGGTCATATCAACTTTAGTATTTACCTGAGTTTGACCAATACCTGGAATTTCATACTCGATGGGATCTTCAACCGTTAAAATATTCCGATCGCGAGAGTTAATTTGGCTCATGCCCGCATAAAGCGTGGTACTTTTACCGGAACCAGTTGGACCGGTCACCAAAATAATTCCGTGCGGCTTGCTGATCAAATCAGAGAACAATTCACGATTGCGCAGCGTCATACCTAAATCTTCAAGGTTTAACCGCGCGTTATTTTTATCAAGTAACCGCAGTACAACCCGCTCACCAAAACTTGATGGCATAGTTGATACCCGGACATCAACTGCACGTCCAGCAATCCGTAAACTAATCCGACCATCTTGCGGGATACGCTTTTCGGCAATATCGAGTTTCGCCATTACTTTAATACGCGACACTAATAACGAGGCCAGCTTACGGTTTGGTTTTAACACTTCTTTAAGCACACCATCAACCCGAAAGCGGATCACCAGCTCTTGCTCAAAGGTTTCGATATGAATATCCGAGGCACCTTCTTTAATCGCTTCACTGAGCATGGCATTGATCAGCTTAATAATTGGCGCATCATCATCACCCGCTAATAAGTCTTCAGTCTGCGGCATTTCTTCAGCCAGTGAAAATAAATCCACTTCGTTACCGATATCTTCCATCATTTGCTGGGTTTCAGAGCTATCGCGTTGATACGATGCTTCTAATAACAACTCAAACTTGTCATCAGCTAAGTGTTCAAGCGTAAAACCATGACCAGCGATACGACGCACTTCTAACAAGGCATCAATATCAAGCTCACCACGATAGAAAACCACCCGGTCATCGTTATTTTTACTTAATAACATGCCAGCACGTCGCGCATACGAAAACGGCAAGCGCTTATTAGGCAGCTCAACTAAATCATTACTGGTCATCAGCTCGCTATTATCTAGCGGCTGTGGGGACTCTGCGGTGATCTCGGTGATTGCATCAGTCATTATTGCGCTCATCCGCATTTTGCTGCTTTAAATACTCTTCATACGTCGGTGGCAGTACTAATGCATCATTCCACTCAGGTAGGATTGGCACATCAGTTAAAGGCATTAGATCAATACCATCTTGTTTTTGTTTATACTGCTCACCACGAATAAAGTTATATTTACTGTGGCTCAGCTTATTCATTTTTATACCATCACGAACAATGGTTGGACGAATAAACACGATTAAGTTACGTTTACGCTTACTAGTACTGGTTGAGCGGAATAAATGCCCAAGAATAGGGATATCGCCTAACAATGGCACTTTAGAAACGCTTTCTTGCACGTCTTCATCGATTAGACCACCAAGCACGACCATGCCACCATCATCAGCCATAACCGTAGTTTTAATTGCACGTTTATTAATTGAAATATCAACAGAGGTCGCGCCACTAACACCTGACACTTCTTGCTCGATAGTCAACTGCACAGCAGTACCATCATTAATCTGCGGGGTTACTTTCAGTTTGACACCCACTTCTTGGCGTTCAACTGTTTGGAATGGATTTGAATTGTTAGAACCGGTTTGTGAACCGGTGATAATGGGTACTTCTTGACCAACAATTATTGACGCTTCTTCGTTATCCATCGTAGTAACAGAAGGCGTGGCAAGAATATTAGAGTTAGTATCGGTAGAGACCGCTTGGATAATCGCGCCCCAGTCATTTTTGATAACCCCCATGGCTAAACCATTGATGCCGCCAAGGAGTGTAGCAAGAGGTCCTAAGTCTCCTTGGACAGTCTCTTTAGTGGGTGAAGTTACTCCAGTCTCAGTACCTGTAACAGTACCTTCTATTACTTTATCACGGGCTTGCTCAGCAGCCACAGCCAAAGAACCAACCGGCACGGTACTACCGTTGTTAAACTGCATCATACCGCCTTGCTCTGAAATCCACTGCAGACCAAAGTTAATTCCATCGGCTTCCATTACTTCAACAATGATTGCTTCAACAAGTACTTGGGCGCGGCGGATATCCAAACGCTCAATAACAGATTCAAGTGAACGCATAGTGTCAGGCTGGGCAGTAATGACTAATGAGTTAGAATCAGGGTGGGCTTCGATACTGGTTTCATTTTGGCTGCGACTACGAGTTTTAGTCGCTGCACCTTGACCTTCTTCCGCAAGCGTTTTACTAACCCCTTGCAATACTTTAACTAAATCTTCCGAGTTAGCATAGTTTAAGTAGATAACCTTGGTATTACCTTGGCTTTGTAATTCACCATCAAGGCGTTTGATCAATTCGATGGCGCGGGTTCTGGCTTGACCTTCACCACTGACAATCACGCTATTGGTACGGCCATCCGCGACTACTTTAGGGATCAAAAATTCTGGAATGCTGCCTTTACCGCTATCTTTGTAAATATTATCAACCACAGATACCACATCGTCAGCGGTAGCAAACTTTAGCTTTACAATATCAACGCGTTTATCACCCGCTTGGTCTACCGAGCGAATAATTTCTACCAACCGATTTACTGATGCTGCGTGACCGGTCAACATCATTACGTTAGCAGCGTTGAAGTTAGCCACATGGCCACCATCTTTTTGATCGCTAAACTGACGCACTAATGGGCCGAGCTCTTGCACACTGACGTTTTTAACGCGTACCACACGGGTGATCATCATATCACCACGCGCTTGGTCATCTTCAGTGACTAACGGCACGTTTGATTTTTTAGCATCAGAGCTTTTTTCAATCTTTAAAATGCCATTATCCATTTCAACCACTGAATAGCCGTAAACTTCTAAAACATTTAAAAAGAATTGATAATAAAGTGCTTCATCCATCAATTCATAACTGCGCACATTTACTTTGCCACGCACGTTAGGGTCGATAATGACGGTTTTATTCAGATTCTTACCAACGATATTTATAAACTCGTTAATATCGGTCCCTTTAAAGTTTGCAGCATACTCCACGGCAGACACCGATAGAGATAAACTAGCCGCAAAAAAAAGTGTTGCGTACTTAGCTAACCCTTTTCTGATTTTTTTGAGGTGTAGCGCGTGAACCATTATATTAGAACTCCAAAGCTAGGTTATTGCAGGCTAAATTGTACATCGATTTGCTCGCCTTCACGTTCAATCGTGATGTTTGCATCGGTGCTATTACGCAGCTCATTAATAGCTGACATGGCCTGTTGTAAATCAGTTAGTTGATAGCCGTTAATCGAAACAGCTAAATCATTATTTTGTAATCCCATCTTCGTAAATAAAGCAGGGTCTTTGCCTGGGCTTAAGCGGTAACCAATTAGTTCACCGTCCTTCATGGCCTGAGATACTCGAATATAGTCAAATAGTTTACCGGGATCTTTTAATAGCTCTTCGCGGGTTTCTATAATCTCTTCTTTTACATCTTGGTTCGCTGTTACATCAATTTGGCGGTCACTTTCCATTTGCGGGCCCGCGCCAAGTTCTGGCTCATCACTATCGCGTTCAGCGAGCACAGGCATTGATACTTTTTTAGTAAAGTCCATACCATCTAGCATTAATGTTTCAAAACGACCGCTGACATCTAAGATCACCCGATCTGGTAATACTTGCGCAAGTTTTGCGCGAGTCCCCTGCACAACGTCATCAACTAGATAGGTTGTTTGTTGCCCTTGAGATTCAATAATTGCCAAGCCAGTCAGGTCGTTGCCACTGACCGCGACAATACCGGTTAAATTAATACTTAATCGCGTTTCTGGTGCATTGTTAATGACTTGTGCTTGTTTATTTGCTGGTTTTTTAGGCGCAGCATCGGCCTTACCAAACAAGTTTTGCTCTAAAATTGATCGCGTGTTAACACGCTCAGGTTTACCTGTAGCAGTATTAATATAGCTAGGAGAAAGGCTTGAATTTGCAGGCATTGGCCAGAGTAGCCAAAATAATTTCGCAGCTAAAAAGGCAATATAAACAACGGCTAAAAGCGTTACCACCCAACTCAATTTAGCATGGGGTAATTTACTGACTAAGTGTTTTAGCTGTTGTAATTGTTGTTCCATAAATGATGTTCTTATTTTAATTTACTGCTTTATCGCTGGCCTATAGTACCTTTTCATTTTTCATTCAACAAGCACACTAATATTAAACTTTGTAAACAGGGTAAATTAACGCTTACGATGAGTGTGAAAAGCTTCGACTATTTCTTTGTTAGTAAGTTTCATGCTAAATTTTGCCTTACAGAGCCGCGCTTTTAAAGAGTACAATTGTGTCAAAAAGTAACACCCGTAATGCTATGTCAAAAGATGAAACAATGAGTATCCGTTTAGACAAATGGTTGTGGGCTGCACGCTTTTATAAAACCCGCGCCATCGCACGGGACATGGTGCAAGGTGGTAAAGTACATTATAATGGTCAACGCACTAAACCTAGCAAAATAGTCGAACTAGATGCCGTGATTAAACTTGCTCAAGGAGTTGATGAAAAAGTTATCACTGTGCTTAAATTACTTGATAAACGCTTAAGTGCCCCCATTGCTCAAACCTTGTATCAAGAATCCGATGCAAGTATCGAAAAACGCGAAGCCAATAGCATCGCGCGTAAAAACAATAGCTTTTTTGCACCGCATCCGGATCGTAAACCAGATAAAAAGCAAAGACGCGAACTTTTAAAAATGAAATCAAGTTAGGTAAAGCCACTCATGCAACAAGATCTACTTCATCGTTATACATTTGATCAACTAGACGTCCGAGGCGAACTCGTGCAAATAGAGCAAGCTTATAATGAAATGATTGCTAATCATAATTACCCAGCCCCCGTGCAAGCTTTGTTGGGTGAATTACTGGTGGCAACTTGCCTACTTACCGCCACCTTAAAATTTGAAGGTGATATAGCCGTACAACTACAAGGCGATGGCCCTGTGAAGTACGCAGTGATTAATGGTGATCATCAACAAAATATGCGCGGTATTGCCCGCTTGCAAAGTGAAGTAACAGGCTCAACCATTCAAGACTTAATTGGCAATGGCGTTATGGTATTAACCATCACTCCAACAAAGGGAGAGCGCTACCAAGGTATCGTGCCACTTGAGCACAACACCCTAGCTGCATGCCTAGAAGCTTATTTCACCCAATCAGAGCAATTACAAACTCGCTTATGGTTTGCCACAGATACCACCGCAGGCCATGCAAAAGCTGCGGGGCTACTATTGCAGGTGCTTCCAGTTAATAAAGAAAAGTCTGTAGAAGACTTTACCCACTTAGAAGCACTTAGCAATACTATTAAAGATGAAGAGTTATTAGGGCTTGATGCTGCCACTGTGCTAACACGGCTATATCATGAAGATAATCCTCGAGTGTACGAGCCGCAAGCAATCCAGTTTAAATGTGGTTGTAGTAGAGAAAAAACCATCACTGCGCTCGTTAATATAGGTCAACAAGCTTTATTAGATGACGTTATTGAAAATGGTGAAGTAAAAATCAGCTGTCACTATTGCTTAAAAGATTACATTTTTAACGAACAAGATGTGAAGAGTATTTTCAACTAATAGCATCGTTCAAAAAAAACACAAAACTCAAGCCGTATTTATTGCGGCTTTTTTGTGCGCAGAGATGATACCGGTGTCATGAATTTAATGATTTTTATGACACCGGTATCATTGAAATTATTCATGTTTTTTGCCAAATATATGTGTTTTTAGGCCTTTCATAGACTCGAATATCCCTAATCCATCTGTTACTATAATTACAGCTTAAAGGGAAACAAGAACCCCAGAGCTATCCCGTTCAATCTCACACAATTTAGGTATAAACATGACTTCAAGCGCTACTCGTTTTGTCGATCTAACTGCAGCTGAACTTGTCGAACACGCGATCCGTCGTGGCGAAGGGACTTTAGCCGCCAATGGAGCTTTTGTTGCGAACACTGGTCGCCGTACTGGCCGTTCTCCAAAAGACCGTTTTATTGTTCAAGAATCAAGTACTGAAAATGAAATTCAATGGGGTAATGTAAACCGCCCTTTCGATGCAGATAAATTTGACGCTTTATGGGCACGTGTAGAAGCACATGTGCAAAGCAATGACCACTTCATCTCTCACCTTGAAGTTGGCGCTGATCCTGAGCACTATTTACCAGTTGTTGTTACAACTGAAACTGCATGGCACCATATTTTTGCCAAAAACATGTTTATCGAGCCTAAATCTTATAATGCATCTGATTTACCCCAGTGGCAGGTAATGAATGTACCTTCTTTTGTCTGTGATCCAGAACGTGATGGCACAAACAGCGATGGCACAGTAATTATCAACTTTGCACAGCGCAAAGTACTGCTTGCAGGTATGCGTTATGCCGGTGAAATGAAAAAATCGATGTTCTCTGTACAGAACTTCCTCCTTCCAGCTAAAGGTGTATTACCAATGCACTGCTCAGCTAACGTAGGCGAAGCTGGCGATACAGCATTGTTCTTTGGTTTATCGGGCACAGGTAAAACAACTTTATCAGCCGATCCAACTCGCTTTTTAATTGGTGATGATGAGCACGGCTGGGCACCTGGCAGTGTTTTCAACATTGAAGGTGGCTGTTACGCTAAGTGTATCGACCTTTCACAAAAGAATGAGCCTGTTATTTGGAATGCAATCCGCTTTGGTACTATCTTAGAGAATGTCGTACTTGATGAAAAAGGTATCCCTGATTTTCATGATACTAGCCTAACGCAAAATAGCCGCGCAGCTTATCCGCTTGAGCACGTTGAAAAGCGTAAAGTAGAAAACCGCGCAGGCGAGCCAAAAGCAGTGGTATTCTTAACCTGTGATGTAAGTGGCGTATTACCACCAGTATCAATCCTTAGCGAAGAAGCGGCAGCGTTTCATTTCCTAAGCGGTTACACTGCAAAAGTGGGTTCAACTGAAATTGGTTCTACCAGCGATATTGAATCAACATTCTCAACCTGTTTTGGCGCACCTTTCTTCCCACGTCCAGCAGGTGTATACGCAGAGCTTCTTATGAAGCGTGTACGTGAGTTTGGCGCTAAGGTATACCTAGTTAACACTGGTTGGACTGGTGGCCCTTACGGCACTGGTAAACGTTTTGATATTCCAACTACCCGCGCTGTTGTTGATGCAATCGTATCGGGTAAACTTGTCGAGGTAGAAACTCAACATATCGACGTACTTAACCTTGACGTACCAGTTGCAGTGCCTGGCGTTGACAGCGAACTACTTAACCCAATCAACACTTGGGAAGATAAAGCTAAATACGCTGAATATGCAGCTAAGTTAGCCGCTGATTTCACAGAAAACTTCGCAAAATACGATGTTTCAGATGAAATCAAAAATGCCGGACCAAAAGCGTAATAACTCGCTTTAAAACCGAATTTAAACGCCGGCTGCGGCTGCATGCTGGCGTTTTTTTATCTAATTTTATTCATGGACAGAACGACTTAATCAACGCTCTTCTCTATTAACTGCTCTTTTATATCTAAACTTTAGTGCTACTGAAAAGCTCTTTTACCCTGTCAAGCAGCTGCCTTTGCAAAATTGCATTATTAGAAATATTTTAATTGAAACGTTTACTTTATCTTTTTTTGTGTTAAAAAGTAACGGTACATTATTAATAAAATGTTACTTTGTACCGTTTTATGACCACATACTGCATAGCGTATAATTTATTTAATACTTGGCATATTGGGTCGTAATGTCGGTTAAAGGGAATAGCTTTTCTGGCTATTAGTCAGTCAAACTAACACTGGTTATAATAAGAAACAAAAGAGATTAAACCATGTCAAAACTAGCCATCGATAGCAATTATAACAATATAAAACGCACTAAAACTCGGCTTAGCGTAGCGATTTCTTATGCGTTATTGGGTTTATGCCCACTGTTGCTCTCAGCTCAAACTTCGCAACAAAATGACAGCGATGTCATCAATACTAATAAAGATGAAGCAATTGAAGTAATCGAAGTAACAGGGATCCGAGGCAGTATTAATAGCGCGCAAAATCTTAAGCGTTATGCCGACACCGTAAAAGACGTAATTACCGCTTCTGATATTGGCGCCTTGCCCGACAAGTCTGTAACCGAAGCCTTGCAGCGTGTGCCAGGCGTCACCATTGAACGCTTTGCATCATCGAGTGATCCAAAGCATTATGCTGACGAAGGTACTGGCGTTTTAGTACGCGGTTTGGACCGAGTCCGTTCTGAAGTAAATGGGCGTGATGCATTCAGTGCGAATCCATCTGGCGGCTTAAGCTATGAAGATTTTCCTGCCGAATTACTCAGTGCTGTAGAAGTAGTGAAAAATCAAACTGCCGACCTTATTTCAGGTGGTGTTGCCGGTACCGTTAATTTAATTACCCGTAAGCCCTTTGATTCTACAGATCAAATAATTTCTTTTAACGCCAAAGCAAACTACAATGATTTCCGCGATGAAACCACTCCCTCTTTCTCAGCGCTTTTCTCTGATAACTGGGATACGAGTGCTGGTAAGTTTGGCTTTTTAATTGCGGCATCTCAATCTGAATATAAGACCCGTGGCGACGGCGTGGGTTTAGGTAACTTTCATGCTCGTGGCGATTCCTTCATACCTACGCTTGATCAATGGGGTGGTATCACCGGCGTTGATCCAAGCTCACCTGTAGACGGTGCAGCACTTCCAGGTCAACCAGCAAATAGTGTGTGGTATGTACCAGCAGCGATTCATATGAGTACAGCAACTAACGACCGTAAACGAACAGGCTTCACCAGCTCATTACAATGGGCGAGTGACGATGACAAAATAGTCGCGACAGTAGAGCATATCAACTCAAAAGCATCATTAGAGTGGCATGAGCGCCAAATCGGCCAAGCAGCACAAGGCTTTAGAGGCTTTATGGGGTCATCCCAAAATTGGCAAGATGATTCAGCAAATGGTTACCCACTAACTACAGAGAATGGCTTTGTAACATCTGGTATTGCGCTAGGTGTCAGCCCAGAAACGCCTTTTTTCTATCGCAGCCGTTGGAACTATAATGAGAGCACCGTAGAGGACACCTCATTTAACCTTGTTTTAAAACCAGTCGATAGGCTCACGCTAGAGTTTGATTACCAATATGTAGACTCAGAGAAAGTCGTTAATAATTACAGCATGTCAGGTCAAACTCGAGGTAATCATGTTCATGCTGTATCACCGTATTTTCTGGATATGCGAGGCGATAGACCAACTGTTGAGTTTATCAGTGACAACATAATGACCGCGGGCTGGTCACCAAATGAAGACTGGGATGGCCCCGTGCCTAATTTATTTCTAGGTAGTGGCATGGAACAAGAAGAGCATAATACCGCAACCGCAAACAGTTTTAAGTTTGATATAAATTATGAACTTGATGGTAATTTCACAAACATTAAAGCGGGTTTTTATGTCTCAGATAAAGACCTAACCGTGCGCGATACAGCCTATGAAGGCTGGTCTGCAATTGGCACCCCTTGGATACAAGCAGATCGTAATGCTGCAGCAGCGGTCAATCGCCCAGAACTATTTGAACGCGTAGACTTTTCAGACTATTACCATGGTCAAGTGCTACAGGGAAACGTGGATAATTTCCTATTCCCAAGTATGGAGCTAGTTAAAAACTACGCAGACTCATTGCGTCAAGGCTGTCAGGATGGTTGGCATAATGCCACAAATAGCGCAGCAAACAATGGTGCGTGCTCCGGCACTTATGTACCTTATGCAGATAAAGATAATCGTATCGAAGGGCCCTTTGCAGCCCATAACATTAGCTCAACAAATGAAAAGCGTAGTGAATTTTACATTCGCAGCGATTTTGATTTTATAGATTTAGCAATTCCAGTTACAGGTAATATTGGTTTGCGCTATGTTAATTATCAATTGCAATCAACTGGCGCCTTTGTGCAACCACAAGTAATTAAACGCGGTGAACCTGGCACATCATTAAATGAAGTAATGCAACAGGCTGAGTATAAGCGTTACTATGATATTGCCAATGGTGAATCTCAGTTAAGTACTGTTGACGGCACCGACTACAACACTATCTTACCAAGCCTAAATTTAAGCTTTGCCATAAGCGAAGATGTTGTTGTTCGGTTTGGAGCATCAAAAGCATTGTATTACCCAAGCCTAGTTGATGCCCGTAATATCAGTATTCTTAATTTAGATTACACTCGCCGACTCCAAACCCCTGGTGCCGACTATGATGAAGCAAATAACCCGGTTGTTGCACTTGATGATATAGAGCTGACAGCATTATCAGGCAATCCAAACCTGAAACCTGAAGAGTCAATTAATATCGATTTATCAACTGAATGGTACTTCGCCCCCGCAGGCTATGTCACGGTAGGGTTATTTAATAAAGAGTTAAGTAACATAATCCGTAATAGAGCATTTGATTTAGATGTTACCTTCAATGACGAAATTTACGATGTATCTGCTTATGGGCCTGCAAATACGGGTTCAGGCACCATCCGTGGAGCTGAGTTTTCCTACTCTCAATTCTATGACATGTTGCCTGGTGCATTAAGTGGTTTAGGATTACAATTTAACTACACCTATATAGACCAAGACGGTTTAGAGGATCCAAACGAAGTATCTGCAGGTACCCTTGGCTTTGATGAAAACGGTAACCCTATTGCGGATAATCGTAACACCTTCCGCGTATTTAGTGATTTACCACTACAAGGCTATTCAGACCAAAATTTGAATGTGATTGGCATGTATGAGTACGAAAACATTTCATTTCGTCTAGCTTATACTTGGCGCTCTGAATACCTGTTGACCCTACGAGAATCTGAAGAGTACGTACCGGCTTATGCTGAAGCTTCAGGCATGATGGACGCCAGTCTGTACTACACAATCAATGATCATTGGAAAATAGGTTTTGAAGCGAGCAACTTGCTTGATACCGAAACAAAAACCCAGTATCAATTGGACCAAGATGGAACCAAAACTGAAGCACTTAGCTTTACCACTGACCGACGTTACGCCCTCAGCGTTCGCGCAATATTCTAAACATAAAAGCCCGACTATTGCTAGTCGGGCTTTCTCAATTTGGAGCCTGGCGATGACGTAGTGCCCACAGCGGTAGAGAGCCACATAACAAATGCGGCACTCTCATCACGCTGTTTCGTTTCACTACTGAGCTCGATATGCTAGGTGTGTTTTGTCGGACACTTACGTAATGACCGCCTAGCAAACTAGGACCTAGCATCTTTCTTTTAAACAACAAAAAACCCGTTACATCGCTGTAACGGGTTTCTTTAATTTGGAGCCTGGCAATGTCCTACTTTCACATAACAAATGCTACACTATCATCGGCGCTGTTTCGTTTCACTACTGAGTTCGGCATGGGGTCAGGTGGGTCCAAAACGCTATTGTCACCAAGCAAATTTGGTTGTCAGTCCGTATTACTACGCACTAACTAAAATTTGGAATTTCTGATAATAAAGTTTTCAGTAAATCTACTTTAGTTATATTAACTTCTTCGCTTAAACTGTCGCATAAAACGCGTTTGGCGTTGTATGGTTAAGCCTCACGGGTAATTAGTACAAGTTAGCTTAACATATCACTATGCTTCCACATCTTGCCTATCAACGTTGTAGTCTTCAACGGCCCTTCAGAGACTTTAAAAGTCTAGTGAGAACTCATCTCGAGGCCTGCTTCGCGCTTAGATGCTTTCAGCGCTTATCAGTTCCGAACGTAGCTACCGGGCAATGCCATTGGCATGACAACCCGAACACCAGCGGTTCGTTCACTCCGGTCCTCTCGTACTAGGAGCAACCCCTCTCAATTCTCAAACGCCCACGGCAGATAGGGACCGAACTGTCTCACGACGTTCTAAACCCAGCTCGCGTACCACTTTAAATGGCGAACAGCCATACCCTTGGGACCGACTTCAGCCCCAGGATGTGATGAGCCGACATCGAGGTGCCAAACACCGCCGTCGATATGAACTCTTGGGCGGTATCAGCCTGTTATCCCCGGAGTACCTTTTATCCGTTGAGCGATGGCCCTTCCATTCAGAACCACCGGATCACTATGACCTACTTTCGTACCTGCTCGACGTGTCTGTCTCGCAGTTAAGCTGGCTTCTACCATTACACTAACCGTACGATGTCCGACCGTACTTAGCCAACCTTCGTGCTCCTCCGTTACTCTTTGGGAGGAGACCGCCCCAGTCAAACTACCCACCAGGCACTGTCCGTAACCCCGATCCAGGGGCCAACGTTAGAACATCAAAACTACAAGGGTGGTATTTCAAGGACGACTCCAACAAAACTAGCGTCTCATCTTCTAAGTCTCCCACCTATCCTACACATGTAGGTTCAATGTTCAGTGCCAAGCTGTAGTAAAGGTTCACGGGGTCTTTCCGTCTAGCCGCGGGTACACAGCATCTTCACTGCGATTTCAATTTCACTGAGTCTCGGGTGGAGACAGCGTGGCCATGGTTACACCATTCGTGCAGGTCGGAACTTACCCGACAAGGAATTTCGCTACCTTAGGACCGTTATAGTTACGGCCGCCGTTTACCGGGGCTTCGATCAAGAGCTTCTCCGAAGATAACCCCATCAATTAACCTTCCGGCACCGGGCAGGTGTCACACCGTATACGTCATCTTGCGATTTTGCACAGTGCTGTGTTTTTAATAAACAGTCCCAGCCACCTGGTCACTGCGGCTCCAATCAGCTTAGAGAGCAAGTCTCATCACCAATCGGAGCGTACCTTCTCCCGAAGTTACGGTACGATTTTGCCTAGTTCCTTCACCCGAGTTCTCTCAAGCGCCTTAGTATTCTCTACCTGACCACCTGTGTCGGTTTGGGGTACGATTCGGTATAATCTGAAGCTTAGAGGCTTTTCCTGGAAGTATGGCATCAGCAACTTCATCACCTTAGTGACTCGTCTCGTGTCTCAGCCTAACAGCAACCCGGATTTACCTAAGTCACTAGCCTACTCACTTTCACATGGACTACCAACGCCATGCTTGCTTAGCCTGCTCCGTCCCCCCATCGCAATTATACCAAGTACGGAAATATTAATCCGTTTCCCATCGACTACGCCTTTCGGCCTCGCCTTAGGGGTCGACTTACCCTACCCTGATTAACATGGGATAGGAACCCTTGGTCTTCCGGCGTGCGGGTTTTTCACCCGCATTATCGTTACTCATGTCAGCATTCGCACTTCTGATACGTCCAGCATACCTCCCGGTACACCTTCAACCGCTTACAGAACGCTCCCCTACCACTCATCCTAAGATGAATCCGCAGCTTCGGTGCATAGTTTAGCCCCGTTACATCTTCCGCGCAGACCGACTCGACCAGTGAGCTATTACGCTTTCTTTAAAGGATGGCTGCTTCTAAGCCAACCTCCTGGCTGTCTGGGCCTTTCCACATCGTTTCCCACTTAACTATGACTTTGGGACCTTAGCTGGCGGTCTGGGTTGTTTCCCTCTTCACGACGGACGTTAGCACCCGCCGTGTGTCTCCCGGATAGTACTTTACGGTATTCGGAGTTTGCAAAGGGTTGGTAAGTCGGGATGACCCCCTAGCCTTAACAGTGCTCTACCCCCGTAAGTATTCGTCCGAGGCTCTACCTAAATAGATTTCGGGGAGAACCAGCTATCTCCCGGTTTGATTAGCCTTTCACTCCTAGCCACAGGTCATCCCCTAACTTTTCAACGTTAGTGGGTTCGGTCCTCCAGTTGATGTTACTCAACCTTCAACCT
Organism: Pseudoalteromonas sp. ASV78; assembly: GCF_047806705.1. Lineage (NCBI taxonomy): Bacteria > Pseudomonadati > Pseudomonadota > Gammaproteobacteria > Alteromonadales > Pseudoalteromonadaceae > Pseudoalteromonas > Pseudoalteromonas sp. ASV78. The sequence goes on along the minus strand of NZ_JBLOPA010000001.1, from coordinate 3,150,539 downwards.
GCCCATGGCTAGATCACCGGGTTTCGGGTCTATACCTTGCAACTATTCGCCCAGTTAAGACTCGGTTTCCCTACGGCTACCCTAATCGGTTAACCTCGCTACAAAATATAAGTCGCTGACCCATTATACAAAAGGTACGCAGTCACAGAACAAGTCTGCTCCTACTGCTTGTACGTACACGGTTTCAGGTTCTATTTCACTCCCCTCACAGGGGTTCTTTTCGCCTTTCCCTCACGGTACTGGTTCACTATCGGTCAGTTGGGAGTATTTAGCCTTAGATGATGGTCCACCTATATTCAGTCAAAGTTTCACGTGCTCCGACCTACTCGATTTCACTTAAAATGCCTTTTCATGTACGGGACTATCACCCTGTATCGTGGCGCTTTCCAGCGCCTTCCATTAACACATAATAAGCTTAAGGGCTGTTCCGGTTTCGCTCGCCGCTACTTCCGGAATCTCGGTTGATTTCTTTTCCTACGGGTACTTAGATGTTTCAGTTCTCCGCGTTCGCCTCGTTAACCTATGTATTCAGTTAACGATACCTGCAAGCAGGTGGGTTTCCCCATTCGGAAATCCTAGTCTCAAGTGCTTTTTACTAGCTTGACTAGGCTTATCGCAAGTTAATACGTCCTTCATCGCCTCCAACTGCCAAGGCATCCACCGTGTACGCTTAGTCACTTAACCATACAACCCAAACGGGTCTTGCTTGGTCTTTGTTACTTATGCTGCCTTGCTTTCTATTTTTGCTTGGTTACATAACACGTTATGCGCCCAGCGACAAAAATATCAGCGGCGTTGCCTAAGCATCAAATCCACGTCGCAATACTAAACCCTAAAGTTTAGTTATACGTTAGTGACAGTTTAACTTCGCCAGAAGTTAATATTGAATACTAAAGTAGATACCAATCAACAAACGTAAAACGTTCATTAAATGGCACTGAATGATACTGCTATCATTCTTTTTTACTTTTGAAAACTCTGTATAAATACAAATGTATTCATACGAATTTTATTATCAGCTTTTCCAAATTTTTAAAGAGCATATTAATTAGTTAAACCCACTGGGCAAAACTAATTAACAATCATCTGTGTGGACACTACGAACAAATAAGTTCTAAATCGTATAAGGAGGTGATCCAGCCCCAGGTTCCCCTAGGGCTACCTTGTTACGACTTCACCCCAGTCATGAATCACTCCGTGGTAAACGTCCTCCCTAAGGTTAGACTATCTACTTCTGGAGCAACCCACTCCCATGGTGTGACGGGCGGTGTGTACAAGGCCCGGGAACGTATTCACCGCGTCATTCTGATACGCGATTACTAGCGATTCCGACTTCATGGAGTCGAGTTGCAGACTCCAATCCGGACTACGACGCACTTTAAGTGATTCGCTTACTCTCGCGAGTTCGCAGCACTCTGTATGCGCCATTGTAGCACGTGTGTAGCCCTACACGTAAGGGCCATGATGACTTGACGTCGTCCCCACCTTCCTCCGGTTTATCACCGGCAGTCTCCTTAGAGTTCTCAGCATTACCTGCTAGCAACTAAGGATAGGGGTTGCGCTCGTTGCGGGACTTAACCCAACATCTCACAACACGAGCTGACGACAGCCATGCAGCACCTGTATCTGAGTTCCCGAAGGCACCAAACTATCTCTAGTAAGTTCTCAGTATGTCAAGTGTAGGTAAGGTTCTTCGCGTTGCATCGAATTAAACCACATGCTCCACCGCTTGTGCGGGCCCCCGTCAATTCATTTGAGTTTTAACCTTGCGGCCGTACTCCCCAGGCGGTCTACTTAATGCGTTAGCTTTGAAAAACAAGTCCGAGGACCCGAGCTTCTAGTAGACATCGTTTACGGCGTGGACTACCAGGGTATCTAATCCTGTTTGCTCCCCACGCTTTCGTACATGAGCGTCAGTGTTGACCCAGGTGGCTGCCTTCGCCATCGGTATTCCTTCAGATCTCTACGCATTTCACCGCTACACCTGAAATTCTACCACCCTCTATCACACTCTAGTTTGCCAGTTCGAAATGCAGTTCCCAGGTTGAGCCCAGGGCTTTCACATCTCGCTTAACAAACCGCCTGCGTACGCTTTACGCCCAGTAATTCCGATTAACGCTCGCACCCTCCGTATTACCGCGGCTGCTGGCACGGAGTTAGCCGGTGCTTCTTCTGTAAGTAACGTCACAGATGTGCTCTATTAAAACACACCCTTTCCTCCTTACTGAAAGTGCTTTACAACCCGAAGGCCTTCTTCACACACGCGGCATGGCTGCATCAGGCTTGCGCCCATTGTGCAATATTCCCCACTGCTGCCTCCCGTAGGAGTCTGGGCCGTGTCTCAGTCCCAGTGTGGCTGATCATCCTCTCAAACCAGCTAGGGATCGTCGCCTTGGTAAGCCATTACCTTACCAACTAGCTAATCCCACTTGGGCTAATCTCTTGGCGTGAGGCCCGAAGGTCCCCCACTTTGGTCCGTAGACATCATGCGGTATTAGCAGTCGTTTCCAACTGTTGTCCCCCACCAAAAGGCATATTCCCAAGCATTACTCACCCGTCCGCCGCTCGTCAGCAAAGGTGCAAGCACCTCTCTGTTACCGCTCGACTTGCATGTGTTAGGCCTGCCGCCAGCGTTCAATCTGAGCCATGATCAAACTCTTCAATTAAAAGTTTTTTCTGTCCCGAAGGACATGCTCAATGAATTCTGAATTATTTGTTTTTGTTGCCAAAAACGAATTGACTGTGCTGCAATAAATAAATTTATTGCTGTTGGTCACTCAGTTTCAATTGAGACTCTAAATTTGTTTGCATCCCTACCTAAGTAGTTTTGCTGTTAGAACTCAATCTGTACGAGTGCCCACACAGATGATTGCTTTATATTGTTAAAGAACGTTGCGGTTAAAGTTAAACTTTATCTCGCTAGGGCTGCGCATAATACGCTTTCCTATTTTTTTGTCAACACTTAAATTTAAACTTTCTAAAAATCTGAACTCAAGTTTTACTCGACTTACTAAGTAGCTCATGCCCCGCTATGCGTTGCGCTCTGCCGTCTCAGTGGGGTCGCATTATAGGGCGCGGCGGATTTTACGCAAGCGTTTTTTGAAGAAAACTTCAAATAAAGTGCTGTTCGTCTGTTTTACGAGCTAAAGGCATCAAAAGCGATAGTTTTCTGAACAAAGCAGCTCCCCTCTGGCCATTTTATAGGCTCTGCTGGTACACTCGTATTACTTACTCCAATATTTTTAGGTGCTCGAATGACAATCCGCTCTTATAAAGGAATGACTCCTACCTTTAATCAATCAGTCTATGTTGATGAGTCTGCCGTTTTAGTCGGTAATATTACTTTGGGAGACAACAGTAGTATATGGCCTCTAGTTGCTGCCCGTGGTGATGTTAACTATATACGAATTGGAGAGCGTACAAATATACAAGATGGCAGCGTATTGCATCTAACTCGTGCCAGTAAAAGTAATCCCGATGGCTATCCATTAATTATTGGTGACGATGTAACCGTAGGGCATAAAGTGATGCTACATGGTTGTCGCTTAGGGAACCGTATATTAGTAGGTATGGGTGCCATAGTGATGGATAACGCTATTGTAGAAGATGATGTGATCATCGGTGGAGGTTCTCTTGTGCCACCTAATAAACGTTTAGAATCTGGTTTTTTATACGTTGGCAGCCCAGTAAAACAAGCTAGACCCTTAACAGAGCAAGAGCTTAGCTTTTTAAAAATATCAGCAACTAATTATGTTGAGCTTAAAGATGAATATTTAGCTGAGGATTAACTCAGCACTGAAACAATGATTTGTCCTGCCGAGTTATACGCTTCATCTTCGATTTGTTGCTCGGCAAGTTCTTCATAATCAAAGCGCAGCATGTCAAAATGCTGCTTTGCTGATTCAATATCTGAAATAGCTAAGCTTTGCGTATCAATAATGCATTCCACCATTAAACCGTTCACTTGCGCGTAAAAGGTTAAAAGCTGAGCTTGCGCATTAAACTCCATGCGATCTATAAATTGAATCGCTTGGTTCATTTCAGCTCTCCTGATTTTAATGCTTTAACCACGGGCAGAATTTCAGGCATTTTGTTGCGCCATACAAAATAGGCTTGTGCTGCTTGGCCAACTAGCATACCGCTACCATCTAATACTTTAATATCCGCTTTATAATCCTGCGCCCATTGCATAAACAGTGTGTTTTGCTGTGAGTAAAACATATCATAAACGTAATTACAGCTATCTAAGTGCTGTTGTTTTAATGCCGGTAACTCTCCGAGCATGCTGCTAGATGTTGAATTAACAATCAGTGAGTAATCACTTACGGGTAAATCATCAAATCCGAAGCCTGTCACTTCGCCATATTGTGCAAACAGCTGAGCTAATGCTTTTGCTTTTGCCGCTGTGCGGTTAACTATAATTATTTCAAGGGGTTGTTGCGCCAACAAAGGGAGTACAACACCACGCGCAGCACCACCAGCACCGATAAGTAAAATTCGCTTATCTTTTATAGTCACGTTATTTGCAAGTAAATCATTCACAAAGCCAATACCATCGGTGTTATCACCCAATAAACGGCCATCGTCTAATAACTTTATTGTATTCACAGCCCCTGCAATGGTTGCCAATTCGGTGCGCTCAGCAACGAGATCAAATGCTTGCTCTTTAAATGGCACAGTAACATTAGCCCCTTTCCCGCCGTTGGCAAAAAACTCAGTCAGCGCTTTTTTAAAGTCATCAATCGGTGCTAATATTGCGCTGTATTCAATTTGTTCACCTAGTGAGGTTGCAAATTGCGTATGTATCGCGGGTGATTTTGAGTGTTTGATGGGATTTCCAAAAACCGCATATTTGTCCATATTCGAGCAACCTCTTTGTGCAGTAATCTACCTCGTACATTACTGCTTATTAACGATGATAACTTTATGATTAAACGACTTTTCTCAAAATCGAAGCAACCAGAAGCACCAACACCAGAAAAAACCCCATACCAAATTATGGGTGGCGAACAAGGCGCGCGCGCCCTAGCCAATAGATTCTACGACATAATGGCAAGCGATGAATACGCCAAACCGTTATATGATATGCATCCTCAACCATTGGATCGTATTCGCCAAGTGTTTTTTGAGTTTTTATCTGGCTGGTTAGGTGGTCCAGACTTGTTTGTTGAAAAACATGGTCACCCTATGCTGCGTAAACGCCATATGCCATTTCCGATCGATCAGGACTTACGTGATCAATGGATGTACTGCATGAATAAAGCGTTAGACGCGGAAATTGATAATCCCTTATTACGAGAAGGGTTACGTAAATCTTTGGCGCAACTTGCCAGTCATATGATCAATCAGTCCTAGCACGGCTCTTTAACTGCACGCTATTTGCGCTAAGTCAAAACGACCTTTTTTTAAATATAGATAATACGTGATCAAATATTTAGAAAAAGCGTCGTGCGTGTGAAATCAATCCAACATAAAATTTATGCCCTATTAGCCCTAACAGGCATTATTGTGTTAATTGCCAGTATCCTTAGTAGCTCAAGCCAACAACGAACGCTTGCGCAAGACACAGTTGCAGAAAATATTAAGCTTCTTGCTGATAACTACTTTGACTCTATTAACACTTTAATGCTCACAGGCACCATGGCAAATAGAGAGCTATTAAGCCAAAAGCTACGCAAACACCCAAATATTGAAGATGCGCATATTATTCGCTCCCCACTTGTTAATAAACTTTATGGGCCTGGCAATAAAAATCAAGCACCCAACAACGATATCGAACGCGAGGCCTTAAAAGGCAAGGAAACATTGCTAATTGATCAGCAAAATAACAGCCGCAGCATGACTTACCTACGCCCGATGTTTGCCAGTAGCGATTATAAAGGCACTAATTGCCTTGGCTGTCATCAAGTACAAGAAGGTGATGTACTCGGCGTAGTTAAAATTAGTTACTCATTAGCTGATATTGATAACACTGTGACTTACAACACCCTAGTAAATACCGCATTACTCTCTATTATTTTTATTATTGCTTTTGTATTACTGGGCATTATGTTTAGACAAATTTTTATTGTCCGCCTTAAAAAGCTTGGTCATGCTATGCATTTAGCTACAACCAACAAAGATTTGAGCCTGCGAATTGACGATAGCGCGGAAGATGAACTGGGTTGGCTCGCCACCAGCTTTAATAAGATGATCGCCACCTTTAAAGATAATATTGCTCAAGTATCCCATTCATCAAAAGTATTGATCCACTCCGCAGAAAAAATTTATACCTCAGCGGATACTACTGAGCGCGCTATTTTAGAGCAAAAGAAAAATACAGACTCCGTAGCTGCAGCTATAAATGAACTAGAGAGCTCCTCTAATGAAGTAAAAAACACCACCCACTTTGCCTCTGAAAAATCAGAAAACAGTAATGAACTGGCACAACAAAGTATGCATGTTGCTGAACAAACCGAACTCAGTATTAATCAATTGGCAGACGATGTTCGCCAAGCTGCAGCGCAAGTAAGTCAACTACAAGTACAAACACTTGAGGTAGGAAAAGTACTCGAAGTGATTAGCAGTATTGCTGAACAGACCAATTTGTTAGCTCTTAATGCTGCGATTGAAGCCGCACGCGCAGGTGAAGCTGGGCGGGGCTTTGCTGTGGTGGCTGATGAAGTACGTACGTTGGCAACTCGTACCCATGCATCCACTGATGAAATTCGTCGCACAATCGACAAGCTACAATCCGAAGCAGCGCAAACGGTTAAAACCATGGGTGAATCGTGTGAGGAAGCTGATGCTAGAGCGCAACAAGTAAAAAATGTTGCTCAAGCTTTAAAAGATATTTCTATGCAGATGAATGAAATAAATCAACTTAATATTCAAATAGCCGACGCAACAGAACAGCAAAACTTAGCCGCAGAGGAAATAAATAGGAGTGTTATTGGTATTAGTGATAACGCTGAGCGGTCATTAGTGGATGCTAACGATAACCAAAAAGTAAGTGAGGAGCTGTTAAATCTAGCGCGTTCACTGGATGAGCAAGTAAGAAGCTTTAAATTGATGTAATACTTAAAGTTGCCAGTCAATAAAGCAGATATTGACTGGCACACTGCTTTCTATGCTAGCCCTAACCAGTCTCTTGGTTTTAAAAAGTCAGCGTATAGCTTATTTTCAGCACTGCCTTCTTCGGGTGTATAGTTATATTCCCAACGCGCTAGCGGCGGCATCGACATTAATATTGATTCTGTACGTCCGCCACTTTGCAAGCCAAATAAAGTGCCACGATCCCACACTAAGTTAAACTCAACATAACGGCCACGACGATAAAGTTGGAAGTCTCGTTGCTGCTCAGTAAATGGGGTTGCTTTTCTACGTTCAATAATAGGTAAATAAGCACCTAAAAAGCCATTACCTACTGCTTGCATAAAGGCAAAGCTTTGCTCAAACCCGGCTTCATTCAAATCATCAAAGAACAAACCGCCGACACCGCGCGTTTCATCGCGATGTTTAAGGTAAAAATACTCGTCACACCATTTTTTATATTTAGGGTAAACCTCGTCGCCAAACGGCGCGCATAGCTCATGTGCGACTTGATGCCAATGTTGAACATCTTCAAGCACTGGATAAAATGGCGTTAAGTCAAAACCACCACCAAACCACCAAATCGGTTCTTCGCCTGCTTTTTCTGCAATGAAGAAGCGTACATTGGCATGGCTGGTCGGAATATGTGGGTTTTTTGGATGGATCACCAAAGATACGCCGCAAGCATGAAAACTACGACCGGCAAGTTCAGGACGATGCGCTGTTGCCGACGCTGGCATTGAGGCACCAAAGACATGAGAATAATTTACCCCACCTTGCTCTATTACATTGCCATCACGGATCACTCGAGTACGACCGCCACCGCCCTCTGCACGTTGCCAATTGTCTTCTACAAATTGCGCTTGACCGTCGGCTTGTTCTAAACCTTGGCAAATTGTATCTTGCAGGGCCATAAGGTAGGTTTTTACTTGCTCTAGTAAATTACTGTGCATGTTTATCCTCTAAATACTTTGCCTGTCATGGCATCTTTAATGGTGCTTGGCTGAGTGTTACCACCGAGTGCTGCATCAACATAAAACGCCACTTGTTGGCCAAACTCTGTTTTCGCCATTGTAATACTGGTCACGGTGTCTTGCCCTGATAAATTCGCACTGGTAGATACTAGCGGTTTACCAAACTGTTGGCATAACTGCTTTACCGTTGGATGGTTTGTGACTCGTACGGCAATTGTATCAAACTGGCCTGTTAGCCATTTTGGCGTGTTTTTAGCGGCAGGCATCACCCATGTTATAGCGCCAGGCCACTGCGAAAAAATATCGGCACGCTTATCCATGGGAATTTTTGCGTCATCAACGTACTTTAATAATTGCCCGTAGTTATCAGCAATTAAAATCAGGCCTTTTTCTACTGGGCGCTGTTTTATTGCCAACAAGCGCTCGACCGCGTGTTGATTATCAGGGTCGCAACCTAAACCATAAACGGCTTCTGTAGGATAAACAATAACGCCACCTTGCTCTAACGCAGCAACGGCAGTCACAGGAACTGAGGTTGAATCAGTCACAAAAAATCTCCAATACTAATAATAAGCGGGTAATTATTGATCGACAGTGAGTTTATGCGAACAACTTTTCTGCGGGCATTGTAACACAACACGATTGGTCATTTGCTTTTGCATCATCACCGGCCACTGACATGCTGGGCAAGTATGTGCAATGGGTTTAAAGTTCAACGTATATTTGCAACTTGGGTAGCTGTTGCATGAATAAAAGGTTTTACCAAATTTATTACTACGCGCGACCAACTGGCCTTTTTTACATTTAGGGCAAGCAGGCAGGACTTCTTCATTAGGCTCGGGCTCATCATGCGCAATATAGTGACAATTGGGATAATCCGTACAGCCGATAAACATGCCATAACGACCACTTTTAACCACTAATGGATTGCCGCACTCTGGGCATGGGCTATCCTCTAGCACTTTAATTTGGTGATTATCATGCTGGGCAAGCGAGCGAATAAAGTCACATTTAGGGTAACTTGCACAACCAAGGAAAGGACCTGACTTACTATTACGAATTACAAGCTCTGATCCACATTGCGGGCAGACTTCGTATTCTTTTTCTAAGGCATGTTGGTTTGCAGAGAAAAGCGATTGGTCGATTTTACTCATGTGTTTCCTAAGCAGCTGGCTAATTTTCGCCTAATATACCCAAACTAATTAAAGATACAAGCGCAGCAGAGGCTTAATGTAGCACCTCTGCTGGCTCATCAAAAATAAGCTCTTCCATTTGCGCGTAAGCCTGCTCCGATCCTGGCACATTAAACAATACCATTAGCACGACCCATTTAAGATCATCAAGTGATATATAAGGCTTGTCTAACGCGGATAAACGGTCCATCACCATCTCACGGGTGGCGCTATTGATCACTCCAACTTGCTCAACAAACATTAAAAAACCGCGACACTCAGTACTGAGCATCTGGCATTCGCTGTCAGTAAAAATACGTACTGCATGCTGTGGATGGGCATTTAAGTAAGGAAATTCATCACTGTGCTGTAAGTCAGCAAGCTGCTCAAGCCAATCAAGCGCTTTATATATTTCGGGCTTATTAAAGCCAGCCCGTAATAACTCGTCAGTCAGTTCATTGTGCTCAACAAAGATTTCTGCTTCGCTGTGAATATAGTTTTCAAACAAATACATGAGGATATCGAACATATTACTTTCCTCCAAACTAGTACACTAAAGCTTATCGAATTCTAATATAGCCATCTAATACACGTTCTACCCGATCTTCTAGCTCAAGATCAAGCAAACGAGCTTGTACTTTATCTATTGACCACTGACTACGTTGAGCAATTAAATCGACTGCTGTCACTTCATAACCAACACTGTTGAGTACTTGGCAGTCAACTTCATCAACTGTTAGCTCTTCTATATTATATAGACTGTTTTCACAAAAAAAGCTCACTTCATCGAGAATATCACTGACATTTTCCACCAACTTTGCTCCTTGTTTAATTAAAAAGTGACTGGCTTCGGAGAGTGGGTTTTTTATTGAGCCAGGTACGGCAAACACTTCTTTATTTTGCTCCAACGCATAGCGCACAGTGATAAGCGATCCACTTTTGATTTGCGCCTCAACAATTAATACCCCAAGCGATAAACCAGATATTATACGGTTGCGCCGTGGAAAGTTATTAGCATTTGCGGCCGTGCCGGGCAAAAACTCACTCACCAATAACCCCCGCTCACAAACTTGCTCGGTGAGTAATTTATGCCGTTTAGGATAATCAACATCCACACCGGTCCCTAACACAGCAATGGTATTGCCACTGCCTGCCAACGCCCCCTTGTGAGCGGCACCATCGATACCAAGTGCCATTCCTGAAGTAACCGTGAGCCCTGCTAGAGTCAGTTGATGAGCGAATTCAGCTGCAATTTCCAGCCCGATGGGCGTCGCATTGCGACTGCCAACAATCGCAATTTGCGGGCAATGTAGTAACTCCACATTGCCACGGCAGAACAATAATAAGGGCGCGGCGGCAATTTCTTTCAGTAAAGGCGGATACAGTGGATCAAAATAATCAATTGCGGTTATCTGAGATTGGTTAATTAGCGTTTGGTAATAGTCAACCTGCCGCCAATCTGTGGCGAGTAAATTACTGGCTACCTGCGGACTTAAACCACATTCGATAAGTTGCTTATGAGACAACTTAAATAGAGTATCAAGTGGTTGCTTTTGCGCTAATGCAAGTAGGGTTTTCACCCCTAAACCTTTGCATAAATAAAAGGCAAGCCAATGGCTTAGCTTGCCCGATGAATCTTTCATGCTCCCTCCTTAGAGCACTCAAACCTGAATTAATTTATAACTGCAAAATCACCGACTCGGATTGGGTGCTGGTTTTTTACGATTAAAGCGTAGCTAACGTTGTTATAAACTTTAAATACCATTAACTCACCGACCTTTTCTTTTGGCATATGCCACACTTGCGTGTCTTCATCTGCTTCAACGCCAAAAAATTCGTTGGCGTTTGTTACTAACTTTTCAAGGCTATTTGAATCTTCTTTATAACGCGGACCATTACGACCATCAAAAACCGTCGGTGATTGACGCTCAATATCTAAAATATGGCCTTCTTTAATTGCCTGCTCTGACCCTAAGTTTAGCACTACAATGTCCATTGTGCTGAATTCTCGCAAACCACTTACTGATGCTATGATTGTTCCGTTTACTCGTTGCTCAGGACGATGGATATTAAAATAGGCTGGTAATAACTGCCCATCCATTGCGGGCATTAAAAAATCGGCCGGTTTAATTTCTTGCTTAACCTGTTCAAGTTTAACTGAAGCAGGCACACCATTAGCTACGTCACCCTTTCTAAATACGCGACCCACAGCCACCAACTGCGTATTATTGGCGAGCACTGCATTCGTTTTTGGATCAATAAACTCTTGGCCCTTACGATAAATTGCGTATGCCTCGTGAAGTTCTAAATCACCTTTAACGTAAACAATATGCCCTTCAGTGTTCATTTTAGTATTAACATTGGCACCTAGAATATACGGTTTCTCTGCAATTTCTTTTGCATCAATTGCCTGCTCGTAGGTCAGGTAAGGGCGCAATAATTCAAGTGGTAACGTAGGGATCGCATTTTTACCTTTTGGTGTAATACGACCATGTGGAGAAAGCTTTTTATAGCCAGAATTAACCACCAAACGCGGATTGCCATGCTCATCATAGATCAAAGATAGCGCATCCCCCGGATAAATCAGGTGCGGGTTGTTAATTTGTGGGTTCATTTGCCAAAGTTCAGGCCATTGCCACGGCTCTTGCAAATAAATTCCTGAAATATCCCATAATGTATCGCCTTTTTTTACAACGTATTGTTTAGGCGCATCTTTTTTTATTGTTAATACATCAGCTAACGATGGAAAAGTTACACTTAATGCCAACATTGTCGCAAATAATGGGTATTTCATTGAGCTTCCTTGTGGTGTTTTTTCATTATTATCAACCAAAACCTGTTAAAGGTGAACGCGAATGGCTAAAATAAGAGCATACAATACCCTAAATTAAGCACAAGTGAAAAAGGTTACTATGGCTAGGTTAGAAGTTTTAAGATTTCCAGATGAGCGTTTACGCACTATAGCAAAAGAAGTCACTCAAGTTGACGATCAAGTTCGCCAAATTGTTAAAGACATGCTGGAAACTATGTATGATGAAAACGGCATTGGGTTAGCTGCCACACAAGTCGATATTCATCAACGAATTGTGGTTATTGATGTCTCTGAAGAACGTAATGAGCCATTAGTACTGATCAATCCTACTATCACTAAACAAGATGGTAACACCGTAAGTGAAGAAGGCTGTTTATCGGTACCTCACTCTTATGCAAAAGTTGACCGTGCAGAAACCGTCACTGTGACCGCACTGAACGAACAGGGCGAAGAGTTCAGCTTAGATGCCGATGAGTTATTAGCGATTTGTATTCAACACGAATTAGATCACTTAAAAGGCACATTATTTATCGATTATTTATCGCCACTAAAGCGCCAACGTATCCGTAAAAAGCTTGAAAAAGAAGCTAAGTTAGCAGCGCAATAATACCTTAGTAATAATTAGGAATTTCAGTGACACAACCATTACGCATTATTTTTGCCGGTACGCCCGATTTTGCTGCCCGCCATTTACAGGCTCTAATTGATTCAGAGCATCAAATAGTTGGTGTTTACAGCCAACCAGATCGTCCCGCTGGGCGCGGTAAAAAACTCAAAGCCAGTGAAGTAAAAGAACTTGCTTTACAGCACGATTTACCCGTTTTCCAACCCGCATCATTAAAAAGCGACGACGCACTTAGCGAATTGAGCAGCTTAAATGCCGACATCATGATTGTGGTCGCCTATGGCCTGTTACTGCCTAAAGCTATTTTAGATGCGCCACGGCTTGGTTGTTTAAATGTACATGGCTCAATTTTACCACGCTGGCGTGGCGCTGCACCGATTCAACGCGCAATTTGGGCGGGCGATGAAGAGACCGGCGTCACTATCATGCAAATGGATGAAGGCTTAGATACTGGCGATATGTTACACATCAGCCGCTGCCCTATTGATGCCGCTGAGACCAGCGCTAGTTTATACACTAAGCTTGCCGATTTAGGCCCGGGTGCATTAATCGACACCATTGCTAAACTAGCCAATGGCGAAATTACCCCGCAAGTACAAAATGACGAACTTGCCAATTACGCTAAAAAACTATCGAAAGACGAAGCAAATATTGATTGGTCGATGGACGCGGCGCAAATAGAGCGTAATATCCGCTCATTCAATCCTTGGCCAGTGTGCTTTACACAAATGGGCGACAACACGGTTAAAATCTATCAAGCCAATGTTGTTGAACAACAAGGTAATGCCGGTACTGTGCTACAAAGTGATAAACACGGTATTGTGATTGCCTGCGGGACTAATGCACTGAATATCACTCAACTACAGCCACAAGGCAAAAAGCCAATGGCCATTACTGACTTTTTAAATGGTCGAGCAGACTGGGTAACCCCTGGCACACTAATAGGCGAACACAATGAGTAATGTCAGGGCGCTGGCCGCCGAAACTTTATATAACGTAGTTGATAAAGGCGCGTCACTCAATCAAGAGCTACCGTTTGCAAGCCAAGGTTTATCGCCTAAAGATAAAGCCCTTTTGCAACAAATTTGCTATGGCGTATTGCGTTATTTACCAAGTTTAGATAACTATTGCCAACACTTAGTTGAACAACCGCTTAAAGGCAAGCGCCGTATTTTCCAGTTTTTGCTATATGTTGGTATTTACCAACTACAACATATGCGGGTTCCACCGCATGCTGCCATTAGCGAAACCGTTAATGCCTTAGAACAATTGCGTGCGTTGGGTTTAAAAGGTTTGATCAACGCTATTTTACGTAGTTTTCAACGCCAACAAGCAGAGCTAGAAGAACAAGCCAAGCAAATACCGGTGTGTTTATACAACCACCCAAACTGGTTTATCAAACAAGTAACAGACGCTTATCCTGACTCTTGGCAAGCACTGCTAGAAGCCAATCAGCAACAAGCACCCATGTGGTTGCGAGTTAATCAGGCGCAATATAGCACCGCTGAATATAGCGAAATGCTCACGGCTAATGACATTGAACATACACTAAACCCTGATTTTCCAGATGGTATTAAATTAGATAAGCCACGTGATGTATTCTCGTTGCCAGAATTCGACAGCGGCGCATGTTCAGTACAAGATGCCGCAGCGCAACTTGCAGCACGCTTTTTAGAGCCAAAAGCCGACGAGCATATTTTAGATGCCTGCGCAGCGCCTGGCGGTAAAACGTGTCATATTTTAGAGCTCGCAGATGCCGATGTACTGGCATTGGATAGTGATGCCACTCGCCTTGAACGCGTTAAGCAAAACTTGGTACGTATTGGTTTAGGTGCCGATTTACAATGTGCCGATGCGTCACAGCCACATAAATGGTGGGATGAGCGTCAGTTTGACCGTATATTACTAGATGTGCCCTGCTCGGCAACGGGTGTAATTCGTCGTCATCCAGATATAAAATGGTTACGTCGTGCGTCTGATATTAATGATCTGGCAACATTACAAGGCGATATTTTAAATAGCATTTGGCCTTTATTAAAACCAGGCGGCACGCTAATTTATGCAACCTGCTCAGTATTACCGCAAGAAAACCAGCTGCAAGTAGCTAAGTTTTTAGCAAATAATAACGATGTTGAACATATTCCGCTTCATGATAACGATACCCCAAGCAACCCTGGGCTGCAGTTGCTGCCAGGCGAGAGTGACGGATTTTATTATGCCAAGCTTGTAAAAACACACTCATAAGAAGCTTTTAGTAAACCATGAAAATAATCATACTCGGTGCAGGGCAAGTAGGCGGTACACTCGCTGAAAACCTGGTAGGTGAACAAAACGAAATCACAGTTGTAGATATTGATGGCAACCGATTACGTGAGTTACAAGATAAATACGATCTACAGGGGGTCACAGGCCACAGTGCTCACCCTGATGTATTACGCCGCGCCGGTGCGGAAGACGCCGATATGATCATCGCAGTGACCAGTTCAGATGAAGTGAACATGGTCGCTTGCCAAGTCGCTTATAGTATTTTTAATACACCAACTAAAATTGCCCGAATTCGCTCAGAGCAATACTTAAAGTACCGCGAAAAGCTCTTTCAAAACGATGATTTACCTGTTGATCACTACATTGCACCAGAGCAATTAGTGACTAAGTATATTCGTCGTTTGATTGATTACCCCGGCGCATTACAAGTATTGGAATTCGGTGATGGTATGCTCTCGCTTGTAGCCGTTAAAGCCTACTACGGCGGCTTACTGGTAGGTTATGCACTATCCGCATTAAAAGAGCATATCCCCAACGTTGAAACCCGCGTTGCTGCGATTTATCGCCAAGGTAAAGCCATCAAGCCGCTAGGTACCACAGTCATTGAAGCAGATGATGAAGTATTTTTCCTTGCGGCCACCAAACATATTCGCGCTGTAATGAACGAACTACAAAAACTAGAACGTTCATACAAAAAAATTATGATTGCAGGTGGCGGTAACATCGGTGCTGGGCTTGCTCGCTCCCTTGAGAGAAACCACAGTGTAAAATTACTTGAACGTAATAAAGAACGTGCCGAACAATTATCAGAAGTACTTGATAACACAGTAGTATTTTGTGGTGATGCGTCAGATCAGGAGTTGTTATCAGAAGAACACATCGAGCAAGTTGATGTATTCATCGCGGTAACCAATGACGATGAAGCTAATATTATGTCAGCCATGCTTGCTAAACGCATGGGTGCGCAAAAAACCATGGTACTTATTCAGCGCGGTGCGTACGTAGATTTAGTGCAAGGTGGCGAAATTGATATTGCGATTTCACCACAACAAGCGACCATTTCAGCCTTGTTAACACATGTTCGCCGTGGCGATATTGTTAATGTGTATTCATTGCGTAAAGGCGCAGCAGAAGCCATTGAAGCGGTGGCCCATGGCGACGAACACACCTCTAAAGTTGTCGGCCGGGCAATTGCTGATATTAAGCTGCCTGCAGGTACCACGATTGGCGCGATTGTTCGTAACGATGATGTACTCATTGCTCACGATGATACGGTTATTCACTCGGGCGACCACGTTATTATGTTTTTGATCGATAAAAAACATATTAATGTCGTTGAAAAACTATTCCAAGTTAGCGCTATCTTTTTATAAAAGTCACTACTCACCTTTCGGAACAAGGTTAAAGTATCGAAAGGTGAATTCCCACCCCAAACATGCAAATGAAAATCAATCTCAAAAGCATTTACTTCCGTACCCAAATCCATTACCCTGCTGCTGTTTGATAATCAAGCAGCAACTCTTTCTGTGAAAAGTTAATTTCACCTTATTTAACATTAAATGGATTTCCTCAGATGATGCACCCAGCTTTAAACACGCCTCTTTCTGCTACATATTGCAGCGTTATTAGTATTCTTTTATGTGGACTCTCGGCTAATGCACATGCCGAAGCAAAAACGGACATTGAAAAACTCACCATTGTTGGCGAGCAAAATAGCGGCTATAAGGTCAGCTCAATGAGCTCAGCTACGGGACTAGATTTGTCTCACCTACAAACTCCGCAATCGGTTATCGCGATCACCAGTGAATTTATGGCCGATCAACAATTAAATAGCGCTATTGAAGCCATCACCAGCGTAACGGGCATCAACGCTCGAGAAGCCGACAACGGTAAATATTCAATTTCAGCCCGGGGGATTAGCGTTACCAGTATTTTATATGATGGCATAGCAACAACCTATGATACCCGATTTAATTACGGCGATAACTTAACAGATACCGCGATTTATGAGCGGATTGAAATTGTTCGTGGTGCCACAGGGTTAATGCTTGGTGCAGGTAACCCCTCCGCGGCAATTAATTTAATACGCAAGCGCCCAACCGTACAAAACCAAGTGAAATTCAGTGCATCAGTGGGATCTTGGCAAAATTATCGCGGCGTAATTGATGTATCCGGCAGCTTAAATAACAGCGAAAGTGTGCGTGGTCGTGCCGTGGCCGCCTACCAAGATCAACAGTCATACCAAGATCGTTTCTCGCAAAGTCGCAGTACTTTATATGGCATTATTGAAGCAGATTTAACCGATAATACCCTATTTACTTTCGCCCTTGATACGCAAACAACCACTCCAAAAGGCACTATGTCTGGCGGATTACCTATTTTTTATAGTGATGGCAGCCGCACCAACTACGCCAGAGAGGCATCTACCGCGCCAAGTTGGTCATCATCCAAAACTAAAGCATTAAATAGCTTTATGAAGATTGAGCACTACTTCAATCCTAATTGGCAGCTAAGTGCAAGCTACATCTATGGTAATAACGACTTAGATTACGATGTATTTTGGGCTACTGGTAACCCTGACTCACAAACAAATATCGGCATGGTGCCTGGCTCGTTAAACTATATTGACGCTAAACGCATACAACGCACCTATGAAATAGAGTTAACAGGCCAATTTAATTGGTTTGGGCAAAACCACCAAGTGCTTTTTGGATACAATGATCAACAGCAAGATTTCTCAACGCCCTATTTTGCTGCGCAACAACAAGCCACTGTTATTGGTGACTTTAGCGCAGCAAATTACGACTATCCAAAACCTAACTGGCAAGCCACGCCAGCCTTTGGCTCATATGGTACCACGCAGCAAAGTGCCCTTTACTTTGCCACTCAGCTTAACTTAACCAATGATTTATCGGTTATTTTAGGTAGCCGCTTAAACCAATGGCAAACGGCGCAAGATAACTTTGGTAGCGTGCATGATTATGAATTAGATAATGAACTGACTAATTACTTCGGCACCACGTATGCGATTAATCAGAGTTGGGCGCTGTACGGCAATTACACTGATATATTCACACCACAAAGCCGTGTTGACGAAAATGGCAATTACTTAGCGCCAATTCAAGGTAAAAATTATGAAGTGGGGATCAAGGCTTCACTGCTAAATGAGCGCTTAGAGCTGTCATTGTCTGGTTTTGAAATCCATCAAGATAACTGGGGGGAATATACTGGTGAAACCATTGCAGATACTTTACAGGCAATTTACCAACCGATTGACGGCACGGTTACTGAAGGCTTTGAGTTCGAGCTCAATGGCGCATTAAGCGATGCTTGGAATGCTTATTTCGGTTATACCCACAGTGAAGGTGAGCAACCCGATGGCACACCTTTAAATACCACCAATCCAAAAGATCAGTTTAAATTATTCACCAGTTATCAATTAAGCGATAGCTTACAGGGAGTAACAATCGGCGGTGGTTATCGCTGGCAAAGTCGCAGCTACGATGAGGTAAAAAACCCCGTATTTGGCACGGTTGAAGTTGCACAAAAAGCTTATGGTGTAGCCAGTTTAATGGCAAGCTATCAGATTAATCAGCAAATGGCCGTGAGCTTAAATGTCGATAACTTATTTGATAAAACGTATTACAGCCAAATCGGTTTTTACAACCAGTATCGCTACGGCAGCCCGCGAAAATTGTCACTGCAGTTTGACTACAGTTTATAACCAGCCACAGTCAAGTTAACCAAAAAAAGCAGCTTAATTAAGCTGCTTTTTTGTGGAGGAGTATTATTGCTATCCGTTTATTGTACTTTGGCAAACTCTTCTTTTGATAATTCACCGTTGCTATCCGTATCTAAATCAGCAAATATTTCAACTAGCTGTGCATTCACTGATGCTTCTTTTTGGCTGATCACGCCATCGCCATTGGTATCAAAAGTATCAAAACTAACTGCTGCAAACGCAGTTGATGAAGCCGCAAGGGCAAAAATTGCAAGTGCTGTATTAATATGTTTCATAGTGTTATTCCTAATAATTTAAAATGAGAGAAATCCTTTTCAGAGATCCCTGTTTGTGGAAACTGAAATTACGCTTTTGAAAATTCTTCTTTTGATAACTCACCATTTTGGTCAGTATCAAGTTCAGTAAATTTAGCCGAAAGAGCTGCATCAACAGATGCTTCTTGCTGGCTAATTGCGCCATTGCCATCAACATCTAATGTATCAAAGTCAGTACCAGCAAATGCTGCAGAAGAAGATGCCAATGCGATAAGTGCTAATGTTTTATTTAATGTGTTCATAATAAATATTCCTTCAAAGTTTATGGTGGTGAACTTAAGTGATAATCACCGTTTCGTTCAAGACAACTAGAGTATTACAACTTCGATGCCAACAATTTATTACCATTAAAAATCATACTGTTACATTATATTTTGATGTTTTCGAGGAATTTAGAAGGAATATTCTGTTGCAGTTTAACAACACACTTTACGCGTTAATTTATAAGCTCATATAAATCAAATGGTTAAGAATTATAAAAATGACACAACTCAAGAAATAATGCTGATAATAGCGGCTTTTTCAAAGACGACCTCCCTAACCGCAACTGAACAGATATTTTAACTGATAAAAGCTAAATATTTTTCATAGATTAACAATCTGAATTGTAAGGGAAAATTAAATTTATTTTGGTAAGTAAAAAATAAAAACGCAGTTAGTTTGTGAAAATTCGTGTTTTGTTGCCATTGTGCGAAACAATAGCAACGACATTGCAGTTTTAACGCTCTGGGTATGCTTACAATTTAATTAAGCACCAACAATCTCAATCACAATCTCTGTTTTCACCGAATTGGCGATAAAACATAACTCATGAGCCTGATGGTGCATTTCTTCTAATTGCTCTGCACTCGGTTGCTCATTACTAGCAAACTTCACACAGGGCTTTAAAGTTACTTGAGTCATCGACATACGCCCATCACTTGCGCGCTGCATCAAACCAATCGCGTCATCTTGATAGCTATCAACCGTAAATTTATTTTTTGCCGCAATAGATAAAAAGAACAGCATATGACAGCTAGATAGCGAAGCAATAAACGCTTCTTCTGGATCAACATTTGCGGCAACCGAATACGGTAATGGCACTATATCGGGAGAAGAAGATGCAGCAACCCTTGCCCCGCCATCAAATTGCCACTGGTGAGCTCGGCTATATTTATTATCAATAAACAACTCTTCTGCTTGGCGAGACCAGACAACACTTGCTACATATTCAGACATTGAAATTTTTCATCCTAAGTAAATTTACACATCCCACAGCCCAACATTTTATCCGGCCTACTAAAATATCCGTAACGAGCATAAAAAGATTCTTTACCTTTAGCTGAGAGTAGTCCGATGGTTGCACCTTTTTTTGCTGCCCCAGCCAAATACATTTCTATATTATCCATAATCAACGCACCAATACCTTGCCTTTGAAAGTCAGGATCGACAACAACATCTTGGATATAAAAAAATAAACCACCATCACCTATTACACGACCCATACCAACAAGTAGCCCCTCCTGTCGGATCACTACATGAAATAACGAGTTGTTTAAACTAGTATTTGCCAGATCAGCGTTGACTTTACCCCAACCGACCTTCTCTCTTAATAAACAAAATTCTTCTAAAGATGGACATCTCAGTTCCACGTTATAGCTAACACTTTTCACTAAGCCTAATCTCCGTCATTCAATATTTGATTCACCTTTGCTTAAGCGTTTTACAAAGCAACACTTACTGTTGAAATCTAACATTAAATTAAAGCACCAACGAAAATGCACTCAACCACAACAACTGAACACCATAAGATAATCGTTGATAAGTGCCTACACTGCCTTTTTGCTTAAATGCTTGCGTCAACAAAACTAAAAAGTAACAGGTAATACACACACACAAAATTGAAAAAAGCCGAAATGAAATACTGGTATATGAACTTACAGCAACAAGAATTGGCGCAATCAGCAAAGACATCAGCATTACCAAGCCAGCCCAAGAGTGAATTCGACAACTCAAAGTCGGTGTTTTTGTTTGAGGATCGCCATCCATTGGGAAGTACCCAGCAAACCAAGTAGCGACACCGTGGCTTATAGTTAACCAACCGACTAACGCAATTAATAGAGGGGCATTTTCCAGCTGCAATACATACCAGCCAAATAAACAAAACAATAAACCAAGTGGGTAGTTATTAATAATAGGAGAGAGTTTTTCTGTGGGACTGCCAGCAGCGCCGAGCTCGCTGCAAAATTGCTTGGTATGGCTATAGTTTGGATAACACCTACCAGCGATATACACCCCAACAACAATCCAGATACTGGCAATTAATGCAGAGTATAAGCCAAGGTAACTTAACATAATCAACGTCCATGCTTGAATTAAGAGCTTGATAATAAGCTGATTTAGTTAAACTGTAAACTAGATGCCTTGTTATGCGTAATACCCAGACAGAAAAAAGCAGCCCGGGGGTATTGGCTGCTTTTGAACGTAATCAATGTAAAATCCTTTTAGATTCCTTGTGCGCGAAGCTTTAATTACGCGTTTGCGAACTCTTCTTTTGAAAGCTCACCGTTGCCGTCAGTATCAAGCTCAGCAAATTTACTCATAAGCTCTGCATCTACTGATGCTTCGCTTTGGCTGATTGCGCCGTTACCATCAACATCTAGCGTATCAAAATCGGTAGCAGCAAACGCCGCTGATGAAGATGCTAGTGCAATTAGTGCTAATGTTTTATTTAATTTGTTCATAATTAATATTCCTTCAATGTACTATCAAAAAATTGGTTTCAATACTGACTTTCAACGCGAGCAAAGCCTTCCTTGTTATCCTCTATCATAGGTTCCTTTCCTACTTAGGTTGTCTTTGGCAACTCAGGATAAACTCAGTATTAGGTTATTAAGCTTTTGAAAACTCTTCTTTTGATAACTCACCGTTTTGGTCAGTATCACGTTCTGCAAAGCTATTTAAAAGCTCAGCATCTTCTGATGCTTCAACTTGACTGATCACACCATTTTCATCAACATCAAGCGTATCGAAGTCTAACGCTTCAAAAGCAAATGCTGCTGATGAAGAGGTTAATGCAATGAGCACTACCGCTTTACTTAGTGCGTTCATAATTTTTCTCCTTGTACCTGAGATGATGAATGTGGTGCTATGAAATCCCTTTCACGGTTCCCTGTCACAAAGCAGTATTAAGCTTTTGAAAACTCTTCTTTTGAAAGCTCACCGTTGCCGTCAGTATCAAGCTCTGCAAATTTGCTCATTAGCTCTGCATCTACTGATGCTTCGCTTTGGCTGATTGCGCCGTTGCCATCAACATCTAATGTGTCAAAGTCAGTACCAGCAAATGCCGCTGATGAAGATGCTAGTGCGATAAGTGCTAATGTTTTATTTAATGTGTTCATAATTATATTCCTTACAAATCAATTAAGAGTGGAAGTCCTTTTCAGGGATCCCTGTTGTGAAACTGCTGCCTAAATTACGCTTTAGAGAACTCTTCTCTTGAAAGCTCACCGTTGCCGTCAGTATCAAGCTCTGCAAATTTGCTCATTAGCTCTGCATCTACTGACGCTTCGCTTTGGCTGATAGTGCCGCTGCCATCAACATCTAATGTGTCAAAGTCAGTACCAGCAAATGCCGCTGATGAAGATGCTAGTGCGATAAGTGCTAATGTTTTATTTAATGTGTTCATAATTAATATTCCTTCAATGTTTATGGTTTCGAACGTTAGTGATAATCACCTTTTCGTTCAGTACAACTAGACTGTTACAACTTCAGTGCCACATTTTAAAAATGATTTAAAATCAGCAAGTTAAAATTAAAACTTGCTTCTTATAAGGGTTTTTCACGGTTTTTTGTTGCTATTTAGCAACACAGAATATGAGTTAAAAGTTTTCACATTAAAAATCAATGAATTAAAAACAATAAAAAAGACGCAAATTAAGTAAAGTGCATTTTATTGCACGCAAACAAAGCAACAAGTAGCGGAATTAACACGCCAAAAAGTAACAATAGAAACAAGTAAATAAAGTTAAGTAATTGATAAGAAATGACAATAAAAATAGATTAGCGGGAATTAAGTTGAAGTGCGCGATATTCGCTATTTTGTTGCAAAATAGCGAATATCAGCAGATTTAGACTAGTGGCGCGAGCACTGAGAGGTCAATCAAGTGATCTTTCATAAAGGCTTTCATTTCGTCTTCACTTGCAGTTAATTGAATTCCAAACTGCGCGCCCGCAGCTCGACTTTTAATACTGCATATTTGCCCGCTAAACTCAGTAATGCCTTTATTTTTTTCATCGAGCACAATATTACACTGGGTATTTTTTAATTCACTAAGATCATCCAGGCCTTTTACATCAAACATCACCCCAGTTACGGAGATATCTTTAATTACGCCATGTAGCTCGCGTTCATCACAGAGCTTTATTTTGGCAGCTAACAAAGTGGGAATGCGGGTTTCTGACCGTAAACTAAATAATTGCACTTGAGTTGGGAAGTTTAAATAAATAAGTCGAGCTGGGTGAGATGATACCGACATAATTTGCTGACGAAATGCGATAACTTGCCCGCCACCACTTTCAAGCACTGCTCTGACAATTACCACCACACCATCTTTAAGGTACTCAATAGCATTACTTAAACGCTTTGCAGTTGGGTAATTTAAAATCACAAAACGGTCATGCAGTAAGCCAACAAACTCCGTTTTAATACGTTTACTGGTTGTTGGTGTTAATATTTCAACATCAACAATACTACCGGCAGTGATCAGCGCGAGATTTTCTAAATTTAATTGTTGTCTTGTTTTTGGCATTTACTTTCCAACTACAAATAATTAATTAAGAACAAATAACAACCTGTACAGTGTTTAAACCTAACGACTGACTAACCGCGCCAGAATGTCGGTGTAAACAACACTAATAACGTAAATATCTCTAATCGCCCAAATACCATAGCAATGGCTAATAACCATTTAGCACCATCACTAATTGCACCATAGTGTGCAGCAACGTCGCCTAAGCCTGGGCCTAAATTATTTAAACAGGCTGCGGTGGCAGAAAATGCCGTTATGTTATCCATCCCCGTGCCCATTAATGCCAACATGATGATCACAAACACCAACGCGTAGGCAGAGAAAAACCCCCAAACAGCTTCAACTACTTTATCTGGTAACGCCTTACGTCCCAGTTTTATTGAGTAAATAGCACGAGGATGCACAAGCCGGTTAAGCTCACGCACCCCTTGTAGATAAAGTAAAAATACCCGTACTACTTTCATCCCACCACCAGTGGAGCTCGCACAGCCGCCTATAAAGCTAGAAAATATCAACAGTATTGGCAGGAACAGCGGCCAAGCTGAAAAGTTATCCGTAGCAAAGCCTGCGGTTGTGCTAATTGATACAGCCTGAAACAGTGCCTGATCAAGTGTTTCATCGCCATTAGCATAAATGTTATTCGATGACAGCACAGCAAAGCACACCACAACTAGCACCAGTTGAATAAACAAAAACACTTTAAACTCAGGATCGCGTATGTACACTCTGAGATTTCGACTAGAAACGGCCGCATAATGCAAGGTGAAATTAGCGGCAGCGATAAGTAAAAATATCACGCAAATAAAGTTAATTAGTGGACTGTCAAAGTGCCCCATAGAAGCATCGTATGTAGAGAATCCACCGATCGCAACAGTAGAAAATGAATGGCAAATTGCATCAAACCAGTTCATTCCAGCAGCCCAATATGCCAACGCACAAGCAATGGTGAGCGACACATAAATATACCAAAGATGTTTAGCGGTATCGGCAATACGTGGTGTCATTTTCGAGTCTTTTACCGGACCTGGAATTTCAGCTCGGTATAGCTGCATACCACCAACACCCAGCATTGGCAGTACTGCCACGGCAAGTACGATGATCCCCATACCGCCAAACCATTGCAGTTGCTGGCGATAAAACAGCACAGATTTTGGTAAATATTCAATACCGGTAAGTACTGTGGCACCCGTTGTGGTTAAGCCAGAGAAGGCTTCAAAGACCGCATCGGCTAAGGATAAGTTAGGCTCTTGTAGGAAAATAAGTGGCAGTGATGCGAACGCTCCCAGAACTAGCCAAAATAACACCACGATTAAAAAGCCTTCTTGCGCTTTTAAATTACCGTGTTCTTGACGATTAGGGTAATAAGCAGCTAAGCCAATAATCACACTAAAGATAAACGCCAATACAAAAGGTACACCGCCACCATCTTTATAAATTAGCGATACAATTGCCGGCGGCACCATAGTAATACTAAATAGAACAACCAGTTGGCCGAGAATTTTAATGATGGTACGAAATTGCATGTAGCTATCGCTTTTATTATTAGTTAATCGTTCTGATGGATTGTTATTGTCTTACTGTTTAATACTTAACTCAACCGCGCCATGGCTCAAATCATAAATATCTTTAATCGCTTGCACAGCTTGACGGCTATCAATCGTGATAACCCATTCAATATTAGCAGTAAATTGCTTTTCTATAGTAAGAACTTGGTATTGTGTCTTTAATAACTGCTCGATTGCGCCTTGGATACTGTAATCACTATAGCCAATCAGCTCAACACTCGGTACCTTTACTGTCGTTGTTAAATGCGTCAAAGCATTATTCAACGATCCGCCATATGCTCTAACTAGGCCACCAGTGCCCAGTTTTATACCGCCAAAGTAACGAGTTACCACTGCAGTAATTTCCCCAAGCCCAGAACCAACTAACACGTTGAGCATAGGTTTGCCTGCGGTACCGTTCGGTTCGCCATCATCAGAAAAGCCATAAACATGACTGCCACCAGGATTACCGGCAACATGTGCCCAGCAATTATGACGCGCATCACTGTATTTATTTTCAACTTCGCGAATAAACGCTTTTGCTGATGCTAAATCTGGCGTATGTGCAATGTGTACTATAAAAGTGCTTTTTTTTATCTCTTCTTGATAAAAAACGGGCGCTGCGGGGTAATTATATTCAGACATTATTTTATGTACTTATACAAAAATGGGGCCGACAGGCCCCAATTCTAACCCTGACAAACGATCAATCTAATGCTAGATCGCGAGTCATATTTTCAAGGTTGTCTTCATGAACGATGATGTTATCTTCGATCCGAATTCCACCAAATGGCTTAAACGCTGCAACTTTATCCCAGTTAATAAACTGCTTGTTGTCGCTTTGCGCTAAATCACCCAACAGTGAGTCGATGAAGTATAAACCAGGTTCAATCGTAAACACTTGGTTTTTTTCAATTAAGCGTGTGCAACGTAAGAAAGGATGCCCTTCAGGTGGCGCTTGATGGGTGCCCATCTCGTCAGCCATAAAACCGCCCATGTCATGTACTTGTAAGCCAAGATGATGGCCAAGCCCATGTGGGAAGAAGGTCGACGTAATACCGCGTTCAACAATTTCAGCAGCTGGTAGCTTAACAATATTAAAATCGCTGAGTACTTGCGCAACACGTTGGTGGCAATCTAAATGCAATTCACCATATAACATGCCTGGCTTTAATGCTTTACCCAAGGCAATTTGATGTTGCGTCATTGCAGCAATTAATTCAGCAAACTCACCGGACTTTTTAAAATCATAAGTACGAGTAATATCAGCAGCGTAACCATTAAAATTAGCACCTGCATCAATTAAAAATGAATGATGTGTTTGCGGAGCTTGCGGCTCAAAATGGGTGTAATGTAAAATAGCGCAGTTTTCGTTCAGTGCGACGATATTACCATACGGCATTTCATTTTCACTTTGACGTGTTGCTATTAAGTAGGCTTGCTGAATATCAAACTCAGAACCACCATTAAAAAACGTATCGCGAGCCGCTTTATGGCCATCTACGGCAATACGGTTGGCTTGGCGTAAACATTCAAGCTCGTATTGCGTTTTATAAGCACGGTGGTAATTAAAAAAGTTTAATACCGGCTCTGGGTTCATCACACTAAAACCGAGTGCTTGCGCTACTTCTAAATATTCACCGATATATGCATAATTTGCTTTGTCGTAAGGTAACCATTTTTCGACTTGATCAGGTTGCAGCAACAGCTCTATATCAAAATAATCAGCCCAAAAATCACGCGGCTCATCAGGTACTTTATGCCAAAAATCAACCGGACGATAAAAAATAAGTTTTGGTTTATCACTGCCATTTATAACAATCCAGCAATGTGGATTATCGATGACCGGTAACCAAGCTTTAAAATGCGGGTTAACTTTAAACGGATAGTACATATCGTCTAAAAACTGGCGTTTAGCTTGTCCTGAATGGATCACTAAACCTTCTAATCCTTCACGCTCAATAATAGTACGAGTACGCTGCTGCAGTGTTGCAATATGTTCGGCGTATAAAACGGCTAATTTATCCATAGAAAACCCATCTGTTAAATTTAACTTATTTCAAGTCTAACATAGACCCTGTTTAACCCCAATGCAGATGCGCTAAAGCACTTGCGCCTTAGCCACCCATTTTCATATCCAATATTGGTGCCAATATATTACCCTCACGACCCAGCCGCGTGTGGTAAACCTGCCGATAAGCATAGACATTTTTTACGTATTCTCGCGTTTCACGGTACGGGATCAGTTCTATCCATAACTCAGCGGGCATGGCTTGATCAGGTAACCATTTTTTTATGCGATGGTAACCCGCGTTATACGACGCGGTTGCAAGGACCTCATTACCCCGATTTTTCTTTTTCAAATACTCTAAATACTCAGTGCCTAAGCGAATATTCGTGTTCGCTTGATTTAAACGCGCCCCAGAAACAGTGCCTTTATTTACATATTTTGCTGTACTTGGCAGCAACTGCATTAAACCACGCGCATTGGCATGAGAGCGCGCATCGGGTGCAAAAGAACTTTCACGGCGCGAAATAGCAATACTCCACGTTACGTCAATATGATTGCGTTTACTGTAGCGCTCAAATAAATCTTGAAAAGCAAATGGAAATCGCAATTCCACATAGTCCCATGCTTTAATTTGCGCCAAGGTATAAATTGTACTGTCGTACCAATCTAATTCTGCCGCTAGTTTTGATGCGGCTAACTTTTCTTCATCACTCGAGGTACCCGTTAAGTAGTTCCACTCTCTGCGCGCTGAAGTAAAACGCTCAAGTTCATAAAAAGCTTTTGCTCGTTTAAAACCGGGTGCCTGCGCTACGTCTGCCACTAACTTATCACTAACAAGTAATGGTTGGTTATTAAGCTCAACCGGTAAACCCAACCGTGCAGCGGCTAAAAAGCCATAATAATCACGCTCTTTCGCGACGGTTTGCCAAATTACTTTAGCGCGCTCGTTGTCACCGCGTTGCGCTAAACTATACGCCAACCAATATTGTTGACCCAGACTGAGGTTTTCTTTACCGGTAAAAAATGCCACGATGCCTGACCAATCTTGGGTTTTCAGCATATTACCCAATTGCCACTGCATAAGTTTACGGTCTTGGCGATCTTTCGGTACTTTACTCAACCAAAAACGCGCCTCGGGGTGGCCACTTGATGCCAGCGCTAAAGCAAAACTATAATAAACATCAGCCTTTTGCTCGTCAGAATAGTTAAACATCTTATCTAACTTTTCCCATGCCTTGAGTGCCAAGGTCTTATCTCGCCAAATTAGCCGTTTAATGCCGTAATGAGCAATTTCACTTTCTTTAACTGTTTTATTTTTATAGCGATACATTCCCGCAGCGGCACTTGGATCGCTGCGAACTTTTCGGTAAAAGTCAGCCAAGTATTGCTCATTTTTCGGTAATAAGGTTTTTAAGTATGGCAGTAAGCTTTGTGATCCCCCTTGTGCCGATAACGTAATGCGTTGCCATATTTGCTCTTGGCTCATATAACCTTTTTTACGCCAAGTATTGAACAGTGAGTCGCATTCTTCTGGCTGTGATTTCCCGACAGTCCATAAATTTGTTACTTGACTCATTATCGCTTGTTCCGGCGCTCCTAAATCAAGCTGATACTGCAGGTAAGTGCAAGTCAGCTCACTATTTGTAGTCTCGCGATAATTATTAATAAAAGCAGCCTTACGGTTTTGCTTTTGCAAACGTTGTAACCATGCTTTACGCACTGGCCACTCTAAAGGCGTATTTTCATAAATAGTTAAATAGCGCTCAATTTCAGATTGGTGCTCAATATCAGGATGGCGCTGCCAATAGACTTGTTCCACATAAGGCTTTAATGGATGGTCTAGCTGTGCCGTAATTTCTTTAAACTTTTGATAACTAGCATATTTAACTTTTTTTTCAGCATCTAAAAATGCGTCATGTTCCGTATTAGCGTAGGCAGAAAATAAAGGAAATAATAATGCTGCTGCCGTTACACTTAAAAATTGTTTTTTCATGATGACCTTAAATATTCAAAGGTAAATAAAAGACAAACACTTCGCCTACACCTTAGCACCAAACAAGCTATATTTTAACCAGTAGTAAGACACCACAGTAAATTTTTCGTTGCATTTTTAATTTAAAGCAAGCACACTGATTGAAATGCAAACTCATCGTACCAGTCTTAGTTCACTAACTAGGGAGAATAATAATGTTATATAAAAGCGATTCCTTTGAAGTTGCTTTCATCAAGGATAATATCGCCGAGTTCAAATTTTGTGTTGCAGGTTCTGTAAACACTTTGTCTCAGCAAACCTTGAAAGATTGCGCCAGCGCATTACAAGAATTAGCCGCAAACAGCGATATCAAAGGCATGATTTTTACCAGTGATAAAGACCACTTTATTATTGGTGCCGATATTTTCGAGTTTTTACCAACTTTTACGAAACCAGAAGCTGAATTAGTTACCTGGATCAAAGATGCCACTGATGTTTTTGATGCATTAGAAGATCTACCTTTCCCAACCCTAAGCGCTATAAATGGCTTAGCACTTGGTGGAGGATGTGAGTGGGTACTTGCTACCGATTATCGTGTTGCAAGCTCTACTGCAAAAATTGGCCTACCAGAAGTAAAACTTGGCATTATGCCTGGATTTGGTGGCACAGTACGCTTACCACGCATCGTTGGTGCCGATAATGCCATGCTTTGGATCACCTCTGGCGCTGAAAACCGCGCTGCTGATGCCCTTAAAGTAGGCGCTATTGACGCAGTAGTTAGTGCTGACAAACTTATAGAATCAGGTATTTCAACACTTGAATTAGCAATTGCTGGCAAGCTGGATTGGCAAGCTAAACGTAACGTTAAGCTGCAACCACTTAAATTAAACCGCGTTGAGCAAGGTATGAGCTTTGCAATGGCTGAAGGTATGGTAATGGGTAAAACCAAAGGCCATTACCCAGCCCCGATTATGGCAGTTCGCACTATTAAAGCAGCAGCTAACTGTGAACGCGCCGAAGCAATGGCAATCGAAAATGCCAACTTTGCTAAACTTGCTCGTACACCAGAAGCAGCCGCGCAAACAGGTATATTCCTAGCCGATCAATTCATCAAAGGTAAAGCACGTAAGCAAGCAAAAGCCAGTGATGTAACAATTAATCAAGCCGCTGTACTAGGCGCAGGTATTATGGGTGGCGGTATCGCTTACCAATCTGCGTATAAAGGGACACCTATTATAATGAAAGACATCCAACAGGATGCCCTTGATTTAGGTATGGGTGAAGCATCTAAGCTATTAGCTCAAAAAGTGCAACGCGGCCATATGGCGATGGACAAGATGGTTGCAACGTTAGGTAAAATCAAACCAACCCTTAACGATAGCGACTTACAAAGTGCTGATATCATCGTTGAAGCAGTTGTAGAAAACCCTAAAGTTAAACAAGCAGTTTTAGCCGGTCTTGAAAAGGACATGCCTGCAGGCACTATTTTAACCTCTAATACCTCAACTATTCGTATTGATGAATTAGCCACTGCACTTGAAAAACCTGAAAATTTCTGTGGTATGCACTTCTTTAATCCAGTGCCAAAAATGCCATTAGTTGAAATTATCCGCGGTGAGAAAACCTCAGAGCAAACGATTAACGCCGTTGTTGATTACGCTTTAAAGCTAGGCAAATCACCTATCGTTGTTAATGATTGCCCAGGATTCTTTGTAAACCGTGTATTATTCCCATACTTTGCCGGCTTTAGTAAATTAGTTGTTGAAGGCGCTGATTTTGCCAAAGTAGATAAAGTAATGGAAAACGTCTTTGGCTGGCCAATGGGTCCTGCATACTTACTTGATGTTGTTGGTATTGATACGGCTTACCACTGTACTGGCGTGATGGCAGATGGCTTCCCTGAGCGCATGTCACGTGCCGAAAAAGATCCGGTAACAATATTCGCTAACGAAAAGCGTTTTGGTCAAAAGAACAAAGCGGGTTTCTACCAGTATGCTCCGGATCGCCGCGGTCGCTTGAAAAAAGCTCAAGATCCACAAGCAGTTGAGCTACTTAGTGGAATCACTGATGCACCAAAAGAGTTTGATAAACAAGAAATTATCGACCGTTGTATGGTACCAATGATCAATGAAGTGCTACTGTGTTTACAAGAAAACATTGTTGCTTCTCCACAAGAAGCTGATATGGCACTTATTTACGGTATTGGTTTCCCTCCATTTAGAGGCGGCGCGTTCCGTTACTTAGATCAAACTGGGCTAGCTAACTTTGTTGCAACAGCAGACAAATACGCTCATCTAGGTGCGATTTACCAAGTATCTGAACAAACTCGTAAATGGGCTGAAGAAGGCCGTATTTTCTATAAGGTGGAAGGATAAGACCATGAATACTCCAGTAATTGTAGATTGTATCCGCACGCCAATGGGCCGTTCAAAAAACGGTGTATTTAAACATAAGCGTGCCGAAGATTTAAGCGCCCACTTAATGAAGGGCTTACTTGATCGCAACCCAGCCGTTGATCCAGCATCGATTGACGACATCTATTGGGGTTGTGTACAACAGACTTTAGAGCAAGGTTTTAACGTTGCTCGTAATGCCGCATTACTTGCCGGCATTCCACACACAGTGCCTGCGGTAACAGTAAACCGCTTATGTGGCTCATCAATGCAAGCATTACACGATGCTGCACGCGCAATTATGACTGGCGCTGGTGATACTTACATCATTGGTGGTGTTGAACACATGGGCCATGTGCCAATGACCCACGGTAATGATTTTCACCCAGGCTTAGCAACTTCTATTGCACAAGCATCTGGCTCAATGGGCTTAACCGCAGAGTACCTTGCAACTATTCACGGTATTACCCGTGAGCAGCAAGATCAATTTGCCTATCGCTCACATCAACGAGCTCATGCAGCCACGGTTGAAGGACGTTTCCGCCGCGAAATCCTTGCAATGGAAGGTCATGACGCAGATGGTTCACTGATTTTAGTTGAAGATGACGAAGTAATTCGCCCAGAAACAACGGTAGAAGGCTTATCACAGCTTCGCCCAGTGTTTAACCCGGCATCAGGCTCAGTCACTGCGGGTACTTCTTCTGCGCTTTCTGACGGTGCATCAGCGATGCTAGTAATGAGCGAAGAAAAAGCCAAAGCATTAGGCTTACCAATTCGTGCTCGCGTTAAAGCCATGGCGGTTGCTGGTTGCGATCCATCAATCATGGGTTACGGCCCAGTACCGGCGAGTAAAAAAGCATTAGCACAAGCCGGTATCACTATTGATGATATCGATGTTGCAGAGCTTAACGAAGCATTCGCAGCACAATCACTACCAGTATTAAAAGATTTAGGTCTTGCTGATGTGGTTGACGAAAAAGTGAATTTAAACGGCGGCGCTATTGCCCTTGGTCACCCAC
The DNA here is from genome assembly GCF_047806705.1 of Pseudoalteromonas sp. ASV78. Classification (NCBI taxonomy): domain Bacteria; kingdom Pseudomonadati; phylum Pseudomonadota; class Gammaproteobacteria; order Alteromonadales; family Pseudoalteromonadaceae; genus Pseudoalteromonas; species Pseudoalteromonas sp. ASV78. Next base: position 3,117,835 of record NZ_JBLOPA010000001.1, on the reverse strand, counting down.
TGGGTTGTTCAGGCTCACGTATTAGCACCTCGTTAATCCACTTGATGGAAGATAAAAATGCACGCTATGGTTTAGCAACTATGTGTATTGGTCTAGGCCAAGGCATCGCGACGGTATTTGAACGAGTTCAAGATTAATAGAAACGCAATTAAAACCTCGGTGATAAAAGCCGCGTTGATTAAATCAACGCGGCTTTTTTATGATTAATTTTTGCCGTTAAGCTTTGCCGCTTTATACGCACAAATGAAGTGACTTTATTTATCAGGCCGAGGTCGTTAAACTAGCAGCCTTAAATTAATCGTTAAACGCTAATAACAGTAAAGGTTACGCCATGAGTTTTGAGAACCCCGATCACCAATTAGACGCCATCGGCCTACGCTGCCCGGAGCCTGTAATGATGATCCGAAGCGCGGTACGCAAAATGGAAAATGGCGAAACTTTATTAATTATTGCCGACGACCCCTCCACCACCCGCGACATCCCCAGCTTCTGCCGGTTTATGGATCACACATTAGTCGCCAAAGAAGTCGATGCAGTACCGTATCGGTACTTGGTGAAGAAAGGGCTTTGAAACTAGGTTCTAGGTGCTTTCCGAATCATGTATATCATATTTATTTAATAGCTTATAAGTTTCATTTACATCTGTTTTGACTTCTACAATTTCAGCTAAATTAAACAGTAAGGTCTGATTTAACTTTGCCAGCAGAAATGACGTTAAGAAGTAGAGCATTTCTTTACTAGCTTTTTTGCTGGTATCACTAACTTCATCTTCAGCTAATTGCATGTATGAATCAAAACCAGAGTGTGAATAACCACATAAATATGAATATTGTATTTTAATAAACTTAGGTAATGTTGTCTCTTCTAACCTACTGCGTAAGGGTTTTGCTTGCCAAGCGTTCTTTAAGATATTGTTTAAGTGGAGCTTGTCTTTACCTAGCTCTAAGCCTTTACGTTCTATCATTTTCCTTAAGCTTTGAACTTCACGTGCCTCGTTGCTAGCTTTTTCTCTTAACCTATAACTAGTTATTGCATCATGATTTAGTTTTTGTCTGCTTTTCAAGCCTTCGTACTTATAAACTAAAAATCTGAACTCCTTTTCGCTTAAGTCCTCTTTCCCTTCAAACCAAAATAATGATGTAAGAGTTGTATATATTTCAATTACACTTCTCAGTAATACTTTTGCTGAAGCCTGATCAATTTGGTCGCTATTTTCAATGGCTTCAAATGATGTACCATCTAGAATTATTGAAATACTCTGGCAATGATTAATTAGTTTTTTTATCGAAAGGTATTGCAGTCTTCCCTCTTCCCTCTTCCGACTTTTGATAATATGAGTTAAATGTCTCTTGAAATAATAAAACAGACTCATTGAGAACTCTTTGAAATTCACTTCTGGTTATATATTCAAGTTGTTTATTACTCATTATAACGTCCTTGTCACTCATCTATAAATTCACTCGGGCAACTGAAAGCTGACGGCTTATAGCTTACAGCTCTTACTTCTTAGTTATCGTCACTTTCGGTTGATCATAGTCACTATAATCAATGCTAACTATGTAGCTGCCTTTTATTGCCGGGGTGAAGCTAAAGTAATTATAAGTAGTGTCACAATCGGCAGTAACGCTTTGTCCTAACGTCAGTGCTTGGCCAGTTGGGTCTTGTTCACTGAATCCGCAGTTATAACCTGCGCTCCAATCCATATCAGCTATTTTAAATTCGTACACTTTACCCGGTGTTGAAAACTTTACCTGTGCCTGGTATAGCTCAGGAGCAACTTGAGCAAATTCGTATTGTGTTTCAGCATCCCATAAATTGAAATCACCACGTAAGTACATGCTGCGGTCAAGCTCTTGGTTTGGTAGTACGTCGCTAATATCAGGCAATTGTATTTGGCTCGAACAAGCACTTAATAATGCAACCATAGCCACTGTTAATATACGTTTCATCGGTTATCCCTTGTACAAAAAAGCCAGCGTAACTGCTGGCTTTTTAAGCTAAGCTGAATTGATTTTATTTCTGTAGTACAGAAATATCAGCAATATCTAAAAATAGGCCACTAAGCTGGCTTAGTAATGCTAAACGGTTTTGCTTCACAGCTTCATCGTCAGCCATTACCATCACGTTGTCGAAGAAGTTATCAACACTTTCACGAATACCCGCTAATTGGGCAAGCGCTTCTTGATAGTCGCCAGCCACGTATAACGGCGCTAATTCAGTGGCAAACTTAGCAACTTGTGCCGCTAATACCTTTTCGGCATCATCGCTTAACAAGCTCTCGTCAACAGTGCTTTGCGTTGTAATGTCATTTTTAGCCAGAATATTACTTACCCGTTTATTAGCTGCTGCAAGCGCTTCTGCAGCATCTAATGTACGGAAGTGACTTACCGCTTTAACACGACGGTCAAAATCAACAGGTTTCGTTGGACGACGTGCAAGTACCGCTTGAATAACGTCTACTTCAATACCTTCGTCTTGATACCAAGCGCGGAAGCGACCGAGCATGAATTCAAATACATCTGCTGATACATTTAAGTTAGTTAGCTTATCAGCAAACAGTGTTTGTGCTTTAGCAACGAGATCTAAAATATCCAGTGGCAGCTCTTTTTCAACCATGATACGCAATGCACCAATGGCAGCACGTCGAAGTGCAAATGGGTCTTTATCACCTTTTGGTGCTTGGCCAATACCAAAAATACCAACCAGTGTGTCAAACTTATCGGCAATCGCTACTGCGCAGCTGATCAGGTTTGTTGGTAAGCTGTCGCCAGCAAAGCGTGGCATGTATTGCTCGTTTTGGGCAATGGCAACATCTTCGGCTTCACCGTCATGGCGAGCGTAATGCATCCCCATCACACCTTGTACGTCGGTAAACTCCATCACCATTTCGGTCATTAAGTCGGTTTTGCTTAACAAGCCAGCTCGCTCAGCCAGAGCTTTATCGGCACCTAATTGCTCGGCAATGTAACCTGCCAGTTCACTGATACGCTCAGACTTATCTTTTAGGGTACCCAATTGCTGTTGGAACAATACGCTATTCAGTGATTCTAAACGGCTTTCTAGGGTTTTCTTTTTATCTGTTTCAAAGAAGAACTGTGCATCCGCTAAACGTGGGCGTACAACTTTCTCGTTACCAGCAATTACCACACTTGGGTTTTTGCTTTCGATGTTTGAAACAAACAAAAACTTGTTAAGTAGCTTGCCGTCTTGATCAAGTAACGGGAAGTATTTTTGATCGTCTTTCATAGTGTAGATCAGCGCTTCAGCTGGTACATCTAAAAACGCTTCTTCAAATGTTGCAGTTAGCGTTACTGGCCATTCAACCAGCGAGGTTACTTCTTCAAGTAAATCTTCATCCATCGCAACTACGGCATTAACGGCTGTTGCTGCGGCTTCAATTTGACTACGAATTTGTGCTTTACGCTGCTCGTAATCAGCAACAACATGTGCAGATTTAAGCACCTCAAAAACATCATCAGCATGTTTGATGGTGATTTTTTCTGGATGATGAAAACGGTGACCTTGCAGTTGGTTACTCACTGCTTTACCAAGGACTTCGCCTTCAATTAGCTGATCGCCAAACAAAATAGTTGCGGTATGAACAGGACGAATAAATTGTGTTTTATTCGCGCCCCAACGCATTGGTTTAGGAATAGGAAGTTTAGCTAACGCTTTATTTACCGCATCAGTCATTAAGGCGGTAGTCTGTTGCCCTGCGACTTTAGCTATGTGTAACAACCATGCGCCTTTGTCGGTTTCAAGTATTTGCGCTTCACTGACTTCAATACCACAACCACGTGCCCAACCCATAGCAGCTTTAGTTGGCTTGCCGTCAGCATCAAATGCGGCTTTGGTTGCTGGGCCACGTTTTTCAACTTCTTTGTCTTGTTGCTGAGCTTCAAGTGCTGTTACTTGTAAACCTAAACGACGAGGAGATGCATACCAGCTTACGCCTTGATGATTAAGTTCTAAACTCTCAAGCTCTGCAGTTAAGTTTGCAGCAAAAGCCTCAGCAAGTTTGCGCAATGATTTTGGTGGCAACTCTTCGGTGCCAATTTCTACTAATAAATTTTCTGCTGACATGCTTACTTATCCTTACACAGCGGGAAACCAAGCGCTTCACGTTTATCATAATAACTTTGTGCACACGCTTTAGATAGCGCACGAACGCGCAAGATATAACGTTGGCGCTCTGTCACTGAAATCGCGTGACGTGCATCTAATAAGTTAAATGCGTGTGATGCTTTCATCACTTGCTCATAGGCTGGTAATGGTAGGCTTGCTGCAATTAGCTTTTCGCTCTCGGCTTCGCATTTATCAAACTGGGCGAATAAGTCTTCAACATTTGCATGTTCAAAGTTATAAGTTGATTGCTCAACTTCGTTCTGATGGAATACGTCACCGTAAGTAACACGGCCCATTGGGCCATCAGCCCAGACTAGATCATAGATGCTATCTACGCCTTGAATATACATAGCTAAACGCTCAAGACCGTAAGTGATTTCGCCAGTAACTGGTGAGCATTCTAAGCCACCTACTTGTTGGAAGTAGGTAAACTGGGTTACTTCCATACCGTTTAACCAGATCTCCCAACCAAGACCCCAGGCACCTAGCGTAGGTGATTCCCAGTTGTCTTCTACAAAGCGCACTTCGTCAGTCAGGGTATCAATGCCAACAGCCGCTAACGAGCCTAAATAGAGCTCCTGAATGTTATCTGGCGATGGTTTTAATACTACTTGGAATTGGTAGTAATGTTGTAAGCGATTTGGATTTTCACCATAACGGCCATCGGTAGGACGACGACATGGTTGCACATACGCGCTCGACATCGGCTCTGGGCCAATCGACTTTAAAAATGTTTGTGGGTGGAATGTACCCGCGCCAACTTCCATATCAAGTGGCTGAATAATGACACAACCTTGCTGTGCCCAGTAATCCTGTAAAGCCAGGATCAAACCTTGAAAGGTTTTAACGTCATATTTTTGCATATTTGGCTTTTAGTATCTGCTGTGATGTAGCGTGAAAATTACCCTCAGTATACCTTGTGCGTAGTCATGTTTTAAGCAGTTTGTGCAATTACAACCAATAAAAAAGGAGCCCTTGGGCTCCTTTTTTGATTCTCAATAAGAATTAAACATCGAGATTAACTACACGCAGTGCGTTAGTTTCGATAAACTCACGACGCGGCTCAACTTGGTCACCCATTAAGGTTGCGAATAATTGGTCTGCACCAACTGCATCTTCAATGGTTACTTGTAACATGCGACGCGCTGACGGGTCCATGGTAGTTTCCCACAACTGGCTTGGGTTCATCTCACCTAGCCCTTTATAGCGCTGGATATAAAGCCCACGCTTAGATTCTGCGATCAACCATTCCAATGCATCCACAAAGTTATCAACAGCTAGTGTCTTTTCACCACGTTGAATATAAGCACCTTCACTTAAGATATTGGCAATGTTAGTACCCGTTACTGCGATGCGTTTATAATCACGTGAAGTGATAAAATCATGGCTAAGTACGTGCGCCTTATCAACACCGTGTTGGCGAATATTGATAACTGGGTAATATAAGTTACGCTCAGTATCATGCTCTGTTGCAGCAGCAAAGATAGTGGCATCTTCATCACGTGCGACTAAGTCATCGACTAACGTTTTGGTCCATGCAATTACTTTAGCTTCATCTGCTAAATCGGCTTCGTTTAGCTCTGTTTGATAGATCAAACGTTCCATAACCGTATTCGGATATTTACGTTTTAAGCGCTCAATAACTTTAACGGTGTTTTGGTAATCATGAACGATAGCCTCTAAAGCTTCGCCTTCAAGTGCAGATGCATCAGCACCGGTATAAAGAGCAGCACCATTTAGTGCTAATGAAGTTAGGTATTCAACAAGTGCTGGATCATCTTTAATATAGCGCTCTTGTTTACCTTTTTTCACTTTATAAAGTGGTGGTTGTGCAATATAAATATAACCACGTTCAACGATTTCAGGCATTTGACGGTAGAAGAAGGTCAATAGTAACGTACGAATGTGCGAACCATCGACGTCAGCATCGGTCATGATAATGATGCGATGATAACGTAATTTTTCAGGGTTATACTCATCACGGCCAATACCACAACCAAGGGCTGTAATTAACGTGGCAACTTCTTGTGAAGATAACATCTTATCAAAACGCGCTTTTTCTACGTTTAGTATTTTACCTTTAAGCGGAAGAATCGCTTGATTCTTACGGTTACGACCCTGCTTGGCTGATCCGCCAGCAGAGTCCCCTTCCACTATATATAGTTCAGACAGGGCTGGATCTTTTTCTTGGCAATCCGCTAACTTACCTGGTAAACCAGCTAAGTCCATTGCGCCTTTACGACGCGTCATTTCACGGGCTTTACGCGCCGCTTCACGCGCACGAGAAGCATCAATGATTTTACCAACAACTATTTTTGCATCCACTGGATTTTCTAATAAGAATTCAGTGAATTTCTCAGCCATTGCTTGTTCTACAGCTGATTTAACTTCGCTTGAAACTAGCTTATCTTTGGTTTGTGATGAGAACTTAGGATCAGGCACTTTAACACTAACAACGGCAGTCAAGCCTTCACGGGCATCATCGCCTGTTGCATTACTGGTTGTTTTAGCTTTTTTATTAAAGCCTTCTTTTTCCATATAGTTGTTAAGCGTACGAGTTAGCGCAGATCTAAAACCGGCTAAGTGAGTACCACCATCACGTTGTGGAATATTATTTGTGAAACAGTAGATGTTTTCTTGGTAAGCATCATTCCACTGCATTGATACTTCAACGCTAATACCATCTTCTTCACGTTCGTGAGTAAAGTGGAATACACCTTTATGAATGGGTGTTTTGTTACGGTTTAAATACTCAACGAAGGCACGAATACCCCCTTCATATTTGAAGTGGTCAGTTTTATTTTCTTCGCGCTCATCATTTAAAATAATGCTCACACCTGAATTCAGGAATGATAACTCGCGTAAGCGCTTAGCTAAAATATCGTAATGAAAATCGAGGTTTGTGAATGTTTCACCACTTGGCCAAAAACGTAGTTCGGTACCCGTAGTTTCCGATTCACCAATTACAGCTAATGGCGCGTCAGGAACACCCATAGTGTAGAATTGCTCATGCAGTTTGCCTTCACGACGTACCGTAAGCTTTAACTTTTCTGAAAGCGCGTTTACTACTGAAACACCAACACCGTGTAAGCCACCTGATACTTTATAAGAGTTATCATCAAACTTACCACCGGCATGCAGTACAGTCATGATTACTTCAGCAGCTGACACACCTTCTTCTTCATGAATTGAAGTTGGAATACCACGGCCGTTATCTCTTACAGAGACTGAACCATCTAAATGAATAGTAACGTAGATGTCATCACAATGACCTGCTAAAGCTTCATCGATAGAGTTATCAACGACCTCAAACACCATGTGGTGCAAGCCTGTGCCATCATCGGTGTCCCCTATATACATTCCAGGACGCTTTCTTACTGCGTCTAATCCTTTTAGTACTTTAATACTCGACGAATCGTAATTCTCAGACATGGTTAATCCCACTTATCTTGTTATTAGGTTGCCATGTTTCACGTGGAACATTTGTAGTTCTCGTTGCATGGGTTCCACCACAGCAGAAATACTTTCAGATTGAATTGTAGAGATAAATATTTGAGAGCTACAGTGCGACAATAATTGTCCTACTTTCTCTTTCGTATCTTCCCCTAACTCTGAAGGTAGATCATCTATTAGCAATATTGATTGCTTTTCTGTCTCTGACTCAATCAAACTATTTTGCGTTACTTTTAACGCATAAAGCAATAGTTTCAATTGACCGCGTGAAAAGGTGTTTTCCACACTGTTGCCAGCGACACTAAAACTGAAATCCGCTTTATGTGGGCCTTTATTGGTAAAGCCTTGGCGACTATCGCGCTCGAAGCTTTGCTCAAGAGCCTCAGCAAGAGATTCACTCTCTTTCCAACCCGCATAAAAACTTATTTCTAAATCACGTATAAGCGTTAATTCTGCACACATTTTATCAAAAAACTGCTGCTTAAACCTACTTATATACGCAATTCGTAAATTATTTATTTGTTCTGCCAGTCTAACAAATTCTTTATCCCAAAACTTGATTTGGTCAAAATAATTCTTAGGCTTACTTTTCAGCAACGCATTACGCTGTTTTAAAACTTTATTAAAAGATTGCCATAGATAAAAAAAGTCTTGTTCCACGTGGAACAATCCTAAATCTAAAAACTTACGGCGCTCTTTTGGACCACCAAAAAATAATGAATAGCTTTCAGGGGTGATCACTTGTACTGGCATTAACTGGGCAAGTTCAGATACTCGACGACTAGACTTGCCCTGTATTTTTAATTCAGTCTCACCATTTAATGTCTTACTGATACCAATCGGTATCGATAAGTTATAAAGTGACTTGCGACCATGAATGGTAAACTTTTCTTTCTGATGTTGAATGATACTTTTGTGCTTTGGCGTACGAAAAGACTTGCCATGAGAAAGGTAATAAATAGCCTCTAAAAGGCTGGTTTTGCCACTGCCATTTTCACCATAAATTACATTTATACCATTCACTGGCTCTACAGTGATCGCCTCAATATTACGAAAATTATTGAGGCTCAAATGACTTAAACTCATAGTGCCTTATAAGCGCATTGGCATAACAACATACATGGCTTCTTCATCGCCGGCACCTTCAATCAACGCACTACTATTTGAATCAGCAAGTGTAAATAAAACGTCTTCTGTTTTTAATGTATTTAATACATCTAAAACATAGGATACGTTAAAGCCAATTTCTAAATCATCGCCTTGGTAACTTACTTCAACCATTTCTTCCGCTTGCTCTTGCTCTGGGTTGTTGGCGGTAATTTTTAATAGTCCGTTCGATAAGTTTAAGCGTACGCCTCTAAACTTCTCGTTTGATAAAATAGATACCCGTTGAAATGCACTGCGTAACCATTCGCGATTAGCAGTAATCACTTTATCACCACCACGGGGTAAAACGCGACGGTAATCAGGGAAACGGCCATCCACTAATTTACTGGTAAAAGTAAATTCAGTATCTAAAATACGAATATGATTAGCACCAAATTGAATTGTCACTAACTCATCATCAGCAACCATTAGGCGCATAATTTCTTGTACGCCTTTACGCGGAATAATTAGCTGGCGTTGCGTATTTAATGATTGTGGTAATTGCTTTTGCGCAATCGCTAAACGGTGACCATCAGTTGCCACTGTTTTAATATCTGCATTATCAACTTCAAACGACATACCATTTAAATAATAACGTACGTCTTGATTTGCCATTGAGAAATGAGTGCTTTCTAATAACTTACGTAACTCTAAGCGCGTAAGCTGAAATTCAACTTCACCATCCCATTGCTCAAGATTAGGAAAATCTTCTGCAGCAAGTGTTGTTAATGAAAAACGACTTTTACCACTGGTCAATAGTAATTGGTGATCTTGACTGCTCAACGTTAAATCTGAACCGTCTGGCAGGCTTTTACAAATATCGAGTAATTTTTTAGCTGGCAAAGTCAATTTAGCATCGGCGGTATCATCGCCAACAAAAACCTTTGCGACAAGTTCAATTTCAAGGTCTGTGCCTGTCATTGAAAGTTCACCATTTTCAACCTCTAACAAAACGTTAGATAAAATAGGCAAGGTGTGTTTGCGTTCAATAGCACCCGACACTTGCATCAAAGGTTTTAAAAATTGTTCTCTTGATATAGTTATTTGCATAATAAAGTCAGCCCTAAGATGACAATGTTCTTATTAGGTTTTGGTAATCTTCTTTTACTTCGTGACTTTCATCACGCAGTGATTTTATTTTTCTACACGCGTGCAATACCGTAGTATGGTCGCGCCCGCCAAAGGCATCTCCAATCTCAGGTAAGCTGTGATTAGTGAGTTCTTTAGACAATGCCATAGCTACTTGGCGCGGCCTTGCGATAGAGCGGCTACGGCGCTTTGATAGCAGATCAGACACACGAATACGGTAATACTCTGCCACAGTACGCTGAATGTTGTCGATGGTGACCAGCTTATCTTGCAGAGCAAGTAAGTCTCGCAATGCTTCTTTTACAAAGTCGATCGAAATTGGTCGACCAGTAAAGTTCGCATTGGCAATAACACGGTTAAGTGCGCCCTCTAACTCACGTACATTTGAGCGTAATTTTTTGGCGATAAAAAAGGCCACTTCATGGGGTAAATTAATTTTACTCTGCTGGGCTTTTTTCATCAAAATAGCCACTCGCGTTTCAAGCTCTGGCGGCTCAATAGCGATGGTTAAACCCCAACCAAAACGTGATTTAAGGCGATCTTCTACCCCTTCAATCTCTTTTGGATAACGATCTGAGGTTAAAATAATCTGTTGGTTACCTTCAAGTAACGCATTGAAAGTATGGAAGAATTCTTCTTGAGAACGTTCTTTGTTAGCAAAAAACTGGATGTCATCGATCATTAATGCATCAACACTGCGGTAATAGCGCTTAAATTCTTCAATCGCATTATTTTGCAGTGCTTTAACCATGTCTTGCACAAAACGTTCTGAATGCATGTAAACAATTTTAGCATCTGGCTTGTTTGCCATAATACCATTGCCAACTGCATGTAATAAATGCGTTTTACCTAAACCAGTGCCACCGTATATAAATACCGGATTAAAGGCTGCACCTGGATTATCAGCCACTTGTGTTGCCGCGGCTTTAGCTAACTGGTTAGACTTACCCTCAACAAAGCTATCAAAGGTATAGTTTTCTTTAATGTTTGATTTGTAACCAGACTTAGGCGCTGGCTCAACCACAACTTTAGCTGCTTTTGGTTGCTGTTTATTAGTCGCTGACTGATTTGTTGGTGTTGATACACTGGCCCCAGATGGCGCTGCCACTTGTGTATTCAAGATTGGTTTACTACCAACATCAAATCTTAACTCTGGTGCTTCATCTTTACATATTTCGACGAGTAACTCATTAATGCGGTTTAAGTACTTTTCTCTCACCCAATCGAGTACAAAACGATTAGGTGCGTAAATCGTCAGGGTATCTTCGGTACTTTCTGCTTGTAGTGGTCTTACCCACATACTGAACTGCTGCGAAGGCAGTTCATCTTGCAATACATATAAACAACTTTGCCAAACCGACAGATACACAGTTAAACTCCCAAAGACTTAGTATTTCTTCCCGCTCATCTTTAATGATGGAAAATCATACATTTATTACTATTATTTAGGCAATTTATTAACCCAAGACCGAGTATTATGAATGTACTTTATCCACAAGTACAAGATTGATTTTTTTGAAAAATATGATCTCGCCACAAAAAACAACCAAAACACTGATTTTAAACAATTATTATTTTTAACTCGAAAGCATGATCATAGCAAAAAAGGGCTTAGATCGCGATCAAATTATGTGATCTATTTTAGTTACCCCAAGCTTTTATGCACTTTTTATACAGACCCTGTGGAAAACTTCTTAAATATAAGGATCCTAGCAGATCCCGCAAAACTATCTATTACCGCCACTCTATTATAAGTGCGATTATGGTTGACTTTAAGGCACTTCATCGATAATATCTCGCGCTCGCAATGGCACCTGTGCCAGGATCGCGACCTGCATAGGATGTTTTAACCTTTAACCGATCGGATGGAATTGTTATGAAAAGAACTTTTCAACCTAGCGTTTTAAAACGCAAACGTGCACACGGTTTCCGTGCTCGCATGGCAACTGTAAATGGCCGTAAAGTATTAGCTCGTCGCCGCGCTAAAGGCCGCAAAGTTCTTTCTGCTTAATATATAAGTGGAAGACTTTAACTTTGGCAGGGAGTTACGTCTGTTAACTCCCTCGCATTACTCTCGCATCTTTAATGAACCCGCTCGGGCCGCAACTCCTTTCTTTACCTTATTAGCAAAACCCAATGACCAAGCAAAACCTCGCTTAGGACTCACTGTCGCTAAAAAACGGGTTAAAAAAGCTTGCCAACGAAACCGTATTAAACGTCTTGCTCGCGAAAGTTTTCGTTTAAACCAACACACTATTGATAATATCGATATTGTGCTGATGGTTAAAAGTGGTATCGATGAACAGTCAAATGAAGAGCTAACCAAACAACTCACTAAATTGTGGCGTAAAATTAACGAACGCTGTAAACCTGGTGCACCAAAACCACCGCCGTTTAAAAAACGTCCCAACAAATCGGCTAAATCCAATAAACAGAGCCAATAGCAATAGAATTATAGGGTTAATTAAGGTATCTTTAGCTCACCTTTTAATCATGCATTTAAAATTCCATTTTGGGCGTTTAAATTCATGGTACCCATTCACTAAATATTACGCAGAGGCTTGAACACCATGAGGTTACTTAGACCACTTGTTGCTTTTCCTAAGCGTTGTTTAGTGTTATTAATTCGTGGTTATCAAAAGTGGCTTAGTCCACTGTTAGGTCCGCATTGTCGCTTTAATCCAACCTGCTCCAGTTATGCTATTCAAGCAATTAATTTGCATGGATCTGTAAAAGGGAGTTGGTTAGCGGTTAAACGCATATTAAAATGCCATCCTTTACATTCAGGTGGGGATGACCCCGTACCTGAAAAATTAACCCATATTAACCACCAACACGAGAAATAAGAGCTGTTATGGAATCGCAACGCACGTTTTTATTCATCGGCTTGATGCTTGTATCGTTTTTATTGTTCCAAGAGTGGAATAGTGACTACAACGCACCAAAAGTCGATCCTAGTGCCAACACACAAACACTACAAACTAATTCCCCTGACTCTGATGATTATGTTCCATCATCAACTGACGGTGAGTTACCAACTGCAGCAACAACCGCGAAACGTTCGGTTATTGAAATTACCACTGACGTATTCAAAGTTAAAATTGATACCCGTGGTGGTGATATTGTTGAAACCGACTTACTGCAATACGAAGATAAAAAAGATAGTGGCATACCTTATATGTTATTGGGTGAGTTTAATGGTAACCAATACTTCTCTCAAAGTGGCTTGATTGGTTTAAACGGCCCAGATGCATCAACTGAAGGTCGCCCTGTTTACAGCACTGAACAAAAAAGCTTTACTTTAAATGGTGATGAGCTGCGTGTGCCTTTAACGTTTACTGATAGCAAAGGTGTAACCTTTACTAAAACGTATGTATTCAAAAAAGGTCTATACGATGTGGCTTTAGAATACACAGTAAACAACACCACAGCCGAGCCAATTCAAGTACAACTTTACACTCAAGTAAAACGCACAGTACAAGATAAAGGCAGCTTAGTTGATCAAACTTACTTAGGTGCGGCTTACGGCTCAAGCGATGAAAAGTACGAAAAATACAGCTTTTCTGACATGGCTGACAAAAACCTCAGTATTAATACCCAAGGTGGTTATGTTGCCTTTATTCAACACTACTTTGTAAGTGCTTGGGTACCTGTACAGGAACAGCAAAACACCCTTTACAGCTTAATTGCTAAAGGCAATGCTGCAATCATAGGTGCTAAGGGTGAGCCGGTAAATATTCAAGCTAACCAACAAGCAACGATTGGTGCTACTTATTACATGGGCCCGAAAGAGTCTGATAAACTAGCCGCTATTCACCCGAACTTAGACTTAACAGTTGACTATGGTTGGTTATTTTTTATCTCGCAGCCTTTATTTGTATTATTGAAATGGTTGTACGGTATTTTAGGTAACTGGGGCCTAGCGATTATTGCCATTACCGTTATTATTAAATCATTAATGTACCCACTAACTAAAGCACAATATACGTCAATGGCGAAGATGCGTACTTTACAACCTAAAATGGCTGCATTAAAAGAAAAGTTTGGTGATGACCGCCAAAAGTTCGGCCAAGCAACCATGGAAATGTACCGCAAAGAGAAAGTAAACCCTATGGGTGGCTGTTTCCCTATTCTGTTGCAAATGCCAATCTTCTTAGCCTTGTTCTATGTATTCTTAGAATCAACAGAGCTGCGCCATGCAGAGTTTTTCTTATGGTTAACTGACTTATCTGCGAAAGACCCATACTACGTACTACCCATCTTATTTGGTGCCAGTATGTTTGTGACGCAAAAGCTACAACCAATGACGGTAACCGATCCTATGCAACAAAAGATGATGACCTTTATGCCGGTTATCTTCTCAGTGTTCTTCTTATGGTTCCCATCTGGCCTAGTACTTTACTGGCTAGTATCAAACCTTATCTCTATCGCACAGATGCTGATCATCTATCGCGGTATGGAAAAGAAAGGAATAAAAGTAAGGGGCTAATTTGCTCAATTACTTCAATTAAGGCGACTTCGGTCGCCTTTTTTATTGGCTGTTTTTAGCCACAGCTATTCGCTACAAATAACGGCATAGGTTACAATACGCACATATCGTTATTCATAAAGTTGGTAAATTACTAGCATGATCAATCAAGACACAATTGCAGCACAAGCAACCGCCCCTGGTCGTGGTGGCGTTGGTATTATTCGCGTTTCTGGCAGTTTAGTAAAAACCGTTGCCGAGCAGATTATTGGTCGCTGCCCTAAGGTGCGTTACGCCGATTATGTGCCATTTAACAGTCTTGCTGGCGAGCAACTTGATCAAGGTATTGCTATTTATTTTGCTGGGCCAAACTCCTTCACTGGCGAAGATGTACTTGAACTACAAGGCCACGGCGGTCCTGTGGTACTGGATATGCTACTTAAAGAAATTAGCCAAATTGACGGTGTGCGCTTAGCCAAACCTGGCGAGTTTTCTGAGCGCGCCTTTATGAACGACAAAATGGACTTAACCCAAGCAGAGGCCATTGCTGACTTAATTAATGCTACCAGTGAGCAAGCCGCTAAAAGCGCCTTACAATCACTGCAGGGCGAGTTTTCTAAGCACATTGATACCTTAGTTGAAAAAGTCATTCACTTACGTATGTACGTTGAAGCCGCGATTGATTTTCCCGATGAAGAAATCGACTTTTTATCTGACGGTAAAGTCGCCGGTGACTTAAATGCCATTATCACCCAGCTAAGCAATGTGACCAATCAAGCTAAGCAAGGCAGCATTATGCGTGAAGGTATGCGCGTGGTGATTGCAGGTCGCCCTAATGCCGGTAAATCAAGTTTACTTAACGCGCTAGCAGGTAGAGAAGCCGCCATTGTTACTGAAATTGCCGGCACCACCCGTGACGTACTACGAGAACACATTCACATTGATGGCATGCCGCTACATATTATCGATACCGCAGGTCTACGGGAAAGCCCAGACCGCGTTGAGCAAATAGGCATTGAACGCGCCTGGGATGAAATAAATCAAGCCGATCGCGTACTCTTTATGCTTGATGGTACTGATACCAAAGACACCGACCCGCATGCTATTTGGCCAGAGTTTATGGCCAAGCTGCCGCAAGGTATGGGCGTAACTGTGATCAGAAATAAAGCCGATTTATCGGGTGATGAAGTCGGTATGAGTGAAAACCAGCAATATCCAGTGATCAGCTTAAGCGCTAAAAATGCTGATGGTATAGAGTTAGTTCGTACTCACTTAAAGGCATGTATAGGTTTTCAAGGGGCAACCGAGGGCGGCTTTATGGCCCGTCGTCGTCACCTAGATGCACTAGATAGCGCAGCCCATCATTTACAAACTGGCAAAGACCAATTAGAGATGCATGTTGCCGGTGAGATCCTCGCTGAAGAACTACGTTTAACACAAAACTACTTAAACGAGATCACCGGTGAATTTACCTCTGACGATCTACTAGGCAAAATCTTCAGCTCATTTTGTATCGGGAAATGAAGTCATAGACTTGAAAGGAACAGAAGTCAAAAGACACCAAAAGAAATCAAATTAACCAATTGATCCTAAATGAAAAATAAGGAAAGCAACGGTATTGTTTTGGTTTTCTTTTTACTTCTCCTATGTTCTTTTGGTCATATATTGCCCTGCTTGTTCCCCAGCTATATAATCGTGGGGAACATGGGGGAAAACCATCAATGAAAGTATCTATCGAAAAGCGACAGCCAGATCGCGAAGGAAAACGCTCTTTGCGCTTGGTGTATTACTATGGTTCCAGCGTTGAAGACGGGCAACGTAAACTGAAGCGCTCACACGAGCCATTAGACATCTTCATCTATGACAAACCACGATCTCCAGCAGAGCGAGAGCACAATAAAGAAGCATTAAGGATCGCTGAAGCTGTGCGATCTAAGAGGCTGCTTGAAAGCGAGACATCAAGGCATAAGCTGGAGGATCGAACTAAACTCTCTGCCAGTTTCTTCGATTATTACGATTCAGTTACTGATAGCAAAGCTTCTGGCAGTAAATCCAATTATTCAATTTGGGTCTCCGCCGGACATCATCTAAGACGTTACCATGCGCGAGCAGAACTAACATTCGAAGATATTGATAGAGCCTTTCTTGAAGGTTTTAAAACTTATCTTTTGAAAAGTGCCACTACGAAATCTGATCAACTGCTGTCAAGAAATACAGTAAGCAGTTACTTCAATAAAATAAGGGCTGCCCTGAACCAAGCATATCAAGAGGGGATTATTAGAGATAACCCTGTTCGAACTGTGAAAAGCGTTAAACCAGAAACAAACCAAAGGGTTTATCTGACTCTGGAAGAGATAAAGGCTATGGCAAAAGCAGAATGTCGCTATGATGTCCTCAAACGAGCCTTTCTGTTTAGCTGCACAACAGGTCTGCGCTGGTCTGACATACAGAAGCTAGTTTGGTCAGAAGTGGAAGAATTTGAGCCAGGCCATTTGCGGATCATTTTTAAACAGAAAAAAATCCAGAATAGAGGAACGGCACTGCAATACCTCGACTTACCAGATTCAGCAATAAGGTTGATGGGAGAACGCAAGGATAACAACGAGCGTGTGTTTAAAGCACTACGATACAGCAGCTATACCAATGTAGCGTTACTTCATTGGGCCATGCTTGCTGGAGTAACCAAACATGTAACTTTCCATGCTGGTCGTCACTCGTTTGCAGTTAACCAGCTTGCGCGGGGCTTAGATATTTATTCATTATCACGCTTACTGGGTCACAGTGAACTGAGAACAACAGAGATTTATGCTGATATCTTGGATCAAAGAAGAAGGGACGCAATGCGAAGCTTTCCTGATATTTTTGCAGACAGTCTTTAAAACAGAACTAGGCCTAGGGCCAAAAATTAATTAGTATCTTTGGCCCCTGATCATTCTAGAACTCACTTCCTTCGAAATTTCTGTGTTTGTCTTTACCCGGTTGGACTGCAACCACTCGATCACTTCTTCCCGCTTAAAATAAATCCGACAGCCGTTTGGTTTGTAAAACGGAATAATATTTTGACTGGTTAACTTGTATAAATGACCTTTTGACAACCCTGTCAGCTCAGCACAATCATCAATGTTCAGCATTACCTTTTCCAAATTAACTTTGTCTGATCCTGACGATCTAGCGAGCATGTTCTTTATCTCAGCCAGTTCTTTCAAAACACTATTTAACAACTCTGTCTCTTGCATAATCATATCTACTGAAACCCATAAATAATCGACTGGTTTAGTCTACTAACACAGATTTCAGATCCTCTGCTCTGGATCTGCCCTTTTAGGGCGCGAACAAAGTTATTAACATCTGAACATGGTTCAACTATAGGTATCTTTATAGGATTTTTTTAAAGGCAATACCTATAGGTTTAGGGGGGGGGGAAATTATGCGTGGCAAGGGGGGGTGATTATGCGCAGATCGTCAGTAGTCAGGGGGGGTAATTATGCGTAAAAAGGGGGGGGCGATTATGCGTGCATAAAATCCAAAACCAACAGGGTTTTCCACAACTTTGCAAAGCAATAACATAAAAAACCGGCACATGGGCCGGTTATTAATTCAATTACGGTATGGAATCGGTGGGGGGCTGGACATCATCAAAATTCCGCCAGTCACTCTCTTAACTTTTGCATCCGGATAAACAGAAAGAACTCTCTTTAAAGCAGGAAGGAATACCTTTTTAAAATTCCTGTCAGCGTCGTCTCCGGTGTATTCTTGACCAAACTGCTCACGTAAATTACGCCAGTACAATACAACAGGCCTACCACTAATTCGATGTAAACGATCCGCAAGCATGGCATAAATATCCATTGCCAGAGCACTGCTATTAAGCTGATTTAAAGCCCTTAAATCAAGCGGCACTGCATGTTCGCTTAGCGTCGCGAAGTACTCGTGAGAAAATGTAATAACACCGGGCCATAAAGCACCTTGATTATCATTGTTACCAATCCAAGCCTCAAATTTTTGGATTGGCTTACCATCGTAAGTGATCGCTTTGTCAGCGGTACTAAAACCAAGCGTAATACTACAAGCAGACAACGCCATAACCTGTTTACGGAAGTTTGTATAGCTCCCGTTTTTCCCTCCTGATGAATCCTTACCCAGTTGTTTAAGGAAGCCTCTGGCGCTATTGCCGACATCAATCTCCGGTGACTTAGAGCGTAAGGCCTGAGTGTTCAGATATGCCATTACCAAACGGGGCATTGGCCCATAGGGAACCGGCTGCTGAACAAACTGTTTTCCATCCCATATTTTACCCGCTCGAATGTATAGACCAGCAGCACCGCAGCGCCTTTCAAACTCAACTCCATTTACTCTTGAACGAGGTAAACCGATTTGGCACATAATTGAGTGCATAAAAGTGAAATCATTGGGTGAGGGTGGATCTGATTTAATCCTTACAGAGGCGTCTATTAATTCAGACTCAGCCCGGCTCAAGCCTTGTGGTCTACTATTATTTTTTACTTCAATATCTGCCTGATACTGTGTAAAAAGTTGGCTAAATGACTTCATTACTGATCCTCCGTGAATCAAGCCATGCTTCCAACTGATCTAATCGGTATCTGAGTGTTTTATCACCACTAATCTTATATGGTTTAGGGAATGAGGGGTCATTTGTGCGAATTCGTTGAAGCGTTGGCGCAGATATTTTAAGAAGGGCAGTCACCTCGTAAACAGAGACCATCTGCAGGTGACTGTAATCTTTTTCATTTAATTGCTGCATAAATATCTCCAGCATCATCATTGATTTACTGGAGATATTTTGAGAGTGAAACCCCGTAAACATGGCCTCTGGAATTGTCCTATTTGGGCACATAGGCGATTTATTCCGACACAAAAACTTTCACATGTGAAAGTTGCTAATTGATAAGCATCAACCACCATTGCCATCCAAGTCAGGAAAGATTTCACGAGCTTTGTCGTTTCTAATTTTGTCCACATTAATCCCTTTCAGCCGCTCCATGATACGTTCTGAGGCGTCTTGTCGAGTACCATCAATATTAAAATCACTTCCAGCTCCCGTTAAAGCATCCAAGTTTAACGATGCGGGATCAGGAAGTTTTCCATTTTGCTGAAGTATCCCCAACCACTCGTCCAAGTTGACCTTACTCCAATCAATATCCGCGATTCGATCCAAAGGTATTCCACCACATTGTGGCGTACGAGCATCACCGAAATTGAAGCCCAGTTGTGGCCGCACTTGCTCCTGGATAATTCGAGATAGTGGAGAATTGAAGCAGCAATATGACTCTCGCTCCTCAACACATGCTCCCAATACTTTAGACTTGCAGTAAGATCCAACGTATGTGCAGCTATTCAGTGCTCTTTTAGCATTCATGGTGAATTCCTTTTCCTCGCACTTCCAAATCATTTGGATCATGACCATCGACACGACATAGACTGTGTAAACAGTCATGACAGTGCTTAGCATGGCGGCACCTTGTTGGCCGAGGATTTGCTCAGTCATTGACTCCGGAGCGCCAGCAGGTACGCCTGCGGCCCCCGTCGCAGAAGCATTCCCTAGAGCTTCAGAAGTCAGCTTGGTAATTTGCTCCTTTAATGCGCCAATAGTATTTTGGGCAAACTGTTGAACAGGCTGGAGAAAACTATCAACCGCTCCACTAATATTTTCTATATAACTTGCAAAAGGCTGTGTTATTTCGGTCCAGCCAGACATTACGGGGTCTCTTAATACTTGGTATGCTCCTTTCACGGCACTGCCATCAGAGAGTCCCATAACGGCACCGTCTAGCTTAGGCACGGCCATAATCAAATTGAGATAATCAGCAAACGAAATATTCGTCGGTTTCTCACAACAATCTGAAACACCACCGACAGCAATTTTGCATTCTCCAGACTCCCCTCCAAATACGGCGCATCCCTGGTCTATATTTTGATCCCCTCCTTCTTCTGTTGCACTATCAGTGCAACTCATGTCCTGAGTCATGAATTGAGCCGCATTAAGCAGAGCTGTTGCCCTTGCAAAATCTGCACTTTGAGTTTTTGTCACATCAAGACAATCATCCCCCATGCAACGTATAGGTCCGCCACATTGATACTCAGTATTTTTCTCTAATGTAGGAACATCAACATTGGTACCGCAATCATAGGTGTCTTTAAATACATAACATTGCCCCGAAGAACCTGCGGCACCATCAACACATTCAGGGCTGATGAAACCACACTGAGGGTTACTTTCTAGTGCAGCGCAAGAGTTTAAGTTAGAGCCATCATTACTTGGACAGTGTTCGACACCCTGAGGGTCTGTCCAACATTCCATCTGGCCGACGTTAAAATCGCACTGCAATTTAGACAGACGAACTTTTTGGGCTAGCCTCGGAACACCAGGAAGTGGCGAGGGTTTTAACGTGTTGTAAAAGGAATCTTCAGGACATATCGTTGCACCATTAACAACAATACAATCAACATCATTCTGAGCACCTTCAACCACATTCAGTGAGCCGGTGCAAAAACCGTCTTGTAGTTTTTGAGCGTCGTCAATGCAAGATTGCGGTATCCATTTATCCTCTTCTTGCTTTGTGAATCTAAATGAAAATCGCCCCCCAAGAACCCAATCAAGGTCATCAGAGGCCGTCGTGTCTTGTATTTGAACGATGCCGACCAACCCATTATCACAAGTGGGATACTGATTTACCCTATAAATAACAGTGGAATCGATCTTTCCGGGTATGCCGTGCTCAGGCCAGTCCCAGGAACCAATGAGATCTGTTTTGAAATTTACAGCTCCGCTGCACATAGCGTTGTAATCAACAGTAGGTATCTGGGCAACCTTATGTTCCCCATCTGATGGTGATATAGCCTTCCATGACCCATCTTTTAGATCAAATTGCACCGTGTACCATGTTCTACCTTGTGAGGCGACGTAAACATTTTCAACTGCGCTACTGATCCCAAGAGAGTGAATTATATCGCAGTCCCTGTTGGTTTAATTACTCGCTGGCATCGCTCATAATCAGGAATATGAGCTTTTATATTCCCTTTGCTGATAGTTGTTTCGGCAGAACAATCCCCAAAGCCATCTGCGATGAGGTCCATATCCTCATAGGTTTTTTTGCTTAAATTTAGTACTGGGTCATTACTGAAATCAGGGCGCGAGCGATTGGCCGCATCCATGAGAACTTGATATGCAGAACCTGATATTGAGGGATTGGAGCTGTTGGCGTCTTGGAATAAATTGGCTTTTGCCTCATTACCAAACTGATCCATAGCATCAGCATCACTGAATATCTGTTCTAGCTCCTCTGGAGATGCTGCATCAGGGAAATACTCTGCGGTATTTTGCCCAGGTTGAACTCCAGGAAACAGTTCATTTATGTTTATGGATGTTGATTGGCCATTACCGACTGGTAGAGAAATTTTACCATCTTGAATCTGAGCAGAGTTTTGCTTAACTCCGTTCGCAATAGATAAACCAAATTGTTTGGCATCACGACCAACAGCTCCGATGTTAGGTTCCTGATTACCAGCATAAGAATGTATCGGAAGAACTGAGATGGTTAAACATAGGAGCGAGGCAACAAACCTCGTCATGATGGGCGGCATAGTGGACATAGCATTTCTCCAGCTTTTTAGTTTGGATAATGCTATGTCGCTCTCTCATAAAAATTAGCATCGCTATTTGCCCTTTTGCGGCATACGCGGATGTATTCAGGCAGCTTTTGAGACCCGGCAGAATGGGCATTCAACACATGTTCGCTGATTAATTGACGTAAAAAAAGTGCATTTGCATTGCTCGCAATGCTCTATCATTGCCTCTTCACTGCGCAGTTCAGAGGCAAGACACCAAGCATCTGTAATGTCGAAGGGCTCCCATTTCCCTCCCTTCATACCTGGAACTTCTTTACGGATAGCGTGATACATCCTAAACGCCTTATTCAGAGCGCCAATATCTACAGAACGCTTAACCTCTTCCCCTCCAATATTTGAATAGAGCTGCATTAAAAGCGATGCTTGAATTTTAGATGTTTGACTGTGGATCAGCGTTGCTCCACCACGGAATGTCCTGGATTTCTTATCCTTCACATCATATCCGCAATATTCAAGCTCAGCGTATAACCTACGAACTTGCTTATAAGTCAAACCAGTCTCTAGGATAATTATCTTTGTGATATAACCTGCCAATGCCATGTGCCTTGCTTTTACCCAACGTGATAATGAACCAGATGTAAAACATTCACTCATGATTATCTCCACACCAAAGATTGCTGAATTTTTTTTAATATAATCGCCGTTGTATCGACAAGAGCTGCTGATAGGAATTGATCGAGTACGTCAATATCGAATCTCAGTGAAAATCGAATAACGACCCTATGCGATAACGACCTTAACTGGCTGTTTGAAGACGCAGCGACTGAAGATGCAAGACCAGAAGAGACACCAAAATTTTGCATCGCCATACCCAGGTTTCTACTAGCTAACTTATTAAGTAATAGCCAGTAGGCTGCGTCGAAGTCATCCACAATATTTTTAAGGCATATGACAGAATCGTAGCTACCAGTAAGTGTGTCGATCACTTCCATTTGATCTGTTTCAAGTTTAAAACTTAATAGAACTCCACTCGCTAATTGTGAAAGACAACTGTCAGGAGCCGAGGCCAATTTTTTAACAAGATCTTCTGGAATAGAAAAATGATTGCTTACCTCGGATGGCGCATTGGCTGATAAAAGCTTCAGCAGTGTCCATAGAGTCAAATCGAACTCAAAAATATCTTGGTCTGGCTTCTCTTCACTCAATTGAACAGCAAACCTGTCAAAACTACCAATAACATCACGCTCTAACGGCTCTAACGCATACATCAGCAGTCCTCCCTACCTTTTTTGCTGCGGCCCTGATTGATTGAAACTAACGCTACTCCGCCAATCAACGCTAGTAAGGTAAATCCATACTGGTCATCTACCCACGACGATATAGCTAAATGAGCAAGAAAACTTAGGATAAACAACGTTCCGATTACCTTCGCGACCATGTTTAATCGCTTCTTAGTTTCACTATCTAAATACTTCATATATCTCTCCATAACACATCTGATTTATTCATTGATTAACTTTGTCATCAATCATAAATACCATGGCTTTTTGATAATGCAACGCCAAACACTGTTTTTTTTTACAGTATCATTTTATGGTGCTATGAAGATTTGTATTTCTGATCAATAATCTATAATCGGTCATATATTAATCAGGAGGCGTAAATGAAAACGGTGCTGTTCTCTTTGTTTTTAATAGTAAGTTTGTTCTATTTGTACAAACTTCTTGGCCTATGGTCGCTCATATTTTTTGTAATCGGTGTTGCTCTGCTGGCATCTTTAAAAATTGGTAAACGAGCCTCTCTAATCAGTAGTTCCGGGAATAGAACGAGTACATTACCTGAGCAAGATCTATTTGCAGACGTCACATACAACCCTGCCACAGGATCTCCAATGGTGAATGACGTAGATGTATCCGGAAATTTCTATGGCCTGAATAAAAACAAAGGCTCCTGAGAGCCTTTGTTTTTATTATTTATAGAATTATAGGATAATTATACTAATTATTTCTACCAAGTCTGAATCGAGCTAGAACTGAGTATTAAAGTATCATAATGGTTGTGAATGCGTGCTTTGTGCCACATATAGCAGACGGTGGCACGATAGTAACTTATTAGCAGCTAACAGTATTTTTGACTTTTGCTTGCCAAAAGTCTAATTTACACACTCGAATATAATTATGGACGATATTATGCGACAACATGCCAATTACCCTCAACCTAGCCGACCTTCTGATCCATCGCCTCTTGAGCTTGCTATTTATAATTTTGAATTAAAGGCAAAATCTTATTATGACGCCCAGCAAAAATCTGATGACTCAGAACAGTTAAAGAAAAGACTAAATCAAGATTATAATCATCTTCAACGTGAAAAAAGACGTATAGAGTCCGTAGCGATTGCTCAAAATTATTTACAGCAGTACAGAAGTGATAATGAAAAATTAGATGTAGAACAGTTACTGCAAGAGCCTCATCATCCTACGGCTAAACTTGCTAAATTTCTTTTTGCAACAGGTGAACCTCAACCAACTATTCATCATGAAGCCCACCATATTATCGCTGGTAAAGGACGCTACCTTCAACCAAAGATGTTAGCAGCCAGATTAAATATGCACCTAGTCGGCTTAGGCATTAATGACCCTTTTAACGGAACGTGGTTAATTAATTTTGAACGCAATAAAGAGATCGACTGGGCTACTCAAAATGCTCCCGCTCATAGAAAATTGCATCGGAAAAATTATGAAACGTGGATCAGCAATAATCTTGGCGCAGCACAGGGATATAGTAAGGCACAATTTATAACAAAAATTCGCTCGGTTAAGCAGCATATTAAAACAGGCACAATACCTAGTTCTATTTTTTCAACTAAAAATACTGAGTTATGGAAGGGACTATGAACTCGTACCGTTTAGAATTACCAAAAGAAAGTACGACAGCTTTAATTTTTGATTCATACATACTAGCGAAGCAAATGTCTCAACAATCGAAGTTAGGTATCAATGAATTACTAGTTAAGCTTCAAAGATTACCATATGAAAATCTATCGCTTTATTCTTTGTGGGATGGCGAACATTTGAATTTCACATTCAATCCTGAATCAAATGATGACTTTGATGTAAATATGGTAGGTACATATATTGTGTTGAAAATGTCGGCATACTCTGTTTTAAACAATCTCATGGCTGACTTTGGCGAGTTTATAAAGGTTAATACAGATCGTGGTGAAATGATGTTATTCAATCTACTTACCTTCGCTCAAGAAGATTTGAGCCTGACAGAAAGAGCTTACTTGGATGGCTTTGAAGATGGTTTAAAATCCCTTGTCTTTGATGAAAATGACATCCAAAAGAAGAGCCTGTACAAATCAAAACTTGAAGGTGGAAATTTTGTATATTGCAATGAGCTATTTTTTAATGCGGTGAAAAAGAATAACCTCACAGGGGTTACTTTTTATAAAGATCTATTAAGCACATTCCCTGAAAATTGATTTAGCTCAATAACCCCAAAGTTATAAAAACTACGAATACACGGTTTTAGTGTATACGCTACATGTAAAGTTTTTTAACATTGAAATAAAGTATGGTGACATATATTTGTTTGTATAACAGAGAAACGCATGAAGCAATAGAATGAGTTATGCGCTCCATTGATGGAAAGCTTGAACCTCTTGGAACATTGGATGCCTTGATTGCTTTCTTACGCTATCACGAAAAAATGAGCTCTAAATATACAACTGGACAATAGTGAATTAGCTCCAATGTCGGATCCGTGCCAGAAGCGGTCATTCAAAAAAATGGCAAAAGGCAAAACGCTACCCCAACTTCCTCCTATTGGTGGTACAGTAAGTAGCAACCTAAAAATCAAATCTAAACTGGCAGTCACCGATTAAAAAAAGAGGGGACTGTCAGCTTAAGTCTGGGCTAGTACAAGTAGAGGCATGTAAGGAAAAATATCAAGCAGTTTGTTGTAAGTATTTTATCTTTTGAGTTCTTACTTTAAAAAATAAATCCCGTATTTCTTCTTCTACTTTCGCCGAGTAACGGTCTTTGTGTGAATTATTTCTAGTAGCTGTCGTAAGTAAAGAAAATGAGTCATTAAGAAGATCTATATCAGCTTGTTTATCAGAGCTTCTTATCCATGAATAATATCTAGCTTTAGCTTTGTTATAATTACAAAAAGCAAATGTACGGCCTAACTTACGTGCTTCCTCGATCAATAAATCCCCTTTATCAATTTGATTTGATCTGTATTTACACAGAGCCATATTAACTACTGCATCGCAGTTGTTGGGATTTAACTCTATCGATTTTTTCCATAACTCTTCCGCTCTATCTGAGTCATTCATTTTATGGAATAAAAACCATGCATAGCGATCATGCAATGCGGAGTTGAAAGGTTCATCACAAATTGCCAATTCATAGTTTTCTTCCGCATTTTCTATATTACCTTTTTCGGCAGCTATTTTTGCTGCTTTTGCAAATGGGCTACGAAACGCTTCTGCAACTCTGTCTTGTTTATACTCAGCTTCAATAGTGTTTATCTTTTCGAATTCTTTGTCCACCTCATCAGCATATTCCCTAATGTTTTTTTGCTCTGCTAGTTGCAGATTTGATATTTGCTTTTCGAAAAATTGTTCTGCTAAATTTACTAATTCAATTTTAAATTGCTCACCATAAGAATTCGTTGTGCCAAAGTTTGTTTCGTCAAAAGCTTTGTGAAACTCTTCTAATGGTATTTCGGTAAGCTGACAAGCTTTACGAACAGTAGTTTGATCGATGGGGCTTGCGGCAGCAACCAAAGTCATGCAAACGGACTTTTGAGATTGATTCATTCTAGCCCAAGCATCTTCATATAAAAACTCTAGAAGTTCCTGGTTAGATCTTTTGAATATATTTTGTTTAGCTTCTTCTATTGAAGTTTTGGTTGTTCCTATATACTTAACAAGCGCGCTTATTAGTAAAGGTTTATATGTCAGTTGTTTGCAAATGCTTCTCAATCGAGCATCACCTGCTTTTTGAATCGCTATAGCATTACAATCTTCAGCTAATCTCTTTATTAAATTTAAGCATTCTCCTTCCTCTAGTTCCCTTACAGGTATCGGAGTTGCGTATACAAACTCCCTTCTGCGTGAGGTAATAATTAATCTACCTATTTTTTTACTAACAGCTACCAAAAACTCACCTAATGATTCTACTTCGTGAGTATCAGTAGCGAGTGTTTCTGTATTATCAAAGATCAGTAAAATATCATCTCGCGTGTATTTTTCTTGTTTTAGGTAGCCTATCGCTTTTTGAATCAATGCATTTCCATCTACTTGATACCAATCTTTGGGGAGATTGGGCATAAACAGTCTCATAAGCTCTCTTACACACTCATCCATGACATTTGCAACGCCTTGAAGGTTTTCTAAGCCTTTCTCTGTCCATCGTGTTAGCTTTGCGCTGTGAAAGCTCAAAACTTCCGGTATAGGCAAACTTAATTCTAATTTATCTTCAACGTAACGATTTAAAAACTCTAGAACTAAGGTTGTTTTACCATATCCTCCGTCGCCGTAGATTAAACACATTCTGGAGTCTTCATCGTTTAACCACTCATTAAGTTTTTCTAACTCTTTTTTCCTTCCTTCGAATGTTTCAGTTTCTCTATTAGGTATATTATGATAAAAACTCAAGTCTTCATTTTCGACAATCACTTCTGCGAGAGTGTATCTCTCCGGATTTCGGGCTTCCCGTAAAGAGAATATGTTATCTTCCTTCAACGTAACTACAAACTGTTCAGCGTTTTTGTTTGATAATACTTGTCCTTTGAGTTTCCAGATACCTTTCTTACATTCCACTTTTGAAATTACTATTGGAGAGCTCCGATATATTATGGGCATATCAACAGTGTAGTTAGAGAGTTTAGGCGATAGTAAGAGTATTCCATCCTTTGATGTGTTTGGGATAAAATCTTTGAATGTTTTTAGCGTTTGTCTGATTAAATGTGTGGTTTTCGGTAGCCATGTTTCAGCTATTTTTTCATCTATCACTCCATGACCAGCTCTAGAATTTCTAAATGCGACCCAATCAGATAATTGCATGGATAAATTTGGTTTTATGTTATTTGAATCCTTGAACCAACCCCATCCCAAAGAAGGATCTTGATAAGAGCGTAATGAAGGTAAAATTGTATTAATTATCTCAATGGGTAACCCATCAGTTGGGTTACAAAGTCTTTCAACTAATCCTGATAATTTATTGAGTTCTCCCTCAGGTAATGTTTCTCTTGAAAACTCAATCATAGAAACTGCAATAAGCTGTAATAGAGAGCGAAGAGTTGAAGTTTGAGAGAGAAGCTTAGCTTTGGTGTTCTCTTGCTCTAGATCTTCCGCTATGATTTTGTTATAAAAATTATTCAATTTATTTTCCTTATGGGCCTTATCATTAAGTATATCTATGACTCTTGATTATATCAGCAACCAATGTGCCATTTTTGCACTTTGGTCAATGCCTCAAATACCGTTTTAGATGAAACATGACCAAAATTAAAGGTTCATACTAATTGCTACTACGAAGTCCGAATCGAGCTTCAACCGAGTAATAAAGTATCATACTCGCTGCAGCTCACTTCGGGACAAAAATGGGTTATGCGGCGCGAGTAGCTAACGCCGCAATACTCAACTAAATGGCACAGCCTGCCAAGCATCAAGTGCTAAGAAAGTGATTATGAAATGCTGCCAATAGCCCTTAAGTCGGCATCATTTAAAAAGAACACAGGGCAGCCATCAACTTTTTGAGAGTTTGACATCAAGTAGAGACCTGTATACATATGTTTGGACATTTTAAAATCGTCACTGTCTGGCACTTTACAATCGCCAACGCACTTAAACCCGTTACGTTCATAAAATTTGATTTTATCGTGATTACAGATTAGCCCCAAATCGCTAAATAATTGACTAAGCGACTGCAACATTTCAGTCCCTAGCCCACGCCCTCTAAACTGCTCAACAATCTGTATTTTATGGAGATATGCCGATTGATGATGTGGATGAACAAAAATCATTGCATACCCACAAAGCGTCTGTTCGGAGCTTGATGTGGCAACTTTAAGATGACCGAACTTGTAGCACTCATTAAATATTCCAACAATGTATTCAATGGCCTTCTGTACTTGTTCTTCCTCTTCCTCAAATGCAAACATAAGAGATACTAAGGAAGTCGATAACATAATATCGCTTAGTAACGCTTTCGCTTCATTTTCAAAAATCTCACCTAAGAAATCTTCTTGCTTGAATCCTTGAGCTTCATTCATATTTCACCTTCGCCAATTCCGATATGCTGCACAAAACTTAGCATTTAATGAGCTGATTGATTGAATCGCCACCATTACACTAGTCACTCTGTAGCGTTACTAAAATTTTGTCAACATGTTCGAACTAGATCGCTTGGGCAAGTTTGGTTGTAACTCGCTTTGGGGCATAAAGGGTTTAGAAATGGCAGCGTACGGATGTGATCGCAGCCATTCTAGTATGAATATTTATTACTTAGTATGAGATTTTATTCTTCTCCTATAATAGACTTAACGTTAGTTGCCCATCTTTATATCTTAATAACGGATACCGTTGAGGCGACGAAAAAAAACCTATCAAAATGTATTTATTAAGTTCCGGATGCTCTTTGATTACATTATCCAACACCGAACCATCAACAATAAATTTCTTATCTCCACAACTAGGTTTTTCGTTTAACCATCTCCCTTCGCCGAGTAATATCATCATTTTAAGCTCTTTAATGGCGCGTCTATATTCAGCTCGTCTAATCATTAACGGCCTCCCTTAGCTACAGATAAGTATCTTGATACAGGTGCTAGATATCCACCTGCTTGGTCTTTACCAGCCCCCGCAGAACTTTCAATAATCGCAGCCATTTTATCTGCCAATGCATTATCACCAACTTCTTCTCTGAGACTTTTTCTTAGTTCTCCGGAGCGAGATGAATCGCCTCCCATCAACGATGTAGCAAACAATTCTGCTCCCGCCTGGCTATTCAAACCATAGTTATATCTTGCAGTATCCATTGCTATCTGCCTAAATTCATCACCATATTGCTGAACAAACTCAGCCGCCTTTTCAGCTCCAGCCTCGTTTGCACTTGCTAGCGCAGAAGCAAAAAACATCCCTCTTTCTCTAACAGACATTCCCTGTGCTGCCTCTGAGAGCTCCGACTTACCGGTTAACCATTCTTTACCGGCTTCAAATCCACTGACCCCAACACCAATAATATCCCTCCCTAGATTTGCAGCACCTACTGTCAAGAAACCCCCAAGACCATACTCTTGCTTGACGTAATCATCCCCTTTCTTTGTGTCCTCAATAAACTGATCTCGTTGTTCCGGGGTCATCTGGGCTAACTCAGACATAGATTGACCGAAATTCTGTGCGAACCCTTCTTTTGCGACTCCTGCGCCACCTACAACTTGCTGTACAAAACGACCTGCGCCTTCAGCACCTGCAAACAAAGCGCTGGATGTTGAAGGCGCTAAATCGGATGCCATGATCTGTGATTTTAAAGCAGGCAAGCGGTCATTAAGATATTCATTTCTGCTTGACCCATAACTCTGCTCAAGTTGTTGGATACCCTTTTCATGAGCGTCACGAACAGAATTTTCAGATCCAATACTGCCCGATTCAGCTAAAAGTCTTTGTTCATTGCTCATTCCTTCCGGTGCCGAAAGTGAGCTCGAATTTTCAACCGGTGAAACATAGCGCGGAGTGTCCTTTACCAACATTGCACTTTGGCCTGATTGATTAAAATCGATACCACTGTTGCCACCTGTCGCCTTTGTTATAACACTGGCTGCAATTGCTTGTTCAGATGGAGAGTTTGAATTGAGCATAGCAAACAACTGCCCTCCAACTATTGCCCTCTGGGAATCTATGCCTAAATCTTGGTAATGCTTGGCTTTCCTTTGCGCAAAATCTCTTGTCTCTGGTGATGACTGTCTAACACCATCTGACAATGACTTACCAGCTGACCAATTGCTCAGAACTTTGTCAGCTAACGCGCTAATATTATTGTTGCTAGTAGTCCCGATAGTCTGCTGAGCCTGAGACAACTCTTGGTAGGTTTGTTGCGAAGACAAAAGATCAGAACTGGATTGCATGAGCTGCTTTCTCTGCTCTTCACCTAAGCTCTGGGTAAAACGTTGACCTTTATCAGTGGAAACTTGCCGAGCCAAATCACTCGTTAATGCTGAACTGTCATCTTTTGTAAAACTAAGTCCGCGAGATAAAGAGTCAATATCAGAACTAAGCTGCTGCCTACTATCCTGACTCTGCGATTGCGCAGATACATCTAAACTACCGTTCATAGATACCGGATTAGCGGCATTTACAGCGGCACCAACCGGTCCTGTAAAAGCAGCAGCAAGTTTTCCGGCATCCACACCAGCGCTGGCCCGCATAGCAATAGCTCCAGCCACAGCATCCGTGTGAGAGGAATTTAATCCATGATCACGAGCGTAGTTCTGGGCGGCGGAAAAAATACTTTTAGCCTGAGTTGAATCAGACGCTCTCAGCGTTTGTCCTAATGATTGTAGTTGGGAATAAGTCTGTTCTGAACCATGCCCAGAAAACACGCTATTACTTAATTGGCTAGTGAAGCCTTTCTGGGCCTGTGCAGTAGTAGCAGAACTACTGCTAAGCGCATTACTTACGGTACTTCCTAAGTTAATACTATCAACTAAGGACTCACCTCCAGAGGTCATTGTTCCAGCAATTCGGGATTGATTAAATTGTGGTTGTTGGCTCATAACGGAACCACGGTCCACTAAGTCTGGAGACATTAGTTTTTCATTGACTGTATCACTTGCCCCCACTCGTTGAGCAAGACTATTGAAGGCATATACTGAGCCAGTTACTAACATCAACGATAGGACTGGCGTTGCTGCGGCCATCATTCCACCTATCCCTATCCAACGCTCAATTTCGGCCCCAGCATATGCAACACCTTCAAATGAGGATAAGTTCCCTGTGGTATATTTTGCGAGCGCCTGCTGCCCCATTATGTAAATGAATAGATTGATTACCGACATAATTGGCAACCAAAGTTGTACCCATATAAGCATCTGAAGATACTTACCGACCAATAGCAAACCTTTAGACCCTAGCACCATAACAAAAGCGGCTATAGGCGTAATCGCATAGGCAAACCCCTCTACCAAGGTCATAAGAGGTTGAATCGATTTTACAAACAAAGACTGTTCGGCTGCATATTGCGTATTTCGCTGAGACTCAGCTTGAGTGAGCATGATTTGTGCGTACGGATCATTCATATCACTGTAGTACTGAGCAAAGCCACGCTGTACGATAGGTTGCAGAAAATTAGCTTTTATAAAATCACCTGCGGCCACATTAGTAACCTGCAGGCGATATAAAGCGTCAGATGTAGCATTCAAAGCATCAGTGGTAGACAACAAATAACCAAGAGCTTGTTGCGAAAGGCCAGAATTGAACGCCGCATCAAAGGATTGGCTCAACTGAATCCAACCATCTGTGCAACTGGGATCTGTCGGGCCAGATGGAGACAGAAACAATCTGGTCCCATATATTTGTGAATCAAATCTAAGAGCTGCACGCCAATGCTCAGTGTTGATTTGATCCTCATTTGACTCACCTAATGAAAATTTAATTGCTGTGCATTCTGATATGTAGTTAGTAAGACTTTTCTTCATATCAACAGCACCGCCTCCTAGGGAATCATTCCAGACAGTCCATAGTGCTGACTCCATTTCGTGATTTCTGAGCTTTGATAATAACTCTAAAGAATCCATGAACTTTGATTCAGTCACACTCGCGACGGGGCTATATGCAACCTCAAAGAGTTTTGTGAGGCCAAATCCAATGCTTGAGATTATAGAACCAGCGGCGGCTGGACCAACAGGTACGTTATCCACTACCCGGACTTGTCCGTTGTACGCATCCTCAATAGTGACAGTAACGCCAGCTCCAAAGGAAATGGCATACACGAGCCAACAAGCAAAAACCTGATGTAAATCCCAGGATTTGGCTCCCTGGAATAACGACTGAAATGAGATGATAAGAGCGCCAATTAAAAGGCCAATACTTACCATGCGTTCAAAATCACCAGTGCCTGTAGCCATAGCCAAAGCAATCATTATTTGCTCTAAAAATGCGGCATCGCCGACGGAATAGATACTAAAATCCATTAGTTACTCCTTTTTCCCTGATGCTTGGCTCGCAAGCAAAAGCCGCTTCTCTAAAGTAAAGGGGAGAGACTCTCATACTGTTGCTCCAATAGATTTCGTGACACCCGAAAGACTACCGAGCAAATGAGTACAAACCGAACTCCCAAACTGTCCAATTTGGGCAGTCAAAATAAAACTTTCACATGTGAAAGTTAATCATTGAACAATATCGGTAACTTTGTTTCGTCCGTACAAACTTATGATTTTAAAATATTTTCCTTAATCCTTGTTGCATTTTCACAAAGCAATGGCACTCTATTTCTAAAAGAGGATCCTTCAATGAAAATGAATATGTCTACTACCGCCGTAAGTTCAGCTGCAGCCTTGTTCGCCGCCATTATGCTTATTGGCTGTGCTATAACCCCAAAATCCTATAATCCAGAGATGTCCAGAGCGCTAAACTTGGCAAGAGCTGGGGGTATTTATGACCAAGACTTGAGAGACTCAGAAGATGGTCGGAACTCATATAGTCAGTCCCTACTGATGAAAGCGCTAAATGTCACAAGCCTGGCCTCATCGCTTGATGCTCCATTAAGAGGATTGAACGGTCAGCAAACTCTCATGTTTAACGCAGCAAGCATTCTTACATCATCGGATAACCCATCTGCTAGGCCAAGCTTGATGGCATGGATGCCTGCATCAATGGCTGAATCTTCAGAAGATGCTTATAGCAACTATATAAACCTAATTGATAATGCCATTGCGGTAGCCGCGAAATCTATAAACATGGATTTAACTAAAATAGCGGAAAGTACAGCACCTAAGATTGATGGAAATCCACTAATTATGTGGGCAGTAACAGCTCCACAATTTGGCTGTGATGGCTCAAACTGCGTAATTGCATACAACGTTACAGTGCCGAATCCTTGGAAATCACCTGCTTTTGTGGGCACTGGTAATATTGATAGCTTTAATCTGGCCGCTAATAACACGACCAAATATTCTCGATTGATTTTCACCCAGGTTAGCGACGTGAAATCATTTCCAATGGACGATTTTTACAAAAGTACAAGCCGAGCTCTGCCGGAGTGGGCCGTCATGTATTTCCCGCCCAATAGTGTGTTCCAGGATGGCGAATCTTTACCATATCCAGTTATATATGAGAAAGGCCAGCAACTGCTATTCAGGAAGGCACAATGAGTCTGTGGCATGAAGAACTGGAGCTGGCTTTGCTAAATCTGGAGGATTCAAAAGCCAGTTGTGATGTGATGACTTATGTGATCAGCTAC
The DNA here is from genome assembly GCF_047806705.1 of Pseudoalteromonas sp. ASV78. Classification (NCBI taxonomy): domain Bacteria; kingdom Pseudomonadati; phylum Pseudomonadota; class Gammaproteobacteria; order Alteromonadales; family Pseudoalteromonadaceae; genus Pseudoalteromonas; species Pseudoalteromonas sp. ASV78. The sequence goes on along the minus strand of NZ_JBLOPA010000001.1, from coordinate 3,083,497 downwards.
ATCCTAACAAAATCAGACATTTCACATCAATGCAGAGTAGGGTTTGTTGAAGCAGTGCATAGCAAGACACAAATCAATCCGCATTGCTGGATAGAGTTAAAGGATGGATGGGGTATAGACCTGACTTTGCGCCGGTGGTTGGGTGACGAGGACCGATGGCCGCATGGAATATTTAGGCTTTCAGACTATCCACAGGTTCAATTCTGGGGAACGCCTTTGTTTGCCCCGAAGCTAAAGGATGAAGAAATTAACGCCATGTCCGATCATCTAATTAAGACAGTGAAAATACCGGTCTTTTGCTGAATTATTCAGCATTGATAACATGGCCGTTTAATACACATATAATTAATGATCAGAGCGGTTTTGATGATGTTTGTTATATAAATATAAGCTTCCGAACGTCACCACGGTAAAAAATGCGAGCAAACTTAGCATTGCAACAGTAAAGGCATCCACGGAACTGAACCTCTCTTTTAAAACGTTATATACTTAAAGTCTAACCAAACTAGCGAGATTTACCAGTGGCAAAAACACTAGACCAGATATTGGAGCAGGAGAAGCCAGAAATTGTGGCCGAGGCCAGACGCAAGACATCAGAGATGCTCCGCATCTTGGATGAGCAAACAACGGCCAAACAAGATAATGAAGCCGATTCTGTAGATTCCTATTCCCAGAAATAACAAAGGGCCAGACAAGCTGGCCCTTTAATTTTCTCAGTAATTACATCACTAAGTACAGTTCATCGTTGTCACTTTCAGCTATCGTCAAGTCAATAGTGAAAGTAATATCGATGCGCTCAACAGTCCGATTACACTCACGAGCGTACTCATCCTGCCGGCTTTTAAACATCGCTTCAGCTTCATCATGAGAAGAGGCTTCTACGGTTTCAACAGCCAATTCCCCCTCTTTTTCGGTGCAATTAACCCCACGATAATACACGCGGCCACACACATCGAATTGATGGATATCTGTTTGAGTTTGTCCTAACATTTTAATTCTCCAAGAGTTTAATAGCCGGGACTTAGCCCAACCGGGCGAAGTACTCGGTTGGGTTATTTAATTAGGGATTAGGCTTCGGGCATATTATGTATAGTGAAGGACTCACAAACACCATGCCTGTAGAGCACTACATTACCCTGGGAAGTTTGTTCCAAAAACTTGTGCGTGGCTTTGAGAGCTGCTCTATAACCTGCCTCAGAGGGCTGATACTCTCGCGTTCGCTTTTTTGGTTTGTTAGAATCAGTCGATACATTAAATCTCCCTCATCTTTGAGCTGACAATAATTTCCTGTTGGAACCTATTACAGCGCGTTCTGCAACCAGCTCCCCATCAAGCGGAGCGCATTCGACAGCATCGGAGACTCCAGGTTGATTGCTACCGGAGGTAGCTTTCAACCATTCACCACACAATGAACTGCTATTAGTTACCAATGGACTGACGACCCGTACGGGCCGCGTTTTTCTCAATGATCGATATGCAAGAATCGAAGCCTTATTTAGTAATTTGGCGACAATGTTAGCCCCGAAAGCAATGACGCCCACAGTAACAATCATGATCAAAACGAACGTAGAAAAGTACATAAACACCTCCAATTAGATGGAATTGAAGGGGTTACACCGCAGAACCGGTGAACCCCGGTTGCGGGATAAATTGATAAAATGCTGTTTGTTTTTGGCGACCAGCTATCGCACTTACTTAGCACAAGGCTAAAGTTGAACTAACAATACCAACAAACATAGCTAATAAAAACGCGCTGTATTGGCCCTTTTTGGGCACTTATAAGCCATAATAGGTAAATGGAATTTATGAAAAGGATTTTTACATGCGAAGTATCGTAAATGTATGTCTGCTGTGCCTGTTCCTATTTGGATTAGTGGTAGCAACCGATACCCCGTGGGGATTTGCTATCGCAGCAATCCCATTACTTGTTTGGGGTAATGCAGTTCTAAATATCATCCATAAAAACATCTGGCTTGGGCTGCTGTTTTGGTGTGTTGTCTCGTTCTTGGCATGGCAAGTGACAGTCGTAGCACTGCTTGCTCTCTTACTGAGCCAACTGGTATCCAATATCAAAACAAATAGATCAAACAAACAACACAGGTCACGGAAAAAAGTCAGTGATTTCGATGGCTCGTATAGCTTTGATTATAAAAACAACATTGATATCAATGATGATTAACCAATATTTGTTGGCCGAGGTGGATCACCTGGTCGTTCGAGCAATTCCCAAAGCAAGCGAAAGGCATAGAAATGATCGCGTAATGTGATTTGACTTAGGCTTTGATGCCGAATGTAGTACCTATGAATGTGTGCTCTTCCTACCTGGGATGGGGATTTAACACCTTTTTCGTTGGCTTCAATGTCTGCCAAGGCAGAAATCAGCCGTTTTACCATAGCCCTCCTGGCTGTTTTTCCACCGTGACGTACATATACATGCGACCGCTCTTTAACCCATCTTTCCATTTTTACCCCAAATAACTATTTGTTATATCAATACGACCATGGCCCAATTCCAAAGCCACTTCTGATCTGATTTCTTTATCCAGCATTTTGGCATGAGCTACTGATACTCCAAATTCCTTGGCTAAGTATTCATAATGTTCACGACCATGTTTAACACCTGCTTTTACTGGGCAATCAGCACCCAGCAAAGCTCTATAGCGTGTTTGAGCGTAATGATGCCGTTCGCCATGGAAATTAACTGGCTGACGGCCAATCTCTCGGTAGGCTTCTTGCCGGAACTCGCGATAACTCTGTTCGGCAGGGATCATGCTGCGGCCATCTTGTATGGCGGCGGCTCGCTGGAGCACCGAGAATTGAGCATCATTGGTGATCGGAACGATGCGCGCCCGGCCGCCCTTGGTGCCATCCTTTATGCTCACGGAACCGGTTTTCTCAGCCTCTCTTAGTGCCTTAGCTGCATCCAATTTGGCCGACTCCTCAAACCGCAGACCAAAATTACGCTGCAGTTCCAGTAAAGCCCCAAGGCGCTCAGAGACAGCCCCCATTGCGACATTATGGGACTCTTCCGAAACACTCCGCTCGCCAATGGCGATGCCGGAACGCTTTGGAAGCCCCCCCTCGGCGACGGGCTCTACACGCACCTGACGGTCGCCTCTCGCAATTTCTATCACCCGATTCACTGCGCTCAGGTAGTTCTGCGCTGTGGATGGCGCGATTTCTCCCCGCTCGTAGCGATCATTAAGGTGAGCCGCGTAGGCGACCAAGTGAATTTTCTCGACGTCGCGCATATCCTTAATACCCTGCTCGGACTTAATCCAGGTGCAGAACACGTTCCATCGGTCGTGGATAGTGGCTATTGATTGGAAACTCTCCATTCCTTCCTTCAGCGCATTCAGGCCTGCCTTGCCCATATCTCGGCTTTGAAGGCCGAAATTACGCGCATCTGGATTAGTCCGCTCTGAACGCATATTTACCCCTAATAACTCTGTTAATCAAAATTGTTGCTTTGTTGGCCCGTCCGTATCCGGTGGTAAGTGAAACGCAGTTTTTTAATTAGCTCTGCATGCTAAGGCCAACGCTGGGATCTTGCCCAGGCACAGGACAGTTAAACCGATGTCCACGGTCATTAATTACAAACTGTACGGCTATGGAGCGAACAACTCATTCCATTGGCTGGTCTGTTCCGGCGGAACAAACTGCCAGCAGATCCGGCTGGTACTGTCGTGTCATTCTTTGGAAAGGAAAGCGCGAAGCGCGCCAACCGCCGAAGGCGGTATTATTCGCGCACATTCGTGCGCGGTGCGAAAGCCTAGAGCCCTTGAGGCTCAAGGCTTCCGTCGGGAGTTCTACCCCCGTCTCTGTTTACGCCTACGGCGACAGAGACGGGGGTAGAACATCGAGTAAGTTGGGTATTCCAACACTCGTCCTGATGTTGAGGGTGGTCCTCTTTGGTTTGGCCGCTCAGAATCGAGTACCAGGGACACGGCATTGCATTCAGCAAAATCGCGGTATAGAAGCCAGCTAACTTGTACAATACACAAGCGCAGGCAGCAGCATAACGCTGCAAGCATAATGATGATAAACATCGAGTTTTCCTCCAGGAAGATTGATATAGACGGAGGAATGCCCATAGGGGACAGTCCCCCTGAGGGTTACGAAATGAGGCAATCGCCTTATTTTTGTGGAATGCTGTTTGAAGGCCAGCTACCGAAAACACTTTATATATTAATCAAACATATAGAGTAGTCAAGTATATCGTAAAGTTGCTTTTTGATAGTTTTTCAGTACTTTTGAATGGGTACTATTTTCGGATTTAACCCAAAGGTTGCCTTTTGGTGGGTTTTGAGTTGCAGCAACTCCCTCCTCTCTCACTTTTGAATCAAAAAGCAACCGTAACATTGCTTTTTGATCTTTCCTCCTAAACATTACACAATAAAGTCCTTTATAATGGACACTCGGTTCAAAAATAGTAACCATTATTTGCGTAAATTTGATGGATGTAATTAAAGGATTTATATGAATGAACAATCACAGCAACTCTCGCGAATACTGAGAAGCTGGCACATAGTAGAGTTTTTCCAGCCCTATACGATTGAAGATAACGATAAGATTGTTCGTATTACAAAAGATGAACTCTATCGCTGTGAAAACACCCTGCTACCATGGCTCGCCCCCCAAGCAAAAGAGCAACTTAATATTCCTCACGGAAAACTACGCTACACAATATATCTAGGCGTTTTTGATAAGTCAGAAGTAACCCAAATAAGTGAACAAGTATTCGGTCACGAAACAGACCCCATAAGGTTACATGAACAAGAACAACGACTCGATGATGAAGGTGCCACCTGTTTTGCAAAGCTTCATTTAGATCAGTATGGTTCACCAAATTTCGAAAACATGTCGGTAAGCACCTTACCTTGGGCCTTAGGGCACTTGCGAAATGGAACTACTGATAAATTAACGTACGAAGCCTATTCAAAACACTGCGATTTATTAAAAGAGCAATTGGAGAGAATTTCAAAACAACTGGCTAACCACCCTCTTCAAGAGCAAACCTCTACTCTATGTGCAAAAGCCATAGCCGAATTACTTAGCTCGCTCAAAGATTGGGCAAATTTCGAACCAGAGTCCGACTTTTGCTTCTATTTGGAATGGACTCAGCTCACAACAAACTCTAAAGCCATTAAAAATAACTCCTCCGAGCTTGTAAGCATATATGATATAGACAAAGACATATCTTCCGAAGTTGACAAGGACGAAGAAAGTACTGATGACGACAGCGTCCTGCCAATACTGAATAGCTTTTATATCGAAGATATAGAGAAAGCTCTCATCGCCGTGGCAGAAGGACGAGGAGGAAAAGCCTTAGAGGACTACTTAACGACAAATCAATACAAGCACTCAGATCTCTATACGCAAGAGGGACTAAAACTAATTATTGAACACCTTCACCCGACTTTACTTCCTTTAGCACGATGGCCCTCATCACCTCAATACAATATGTCGCTGATGCAACAATTTTCGATCAATACCGCGATAAAAGAGCTGAGCCATGGAGGTCTCTTATCTGTAAATGGTCCACCAGGAACAGGTAAGACAACTTTATTGAGGGATTTAGTTGCTCACAACTTAGTTGAGAGAGCTAATATATTATCAAGCTTTTCCAACGTTGCAGAAACCATAGACAAAGACGGCTTTCCCGTTGAAGCGCTAGGCGGGTTTGAAATGGTCGTAGCTTCTTCGAATAATGCTGCCGTTGAGAATATTTCTCGAGAATTACCCCAGTTGAAATCATTAGGAGATGAATTTAAAGACTTCAACTACCTAAAGCCCGTAGCGAATCAATTAGCGGCAAAAAGAAAGTTTAAAAAGAAGTTTGGGAAAAAAGAGCATAATTGCTACTCCCCTCTAAAAGCTGAAGAGCAATGCTGGGGGATGGTTGCCGCAACCTTGGGTAAAATGAAAAATAGGGATGATTTCGGTCAACGCTTATTCTTTGACGAGCATTTCCCTCGGAATAGCCGAGAAGAAGCCTGTCGAACACCAGAATATGACTTCCTCAATTTTTGGCAATGGAAGTCACTTACTTCACACCAGTCATTTTCAAATTCCTCAAAAAAATTTAAACAAGCCTTGAATAAGGTGAAAACAGTTCAAGATGAACTCGTCAAACTAGCTGATTTAATCACGTTTCGTGCACAAAACTCTGAGCAGGACTTTGTCGCAGATCACCACCATAAGCTAATCCAGATTACAGAGCAGTACAAATCAAGCGCTACCGAATTGAAGGAAATGGAACAGGAGCGTCAATTAACCAAAGAAAGTTTGGAAGTTGAATTGATTCAGTCTAAGCAGCTCAATTTAAAAAAATGGGGGCTCATCGCACGTATATTTCAGCGAAAGCGATATCTTAGCCATAAGAAGCTAGTCGAGGAAAACCTATCTTCTCAACTTGCTCTCAAAAAGAAAAGTACTTCCTTGACTTGTACTATCTTTCAGAAAAGTAGACAACTGACAGAAATTAAGCAGCAACAAGAAACAGCAATTCACAACTTAGAAAGAGCAAAGCACCAATATCAGATTAAAATAATCGAGCTGAATAAGCTTTTAAACGCATATCCAAGCATATCTATTCCTGATCTTAATACACCGATTAATTCTCATGAATTACAACGTAATGCATTTTGGCAGAATCCCCATATAAACCAAGCAAGATCAGAACTGTTTGCCGAGGCAATGAATCTTCACCAGTCTTGGTTAAACGAAGCAATATCAAATGATGCGTTTAGAGGCATTTTATTTAACATGAGCAAGTTCCTCAAACGACCAGTAGAGTTCACTAATCCGATGAAATATTGGCGGACGCTCTTTATGATGGTTCCTGTCGTATCAACCACTTTTGCTTCTTTAGGAAGAATGTTCAGCGGTGTTTCCACTTCTGAGTTAGGGTGGTTGATGATCGATGAAGCTGGACAAGCGCTCCCTCAAGCAGCCGTTGGAGGGCTGTTAAGAGCAAAACGAGTACTCGCTGTTGGAGATCCCTTACAGATAGAACCAGTATTTACGACACCTCCTCGTCTAGTCAAATACATTTGCGATACACTTCTTGGTTCAGATGGAGATGACTGGAATCCCAATATTTGCTCGGTACAACAAATTGCCGACCAGGCAAACTCCTACGGATGCTCACTAGAAATCATGAATAAGCCGACCTGGGTAGGTATTCCCCTATGGGTTCATCGTCGCTGTATCGAGCCCATGTTTAGTTTAGCGAATAAGATTGCTTACGATAACCGTATGATCCATGGAGATGATTCAGACAAAATTAAGAGCCGTATTTTATCCGAAAATTTAGAGAACCATTGGCGAATTTCTGGCGGGCTATGTACCGTCAAACAACATAAGGCAGAACTGGAAAAAGACACTATTGAGCTAATAGCAAAGTTACTAGACGAAGGCCATGAACTTTCCTCCATCTACGTTATTTCCCCCTTTAAGATCGTTAAAACTGAGCTAAGCCAAGCTATTAGCTTATTACTGGAACGTCAATCTAAAAAAGTAACTGATCTCAATAACTGGAGAAAAAAGAATATAGGTACAATCCACACCTTTCAAGGAAAAGAAAACGATATTGTAATATTGGTGTTAGGATGCGATCCATCTAACAAAGGAGGAGCAACTTGGGCGTCAAGTAAACCTAACTTACTCAATGTTGCAGTGACCCGAGCCAAAAGAACATTTTCGTCGTCGGGGATCTACAGGTTTGGCAATCATTGCCTTATTTCCGTGATTTGGCGAGTACACTCCAAAAGACTAACTTGGACATGAGCTGATACACAATTTGAATCAATTGCGGGCGTTTGCTTGAACCCGCATTTTATCAATGTACACAGCCAGAAGCTAAAATAAGCTGAAAGCAAGAAAGGAGTGGTTCAATGAAAGAACCTCAAGGAATTGGCTGTTCAATTCAAAAGGTGATCATGTGAGAATATTGCATGACGTAGTAGTTAGAGCCAGGTATAACAAAGCTGTGGCATGTTCTTTCAAAACAAAACCTTGCAAAGCTACGATGAATTCAAAAATAAATTTTCCCCACTTGCACCCCAATAGAAACATAAAAATTTGTATTGTTTCATAATTTCACATTCTGTATCGGGAAATAATTAAAAAACTAAGAGTGCTTATATAAGCACTCTTAATCCCTTTCAAAAACCAGCATGTTCTTAGCTCTATTCAATAAAAAATATATATACACCGTTATTTAATAGCCAGCCTTGACCAACCGCTCTAAATTATCCACAGCTATCACTGTCTTTTTGGTTTTTACAACGAGCTTAAAATTTACGTTCAGTGCCGAATTTGGCCAGCGTAGTCACCGTAATTTTTTTATCGTCATAATGAAATTCACTTTAGAGATCATTATGAATAAATACCAAACCTTTCATCAATTACATACGCAAGATCAACCGTTTATACTCCCAAATGCGTGGGATCCACTTAGTGCTCGATTATTAGCACAAGCAGGCTTTTGTGCTATCGCAACAACCAGCTGGGGAATGGCGCAAGCACGGGGGCAAGAAGATGGCGAACAATGCTCATTTGAGGAGTTTCTAAACCAGCTAGAACCAATCATAAATGCCGTTAATATTGCTATTTCGATCGACATTGAATCTGGCTACAGTAATGACGTAAACGCCATTTGTCAGCATGTTTTAGCTTTGGCTGAATTAGGTATTGTCGGTATTAATATTGAAGATTCAGATAAAGTAACAGGAAGATTACGACCTCAAGAACAGCAAGTAGCGATCCTAACAGCCATTAAAAACACATTAAACAGGCATGGTTTTTCGCAATTATTTATTAATGCGCGAACAGATTGCTTCCTGCAAACAGCTCAAATTGGCCCGACAATAACCAGAGCTTTGGCTTACCAAACAGCTGGCGTTGATGGTATTTTCATTCCTGGATTAACGGATCTAGCTGCGATCCAGCAAATAACAACTTCACTTAATGTGCCACTTAATATAATGGCTGACGACTCTGTAAGCAATTCTCGCATGTTATTTGCGCAAGGTGTACAGCGATTTTCGCTTGGTAATGCCCTGTTTGATGCTACAAAAAGCTTTATTTTAACGGCTGGCTGTACCTTTAAATGCACAAAAAATTGCGATCATTTATTCTAACAATGGTTTTTCAAAGCTAATTAAACAAAATTAAAATCGAAATTAGTGGCATAAATAACAGCATATTTGAAAATTGATCTATGCGAGCCCAAATTGTTATCCACAATTTGGGCTTTTTTGCTCATTATTCACAAAACGATCGATAAAAAACACGTTATTTGTAGATCAAACTAGCTAATCAGTACAATAAACCCGCTAAATCGTCGTTTATTGCTGTTTATTTTCCAATCTGCACCCTTTTTAAAATAATTTTTAACTTTCTGAAAATTAATTTACAGCAAAAAAGATCGTTATCAACAGGCGATCTATCCACATTCTGATCAGCCGTTTTAAAACTCTTAATAAAACGAAACTTCACCGCTCATAAAACATAAAATCAATAACTTAGTATAACAAAAATAAGATCTTATACTTTTACTACCCAGCTTTCCCACTTTTTATCAACAGCTTGATCAGAAGATTACATATTGGAATACTTTATTTTATTTTTATACATCAATGACTTACATCATTAAAATAAAAAACATCAAAAATTGTACCTTAAATACTTATACAAACTTCCATTCAAGGCTTTACTGCAGAGTAAACTCAGTTATCATAAGCCCATAAGTAAGCAGTGGTGTGATCAAATAGAATTATGAACTCCGTTAATATCATTATAGGTAGCCAAATGGGATCTGCTGAGTATGTGGGTGAGCAACTTGCAGAGCAGCTAGTTACTCAAGGGATCACTGCCGAAGTTCATGATCAACCTAACTTTTCACAGATTGACCAAGAAAATACTATCTGGTTATTGTGTACTTCTACTTATGGTGCTGGCGATTACCCTGAAAACCTTTTATCCTTCATTGAAGATCTTAATCAAGTTAATGATTTAAAAGGATTAAAGTTTAGTGTTATTGGTTTGGGTGACACCAGTTATGATACCTATAATCTAGCTGGCCGTAATCTAGAACAACTATTAGTAAGTAAAGGCGCGCACTGTATAGCAGATCGCTTAGAGTTGAATATTCTTGATGAAGAATTGCCTGAAGAAACCGCATTAGCCTGGTTACCAAGCTGGATCGAGCAAATAAAGCGCATTTAATTAAGATCACAAATTAGATCCAAATTAAAAGTTACCCACAATTTACTGAGTATTTAGTTCGAATTGTGGATAACCTATGATCTAACTGCGTTTTAAAGGTATCTTATCCATTGGATAAGATCTGATCCAACACCCCCTGTGTATAAAGAGCCTTTTTGATCAGAGCTTATAATCAGTTAGATCCGATCATATTAACACCTTTAGATCCGATCTAACTTTATGTTTTAATAAGTGAATTAAACCTTATCAACAGAAATGCTGCTCAGTAGTAGTAACAGTAATAAAAGATCTCTTTAAAAGATCCTTTATATTATTAGAGATCATTTACTTAGATCTTGCCGATAGTTTAATCATTTATCTTCTGACAATTTATAGGTAGAATACGCTCCCCCTTGGAAGTTTGCTGGTTGATTTAAGTAGGATCCCGAAATGATTTTTCACGAAAATTTTGATGTTATTGTTGTTGGTGGTGGACATGCAGGTACAGAAGCTGCGTTAGCTGCTGCACGTATGGGTATGAATACGCTACTGCTGACTCATAATATGGATACCCTTGGTCAAATGTCATGTAATCCAGCAATTGGTGGGATTGGCAAAGGTCATTTAGTCAAAGAAATTGATGCGCTTGGTGGTGCAATGGCTCAAGCGATCGATAAAGGTGGTATCCAGTTCCGTACTTTAAATTCTTCAAAAGGCCCAGCTGTACGAGCAACTCGTGCGCAAGCTGATCGCGCATTATATAAAGCGGCTATTCAAGATATTTTACAACATCAAGAAAACTTAAAGATCTTTCAACAATCGTGTGATGATCTGATTGTAGAAAATAATAAAGTAACCGGTGTTGTAACCCAAATGGGACTGCGTTTTAGCGCACCTTCTGTGGTATTAACCGTAGGCACTTTCCTTGGTGGACAGATCCATATTGGTTTAGAAAATTTTAAAGGCGGTCGTGCTGGTGATCCACCTTCAATTGCTTTAGCAAATCGTTTACGTGAATTACCATTTCGCGTTGATCGCTTAAAAACGGGCACCCCACCACGTATTGATGCACGCACTGTTGATTTTAGTAAAATGCAAGAACAGCCAGGTGATGCACCAACACCGGTATTTTCATTTATGGGTAAACAAGCCGATCATCCACAACAAATTGCTTGTTACATCACTTATACCAATGAAAAAACCCATGAAGTGATCCGTAACAATTTACACCGCTCTCCTATGTACTCTGGTGTAATTGAAGGTATTGGCCCGCGTTATTGCCCTTCAATTGAAGATAAAATTGTTCGCTTTGCCGATAAAGACAAGCATCAAATTTTTGTTGAGCCTGAAGGTTTAACTTCTTATGAACTCTACCCTAATGGTATATCAACGAGCTTACCGTTTGATGTGCAATTAGAGATAGTGCAATCGATCACTGGTTTTGAAAATGCACATATTTGTCGTCCAGGCTACGCTATCGAGTATGATTTCTTTGATCCACGCGATCTTAAAAAGTCGTTAGAAACCAAGTTTATCGATGGCTTATTCTTTGCAGGCCAAATAAATGGTACTACTGGCTATGAAGAAGCCGGTGCGCAAGGTCTTATTGCTGGTATGAATGCGGCGTTGCAAGTACAAGGTAAAGAAGCTTGGACACCACGTCGTGATGAAGCTTATGTAGGTGTGTTAATTGATGATCTTACAACGCTAGGTACTAAAGAACCATACCGTATGTTCACTAGCCGTGCTGAATATCGCTTATTATTACGTGAAGACAATGCTGATATCCGTTTAACAGCCAAAGGCCGTGAATTAGGTTTAGTAAATGATGAGCGTTGGCAGGCATTTAATGACAAAATGGACATTATAGCCAAAGAATCACAACGTATTAAAGACGTTTGGATCCATAAAGATCATGCTGTTATTGAGCAAGTGAATAGCTTACTTAAAACACCATTAACGCGTGAAGCTAGTTTAGAAGAATTATTACGTCGTCCTGAGATCCGTTATAACGATCTAATGGCGATCGATGGCTTAGGATCAGAATTTGATCACGCTGCTGCATTAGAGCAGGTTGAGATCCATACTAAGTACGCCGGTTACATTGCTCGTCAACAAGATGAGATCAATAAACAGCTTCGTCATGAGTTGACTATTCTACCGAAAGACTATGATTATTCGATTGTTTCAGGTTTATCAAATGAAGTAGTCGCAAAACTAACTGAGGCGCGTCCTGATACGATAGGCCAAGCATCGCGTATTTCAGGTATCACGCCTGCGGCGATTTCGCTATTATTAGTGTATCTGAAGAAGCAAGGCTTGCTGCGCAAAATTGCGTAGTCATTAAGGAATACTGTGTTACAGCAACAATTAACCACTTTGTTAGCGCAAACTGATATTGCGCTAACCGAAAAACAACAGCAACAACTCGTTCAATATGTTGAATTACTTAATAAATGGAACAAAGCTTATAATTTAACCTCAGTGCGTTTACCTGAGGATATGATGATTAAGCATATTATGGATAGCCTAGTGGTTGCCCCTCACCTACCCGGTCATCATTATATTGATGTTGGAACAGGTCCAGGGCTGCCTGGTATTGTGTTAGCTATTGCATTACCAGACACACAATTTGTTTTACTAGATAGCTTAGGCAAGCGAGTGCGTTTTTTAATGCAAGTAAAACATGAGCTAGGCCTTAAAAATGTAACCCCAGTGCAGTCTAGAGTTGAAGATTATCAACCAAGTGTTAAATTAGATGGTGTATTAAGTCGCGCATTTGCATCTTTACAAGATATGGTTGACTGGTGTTCGCACTTGATTGATCATTCAGGTAAATTTATTGCTTTAAAAGGCGTGTTTCCAAGCGAGGAGCTAGAATCATTACCTGCGGGTATTAAATTCGAGCAAAAAATCTCCTTGGAAGTGCCTAAGTTAGATGCTCAAAGGCATTTAATTATTTTATCTAAAGACTAGGGATCAGAGACACTGTGGCAAAAGTCATCGCATTAGCAAATCAAAAAGGTGGTGTGGGTAAAACTACCACCGCTGTAAATCTCGCTGCGTCTATGGCTGCAACCAAACGCAAAGTGCTGTTAATTGATCTTGATCCGCAAGGTAATGCGACTATGGGCAGTGGCGTAGATAAGTATGGTGACGTGCCAACTATTTACGACTTACTCATTGAAGATAAACCTATAGATGACGTTATCATCAAAGAAACGTCAGGCGAATACCATATGATTGCTGCCAACGGTGATGTAACCGCAGCAGAAGTCAAACTCATGGAATTATATGCCCGTGAAGTGCGGTTACGTAACGCGCTTGAAAAAATTCAGGACCAGTACGAATTTATTTTTATCGACTGCCCTCCTTCACTGAATATGTTAACAGTGAACGCCATGGCAGCCGCCGACTCTATTTTAGTGCCTATGCAATGCGAGTATTATGCTCTAGAAGGCTTGACCGCATTAATGGACACCATTACCCAATTAGCCAAGTTAGTTAATCCAAAACTACAGATTGAAGGGATTTTACGTACTATGTACGATCCGCGTAATCGTTTGGCCAATGATGTATCTGAGCAGCTTAAACAGCATTTTGGCGATAAAGTATACCGCACCGTGATCCCACGTAATGTACGTTTAGCAGAAGCGCCCAGTTTTGGTGCACCAGCTATGTATTATGACCGGGCATCAAGTGGTGCTAAAGCGTATTTAGCACTTGCCGGTGAAATGTTACGCAGAAAAGAAAAAATATCCCCAATCGTCGCCTAACTTGAGGTAAAAAGAACATGTCTGCTAAAAAACGTGGCTTAGGCCGAGGGCTCGATGCTTTATTAAGTTCGTCAAAACCAGCACCGAGTATCGACAAAGAACAACTCAATACGAGTGAGCAGGATGTTGTTGTTCAGCCAACCAGTAGTGAGTTGCAAAAGCTACCCATTGAATTCTTACATTCAGGTAAATATCAGCCACGTAAAGACATGTCAGAAGAAGCGCTTGAAGAACTGGCCAGTTCAATTCGCTCGCAAGGCATTATTCAACCTATCGTAGTGCGTCCGGTTGCACAGGACAGCTATGAAATTATCGCCGGTGAACGCCGCTGGCGCGCCGCACAACTAGCTAAGCTTGATGTAGTGCCATGCATTATTAAAGACGTGCCTGATGAAGCGGCTGTGGCTATCGCACTGATTGAGAATATTCAGCGCGAAGATTTAAATGCCATGGAAGAAGCGGTTGCCTTACACCGTTTGCTAACTGAGTTTGAATTAACTCATCAACAAGTGGCAGATGCGGTTGGTAAATCTCGCACTACCGTCACCAACTTATTACGACTAAATAATCTTAATGATGATGTTAAAATATTGTTGGAACATGGTGACATTGAAATGGGCCATGCGCGCTGTTTATTAGCCCTTGAAGGTGAAGCACAATCTGATGCCGCTCGACTCGCTGTTGCTAAAGCCCTCACAGTGCGTGAAACGGAAAAACTTGTTCGTGCAATTTTAGAGCCTGCACCTAAGAAAGAGACTCTTGAAAAAGATCCAGATGTCATACAGTTAGAGCAAAAATTGGCTGAAAATCTCGGTGCAAAAGTAGAAATTAACTACAATAAAAAAGGCAAAGGGAATTTGGTTATTTCGTACACTAGCTTAGCTGAGTTGGACGGAATTTTAAGCCGTATAAACACTGAGAATTCCGAGCATTAATAAATATCATGTCCAAAAAGAGACATTAGTCGCAAATTTGCACCACAATACACCGACTCAAGTTGCAAAACTGGCAGGAATCAGTATAATTTCGCCAGTTTTCATGCCCTGACAAATAGAATGCCAATAAGGTTAACTAAACGTGACAAATAAGTTAGCAGCACCTTATCGATTGGCTGCATTAAAATTAATCTATTTGCAAGGCTGTGTAGCTCTAGTTGCTGCCATAATCGTATTTTTAGGTTGGGGAGTCAGTGCCGGTCTCTCAGCATTAGCTGGAGGCGCTGTAGCCGTACTTCCTCACTGTGTATTTGCCATCTATGCATTCAGATATATGGGTGCAAGCAGAGCAGATCAAGCGTATGCCTCGTTAAAACGCGGTAACGGACTAAAATTTATGCTGACAATCATCTTGTTTGCGCTAGTACTAAAGCATTTTCCGGTAGTTTTATTACCTTTCTTTAGTTGTTATGTACTGGCGTTATTTACTGGATTGTTTGCACCCGTTTTTTTTAAACATTAACTTTTGGGATATAACATGGCTGAAGAAGTGACTATATCAAGCCATATCCAGCACCACTTAACCAATGCTAAGATGTGCTCGACCGATACCGGTCTAGCCTTCAATAAAGCATGTGCGGACAGTGGTTTCTGGACATGGCATATAGATACCCTCGCATGGTCTATCGGACTAGGTCTAATATTTTTATGGATCTTCCGTAGTGCCGCTAAAAAATCAACAATTGGTGTACCAGGAAAATTTCAATGTTTTATTGAAATGATCGTTGAATTCGTTGGTGACAACGTACGCGATACCTTTCATGGTAAGAGCAAGCTTATTGCACCATTAGCATTAACAATATTCGTTTGGATATTCTTAATGAACTTAATGGATTTAATACCAGTTGACTTCTTACCTGCATTTGCCGGCTTTGTTGGCGAAAACGCATTTGGTATGGACCCTCATGACGTGTACATGAAAATTGTACCAACAACTGACATCAACTTAACTGCTGCTTTAGCGTTAGGCGTGTTTATTCTGATGATCGGTTACTCAATTAAAATCAAGGGCATTACCGGTTTTATTGCCGAGCTTACACTTCATCCGTTTAGCTCAAACAATAAGCTTGCAATGATTTTCTTAATCCCTTGTAACTTATTACTAGAACTTATTGCACTAGTGTCTAAGCCTTTCTCGTTAGCACTACGTTTGTTCGGTAACTTGTATGCTGGTGAGTTGATATTCATCTTGATCGGCGCAGTAGGTTTAATGCAACTACCGTTGCACTTTGTTTGGGCCGTATTCCACATCTTAGTAATCGTATTGCAAGCATTCGTGTTTATGATGCTTACAGTTGTATACCTAAGCATGGCAAGCTCAGATAATCACTAATTTTTATATTTACAATTTAACTTTTAACTTTAATTTACAATTGAAACTTTGGAGAAAAAAATGGAACTAGTATTAGGTCTTAAGTACATCGCAGTTGCTTTACTTATCGGTTTTGGTGCTATCGGTACTGCAATCGGCTTCGGTAACATGGGTGGTAAATTCCTTGAAGCATGTGCGCGTCAACCTGAGCTTGCACCTTCACTACAAGTTAAGATGTTCATCCTTGCTGGTCTAATCGATGCTGTTGCTATGATCGGTGTTGGTATCGCGATGGTAATCTTGTTCGTACTTTAATTTTATTTTTTGAACAGCTTACTATTTAAGGAGGAGCGGTCGTGAACTTAAACGCCACTCTTATCGGTGAACTAATTGCATTTACGGTGTTCGTACTTTTTTGTATGAAATTCGTATGGCCACCACTAAACGGTGCAATTGAAGCTCGCCAGAAGAAAATCGAAGATGGTTTAGCTGCCTCTGATAGAGCCGAAAAAGACTTAGAACTTGCGCAAAAGAAAGCTGCTGAACAGCTTAAAGATGCAAAAGCTCAAGCGGCTGATATCATTGAACAAGCTAAAAAGCGTGCCGTGCTAATTGTTGACGAAGAAACAGTTCGTGGTCAGCAAGAGCGTGAAAAAATTATTGCTCAAGGGCATTCTGAAATCGAATCAGAACGCAACCGTGTAACAGAAGAGCTACGTAAAAAAGTAGCTACTCTTGCAGTGGTTGGTGCTGAACGTATTTTAGAGCGCGAAATCAATCAAGCCGCACATAGTGACATCGTTGAAAAACTTGTCGCTGAGCTGTAATTAGGAGGGTATGAGCATGTCTGAATTGACTACTATCGCTCGCCCATACGCTAAAGCGGCTTTTGAACTTGCCGTTGAAAAAGGCACCATTGAAAGCTGGAACGATATGTTGTTTTTTGCAGGCCAAGTAGCCAGCAATGAACAAGCATCAAGCGTTTTAGCGGGAATGCCTACTGCTACTGCACAAGCTGAGTTATTTAACAAAATTTGTGCTGAGCAGCTCAACGAACAAGGTCAGAACCTAGTTAAGGTGATGGCTGAAAATGGACGTTTGATTGCGCTACCAGCGGTTGCAGAGTTATTTGCTAAGTTTAAAGCAGAATACGATAAAGAAATCGAAGTAGAAGTGATTTCGGCAACTCCTCTAGCTGCAGCGCAGCTAGAGTCATTGGTAGCGGCACTTGAAAAACGTTTCGCACGCAAAGTTAAGCTGAATTGTAGTGAAGACGCAACAGTGGTTGGCGGACTTATTATTAAGTCTGGCGACACTGTTATCGACGGCTCTATACGCGGTAAATTAAACCGCCTAGCCACAACACTACAATCGTAATTGGGAAAAAGAGCATGCAACTTAATTCCACTGAAATTTCAGATCTGATCAAACAACGTATTGAGCAGTTCGAAGTTGTAAGTGAAGCTCGTAACGAAGGTACTATCGTATCTGTTACTGACGGTATCATCCGCATTCACGGTCTAGCTGACTGTATGCAAGGTGAGATGATTGAGCTTCCTGGCAACCGTTTTGCTATCGCACTAAACCTTGAGCGTGACTCAATTGGTGCAGTAGTAATGGGTCCTTACGCTGACCTTACAGAAGGCGTAAAAGTTTATACCACTGGTCGTATCCTAGAGGTTCCTGTTGGTCGTGGTCTACTTGGTCGTGTTGTAAACACATTAGGTGCACCTATCGATGGTAAAGGCGCTTTAGATAACGACGGTTTTGAACCGGTAGAAAAAATTGCACCAGGTGTAATCGAGCGTAAATCAGTAGATGAGCCAGTGCAAACTGGTTATAAATCTATCGACGCTATGATCCCAGTGGGTCGTGGTCAACGTGAGCTTGTCATTGGTGACCGCCAAACAGGTAAAACTGCACTAGCAATCGATGCAATCATCAATCAAAAAGACACAGGCGTTAAGTGTGTGTATGTAGCGATTGGTCAAAAAGCATCTACTATTGCTAACGTAGTACGTAAATTAGAAGAGCACGGTGCATTAGCAAATACTATCGTAGTTGTTGCATCTGCTTCTGAGTCTGCGGCACTTCAGTACTTAGCACCGTTCGCGGGCTGTACTATGGGTGAATACTTCCGTGACCGTGGTGAAAACGCTTTAATCGTATATGATGATTTATCTAAGCAAGCTGTTGCTTATCGTCAAATCTCATTGCTACTTAAGCGTCCACCAGGTCGTGAAGCATACCCAGGTGACGTATTCTATCTTCACTCTCGTCTGCTTGAGCGTGCATCGCGTGTAAACGCTGAGTACGTTGAAAAGTTCACCAATGGTGAAGTGAAAGGTAAAACTGGTTCATTGACGGCATTGCCAATCATTGAAACTCAAGGCGGCGACGTTTCTGCGTTCGTACCGACTAACGTTATCTCTATCACCGATGGTCAGATCTTCCTAGAAACTGACTTATTCAACTCAGGTATCCGTCCGGCAGTAAATGCTGGTATCTCGGTATCGCGTGTTGGTGGTGCTGCACAAACTAAAATCGTTAAGAAACTAGGTGGCGGTATCCGTCTAGCCCTAGCTCAGTACCGTGAATTAGCTGCGTTCTCGCAGTTCGCGTCTGACCTTGATGATGCAACACGTGCTCAACTTGAGCATGGTGAGCGTGTAACAGAGCTAATGAAGCAGAAACAGTACGCGCCAATGTCTGTTGCTGAAATGTCTTTGTCGTTATTTGCAGCTGAGAAAGGCTATCTGAAAGATATCGAAATCCCTAAAATCATGGATTTTGAAGCAGCTTTACTTTCTTATGCAAACAGCACATACGCAGAGCTTGTGGCTCAAATCAATGAAACTGGTAACTACAACGCCGAGATCGAAGCGCAACTTAAAGAACTTCTAGAGAAGTTTAAGTCTACGCAAACTTGGTAATTTAGTTATTAATGGTGCGCTTTATATCCTAAAGCACACCTTGATTCGGAGAGAGAGTCATGGCCAGCGGAAAAGAGATTAAAAGCAAGATCGGGAGTATTAAAAATACTCAAAAGATCACTAGCGCAATGGAAATGGTTGCCGCGTCGAAAATGAAAAAGGCGCAAGATCGAGTGGCTGCAAGCCGTCCATACGCTGAAAAATTACGCAAAGTGATTGGTCGTGTTGCTCAAGCAAATCTTGATTTTACTCACCCGTTCTTAGCAGAACGTGAAGTAAAACGAGTTGGTTATATTGTTATCTCTACTGACCGTGGTCTGTGTGGCGGTTTAAACTCTAACGAGTTTAAAAAAGTTGCACTAGATGTTAAAGCGTGGAAAGAACAAGGTGTAAACGCAGAGTTTGCAACCTTAGGCAGTAAAGCTGCTGGTTTCTTCCAACGTTTTGGTGGTCAACTACTCGCTAAAAAAGCGGGCTTAGGAGATAAACCTTCAGTACAAGACATTATTGGTCCTGTAAAAATAATGCTAGATGCATTCTCTGAAGGCAAAATTGACCGTTTATTCTTGGTATATAACAACTTCGTTAATACCATGAAGCAAGAGCCAATGATAGATCAGTTACTGCCTTTGCCAAAAGCTGAAAAAGAAGTATCTGCTTACACATGGGATTACTTATATGAGCCAAACCCAGAGGCTATTTTAGAGTCTTTGTTAGTACGTTTCATTGAGTCTCAAGTATACCAAGGTGTAGTTGAAAACGCTGCCTCTGAACAGGCCGCCCGTATGGTTGCAATGAAAGCTGCAACTGATAACGCTGGTGACCTTATGGATGAGTTACAGCTTGTTTATAACAAGGCCCGTCAAGCGGCAATCACACAAGAAATTAGTGAGATTGTTTCTGGCTCAGCCGCAGTTTAATGCTTCTGGCAAAGATTAACGAGAGGAATAGACATGAGTTTAGGTAAGGTCGTCCAAATTATCGGTGCCGTTGTGGATATTGAATTTTCACAAGACAACGTGCCAGCCGTATATGACGCGCTAAAAGTAACAGATGGCGATTTAGTTGGTTTGACTCTAGAAGTTCAACAACAGCTAGGTGGCGGTGTGGTACGTACTATCGCACTAGGTACTACAGACGGTTTGCGTCGTGGTGCTTTAGTTTCAAACACAGGTGAAGCGATTCAAGTTCCTGTTGGTAAAGCAACACTTGGTCGTATCATGAACGTACTTGGTGAGCCAATCGATGAAGCAGGCCCAATCGGCGAAGAAGACCGTATGTCTATTCACCGTGCAGCGCCTACTTACGAAGAGCAATCAAGTTCAGTAGAACTTTTAGAAACTGGTATCAAGGTAATCGACCTTGTATGTCCATTTGCTAAAGGTGGTAAAGTTGGTTTATTCGGTGGTGCCGGTGTTGGTAAAACCGTAAACATGATGGAACTTATCCGTAACATCGCAATCGAGCACAGCGGCTACTCAGTATTCGCAGGTGTTGGTGAGCGTACTCGTGAGGGTAACGATTTCTACCATGAAATGAACGATTCAAACGTACTTGATAAAGTATCGCTTGTATACGGTCAGATGAACGAGCCTCCAGGTAACCGTTTACGCGTAGCATTAACCGGTCTTACTATGGCTGAAAAGTTCCGTGATGAAGGTCGCGACGTACTTTTCTTCGTAGATAACATCTACCGTTACACGCTTGCTGGTACAGAAGTATCTGCACTACTTGGTCGTATGCCATCAGCGGTAGGTTACCAACCTACACTAGCTGAAGAAATGGGTGTGCTACAAGAGCGTATCGCTTCAACTAAGACGGGTTCAATTACGTCAATCCAAGCGGTATACGTACCTGCGGATGATTTAACCGATCCATCGCCAGCAACTACCTTTGCTCACTTAGATGCAACAGTAGTACTTTCACGTGATATCGCATCACTTGGTATCTACCCAGCGGTAGACCCACTTGATTCATCTTCACGTCAACTTGATCCATTAGTAATTGGTCAAGAGCACTACGATACAGCACGTGGCGTTCAAACAGTTCTTCAGCGTTATAAAGAACTTAAAGACATCATCGCAATCCTAGGTATGGACGAGCTTTCTGACGAAGATAAGCAACTTGTATCTCGTGCACGTAAAATCCAACGTTTCCTATCTCAGCCATTCTTCGTGGCAGAGGTTTTCACAGGATCACCGGGTAAATACGTGTCACTTAAAGACACAATTGCTGGCTTCAAAGGCATCTTAAACGGTGAATTTGATGATATGCCAGAGCAAGCGTTCTACATGGTTGGCTCTATCGAAGAAGCTCAAGAAAAAGCCAAAAGCATGTAATTAGGAGGGTAGTATGGCAGCTATGACTGTACATCTTGACGTAGTAAGTGCTGAGCAGAGTTTATTTTCTGGTTTAGTTGAATCTATTCAAGTAAGTGGTAGTGAAGGTGAGCTAGGTGTTAATGCTGGTCACGCTCCACTACTAACTGCCCTTAAACCTGGTATGGTACGTTTAGTTAAGCAATTTGGTGAAGAAGAATTCATCTATATTGCTGGCGGTACACTAGAAGTTCAACCGAACATAGTGACCGTACTTGCTGATACAGCAGTTCGTGGTGAAGACCTAGACGAACAAGCTGCAGAGCAGGCTAAACGTGACGCTGAAGCCCAAATGGCTAAAGGCGGTTCTGCTGAGTTTGATTATAATCAAGCCGCAGTGCAACTTGCAGAAGCAATTGCACAACTGCGCGTTATTCAGCAATTACGTAAAAAGTAAGCCTATCTGGTTTTTAAAAAGCCCACTTTATGTGGGCTTTTTTGTGGCTGAGTATAAATAAAACATACATATAACTTTGTTGTACTTATATCCTTCATCGATCCCCGCTACAATATGAGGCAAATAAAGCAAGTTGTGATTTCAGCTTAGATTCAGTGGCTACTGTTAGATTGCCATTGTGTAGGTGCACATGATGTGACTTACATAATCTTGTTGAATTTACACGCGCTTACTCATTTCAATAAAACAAAGAAAGAAGGATATTGTTTTAATGTCTCTGACTACAGTGATTCTTGCTGCGGGTAAAGGTACTCGTATGCGTTCAGCTCTACCTAAGGTATTGCATAAAGTTGCCGGTAAACCTATGGTGCAACACGTTATCGATAACGCCAAAGCACTCGGTGCTACATCGACTAACTTAGTTTATGGTCATGGCGGCGAATTATTACAACAACAACTTGCTGATAATAACGTGAACTGGGTACTTCAAGCTGAGCAACTAGGCACCGGCCATGCAGTGGCACAAGCTAATCCACATATCAATGATGAAGACACTGTTTTGGTTTTATACGGTGACGTACCACTGACTAAACAATCAACCCTTGAGCGTTTATTAGCAGCGACACCTAAAAATGGCTTAGCCGTGCTTACTGTTAATTTAGCAAACCCAAATGGTTACGGGCGCATGCTACGTGTTGATGGTAAGTTAGTGGGGATTGTTGAGCAAAAAGATGCCAATGCTGAGCAGTTACTTATTAACGAAGTAAACACCGGCATTATGGCGGTAAATGGTAAGCTTTTAAAAACATGGTTAGGTAATTTGTCTAACAATAATGCCCAAGGCGAATACTACCTAACAGATATAGTCGCTATGGCGCACAGTGAAGGTGTAGAAATTACATCAGCACAACCAGATCACCCAATGGAAGTTGAAGGTGCAAATAACCGCGTACAACTTGCCGCTCTTGAGCGTGCTTATCAAGCATGGCAAGCAGAACAGTTAATGCTTAATGGTGCAACGCTTGCCGACCCTGCCCGCATTGATGTTCGTGGTGACGTTAAAACAGGTGAAGATGTGCTAATCGATATCAACGTTATTTTTGAAGGTAAAGTTACTCTCGGTAATAACGTTGAAATTGGCCCTAACTGCGTACTTAAAAATTGTACTATTGGCGATAACGTGATTATTAAAGCCAATACCTTAATTGAGGATGCTAGCGTAGCCGATAAATGTACTTTGGGTCCTTATGCTCGCTTGCGCCCAGGTGCGATTATGGAAGAAGACTCGCACATTGGTAACTTTGTTGAGATGAAAAAAACCCGTTTAGGCAAAGGCTCTAAAGCAAACCATCTTTCGTATTTAGGCGATGCGGAAATTGGCGAAAAAGTTAATATTGGTGCGGGTACTATTACCTGTAACTACGATGGCGTGAATAAGTCTAAAACCATCATTGGTGATAATGCGTTTATTGGCTCTAACTCATCACTGGTTGCCCCTGTTAATATCGGCGCAACAGCCACCATAGGTGCCGGTTCTGTGATCACCAGCACCGTTGAAGATGAACAACTTGCCATCGCACGTTCCAAACAGCGCAACTTAACTGGTTGGAAGCGCCCAGTTAAAAAGTAAGCTGAGCAATGTTCAGATTAGCTAGAAAAAGCGAGTTTATACTCGCTTTTTGCTTTTTAGTTAGCGTGTTTTATGACTTTGTTTAAAGAGTAACAAGATAAAGTAGCTGCCACCAATGATAGAGATTAATGTTCCTACGGGGATTTGTTGTGGATACAGCGCGTTATTAGCAAACCACTCAGAAAACAACATTAATAGCATGCCTATCAGAATCGCGAAGTGGATTTGCTGAATCGCTTTATGGGCGCCAATCAATGATGCTATATGTGGTGCAAGTAGACCCACAAAAGCAATGGGGCCCATTAATGCGGTCGTGCTTGCACACAATAAAGCGACTAACAAAAGCAATGTTAATCTTACTTTGGTTAAATTAACGCCGCGGCCAGCTGCTATTTCATCTGAGCTTGCAATCAGTGTTAGCCAACGGGTGGTAAACATAGTGATGACCAATAAAGTAGCCACTATTGAAAATAGCAACATAGCCTGCTTATCATTTACGTAGTAGCTTGAACCTGCTAACCAATGAATAGTTTGATAAACATCAGACGTGCCTTTTGCCAGCGCAAAGTGAATCACCCCTTCAATTAAAGCACTGAGTGCTATGCCAATTAAAATGATTACATTAGCGGCGTACTGATTGGCACGGCCGAGGCAAATAAGCAGAAGTAGCACAGCTAAGCTACCAACCAAGGCTGCAACTAAGGTGGAGTTAATGATTGTGTCTGTAACTAATAACGTGCTAAATACCACAGCTAGCTTTGCGCCACCGGTGATCCCTAGTATATCTGGGCTGGCCAGCGGATTGCGTACTAAGCGTTGTAATATAACACCCGCTACGGCAATGCCTGCACCTACAGATATAACCGCTAATACTTTTGGCCAGCGTAATGAAAACGTTAAACTATCAGGCAATGCAAATAACCAAAACTGTTGGCTGTTCGGTTGATGAAAAAATATTAACGCTAATAGCAATACCATCAGCACTGATAACAATATGCCATAGCGTAATAATGGCGCGGTTACAGCAAAATGGGATTGATTTTGTGTTACAGGATGGCGAGTTAATTGGCGTTTAGCAAAGTAAATTAATAAAGGTGCGCCTAGCAGCGCAGTCATTGTGCCAGTAGGTACGAAACCTTCACTTAACTGGCTCATGTAAAGGGCGATGCAATCACTGCTAATCAGCAAAATCACCCCGAGTAGCAAACTAGATGCAAGTTCATCTCGGGGCTTTTTAGCCCCTATTAAACGGGCAATATTAGGGGCAATTAAGCCAATAAATGCAATCACCCCCACTGCGGTGATCGAACTTGCCACCAGCCAAAGCGCAATCAGTGCAATAGAGCTTATAAACGATTTGATATGTAAGCCGCGAGCGCGAGCATTATCATGACCTAAGCGCAGTAATAGTAACGGCCTTTGGCTAAATATAAAAACCACTAAACACAATACTAGTTTTGGCCATAACCATTCAACCCATTGCCAGTCAGTTTGACTGAGATCGCCGGCACCCCATATAAATAAATTTTGAGTCGGTTGTTCATTTAACAGCACGATTACCGTGGCTACCGCGCCAAGTAGAATGTGAATAGCCATACCGGCTAATATCAGGTGAAGGTTATTGGTTCCTGAGCGACCAGCAATATAAATAGCCGTGCCAGTGGCAAGCAATGCACCTACTAATGCAAACCAGACACTATAACTTGCTGCTAAAGTAGGAAACCATACAGCACTGCAGATTAATCCGAGCCATGCTCCCGAAGATGCACCTAAGGTCAGTGGTGAAACTAAACTATTTTGACTGAGTTGCTGAAATAAGCTCCCCGCTAGCGCCAGTGCCGCCCCAATCAGTGTGGCCAAAACTAGGCGAGGTAACGCAGCATATAAAAACTGAAAATCAGCAAAGGTTTGCGCTTGGAAACTGCTAATTACTTGCCATTTAGCTGCAAAACTCATCTCTATGCTACTAATATGCAAGTGTAAAATTACTGCACTACATAAAGCGAGTAGCAATAATCCATAGCGCGTCATGGCTCAACCATCAATAAAGCATCCGTGAGAGATTGCGCTAGGTATTCGATAGAGATGTAACCGCCATTACTCCAAGTTGATGCCGCCGCAGCAAAGTGACCAGTTTGTACAAACGGCATCGCTTTCCAAAGCGGTGAATTAAATAAACTGTTTTGCGCAGTGAAAGGTTTGAAGTAAATAACAATACCTTGCTTGATTTTACCGAGCTGAATAATTTTTTGCTGGGTCACTCCCCAGCGAGAAGTTGGCTGAGCTAACGCATTGTTAAAGCCGAGTTGATGAAGGGCATATTGCGGCATTGAATTATCGCCAAATACTAAAGCTACCGCCTTTGATTGAAAGCGGATCGCCGTAGCAGGCGGGCGGTTTTTAGTAAAATGCTGATCAAGCTGTAAGTTTAACTCCGCAATACGCGTATACATTTGTTTTATACGCTGCTCGGCTTGTGCTGTTTTGCCAAATAAGCTGGCTAATGTCATAAAAATTTGTTTGCTGGTAGCTACGTTGTTGTGATTTTTATCAAAACCCTGAAAATAAAGTACCGGCGCAATACTGTTTAACTTGTCGATCAAATGGGCTTGTTCATCACCCACTAAAATAACATCGGGTTTGAGCTTAGCTATCAGTTCTATATTAGGCGCTTGACGTGTGCCTGCATTAATTACCTCATCTGGCAGCTGAGGGGTTACCACCCAGGTTTTGTAATCATCTGGATCGGCTATTGCTAGTGGTGTAATACCTAGTTCAAGTAAGTTTTCTGCCAACGGCCAGCGAAGTGCGATCACACGTTTTGGTATTTGCGCAAAGCTATGTTCACAGATGTTGTCGTTTATGGTGATGGGAGGTTGAGCATAGTTGCTAAAGCAAGTGAACAGCGTGCACAAGTAAATAAGGTACTTCATAAGTTAATCCTTAACTGACAATCGCTACTTTTTGTTGGTTTTGTGGATTAGCGACGATATTAATTTTTATGCCATATAACATACTGAGGGTGTCTTGATGTAATAATTGCTCAGGGCTGCCATCAAAACAGATACGGCCTTTTTTTAAGGCGATAATACGGTCGGCTACCCGACATGCTAAATTGACATCATGTAAAATAACCACAATGCTCTTTTTTTGCTGCTGATTAAGCTGTTTTAACAAAGTCATTAACGCATACTGGTGCGCTAAATCGAGGGCTGAGGTTGGCTCATCAAGTAGTAGCATTGGAGTATCTTGGGCTAACAGCATGGCAAGCCAAGCTCGTTGTCGCTCACCGCCTGATAAGTGATCAACAAAATGCTGGTGGTATTGGCTTACATCGCATTGTTGCATGGCTTGCATAACCAAGTGATGGTCGTGTTTAGTAAAGCGGCCTAAATTTCCTCGCCATGGGTAGCGGCCCAATTGCACTATCTCTGTGACCGACAGCCCAGCCGCATCAGGTAGCTTTTGTGGCAAAAATGCAATTTGCTGTGCCAGTTGCCGTTGCTTAAATTGTGAAATAGGCCGTTGGTTTAATAATATGTTGCCTTTCGAGGGCTGTAACTGACGCGCAAGTAGATTCATCAATGTTGATTTACCAGAACCATTGTGGCCTAAAATAACATTAAACTGACCTTCTTTAATGAGCAGCTCATCAACCTCTAAAATAGTGCGTTGCGCTTTAAAGACGGTTATTTTATTTAACTGCAGCATGTTGTAATTAACTCCTGTTGCATACGCTGAACTTTTATTTGCTGAGGTTGCTTTGGGCAGTTAGCGCACTTTGCAACATCACCTATTTGATAGTGCAAACAGCATGTTTTTCGTGTCAGCGCTAAACAGGGCGCTTTTGAACAACAAGCAAATACCGTAAATTCACCCGCCTCAGTGATCTCCAATGCATTCAACCAATAAGCCGCCATTGCTTGAATATCAAAGTTCGATCTTCGCTTTGCATGAAGAAGTAATATTGCTAATAGCGTGTCAGCTAATAAGGACATCGCCAAACGCTCATTAAGCCGTGCAACGAGGTTTAAATCTGTCAGTAACTTAACAACATAGCGTTTTAAGTGGGCAGCCATATTTGTTATTGCCTGTTGCTGGCTGTGATGGTGCTGCGCTTTTATAGTGGGTAGTTGTAACCCTGCGATAACGCCTTGTTGGTAGTGTTGTTGCATAGGCTGTAAAGAAAAGCTCATAGTGAGTTCATGCACGCTTATGACCGCTAAATAGAGCGGTTGCCAATACAGCATACCCCAACTTTTTATTGCCCAATAGCTACGCCCAGCTTCGGGGTATTGCTGCTGCCAATGTTGGTGTAACTGCTTGATCAGCGCGGCACTCGATTCTATATCGAGCCAATCTGTTGCTTGTTCTGGTACTCTTAAAGCACTGTGGTAGCCCTTAGCAAGCTTTAACAGCTTACTAAGGGCGAGTTGTTCACCGTTCATAACGAGTTTAAATACTTAAAATGCGGCATTTAAACTAAGCTCAACACTGCGCTCAGCGCCCATCCAACAGCCATTAACATCAAAACAAGCACCCACATAACGTTTGTCTGTTAAGTTACTCACGGCTAAACCGATTTTATAGCTGTCGTTAAAGCGATAGCTAGCAGCAGCATCAAACAAGGTATAACCCGGTACTGTATCGGAATTTAAGGCATCTAACTGACTTTCACCGACATAACGTACACCACCGTTAAATTCTAGCGCGTCGCTAAAGAAGTAATTTAACCACATTGAGGCTTGTTGCTCTGCTACCCAAATCGGTGTTTTACCTTCCAATGCGGGGTTTTGTGGGTTATCTGTTACCTCAACATCCATATCAGTCAGATTTACAGTAACATCGAGAGTATCAGTGAGTTGCTGATAAACACTGACTTCAACCCCTTTTGAACGAACTTCGCCATTTTGGGTGTACTTCATAAAGTCAGGGGTATTTACCACTACATCTTGTTTGCGCAAATCAAAAAAGGCCGCAGTTATTTTAGTGGTTGCATCATTGTTGTGATATTTCACTCCGGCTTCAATTTGCTCCGCGGTCGTTGGTTTGAACGCTTGGCCGGTTAAGGTATCGACTCCAGAAGTCGGCTCGAATGACTCAGAGTAACTCGCGTAAGGGGCAATGTTATTATCAAGGGTATAGATTGCAGCCATACGAAAAGTGGTATCGCTTTGATCGATCTCTTGATTGCTGGTGGCGCCACTTATCAAAGAGTCAGTTAAGCTATAGTAATTATCATAGCGCAGCCCAGCGATGACAGTAAGCGCATCGATTTTTATTTCATCTTGCAGATAAAAACCGCGTTGTGATTGCTCTAAACGACTAAATTGACGATAAGTATCTAAAGCTGCAGTGGTATCGTCATTAAACTGAGTGTGATCAGGGTTTGATAGATCAAGTGTTGGCGTATTTGCGCCAAAAGTATCGGCATAATCAAATGTTGAATCAAGGGTTTGGTATTCAAAACCAAATAATAGCTGGTGCGTCGTATTCGCTAAACCAAATTGCACAGCGAGTTGGTTATCAACTACAAAGCCTTCAGCGTCCTCAATGGTTTTATACGCAGTACGCGTTAATATTTTATCTGCGTCCGCTAAACCGAAGTCATAACTATTTTGCTGCGTGGCATCGGCATTGGTATAGCGAAAGTTTTGTAAAAACGACATTGCATCTGAAAATTCATGATTTAATTTATACCCGATCATAGTGACTTCTCGGGCAAACTCGGCCCAGTTTTCATCACCAGCATACGCATCAGCGGCTAACTTACCGTAACTGGCTTCGTAAAGCGTGCCTTTTGCTGGTAAGGGGGTTGATGGCACCATTTTAGGATCGTCTTGATAATATAAATTAAGATTTAAGCTAGTTTGTTCACTGATCTCAAAGGTTACTGAGGGCGCAATGGTGAGCCGTTCTTCTTCAGTGGTTTGCTGTTGGCCATCACGGCTACGGGCAAGGGCTATAAAGCGATAATTAACGCCGTCGGTGATAGCGCCAGTGCTATCTACAGCCAGCTCCGCCAAACTATTAGTACCAATACGTGCTCTAAAGTTATGCTCGGAAATGGCTTGCGGGGTTTTAGCTGTTTGGTTAACCATGCCGCCAGGAGGTGCAGAACCATATAAAACCGATGCTGGGCCTTTTAAAATTTCGACACTTTGTGTGGCAAATGCATCTACTTGTGGAGCTAAGTTATAAACCAGATTGTATTGCAGTGGTAAACCATCGTAAAAATTACGGTAACTTTCAAAGCCACGAATTGTATATTGGTCAAAAATGGTCACTGTAGCGCGGTTTTCCGGCGTGATCCCTGATACATAGCGCAGTGCTTCATTCACTGTATCTACTTGGCGTAATTCTAGTAATTTACTGTCGTACACTTCAAAGCTCATCGGCGATGCAATCGGCGTTAGGCTCGATTTAGTACCTGTAGAACGGTAGCTTTTGCCGTACACGGCGATACTTTCTATGTCATCGTCTATCGCTACTTCTGCAGCCACGCCATAGTTGCTGATCACACATAATGAAATGGCTGATAGCCCAAACATTGATTTTTTTAACACAATCACTCCTTAATTTTTACGGAATTTAAACATTGACTCTCGAATGGAAACGCGATTAGTATACATTCTCATTTAGATTTATCAATTGTTTTCAACTAAAGGTGATCGTGCTCATGGTTCAGTTAAATGTGTTGCTCGCAGATGCACAGCAACAAGCTTCTAATCACGAAGCTAACTCAATGCTTAATTCAATGTTTAATAAAGAAAATCTAGATAAGTTTAAAATAGGTGTTGATCAAGTCGTACAATTATTGGCGCAAACTCTCGATGTACAACAAAAGCCATTTAGCGGGATTTTCCCACACGAATTGGCCAAACAATTTGCTGATATTGATCTAAACCAGCCCTTATTTGATATACAAGAAGCGCTTACAGAGGTGACTCAGCTGTACCTCAAGGATGCTGTTTATTTCAATAATCCTCGTTACCTCGCACATTTAAATTGTCCTATTGTTTATCAAAGTATTCTTGCTGAACTAATGGCTACAGCGATAAATACAGCTGTAGAGACCTGGGATCAAAGTGGTGGCGCGACCTTTATCGAGCAAAGCATAGTCGATTGGACGTTATCAAAACTGGCCCTTGGTAAGCAGGCTGATGGCGTATTTACCAGTGGTGGTACGCAATCTAACTTAATGGCAATGTTGTTAGCACGTGATTTTCAGTGTCAGCAGCACACCGGTCATATAAATAAACAGCAAGGGCTACCACAGGACTTTAAGCGGTTAAAAATTTTTACCTCGCAGGTGAGTCATTTTAGCATTCAAAAAGCCGCCGCTATTTTAGGGCTTGGCTACGATAGTGTGGTAAGCGTCCCCTGTGATGAATACTTTAGAATGGATGTTAACGCGTTAAATCAGGCCATTGAGCAATGTCAGCAACAAGGCGATATTGTTATGGCCATAGTTGCAACCGCGGGCACAACAGATTTTGGCAGTATTGACCCATTAGCCCAAATAGCCGCTATAGCTAAACAAAGCGGCGCTTGGTTTCATGTTGATGCGGCCTATGGCGGTGGTTTATTAATAACGCCCAATAACAAGCATAAGTTAGCGGGAATTGCATGTGCGGATTCGGTGACGATTGATTACCATAAATCATTTTTTCAACCGGTTAGTTGCAGTGCTTTTTTTGTTAAAGATAAACAGCACTTGTCGGTTGTCACTTATCATGCTGAATATTTAAACCCACTGAGTCAGCAGCAAGCAGGCACGCCAGATCTATGTAATAAGAGCATTCAAACCACACGACGTTTTGATGCGTTAAAGTTATGGTTTTCATTGCGTACTGTGGGGGCAAAAAACCTCGGCTTAGCATTTGAGCAAGTGATGCATTTAGCTCGACAAGCCTATCTATTATTAGCCTCTGAAGCGCATATTGAAATTATTCATCAGCCGCAGTTAAGTACCTTGGTATTTCGTTTTATTGGTGATGGCAGCACCTGCAACCAAGATTTAGACGAGCTTAATAAATTCATTCGTAAGCAGTTATCCCGTCAAGGCGATGCCTTAATTGCGGCAACTAAGGTTGCAGATAAGCAATACTTAAAGTTCACCTTACTAAACTGTGCAACCACGATTAGTGATATCCAACACGTTGTTAGGCTTATAAAACAATACGGGTATCAATATTTAGCGAGTGATTTAGCCAATCAACAAACGCCTTTAAATACCCCAGTAAAGGAAGTTAGCTATGGATAAGCCTATTTATGATGTGATTGGTATTGGCTTAGGGCCATTTAATTTAAGTCTTGCGTGTTTAACGGCACCGCTTGAAGGAGTCAGCAGTCTGTTCTTAGATAAAAATGCAGAATTTAATTGGCACCCAGGCATGATGCTCCCTGAGGTCAGTTTGCAAACGCCGTTTATGTCTGATTTGGTAACGCTTGCCGATCCAACCAGTCCTTATAGTTTTTTAAACTATATAAAACAGCAAGGTCGCTTGTATTCTTTTTATATTAGGGAAAACTTTTTCTTACTGCGCCAAGAATATAATCAGTATTGCCAATGGGCAACTCAGCAGTTGCCTAATCTACGTTTTAATTCAGAGGTGCAGCATGTTGAGTACAGCCAAGATAGTGATATCTATATAGTACAAACATGCGATCAAGTTTATTTGGCCAAACACTTAGTGTTAGGCACTGGCCCAGTGCCACGTCACCCGCAGTGCGCGCAGCAGTTTATACAGCAAGAGGGGGTTATTCATTCCAGTCATTACCTTGCTAATAAAAGCCAATTACAGCAACAACAATCGATTAGCATTATTGGTAGCGGGCAAAGTGCCGCTGAAATTTTTTATGATTTGTTGCAAGATATTGATCAACATAATTATCAGCTTAATTGGCTTACTCGCTCCTCGCGATTTTACCCACTTGAATACACTAAGCTAACGCTAGAAATGACCTCGCCAGAGTATGTCGATTATTTTTATCAATTGCCCGAGCAAAAACGCCAGCAGTTAAATCGTCGCCAGCATAATCTTTACAAGGGGATTAATAGCGAGCTGATCAACAATATTTTTGATTTACTGTATAGCAAACGGCTGACGGCTAAATTACCTGTTAGCTTGCACACAAATTCTGCGCTTATCGATATGACGTACCATAGCCATGAAGGTGGTTATAAGTTGAATTTAGAGCAAACAGAGCAACAGCAACTTTATGCAATAAATACGCAAAGTATTATTTTTGCCACAGGTTATCAGCCTTACCAGCCAAGCTTTTTAGCTGGGATTAGCCATTGTATTGATAGTGATGATGCGGGGCTGTACCAAGTTGGCCGTAATTACTCTATAGATAAACAGCATCAACGTATCTTTGTACAAAACGCAGAACAACATACCCATGGTTTTGTCACACCCGATTTAGGTATGGCATGCTACCGAAACTCTTGTATTATTCGTGCGATCACAGGGCATGAACATTACCCAATCGAGCGCAAAATCGCTTTTCAGGAATTTGCTGCCCCCAATTCTGAGTTTTGCGATGAAGTAGAGCAGTTTCGCGCATGAGTAAGCAATTTAAAGTCTTGTTGATTGCGATAACGGTATTTGCAGTGATCAGTGACTCAAT
The DNA here is from genome assembly GCF_047806705.1 of Pseudoalteromonas sp. ASV78. Taxonomy (NCBI): domain Bacteria; kingdom Pseudomonadati; phylum Pseudomonadota; class Gammaproteobacteria; order Alteromonadales; family Pseudoalteromonadaceae; genus Pseudoalteromonas; species Pseudoalteromonas sp. ASV78. Next base: position 3,050,228 of record NZ_JBLOPA010000001.1, on the reverse strand, counting down.
GCTGTTACCGTTTTATCCTACTTTCTTTAGTGCGGTATTTAATATAAGCGACCCTGCCTATGTGGGTACTTACCTTGCTGCTAGCTGTTTTGTAGTGATGGTGTGCTTTCCTATTTGGGCTTGCATTAGCAAATATATGCATGTGTTACCGCTGTTGGTATACAGTCAAATCGCAGCGGGTATATTCAGCTTAAGTAGTTTTTTTGCAAATGACTTAAGCTGGTTTTGGTTTACCTCAATGGCAATGTTTGCTTTTAAAGCCAGTTACTTATTGGTTTATCCATATTTAATGAGCTTAGAAGCGAAAGCGAATCACGTTACCACGATTGCAACGCTCAGTGTGGTGGTGCACTTTGGCGCTATATTAGGCGCTGTTGCTGGTGGTGTGGTGTTATCAGCATTGCCAGCTAAAGCGGCATTTTTAATTATGACGCTGAGTGATTTTACTCAGGTTTTAGTGTGCGCTTACCTGATAAAGTTAGCACCGAGTAAACAACAGTCTGAGCCAGTAGTTGCATCGGCTAGGTTAGCAACTCGTTGGCCTATTTATCAGCTTGGCATTGTTATGCTGTGTTTTTACTTCAGTGCTTTTTTGATCAGACCATTTTTTGCTGCGTATTGGCAAAGTATGAGCGACAACGCAAATATCGTTCTCGCTAGTATGGTGTTTTCTATCCCTGCCTTTATGGCACTGTTTGCACTTTGCTTTGATCAGTTGCGACAGAGAAAAAATACCAAACCCATCAATTTACTAATTGTCTTTGTATTGATCATCACCGGCGTTGCATTACAAGCAAGTCCAGCCTATTTGGTAGTGATAGCTGGGCGCTGTCTGTTCGGTTTGTCATTATTTATTATTATTGTGCGTCTTGACCTGCTGCTTTACCAAGTGAGTACCCCAGACAAATATGCCCAAGATTTTAGCAAAGTCAGCTTTTGTCAAAGTTTAGGTGTGCTGTTAGCGTCCTATGGTGCGGGCCTGTTGGTGAGAGATTATGGCTTAGTGATGCCATTTTGGGTTGCCGCTGCTGGGCTTACTCTATCTGCGTTGTGCTTATGGTTGCTTAGTAAGCAAACTAAACGGCATGTCTATTCAGCCTATCAAGGCGCAACTTCGAGGGCTCAGTAATGCCTAATACAACCCCCGTTTTTTGTCAGCAATTTACTGATATTGCCATGCTTAGCTTAAGGCCATTTAACCTAGCGCAAGACTTAGCATTGCTCCACCAATGGGTTACTCAGCCTCATGCCCAGTTTTGGGGTATGCAAGGTTTCTCGCTTAAGCAGTTACAGCAAGAATATCAAAGCTTGTTAGCGCGCAGCGATATTTATATCGGCTACGCAAACAATACCGCGTGTTTTTTAGTTGAGCTATATGAGCCTCAATTAGATGAAATAGGTAATCATTACCCCGTCAAAAGGGGCGATATTGGCATGCATATTCTCATTGCCCAAAGCAATAACAAGGTACATGGCTTTACCTGGTCGGTGTTTCAATTGGTGATGAATTTCATTTTTGCTAATGACAAAAATCAGCGCGTTATTGTTGAACCCGATATTCGCAATAACAAAATCCACTCTTTAAATACTAAAGCCGGCTTTCGTTATCAATCAGCGGTTAGGTTAACCCATAAAACCGCTCATCTCGCATTTTGTACTCGTGATGACTTTTATCACGCATTAAATAAGGATAATACTACTATGAAGCACATTCCCTTGAGCCCAGAGCAAGCCGTTAGTCATTTAACCCCAGAGCTATGGCGACATGTAAATAGGTTACACGTTCGCAAAGCCTTAAGTGAGTTTGCTCATGAGCGGCTGATAAAACCGCAACTGACCAATGAAGATGCAGATTGGCAATATTTTGAGCTAAGTACAGATAAAGAAACTATTGTTTATCGCTTTAAAGCCAAGCTGGGTAGTTTGAATCATTGGCATATAGCCGCAGACTCAATTGAAAAGCAAATCGATAATCAAGTAGCCGAGCTTGATTCAATCGCCTTTATCTGTGAGTTACAACATAGTTTAGGTATTAGCCAAGCTATGCTACCTACCTATCTGGAAGAAATCGCCAGTACCTTATATGGCAGCGCCTATAAGCATCAGCTGCCAGCGTTAACTGCAGAGCAACTCACCACCGCTGATTTTCAACAAGTAGAGAGTGCGATGACGGAAGGCCATCCATGTTTTATCGCAAACAATGGTCGGATCGGTTTTGATAGCAATGATTATCGCCAATATGCACCTGAGACTGGCGCGCACTTACAGTTAGTTTGGCTCGCTGCACATAAAGATCGAATCGTATTTTCGACCACCGATGATTTAGATTATCAAACACTCATAACGCAAGAGCTCTCAACGCACACTATAGAGTCATTTAAACAAAAGCTATTAGAGCGCGGAGTAAATAGTGATGATTACTTCTTTTTCCCCGTTCACCCTTGGCAGTGGTTTAATAAGCTTGCGTCATTATTCTCTAACGATATTGCTGCTCAGTATTTGCTTTGCTTAGGATACAGTGAAGATGAATATCAGCCGCAACAGTCTATTCGTACTTTCTTTAATAAAACACACCCACATAAACGTTATGTTAAGACTGCACTGTCAATTCTAAATATGGGATTCATGCGTGGTTTATCTCCTTATTATATGAGTGCAACTCCGGCTATTAATGATTGGGTGGCGCAGGTTGTATCACAGGATCCATATTTAGCAGACTCAGGATTTA
>NZ_JBLOPA010000001.1:2392500-3042500 GCF_047806705.1 Pseudoalteromonas sp. ASV78 | reverse complement strand
GCAAAATCGTACCGTAACTTCGGGAGAAGGTACGCTCCGATTGGTGATGAGACTTGCTCTCTAAGCTGATTGGAGCCGCAGTGACCAGGTGGCTGGGACTGTTTATTAAAAACACAGCACTGTGCAAAATCGCAAGATGACGTATACGGTGTGACACCTGCCCGGTGCCGGAAGGTTAATTGATGGGGTTATCTTCGGAGAAGCTCTTGATCGAAGCCCCGGTAAACGGCGGCCGTAACTATAACGGTCCTAAGGTAGCGAAATTCCTTGTCGGGTAAGTTCCGACCTGCACGAATGGTGTAACCATGGCCACGCTGTCTCCACCCGAGACTCAGTGAAATTGAAATCGCAGTGAAGATGCTGTGTACCCGCGGCTAGACGGAAAGACCCCGTGAACCTTTACTACAGCTTGGCACTGAACATTGAACCTACATGTGTAGGATAGGTGGGAGACTTAGAAGATGAGACGCTAGTTTTGTTGGAGTCGTCCTTGAAATACCACCCTTGTAGTTTTGATGTTCTAACGTTGGCCCCTGGATCGGGGTTACGGACAGTGCCTGGTGGGTAGTTTGACTGGGGCGGTCTCCTCCCAAAGAGTAACGGAGGAGCACGAAGGTTGGCTAAGTACGGTCGGACATCGTACGGTTAGTGTAATGGTAGAAGCCAGCTTAACTGCGAGACAGACACGTCGAGCAGGTACGAAAGTAGGTCATAGTGATCCGGTGGTTCTGAATGGAAGGGCCATCGCTCAACGGATAAAAGGTACTCCGGGGATAACAGGCTGATACCGCCCAAGAGTTCATATCGACGGCGGTGTTTGGCACCTCGATGTCGGCTCATCACATCCTGGGGCTGAAGTCGGTCCCAAGGGTATGGCTGTTCGCCATTTAAAGTGGTACGCGAGCTGGGTTTAGAACGTCGTGAGACAGTTCGGTCCCTATCTGCCGTGGGCGTTTGAGAATTGAGAGGGGTTGCTCCTAGTACGAGAGGACCGGAGTGAACGAACCGCTGGTGTTCGGGTTGTCATGCCAATGGCATTGCCCGGTAGCTACGTTCGGAACTGATAAGCGCTGAAAGCATCTAAGCGCGAAGCAGGCCTCGAGATGAGTTCTCACTAGACTTTTAAAGTCTCTGAAGGGCCGTTGAAGACTACAACGTTGATAGGCAAGATGTGGAAGCATAGTGATATGTTAAGCTAACTTGTACTAATTACCCGTGAGGCTTAACCATACAACGCCAAACGCGTTTTATGCGACAGTTTAAGCGAAGAAGTTAATATAACTAAAGTAGATTTACTGAAAACTTTATTATCAGAAATTCCAAATTTTAGTTAGTGCGTAGTAATACGGACTGACAACCAAATTTGCTTGGTGACAATAGCGTTTTGGACCCACCTGACCCCATGCCGAACTCAGTAGTGAAACGAAACAGCGCCGATGATAGTGTAGCATTTGTTATGTGAAAGTAGGTCATCGCCAGGCTCCAAATTTAGTTGAAGAACTTTAACCTTAAAAATTAAAATAAGAAAATTGAAAAGAATTTTCTTGGTGACAATAGCGTTTTGGACCCACCTGACCCCATGCCGAACTCAGTAGTGAAACGAAACAGCGCCGATGATAGTGTGGCATTTGCCATGTGAAAGTAGGACATTGCCAGGATCCTAATTGAAGAAACCCGTTTCAGAAATGAAGCGGGTTTTTTGTTTGTCCTAAAAAAAGTTCTAGGGGCTAGTGATCCAAGTTAAGAAAATTAGATAATAAAATTCGCGAAAAATATGGGATAAGCGGGGATGACTTGGGATTTAGTGGGATAGCATTTTAAACAGTCTTTAAAATAGTGAAAGTAAGCAAGTATTGAAAATTACTTACTTTCAAACTCAATTATTCTGCTATTACTCGATACTTCAATTCTGATGGTGATACAGAAATAATCTTGATTAAATAATTTCTAAATCTAATTTCCTTTGAGTCAACAGGGTAAACCAACTCTTGCTTAAAGTCAGAACGGGCCATATTTTCAAATGTGTACTCTCTATATAGTAGACTGATACCGTTCGTACCTTGTCCTGTATAAACTATTTCATGGTTTATATAACCGTTTTCAGACAGCGGTACTTGAGACTCTACAAGCTTAAACGTGGTATCAAGTGGGTTCATGGTATAAGTATCGCCACTCCCAACAGGTGAAGTCCAAAAGCTGTTTGACATTACTGTCTGATCCCATTGCCCTTCATTATTTATTCCCAACATGAAAATGCTGCCAGGAATAGAAATTACACTATTTCCAAGCTCGTTTTTACCTGAAATCTTATAAGTATCACCAGAAGTTCCATGTAAATTCACACTTGTAGAAAGAATACCACCTTCAAATACAAAGTCATTTAGCGCTTGGTAAGTATCTTTTTTAAAGCTTGCTTTGTAAGATTTGCGAACAATTAACTGCTCACCAACATAGGCTGTTTGTTCTTCGTCTAGTGTGTAGTTTTTGATATCTACTTGCTCAATTTTGCTTGAATGTTTACCCAGTTGAACTGTTGAAGTACACCCAGTAAGAGCAGCTGCAATTATTAATGCTGTGGTATATTTCCAATTTGATTTTGACAAAAACATATATAGTTCCATTTATTTTAAGTTGATACAGCTGCTGTTCATGCGGCCAAGATCAGTTTAAGTTATTTGAATTAATTTATCACCTGAATAAAAAAACGACAGGGAATTTTTAGTAAATTTTTGCCATAAAAAAGCCCCTTTCGGGGCAATTGGTTGGTTAGAATAGCTCGGGTTGTATTCGCTTGGTTTCAGCGGCGTGTACAGCGCGAACAATCTGGTAGATGCGTTGCTCAGATAGGTTGTATTTCTTAGCAAGCTCTGTGTGGTTGTTACCTCGAAAGTCTTGGTAAATTTGGTTGTGCTTAAGTATGGCGTCAAGCCCAACACCTTTAGGGATATAAACGCTCATGCCACCGCATTGGTGGCGAAAGTCATCAACTATTAACGTAGCCAATTTAGTGGCCTGTTCTTCGTCAATTTTATTCTCTAAAAGCATACGCTCAATTGAGTCTAACAATATCAATAGAGTTTCAGCTGTTTGCGCTTTGCCACTCATAACTTACTCCGGTGAACCTGAAATGGTTATTGGATATTTTTCAGACGATGGATAAGCAATTAACTTATCACCTAACTCAGCCCACATTAATGACTGATTTCTTTCGGCGATCTCTTTCGCTTCTTCTAGAGATAAACCAGTCATTTTCAATGTGTATCCATTGCTAGGTCTATGATTAAAGTAATGACTTCTAATAGCATGAGCGATTGATAAAGCTACATATTCAGCATCAGATGCAGAACAATTATTATCATCTAACCAGTCGTGAGTAAGAATAGCGCCACCGTTTTCTAAATCGTGCATAGCCTTCTTAACTAAATGATCTTTTCTATTTAATGACATAACTAGCTCCTGTACTTGGCTAGGTTCTCTTGCCACTTCTTAGTTGACTCTTGCAGTGTTTCAGGGCGTTCGACTTTCATTTCGATAGCCTGATTAGCAGAGACAACCGTTTTAGATGTTTGGCTGTTTAAGAACTTTTGTTGCTCGGTTTCTAGCACCTTTTGTAAGTAGGCATGATCATCACCCATACGGCGATAACCGTTGCGCTCCCAGTGATCACGAATGCTTGCAACAGTAATGGTTAGCGCTTGGGTAAATACTGCTAAATCGTGCTGTTTGGTTAGCTCGATTATGTCCTGGCTTAACTTTAATTGGCGGGCGTGTGATAGGTCTGATTTGTCCGGCGTGAACAATTGAACATAATCAGCTAGTGCCGCACTTGCATGACCAGGCAGCGCAGTGTAAATGCACAGCAGTTCGTCAGACGCTTTGTTATGTGCAATTGCTGATATATCCAATAAACCACGGCAATGAGGGCATTTAGCTAGTTTTTGCATTGCCAGCCTCCTTTGCTTGATCCACCGATATACCAAAGCGCTTAATAAACTCGTTGCAGTCTTCAAAGGCTTGCAAAATTGTAAGGTACCGCGCGCGCTGCATATTAACGGGAATATTTAAACGGCTTGCTTGCAGCTTTGTTTGAACGGCAAATATTTCTGTTGCATCGTCTAGTGATTCCATATCAAGGTCTTTGTAGTAGCGCAAAACAGCGGCAATTTTTACCGTCATCGCTTGTTTCATTAAGCGTAAATGGTAGCGCTTTAAACGTTCAATTAACTCATTTGATATGGGGGCCATCCAGTCTAAACGTTCAATTTCTTTGCCATCGTTTAGACTTTTTGATTGCTTTACACACCACTTTTCAAGAGCAATATAACTGCCGTTTTCAAGCAGCTTATGCGCTTTCATCATTGTCCATACTTGGCCTAGCTTTTTAAGCCTGGGTTCTTTATCAAGTAAGGCTTGATCAATCTTACGTTTTACCGGCTTTTTCTTTTTAAAACCGAGCTTTTCCATGCCTTTAATTACTTTATCGAGCTGCTTTTTATCCATCTTAGTGGTGCTGTCGATACCCGCCCAGGCTTTAAGGTTTGCACGGTAAACATCATCGTCCATATTGAGATCACGTTTAGCGATTTGGATAAGCTGAATTAACTTTTTCATTGGTTACTCCAAAGCCGCCCGTAGGCGGCATATCGTTAAGCGGTGATGGCTACACTAGGTTGATGAACGGCCAAGGTTTCTTCTTTAACAAAAGCAACCTTGGCATTTGCGTTGTTAACTTTGGCTTTGTTAAAGCTCTTGAACGCTTTTTTGTATGATGGCGTTGTAAGCATGCAACAACCATCTACACGTACGTTGTAGGTTGTGGCTCTCATGCTGACTCCTCCACATCACTTAAGTGATCAACAGACACATGCACCGGTTTAATAAAAAATTGCTCTTTTTGGTTAAATGTAATGCCTGGAATGTTTTTGAGCTTTTCACGGTGCTTGATAAGACCAGGCTTATTAACGGATGTTTTAACGCTTAATAGCTCTGTTAGCTTGAGCTTTTTTTGCAGCTTGCTAAGTGCGTCGATCACATCTTGGCCGTTCTTCACTGTGACAGATAGCGGTGGTGTGCGGGTGCCAATTTCACCTACTGTATAAATGCGAGACTTTTTACCAGCGGGCACTATATCTTGTTGGTTTGCGCTAAAGAAAATTTGAGCTGATTTACTCAATACCTTAATTTCGTTATTGATTGCCGTGGTGGTCTCTTTTAACGATGTTTTGGCATCTTCAATAGCTTGATTGGTTTGTGCAGTGGCTATGTCTAGCTTTGTTTGCAGTTGGCCAATGCGGAATATGGTTTGTTCTAACTCCTCTGAGCTGCTTACAGACAGCATATCGTCTGATTTTACGCGGCGGTTTGGTTGTTTAGCCATGGCGTTTATCCTTCATATTGTGGATTTGAGTTTCAAGTTTGTGGGTTGCGTCTTGAAGTTGCGCTAAAGTGCTTAGTGCATCGTCTTTACGTCCCGCTAAAATTTCGCCATTAACCAGCTCAGTTAATTGTGCAATGGTATAAATTGATGGCGCGGTATTGTGGGTTAATCGGGTAGTGCTAATTTGGGCTGTTGCACTGTTCATGGTTTGTTCCTTACGCTGCTTGCTGCTGTAAAAAAATACGAGCAGCAGTTATTACACTGCTTTCATCATTGCCAGTGATAGGCAAGTCAATATCTCCTATCTTGGCTTTGAGGATGGTTTGATAGTTTTCAGAGGTTAGGCGTACAGTTATCTCAAATTGCAGTAAGTACTTCGCACGCTCCTTCTCTGTTTTTAGCTGGCCTAGAAGCGCTTTATTTAATTCAGTAATCGATAAAAAGGGCATGTTAGGCTCCTGGTTTATGTTGAAGTTTGGTTTGCTCTTGGCCATGCACTGGGCGATGCAAAGACTCTTTTTTACCTGCCTTAATACCGTCAAGAATTGCGCGGCTGGTGTTCGCTTTTTTGCCTCGCTTTAACGGTGAGCTGCTACTCAGGTCGGGGAACTCTTGCGCCATGTAGCGTTCAATAATGCTGGTTTCTTTTTCGCTAAGGGCGAACTCTTCAACCGTGCGAGCAATACCAAACACCCAGCCCTCAGCAAAGCGATCGCCACGGGCTACTTTAGTTGCACGCTTGCACTGCTTAGGTTGCTGCTTTACATACTCTTGGCGAGTTTGTTTTAGCTTGCTCCAGAGCACTTCGTAGCAATATTTAGCAAGTTCTGGTTGTGGGTTAATACCAATAAAAGCGACTTCTGAATTACTAAACAAACTGAATGACATCACAAAGCGCACACCAAATACCCGTTTGATCAAATGCAATAAAGCAGCGTGATAACTCACTACTTTTTTGCAATCGGTTTCAACACGTTCATGCTGTACATAGCTAAAATCAATGTCGCTTTCGCTTACCTTATGCTTGCGCATCAGGTTTTGTGCTTGGCGCATTGCAGCAGATGCTTCGTGTTCGTTGGTTGCCTGCTTGGCAAGCGCTAAACACTGGCGAATCTTTTTAAGAATGCGGCTATCCATAACTAAACCCTCACGTATTCTTCGGCAAGTTCTGCCGTAATGCGGTCTTCGCCTAAGTCGGCCGCTTCGTTCATTAGGTTTTTCATCAGCGTGTTTACGTTGAGTGGGTAACTCATATCAACGGTTTCATCAGGGCGGCCAGTGGTGCGGCCAAACTTGCGAATACCACGCAGCGCTTGCTGCATTTTTTCAATCGCGGCGGGTTCAATCACTTTCTCAGGTACCAAGTTGGCGGCTTTGAGTTTGTGATCAATGTATTCTTTAAGCTCAGTACCAAGCGGCGGCACATTTAACTTATTTACGCGGTATGCAAATTCGCGCACGTTCATTGAGCTTAAAACTTTGTCCAACTCGGTTTGGCCAATAATGCAAATACCAATTAACTTAGTGAACCCTTCGCTTAGCTCCCACAGCACCTTTAATTGCTTAATGGTTTCTTCGTCTAGGCGGTGGCCTTCGTCAATGAGTAAAATGTGGCGGTTGCCAGCGTTACAGCTGCGGGTGAGTTCATCACGTATAATCGAATCACGGTCTTCACTGCTGCGCGGTAGTTTTGTAATGTTTAATTCACGGCAGATTGCTTCACTAATCGAGCTTGAACCAATCTTCTTTTTATCAATTCGTGCAGGGCGAATTACTCGAATGTTAGGATGCTTAGCGCGTATTTCTTCCATTGTAAAGTTCATCATTACAGTTTTGCCACTGCCGCACTCACCGACCAATGCCATTAAGGTACCTACTTTTGCGCAGTTGATAATTGACTCAACCACATAGCGCTGCTGAGCGCCTAAATACACATTGTCAATGCTGTAAATTTCGTTATCCCATGGGTCGTTAAAAATTTTAAAATGTTGTCTTGCTCTTGGTGTAAGCATTTGTGCCTCCGGTAATTCAATGACTATGTGCCCGTTAATTGAGTCTTCGTGACCAATGATCAGGCGTTTGGTTTTATGTGCATGTTTCCACTGGCTGCCTGTGGTCACTGCGTTGTTATGTGGATCATCCAAAAATATTTGGTAAACGTTGCTCTCAACAATTAAGCCGTTTTCAATGGCGAATTTTTCTAAGCCTGCCTTGAGTGCTTCACGCGGTAACGTGCGTTTAGGCCAGTCAGACTTAGTGACTATTTTGTTAAGCGTGGCCTCGCTGGTTTTTACGTCTGCATGATGATCTAACCACTGAGCTAACTGCTTATAAGTAATGCCACGGTTAGCCATCATGCGGCCTAGCTTTATCTTCCAGGTCTTTCGGCTTAACTTCTTTTTGTGCTCGTTAGGTTCGCTCATGCCACCTTCCTGTATTGCGTTGGATAAGCGGCTAGCACGCGGTTAAAAAACTCATCGCGTTCTTGCTCGTCATTAAAAATGTACTGGCCTTTTTCGTCGGCTAGTTCCGTCCAGCGTTTTGAATCAACCAACTTCACATGCACCATATAAACGGTGCGAGTACGGCCAGACACAACGTTAAACGGTGTTTTTTCGGCTTTGCGTAGTTGGTGCTTTTTACTGTTTCCCATGGTGATCTCCTAACGGGTAAAATTAACCACGTTTAAGTGGTTTGGTTTGTCAAAGGTTGCTAGCTCGTCAAGTAAGCTAGGTAATTGGCTTGCATCAATACTGCGATCAGCAAGGTAGATTTTTTCTTCAGGGGTAATAGGTGTGCCGCGCTTTGCCACAATGGCTTTACGCAGTGCAACGCCCGCCAGTGTGTGGGTTGGTTGCTGTAAGCCCGTATCAACTTGCTCACCACGTACACGCATAAAGTCAGGTGTTTGCAGCTCGTTTAAGTGGCTGTGTGCATCTAACGCACCACCAAACGGCACGGCTTTTTTACCGCGCTTAGCTTTTACAATTTCTTCATCGCTCATGCCTGGATAAGCACCGCGCTCTGCTTGCTTACGGGCAATATCCAATGAGGTATCTTTAGGGGCTTTCATTTGTTGGCCAATCACCGCGCCGTTTACATCAAAGCCTGCTTCGTCGGTTTCAATGGGGGCTACGGTATGAATTTGCTGCTCGCCTTGGTGCTTGCAATACACCAGTACTTCGCCACGCTCTGATAACGCCATAGGCAGCACTAACACTTTTAAGCCTTTGTAAATGCCAACAAGGCCATCAAGCGCATACTTTTGGCTGCGCTTAACGCCTGGGTGAACAAACGTGATCGACAGGTCAGGCCTAACCATGCGGGTTTCTTCTTTATGGGTAAGTAACCAGCGGCAAATATCTTCGCTTGGTAGGTCGCGTACTTTGCCGTGTGCCATGCGTTTCATCCAAAACTCATAACGGCCTTTACCGTGGCGGCTATGCTTGGCTGAGTAGTGAGGTATTTGATCTGCGTTGTAAGCGTTCTGCCACGAAATAGCATGCTCGTTTAGCTCCGCAACACTGTTTACTGGCTCAAACATCAAACGCGACTCAAACAGTTTTTCAACTAAGTTATTGGCGTTTTCTACTTGGCCCTTCGCGCGTGCGCGGCCCACTTCGTGGTCAATTACATCAACACTGAGTGCGTCCAGGGCACGAAGAACTGCCCCCGCTGTATTAGCTGAACCTTTATCCATTACTAAAATGTCAGGCAGGCCACGTACTGGGCACTTTTCATCGTTGTGCAAACCCCAGCACCAAAGCAAAAAGTCATACAGGTTTGCCATGGTTTCACCGGCGCTTTCGTAATAGCGCACACGTACCGCACCAGAATAGTGATCAGTTAATACATAGCGCCATACGCGCAGGTTTTTAATTTTTTCAAGGTTCTCTGGCTTGTTTTTATAAAACTCGTCATCGCTCATAAAGCGTTGTACACGGCCTTTTTTACCGCCAGGCGGGTAGTAAATTAAGCACAAGCTAGGGTCAACCTGATGCACATGGTTAGGGTAAAGGCTACGCAGCTGCACATGCGCGGTGCTTTGGGTAAGCATTTTTGCCGTGGCGTTTTGCTCGCGCAGTAAACGCCTAACCGTACTGTTACTTTTAAACTCACAACCATTGGCCGCTAATATGCTTACTGCATTAGGCGTTTCAACAATTTGCTTACCATTTTTACGATTACCCACCGCCAACATGGCTTTGAGCTTATCTAGGCTTTCAGGGTCTTGGCTGCTGTTACCTTTGTCAGCACGGGGTTTACGGCCACTGCTGTAACCGAGTTTGGCTAACTCGCGGTAAAACGCATCTTTACTTAGCCCAAGTAGCTGTTTAGCTTCAGCTAAAATAGTGCCTTTTTCGCCATGTTTGGCGTTTTCAATGCGCTGTTTAAAACCAAGTAAAATTTCGTCAGCCATGATGCTTACTCCTCGTTGCTCATGGCGCTGTCGTTAAGCTCTTGCAGTACGTCAAGGCTGGGGCGCATTTTTGGTAAGTAACCCTCAAGAATGTTTGAGGTTTCAAGCCATGCTTGGGCAAAGTCTTCAGCGAGGGTTTTAAAGCTATGTAGTAAGCCTGCTGCTAAGTACTCGGTTACTTGGGGTGATAAGTTATCGTCATCTAAAAAATGCTCACGCAGTGCTATTAAGCGGCTTAGCGATTCAACGGCATTGCTCTCATATTTGGTGGCTTCAAACAGTAGGTGCTTGGTTTGGTCTACCCAGGCATCGGCCTTGAACTTGGTGCTTTCAAGTTCCGTTTGGTAGTCCATGGCTTTCATTTGGTATTCGTCACGCATACGAACGGCAACTTGGCGTTGGTCGTCAATCTCTTTCGCTTTTTTCTTTTCGGTATCAAGCTCTTTTTTATGCTTGGCTTTTAGGTCGTCAATCAGGTCTTTAATTGATTCTTTATCACCGGTATCAATCGCCTCAGACTCAATCACTAACGTTTGCTCGTCACTTGGTAATTGACGCAGAGATTTTAAATCACGTATACCTAGGCCAATCTTTTTACTCGACTCTAAAAATGCTTCACCAAAGTGTTTTAAATTAGCAAGGTTTTCATCCACCATTTTGCGCGACATACCCACTTTATGAATGCAGTAGTCTTCCCACGTTTTTGTATAGGCGGTGTTACCGTTTTCATCGGTATAGGGCAGGCCTTTATAAGCTTTGTTCTCTTTGTGCTTTAAAATAGTTTTGAGGTTAAACGCCTCACTTTGCTTTTTCATAAAGTCAAAAGCTTGTATTTGTCCTACTTCAACCAATGATTGGTCTCTAACAGCTGTGCTTTGTTGGCTGTCGGCAATAGCGTGTTGTGCTTCGCTTTCAACGGTGGTTAGGTCTTTATTAGTCATGATTGTTTTCCTTAAAAAGGTTAAATAAGGCGCTTGCCCTGGCTTGCTGTACGTGGCCATTAATTAATAAGCGTTCGATTGTGTTGCATGTCACAACTTGCTCAGTCACATAAGCCGAGAGCAGATAAATAAGCTGTTTTATGGCAAGCTCGGTGTTAGTAAAGGTTTTTGCGTTTTTAAATAAAGGGCTGTTAAATAGCCGATCCATAGCAATGACTAGCTCACCTAAGCGCTCGTTATCGATTAGTGGGTTTTCGTCATCATTTAAAAAGTTACAAACGCTGCTCAGCGCCTCAAAAGGGATTTGATGTTCACACGCTTGCTGCTTTAGCCAATCAAAGCGGTGCTGGGTTTGCTCTTTAAGCAGCACGTGGTAATCAGTAGCAATTGCATTTAATACATTACCTTTAGCAAGTTGCTCGGTTGTATTGCTCATAGCGCAAACTCCTCAAAGCGAAAAGCCTCGTCTAGCGCTCTTTGCATGGCTGAATTATTTGCACACTCTTTGCGGAAACGCGTTAGGCTTGCTTGTTCATAGCGGTTGAGTGCTTGGTGCTTTTGCTTGTGAACAAGTGGCCTAATAAAGTGGTGGCGTAATACCTCTTTGTGTGAACTTATCCATTCGCCTAAATCGCCTAGCCAGCTATTCGCAATAGTGATGCTAAAGCGGTAATAACTACTGTGAGTTTGGCTATCAACAATTACTCCATGTTCAGCAAGGCTTTTAAGTAAGTTGTGCTTTAGTGCAATAAAATCGTGTGCCGCCTCGTCTGGAGAAAGCTCAATCATTACGTCGAACAACTCTAGCCATTCGCTTAATTGCTCAAGGGTGATTTTGCCGCTGTCGAGCACGCCTAAATAAATAGTGCAGCTCATACGTTTGACCCTCGCGTTACCGTGCTAAGTATTAAATACACACTCTGTAAGGAGCAGTCTAAGCGCAGTGCTTGTATTTGCGCCCAGTGCTCTACATCCCACACAACATCCGCAGGGTTAACGGCTTTACCTGAATGACACGGTACACGGAGCTTCTTTTTACGAGAAAAGTAGGCAGTAACCTGTTTAAAATATGATGTGCTATTGTTTGATGTGTTATTCACATCATCACAAAAGGAAAACGAAATGGACTCATCTAAACTGGCGTTTTTAGAAAAACGAGTATCAGAGCTAGAGCAGCGTATGAAAGAAAGAGAGGCCGAATGTTTGGTACTTGAACAAACTTTAATAACGCTATTAAGAGGGTTGTCAACTAGGCGTGTAATTTCACTACAACCACTTATATTGCACTTAGCAAAAACAGCTGATGGTACAGTTACACCCAATGTTGCTGCCGAGTGTGAAAAGTGGGTTGAAGACTTACTCGCGTTTGAAGAAACAATAGACTTCTTCATGTAGCTTCTATCTTTAGCTAACTCTGTTGTTATCGCTTTTAATTTGTTCATACTATTGCTCCATAATTTCTTCGGTCTTGTTCTAGTTGCTGGCTGCGCTGGGTAATCGCCAGCTGGGCGCTATTGGCTAAAGTGATTAGGGCTGGTCCTAAGCGCACTTTGTTTTGATCCCACGGGCAATGCTCGGCAAAGCCTGCTTGGATCAGGTTTTTAATAACTGCGGTAGCCTGTGATTGGGTGATGTTTAAACGCTTAGCCAATTCGCCCGGGCGCAGGCCATCGGCTTCATAACCGCTCAGCGCTTTAATGGCGTTTAGGCCGCGCTGCATGGTTGTTGAAATATATTGTTCACTCACTGTGAGTACTCCGTTAAACTGTTTGTAAAACTAAACAAGGACGTAATTAAATGACTAACCACACCGACGCCTATCAAACTGCACTTAAAAACATCATGAGTTTTTTTGTTATCGCTGATGAAGGTATTGCCGCCAAAGACGGGTTGCTGCAATATCTTGCTACCAACATTAGTGCTATGAAACGCCATGGTGAGGATCCTCTTACTACCGAAATACTTGAAAAGTTCTGCGAAGAATTACTCGGTTTGAGCAATGTTGATTCAACAGTTCTTCGCGAAACGCTTCGCTTGCATTTGACATGGAAGCCGCCAAAACAGCCTTAGTCTTTGCCCGCCAGTAGCGGCGTAAAAAGAAAAACCGTCCAATAAAAAACAGAGCTAAAGCGATTAACACTAATGTGGAACTCATGCTGAAACCTGCTTGCTTTGGTAGAACTCGCGCAGTTCTTTAACGCAGCTAGGGCATGCTGCCTCTATTTCAATGTGGCAGGTTGTAACGTGTCGCCAGCCCATGTAACTGGCTGCATCAATAAATGCTTCGACTGGTATGGTGCCGTGTTCTACACGTTTGCAGCAGTTGCACTGTAGAGTGATTTTTGGTGATTCAATCTTGAGCTGCTCTATAGTGATTTTTTGAGTTAGTAATTTCATGCTTTGTATTCCTTATTAGCCATTGCTTTTAACTGCGCCATAGTCATCAAAAACACCGTTTTAGTGCTACTTGGGCGAAATTTAGACGGTTCTTGGTCTTTGATAGGGGCAGGTTTCATGGCTTTTGCTCTTAACTAATGGGGTTCGTGGATTAGGTCAAAACAGGCTTGGGGTTCGTCAAGCTTTTCGGCTTCGAGCTTTTGATAAGCGAGTTGTTGCATTAACAAAATTATTTGCTCTGCCACATATTGGGCATTGCCTGCACCTTCTTCTAACTGCATCACCATGCCGATCACTTGGTTAGCAAATAGGTTTAAATGGGTAAGGTTGCTGTTACTTGGTTTTTTACCTTTGGGCATATCAACAATAAGTTTGTCTAGGCTATGCGCCATGTACATTAGCGGGTATTCGCGCCCTGTTGCTGCCATGAACGGAATAAGCAAGCTGGTGGGCATATCGCCGCTGCCTAAATGCTTGTACAGCATATCGGTGCTAATACCTGTTCTGTCGGCGATGCGTGGCACACTCATTTGACGCGTTGCCTGGGCGTGTTCTTTACATAGCTGGAGTGCTTCGGGCAGGCTACGGGCAACAATACGACCCCACTGACGGCGTTTTGGCTTAGTCATGAGTCGCTCCTTTTGGCAAGCAAAAAATAGCTAAAATGGCATTCCAAAAACAAACAATTTTTGGAACTTCACTTTGTACATTGCATAGCGCTACGCTGGATATAACACCAACACCCAAGGGCGTAACATGCAAACATACACCGTAAACAATATATTGGTTTGGCTGTGCATAGACGATAAAGCCATTCAACACACTCCCTTTACTTTGTGCAGTGCTGTGGCACTTAAACAGTTGATTATTGACTTGAGCCGCAAGCGGTATATGCAACGGCGTATTGCTGTGCGCACACTGTACAAGCAACGCAGCAATCAGTTGCTGACCTTGATGTGGTTGTGTGAGCAGCGGCGAGCGCATTTTAGTCATAATAGTGATCCTGTTGGTTCGATGGTTGACTTAGTGATTAATTGGTTACTTAGGCCTTATGAGGCGAGTAACTGTTTAAGCTCTGCCATTTTTTCATCTCTGTTAATTGCGTTGGAGTAGGTTTTTACATCAGGGAAAACATCCGCGATGTCTTTACCTAGCACTTTAGCAATCTTTGATGCTGTATCAACTGAGGTGGTATGGCGATATATAACGGCAGAGACAGAGCTAGGGCGCTTGCCTATTACATCGGCAAGCATGGTTACGGTAAAACCTTTTGCGTTTAACGCGGCTGTGATTTCTTCTGGTTTCATAGTAATATCCTTTAGTTGTTTATAAGTTGGTTCTAAAGACCGTTCTCAGGTGTCTACATAATATAGGTGTGATGATTTCATGTGTCAACAAGAAAATGATGCAAAATTCGACTTTGTGCCGGAGTTTAATGAAATATTGACTAGAGCTAGTCGATTCTCTCCTGAAATTTGCAAGAGTGATGCGGGTGTTGCTAGTGCTTTAGGTGTAAATAGGACGACACCTGCAACATGGAGGAAAAGAAATAAAATTCCGTATGAGGCAATTATCGAATATGCAAAATCTAAAAGATTAAATATTCAATGGTTG
Organism: Pseudoalteromonas sp. ASV78; assembly: GCF_047806705.1. Classification (NCBI taxonomy): domain Bacteria; kingdom Pseudomonadati; phylum Pseudomonadota; class Gammaproteobacteria; order Alteromonadales; family Pseudoalteromonadaceae; genus Pseudoalteromonas; species Pseudoalteromonas sp. ASV78. The sequence continues at coordinate 3,027,751 of NZ_JBLOPA010000001.1, read as the reverse complement.
CTCACAGGTGAAGGTGATCCATTACTCGATAATTTTTCTGACTTTGAAACGCTTCAAAGTGAAGATACAGTAAGATCTGTTCTTCTAAATGATACAGAAGCAGAGAAAAGGCGTAATGAAAGAGTTAGATTTGTGGGTAAGGCTAACAATGAGAGGATTAAATTTTTGCACGATGTTTTCTCATTTTTAGATGAAGAAGATCGCCAGCTTGCGGTAGCTGCTTTTTTTGAATTTATAAAAGATGGGAACGAAGATCTCAATGTAGTCAAAAAAGTAGTTAATTCAATACGTTCAAATGCAACTGATTTTGAAAAAGTCCCCGTGATTGATGTAGAAATATCGGCAGGTTTTGGCGCTAATATCGAACGTGAAAAAGTGCGAGGGTATTTAGCTTTCAGAGGTGATTGGTTAAAAGAGAAACACTTATCAAGTAGTAGGTTGGCTGTTGTTTTTGCAAAAGGTGACTCAATGCAACCAACCGTTAATGATGGTGACGCGTTACTTGTTGATATGAGACCAATTGAAAAAATAGCTGATGGTATTCATGTTTTACGTATGGACGATCATTTGTTTGTAAAGCGATTACAGAAAGCTTTTACTGGTGATATAGAAATTATTAGTGATAATAATTTTTATAAACCACAAACCGTAGCCCCAGACCAGCTAGACAAATTAAATGTTATTGGTAAAGTTGTGTGGATAGGCAAAGAAGTTTAGTACTGCCTTTATTAAAAAGCGGAAACGATTTCCGCTTTTTAAATTGTTAACTTATTGTTTTTGTTTTGTATTTATAAATTAAAACGGAAGCGTTTCCGTTTTTTGTTGTTTTGTTTTATAACGTTTTATTTGTTGCCACACTCCGACTGTCGGAGGTTTATCTTTATTTAACTCTTACTGATGCTACTTGCAAACCAGTAGCTTAACGATTTAAAAGGAATTTCACATGATAAAACGTGGTTTAATTTTTATGCTTGCTATAAGTAGTGCATTGCTTGGTTGTGGTAAGCAGGAAACCAAAGTGGAAACAGTGCAGCTTACTCCACCGCCTGCTGAATTTATTAGCCCTTATCGGTTTCTTAAATTTAGGATCAGCGCAGCGAGTGACATTTTAAAAGTAGCACCAGATGCTAATGGTTCGATAGTTACTAGCACCAGCCAATATGAAACGCGATATGAAAGTAATGATGGCATTATTACTTATTCAGAAATTGCACTTCTAGAAACCGCTCCATGTAGCCAAACACAAGAGTTTGATCCTATCGCCATGCTTAATGCTGTTTCGGTAGATGTTAGACGCTTAGAAGCTCAAATGAGAATGACGCATGTAGCGACTTATTATGATCATAGCGACAAGTTAAAAGTGAGTGTGACTTGCCAACAAGATGGAATGCCAATAATAGTCGCCTTTAGCAATAAATATTATGGCTATTAGTCTATTTGTTTACGGTCATTTAACTCTTGCGGATGTGATTTGCAACCAATAGACTAAAAAGCACTCTTATATTGCTAATTAATTACAATGACGCCTGAGCTTTCTGAGCACATTACTCTTGTTATATTTTTTGTTGGTATTGCTTTGTGCTTGCCGTATTTATGCCATGTTGGGTATCACCTGCTGCGGTATTTGTGGGTGATTATTAGTATTCGTTACAGTGTTAAAGAGCGCGAATACCGTAAAAACATGGCACGATTAACAAAAGATCGTAAGGCGCTTAAAAAGTCAAACAGCTCAACTGTGCATGTTGAGCAACAAATACAGGCATTAATAATTGATTATTGCCGTGACAGTGACGAACTGGTTGAACAATTACTCAAGCATTAACATTCCCAATATCATTCTTATAACCCCTATTTTTACTAAAACCCTTTAATTTAGCCCCTTAGAAAATAGCGCCACACTGGCGCTATGAAAAAACTTATTCCAGCCGACCTTACCCCGCATTACAGCCGTGCCTTTTTATTTTGCATGGACTGGATTTATGAGGCAGAAGGAGGCGACTCTGATCATAGTGCAGACAAAGGTGGCCGTACTCGCTTTGGTATTAGCAAAGGCGCTTACCCTGGTGTGGATATACCGACTTTAACGTGGCCGCAGGCTATGCGCATTTATCACCGTGACTTTTGGCGCGGTAGCCGCGCTAAAGAACTGGCTGAGCATGGCTTACTTGAACTTGCCTTTTTACATTGTGATGCCGCCATAAACCACGGCGTGCCACTGGCCAACATGCTGTTACAGCAAGTGCTGGGTGTGAAGGTAGATGGCATTTTAGGCTCGCGCACCCTTGCTGCGGCCATTAACCACAACCAAGAAGATTTACTGGTTGATTACTTTGCCCGCCGCGCCAGTAAATACAGCCGTATTGCAGTGAATGATCCTAGCCAAATAACGTTTTTATATGGCTGGCACCGCCGCCTATTTAAGCTTGAAAACCGCATAGAAAAAGCGGTAATGAACGAGTCATTTTATTGCTCTTGGGATTTTGTATGAAGAGCATTCCACTTTATGAAAAGCGCGGTTATGAGATGCGCATTAGCACCTTTGCTAATGGCGAAAACCCCGACCCTCAAACCGTTTGCCCCACAGGCAACCCCACATTAAAGAACGCCTTTTTAAAAGGTTGGCACTCAATAACGGGTGTGCGCCTTGAAGTAGAGGCGCGTGTTTTGAATTCAAAAAATACAGTAAGGAGTTTGCCCCGTGGACGAATATGTTAAGTGGTACCCATGGGTGCAAGGTTTTGTGCTGGTGGTGTTTTTTGTGGTGGTTTATGCACTTAAAAAATCCTTTGCCAGCAAAGACGATGTGAACAGCCAAGACAAGCGCTTGCAAACCGTTGAGCAAACCTATGTGACCAGTAAAGATTTTACCAAGGTGAACGAAACCGTGCAGCGCATTGAAGTTGAGATAAAAGATTTACCGCAAGACGTAAGTAGGTTGACCCAAGAAGTCACTAAGTTGCAGAGCGAAACCAAGCATCTACACGATATTTTAAAGCGTATAGAGCACCCACTTAATTTAATTGTTGCATCAAAAATTACAGGTGAACGAAATGGCAAGTGAGTTTCAGGTAGAGGTGTGGCTGCTTATATGTTTGCTCATTGCGGGTGCATTGTTCTTTTTGTATGTGTGTGGGCGGCTTGGTTATGTACTGGGTATGTTTATAGGTGCGTTTATTTTTAAACGATTTTTTAAGGATGGGGACAATGAAAGAGCTATTTGAAGCTGATCAGCGTTTAGTTATTTTGCGTGCCTTAGCTGAGGCCGCAGGCTATAGCGCTAACTGTAGCATGTTGAGCTGTGTGCTTAGCTCGTATGGGCATCAATTGAGCCGCGACAAAGTACGCGCGCATATGCGTTTTTTAGAAGACGTTAACTTGATCACCATTGATGTGGTGGGTGATAAAACCTTAGTGGCTAAAATTACAGAGCAAGGGGCTGATGTAGCAACAGGCCGTAAGTTTGTAGATGGCATTAAGCGACCAGCACCTGGGGGCATTTAATTATGGCACGCGGCAATAAGATAGAGCGCTTGCCTGATCACTTACGTGAAAACCTACGTGAAATGCTGGCAACCAAACAACACACCTGCCAACAAATAGCCGATGCAATTAACGAAGAACTAGCGGAATTATCTGGCGTGCAAACCGATGTTGAAAGCATTGATGACAACACAGTATGGCGTGAGAAAAAACGTATTGAGAGCATTGCTGATGAAATACGCCGCAGCCAAGCCTATGTTGAGTCGTTATCTAAGCAGTGTGATTTAACCAGTATTGGTGACACTGGCCGCGTACTTATGAGCCTGCTGCAAAGTGCGGCGTTTAAAACAACCAGTAGCTTAATGGGCGGCGAAGACCCCATTGATGCTGAAACACTTAACGATCTTGTATTAGCGGTTGCCCGCTTACAACGCAGTGCTAACCATAATGCCGACTTAGAAAAGCAGATAGCTGAAAAAGCCCGTAAACAGGCGCTAGCTGAAGCACAAGCTCAGGCTGAAAGTGCAGGTAAAGCGGCTGGTTTAAGTTCTGGCAATATTGATTTAATACGCCGTGCAATTGCAGGAGAGCGTTTGTAATGGCTATGAATGAAGAAGAATTAACCGCGATTTTATTACCGTATCAGGCGGAATATGTGTGGGATCAATCGCCGGTTATTCTTTATGAAAAGTCGCGTCGTATTGGTTTAAGTTGGGGCGAGGCGGCGGCCAGTGTGCTTGATGCCGCTGCAAGTAAAGCCGCTGGCGGCATGGATTGCTGGTACATAGGTTATAACAAGGATATGGCCGAAGAGTTTATACGCGACTGTGCCAACTGGGCTAAAAGCTTTAATGAAGTGTGCGACGATGTAAGCGAAGAGATTTACGTTGATGAAGACAAAGACATTCTTACCTATGTTATTCGCTTTGCCAGTGGCTTTAGGATTAACGCGCTTAGCTCACGCCCATCGAATTTACGGGGTAAGCAAGGCCGCGTGATACTCGATGAGGCTGCATTCCACGACAAACTTGATGAGCTAATAAAAGCGGCGTTCGCGTTATTAATTTGGGGCGGCAAAGTGCGCATTATTAGCACCCATGACGGCGAAGAAAACTCCTTTAACTTACTTATTAAAGAATGCCGCGCGGGCACTAAACCTTATAAGGTTTACCGCACAACGTTTAGAGAAGCATTAAGCCAGGGCTTGTATAAACGCATTTGTGCAATGAAAGGCACAGAGTATAGCCAAGAACTCGAAGACGAATGGGCCAATGGTATTTATGACTTTTATGGTGATGGCGCTGCAGAAGAACTTGATGTGATCCCAAGTGCAGGCGGCGGTGTTTACATTAACCGCTTGTTGGTTGAGCGTTGCCAACACCCAGACAGTAAAGTGATCCGCCTAGAAAAACCGGATGACTTTGTAACGAACCCTGAGCGCACTCGCATTATTGATGACTGGTTAATCGATACCTTAAAACCATTAATTGATGCTATGCCTGGGCAGCGCACTGTGTTTGGCCAAGACTTTGGCCGTAGTGGCGATTTAACCGTACTTTGGCCCATGCAGCAGCAAAGCCCCATTAAGTACCACACGCCTTTTTTAGTTGAGCTGCGCAATATTCCATTTGATTGCCAAGAGCAAATAGTGTTTTACCTGCTGGATAACCTACCGCTGTTTTTTCATGGCAAGTTTGATAGCCGTGGTAATGGCCAGTCGATTGCTGAAAAAGCCATGCAACGTTATGGCCCCAGCCGCATTGATTGCGTGATGCTGTCGCGCCCTTGGTACAACCAATTCTTTCCTAAATACAAAGCCGCGCTTGAGGGGCAGTTTATTACTGTGCCTGAAAGTGAAGATGTAGTGGCCGACCACCGCCGTGTGATTTTAGAAAAAGGCCAACCCAAAATGGATGATGGCCGTGACAAAGGCAGCGATGGTAAATGGCGACACGGTGATACAGCCGTTGCAGGGGTGTTGGCTAATGCCGCCACATTAGAAGAAGGCGAACCCGCCGCAGGTGCCACGGTGAATAAAAATAAGCAGTCAATTAAAAACCAGCCATCGCGGTTACAAGGTCGAACAAGACCTGGTGGCTTGTTTAAGCGAATTACCGGTTATTTAAAAAATTAACGCTGACGCGCTCAGCGCGATTTTAAGGCTGTGTTGGGTGCGTTGAATGGCATTGCACGCAAAAACGAATTTAAAGCCGCTTAGGCAAATGTAAAAGATTTACAAAAGGGTTGAAAAGCTATGTTTGGTTCTAAAAAACGCAAGGCAAAGCAAGAGGCAGAATTTGCAGCAAAAATTGCGGCAATTGTGACTGAAACAATTGCCGCAAAAAATTCAGCAAATGAAAATACCACCACGTTTAAAGAAGCCGCTGGGGCGATGGCGGGCAGTATTGACGCAGACGATCACTTGTATTCTAAGTTGTCGGCAGATTCTAACCGCAATTTAAGTGGCCCTACGCGGGTGCGTATGAACAAAATAGCCCCGTACCTTTGGCAAAGTAATATGATTGCCAACCGCATTATTGAATTACCGCTGGCCTACCTACTGGCCGAGGGCGTTAAAATTACCAATGACGATGAAGACTACCAAGCGGTGATCGATGCGTTTTGGAATCACCCGATTAATAACATGGCCATTAAGCTTGAAAAGAAAGTGAGGGAGCTGGCGATATTTGGTGAGCAGTTTTACCCAGCGTTTGTAAACCCCTTGAGTGGTGAGGTGCAATTAAGTTATTTAGACCCCGCCCATGTAGAAGAGGTAATTTACGACCCGCGTAACCCAGAGCAACCAGTAGGCGTTAAAACTAAACGCATGAGCAATGGCCGTCATTATTTTTATAAAGTGATCATCAATGGCAGTGAATCGGTATTTACCAAACAAACCCAGCGGCTACGTGAAGGCTTTGCCGATGGTGATATTTTTTACTTTGCAATAAACAGCTTTTGCGCCCACGGACGGGGCAACTCCGACTTAACCGCGCAGTGCGATTTTTTAGATTTGTACGACGATTTTATTTTTGGCGAAGGCGACAGAGCCGAAAACTCCCGGGCGTTTGTGTGGGACGTAACCCTAACAGGCGCTGATAAAAACAAAGTGACTGAGCGCGCCTCAGAAATTGAAAGTAACCCACCGCGCCCAGGCTCTGTAAATGTGCATAACGACAGCGAAGTGTGGAAGGCCGAGAGTCCATCGCTTGGCACTGGTGATACAGAAGCCCTGGCTAAGTTATTTAGAAACCACATGCTAGGTGGTGCAACCATGCCGCCGAGTTGGTTTGCGGATGGTGGCGACGTTAACCGCGCCAACGGTGAAGCCATGGCCGAGCCAACTTTTAAAATACTTGCCATGCGCCAGCGTTACATAATTTATATGCTGCATGAAATAGCGACCTTTGTTATTCGCCAGTATTACAAAGCTACACTAGGCCAAGAGCCAGACCGCACGATTGAAGCCGATGTGTTTAAGTCAAAAGTGGTGATGCCCGAAATGACCGCTAAAGACATTAGCCGCTATGCTGCTGCGTTACAGCAAGTGGTGGTGGCTGTAAATCTTGCGATTACACAGGGCATTATTACTGAAGAAACAGGCTTAAGTGTGATTGCCTCAATTGCTGATCGCTTGGGTGTTGAGATAGACCCCGCCACTGAGCTTGAGAACGTAAAAACTGAAATAGCGCAAAAAGCAAAAGACCAGGCAAAGGCCGACACATTTAATGCGTTTGATGGTGCTGACGATGATAGTGCTGATGAAGCGGCTAATGAAAAAACAGCCGATAAAGAGTTAACTGATGACGCCGAGTGAGCGCACAGCGGCGTTTAATAAAGCCCGCACTGCACAGCTCAAGGAGTTGCTTAAAAACAAGCAAGGGCTGTGGGATTCGTTATTACGCTTATTAGAGCTGGCTGAAGAAAACACCCAAACCATATTGCAAGGGCAACCAACCGATTGGCAGCAGTGGCATTACGGTAAATTGCAGGGGCAAATTAACCAGGTGATGCTGGAACTGGGGGAGCGTAGCGCGGCGCAAATTACGGCGTTTTCAAAAACAACATGGGTGGCGGGCATTAACTTAATTGACGTGCCACTTAAAGCCGGTGGTGTAACGGTTAACGCCATGACGCAACTTTTACAGCACCGCCAGCTTGTGGCCATTGACAGCTTTATGGTTGATCGGATTAAAAACGTACTCAGCGGTAAAGCCGACTTTATACGCTCGCAGCTGGGGCTGGTGATGATGGGCGCACAAGATGCAAACACCGCTAAAAAAGCCATAGCGGAGAGCTTAGGCGATAAAAAAATGTGGCGCGCTAAAACCATTGTCAACACCGAGCTTAGCCGTTTATACAATGTTGCAGGGCAAATGCGTATGACCGAAATTGGCGATGCAGTACCAGGCATGGAAAAAGAGTGGCGTATGGGTAAACGTAAAGAACACCGCGCTAATCACTTGGCTGTGCGCAATACCCGCGTTGGAGCAAGCAAACCATTTACGGTAGGCGGTATTAAAATGATGCACCCACACGACCCCAAAGCACCCGCTAAAGAAACCGTAAATTGCAGCTGCTTTACAGTGCCGGCAATGGCGCATTGGAAAGTTGATCCAAAACTGACTGTTAAAACTTAGGAGAGAAAGATGCATGAATTTGATGATGTATTTATTCTACCCTCTTTAGAAAAAATGGCGGGTATTTGTTCTAAAAGTGATAAGCGTAGTTATTTTTCTGCACCAGAGATAGCCGTTGATGAATATGACTACATAATACTTTGTATGTCAGGCGGCAAAGATTCAATTGCAGGGCTTCTTCATTTGATAGATATAGGAGCTGATCTTAATAAGATTGAATTATGGCATCACGATGTTGATGGTAATGAAGGTTCCACCCTGATGGATTGGCCATTTATGAAGGACTTTAATAGAAAGCTCGCAGATCATTTTGGCTTACCTATTTATTTTTCTTGGTTAGAGGGGGGGTTTGAAGGAGAAATGATTAAGAAAGATTCATATAGCCGTCCTCAACATATAGAAACTCCAAATGGCAAGATAATTCTTAGTAGAGATACTAAGCGCGCTAAGCCTAGAACTAGAATGAAATTTCCACAAGTTTCAGCCAATTTACAAACTAGGTGGTGCAGCTCTAGCCTAAAAATAGATATAGGGCGAAGAGCAATTAATAATCAAGATAGGTTCAATAATAAAAAAATTCTATTTGTTACTGGGGAGCGAAGAGAGGAAAGCCATAATAGGGCTAAATATAACCAGTTTGAACCACACTCATGTGATAGGCGTTTTGGTCAAAAAGCACGATATGTAGATAGTTGGAGACCAGTTCTACATTGGGATGAAGAGCAAGTGTGGGAAAAATTGAAATCGCATGGCGTTACACCACCTGTTCCATATCGTTTAGGCTGGAGTCGTTCGTCTTGCATGAAATGTATATTTAATGATCCCACTATATGGGCTACCCTGAGACATCACTTCCAAGGGAGTCTAGATAAAATTGCTGAATATGAAAATCAGTTTGGGATTACGATCAGTAGAAGTCGCAAAGGAGTAATGCATCTATCTGAAATGGCGAAACCATTAGATATTGAAGACAGAGAAGCTTTTCTACAAGCACTTAAAAAAGATTTCACATTACCAATAACCCAACCAGTAATTGATTGGAAACTACCTGCCGGGGCATTTAACAAATCAAGTTGTGGTCCGTCATAGTTTTAAAAGGGGCTTTGATTATTTTAAAGCCCCGTTAACTTTCCTAAAACCCTTTAATTTAGCCCCTCCCCACATTCCCTTACATTAGAAACTCATTAGCCAAACTAACAAACTTGAGGGCGACATAATGAGTTTTCTTGCATTACTGACCAAGGGCCATGCGTTACTAGAAATAGCAACCAAAGTGCTCGACATTGTTGAAGACGTTAAAGAGATTGGCGACGACAAAAAGCCTAAAACGGATGAACGTGGTCAACCGATTATTAAAAAGCAAATCCGCAAAGTTCAACCTGAAGAAGTGTTTGATTTTAAAGTTGAGCGCGAAACAGGTGTTGTAAAAGCACTTACCAAAGCTGGCCAACGTGTGGAAGGTGTACTTGCTGCTGCCGACCTTGCCGAAGCTTTACTGGTTAGTGATGGCGCTAGCGATATTGGTAAAAACTTGCTGGAGCAAGAAGCCGCTGCCGCTGATAAAGCCAAAGAATTACTTGCTAATGCAGAATTGGACGCTGCAAACAAAGCGAAAGACGCAGAAAAGCAAGCGGCGGATATTATTGCTAAAGCCCACGCTGACGCTAAAGCGATGCTTGATAAAGCTGAAAAGGATGCCAAAGCTGTTGCAGATAAAGCGCCTGCTAAACCTGCTGCAGATAAAGCGGCTAAGTAAGGGGCTAAATTATGTTGACCTTATTACCTGCTGGCATTGGCTTTTTAGGCAACCGCGCGTTTGTTGAGGCTAAAGCATCTGATTACCGTGATGTGATGGACTTAGTGCGCCGTGAGCTTGCAAAAGTGATATTACCTCAAAATTCTCATAGCGAGTGTTGGGTAGATATTACCGCTTTTTACCCTGAGCAAGTGGTGGTTAAAAAAGATGGCCGTTACTGGGCATACGCTTACACAGTGAACGAAGCTAACCAGGTTACGTTTGATGCACCGGTTGAAGTGGTTAAAGAGTTTAAACCAGCGGGTGTTGTAAAGCTGACCGAAGCCTGGTTTGACGAAAACCGTTTTATTGAAGCCAGTAATATTAAGCCAAGTAAGTTTTTAGTAACGCTTATTGAAGTAGGTAAAAGCTTAAATGGTGTGAACTACCCAGCCCACGTTCTACGTGAAGCAGCCCATTTGTTTAACGGTGCCAAGTGTATGGTTAAGTCTGATGACGACCATATTAAAGGCGGCGCTCAACACTTTAACAACCTGATTGGCCAGTTTGCTAATGCCCAGTTTGTTGAAGGGATTGGCGCAGGTAAGCAAGGTGCTCTGCAAGCTGATTTAACCGTGCTTGAAAGCTCAGGTTATGCAACTAAATTGCGCGAAGCCGTTGATAACAACATGCAAGAGCTGTTTGGCTTAAGCATTGATGTAGACGGTAAAGCCACTGGCAAAGGGGCTAACCGCACGGCTAAGCAATTCCTCAAAGTTAATTCCGTCGATTTGATCATGGTACCTGGTGCAGGTGGTCGGATCGTGTCATTTAAAGAAGCTCATAATCAAGGCAATGTCATGAATGAACAATTGTTGCGCCTAATCGAAGCGCTTAAAAAATCGAACCCCGCGTTAGCTGCATCTGTGACAGCTGACGATGATGAAACCGCTATTGTGCAATTAACCGAAGCGCTGGCAAAACACGGTGCGCCCGAGCCTAGTAACGGTGAAGGCTTAACCCTTGCTGATGTGAATAAAGTAATTGTTGCAAGCCAACGTTTAGTTGAAGCAAAGCAAAGCGCGGTGGCGTTAATTAACCAATCGACTTTGCCAGACGCCGCCAAAACACGCTTAACCGAAAGCGTGCAAAGCAAAGACGACGTAACCACTGAAATGGTGAAAGGCTTAATTGATGCTGAAACCAGTTATTTAAAACAGTTTACTGAGTCGGGCAAAGTGAACATGCCGCATGGTGTGCAGTACTCCGATAACCCAAGTGGCATTGAAATGCTCACGGCATTATTTGACCCTGCTAACAAAGACGTTGTGAGCCTTAAAGAAGCTTACATTGACCTGACCGGTGATAAGCATTGTACAGGTAAGTTACGTGATTGTAGCCGCACCCGAATGGTTGAAGCACTTGATACCGATAGCCTGCCAAATGTGCTGGCTGATGTAATTAACCGCCGTGTGGTTGATGTATATGGCAGCCTTGAGAAGTACCAGCTATGGCGCAAAGTATTCCGTATTGGCACTGCAACTGATTTTAAAGATCAGAATGTCACTGAGTGGGGTGGCTATGGCGACTTACAAGAAGTACTTGAAAGCGATGCTTACCCAGAGCTTGCAAAACCTACCGATAGCAACGCGAAATACCGTGTGAGCAAAAAAGGTGGTATTGCAACCATCACCATGGAAATGATTAAAAATGATGACCGCAACATCATTACGCAAATTCCTAACAAGCTGGCACGTGCTGCTGCGCGAACTCTGAGTAAGTTTGCATGGGACTTTTACATTAACAACCGCAATGCACCGGATGCTAAAGCGCTGTTTCATGCTGACCACAACAACCTGTTTAGTGGTGCACTTGACCAAACTGAGCTGATGGCCCACTGGCGCGCGATTATGAATCAGCAAGAGCTTGATACCGGTGAGATGCTAGAAATTGAGCCAGCATTTTTACTGTGCTCGCTGGGTAATGTGGATGCTGCATTTGACTTGTTCCAACGCCTGCAAAACAACGACAAGGCGTTTGCTCAGCAACTAAACCTTGAAATCCTGCGGGTTCCTGGTGCGACTGATCCGAACGATTGGGGCTTAATGACCGACCCAGGCGAGCTGGCTAACTTTGAGATGGGCTTTTTAGATGGCATGGAAAACCCTGAAATCTTTACGCAAGACATGCAGAACGTGGGCACGGTGTTTACGAACGACCAAACCACAATGAAGATCCGCCACATTTATGGTGGCCAATGTACTGACTACCGTGGTGCGACTAAAGCGATAGTTATTTAATTTCCTTGGTGAACTGGTGATGGGATGACACGTTGCGCACGGATGCGCTTTATAAGGGTTTTTATTATGTATGCAACACGATTGCCAAGTTATGTACAAGACGAGCAAGGCATTTTAAGCGCTGAAGAAATCAATAACGCGTATGCCGATATGCTTGCTAAGTACCAAAAAGACACGGGCAATTTAGATATTGCAATTGAACATGTTGATGCCTGTTTAAAACTGGCCGCAGCAAGTTGTATTGATATGTTAGCAACCTATTTTGCTAACAATGATAACAGCACGATTTCAAGCGATAGCGTTGACCACGGCAGCAAAGCCGACAGTTACCGACGCATCGCAAACGGCTACCGCAGCCAGTACAACGCGGTAGTGATCAATGACAATAAAAGCTCTGCGTATGGTAAGCCAGTTGCGTTACCTAAACGCCAACGGTTGCGCTAATGACGGTACGAATTACCGCCCAGGGCTTTGATGCGTTAACTGAGCTTTGGCAACACTCACCGGCGATTGTACAAAATGAGTTGTCGAGCGCGATGAATGAAGCCGTGGCGTATGCACAGCATCAAATTGTAAGCCGTACACCTACGGGAGCCGGTGAAGGTGGCCACTTGGCGGCGAGTATAAACAGTGAGGTGATAATTAACCCCACTGTGCAAATTGGTTATGTGGGTACCAGTAAACTTTACGCTGAAGCGGTGGAGCTTGGCACTAAGCCACACATGCCACCCATTGAGCCATTAGTGACCTGGGTAGAAGCCGTACTGAACTTAGAAGGCTTAGAGGCTGAAAAAGTAGCCACGTTAATAGCACTCAAAATTAACTCTCGCGGTACTGAGGGGCAATTTATGTTTAAAGAAGGCCTAGAGGCCAGTGAACCTTATATTCAAGAGCGTTTTAACCAAGCAATGAAAACGCTGCTGAATACATTGGGAGACGGTAATGCTTGAACAGCTTAGAACGGCCATTGTAGCGGTGTTAAACGGTGCCAACATTGGCACGTTTTACCCTAAAGAGCGTTTTAGTAAAAACATGAACACGCTAAAAGAGATGTATGGCCAAGGTGAAGGCATTGCCGGCGGTTATATACGGCTAAAGCGCCGCAAGCGCCAAAACCCGTACGCTACCCGAACCACTAAAACCTATACGTTTGATGTGGTGTTTTTACAAAGCTTTGTTGATGAAGACAGCAGCCAAGTGGCCTTTGAAGATGCCATTGACGCATTAGATGACGCCTTTGCTGTTGATCCGCTGTTGAGTGATTTGGTTGACGATTTAGACGATGGCGATGACACCGGCCTTATTTTAGATGACCAAACACCGGTGATGTTTTGTGGCGTGTTATGCCACCAGGCGCGAATGCATTTAACCGTGAACGTGAGTAGTTAGGAGAACATGATGAGTAAAACACCCAGCCACGGCGGCAGCTATACCAAAGACGCTGACGGTAAATTAACCCTGGTTGCGCGTACACAGCCGGTTGCCACGGTTAAAAAACCAGTTACTAAACCCGTAAAAGCAAAGGGGAAAGACAATGATTAAGTGGAGCCAAACCAGCCTTTTAGCCGCAATAGAAGCGACCTATGGCACGTTGCCAGCGGTGCTAAATGCGATGCTAACTAAAGATATTGAAGTACGCCCGCTGGAAGGCGAAGAGGTTGAACGTGGTTTAAATACGCCGTATTTGGGCGCTGAAGAAACCATGTTTACCAACGAATATGCGGGAATAAGTTTTAAGGTTGAGCTTGTTGGTTCGGGCACGTTGGGCTTAGCGCCAGCGTGGGGGCCACTTATGCGCGCCTGTGGTATGGCTGAGGTGATTGTGGCTGATACCAGTGTTGAGTACACGCCTGTTTCTGATGCGGTTGAATCGGTGGCGATGCACTTTCAGCTTGGCCGAAATAAGCACACGCTCTTGGGCGCGCAAGGCAGCTATACCATTGAGCTTGAAAAAGGTATTCCTTATTTGTCGTTCGATTTTAAAGGGCTTTATGTACCACCCAGTGATAACGCATTGCCTGCTGCTGACTTTAGTGCATGGCCTAAACCAATTCCGCTCGGTCCTGGGCGTACTACTGACTTTTTATTGCATGGCTTTGAGGTTGTGCCGTCAAAACTGAGTATTGATAGCGGTAACGAAGTGGAGTTTGACCCAACGCTTACTACGGCAAAAATTGAATTTTTAGACCGTGCTATGTCTGGCTCTGTGAATATTGCTGCGCCTAACATTGCTGATATCGACTTTTTTAGCCGTGCTCTTAACTCGCAAACGGGCAACTTACAAATTAAGCACGGCCCTGCAGGTGGCCACCGCGTAACAATTAGCTGCCCTAAAGTGCAAGTAAAACAGCCTAAGTATGTTGAGCGCACTAAAAAAGCAGAGATTGAGATGGCACTGGCTATTTTACCAAGCGCCGGCAATGACGAGTTTAGCTTGCTACTCGATTAATTCTTTTTAAACCAACTTAAACACCAGGAGAAAACAATGGCTTTTTCAATAGTGACCATGCAGAACCTAGAAGTTAAACAGCCTGTTAAATTTACTTTTGACGGTGATACTCATGAGTTTACAGGCAAGTTCAAGCTGCTTGATGACAACAGTAATGAGCAGCTTGCCAATGGCGGCGACCATGATTTTATTAAAAAGATTTTGGTGGGCTGGGGTGATGACTTTGTAGGCGAAGACGATAAGCCATTGCCATTTAATGCGGAGAACTTGGCTGCGTGTTTAAAAATTAGTTGGTGGCGCACCGCTGTGATTGACGCTTATTTTGTTGCGGTTGCCACGGCCGGAAGAAAAAACTACTAGAGGCTGCACGCTATTGGGTAGCCGATGAACACCCAGATACAACTCATTTAATAGATGTATTAACTCAGCAAAACGCACCAAAGCATGTAATTGACCAAGTTAAAGCGCTCGATCTAGACAAAGAATTCAATGTGTTTAGGTGCAATGCGCTGGCCCTTACTGCGTTTTTAACGGTGTCAACACAATGGCAAGGAGACGGAAACGGCATTAGTTACAGCAATGCCGCCGTGGCATGGAAGCTGGCTGGGTTAGAGATTACGCCTGATACGTTTGCAAAGTTTCAGGTATTAGAAGTTGAAGCAATCAACGCAGCACGAGAGCAACATGAGCCGATATAATTTGAGTTTAAAAGTACTGTACGATGGCCGAGCAATCAGCCAGGGTACGCGTACTAATGCAAACGATATACGCTCGTTACAGCAACAAGCGCAGCAGCAAGTTGCGCAAAATCGTGCGTTAGCCACCAGTAATAACAGCGTAGCGCAAAGCTATAGCGGTTTAGCTACGGCCGTTGGTGGCTTTATGGCACTTAATTTTGCACAGCAACAAGTGCAAAACATTGGCCAAATTCAATTACTCAATGCCCGCTTACAAGGGCTTACTTCATCAAGCCAAGAATATGCCCAAGTGCAAAATTACTTGATAGCAACAAGTAATAAGCACAGCAAAGTGTATTCAGCAATGGCTGATAGCTACACCAAACTACTTGCATTAAGACGATCTGGCATTGTCACTGACACAGAAAGCAAACAATTGCTTGAAGGTATGAGTAATGTAGCCAGTCAGTTAGGTGCAACAACAACTCAATTGTCGCAAAGCTTATTTGGTATGGCGCAAGGCTTTACAGCTGGCACTTTACGCGCTGAAGAACTTAACCAAGTAACAGAACCTTTACCTGGTTTATTACAGAGCTTAGATAAAGCGGCTGGCTTAGTGTCTGGTGGTTTTAGGCAAATGGTTGTCGACGGAAAGATTAGCAGCCAATTCTTTAAAGAAACCTTGATCAAGGCATTCACAGATTATGAAGGGGCTGCTGAGCGTATTGCTACGACAATCCCAGCGGCACTTAACCGCACAGAAACCGCCTATGAGCAATTAATTAACCGTATTGAACAGCCTGTAAGTATCGCGCTAGTGCCAGCAATTGATGCAGCAACTAGTGTACTAAATGAGTTGACCACTAACCAAGAACTACTTGAAGACATAACCACTGCCGCCACAGCCCTTGCCATTGTATTGGGTGGGCGTTTAGCAACGAGCCTTACTGTTAGCGCTGCTGGGTTTGCGAAAAGCACCATTGCCAAAGCACGGCTAGCCCAAGAAACCGTTAAGTTGACTGCAGCAGAGCTTGCTGCAGCGCAGGCTAACTTACACAGTGTGCAAACAACTGTTAATTTAACGGGTGCGAGTAACATTTTAGCACCCGCTAAAGCGCGGTTAACTGCGGCTACGGTTGCTCATACCGCGGCTGTTCGTGGTTCTAATGTTGCGATGCGTGCGCTCGGTGGCACCATGAGTTTGCTCGGTGGGCCAGCTGGTTTGATCATGCTTGCAGCGTGGGGTATTTATGAATTTGCGAGCAGCTCTGATGATGCCACTGAATCAGTTAACAAGCTAAAAGAAGCCAGCAAGGATTTAAACCCGTATGCAAACCTAACGGGCAAACAAGCACAGGGCTTATTGTTATTAGCGCAAGGGCGTTTACAAGGGGCCATTCAATTAGCGGATGAGGCCCGCCAGCGTTTTAATAATCCGTTTTTAAAAGGCAAGTTTGATGACGTAACTGCGGCTGAACAGCGTGTTAAAGATTTAAAAAATGAAATTGTTGCGCTGCAATCTGTAGTGGGCAAGCCTGCAGGCAAAGCGCCTGAGAAAGGCCAAGACCCAAAAGAATTAGCTAACTTTCAAAAAGCGAATGCTAATTACCAGCAACGCTTGGCACTGCTTGGTAAAAATACCGAGCTTGAAAAAGTTAATTATGAAATAGCCAGCGGCAAATATGCCAGCTTACTTCCTGCGCAGCAGCAGGAATTACAGAATATTGCGAAGTTAATCGACCAAAAAAATAAACAGGCAGACTCTGAAAAAGACTTTAGCCAGCTTGAAACTGATTTACTGACTGAAGAAGGGCGAATTCGTCGGTCATACACGCGCCGTATTGATATAGCACGCACAGCGCTTGATGAGCAAGGCAAAGACAGCACCCGTTATGCTGAAATTGAGCTGCAACTACGCCAACAACGTGATGCTGCCCTTGATAAGTTAGCAACTGATAAAGCAGCACGCGATGCACAGCGCCAAAATGAATTACGCCAGCTTGAAGACCAAACCCGCCGCGACCGCTACGAAACTGAAATAGCCGAATTACAGGGCTTTCATAGTCGTTTGGAAGCCGAAGAAGCCGCACACGAAGACCGTAAACGCCAAGTGCAACTTAGATACGCTGGCAACTATGGCCAAGTAGTACAGCAATTTGTTGATTTAGACCGTGCCAGCGGTAATGACCGCGTTGCGATTGGTTTAGATATTGGTGAGAACTTAGCTGGGCAAGCCGCAAAACATAGTAAAAAAGCGTTTAAAGTTCAACAAACATTGAACATTGCTAAAGCATTAATGAGCACGTATACCGCTGCAGCAGCTGCATTAGAGCTAGGGCCAATTGCTGGGCCAATTGCGGCTGGTGTTATTACTGGCCTTGGTATGTTGCAAGTTAAATCAATAGCTTCACAAAAACCGCCAGGCTACCAATACGGTGGTTATACAAACGGCAATAAACTCATTGAAATTGGTGAGCGCAATACCCCTGAGCTGCTTGAGCTGGGCGGTAAAAACTATATTGCGGGCGGTAATGGTGGCCGTGTGTTCAACCCAAGCCAATTACCTACTGCTAAACAAACACCAGGCGCAGGTGGTAACACAGTTGTAAATGTAACTGTGCAACTAATAGAAGATGCCAGCCGCAGCGGCCAAGTAGAGCAAGAACGCACCAACGACAGTGAATTTGTTATTAAAGCCTTTGTGGCCGATATCCGCCAAGGCGGCGATGCGGCAGGTGTGCTTAGCACAACATTTGGCTTACAGCGTACAGGAACTTAATGATGGTTAATTACCCGTTGTCGCTGCCTTTACCGCGCTTAAAAGAAGTGTCTTACAAGCGACAGTCAAACATATTAAGAACAGAAATGAGCAGCGGCCGTGCCCGCCAGCGCCGCAGGTTTTTAAGCGTGCCAACATTTATGGAAGCCACATGGCGCTTGAGAAAAGACGAAGCCACCGTGTTTGAAGGTTTTATTGATCACGGTGTGAATTTAATTGAATGGTTTTTGATGGACATTTTAACGCCACGCGGTGTTGTTAAGCACCGCGTGCGATTTGTTAAAGACCCACTAGAGAATTTTAAGCCAATCAGCGCATTGGTATGGCAATACCAAGCACAGGTTGAGGTTAAAGAATATAAAGCAGCGAGTGAGGAAGAGGCGGTAATACGCTTGTTGGAACCAAGGTCGTTAGAAGATTTTGTTAATGGGCTGAGTGCGGCTCTTAATTTGTATGAGGCTTAAAATGTCAGGTTATTTTCAATTAGTAGCAAGGCTTGAAGAATATACTCAAGCATTAAGTCAGATACTAGCTGGCGATGAGAATACATCAGTCAGTATCGATGGTGAACAGAACTCATCTATTAAAAAAGCCATAGCAGATCAATTTTTGGCATTGAAATCCATGGCAAATGGTCGCGTAGCATTTGAAACGGTTGCACAGATGTATGCTGATTTAAATCACTCAGCAAATACACTTGCTGAAGTTTGGAATGACGCTGAAAATAATAATGGACTATATGGAAAGCTAGGCAGCGCGGGCAGTGGTTCATGGCAAAAATCTCCATATGACAACATAGAGCAATTTAATCAAAGTTTAAATAATATACAAACATCATTAGCTGAATTTGAGCCCTCGATTGCAAAAGTTGCGACTATTGAACCCAGCGTAAATGAGCTAAAGAGCTTTAATCAGCATATCGTTGAGCCTTCTATCAAAGCGGGATTAAAGCGCTTTATAGGTGATAAAAATAAACTAGTACCTTTGATTGTTGATGAGCAAAATAAAGTTTTGCTCGGTGTCGATGCTGAAAGTGCTGACTTGATAGCGTCTGGAATTGATAGCTATAAATATCGTGATTCATTGGTTACACCAATCGTTGTTGATCAACAAGGAAAAGCGGCAATAGCAGTAGAAAAACAATCGGGCAGAACGATAATGGATTTGCATGATAAGTCGTTATCGCCAGCGTTAAACAGATTTGGTTTATATAAACGAGATATCAAGGGAGTTGCATTTGCTATTGCAGACAAAGATGGAAAAATTGCATTTGCGATTGACGATGACGGCGAGCAAATTCGAGTAAACTTTGAGAAATGCGCTCCAATAGAAAGCAAAACCAGCACTGATGTAGAAATAAATCATATCGTATTTTATGGTCAAAGTTTATCGCTAGGTGCGGCTGGACAACCCGCAATTAGTTTAGAACAGCCATATAGCAACTTAACATTTGAAGGCGGACCGCGATCAGATTTTGATGAGTTATTATCGTTGAAACCACTTGTAGAAGACAATCTTCGTGCTCCGGATGGAGGTGCTAACAGAGGCGAGACAATTTGCAGTGGCGCTGCAAACTATATAACTGAGTTGCTGCAAATTGAAAATGGCATGTATCCAGACACACATAATTACAGCATGTTGTGCAGTACCGCCGGGCATGGCGGTTATCGTATCGATCAACTAGAAAAAGGCAGCGAATGGTACCCGCTGCTAGTTGCTCATGCGACAGCAGGATTTAACTTATCTCAAGCAGATAATAAAACGTATGCAGTTCAAGCGCTTGGTTGGGTTCAAGGTGAGGCGGACCAAAGCACAGGTAGTAAAACTTTCCAAAGTTATTTTGATGCGTTAGTTAAATTACAAAGCGACTTTGAAACTGATGCCATTGCAATTACTGGGCAAGTTAGTCCTATCCCGTTAATTACATATCAATTAGCGACATATGTCAGTAGAGGTACATTTAACGTTACATTAGCGCAGTTAGCTGCGTCTGAACAAAGTGAAAATATCATTCTTGCGGCACCAACATATCAACTCATTTACAGTGATGGTGTTCACTTGAATAACATTGGCTACAAGTGGCTTGGTCATTATTTTGCAAAAGCATATAAGCGACAAGTATATGAAGGCCGTCCATGGAAACCACTTAGCCCATTAAAAATGCAGGTTCAAAATAAATTAGTATTGATTGATTTTCATGTGCCCGTACCGCCGCTTGTTATTGACACTGACACGCTACCTGAAACTACCGATTTTGGTTTCACGGTATATGAAAACGATATACAAATCGGCATTGACTCTGTTGATGTTGTTTCATGCAATCAAGTCAAGTTAACACTTTCTCAAAGCGTTATTAATCCAGTCGTACGATATGGTTTAGACAATATTGCACCCGGCTTAAATCACACTGATGGTGGTTCGGGAAATTTACGAGATAGTGACAAATTAAATTGGTCGTATGGCGGTAAAGATTATCCGCTTTACAACTGGTGTGTAATGTTCGAAAAATAGCGAGAAAATATTATGAGCGTTTTATTAAGATTGGATGGGGTTAGTTTTACTAACTCAAATTTACCTACGTTAAATGATGCTGATCTAGTGGATGCAAATTTCATTGACGTAGAGCGAGGTGCGGTTGGACACTGGTTATTAGGTGGTGGGTTATATTCATTTAATGATATGACAGCTCAAAAACACTTATTAATGCCTATATCAAATGTACCCCCAATAAGTGATAACTTTATAACTGTATCAAAAGATCACTCGCTAGATACAGGTATCGAATTAGGTGCTGGTTCTCAAGTTACTATTATTTGTGTGTTTAAAAATAAAATTTCTAACGTTTTGCCCGTTACGACGATGCCTGAGCAAATAAACGATGATGGTACAGGCATCTCATTATTCACGACTACAAACGGTGGCACACTTGCTTTTAGTGGACGATCTCTAACTAACAGCTCTCAAGTAGCGCTGGATGGTCTGCCCTTAGGTGATGTTTTTACGGCGGTATCGGTAGGTAATGATAAAGTTATTTTACATTCACCACAAATCGACAACCCAACCGAAGGGAATATCAAAGAGGTTTCGAAACCGAATGTTAATGCTATATCTAATAACCCCATCGCCATAGGCTCGTACTATTACCAAGGCGCGTTTGGTACTGTAGACGTATCAGAAGTTATCATTTTTGATAAAGCGCTCACAGCATCAGAAATCAGTAATGTTTATGCGAGATCTAAAACACGGTTAGCTAAACGTGGTGTTTTAATCTGATGAGCCAAGTACTCCAACGCATCTACGCCAGCGCCACAACGAACGACTTGCCGATACATACATTGGAACTACAAGCCGATTCGTTTTGGGTTATCAGACTCTGTAATGGGTTTGATAATGTTAATGCTGGTATTGAGGGTGGCGAGAATGTAATTTTTGAAGCAAGTGGCATGGGAGTTTCGCTCCCATCTCGCGCTGTAAAAGGCCGCCAAGATTTACAGTTTCAGCTTGATAATGTATCGGGCGAAGCACTGGAAAAAGTTGATGCAGCTAAAGATGCTGGCGATAAAATTAAAGTGATTTATCGGGTTTATACCGCGAGTGACTTAACTGAACCTGCCGAGCCACCCGTAGAAATGACCGCTGTTAGTGTACAAGCCACTGCAATGCGGGTGAATGTGGTTGCATCATTTAATGACTTGGTTAACAGAGCATGGCCAAGAGACCGCTATACGCCAGATACTGCTCCTGGCTTAAAGTATTTTAGTTAATCCCATGAAACATATTAATGATTACCTGAGTGTACCGTATGTCGATGGTGGTCGAGATATGACTGGGCTTGATTGTTGGGGCCAGCCACGTCTTGTGCTTCACAACGTATACGGAAAACCTTTATTTAAGTCGTTTGGCCATGTTAGTCCTGATGATAAAAACAACCTCACTAACTCATACAGACAAATAGTTGATCAATTTAAACCTTGCTCAGCTAAAGAGCAGGCTATTGCGTGTGGTTTTAGAGGGGGAAACTTAATACATATGGGGTTATGTGTATTTACTGATGGCCAACTACAAATACTGCATACATCACGCAAAAAAGGGCCATCTATTATAAAAGTATCTGATTTCTACAAGCTATTTTTTGAGGTTAAATTTTATGCGTACACAGGTTGAAATTAAGATTTACCCAAACAAGCTTGACGATAGTTTGTATGAGCCATGCACTGGTCTAGTTGGTCAAACAGTAAACTCATGGTTAGATGCAAACGTGCCAGCATATGCAGAGCTAGAGCAGCCTCTATTTAGTGTAAATATAAATAGCAGACATGTACTTCCTAGTGAATGGGATACTTACACGTTTAAGCACAATGACGACATAAAATTTGTTGTTGAATCGAAAGACCCAGCAACAATTGCGTATGCGGTTATTGCTGTTATTGCCATCGGTGTTGCTATCTATGCGACTAACCAAATACCTGATAATTATAATTCGACTGTGCCTGATGGCAGCAGTATTTATGATGTTAATACGCAAGGTAATAAGCCTCGCTTAATGGGGGTTATTCCAGAGATAGCTGGTCGGCATTTAATCTTTCCCGATTACCTTACTATGCCACGGCGTGAGTACATTAATAACGAGCAATGGCTTTATCTTATGTTATGTGTAGGCAAGGGTGAGTATGAAATTTTAGATGATGAAGTGTTTATTGGTAATACACCTGTCACCGGTAAACCTAATGATGTTGATTATCAAATTTTTGGCCCAGGTGAAGACGTTACGGTTCATGAAGCGCATCGCAATGTTTATACCTCCAGTGAAGTAGGTTCAACCGCAGGAAGTACAGGTATAGAATTAAAAGGCCGTGTAACGAATACTGGTGGTTTGAATAGTCGATATATATGGTCATTTGAAGGAAACAAGCTGGTGGTTCATCGTGAAGA
Organism: Pseudoalteromonas sp. ASV78; assembly: GCF_047806705.1. Lineage (NCBI taxonomy): Bacteria > Pseudomonadati > Pseudomonadota > Gammaproteobacteria > Alteromonadales > Pseudoalteromonadaceae > Pseudoalteromonas > Pseudoalteromonas sp. ASV78. The sequence goes on along the minus strand of NZ_JBLOPA010000001.1, from coordinate 3,004,759 downwards.
GTATGAGCCTGAGCTTGGCACTATAAAATATAAAACAACGCCTCCTTTTGCAGTTGGTGAAACACTTAAAATAGAAGGTACGTTAAGTGCTCAAAATGATGGGTATTTTGAGTTACTGGATGCTAGTAAATCAGGCAGTGAAGTTAATAAAGTCGATGGTCAGAACCAGGATGATCCTACGTGGAGTTCGTTTGTCACTGAGATTAATTCAAACGCCAATGTATTAGTTGAAGGCGGTGGCGGTGATGGGCAGTTTAATGGGCCATTTTTTGCGTGTCCTGCGGGTGAAAAAACGCAGAAAATATGGGTTGATTTTACATTGCCTCAGGGTCTGGGCGAGCTAGATGATGATGGTAATTTTCTAAGTCGTTCAGTGACGATAAGAATAGAATATCGTGATGAAGGCGCGCAAGAGTGGTCTTTTGTTGAGGAAACATACAGTAATTCAACTAACGATCAACTGGGCAGAACCTTTCCTATCGAGCTACCCACTAAAATTAGACCTGAAGTGCGTATTAAGCGTGTTACTGCTGCTAACGATGATACGCGTATTAAAGATGAAATTTACTGGACGTCTTTAAAAGCTGAACTTGATAGCGCAACTAGCTATGAAGGTATGACAACAATTGCAGTTAAAATTCGTGGTACCAATGCACTTGCTGGCTCTGCAGAGAATAAGTTTAATTTAATTGGTACTCGTATTTTGCCTGTATATGAAAATGGTGCATGGAGCGCGCCTAGGCCTACTACCGACATTGCACCATTCTTTACTCATGTTATTAAAAGCTCAGGCCATAGCGATAGTAAGATTGGCTTAGAGGAAATTAATACATTACACCCCGTTTGGCACAATCGAGGTGATGAGTTTAATGCTGTTTTTGATAGTGGTAGCACGATGTTTGAAGTATTAAAGCGTGTGCTAGCCGTTGGTTTTGCAGAGCCAACAATTGATTATGGCCGTGTAATTCCAGTGCGTGATCAACAGCGCACTATATTCCAGCATATGTACCAACCAGATAACTATATCGGACTTTTAGAGCGCACCATTACATTGATAGATGATGATGAACATGACGGCGTTGAAGTTGAGTACTTCTCACCAATTACATGGAAGTCAGAAACAATCTTGTGTTTACTCCCTGGTGACTTAGGTGTTAACCCTGAGAAGGTAAGAGCGTTTGGTATTACTAGCAGGGATAAAGCATATCAATTTGGCATGCGTAAGCGCCGAGCTCGCCGCTATCGCCGTACAAGCTTTAGCTTTAAAACAGAGATGGATGCATTAAACTCGCGTTACTTAGATTACTGCGCATTAGCAGATGACATACCAGGATATGAACAGACAGGACGGGTTGAATATATAGTAGGGCGGTCTGTGTATGTTGACGCTATATTAAAGTGGCAAAGCGGACAATCGCACATATTAGCGCTGAGAAAGCCTGACGGTACTTTATCTGGCCCTTACACTGCGACTATCGGTTCATCAAGCAATGAAGTTATAATTGATAGTGACATAGACTTTGCACCAGTGTTTGATGGTTCAATGGAACCACCTTTATATATGTTCGGGATTACAAACAAGTGGTGTAATGCTGTGCTGATAAGGGATATCAAACCATCGTCGGTTGATAAGGTTAATGTTACTGCAGAACTGTACGACGATAGAGTTTATCTTGACGATAATAGTTTAGCGCCTACTTAACATAATAAAACTAGTAACCAATCATCAGGCAAAAACAAAGCAGCTTAACGGCTGCTTTTACTTTCATATACTCAAATAAGCTTTAAAATACTGCAAGGTTTAGTTTTCGCAGTTTTCGCGATTTTCTATAGCGAATTTTCGCGGCTTGCATCAGGCTAGGTCGCTAGGAACTAGGATAGGCCATGTAGTGGTATCTAGCAATTGACTACATGCTTGCTAACTGTAACTATTAAAAGCTGTTAACTCAGTTTGTAAAATGGAATAGTTGCGTATGTCTAGCAGTCGGGTTGTGATCATTGAAGATGAAAAAGCGATCGCTGATACACTGATCCACACTCTAGAAATAGATGGTTTTGCTGTGCAGTGGTTTGCTACAGCGGGTGAGGGGCTTGAGTATATTAAAAACAATATGCCTGCCCTGCTGATTTTGGATGTTGGTTTACCAGATGCCAATGGTTTTGAGTTGTGCAAACAGATAAGAGAGTTCTCAGCGGTTCCAATTATTTTTCTTACTGCCCGAAATGATGAAATTGATCGGGTGGTGGGATTAGAAATAGGCGCCGATGATTATGTTACTAAGCCATTTAGCCCACGAGAAGTGCTTGCACGGGTTAAACTTAGAATTAGACATAGCGAAGCTGCGATTAAAGAATCTATTTCCTCTGAACAAGCCTCAGGGCTTTATGCTGAAAATTTCGATTATTATTTCCAAAACCAAGCACTGGCTCTTACAGCATTAGAATTTAAACTGCTGGATAAGTTAATTAGCCATCCTCGCCAAGTATTCTCCCGCGAGCAATTATTGTTGTCGGCGCAAAATCACCAAGATGCTATTTATGCCCGTAACGTTGATAGCCACATAAAGGCTATTCGTAATAAATTACGCGCGGTATCGGCTCCAGAATGTATTCATACTAAACGTGGTTTTGGTTATTACTATGAATCCAGCTAAGGAAGTAACTACGGTATTTGCTCGTCTTAAAAGATGGCCTAAGATCCCGCTTGGATTGAGGCTGTTTTTACTCTACTTTGTGTTAGTGATTTTAACCGCTTACTTAGTTAGCTCGACAGTAATGAGAGAGATCAAACCAACGGTACGCCAAGCAAGTGAAGAAACACTGGTCGACATGGCTAACATGCTGGCTGTGATGGCGAGTAACCCGATGGTTAAAGGAGATATCGCACAGAGCGCTTTTGCTAAGCAAATCAACTTTTATGGTTTACGTGATCCTGATGCTGCTATTTGGGGAATTGAAAAAAAATCAGTTAATCACCGAGTTTATATAACCGATCAACAAGGGATTGTGGTGCTGGATTCATGGCAGCAAGATGTTGGCAATGATTTTTCTAAATGGAATGACGTTTATCTCACTTTGCGTGGTGAGTACGGGGCACGTTCAACTGCATTAGACCCAAATGATCCGCTATCAACCGTCATGCATGTTGCTGCACCAATCATGTATAACGATGAGATCATTGGCAGTGTCACGGTTGCTAAAGCGAACCGCTCGGTACAGCCCTTTATTGATATTTCTAAGTATCGGGTATTAACCTGGTTAGCGTTAATGAGTGTACTCGCGCTCATTATTGGTGCTTTAATCGCGTGGCGGATAAATACCGCGCTATATAAGCTTGCTGACTACGCTGCTAAAATGGGCCGCGGTGAAAAAACCAGTAAACCCACCTTTAGAGTTTTTTATGAATATAGCTTACTGAGTGATGCGCTTGAAAATATGCGGCGTCAGCTTGATGGTAAGCGTTACGTAGAAAACTATGTGCAAACTCTAACACATGAGTTAAAAAGCCCATTGTCAGCGATCAAAGGGGCTAGTGAAATACTACAAACCCCTACCACGGTAGATAAACAACAATTATTTGCTCAGAATATTGAAACCGAAGCTACGCGAATGCAGCAATTGATTGATAAGTTGTTAGCTCTAACAAAGCTTGAGCAACTTCCAGAGCTTGAACAACGGCAATTAATTGATTTACCAGCTTTATTGGCGCAGATAAAGGCCTCTTGTATCAGCAGGCTAATGACCAAACAGGTAGAGTTAAGCGTTGCCTGTGATAACAAAGTCGCTTTTGTGGGGGATCAATTTTTAATACAGCAAGCTTTGTACAATTTGTTTGAAAACGCGCTGGATTTTGTAGATGAACAGGGCAAAATTAATATTACCGTCACGCAAACCGCAGGCGAGCTTTGTATTAACGTCGAGAACACTGGCCCGAATATACCTGATTATGCTTTAGAGAGAGTAACCGAACGCTTTTATTCGCTTGCCAGAAGTAACGGACAAAAAAGTACCGGCCTTGGGCTTAATTTTGTAGAACAAGTGGTTAAGTTGCATAAAGGAAAGTTAGACATCCATAATACCCCGCAGGGCGTATCCGTTAAGCTGTTTTTACCAACTCCATAAAGACTCCACATAAGCACCATTTAAAATCCACTTTTGTCGATTACTCTAGTTCCTATATTAAATAGGGAGTAAATAACAATGAAGCAAAAACTGGAAACAAAATTGGTAATTATCATAGGCCTAATTGTACTGTTATTAGTGCCTATTTTTATGATCCAAAACCTAATAGATGAACGTGCAGAACTACAGCAACAAGTGCAAGCTGATATTGCTAAAAGTAGCAGCGGCGAGCAACAAGTCATTGGGCCGTTTATTCAAGTACAATTTATAGAAACTCATACCGTGGAAGGCAACACCACTGAACAGTTAAGAACGCTGTTGTTGCTACCTGAAACCTTAACAATAAACAGTGAATTATCTTCTTTTGAAAAATACCGAGGTATTTATAAGGCGTTACTCTATCGCTCCGCGAATCACTTTGCAGGCCAATTTAATACCGAGGCTTTAAATGAATTAGCCGATAAAAAGATAAAGCAGGTGCATATGGTGATGGCGATTAAAGATATTCGCGGTATTGGTCAAGGTAGTAGTATGCGTATAAATAACCAAGAATATGCGTTGCAACCTGGCACTAAGCTGGCGCAATTGCCTGAAGGCGTTAATACTGAGCTTGATTTTAGTGCTTTGCTTGAGCAACAAACATTGGATTATCAAATTGATTTAAATCTACAAGGAATGCGAAAACTAGCTATTGCTCCTATCGGTAAAGAGACCAGTCTTAACATGCAAGCAGATTGGCCACATCCAAGTTTCGTTGGCGATTATTTACCTATTGACTCAAGTATTTCAGAACAAGGCTTTACTGCCAACTGGCAAACAAACTACTTTGCTACCAACTTAAAAGAGCTGTTTCAGCATTGTGTTTTTCAAAATCAGTGCGAACAATTTAAGCAACGTAGCATGGGAGTTAATCTTGTTGATGGTGTTGATCATTACTTAAAAAGCTATCGCGCCAGTAACTACGCAATTTTAGTGCTGATATTGGTATTTGCCAGCTTCTTTTTACTCGAAGTGCTACGCAGCGAACCCGTTCATCCGGTGCAATATGGCTTTGTCGGTTTAGCATTGGCAGTTTTTTACTTATTGTTGATATCACTTGGAGAACACCTAGGTTTTAACCTTGCTTACTTACTATCAGCATTAGCTTCTTCATTATTACTAAGTATTTATGTGGCCGGTATGTTGAAAAACACTAAGCATGGAGGGTTATTTCTGAGCGGCATACTGTTTTTATACAGCTTACTGTACGGGCTATTAAGTGCAGAAGATTACGCATTGTTGATGGGCAGTTTACTGGTGTTTGTAGTGCTGAGTTTGATTATGATGCTGACCAGACAAGTTAATTGGTATCGTGGTAAAGCTGAGGAAGAATAAAATTCCAAATAAGGGTGAGACAGTAACGTCCACCCTTTTTATATTAATCGTTTAGTGCGCAATGTTCTACCTCGCTAACTGTACCGCGGCCATCACTGATATAGCATTGTTCAAGCAGTGAACAATAGCAGATTGATGTTGAAATTTTAAAGCGTTGCTTATCTACAGTTTGCCATTGTGTGTCATTAAAGCTGGTTCTTTTAAAGCTGAGTAAGCTAATGCTGGCGCCAGCGGCTAATAGCCTATTTTGACTTTCACTGGTAAATAGCCAACCAAATTGTTCGAAAAAGTTTATCTTGGGCGACTTTTCTTGTAGTTCTAGAAGCTGTTTTTCATAGGCATATACATCGAAGCAGCAATCTTTTATAAGCGAGTAAATGTCTACGTACGACTGGTCATTATGAAAATACTTTACATATTTAATGATAGCAGGGCCTGAGCCTGAGTTTGTTATTTCAAGGGCTATTTCAGGTGCTTTTTCTTGGTTATTGAAATTACCAGATATCACTTCTAACCAGGGCCAAGTTGCGGCTTTTACCTGTCGCTCGGCGGCACTTGCTTGTAAGTAGGTGGCATAAAATGATGCGGCTGAAATGACAATAGCACACAGTGCTAGAAGTAAATTGAGACGTTCGTTAGTGAACCAAGCTTGCGGTTTACTGCTGGTTGTAGGCACCGGCAGTGCCTGTTGTGAGTTTTGATCATCCATATCGTTTAGTTTTTATTTTTATGAGTGTAATTAATTATTATACCCAAACCACCTCCAGATGCGAGTTTCAGTTGGAATTAAAAGCGATTTAGGCAAGGCATTGATTGCAAATCATAGTGGTTCTATTGTTAAAATCAATAACGCAGTATAAATCGCTTTTAAGCCAACCCATTGGGCGCTTCACAGGAACTTACTCTCATCGTTGTTCCTTCTTAAAAGGGATGGCCATTCTTGCAAAGTAACGCCTTGATATTAAGCCCCTGTGAAACGCTGAATTCTGCATCTTTAGGTGGCTTGGGTATATAAGGTATGTGTTTGATAAAGTGTAGATAAAATTGCGAGTAGCAAGCTACTCGCAAACATTCTCTTATAGTTAACTATTTGATAAAAATACGGTTAGCTTCTCGCCTACTTTTAAGCGGTCGCCTGAAAGGCTGTTCCATTGCTTTAGCTTAGTGATGCTGACTTTGTAATGGTTGGCTATTTTCCATAAGCTTTCGCCAGATTTTACCTTGTGCTCTATTTGTGTATCGGCTAACTGCGGCAGCAGCAACTTTTGGCCAATACGTATGGTACTACTTTTTAAATTATTGAATGCTTTAAGCTGACTCACACTTACTTTGTAGCGCTTTGCTATAACACTCAAACTATCGCCACGTTTAACAGTGTAATGCTGCCATTGGCTATAATCGTTGCTTTTTTGATTGGCGATCATATTTTCAAATTGCTTTTGCTCACTGGCAGGAACGACGAGATGTGGCGCATCAATAATTGCTGGGAAGCGAATAACCCCGTAGTTTAAAGACTCTAACTGTTGCCATTGGGCTTTATTATCTAAAATAACTGAGCCAGAAATGGCCACTTTGGCTATCGCATCTTTATTTGCGATTGCAGGGAATGCCATCTTTTGGTTTTTTAATAATTGCGCAGCAGCAAGTAGCTTTGGTACATATTGACTGGTTTGTTTAGGTAATTTTAAACTAAAAAAGTCAGTGGGTTTGCCTTGCTTTTTATTGTTGCTGATCGCTCTAAGTACACGCCCTTCACCTAAGTTATAGGCCGCTATAGCGTGATACCAATCACCATCAAAACGTTGGTATAAGTACTCCATAAAATCCAGAGCAGCACGGGTACTGTCGATCACATCTTGGCGACCATCGTACCAAGGGCTAATTTTTACCTTAAAATACTTAGCTATTGAAGGGGTTAATTGCCAAAGCCCTGATGCATGCTTGTGCGAATAGGCACTGGCATCAAAGTCGCTTTCAATCAGCGGCATTAAGGCTAATTCTATCGGTAAGTCCCGTTTTTCAACCTCATTGACAATATAGTAAAGGTAAGGCTCAGCACGGCGACTTATTTCGTCCATGTAATTTGGGTGTGATAAATACCAAGCTATGCGTTGTTGCACATCAGGGTGGCTAGAATTGGCAAATGTTAGCTGCGCTCGAATACGTTGCCACACATCATTAAGTTCTTTAGCATTTAACGGTGCTATTTGCTCAATGGGTTCGCTTGGTTTACTAACAATAGTGGTAGTTTCAGGCTTAATGGCAGGTTGTGAAGATGGCTGTTCGGGTGTGGTTTCACAACCGGATAAAATAACAATCAATGGCAAAATGCGGATAAATCGATTTAAAGACACGTACTAAACTACTCCGAAAAAATGAATGCGGCTAACCTAAAGCAAGTTAGCTTAACATAAGGTGAGTTAAAAATTAGCGGTGGCTGAATTTAACCAAACACACATCTAAAGCAGGCGCCTTGTGCTTTGGCTAGATAGACTAAGTCACCGCCGTGGTTTAGCATTATTTGCCTTGATAGGCTCAAGCCAATGCCAGAGCCTTGCTGTTTGGTGGTAAAAAATGGCACGAAGATCATATCTACCACATGTTCGCTAATGCCTGGGCCGTTGTCGCTAATTTCTATATAGAGTTGTTGGCTGGCGTTTTGTGCCAAGCTGAGTTTGATGTTTGGCTGAGCGGGGCGTTGCGGGTTATATTTTTTGTTGCTGCTTAACACTTCGAGGGCATTTTTTATCAGGTTTACTAATACTTGCTCTATTTGAGTACTATCTAACATTACCAATTGTTGGCTTTGAATTGTCAGTTCTATATTTATTTGTAGCTCGCGTGCCTGTTGTTGATGCAAGGTGATAATACGCGCTAACAAATCTGCTAAATTATTGGGCGCTAAATTGGGTTTAGGTAAGCTGCTAACTTGGCGAAAACGGGCAATAAAGTCGCCTAAATGTGCTGTTCTTGATGCTAACGTGTTTAGTGCAAGCTGTAAGTCTTGTTTATCTTCACTATCAATAAAACACAATTCTTGTGGCAGTAAGGTGGTGCACGTATTCGCTAACGATGAAAGCGGGGTAATTGAGTTGGCAATTTCGTGAGTCAGCACTTTAGTTAAGCGCTTATAAGCTTGTTGTTCTTTGAGTTGTAATTGGTCATGAATTGATTGAATGCTTACTACACGGCGCACTTTACCTTGTATTTCGGCGATACTGAGTTGAATAGAGAGGGTGTCGTGCTGCTCGCCGGTTTGCCAATAGGTGGTGCTGCGAATATTATGACTGGCGTTTAAAATGAGCTCGCCAACAGCGCCTAATTCTTGTAAATGCTGGAAGCTTTTACCCAGTAGTTTGCTGACTGCTGGGTTTGATTCGATCACTTTGCCGTTGTCGTCACACACCATGACGGCTAAATCAACATGAATAAGCAGTGCTTGTAAAAATTGCGCTTGTTGCTCGGCATTAAAGCGTGCCGTTTGCATTTGCGTTTTTACTTGCTCAAATTGTTGGCGCATTGGGTGTTGTTGGCCAAGCCCTAAGGTACTGTCGCCATTGGCTAAAGCGCGGATCACCATTTCGGCTTGTTTTTGTTGGCGTTTAAATAGGGTGAAAATATGTGCTATCAAGGCCGCAGAGACTAATATAACTAACAGTGAGGTTGCTGAAAAGCTGCTGTTTTGTAATAAGTAACTCAGTAATACGCTAGCACTAACAAGCGCTATTATATTAATCGTTAATAATAAATTAGCCCGCATGGTTACAGTCCATATTTTTCAAGGCGGCGGTACATAGCGCCACGGGTTAAACCAAGCGCTTTGGCTGCATGGCTAACATTCCCCTGATGATGCTTAAGGGCTGCACGTACAGTACGTTGTTCGAGTATTTCTAAATCAAAGGTATCGTATTCAGCCTCACTGTTTAGCATCTTTGTGCTTTGGCTATTGTTGTCAGCGCTAAGCGCTGCTGTGTTACCAACCACTGAGCTTATATCTAGCCTGTCTCCTTCAGTTAAAATAACCGCACGCTCAATAGCATGAGCAAGCTCGCGGACATTGCCCGGCCACGAATAATGGCAAAGTGCGTTCATATCATGATCGCTAATGGTTAAGTCGCGTTTATATTTTTGTGCAAAGTGCTTTAGATAGTAATTAGCTAATAATGGAATGTCATCACTGCGTTCACGCAATGCGGGTAGGCGAATTTCAACGGTGTTGATCCGGTATAGTAAATCTTGACGAAAGCGCCCCTCGGCGACAGCTTGATCAAGGTTGTCGTTGGTGGCACAAATAAGGCGAATATCTATATCAACTGCTTTGCTGCCGCCAACTGGTGTTATTTGCCTATTTTGTAATGCGGCAAGTAATTTAGCTTGGTGTTCAAGTGGTAAATTACCGAGTTCATCTAAAAATAAGCTGCCGCCTTGGGCAAGTTCAAACTTACCAATGCGATCGCTTTTAGCATCGGTAAACGCGCCTTTTTTATGGCCGAATAACTCACTTTCAAATAAATTCTGTGCCACGGCGCCCATGTCCAAGCTCATAAAGGTTTGGCTATGGCGCATACTTGCCTGATGAATGGCATGGGCGGTGAGCTCTTTACCTGTGCCGCTTTCGCCGGTTATCAATATATTGGCATCAGTTTGCGCGGCTTTTTCAATGGTGGTGAATACCTGCTGCATAGCGGTACTTCGGCCTAAAAATTCAAAGTTGGGTGTGTTTAAGGCTTGGTTTAACCCTTGCTTTTGGCGAGTTAATTTACCGACTTGTTGTTTATCTTTAGCGTGTGAAAACGCGGCTGCAACGGCGCCAAGTAACTGCTCGTTTTGCCAAGGTTTAGCAATAAAATCAGATGCGCCCGCTTTAATCGCATCCACTGCAAGTTGAATGTCGCCGTAGGCAGTCATCAACAAAACCACGATATTAGTGTCTTGCTCGATGATTTTTTTTAACCAATAAAAGCCTTCTTTGCCGCTGATGGAGTCTTGGGTAAAGTTCATGTCGAGTAAGATCACCTCAATTGGCTGATCAGCTTTGCGTTGCTCGTTAATGATGCCTGCAATATCAAATGGGTTGTCAGTGGTTTTAACGCTTTGATAATGCTGTTTTAGCAATAACCGTGCGGCGATGAGAATATCGGGGTTGTCATCAACAATTAACAGCGAGCCTGAGTGTTTCATGATTGTTATTTTTATAGAGTTTTATTTAGCCTAAAACAAAAAGGGGACAGTGTCCATAAATGGACGCTGATAAAATAACAAAGTGTTCTATAAGCGGACACTATCAATATTTAAATAGTTAAAAATAAATTTAACCTATTGAATTTGTTTGTTAAATAAAGTTGGCACAACGTTTGTAATAACTATCGGTAATTAGTTTATTAAACCTGTATCAAGGTAGCCAAACATGGACAAAAAAATACAACGCTCATTTACTCAAAAGTACTTAAAAAAATTCACTTTTGCAGCACTAGCTCTAGGTGTTGCGGCGGCTGCCTATGGCTTTACGCAAACCAGCGATACAGGTCGTAGCCAGAATATCGATCGTAGCAGTTTAACTGTTAGCACGGTAACGCAAGGTGCATTTAAAGACGCCTTGAGTTTACGCGGTCAAGTAGTGCCAAAAACCAGTATTTACCTTGATACCATCGCCGGTGGCCAAGTTGAGGAGCGCTTAGTAGAGCAAGGCGAATATGTTGAGAAAGGCCAACCTTTGGTACGCTTAAGCAACACTAACTTGCAACTGGATGTAATGAGCCGCGAAGCACAAGTAACTGAGCAGCTTAACTTTTTACGTAATACGCAAATGACCATGGAAACTAGCCGGTTAAACTTACGCCGCGACTTATTAGAAATCGAATTAAAAATTACCCACTTAACCCGCCGTTTAAAGCAAACTAAACCGTTAGTTAAAAGTGGCGTATTAGCGCAGGAGCAACTTGCAGAGCTGGAAGAGGATTTAAATTATTACCAAGCCCGTAAAGAGCTCACCCTTGAACGCCAAAAGCAAGAAAACTCAATCCGTGAGGTGCAAGTCGCACAGCTTGCCGACAGCGCTAAAATGCTGGAAAAGAATCTGCAGTTTGCGCGTCGAAATCTCGATAACTTATTAATCAAAGCGCCGGTATCTGGTTATTTAAGTGAGCTTGATGTTGAAATTGGTGAATCTAAAAACAGTGGCGCGCGATTAGGCCAAATAGATATTCCAAATGAATATAAATTAGTGGTACGCCTTGATGAGTTTTATTTAAACCAAGTACAGCGTGACATGAGCGTGATGATTGAACTTGAAAGCGGCATGATAAACGCCAAGGTGAGCAAAATTGATAGCCGCGTACAGCAGTCGCAATTTCAAATTGAAGTGGATTTACCGAGTAACACCAAAAGCATTAAGCGCGGCCAAAGTATTGATATTGAGTTAATGCTGGGTGGCGACAAAAACAATGCCTTACTGCTTAAACGTGGCGCCTTTTTTACCAACTCGGGCGGTAACTGGGTTTATGTTATTGAACAAGGCGGTAATAAAGCGCTGCGCCGTGATATTCGCTTAGGCAAAAAGAATCAACACTATTTTGAAGTGCTCGAAGGGCTAAACGCAGGGGATCAAGTGATTACCTCTAGCTACAGCAACTTTGATAAAGCACAGCAACTACAATTTTAAGGAAAATAACAATGATCAAACTAACTAATTTAAGTCGTGTATTTCGTACTCAAGATGTTGAAACTACAGCGCTAAGCAATATTAACTTAACCGTAAACGAAGGTGATTTTTTAGCGATTATGGGGCCCTCTGGCTGTGGTAAGTCAACCTTGTTGTCTATTTTAGGCATGTTGGATTCGCCAAGTGCAGGAAGCTTTGATTTTGCGGGTACTGATATCGCAGGGTACAGCGAAAAGCAATTGTCAGAGCTTCGTAAAGCATCAATCGGTTTTGTATTTCAAAGCTTTAATTTGATTGATGAACTAACCGTATATGAAAACGTAGAGCTGCCATTACAGTATCAAAAAATATCAAAAAGCGAGAGAAAACAACGTGTTGAAGCCATTTTAAAGCGCGTAGGTATTGACCACCGCGCCGAGCACTTACCACAGCAGCTGTCGGGTGGTCAGCAGCAACGGGTAGCCGTGGCGCGTGCATTAGTGATTAATCCTAAACTCATTTTAGCCGATGAACCAACCGGTAACCTCGACTCTAAAAATGGCGATGAAGTCATGGCGATGCTGCGCGAGTTAAACCGCGAAGGTACCACGGTTATTATGGTGACTCACTCAGAGAAAGAAGGCGCATATGCTGACCGTTTAGTACGCTTACTCGACGGCCAAGTGATGCTTGACAAAGCGAATGTTGTGCAGCAAAGCGCTGCTGAGGTTGCTTAACATGTTTATTAATTATTTAGTGACAGCCCTACGGGCATTTAAACAGCAAAAACAACATTTTTTACTTAACATCATTGGCTTAAGTGTTGGTTTAGCTGCGGCTATTTTAGTGGCCATGTTTGCTTTTAATGAAGCTTCTTATGATGAACAGCAACCCAATGCTGATCGCGTGTATCGTGTATATCAATATTTTCCATCACTTGGAATGGGGGCACCCGTAGTCAATAAAGATGTGATCGCGTCTTTTAAAGACATGGCTGAAATTGAAGACATACTCTCACTTGATCTGGTCCCACCTGGCTCTGAGTTTGTTCGTGATGGGGTTGGCTACAAATTAGAAAATGTACTCGCGGCGCGTAGTAACGTGACTGATTTTATCAATATCGATATTGCAGCAGGGGATCTGGCAAAAGTACTCACTACGCCAAATATGATTGCTCTCAGTGAGCAGTACGCAATACGGATTTTTGGCAGCACGGCTATTATTGGTGAGACCTTAATACAGGGTAATAAACGTTGGCAAGTCGGTGCGGTATTTGCCGATCTGCCAGATAACACTCATTTTTTCTTTCAAGCATTAATTAAAGAGCCACCAGCAAATAGTAACTTTCAAAATAACAATGGCTATACCTATATTCGGGTTACTCCTGGCACTGATGCTGGCAAGCTTGCTAAAGCTATTGAGCAACGTTATAGAGAGGTTGTTTATAAAGACTCTGATTATGACTCAGCACAGCTTACGTTGAACCCTTTAACAGCCCTACATTTAACTGCCAGCTCTAATTTTGAAATGAAAATGAATGGCTCGCTTTCAACGCTGCGTATTTGTATTGGTTTAAGTATTTTGTTGGTGCTGCTAGCGGCTTTTAATTTTATCAATATGAGTATTGCGCAATCTGCAAAGCGCGCAAAAGAAGTGGGTGTTCGTAAGGCGCTTGGCGCGAGCAAATCACAAATTGTTTGCCAATTTTTAGTTGAATCATTACTTATTACCATTATTGCAGCACTAATAGCGTGCATGTTGGTTGAATTGGTAACGCCGGCTTTTAATCAATTAGTTGATCGTCAGCTAGCGCTTAATTACAGTTCAGCTTTAGGCGCAGCAATTGCAGTTGTTACCTTGTTGGTAGGTTTGCTTGCGGGGATTTATCCTGCGATGTTTATGTCGGCGTTTAGTGCCAAACGAGTACTTAGTGGTGATATACAACGCGGCCGCACAGCCATAGCGGTGAGAAAAAGCTTATTGGTTTTACAGTCTGCGTTGTCGGTCGCACTGATCATTGCCGCCTTATTGCTACAACAGCAGCTGGCACATTTGCAATCACTCCCTGTTGGTTACGCAAAAGAAGGCAAGCTGATGATCAGTGATATTGACGCAGGAGATATATTCTATAACCAAAACAATGTGCTGTTAGATCGCATTAACGCTATTGATGGTGTGAAACAAGCCAGCGTAATAGATATTTCACTAACCGGTGCTTATAACTCGTCTCGCACATTTACGGCTGATAACGGTCAGTTTACTAAACAAACATTACCCTTTATTGGTGTGGGTAATGATGCTGTGAGTGCTTTGGATTTATCACTGGTAGCTGGGCGTGACTTTAGTGCAAAAATGGGAGCTGATTGGTTTAATAAAGTCAGTGATACTCAAGCGACCGCGTCAGCAATATTGACCGAATCTTTAGCTAAACAAGCGGGCTATGCAACCGCAGAAGATGCAATTGGCAGCATTTGGCGTACTGACACAGGTTACGGCCAAAAACTTACCATAACGGTTGTTGGCGTTGTTAAAGATATAAAAGTAGGTAGCGTTAAAGATACACAGCCCTCCACCATCTTTATTTGCGGTTACACCAGTAGCTGGGTTGGTAGAATTATCGTTAATCTGGATTTAACACAGCTCCCGCATGTTAAGTCACAGCTTGCTAACATCTTGGCCGAAACGCTTGATATTTATGACCCAAAAATAGAAATGATGGCTGACAATTACCGTGCGCTTTATCGTAATGACGAACGCGCCACTGAGTTTGTCACTTTGTTCTCAGGCTTAGCTGTATTCTTAGCGTGTGTGGGGACCTTTGGGTTAGCGTCATTCTCGGTATTACGTCGCCAAAAAGAAGTCGCGGTACGCAAAGTACTTGGCGCATCACGCATCAGCATTATGAACCTACTGGCGAAAGAGTTTTTGCTTTTAGTTGTGGTGAGTGTAGCCATAGCATACCCGCTTACTTATTGGCTGGTGGGCGATTGGCTCGCAAACTTTAATGAGCGTGTTGACCAAGCTATCTGGGTTTATTTAATAGCAGCTCTTAGTGTTGCTGCGATCACTTGGCTCACGGTTGCCAGCCTTGCCTTTAAAGCCGCCAGTACACGACCTTCGTTGACACTGCGTTATGAGTAACAATTAACAAACTCTCAAAACTCCAAGCCTAGCAATATTGCTAGGCTTTTTGCTGTTATATTTTGTCGCCATAAATGACGACCTACAACATAAAGCTTAAATATCTTTAATTTTCACAGCAGGATTACCGACAACAACAGTGTTCGCGGTCACATTTTTGGTAACGACTGACCCTGCGCCCACGACAGCATTATCGCCAATGGTAATGCCTGCTAATACTATAACTCCCGCGCCTATCCACACGTTATTGCCTATGATAATGGGGGCTGTAAAGTTCTCTTTATTGAGCCGTTCTGTAGAATTAACTGCGTGCGAAACTGCTAATAGCTGTACATTGGGGCCAATTAAGCAGTCACTGCCAATGTTTATTGTGCCTTCACTTATTGGCGCATCTAACACGGTGCAGTTAATGTTTATAAATGTACGATCACCTATATGTATTTGCGAGCCATAATCACAATGAAAGCCCGCCTCAATAATAACGCTCTCGCCAGAGTGAAAAAATAGCCCTTTAATACGCTTTAAATTACCTTTACTGGGGCTTTTGTTAAACAAGCGGCAGATTTCATGGGCGATTTTGCGTTGCTCTAAATATAATTTATCGAGGCTGTTGAATTTATTCATGAATTAACGCCGTTATTTATAATTGCACTTAGCTTAACTTGATTGCTAATAAGGTCAACGCTTGATGGGGCTTATTATATTTTTATGAAAAAAGCGGTATTTTTATACATTCACTTGCCATTTATGTTGTTTCGTTTAAAATCCCCTAACTTTCGAAACGAAACTTAAATGGTTTGCTTAATGACTAAACGAAACACCCAGCAACGTCGTCACCTTATTCTTACTCAAGTTAATGAGTTAGGCGAGGTAGCCGTAGATATTTTAGCTGAGCAGTTTCAAACCTCTGAAGTAACCATTCGTAAAGACCTAACCGCGCTTGAAAAAAGCGGACTATTACTGCGCCGCTACGGTGGTGCAATTGCGCTACCGCAAGAAATTGTAAGCGATGACATTGATTCAAAACGTAAAGTGGCGATTGCAAAAGCCGCAGCAGCACTCATCAAAGATCATAACCGCATTATTATCGACAGTGGTCGCACTACTGCCGCAATGATCCCCGAGCTGGGTAATAAGCGCGGTTTAGTGGTGATGACCAATGCAATTAAAGTGGCTAATCGCTTATTGGCGCTGGAAAACGAGCCAACACTTTTGATGACCGGTGGTACTTGGGACCCGCATTCTGAGTCGTTTCAGGGGCAGGTTGCAGAGAGTGTTTTACGTTCTTACGATTTTGATCAGCTATTTATTGGTGCCGATGGCATTGATGTTGAGCGCGGTACTACTACCTTCAATGAGCTTGTGGGCTTAAGCCAAGTAATGGCAGGCGCTGCCCGAGAAGTGATTGTGCTGGTGGAGTCAGAAAAAATCGGCCGAAAAATCCCTAATTTAGAATTACCTTGGCAGCAAGTGACTACGCTTATCACCGACAGCAACTTGGCGCTTGATGCTCGCAAAGCAATACAAGCGTGTGGTGTGCAGTTGATTTGCGCTGAGCTATAAACTTACAAATTCGTGTTTATCACAGGCCGACAACACTTGTGATGTACATTTAAATATTAAACAACACATACAAACCCAAAGTTGACGCTTTGGCATGTGCAAAAGGAGATAATATGTGTGGAATCGTTGGGGCAGTTGCAGAACGCCCAGTAAATAAAATTTTAGTCGAAGGCTTAAAGCGTCTTGAATACCGTGGTTACGACTCAGCAGGCGTGGCATTACTTGAAGGCAACAGCCTAAATACCGTAAAAGCGGTAGGTAAAGTAGCAAACCTCGAAAGCGCGCTGAATGAAGCAGGCGTTAGCGGCCACACCGGTATTGCACACACTCGCTGGGCAACTCACGGCGGCGTGACTAAAGCAAATGCGCACCCGCATATTTCAAACAGCGAAATTGCCTTAGTACACAATGGTATTATTGAAAACCATGCCAGCTTACGTGAAGCGCTAAAAGGCGATGGTTACGAGTTTTTATCAGACACAGATACCGAAGTTATGGTGCATTTAATTCATCAACTTCGTCAGCAACACACTTCTTTACTTGCGTCAGTACAAGCGGCAGTTAAGCAGTTTGATGGCGCATTTGGTACGGTAGTATTTGATAAAGCTAACGATAATGAAATTATTGTCGCCCGTTCAGGCAGCCCGCTAGTAATCGGCTTAGGCCTTGGCGAAAACTTTATTGCTTCAGACCAATTAGCATTATTACCTGTTACGCGCAGCTTTATTTACCTTGAAGAAGGCGATGTAGCGCGTATCACCCGTGATAGCGTAGAAATCTTTGATGTAGACGGTAACGCTGTTGAGCGTGAAGTGATCGAATCAAACATCACTCAAGATGCTTCAGGTAAGGGCGAATACCGTCACTACATGCTTAAAGAAATTTACGAACAGCCACTTGCGGTACGTAATACCCTTGAAGGGCGTTTAAATGACGACCGTGTAGCGATTGATGCCTTTGGCGACAGCGCGCAGCAGATTTTTAAAGATGTAAAACACGTACAAATTATTGCCTGTGGCACGTCTTACCACTCAGGTATGGTTGCACGTTACTGGCTTGAGCAATTTGCAGGCGTTAGCTGTAACGTAGAAATTGCCTCTGAGTTTAGATACCGCCAATCTTACGTACATGAAAACAGCCTACTTGTGACAATTTCACAGTCGGGTGAAACAGCCGATACTTTAGCAGCACTGCGTTTAGCAAAACAGCAAGGCTACATGGCTTCAATGACCATTTGTAACGTGCCTGGCTCATCACTGGTGCGCGAATCAGACCTTGCCTTTATGACCAAAGCCGGCGCTGAAATTGGTGTTGCTTCTACTAAAGCATTTACCACGCAATTGGTTGGTCTGTTAATGCTTACTGCGTCTATCGCGCAAGAGAAATGCTTAGATCAAAGCACTATTGTTAACGCCATTAAATTGCTTCCAGCTAAATTAGAAGAAACTTTATTACTTGCTGATGGCATTGCCGACCTTGCAGAAGAGTTTGCCGACAAGCACCACTCACTGTTTTTAGGTCGTGGTTCACAATACCCAATTGCAATGGAAGGCGCGCTTAAGCTTAAAGAAATTTCATACATCCACGCAGAAGCCTACGCAGCCGGTGAGCTTAAACATGGCCCATTAGCACTGATTGACGCCGACATGCCAATCATCGTTGTAGCACCCAATAACGAATTGCTTGAAAAGCTTAAATCAAACGTAGAAGAAGTACGTGCTCGTGGCGGCATCATCTATGTATTCGCTGATAAAGATTCACACTTTGAGTCAGACGAAACCATGCGTGTGATCAACGTAAACCACGTAGATGACGTGATTGCCCCAGTGGTATATACACTGCCATTACAGTTGCTTTCGTACTATGTAGCGGTAATTAAAGGCACTGACGTTGACCAGCCTCGTAACTTAGCAAAATCGGTTACGGTTGAGTAAAATCAATAGATTGGTAATTACCTGCTAAAGATAAAAAAGGCGCTCAATGCGCCTTTTTTAATATGTGCGCTCACCTAAGTCATAAGCAAAGTAGCCATAAGCAATTATTAGCATCAAACCTAAAAATGATATATGCATTACGCGAGCTAAAATCAAATCTATAGGTCTGGCGTGCCGTAAAATGGCTTCGTCATTAACAACCGTCGCTTTTGCGGGTTTTTGTCGTCTAATTACTTTGCCATACATGCTCACTCTTATACCTATACCTTTATCCCAAAGCGGCTCATGTATCCCTTCTTTGCGCATTTTTTTCTCAATATGTTTCATTGAAATGCGAGTGAAACACAAGGTTGAAATGAAAAAAGAGATCAATACAGGAAACGATACTATAAAAAAAATGATTTCGGGTATTATATACATGATTTAAAACCAATTCATATCAGAGTAGGGAGTATATATTAAGGTACGAGATGATATACCCATCGATTATAATTTAGGCGAAAAATTAATAAGCTCGTTCTCCAAAGTCATATGCAAAATAACCATATACAGCTAAGATCATCGCCATAGTAAAGGAGTAATGCATTACTCGAGCGAGTACAAGATCAATAGGGCGTGCATGGCGAAGTATTGCTTCGTCATTAATGACAGTCGCTTTGGCTGGCTTTTGACGACGAATTACTATTGCGTACATATTAATCCTGATACCTAGCCCTTTATCCCAAACCGGCTCGTGTATTCCTTCTTCGCGCATTTTCTTTTCAATGTGCTTCATTGAAATGCGAGTAAAACACAATGCTGAAATTAGGAATATAACTATTGAAGGGCCAGCTAGTAGCCAGTAAAAATTCTCAGGTATGATTAACATTTAAAACCAACTTATGCTAGAGCTTGTATCATACAACATTCCTGCAAAGGCTTGTCCAGTAGAGTCACCAGCTTTACCAGCAGCATACCCAGCACCTAAACCTGCTCCAATTAATATAACCCAGCCAACAGGGCCCATAGCAATAGCTATGCCGACACCTGCAGTAATTGTGGCACCACCAACGAAAGCACCTGCGGCGGTTCCAAAGCCAAACCCTGTGGTTTCAACAACTGCACGACGCTGCCAGTCTTTACCTGCCTTATAATCGTTATAAACATTATCAGCACGTATGCCAGCATCAATCGCAATGACAAATTTTCCTGCAATATTAGAGCCTTGCTCTAATTTACGTAAATGCTGAATATTTGCTATAGATGTTAATTGCAAAGGAGCAGAACTTCTTGCGCTTCTTGCTGTATCAATGCCTCGCTGCGCATTAGACCAGATATTACCCCTTGCAGATGCTTTCACTTTGCCTTTGAATTTAACCATTTCTCTTTTAAATTCAGTATTAAGTTCTAGATGGGCTTGCTTAGCTTTATTACCTAGTTTGATTAATTCTAATTTAGGTAGCTTGTTCTGTGACGCTTTTCTAATTTCAATTAAGCTAGTTTGATATTTTAGAATAGCTTTTCCAAATGTACTTAATCTAACTTGGCTTGACTCTAAGGAAGTAAGTGCTGCGCCAGTGGCAGTTAAGGTATCAAGATTCCTCCCAAGAACTTCTTGGCTCGTTAAACTTCTTACTCTATCAACATATGGAGATATTTCCGCGTCGTATAGCGCAGCAATAGCCAAAGCATCTTCATCGCCGAAGTTGTTTACTATAGTGCTGACATTTCTCTTAGTATGCTCAGGCCAAGACACTGTATTATCTAGTGCGCATGCAATATCAGGGCGAGAACGACGAAAATCACTCATATCCCCAGATTGTGGAGATCTCAATATGAACGGAGTTCCTTGAGGTATAAAGTTACCTATAATATGAGGGTTATCCTCTCTAAACCTTTTTAATTGATCTAAATCACTGCTGTTAAATGGTAAGCTTGCTCGGCTTTTTGTATTAAAGCATAAGTCAAATTGAGACATGATATTTCCTTGTATCTAAAATTAATCCATTCAATCAAAGAAAATAACATACTCGAATTAATAAGATCAAGAATATAAGCGCTCTTAATAAATACTTTAATGTGGTATTCGTAACTAATCACCCCGTTACAGTTACTTTCATACTACGTAGCGGTAATTAAAGGCATTGACGTTGACCAGCCTCGTAACTTAGCAAAATCGGTTGCGGTTGAGTAAAATCAATAGTTTGGTAATTACCTGTTAAAGATAAAAGCGCTCAATGCGCCTTTTTTTGTGCCTGAAAGTCTGTTAACTTAAGTAACTCATTATTCTCTAAGGGATTAGTCATGCGTTTATTTGCTGCCATTTGTTTTATTAGCTTTAGTATTTTTAGTTCACAAAGTGCCTTTGCACAATCTAACACTAAACAACAAACAGCTGATTACTCTGTGCACACGCACACTATTAAATCGGCTGTTTTAAACGAAGAACGCACTGTTGTCGTTCAATTGCCTAAAAGCTATCAATCTGAGCCAAATAAGGTGTATCCAGTCATATATCGCTTAGATGGAGCGGGTAATATACCGCTTGCTAGTGCTGTTATTGAGCGCTTACAAAATGATAATCGTGCGCCTGAGGTTATTATTGTCGCTATTGAAAACACCAATCGACTCAGAGATTTTTATCCTACAGTGAACAAGGAACCACAGGGCCCAGTTGGTGAAGGGGGCGGTGCAGCAACGTTTTTAGCATTCTTTGAGCAAGAGCTTATTCCTCTCATTAATAAGAATTATCGCACGCATGACTATAAGGTTATTTCTGGTGCCTCCGCTGGTGGTGTATTTGCCTTATATGCGTTGCAGGCAAAACCTGAGTTATTCCAAGCACACATTGCTTATAGCCCCGCAGTTTGGTGGAACTATGGCGCATCGGTAAAAAGCACAAAATCTTTTATCGCTAAAACGAAAGAGCTTAACAGTTACGTTTACATTAATATTGGCGAAGAAGCCGGTATTATGCGCGAAAGATACGATGACTTACAACAATCATTGCAATCGAATAAGTTGGCAAATTTGCGCTTTTTTAATGATGCGTTTGCTGGTATCTCGCATAACCTGACTTCCGTCGCAGGGGCATTTAATGCCTATCACAACTTATTTTTTCCTAAACAAATGCCAATGAGCGCTTTAACTGACGATGTTGCGTCTATTGATGCATATTATAAAACATTATCTCAACAATGGGGCCAGCAGATATCTCCACCAGACCGTGCTGTTAGATTACTTGGTTACAACCTAACGGATAGCAAGCTGTTTGCCCGTGCAATTGAGGTGTTTAAGTACAATTTAAAAAACCACCCCAAATCAGTCGATGCGCTTTCAGCCTTATCTTATGGCTATGAAATGCAGGGTGATACTCGTCAAGCGCTTGAATATATGGACTCTGCTTTAGCGATTGCTGACGACTCATATCCTTATATTGATTACTTAAAAGAAACAAAAGCTAGGTTGCAAATACAGTTAAATAATAAACGCTGATATAAGATTAATGCCACTCACTCTTTAGTGAATGGCATTATCATGGGCTCGTAGCTTTCGTTTTGAGTTTAGCGGTGCTGATCTTCCAACTTAGTTAAGCTTTCGACATTTTAAACTGCTGCTTTGTTATGGCAGGGCTTCCTCTGTGCCTAAGTTCCGATCTGGTTGTTGCTCTTCTTGTTGAGCTGATGTGAGTGCACGTTTGAGCCATAGCAGCCCAAATAAAGATGCAATAACACTACCAACAACAATAGCTATCCAAACAGTCCAAATTGCTAACGCGAATACGTTAATGGTAATAAAGCTAATGACGAGAGAAAGGCCAATTCTTGCAAATGTAATCCAAAAACCTGGCCATGATTTTCCTATGCCTTGAAAAATACTGGCTTCAATGAAAGCAACAGCAAAAAAGAGGTAGCCTAATGGCACGATGCGAAAATATTGCAGGGCATACTCTGTGACAAGCGGATCAGCTGTAAAAATGGCCACAATATAAGGAGCAAAAATTAACACCAGTAAACTAAACAGCAAGGCGGAGCCTGAGCCATACCGTACAGACACATTTAAAACTGCACGAACTCTATCGTGATTACCTGCTCCGATATTTTGCCCAATCATCGACATTGCAGCAAAACCAAAGCCAATAGCGGGAATAAAAGCAAAAAACTCTATTCTAAAACCGATAGCAAAAGCGGCGGCCCCTGCTTCTAAAAAAGTAGCTGAAACAATAAACATTAATGCAGAAAAACCCAGTGGATTAAGTACTTGATTGAGCGATGCGGGCAATCCAATATCGATGACTTTTTTTACCGACGACCAACTTAGTTGTAAATATTTTAGGTGTAGCGGCACCATCATGGTGGGTTTCATCAATAACCTTAAGGCTAGTACAATAAAAACAGCTTGAGAGATCAAGGTTGCATACGCGGCACCAGCAATACCCAACGCAGGGAAACCTGCATAGCCAAAAATAAAAATGGGATCAAGCACCATATTAATCATAGTGGAAAGGGCGAAGAGTTTAGTCATGGTAAAGTTATCACCCTGGGCATTATAAGAAATCGAGATCATCATCATTAAAAATGTCAGTATCGATCCTGCAGTGATTACAGTGAAATAGGGGGTTGCTAGCGGTAATATGTCGCCAACTGCGCCAGAAATAATCAGAAATTCATTACGGAAACTAAAAATGAACAGGGTAAAAAGCAGTGCCGCAATAATGGTTAATAGAAAGCCTTGACCGAGTACTCGCTCAGCGACGGCTATTTTCTTTGCCCCAATATTTTGCCCAACTAAGACAGAAGTGCCAACAGAGATACCCATTGCCAAACTGATCATAATAAATAAAATTATTTGTGAAATTGATACTGCGGCAATGGCAGAAGCTGAAATTTTCGCAACCCAAAATGCATCCACTAAGTTGTAGAGGGAATGAAAAAACATTGAGAGCATCATAGGCCATGCCAAAGACCATAACTGCTTTGGAATAGGGCCACTTGTTAGGTTTTGTCCTTGCATTGTTTAACCTTCCTTAATTTAAATGACAATAGATCTTCTACTTAGTCGTATGAGCAAGCGCACAATCGACAAATCACAACACTTACGGCGATACTTTTTATTGTGCGTTTAGTTAAAGCATTGTATCCAATATTATCTTCATTGTCTTATGCGGGTACGGCCACCATAGTAGCTTTATTGGGAATAAACGGCCATTTGGGCGTTGCTAATGGCCGTTAGTGTAATAAAAAACAAGGAGCAGTTTGAAAAACCGCAATAGGTTGTGGTTTAATTTGTTGATAAAATATCATGGAAGTGCGGAGTAAACTCGCGCCTACAAACAACATAAACCTGCTCGTAATTTGTAGCTCGAAATTGGCTACTGATATTTAAATCACTAACCCCTACTTACATACGCTAAAATTACAGGTTGTTTTTTAGTAATGAGCCCGCACTTTTTATGACCTCAGCCGCAAACCTTAGCAATTTCAACGAATTTGGCCATATTTTAGAGCTACTCGCATATTCTCTAGTAGTAAAACGCGAGGTAGCAACGTCGATTGAAAATATAAAACCCTCGCCCCTGCAGGCGTATTTAAATAAGCAAAATTGAGTTGTAATTTTTAAGCATATTAGGCTTGTAGAGTGTTTTAGTTGAGGGGGATTAAATGATCTGTGTAGCCAAATTGTCATATAGCATTGTTATACTGCCTTGAACTTTATTCAATAAATCACACATGACAGATAGAATCGCCATTTTCGAGCAAGCGGCTAATTGGGCTGAGTTATCTCAAAGCTTGTCAGCTGAACAACAGCAACAACTTAGAACCTGGCTAGATGAGGCGCCTGAACATCGTGATGCGTATCAAAAATGCCTTAAAATGTGGCATTCTGATGAACTTGAAAGCATGCTTGAAGAACAAGCAGAGCAACTCACGGTAAGCAGCAAAAAACCGATAACTAAGTGGTTGTGGGCAAGTGCATTTTGTTCAGTTTTTTTGCTAATTGCTGTTAACTTTTTAGCTTTACAGTCACCCGCTAAACCTGAAAGTATTATAGCAAAAACAAGCACCTCACAATCACGCTATGTAGATTTACCTGATGGCTCAGCCATGAAGGTTGGCCCGCAAAGTACCCTTAGTTACTTATTTACTGAGCGGTTACGTAAAGTTGAGCTAAGCCAAGGTGAGTCGCTTTTCTCTGTGCAACATCTAAGTGATAACCAACCATTTATTGTTGATGCTGGAGATACACAGGTTACGGTAACGGGCACTGAGTTTTCGGTAGATAAAAGTGACTTTGGTACTCAAGTTATTGTAGTTCATGGCAGCGTTCATGTTGCAAATCAGGTAGATAACACCACCGTTGAGTTAACCGCTGGGCAAAGTGTTGAAATCATTGATGGAAAAATGGGAGAGGTAAAACATTTGCCTAAGTCATTTAACCATTACTTAGATCTAGATAACCCGCAATCACAATGGCTGGATGCTTATCAAATGAGTTTGGGTTCTGTACTTGCAAAGCTTGACCGACAAATGAGCGAGCAAATTAGCTTAGAAGATAATGCCCTCAAATCAATGCTTGTTACTGGTCGGTTTAATCTAAACACGCCAAAACAAACGCTGCAGATGCTTGCCTTAGCCAATAAACTAAGAGTATCGCAATACTCGGGGCAAATTATTATACGTAATAACTAACATGCAAAGAGTAAGCGGTTTATTGCTATTACTCTGCCTCTGCAATAGTCAGCTTAGCTTTAGTCAACAGGCTATAGTTGCCTCTAATTCTAATGAAAATTTAGTGATAGTTCAGGCTAATGATTTATTTAGCAGTTTAAAAATGCTTTCAGAGCAAACCGGTGAAGCCGTTTTTTTTGCCGCTGATCTGGCCAATATATCTGCCAATTTTTATTACTCAGGTGACAATGATTTAACGCGCATCATTGAACTGATAGCAACTCACTACCAAGTTAATATTGAGCAATTAGAAGGCTCTTTAATCGTGTCTGAGTTAATAACAGCTGCAGATAAAAATGATGAACTAATTAATACGCCAATTCTCCCCGCAAAAAAAGATATCCTACTTGAAGAAGTGCTCATTAGTGCTTCGTCAGTGCAGACTAAGAGGGCTCGCAGATATTCTGTTAATAATGATGTGAACCCCGGTGACGCTGTGCGAGTTGAATCAATATCACTAATGAATGCCGCGAGCTTTGCGACTAATAATTTAGCTGATTCATTACTTAATGTTGCAGGAATGTCGGCTAGTTATGACAGTGCTGAGGCAAGGCAGGTTGCCATGCGAGGATTAAGTGGTGATTTTATTCATGTTGCATTAAACGGTATGCAGACTCTTGCGATACATGGCTCTTCCCTTGATAGCAGAGAACAAAATGAACGTGCGCTCGCATTTGATTTTAATGTGTTGCCAAGTGAGTTATTTGAAAAAGTAGATATTGTTAAAGAGTATAGTGTTGATCAGGATAGCGCAGGCATAGCGGGCAATATTAATCTATATACGAGCAATGCTGAACAGCTTATGGATGAAGAGCCGCAATTAAATGCCATGTTTGAATACAGCCAAACAGACTTTGTTGATAAACCAATACATCGTGGTGCGTTTTCTTGGCAATACAAACGCCGACATTGGTTTTATATGCTCGGCGGCAGCGTAAATAATAAAGTAACGCAAGAGCAGGGGTACAATACTTATCGGTGGCGACAGTTAGATATTGCAAGTACTGACATTAGCCAACTTAGTACTGACATACAGAAAAAGCTACAAGCGCAACAGGTTTACTTTCCGCGAGGAAATCGATATTCCATTTGGAATAATAATATTAAACAGCAAGGGGTTACCGCTGCTGTACATTATTATGGTGATAACTTTAGCCATAAACTTGATTGGTTATATGCAGCGCTTAATAACCAAAAGCAGGAGTATCACCTTGCAACTCGAGGGATCGGCTCCTCGGCACTCGCAGCCGGTAGCGACCAGCCGAGTAAAATTACGCAGCTTGAAATTGATGAATATGACTATTTACGCTTTGCAGAATTTGAAAATGCGCAAATAGCTACTGAGAGTCGGCAACTAAACAAAAAAACACAATTTTCGCAGCTCACTTGGCGAGGCGATTATTGGCTTTCTCCTAAGCTTAAGTTGAATTGGTTGTTAGGGAGCTCGAAAAACGAGTTAAACGTGCCAAAAGATGAAAAAGTATTTTTAAAAGCATTTAGTAATTTAACAACCGACTACTCCCCTCAACTGGCTTATCCTCATAATAGTTACGGTATGGATTTAGAGGCGAGTAAACAATGGCAATTGGATGAAATTGATATACAGGCTAATCAATCATTAATTGAACAACAACAGGGTAATATAGGCTTTAGTTACCAGCATGACGCAACCCTTTGGCAATTTGGTGTCCAGTATAAGCGTTTTGTAGATGGGCGAGTGCAAAAACAACAGGATGACCTTTATAAAAGAGAATTTAATACAGGTCTTTTAGATAATGCACTTGATAGTGAATTAAGTAAGGTTATTGATTATCATAAAGACGTTTCTTGGCTAGGGGTAAATAATAGCAATGTGGCCAAGCGTTACTTAACAGGTATTCGCCTCGATAGTGGCGATATTTTAGATTCGCAAAGTTATAGCTTAAAGCGAATTAACAGCGCTGCTTGGTTGCAGTATGGGTATCAGCAGGATGATTACAGTGTTGATTTAGGTGTGCGTATCGAGCATTTTGATGAGCAAGTCCGCCAAGCCAAAAACCTTGAAGGCACAAGTAATCGTTATTCACGGCCGCTCTTTTCAGCTAATTTTAGATATGCACTTTCAGCTAACTGGCAAACCCGCTTAAATATAAGTGAAAATCTTACCCCTGTTGCCACCAAGTATTTTAACCCAACAAAGCAACCATTATCGGGTATTGCCGGTTATGAAGTGAGTAATACATCACTATCTGCTTATGAAAGTCAGCAAGTTACGGTGCAGTTGCTTGGTAGTGTTGATTCGCACACTCAACTTGTCAGTAGTGTGTATGCTAAAAAGTTGTCAGGGTTAATTAATTTTCAGCAGGTTGCTGATGAGAGCAGCTTATATCAGCGGGTGAACCAAGCAACGGCTTGGGTCAAAGGTATCGATATTGATTTAACTCACCACTTACACCCAAATATAACACTTAATGCAGCTTATAGTTACGCTAATAGCGAACGAGATTACCGTTTTGCTGATATGTTTAAGTATACCGGGCAGTTAGAAGGGTTATCTAAACATGTGGCTAATTTTTCACTAGATTACCAACAACCAACATGGGGCAGCAGACTACAGCTGAACTATCGTAGTGGTTATATTAGTGAAGTAAATTACCAGCAAGTATGGGTTGATCAGTTCGAAACGGGGTTTTTACCGTTTAGGCGTATTAATTGGTCTGCTTATTTTGCTTTAAACGATGTACTTGAATTAAATGTTGGCGTGAATAATCTTAGTAATGAATATTACCGAGAGTATGCAGGCCAACATCATGCTATATACAACACCACTCAAGCAGGGAGGCAGTATTATCTGCGCTTTATATTGATGCTGTAACGACGCCATTTTTAGCTTTAACGCAATTAGAAGCCTGGATAACCAGTAGGCAGCGATGAGTTAAGTTTGTTGATAAAGTTACCATCGTTAAAAGGGGTGTTAGCTTTATCAAAGCTGGTGGTATTAAATAAATATTGTAAATCGGCATTTGTTGTCCCTACATCACCTTGCATTAACTGCCACGAAGCTAGTGTTGGTGTATGCCATGCCCCAGTCCCGTTTTCTGCCACCTCTTGCGCACCACCAGGCCTAAATACGTGAGTTGATGCACCATCTTTGTGATACACAATGCGAACATGTTGTTGCTGAGCGTCGTCATAAGCGTAATCGTTTTTGGCAGCCGTAACCGCACCACGGTGTTTAGAGTAGCTGATATGAGTTAAATTATTATTGGTAAGCCATACAATTACGTATTCCCAGTCATGACGATGGCTGAAAATATCATCAAACCAGGCGTCATCTATCGCCTGATCTTTCTCAAAATATAACGCATACATATGTGCACAATATTGAACATTTCCGTTATTAACACAGGTACTACGATGATTAGTATTTGAGTTAACTAAATCAGAGTTATCCCTGCAACCCCCTCTAATACTGCCCGTTGGCTTTAATCCGCCATTAACTTGGCCATTACGACCAATCCCAACCGATGGGTAGCAGCCATCAGTATCATAATCAAAACGAGGGGCCCACTTTTTAGCCTCACTGGTTGTAAATTCTGCAATTTTTGGTGGCGGAGCAGCGTGTACTGCCTGACAAAAAAAGGATGTACTTACAAAAGCTAAAGTATAGATAAAGCATGATTTTTTCATTTTACGTTTCCTTGAGTTTAGTTTGAATGTCCTATTAAAGAGCAAACTAAACATACCAAGGAGACAAATTTTATTATGAAACTTTCATTACCAGCTGGTTATTGTGCATGCATAGCGAGTTGCGCGAGTGCTCGATTTATATGTTTTTTTACGGCATCCTCGCTTAAATCTAATTCTTTGGCTATGTGCTCTCTGCTTTGGTTGTATAAACGACGGCGAATAAAAACTTGTTGACGCATCGGCGGCATATTTTTTAATACCGCCTGTATTGCTGATATTTGTTGATGTTGTGAGTAGCGCTGCTCAATACATTCAGACTCTCTGGTATCAAGCGTTTCATCGTAAGGCTCGCTTTTTTTAGCTGATAGCTTCCATGCAAAATGACGTGCGACAGTTACTGCATAAGCAAGAGGATTATCGATTTTTTTATGTTTATCTTGCTCGATCACCGTGGCAAATGTTTCTTGGAACACATCAGCCTCATCTTCAGGCACTTTGACCCATTTACGGATTGCGGCTTTCAATTTTTGCTCATCTTTTAACAACTCAGTTGTAATTGAAAATTCGCGTTTACTCACGGCTATATTCTTATTTTTAATTTAAAAATCTACCCTATGCTGACAGACAAATATGACAACCAAATTAACTTTTATCGCATTATGAATAATTAAAAAAATTTAATTTTTTTTGGCGCCTTTTTAACTTTCCCCCTCTCTTTACAGGCATTAACAACTCGCTTTTAAGTAAAAATACAGGGTCGATATGTTTAGTAAAGGGTTGCAAGTTATTAGCGTTATGGTTTTTTTATCTGCCGTCAGCTTGCCAGTAAAAGCTGCTGTAAAGCTTAATGAGTTACAGGTGATTGGTAGTCATAACAGTTATAAAACAGGGCTTGATGAGCAGATAGTCAATAAGCTAGATAATTTAGAAAGCGGGTTTGCAGATAAAATTAGTTATGCACACCCTGCGCTTAATGAGCAGCTAGATTTAGGGTTAAGACAGCTTGAGATCGATGTACTTGCAGATAACCAAGGTGGCCGATATTCAAATCCTCTGGGCCAAGCATGGACTAAAAATCAACTATACAGCGACGTGCAAAAGCAGCAGCTTGCAAAGCCTGGGTTTAAGGTGCTGCATATTCCAGATATTGATGTGGGCAGTCACTGTGTTTTATTTGCTGAGTGTTTAACGCAATTAAAGAGCTGGTCAAATCAGCACCCTCATCATCTACCGATTTATATCTTATTTAATGTTAAAGAATCACGTTGGACAAAAATGGCTGGAGTTCAGCCTGAGCTTTTCTCGGTATCTCATTATCAAGCCCTGAGTAAAGAGATTGCTAAGGTGCTAGGGCAAGATAAGTTACTCACCCCAGCAGATGTCAAACAGCCCAATCAAGGTTTAGCTGAATCGATAAAAAGTCAGGGCTGGCCTGAATTGGAGAGCGTAAGAGGTAAGTTTGTATTTATTTTTGATGTAAATGAACGCCAGCTACAGCGGTTTGCTCAAGTAGCAAACCCCAATATGTTTGCAGCGTGGCCAATTTCTCATCCAAATGCCGCTTTTCTATTGTTTAACAACCCCCAACAGCAACACAAATTAATAACGCAGGCTGTTGCACAAGGCTTTATCGTGCGTACCCGTGCTGATGAATTTAATGCCAAACAATCGCCGCATAATCGCGCAAAAAGTGCCATTACCTCAGGTGCACAAATCATATCTAGTGACTTTTATTTAGGTGCAAAGCAAACACCGCTGAATGCCCCTTTTGTCAGTTTTAAATTAGTGAAAAAGCAACACGTTAAGCAGCCTGCAAATCCGTTTGTACGCTGTGTGAGTTCTGTCACTGATTGCCCACTTTAACTTTTAATTTTAATTGGAGAAAACCATGAAACCGCAATTAACAAAACGCTACCTAACACTGGCAATTTTAGCGGGTATAGCTAGTACCAGCTCGTCTATTTTTGCAGCACAACAAGGTGAGCAAGTACAAGATATGGAGCAAATAGTCGTTAAAGGCTTTCGCCAAAGCTTATTAAAGAACCGTGATGTAAAGCGCGACTCTTTAATGGTGCAAGATAGCATTGTAGCTGAAGATATTGCTGACTTTCCGGATCTAAACTTAGCGGAATCATTGCAACGTGTTCCTGGGGTAACTATTACCCGGGAAGGTGGTGAAGGGCGGCAAATATCGTTACGTGGCTTGGGCCCTGATTTTACTCGAGTAGAACTGAATGGTTTAGACGTACTCGCAACCAGTGGCAGTAGCATGGATAGTCGAGGACAGGCTAACCGTTCGCGTGGATTTGATTTTAACGTTTTTGCCTCTGAACTATTTAGTCAAATTGATGTGAAAAAGTCATTCTCGGCAAGCATGGAAGAAGGTGGCATTGGCGGTACAGTTGCGCTGCGCCCAAGTAAGCCTTTTGATTACGACGGACTAAAAGGGGCGATCTCTGCTCAAGTAGGCTCTAACTCGATGGCGCATGGTACCAGCCCGCGTTTAGCGGGGTTGATCTCTAATACCTGGGATAACTTTGGCGCATTATTCTCATTAGCTTACTCTAAGCGCGATACAATGGAGCAAGGCACAAATACGTATCGTTGGCGCCCACTTGATGGCGCAGGCTCTGACTTGAGTGCTTTAGATCAAGCAACGCAAGATGAAGTGGCCAATAAAGAACTGCGCTTTGCACGCGGTAATCGTTACTCAGCATGGGAAAACGAACAAGAGCGTTTAGGGGTTACCTCTGCCTTGCAATATAAAGCTAGCGATAACTTATCTTTTGATTTAGATATTTTATATGCAGAACTGAACAACGATAAAAATGAGCACCATATAGCAACGCGTGGCGCAGGGTTAAGTGGTTTGGGTGGTTCAACAACCGCTGGTGGACAAACTGTTGGCGGCGCAGTGGTGAATGAGCTGCGTTATAACGAGAACGGTGAAGCTGTTTACACCGATATTAGTAACGCAACGTTAGCAACAGAAAGCCGTGTACAAAAAATGGATACAACCTTTAGCCAAGTATCATTTTTAACTAATTGGCAATTAAGTGAATCTACAGCGCTTAAGTTGCTACTCGGTCATTCTGAGAATGAATTTACCATTCCTGTCAGTGATAAAGTGTTTTATGAAGGTTTTGGCAGAGTGACCTCTGATTATGTGCAAGATCGGTTTTACGCTAAGCATACTTATGACTTTGATACAGCCGCAATCGATAATTGGAAAATGCACGAGTTTGATCTGGATGAAAGCGAACAGAACTCTAATTATGACACGATTAAACTCTCGTTCAATACGTTTGTAGGCGACACTGGTGAATTAAAGTATGGCGTATTAAATAAAAAGTTTAGCTCTGACGGTAAAGAGTACCAAGTTAAAGACGCACTAAAAGGAGAGTTGGAGTCCGGAGCAATCGATAATAGCCTAGATGCGAGCTTTTTTAGTGTTTATAGCGGTCATGACAAAGCAAACTGGGCTGCTGCAAATGTTGGCAAAGCACAAGACTATTTTGCTGTAAACCCTGCTCTAACGGAGCAAGATTTACAAATCAATAGTATCTATGATTTAACCGAAGAAACCCGTGCAGCATGGCTGGAGTATCAATGGCAAAATGAGCTGTTCGGCGGTAACGTTGGCGTGCGATATGTGCAGACAGATATCACTTCAACTGGTTATATATCAACTGGCAGCGACAACGTAGAAACTCAGGTTGAACAAGATTATGCTGAGTTGTTACCTTCATTGAACGTAGTTTGGTATGTCGCCGAGAGTGTTCAGGTAAGAGGAAGTATTAGTAAAAATCTCACACGTCCTTCTTTAGCCTCACTTGCTATTTCAGGGTCTGTTAACACCGATAAGCTAGAGCTAAGTTCCGGTAATCCAGGGCTTTCACCTTATGAGTCAATAAACTACGACACTGCGATTGAATGGTATATCGATGATACTGGTTTTATCACCGCAGGCTTATTCTACAAAGATATTGATAATTTTGTAATTGGCAGCAGCACTAAAATGCCCTATGGGCAAACAGGCTTTTCAGAAGCATTGTTAGCACCAGGACAAACCGCAGCCACTGAGTTTACTTATTACACCAGCGTAAATGGTGAAAAAACCAGTATTCAAGGTTTAGAGTTAGGCGGCCAATTAGACTTTACCTTTTTACCTGCGCCATTTAACAATATGGGGGTGATCGCCAACTACACTTATGCTGACGGCGACATGGATTACTACGATGGCGATGAGTACTTTGCTACTAAAGCGTTCCCCGGTTTATCTGAGCATTCAGCGAATGCCACGTTATATTACGAAACCGAGCAGTGGGGTATGCGGGTATCGTCATCGTATCGTAGTGAGTACTTAACAGAGATAGCTTCGCCATCGGATTCAGACCAAGATGAAGCTGGCTTTCATGGTACGACTTATGTGGATTTTTCAGCTTTTTATAATATAAGTGAGAAGTTAAAAGTCACTTTCGAAGCAGTTAACTTAACCAACCAACGTGAAGAGCAATATAGTGACTCGGACGATCGTTTGTATAACACCACTGAATTTGGCTCAACTTATTATGTAGGGGTTAACTACCAGCTGTAGTTAATAGTAAGCGCCACTTTTTAGTGGCGCTTTTAATATAAGCTGGTAGTGACATTGTTTTTATCAATATTTATTAGGGAAAAAACGCTGTCATCCTTAACATTATCAATTAATTTGTTCTAAATTCTTAGCGTTAAGTTATGCGCTAAGCTATCGCGACGATATTTACTCGGGGTCTGATTAAATAATTTTTTAAATGCGTAAATGTAAGCTGAATCAGAGGTATAGCCTAACTCTAATGCAATATCTTGAATCGACCTCTTTGAATCCAACAGTTGTAAAGATAAAACAAGTCTTATATTTTGCCGCCACAATGAGAAAGATTGATTAAATTCTTTTGCGCAAGCTCTCGATAAAGTGCGTTCTGATGCCCCAACTTTTTTAGCCCATTCTTTTAAAGTGAATGACAAATCAGGTTGTTGCTTAAGTTGTTTGAAAATTGCTAGCAGGCGTTTATCGGTTGGCAGTAATAATGGGATGTCATAACTATTAGCCATGACAATTTGATCTCTGAGCACGAGTAATAAATGAGTAATATTGGATTCTGATTGTTGGCTCATTTCATTTTCAAACAAGAGCAATATGAGCTGTTTAATGAATGGCGTTACAAGGCAAGATTTAGCTTCACTTGCATACTCCACCCATACATCAGGATTAAGATAAACGGCTAAAAATTCAGTATTTGTAACTGCTACAGATTTATGAGACGTGTTTGCGGGTATGTATAGCATTGCATTGTGAGGCACGATTATGCTTTTACCAGCAATGCTTGATTGTAGTAAACCTTTAAATGGGAACACTATTTGATGCCATGGATGTGAGTGAAAATCATCAACGTAACCAGCAGGCATATGAATTGTTTTTGTTATTAGCTGTTTATGTGTATAGCTTTGGATTAGCTCGTTAGCTTGCATGGTGGCGGTTTATCGATGTTTTGTGTCAGTTAGTATAAAACGCATAGCGCTGATTTGGTATATCATCGTGAGCTTCTGTTATATAAAAAGGCAAAAAAATGCATATTCACTTTATTATCCATGAGCATTTTGAAGCGCCAGGTGCATACGAAACTTGGGCTAGAATGCATGGTTATAATATTAGCTATTCTAAGGTGTATGAAGGTAGCCCTCTGTTAGATACGATTAAAGATATTGATATTTTAATAGTAATGGGTGGCCCCCAAAGTCCTAATACAACAATTGATCAATGCCCTTATTTTGATGCAAAAGGTGAACAAGCCTTGATCTTAAAAGCGGTTGTTGCTGGGAAAATTGTACTTGGCGTTTGTTTAGGAGCGCAGTTGATTGGCGAAGCATTAGGTGCTCATTATGAACATAGTCCTGAGCGTGAGATTGGTAAATTTCCAATTACTTTAACACCAGCAGGTTTAGTGCATCCCTTGTTTGAGCACTTCGATAAAGTGTTAGAGGTAGGTCATTGGCACAATGATATGCCGGGGCTGACATCTGATGCAAAGATCATCGCATATAGCGAGGGCTGCCCAAGACAAATCGTTGCTTATAATGAGCGAGTATTTGGTTTTCAATGCCATATGGAGCTAACTAAAGAGGTTGTAGCCTTGCTAATTGAGCATGATGATCTTAGTGAAGCTGCAAAATATCGCTTTGTGGATGAGCCAGAAGTATTACTTGCTCATGACTATGATGTAATGAACCAAAAGCTCTATTTATTTTTAGATAAATTAGTAAATACCTATTAACTCAAAGGTATGTGCTGCGCTGCCTGTTTCTATCAGTTTTCTCTAAGCTGAAGTAAGATAGAGTTACTTTAACCATCGTGCTAAGGTTTTTATTTAGCTAAATCAATGAACAACGTCGCTTTGTTCTAACTAGTGGGCCGAATATTTTCATCTAAAGCCATATTTAAAATCACTAATCTCTACTTAACGGGCAATAAATGCGCTAAAAATACAGGTTTTTTCGTCATGGCCATATGTATATATGGCGGTGCAAGTCCAGCAAAATGCTTCATTTAAAGAACCCAAAATAGGTCCTAAACTAATAAGTAAGTCAGCCGATACAGAAATACTTGAATGCAGAATAACTAAAAAAGGAACTTTTATGACAATCAATTTTAATATCCATCAAGCGGTAAGTCTTACTACTACAAATCAACCCAAAGCGCCGATAGCTCCTCAGCAGCAAGTGACAGATGCTAAAAAAGAGGTAGAGGCAGAACCAGAAGCGATTGCTGCATTTACTGGCGAAGCACAAAAAAGCTCACCCTATAGTGCGCTGCTTAATCCTGAAGGCTTTGATTTTAGTAATATGTCGATCAATGAATTTAAAGGGATAGTTGATGCGGTGAGAAAACTTGAGTCGGACACACAAAGAGCAAGCGGTAACACAGAAAGCCTCAGAGGAACATTTTGGGGGGATGTTATGGATGTAAAGGGCTCTCTTGAAGGGATCAACTTCCAGAACAGAGGTTTTTCTTCAAGTGATAAAATCGATATAACAGCATTTTTTGAACTTGGTGTTAAGGAAGCACAACAAATGCGAAAAGAGCACCCTCGCTCTTTTAGTAAAGTTGTTGGATTTGCGCGGTCTGCTTTATCAACGGTAGAAAAATTAACCTCAGAATCTTTTATTAAAGAATATCAAGCAAAGGCCGTTGAGTTCTTAAAAAGCCAAGATACCCCATTGATAAAAACGCAGGCCTAGTTAAACCTGCGCATCAATAGATTAATTTTCGCGGTATTCGTAGCGCACACCACCACGCGTACCATTACCGCCACCATTATTTTTGAGTTTTAGTACATAACTACCATTACTTAAATATTGGCCAATATGAGTACCGGAGTCAATTACTTGGTCACCACGATATAAAATCAGCTCCATATCATGACCATCGTAATTTTTTTCGATAGTAAAAAAGAATGAATTACAACCGCCTCCAAAACTTGAAAATCGCGCTAGTGTAGCTTCTTCATCTATCTTAACGCTGGCATATTTGGTGTACTTATATGTTTCACAGCGTGAACTCGCCCATTGTGAATTTAACTCAGCGGCTCTTTGATTGACATCCAGCTCACCCAATTCAGAGCGATCAAGTAATTCAGCCATTGTTATACCTTCGGCTTTTGCAACTGCCTCGGCTCGTTTTGTTAATTCACTTTCTACTGTAGCCATAGCTAAAGTGCTAGTCGCGGTTAAAGCAATGAGGATAATAGCGTTGAGTAAATGTGTAAGTTTCATCTTAGTCCTTTGAGTTTTAGATAATTTCCAATATAGATAGTGACACTTTGCATGCCGAAGAGAATGTTACAGTAATATTTTGTTCCTGAAAAAGGGGGGGGGAGGTTGTACTTAAATATCAAGCTTAAATGTAATTACCTAAAATAAGTCCTAAACTAATAAGTAAGTCAGCCGATACAGAAATACTTGAATGCAGAATAACTAAAAAAGGAACTTTTATGACAATCAATTTTAATATCCATCAAGCGGTAAGTCTTACTACTACAAATCAACCCAAAGCGCCGATAGCTCCTCAGCAGCAAGTGACAGATGCTAAAAAAGAGGTAGAGGCAGAACCAGAAGCGATTGCTGCATTTACTGGCGAAGCACAAAAAAGCTCACCCTATAGTGCGCTGCTTAATCCTGAAGGCTTTGATTTTAGTAATATGTCGATCAATGAATTCAAAGGGATAGTCGATGCAGTAAGAAAGCTTGAGTCGGATACACAAAGAGCAAGTGGTAACACAGAAAGCCTCAGAGGAACATTTTGGGATGATGTTATGGGTGTAAAGGGTCCATTAGATAATATTGATTTTGCAGAAAAGACTTTTTCTGCTGACGATAAAATTAATATTAATGCGTATTTTGAGTCTCGAGTCGATGAAGCACAACAAATGCGAAAAGAGCACCCTCGCTCTTTTAGTAAAGTTGTTGGATTTGCGCGGTCTGCTTTATCAACGGTAGAAAAATTAACCTCAGAATCTTTTATTAAAGAATATCAAGCAAAGGCCGTTGAGTTCTTAAAAAGTCAAGATACCCCATTGATAAAAACGCAGGCCTAGTTAAACCTGCGCATCAATAGATTAATTTTTGCGGTATTCGTAGCGCACACCACCACGCGTGCCATTACCTAAAACACATTAAAATCACTAATCTCTACTTAACGGGCAATAAATACGCTAAAATTGCAGGCTATTTTTAGTAATGAGCCCGCACCTTTTATGACCTCAACCGCAAACCTTAGTAATTTCAACGAACTTGGCCTTATTCCAGAGCTATTAGCTCGTTTAACTGATTTGGCATACACCCAGCCGACGCCGATTCAGGCAAAAGCAATTCCGAGTGTATTAGCGGGTAATGATTTAATTGCAGGGGCAAACACCGGCTCAGGTAAAACGGCGACGTTTGCATTGCCTATATTACAAAAACTTTTTTTAGAGCAAGGTGCTAAAAAAGCTGCTAGCAAAGGTAACTATGTTACTGGGCTTATTTTAGTGCCAACGCGAGAGCTGGCAACGCAGGTGGCTGATAGTGTTAAGTCGTATTCTGCAAATTTTAATGGCGCAATAAAAACCGTTGCCGTGTTTGGTGGTGTATCGGTTAATACCCAAATGCAGGCACTGCGCGGTGGTGCCGATATCATCGTAGCAACCCCTGGGCGTTTGCTTGATTTAATCTCAAGCAATGGGATTAAGCTCGATAAAATAACTACGCTTGTGCTTGATGAAGCTGACCGCATGCTAAGCCTTGGTTTTACCGAAGAACTGACTAACTTATTAGCGCTTATGCCCGCTAAAAAACAAACCATGTTGTTTTCAGCGACTTTCCCTGAGCAGGTCACATTATTAACGCAAGAGCTGTTAACTAACCCCGTTGAAATTCAAGTCCAAAACAAAGATGAAAGCACCCTTGTGCAACGTGTGTTTAGCGTTAACAAAGGCGAGAAAACCACGGTTTTAGCGCATTTAATTAAACAGCAGCAATGGCGCCAAGCACTGATTTTTGTCAACGCCAAAAAAGATTGTGAGCACTTAGCCAGTAAGCTTGAAAAACGCGGCGTGAATGCGCAAGTGTTCCATGGTGATAAAGGCCAAAGTGAACGTACTCGGGTCATCGAAAAATTTAAAGCCGGTGAAATTGAAGTACTGATTGCCACTGATATTGCTGCCCGTGGTTTAGACATTGCCAAACTGCCAGTAGTGATTAACTTTAACTTACCACGCAGCCCTGCTGATTACATGCACCGTATTGGCCGAAGTGGCCGTGCCGGTGAAGTGGGCTTGGCGTTATCACTGATAGATTATGAAGACTTTCATCACTTTAGAATTATTGAGAAGAAAAACAAGCTACGCTTAGAGCGCGAAGAGGTTACAGGCTTTGCCGTAAACCAAGCGAATCTTGATGCTGCACAGGCACTTAAAAACGATAAACCCATGGCCAAACCTGAAGGCACAGGCAAGAAAAAGAACAAAAATAAAGCCGATGTTGAAGATGTATGGAGCGGCTGGCGAGGCCGTAAGTAACAAGCACAAAAAAGCCGACGCAAGTCGGCTTTTTCATTTACAGTAAACAGTTAGCTTACTTATAAAACGCTTCTACTGTGCCTTTTACTTTCATAAGCAATGGTTGTCCGCGACGGTCTAGCGCTTTTGGTGCGGCTACTTTGATCCAGCCTTCACTAATGCAGTATTCTTCAACGTCAAAACGCTCTTTGCCGTTAAGTGTAATACCTATTTCATGTTCAAATACGTCTTCTACATAAAACTTGCTGCGTGGGTTGATCGAAAGTTGATCGGGTAATTCTGGTTTATTGGTATCAGTCATAATTGTGATCTGTATTGAATATATTGTGCGTCATTGTAGGCAATCACAGCTGTTTGCTCAATAAAAATTACTCGCACGCTTGTTGAGATTGCATTATATGTGGGGCCATTATTGTACTGCGAGTGGTGGCTTTTTTTAGGTAAAAGTCAGCACGCACTGTTACTTTAAAGTGGTTAACGACACAGCCGGAGGCTTTATTATTTAATAGGCCAATAGGATATTCGTGATTAGGAATTTGTTGCAATCTTTGCCAATTACCAGACCCATCAAGTAAATAGGAGGTTTTCTGTGGTCCTCCTCGAAGCAGGCAGTAACGTTATCGCTTAAGTTAAGTAATTATCAAACAGGCTGGTTGCTGTTATTAAAATTATACAAAATTCAATTGTAATACTATAACGTCAGATAAATTTATGTTATGTTGTAACAAATCAATAAGCAACTTTAATACGTGGATCATGAAGTACTCAGCATTAACTCTTGCCTTTGCGGCGCTCTCTTTTGGTTCTTATGCCACAGAGTCAGATATAGAAACCATTAGCATTGAACATAAACAAGCCTTTCGAGGCGATATTCCAGTTAAAGAGTTGCCACAGTCAATTACCACATTAAGTAAAGAAATGATGGTCGATAATGGCATTACCAAGTTTAGAGATGCGCTTGATTTTTCTGCTAGTATTTCTCGTAAAAATAATGGTGGCGCACTGTGGGATAGCTATTCTATTCGCGGTTTGTCGGGCAATGAAAATATGCCGTCGGGTTATTTAATTAATGGATTTAGTGGTGGGCGCGGGTTTGCAGGTCCTCGGGATGTATCAAATATTGAGTATATTGAGGTGCTAAAAGGTCCCGGCTCGGCTTTATATGGCCGCTCTGAGCCAGGTGGTACGATAAATATCATTACTAAAAAGCCACAGTTTTATCAGCAAGGCCAATTAAAAGCCGAATTTGGTAGCGAAGATCATAAACGTGTGCAAGGTGATTACACTAACGGCCTTACAGAAGATATTGCATTTCGAATTAATGGTGCATGGCAAGATAGTGATAGCTTTCGCGATTATGTACACCACGATAAATTTGTTATTACGCCATCGCTTTATTATCAGCTTAACGACAAGTCATCATTAACCTATGAGTTTGAGTATGTTGATCAGCAGCAGATGTATGATCGCGGCATTGTTGTACTTAACGATAATTTTGACACCGTACCTAGAAGCCGCTTTTTAGGTAACCCTAATGATGCGCCAACTAAAGTGCACTCTCGCGGACACCAACTTAATTATAATTACGATTTTAATCGCGATTGGTCACTCTTATTGGGGGGGAACTATCGAACCGCGACGTTAACAGGTTTTTCGTCTGATGCTGAACTATCTCCTCCAAGACAGACTTTGTCTTTAGATAACCCAATGCTTACGCGTCAACACCGTTATAGAGATTATTACTCTGATGATTTGTCAGTACGCGCAGAATTAAGTGGTCATTTTGATATAGCAGATATAACCAATCATGTTTTGCTTGGTGTTGATGGATATGATTACGAGCTACGCACTGGGCTTTATCGTTATCGCGGTGGTAAAGACACGCATACATTAAATATTTATCAGCCAAACTACAGTGAAGGGCAAGGCCCCGATGTTGCGCAACTGTATGAAAATAAAGAAAAGCAAAAGGCATACGGTATTTATGTGCAAGATCAGCTAGACCTTACCGAGCGGTTTAAATTAATGCTGGGATTGCGGTTTGATGAAATTGAGCAGAATATTTTCGAGACTAAGTCAGGCGTTACCTCAGATAGCACGATGAACCGACTTAGCCCACGGCTAGGGATGGTATATGAGCTAAATGATGCGATTAACTTTTATACCAGTTATTCCGAAGGGTTTATACCTTTAAGTGGTACTGACGCTCAGGGTAAATCGTTTGGTTTTGAAGAAAGTGATTCCTTGGAAGTGGGTGTGAAGTTTGGCTTTGACAACATTAGCGGCACTATTGCCGTATTTGATGCTAGCAAAGGCAACATGTTGGTGGCTGACGATAAGGGTTATTCAAAACCGATTGGTAAAGTAACCAGTAAAGGTATTGAGGTTGATCTGACGGGTAGTTTAGGTGCAAACACTCAGTACACGCTTTCTTATGCTTACGTAAAGGCTGAAACAGCTAAAGACATGATTAATGTCGATTGGTTAGAGCCTATCCCTAAAGGTAGCCCATTAGTTAATGTACCAAAAAATAATTTTTCGCTTGCTTTAAATCACAATACCCGCGTATTTGAGCAAGACATAAAAGTAGGTGGTCATTACCAATATATTTCAGACCGACTGGGCGACCCAGTAAATTTATCTTTTAACTTACCGAGTTATCAGCTAGTGGGTTTATTTGCGCAATGGCAGGTGACTGAACGGACAAATGTTTCACTTAATGTTGATAATGTTTTTGACGAAAGCTACATCGCCAGTAGCTATAACGCATTGTGGGCATACCCAGGCGCACCAACACAATTTAAGTTAGGTATAAGTTATGACTTCTGAGCAACTTAAAACCCGTATTCACAGTATCGACATCATGCGCGGTGTGGTTATTTTGCTAATGTTACTTGATCATGTGCGAGAGCGTTTTTTCTTGCACATGGCGGTATCTGATCCAATGGATGTTGACGTTACCTCTCCAGGGTTGTTTTGGAGCCGTTTTGCGGCGCACTTTTGCGCGCCAACCTTTATCTTTTTAACAGGGCTTTCGGCGTGGCTTTATAGCCACCCAAGCTCAGGTAAAGTGCGCTCTGCTCGTAGTTTTTTAGTTAAGCGGGGGTTGTTTTTAATTGCCCTTGAAGTAACCATAATTTGCTTTTTGTGGATTTGGTTTATCCCGACTATTTTTCTGCAAGTGATATGGGCTATTGGCCTGTGTATGCTGGCTCTGGCATTGTTGATCAACTTACCGCAGCGACTATTATTAGCGCTTGGTTTGCTGATTGTGTTTGGCCATAACTTACTTACACCCATTAGCTTTAATCCCGGTGAGTGGGGCTATACCTTATGGACCATACTGCACGATCGCGGCTTCATCTCTGAAGGTGGTTTAGTTAATGTAAAAATCAGTTACCCAGTATTACCATGGATTGGGGTTATTTTATTAGGCTATTGCGCAGGCCCTTTATATGCTTCGAGTCGCGACAGTGATGATAGAAAACAATGGTTAATTGGCTTAGGACTGGGCTGTATCGCTTTGTTTGCAATTTTACGCGGCTTAAATGTCTATGGCGAAACACTGCCATGGCAGCAATTTGCAAGCACGGCGCAAACGGCTATGTCGATATTTAACGTCACTAAATATCCGCCTTCACTGAGCTTTTTATTGATCACTTTTGCGCTGATGTTTTTTGGCTTATGGCTGTTTGAACGGCCATTAAATCGCTTGACCAATGCCTTCAGAGTGTATGGCTCAGTGCCGATGTTCTTTTATATTTTTCATCTCTACGTATTATTGATTTTATACACAATTTGCAGGGCTATTTTTGGTGCTAATCATGGTGCATATTTTGGCGTAAATGATATTACATGGATTTGGTTAATTACGGTTGTGTTAGCGGTTGTTTTATATTGGCCAACTAAGGCATTTAGTGATTATAAACGTGTCGCCAAAAAACCGTGGTTAAAGTATTTATAGTAACAAACAGCGGTATGGCGCAGCCTATTTATGCGCTAAAAAGCAATAGAATAAGCGGTGTATGCACACCGCTTAGTTTAAATCTTACTGACAAAACCTTCGTTAAGTACTCTAACTTCGCGTTGCGGGAATGGTATTGCAATATCATGGGCTTTGAGGGTTTCTAGGATAATTAATAGCAAATCGCCACCAACCCGATTTTTACCATCATCAATTCCTTGCATCCAAAATTCCACAAACATATTGATGCCATTATCACCAAAGCTATCTATTTCACAGTCAGGGCGCTCTTCAAATGGTATTTCAGGGCCGCTAATAACTTGCGGGTGCTGGGCAACAGCTTCTTTAATTATTGCGACCATGGCTCTGACATCGGTGGCGTATGCCACACTAAAATCAACACGATAGCGCTGTTTTGGATCTTTATGCGTCCAGTTGGTCAACAGTGAAGAAATAAAGGTTTCGTTGGGAACCAGTATGTCTTTGCCGTCATAAGTTTCTAAAATTGCATGGCGCATTTTGAACTCTCTAACAAAGCCACTTTTACCGTTTTCTAACTCAACAAAGTCGCCAATAGTAAGTGACTTATCGAGTAAAATAATGATGCCAGAAATAAAGTTAGAGGCAATTGATTGCAACCCTAAACCTAGGCCAACGCCTAGCGCACCACCAAATACAGCTAGGGCGGTGAGGTTAACACCCATAATATTAAGCAGTAATAACGCGAT
This sequence comes from Pseudoalteromonas sp. ASV78, assembly GCF_047806705.1. Lineage (NCBI taxonomy): Bacteria > Pseudomonadati > Pseudomonadota > Gammaproteobacteria > Alteromonadales > Pseudoalteromonadaceae > Pseudoalteromonas > Pseudoalteromonas sp. ASV78. The sequence continues at coordinate 2,960,823 of NZ_JBLOPA010000001.1, read as the reverse complement.
GACACAAAACAAACCTACTTCAAAGAGTTTAGTAAACACTTCGCGAGTGCTTATATCTAGCGTTTGCTGGTTACGAATTATAACCTTACCAACATTGCTGGAGGCTCGCCCTAACCAAAATAAAATAGCCCCAAAAAACAATACCCGCGTGAGTCCATATAAGCTGACTTGGATATTGCCTAAATTAATGGAGACCGCTTCAAGGGTTTTAATAAATGCTGGCAAAAAGCCCAGTAAGTGCAACAGTAAAACAGGCAAGCCAGCTAGCTTAAACAGTGCCGACATAAATGGGCTGCTAACAAACTCTTTAATAATTGAGTAAGCAAACAATAAGATGGCAATGTTGAGTGCAGTATTCATTAACCACACTTGCAAATCAGCAGTGATGCCAATGGCGGTAAATATCTGTAATAAAATGATCGCCACTAGCGGGTAAACGATATTGCTGAGTCGAAACAGCATAATGTTTATTGGGTGATCGGACGCCACCTTAGTGTGCTTATCAACGCGTTTTTTAACTGTTTTTGAATAAATCCAGTAGGCGGCAGCGTAGCTGGTGATGATCACTAATAATTGCAGATAGGTTGCTTGTTGACTAAGCATTGATTGGATCAATAACCAAGCAGATTCAAATTGCTTGGCAAAAAATTCGCTATCCATAAGTCATACTTTTTTAGATAAAATTAGATGCTTTACTATGGCTGATAAGTTTGCAAATTTACAGAATAATTAGCCAGACTTTGCTCAACCTTCAACAGGTGTTAGTTAATAGAATTGTTACTTGAGTATGCCGCTAAACAAGAGAGCAGGGAATGACCACGGTGTTATAACGCCAGTATTGCATCGCGATTACTTGGCGACCAAGCTTTATCTGCCGCTTGTTGTTGCGTGAGCCAAATAAAGTTAGTGTGCTCATTGGGATCTAATTTGATGGCGATATCATCGGGTACGCAAATACTAAAAACATATTCGGTATTAATTAACGCGTTGGCTTGATAGCGATGTCGCCATGACTCTCTAATTGTATATTGGTTGGTTTTTTGGTGATCGCGAATGGTCAAACCCAAAGCGCGGGCATCGATGCCTGTTTCTTCTAAAAGCTCTCGATACGCTGTTGTTAAAGGTGTTTCGCCTTCATCAATACCACCGGTCACTGATTGCCAAAAATTGGCATCATCGGTACGTTGAATTAATAAACAGTCTTTATTTGCTTTATAAATAACAACCAGTACAGAGAAGGGTTTGCGAAGTGGTTGGTTATTTAACAAAATAGAACCTTAAATAGCGTATGTTGAATCAGTTTACCTAACTACGAAATGTTTAACTAGCCAGATCACATCACTAACAACCAAATACCCAGCAACAAGAGTAGTACATTCATTATTTTCAGAAACTGCGTAGTATTGAGTTTGCCCTGCAACCAGATCCCTAAACGATTACCACAAAAAGCAATCGGCAAGCTGGCAAGCGCAATTAACGCCCACTTTATTTCGATTAAACCCAGACTAATAAAGCCTATCAGCTTGATGGCATTCATCATCGCAAAAATAATCGCAACAGTAGCTACAAACTGTTTAGCTGGTAATTTTATGCTGCTGAAATACATGATTAGCGGTGGCCCACCTGCATGTATTAAGGTGCTAGTGGTGCCCGCTAAAAAGCCCATAACTGCAGCGCCAATACGGTTATTTACAGCATTTGCAGTAAATTGACTGAACGCTAAGCTGCGGATCGCAAACACAATACATAACATAGCTATGGCTGTTTTTATTACAGCTGCATCGAGCCAGCCAATTAAAGCATGGGCGATTAACACACCAGTTAGCAAGCCCGGCAATAAGCGTTTTAGTTGCTGAGTATGCCATTGTCGCCAGTAGCTTTTTAAACTAAAAATGTCGGCAACGATCAGTATCGGGAGCATTAAGCCGATTGCAGCAACAGGGGGCATTACTAACAGCAACAATGGTACGGCAAACACCCCAAGCGCTCCGGCAAAACCCGATTTAGATACGCCAGTGAGTAATACAACAAAAGCAATGATCACTAAGGTTGTTACTGTCATTTGTTTCCTTACTTATGCTGGTAAATCAAACCATAACGCTTCTAGCTGGTCTTTAGCTGTGAGTGTTACTTGCTCATCGCTGCTCAAGGCGAATGCATCACCTGAGCTAAAGGTATCTGTATTTGCGTCAACAGAGCCTGAGATTACATGAAAGTACCCTTTACGGTTACTGGTTTGCAAGTTATATGGTTGCCCTGCATCAAGTTTTAAACGATAGATACTGGCATCTTGGTTGATGCTCACGCTGCCGTGTTCGCCATTTGGCGTAACGAGTGGTGTAAGCTGAGTTGTTTGCGGAATACTTTTTTGCTCATAGCTAGGGGTTATACCACGCAATTTGGGTTGGATCCAAATTTGTAAAAAATGCGCCGTTGCTGAATTTGAAGCATTATATTCGCTGTGCATAATGCCACTGCCGGCACTCATCCGTTGTACGTCACCAGCAGGAACAATGTATTCATTGCCAGTGCTGTCTTGGTGTTTTAATGCGCCAGAAATGACATAAGAGATAATCTCCATATCACGGTGTCCATGAGTGCCAAAGCCTTGGCCTGCGCGTACTTTATCTTCGTTGATCACTCTAAGTACAGACACCCCCATGTGTTTTAGATCATGGTAATGACCAAATGAAAAACTATGCTGGCTTTGTAACCAACCAAGATCAACTTGGCCGCGCTCGTTGGCTTTGCGTATATAGTGCATAACTTTACTCCTGATTAAACACGAATTTTAATAGCAGCAGTATAAGTGTTATGAGAACGATTAAAATCGCTTTTAAAAGGACTATTCGTTCTTGTTAATCGAATGAAAGCCCTTAATTAATTAGTAATCTAGTTCAGCCTGCATTACTTGATAGCGTAGCTCGCCAATGAATGTGCGAGCTGCGGGGCCAAGACGATCACCGTCTTTAAATAATAAGTGCATTTGTGTGTTGCGCTGACTGCCATGGCTGAGAATTAAAGGTTTTAACGTCCCTTGAGCTAGTTGCATTGTAATTGCGCTACTGGGCAGCCACGCAAAGCCAAGACCACGACTTATCATATCGATAGAAGTACGCATATGGCTTACTGTCCAACGTTGATCGGCACCGAGCCAGCCGCCATCTTGTTTGTTATGTGCTGCGGAGTCGCGTACTACGATTTGTCGGTGTGACTTTAAATCTTCTAATGTAATCGGGCGGCTAAGTGAATGAAGCGCATGGTTTGGGTGTGCAACGGCAATAAACTCAATATTACAAAGCTCTTCACTAAAGCCACTTTTGCCAGCAAACGGAGAAATTGCAATATCGACATGGGTGTTGTCGAGTAGCTCGTTAGCCCCAGCTAAAATAGACTCTAGCAGTTCGATACGTAGCAGCGGATACTGTGATGATGTGCTATTTAATACGCTGTATAGCAGTGATTGCGGAAAAGCTTCATCTACAGCTATGCGTAATTGACTTTCGATGCCTTCCCCCAAAGTTTGTCCTACCGCTTCTATTTTTGCCGCTTCATCTAAGAGGTAATTGGCTCGGCGCAGCATCATTTCGCCAGCTTCGGTGATCACCGTTTTACGCCCTGCAATGGTAAATAGTTTAATCCCTAACGCGGCTTCAATTTTTCCCACCGAATTATGAATACTTGATTGACTTTTATGAATTTTTTGCGCAGCTTGATTAAAGCCACCATGCTCCACAACAGCTCTAAACATACGCCATTGTTCTAAAGTAATTCTAAGCATCTTTATTGTGGTCCTCGCAATCGCCTTGAGCGCATGTATTTAATGATTCGCGTGCCTGTTTATCTTGGGTGAGTACTTGTTTTAAATCTTCTGTACGTTGACGCACAGCCACGCCATAACTGTGATCGTCGCCCCACAGTTTCGCCAGTTGTAGCACTGACGCTCGGTCATGCTCTCTAAATAAGTGCCCAGCACGTTGTGCATCTTGGGTTGAATTACCTAATAATTCCAGGGTTTCAACGGCTAGATTGATGGCCGAATCGACAGTTTCACGGTTAAAGGCATCGACTTCTAATTGCAATAACTGATAGGCATGACGGCGGTCGATTGCGCGCGCCACAATTTTTAAGTGTGGAAAGTGTTTGTGAGCAAGCTTCACTATTTCGAGAGTTTTGTCGGCATTATCAATAGCAATGACCAGTAATTGTGCAGTATCAGCTCCCGCAGCTTCGAGTAACTCTTTGCGCGCGGCATCACCATAATGCACAGTGTTACCAAAGCGGCGCAGTAAATCAATTTGACTCGGACTGTGATCGAGGACGCTGATATCATAACCTTGGGTACTCAATAAGCGCCCTATAATTTGCCCAAAGCGACCGTAGCCGGCGATGATCACATGCTTTGCTGGGCTGATTTGTTCAGGCTTATCAAAATCAGGTTTGGTTGTTGTGTTGCTACGTTTTTGTAAGGTGTCGTAAAACATTAATAGTAGCGGCGCTATTAGCATGGAGATGGCCACCACCAAAGTGGTTAAACTGCTTTGTTCAGGGGTTAGTATCTGTAAGCTGTTGGTCATGGTGAGTAAGACAAAAGCAAATTCACCACCTTGTGCTAGGGCTAAAGTGAACAACAGTTGCTGGGTATGATGAATTTTAAAAATCCGTGCTAAGGCATAGAGCACGGCTGCTTTTACTAATATCAGTGTAACAACGAGCAGCGCCACTATAGCAAATTGGTTAAATAACAAGGCAAAATCAATCGAGGCGCCTACAGCGACAAAAAATAAGCCAAGTAACAAGCCTTTAAATGGCTCTATATCGGCTTCCAGTTCGTGGCGAAATTCACTTTCAGCCAAGACTACACCGGCTAAAAAAGTCCCCAGCGCCGGAGATAAGCCGACACTTTGCATGATCAGTGCAATCGCAACCACTAAAAATAACGCAAACACAGTGAATATCTCACGCATGCGCGTTTCAGCAATGTATCTAAATAACGGCGCAGAAATATATTTACCAGCGAGTATGATGGCTGCGATCACCGTAACGGATGCGGTAACTTGGCCCCACACTGGCCAATCGGCTGTGAGTGAGTGACTCATGCTGGTGGCGTTTAATGGTGGCTCAAACGCAAGCAGTGGCAGTAAAGCTAAAATGGGAATAACCGCAATATCTTGGAATAACAACACCGAAAATGCGTTTTGTCCGGCTTCATTCTTTAGCCAGCCTTTCTCTTCAAGGCTTTGCAATACAATGGCGGTTGATGAAAGTGCCAGCATTAAACCAATTGCTAGGGCGCTTTGCCAGTGCATGGCGAGCAGCCAATAACAAATAGCAAAGATCACCGTGGCGGTGAGGGTCACTTGCAGACCACCGAGTCCCAAAATTGAATGGCGTAATTTCCAAAGCCTAGCGGGTTGTAGTTCTAACCCCACTAAAAACAGCATCATCACTACACCAAACTCAGCAAAGTGCATTACTGAGGTTTGATCGCCTACTAAACCCAGTATAAATGGGCCGATTAGTATTCCTGCTAACAAATAGCCAAGTACAGAGCCTAAGCCTAGCCGTTTGGCGATAGGCACGGCAACAATGGCTGCGGCTAAATAAATTAATGCGATCTCTAACATGCTGGTCCTTTGCTAATACTGGCTAACTTATTATGCCTTAAAATACTGTTTACTATAGCGGAATAAATTCTTTATCGTCACCAGGGATTTTTGGGAAACGTTGTGTTTGCCAGTCTTGTTTTGCCTGCTCTAAACGTTCTTTGCTGTAAGCAACAAAGTTCCAATGCAAGTAAGGGACTTTAGTGAATTTGTCGCCACCGAGCAAAATAAAACGTGCGTCTGTAGCAAAGTGAATATCAGTATCTTGGCTGTCAAATAAAATAAAGTCACCGGCTTGGTAATCTTGTTGGCCCACAGTAACGCTGCCGTAAATTATATATAATGCGGTTTCTTGTTGTGGGTTGGGTGATTTTATTTGGCTATTGGCGCTGCCTACCACATCAATATAAAACATTGGTGAATAGGTTTTTACTGGCGAACTTAGGCCGTACGCTTCGCCAACAACTAACCGCATCATAATACCTTCATGAATAATATGCGGTAGTTGCTGTTTTTTCACATGACTAAATGAAGGCTCAATTTCGGTCATATTCTCTGGTAGCGCGACCCAACATTGTAGGCCATCGATATGATGTGGATTCGCTCTCACTTCAAAGCTTTCACGCTCTGAATGGACAATACCTTTACCTGCGGTCATCCAGTTCACATCACCTGGATGGATTTCTAAATTATTACCTAACGAGTCGCGATGTAAAATACTGCCGCGAAACAAATAGGTGAGTGTTGATAAGCCTATGTGCGGATGGGGTCTAACATTGATCCCTTGGCCAATCGGGAAGTCATTTGGCCCCATATGATCAAAAAATATAAATGGGCCAACCATTTTCTTATCAAAATGTGGCAGTACGCGCTTTACATCTAAGCCACCAATATCATGGGTGGTAGGATTGAGAACTTTAGCCATTATTTTATCCCTTATGTTGAGCAAAAATCAGAGCACAGCGTATTATTGCACTGTGCTGTTACACTGTGACAGTTGATTACTTACGATTTAACAATAGATGATCAATGCTGAACTTTCCTGCGCCGTGACTTGCTAGCGCTAAAAATCCGCCGGCCATAGCGATATTTTTATAAAACATTAAAAACTGCATTTGATCATCAAGTTGCAAGTGGAATAACAAGGCACTAACAACACTAAAAGCAGCAAATGCAATGGCTGTTAATTGCGTTAATAAACCCAGTACAATTAATAAACCACCAATTAGCTCGAACGCGATAACCAGTGGTAGCAAAAATTCAGGTAAGCCTGCGGATGCCATATACTGCGCCGTGGCATCAAAATATTGTATTTTGCTAAAACTCGTTAAGATAAATAAAGTTGCCAAACCCACACGGGCTAATAAGCTGCTAACATTAGTGAGTGCTGGATTTTTTGAAATAAGCGTTAAAATATTCATACTATAAATTCCTGTTGTTGATTAACTATGCAGTGTTGCTGCGATGAATTAAGTTTATGTTCATTTCTATTGAGTTAAAAGTCGTTAATTTAGCGTTTATCATTCCTTTTAAGCGAATTTAAATGTAGGAGAATAAAATGAAGAAGTGGCTTGGTATTGGTTTATTATTTTTTTTAAGCGCATGTACTGATGTACAGCAGTTAGTAACTCATGATAATGCCAAACAACAATCATGGCTGTTGGCTGATAGTCTAGCGGGTAAAGAGTTTATTGATTATGAAATTTCGTTAGCCGCCACAGAGCGATTATCTGTTGAGTTAAGCTCTGCGGATTTAGGTGATTATTTTAACGTTATTGCTAAAGCTGACTCTAAACCTGTGTACACCAGCTCTACCCATGGCAATAAAATGAGCCAAGTAATAGCAGCCTCAGGTGATTACATTATACGTGTTTACTCAAGTACACAGCCATCAGAGCAAAGTGAGAGCGCCGATTTCACCCTACAGGTACAAATTGGTGAACAGCCTAAAGTGGTGAAAAAGCGCATGCACCCAAGCTGGGATGCAGATGGCGATGGTATTAATGACTGTGAAAAGGACGGCAGTTGTGACCACACGATTGATTACACCCAACCAAAACCAAAAACGGCCAATTAAGTGACCGTTTTTACATTAAACTGCAGCAGTTACTCTGGTTAGTCTAGCTTTACTGGGCCATTGATATTATCGATGCTCAAATCACCTGAGTCAGCGTCAATAATGGTTAAGCCCTTAGCATGATTAACGCGGATACTGCCTGAGCCATCCTCGATGGTAACCAAGCCATTGATGTGCTCTGCGAAAATATCACCAGAGCCATCTTCAATCGTTAAGTAACTACCTAGCTGTTTAGCAGAGATACTGCCTGAGTTATCGTCTATATCGACACTGCCGGTGATATTGGTAAGGGTTATGTCACCCGAATCATCTTCAATAATTATATTGCCAGCAACGTTATCTACCGTAATGCTGCCAGAATCATCGCTGATTTTGAGATTGCCGGTGATGTTTTGTATATCAATGTCACCTGAATCATCATCAATAGTGACATTATGACCTTGATCTATACGAATGCTCCCTGAGTCGTCATCGATATTGATATTACCTAGTACACCAGCGATATTTATATCGCCAGAGTCATCGTCAATCTCAAGGCTAAATGAGCTTGGCACGGTGACAATTAAATCGATACTCGGTGAGCTGCCTTGGTATACCACCATTCCTGACGGGCTGTAACTTTTAGCTATGAGCACGGCTTTGCCGCCTTTTTGTTCAAGAGTTAGCGTATAAGGGTCATCACTTTTAGCCGTGTAAATAGTGGCATCTACAGTGATTTCAGTCGCAGTGTGTGAGCCAATGACTTGAACCGAGCCGGCTTCACTTTCAATATCGAGTTGCTGTAACTGTGCGGCAGATAAAGAGCGTTGCTGCTGTTGTTGTATGTTGGCACTTGCAGTTGAAATATGCACTATGCAGCCACTTAACAATAGTAAACCGGTGGCGATAGGCAGTGCTTTAGTTAATAAAGAAAGAGGTTTGTTAGTCATTATTTGAGTACTCGTTTTTAGTTAGACATTCCATATAAGCTAGTAATAGCAAAAACGAAGCCAAAAATTAAGCGTTTGTTTTATAGTTATTTTTATTATGAAGGTGAAATTGGCTGACTATAAAATAGTGCATAGTGCTAATTAGTAGTGAAACTGAAAAGTGGTTAGCAGGTGCTAACCACTCGGTTATAAGTTAATTATTCAGGTGCTACATCTAAGGTGGTAAATAACGAATAACGTACGCTATCGATACCTTTTTCAGTTGCATCTTCGCTCACACTTGCTTCAATCAGGTATAAACCTGGATGTTGCCATGTGTTAGTGAAAAAACCGTCTTTATCTGTGGTTACTTTAACTTCGCCACGCTCGTTACGATAACGTGTATCACCTTTTAAAATGGCAAGCTCGATGTTTGCAGCAGGTTTGCCATCTTTTAATAATTGAAAACGCGCTTCTTCACCAACAAATAAATCATTAGGGTGCGTTGGACCGCTGATCTCTAAGCCTTGACCAAGTAGTGCAGGTTTTGAAGTACCGTTACGACTTACAAAGGTGTCTACAGTGGCAATCGATTTTGTGGTTTTAATATCGGTTGCGCCAGCTGGGATATCTTTACTGTCTTTAGGGCCAAATACACGGCCACGTTCGCCTTTGGCATCTTTATAAAAAGTCATTAGGCGCGGCTCTTGGCTCATCGTAATATGATAAGTACCTTCTCCAGCTAGTTTGACCGCCGCGGAATTTTTACGTTGTAGGTAATAAGCACGAATTTTGTCGCTGACTGGCTTGCCATCAGGGCCAATAGCCATGATCAGATTATCATCATATTCCGCGCCTTTTTGCTCTGGGCGGTATGCTTTGTCTGGCGCAAAAATTTCATTAGAAATACTGGCATCGATCATCACATAATGGGCTTTGTCACCAGAAAGAGAGGTGTGCGAAGGCACTAACCAGCGCGCGTGCGCATTGGCATAGCTAGACGCAAGAGCGGTAAAAGTAACTGCGCCAATCAGCGCGCTTTTAAGTAAATTGATTTTCATAATCTTTCCTTATTTGAATAATAGTTAAGCGTTTGCTTTATTTAACTTGCTGCGTCTGCTTGTTATTTGCTTACGATAGTGACAAAGCTTTGTGAAAACTCGTTTGTGCCATCAATGGTGATTTTGCCATCTTTGCTTAAATCGAGTTCTACACGGGTGTAATCTCGACCACCTTCTTCACGTACCACTTCTAAATTAAGTAAATATTTGCCCGCAGTAACGGCTTTGCCTGCTAAGTCAGTGCCATTCCAGTTAATGGTGTAAGTACCTGGGCGCTTTGTTGCACCGGTAACACCGTCAAAGTTAGCGTCACTTTTGCCGGCTTTACGCCACCACTGGCGTAAGTCTTTAAACCACTCTGCTTTTTCAACCCATAATGCCACTGTGGTGACGTGTTTGCGCTCTGGGGTTTCTAGCCACACTGCTACATAAGGGCGGTGATAAGGTTGCACGTCTAGATCAGGTAGGGTAAGTTCAATTTCAAGCTCTGCGGCATCTGCGTTAGGTTGAAATAAAGCCGCTGTAAATAAAACAACAGCGCCAATTAAGGTATTAAGTTTTAGCATTAAGACACTCCTTTTAGTTGCGGAACCCAGCATAAATAGATGACTGCCGGTGTCGCGACCCCAAGCACTGTTAGCCATATTCCTACTAGGCGTTTTTTTCTATTTTGAAATAAAATAATCATTCCGGTGATAGCAAACAAAATCATTAACACGGCTGATATATCAATTACCCAACTCCATGCTTCGCCGCTATGACGACCCTTATGTAAATCGCCAATTAAGCTTAAAAAACCGCCAGTTTGATATTCGAGGTTTAATTCACCGCTGATAAAATCAAGTTCAGCAAAAGCAAAGCCTGCTGGCAGTGGGTAGTCGAGCATCACCAATGCGTCCTCTTTTTCCCATTCAATACTTTTGACTTTGTTTAAGCCGTATTCAGTTGCTAGGTAAGCTTCTATTTGCGGGTATAAAGAGGGTAGCGTGGCTAGGTTTTTTTTCGCTTGTGCTATTAGCTCTGCTGGCAGTTGTGCGGTTAGTTGGCCATCACTTTTATCCCCTTCAAGCCAATCAACATGGTTAAGAACAATGCCGCTAACACAAAATAGGATCAGTAAAAACAGCAATGCTGTTGATAGGTAAATATGTAACGCACGGCTGGTGCTATATAAAGTTCGTTTATTTATTAACGGCATAAATAATATAGTTGTTTGCAATAATTGTTACATGGTAATCATTTGCATTAACTATAACAACTTTATTTACGAACTTTACATTTATTCGGGTTTTGAGGGGCGAGAGAGTAAATAAATCATCACCGCTATTTCTATGCTGGCAACCAACACTAAAACCCACCACGGCGGTGCACAAAGTAGCAATACAATAAAGCCAAGTGACATACCAACACCCGCAAACCATTTAGCTCTTATAGGTACTACTTTGTACTTTTGCCAATGGCGTAAGGTTACGCCATAACGAGGGTGATTAAGTAACCAAGCCGCGAGTTTTGGCGATGAGCGAGTAAAACACGCTAATGCCAAAATGAAAAAAATAGTGGTGGGCATTACCGGTAACACAATACCAATAATTCCCAGCCCAACGAGAGCTAAGCCGAGTAGTTGATAGCCAATATTTTTATAGGTAGCAAAAATTACCTTTAAATTCATGGGTATACTTGTGCCTGATAAAGTTAAAAACGGCTAAATGCTTGGCGATCACCATCGATCAATGCTTGCTCTTGAGTTGGTGTAAGTTCAATACTGTCAATCAATTGTACTAGATGACGCCATGCACTGCCACGCCCAGCACCTGCTAAATAGCGTGCAGCAAACTCACCGCTAAAGTGTAGTCTAGCTTGCACTTGCCTTCCTAACATTGCAGCGCCAACTTTGAGCTGATGAAGGGGAGGAGTTTAATCACCGTTGAAAATCATGATTCTATTGGTGTTGGCTGTTTTTGAGGTTGCTAATAATTGGCCGTATAGGTTCAGGGTCTAATGTCTCGTGTGGTATTTTTGAAAAAAGTGATGTAGCAAAAGTAAATCACCCAACCATAGTGGCTGGGTGATGAGGGTGATTAAAAATAATAACCAACGTTGATGTTAAAGCGGCGCTCTGTTTCATCACTATCACCAGCGACTGAGCCGCCAACAAAGGGCTGATTTTTAGCAAATACATAATCGAAATAGGTAAATAAGCCACCCGCTGCGACGGACACTCCTGTGACATTCATCCAAGTATCAGCGCTGTTATCGGATTTATCGTAAATAATCCCGTAGTCATTGTAAAACTGTAGGTTTGTTACTGGACCCCATTCAACGGGCACACTGTAAGCGATATTGGCATTAGTCATCGTCGCTTCGGCAGCAATACTGTCGTAAAATCCATATGCGCCGACTGCCATACGGTTGACGTTATCAATATCATATTGATACTCACCATGTTGCAGTTGTAAATTCCAAGCACCTATTGTGCTATTAAGGTGCACTGCCCACGCATGGTAATCACCTGCACGGTCAACGCCATCGTGTAACCCACCAGCTAATGCAGAGACACCTAGTTCAGTGGTGCCACTGTCGTGCTCAAAGTGGTAACCATAACGGCCTGAGAAGGTGTTGTATTCGCCAATTGGATTGCCAAGTGAAGTTCCATCTTCACCTTTAGATGCTGGGTCGGCATAGATACCTTCATCGGCATTTCTAAAGCCAACAACGTCGTATGAATAGCGATCACTGCGATCATCGACATAACCGTCAACACCCCCTAATTCATCATTTTTGAAAAAACCAAGATCGAGTTGCCAATTGTCGGCAATTTTGCGTTTAAATAGCACGCCTAAATCATGATCGTCTTCAAGGCCGATATAGTAGGTTGTACCAAAAAAGTAGTTGTGTGAATTATACGGCCAGTTACCAAAAGGAACTTTTGTGATACCCGCTTGTACTTGCCAGTCATCAGCAAAATCATAGGCGGCATAAGCGTATTTTACCGCAGTCATATAATCAAAAAAGCGAATTTCGGCATTCAGCGTAACATCGCCAACATCACCTGAAAAGTTCACCCGGAAAATGTCAAAGTCAAAATCGCCACCTCGGTTTTTGTTGCCATCATCATATGAAGTGTGACTAAAGTTGGTACGTACTGCACCACCAACACGAATACCTTGCGGTTTTTTTGTAACCTGACTATCCGCTGCAGTATCTTTTTGTTCTACTTGCTGTTGTTTGGCTATTTGTGTGTCAAGCTGCTGTTGTTTTTGCGCTTGTTGCTGGGATTTTTGTTGTGCTTCTTGAAGTTGTAATTGTAGTTGCTGCATTTGCTGCTGCAGTTGATTAAGTTGAGCTTGCATAGCTTCAATGTCTGAAGCGTATGAGGCGCTTGATGTTGCGCCTAGCATAGTCGCGAAAGCTAACTTTGATAGTTTAAGCATGATAAATCGCTATTCTAAGTATGAGTATCTATAGGATAGACTAATTGTACCTTTAACCCAAGTTAACTAGTCATGTGCTATAGGGTAATGATTTGTTTAATATAATATTTATGGACCGGTTATTCTGCAATTTTCCCTTCGGCAGCACGAGTAAGTACGCCAACTTCTAACAAAGGGGCTGCGTCAATACTTTGTGCGTCCATCATCGTTGCAATGCGCTGCATTGATGAAAGTAGTTGGCTTTGTTCCCACTCTTCTAACGCTGAAAACTGCTCGATAAAGTGCTCTTGCAAAGGTTGTGGCGCTGCTAACAATATAGATTGACCACTTTGCGTTAAATATAGGCTTACTCGGCGCTTGTCCAATTGGCTGCGCACACGAACCACTAAATTGCGATTTTCTAAGCGGTCTAAAATATTGGTAACCGTAGCAGGGCTTAAGTTTACATTTTGCGCAATGCGGCTAGCGGTAATACCGTCTGTTTGGGCTACTTCGGTCATAATTAATAGCTGTGGGCCGGTGAGGCCTGAAGTTTTATTTAATTGCTTGGAATGCAGATCGATCGCGCGGATCACTTTACGTAGAGAAACCAATAACTCGTCATATTTTTTCATTTTTTATCTCATTAGCTGCAGGTGTACAGTCAAGGCGTGATCGCAAGTAATAAATATTACACATCTAATAAATAGAGTTCAAATAGATGGATGTGATTAATGCTGTATTATTGGCTTTACGGTGTTATTTGATTGTTTTTTATTTTGTTTGAGTTGAAATGAATTTTTCTTAAATTATCATTATTTAATTAAAAGTTGTTGCCAGTTATTTTGTTTATAAGTAGCGACAGAGTGAAAAATTATAAATTTGCCATAAAAACTCACTAAATAATATTTACTAACAGGCTGAGTATTGGGTAAGGTGGGCTAGGCTTTTCATTTTTATGGGACGTATTATGAAGTTATCTCCATCTGTAAGCATTGAACAAACAGACACAGGCTTAGAGTATATTAATGTTGCAAGCGAGTTTTGTCGCGCTAAAATTTTCCTGCAGGGTGCACAACTCACTGAATTTACGCCAACCGGAAAAAAACCTTTAATTTGGGTATCAAGCGAGGAAGATTACCAAGAAGGTAAAAGCGTGCGTGGCGGCATGCCAATTTGTTGGCCGTGGTTTGGGGTTAATTCAAATCCGGATTGGCCAATTCATGGTGTAGCGCGCACTAGCTTGTGGCGTGCTGATGAAGTGACAGAGCAAGATGAGCAGATAAAAGTCAGCTTAACCTTGCCGATGGCCCAAGTGGATGAAAGCTATTGGCCGCATAAATCAAAGCTTAAAGTGGAGTTTGTACTCACAACTAAACTTGAAGTGCGTTTAACAACAACAAATTTAAGTAATCAAACCATTACCTTTACGCAAGCACTGCATACCTATTTTCCAACTCCTGCGATTGCAGAAACTCAAGTTGATGGCCTGCAAGGATCAAAATACATTGAGTTTGGTGAAGGTCCGTTTGATCAAAATGAACTGGTTGGTTTTGCTCGCGAAACGGATATGGTTTATACCCAAGCCGCAGACACGCAACGTATAATTACCCCTGATGGCATTATTGAGGTTGGCCGTGAAAACTCAAGTTCGTGCGTACTTTGGAACCCATGGATTGATAAGTCAAAGCGGCTATCTAATTTTGCCGATGATGAATACCATACAATGTTGTGCTTGGAAGCGGCGAATGTAATGGATGACAGTGCAGTTGTAGCACCAGGCGAAAGTCATACCTTAGCGACTACCATTCGTTGGGTTTAATACACCGGGTATTGTAGCATTATAAATCTAAGCCAACGTAGTAATAGGTTGGCTGTTAAGGAAACACAGTGTTCGAAAACCAGCAACTAGACGCCTTACCTCAACATCAACAAATAGTATATAAATCACTCGCAGATAAAGCGTTGCTGCACGCTCAGCTAAACTGGCTATTATTTTACATCCCATTAATGGTCGTGTTGGCGGTGATTTGCTTTTTTAATCAAGCTTTTGCAGCCTTTGCACAAACACCGCTATTGATTGCTTTACCAATCATTTTGGTTATATCGCTAGCTTATAACGTTGTCAGTATTCGACTTAAAGGGATTGCTATACGAGAGCATGACATTGCTTATCGTAAAGGAGTTATTTGGCAACAAGTCACTATTTTACCGTTTTCGCGAGTACAACATACCGAAATACATCGCGGTCCGTTAGAGCGAAAAATGGGCTTAGCTAGTTTGCGTTTGTACAGTGCCGGTGGCATGAGTGCCGATCTCAATATTAGTGGCCTAAGCCATGATGATTGTAAAAATATTCGTCAGTTTATTCAAAAATACATTGAACGAGGACAAGCCGTTAATAATGCAAGTACTCAAACCGATGATCATCCATTAGCGCCAGATGAGTCGTTAAATGGATAAGCTAAACTGGCAACGCGTCTCGCCGTGGGCGTTGGTTTATTTTATTGTGCATTTTGCTTTTCGTTTTGTGAAAGACGGCGTATTTAACCTGTTACCTATTATGATTGTGTTTGTAACTCAGGTTGAAGATAAGTGGTTTTGGGGGCAAATAGCCATAGCAGTTGCGGTTGTCGCGTTATTAATTTATTCGTTCGCTTATTACCTGAACTTTCGCTTTTGTATCACCGATGAGCATGACATTTTACTCAATAAAGGGGTGTTTAAAAAAGAGCGTTTAACGCTTAACTTTTTAAGAGTGCAAAACGTTAATATTGCTGAACCATTTTATTTTAAACCGTTAGGCTTAGTTAATTGTATTTTTGATGCTGCCGGCAGTACCAGCCAAGAAGCTGTATTACCTGGCGTAACAACCCAGTATGCAGAGCAGTTGCGCGAACAGGTATTAGCCTATAAAGCAACTCAGCAACAACAAGCGCATACAAAACAGCAGGCAGATGATTTAGAAAGTACTGAGCCGCAACAGTGTTTAACGTTGAGTAATAAAGAGGTGGCAAAGTTTGGCTTGATGTCGAACATGGCTATTTTAGCATTGGCAGCGCTTGCGCCTTTTATGAACGTGGTGTTTGAATTTCTAGAAACAGCAGTGATCAATCGTTTAGAGTCCTTCTATCAGCAACAAGTAGGTATATTGGTTGATGCGGCTGCACTCGCTGTTTTTTCAATACTTGTGCTAATTGTATTGATTGCGGTTTTGCTATCGGTATTGATGTCGTTAATTCGTTTTTATAATTATCAGCTTTACTTTCAAGCTGGAAAATTTAAACGTATTGCAGGGCTGTTAGAGCGGCATCAGTTATCAGTGAGTCTGGATAAAGTGCAATCGATAACGATTAAGCAAAATTTAATTGCACGTTTATTAAAACGCTACACAGTGCAGTGTTTTCAGGCCTCAAGTGGCGGCTTTGCAGCTGCGAAAAGCAAGCAAAGTTTAGTCATGCCAGTACTGGATAGCGAGCAGGTTAATCAGGTGTGCCAATGGGTGTATCCTTGGCTTGATCTTAAGGCCCTTAATTTTCATGGGGTTGAAAGAGCATTATTCATTAAAAATTGGGTTTTTTATGCCTTGCTACCAAGCTTGGCTTTTGCCGTACTAAGCCTGGCTGGTGATATGTTAACACCAGTGTATGCGCTGCTGAGTTTACTGCTTTTAAGTGGTTTAGTGTATTTATCGTATAGTCGTTATGGTTATCACTTTTATCAGCACGAAGGCCGTTTTTATGGTGTTTTCCGCAGCGGCATGGTGAGTGTGCAATATCGTGTATTTGAATTATATAAAGCCCAAAGTACTCGCAGTATTAGCACTTACTTTATGCGTAAAGGCGGTTTAAAAAGCTTGTCTATACAACTTGCTTCGGGCACGGTTTATCTACCCTATCTGAAAACAGCGCAAGCCGATGAGGTTATCGACTTTACTTTGTATCAGGCTGAATTTGAGCAACGCAGTTGGATGTAATTCATTACTTTGCTTGTGTAACCTAGGGCTGGCATTCTATTTAGTGATGCCAGCTTGAACACTCACGTTTTCTTACATTTTTACACTCTCTTTTTCAGCTAAATTATGGCAATAATGGATTTAAAATAAGAGATCAGGGAACATGATGAAAAAAACATTACTCGCTACTGCGTTATTCTTAGCCACACAGACACAAGCTGCCGTGCAATGGCAAACTATTCATACAGAACACTTTAATGTGCATTACAGTCAAGAAAATGCCGATTGGGCACGCTCTGCGGCGAGTGAATTAGAAATTGTGCGCACTAAAGTACTCGAGCAACAAAATCGCGCACTGGATGAAACAGTTGATGTGGTGGTGTTTGATCCACTCAATGCTGCCAATGGGTTTGCTTTGCCGGTTTCTAATAAGCCACTAATGGCGCTTTTTACTACACCACCACAATCGGATACGGTGATTTCTAATAACAGTGGTTGGCAGCAACTACTGGTACTTCATGAATATATTCATTTAGTGCATTTAGCCCAGCCAACTCGCAGTAAGTGGCGTCAAGAACTTCGAGGTATGTGGGATTTATACGATATAGCACACAGCAAGATGCCGCGTTGGGCGGCTGAAGGCTACGCGACGTTACTCGAATCGAAAATGACGGGCCGCGGGCGGTTATTTGATAATTACAGTGAAGCAATTTTAACTGAGTTTGCTCAGCAAGGTGCATTACCCAGTTATGAGAAGTTAAACAGCACCGATGGTGGCTATTTGGCCGGCTCGATGGCGTATTTAATGGGCGCTCGATTTTTAGCGTGGTTAGAGAAAAACTATTCAGAGCACACCCTTGATGCGGTATGGACACGTATGCAAGGGGTTAAGCAACGCGATTTTGATGACGCTTTTACAGGTGTGTTTGGGGATTCTGCAAGCAAGCTCTACAGGCGCTTTATTGCTGAGTATACCTATCAAGCTATGAGTAAAGAGCAGAGTGAACAGTCACTCACTAGTGAGCTTTGGTTAGCGTTAAATCTATATGCAAGCAATCCTACTTTATCAGCAAATAACGAACAACTTGCGGTGGTGGAGCGCGATAAAGACGGTAAAACCCAGTTGTCGTTGTATAGCACTGAAGATAACCTCAAGGCCGCTGAAGAGTTTCAAAAAGCACAGCAAGAGGTGCTTACAGATGATCCTAAAGATATTGCGGATAAGCCACCTCGGGTATTTAAGCGCAAGCAAAAACAAGTATTGCATCAAATCAACCGTGCGGGTATTCAAAACCCACAATGGCTAAATGATGAAGTGCTGTACTTTTCAGCCTATAGCAACGTAGATAATATTGAGAATAAGCGCATATCAGATATATTTAGCTGGCATACGCAAACCGGTGAAGTTAGCAAACTAACAGATTTAGCTGGCCTGCGGCGCTTTAGTATTGCAGATCACGGGCAAACCCTTTATGCCGAACAAGTGAAAGGGGGTTACTCAGAGTTGGTACGGGTTGATTTACAAACCGGTCAAACTCAACCTTTATTCGAGAAAAGTTTAGCGACGGTTTATGACTATCCAGTAATTAGCCCTGATCAGCAGCAACTGGCGTTTCTTAAAACCGAATTTAATCACAATTGGCAATTGTATATACAAGATTTGCAAGAGCAAAAATCCATTGCCGTACCGATGCCTAAAGGCTATCAATACTTATCACAGCCAAGTTGGAGTGCGAATGGTAAGCAGCTTTATTTTGTTGCCGGCCTTGCGGGGGCAACCGACATCTATCGTTATGATTTAACCGCGCAGCGTTTGTATAAGCTAACCCAAGGCCAGCAAGCGGTGGCGAATCCTTTGCCATTCAAAGCAGACGAATTACTGTATTTTTCAATCAGTAGTGAGGGCCCTGATATTATGAAGTTGCAAATGGATAATAATGAAGAAGTGACAGAGTTTGCCACTACGAGCATTGCGCCACTGTTGCTAGTCAATCAGCACACTTTACCGCAAGCGAAAGTATATCAACAACCTATAGGGGAGCAAACGCGTTATGATATATGGCAACAAAAAGCCACGTTTGCATTAGGTGAGCAGTATCACTCTGCTTCGGCTGCTTTACTGAGTGCGAGCATCAAAGGCAGTGATTTACTTAAACAGTTTGATTGGCAAGTAGGCTACAGCATTGATTTACACGACACCGCTTTAAAAGGTATGTATGCCCAAGCGCGCTACAGTGCATTGGCTGTTAAGTTTGATAGCCAGTTATTTTCTTATGATTTAGATGCGAGTAAGCAATATCAGCAGGCCCTATTAAATGAACAGTCAGTACAAGGTGGCTACTTTGCTGCGAGTTTACCACTGCGCTTTGGGGAATTTAGAATTCAACCAGAACTGGCCTATAACTACTCAGACATTGATAATGCAAATAGTAATCAAAAGCAGAGTTCACAGTGGCTTAGAGTCGGCCTGAAGCAATCGTGGCAATATGACCAGCAAGACTATGCCATAGGTCAAGCTGTCAATGTACGCTGGTATAGTGGCGATAGCGATACACAAAGCTGGCAAGGATACGATGTGGCTGCGCAGTTATTTGCTAAAGCGTTGGCGATACCTATGTATGCTAATTATAGTCAGCAATATCGGGATGATATTGATCTGGTACTAGGTGGCTTTAGCTCTTCGTTATTATCAAAGAATGTTCGCAATGACTACGTGTTTGCTCCTGAGTTACCGTTTTACAGCGCCATCGGCAAGCGTTATCAAGGTTATGGCGGCGGTATTAGCTGGGAAGAAGGAATGCCATGGCTTTATTACCAACAGCACCAAATTGACCAACAGGTTTACGGGCAGAGTTATGGCATTAAGTGGCAAGGGCCATTTAGCTTTGGTTTAGGCCCCGCGGGTTTAAATGATGTAAAACTTGATTTTGGTTTGGTCAGGGTTGAAGGTGATAGCTTTGATGATGAACTCAGAGGGTGGCTCGGGTTTTATTATTCACTATAAGCTCTAACGCCTTGAGTTTTTTCACTCAAGGCGGTTATTCTTTACTTTCAATTGAGGCCAGTTTTGCAGCATAAACACTGCGTTGTTGCTGATCTCTTGCGAGCTGTATCGCTTGTTTTAGTAGTTTCTGAGCATCATTTAAATTACCTTGCTGATAACGAATTTTAGCAAGTGCTACATAGGGGTCCGCTAAATAAGGGGCTTTGTCTATGGCTGCATCGATATGTTTTTTAGCGCTCATCAAGCGCCCACTGAGTGCTTCGCTTTCACCAAGAGCAATTAATTCATAAGGATCTTTTTCCTGAGCACCTAACAATGAATTAATTTGTTCAACTAGCATTTCGTTGCCAGTATCTTCAGCGAGTACTTTGTAATTGCTTAATAAGTTTAAACTTTGTAACTGCTGATCAAGCGCTGTTTGATAAATCCGTTGGCTGGTTGCTTGATCGTTGACGCGGCGATGCAATATTGCTGCTAGATTAAAAAGCTCAGCATCATTTGGGGTGTACTGATTGGCCTTCATTAACAAGCTATAGACTTGGTTATAATCACTTTCGAGCAAAGCGTCAGCTGCTAAGTTACTATAATATTTGGCAATGAGATCATCATAACTAGCACTGCCAACATAAAAACTGCCTCGGGAAGGAAAATAGTCAATGAGTACGCCTGGTCGAATAAAAGTAATTTGCCCTTCTTCTTCAATAAAAGGGCGATATAACTTAGTGCGAAAATGATTAGCAATAAATACCAGATTACCTTCTTTGGCGTAAACAGGTTGGCTAGTCATTTCTTGAAAGCCTGTTTCCAGATCAATTAAGTTCGCATAAGCTTGCGTTAATATTGCCAGACTTATGCAATTACCATGTGCTAATTCAAGTGTTTGCTGCGCAGTGAGGGTATCGCCGTGATAGCTAAAATTACTAAAGCCGCGTTCAATGTAGTTATATAGAATAATATCGTCGGTTAAACCTGCTAAGCGTTGATTATCGACATAAGCTAGAAAGGTCTTGGCTTCATGGTTAGAAAGTTGAAAAATAACTTGTTCTGTAGGGACTTGTTGTAACTCAAAGAGCGTGTGATTGAGTAAGCTCGTTAGCATGGGCGTAACCGTAGTAGGCTGCTCAGTGCTTTTACAAGCCGTTAATAAACATATTAATAATAAAGAAAAGTACAGTTTCATAGTCACCTCAGTGTTTCAATTAAGGTACGCTGAGGTAAAAATTTAATCAAGTATTTAATGCTATGACTGTTTGTCTTTGCTTACGTTTTTTACGATTGCGACGACTAAGTCATCAGTAAAAATCAATACCAGCAAGTTATTTTAAACGAAGCCCAATGACGTATTACAAGCGGCAACTGTAAGCTTAACTTGCCGCCGTTGCCATGAGTTTATTTTGTACTAATGGTTGCTTGTTTTTATAGGACCTTTACAATGCCGCGCCTTACATAAAACATATAAAAACAGTGATTTACACTATTTTTTTGTTTGATTAATAAGTTGCTAACTTATTAATCAATTACTAACGAGCGAGGTCTACTTTGGCGCATTATCTGCCGATTATTTCATCATTTATTTTAGCATTTAGCTTTTTTCCATTGCTAAAAAAGATCCGTAAAAACCGCAGTGTGTCGGGGGTCTCTTTGTTGATGATGACGTTTGGTGTTGCACAAAGTACATACTTTATTGCTTATAACTTGTACTTTGAACGTTTTTACATGGTATTGCCTTTTGTGGTGACGGGTATGCTGAGCGGCTTAATTTTATATTACTTCGCACGTTATAACGCCAAACAGCAAGAGCGTTTACTGTTAGCCGGCATGCTTGGTTTTTCGTTGTTGCCATTTTTATTATTACTCACGCCCCACTTAGACACGCCAACAGTATTGAATGGCTTAACTTTTGTAGGATTAGTGATGAGCTCAATCCGGGTTATGCCGCAAACTTACAAAACCTTAAAAAGCGGCGACATTAGCAATTTGAGTGCACGCTATTTTAGTTTGCAATTTGTAGCCGGCGTATGCGGTTTGCTGGCTGAACTTGCGATGACAACACCAAGTGCTTCTCATGTCTTGACCTTTGTGATGATCTTATTGACCAATGCTGCTCAGTTAGGCTGTATTCAGTATTATAAAATGCGACCTGTAACTGTTTAATCTTTTACTTAGTAAGTATGAAATAAATTTGCTATGCGCAGCGTCGTATTTATGGCAATTTATTGCATACTATTTCATCAATAAGCAAAAATAGCTTCAATGCAACTGACTATCCATCAAATAGATGCTTTTACAACTGAACTGTTTAAAGGTAATTACGCGGCAGTTATTGATTTAGACACTTGGCTTGATGATCAGCTGATGTTAAAAATTAGCGCAGAAAATAATGTCTCCGAAACTGCGTTTACCTGTCGTCAAGCTGATGGTAGCTATGCTATTCGTTGGTTTTCACCGTTAATGGAAATAGACTTTTGTGGACATGCTACTTTAGCTGCGGCTTTTGTATTGTGTGAACAGCACAATTTATCGCAGGTTCGCTTTCATGCTGCTGCGGTCGGTAAGTTAATCATCAATAAAAATAGCGACGGTAGCTTTGCCATGACTTTTCCAAAACAAGCTCCCTTTGCTGCAGCAGAAGTACCCTCTGAGCTACTTGATGGCTTGTCTATACAACCAGTTAAGGTGTTGAAAAACCAGCAAGCATACTTTGCTATTTATAATAATGAGCAAGATGTCTTAAACCTTAAAACAAACTCTGCGTTACTTAAAACACTGTTGCCACTGGATGTAGTTGCAACAGCGCCAAGCACACAATACGATTTTATCTCACGTTATTTTTGGCCCGCGAACGGTGGTGATGAAGACTACGTTACCGGTTCAATTCACACCGGCCTTGCGCCATATTGGGCACAAGAGTTAGGAAAAACTTCGCTGAGTGCTTATCAAGCTTCTAGTCGTGGCGGACATCTGCATTGTGAAGTTGCTGAGCACACAGTTACTGTAACGGGCCATGCTGTACGTTATATGCAAGGGACATTGTTTTTATCGTAAGCGTGATGTCGACTTTTATGAAGAACTTAGTTTATTGGATTCTTGCAGCTCATGTAAAAGCGTTTTCATTACCCGATTGTTATAAGCGTGGACAATTTGCTGGCTTTTGAATAGCTGCGGTAGTTCTATTAAAAACACCAATAAAATAAGCAGTAAACCCACACTTTCAATCAATAATAAGCCAATTAACATTAGCGTTAGGTTAACCATGCCCCGAGGGTAGTTCGCTAAGTAAAAGTGATGCAAGCCAGCAACAAAAAACCAATTTAGCACGGCGTATGTATCGGGATCTTTTATGCGTTGTTGCTGCTGTTGATAGAAAGTTTTACGCGTGTCGTTGCTGAGTTGGTTAACTTGTGAGCGTAGCTGTTCTTCTTCATCTTTAAGTTGCTCGGGAGTCATACAGTTACCTTTATAGTAGCGGGTCGTGTTTAGTGGTCACGCAATCGGGATCATTACAACGTTTAATTCGCTTAAGCCCTAGTATGATCCCTTTACACACACCATACTGACTAATCGCTTGATGTGTGTACTCTGAACACGATGGCGAGAAATTACAGCTTAAATTGAAGTGCGATTTTGCCCCGCCATTTTTTTGATAGCGGCGAATTGCACTCAAAATGTATGCTTTAAGCACGTTTTCTACCTAGCGTAATGATCACCGCTTCACGGGACCAAAATAGCCAAAAACGTTTATTTTCTATCACTTGAAAGACCAGTTGCCAACCATCTTGTGCTTCAACATTTAACGTTGCTTCAAGCTTTTTAAGTGGTAAGCCACTTGAGCCAAGCAATAATGTCCCACAACCACCTTCAACCACATGGATCACTTTATATTCATCGAAATTCGACATATATTTCCCTTTTAATTTATAGTTTTATCCAAATACCATGTTAATTATAGTGAAAAAATAACGCAATTAAAAAATACCGATTAAGTAAATGCAGGCTAACCTTGTGGCAGTTTAATGGTGATTTGCGCGCCATGCGCTGTGTTAGCTAACTGTAGCTGGCCGTTGTGCTTTTGCACAATATCATTACATAACGCAAGGCCGAGGCCATTACCGGTATTTTTGGTGGTGTATAAGGGGTGGATGGCGTTTTCAATATTGGCAAAACCGGGGCCGTTGTCTGTCAGCTGTAATATTTGCATGTCGCCTTGCGCAAAGCAGCGTAACGTAATGTGAGCTTGCTCAGTACAGGCTTCAGATGCGTTTTTAAATAAATTAATGAGTAGCTGTTCAATCAGTAGTTTATCTGCAAAACATTGTGATTCGCCAGCATAGTTAAGCTGAATGTGTTGTTCTATGGCATTGAGAGTTGCCAGTGTTTTTAAATCAAAGTGTTGCGGCTTTGCGCTGGGTAAGCGAGTTAACTCTGCATAGGCTTTTATGAAAAGTAGTAGTGATTCGCTGCGTGATTTAATTCGTGTTAGCACTTGCCTTGTTTGTTGTTCGTTTAATTCATTGGTGTTTAGTAAAGTATCTGCCATTGAGGCCATTGGCGTCAGTGAGTTATTCAGTTCATGAGACAAAATACGAATTAAATCAGCTTGTGATTGGCGTTTAGCATCACTTAGGGTAATGCGTTGTATCAGCAAGTTCAGCTTGAAAAGTGATTGCTGTTCGATATTGAACACCTAGACGTGCGGTTTTGTGAACAAAAAAGTCACACTTTAACGCGTTAAAGTGTGACAGTCGTTTGTATGTTCTGACTATACCTTCGAGCGCTTTTTTTATTGCATTGATTTTTATAAAAATATAGTAAAGGCATTAAATAAGTGACAATCAATGGTTTGTTAAAACTTTTTTAGTGATATCGATGTTCTTGTAACAGTTGCTTACAAATGTCACGTTAATGTTTCATCCAGCTCTGTTATTATGGCCCTAGTAGAAAATTAGGGGGATTGATTATGCGAACAAGTATTTTGAAGTGGGCACTTCCTTTTGTTGCGCTTAGCGTAGGAATTGCAGGTTTTGCTGGGATAAATGCAATTGCGCAAGAGCCAGAAAAAAAAGAAGTTGTTGATACGCGACCCGTTGTAAAAGTGGAGCCTGTCGCTGCTAATGATCATCAAGTTGTGATTAATAGTTATGGTGAGGTTCGGCCATTAGAGAGCACCTATTTATCAGCGCAAGTGTCGGGTGAAGTGGTGAGTTGGCATCCGAACTTTGTGGCTGGTGGTGTTGTTGCCCGCGGCGAAACATTATTCAGTATTGAAAAAGATAACTACGAGGCTGCTTTATTACAAGCCGAAGCTGAGCTTGCACAAGCGCAAGCCCAACTTATCGAAGAGCAAGCACAAGCGCAAGTTGCAGCAGATGAAGTAAAACGTTTTCCAGGTAAGGAGCGCACGGCGTTATTTTTACGTGAGCCACAAGTGCTCAGTGCACAAGCATCGGTTAAATCAGCACAAGCACGGTTAAAGCGAGCGCAACGTGATTTAGATAATTGCGAAGTTACCGCTCCTTATGATGCACTAGTTGTGAGCCGTGAAATTGGTGTTGGCCAATATATTAATATGGGTACTCAAGTTGCGGAACTTAATAATATCGAAACCGCGGAAGTGATCATCCCTATTGCTGGCTTTGACAGTGTATTTTTACCCGAGCGTGTGAAGGGCATTACTGCCACGGTGATAAAAACCGGTTTGCATGGTTTCACCCGTGAAGCAGTGATCGACCGTGATTTAGGAGTGGTTGATAACGCCACGCGTATGAGTAGCTTAGTAGTGCGTATTGAAGATCCCTATGGTTTAGTTAATAAGCAACATGCGATTAAATACGGCAGCTATGTACAAGTAAGCTTTGCTGGCACCACGTTGCAAAATATTTATCGTTTACCGCAAGAATTAGTAAATAATCAAACTGTGTGGATTGTAAATGACGAGCAGCAGCTGGAACCTCGTAAAGTAAAAGTAATTCGCGAAGAAGGCGAATACTTTTATATTAGCGATGGTTTAGAAGCTGATGATCAGCTAGTGCTTACTTTACCTGAGTATCCTCAAAAGGGTATGGCAGTAAAAATAGCCGGTGTTCAGGATATAAAAAAAGTTGAGGCACTTGATAGTGCCGCTACTGAAAAACTATAAAAGGTAGACTGCGTTATGACTAACACTGAACTGCCAAACAGTGAAAAACAAACCGGCTTAATTGCTTATTTTGCCAATAACTCTGTCGCGGCTAATTTAATGATGGTTTTCATTATAGTAATGGGGATCATTAGCTTTGCAACGATGCAACGGCAGATGTTCCCAAACATTGAAATTAACTATATTACGATCAATGCCAACTACCCTGGAGCATCACCGCAAGAGATGGAAGAAAGTATCTTAATTAAGATTGAAGAATCTTTAAAAGATATAACTGAAATCAAAAAAGGGGTGTACCGCGCATTTCGTAACGGCGGCAGCGCCCAGTTAGAGATTAATACCGATGCTGAGCTCACCGATGTGTTGGATAAAATCAAACTACGGGTGGATGGTATTGCGACTTTCCCTGCGGGAATGGAGCCGGTCACCATAAGTCAAATTGAGTTTCGCCAAGATGTAATTGGCATGACTTTAGTTGCTGATTTACCTCTCAATGAACTCAAACCAATCGCTAATCGCATCGAAAATGAGTTGTTACAGCTTTCAAATGTATCATTGGTGGTCAACGATGTACCGCTGGATGAAATTGCCATTGAGATTGAACCAGACACATTACGCCGCTACAACCTAACCTTGAGTGACGTTGCGGATGCTGTGCGTCGATACTCAGCTAACTTTTCAGCCGGGCAATTAACAACCGATGCCGGGGTTATTTCGGTTCGGGTTGAAAATCAACTGTATTCTGGTGAGGAATTTCGGCAAATACCGGTAAAAATTGGTGATAATGGCGCTAAAGTGTTGTTGCAAGACATTGCGACGATTAAAGACCAGTTCACTGAGGGCGAGCGCTACTTTAAATTTAATGGTGAAAATGCCGTTTACTTATCGGTAAAAGCGACGGAAGAGCAAAGTATTATTCCTGTTGCGGATTCTGTAAAAGCATTTATTGATCAAAAAAATAAAGAGCTACCACCGGGTGTACGTTTAGAGCCATTAATGGACATGACTTACTATCTTAATGCGCGTTTAGAGATGATGGTAAATAACTTAATCCAAGGGGCTATTTTAGTCGCCATTATGCTGTCGTTATTCCTTCGCTTTAAGTTAGCTTTATGGGTAATGGTTGGTTTACCGTTGTGTTTTTTAGGTGCCATGATGATGATGCCATTATTTGGTGTCACCATTAATATTTTGTCATTATTTGCCTTTATCATGGTGCTAGGGATTGTGGTGGATGACGCCATTGTCATCGGAGAAAGCGCCTACACCGAGATAGAGAAAAAAGGCGGTGGTGTGGTTAACGTCGTTAACGGCGCTAAAAAAGTCGCCACTCCAGCCACCTTTGGTGTATTAACCACTGTTGCGGTATTTGCGCCATTTACCTTATCTTCTGGTCCTGAGAGTGCGTTCTTTTACGGTATTGCTGTAGTCGTTATGCTGTGTTTAATATTCAGCTTAATCGAATCAAAACTTATTCTTCCTGCACATATCGCACATACTAATTTCCCGCCAATTAAACCTGATAGTTGGCGTGCTCGTTTTAATAAACGCTTTTTTGGTTTTGTTAACGGCCCATACAGACGCTTTATTGTGCGTTGTGTTGAGTGGCGTTGGGCGGTATTTTTCTCGTTTGTTGCGTTACTAATTATCACGTTTGCCTTAATTGCATCAAATCAAGTGCGTACAGGCTTTATGCCTAAAATACCACATGATTACCCGCAAATTAATTTAGAGATGAACGACAATGTATCAGATATGCAAACCATTGAAGCAATTCGCGAAATCGAAGCCATGGTGGTTGCAGTAGATAAAGATACTGAGCGGGAATATGGCCAAAAGCTGATTAGAGATGTGCTGGTGTTTAACCAAGGCCGCACAGAAGCACAATTGCTTGCGCCTTTAGTTGAAGAAGATTTACGCCCTTATAACGCTTTTGAGCTTTCGCGGCGTTGGCGTGAGCAGATGCCGGTTATTGCCGGTGTTAAGTCGTTAACGATTTATGATGATGTGAATAGTCAAGGTGGTGGCGATGGTGAGTTTGGTTACTTGCTATATGGCTCAGACATCGACACTTTAAATGATGCCGGACGCCGTTTTATTCAATTATTGCAGCAGCAAGAAGGCTTATTTGATATTAGCTCAACTATCGACCCTGCCAGTAAAGAAGTGCAAATGAGCTTAAAGCCAGTCGCTTATGACTTAGGTTTGGATTTAGCCTCAATTGCCAATCAAGTTGGCGCCAGCTTTTACGGTGGTGAAGCGCAGCGCGTAATTCGTCGCGGTGAAGAAGTGCGAGTGATGGTGCGTTACCCGAAATTAACGCGTGAAGCATTTTCATCGCTCAAGCATGCGGTTGTTACCACGCCACAGGGGAAAGAAGTATTGCTAGGTGATGTGGTCGAACTAACTGAAAAACCGGGTATCAGCTATATTCGTCGTGAAGGTGGTTATCGTACTGTTTACGTGTATGGCAATATTGACGAAGAACTCATTGAGCCAAACGAAGTCATTAAGCAAGTTAAAGATAAACTGCTGCCACAACTTAAAGACGAATTCCCGAGTGTTAAGTCAGAGCTTGGTGGCGCTATTGAAGAGCAACAAGCACAAGCCAACCAGCAAAAAATGTTCTTTGTCGGTGGCATGATCCTAGTGTATATCTTATTAGCTGTACCACTGAAAAGTTACGCACAACCCTTGATTGTGATGTCGGTTATTCCATTTAGTTTAACGGGCGCAATTTGGGGGCATTATTGGTTTGGCTTAGATCTGACCTTAATGTCTGGCTTCGGTATTATTGCCGCAGCGGGGGTGGTTATTAATGACTCCTTGGTTATGACCGATTTTGTTAACCAAGCTCGTCGAGAAGGTATCGCGATTAAAGATGCGGTAATAGAAGCGGGTTGCGCACGCTTTAGGCCAATACTGCTGACCTCGATCACCACCTTTGCGGGTGTACTGCCGATAATGTTTGAAACTAGCTTACAAGCAAAATTCGTTATTCCAATGGCTGTTGCACTTGGTTTTGCGGTGATGTTTGCTACGCTGATCACATTACTACTTGTGCCGTGTTTGTACATTATTATGAGCGATGTGGGTGATGTGGGTAAAGTGTTTAAAGCAATTTTTGCTAAAGTGGTTCGCCTATTTAAGCGTAGACAAGCAGCGCAGTTAGAGCGATAGTTTTAAGTTTTCACTATTTCAAAAGCCAATACTTTATGTATTGGCTTTTTTTGTTTTTTATAGACCTAAGTATTGGTTTTTATTGGCGGTTACATTCTTTAGTTTGATCTTTGTACTGTGTCACATTATACTCACGCTGTTTTGGCAAACTAATCGAAAGGTTAGGACGCAAAGTTTCCGGTCTAAGGTTTTAGCATTAAAACTAGGATAGCGGGGCCGTCGCACAGGGTCATTTTTTAACCTCGCTGTGTGTCATCAGCCCTACAATGTAGTTAAAAAGTATTTCTTTTATCCAATAAATACTGGATAGTAGCTATTAGATGTTCTTAAGGTGTTGCTTTGTTTATGCATACGTCATTGGCCTGTGGAAATTGGATGCCAATAGGTTGTCTAAATCATCATACCCAATTATTTGTGGGTGATATGGTGACAGTGACTTTTTATGACACGCAAGGAGAGCTAGTCGATTTATCATTTAAATATGAAATTATCACCGAAGAACAAGGTGAGCCACATAATTGGCCGCGCTATGTGGCGGAGTATATTAATACCCATATACCGTTAGTTGAAGCCGGTAGAATGACAGAACAAGGTTTAATTGTCGCTTATCGTTCAAATCAGATTTATGCGCTTGAAGGCTGTGGGATTAACCGAGCTGAATTAACGTTTCAATGCATTGCTAAATGTGATGATTTGCAAGTTGTTAAGCCTGCATATGATTATATCTACCCAGAAAAGTGTAGTGTTTATAATGCAGGAGTAAAAGTATTACAGCCAAAAACCGGCTTAATCTATAAATGCAAACCGTGGCCTTTTAGCCAGTTTTGCAATGTGAAAGAAGAAAACAATCCACTTTATGAGCCCGGTGTGGGGCAAAGTTGGGATTTAGCCTGGCAGCAAGTTTCCCCTTAATGCTATTTAGCATTTTTCGGCCCACTCTTTGAGTGGGCTTTTTTATACACTTTTGAAAATTATGTTAAACTCCCGCCATCGAAATTTTTTATTGGTTTTTCTGTGGCTCTATCAAACTTATCGTTGTCTGCACTTTTAAATGCCCCTGTTGCGCGTAAACAGCCGCACACTTTAACAACACACCAAAAAACACGTATTGATGATTACTATTGGATGCGTGATGACGAACGCACAGAGCACGCTATGTTGGCACATTTAGCCGCTGAAAATGATTATTGCGAACAGCAGTTAGCGCCAATTAAACCACTGCAAACGGCATTATTTGACGAGCTAAAAGGCCGGATAGTCAAAGATGACAATACTTTTCCCGTCAAAGATGGCCAATATTGGTATCACTCTGAAGTACGTGGTGATGATGAGTATTCTCGCCATTACCGCAGTCGTCAGATGGATGCGACAGATAAACAACTATTGTTAGATGTAAATATACTGGCAGCAGGCTTTGAATTTTATGAACTGGGCGAGGTGGCAATTAGCCCAAATGAGCAATTATTAGCTTACTCAGAAGATACCGATGGTCGTCGCATCTATACCGTAAAGTTTAAAGTTATTGATAACGAGGGTTTACTTGACGATGTGTTAGAAAACACCGAAGGGCAAATCGTTTGGGCAAATGACAATAAAACGGTTTTTTACGTAAAGAAAGACCCGAAAACGTTATTGGGTTATCAAGTTTATCGTCATGTATTAGGTACTAGCCAAACGCACGATGTCCTAGTTTATGAAGAGCAAGATCGTAGCTTTTTTATGGGGTTAGGTAAAAGCCGTGATGAAAGCCTAATTATCATTGACTTGGCTACCACTGAAACGAATGACACTTGGATATTAGATGCAAATCAGCCATCCGGCGAATTCACACAATTAATGCCACGCGAGGAAGGCCACGAGTTTGATGTTGATAAACTCGGCGCTACGTTTTATATCGTAACTAATTGGCAAGCTAAAAACTTCCGTTTAATGACCGCAACGGAGGCTACTATTGCAGACAAAACACAGTGGCTTGAGCATACCCCTCACCGTGATAGCGTTTTATTAGAAGGCGTAGAGCTGTTTGATGATTTCTTGGTGCTTACCGAGCGCGAACAAGGCCAAACTCGCTTTGTGGTGATTAATAAACAACAGCAGCGTATGACCTTAGAGTTTGACGATCCTTGTTATTATGCTGCCATTGCAATGAATCCTGAACATGACACGCACCTAGCACGTATTTATTACTCAAGCCTCACCACGCCAGGCTCATTGTTTGAAGTGGACTTAAATAATGGTGATAAAACCTTATTAAAACAACAGCAAGTATTAGGCAGTTTTGAGCCACAAAACTATGCCTCAGAACGATTAATGGTAACAGCGCGTGATGGTATTAAAGTCCCAGTGTCACTGGTTTATCGTAAAGAGCTATTTAAAAAAGACGGCACTAATCCGTTATTTCAATATGGTTATGGTGCATACGGTATAACCATTGATCCGAGCTTTTCGAGCACTTCACTAAGCTTACTCGATCGTGGTTTTGTGTATGCTATCGCCCATGTCCGTGGCAGTGAAATGTTGGGCCGTGAGTGGTACGAGCAAGGCAAAAAGCAGCATAAGCAAAATAGCTTTAACGATTTCATTGATGTGACCAAAGCATTGGTTGCACAAGGTTATGGTGCACAAGATAAAGTGTTTGCTTCAGGCGGTAGTGCCGGTGGCTTACTTATGGGAGCGGTTGTTAACCAAGCACCTGCGCTTTATTTAGGGGTGGGCTGCCATGTGCCATTTTTAGATGTGTTAACAACTATGCTTGATGAATCAATTCCGCTTACTACCAATGAATACGATGAATGGGGTAATCCCAATGACCCTGCCTATTATGATGTGATTGCTCAGTATTCACCGTATGACAATATTGCCGCTCAGGCGTACCCACATATTTTAGTCACTACCGGACTTCATGATTCACAAGTGCAATATTGGGAGCCGATGAAGTGGGTAGCGAAAATGCGTGAGTATAAAACGGATGATAATATTTTAGTGTTTAAAACCGATATGGATGCCGGTCACGGCGGCGCATCAGGGCGTTTTAAAAGCTTGGAAGAAAAAGCCCTTGAGATGGCATTTTTTATTAGCCTAATAGACTTTTAATCCCGCTGGGTTTACTTTTATAGTGCGCTGTGTGAAGTATTAAATAACAAAGGAACCGTGTTATGTGTTTAGCTGATGAGATAAAACGAAGGAATAACGTAAAAATAATTGGGAAAGGGCAGAAAACGCTGCTTTTGGCTCATGGTTTTGGTTGTGACCAAAACATGTGGCGCTTTTTAATTGCGTCATTAGCCGATAACTTTAGCATTGTTTTATTTGATTACGTTGGCTCGGGCGCGTCCGACATTTCACAATACAGCAAACAACGTTACAGTAATTTAGACGGGTATGCGCAAGATGTTATAGATATATGCGACGCCTTACAGCTATCAAAGGTGGTATTTGTTGGCCACTCGGTTAGTAGCATGATTGGTGCTATAGCTGCTAATAAAAAGCCTGAATATTTTTCAAACTTGGTTATGATATGCCCGTCGCCATGCTTTTTAAATGATCCACCAGATTATTCAGGGGGATTCGAAACACAAGATCTACTCGAACTCCTTAGTATTATGGATAAAAATTATATTGGCTGGGCTAATTACCTTGCACCATTAGTGCTTGGAGATAGCAACACCCATGAATTTATGCGGGAGTTGTCAGGCAGTTTTTGTTCAACGGATCCTGTGATTGCCAAAACATTTGCAGAAGCAACGTTTTTATCTGATCACCGACACTTATTAACAGATATTAATCAGCCGACATTAATTTTTCAAAGTCAAAATGATGCATTAGCCGCCGTGACTGTGGGTGAATATATGCATGAGCGAATGCCACACAGCAAGCTTAGTGTAATTGCAGCTGATGGACATTGTTTGCACATGACACACCCGAATGAAATTGCGCAAATAATTATTGAATATTTGCAGTAACCTCAGTGAACAATACAATTACGCAATACAAAATTAATTACACTCCAGATGACTTTGCCTGTGGTGCCTGTGTGACTGACGCTAACAGAATCATTATTTACGTTAATAGTTACTTTACCAACGAACTCCAATGGCAGCCAGAGGTGTTGCTGGGTAAAAATGTAGATACGGTGTTTACTAAGTCATCAAAGATATTTTTTCAAAGTTATTTAATTCCCACCCTATTACATGAAAAAAAATGTGAAGAAATGCAACTGCTTATAATGAACGGCAAAGGCGAACGTTTACCTGTTACAGTGAATGCGCATATTGGGTCTGATCATTGTATTTATTGGAGTTTTTTTAATGCCTCGAAGAGAGATTTACTTTATGAGGAGTTACTAAAAACACGTTCAGTATTGGAAGCACAAGCCGAACAGTTAAAACAGCTGGCTGCTACCGATGAGTTAACGCAATTACTCAACCGAAGAGAAATGAAAGTCAGAAGTACGCTAATGCTTGAGCAAGCTGCAAGATCGCATCAAATTGTGAGCTTGTTAATGCTCGATATAGACTTTTTTAAAATCATAAATGATACCTATGGTCATATGAAAGGTGATGACATACTAAAAGAGTTGGGTGCTAAGCTTAACAGCGAGTGCAGAAAAACAGATCTTGTTGCGCGTATTGGTGGTGAGGAGTTTTTAATTATGTTACCAGATACAAATCAAGAGAATACGTTACTATTTTGCCAAAAGCTGCATGCGTTAGTTGCAACAATTAAAGTTGAAAACACGCCAATAACAATAAGTATTGGTGTGAGTATTGCTGATGAAAAAATGTCTTTTGCCGCGCTTTACGCCCAAGCAGATAAGGCGGTTTATCAAGCAAAAGAGCAAGGCCGAAATAGAACTGAATTTTTTCAAGCGGTAAAGTAACTTAAAACATCACAGAGTATGTTTATTAAGTAGGCCAGCTCTTTAAAAGCTGGCCTACTTGTGGTTATCTAAAAATTAATTTAAATAGGCTTTAAGCATCCACACTAGCTTCTCTTGCTCAGTAATATAATCACTCATCAATGAAGCAGTCCCTTCATCTTGTGCATCACTTGCTTGCTCTAAAATATCGCGCTGCATTTTAATTAAGATGCTGTAACCTGCGAGTAAGTTTTCGACTGCTGCGACACCATCACTGATATTTTTTGCTTCTTTAATTTTGCTGATCTCTAAGTAATCAGAGAATGCATGCAGTGGTGCGCCATCAAGGGTTAAAATACGCTCGGCGACTTCATCTACTTTTAAAAGTAATAGGTTATAAATTTCTTCAAACTTGATGTGCAGTTCAAAAAAGTTGCGACCTTTAATGTTCCAATGAAAGCCGCGGGCATTCATATATTGAATTTGATAACTACTTAGCAGGGTATTGAGTGACTTGATGATATCTTCACTTTTCGCGCTGTTAAGACCAATTGCGTTTACCTGTGACATAACTTCTCCTTAATAAACTGATAAGATGTTTTCTAAACACTGATAGCAAGTATCAGCCATTTTTAGTGATCTGTAAAATGGTTAAAATCGATAACCTCGATAGATTCCACCTATTAGTTAAACGCTGAGTAATTAATTTGTTTGTACAATAGATATGGGTTCTAATCTTTAAAAAACCACTCTCAAAATCAAAATATCCGCAAATCGTGCAATAAAAATACCATAAGATGATCTAAAACAAGCTTTTATAGCAAGCGATTACATGGCGAGTGGTTATTTGATTTAGGTCAACATTAACGTTTTTAGTCAGCGCATAATCAACATAGATAAATTAGATGGAGAACACTCATGCAGGCTAAAACACAAAAAGAAAGTAAAATGGAATTAGTTGTAATTGGTATAGCGTTGATTGCATTTGTAGTTGGCTTAGTTGGTCATTTAGCAGGAGCAAGCTTTGCTAACTTTGATACCTTTGGTTATATCGCAGCACCAACACCACTGATCTTAGCAATCATCGCATTTGTTGCTTATAAAGTGGCTGCTAGTGCAGAAGATTAAATCAACAACTCAACAATATAATTCATCACTTGGCGTGAGTAGATCATACTAGTGTGACTTAAATGAAACACTTTATGCTCTGCCATGCCATTGAGTTTGGTTTCATCAATTAATACCGTGCCATCTGATTGACTACCTTTGGCAATTAACGGCATCAGTCCAATCGGTAAATCGCCAGCAATACTATAAAGTTTGGCATTAAATGGCCAATCGCCATTTTCGGTCAGGAGAAATTCCACACTGTTTTTTAAAAACACATCAAAGCCCTTTTGTTGCATTCTGCGGGCTATGTGGCTGCCTTTATGCGGCGTGCCTAAAGTAATAACTTTTGTTACGTTTTGGCTTTGCTCTGAATTTGCCGCAAGGTATGCGCGCGCCACCAGTCCGCCCATTGAATGACACACAAGAGCGGTGTTTTTATCATCAATAAAATCATCAATCTGTTTAAAAATAGCGGCGCGATCGGGCGACAATGTATTATAAGAAAGGTTGAGAATATCCAACCCAGACTTTTCAAGCTGCGAGCATAAAGGGCGCATTACAAAGCCAGACATATACAATCCATGTAACACTACAACGCGTTTAACAGTCATACACCCTCTTAATTTATTGAACCTACAATTACATTAATTGTACTGGTTTTATTTCAATGTTAACTGAATCAGAGCTCACCCATACATCACCATCTTGAATGGTAATAGTCAGCGATATATTGCGATCAACCAGTGCTGCCAGCGCTTGAGTTGCAGCAAAATCTAAACTAAAAATGCTTAGGTTTTTAAACTCATGCAACTTAGGTTGATGTTTTTGCCACCAAATTGCTTGGTTGTTTTCACCATAAGTGTATAGCACCACTTGTTTAGATTTATTACAGGCTTTTTTAACACGTTTTTCATCTGGTAAACCAAGCTCAACCCACAGCTCGATCTCATCGCTGTAGTTTTTATGCCACAACTCTGGCTCATCATCAGCGGACAAACCTTTGGTGAACTCTAAACCATCACAGGCATTAAGTGCATAAGCAAGCAAGCGGATCATCAAGCGTTGCTCGGTTTCTGATGGGTGTTGTGCCAAGGTTAAATTAAAGTCTTGGTATACGTGGCGGTCCATATCGCTTAGCGATAACTGCGCTTTAATAATCGTTGATTTAAGAGCCATAACAGTTTATTTGAAAAAATTTACGCCAGTATAACGTAATTCGTTGTGGAGCTCGTGAATTTAGTCGTTATGATGATTAAAAAGTCCCTCCGTTCAGGCTTAATAGTAGCCGCCTTATTAAATTTTATGAGCACTTAAAGTAATAATCTAGAACACGCGTTTAACCGTTTGCTGTATCACAAAGCAGTATTGTTGTAGCGACTAGCAAAAGCCTACGATTAATATGCGCTGTTGTGATTGTCTTTATAGTCGATCACCACCGCATTGTGTGCATGCAAGCTTTCTTGATGTTCTATTTTGAACCAGTAATCCGATAACTCGCTCATTGCTGTTAATGCTTGTTTTATACGTCGTGCGGCATCTTCACAAAACATTAGGTTGCTGGCGTTTAGTTTCGCAAAGGCTTGCTCATCTTGTCGTTTTACGGCGGTTTGTACTGGGGTGCCAATAACGTTTTCAAAGTGTCTAATCAATGCCGCTATATCAGGCAATTGTTGGTTCAAAAAGGTGAGTTTAAGATCAACAAAGGAACGCTGGCTATGGGCTGTGGCGATACTGCCTTGTGCTGATTTGAGCCAAGCAGTGAGTTGGGTTTTATTAATTTGCGGCTCACTAAATTGTAACTCCACTGCGTCACTCAGTGCTTGTCGCGATAATGCCGCAGAGCAAGGGCAAGTACTTGAATACGGAATTGTTAAGCTAAGTTGTGTGCTAAGTTGTTGTTCAATATATTGGCAATTAAGTTGTATAGGGTACGATTGATAGCCAAATTCGTTACTGAGTAGCGCCGGCTTTTTTAGCATCAACTCAAAAGCTAAATTGATTTTTGCACTTTGACTTAAGCCTTGTTGCGATGCAACCAACTCTTTTAATAGTGAGGTTAACATGGCGGTGCTCAATGGCTGTGAACTCAGTGCATGATTAACTTTAAGGTACAGCCTCGACATATGAATGCCTTTCGCGCTGCCTTGATCTAAGCTGACAAACACATCTGTTTTGGCACTAAGTTGCTGGGGTGGCTCGGTTAAAATATGCAATGGAGTTGCAATGGCCTGCATTCCTACCCAGCGTAAAGGGAGCGCAGAGGCTACATGGTCTGTTGCAGTAATATCGGCTAAGGTGGTGTTGCAATAGTTCATAAGTTGTCCAACTATCGATTAAATAATAAAGGCATGGCTGCCCGAGTGGCTTCTAAAATATGGTAACCGTTAAACACTTGCTGACCATTTACCCAAGTACTGACAATGCGCGCCGAAAACTGCTGATCCGCAACCGGAGTCCAGCCACAAAGGTAGCGTGAATGCTGGTTTGCTACTGAGGTTGTTGCGTTTGGGTTGAGCAGCACTAAATCGGCATAATAGCCTTCACGAATAAAACCTCGTTCGACAATGCGATAACGCAGTGCGGGATTATGGGCGGTTTTTTCAACGACTTTTTCAATACTGAATGTGCCATTGTGAACCTGTTGCATTAGCATAAGTAAGGCATGCTCAACTAATGGTAAACCTGCAGGGGCTTGATTGTAGGGTTGTTGTTTTTCGTGCCAAGTATGGGGCGCATGATCGGTTGCGATAATATCAAGATGATCGCTGTTTAGTGCGTTTAACAAGGCTTGGCGATCGTAGTTGCTTTTGATCGCAGGGTTACATTTAATCAAGTTTCCTAAACGAGCGTAATCGTTATCGCTAAACCATAAGTGATGAACGCAGGCTTCGGCTGTAATGTGTTTATTGGTAATTGGCCCAGCAGTAAATAAACTCAACTCGCGTGCTGTTGTAATATGCAATACATGCAGTTGCGTGTGGTACTTTTTTGCTAATGCTACAGCATAAGACGATGACGCATAACAAACTTTTTCATCACGGATCTGTGGATGGTGCTGTATTGTGGGTGTGATACCTTGGCGATATAACTTGCGTAAGTTTTGTTGAATAACCTGGCCATGCTCACAATGTGTGGCAATAAGCACCGGGCTTTCTCTGAAAATGGCGTCTAATGCGGCTGGATTCTCAACTAATAAATCACCGGTTGAGGCGCCCATAAACACTTTAACCCCGCATATTTTTTTTCGGTCAAGGGCCTTTATGGTGTCTAAATTGTCTTCTGTTGCACCAAGATAAAAAGCGTAGTTAGCAGCCGAGTGAGCTTTAGCGCGTGCGTATTTATCTTCGAGTGCTTGCAGCGAGGTTGTTGCGGGATTGACGTTGGGCATTTCCATATAGCTAGTAATACCACCCGCAACAGCGGCGCGTGACTCACTGGCAATAGTGCCTTTATGGCTGAGCCCAGGCTCTCTAAAATGAACTTGGTCGTCGATCATACCTGGCATTAAATAACAACCTGTAGCATCGATCACCTGATCAAGCGCAGTTGCAGATAAGCTGCTAGCAATGCTGTCGATGCGATCGCCTTTAATTCGCACATCGGCGGCCACTGTGCGGCCTTCGTTAACCAATAATGCGTTTTTGATTAATTGGCTACGCATCGTGACTCCTTAGCAATTAAAGTCGAAAGTTAGTGTGAGTCGCTTATTGCTCGTCCATGTTGTTAGTGCTGGTGTTGGTTGAGCTAACGACATTGTGAGCATAGCTTCCTGAGTGAGCGATAAGCTTATGGTTGTTGTGTGGGTGTACAGTGGGGCTTCTTACAACGCAGTTGATAATTACGAAGGTGACCATAAGCGATAATGCATGAGCCCAGTAGCGTGAGTATAACTTCGCCGTATTTATCTAGTTGCGATGCAGTAAGAAATTGCACACTGATCAGCACCACTAGGCCAACAGAACCAGTAATAAAAACATTTTTTTGGCGATGGTGTAAGTAACCCATTAGCAATGCAATCACACTGATTGGCAGCACGGCATAAATCAGCCAGCGATGAAATAACTCATCGTCGAATGCTAATAATCCCGCAATTGATGGTAATAAAATGAGTATCATGGGTAATAATAGGCAATGAGCAATACACAGGAACGACAGGCTTATAGCCATTTTGTCGGTAAATAATTGTAACTTAGTCATGAGTACCTCATGTTGAGTGTGAGTTGCCGCCTAATGAGCGACACTGTTGGCGTTTTTAGCTAAGCTATGACGCCATATTATTTAAAACGACCATGTTATTGTTGGTTGCGCCGCTATTAATTTTTGCATACCTTGACCTTGCTGATTGAGCCACTGAGCTTTGATATGGGTCAACGAAGTGGCCCATTTAAATAACAACACAGAGACCTGATCAACAGTGTTTGGGCAGGTAAAGTAATATTCTAATTCGATATCATGGTGAGCATTAGCTTGCTCAGTGTACTGACTTGGTGTCTGCAAAGAGTGTTTAATACTATCAAGCTGGCATGCTTCATTGAATGCAATGATCTGGGTATGATCTGCAAATCGCGCAGCTAATTGTTGTATGGCTTGGTGTTCAGAGTCACTTTTAGGAGTATGTTCAAAACCAAGTAGATCGGCACTGGGCAAAACAAATTGCAGTAACCATGTTTGCTTATGCTGGGAAACAAAAAGCTCACCTTGACCATGTACATGGCCGTATGCTGCTGTTGTAAAGCTTAACGTTAGTGTTAATAGCATGACAAAAAGCAAGGTATTTTTCATTTAGTCATCGTTCTATAGAATATTTATTGTTATAATATAACATATCTATATTGGTGTAAAATAAATATCTGTGAGTTTTATTGACTACTTGGGGGGATTAATTGAAGGTAAAAAAGTGTGAGGTTATTAAATTACGCGTGATAAGAGTGGGGTAATCGTAGCGCGCGTTAGTGCATATAACACTAACACGCGCAGCTGCGCTATAAAGTTAATTATTCAGCGCGTGACATGGTCATAATACGTTCGCGCAATTGTGGATCTTGTTGGGCTTGTTGAGCAATTTCACTATACTCAGCAACCGTTAATCCTGCTTTTTCTACAGCCTTAACCATTTCAGCCTGTGCTCTTTGCTGAATCGTTTGTGCTTGTTCCGTATCTTCAGCACTTTGAAACTCTGATTCATACCGCGCACTTATTTTATCGATTGAATCCATAGCAATACTGAACTGTAATAACTTTGCATCTTTGATACTTGATGTCTGTTGTTGTGGTGGTACTGCTACCCCCGTATTGGCATTAACCATACCCGCAGTGGCAGATAGAGACAGTGCGGCGATACATAGTGCGATAGTATTTTTTTTCATAAATGTTACTCCAATTATTTTGAGTTCGATTTACTTATAGCGAAGAGCATGCCAACATTTAAAATAAAAATAACGTATTGATTTATATTGAGTTTAATTTATTTCTCGGTTGTTTAGCTTTATTGCATAAGCAGTGGTGTGTATACTAATGATACACCGGAGGAGGGCTTGTGACAAAATTATCCAGTTTTCGCTATTGGCACCTAGCGAGCTTACAGCGCAGTTTATTGTTTTATGTAGTCTTGCCAATGTTATTACTAACAGGGCTGGCAATACGTTTTGGTTTGGTTTATACCAACGAGTTAGTCACCACCAGTATGCGTACAGATCTAGAGTTAATCGGCCGTGCCATACGTATACCCATTAGCGACGCGTTATTAAAACAAGATACTAACGCCATAAATGCGCACTTAGAGTCGGTATTCACGATTGGGCGGGTTTATGGTGCCTCAATTTATGACGTTGATGGTGCTTTAGTCGCGGCAACTGGCGTGATTGAGCCCGATCTCACTAATAGCCAGTTGGCATCTGAGGTGGTTAGCACCGGTCAACAACAAGACGGTTATCGATCGGTGTCGGGGCAATCATTGTTTTCGCATTTTCTGCCTATTGTTAATCGCAGTGGTCAAATTCATGGCTTATTGCAAATTAGCCGTAAGGCCAGTGACTTTGAACAGTCATTAGCTAAGTTATCAAATAAAGCGTGGTTAAGCTGGTTTGCACTAGCAATATTGAGTTTATTGATTATGTGGCGCGGTCATAAACGAGTGATTGGTCAACCGATCAACGAATTAGTCAGTAGTATGCGCCGGGTTGCCAGTGGCGAACGGCGTTATCGCGCGCGTTTGCAGGGCCCGCTTGAGCTGCGAGAAGTCGCTAAGGGATTGAATCATATGTTAGATGAAATCAATGCCGCCGAGCAGCAACTACTGGCGCAACAGGCACAACAGCGAAAAATAGAACAGCAGCTT
Source organism: Pseudoalteromonas sp. ASV78 (assembly GCF_047806705.1). NCBI lineage: Bacteria > Pseudomonadati > Pseudomonadota > Gammaproteobacteria > Alteromonadales > Pseudoalteromonadaceae > Pseudoalteromonas > Pseudoalteromonas sp. ASV78. The sequence continues at coordinate 2,919,181 of NZ_JBLOPA010000001.1, read as the reverse complement.
AAAGAGCAAGAAACCATGGCCGCTATTGGTCAAGTCGTTAGCGGCGTTGCCCATGAATTGGGCGCACCGTTAAGCGTTATCGATGGCCGTGCGCAGCGGTTATTACGCCAACATCCCGATGCCGACAGCCAACGCCAACTACAGGCAATTCGTGGTCAAGTATTACGCCTTAATCGCATGGTAAAACAGCTGCAAGCGTTTGCTCATACACCAGTGACTAGCTGGCAGCGGATTGCTTTATTACCGCTATTGCAGCAAGCCGTGCAGAGCATTAGTTATGAGTTACAAGACGATGAAAAACAACCCGAAATCAAACTTCCTTGCCCCGATATACTGTTATATGTCGATATTGCACGGCTAGAGTTGGCGCTTGTTAATGTATTAAGAAACGCTACGCAAGCAGCTGCCAGTCAGGTGGTGATTGAGTCGCAACAACAACACGATCAGCTGCTTATTAAGGTTCAAGATGATGGCAAAGGGTTAACCAGTAATCTCACCACAGAGCAAATGATGACCCCTTTTGTGTCAACCAAGCCACAAGGTCAAGGAACGGGGTTAGGACTTGCCATCGTGCAGCAAATTATGCAGGAACACCGGGGTACTGTGAGCTTAAAAAACAACCCCGAAGGTGGCTGCGAAGTGACCTTAACCTTACCGCTAACCAAGCAGGATATATACCAATGAGCAGTTTATCGCCTTACCGATTAGCCATAGTTGAAGACGACCCGGATTTACTGGAGCTATTACAAGAAGAGTTAGCCAGCCAAGGCTATCAAGTCACCGCCTGTGGCTGTGCAGAAGATTTACTCGGCTGTATTAGCGAGCAGCGCTTTGACTTAGTGATCAGCGATATCAGGCTGCCAGGCATTGATGGCATGCAATTATTACAACGCTTAAAACAGCAACCTGAGCCGCCAGCTCTATTACTCATTACCGCTTTTGGTACTGTGCGCCAAGCGGTAAATGCGCTAAAGCAAGGCGCAGATGACTTTTTGACCAAGCCGCTTGACTTAGATCATTTGGCTTTGTCGGTACAGCGTTTATTAGCTCATAAAGCGCTGCGTAATGAAGTGCAGCAACTGAGGCAACAACAGCAAGATGGCCCCGCAGGTTTAGTTGGCAAAAGTCGTGCTATGCGTCGTTTGTACCAACAAATAACTCAAGTTGCGTCGGCACAAGGGGCAGTGCTTATTTTAGGAGAAAGTGGCACCGGCAAAGAGTTGGTTGCACGGGCAATACATCAACAAAGCTCGCGTAGTGAACAACCATTTATTGCCATTAACTGTGCGGGGATCCCCGCTGAACTAATGGAAAGTGAGTTTTTTGGTCATGCCGCCGGTGCATTTACCGGCGCGCGCCAACAGCGCTCGGGTTTATTTAAAGAAGCCGATGGCGGCACCTTATTGCTTGATGAAATTGCAGAAATGCCATTACTGTTACAAGCCAAATTGTTACGGGTATTGCAAGAAGGCACGATCCGCCCTGTTGGGAGCGATCAAGAAGTTAAAATTAATGTGCGTATTGTCGCCGCAACCCATCAAAATTTAGAGCAGGGGGTTGCCGCAGGGACGTTCCGTGAAGACTTATTCTATCGCTTAGAAACCTTTAGTTTAGCCGTCCCGCCACTGCGCGACAGAGGCGATGATCTTGAATCACTAGCAATATTTTATTTACAGCAACTGCAACAAAAACAACCCCGTGATGTACATGGCCTGAGCCAAGACGCACTTGATTGTTTATACCGCTACCCGTTCCCTGGTAACGTACGCGAACTACAAAACGCAATAGAGCGTGCTTACACCTTTGCCAGTGGCAGCAATATTGCACCAGAAGACTTTCCAACGCGCATTCATAACTACCAACCAGAAGTAAGCCAAAGCAATCAAAAAGTCACCACCCGTTGGCCAACCTTACAGCAGTTACAACAAAACTACGTACAGCAAGTGCTCCAGCACACCGAAGGTAACAAACAACAAGCCGCCCAGCTACTAGGCATCACACGGCGCACCTTATACCGCTGGCTAGAGCAAGGAGAGCATGACAGCGATAGCGACGAATAAAGTGCAATATTACCGGTGATGCAGATGGCATAAATAAACCTGATACGCCAATAGAGCTTAAAGATGATGCGGCTATCGACGCACTGAATTATTTACAAGCGTGCCCAGAAACAAAACAACGATTTGATAAAGTAGCCAGACTAATAGAAGGCTTTGAGTCGCAAAACGGTATGGAGCTACTTTCAACGGTGCATTGGGTTGCAACGAATGAGCTAGAAGGTAATAACATTACTGACGATGTACTTATTAGTACAGTACATAGCTGGAATGCAAGAAAGTCGCAAATGAAGCCGGCCCATATCCTTGCTGCTTTGAACAAGCTAAAACAAGAAGACTGGTTAAATCTAAAAGCACAAACAGTTTAAAACTAATCTAGAGGGAAACTTGATGCTTCCCTTTTATGTCTTATTTTTGAATATCAGATTAACTTACTTAGGTTATTCTTCGAAGAACTGATTACTTTGCGGATCTTTGTAGAAATACTTCAATTTTAAGCTTACGTGTTTTTTAATTTCATTGAACCATGTTAAGTCGTCAGTGAGTGGATAATTACCACCAACAACCCATATTTCACTACAATCTTCCGTGTTTGGATATAAAGCATATCGAAGTAACTGTCCTATCGCGGCTTCAATATCCTCTTTGGCATTTGATTTAAATTTTAGCTCAGCAACAATGTTTGCGTTCGTTTCTGTATTTTTTAAAACCACATCACGAATATGGGCGCGGGCTAAGTCTTCGTTTTGATTTGCGATCGTATTGTGACTATATTCTGAGTTATGTAACCACTGAATAAATTGTCCCTCTAATTCAGCTTCTCGATATTGAATCTCAATAGATTCAACTTGCTTTCTCATAGCTGTTTTTAGTGTTAAATCTTCTTCTTTCGATGCTAGATCATTTAAATGTTTTTCTTCGTAAATTACCCAGAGTACTATGTTGATAAGTAACTCATCATATTCATGGTTTAAATTATTGCGTATGAATTCTTTTAGCTTAATATTAGCGCTGAACCAGTTTGAATATTTATATTTAAACCCCCACTTTTGGGTGAAATATGAGCATATATATTCAAATGCATCTTTGGTAACAGTAGTGGAAAAATGTTGAGGAGCAGCGACCGCAAAAACACGATTGAGTAGTGCTTTATGTAAGTATTTTACTTTGCCATCGTCTTTCAGCTTTTGTAAGTCTTCTACACATTCTTGGTAAGTGACTAAAGATTGGCTATTAATTATTTTTTTAGTAATATTTTTTAAAGTACTTTTAGATAATTCAAATTCCTCTTTAGATAATGCTCCCTGCTTTAAGCTTGAGATATAATTGTCTCGACTATACCAAAGATCCCATAATAGCTGATCGCTTATATCGGTTTCGTTTTTAGCGCTTAATACAGTGCTAACAATTTTTTGATAACCTATGTACCAATCATTACGATCAATTTGGCATGAAGAAATCATTGCACTGAAAAAGCTATCAAGGTGCGGCGTTTCTGTATTAGTGTAATCAGTAGGGATATGCGGTAATCGGGAGGTATTGTATTCAGTTACAAAATTACTTAAAAGTTCTAGTTCGTTAAGCTCAGAAATTGTCTTTTCCGTAAGCTTACCCCTAACGGACGTTAGAACTAAAGAACTAATGTTGTAATTAAACTTATATTCAATACCGCTACTGGTGAATCTAAAAGCAATATAAATTCCAATAGCGCGACCAGCATCATGTGCTCTTCTGCCTACACAGACTTCCCATTTATTAGATGTATGATCGCGAAAATATATGTCTAAACTCTTCTTGTTATAAAGTTCCAACAACTTAAAGAAGGCAGGAGATACATCATCAGTCCAATTTACGGAGTATTTTTTGTAGCTAGGGTGATCTTTTATAGAGGCTATAAGCGTCATATTAAGTTCCTTCTATTATGCTTAAAAGTAATTACACAACTTATAATACACAGATTACGTTAGCTTTTTCACTCTTTTTATTTTTAGAAGCATTAAGCCTCTCTTCTGTAGTAAACTTACTTATTATTACGAAAAGTACAAAGCATAGCTTTACTTTTAGTACCCACATTGGTACCCATAGGCTGCGGTCTTTAATTAAAGGTCATATAAATCAAATGAGTAGATCAGGAATACAGTGGTTCCCTGGGCATATGAATAAAGCCCGTAACGAAATTAAAGAAATAATGCCGCAAATGGATGTGATCATTGAGGTGCTTGATGCGCGCATTCCTTATAGTAGTGAAAACCCGATGGTGGCTTCGCTGCGTGAAGGCAAACCGGTGATTAAAATTTTAAATAAAGCGGATTTAGCCGATCCGAATATGACCCAAGAGTGGATGAACTACTTTGAGCAAGAAAGTGGTGTGAAGGCGATTGCATTTGGTAATGATAAAGCGGCGGAAGTTCACCGTATTAATGAGTTGTGTAAAAAGTTGGTGCCGCATAAAGTGGGTGCTGATAAGCAAATTAAAGCCATGATTATGGGTATTCCCAACGTGGGCAAGTCGACGTTAATTAATACGTTAGCGGGGCGCATAGTGGCTAAAACCGGTAATGAGCCAGCGGTGACTAAAGCGCAGCAACGCATTAAGCTTGAAGATGGCATTATGCTGTACGACACGCCGGGTATGTTGTGGCCAAAAGTTGAAAACGAAAACTCGGGCTACCGTTTAGGTGCTACAGGTGCGATACGTGATACCGCACTTGAGTATGAAGATGTCGCCAGTTATACCGCAGAATATTTATTACATGCTTATCCTGAGCTGTTAAAAGCACGCTATAAAATTGCTGAATTACCAGAAAGTGATTGGGAATTTGTTGAAATGGCGGGTAAAAAGCGTGGTTGTATTCGTGGTGGTAACCAAATTGATACTTATAAAATGTCAGAAATTTTAATTAACGAATTACGTGATGGCATAATTGGTCGTATCACTATGGAAACTCCAGCCATGCGTGAAGAAGAAGAAGTGATGGTTGCAGGGCTTCGTGCTGCGGCTGAGGCTAAAAAAGCAGCCAAAGAAGAAGAGAAAAAACAACGTCGAGCGCGAGCACGTAAAAACCGTCGTTAATATTTACTGAAGTAAATAACAGACATAAAAAAAGCCCGTAAGGGCTTTTTTAGTTTCATATCTACCGTCACCGATATGAGCAATGTAGCAAGTAAAATAGTAGGGCGGTTACCCGTTATCAACATCAAGGGGCGTTGCGATTAATAACAGGTAACCATAGCTTTAACGTGGGCTACACGTGTTTCAGGGTCGAGAAACAAAGTCAGTTTATTCCGTACAAGTCGTAGAGCTTTATCGCCTTGTTGATATTGATTATCAGTTAGATCTTAAGATGTGTCAACGCCTATTTGAAAATAATTCTCATTAAAGTTTGTTGTTTATTACTTCTCTTTAATTTTTAAATGCTTAGATACTAAAAATATTTTATACATAGGAATTTCAGGTATAAAAAAAGCCCGTAAGGGCTTTTTAGTGTCATATCTACCGTCACCGATATGAGCAATGTAGCAAGTAAAATGTAGGGCGGTTACCCGTTATCAACATCAAGGGGCGTTGCGGTTAATAACAGGTAACCTTAGCTGTTTACGTGCGCCACACGTGTTTCAGGGTCGAGAAACAAAACAGTTTATTCCGTACAAGTCGTGGTGCTTTATCGTCTTGTTGATATTGATTATCAGTTAGATTATCTAATCTGTCAATGTTCATTTGCAAATAATTCTCATTTAATTTATTTTTGGTTTATACTCCAAACAAAACAATCATTTATGATTTAATCTAATTGTTTATTAAAAATTGAACTGATAATACTCATCGGTAGAAAATAAACGTTGGTAAATAATCTATAAATCTGCGATGTTGATAAAAAATTAAGGAAACATCATGGAAGAAACAAAAACAACACCAGCGCTTGAAAGCGGACTAGCTAATGACTTGGTTGGTATTAAAGGCTGGCTTATTTTAGTTGCTATCGGTGTAGTCGTAGCGCCATTTCGATTAATTGCATTTATGCTAAGTACTTACCCTGATTTATTTACAACGGGTACGTGGCAATCACTGACCTCGCAGTTTGGGGATTATTATCACCCCTACTGGGAGCCGCTACTATTGAGCGAAATGCTATTTAATACTCTGATCACTCTTGCATCATTATATTTAATTGTGTTGTTTTTTAAGAAAAAAGCACAATTTCCGAAATGGTATATTGGCATCGCGGTATTTAGTTTAGTTTTTATTGTTGCAGATGCCTTTGCAATAAGAATGATAATCCCTGATGCACCTATTTTTGATGGCGAAACCAGATTAGAAATTATCCGCGGGGTTATTACGGTCGCTATTTGGGTACCGTATATGTTGATCTCAGAGCGTGTAAAAGCCACTTTTGTGCGTTAACTTACCTATATAGGCAAAGCGATGCTGACTTGTGTACCTTGGCCTTCTGGATTGGCTAATAACTGTAACTGACCACCTTGATTACGAATGAGTTCGCGGCTGATCACTAAACCGATCCCCGCGCCTTGCGCTTTTGTTGAATAAAAGGGCACAAATAGGTTATCAGGGTTGCTAATACCAGTGCCGCTATCGAGCAGCTTAATAACAACTTTATCTTTATGTTGTTGCCAGCTAAGAGTTGGTGCGCTGTTACCCCCGGCTTCAAAGGCATTTTTAATTAGGTTGATCAGTGCTTGTTCTAACTGGCCTAAATCTACATTGAAATGCTGAAGTTCAGTTGCTTGAATAATTAATTGTGGAAATAAGGCATGCAATCTCAGATTGATTTGTTCCGTGGTTACGGCTTGCTTATTGGCCGCAGACAGCTGTGAAAAGGCGCTGTAACTGGCTACAAAATCGAGCAAGTGTTGGGCGCGCTTTTCAATCACTTGTAGCATGTCGCTGGCTAAATCAGGTGCGTTACTGATCTGCCCTTGTTGCTTCATCAGTAGCAATGATTGGCTCATTGAGGAAATAGGTGTGAGGGAGTTTCTGACTTCATGATTAAGTACGCGTATTAATCGCTGCCATACTTGTTGCTCGTTGCTACGTAGTTGTTGCTCAATCGAAAATAAGGTCAGTAATTCGTAGCTTCGCCCAGCACGCCAAAATGTTTGTGATGAAATATGAAAACGCTGCTCAAAGCATGAATCATCACTTTGTTGCCAGATGCCTTGCTTGTATATGAGGCCGAGATTATTTGCTGTTAAACCAGCAACGTCAGGAGTGGTTAAACTATTTAAGAATGCTTGATTAGTGAAATAGACTGATCCGTGCGGGTCTAAAATAACAATGGGTAAATCAAGCATGCCAACAAACTCAAATACAAACTCTTCGGTCTGCATGTAATGACGTTTATTTTTAGCAATTTTGTTACTGAGTTTATTAAAGTCGGCTTTTAAGCTGGTAATACGCCCGCCTTGGTATTTTGCTAAGTGCCAGCTGTTGCTTTCGTTATTCGCAAGGGCATCAAGTTGTAAGCCAAACCGATCGAGTACATCGGTAATTAGTCGATAACTTTTTACCACCGCAAATACCGTTAGAGTGAGCAACGGCAATAATAAACTGATGCTGGCAAACCAATCTAAATCCCAGCTGATCGCAAGCAAAATAGATAACGTCAGCAGGATGAAAACCACCAAATAAAGGTAGCGTTTAAGGTGTTGTTCAAGTGACTGGTTGGTTGGCATTTAACTGTTTGCTTCTTTTAAATCAAGCTGATGCTTATCAATGCGCCTGTAAATAGCTGATTTACTTAATCCTAAAAATTCCCCAGCAGCAATAACATTGCCATTAAATTCAGCCAGTGCTTTTTGGATCATTTGTTTTTCAAGCTCTTCCAACGGTAATAGCGGCAGCGATTGCTTATCTGTTGCGCTGTTGCTGACTTCACTACTGGGTTGTTCAAGAATTAAATCACTGGCGTCAATATTGTCGTTATCGCTCATGATCACGGCTCGCTCAACACAATGGCTAAGCTCTCTTACATTACCAGGCCAATGGTACTGGGTAAGCGCCAGCGTGGCTTCGTCAGTCAGTGTCATGCCGCTGCGCTGATATTTTTTACTGTGTGTCGCCAACAAGTGATTAGCCAACTCAACGATATCTTCCGGGCGTTCGCGCAGGGGCGGAATGTGTAATTCAATGGTGTTAAGCCTGAACAATAAATCGCGGCGAAATTCACCCGCCTCAATGGCTTTGGCAAGCTCTGCATTGGTGGCAGCAATAATACGCACGTCGGCAATTTGGGTTTGACTGGAGCCGAGCACTTCAAATTCTTGGCTTTCGAGTACGCGGAGCATTTTACTTTGCAACTCCAGCGGCAAAGTGGCTATTTCATCTAAAAATAAGGTACCGCCATTGGCTATTTCAAAGCGGCCTAAGCGGTCTTCTTTGGCATCAGTAAATGCGCCTTTTTTATGACCAAATAATTCACTTTCAAATAATGAAGGGGCAATAGCACCAATGTTTACGCTAACGAAGCGTTGCTCACTGCGGTTTGAATGTTGATGTATGTAATGTGCTAAGAGGCTCTTGCCGGTGCCATTTTCGCCAGTAATTAAAATGCTGGCATTGGTTTGGGCTGCGCGTTTAGCTCGGGCTAATAACTGTTGCATAGTGGCTGACAGGGCAATGTAATTAGCATCACTGGTGCTATGCAATGCTTTTAAACACGCATTGTCGTGGTTGGTTTTTTGTTGTTTCAGCTGCTGTTGTACTACTGCCGTTAGGCGCAGGTTGTTCCATGGCTTTTCAACAAAATCGACCGCACCCAACTGCATGGCTTTTACAGCAACATCAACGCTTGCCCATGCGGTCATCACTACTACCGGGATATTAGCGCTCAGGGTCTGCAGTTGTTGTAAAAATCGCAGTCCTTCAGCACCGGATGTGGTGTCGAGTTTAAAGTTCATATCAAGCAAAATAAGACTTATCGCTGTGCTGCTGATTATTTCCAGCGCTTGCTCTGGGCCTTGTGCTTCAATGCATTGATAGCCAATTTGATTTAACGCCACGATGGCGGCCATGCGAACATCGGCTTGGTCGTCGATAACTAAAATTGTGTCCATTTTGTTCTTCTTTTTTACCAAGCAAAAGCATTACTCTTTTGCTTGGTTGGTAAACAATACTCGCTTAGTCGTTACGAAGCGCGGCCATAGGTTTTGCTTTAATTAACAGTAATAATGGCCTAAAACACGCGAACATGGCAATCATTAAGGTAATTGTCCATGCCATTAATTGCAGCCGGACATCCATGATTAGCCATGAGATTAGCTGTTCTTGAAGTATAAAATAACCCGCTAACACGGTTATTATTGCAAGGGCAAAGCCAACCAGCACAGGAATAACGGCCTCCTTACTCATTAATTTAAATAAGCGTATCTTTTTAGCGCCGAGCGCCATGCGGATACCAAACTCATAACGGCGCAGGCCTAGGTTATAGCTCAGTACGCCAAATATGCCTATTGCTGCTAATAATAAAGTAAATAATGCCAAGGTACTACACAGTGCAACGGTTAGATGGCTCATATAAAGTAAGTCGTCATATTCTTGTTGCAAGTCTCTAAACTGCCATAACGTTAAGTGGCTATTGGCTTTTCTTAATAAACTTAAAACTTGCTTGCTGGTAAGCTCAACACCTTGCTCTGTTTCAATAACAAACATATAGCTCCAAGGTTGTGCGGGCCACCACATGTGCCGACCAAATGATTCGTCGTAGTATTTAGGGTGGTTAAAATCTTCGGTAACCCCGACAATTTCAAACATTTTATCTTCAAGGCCTTTGTAGCTTTTACCGATAACATTTGTGTACTCCTGGTCGGGTAATAGCCATTTAGCGACACTGATAGATACCAATAACTCGTTAGTTTCACCGCGCATAGCTTGCTCACTAAAAGTACGCCCAGCGAGTATTTTTGTGCCCACTAAATCAAAGTAATCAGGCCCGACCCACTGGCTTGGAAAGAAGATTGAGCTTTTACCTGCAACATCGGTCAGAGTATTGGCATTTTGCCTTGCGGATACTGGGCTTTGCCCAAGAGCAACATCTTTAATGCCTTCGCTATTTTGTAATACTTTTTGATACTGCTTAATTTGCTCGTAGCGCTCAGCCAGTGTTGCATTGTTATTGGTTTGAAATAACTGTGCAAAGTACAGGTTTTGTGTATCGCTACCCAGTGGGCGATTAATGGTGTCGAGCGCTTTGCTAACAATCATTATTGAAAAGCTAACTAATAAGGCTGCCACAAACATTTGTGTGCCAATTAGTATACGCACAGTACGACCAGATACTTGCGACACGCCGCCTTTGCCACTGTTTTGCATTTGGCTATTTAAGGTTTTGTAGTTAACTAAACGTGCAGTGATCACTGAGAATATGTACGCTAAAGCAATACACATAAGCACAGCAATGAGCACCAGATTAAGATCGACGGCTAGACTATTCACTAATGGTAGGCGACCTTCAGCCAGCACTTTAAACAACCTAATGCCCCAGATAGATAAAAACAGCGCAATGCTGACCGATATAGTCATTAAAATAAGCGATTGCAGTAAAATGCTGTTAAATAAGGTTTTACGTTTTGCGCCGAGTACGGCTTGCAGCGCTAAGGTTTTATGCTGTGCTAACGCGCGTGAAAAAAACAAGGTGCTGACGTTTAGTACAGCGATGACCAATAGCCCCACCGCGCCTGCGAGCATCATTAAACTAAGTTGATCATTATTGCCAAGTTCAACTTCACGATACGATGTAACAACGGGGTTTACATCAGTTATACCGCCGTTATTAAGCCACTCAGATTTAATGCTATCAATTTGGCTTTTTAAGTCGGTTTTTACGTGTTCGTTAGTGACGCCTGGTTTTAACACTGCAATCAGTTTTAGGTTTCTAAAGGTGTTGGTCCACGGGCTTTGCCAGTCATCATTATGGAAAAATCGTCTGTCGGCGCTTGTTGGCAGCCATACTTCTACAGATCCTGCTTTGATCATATAAGGAGGGCTAAAATCGCCTGAAACTACACCGCGTATGGTATAACTTGAGCCATCAACACCGCCCGCCGTTTGTAAGGTTTTGCCGATCACATCAGGATCGCTGTTAAAATGCTGACGCCAGAATTTTTCTGAAATTACTATGCTGTCGTCACTGTGCTCTAAGGTGTCAGCTTTTTTAAAGCCTTGTCCTAAAATAAAGGGGGTATGTAATAGTTCAAAGTACTCAGCGCCCACATACAGTGCATCCTCTTTTGGTTCGCCGGCAATACTTTTAAATACCATTTCATCAGCATTCATCATAAAGGCGCGGTCAAAGCTTTGGTTGTTTTTAAGCCAGTGCACAATTGACTGGTAACTTTGAAAGCCAACCGCATCGTAATCATCATAGGTTAGGCTTTGCTCAACCACCACCATGCGGGTTTCGTCAAATACATCAAGGGGTTTTAAAAAGTAACTATTTACCAAGCTTAGTACTACAAATAACGTCGCGAGAGTGAGCGCCAAGGTGGCAACAACGGCGGTCACAAACCCCGGTGCGTTCATTAATGATGCCCAGGCCAAACGCAATTGACTGCGTGTTTTAGTTAAACGGCTCATGTTAAATCACCTCGGCAGTATCAGCGGGTACAGCGCTGGTATTCTCAACGTGTGTATCTTGGCGCGCCTGCGAATACGAGATAATTTCGCCATCGAGTAGTTTAAGCTGGGTTTTTGCGCGTCCTGCGTAACGTAAATCATGGGTTACCATGCAAATAGTGGTGCCTTTTTGATTCAGTGCATCGAGTAAGTCCATCACTGCATCGCCGTTTTTAGAGTCAAGGTTACCGGTTGGCTCATCGACCAGTAAAATGCTTGGCTTACCGGCAAGGGCGCGGGCAATAGCAATACGTTGTTGCTGACCACCAGAGAGCTGATTCGGTTTATGTTGAGCACGGTGGCCCATTTCAACCTCATCAAGAGCATGCTTTACTGCGTTTTGCATATCAGCTTGGCTCATAGCTGGCTCCCGATAGGTTAGCGGCAGCGCTACATTATCAAACACTGAGAGTTCATCAATTAAATTAAATGACTGAAAAATAAAGCCAATATGTAAGTTACGCAGCTCTGCCTGTTGGTCCATATCGAGGGTTTTGGTATCGACGTTTTTAATAAAATACTGGCCCTCGGTAGGGCTGTCGAGCAAGCCAAGTAAAGATAACAGCGTTGATTTACCACAACCTGATGGGCCACTAATGCAAATATAATCGCCTTGGTTGATGCTCAGGTCGATATTTTTTAAGGCGTAGGTTTCAACATTCTGGCTGCGATAAACCTTGGCGATATTGTTTAATGAGATAAGTGTATTGGTGTTCATAAACTTTCCTGTGCTATTTTTATAGTTGCCAAATGCTGCCATTTAGAGAGATCTGAAATGATCAGCTGTTCACCCACCTTAGCGCCGCTCAGCAGTTGAATTTTGTTATCACTGAGTGTACCAAATTCAATTTGCGTGGGGTGTGCTAAATGGGTAGTCGGGTTGAGTTTAAAAAGCGTAGCGTCAGTATCAGCTTGCGCTTTGCTGGGTAAGTTAATGGTTAGTGCATTGGGTATAACGTGGCTTATTACATAGCCTTCAATACTTAAATCGGGGCGTGCATTAGCTGGCAACGAACCTGTTAAATCAAGCTCTATCATCACGCGGCCATCAGTGACGATAGGGTCAATACGGCTGACAGTTGCGATTACTTCGCTACTCTTACCCGCGCTAAACGTGTTTACTCTTGCTGGCATATTTAAAGCTATTTTTTCTGCATCGCTTTGTTGCACACTAAGTTCAGCCTTGAGGGCAGTATCTGAGCCTACTATGGCGAGGCGTGTACCTGGTGTCAGGTTTTGACCAAGCTCAACATTCAGCTCTTGCAGCATGCCGTCAATGCCTGCGGTGATTTGTAAATCATCAAAGGCTTGTTGTTGCACTTGAAAGTTTAATGCAAATTGGCTTAACAGCTCTTGCTGGATTTTGCTGCGCTGATGCTGCATATCGGCTAATTGGACTAAACGTTGTTGTTCAATTTCAATGCGTTGCTCTAGCTGTTTAACGGTTAATAAACTGCGTTTGTAATCAAGGCTGGAAACAATGCCTTGCTCAATTAATTTACTTTCGGCATCACTACGCAGTTGGGCACTTTCAAGCTCGCTTTTTAAAATAGTCAGGCTTGCTTGGCGCTCTAATAGCTGACTTTTGTGATTGATTATTTGTTCGTTAGCGCTGGCTTTTTGTCTTGCTAATTCGAGCCGTGCAACTGATAAACGCTGCGCTTGCAGTGGATTTACCAGAGTTAAAATAACCGTGTCTTTATTAACGCGGGTGCCGGGGTAAACATGAATAGCTTCGACCATGGCGCTATCAGTATTGGTTAAGTAGCGTTGATGCTTTGCTTTTAAACGGCCAAAACCACGTATTTTTATTACAAAATCAGCTTGAGTTACGGTGGCAATTTGCAGTTGATTAGCCGCCATTGTGTGCGGTGAAAACCATTGCAGTAAAGCGAAGATGATTAGCATACAGCCAACGAGTACTAAGCCAATAATGAGTTTTTTAGGTGATATTGGTTTATTACGACGTTTTAGAGTGCTGTCTATATCCATGGTATTGGTCATTGGCTTTTAGAATAGTTAAGGAGGCTAAAGCGAGTAATGTGCCAATGTTAAGTATATAAAATAAAAGCCATTTATTTTTTTGTTGTTGATGAAACTTCCCATTAATGGGAAGGTGCAACAATAGCGGGAAACTTAACCGCTATATCAAAGCCACCTATTTGTGGATAAGTACTTGCAATTATTTTATTTGGAAAAACAATCTTAGCGGTCTACCTTTTAAAGACAGATGTATGTTTGGTTGCTGGGCTGCGAGTAATTTTCTTTAATTAGTTAAGTGGGATGCATGCATAGCTTATTAAATAATTTAAGTGTTCGCGCCAAGCTTGTTATCCCTGTTGTAGTGGCGCTGGTGATTTTTCCAATTTTGTCGGGTTATGTTTTACACACCTTTCATTCACAACAAAAGTTCAATAACTTACGGTTTCAATTTTCTGACTGATAGGTAGCCTATGATAAAGCTAGTTGTTTGCTATTGCTTACTGTTTAGTTGCTCGCTATTTGCACAGTGTAATACGACGGTAAAAATAGCGGTTATAAACAATTCTCCCCCTTATAGCTACCTACAAGACAACCGTTATGAGGGAATCGACGTTGATATAGCCCGCAAAGTATTACAAGCCGTGGGGGTCTGCTTTGAATTTGTTGAAATGCCCAATGTAGAGCGTGCAAAGCGGTATTTAGCGATGGGAAGAATCAATATGATGATGGGCATTCAATACACGGATGCACAGAATCGCTCTGCTATTTACTCGTTAAGTTACAGAGATAATGTACAGCGGCTATTTATCAATAAGGCTGAGTTTTTAAAAAAGCATACTCTGATTGAATTACTAAAGTTGGAACCGTTAATTTTATTCGATACTGGCCAGTATGCAGGCCCTGAAATTGACTACCTCCGTTCTGAGCCTTCCTTTAGAGATAACTTTCAAAGTGTTGCAACTATGAGTCAGCGACTCGTGATGTTGAGCCGAGAACACGGTGATATCAGCATTGAAAATGAGTTAGCTGGTCAATACTTTATTCGTGAACAAAAATTAAGCACCATTCTAATGCATCCCTATTTAGTGCAACGAGATCCTGTATTTTTTATTTTTAGCCGCAAAAATCCAATTTTAACAGAAGATCAGCGCCAACAGTTAGACCTGTTGTTATTGGCTGAAACTGAAAAAATCACCACGGAAATAGAATAATACTAAATAACCAGAGTTCTGGTTAAGCATATCAACTCATTATTTTGTTCATATTGGCCATGGTTTTTATGGTTAAAAAGAGCGAAACAAACATCAATGAAACTTAACTTCTAAACATTTCGTTAATCAAGCGTTAACACTATGCTCGATGATAGATAGCAGATTGCAGTCGCTCATCTACTGACAACAAAATCATACACAGGTGTGGAGAAAATAATGAAAGCAAGTAACACACAATTGGCTTTGGCCATTGCAGCAGCGCTAGCAAGTACCTCAACATTCGCAGCCACCGATACTGAAAAATTACAACAGCAACTGGATGAGCTACAAAAAGAAGTCGCTACGCTGAAGAAGTCTAGCGGCTTTAATTTAGAGTTTGGTGGTCGCGTTCAGCTTGACTACAACTATTTCAATGGCGCATATAACGCCGATAACAATGGCGATGCAGGTAGCGATTTCTTTCCGCGTCGTATCCGTACTTATGTTGAAAGTGAGCATGGTAACTGGGATCACAAGTTACTGCTTGAGTTTGCTGAAGGCACAGCAGAAATCGTGATGGCGCGAGTTCGTTATAACTTCGAGAATGGTCTAAAAATTAAAGCGGGTAAAATCCGTGAGGATATCACCTTAAACGGCTTAACCAGCTCTAAGCATACCAATACTATTGAGCGCAGTACGCTAGCCAATACTTTTTCGCCGTTCTTCCGTTGGGGGGTGTCGGCGTCTCAATACTTGAAAGACAGTGGGTTGCGTTATGCCGTTGGTGTTTATAAAAATGATGCCTTTGGTGCGACTGGTCATGACGAAGATGATCAACTAACACTAGCAGCTACGGGGCGTGTTACTTGGTCAAAAACAGCTCCTGGCGATGTGCTCCACTTAGGTGCCTGGCATTCATACCGTGATATGGGCGGTAACGAGCTAGGTGCGCGTTTTGCGCGTGGCGAAATACGTGAAGCCAACGTACGTCTTGTTGATTATGCGGTGGGTGGTAATGCCGTGGCATTAGATAGCTTGTCGCAAAGCGGTCTTGAGTTTGCGTATCAAGCCGATGCATTAACGCTAGAAGCAGAATACGCTAGCCGCACGCTCGATGCTGTTAATGGCGCCGACCCGCTTGATGGCGAGCGTTATGATGGTTTTCATGTTTCAGCGAGCTACTTTTTAGGTGGTGAGCAACGTCAATACAAAGCCGGTTCAGCCTTATTTGTACAGCCTAAAGGCATTAAAGATGCGTGGGAGCTTGTGGCACGAGTATCACAAATGGATGCAACAAGTAGCACCCAAGGCACCGAAGTAACAACCTACACCTTAGGTAGCAATTATTATTTAACCAGCAAAATCAAATTTATGGGTAACCTGATCTACAGCGATGTAGAGGGCCCAGGCGCAACTGCGTTAGTGGGTGATGAAGATTCAGGTATGGGCTTTAGTGCGCGTATGCAGTATTTATTTTAGGAGTAAATTGATATGAACTTAGTTAAAAAATCATTTAAATCTTTTAAAACTACAGTACTAGCTGCATCGCTAGTACTAAGCAGCCCATTTGCCATGGCTGACATTCACTTTTTAGTACCAGGCGGCCCTGGTGGCGGCTGGGACACCACAGCGCGTGGTGTTGGCGAGGGCTTAGTGAAATCAGGTATTGAGGACAATGCGTCATTTCAAAACATGTCGGGTGGCGGTGGCGGTCGTGCGATTGCTTATTTAATTGAGTCGGGTACCAAGAAAGGTGACATTTTAATGGTTAACTCAACACCTATCGTGTTGCGGGCATTAACCGGTAAAATCCCTTACAGCTACCGTGATCTAACCCCTGTTGCCAGCATGATAGCCGATTATGGTGCATTTGTGGTGCGTAATGATTCACCGTTTAAAAGCTGGCAAGATGTGATCGCAGCAATGAAAGCAGATCCAAGCTCTGTAAAAGTAGCGGGTGGCTCGGCACGTGGCAGCATGGATCACTTAGTTGCAGCGCAAGCAGTTAAAGCAGCGGGTATTGATGGTCGTCGTCTGCGCTATATTCCTTATGATGCAGGCGGTAAAGCAAAAGCGGGCTTGTTATCTGGTGAAGTTAACCTACTTTCAACAGGGCTAAGTGAAGCGCTAGAAGTTGCCAATGGTGGTCAAGCACGCATTTTAGCTGTGACCTCTGGAGAGGCACTCCCAGATTACCCACAAATACCAACGTTGAAGTCACTTGGTTATGACATGGAGTTTGTAAATTGGCGTGGCTTTTTCGCCGCACCTAATTTACCAGCCGACAAACTTGCAGAATACACCGAAAAGCTACGTAAACTACAAACCACCCCAGAGTGGGAAGTGGTCCGCGCACGTAATGGTTGGTTAAATTTATTCCAAGAAAAAGATCAATTTATAAAGTCACTTGAGCAGCAAGAAGCACAGCTTAAAGTTGTTATGGAAGAACTCGGCTTTATTCGTACGTTACGTTAATCGAGGCTTTTATGTTGAATCGCGAACTACTAGGGCCAAGTTTATTCTTGGCGCTATTTACCCTCTACGCCATCGTTGCATGGCAGATTCCGTTACTCCCATTTGAAGAGTATGAAACAGTGACCTCTGCTACTTTACCTAAGGTATATGCAGCATTTGGTATTATTGTTTGCTTACTTTCAATTGGGGCTACGTTACTTAAACCAACAGAAAAAACAGCTGCAGATGATGTACTTGAAAAATCAAATGTACTAAGAACATTTGGCTTGCTGATATTGATGGTGGTTTATAGCGCAGCGCTTGAGCCAATTGGCTTTTTAATATCAACCAGTGTGTTTTTATTAGTTGGCTTTTTTGTTATGGGAGAGCGTCGCAAGAAGATTTTATTGTTGGCTTCTATTCCTGTTGCTGTGGTGTTTTGGTTTTTAATGACCCAAGTACTCGGTATTTATTTGGTTCCTGGCAACCTGTGGAGTTAAGTTATGTTTGATGGAATTATGCTGGGTTTGTCGACCGTACTCGACTGGAACAATTTGTTATATGTGATTGTCGGTTGTTTTGTTGGTACCTTTATCGGCATGCTACCGGGCCTTGGTCCTATTACAGCAATCGCTTTAATGATCCCCATTACTTATAGCATCGGTGCCGATTCTGGCATGATCTTAATGGCTGGTGTTTATTACGGTGCGATTTTTGGTGGTTCAACATCATCTATATTGATCAATGCCCCAGGGGTTGCAGGCACGGTTGCCTCTTCCTTTGATGGCTACCCGCTGGCTAAGCAAGGTCATGCTGGTAAAGCTCTGGCGATTGCAGCTTATTCCTCCTTTATCGGCGGAACAGTTGGCGCTATTTTATTGATGGTTGCTGCGCCTTTGTTGGCAAAAGTATCACTGAGTTTTCAATCTCCTGATTATGTAGTACTGATGTTTTTAGGCTTAACAGCGATTGCTGCTTTTTCGAATAAAGGCCAGTTTTTAAAAGCCATGATGATGACAGTGTTCGGCTTAATGCTAGCCACTGTCGGTATTGATCCATCATCAGGCACAGAGCGATTTACCTTTGGCCAAGCGGATTTACTTGATGGTATTAGTTTCTTATTAGTGGCAATGGCAACCTTTGCATTAGCAGAGGCGCTAATCAACGTGGTGCGCCCAGAGAAAAAAGAAATCAAGAGCATCAATGATTCAGACACCCCACAAATAGGCTCAACTAAATTGACCAAGGCAGAAATAAAAGAGATGGCACCTACAGTAGGCCGTTCATCAATTCTTGGTTTTATCATCGGCGTATTACCTGGTGCGGGCGCAACTATTGCCAGCTTCATGGCGTATGCTACAGAGCGTAATTTAGCGCCTAAAGCGTTAAAAGATAAATTTGGTAAAGGATCATTACGTGGTTTAGCAGCGCCAGAGTCAGCTAATAACGCTGCCTGTACTGGCTCGTTTGTACCATTGTTAACTTTGGGTATCCCGGGTTCTGGCACTACCGCCATTATGTTAGGCGCGCTAATTGCCTATGGCATTCAGCCAGGGCCAATGTTAATGCAAGAAAACCCCAGTGTATTTTGGTCTGTTATTGTTAGTATGTATTTTGGTAACATCGTATTACTTATTTTAAACCTACCCTTGATACCGTATTTTGCAAAAGTATTGGCGATGCCAAAATCAGTATTAACCATTATGATTTTGTTCTTCAGCTTAATTGGCGTGTATTTAGTCTCTTTTAATACTTTTGATTTATTTATGATGGTTGGTTTTGCTGTGGTGGCGCTGGTATTACGATTGCTGGCTTTCCCAATGGCACCTTTACTACTAGGCTTTATTTTAGGCGATATGATCGAGCGTAACTTCCGCCGTTCAATGATGATCTCTGATGGTTCATTAAGTTTCTTATGGGAACGCCCACTAACATTGAGTATTTTTGTTATCTCATTATTAGTGTTGTTATTTCCATTAAAAGACTTTATAACTCAGCGCCGTGCCGATAAAGCCGCAGTTAAAGCGAAGCAAGAGCATGCGTAATTGAGCTTAAAGCTGAGGTAACTAATGATTGACACTAAGAAGCAAAATCCGTTGCAAAACATAGTTAAAAAGCCCAAGCGTTTAGAAACGCGGTTAATAATTTGGGTGACGGGGCTATGTGTATTACAAGCAGTGTTATTTGGCGGCTTGGTGTATCAAATTACTGTGCAAAGTTTGCATAATCACATTGGTGATAAAGCACTTGCTGTGGCAACCAGTATCGCATCAAGCGATGATGTTGTTAAAGCCTTAAAAAACCCCAGTAACTTGGTGGCAATTAACCAAGAAATAGAAAATCTGCGTCAGCTTACTGGCGCAGATTTTATTGTTATTGGCGATCAAAATGCCCATCGAATTGTTCATCCCGATAGCAATAAACTGGGTAAACGAATGGTTGGCGGTGATAGTCAAGCCGCGCTGCGAGGTGAGCGTTATATCTCAGTGGCACAGGGGAGTTTAGGTGAATCCATTCGCGGTAAAGTGCCAGTTTATGATGAACAACAAAATATTATTGGTTTAGTTTCGGTGGGCTTTTTAGTGCAATCGATTGAGCCGTTGATCCGTGCGCGGATTGTTGAAATTATGATTTGGGGTTTGCTGTTAGTTGTTTTGAGTATTATAGCCGCTATTTTTATTGGTCAGCGAGTACGAAATGCTATTTTTGGTTTGCAACCCGATGAAATTGCGAGGTTGTTTTCAGAGCAAGACGCTATTTTAAATACCATGCGCAGTGGTGTTATTGCACTTGATCCTGATGGCCGAGTACGCAAACTGACCCAACGCGCCTGCGAAATTTTAGATAAACCGGTTGCCTGTATTAATCAGTCATTAACTCTGAAGGATTTATTGCCTGAACATGCTGAGTTTTTACTGCGCAACCAGCGCCGTAAAATGGTCGGCTTTGAGCTGTTTGCTGCGGATAAACGCTTGGTACTCTCGCGCTTTTCATTGCAAGTACAAGGGCAGGCGGATGGTATTTTACTTACTCTGCGCCCAGCCGATGAGCTGGAATATTTAAGCCAGCAGCTGACCAAAGTGCAAGCATTTGCAGAGCTGTTAAGAGTGCAAACCCATGACTATTCGAACAAACTCAACTTAATTGGCGCACTTATTCAAATGGGCAAAAATGAGCAGGCAATCGAATTAATCGGTCAAGAAAGCCAAGGTTCACAAGCACAAATTCACCATTTGTTAGAGCGTATCCAAGATCCCGTTTTAGCTGGTTTGTTGGTAGGTAAATACCATAAAGCCCGCGAGTTAAACGTGGTATTAGAATTAAATCCAGAAAGTTTACTCGGTGCTATCGCACGTACTGAAATGTTAGAGCGCGTAGTATCAATCTTAGGCAACTTAATCGATAACGCCATTGATGCGGCGATCAGAGCCAGTAAAGAACGAGAACCTCATGTACGAGTCACGGTGGATGAAACGAGTCAAACCTTATTGTTTGATGTCGAAGACAGTGGCTTTGGCTTGGGGAGTGATCACGAGGTGATCTTTACCCCACAATATAGTTCTAAAAGCGGTGCAGAACATGGTATTGGTTTATATTTAGTGAAAACTAACTTAGATTCCTGTGGTGGTAGTTTAGAAATTGGTGAGTCAGATTTAAAAGGCGCGCGATTAAGTGTCTATATCCCAAAATAACAGCCTGTAATGTGGGTAATAAGCAGTGGCCAAGCAAACAACAATAAAAGTAAATGGGCTAACATTGCAACGCTAAAAATGAGTAATAAAAAATGACATATTCAGTAGTGATCATCGAAGATGAGCTCGAAGTTGCACAGCTTCTTGCTCAATACCTGCTTTTACCGAATGGCGTTGCGGGGCATCAAACTGCGCGCCAAAGCTTGCGTCAAAGTCAGTATCAGGTTGTGGGTATTGCAGCAAACCTCAGTACTGCTAGCGCGCTATTACAGGCGATAGAGCCAGATTTGATCTTGCTTGATATTCATCTACCAGATGGCAATGGCCTTGAGTTATTAACCGACTTACGCAGGCGCTCGATTAAAAGTGAAGTGATGCTACTGACCGCTGCCAAAGAAGTCGAAACCCTTGAAAAGGCCATGCAGCTAGGCGCCTGCGACTTTTTGGTTAAACCGCTCATGCTTAATCGACTCGATCAAGCGTTAGCACGTTTTGAGTCACGCCAGCAGTGTTTCTCGGATGCGAATGAAGTGACGCAATCTATGGTAGATACGTTATTTGGCTCAAGCGAGCAAAGTAAAGCACCGGTTAGACTGCCGAAAGGGGTTGATCAGCTTACTTTAAAAAAGATTATTGATGCCTTTAAAGAGCACAAAAAAACGCCTTTTACCGCACAACAAATGGGGGATTTAGTTGGGGTAAGTCGCTCGACGGCTCGCCGCTATCTAGAGTATTTACTAGAGGCAGAGCAAGTCAGTGCCGACCAAAGCTATGGCAGCATAGGTCGGCCAGAACGTTGTTATAAAATGACTTAGTTATTTGGCAAAGCGCTTAAGTTTATCTCCGGCGCTTGACTAACTGGGCGTTCAAACTCGCTATGTAGTTTTGTTGGACCAGTAAAAAAGCCAGTGTTGCGTAAGTAAAATCCGCTACCTTCACTACCACCTTGATAATCCATTCGCGCCTGTTTAGCTGCTGTTGCATCATAGCTAAATATTGCTTTATTAAGCGCATGCCATTGACCTTGAGTATCTCTGAGCCACTGATTACTGTATCGCGCTTTGCGTTCATATTGACCTGCATCAGGGATAAAGTTTTCTAAAAAACTATGCGGTCGTGCTACATAGGTACTGGTGCTTGGGCGTCTAAATGAGGCAATAAACAGCCACTTTGCGGCGATAGGATCATAAAAATAAGCACTGTAATCAGTATGATTAGCAAGGTTTTCAGTCGGGTTTACTTTCAGTAAAAAACGGTAGGTTTGCTCTGCTTGCCAAGGGAATACTAAATAACTTTGCCCGCCAGAACCTTCATTACCAAATTTACCAGTGTATACATTGTTACCTTTCGCTAATTGTTGAATCCTCATTTCCACAGGGATAGCAGCAGGATCATCGGTTTGAAAAGGGCTCCATACTGAAAATAATATCCGGCGCTCAGTGGCAGAGTTTACTTGCATACCAAAGTAACCTTCAGCAAAGCCATTGGCCATAAAATACGAGCCTTGACGATCATAGCCTTGTGGTACCGTGAGTTCTGAATAGAACCATTGATAGTTTTTAGTCGTATCAGGTATGGGGTAGTTTAGATGCACAGAAGGGCCGCGACGACCCCAATAAATATCATCTTTTACATACAAAGGTGCCGCCGAATCTTTATCTAGCGTGACAATAAGCCCTTGAATATCAGCAAAGGTGTCAGCTGTTTTAGCAATACCGGTAAGTTGTAACTGTTGGTAGCCGATTTGATCTGGTAGAAACTCACCAAGCTCGATATCTTGAAATTGCTGATTAGTGAGCGTGATCATCTGGCTTTGTTGATTAAAATCGACTTTAAGTTGGCTGCGATCGCCAGTAACTTTTACCCGCAACTTTAAATTAAAAGCAGCTGTTGTTGGCAGATAAAAGTAGTGATTGACTAATACTGTAGAGCCTTGCCAGTGCGTAATGCCAAGGTCGCTAATTAGTTTTTTATTTGCTGCAATGCTATGGCTAGTGGCACTATTACCATAACTGGGAATAAAGTAATCCGTGGTTTGGTTTGCCGCTGCAAATGGCGAAAATGAAGTCCATATTAATGAACTAATAAATAGTAAAACTCTCATAGTGAGCTCCATAAAAAAGCGCCGACAAACGGCGCTAATATAAATTGCTATGCTTAAAATGATGCAGAAAAGCCTAGGCTAATCGAGCGACCATAGCGTGCTAAGCGACGAATTTGCTCTTCCGTTTTGACATAGGACCACTGTCTTTCATTGGTTAAGTTGGTTACGCTTAAATCAACGCGCACTTTTTCTGTGATATTGTAACTGGCACTGAAGTCGTATTGGCCGTAGTCTGCCGCCCATTCTGGGCCGCCCCAAGCATCAGGATAGACTAAGTAATCGTCGCGCCAGTTATAAGCAATACGGGTTTGATAATCACCTTTTTCATAATAAATAACCGCGTTATACGAGTGTTCAGACATCCCCACAAATGGCAGATCATTGAGTTCTTCATCGTCATAACTGCTGTCTGTGAAAGTATAGTTTATTTGTACACCCAGGCCATCAAATGGTGCTGGCAGTATTTCGTCAAAAGACTGTTGATAAGCTGTTTCAAAGCCTAAAATGGTTGCGCCTTTTTCCGATGTTGGTGAAATTTTCGTAAAAATAGGACCTTCTACTGCGACCCCATCTTTAAAGTAATTACCCACTTGTGCAGTGCCTACTCGTCCGCGCGCTATCACAGATTCAATGTCTTTATAGTAAGCAGCAAATGTTAGCGCACCATAGTCTGAGAAATACCATTCGATGGTTGTATCTATTTGATTGGCTCTCAGTGGTTTAATCCCTGGGTTTGAGGCATGGTATTCGGCATTATTAAAATCTAAATAACTATACGGTGATAAGTAGCCAAGATTTGGGCGTGTGATTACTTTAGCTGCACTAAAACGATAGAGTAAGTCATCACGCAAATTTAATTTAAAGTTTAAACTTGGTAGTACGTCGGTGTAGCTCTCTTCTGTGGTCGAGCGGGTATAGTAATCTTCAATTTCGCCATCAACACGGTAGCTTAGTACGCCATCTTTTTCGGTTACATTGTAGCGCACGTTATCAACATCAAACGTATAGCCATCAGAAGAAACATCAGTTTGGATCACCCTTACGCCCATGTTAAGCGCAAAAGGCAGCTTGCCTAAATCACCTTGCAAATTCGTTTCAATAAAAGCGGCTAAGGTTTGCTCTGTCAGGGCAAATGAATCATTAGGACTGTTTTTTGCGACAATTTTGTCTTGCGCTGCTTGCGCGTTTATTGACTCATAAAATGCATACAGTTTATCGTAATCAAAACTTGCCCATGGATCTGGGTGTTTACCCGGTTCACCGTCTAAGAAATTATCAAAGTTTGCTGGTACGAGTACATCCGCAGGTAAGCGAAATAAGTTTAAGCCGCCAAGTTCTTCAACACTTGAGTCGTCAAAACTGTCGTATTCTGAGTTTTTAAAATAAGCGCCACCATTACTGAACATGGACGCATTTTTAGATTTAAATACGCTACGCTCTTTGGTTTGTTTGCCGTAGTGTAGGCCAAACTGCACATCTTTCACGAGTTCAAAAGAGGGGATGTAAGTTGCTGCTAAACGTATTTCTTCGATTTTATCTTTCACATCGGTGCCGTAGTTGTAGCTGTAATGCGCACCAAAAGGTTGCTCGGCACTCAGTGCTGGGGTCATGGTCACATCTGGCAGCATGTTGCTACCGGTTTGGTCGATTGTGATGCCATCAACAAAGCCACGGGCCACAATAAAACGATTATTACCATTGCTGACATTTTTAGCTTGTGATTGTGAAATATCCAAATCAAATGTTAGGCTTTCTGTTGCATACCAAACGGTATTAAAACCCCATTGCCAGGTATCTGTATTGCGAGGTACAGACACATTTAACAACTCAGCCATGGCGCCATCAACTAGTTCTACATAATTAGCGTTACCGTCTTCATTGAACTTTACTTCCCCGATAGCGGGGATCCCCGGCGTCCAAGATTCATCATAGGTTACAAATGAAATTTGATATTGCTCACCATTGGTTTCGTATTGTGAGTACATGCTGTCAAAGTTAACATCCACACTGTCTGACGGGCGCCATTGCAATGCTAAACTTGCACCAAGTCGCTCCCGCGTATCTTGCCAATTTGAATAACGTACGTAGCCTGGAATAACTGACGGGTATGATTGCTCATTATCTTCAAGGGTGCCGTTCCCGTTACTGTCGATGGGGATGCGCACATCAACATTCTCGTCTGGATCATAAAAACCTTCACCTTCATAAGAGTCTGCTCGTTGTGTTCGCTCAGAATAAACGGCAGTGAAGAGCGCGCCAAAAGTATCATCCAAAAAGGTGTCGCTAATTAAAAACGAAGCTTGTGGGTTAATGTCGCCAGTGCGTTCTTCATAAATGCCTTTAGCGCTGCCTGATAAGGTAAAGCCATCTAAATCCAAAGGTTTGCGGGTTTTGATATTGATAACTGAGCCAATGCCGCCTTCTTGTGTTTTACTTTGTGGAGATTTGTATACTTCGAGGGATTGCACTATTTCGGGGGCGATTAAATCAAAATTAAAGTTCCGGCTAGAATGCTCTGATGCCATACGCCGGCCATTAACTGTGGTGACGTTGTAGTCACCCCCTAAACCGCGCACGGTAACATTTTGCCCCTCGCCACCGTTACGGGTAATGGCAATCCCTGTCATGCGTTGCAATGCCTCGGCAATGTTCTGATCTGGGAATTTACCAATATCTTCCGCAACGATAGCATCCATAACCCCCACAGCTTGTTGCTTTAAATACAGGGACTCTTTAATACTCGAGCGAACACCTCTGACTTCGATTACTTCGACTTGCTCTGCTTCGGCTTCTTTTGTTGTTTTTTTGTCTTCTTCAGCAGCCAGTGCAGTGCCATTGAAGATGGTACTCATGGACAAAAACAGGGTGGACAGTTTTAGTTGTGCTTTCATAATAGTTACCTGTATTTTACTTGTTGATGGTTGTTTTTTTATTGAGTTATTGCCACGCGTGTTGAGTGTATTTTTCTCCAACACGCGTGAGGTTAATTACGAAATAATGCCAAGTGGTTTTGCTTGCTGCCAAAGACCACGGGTGAAATCAGGGAAGTCTTTGCTGTTACTGCGATCGGCAACAGAATCAACAGAAAGCGGAAATACAGCCGACCACGCGGCAGCGTCATACACATCTTGATCAAGTGGTTCGCCATTGCGTAGGCAAAAAATAATCCGCCAAAACATCAAAAAGTCCATGCCGCCATGGCCGCCGTTACGTTCAGCCTCCGCGCCCATTTTTTGCCATAGCGGGTGATCGTATTTGTTATACCAATCAGTCATGTCGTAATCCCATTCGTGGTAGCTTTTACTGCCACCTTGCTCAAGGGCAATACGGTTAGGGAAACCTGCAAACACACCGTTAGTACCTTGAATTAAGTTATGACGAGAATAAGGGCGTGGAGTGGTGGTATCGTGTTGCACCATAATGCTGCGACCTTTCACCGTTTTAATGATGCTGGTATTCATGTCGCCAGCAATGTAGTTCAACTTGTTGCGACTATGATCTGCGGGGAATTCTTTTTTAGCGTACGCTGCACGCCCTAATGACGGTGAGCTCATTGACGTTATGTAGTCAAACCGATCGCCACGATTGATATTCATATATTGTGAAACAGGGCCTAAGCCATGCGTTGGGTATAAATTACCATCAACCGCCGCGTGCCAAGGTGTACGCCAAGAGCCGGTTTTATGGTCAATTTCTTTCATTTGCCAGCGTAATTCATGGATATATGCGGCTTCACCGTGCAGTAATTCACCAAAAATACCTTGGCGAACCATATTCAACACCATTAGTTCATCACGGCCATAACAGACATTTTCCAACATCATGCAGTTCTTTTGGGTGCGCTCAGAAGTGTTGACTAGTTGCCATGCTTCTTCAACTGTCACTGCTGCAGGCACTTCAACAAAAGCATGCTTACCACTTTCCATGGTATCCACGGCCATTGGTGTATGCCATTTCCATGGTGTTGAAATTATTACAATATCAATATCTTGGCGTTCTAGCATACGGCGATAATCATAGTCGTTTTTGCCGTAGGTATCGGGTTTTTTAAAACCTTTATCGACAACAATCTTCACCGCCCTGTCTACAACGGCCTGATGAGTATCACAAATTGCTTTGATTTCAACGCCATCTAAATGACAAAAATGCTTAACAGCACCAACACCACGCTCACCCACGCCAATAAAGCCGACTCTGACTACAGCCATTTTAGGTACGGTTAAGCCAAGTGTTGAACGCCCTTGGGTTGCTGTTTTTAGCATCGAGTTGGCATTGGTTGTGGAGGTACATCCTAACGCTGCGCTGGTTGCTGCAATTGCGGCCATAGATTGAAGAAATCGTCTGCGGTTTAGATCGCCCATGATAGTGCCCTTATGTGTTGATTATTTGTAAATTTGTTTTCACAGGCTTTTATTTGTACACGCAAGGAAATAGCAATGCAAGATAAAAATCTTTCATTTGCTTTCATTTGTTTCTGTGTTTAATTATTTATATATTTTAAATTGTTTTATTTCAATTGGTTATTTATCTATTTGGCGATTTGAGGTGAAATGTAAAAAAATTGAATTGAAAGTAAACGAAAGCTGCGTACAATGAATGAAAGTTAATTATGAAAGAGAGCGGGCATGCTTAACACTATCGAAAGACGACATGAAATTGTGCAATTGGTTTTCAAGCAAGAGCGTGTACAGGTTCCTGAGCTTGCTCAGTTGTTTGGTGTTTCAACGGTGACAATCCGGAACGACTTAAATGAGTTGGATGAAAAGGGCTTGTTGGTACGCTCCCGTGGTGGAGCTGTTGCCAGTAATCGGCTAACTCAAGAATTGTCATTAAAAGAAAAACACGATGCCAATCGCGGTATTAAAGAGCGTTTAGGTAAATTTGCCGCAAGCTTAATTAAAGATGGTGAATCGATCATTTTAGATTCTGGCACTACGACAGAAGAAGTCGCTAAAAACTTAACCAATCATCATGGTGTTGTGGTGATGACCAATGGCTTGAATGTCGCGCATTCGTTACTCAATGCTTCCTCTGTTGAAGTGCTAATGACGGGGGGCACTTTACGTAAAAAGTCACTGTCTTTTTATGGTCGTCAAGCCGAACAACATTTGCAGCAATATCACTTTGATAAGTTGATTTTAGGCGTTGATGGTTTTGAGAAAGATATTGGCATTACTACGCATTTTGAGCTTGAAGCCTTGTTAAATCGAGTGATGTGCGAAGTGTCACGAGAGATCATTGTTGTCACCGATTCGAGTAAATTTAATCGTAAAGGGGTACATAAAATTATTTCTGCCAGTGAAGTAAATACAGTAGTGACGGACAGCGGCATTCCAGCCGATATTAAAACCGCCCTCGAAAATGCCGGTGTTCAGCTACACATAATTGACCTTTAATTTTCCATAGTAATTATACAAAGATTAACCAATATAGAGGCTTGCAATGACGATATTACAGCAATTAATCGCAGCGAATAAACGCGGCGAAAAACAGGGGATCTATGCCGTTTGTTCGGCTCATCCATTGGTGCTAGAAGCTGCCATATTGCAAGCCAAACAAGACAATAGTTATTTATTAATCGAAGCAACCGCTAATCAGGTCAATCAGTTTGGTGGTTATACGGGTATGTTGCCTGCGGATTTTATGGCATTTATTGAGCAGCTTGCGACAAAGCAAGAATTTGCGGTTGATAAGTTGATCCTTGGTGGTGACCATTTAGGTCCCGTGTGCTGGTGTGATGAGGACGCAGAACCTGCGATGCAAAAGGCTGAGCAGTTGATCGCCAGTTATGTCGGCGCAGGATTCAAAAAAATTCATTTAGATACCAGTATGCGCTGCGCCGATGATGAGCTTATTTTAGCCGATGAAACAGTTGCAACGCGTGCGGCGCAGCTGTGTGCGGTGGCTGAAAAAACCGCATTAGCTAGGTTTGGTCACAGTGACTTAGTTTATGTTGTTGGTACCGAAGTACCGCCACCAGGTGGTGCCGATGAGCATATTGATACGCTTGCAGTCACAGAAACTGAGCATGTTGCAAGTACATTGGCGCTGCATCACGAAGCATTTTTACAGCTAGGCTTATCAGCTGCTTGGCAGCGCGTAGTTGGTTTAGTTGTGCAGCCTGGTGTGGAATTCGATAATACCCAAGTATTTGATTACGATAGCAGTAAAGCGCAGCAGTTAAAGCAATATATAAAGACCGTTGATGGCATTGCCTTTGAAGCACACTCCACCGATTACCAAACGCCCATCGCGTATCAACAATTAGTGAATGACCACTTTGCGATTTTAAAAGTGGGCCCAGAGCTTACCTTTGCTCTGCGTGAAGCATTATTTGCATTAAGCCATATTGAAGATGCGTTGTTAGACACCGAGCAATGTTCACATTTACGTACCGTTATTGATGCTGATATGCAGCAATTTCCGAAAAATTGGCAGCGTTTTTATCAGGTTGATAAATCAGTGCAACAGCTCTATCGTCGCTTTAGTTTTAGTGATCGCATTCGTTATTACTGGGGGCAACAAGGCAATCAAGCTGCCGTTGACAAGTTATTTAGTAACTTACAAAAACAACCAATCCCACTGCCGCTACTAAGTCAATATATGCCATTGCAGTACTTAGCTGTACGTAATAATGGTTTAGAAAACAGCCCCAAATCTTTGGTACTTCATCACATCATGCAAGTAACCAGTCGCTACGCAGATGCGTGTTTCAAACAACAATAGACGTAAGTGAGGTAGTAATGTCTAGTTATTTAGCAATTGATGAAACCCTTTTAGAAGCTAAAAATAGTTTATGGACTGCAAAAGAAATTATGCAGCAGCCCGATTGTTGGCGAGCAACACTGGCGATAGTCAAAGCAGCACGAACCCAGCTAGATAGTTGGCTTGCGGGTGTATTAGATAAGCCAAATGCGCAAATTATTTTTACCGGTGCCGGTACTTCTGCGTATGTTGGAGAGGCGCTGGTTGGTTACTTAAATCAACAATTGGATATTACCTGTCGAAGTGTTAGTAGCACAGAGCTTGTTGCCTGCCCAGAGCAGTATTTACAGCCAAACAGGCCAACTTTATTAGTGTCGTTTGCACGCTCGGGTAATAGCCCTGAAAGTGTTGCCGCTGTTGATGTAGTTAATAACTATGTGACGCATTGCGCCCATTTGTTTATTACCTGTAACCGAGATGGCGCGCTGAATCAGCAAGCAGCACAGCATGAAAATTGCTTTTCGCTATTAATGCCAGCGCAAACGCTCGATCAAAGCTTTGCAATGACCAGTAGTTTTACTTCGATGCTGATCGCAAGTGTTGCAGTGTTTAGTGATGCGGATGACGCTATTTTAAGCATTGCAGAGACGGTGGAAAAAAATATCCCTGCTAAATTGGCTGAACTAAAAGCATTGGCTGAACTGCCTATGCATCGTTTGGTGTATTTAGGTGCAGGATCGTTAAAGGGTTATGCACAAGAATCAGCGTTAAAATTATTGGAATTAAGTGCGGGCCAAGTTATGGGATATTTTGAATCGCCACTTGGGTTTCGTCACGGCCCCAAATCATTGGTTGATGATAAAACCTTAATTGTTTTATTTGGCTCAACTAATAACTATACCAAGCAGTACGATAGTGATTTGTTGAATGAGTTACGTAGCGATAATAAGGCTATTGATGTGCATGCCTTAGCGCTTCCAGATGACGCGCTGATGCAGCAATTAGACGATGTATTTAATGGCTTATATTATATGCTGTGCGCGCAAATCATCTCTTTTTATAAAGCATGGCAATTGGGCATTACGGTTGATAATCCGTGCCCAACCGGAGAGGTCAACCGGGTAGTGCAAGGGGTGACAATTTACCCGCTTAAGCAAGGTGATATTAATGACTAAGCAGTATATTTATGGCATTGATATTGGTGGCAGCAAAATTGAACTGGCGGTGTTTGACGCCACCTTAAAGCAGCTTGAATCATCGCGTATCGCGACCCCACAAAATAGTTATCAAGATTTTTTAACTGCGCTAGTGGAGATGATTGTAAGTGCAGATCATAAATACCAGTGTTGCGGTGCGGTGGGGATTGGTATGCCTGGCATCGTCAATGCAAACCAACAAGTACTGTCGGCTAACGTGCCTCACGCAACAGGTAAAAATGCCGCGCAAGATTTAGCTAAGTTAATAAATCGCCCGGTTACAATTGAAAACGATTGCCGTTGTTTTGCCCTCTCTGAAGCGCGCAGCAGCGTTGGCTTGCAGCATACCCGAGTGTTCGGTGCAATTCTTGGTACAGGTGCCGGTGGTGGGCTATGCATTGACGGTAAATTGTATAAAAGCGCTCAAGGAATTGCCGGTGAATATGGCCACTATGCACTGTCTGCCGTGTTGCAGCAAAAGTATCAGTTGCCTATTTTAAAGTGCGGCTGTGGTTTAACTGGCTGTGTTGAAAGTTATATCGCAGGTCCAGGCTTAGCAAGAATTTACCAGCATTTTTCTGGCGAAGCATTAACTACTTTTGAGATTGTTGAGGGGCTCAGAAAAGGCGATGTATTTTGCCAACAAAGCTTTGCCTGTTATTTGGATTTAATTGGCAGTACGTTTGCGGCAATTATTATGGCTTATGATCCTGAAGTGATCGTGGTTGGTGGTGGTATGTCGTTGGTGAGCGAGTTAATGGATAAGCTTGAGGAAGCAATAACACCGTACGTTTTTACAGGTATTCGGGTGCCGAAAATAGTGCTCGCTGAATTTGGCGACGCCAGTGGTGCGCGCGGCGCCGCTATTTTAGCAAAACAGCAAGTTGGGGGATTGTCATGAGTGAGTCAGCATTTTATGTCAAGGCGGCTGCGATTTATTGCCAAGATCGCGTGCTCAAGGAGCACGTAATGCTGGTAGAAAAGGGCCGCATCAGTGCTTTTACCCAAACCCCGCAAGCTGATCTGCCTATTTATGATTATGGCGATGCTGCAATTATTCCCGGCTTAATTGATTTACATATTCATGGTCGCGAAGGCTGTGATGTGATTGATTGTAAAATGAGTAGTATCGAAACTATCTCTTGCTCACTTGCAGAGCATGGCGTAACGGGTTTTTTAGCAACGACAGTGACCACCGATTGGCAACAAACACTTAATGCTATGAGTGTAATTGGTCAGGCATATGTACAACAACCCAGCGGTGCGCAGGTGCTTGGTGGTTATAGTGAGGGGTTGTTTTTCAGTGAAGTTCACAAAGGCGCGCACAATCAAGATTACTTTTTAGAGCTATCACAGTCGCATTTAGAAGCGATGATTAATGCAGCCAATGGCAGCTTAAAAGTGGTTGCGTTGGCGCCAGAAAAGCCCAGAGCCAATGCGTTAATCAAGTTTCTTACCGAGCAAGGTATTAGAGTGATGTTGGGGCATTGTGATGCCAATTATGAACAAACTCAAAGCGCGCTTGAGCATGGCGCATGTGGTGGGGTGCATGTTTTTAATGGCATGCGTGGCATTCATCATCGCGACCCTGGTTGTGCTGGTGCGGTATTAATGAATGATGACGCACTGGTTGAAGTGATTGCCGATGGCGTGCATCTTCACCCTGCGATTTTACAGTTAATTTATAAGCTAAAAGGCCCGCAAAAAATTGCTCTGATCAGTGATTGTATTAATGCTGGTGGTCTAAATGATGGTCAATATAAGCTGGGAAAAATGGATGTGTTTGTTGAAAATGGGGTCGCGAGAACAGCCTCGGGCTCTTTAGCTGGCAGTACATTAACCCTTGAACTGGCCGTAAAAAACATGCACCAACTAGGCAGTGTTGCGTTACTTGAAGCCATCAATATGGCCAGTATTGTACCCGCGCAATTTTTAAATATTGCAGATCAAGTAGGCTCTTTAGCAACCACTAAACACGCAAACTTTGCTATTTTAGATAGCAATTTTACTATTCAAGCGACCTATGTAAAAGGTCAAAGGTGCTTTTTGAGAACCGCTAATAATGGCTAAAGTGTTCAGTCACTAGCGTTAAAGACCATAGAAAGTAAAATATTATAAAATTGATTGCATTTTAAGCGACATGTATGGTGATGTTCGCTATAAGTAATGCTATACTCCCGCCGAATAATTTTTCGACTTTATTAAGAGTAAAATAATGGCAGATTTATCGAAGTACAGAAACATTGGTATTTTCGCGCACGTTGATGCGGGTAAAACCACGACTACTGAGCGTATCCTAAAGCTTACTGGTCAAATCCATAAAACTGGTGAGGTTCATGATGGTGAATCAACAACTGACTTCATGGAACAAGAAGCTGAGCGCGGTATTACTATCCAGTCTGCGGCTGTAAGCTGTTTCTGGAAAGATCACCGTTTTAACGTTATCGATACTCCTGGACACGTTGACTTCACAGTTGAAGTATACCGTTCATTAAAAGTACTTGATGGCGGCATCGGTGTATTCTGTGGTTCTGGTGGTGTTGAGCCACAATCAGAAACTAACTGGCGTTATGCTAACGATTCAGAAGTTGCGCGTGTTATTTTCGTAAATAAATTAGACCGTATGGGTGCTGATTTTTACCGTGTAACAGAGCAAGTACGTAAAGTACTTGGCGCAAATCCACTAATCATGACGTTACCAATCGGTATCGAAGATGAGTTCTGTGGTGTTGTTGATGTTTTAACTAAAAAAGCATACATCTGGGATGATTCAGGTCTTCCAGAGAACTACACAATTGAAGATGTTCCAGCAGACATGGTAGACAAAGTTGATGAATACTATGAAATGCTTGTTGAAACTGCTGTAGAGCAAGACGACGAACTACTTGAAGCGTATATGGAAGGTGAAGCACCTTCTCTTGAAGATCTTAAGCGTTGTATCCGTAAAGGTACTCGTGATCTTGCTTTCTTCCCTACATACTGTGGTTCTGCTTTCAAGAACAAAGGTATGCAATTGGTACTTGACGCTGTTGTTGATTACTTGCCATCTCCTACAGAAGTTGATCCTCAACCGCTTATGGATGAAGAAGGTAACGAAAACGGCGAGTTTGCAGTTGTATCTGTAGATGAACCATTTAAAGCGTTAGCGTTCAAAATCATGGATGACCGCTTTGGTGCATTAACGTTCGTACGTATTTACTCAGGTAAACTTAACAAGGGTGACACTATCCTTAACGCGTTTACAGGTAAAACTGAGCGTGTTGGCCGTATGGTTGAGATGCAAGCAAACGATCGTAACGAATTAACTAGCGCACAAGCTGGTGACATCATTGCAATCGTAGGTATGAAAAACGTGCAAACTGGTCACACTCTATGTGATCCTAAGCACCCAGTAACACTTGAGCCAATGGTATTCCCAACTCCAGTAATCTCGATTGCTGTACAGCCTAAAGATAAGGGCGGTAATGAGAAAATGGGTGTTGCTATCGGTAAAATGGTTGCAGAAGATCCATCTTTCCAAGTTGAGACTGATGAAGATTCAGGCGAAACTATCCTTAAAGGTATGGGTGAGCTGCACTTAGATATCAAAGTAGATATCCTTAAACGTACTTACGGCGTAGACCTTATTGTTGGTCAACCACAGGTTGCTTACCGTGAAACTATCACTAAAGAAGTTGAAGATAGCTACACGCATAAGAAACAATCTGGTGGTTCTGGTCAGTTCGGTAAAATCGACTACCGCATCAAGCCAGGCGAAGTTGCTTCAGGCTTCACGTTTAAATCATCAGTTGTTGGTGGTAACGTACCGAAAGAATTCTGGCCTGCAGTTGAGAAAGGCTTTAAGTCAATGATGACTCAAGGTGTTCTAGCTGGTTTCCCAGTACTTGACGTTGAAGTTGAGCTTATCGACGGTGGCTTCCATGCCGTGGATTCATCTGCAATCGCATTCGAAATCGCTGCTAAAGGCGCTTTCCGCCAATCGATCCCTAAAGCGGGCGCACAACTTCTTGAGCCAATCATGAAAGTTGACGTGTTCACGCCAGAAGATCACGTTGGTGATGTAATCGGTGACCTTAACCGTCGTCGTGGTATGTTGAGCAACCAAGAAGCTGGTTTAACAGGCGTTCGTATTAAAGCTGACGTGCCGTTATCAGAAATGTTCGGTTACATCGGTTCATTACGTACAATGACATCAGGTCGTGGTCAGTTCTCTATGGAGTTCTCACACTACGCACCATGTCCACAAAACGTAGCTGAAACTGTAATCGCTGCAGAAAAAGAGAAGAAAGCTGCTAAGTAATTAGCCTTTCAGCTCTTAAAAAAACCCGCACTTGTTGCGGGTTTTTTGTTGCTATAATATAAACTAATATCACAGAAGCAGGCTCGTTTAA
Source organism: Pseudoalteromonas sp. ASV78 (assembly GCF_047806705.1). Classification (NCBI taxonomy): domain Bacteria; kingdom Pseudomonadati; phylum Pseudomonadota; class Gammaproteobacteria; order Alteromonadales; family Pseudoalteromonadaceae; genus Pseudoalteromonas; species Pseudoalteromonas sp. ASV78. Next base: position 2,883,781 of record NZ_JBLOPA010000001.1, on the reverse strand, counting down.
TTGTCTTGTTACGATGATTTACCCCTTCGCGATGTCGTCATTGCGCATCCACTACGTCTTACTCACTAGCAAATGGCTAATTATTTATTACTTGCTGCTAAAATTACAGTTGTTAGTAAATGTTAACTTAAAGATTTATTATTCAGAAAATAAAACTAATCGTTTATGACTAGGGAAAAAGTAGTGCAAATACTTGAATGAGAGTAGCTAAAACGGGTATGATAGCAGTTCGTGGCCATCTGTATGGTCCTATCGGAGAAACGGAAGTCTCTCGCAGAAAGAGACATATACATGTACTTTTTAGGACGTTTATATGAATGCAATTAAATTGAGCCCAAATTGGTTGTTACAATTAGTGATAATACTAATTGTTGCCATGGTGACTTTTTCAGTAACACTCATCTTTACAGTTAATCAAACTGTTTTAGCTTTAACGGTCACTGTGATTATATTTATGATCTCCATTCTAAATATAATTAATCTACGGTTTTTGCACTGTTATAAAGCGGGGATTTATTATTCTCAAGGACTAGGTAAGAAATATATCAACGCAGACGAAATAGTTGATATTCAGTTTCATTCATTAAAATTATTGACCATGCTCGTAGTAACATTAGAAAATCAAAAGGTAGTTCGCTTTTATAATTGGCAGTTTGATGCCCAAACTCAGCAGTCGATTAAGTGTTGGTATAGAAAAAACAAAAGTAGTTGTAATAAGTTACAGCAAACACCTTGTAATGCATAAAAAGAAGGCCGCTGTTTAGCGGCCTTTTTCTATTTTACTACTATGCTTTTTTACGGCGTAACAGGGTTAGCGGTAATGCTAATAATGTTAGCCAAAACAGTGAACCAGAATCATCATCTTCGTCGTCTGATTGATCATTATCGATATTAATATAGACAAGTTGTGCATCTGATAAGTTACCAGCACTGTCTTTAGCTTGTACCATTAATGTGATTTTTCTTTCAAATTCAAAATCTAAATCGCCCGCCACAATTAACTGTCCTTGTTGGTTAATAGTGATGGCATTATGTCCTTGGACTATAAATTCAACAACTGGCGTGTACTCAGCGTCGGCATCGGTGAATTCCAATTGACCAATAACAGTACCGATAGCGCTATTTTCTAACACGTTGAAGCTTTGCTCTGGCGTTAGTACAGGTGCTTGTGGCTCTGGAATAGGTTGCTCAGGAGTCGCAGATTTTATATCAACAATAACAGGATCATGATCCGAGGCTCTATATGCATCGCTTGCATATAAACTTACTTGTTGTGCAGCTGATTTAAACTCAACATTATAGTCTAAGCTGATTGGCTCATCGGCATTGATATGCCAGTCTGTTGCAGCCACTACTTTGGTTAGCAAGCTTGGGCTAGCTACGGCATGATCTAGGCTACCCAGTCGACCAGAGAAGCTATATGAATAGCCAAGGGTATTGCCGTCTAATTCTGCAACAACATTTTTAAACCCTTTATCAGCAAACGCGCGGATTGGATCTTCCATGGCGTAGGCGTTCATATCTCCGACTAAAATGATATCTTCATCACCGACACCTGTAGGTTTAGTGTTTAGCCAGTCTGCGTAAGCATTGGCACCGGCCACCCGAATTTCATTCCAACATGCTTGGCCATCGCCTAAGTCAGCATTGTTGCCATCGGCGCTGCCGCAGCTGCCTTTTGATTTTAAGTGCGCGACTGCAACTGTAAACACTTCATCAGTCGTTAATGACTTAAAGCTTTGCGCAATAGGTGCACGGTTACTGTAATCAAACGGTGCTTGCGTAGTAATTACTGCGTTACCTACTTCGGCTACTTTATTAGCACGGTAGATTAATGCCGTAGTGATTTGGTCAGTACCAATTTGGTTTACGTTAAAATCAACAAATGCGTAGTTATTTACAGCATCTTCGTCATTAAGCGCATTTACTAAGCTGGCAATCGCGCTAAACTCGTCAAAGCCATCATTTTCGATTTCCATTAAACCGATAACATCAGCTTCTAATGCAACAATTGCACTGACAATTTTTGCTTGTTGGCGAATAAATTCAGCTTCACTGTCTGCACCACGGCTGGTTGGGAAGCCTGCACCTTGACCATCACCGTTAAAGTAGTTTAGAACGTTAAAGCTAGCGATACGTAAGTCAGCATCAGCATGAAGTTCTGGTGCCTCAGTACGCGGGTTAGTTGCAACAAAAGTTGGTTGTACGGTTGGGTGAATACGATAGCGATCAAAGCTGTATCCTAGAACACCAGTAACGGTATTTACAGTATCGCCTAGGCGCAGCGTATTGTATGCATCTAAGCCAGTGCCTGGGTAAGCGATTGGATCAAGATTCTGCTTTGTTGAGCCATCATCAAGTAAGATTTGTTTTTTACTGTTTTCGGCTTCTACGGCATTAGCAGCATCACCTGGGAGCGCAATTTGCGTACCTTGATATAAGCGCTCTGTTGCTAGATCAACTTCACCGTAACGACCTAGGCCATAGTTATTGGTAACAACAAGAGGCTGTTCTAAAGTAATTAGCATGCCTTCATAGGCTTCTAAATCAGCGACATCGGTAACAGGCAATGATATTTTAGTTGCTGTGGTTGCCAGGCCTGTAGCACAGACTTCAACTTGGCTGACATCGCCAATTTGGGTGGCATTAAAGTACTCTGCGACACTGCCTTTAACGCGTACGTGGTCACCTACATTGACATCGGTATCAGCAAAGTACACAAAGACCCCTTCAGAAGTAAGTGGGTTTGTATCAATATCTGCATCAAGTGATGTAATAAAGAAGCCACTTAATTGCTCTGCGCCTTGAAAATCAGCAGTTACAATGCCTTCCAGCTCAACTTCAGTATTCAATAATGGACTATCACCACCTTCACCTTGAATTGCGTTGATAAGGGTTTTCGCTGCGCCACATTCAAGTGGTGTAACCGGTTCTGGTTCCGGCTCTGGCTCAGGTTGATTGTTTTCACCATGGAAGCCTAAGCCCGAAAAGTCATCTTGATCGAATTGCAGCCATTCTTCACTTGGATTGAAAGGAGCATCAGGAGTTGTACGACCAACAAGTACACTTTCTTTACGGCGTAACGTTTGGTTTTGTGTTTGAACACCGCCTTCAGACCAATAAGAACCAGGATCTGTGCCACGTTGACCAAAACTATCAATAACGGTTTCGCCTTGCATAAGGACTAATGCATCATCACCATTAAAGTAAGTTACTGTGCTTTCAATATCACCTTTTGCTTTTAGTTCATCATTAGAACCAGCGTTTATAATGACATATGTAGCATTGGCGGCAAGTGTTCCTGATAAATCAATTTTATTACCAACACTCGTATTACCATTTGAATATAAACCTAAAGTATACCCATCAAGTGTAATATCAGAGCTGGAAGTATTATAAAGCTCTATGGCTTTATTATTAGAACTGCCTTCAACATATTCTGAAATTATTAAATTAGCGGAGGCTGGTGCACTGAGGCTTGCAATAACAAGCGCCAATGGCGTTATTTTTGTATTAAACATTATTATTTTTCCCGTGTATTGTGTCCCGAATGGGACAGTCAGTGTAAGGAAAATTTATGACAAATAAAATACAAAAAGTTAATGAAATGAAAATAAAAAGAGCGCCTTAGCACTCTTTTTTCAATTATAGTGAAACTATTACTTTTTAAGCAATTGAGCGGCTTGTTTAGCGAAGTAAGTCAAAATACCATCGGCGCCTGCACGCTTAAATGCGAGTAGTGATTCCATAATCGTGGCTTCTTCAGCGAGCCAGCCATTATCAATCGCCGCTTTATGCATGGCGTATTCACCGCTGACTTGGTAAGCAAACGTTGGCACTCCAAACTCGTCTTTAACCCGACGGACGATATCTAAATACGGCATGCCTGGTTTTACCATCACCATGTCGGCACCTTCTTGTAAGTCTAAGGCTACTTCACGCAATGCTTCATCAGAGTTAGCTGGATCCATTTGGTAGGTTTTTTTATCCGCGCCTTTTAGATTTCCTGCTGAGCCAATCGCATCTCGAAACGGGCCATAGTAGCTAGAGGCGTATTTAGCCGAGTAAGCCATGATACGAGTATGAACAAAGCCATCAGCTTCAAGGGCTTCGCGAATTGCACCAATGCGGCCATCCATCATATCGGAAGGCGCAATAACGTCTGCGCCAGCCTCTGCGTGAGAGAGTGCTTGTTTTACTAGAATCTCAGTAGTGACATCATTAATCACATAACCGTGTTCATCAATAATGCCGTCTTGCCCATGTGTAGTGAAGGGATCAAGCGCACCATCAGTAATCACCCCCAACTCAGGGAAGGCTTCTTTGAGGGCGCGGACAGTTCGTTGTACCAAACCATCTTTGTTATAAGCTTCTTCGGCAAGTAATGACTTTTTGTCGCTTGGTGTTACTGGAAAAAGTGCCAGCGCAGGAATGCCTAAGTCGACCAGCTCTTTCGCTTCAAGTAATAGTAAATCAATTGATAAGCGCTCGATACCCGGCATTGATTCAATCGCTTCACGACGATTGTTGCCTTCAAGTACAAATACTGGATAAATTAAGTCATTTACAGTGAGCTGGTTTTCAGCCATCAAACGGCGAGAGAAATCACTGCGGCGCATGCGGCGCATACGAGTATAAGGGAAAAGGTCGAGACCTGATTGGGCCATTATTTGCTCCTAGTCTAAAATTGGAAAGCTAACTACACGATTACGGCCACTTTGTTTGGCATGATAAAGTGCTTTGTCGGCGCAGTCTGTGAATAATCCTGGGTTATTAATGTCTTCAGCAATGGCGCTATACACACCAGCACTAATAGTAAACTTAATCTCAGTATTTGCTATAGCAATCGTAGCATCTAAGATTTCTTGACGTATTTGCTCTGCTAATTCAATGGCACCGCTGAGCACTGTATTGGGCAATAAAACTACAAATTCTTCCCCCCCATAACGTGCCACTTCGTCGAGTGGGCGCTTTAGGCGGTTTTTTATAATGTCAGCTACCGCACGAATCGTTTGGTCGCCAATTAAGTGCCCGTAAGTATCGTTAATACTTTTAAAGTGATCAATATCGAGCATTATTATACTCAAAGGAGTTTGCTCTCTGCGTGAGCGACGTAAGTCCATGACTAGCTTTTTATCAAAGTAGCGACGATTTTTGATTTTTGTTAGTGGATCTTCCATATTAATTTGCTCAAGCGCGCGGTTTTTTTCTTCAAGCTCGCGTAAGGTAACTTGTAGCTCAAAGGTACGCTCTTCAATATTCGCTTCGAGGTCTGATCTCGCTTGTTCTTGTAGCGCTAAACGCTCTTGTAGTAATGCATCATGGGCTTCACTTTGAGCTATTTTACTTTGTTGGGCTGCGACTTGCGCGTCACGTTCGATTAAAAAATGTTTTATGGTGGCAAAGCTTAGACTGAGTGAGCAAATTAAAAAACTAAAGAATACAAACGGTAAGCCACGGGTATTAAAATCATAAATATCAAACACGACAATTATCAAGTAAAGCTGCGTGGCAAAGAATATCAACGCGCCACATAAAAGTGCATTGAGAGGCTGGGTTTGCTGCTGCCGAATATCGATCCCTAACGCAGTTATATGCAATAGCATAATAATCAGAGGCACAAACAGACAGTAACTCAGCATGATATTGGTCGGCAGTAACCAAATAAAAAATAGGCTGATAAACAGTAACCTGTTACTCCATGTATGTAAGGGTTGCAGCAATGTTTTTACCGGCCGGCGCAACTGTTCAAATAATGGTTTGAATAAGCAAGTTGCCAGTATCAGCATGCTTGGCACTGCCAGTTGTTGCAGCATCGGTAAAGAGGGGTGGAAATAGCGATAGCCAAAGCCATATAAATAAATTAATAATAACCATAAGGTGATTAAAATTGTGCCGCACAGAGCAAAGTAACGTTTTCTAGAAAAACTAAACATGACTAAGCTTGTGATTGCCAAAGATAAAATAAATCCGACTAGCAAGCCATACAGTAAATTAAATTTACTTTTATCTTTTAAATACTCGTCATGCTGCCAAAGGCTCAATGGTACTCTGACACCATCTAAACTTTCAACACGCAGCAGTAATGTTGAATTACTGCTTGGTGGTAGCGTGAGTTTTACTAGTAATGATTCGGTTGCAATTTGTCGGTTTTTCAGTGGCAGTGCATCACCAATTTCTTTAACTAATAACGTGTTCTGCTTAAAGTAGTGGTATACCGCGACCTTATCTAATAATGGATTATCAATAGATAATAAAACCGCTAAGTCTGCATCTTCAGTATTAACCAGTTGTAGACGCAACCATACAGCTTGGCTCGTTAAGCCTAAATTGAGCGCTTGCTCTGTGGGTTGTTGCCACTGCTGCTTTGCGCCTAGCTTAGCTTGTTCGGGTGTTAAGGGCTGCAGGGAATAATGAAAAGGAATATCTTGTAAGTGTTTGAAGTGTTTATCTAAGACAATATGAGTGGCATGGGACGTAAATGAAATCAATAGCAAGCTAAATAGCAGCAACCAAACACGCTTCATTATCAGCCCTTGTGGTTGAATAACTGTTGGAAGTTAAGTGTAGTTTGCTTTGCAACGGTTGCAAATTCTAACCCTTTTAAGGACGCAATGGTTGCGCAGATATGTGGTAAATAACTTGGTTCATTACGATGAGATTTTGGTTTTGGTGTTAACGAGCGAGGGATCAAAAACGGCGCATCCGTTTCGATCAATAGTCGTTCAAGTGGAATGCTCGGTATCAGCTGTTGCAACTGTTTACCACGGCGTTCATCACAGACCCAACCGGTAATACCAATGTATAAGCCTAACGCTAAATACTGCTCAAGTGCTTGTTGATCACCTGTGAAGCAATGTAATACACCGCGAACGGAATACTGTTGCAAGATTGCTAGCATATCTTCACTGGCATCGCGTTCATGTAAATAGACCGGCAGATTTAATGCTACCGCTAAAGCTAACTGTCGGTGTAATACCGAGCGTTGAGTTTCGCGGGGAGAAAAATCGCGATTATAATCCAACCCACACTCGCCAATTGCGACCACTTCTGGGGCTGCTACAAGTGAGCGTAATTGCTCTTCAAGCTGCTCAGTGGCTGATTTGGCATCATGTGGATGCACTCCCGCTGTTGCGAGTAACTGGTATTGCTTTGCTAAATTCAAGGCTTGGTGGCTGGACTCAATATCGCAGCCAATTAACAGCATTTGACTAACATTGTGTGCTTTTGCACGAGTAATGATAGCCAAATGTTGATCATCAAATTGATGATTGGTGAGGTTTACGCCAGCATCAATGAGATGGGTGGTCATTAATTGGTGCGCTTAACGCGGATCGAGCGATTCTGGCCTGCTTTTTTCAATAAAAAGGAGTTGAACAAACCGCGTTCGATCACAATGGTATCGTTGGTTGAGATACGCAAGCTATCAGAGCCAATTTGACGCCATTGCTGACCATTGTCTAAGTTAATAATTAACTCACCGTAAGGTGCTTCTTCAACGCTTGTTACCTGCGCAGAAATTTCATCGTCGTTATCTTTGCTTACCTCTTTATGTTCAAGGCCAAAGTCTTCATTTTTAGCTTTCACGCGCTGCTCAGCCGCGGCAACTGTGCCCGCTGTTGCGGCAACCGCTGGCGCTGCACTATTCGTAGGTGGCGTTAAGGTTTTCGAGGTGGTTGGTTTGCTTAACGATTTACCTGCCATGGTGTTGTCATAACAAAGCAGGCGGTTAAAGTCATTTTCAACAAACGTACAGGCCTGTAAAGCTTGTAGGTTCACTTCGTTGGCATGGACTGTTGGAATACTTAGCAAGGCAAGTATGGGTAGTAGTTGTTTTTTCATTTATTCCTCTGACTCATTTTGCTGAGGTTTAGCACTATAAAAGGACGCTAAAATTAACCCCAATTCAAATAACAGTAGCATGGGAAATGCTAATAATGATTGTGAAAGTACGTCGGGTGGTGTTAAAAACATCGCGACGACAAACACACCTACCACAATATAAGGGCGCTTTTCTTTTAAACTCTGCGTTGTAGTAGCACCGCTGAAACACAGCAGCATGATAGCTACTGGGATTTCAAAGGCGACCCCAAAAGCAAAAAACAGCTTTAACGCGAAGCTTAAGTAACTACTAATATCTGGCGCGAGGGTCATCATTTCTGGGCCAACACTAGTAAAAAAGCCAAGAATGATCGGTAGTACTACAAAGTAACAAAATGCGATACCACTATAAAACAATATAATGCTCGATGCCAAAATTGGCATTAGCATGCGTTTTTCATGTTGGTATAACCCTGGCGCAATAAAGCCCCATATTTGGTGTAATATCAACGGAAATGCTGCAAATAAAGCGACAAATAAGGTTAATTTAAATGGCGCAAAAAACGGTGCTGTTACATCCGTGGCGATCATAGTTGCGGTACTTGGCAAGTGCGCAACTAATGGGGCCGCTACAAAACTGTAAATATCGTTGGCGAAGTAAACCAACGCAATAAAAAACACCAATATGGCTAATAAGGCCTTCATTAGCCTATTTCGCAATTCAATTAAATGACTTACAAAGCCTGATTTTACTTGTTCAGTCATAATTTAACTCGTTACCGATATATAGACCACAGCGAACAAAAATAATTTCATTTTTGCTCATCAATATTCGCTTTTTTGGTTAGATCCGAAGAGGCTTTTTTATAACTATGGGTGACGGAATCAGCGGCTTTTTGCAGCTCGTCAACCGAGTCTTTTATTGCCGGATTGAGATCTTGCATGCCTTGCTGTTCAGCTTTTTTCAAATTTTGGTGCAACTCATGCACTCTTAATTCTTCGTTGACTTCGGCCTTAACCGAGTTCGCCAAAGATTTTATTGTTTTTATCCAGCGGCTTACCGTGCGGATAGCAACCGGCAAACGTTCAGGGCCAAGCACTACTAAGCCGACGATCAACACCACAACCAGTTCCCACATACCCATGCTAATTAAGCCTTATGGTCTTCTTTGCTTTTATCAACAGACTCTTTATTTTGTATTGGGTTATTTGCTTGTTCTATAGGTTCTGCAGGTTTTTTTTGCTCATCTTCAGAGACCGCTTTTTTAAACCCTTTAACAGCATTACCTAAATCACCGCCAATGCCACGCAACTTCTTAGTGCCAAAAAGTAACACTATGATTGCTAATACAATTAATAATTGCCAAATACTAATACCGCCAAAACCCATGGTTTACTCCAAATTTCATTGTATGTTTACGCTGATTATACTCAGCAGAATGTAAATAGCACTTAGTTTATGCGTTTCGCCACGCTAAAATAAAGCCAATTATTGAACAACTTGCTGCAACAGTGGTAGCTATAAAATCATGCTGTAAATAACATAACCCCGACACTATCATCGCAGCGCCTGCAAATACACCCAGTAACAACGGCTTATGTGATGGCTGCGGCAATGGTGATTGGCGGTGTTGCTGCTGTTTTAGGTTCTGATAAATTAAATCCGGTAGCTCGGGCATCTTTTCTGCCCAAAATGGTAAGTTTGCATATACTTGCTTAAGCACCGACCAAGGACCTACTTGCTGTTTTACCCAATCTTCTAAAAAGGGTTTTGCTGTTTTCCATAAATCTAATTGTGGATATAGCTGACGCCCTAGACCTTCAACATACAGTAAGGTTTTTTGTAGTAGAACTAATTGCGGTTGAACTTGCATATTAAAGCGACGAGCGGTATTAAATAGGTTAACGAGCACGTGACCAAATGAGATCTCAGCGAGCGGTTTATTAAAGATTGGCTCGCAGACGGTGCGAATGGCAAACTCAAACTCTTCGACGCTGGTATCTTTTGGTACCCAACCCGAATCAACGTGTAACTGTGCCACTTGGCGATAGTCGCGATTAAAAAAGGCAATAAAGTTTTCCGCTAAATAGCGTTTATCTTCTTTATTTAAAGTGCCAACAATACCGCAGTCTATGCCAATGAATCTGGGGTTTTCTGGGGTGTCGTAAGAGACGAACACATTACCAGGATGCATGTCAGCATGAAAAAAGCTATCTCGAAATACTTGGGTAAAAAACACCTCCACACCACGCTCAGCGAGTAGCTTCATATTGGTGTTTTGCGCAATTAACGCATCTGTATCTGACACTGGAATGCCGTAAATACGTTCCATTACCAGTACATTTACACGGCTGTAGTCGCTATAAACATAAGGAATATAAAGGGATTCAGAGTCTTCAAAATTACGCTTTAATTGAATTGCATTCGCGCCTTCACGCAGTAAATCCAATTCATCAAGTAAGGTTTTTTTATACTCTTTAACAACCTCAACAGGGCGTAACCTTTTCGCTTCGTTGATTAGTTTTGCTACTACTTTGGCAAACTGTTCCATTAATGCTAAATCAGCGTCAATTTGTTCTCTGATATCAGGGCGAATGACTTTGATAACCACCTTTTGTGGTTGCTCATGTTCGTCCACTAAAGTGGCTGTATGCACTTGGGCAATCGATGCCGATGCCAGTGGGGTTTGTTCAAAGTCGCTAAAGTATTCACTGATATCATCGATTTCGAGCGCATTTTCAATTAGTTGTTGCGCTAACGCGCCATCAAATGGCTGTACTTGATCTTGTAATAAGGCCAGTTCTAAAGCGATATCCAGCGGTAACAAATCGCGCCGAGTAGAGAGCATCTGACCAAACTTGATCCACACCGGCCCTAATTGTTGTAATGCTAAGCGCAGCCTTAAACCCGCTGGTTTTTCTGGGTGTTTGTTTTTTAGCCAAAACAAACATGCGCGACTCACTTTGCCATACCAAGGTATTTTTTGTGATGGTATTAATTCATCTAAACCATAGTTAAGAAGGGTCTTAGTGATGTTATAAAGCCGAGCAGCTGACACAAATAATCCTTACTGATTTATTTTGCTTGAAGTAATTGGTTAACTCGCAACTCAAGTTGCGCAGTATGACTTTTCAGTTGGCGCGTGTGTTGCTTAAATTGTTCAAGCTCTAAAGGATGAATCGTCACTTTGAGCTCGTCTTGGCATAAAGTAGTTAGCGTTGTAGAGAGTTTGTTGTTGGCTTTTTGGCCTTGCTGTTGGGTTTGTTTAACTAACAGCCATAATTGCTGTGCAGCGGCATCACCAAGGTAACGTGATAAATGTTCAGGCCAGTCGATATCAAGCGCTGCAAAGGCACTACTAAAGCCCTGTGCTATATGTAAATCGCCTTGCAAATCAAGCTTGTCTTGGCGAATTAACTGGGTGAGCATCGCTGGGTTTTTAAGTGCCATTAAGGTTTGCATATCAGCACTGATCATGCAATCAAATTGCTGCTCGGTGGTGTTATAGATATGCAGTTGCTGGCCAGTGAAGACGACCAAAAACTGTTGCTGCCAATCGCGTATATCAATTAATAAGCGTTGTTGCGCAATTGGTGCGAGTCTATCGCTAAGGCTTAAGTCGAGCTGCAGCGCAGTATTTAAAATACTTTCTACTAGTGCGACGATGAAATTATTTAACATACCAATACCTTAGCAATAAACGTTATGAACTTGGCGGTACTTAATATTTAAAGCCGCGATGCAATGCGACAATCCCACCAGTGAGATTTTGATAAGTAGTTTGCTCAAACCCAGCCTCGTTCATCATTGCTTTTAGTGTTTCTTGATCTGGATGCATACGAATAGATTCAGCTAAATATTTGTATGATTCACCATCATTTGCAACGAGTTCACCCATTTTAGGTAGTAAGTTAAATGAGTAAAAATCATAGGCTTTACTGAGCACCTGGTGCTCTGGTTTAGAAAACTCTAATACCAGTAAACGACCACCTGGCTTTAAAATACGGTACATTGAACGCAGTGCTTTATTTTGATCGGTAACATTACGTAAACCAAAGGCAATGGTAATTAAATCAAAACTATTATCGGGGAAAGGCAGTGCTTCAGCATTCATTTGCACGTAGTCAATATTGCCAACTAGGCCTAAGTTATGCAGCTTTTCACGGCCTACCTTAAGCATTGATGAGTTGATATCACCTAAGATAACTTGCCCAGTATCACCCACTAGTTGACTAAACTTGGCGGTTAAGTCGCCAGTACCGCCAGCTAAATCTAGTACCTGGTGGCCTTTACGCACACCTGAGCTGGCGATGGTTTGACGTTTCCATAAACGATGAATACCAAACGACATGAGATCATTCATTACGTCATATTTAGTCGCAACGGAATGAAATACATCGGCAACCATAGAAGCTTTTTCGGTTTCGGCAACGGTTTTATAACCAAAATGCGTGGTCTTTTCAGGATTCTCGTTCATGATTAATCTCTATCGTGGTAATAAAGACTAGTGTACTTGATTGTGCCTGTGAGGTGCAATTTGAATCTAGTTAAATTGCTTGTGGATCAAACTGATTAACGACTATTGACCTGCAATAAAACTGCTTTGGCCAAGCGATCTTGCCTTATGTGCGGCATTGGATGCTGTACGGGCAAGGTTATTAAAATCTTTTTCATCTTGATGTTTGGCAATACCTAATGAAAGGTTGATTGGCGGAAGCTTAATACCATTTTTCGAGCTGACAAAGCGAAGCTTTTCGACTCCATTGCGGACTTTCTCGGCAATGACATTCGCTGTTTCTGGGTCAATATCAGCCAATAATATGGTAAAAGCGTCTTTGCTGGTACGCCCAGGCAGACCGCTTTCAAATACATATTTTTGGATCTGTTTAGCGACCTTACTTAAAATTACTTCACCAATGATGTCACCGTAGTTATCAATAAAGTGATCTAAGTTATCTATTTGAATGGCAATCGCGCACACCGATTTTTTTTGGTCTAACCATAATTGTGTTTGCTGGTTTAAATAATGACGCTTAAAAAGGCCTGTTTGCTGGTCGGTGATGTGTTGTTTGCGTAATTGTAAGAGTTGTTGTTGAGTTTTCTCGTGTAATCGCTTTGCTTTGATCAGCTCTAGTTTAAATTGTTTATGTTGCGTGAGCAGATGGGCAGTTTGCTTATTTAATGTCTCAAGTGCGAGGCGACTTTGGGCAATATTATTTTCATCTAGCGAATGGACACAATCACTGACCTGACTGGCAAAGCGGATAATATCTTTTTCGGTTGCGTGCGCGCTACGTGATAATGAATTAATAATACCGTCCACATTGCGAACCATCTTAGTTTCGGCTTTGTGAGCGTGATCCATATAATCGAAATACAATTGCTCTATATAGACGCAGTCAATTTCTTGGCCTTGAGCAATAGCGCGATCAATGGTGGTATTTAAATCAGAATTAACTTGGCTGACGTAGGTGTAGACGACGTGATAATTAAGTGGGGTCGGTGGTAAAATATGATGTTCTAAAAAGATACATACCTTGGTCATTTTTTCTTGAGCAATAGCCATGGAATCATGGAACATCATTGTATACACCAATTAAATACACGTAACAGCGAAAAATTAAATAACCCTTTCCATGAGGTCTTGACGCAATCCTAGCGTATGAGATTGCCTTACATTAATCTGTATCGGGGATATTTAAAAGCAAAAATATGTAATTTGGCAGCGAAATTTCTATTTTTATCGTTCAATAGCTGATTTTCTCGACAATCTTGTTAAGTAATAAAAAATGCTGATTAACTACTAGTCAATAGTCGCGGTTAATTTAACCTTGTATTTTTGCCCTTGGTCGCATTTTGTTGGTTATTGTAGCTGTCTAGGTTAGGTTAAATCTCACGTTTTCAGTAGCAGACCCCTTATATTATGAAAAAATCACCTTCATCGGTTATGCGTTATTCTCTGTTAAGTATCGCCTTGGCATGTACATTAAGCGCTTGCCAAATGACCACGGTAGATAGCGATCAACAATTTACGCAAGTTGCGCAAGCAATTGTTGATTATCGAAAAAGTATTAGCGCGTATAGCCAGCCAGAAGGTGTTGATGGCTATTTGTTAACTAATCTATCAGCTGAGTTTCTTGACCAGAAATATCAACATAACACTGAGTTATTGGCGCAGTTAGACGCAATAGATAAAGATAAGCTCAGTGATGAAAATCGTATTAATCTCACTATCATTCGCGGCCAAGTACAAAATAGTATTGATGAGTATGTATTTAATAGCCATTACATGCCACTGACTTCTGAATATGGTTTTCACTCTAGTTTATCGTTTATGGTGTCGCGTTCAGATTATAAGAAACCAGCTGATTATCAGCTTTATCTGCAGCGTTTGCAGCAAGTTCCACGATTCTTCAAGCAAAATATCGGCTGGATGCGCAAAGGCTTAGAGGTTGGCTTAACGCAACCGAAAGCGGTACTTGTTGGTTATCAAGATTCGATCAGTGCTTATATTGTGGATGACGTTACTGAGTCTGAGTTTTATAAACCATTTTTAAATAATACCGCAGGTTTAACTGACAGTGAGTTTTTTGCTTTACAACAACAAGCAAAAAAAATCATTAAAGAGCAGGTGATTACTGCTTATCAAGATTATTTAACATTTTTTAATGAAGAGTATCAGCCCGGTGCGCGTACTGAAATTGGTATCTCTGCAACACCAAATGGCGCTGCGTTTTATGCCAATCGTGCCAAGTATTACACCACCACAGACATGACCCCAAAAGAAATCCATGAACTGGGGTTAAAAGAAGTGGCACGTATTCGTGCTGAAATGGATAAGATTATTGAGCAAGTTGGTTTTAAAGGCACGTTTGCTGAATTTTTGCACTTTTTACGTACTGATCCGCAATTTTACGCTAAAACACCAGAAGAGCTTTTAAAAGAGGCATCGTACATAGCTAAAAAAATGGATGCGCAATTACCTAAGCTATTTCATACCTTACCACGTATGCCTTATGGTGTTGCGCCCGTGCCAGCAAGCATAGCGCCTAAATACACCACTGGCCGTTATTCTGGCTCGAGTCGTGATGATCAAGCGGGTTATTACTGGGTAAACACTTACGCACTTGATAAACGACCTTTATATGTATTAGAAGCACTCACTTTTCATGAAGCTGTACCGGGGCATCATTTACAAATCTCTCTAAATGCGGAGTTAGAAAACCTGCCAAGTTACCGTCAAGACGCCTATTTATCGGCATTTGGTGAAGGGTGGGGGTTATATTCTGAGTATTTAGGTATCGAAGCAGGTTTTTATCAAGACCCATACAGTAACTTTGGCCGTTTAACTTATGAAATGTGGCGAGCAGCCCGTTTAGTGGTTGATACTGGCATGCACATGTATGGTTGGAGTCGCGATCGCGCGATGAAGTTTATGAGTGAAAACACCGCGCTTTCATTACATAACGTAAAAACTGAAACCGATCGCTATATTTCATGGCCTGCACAAGCGCTGTCGTATAAAATTGGTGAGCTAACGATTAAGCGCTTACGCAAAGAAACTGAACAAGCATTAGGGCAAGATTTTGATGTCCGTGAGTTCCATCATCAGATACTTCGCCACGGCTCTGTGCCCATGTCAGTGTTAGAAGATCAAATCCATCAATATATTGAAACTGAGCTAGAAAAGCGCGGCTAAGTTACTACCCTTACTTTATCTCGGTGCGTGCTTGACTGGTACGTAACCGAGTTTTCCTTTTAAAACATTTGCTTGAAACTTGTTCTACTTATATGCTCAAAGCTGGAAAAACAATCAGCAAGGGGCGTTGCGTGAGTGATTTTATAATTTTTAGTATTGATGTGTTTGCCAGTTTATTTATTGTGGTATTTGGCTGTTTAATTTTACTGGTTATTTATTTTTACATTAGTGATGTTACTCAATCAAAACAGGCAATTAGGAAAAACTATCCGGTAATTGGTCGATTTCGCTATTTTTTTGAGCGCCAAGGCGAGTTTTTCCGTCAATACTTCTTCGCTATGGATCGTGAGGAAATGCCATTTAATCGCGCCGATCGTAGCTGGGTTTACAAAGCGGCTAAAAATGTTGATCGCACCACCGCGTTTGGCTCAACTCAGAGCCTAGAAGTTACCGGTACCGTGATGTTTATGAACTGCGCGTTTCCTACTTTAGACGAAGAAGCGCTTGAACCTAGTGCTGTGACTTTGGGCCCGCATTGCGCCAATCCTTATATTACTAAATCGCTATTTAATATTTCAGGTATGAGTTTTGGTGCGTTATCAAAACCTGCAGTACGTGCGTTATCGCAAGGTGCAAAACTGGCTGGTTGTTGGATGAATACCGGTGAAGGGGGGTTAAGCCCTTATCACTTAGAAGGCGGTGCCGACATTGTGTTTCAAATTGGCACCGCTAAATATGGTGTGCGCGATGAGCAGGGCAAATTAAGCCATGAGAAGCTCAAACAAATAGCAGCGCATGAACAAGTCAAAATGTTTGAAATTAAAATGAGCCAAGGCGCTAAACCGGGTAAAGGTGGTATGTTGCCAGGCAAAAAAGTCACCGCTGAAATTGCGGCTATTCGTGGTATCCCAGAAGGTCACGATTCAATTAGCCCAAATGGTCATCCTGAAGTTAAAAACCCTGCCGATTTACTCGATATGATTGCCACTGTGCGCGAAACCACTGGCAAGCCAACTGGCTTTAAAGCGGTGATTGGCGCTTATGCATGGCTGGAAACTTTATTTGCCGAAATCAATCACCGTGGCATTGCATCTGCACCTGATTTTATTACCATCGATAGTGCTGATGGCGGCACCGGTGCCGCACCACAACCGCTGATGGACTCGGTGGGGTTACCGCTAAGAGAAAGTTTACCGTTAGTTGTTAATATGCTGGAAAAGCATGGCTTACGTGAACGAGTTAAAGTTATAGCCTCAGGTAAGCTAATAGTGCCATCAAAGGTTGCTTGGGCACTTGCACTTGGTGCTGATTTTGTGGTCTCGGCACGGGGTCATATGTTTGCTTTAGGTTGTATTCAAGCGTTGCAATGCAACAAAGATACTTGCCCAACAGGGATCACTACTCACAACGAGCGCCTACAACGCGGCTTAGATGTCGCCGATAAAGCCCAGCGCGTAGCAAATTATAATAAGTATATTCATTATGGTGCGGGTTTAATTGCCCACTCATGCGGGGTATTTAGTGCCCGAGAACTCGGCAGGCAGCATGTACGCGTTGTGCAAGAAAATGGTTTATCAGAACCACTCGATAAAATGTATGAAAACTATCAGTAATTTAAAGGGGCTAGGTAATAGGGCCCGCCCAGAATAGATTGCTAAAAGGCACTTAATAAAGTGCCTTTTGCTATTTTTATAAACTTAATTTAGTTGGCTTATCAATAAAGAGAAAAAGTCCTCTTTGCTATTACAGGTATGGGCGTTTAATACTAATTGCTCACCTAGCGCTAAAGTGTGGCGTTGCACGTCTAAACGCGCCTGTGCATCTGCAATACCATCAATGTCAGCAACGTGTGCTAAGCCGATAGTGCGGCGTATCAGCTCGGTGCCACAGTAGCCAATCGCGTCTTGTAATACTTGTTGCATAAAATACTCGCCATAACCAGCGGCTTTTAAATTGTTATCTGTGGTTTGCTCTGCAATAAATGTCAGCCACTGTTGCTCAAATAAAGAGTAACTCTCTTGCAAACAGGTTAATAAGTGACTGTGATAGTTACGGCGGCTTACAAACTCACTAATACGGGCATTTTGTGCACAGTAGTTTAATAATAAGTTGCCGATAAATGAGCCGATATCAAAGCCAACTGGGCCAAAAAAGCCAAATTCAGGGTCGATCATCTTAGTAGTTTTTTGATCGACAAAAATACTGCCGCTATGCATATCACCATGCAGCAAGGTTTGTGGGCAAGATAAAAACGTGGCTTTTAGTTTTGCGATCGCTAAATGTAATGCGGCGTTATTTTGTAGTTTATTGACTGTACTTTGCAGCTCGCTTGGGTAGTTATTACGCTCATGTTCACGCAAGATATCGTTGAAAAACAAATCTTCAGTAATTTGGCACAACTCTGGATTAGTAAATTGACTGACTTTGGCTTTTTTATCTTGTGCGGTTAGGTAAAAGTCTGAGTTATAAAAACCGCTGTGGCTTAAGTAGTGAGCCACATGCTGGCCCAGCAGCGGGAATTGCTCTGCGTTTATTTGTGCACTGCGCAAAATTTGCAAATGACCAAGATCTTCTAAAATAGTCAGTGCTTGCTCTGGATTATGATGCAGTACTTTTGCCGTGTAGTCTGGGCTCAATGCGCCGTGGTTGAGTAAAACCTCAGCTTCAATACGTGCTCGGTCAAGCGTCAGTGGCCATGATTCACCCACACAGCGCGCATAAGGCAAGGCCTGCTTTAAAATAACGCTATTATTTTGCTCGTCACTTATTCTAAATACCAGATTTAAATTGCCATCTCCAAACTCATACGCCGTTAACGTTTGGTCAGGATCAAACAAGTCATAGCCATCTTTAGTTACAAGATTTTTAATATAATCAATCGCATGCTGTGCATTAAAGGCAACGTATTCGGCCATCGGCGTACTCTCAGAAAATGATAAACGATAGCATTCTATACCTACAACCGTTTAGATGTCTACACTTCTGGGTTGTGCGTTTTAAAAACTACTGTAAAATAACCTCAGCCTAACGATTATTCAGGATCAACCATGCAAGACCTCATCGCGAGCAGTTTAAAATATCAAAACAAGACACTAAGCGTGTTAGACCAATACCTACTGCCGCATCAGCAGCTATGGCACGAATGTGATGATGTAGCCAGTATGAGGGATTTAATTCTAAGCTTAAAAATACGCGGCGCACCGCTGATTGGTTTAGGAGCAAGTTTGCTAGTTGCCCATTTGGCAGAGCAAGGCACAGCTAAAGTAGCATTAGCGCAGGCGATTGATGATTTAGAAGCCACTCGACCTACCGCGGTTAATTTAATGCATTGTATGGCAAAGTTACGTATTGCGTTACAACAAGATGATTATGTAACGGCAATTGTAAGCGCAGCTGTTACCCTGTTTAATGAAGATATCGCCTTGTGTGAAAGCATGGCAAATCATGGTGCTGCATTGGTTAGCAGCGGCGATAATATTCTCACACATTGTAATACGGGTGCCTTAGCGACCGCAGGGATTGGTACTGCTCTTGGTGTTATTTATAAAGCGCAGCAACGTCATGGCGATATTCATGTATGGGTGGATGAAACGCGGCCATTATTGCAAGGCGGGCGTTTAACCGCGTTTGAACTTGAGCGCTGGCAAGTACCTTACACCTTAATTTGCGATAATATGGCAGCGAGCTTAATGGCTGCTGGCAAGGTTGATAAAATTTTTGTCGGTGCTGATCGCATTGCTGCTAATGGTGACTTTGCTAATAAAGTAGGCACTTATAATTTAGCGGTGTTGGCGCATTTTCATAACATCCCATTTTATGTAGTAGCGCCATTAACAACCCTCGATGTAAACACAGCATGCGGCGCAGAGATTGAAATTGAGCAGCGTAACAGCGCAGAGGTGCGCGGTGTGAGTGGTAGTTTTGGTGAGGCGCTGTGGGCACCTACAAATGCTAACGTATACAATCCTGCGTTTGATGTGACCCCCGCTAAGCTTATTACCGGCTGGGTGCTCGATACTGGCGTATATGATCAATCGCACGTGTTGGCAGGTGAATTGAAAAGGCTGGTTTAACAGCCTTTTGCTACATACACCCATGCATCAATGCCGCTGCTAAATGACTCTGCTATACGGATGTAGTCATCAACTTCATAGCTATCTGCGTTAGCAAGTTCCTCTAAGGTGATGGTAAAAATAGTGCCAGTTACGGTATCCGTTGCCAGCCCTGTTTTGATTAGCGCGGGATGAAACCGCTGGCCGCTGCTTTTCAGCACGGCGGCGTCGGTGATCTCAACTTCGCCTACCAGGTAACCTTGCAGCGTGTCGGCTTGACCATCAAGCAAGCGGCCAAAGGTATCAAGCTGTACTTGCGCCAATTGCAGTGTTCCGTATGAAAATAGCTTTTCCATTTAAATTCCTTTATTAACAGATGCCTAGTCCAATAAAGGAAACTGCTTAGCAATCTCAGATTCGGTGCTTTGTGCCACCCAGCCTTCGGTATTATTAAACAAACGAATGGCAGTAAATTCAGGATCGCTGCCCATATCAAACCAATGCGGAGTCAGCTCCGGTACTGAAATTAAATCACCCTGCTTGCAAAGTACTTGGTAAACCTTGTCGTTAATATGTAGGCAAAACAGTCCTTGGCCTTTTACAAAAAAGCGTACTTCGTCTTCACTATGGGTGTGCTCAAATAAAAACTTAGCACGAAGCTCCGTGGCTGCTGGATTACCTTTTGCTAATGAAATTACATCAACCGTTTGATAACCACCTTGTTGCTTCAAGCGCTCAATATCGTTGCTGTAGGCATCAATAATATCTTCATGGCTGGTATCGGCGTTAATAACAGCGCTTGCTTGCCACTGTTCAAAACGAACATTGACTTTATTAAGTTCGGTGGCAATTTGTGTTGCATCTTGGGTATTTAATAAGGCATTGCTGCCGTTACAATCAGCAAAAATAGTCAGTTGGCTCATGCTAAATGCTCCGCAGTAAATTGACTAAAATCGTTAATATAGTTATGTGCAGGCGAGCTTGCTTGGCCATCACGGATCAAGTGTAAGGTGTTTAAACCTGCAGCTTTGGCGGCATCCAGTTCAGCGGCTACATCACTTAAAAATAATACTTCATTAGCGGCAAAAGGTAGTTGCTCAATAATATTGTGATATGAACTTTGCTCTTGTTTAGCGCCAACTTGAGTATCAAAATAATCAGTAAATAAGGAGCGAATATCACCAAAGTCAGAGTAGTTAAAAATTAAATGTTGGGCTTTTACTGACCCAGATGAATACACGTAAAGCTGCTGACCGGCTTGTTGCTGCGCAACTAAAAAGTGGTAGGCATCTGGGTATAAATGGCCGGTAAAATCGCCATTTTCATAGCCAGTTTGCCAAATCAGACCTTGTAACTGTTTTAATGGGGTGATTTTTTTATCGTCACGGATCCATGCAAGTAAAGTGTCAATTACCACATCGATACTGGCGTCAGGCTGTTCAATAATCGCTTTTACGGCATTAATTTGCTCTGCTACCGCGCTTTGCGTTTGCTGAGTTTTTACAAACTCAGGGAGTTGTTTGGCGGCATACGGAAACAGCACCTCTTTAACAAACGAAATGCGAGTAATGGTGCCTTCAATATCGGTCAGCAGCGCTTTGATCATGATTCTAATCCTACTAATTTTAAGCGTTCTAATTCACATGCAAATAAGAATTCAAGGCCTTCTAATTGGCGGCGAACTTCACTGATTGTACGACCCACCGCATATAGGCCATGGCCACGAATAAGCACGCCATGCTCAATAGGGATATGCAGGTGGTGATCGCTCACTAATAAACTGAGGCGATCAATGTCTTGGTCGTTATCAAAAATTGGAATGCTTAAGGTGTCTAAATGCGAAGTTATGCCAGTTAATGACTTTTGCATTTCGTAGCCGTGTAAATCTAGGCTGTGGCCTTTAATAACTCGAGATAATACTGTTGCGGCGACAGAATGAGTGTGTAATACATAATTAGCAGCAGGAATAAGTTTATACATGCTTAAATGCAATTCAGTTTCAGCCGAGGGTTTTGCAGCGCTAGCACTGCGATTACCTGCATGATCTAGTTCAATAAAGGTATGCGACCCTAATTGTCCTTTGTCAAAACCGCTGGCAGTAACCACAAAGCCAGTATTGGTTCGCGCTGAAAAGTTACCACCTGTGGCTGGCACCCAACCACGTTGGCTGATCCATTTACCTGCTTCTATAAGTTCTGAAATAGCGGTATTGTTATGCATACATTCCTCATACTGTTTTAGACGGCTATACTTCTGTTAACAGCAATGATAGCATCGCTTTGGGTGCAAAACCATCATTAAGGGTAACCAGTGTTTGAAAGTAAATTGCCAAATTTAGGCACCAGTATTTTTAGTCAAATGACCGCTTTAGCAAATCAATTCGAAGCGATTAATTTATCGCAGGGTTTTCCTGAGTTTGATGCGCCTGAGCTACTTAAAAAACAGCTTAATCATTATGTGCTTGAAGGCGTTAATCAATACTCGCCGTCAAGTGGTGTACCGCGTCTGCAGCAACAAATTGCCCAGTTAGCAAAACGCAAATATGCGGCTGAAATAGATGCCGCCCAACAAGTAACGGTAACCTCAGGTGCGACCGAGGCACTGTTTGTTGCTATTCAAGCGCTGGTGCGCGAAGGCGACGAAGTCATCGTATTTGACCCTGCCTATGACTCATACCAGCCAGCGATTGAATTGGCCGGTGGTAAGTCCGTTAATATTGCGCTGCATGCTCCGAGTTATGCAATTGACTGGCAAACGGTGGCTGCGGCTATCAATAGCAAAACGCGGGCTATTATAATCAACACCCCACATAACCCAAGTGGTAAAACGTTAAAACAGCACGATATTAATGCTCTAAAAGCCTTAGTAATCGAGCATGATTTATATGTAATAAGTGATGAGGTATACGAGCACATTACCTTTGATAAGCAACCGCATTTAAGTGTGCTGCGTGA
Organism: Pseudoalteromonas sp. ASV78; assembly: GCF_047806705.1. NCBI lineage: Bacteria > Pseudomonadati > Pseudomonadota > Gammaproteobacteria > Alteromonadales > Pseudoalteromonadaceae > Pseudoalteromonas > Pseudoalteromonas sp. ASV78. The sequence goes on along the minus strand of NZ_JBLOPA010000001.1, from coordinate 2,861,254 downwards.
TGACGAATTGTTTGCTCGCAGCTTTGTGATCTCAAGCTTTGGTAAGACTTTTCATAGCACAGGCTGGAAAATGGGCTACTGCATCGCACCCGCTGCACTTGCGGTCGAGTTTCGTAAAATTCACCAATACGTGACTTTTTCAAGCTTCACCCCTGCGCAACATGCACTCGCCGATATGTTAGAGCAACAAGGTGAGCATGTGGATGAGCTGAGTGAGTTTTATCAACAAAAGCGCGATGTGCTCAGTAATGCTCTACAAGATAGCCGCTTTACCATTTTACCAAGTGAAGGCACCTACTTTTTACTGCTTGATTACAGCGATGTATCGGATTTAAATGACGTAGAATTTTGCCAATGGTTAGTAGAACAAGCAGGCGTTGCCGCCATTCCACTAAGCGTGTTTTATCAGCAACCAAGCAACGATAAAGTTATTCGCTTATGCTTTGCCAAACATGACGCCACGCTATTACAAGCCGCGGAGATTTTATGTCAACTTTAACCCTAGCACTGATACAAACATCGCTTAATTGGTTAGATAAAGACGCCAACTTGGCACACTTTAGCAATAAAATAGCTGATATAGATAAATCAGTTGAGCTTATTTTATTACCAGAAACCTTTGCCACCGGCTTTGCTATTAACCTTGATTGCGCAGAGCCGGATCATCAGTTAGCGCAAGGTAAAGTGCTTGATTGGATGATTGCGACAGCCAACTCAGCCAATGCGGTGATAGCAGGCTCGGTGCTCGTACAACAAGGTGATAAAAAAGCCAACCGCTTTTATTGGGTATGGCCCAATGGCGAAGTGCAATATTACGACAAGCGCCACTTATTTTGTTTAGGTAAAGAAGGTGAGTTTGTTAAAGCGGGTGAGCAACGCGAAGTGTTCACTTTGAATGGTTTTAGAATTTTACCGCAAGTGTGCTATGACTTACGCTTTCCGGTATTTCAGCGCAGCCGCAATGACTACGATGTGATGGTGAATGTTGCCAACTGGCCTGCTGCACGACGCAAAGTATGGGATACCCTATTGATGGCGCGGGCGATGGAAAATCAATGTTATGTGATTGGCGTTAATCGTATTGGTGATGATGGTAATGGCGTTGCGCACAATGGCGGCACGGCAGTGTATGACTTCAAAGGTGATACGCTGGCAGCCGCTACAGATAACAGTGCTGATGTTGTTATTACCACATTGAACAAACAGCCGCTTGAGCTCTTTAAGCAAAGCTTTCCCGCGCATTTAGATGCCGATGAGTTTAGTTTGGGTTATTAAGATAAAGTGACTGTTTAGCCTCTTTACCCGTTTTACGGAGAAGCACTGTAGGTGAGTTTGATCGCAGCGAAACCCGACAACATGCAACGAAAAAATAATCTACAGGCTTGTATCAATGCAAGGCAGTTTATCTGCGATGAATTTTTACCTGATCACCCAATCGTTACGAGAGAATACCTAGCTTAGGTTCAAGTATTGATTTAATAGGTAGCAACCTACTACTATGATGTAACAGTTAGTTATCCGGTTTTTTATCTGTATTGTGATTATATAGTTGGCACGATATCTGAATTTCGTGATGCCCATCATATAATTTAAATAACTCATCGCCCCCAGTTTTGTTAAAAAATTGAGATAGGGTTATTTTGTCCTGCTCATACTCCATTAGTAACCAAAAGCCGTAAAAACCTTTAAACCAAAGATAATAGAATATCGCTGCGACAAAAAATATTAGATAGGCTGCTTTACCTACTTTCTTTTTATATTTTAAACAACTAAGGAACAACCAAATACAACTCAACATTGCTAAAATTAAGAATGCTGAAAAAGGAGTAATAACTACTTCAATGTTGTCCCAGCGAGAGCTTAGACAAGAAGCATGTCGGTCTGAAACTATTGTGTAAATTAAAGTGATTTTGAAAAGGAAGTACAATAATACAGTTGTAAAAACTGCATATAAAATACCACTTTCTTTGTCCTCACTGTTATTCAACTTGTAGCCTTAGAAAATATTTTGGTGTTTTTAAAAAGAAAAATCAGAACGATTTTTGAATTTGGTTTAAGAGCTGACTTATGTGTTCTATTTGATATTACATTACACAACTTAGCGGAAGGGATCTAGAGTTTAGTTTTCGGGCCGCACTGCGTGCGTTTAACTTTGTTCCAGATAAAGTTTGTTCTCACTCTGGTCGAGGGTTCTCACCCTCCTTCATCGGTGTAAAGGTTACGGACATAAAACGGTAGGCTTTTCATACTGTTATTTGAGTCAAACGTGGGGATGGGCTTGCTTACGTTCATGTAATCAATCGCTTCGCGACGCTTGCAGCGGCCCCAAATGTTCCTGACATTTGGTCGAACCCTGGTCGAGGGTTCTCACCCTCCTTCATCGGTGTAAAGGTTACGGACATAAAACGGTAGGCTTTTCATACTGTTATTTGAGTCAAACGTGGGGATGGGCTTGCTTACGTCCATGTAATCAATCGCTTCGCGACGCTTGCAGCGGCCCCAAATGTTCCTGACATTTGGTCGAACCCTGGTCGAGGGTTCTCACCCGCCTTCATCGGTGTAAAGGTTACGGACATAAAACGGCAGGCTTTTTAAACTGGTATTAGTGTCAAACGTGGGGATGGGCTTGCTTACGTCCATGTAATCAATCGCTTCGCGACGCTTGCAGCGGCCCAAAATGTTCCAGACATTTTGTCGAACCCTAGTCGAGAGTTCTCACCCGCCTTCTGCCATTTTTAACAACAAAAAAAGCCCCACAATAAATTGCGGGGCTTTCTTCGTTATTAAATGGCGGAGAAGGAGGGATTCGAACCCTCGATAGAGCTACAAACCCTATACTCCCTTAGCAGGGGAGCGCCTTCGGCCACTCGGCCACCTCTCCGGCGCATAAACTGTCATTTTGATAATCGAGTGAACCACCAAAACGTAATAATGGTGGAGAGATAGGGATTTGAACCCTAGAGGGGCTATAAACCCCTGCCGGTTTTCAAGACCGGTGCATTCGACCACTCTGCCATCTCTCCGTTGGGAGGGAATAATACGCAGGTGATTGGGGTGTGTAAATAGGAAAAAGATCGTTTGCTGTTTTTTTGTTCTAAAAAGTGGTTTTTTTTATAAAAAAGGGGTTTTTAGGGAGTTTAAAGAAGGGGTTGCAGCAAACGAGGGAGCTAAATAAGTGGTTTCATTTAGTGGTTGGGTGTTTGCTGCACCGCTAAAGCAATCATGGTTGGGTGATTACTTGTATTGAACTGCGCCGCCAAGAGCTAGCTTTTTGCCGAAACGGTTAAGTCTGGCAAGCATTTTTGCTTTGCGGTTGGTCGGTTTTACGGCAACATGGGTAGCTGCACTTTCGTTTAAAGTATTAACTGGGTTCATTACTTTGCTCCGGGTTATGTCTGTTTTGACAACACGGCTATTTTGACTTTAAATTGCACAAAAATAAAACGATAAAAACTAGGGTGGTCGGATAAAAATAACTAATCCGAATGATGTTTGTTAAGGAATGATTCAGATAGGAGATGCTGGTTGTTATGCATGGTTATGAAATTTTAAATGGGCTAACCGCCTTGTTCAAATGCAATATTGTACTATCGCTTATATTTTTATGCATTAGGTAATAAATAAAGTGACTAATTATTCAGATGAGTTTATTTTTTGAAAACGTCTATTGCCATGTTTTTAAATAGGCAGGTATCTAGATGCTAATAATTATTAAACCAAGTACGCAAAAAAAACATAAAAAAAATTGTGTTTGGTTGTTACAACAGTGTCAAAAACGCGAAATTAGTTACACTATTTTTTACACAACAGGTCATTTTACCAATGATTGCCAAAAAATAACTCGTTTGGCTCAGTCACAAATGCGTGTTGTTGTGCTCGGTGGGGATGGCAGTTTGCATTTGGCTGTTAACGCATTGATGGCATTAAATTGCTCATTGGCATTATTGCCACAGGGAACAGGCAATGATTTTGCCCGTGGCTTTGGTTGTAGCAACTCAGCTTGGCGTAATGCTATTTTTAGTGATCACCAAGTAAAAATTGATATTGGGCAAATAAATAGCCGTTACTTTATTAATATTGCGGGAGTTGGTTTTGATGCGCATGTGGTACAGGCATTACAAGCCAAGCCAGTGTTATCCGCGTTAGGTTATAGTTTTGCAGGCTTTAAGCATTTATTGGCTTATCAGGCTACTTGGCTAGAAGGACGTTTTGCTGGGCAGCAAGTTGGGTATCATAATTTGCTTACTGTATTTGCTAATCATCATTATTTTGGTGGTGGTTTGAAGATAGCGCCCAAAGCCCAATTAAATAATGGTTATTTAGAGTGCTACAGTATGGCTGCGGGTGGTTTAGTAGGTAACTTATATAGTTTTATACGCTTATTGCTGCGTAACCACCACGATATGACAGGGCTTAGTTATCAGCGTTTAACCATTGCGCATATTGATACCCCTAATTTACTGATAGAGGCTGATGGTGAGCTGGTTGGGATGACGCCTGCCACCGTGACTATTCATTCGCAAGCGCTGCGTTTTTGCATACCGCAGTGCTAAATTTAAGTAACCTGAACTCTGATTAAGATATTATTCTAATATGCTGATTTAAAAGCATAAATATTGTTAAGTAATAAGCGGCAATAAAAAAGCGCCTAACAGGTAGGCGCTTTTGGCGTTAGTTGCGTGTATACGCATTCTAACTGGGGATGGAGCGTTTACTGGCAAGTGATGCCTTATGTGACTCGATAAACGCTTTAATTCTTTTTGTTGGAGTCAGTACAATGGCATTACCAAGCAGTACTAAACTAAAGCCGATAAATGTATTGGCTTGCCAACTAAAACCTTCAAATAATGTACTTAAAGTCACTGCAACCAATGGAAATAACACAATCACATAACTGGCACGTTCTGGACCGATATTTTTCAATAGGGCAAAGTAACAAGCAAATGCGATCACAGTGCCAAACACAGCTAAATAAACTAATGAATACCAGTAACTAGTAGGCGCAGATAAGCTCAAGCTAGCATCAGTAATTAATACATAAAATAGCAAACCAACCGCGCTGTATAGCATGCCCCATGCATTACCTTGCATAACACCAATTTGTTGTTGGGAGTTACGGACACTGACCATATTACCCAATGAAGCCACAAAGGTACCGGATAAGGCAAGTAGTAAACCGACCAACGCCCCATTACTCAAGTCGAACTGCTGTAATTGTGGCCAGAATAAACTTACGATACCCACGACGCCAATTAATGCACCGCTATAAATTCGTTTTGCTATTGGTTTAGCAAAGAATAAGCGGGTATTTACTATATTCATCAGCAGTAACATTGAAAATGCGATTGACGCCATGGCAGACGTTAAATAATTTTGCGCCCAATACAGTACTAAGTAATTTAGGCCAAAGTTACACAGCGCCAGTAATACGAAAAAACCATGATCGCGACGGCTATACTGCATTGGTAACTTTTTAACAGTTACCCAGATCCACATTAATATGGCCGCTAAACTAAAGCGATAAAACAGTGATACTTCAACGGCAATGTCGCCTAGTTGAAATTCGATTGCGAGCCAGGTAGAGCCCCAAATCAAAACAGTTAAAGTATAAAGCGCGATGCTTTTCATGGTCGATCCTAGTGTGTCGATTAAGTGTTTATTTTAATCTGCTTCTGTATACTTAACATATACAGAAAATTAGAAATGCAACCTGTACAGATTTTGACGGTTGATAAAACTATTTTGAGAGGCATCGGATGTCGTTAGTAGTAAGTAAAAGTAATCACGATTTTTTATACTTGCAAGTTATGCAGCTGATCCGTGAGTTATCAGAGCAAGGAACTTTACTCCCTGGTGAAAAGTTACCTTCGCTGCGTAAAATGGCCGATAAACTTAAAGTCAGTATTCCGACGGTGAAATTGGCTTATCAATCACTTGAAGCACAAGGGTTGGTTGAAGCACGAGAAAAGTCAGGCTATTTTCTAAAGTCATCGACTACGCAATTAGCACGACCTAGGCGAGTAAAGCTCAGTCGTGAGCCGGTTGCGGTAAATATGCAGGTGTTGATAGAGCAAGTTTATGATGCTATTCACCAAGCGGGTGTGGTGCCATTTGGTATTGCTAATCCAGTGGCGGCAGCGCCAACCGATAAAATGCTGAGCCGTACAATGCGCCGAGTTATGTCTATAGCAGGCAGCCGCGCAATAAATTATGGTGCAATGGATGGCTTTGCCCCGTTGAAAAAGCAGTTGATCCATCGCTATTTAGATTTTGGTATTGGTGTCGATCCGCAAGAGCTGGTGATCACTAACGGCGCACAAGAAGCTTTGGCTATTGCCCTTAAATGTGTGGCAAAAGCGGGCGATGTGATTGCCATTGAGTCGCCTTGTTATTTTGGCATTATTGAATTGATCGAAAGTTTAGGGCTGAAAGCACTTGAGATCCCATTATGCCCTGATGATGGGATCTGGCTTGATGATCTTCGTCAGGCTTTACAAGATCATGATATTAAAGCTTGTGTTTTCTCTACTTCGATTAATAACCCTGTCGGCAGCTTTATGCCTGATAGTAAGCGTAAAGATCTGGTCGTATTATTAGAATCTCATAATGTAGTATTAATTGAAGATGATGTTTACGGCGACTTACATTTTACTGCGCAACGAGGCACACCTGCGCAAGCTTACTCAACGAAAGGATTGGTGCTTACCTGTGCGTCTTTTTCAAAAACGGCAACACCGAGTTATCGCGTTGGCTGGTTGATTGCTGGTAAGTTTGCAGCCCAAGCACGGCGCTATAAACGTGCATTGAGCTGTTCTACTTCGTTGATCAATCAGTGGACGTTATATGAATTTGTACAAAGTGGCGAATACGAGCGAAACCTTAAACTACTCAAACAGCGTTTACGTAATAACAAAGAGCGCATGATCTGGTGTTTACAACAAGCCTTTCCGAGTACTGCGCGGATCAGCGATCCGCAAGGTGGTTGTGTGATCTGGATTGATTTAGGGAGCGGGTACGATAGTGTTAAACTGTTTCAGCTAGCGCTCGAAAATGGCATTAGCATTACTCCTGGCTATATTTTTTCCGCCACCAATAAATACCGTAGTTGTATTAGGTTAAGTTATGGTTTGCCATGGAGTGAAAAACTTGAGCAAGCAATAAAAACGCTTGGTGAGCTCGTTCATTTAGCTAAAAAATAAAAAAGCAGCACCTTTTAAAAGAGTGCTGCTAAAGGGATATCAAATTTTTAGCGTGTAGAACCAGAGTTCTGGTTAGTTATTTTGTTTATAACTAAATAATTGGTAATCTTTCAGCTCTGGTACTAGTTTAACTAATTGTTGCTCTTGCTCTGCAATTGTTGAAAAGTTACCGCACAGTGCGTCAGCGCGTTTTTCTAATTGACTCGCTTGTTGCTCAACTTTGGCTTCGATTTCTGCCCCCATGTTTTCCATGCGTTGTTCAAAGGCTTGCATATCACCACCTGAGCCCATTAGTTCTGAACCTACTGCCATTAAAATACTGCCCATTGATTGCATCATGGCAGCTTGCACGGCGCTTTCTATTTGCTGATCAAATTGGCTTTCAAAGTTTTCGCCAAATTGGTTAAAGCTTTGTTGCCCCATTACAAAAGCGCCTTGTTGATAAAAGGTGTTTTCAACTTCAACGTGAATATCTGCCATTAGGGCATTGATGCCGTCTAGGCCATCGATATTAAATGCATTGGCGACTTCTGTAATGGCAACACCCGCGATTTTTACCCCATCAAGGGCAATGTTGGCAACTTCAGGTAATTGGCTACGCAGGCTGTCTGAGTAATTACTGATCGCTTGGTGTTGTTGACTGTTTAGTGGCAAAGTTTGGCCATCGATGATTAATTCACCATTATCAGCAAAAGTCATGGTGTGATTATCTGCGGTAAATATTTCTAATTCGCTTGGTTTGATACGAATATCATTTTTAAATTCAATATCGCATGATTCACTATTGAAAGAGATATTAGTCTCATTATCATTATGTGCCATTGCCCCTGTGGCAATGAATAAAGAACTTATTAATAGTAATTTTTTCATTTTAATTTCCTGCTAATTTGTTGATTGTAACCAGTACGTATTTTTCTTATTTAATACTTATCAAGTTTGATGCCAATAATTTTTAGTATTTAAAAACAAAGGGCTAACAGTTTTTTGTGGTTTTTAAAGAGGATGCTCAGATTATAAAAAAACTATTTTTTAGTCATTTTGACTAATATGCATCAATGCATAAAAGATGTTTATCGTTTCGATAAAAAACTCTCACTTTCCAGAATTCAAATTTAGCGCTATTTATTCACAATATCGACATAACACTATTCTACAGTGGTGTTGTGGCTTTATTTTAGTGCGTTTTCATCATCTGAAATCGTGCTGAACATTTTTAATTTTACCAATGATAGTGATAAAAAATCCTGAATTGGTCTCAAACACTTTATGGAGTGGGTTGTGGGTAAGACATTTAGTTACGATGCGCTAGATGACGATTTTGTTGAAGACGAGTACGAAATGGTCGGGCGTAATCAACACGACAAGAATAAGCAAAAGGTAAAGAAAAAGTTGGAAGACTACCTTGAGCAAAAACGCTTGCGTAAAAACTTGGGCGATGATGACTTGGATGAGTATTTAAACGACTAAGAGATAATTTAGATAAAGAGGCAAATTGCCTCTTTATTGCTTTTAGCAGCTCATATATTGTTGCTTTTAAGGGCTTTGATAATAGCGCCTTCGATTTGCTGCGGCTTAGTAAATGGTGCAAACCGTTTGATCGCCTTACCGTCACGGCCAATTAAAAACTTGGTGAAATTCCACTTTATTTTGCGGGTTAAAAATCCCGGTAATGCAGACTTTAAGTGCCTGAATACAGGGTGAGCGTGCTCGCCATTAACATCAACTTTGCTCATCATCACAAAGTCTACGCCGTAGTTAATTAAGCACCCTTGCTCGATATCTTTGGCGCTGCCTGGCTCTTGCTTACCAAACTGATTACACGGAAAACCAATAATTACTAATCCTTGCTCGGCGTATTTTGCATGTAATTGCTGCAAGCCTTCATACTGTGGCGTAAAACCACATTTACTCGCTGTATTGACAATTAATACGACTTTGCCTACGAAGTCTGAAAAATCAATTGTCTGACCTTGAAGGTTGCTGGCTGAAAGTTGGTGAAAGTCGTTCATGGTAATCACTTATTATTGTTGTTTGCTAAATTCTATCCTGAGTTGCGACAGACATACAGCTTAAATTCTAAGCGCATTTAATTTATTAAGTTGAACGCTAGATAATGACGTACTCTTCAGCGGCAATTTTCAACACTAACTGCGTTGAGTTTATTTGCAAGAAGCAAGTGTCTGAGGCGCCAATTCGCTTAATCAGAGCGCAACTTAGCGATGAAATTTTAGCTATTAGTGCTTTAAGGATTAAAGCTGGCAAGTAAATATTCAATTAATAATCGCACTCGGTACGGCATTAAGTCTTTACGTGGATAGACCAGCCAGGAGGCGTTGTCAGTTACTTGGAATTCATCAAGTAAGGTAACTAATTGCCCCTGTTGAATATACTCAGCAACAATATCGGTGGCTAAATGGGCGATCCCTAAGCCCGCTAATGTTGCTGCAAGCAGTGCGCGAGGATGATTGCTGCGCCAGTTACCGGCAACTTTAACTTCTTTTATTTCATTATTAAAATTAAAACGCCAGCGTTTCCCCAAAGCGATTAAACAATTATGCTCTGTTAATTGGTATGGCGTAGTTGGGATTGACTGATGTGCTAAATATTCTGGGCTGGCAACGAGCGTCATTATGCGAGGGCTAAGTGGTCGTGCAATTAAGTTGGAGTCTTGCATACGGCCAAAGCGAATCGCTAAATCAAAGCCTTCTTCGACTAAATCGACATTGCGATTGTTAAAGTCCATATCTACTTCAACCTCAGGATAACGTTTTACAAACTCCACAATCTTAGGTGCGACATGACAGGCCACAAACTCACCGGCGCCAGAAATTCGAATTAAGCCTTTAGGTTTGCGTTGTTCACCTTGTAGTTGGTTATTCGCGTCGATTAATTCTTGCTTGATTGCTTTGAGTTTTATGGCGTATTCGCGGCCAATATCGGTGAGGCTTATTTTTCGTGTGGTACGTTGAAATAATACGGAGCCTAAGCGGTTTTCAAGCTGTTGTACTTGGCGACTAATGTGGGATGTAGATACTTCCATAGCTTTTGCTGCTTGGGTAAAGCTGCCATGTTCAACTACATGCAAAAATTCATCGAGGCCTTGCCACATTTCTTTGTTCTCAAAATGTTAAGTAATACTAGTTTATAGCATCTATTGTTGCAGCTGTGCAAAAGTGATTCTCTGAGCTTGCTCTTTTAATAAATCATTAAACCCATACAATTACTAAGTCACCTAATTTGGCTCATGAGAGCAAACTGTCAAGCAATGGAGTAACCATGTTAAATTTTAGTTTTGCAAACCCAACCAAAATTCATTTCGGCGAACAACAAATCGCTTTAATTAAAAATGAGATCCCAGCAGACGCAAAAGTATTAGTTACTTATGGCGGCGGCAGCATTAAAAGTAATGGCGTTTATGAGCAAGTTGTCGATGCGTTAAGTGAACATACTTGGTTTGAGTTTGCGGGTATTGAGCCTAACCCAAGTTATCAAACTTGTATGAAAGCCGTGGCTTTAGTGCAAGAAAAGCACATTGATTACATTCTTGCAGTGGGTGGTGGTTCAGTCGCTGATGGCAGTAAGTTTATCGCTGCAGCGGCAAATTATGAGGGTGAGCCATGGGATATTTTAGCAAAAGGTGGCGAGATTAAATCGGCTATTGCTCTTGGTGTGGTATTAACGTTACCAGCTACGGGCTCTGAGTCAAACGGTAATAGTGTTATTTCAAATCTTGAAACGCACGAAAAGCTTGCATTTGCTAGTCCATTTGTACTGCCAAAATTTGCAGTACTTGATCCTGCGGTGACTTTTTCATTGCCTGAGCGCCAAGTGGCAAACGGCATTGTCGATGCATTTGTACATACGATGGAGCAGTATTTAACTTACGATGTAGGTGCGAAGCTGCAAGACCGTTTCGCTGAAGGTATTTTAATGACCTTAATTGAAGAGGGTCCTAAAGCGTTTAGTGAGCCTGACAACTACCAAGTACGTGCAAACATTATGTGGTCAGCAACGATGGCACTGAATGGTTTAATTGGTGCGGGTGTGCCACAAGATTGGTCAACGCATATGTTAGGCCATGAAATGACCGCTATGTATGGTCTTGATCACGCGCAAACGCTTGCGATTGTATTACCACGGATGATGGCTGAGCAAAAAGAAACTAAACGCGGTAAAATCTTACAGTACGCAGAGCGCGTATTAGGATTAGATATTAGTGATGAAGATGCCGCGATTGAGCAGGCAATTACTGCAACTGAAGCGTTTTTCCACAGTGTGAATATGCCAACGCGTTTAAGTGATTATGAGTTGGGCGAAGAAGTTGCTGATAAAATTGTTGAGCAACTTGAACGCCATGGTATGGCGGCTATTGGCGAACGTGGGCAGGTTACGCTAGATAAAAGCCGCGCTATTTTATTAGCCAGCGTTTAAATTTGCTTAAATTAGCCAAAAAAGGTTAATTTAAGATCAAAAATAAGCCCATACCAACCAAGGTTGTGTAGTAAATATTGTGTGTTTTATAGGCCACAATAATGGCTGCCACAGCGGCGCTAAGGTATGGGTTTTGCCAATCTAAATTTATTCCCTTATCGGTCACAAATACAATCGGTGCCCAAATTGCTGTTAAAACTGCAGGCGCACTAAAGCTTAAAAACTGTTGCATTTTCGGGCCGACTTTAAACGGCAGTTGGCGATGTAAAAATAAATAGCGAGTAAAAAAGGTAATGCAAGCCATTAATAAAATAGTGGTCATCATACATTATGCTCCGTTTTACCTGAAATGCGGCTAATAATATAGCCAACGCTCATTGCTGTTAATGCCGCAGCCACTAACCATAATTCAAAGCCCTGGCTTTTAAGTAGCGTTGCCATAACACCCGCGGTGATCACTGTTGCTAATGTAGCGAGGTTTTTAATACCTGGAATTACTAATGCAATAAAGGTTGCAGCAATCGCAAAGTCGAGCCCAAGGTGAGTTAAATCGGGCAGCAAACTGCCTGCCACTATGCCAATTAAGGTCCATAGATTCCATGCGATGTAAAAGCTAAAGCCTGCGCTTAATGCATAGATCAATCGTGTTTTTGTACGATACGCTTTGCGATGATGGGAAAATGCAAATAACTCGTCGGTCAGTACAAAACTAACCGGTAAGCGCCAGCGTATAGGTTGGTCAATTACTTTGTGGCGCACAGCTAAGCCATATAAAAAGTGCCGTGAACTAATAATAAAGGTGGTAAATAAAATGGTCAGTAATGGCGTGTTACCTGCTATTAGTTCAATGGCAACGAGCTGCGCCGAGCCGGCAAATACCAGTAACGACATAGCTTGAGTTTCAACGGCAGTAAAGCCATTTTGAATTGCTAAAGAGCCACATAATATCCCCCATGGAACCACCGCTAAACATAGCGGTAGCATATCTAAAAAGCCTTTTATGAGTGCGCGTTTGCTGCTAAGTGACATTAATATTATTCATTACGGTAATTAATGCCCTTAGTCTGCCATAGATCAATTAACCCTGAACAGCAAAGATGCTAAATTAACAAAAGTTTGAAATAATAAGCTTTTACGCAAAAGAGATTAAACATGCACAATATTAAAGTATGGGATGGCTTTATCCGCAGTTTCCATTGGTTATTAGTGATTGCTATTGCAACGCTGTATTTTAGTGCTGAAGAAGGCATGATGGAATTACACTTTGTGGCTGGCTTTTTCACCTTAGCGCTGTTTTTAACTCGTCTTATTTGGGGAGTAATAGGGAGTAAAACGGCTAAGTTAACGGCACTGATTCACTCACCGAGAGCTGTACTTAAGTCTTTGCAACATGGTGATGGCAAGCTGGGCCATGGTGCTGCAGGTAGTTACATGGTGATTGCATTTTTTATTTTACTATTAGTGCAGTTACTCAGTGGCTTAATGACCACTGACGATATTTTAACGGATGGTCCGCTGGTGCAATATGCATCAAGCCAAGTTGTCGAATGGGCAGGTTGGCTGCATCATAAAAACTTTGATCTACTATTCTACGCGATTATTTTGCACGTAGTGGCGATTGTTATTTATCGCCTAAAAGGCAAAAAACTAGTCAAAGCGATGGTGACCGGTTATGCCGCTGAAAAAAATAATGATAGTAACGAAGAGCTAACAAAATCACCGTGGGCTGCGATAATTATTTTTGTCGTTGTATTTGCGGCATTACTGATGACATGGGGCGCAGAGCCTGTGGCTTACTTGTTTAGTTAAACGGTTCAACAGAGCAAAACGGCGCTAATTTAGCGCCGTTTTAGTTTTAAGATTATCGCATTAAAGATTAATCTTTAAATGATGTGTGGCAATCTTTACAGCCTTTAGCCCATGGGCCAAACGCTTTAGCGATTACTTTTTTATCGCCCGTTTGTGCTGCAACGGCAAGCTCGTCAGCGTATTGCTGGAACGCTGCGGCTTTTTTCATGAAAGTTGCGTTATCACTCCAAATGGCTGGCAACGCAGATGTATCACCTTTGTCAGAGCCCGCAACAAACGCTTCCCAAGGCATTTTTGATAATGCTGCTGCGTTATTGGCTCGTTGTTGAAAGCGCTCAGCATCGAATGGCACTTTCCCTTTAAGCATATCGCCCATATCACCGATTTGTACGCGGATCATTGAAAACGCAGCTTGGCGATATTCAATTGCGTCACTTGGCTTTTCAAATGCTGAATTGGCAGTTGCACCAAATGTGAGTGCACTCAGTGTTGCACCTAAAAGTAATTGCTTTAATTTCATTCCTTTTGCCCCTTATTAGTAATTCATTGCTTGAATAGCTGCTGTTGTATATCAGCAAGTTCGATTATTCAAGTTTATTGCGGTTAAACTGAACTGCTATTGAACTTAATAATTAAAATCTAATCATTGATATCAATATCGGCAAATATCATCCCTCTGCGCATGCTTCGAGTTGCTAAGAATACTTCACCTAGTAGCGACATAAATGCACAAATAAGTAATGCCATCGCGCCAACGAAACAGCTGCCAATAGTAACACCTAAATTAATAGATTGAATATGGGATAAAAACAGTAGCATAACCACTGCACATACAAGTACAGCACTTAATACACTTAAGCTAAAGGCAATATGAATACAGCGAGAGCGTTTTAACAATGCTCGTAGCTCTGTGGTTAGCGATGAATTAAATTCTTCATCGGTACTGACTTTTAACTTCCGCTCGAGCTGTCGTGCTCGGTCAGTAATACGTGCTAAGCGATTAGATAAAACCCCTAGCGTAGCAGCAATACCAGTGATTAAAAAAACCGGCGCAACGGCTGTTTGGATTACTTTTGCCATTGTTAAAATATTTATAACATCGGAATTCATTTTTTCCCTTTTTAGGTGTTTTGGTTACGTTTGTTTACAATGGTTTACATTTTAGGTTTTTAATTTTGGTCATATTTTACAATATGTTACTTCAGTTGTTCGAAGGTTTCATCCGATTTATGTAATTTGTATGTAATGGAATTGTTGTTATTCTGGGTTGCGAAGTTCTATATTAGACCCTCACTTAATTTTTGCTCATTAATAAGTACAATAATACATAACATATCCTAGGGGAAATCATGTCTAACAATCTAATAAAAAGAACAGCGGTTGCAACCGCCGTATCAAGTATCTTAATTGCTGGCGCTGTAAATGCAAATACAACAATTAATAGCGCACTTAAGCATACTAGTTACACACCTATATCACAGGCTGATATTGTTAATAAAAATGAACCTTCAGCGTACTTAGTGGTACTTAAAGCAACTACCGCAGCTGACATGATGGAGCGAGGCGTGTACCGCGTTTCAGATGCTCGCCAAAGTTATGCTAATGTAGAAACGTTACAAAATCAGGTTCAAGATAAGCTTTTTACTCTTGATAGCAATGTAAAAGTGCTTGGTTCAACTAAAATACTTGCGCCTACACTTATCGTGCAAGCTAGCCAAGGTGCGTTAGACCGCATTGCGCAAGACTCTCGCGTAGATCGCGTATTGCCTATGTTCGATTATGATTTACATGTTGCTGCTACAGCGGATTATATCAAAGCATCACCGATCGTAACGAGTGGAACGCATACAGGTTCAACGCAAACCGTTGCAGTATTAGATACCGGTATTGATTACACGCATAAAATTTTTGGTGGTGCAGGCACTGTTGAAGCGTATGAAGCGGCTCAAGCAGATCCAACAACCGTTACTTGGCCACAAGGGCAAGTCATGGGCGGTTATGACTTTATGCGTGACGATGCTGATCCAATAGAGAATGATCCATCAATTGCACCAGCAACTGGTGATGCTACAAGTCATGGTACATCGGTTTCTCACTCAGTGACCGGTATTGCGCCTGAAGTGGAGCTTTATGTGTATTCAGTGTGTGGTGGCGGTTGCCCAAGTGCTGCACAGGTGTCTGCATTAGAAGCGGCAATGGATCCAAATGGTGATGGTGATTCAGCAGATCGTGTTGATGTAATTAATATGTCGTTAGGTGGTGAGTTTGGTGACACGTATATCGGTGGCGGCACTCAATTCTTAATCCAACAAGCAGTAGAGGCGGGTGTAAACGTTGTTATCTCTGCGGGTAATGATGGCGATCACCCTTTCCGTATTGGTGGCCCATCGACCACCCCTAATGCACTTTCTGTTGGCGCAATGACTCACCCAGCAAATGATATTGCCATTGCTTCTGGTACTGTTGAAGGTACGGAAACTGTAATTCAGCCTTCAGGTTTTGGTCCGCAAACTGCGTTTGTAATGACGGATGCTGATGCTGAAGTTGTTTACCCAGATGAAAATCAAGATGGTTGTGTTGAATTCTCTGCAGAAACTGATTTTACCGGTAAAGCAGTTATAATTGACCGTGGTGCATGTAACTTTACTCAAAAAGTATTAAGCGCTCAAAACCGTGGTGCAGCATTTGTATTCATTGCAAATAATACCGACGATGGTACACCAGCGCCTATGGGTGGTTTTGATGCTGCAGTAACTATTCCAAATGTAGGGATTAATTTTGCTGCTGGGGCAGCAATGAAGGCAGCACTTACTGCTGGCGAACAGCCTACTTACAACATCGAGGTTGAGCGTAAAGTAACCGCAGGTGCAGTGGCTTCATTCTCATCACGTGGCCCGTCAATGGATGGTTTATTAAAACCTGAAATTACAGCGCCAGGTACAGCGATTATGGTTGCAGCCACGGGTACGCAAGATCAACTTGCCCCAGCTACAGGTACTTCATTCTCTGGTCCTATTACAGCAGGTGCAATTGCACTTGTTCGTGAGGCGCATCCAGAGCGCAGTGCGCTTGAAATCAAAGCGACAATCATGAATGCCGCAGATCTAAACGTGACTGTTGAGCCACTTAGTCTTAACCCAGATTCGCCGCTTGCACCAATTAGTTTAATCGGTGCTGGTTTAGTTGATGTGGAAAAAGCAGTTAACCTTCCGGTTGCTGCATGGGTTGAAGATACGATATTTAACACCAAACAAGCTGCATTATCATTTGGTTTAGAGCGTATGACTGAAGTAACGAGCTTTACTAAAACTGTGACGCTGAAAAACTTCTCAGATGCAGATAAAACATACGATCTTCGTATCGAAGAGCGCTACATGAACGATGTTGATAGTGCTGCAGTAAGTTTTGATATTCCACGTGACGTTACAGTTGCAGCGAATGCCGTAACAACATTTGATGTAACTATGACTGTAGATCCAACTAAGTTACCTGCTTGGACTCTAGATAATCCATTTAGCCAAGATGACCTAGCAGCTCGTAGTCCGTCACTGACTATGGCTGAATTTGATGGTGCCTTAGTGTTCGATGACACTTCAACAGCAGATACAGACCATGATCTACATATTGTTTACCATGCATTGCCTAAAGCCGGTGCAGAGTTAGCTTTCTCATATGAAGAAGTGAATGGCATTGGCGAGTTGGTTGTAACCAATGTGGGGGCGACTACGATATTACCGACTGCAGAATCAGTGGTTGCTACAAGTGAAGAGAACCGCGACGCTGACTTTGATATTCTCTCAACTACATTTGCTGCTTATGCGTCTGAGACATGTGAGTCAGGTGTGTTCATTACCTCTTCAATTCAATTACGAGATGAAATTACCCACATGCGTCAAATCGGTGTTCGTATGAATCTCGATATTGATAATGATGGTGTTTATGATCATTTTATGATGAATATTAATGATGTTGGCCGTGATGCAGCCATACCTGGGCGCAGCCGTACATTAATTGGTGAAATCGATGCCGCGGGTGAGGATGTGTGGCAGTGGGGTACACCGATGTATCATGCTGCTGGTGAAGATACAGTGACCTTCTCTGGATGTAGTAATTTGTTAGGATTAGATGCAAATATGCTAGGCAGCACAATTAACATTGCAGCTTCAGTTGGTTATCCAAATTATCAAGCCGGTGTGTTCTCTGAAACCGATAGTGCTGTTGGTTCTACTGTGTTTACAGGTAATCCTGTGGTTACTTTAGAATCAACAGAAGATGCGGAAATGAAATTATCAGAGCTAGCCCCTGGACAAAAAGCGGTTGTTAGAGCTAATGGTAACTTTGCATTGGCGTCTGCTACAGGCACCGATGTTTATATTAACTCTGTAACTGGTGTACCAGCAGTCCCTGTTGTGCCTAATATTGTTGCTAGTGAGTTTGCTATAAATGAAACTGCACTTGATGGTATTACTATTGGTCGACTTAGTTTTGAAGATACTCCAGCACTACGTATAACAAACTTTACTGTTGTTAGTATGTCTGCTCCAGGCTTAATGGTTGATGCTGAAACTGGCGATATCATGGTTGAAGATACGAGTATGTTGGATTTTGAGTCTGACGTTAAAGAAATCATTTTAACAGTGAAGGCGACTGATTTACTTGGTACTGAATCTGCAACAGCCGATATTAAAGTAACGATCACTAATGATGCCGATGAGCTGCCAGTTGTAGCAAAAGGGCAAAATTTCAGTATTATTGAATCCGCAGCCGAAGGTACAGTGATTGGCATGCTTGATCATAGTTTGTTTGAAAGTGCGGCAACAATGGTCACTGGTGGTACGGTTGCAAACACAAACTTAATTAGTATTAATAATAAGGGTGAGCTAGTTGTCACTGGCAGCCTAAGTTATTATGCAACTCCAACTATGACTCTTGATGTAACAGTAATGGATGACAGCGGCTTAGAGTCTGAGGTTGTGCAAGTTATGTTGAATGTAACCGCCGATCCTAAATCTCATGCCCCAGTCATTGAGGGTGGTCAAAAATTCAGAACTGATGAAAATGTTGCCATTGGTACCGTGTTGGGTCAATTGGTATTCTCAGACCCTGATATGGATATTTCGCCAATTACTCGTTTTATTGTATCTGGAACAACATTAGTTAGTGTTCAGTTAGATGGTTCAATTGTGACTATGGGTGAAATTGACTATGAGTTTGATAAAGAGATTGTTTTCAGTGTTCAAGCTGAAGATAGCAAAGGGTATGTATCGAAAGCTGTAAGTGTTGAGATTGACGTTAACAATCTACGTGCGAACGATGATGACGACAATGATAGCTCTGGTTCTCTAGCATGGTTAACACTGTTTGTAGCACCGTTTGCATTTATGCGTCGTCGCAAACAAAAGTAATGGCTTAATCACTTAAGCAACAGTTGCACATCAGTAACTGAAAACAAATATAAAGGGAGCTTAGGCTCCCTTTTTACATTGCTTTACAAACTAATATAGGTAATCAACAGGTAGTTAGATATATTGCAAGTAGTGGAATAATAATAACTCTAGGGAAATAACAATGAAAACAGGTCACTCATTTGCATTAGCGATTTTGTCGCTTGCGGTTTTAGCTGGTTGTAATAAAGCACCAGAACAAAGTTCAACAACGGTAGCCCAAAATAAGCAAACTACGGCACAGAAAAATGTAGTGCAGGAAATTACAGCGCCAGTAGCCAATAAAATACCATTTGCAATGACTATTCATGGTGATACACGTATCGATAATTACTACTGGATGCGTGATGATGAACGCCAAGATCCCGCGGTAATTGCGCACCTCAATGCAGAAAACAGCTATACAGATGCGATGCTAAAACACACTGAATCGTTGCAAGCCACCTTGTTTGAAGAGCTCAAAGGGCGCATTCAAAAAGATGATGACTCCGTGCCAACTAAAAGTGGTCAATATTATTATTCATCACAAACCCGTGGGGATAATGAATACCCGACTTATGTTCGCAGTGGCGATGACAAGGGCACTGATCAACACGTTATATTGGATGTTAATGAGTTGGCGAAAGGTCATGACTATTATGCGGCAACCGGGTTATCAGTTAGCCCAAATGGTAATTTATTAGCGTATGGCGAAGACACGGTAAGTCGTCGAATTTACACTATTTTAGTGAAAGACTTGAGCACAGGAAAATTGCTTGAAGATAAACTCGAAGGCACTGATGGTGAAATTGTCTGGGCTAACGATAATAAAACCTTTTATTACATTAAAAAAGACTTACAAACCTTATTAGGTTACCAAGTCTATCGCCACACGTTAGGTACTGCGCAAGCTGAAGATGAGTTGATCTATGAAGAGAGCAATACCAGTTATTATACTGGTATTGGTAAGAGTAAAGACCAGCAAGAAATTTATATTTTCCATGCTAGTACCAATGCTTCTGGTGTATCGGTAATTGATGCTAATGACGTCAAGGCGCAGCCTAAGCGGTTAATTGAGCGAGCAGAAAACCTTGAGTATAGTATTGAAAAATTGGCTGATTTTTATTATATCGTGACCAATTTGAACGCCGTGAATTTTCAATTAATGAAAGTACACAAAGATCAGGCGCATGATAAAGCAAATTGGCAAACAGTGATCCCAGCTCGTGATGCAGTGAAGCTTGAGGGGATTGATTTATTTGCTAATCACTTAGTTTATAAAGAACGTGAAATGGGCCAATCTCGTTTAACGGTGCGTAATTTAACCACGGGTGATGAACAGCAGCTGAGCTTTAATGACAGCAGTTATAGGGTTACTGCATACGGTAATAATGAGCTCGATAACCCAAATCTACGCGTTTACTACACTAGCATGACCACCCCCGCTAGCACTTTTGATATTGATTTAAACACAGGAGATAAAACATTATTAAAACAGCAACAAGTCATTGGTGAGTTTAACGCTGATAACTATGCGTCAGAGCGGTTGTTTATTAGCGCGCGAGATGGCGTAAAAGTACCTGTGAGCTTGGTTTATCGTAAAGATAAATTCAAAAAAGATGGCACCAATCCACTGCTACAATATGCATACGGGTCGTACGGTGCAACCATGGATCCAAGTTTCTCAAGTGGTCGTTTGAGTCTACTCGATCGTGGTTTTGTATTTGCTATCGCGCATATTCGCGGTTCACAAATGCTTGGCCGCCCTTGGTATGAAGATGGCAAACTACTTAATAAAAAGAATACCTTTAATGACTTTGTTGATGTTACCAAAAGCTTAGTTGCCCAGCAGTATGGCGCGCAAGAGCAAATATTCGCCATGGGTGGTAGTGCCGGTGGCTTACTTATGGGCGCCGTGGCAAACCAAGCACCAGAGCTTTATAAAGGCATGGTTGCCGCAGTACCATTTGTTGACGTAGTAACTACTATGCTTGATGCCAGTTTGCCGCTGACCACCAACGAATATGGTGAGTGGGGCAACCCAAACGACAAACTATATTATGACTATATGCTGTCGTACTCACCGTATGATCAAGTAAGCAAACAGGCCTATCCAAATATGTTAGTAACGACTGGTTTGCATGATTCTCAGGTGCAGTATTTCGAACCTGCAAAATGGGTTGCAAAACTACGTGAGTTTAAAACGGATGATAATAAATTACTGTTTAAAATCGATATGGAAGCGGGGCACGGTGGTGCCTCAGGGCGTTTTAAAAGCCTAGCGGATACCGCACTTAACTATGCTTTTATTTTAGACTTGGCCGGTATTAAAGAGTAATAACTGGCCCTAGTGTTTTACAATTAAGGTGTGACTTAGGTTACGCCCTAATTCTTTGGCTAAATTGAGTGTGTTTGTTTTGCTCACTTATTCCAGTTTGGCAGTAGTGACGACGCTGATTAAAATCTAGACATTAAGGCTGAAAAAGGTCAGCATGTAGGTGTTAACAAAAACAAGGAGATGATAATGGAAGATAATCAACAGGTTGAACCAGTTGTAGTAGATAAAGAACAGCGTACGTGGGCCATGTTATGCCATTTAAGCGCATTGGCGGGATTCATAATCCCAATGGGCAGTATTATTGGTCCATTGATTGTGTGGTTAGTGAAAAAAGATGAGATGCCATTAGTGGCGGAGCATGGCCGTAAATCGCTTAATTTTCAAATCACTATGCTAATTGCATATATAGTGTGTTTTATTTTGATGTTTGCAGTTATTGGGGTGATTTTATTACCTATAGTCGCTATTTTCTCATTTATTATGGTGGTGATTGGCGCAATAAAAACTAATGACGGTAAAGAGTTTAACTATCCATTTAGTTTAAATTTGATAAAATAAAGCATACTTTATTTTACTGAAACCCAGCTTCTGCTGGGTTTTTTATACGCTTTAAAAAGGCTTAGATGGCTTATTTAACGTTATTTTTTACCGCGTTTGTATCTGCAACCTTGTTGCCCAGCTCATCAGAAGTGGTACTGACGGCGATGGTCACCAAAGGCGAATATTTACTTTGGTTGTTGTGGCTTACTGCAACGGTGGGTAATGTGTTAGGGAGTTGTGTTAATTATTGGTTGGGCACCCAAGTGATCCGTTTTAAAGACCGCAAATGGTTTCCGGTATCACAGGCTAATATTGATAAAGCGCAGCAGCGTTTTGAAAAATATGGCGTGTACAGCTTATTTTTAGCATGGGTGCCGATTATTGGCGATCCATTGACTGTAGTTGGTGGAATTTTTAAGGTTCGCTGGTGGACCTTTTTATGGATTGTTACCCTTGGCAAAGGCGCTCGTTATTTAGTGGTGCTGGCCTTTGCCTTAGGTTTAGAGCAATTGATTTAATTTTTAGCCCAATCGAGTGTTAGTGACACTGAGTCTGCAAAGCGCAAGGCGTGGGGTTTATCAACCCGCGCTTTAGCGTAATTGACGCTAGAGTGGCGGTGGCACACTTCTAGTATCTCTGCGACCAACTTCTCCAGCAGTAAAAAGTGCCCTTGTTCGACCAGCGAAATGACTTCTTTGGTGATCACCTTGTAGTTCAATGCTTGTTCTACTTGATCGGTTTCACAGGCTTGTTCTGCGGGGTAGTGAATTTCTAAATTGATCACTACATCTTGCTTTTTTTCACGCTCATCGGGGTTAAAGCCGATAAAAGTACGCAGCCGTAAGTTAGTGACATTAATAATTGCATTGGCCATAGATTTAGCCTTTTACAAGCTGCAAAAACTCATTGCGGGTTTTTGGGTCTGCTCTAAAGTTACCTAGCATCACTGATGTCCGCATGCTGGAGTTTTGCTTTTCAACCCCGCGCATCATCATACACATATGTTTTGCTTCAACAATAACACCCACGCCTTTGGCGCCAGTCACTTCTTCTACCGCTTTAGCGATTTGATGAGTCAACTGCTCTTGAATTTGAAAGCGGCGAGCGTACATATCAACGATACGCGCAAATTTAGATAATCCAAGTACTTTGCCGTTAGGAATATAAGCAATATGACAGCGGCCAACAAAAGGCAGTAAATGGTGTTCGCACATTGAGTAAAGCTCTATATCTTGTACTAGTACCATATCGTCAGCATCAGAGGTAAATACGGCATTGTTGGTGATTTCGTCTAATGTTTGACGATAGCCTTTAGTTAAATACTCCATCGCTTTGGCGGCACGTTTTGGTGTGTCTAGCAGCCCTTCGCGTTGTGGGTCTTCACCTACGGCAGCAATGATCTCTTGGTAACTATTCTTTAATTCGTTATGCATAAATTTCTCAGTTTTAAATTAATTATTTTAAGTGCCTGCCGCCATCAACGGGTAATGAACGCCCTGTGATGTAATGGCTATTGAGTAATAAATCGACACTGTTAATTATTTCACGGCAACCTGGTTCGATGCCCATTAATGATTTTTTCAACGTTTTAGCACGGTACGCTTCATCATCGTGTTCATTAAAAATAATCAGCGAAGGTGCAATTGCATTGACTTTTATCTGTGGCGCATACTTAGCAGCAAACGATTTAGTTAAATTATCAAGCGCTGCTTTACTGGCTGCATAGGCTAAGTGTTTTGGGCTACCAGTATCGACAACATAATCTGTTAAATGAATGATGTCGGCTGGCTGATGATATTGCTCGTAGTGGCATTGCAATAACTCACCGCAGGCAAGGTTGATCAAATAAGGCGTCTTGGCATGGATACGCATCATATTATCAAATAGTGTCGCGCTGTCTGGATTATTGGCTTCACAATCCCAGCTTGAGGCGTTATGAATAATCGCTTTGAGGCTACCAGTATGGCTTTTTAATAGCTCAATAAACTCTGCAATAGCATTATCATCAGTAAAGTCAGCAGCGATACAAATAGCCCCTTGTTGCGCTAAATCGTCAATTGTTTTATGGCGAGTACGGTAAGTCACAATAATAGCTTGGCCAGCGGCAATAAAATGCTGAGCAAGTGCTAAGCCAATACGTTGGCCTGCGCCAGTAATTAAAATGGGCGATGTCATAAAATGCTGTATTCTCTATTTAGCGCTAAGTATTAATAAGCTAACTATAATCTAAATTACAGTAATGTTTCACCCATTAGCGTGGCAAAGTCATTACCGCATCATTGAGTTGTACATTACGGTTGACGATAAGAGAAGGATCATCAGTGCAGGCTCTTTATTGCTGCTGGCCTGCACTCAGTTCGTCAGTATGCAATTAATCGTAAATTGTTGGGATAGCTTGGCGTTTATGTTGAGTGCGTTGATAAATAGCAATGAGCTTTTCAGTGACTTCATCACTAACGTCTTTACCTTCTAAAAAGTCATCAATTTGTTCATAAGTTAGTCCTAACGCTTCTTCATCGGTAAGGCCCGGGCGATCGCATTCTAAATCCGCGGTTGGGGTTTTATTCACTAGCAACTCAGGCGCACCGAGTTGCTTTGCCAAAGCGCGTACTTGGCGTTTTGATAAACCAAATAAGGGTGCTAAGTCACAGGCACCATCACCAAACTTAGTGTAAAAACCGGTAATGTTCTCGGCACTATGGTCAGTACCCACTACCAGCCCTTGGCAGAAACCGGCAATTTCATATTGCGCAACCATGCGTTGACGTGCTTTAACGTTGCCTTTAATAAAATCAATTTGCGCTTGTTCAGGCAATGTTTCACCACAGCCAACCACCGCCGCTAATGCTTGTTCGTGCATGCCGTCTGCGGCGGGTTTGATATTAACCGTTAGCCGTTTACTAGGTTGAATAAAGTCAACTGCTAATTGTGCTTCAGCTTCGTCGGCTTGAATACCGTAGGGCAGGCGAACAGCGATAAATTGATACTTGTCAGTTTGTTGCTGTGCATTTAATTCATTAACGGCGAGTTGGCATAAGCGGCCACAAGTAGATGAATCTACGCCACCACTGATCCCCAGCACTAAAGAACGTGAATGTGCTGCCACAAGGCGGTTTTTGATAAAGTTAACGCGTCGGGTAATTTCCTGCTCAACGTTTATCCTTGGTTTAACTTTCATTTCAGCCATGATCTCGGCACGCATGCTGACTCCTAATAGTTAATGTTGTCATTATTATGTTATTGGCAAAGGCTAAATTAAAGCCCTAGGTGTTGTTTAATTTTTTGTAATTCGGCTTTTAACTGATCAATTTCTGTAAGCAGTTCATTGAATTCAACAGTTTTGAGTGCTGCTAATTCAGGCGGCTCTACAGCGACAGTAACGGCACTTTGTGGATCCGCAAATAAATGGCTGTAACGGCTTTCACGTTTACCTGGTTCGCGCGGGTGTTTTATCACATGCTCTGCGTTGATCAAGGCATTTAATGCTGATTCAACTTCAGTCACATTATTAAACTCTGCGAGTCGATTACTGCGGGTTCTTAATTCACCAGGAGTTTGTGGGCCACGCAGTAACATGAGGCAAATAATGGCGCGTTGTTGCTCAGTTAAGTGTAAATTACCAAACTCGGTGTTGCAAAAACGATGTGCGAACTTAGTTACGCGGCCAGACAATCCTTCATCTTGTGTGACTAAGCGCTGCGCGAGTAAAGCGTCTAGCGCCTCTTGTACTTGCGTTTCACTAAGAGTGAGTACGGGGTCACGGTTCGATTTTTGATTACACGCGTTAGTTAATGCATTGAGTGACAGCGGATAATGCTCTGGTGTGGTGCTTTGTTTTTCAAGTAAGCAGCCGATCACACGTTGTTCAATAGCGGTAAGTTGCATAATAAATCCTTCTTTTGTTGTGCCTAAGCTTACACTTTTATTGTTTATCAAGCCATTGTTGTAATTTCGGATTAAGCGTCTCAAAATCGAGCGGTTTGGTTAGATAATCACTCATGCCCGCAGTTAGGCATTTGTCTCTATCGCCTTGCATAGCATTCGCTGTTAAGGCAATGATAGCTACGTTTTTATAATGCTCTCCGGCATCCCCATTACGGATAGCGCGAGTTGCTTGGTAGCCGTCCATTTCTGGCATTTGACAGTCCATTAATAATAACTTGTATGGTTGTGCAGAATTACTTTTTAGTTGCTCAATTGCTGCAAGGCCATTTTCAGCAATATCGAAATTAATACCGGCTTGTTTAAGTAAAGCGGAGGCAACCACTTGATTGACCTTGTTGTCTTCTACTAGCAAAATTTTGTCTTGATTTGCAAAGTGCACGTTATTTATTGCAATGTTGCTATGTAATACAGGGTTATTTTGTTGTTGTTCAATAAACTTGTCATTTGCCAGCGAGTCAAATAAATCAGAAGGAGTTAGAGGCTTAAATATCATGCAATCAACTTTCACCGACAAGGAGGTATGCTCTTGCGAGAAACTCATCGGTGCCATCAGGATCAGCTTTACTTGGTGCTCATGTAGGTAGCTTTGGAGCGTGTTCATCACTGTGCTATCGACTTGTTGAGTAAAGCTATAATCAAGCAAAATAGCATCAATAGGTGCCTCACTTGTTGTTAAGTACTGGGTAATACTTGGATAGTGGCCGACAATATCAGCTTGTGCGCCCCATACATGCAGTTGTTTATGAGCAATTGCGCTATTTAAAGGGCAGCTATCAACAACTAAGATGCGTTTATTTTTGATTAAATGGCTCGGTAAATCTTGCTCTCTACTTAGTAGCGGCTGTACTTTAATTGAAAAAGTAAACGTACTACCTTGCCCGTAAACACTGGTAACGTTAATTTCGCCATTCATTAAATTACAGAGCTGCTTAACAATCGCCAGTCCTAAACCTGTGCCACCATATTGGCGAGTGGTTGAGGTATCTGCTTGCGTGAAAGAATCAAATAACGATGCTTGCTTATCGGCTTTTATACCAATCCCAGTATCAATTATTGAGCAATTTAAAAAAGTACCATCAGTGGTATTTTTTAAATCAGCAATGACAATAATTTCTCCATCGTGAGTGAATTTAACCGCATTACCGAGCAAGTTATTAATAATTTGCCGTAGCCTGTTTGGATCGCTAATAACTTCATTAACATCAATTTTAGTGGCATCTAAAACCAGTTTAGTATTTTGTTGCTCGACCTTGAGGGCAAATGATTCGACAATTTCCCCCAGTAATTTCGGCAAATTAAAGGCAATTTCTTCAATACCTAATTTACCCGCTTCAATTTTTGAAAAGTCCAAAATATCGTTAATAATGTTAAGCAGCGATTGCGCTGATGATTGCGCTAACTCAATGTGATGCGCTTGCTGGGGATCTAGTGGGGTTTGCTGCACAATATTCAGCATACCGAGTACCCCGTTCATCGGAGTGCGAATTTCGTGGCTCATACTAGCCAAAAACTCCCCCTTAGCGGCCACCGCTTTTTCAGCAGCTTCCTTGGCTTTGACTAACTGTTGCTCTGTTTCTATACGTTGTTCGCTAGAATATAAGCTGCCAATTAAAGCGGCTACAGCGATTAGAAAGCTTTCTTCGTTGCGAGACCATGCCCGTGGATGCAGACAATGCTCAGCACAGACAATACCAATGGCGCCGCTCCCTGCTGGAATAGAAGCACTTAGCATAGATTGTATTTCTAAAGGCGCTAAATAGTGCTTTGTGAGTGGCGTTGTCAGTTCGTTGCTAAGTGTATTAGGGGCGCAGATCACCGCTTGATGATTAATGGCGGTAAAAAAATGTGGTAGCTCACTTTGCTGCCATGCTTGCAATATCGTATTATCTGGGGCGTGTCTACCGTGATGGGCAAATAACTGTAATTGATCCTTTGCATCATTGAACAGCCAAATACTGGCGCGTTCGACATTTAAGGCATCGCAAACTGATTGCGTGATAATATCTTTTGCTTGTTTTAAATTACCAGTGAGCACCGCGCTATTAACCGTAAGAGAGGCAAGAGCTTCGTTGTGCCGTGCGGTTTTATTGCTTTCTAATTCAATACATTTGCGGGTGTTTATATCTTGCAGTGAGCCAAAAATCCTTACACAACGGCCATTACGGACCTCTGCTTCGCCATGTACTAATACCCACACGGATTGGTTCTGAGAATTAATTACTTCGAGTTCTACTTCGTAACTTTCACCGTATTTTATTGCTCGCTCAACGAGTTCTTTTATAGTATTACGGCTTTCTCCAGCTTTAAAATAAGCAAGGTTCTTTGGCCAGTTGGGTTGTTCATCTAAAGGATATTTGAAAATTTCTTTGGTCATATCTGACCAATATACTTGCTGTGTTTCGAGGTTAAATGACCACGCGCCAATTTTTGCTAAGCTACTCATAGTGATTAACATTTTTTCATTTTGTAGCTGGCGGTTGAGCATTTTTAAGAACACTAAAAATGCTAAAATTAGTAGTCCGCAAATTGTAAATATTGCTAACCGCAATGGCCATATTGCGGAGCTTGGTGGCGCCCAGCCTGTTTTTGGAGAAACAAAAATTTCCCATTCCCCACCTTGAAAAGTTAACTTAAATGCTAGTGGGTTGTGCTTTAAAATTTCAGAGCTGCCGCGGAAAAACTCCCCTTTTAGACCTAAGCCATTACGCCCTTGAATGGCGACATCGTAGTGCTCTTCTAATTCGTAGATACCTGCTTTAGTGTATATTTTGTCAATGTCGAGTACCACAGAGAGTAATCCCCAAAAATGTTTATCAGGGGGAAGATAAACAGGGACTCGGGCAATTAAGGCCTCGCCACCTTGAACTAAAGTGAGAGGACCTGCCATAACTATTTCATTGCTGTCACGGGCACGAATAGCATCGGCGTGTTGTGCTTTGTTTGCTAAAAAATTTAGACCAATCGCTTTTTCATTGCCAGCTAACGGATAAGTCATACTCAGCACCATATCAGGTGCGCCACCGATATTGCGTAATTCAGATGAGGTGTCGAATAATGGCGCGGCGATTTGTGCAAAACGTTGTTGATCTAAATTAGGCTCTGCGGCAACAGCGACGGCTAAACCACGGACAAGTTGAATATTCGACACTAAGGTTGATTCAAGTTGAGTACGGTAGCTACTCACCTCTGATAGAATTAATAGTCGGTGAGATTGTTTGGCACGGTTATAGCTGACCTGATCAAGTACTAAACTGATAAATAGAATAAAGGCGAGTGAAAACCAAAATGTCAGTTTGAATTTATATACCTGTTTATAATCATCTGTTTTTGGCAATGGCATTAAGATTAGTGCATTTTAGAATCGGCTGTTCAACTATAGTCAACTTATTGTGGAAATAAAAATAGTCCTGGTAAATCGTATTTTTTATTTTTATTTAAATTACGGCATGTTAGCTGCCAGATTAACTGTTAATCGTGATGATAGATGAGCTTATTTTGGGGCCAGTTGGAATTTATTCCCTTGAAACGAGTGAAGAACATTATTTTTCATAAAACTATGGTTATGATAGAACTAATTCACAGTGAAAGGACCGGTTCATGTTTAAAGTAATTAAGTGGTTGGTGTTGGCAATCGTTATTTTAGGGTTAGCTGCAACGGCAGTTATTTATGGTGTTCTGGCAATTAGCTTACCGGCGCTTGATGGTAATGGGCGTAGTAACCACGTCAGCCAAGCGGTAAAAATCTCTCGAGATCAACTGGGTCAAGCAGTTATTTCAGCTGAAAACCGTCTTGATGCCGCGTATGGTTTAGGTTTCGCACATAGCCAAGATCGGTTCTTTCAAATGGATTTATTGCGCCGTAATGCGGCGGGTGAATTGAGTGAATTGTTTGGTAAAGCGGCCGTAGGGTTAGATAAAAACATGCGCTTTCACCAGTTACGAAAACGCAGTGCAGCGATCGTTGAGCAATTGCCTCAAGCCGATCAAGCATTATTAACAAGTTATGCCGCTGGCGTTAACGAAGGCTTAGCGCAGGTAGGTTTTAGCAGTTTTGAATATTTACTAACAGGCGCAGAGCAAAAGCCTTGGCGCAGTGAAGATAGCTTGTTAGTGATTTACAGTATGTACTTAGATTTACAAACAGCGACCTTTGAGCGTGACCAAGCGTTAATTCAAATTGCCGATATTTATGGCTCAGAGATGGTCAGTTTTTTAACTCAACCCAGCCAATATCAAGCGGCTTTAGATGGCAGCACACTCGCACCTTATAATTTAGCTATTCCTGAATTTCCTAAGCAAACCTTACAAGCTTTATTAAATATTGATGCAAATCAAGAACGTGGTAGTAATAACTGGGCAGTGACAGGGCAGTTAACGACCACTGGGGCTGGGATGCTGTCGGATGATATGCACTTGTCGATGGCGGTACCGGTTATTTGGTATCGTGCGCAACTTAATTATGCAATGGCAGGAAAAGCGAGCCAAGTGACAGGGGTTTCCTTACCTGGCGCACCCGCCATTGTGGTGGGGACTAATAACAATATTGCCTGGGGATTTACTAATGGCTATTTGGATACGGCTGATTGGATAGCATTAACTGATAACAGTAAAACATGGCAAGAAGTTGAGCAAATAGCACTACCCGATGGGTCAATTGAAGAATATAAGCTGACATTGAGTGAGTATGGTCCAGTGCGAGAAATAAATGGCCAGCCTTATGCGCTTAGCTGGGTTGGCCATCAACCTTATGCAGTCGATATGGATTTATTGAAATTAGAACAAGCAACCACTGTCGATGACGCGCTGCGGATTGCCAGTGAAGTGGGTATTCCAGTACAAAATTTAATGGTGGTAGATAGCCAAGGCAATGCGGGTTGGAAAAATATGGGAGCCATTCCAGGGCGTATTAAGCCCAGTGAACTAGCTGTTCAGGAAAATGATTACTCAACACTTTGGCAGCATAATGAACAGCAAAGGCCGGAAGTTAAAAATCCTGTTGATGGCCGTTTATGGACTGGGAACTCTCGGGTGGTGTCGGCTGAAGATGATCAGCGTTTTGGTAATGGTGGCTATGCCTTAGGGGCACGCTCGAGTCAAATTCGTGATCGATTGTATGAAAAGCAACACTTTAATGAAGCTGATTTTAACCAGTTACAGCATGATAATCAGGCGCGTTTTTTACAACCGTGGCATAGTCTATTGCTGCAACAGCTTAATAAAAATAGTACGGCTAATCAGCAATACATAACAGAGTTAGAGAACTGGCAAGGGTGTGCCTGTGCAACGTCAATAGGCTATACACTGGTTAGGCGTTATCGTGATGAAGTTATTAATAGTGTATTTACGGCTATGCAAGCAAAGTTGCAGGCTCAGGGCGGTTCATTAAAGTATGTTAAACGTGATTTAGAGCCGGCAATATGGCAGCTTATTGAACAGCAACCAAGCAGCTGGTTAAATCCACAATTTGCTGATTGGGATGCACAATTAACTGATTCATTTCGTCAAGTTGTCAGTAACTTAAGTAAAGAATTTGGCAGTAACTTAAAAGCTTGGCAGTGGGGTACAGTGAATGAATTAGTTATTGAGCATCCATTCGCCCAGCAAATACCACAACTAAGTAAATTATTAAATATGCCGACCGCCGCAGGGTTTGGTGATAGTTATATGCCAGCAGTGCAGGGGCGAAGTTTTGGGGCGTCGCAGCGTTTTATTGCTCAGCCTGGGCATTTAGAAAACGCCATAATGGCCATTCCCGGTGGTCAATCAGGGCATCCATTATCGTCTTTTTATCGCGCAGGATTTGATGACTACGTAGCTGCAAAACCAACGCCGCTATTACCGCAAACACTAATTCATGAGATCACAATCTTACCTGTAAGTGAGCTTTAAATGTGCAAAGAGGTGTAAAATTAAAAATTATACCTACTTATACTTACTTCAATACAGTTGTTGGTGCTATCTTAAAAATAAACCAGCGCTAAGTATGCTGCACTAAGCAAACGTTCAGAGCTGAACAGGTATGATGTCGTATTGAATATCAAATGTAATGTCCTACGCCTAAAGGAGTTGTGTATGTCGGCAGAAAAAACCCATCTTGAGATTTGTAATTTAACGAAAGAGCAGTATCCACAAGTAAAAACCTTGATGGATCAAGCTTATCCAGATTTAGGTGGTGCATGGCCAAGCCATACTATATTTAGGTTGATTGACCAGTTCCCGGAAGGACAGTTGGGCATGGTGGATGATGGCGTGCTGGTAGGGATTGCACTGAGCGTGCAAGTGGATTACACGCGTTTTTCTAATCCGCATACCTATGAAGATATTGTTGACGGCCATGATCGGGTATTTAGTGACCCTGATGGTGATGCGCTGTATGGGTTGGATGTGGTTATTTCGCCTACTCATCGTGGTATGCGTTTAGGGCGCAGGCTTTATGATGCGCGTAAAGAATTGTGTCGTCAGTATAATCTGCGGGCTATTTTGGCTGGTGGACGTATTCCGCGTTATTACAACCACAGCAGTGACATGAGTCCAACAGAATATATTGCCAAGGTCGATCATAAAGAGCTGTATGATCCAATTTTAAGTTTTCAATTATCGAATGATTTTCAGGTTAAACGGTTACTTAAAAAGTATTTACCGGAAGATCAAAATTCGGTGGGTTATGCCACGCTACTTGAGTGGAATAACATTATGTTTGAACCGACCGACACGGTACTTGAATCAACAAAGTCGATAGTACGAGTTGGCGCAGTACAGTGGCAAATGCGCAGTGTTGAGTCGGTTGAAGAAATGCTCACCCAGGTTGAATATTTTGTAGACACAGTGTCTGATTACAAAAGTGATTTTATTCTCTTCCCTGAGTTTTTTAATGCACCACTTATGGGACTTAGTGAGCAAAGAAATCAAACCGAGGCTATTCGTTATTTAGCTGAATATACAGAGACTTTCCGTGATGCGATGTCGCGCATGGCGATTGAATATAACGCTAATATTATTACCGGCTCAATGCCGCTGGCTGAAGGCGATAAAATTTATAACGTCAGTTATCTGTGTCATCGCAGCGGTAAAATTGACGAACAACGTAAAATTCATATCACCCCTCATGAGCAAAATGATTGGGTGATCCAAGGCGGCGATAAAATTGCGGTATTTGATACCGATGCGGGTCGCGTGGGTATTCAAATTTGCTACGATGTTGAATTTCCTGAATTGTCACGAATTTTAGCAAAACAAGGTTTAGATATTTTGTTTGTGCCATTTTGGACCGACACTAAAAATAGTTATTTACGAGTACGTCACTGTGCACAAGCACGGGCGATTGAAAACGAATGCTACGTGGTTATTGCCGGCTCTGTGGGTAATTTACCGGAAGTAGAAAGTCTTGATGTGCAGTATTCACAATCAGCGGTATTAACACCGTCTGATTTTTCATTCCCTCATGATGCGACGCTTAATGAAGCAACCCCCAATACTGAAATGCTGTTATTTAGTGATTTAGATATGGATAAATTAAAAGTTTTGCACAGTGAAGGCACAGTGCGTAACTTAAAAGATCGTCGTGAGGATCTGTACGATGTAATATTGAAAAAGAGAGAAAATTAATGGCGTGGATTTATTTAATTATTGCCGGCTTATTGGAGATTGGTTGGCCGGTGGGATTAAAAATGTCGCAAGAGGGTGAAAATCGCTGGTTAGGTATTGGCATTGCTGTGGCGTTTATGGTCGCCAGTGGTTTTATGTTATGGCTGGCACAGCGTGATATCTCTATGGGCACGTCTTACGCGGTATGGACCGGTATAGGTGCAGCTGGAACATTTATTGTCGGTATTTTATTTTATAACGATGCGGCGACATTTGGTCGTATTGCCGGTGTGTTGATGATCATCAGCGGCGTGATCACCTTAAAAATTAGTCATTAATTCAGTGGATTAAAAAATGAAAGGCGGCCACGTTGCAGTGAGCCGCCGTTGTTGCTTATATCGAAGGCAACATCACTAACACCGCCGCAATGGCAATTAATAGCAGCCCTGCGCTGTCTTGGCGTTTTAATGGTTGCTTGAGCCACAACACTGAGATCAAAATAGTAAAAAACACTTCCACTTGTCCTAAGGTTTTAACATAGGCGACATGCTGTAAACTCATCGCACTAAACCAGCCAATCGAACCGACACAACTAAAGAAACTCACTGCACTGGTGGTTTTTTTATGTGCCCACATCGCGCGAAACGTAGGGCGCTCTTTTACTGCAATATAGCCACAAAGCATAATGGTTTGTAGGCTAATAATAAGCAGTAAAACCCATGCTGCTGAATAAGGAAACGACAGGCCTGAGTTTAGGCTTGCTTCACGTATCCATGACGAAGAAAGGGCGAATGCGGTGCCACAGGCTAAACCTAACAAGGCGGTTTTGAGGCTAAAGTGCTTAATATTCGTAATGCCACTTAATAGTAATACTGCAATTGATCCAAGAAATACGCCAAGCCAGCCGAGTAAAGATAGCGTCGCGCCAAAAAACAACACTCCCAAAATGGCGGCAACCAGCGCTTCACTTTTCGCAAGTCCCGCACCGACTGCAAAATTATTCATTTTAAATAATTTCACCATCAGCCCAGTGGCAATAATTTGCACTATGCTTGCGCCGACAATATAACCAATAAAAATAAGGTTGAAAGAGGGTAAGGGGGCATCTTGGTAGCTATATAATGCAATTAGATAAGCTAATGCAAGCGGGCTTGCCAGTATAAAGCGCGCTAAAGTGACGCCTGCAACACTGACATGTGCACTTAGCTTACTTTGTAAAGCGTTGCGCCATGACTGCATAAAAGCAGCTAAAATAGTTAAAAAGATCCAGATCATAATGAAAAAATAGCAAGTGAGAGAGGCGGATACGTTACCAGTG
This sequence comes from Pseudoalteromonas sp. ASV78, assembly GCF_047806705.1. Taxonomy (NCBI): domain Bacteria; kingdom Pseudomonadati; phylum Pseudomonadota; class Gammaproteobacteria; order Alteromonadales; family Pseudoalteromonadaceae; genus Pseudoalteromonas; species Pseudoalteromonas sp. ASV78. The sequence goes on along the minus strand of NZ_JBLOPA010000001.1, from coordinate 2,826,667 downwards.
CAAGGGTGCTAAAGCGAACTAAGAATAGCAAAAATGAAAATATCTCAACTGCGACAATATGTCACAGCTGCAAAATGCTCACACTGAGCTATAGTTAAAGTGATGTTATTGTTAGCCGCTATTGTTTAGTAAGCAACGGCGGCTTTTTTATTACTCGGTTTTTTACACTATGCGCTTAGCTATGTTAAGTTGATGAGCACAACGATAAGGAGTAATAATGACTATTTTATTAATTTGTGCGCTGCTTGCTGTGTTGATGCCTTATTTTGCCAAAGCACCCGTGGCAGTTGCGATGAACAAGCTAAATGGCTATGACAATAAGCATCCTCGTGACCAACAATCTAAACTAACGGGCTTTGGTGCAAGAGCTTTGGCTGCACATCAAAATTGCTTTGAATCACTGGCAGTATTTGCAGTGGCTTTAGCCGTAGTTCTAGGTACTAATAACGTTCATCAAGTCACGGAATTACTGGCTATTGCTCATATTATTTCGCGTACTTTATATTGTGTTTTTTATTATCTAAATTTAGATGTACTGCGCTCATTAGTATGGTTTGTTGGGCTAGCAACCGCAGTTGCCATGATTATTGTGTGTATTTAAAAACAACTAAAACGCCAAAGCAAGCGGCTTAAATAAGGCGCTTGCTTTGGAGTCTTTGGTTGTTAAAATTTACTTAGCCGCAACAGTCACCTTTTCAATAAGATCTGCTGATTTGTAATCTTTATCTATTGCAAAGTCTAGCTGTACCAATACATCTTTAAAGCCCGAATCAGAAGGCTTATATTGCCATTGCATTAACGCTTTTTTTGCCTCTCTATCGAATACCCCTTCAGGCTTGGCATTCACAACCGACACATTTTGTGTCTTTCCGGCTGGGCTAATATCGTATTTTAATACTACTGAACCGCTGATACCTTGTTCAGCTGCCTGTATCGGGTATAAAGGCTCAATTCGCATAATCGGTGCAATCGACTGCTGTGCGGCTTTTGCTGCTGGCTGTTTAGCAATAGCAACGCTGCTTAACATCCCTGCGGCAAAAATTAGCAGGGCGCCCTTGGCAACCATTGAGCTATTGCCATTGTGTTTGATTTGATTGAGTCGTTGTAACATAGTGTTTTTATCTCCATAGTGTGAATAAGCCATCAAGCCTGCACGACTATTCGCTGCGCAATTAATGAGGGCCTTGCTGTATAAAATTCGTTGTTGGATGCTCTTATTGATTAGGACTTTTTCATCACATGACAGCTCTTGTAGGCGCCTGAAACTCAGGTAACCTATCCATGCTAGCGGGTTAAACCAAAACACCAAAGTGGTCATCAATAACAGCATATTGAGCAAATTATCGGCACGCTTTATATGTACTTGTTCATGCTCAATGATCAGCTTTAACGAGACGCTATCGGTTTTTTGCAAATAGCCAGTTGGCAACACTAACTGAGTACGTAATAAACCAATCACCATAGGCGTGCTGACGGCATCGCTTTGTAGTAACTGAATACCTGGATTATCCTTTGCAAACTGTTCATCATTAAGAGCAGTCAAACGCAGTTGTTTGATAAAGCGTTGGTGTGTCAGCGTGGCAATCACAGCCAATAAGCTGAATACCACGCTATACAGTAGCGCCCAATTAATGCTGAAATCAGCTACCAAGGCTTGATTTGGAGTGATCAACATAGTGCTTATAGCTGCACTTTGTAATGGTTTTAAATGGGCTGGTAAATTAGCAAGCAACAGGGCGATGGGTATTAGCAACCATAGCTTATAGACAAAGTTTGCACTGAGCCATTTTAACAAATAGCGCTCTAAAATGAGCAGGCTAACGATCAGTATGCTGAGCAATAGTTGTTGCTCAATCAGCCAGTTTAAGGTTATTTCTAGCATCTTAAATCCTTACTTTTGCTGTTTTTCCCAGTCATCAATGACTTTTTTTAGCTCGTTGATGTCTTGTTGAGAAAGTTGCTCAGATTTCGCAAAACCACTAACTAAAGGTGCAATGCGGCCACTAAAAAATCGCTCAATAAAGTTTTGGCTTTCTTTTAGCGTGTATTCAGCGCGTTCCATGCAAGGAGTGTAAATATACTGACGGCCATCTTTTTCAAAGCTCAAAGCGCCTTTTTTAACTAACCGACCGAGCAAGGTCTTAATGGTTTTTTCGTGCCACTGCTTTTCATCGCTTAAGCGTTCAATAATTTGGCTCGCTGTTGCTGGGTAGCTCAACCAAAGTGCATCGAGGACTTCAAATTCTGCTTTCGATAATTCAATCATTAATATGTTGCCTACAAATGTAATCTATAAATCAAGATTACACCTGTAATCATTATTTGCAACTGTTTTGTGTAAAAAATAATTAATTTTTTAAAATATCGAATTTATTGATTTTAAGGTAGCTGTTTTCAGGGAGGTTGAGCGTAGCCAGATTAAGATCGCTAATTTGCTCACGATATAGATCAATCACTTTATAGCCACAGTAATGAGCCATTTTCCGGATTTGGCGATTAAGGCCTTGCTTTAAAATAATACTGAACTGGCATTGAGCTATTTTTTCCACCGTACAGGGTAAGGTGATTTGTTTATTTACAGGAACGCCCTGAGCCATTTTTTGGCAAAAGTCGTCATCCAAAGGTTTGTCAACGGTGACTAAATAGCGTTTTGGTTGGTGGAAGTCAGGGTGGATCAGCTGATTACAAAATTCACCATCATTAGTCAGTATTAACAGACCACGAGAATCTTTATCTAGCCTGCCAATCGGGTATACGCGGGTATTTGTTGGTAGATGGTGAATTAAGCTGCTTGGATCATGTTGATTAAGCTTGCAATCAATGCCCACGGGTTTGTGGTAAGCGTAATAAACCCGTGCGGCTTTACCTTGGATACGCGTGTTATGGACACGTATATCGTCGTTCTCATCAACGTGATCAATATGATTGGCTGGGCGGTTATTTACGCTCACCATACCTTCATCAATCAGCCGCGAGGCTTGTTTACGAGAACAAACGCCAGCATGGGCAAGGTATTTAGCTAGACGAGTTTTCTCGCTCATAAATTAAGTCGCTTCGGTTTAAATTGATCAAAGTATATCAAAGCAACGTACAGATCACTTAATCCACTGTAAAAAGGGTTTTACCATGGCGATTAAATTATCAGAACTTAAAAACCATCAGCCTTTGCAAAAAGTCATTGTTCACTCATTGGAAATGGCTTTATACAATGTGTCGGTGATGATCAACAATGTCGAGTATTATATAACGGATGAACAAGGTGAGTTTATCCGTGGCTTAAGTCCATTACATATTCAAAAACGACTCGACCACCTTAGTTATGCGCAAATGGTATTGCGTCACACCAGTGCATACGATGAAATGTGTGGCCAGAGTGAAAAAGTGGCCAGTAATATGCTTGAGGTGCCTTATGGTAAAAATCATTTGTATTAACTTGTTAGTCATTTAAACTGACCTTTTAACTTGGTAAGCAGCGACCATGTATCAGTTTGAAAATGATGATTCACAGATATTAGAACAGTTACTGCGTGGGCACATAGTTGCTTATAATCAAGCTCACTTTGATGCCCAAAGACTGCCATTAGGGTGTAAATTTGTTGATGAAAATCAGCAAGTGGTGGCGGCTGTAGCTGCTCAATTATTTGGTAACTGGTTACAAATAAATTGGCTTTGGTGTGACGAAAAAGCACGCGGTCAAGGCTTAGCCAGTAAGTTACTTAGCGCGATCGAACTAAAGGGTAAGCAGTTAGGTGCGCTGCAAGTTCAGCTTGATACTTTAGATTTTCAAGCTAAACCATTTTATGAACACCGTGGTTATGAAGTTAAATATCAACTCGATAATTATCCTCGCTCTGGCACCCGCTACTTTATGGAAAAATCACTTAGTTAGCTGTTAATGGCTCGCCATCAAAAGTAATGCCCAAGAAGGGGGTTATTTCTGGTGCCAGCATAAACGTACGAATGTTCATGTGATCGTGTTCATTAGGATGACCAAGTACATCATCACGATAAAACGCGCCAAAGCAATCTAGGGTATTTTGTTTACTTAGCTGGTTAAGTTTAGCAAAAGCAAAAATTTTACATGAGCCATTATTTTCACCAGCGGCACTTTTTAAGCCGTGGTTATTGAATGCGCAGGCTGTAAAAGTATAGTTTGCTTCAATCACTGCCATCGTATCGGCAAATGCAATGGTGTGTGGCTCATTAGCCAGACGGCTTAAAAAATCGTTGAGTGTCATCGTCATCCTTATTTAGCTAACTCTAGCTGATTAGTTTGTTGATTAATATTAAATTTAAACAACTGTAAAAAATTCATGCCGAGTAATCCATAACCACTATGGTTATCAATTACTAACACTTCAAAGTTTTCAATGTATTGCTGGCCAATTAAAATTGAATCAAGTTGGTAGCGTTTTGCGATTACTTGGCCGTTGGCGGTATTGATGTTTAAGCTATCAATATAGTCGGGTATTGGCCGTAATGCTTGAAATACGTTATTTGGTAATACGGTAAAGCTTGCCCCAGTATCTATCATTAGTTGGGTGTTGAGCGCATCGTTGATTTGCATATCTAATAAATAGTGGACGCCGTATGGACGTAATGGCACTAGATCAATGCCGCTTTGCGCTTGTGCTATGCGTGTTTGTAATTCAGCAACCTGTGCTTGTAATGGATGTTCCACAGGAAAGCGCTCTAATGTTGCTTGCGCGCTTAGCAGATCATCGAGATGGTAATACGCATTAGCGAGTGCGAATAAGTAATTAGGATTTTCGTTATCATAGTCAAGCCACACTAAGGTTTGATTGATGGTTTTTTGCCACGCGTGCTGCTCTGTAAGCGTTTTTATTTGTGCGATAGTCAATTGTATTAAACGCATATTAATGGCTGCTTGCTGGCTTTCATTGGCAAGTGATTGCAATGAGAGTAACGCAACAATAGCTTGGTGCCGCTGCTGGTTTTTCACTAAACGTTCGCCGTCGAGCTGCAACATATTTATATCGTATGGGTAGCTGTTTAAAAATAATTGCAAAAAAGTCTCTGCAACGGTGAGCTCATTATTTTTTAACCAGCTATCGAGTTTATCCAACCATAAAAAGTAAAGTTGTTCAGCTTGTAATGGTTGGCTTGTAGTTAATGCTTGGTAGCTGGCTAAGGCAGCCGTAAACTGTCGCTGATTAAATTGCTGTAGAGCTTGCTGATAGAGTGATTGCTGATTGTTTGCAACGACAACTGATGGCGGCAATTTAACCGCTGTTTGCGGGGCTGTTGCTTGCTGCTGTGGCCACAATAAATAGCCATTAAGTGCCACTGATAGCAGTAGCAGCAGCGTGATCAGTTTAGTAACAGCAGTCCCTTTCATTGCTCGCTCCTAGAATATTATGGCTGGCTTAAAAAGTGTTTAAGCGCTTGAATATCAGTTATTTCAATATCGGCTAAGCCTTTGTAGGCATATTTAGCTGGTTGGTCATTTAACCAAAGTGACTGACAACCCGCATTATGCGCACCTTGTACATCGGTGTCTAAACTATCGCCGATGTGCAAAATATGCCGAGTTGGTACGCCAAGCGCGGCGGCGGCCTGTTCAAACATCGTGCTATGAGGTTTCGCTTTACCGTGAATGCCTGCTTGTAAAACCAGTTCAAATACACCATTTAAGTTAAAACGTTCAATTTCTACATTACCATTGGTAATAGCAATTAAGCGATAGCGTTTACTCAGTTGTGAAAGTAAATCGAGCACTTTATCATCCACCACAATTTGGCTGCGGGCATCAGCAAAGGCTTGATACGCATTATTAGCATGGCGTTCGAGCTCTGCGTTTTTATAACCGAGCTTTGCCAGTGCTGTACGCAGAGTGCTTTTGCGCCATTGCGTAACATTGTCGACTAACTCGGGGTTATCCAGTAGCGCCTGCTCACGGCATTGTTGCCAAAAGTCTTTGCCTTGTGCTTGCCAGTTTGGCAGTGCATTGAGGTAATTTATCTGTGCTTGAACGGCTGCTGTAATAATCGGATGGTTATTGTATAAGGTGTCGTCTAAGTCAAAACTCAGTACGGTAAAAGGTGAAATGGCACGATTAAAGCGGATCATATCAGCTCCTTGCTAGTCGGGATTTGAGCGTTTTTTAGCGCGAGGGTGAGTGTTGTCGTACACTTTTGCTAAATGTTGAAAGTCTAAATGAGTATACACTTGGGTGGCCGATAAGCTGCTATGGCCTAATAGCTCTTGTACTGCTCGCAAGTCGCCCGATGATTCTAGAATATGCGAGGCGAATGAATGGCGCAATTTATGCGGATGAACTTGGCTGCTAATACCTTGTTTTATGCCCCACTCTTGCATGCGCAGACGTACATGACGCGCTGAAATTCGGCATTTTTTGCTACTGACAAATACTGCAATTTCTTCTGGATGAGCAAATTGCGGGCGTAGTTTTAGCCATTTATTTAATGATTCGAGTGCTTTGCCACCAACAGGTAATAACCGTTCTTTATTTCCTTTACCTCTAACTAAAATCTCAGCTGAACTGCGGTTAATATCTTGCAAGTTAGCGCCCACTAGCTCGCTTATCCTTAAACCAGAAGAATACATTAATTCCATCATCGCCTGATCGCGCACCGCCAGCGGATCGTCATCGTGAATATCCAGTAACCGCGCCATTTGATCGACATCGAGATTTTTAGGTAATGGCTTGGCAAATTTAGGGCCTTTGATTGCTTCTGCCGGATTATGGTAATGACCTTGTTGGCTGACATTTTTAGTTTTTAAAAATTTATATAAGCTGCGAATACAGCTGAGTTTTAAACTAATCGTACGGCCGCTTAATTGTTTGCTGCGAAGTTGCATACTGTAACGACGTATATGCTCCCCCTGTACGCTTGACCAATCATTACACAGTTTACTGAAATACAAGGCGGCAAAGTTTAGTTGGCTAGTGTATTGGCTAATAGTGTGCGGTGAGTATTGTCTTTCGAAGCGTAAATAGTCACTAAATAATAAGATTGGCGTGCGCCACTTATCGCTTAGCTGGTTACATAATTGCTCAACATCTGGCGGCTGCTGCTCGCTCATGCTTGCTCTAGTTCCAATTCCAACAGTCTAAGTTGCAGTGAACGAACAAACTCCAGCACAAATAAACTGCCTTTTGCCGGTTCGAAGTGATTTGCATCTGCACTACCAAATGCCAAAATAGCGATAGGGTGCTGACTGTTACCAATTAAATACAGCGCAGTTGATTGTGTCGCAGGACTGAACAGTAAATCGCGCTCTTGCTGATTTACGCGACCCAAATAAACGCCATTATGCTGTAAGCGGTGCTCAATGAGTTGCGCAAACTTTTCATCATACTTAAGCAAGTGGCATTCATTAATCGCCGGATTGGTACAAATAATGTTGCGTAAGTTGATTGCTAAGGTTTTAAAATCGTAGTTGGTCCACAGTTGGCGATGACACTCGCTGAACAAGCTATAAATGAGCTCATTTTCTTTTGCGTGCTTAATTAAGCTGTCAATTTTGCTTTTCAGCATGGTGTTGTGTTCACGCAATTGCCGTTGCTGAATGTGCACTAATGAGGTCGCGCCTTGCGCTTGCTGCAGTTCAAGTTGGGCTAATAGTGTTGGGTTTTGAGCTAAAAATAAGGGGTTTTGTTGTAAAAACTCACTAACTTGCTCACTAGTTACTTTGTCGTTTGAGTTACTCATAAAGCAACTTGCCCATCAAATACATGCTCGGCAGGGCCGGTCATACGTACTGGATGGCCTTCACCTTGCCAGCGAATTTGTAAACTACCGCCCGGTAAATCGACCTGTACTGTGGTGGATAATTTACTTTGAATTTGGCCAATTACCATCGCGGCACAGGCGCCGGTACCGCAGGCGAGCGTTTCGTTAACGCCACGTTCCCAAACTCGCAGTTTAATATGTTCAGAATTGATTACTTGCATAAAACCCACGTTAACGCGCTGCGGAAAACGTTCGTGGTTTTCAAGTAGCGGGCCTAAAGTGCTGACGTCAGCGGTGTCTATATCATCAACTTCAAGTACACAATGTGGGTTACCCATTGATACAGCACCACTAAATACGGTGTGTTCTTCTGCTCGAATAATATAAGTCAGTTCACGCTTAGTCGCTTTGAGTGGGATTTTACTCGGTTCGAAATTAGGGTGGCCCATGTTCACGGTGACTTGGCCATCTTTTTCGATGTATAAGGTTAAATTACCTGATTTAGTCGATACGGTGACTTTATGTTTATTAGTAAGGCCTTTCATCCGTACAAAACGAGCAAAACAGCGAGCGCCATTGCCGCATTGTTCTACTTCGTTACCGTCAGCATTAAAAATACGATAATGGAAATCAAGATCGGGAGAATAAGGCGCTTCAACCATTAATAGTTGGTCAAAGCCGATGCCGAAATGGCGATCTGCCAGTTTTTTTATTTGGTCTCGTGACAAGAAAACGTTTTGTGTAATGTTATCAATTACAACAAAATCGTTGCCTAAGCCGTGCATTTTAGAAAAATTAACTAACATAGCGCTCTAATTCGGGTTGCTCTGCGCTAATCATGCCACAGAGCAGCCTGGTTACAAAAAGTTTATGGTAAAATTTTCTCACCTTGCCATAGACTTTCTAGAGTTTCGCGGGCGCGGATCAAATGACTCTGCTCGCCATCGACCATGATCTCTGCCACACGTGGCCGTGAGTTATAATTTGAGCTCATAGTAAAGCCGTAGGCACCAGCGCTGCGCTGGGCAAGTAAATCACCTTGTTGTAAGGCTAACAGGCGATCTTTACCTAAAAAGTCACCGGTTTCACACACCGGACCAACAATATCAAAGTTGTATGTGGGTGTGTCGTCATTACGCGGCGTTACCGGCACAATGTTTTGCCATGCTTGATATAAAGCAGGGCGCAACATATCGTTCATACCGGCATCAACGATTGCAAAAAACTTATCTTGGTTTTGTTTTATAAACTCAACTTTTGTAACCAAAATACCCGCATTGGCAGCAATCGCACGGCCCGGTTCAAAAATAAGCTCTAAGTGTTGATAATCAGTTAAACGATCGGTGATATGTGCCACATATTCACTTGGATGCGGTGGCGCTTCGCCGTTGTATGGTACCCCTAAACCGCCACCAATATCTAAGTGGCTAAGTTCAATACCGTTGGCTTTTAAATCGTCAATCAGTGCCAGTACTTTATCTAGCGCTTCGAGAAATGGTTTGATCTCAGTAAGCTGCGAGCCAATATGACAATCAACCCCAGTGATTTTTAAACCAGGTAATGACGCAGCATATTGATAAACGCTGACAGCGGTAAGGATATCGATCCCAAACTTATTCTCTTTTAAACCCGTTGAAATATATGGGTGAGTTTTTGCATCGATATCAGGATTCACCCGAATCGAAATAGGCGCTATTAAGTTAAGCTCGCTGGCAACTTCAGAGATGCGATCTAGTTCAGACACCGACTCAACATTAAAGCATTTAATGCCGAGCTTGAGTGCATAGGCAATTTCGTCAGCTGTTTTCGCAACCCCTGAAAATACCACTTTTTTGGCATCGCCGCCGGCCGCAATGACGCGGGCAAGTTCACCTTTAGAAACAATATCAAACCCTGAACCTAAACGAGCTAGCACATTTAACACTGCGATGTTTGAATTAGCTTTTACCGCATAACAGACTAAGTTTTTATGGTTGGTCGCGGCCTGTGCAAAGGCAAGATAATGGCGTTCAAAGGTTTTGCGGGAATAGATATAACAAGGCGTACCGTATTGCGCTGCAAGCTCACTGACAGCAATATCTTCAGCGTACAGCTGGTTATTTTTATAGTCAAAAAAGTCCATTATTGGTCCTGTTTCGATTCAGTTGTTGATGATGGGATTTTGGTAGCGGGTGGCGCTACTTGTTCTGGTTGATTTGGTTCGACTTTATCTTCCGGTAAATACAGTGGCCCGCTTTGTCCGCAGCCAGCTAAAGTGATGAGTAGTACACCAAGTGGGGAAAGTCGTTTTAATTGTTTAAGATGCATCTCTTTCATTAGATTAATCGTGTTGCTGGCTTTATAATCGCAGATTAACAGAATATCTAAAAAATGCAGCTATTCGCGGATGAATTTATTCCTGTTACACTAGCTGCATGCAATTCGTACCGAATACTTGGCTAAATGCCCGTAAAAGGAAACAATTATGACTGATCATGAATACCATCAATTAGCCGAAGCACTTATGTTCACTATTGAAGAGCAAGTGGATGACTGTGAAGCCGACTTAGACTATGAATCTGGCGAAGGTATTTTGGAAATTATTTTTGCCGATCGCAGTAAAATTGTGATTAATAAGCAAGCGCCTTTGCATCAAGTGTGGGTTGCGACTAAGTTTAATGGTCATCACTTTGAATTACGTGGTGATCAGTGGATTGATAACCGCTCGGGCGCTGAGTTTTGGCAATTTATGAATGAAGCCACAACGCGCCAAGCTGGTCAAACAGTACAGTGGCAATCAACGCTATGAGTTTAGCGTTTGTAGAGTACCCGGCAAAGGGCGATCATAAAGCAACCATTATTTGGTTGCATGGCTTGGGTGATTCAGGCGATGGTTTTTTGCCTGTTGCATCGCAACTTGCGTTACCTGATGAGTTAGGTTTGCGGTTCGTGTTTCCGCATGCGCCAGTGCAACCGGTCACCATTAATGGTGGTATGGCAATGCGTTCTTGGTATGATATTAAATCAATGGATTTAGACAAGCGCGCCGATGAAACAGGGGTTCGTGAATCAGCGGCTAAAGTTGAGCAGTTAATTAACCAAGAACTGGCCAGTGGTATTCCGGCGGATAAGATTATTTTGGCGGGTTTCTCACAAGGTGGCGTTATTACGCTGCATTTAGCACCGCGTTTACAGCAAAAGCTTGCGGGTGTAATGGCACTGTCAACATACATGTGTGCGCCTGAGAAATTATCCACAGAAGCAAAACACACAGATTTAAATGTATTTATGGCTCATGGTAGTCAAGATCCTGTTGTTCCTTATGAGGCAGGTCGTCATGCGTTTGATGTATTAACAGCGCATAACATGGAGGTAAGCTGGCAAGATTACCCAATGGGCCATCAGGTCTGTGGGGAAGAGCTTTTGGCGATTCGCCATTGGTTGATTGCTCGCTTAAGTTAATAGTGTTGAGTAGCCGAGGCTAAAATGAAACAAAAAATAGTGATCACTGCAAATATGAGTCGTGCGGCAGCACCTATCGCCCCTGAAGTAACCTATCAATGGCACTGGAAGCGCATTGTGACAGTTATGCTATTAGTGGTATTTGCGTTAGTTATTTTTACTTATAGCCTATTAGGCTCGGTTAACGCAGAGCAAAATGAACAACAACCAACAGACAATCCAGCCCCGCTTGTTATTGCCGCGAGTGATGATGAAACGTCGTTAGTCGATCTAAATCATGATGAAGAGACTGAGCTTGAATCGGCGACTGCTGCACCGGTTATTGCAGCCGTTAGTGAAAATAACAAGGATGATGTAACAGAATTAGTTACTGAGCCAGAACCGCAAGTTGTTGCTGTGAGTGAGCCTGAACAAAGTGAAACTCCAGCAGTTATCAGCGCAGTTACAGCTGATAGCAATGATGAGTTGCTTGAACGTGATGGCGTTGCAGAATCAGTTGATAACTTTGCAGCTTCAGCGCAGGTTGCCAGTGTCGCGCTTGGCGCCCGAATTGATACCGACAAAGTAAGTCGCGCAGTGTTGACTCGTGAGGTCGTGGATCGAGAGCCTGTTAATGTGTTTAAAGCAGATGTGCGTTTCAATGAATTTACCGACACGATGGCATTTTTTAGTGAGCTTAAAAACCTGCAAGGGCAAAAAGTTAAGCATGTTTGGCGCTATGAAGATGAAGTGCTAGCCAGCATTGAGCTTGAGGTAACATCTCCTCGCTATCGTACTTTCTCCAATAAAACTATTTTACCTGAACAAATTGGCAATTGGCGCGTTGATGTTGTTGATGAGCAGGGCCGTTTATTGGCACAAAAAGAATTTCGCATTTTGGCTGAGTAAGTGTTTAGCGTACTTTAGACTTAGCAAAGAAAATTAATTGGACTCCTTTTATGACTGAAAAAGTGACAAAAAAATCGCAACTTATCCGTATTGCTACACGGAAAAGTGCCTTAGCATTATGGCAAGCTGAATTTGTAAAAGCGCAACTTGAGCATTTTCATGCTGAACTCACCGTTGAGTTAGTGCCTATGTCGACCCAAGGAGATATTATTTTAGATACTCCTCTTGCAAAAATTGGTGGTAAAGGGCTGTTTGTTAAAGAACTTGAACAAGCTATGTTAGATGGCCGCGCTGATATCGCCGTCCATTCAATGAAAGATGTGCCGGTGGATTTCCCACAAGGATTAGCACTGCATACTATTTGTGAGCGTGAAGATCCACGGGACGCGTTTGTATCAAATAGCTTTGATAACATTGCACAGTTACCACAAGGTGCTATTGTTGGTACATCTAGCTTGCGTCGTCAGTGCCAAATACGTGCATTGCGACCTGATTTAGAAATTCGCGATTTACGCGGTAACGTCAATACCCGCTTAGCTAAGCTTGATGATGGCCAATATGATGCGATTATTTTAGCAGCCGCGGGTTTAATTCGTTTAGCAATGCATGACCGTATTAAAGCCTTTATTGAGCCAGAACAATCGCTACCAGCCAATGGCCAAGGTGCAGTTGGAATTGAATGTCGTATTGATGATGAAGTAACCAAAGCGTTACTTGCACCATTGGAACACAATGAAACACGCATTCGCGTAAATGCAGAGCGTGCCATGAATCGCCGTTTAGAAGGTGGTTGCCAAGTGCCGATTGGTGCTTATGCTTTAGTTGATGGCGAGCAAGTACATTTACGTGGCTTAGTTGGTGCGATTGATGGCAGCGAAATTTTACGTGCTGAAATCAGTGGTCATGCTCGCGATGCAGAACAACTGGGTGTACAACTGGCCGAGCAATTACTTGCATTAGGCGCAGATAAAATTTTAGCAGACGTATATAGAGACGCATAAATGTCACAGATCCTGATAACTCGCCCACATGGAAAAGGCGCCGACCTTGCAGAGCAACTGTCGCAAGGGGGTTATCAGGCGACTTTATTTCCGGTTTTAAAAATTGATTATTTCACCCCAGATAATACCCAGCTCAGCCCCTTATTAAATGCAGATAAAATTATTTTTATCTCCCAAGATGCAGTCAAAGCATTGTTGGCCCTTAAGCCCGATATAAATATCAAAGCACAATTTTATGCCGTAGGCGAACAAACCGCTGAAGCCATTTGGCAGGCGTTTGGGGTGCGAGCGGCAGTGCCTAAGCAGCATGATTCCGAAGGGTTATTAGCGCTAAAGTCATTACAGCAGATCGATGGGCAGAATATAGTGTTGGTCAAAGGTAAAGATGGCCGAACAACGATTGCAAAAAACCTCAAGCAGCGTGGGGCATTTTTAAATAATTTAGTCGTCTATCAACGTGGCCCTGTAGAAGGTAATGCAACTGACTGGATAGACCACTGGCAAAGCCTTGATGTTAAAGGTATAGTCATAACAAGTAATGCGGCAGTCGATGCAATTTTTCGTGAGCTGGGCGCAAAACAATTAGAGTGGATCAGACGCTGCCAGTTTTATGTTGCCAGTGCTCGCATCAGTGAACACCTTGCGGCGCAACAGATTGACTCGGCAAATATACACATTGCTGCAGGTGCAAGCGATAGCGCTATGTTTACTTGTATCAGCGAAGGTAACATTATGAGTGAAGACACAAAGCTAACATCTCAGCTTGCTGACACTAAAGCAACGCAAAGCAGTTCAACCAAGGCGAATGCTAAGGTTGCAGACTCTCCTTCGGCAACAAAAAAAGACTTTGCTATGAATCAAAAACCCAACCCAACTAACAAACAAAAAGTAAGTAAAACTGGCAGCTTAGCATTATTGATCTCGTTAATTGTGGCAGCTGGTGTGGGCTATCAGTTTTATCAAAAATTAAATACGCAGCAGCAAGAAAATCTGTTAATTAATCAGTTATCAGCTGACAACCAACTACTCAGTAAAGAGCTACAAGCCGTTAAAGTTGCGCAGCAAACCTTGCAACAAGCACTGTTTAATAGTGAGCAAAAAGTGACGGCAGCTTTAGCTGCAAGTGAAGCTGAAACACAGCAGCAATTAGAAAGTGCCTTGCAGCGTGCAGAGCAACAAACATATAGCCTTAATCCACAAGAGGTGACTAGTTTACAGCGTATGGCTGAGTTTAAACTGTGGGCTGAAAAAGATTACCAAGGGGCAACTGCTGTGTTGTCTCGTTTAGATGCGTTACTTGCAGAGCATCCAGGAACTGGCGCTATTCGCCAAGCTATACATCAGGACTTGCAGGCATTAAGCATTGTAAAAAGTGTGCCAGTTGAAGCCATTTATTTGCAGCTACATGGTGTACTAGGACAAGTTGATAAACTGACTTTTAATGCGGTTGCATTACCACAAGAAGTGGAGCAAGAAGAGCAACATGCATTGAGCGAAAACGTTAGTGACTGGCAGCAAAATCTAGCTAATACTTGGCATCAAATGATGGATGGCTTTATAAAAATCCGCCAACGTGAAGATGTTGCCATTGAAGCACTGCTTACAGAGCAAGAACGCCACCTAATTAAACAACGTTTGAGTTTGTATTTATCACAAGCTCAAGATGCTTTATTAACTAAACAGGCGAGTGTTTATTTTACTGCCTTAAACCAAGCAAGTGAATTAGTTAATGACTACTTTAAGCAAGATGATCCGCAAACCCAAAGCGTGTTGAAAGCGTTAGCTGCATTGAATAAAGAGTCATTAAACTTTAATCCAGAGATCACTTTGAAAAGTACTGAGCAGGTCAAGGAGTGGGCACAATGATCCGCTTAATCTTAGTTATTTTAGCGATTGTAGTATTGCTTGCTGTTGCGCCATTGCTACTCGGCGAAACAGGCTATGTATTGATCTCATTTAAGCAAACAACAATTGAGGGCTCCATAGTTGCATTTGCAATTACAGCATTAGCGATATTTATTGGTGCTTATTTAATTTATAAATTAGTGCGTTACTTATGGTCTTTATACAGCAATACTCGCCATCGTTTTTTTGCCCGTAGTGAAGAGCGTAAACAAGCGGCAATTGAGCAAGGTGTATGGAGCTTAATTAATGGCGATAGTGAGCAACTTGAACTTGCGCTGGCAAACAATAGTGTGGCTGATAATTGGCAAGATGTGCGCTATGCGTTACTAGCCAAAGCGGCATTACAAAACAATGAGCCTAATAAGGCAATTGTGTTACTTAATCAAATCTCACCAGAAAATCAATTAAAGGCGGCGAAGCTTTGGCTAGCCAGTGGTGATAGCAGTACCGTGACCGGTGAATTAAAACTATTAGCGGAGGCTAAAAAAGCCACCGCCTTGGAACTAAAACTGTATGCCGAAGTACTTGTTCAGCAACAAAAATGGGCTGCACTTGAGCAGTTTATGCCGCGTTTATTAGCCAAAAAAGCGTTAACGGATAGCCAGTGGGCGATATTATTGACCAGCTATTTTATGGCTCAGCCAGAATCGCAATTAACCGATAAGTATCAGCAACTTTCTAAAAACGTAAAAGTAAAAGCACATAGCTGTTACTTAGCCGCAATGGCAAAAGCTGGGCGTTTAAATGAGATTGAACTAAGTCTACTTAAAATGCTGAAAAAACCAGAGCAACACAACGAGCTTGCTCAGATTTTAAACGTTTCAGCACCTGGTGATGCGCTAAAATTACAAGCCAGTTTACAAGATGCGTTAAAGAAAGATCCTGACAATCAAGCATTGTTACTCGCACTTGCTTGTCTAGCGAATGCACATGGCGAATACGACCTAGCAGCGCGGGTGTTTGATAAGGCCTTAACTCGAGAAAATAGCAAAGCATATTTGGCACAAGCACAGCTTAGTTATAGTAAAAGCGCACAACCACAAAAAGCACTCGACCTGTATTTGTAGATACGCGGATCCACACCAGCATGGGAGCGTCAGAGCATTGAAAAATATATTTACTCTGACGTTTAGTCTTGCTTTTGCTTATTTTATTACTGGTTTTTTCAGTAACTCATTACTGGCAATAGATGGTTATGCAGTGGCTTCGTGGCCACCGTCAGGCATTGCCCTTGCGGGGTTTTTATTGTGCGGGCGACGCGCCTTAGTTGGGGTTTTGCTCGGTGCTTTACTCACCAATATGATTCATCTCGATCGTGTTGCTGATATTCTGCATTGGCAGGTTTTTTTACAAGCTTTAGCCGTCTCTTTAGCAGCCGTTTTGCAGGCCTGGGTAGGCTGCTATTTCATTGTTAAAATAATTAAAGCGCCGCTAGATTTATCCTCTTTAAAACACAGTGTGCAAAGCTTGATCATTGCAGGTCCTGCTTGCTGTGTGATCGCGGCAGCAATAGGCACCAGCTTATTGGTGTTCAATAATATAATACCGGTACATACCGCCTTTGATAACTTTGTCGCGTGGTGGATTGGTGACAGTATTGGGGTGTTAATTTTTACACCGTTAATATTGGCGGCTTTTAATTACGCACAGATGCGTCATCGCTTACAAGTAATTTTACCGGCAATCCTAATTTATGTCGTTATAAGTATTAGCTTTTATGCTGCCGCCAGTGTGAAAAAAGACAAAGATATTCAAAAGCAGGAAGCGAAAGTTGCGCAAGTGCAGTCGGAAATAAATCATAAGTTAAATGAAATTACAGGGCATTTAGCATTACTCTCAACTTTTTTCGCCAGTAGTGCTGGAGTAAGTAATGATGAATTTAAGCGTTTCACTTCAAAACAGCTGGATTATAGTAATGAAATTCTTGCTTTTGAATGGGTGCCTTACGTACCAGCAGCACAGAGCACTGATTATCAGAATAGAGTTCGCCAACAACAAGCTGGCTTGAGTCAGTTTTATATTAAAGAGCAATCCTCTGCTGGGCTCTGGCAGCCTGTTAGTGAGCGAGATGCTTATTATCCAGTGCAATATACCTATCCAATTATAGGTAATGAAGAGATTATTGGTTTTGATTTGGCATCGAATAGCCAGCGTCGTAGAGCATTGCTGTTGTCAAAAGCATTGAATGAATTCGTGGTTAGTGAACCTATTGATTTATTACAGAATAAAGCGCGCGAACAGGGTGTGTTGTTTATCAGCCCAGTATTTAATGATTTGGATACACAGGTTGACTTTAGAGGTTTTGTGGTTGCGGTGGTGAGCCTAGCGCGCTTAGCAAATACTTTACAATTTAATCATCACAGCCAAATAAGTGCAGATTTTTATGATGTCACCGATGTGCAAAACACACTCTTAATTTATCGCACTGCTCGTACTGATATAGAGCTGTTGAGTGAATACCAATTAGAGATTGGCGAACGAATTTGGCAAATACAGCTACTTGAGCCAAAAACACAAACGTCATGGATAATGTACTGGTTTGCCCAAATATTAGGGATGTTGTTTGTGTGGTTACTGATCACTTTCTTAATTTCAGTAACAGGCACTAATATTCAGGTTAGGGAGCAAGTTGCTCAACAAACACGCGTTTTGCGACAAGAAAAACAAAAAGCGGATGAAGCAAGTCAAATCAAAAGCCAGTTTTTAGCCAATATGAGTCACGAAGTACGGACTCCGATCAATGGCATCAAAGGGCTGCATTATTTAGCGTTACAGCAGCAAGATTGGCAACAAGCCCGTCATTATATTGAACAAGCTGATGGCGCACTGAGTGTGCTGCTGCGAGTATTAAATGATGTGCTGGATTTTTCAAAGATGGAAGCGGGTAAACTGGATTTAATGCAAGAGCCAATTGCATTAAATAAGTTAATTGATGAATTAATTAATTTGGTGCAATTTGAAGCTGATATAAAGTCGCTGAAATTACTATTAGAAATCGATAGCACAACTGAACTACAGCTAGATTGTGATCCAATACGGTTAAAACAAGTGCTGCTTAATTTATTAAATAATGCGATTAAGTTTACCGCCGCTGGGGCTATTACGTTAAAAGTATGGCAACAGCGTGACAGTATATATTTTAGTGTCAGTGACACTGGTATTGGTATTAGCCAAGCAGCCCAACAGCAGCTATTCCAACCGTTTGCTCAAGCTGATAGCTCTACCTCGCGACAGTTCGGTGGCACTGGATTGGGATTAAGTATTTGCAAGAAGCTGGTTGAATTAATGGGTGGAACGATTAGCCTAGTCAGTAACGAAGGGCAGGGTTCAACTTTTACTTTCACCTTACCGCGCACTTCACCGCTTGCGAAAGCTGAGCAATTAGGGCCACAGTTTAATGATATTGATACAAACAATATATCGCTCGCTGCATTTAAGATCTTATTAGTTGAAGATAATCTGCTCAATCAACATGTTGCCACCGCTATATTAAAAACCAAAGGCTGTATTGCTGATGTTGCTGTTGATGGTTTTGAGGCGATAGAGAAAGTTTTTGAAACCCGTTATGATTTAGTTATCATGGATATTCAAATGCCGAATATGGATGGCTTGCAAGCGACTAAAGTGATCCGTGATGAGTTATTTATGCATGAGTTGCCTATTATTGCTTTGTCTGCAAACGCTCATGATGATGATGTTAAAAAAGCCCTCGCAGCTGGTATGGATGGCTATTTAACAAAACCAATTGATGCAGAGAAGCTATTTAAAACCGTGTGGCATTATCTACACAAAAGTACTCATTAATATTATTAGTACTTTTATCGAGCGGGGCTGACAAATGACCTCAATAATACCAACAAAATCATCTAAACTTGAATTACCGATTGAAGTGCGTATCATCCGCGCAAATTAACTGAACTGAGTGCTAATTATGATCAACAAAAAACTCCCTTTGCTAGATATTCATCGCCATTTAGATGGTAATGTCCGCGCACAAACAATTCTTGATTTAGGCCGTCAGTTTAATATTCAACTGCCCGCTGACAATGTTGCAGCGCTAATTCCACATGTACAAGTTATTGATCCTGAACCTAACCTAATGGCTTTTTTACAAAAGCTTGATTGGGGCGTTGCAGTGCTGGGTGACTATGATGCATGTCGACGTATTGCCATTGAAAATATCGAAGATGCCCAAGCGCAAGGCTTAGATTATGTTGAGCTGCGTTTTAGTCCTTACTACATGGCGCAAAGCCAAGGTTTACACCCACAAGGCGTGGTTGAAGCGGTTGTTGATGGGATTAAAAGTGCGACTCAAAACAGCACAGTTAAAGCTAATCTGATTGGTATTATGTCACGCACTTATGGCACTAAGATTTGCCAGCAAGAACTAGATGCCTTACTGGCGTTTAAAAATGATTTAGTAGCGATTGATTTAGCCGGTGATGAAATAGGTTTTCCAGGTGAGCTATTTGTTGATCACTTTAAACAAGTGGGTGATGCTTACTTAGCGGCGACCATACATGCTGGTGAAGCGCTAGGATCGGCAAGTATTTGGCAGGCGATAAACGAACTGGGGGCGGGGCGTATTGGTCATGGTGTCAAAGCTATTGAAGATGCCAAGCTAATGGACTACCTACGTGATCACCGCATAGGGATTGAGTCATGCTTAACCAGTAATGTGCAAACCAGTACCGTCGCTAGTTTAGCTGTACACCCACTGAAACAATTTTTAGACCATGGTATTTTGGCCTGCATTAATACTGATGATCCAGCTGTCCAAGGCATCGAAATTGAGCATGAATACGCGATTGCAGCACCGGCGGCAGGGTTAACTAAAGCGGATATGGAAAAAGCCCAAGCCAATGCACTCGATATTGCATATTTGAGTGATGCTGAAAAACAGCAACTAAAGCAAGCTGCCGCTTTACGATAGTTGCGATGTACAAGCCATTAAATTATGCAATGCACCTAATGCTCACGTTGGCAGCTTAGGTAGTTATCATACATGGCTTTAAGAATATCACTACGGCCTATCATACCTATGACCGTAGTGCCTTCTACAACGGGGTAGTTTTTCGGCTTACCGGTTTTCATTTGCTCTGCAAGTTCCATGATGTTGGTGTCTGCATTGACGGTGACAACCTCGGTTTGCATCAGCTGTGAAACCTTAACCACGCCATCACAAAAATAACTAGTTTGCATTAATGGTTTTAGTAGTTCTTGCTCAGAAATAAAGCCCACTAAACATTTATTATCATCAAACACCGGCGCGCCCAGTAGTTTGAATTTTTGTAGTTCTGCAATTGCGGTGGTCATCTCGGTTTCGGGGGTAATATGCGGTAACTTGCGCTGCATAAAATCTTTTACTTTGGTGTTTAACATTTGGCTCTCTCCCAATTAATGAGTTATACAAAGTATGGTTAAGGATTGGCCGTTTGTGAAATTGTTTATGTTGATTATGCTGATAGGTAACAACAATCACAGCTAAATTTAATTATCAGCCAGACCATCAGAGTGAGTTTGGTATTTGGCTTTCACTAACTCCATATAATGCGTTAAGCTTTTTTGTGGATTAGTATCGAATGTCTTGGTGAGCGGAACAATACTTTGAATACGATCTAAGCGAAACTCTCGGTAGTCACAGCGTAATTGACAATAAGCGATAAGAGTCCACTTTGCGCCCCAATATACCAGCCCTAAAGGGTCGGCAATACGCTGGCTTGGTCGTTGGTTTACATCCAGATAATGAAATTCAATGCAGGTTTTATTGGTGATGGCTTTACGCAGTATCAAAGTGGTCGTTTGGTGGCTTTTATCGTGATGAAATGCAGAGACTAAATACGGTAGCTCTGCAACGTGTTGTTTTAGCTTGTTAGGCAGCACAGCATTAATTTTAGTAATTGCAGCTTGGGCATTCGCTGCTAACTGTGGATCAGTCCAAGCGCTGACCATTTTACTACCTAATAGCAGTGCTTGTAGCTCTTCTAGCGTAAACATCATTGGCGGTAGGTCATAATCGGCAATTAGATAGCCTGTGCCGGCCTCACCTTCAACGGGTACGCCCGAACTCTGTAAATGCTGAATATCGCGATAAATTGTTCGCTGAGATACATTCAAGCGAGCTGCAAGATCTCGGGCTGTAATCGCAAAGCGGCGACTTTTTAGTATATTTACTAGTTGAAATAGCCGCTCTGATTTATGCACTGGTTTGCGTTCCTTAAAATAAAGCTATTAGCTTTGCTGACAAGCTGTTTGGCTCAGTACTTCAAAGCGATCCAACTTTATCGATTCTTTTGCAATTAGAGAAGTGTACTGCTGGCAAATAGCACTATCAAAAAATACATCACGAAGTTTTTGGGCATCAGCAACCGTAGCAAAATAAATGATACTACTATATTGCTGGGTATCGGCTTGCTTAGCAAGGGAGCGGTAAAGTACGCCTGATTGGTTATCAATATAATGCTGAAAATCATTATTAGCGATGTGGAACTGCGCTAAGTTTGTATCAGTCTTTAGTTTGAAATTTACAACTTCGATTAAATTTGTGGTCATCATAGTTCTCCTTGTTTAAGAAGAGCTAAGTAAATCATAGCGGGCTGTCAGGGAATGTCAGTAACCAGCTTACGGATAAAAATTAAGCTGGTTACTCTGGTTATACTATTTTATAAATGCAAATGCATCGGCGTACATGTTTTCGCGAATTGCACCGTGGTTTAAAAAGTCATCACGAACAATGCCAATCATATCAAAGCGACCCGCCATATAAATATCGTATGGAGCAAGTGAGACTATATCGCTCATTACGGCTTTATGTACGTAGCCAGTGTGACCGGTCCAGCTGTCAGTTGGGTTTTCAACCACAGGAATAAACTCAAAGTTTTTGCGGCTGTCAGCCCATGCCTGCATTTCGCTATGTGCATATAAAGCCGATTCTTCGCGTACGCCCCAATAAAATAATACTGGGCGGTCACAACCAATTTCACTTAAATGGTCGGCCATTGATTTTGCGTATGAAAAACCGGTGCCACCGGCGAGTAAAATTATTGGTCGTTCGCATTGTAAGCGTAATTGTGAAATACCTAGGCCAGCTTCAATCAACACCTGAGTTTTCTCAGCATGTGCTGTGCGAAGGTGTTCAAGGGTTTGCATTGCATATGAATCAACGGCAGATGCGCCAATGTGCAGCTCTAGCTCATCACACTGTGAAGGGCGGCTGGCAATTGAAAACGCACGCTTGTCTTTTTCACCCAGTACGACTTGTAGGTATTGGCCAGCTTCAAAAGTAACGCTTTGTGCTGGTTTTAAAATGACTTTGTGAACAAATTCGGTTAATGGGCTGATAGCGACAACTTCAGCGTGTAATGTTTGCATGTTTTACCTTAAATTAGCAGAGACGCACTTTATTTGAGCAATAGTAGCATAACCGCGCAGTGAGTTTACAGCCTCTAACAGGCCAGTTAGAGAATATCTAAGCTTTGCCAAATTTCATCGACGCGATCTTTAGTTGCTTGATCCATCACGATAGGCTCGCCCCATTCTCGGCTGGTTTCGCCAGGCCACTTATTGGTGGCATCCATTCCCATTTTCGAACCAAGACCTGAAACAGGTGAGGCAAAATCAAGGTAATCAATTGGCGTGTTTTCAATTAAAGTGGTGTCGCGGGCGGGATCCATACGGGTGGTGATAGCCCAAATTACATCATTCCAGTCGCGCGCGTTGACGTCATCATCGCAAACAATCACAAACTTAGTGTACATAAATTGGCGTAAAAACGACCATACTCCCATCATCACCCGTTTGGCATGACCAGGATATTGTTTTTTCATAGTCACTACGGCCATGCGGTAAGAGCAACCTTCAGGCGGTAAGTAAAAATCGACAATTTCAGGGAACTGCTTTTGTAAAATTGGCACGAACACTTCGTTCAACGCGACACCTAAAATAGCCGGTTCATCAGGCGGGCGACCGGTGAAGGTACTATGATAGATAGGATCTTTACGGTGTGTCATGTGAGTGACTGTCATTACCGGGAAGTCATCTACTTCGTTATAATATCCGGTGTGATCACCGTATGGGCCTTCAGCTGCCACTTCGCCTGGCATGATATAGCCTTCTAACACTATTTCGGCACTTGCCGGTACTTGTAAGTCGTTTGATATTGATTTAACCACTTCAGTTTTGCTACCGCGCAGTAAGCCGGCAAAGGCGTATTCACTCAAGGTATCTGGTACTGGCGTGACCGCGCCTAAAATAGTCGCTGGATCGGCGCCTAATGCCACCGATACCGGATAAGGCTGACCTGGGTTTTCTTTACACCACTCTTGAAAATCAAGTGCGCCACCGCGGTGTGATAACCAGCGCATAATGATTTTATTTTTACCAAGCAACTGTTGGCGATAAATCCCAAGATTTTGGCGCTTTTTATAGGGACCTTTGGTGACGGTTAACCCCCAGGTTATTAACGGCGCTACATCACCTGGCCAGCAGTGTTGGATTGGCAGCTTAGTTAAATCAACATCATCGCCTGCAATAATAACTTGCTGACACGGTGCTTTTTTAACTTCTTTGGCCGGCATATTTAACACTTGCTTAAAAACGGGGATCTGACCAAATGCTTCTTTTAAGCCTTTTGGTGGTTCAGGCTCTTTTAAAAATGCCAGTAACTTACCGACTTCTCGCAGCTCGCTAACGTGTTCTTTACCCATTCCCATGGCAACGCGCTCTGGTGTACCAAATAAATTAGCCAGCACCGGAATATCATAGCCTTTAGGGTTTTCAAACAATAAAGCAGGGCCCTTAGCACGTAGTGTGCGATCGGCAATTTCGGTCATTTCTAGATAAGGATCAACTTCTTGGTGAATACGTTTCAGTTCACCTTTTTTTTCTAATAAATCGATAAAATCACGTAGATCTTTGTATTTCATAGTGGGCCGCTTTAAAGCTTAAAAGACTGTTAGCATTATACTTAAATAAAAACGGTAAGCGAATTAATGAGGTGTCTTTAGGGAGTATTTAAGCGATCATTTTTGTCACATTATCAGGTGAGTAAGCTATAGTTTAAGACTAATGTTTGAAATGAGTTTTTGATTAATGGGTGGGCTTATCGTAAAAACATTTATCAAGGCTGTAATTGTTTGCTGTGTAATTACCTTTGTAGATCAAGTCAGTGCTAAACAATCATTAGATTCTGCGATCAATATACCACTTTTTAATGAGCATAGTGCCGTGATGTTAGTGGTGGAACCGCAAACGGGTGAAATTAAATTTGCTAATAAGGCTGCGGCTGCATTTTATGGTTACAGTATTGCGCAATTACAAACAATGCGCATCCAGCAAATTAATATATTTACCGAGCAACAAGTTGCACAGGAGCGCCAAGCGGCTCTGAGTAAAGGGCAAAACTATTTTGTTTTTCAGCACCGCTTAGCGAGTGGTGAAACACGTACTGTTAGCGTTTATTCAGCCCCATTTACAATTGAGAATAAAGATTTTTTATTTTCTGTAATACATGATATTTCATCGCAACGTAACCTTGAAAAAGCACTTTGGCATTACCAAGAGAATCTTGAAGAGTTGGTTGCCAGCCAAACTAATGAAATAGAACAAAAGCGCACCGATCAATTGTTGTTAGCGCTGATATCTATTTCTGTACTGATGATACTGTTGGCGACGTTAACCTTGTTAGCTTTGCGATTGCGCAGGGCTAAAAAGTCGGCGCAAAAAGACAGTGCGACGCTAAAAGCGATTTTCAATAGTATTGATGATTTGCTGGTTTACACTGATGCCGAACATATAGTTATTACCGCTAATACTACGGCTGTGCAAAAGTTAACGGCCGGCGAGCCACTGGAAGATAAAAATATTTACTCATTTACTGAGTGTCCGAAAGGAGTTGCTGGGGTTGATAGTGAGTGTCAATTTCACGGAGCCAAAGAGGTATTTTGGGGAGAGGCACGAGTAACCGCCGTTATCGACGAAAAAAATAGCAAAATTGGTGAAATACACTTAATTCGTGATATCAGTTTAAAATTAAAAGCACGCCAGCAGCAACGACTTGCGAGTACGGTATTTTCGGCAACTAATGAAGGTATTTTGGTTTCTAATCGTGATAATGAAATTCAAACTGTAAATGCAGCCTTTACGCAGATCACCGGTTATCAAGAACAAGATGTGCTTGGTCAAACACCTGCAATATTAAATTCGGGTCGTCATAAACCATCGTTTTTTAAAGCGCTATATCGACGTTTAAACGAGGCGGGGCAATGGGAAGGCGAAATATGGAACCGCCGCAAAGATGGTAGTATTTATCCTAGCTGGGTCAATATTTCGGTGGTATTTGACGATGAAAAAGACATTGAAGTTTATGTTGCCTTATTTAACGACATTTCGTTACGCAAAGAAAATGAACAGGAAATGTGGCTACAAACTAATTTTGATACCTTAACGGGTTTGGCAAATCGCTATCATTATAATAGTAAGCTAGATCAAGAAATGATCCGTGCGACGGCTGATAATAAGCGTTTGGCAATTTGTTTTATTGATTTAGATCGGTTTAAAAGTGTTAACGATACCTTAGGGCATAATAGTGGTGATTTACTGTTACTTGAGGCTGGCAAAAGGCTTAAAGCATGTATGCGTAGCTCTGACGTAGTTGCCCGTTTAGGTGGCGATGAGTTTGCGCTATTACTGCCCGGGATCAATACGTTAGCAGATATTGAGCGATTAGCTAAAAAAGCTCTGCTGGCGCTTAATTCTTCATTTAAAATTGGTGAGCAAGATGTATTTGTATCCGGCAGTATGGGGATCACTATTTTCCCCGACGATGGAGCCGAGCGCAAAATCTTATTACGTAATGCAGATAGCGCCATGTACAAAGCTAAAGCACAAGGGCGAAACTGTTTTGAGTTCTTTACCAGCGGCTTGCACGAACAAGCGACAGCTCGCAGCAAGCTTGAAAATGCTCTCCATAAGGCTCTTAGTAATAGCGAGTTTACCGTTTATTTTCAGCCAATTATTAGCCATGATAAAAAGAAGGTCGGTTGTGAAGCTTTATTACGATGGCATAGTGCGGAGCTGGGCGATGTGTCGCCGGCACAATTCATTCCGGTGTGTGAAGAGTTAGGATTGATCATTGCAATTGGTGAGTGGGTACTCAGAGAAGCATGTCGCGAAGCTGCTAAGTGGTGTAGCTGTTTCGGTGAACAATTTTTTGTCACGGTAAATATGTCTAGCGTGCAATTTATTCGCCAAGATATTGAGGCGTTAGTTAAAAGTGTTTTGCAGGAAACGCAGTTATCAGCTCAGTGTTTAACCCTTGAAATTACAGAAACGCTACTTGCTGATAATAGCTCAAACATCTTGCAGCAGTTACAAGCATTACGTGCAATCGGCGTGGGTTTGGCAATTGATGACTTTGGCACCGGTTACTCGTCGTTGAGTTATTTAAAGCGTTTTCCGCTGAGTAAGTTAAAAATAGATCGGGAGTTTATCAAAGACTTACCCGATGATCTTGAAGATTGTGCGATGGTTAGTGCAATAATTTCAATGGCTAGTAACCTACAGCTTAAAGTTGTTGCCGAAGGAGTTGAAACCTCTGCACAGCTGGCTTTCTTAAATGCTCTAAATTGTGATTATATTCAAGGCTTTTTATACAGTAAACCACTGCCAGCGGCACTATTTGATCAATACATTCGGGAGTTTATCGCGGGGCAAAATAATAAATGAGTAGCTACACAGCACTGTAATGGTATTTCAGCGCTGTGTATTTGGCATTATGACAATAGCCGCTGAAGATGAATTTATATTCAGAGTTAGAACTTAAATCTTTCTACTGCGCTGGTTAATGAGTGGGCGAGTTGGTTAACGTTTTCACTTTGATTGGCCAGTGACTTTGCATGTTCGGCATTGCTTTGTGCTTGTACGGTTACTTGCGCCATGATCTGTTTTATACCATTACTGTTATCAAGCTGATGATGTGATGAATCCGCAATTTGTGTGCTCATTTGGTTAATTGTCACTAAGGTACCTTTTATTTTATCTACGGCTTGGTTTAGCTCGCTACTATTGGCAACACATTCTTTTGCTTGCTGTTGGCCGTCATTGATCTCATGGTGAGCTGTGCTGGCTTGTTGTTGTAGCGTTTGGATCATGGTGTGAATTTCACTGGTAGAACTTTGTGTGCGAGCGGCTAAAGAGCGAACTTCATCTGCGACTACAGCAAAGCCTCGGCCATTTTCACCGGCACGGGCCGCTTCAATAGCAGCATTAAGTGCAAGTAAATTTGTTTGTTCAGCAATGCTACTAATTGTATCTACTATTGCGCCAATTAATTGTGTGTGTTGAGTGAGTTCGTTGGTGCTTTGCACTGCTTGATCAAGACGAGCGAGTAAAGCGGCAATGCGCTGACTGTTACGATCAGCTATGTGATTCACATCATTGGCAAATTGCGAGGCGTTTGCAACTTCACTGGAGGTGTTATCAGCTTGCTCACAAACGGCTTGGGAATTACTAAACATGCTATGAGCCACCGAACTGGCTTGTGCTATGTGATCTAACTGTTGCTGCGCTGCTAGGGTCATATGTTGGCCTTGCTCGCTGGTTTGAATTGCTGATTGATCTAAGGTGTGGGCGTTGTCACTTATTGCACTTAGTAGTGTACTCAAGTCATCACTTAATTGATTGATATTATTTAACAGCAGACCAAATTCATCGTCGTTAACTGGTTTTGTGCGTTTCGACAAGTCACCGGAAGCGATACGTGATAGCGCTTTATTAACAGTATTCAGCGGTTTTAGCATTGCCTTAGTCGTTAAAAAACAGATCAACGCTGCAAACGAAATAAGCACTAAACTTATAATAATGGCGAGTGTTGAGCCTGTGCTAATGACCGATTGAGCATCAGCTTGTAAGGTGTTAAAACGTTTATCGGCTAATTGGTTGAGCTCAATAATAAGTTGTTCGGTAAGTTGAAATTGCTGTTGAAATGCTGAAAAGGCTTGTTCAGCCTCAACTTTGCTGGTTAAAAGTGTAGTTTGTTGCTGATATAGCGTTGTTAACTGTTTATTTATTAAGTTTAGTAGCTCTTCTAGGCTGACAAAGTTGGTTTTATTTTCCAGCTCACTTGCTTGTTGTTGTAGGTAGGTAAAATTAGATTGAATATTATCTAGCAAAAAGTTGGTATCTTGTTGGTGCTCGTTGAGTGTTTGCAAGGTGTTTATATGGCTGATGTTTTTAACATTATTACCTAAGGTGAAAAGCAAATCATCAATGCGGGTCGCGGTGCCAACAATCGCGGCTAATAATGTTTGTTGTTCAGCTGCTACTTCGATTAATTCTAAATCAAGTAAGCCATTACTTAAATCAGCGAGGTTGTTAGCGTAATCATTTGCCAATGTAGTGACCTCAGTTGTGGCGGTCAGGCCTTGCTGTTTGGCGTTAAACATTGTTGTGTTGGTAGTATTAAGTTGCTGATAGCGTTGCTCTATTTTTGACAGTAGCTGCTGCATTTGCGGTTGATCATGAAGTTGCGTGTTTAGCTCTTTCAGCTTGCTGGCAAATATGGCTTGGTTTTCACGGGTACTGTGTTGCTGCTGTTGTAAGCTGCTTTCTGTTGTTTGACTGTACGCAACAGCATTATATTTGGTGATTGATAACAGTGATAAACGAAGCGCATTACTTTGTTGTTGTACCGGTACGGCTAACGTTTCTATATCTGCAGTCGCATGATTAATTTGCCCGAGTGACCAGTAAAAAAAGCCACTGCTGGCAAGCATTAAAAAACCAATTGTGGCAAAGGCAAAAATCAGTTTTGTTTTTATAGCAATAGCGCGCATAGCTAACCCGTAAATACTTAAGTATTTATGAGTGTAGCAGTATTTTTGTAAATTATAAGCGTTGCATGCGGATGCTTTACTCTAAATTACAGTGATATTTGTTGCCATCAATGATCAGCATTGCTTCGTTACCTTTGGTCCAAAAAAGTACGTCATCATTGCTATATTTTGCACCTGAGGCGCTGATCTGTTGCGTTAACGGGTAGGTAACCTGGTTATAAACCAGTGAGGCCGTTTCTGCACTCTCGCTGGTGATAACCGCCGTTAGTTGGCTATCGCAGGAATAAGATTGGCTGTTTTGTGGTTCAGTACATGCACTAAGGCTGAGCATACCGAGTGCAATTAATAAGCTTTTATACATAAATAGGTACCTTGGTAAGTGGGTTTAACGACTAGCATAGCAAACGAAAATTAACCGTTGGTGAAAGTGGCCGTTTAGGCTATGTTGATTATTATAAACAGTTAACTGCAAAGGAAATTAAATGGCAGGTACGAATCTATTAACCTTGTTGGATGATATCACTACATTGTTAGATGATATTGCCACAATGAGTAAAGTCGCGACAAAAAAAACCGCTGGTGTATTGGGGGATGATTTGGCGTTAAATGCTCAGCAAGTTACCGGTGTTAGTGCAGATCGTGAACTGCCTGTGGTGTGGGCCGTGGCAAAAGGGTCGTTTCTTAATAAAACCATTTTGGTTCCTGCCGCTTTATTGATCAGTGTCTGGCTGCCTTGGCTTATTACGCCGTTACTAATGATTGGTGGGTTATTTTTGTGTTTTGAAGGTGCCGAAAAACTGGTTGAAAAGTTTTTACCTAGCCCGAAAAACGACGAGCTGAGTGAAGCTGAACATCTAGATTTAGTGGCATACGAAAAACAAAAAATTAAAGGAGCTATTCGTACCGATTTTATTTTATCGGCAGAAATAATTGTCATCACGCTTGGCACAGTTGCCGGTGCAAGTTTGCTTAATCAAGCGCTGGTATTGAGTGTGATTGCTGTGATCATGACCATAGGTGTGTATGGTTTGGTAGCAGGAATTGTAAAGCTTGATGATGCTGGTTTGTATTTACTCAAACAAGCCCAGCAAACGGGTAATCGTTTTAAAGCATTACTAGGGAAAGGTCTATTAGCTGCGGCACCACGTTTAATGGCGTTTTTAGCGTTTGCTGGTACGGTCGCGATGTTTTTAGTTGGTGGTGGTATTTTAGTGCACGGCATAAGTGTATTGCATCATTGGCAAATAGCGGTCACTGAATTTGCATTAACAACCTTAGGTAGGTTGGGAGAAGTGTTTGCGCCATTATTATTTGATGGCTTATTAGGCGTGCTGGCTGGCGTTGTTGTGGTGCTTATTCATCACACTGTTGTGAGTATAAAAACAAAAGAGCCGGCAAATTAAATCTGCCGGCAATGGCTTAGCAAGGGAATGCTATGAAAGTTATGATTAAGCTTAGTGGTCGTGCTCTGCTTCCTCAGCGATGCCTAACCAAGTTATTTTACTTGGGGTAAAATCAAGGTTAAGAATAGTTTCGGCCGTTTGTTCATGAGTATCGACGCTTAATACTGTTTGGTTATTTGCATCGCTGATATATACCGTATCATCGGCCGCTGAAGCCGCTAACGCATAGTTGCCTGTGGGGCTGTCGAGTACTTGAAAACGAGCACTGACTTGCCAATCATCCTCAGCATCCAGTATCGATAAAAACCCATCGCTTTCCAGTACGTAAAACTCGCCTGTAATACTATCGAGCGCACTTGCTAATACGGTATTTTCGGTATTTTCGGTATTTTGCTGCCATGCAAGCTGTGTCATTTTAGCTGATTCTGGGTCGATGGTGTAAAAAAGCTTACTTTGTGCAATACCTAAAAAGAGCTCGCTGTGCTCGCTCCCTTTAATACTACCAATCCGTGATCCCTCAGCAAAACTATCAAGGTTAGCTACTTTAGTTGCGTTAAATGCACCATTGTGTTCTTCAATAACTAATACACCATCACCGCAGCCAAAGGCAATGTGCTGATGATTTTGTGCGCTGCCATGCAGTGCAGGGCAATCAAGCTCAAAACGCTGTTCTTGGTGGAAGTGATCGCCATGAATATGTAGTTGTTCCACATAATTTGGCAGCACGCTAGTTACATCTTCACTGCGATAGGTGGTGATCACTGAGTCACCGCGAATTTGTGCCGTACCATGCATAGCATTAGCAAAACTATGTGTTGCCAGTGTTTCGCCATTCGCAATTGATTCGTCAGTTAAAATAGCAAAGCTTGCAGCAATACCCGCATCTATATTGCCATCAAAAAACAGCGCAGCTTGCTGTTCGCTTACATCAAAATGAGTTGGCTTATCATTTGTTAATGTAAACCCTGACAAGGCAGGAGCTTGTTTGTAATCATGCAGGTGATCACCATGATCTTCTTGATATAAACCGCCATCAATAAACTCTACGTAGTTATCATCGCGTTGTATCAATACTACAAAACGATTGTTAGGACTTGCATATAAGCCGCTAACAATATTGGTAGTATTAAACATTTCAAGTAGCGCGTTAGTGTCAGTATCGAAAATTGATACGTTGGCAGCATCAGCGTGACTAATGGCTAAACGCCCTGTTGAAGTGATTTCGGTATGCTCATGGTCATCTGGCTGTCCAGCATTTTTATCTGCAAGATCATCAATTTCACTGTTACAGGCACACAGTACAGCAACCATAGAGGCGATCAGGCTAATTTTAAAGTTAGGTAAAATCATTAGCAGTCCAACGTTTTGTTATAATATATCAGTAATGTTATATTGTAACCAAATTAAAGTAAATAGTTACTCTTCGTTGTTTACTTAAGTATTTGGATGGATACCTATTTAAAACTTTATTGGGTACAATTGTAGCAATTATAAAAATACCAATTTAAAAGGATGTTGTATGAACAAAATAATGCAGTTTATTGTTGTTATTGTGTTGTTCTCTTGTTGCCCAATTAGTTATGCAAATCAGTCAGGTCCTACAGTCGAGGACTTTAGCCGCAGCAGTGAATATAGCCAAGTTAAAATCTCCCCTAAAGGCAGCTACCTTGCAGTAATTATGCAACCTCAAGGTAAAAAGGTACTGGTTATTTTAGATGCTAAGAAATTCACAATTCACCATGCTATTAATTTTCAGAGCAATGCGCAGGTTGGTGCTTATCACTGGGTAAGCGATGAACGAGTTGTTGTTGCAAAAGAATACTTACGCGGTTGGCAAGATCACCCTGAATATTACGGTGAATTATATGGCGTGAATGCCGATGGCTCGAAAGCTAAATATTTAGTTGGCTATCAGGGCGAAATGCAAACTGGTTCTCGTATCAAAAAAGCCACACCGGTTTATGGCACCTCTTATTTGTTGGATCCTTTGATCCACGATGACGATAAAATGCTTATCATGACTTATCCGTGGACATCTAGTAGTGAACCGCACACAGTTGTTTATGAGGTCGATGTTTTTTCAGGAAAGCGTCGTAAAGTTACCCGCTCACCGTCACGTATGGCCAACTTTTTGACCGATCATGAGGGAAATGTCAGAGTGGCTGTTTCCAGTGATGATTATATCAAACCCACAATTCATACCCGTGAAAAATCAGGCGGCCGTTGGCAAGAACTTAACTTAGGTGATTTGACTTACAGCGATATGAACTTACACGCTTTTGATAGTAGTGGTGATGCTGTTTATGTCACTGCGTCTATCAGTGGTGAAGCGCAAGGCTTATATAAATTGAATCTGAAAACCAGAGCAATTGATTTAATTCATAAGGAAGAGGGGGTTTCACCAAAGCAAATATGGGTTGATGAAGCATCAAAAGAGTTATTTGCGATTGAAACCGAGCTAGGCTATCCGACTTATGCCTTTGTCGATGGGCAATCAGAGAAAAGCATGCGTTTAAAATCATTAATCTCCGCTTTAGCTGGTGAACAAGTACAGCTTGTAAGTAGTACTGAAGATGGTGACACTAATATTATTTATGCCTCGAATGACCGTAACCCTGGCCAATATTATTTATTCGATGCTAAAAAAAATAACTTACGATTTTTGTTTGCATCTCGTAGTTGGCTTGATGCAAAGCAGATGGCGCAGACCAAACCAGTGAGTTATACCAGTCGAGATGGTTTAACTATTTATGGCTACTTAACACTGCCGAATAACAGTACAGAGAAAAACTTACCTTTAGTGGTTATGCCACACGGTGGTCCACATGGCCCTCGCGATTGGTGGGGGTTTGACCCCGATGCACAGTTACTTGCCAACCGTGGCATGGCGGTACTAAAAGTTAATTTTAGAGGCTCAGGTGGTTTTGGCCGTAACTTTGAGCATGCTGGGCATCAAAAGTGGGGGGCTGAAATCCAATTTGATATTATTGATGGTGTTAAGTATTTAATTGAGCAGGGCACGGTTAATAAAAATAATATCTGTATTATGGGCGCGAGCTTTGGCGGATACTCAGCGTTACAAAGTGCGATTTTAGAACCTGATATGTTTAAATGTGCGATTGGCGTTGTTGGTGTTTACGATTTGCCGTTAATGTTTAAAGAAGGAGATGTTGCGGAGCGCGACAGTGGCCAACGTTATTTACAGAATGTATTGGGCACAGATGAAGCGCAATTAAAGGCATTTTCGCCAAGTTATAATATTGATAAGTTAAAGGCTCCTGTACTGATAGTGCACGGTGGTGAAGATCAGCGGGCACCGATAGAACAAGCCGAATCACTTATTGCTGCTCTTAAAAAAGCTAAGCACCCTTATATATATGAGCTACTTGAAGATGAAGGGCATGGGTTTTATAAGCAAGAGCACCGCACTCGTTATTATCAACAAGTACTGGCATTTTTAGATCAACACCTAACACTGTAACGATCTGTCTTGTAGGTTAAATGGCAAGCTTTTGGCTTGCCATATTTATTAGCAGGCGTGTTCTAGGCACAGTTCTTTGAGTTGTACTTTGGCTTTGTGGTTATTTTGCAGTGCGGCTTGTTGATACCAGTAAATGGCTTGGGAAAGATCTTTTTCTACCCCCTCACCATCACGATACATTTGTGCTGCATTAAGCTGCCCCCACTGTGAGCCTTCTTTGCTGGCGAGTAAAAAACTCTCAAAGGCATCTTTGAATAAACCATCTTTGTAATAGATGATGCCTTGCTGGTTATTTTTATTAAGCTTTACCCCTTCATATAAAGGTTTTGGCTGTGGTGGAAACATCACAAAGCCGCCGTATAAACTGTATGCGTAAGGACGCAGTACATCATAAATAGCACCTTCATCATATAAATGCTGCACTTCCTTACGCGCTAGAGTGAGTGTCTTTGATGAGAAATAATCTTTTTGAACTAATAAGCTGGTGCGCATCGCTGTTGTTATGGCTCTGTCGTGTTTATAACGGTAGTTACTAATCTGAAAGGTAATATTTTTATCATCAAACTCGAGTACTTGGGCTACTTTTAGGTTTTCAGGGCGCAATGGTTGGTTAGAGAATTTATCTGCATGTACCAAGTAAGTATCGAATGCTTGCGGCTGGCTTAGTATTGCTTGCTTGGTTTTTAGCTCATCAAGATGGTGTGTATAGAGGTAGATAGATAGCCAGATAACTAATATTGAGCCTATAAAATATTTGATTAAAGAAAGCTTTTCTAACCATGGCAGTTGCATAACAGAAAGCTGCACACTGTGCTGACAATGATTACACTGGTATTGATAACGCCACGCTAGTGGCAACATAGGTATGATTGAAAAACGTAAAAAACGGCTATGATTTTGTAGCTGGTAGTCATCATTGTGACACTGCGGACAGGTTTTGGTTTGGCTGAAAAACGACAATGAATCGCAGATATTGAAAAGTAGCATTTGAGGCCCTCTGTCCCTTCCTTGTTTTACGTTAAATTAAAACAAGGAAGGTGAGATGCAAAGCACAAAACTGTAAGCAAGTATGTTTGGTTGGCTTATTTACTTGCTACAGGCTTTGCTTTAATAATGGTTTTTGCATCTGCCGCCATAAAGGCAAATACAGCATACGCCGCGGTATTTTGCTTTAGTTTAGCCGGATCTACTTTATCAAGCGTATCATCAGCAGTGTGATGGTAATCAAAGTAATCAGTGCCATTTTGATGCAGTTCAAAAATTGGTGCGCTGGTGGCATTTTTGAATGGAATTAAGTCAGGCCCGCCATTGGCGCTATTTTTACCAATGTATTCTACGTTAAGTGGCGCTAGTTGCTTGGCTATTGCACGTACTACTGGCAGTGACGCTGCAGATACATTCGACTCAAAGCCATACACTACATCAGCACCAAAGTCAGATTCAGCCGCGGCAACAATTTTATCAAGCTCATTTGCATGCTGTTTAAAATAAGCTTTAGCACCCCATAAGCCAAGCTCTTCAGCGGCAAATAGCACCACCCGAATGCTACGTTTTGGGCGTTTTATTTCGCTAATATGCTTAGCTGCCGCCATTGTTAGCGCAACACCTGCACCGTCATCAAGTGCACCAGTGCCTAAATCCCAAGAATCTAAGTGACCGCCAATCAGCACATACTGCTCTGGATTTTGCGTGCCATTGAACTGACCAATCACGTTATAGCCAGTACCTTGACCACGATCTTCAGTTTGTACATTAATATTAACGGTAACATTTTTACCAAGTGCGATATTGGTCAGCATCCGGATTGGCAATGGTTACGTTAGGGATTTTGGTTACGCCATCTTGGTAATGGCTGCCACCGGTATGCGCAAAACGGTGATGAGCCGTACTAACTGAGCGCATCATATAGCCAATCGCGCCTTTTTTAGCGGCTTCTACAGAGCCAGTTGAGCGAGCACGAACCGCAGGGCCATAACCGTTGCCATCGATATCACGATTCATACGGTAATTTATATAAGCAATTTTTCCCTTTAAGCTGTTTGCGGGAGCGGCAATCAACTCATCAAGGGTTTCAAATAATATAACTTCAGCAGTAATGCCGTCTTTTGGTGTACTGACACTATGCCCTAAAGCGGTTAAATGCAGTGGTTGCTCACTTGGCGTTAGGATTTTGCCGCTTTCATTAAAACGACGCCATTCTGGGAAGGTCGCTTCTTCAAGCCATACCTTATCAAAGCCAAGCTGTTTAAATTTAGCTTGGGCCCAGGCAACGGCTTTTTTATCATTTTCAGTGCCTGGTAAACGCGGGCCTATTTCAGTCGTAAGGGATTCTAGTAATTGGTAGCTTAAATCACTATTGCTAGCGTTATCTCTAAGCTCGGCAACTTGCTTAAGTTGTTTAGCGTTAAATTCAGGCTCTGCGGCGCTGGCTAAAAAGCTACTAGCAAGTAGTAACCCTGTGATGATTTTTTTCATTATTGACCTTGGCGGTATTTTCAAGTGTGCGCTATTAAAGCATTTAATACTGAGTAGCAAAAGCAGATGAGATAAAAACGCGAAGGCGGCTTTTCAACATTGCAGGTTTATTGATAATCTTGCCAGCTTAATGGTAGCAATTTGTATATTCTGCTATTATGCAGCATAACTAAGTCGGGCATCTGCAGCGGCTTTTCATGTTTACTTTTTGCACTGGAAATTACTTTGACCGCTACAGCTTTTTCATCTCTCGCTTTACCATCTGGGTTGGTAGATAACTTATCAACATTAGGTTATACCCAAATGACAGCCGTACAGGCGCAAAGTTTGCCGCCAGTTCTTGAAGGTAAAGACATTATTGCACAAGCCAAAACAGGCTCAGGTAAAACGGCAGCGTTTAGTTTAGGCGTGCTTGCTAAACTTAATGTGAAACGTTTTCGTATTCAATCATTAGTACTTTGTCCAACCCGTGAGCTTGCCGAGCAAGTTGCTGTAGAAATGCGTAAATTAGCGCGCGGCATTCACAATATTAAAATTTTAACCTTGTGTGGTGGCGTTTCAATTGGGCCGCAAATAGGTTCCCTTGAGCATGGCGCGCATATTATTGTTGGTACACCTGGGCGTGTAGATGACCATATTCGCAAAGGCACTTTGCGCTTAGATGATGTTGAAACTTTAGTGCTGGATGAAGCCGATCAGATGCTTGATATGGGCTTTCAAGATACTTTAGATGCGATTATCGATTGTATTCCCAAGCAGCGCCAAACGTTATTATTTAGCGCCACTTTTCCACGAGCAATCGAAGCGAT
This sequence comes from Pseudoalteromonas sp. ASV78, assembly GCF_047806705.1. NCBI lineage: Bacteria > Pseudomonadati > Pseudomonadota > Gammaproteobacteria > Alteromonadales > Pseudoalteromonadaceae > Pseudoalteromonas > Pseudoalteromonas sp. ASV78. The sequence goes on along the minus strand of NZ_JBLOPA010000001.1, from coordinate 2,789,714 downwards.
TGCTAAACGGGTGTTAAGCAATCCTGTGATGGTGAAAGTGGAAGAAGAGCAAGAAAAGAGCACCATTAAGCAGTACTTCTATAAAATGGATAATAACAAGCAGCGCTTTAATACGTTAAAGTTGTTATTGCTTAAATTTCAGCCTGAAAGTTGCGTGGTGTTTTGTAATACCAAAGTTGAAACACAGCAGGTCTGTGATGATTTAGCCGATGAAGGCTTTAGTGCGGTATCATTGCATGGTGATTTGGAGCAACGTGATCGTGAACGCACACTTATTCACTTTGCCAATAAAAGTGCCTCAATCTTAGTGGCCACCGATGTTGCGGCACGCGGTTTAGATATTGATGATATGGACATGGTGATCAACTATCATCTTGCCCATGACCCGCAAACCCATGTGCACCGTATTGGTCGTACCGGTCGCGCGGGTAAAAAAGGTATCGCTTGTTCAATTTATGGTGATGCAGAGCAATTTAAAGTGGCGCAAATTGGTGACCATTACGAATGTGATTTCTTGCCTGAGCAATTACCGCCATTTAGCTTACTTGAAAAACCACCATATAAACCGCAAATGGTCACCTTGATGATTGATGCGGGTAAAAAGCAAAAAGTGCGTGCCGGTGATATTTTAGGCGCACTAACGGGCAAAGACGGCGTTGCAGGGCGTCAGGTTGGTAAAATTAACGTACTTGATAACGTAGCTTTTGTTGCTGTTGAACGTAATTCTTCAAAACCAGCACTACGCAAATTAACTGAAGGCAATATTAAAGGCCGTAAAATACGCGCTCGTCGCCTAACTCGTTAATTCTCGATTGTTGAGCAGCTTGCCTTAAGCTGCTCATATTCATTCTTTAGCTCTTTAAACTTTTCTGTATCGCCAGTTTCTTTATCTGGGTGGTACTGCATGGCCAGTTGTCGCCAGCGTTTCTGTATATCTTTCAAACTACATTGTTTCGCCAATTGCCAACGATGTAACAGCATGTCATAAGCTTTACGGTCCAGTGCTTGCTGTGGTTTTTTATGGCTTGCAAAACGTTGCCAGAAGTCATTAAGCAACTCTTCGATTTCATCACTGGTTGTTTCGTAATTTTGCCAATCTAGATAATAGTCTCGCAGCGGATCAAGCTGTTGCACTGAGTTATGGGGAGCCGTATCTGTCAGAGTTATTTGTAAGCTGGCGATAGCCAAGTGCTGAGCTGGTTGCAGTTGCTGCTGTAGTTGATACAGGGCATTCATGATTAAAAAATTACGTTTAAATAAATCACGCTCTGGTTGCACATCAAGCGTGCTGATAGAGCCTTGCTGTTGTAATTTCAATGCTAAAGTATGAACCATCCACGTCTCTTGCGTTAGAATAAGCTCAAAAATCTCATCTATCAGTGGGTTAAGCATTGTTTGCAGTCTAGTTATTAGTGTATCTTGGCTAAATTATCATAGCTTAACACTACTAACAAAATTCCAAGGAAAAAAATTATGCTAGGTCAGTTCAAGCGCCTACTATTTATTTGCTTTATTATTGTACTTGGCGTTTTTTCTCAATTTAGTAATGCTCAGCAGCAAGTAACGCTGTTGGAGCAATTTAAGCTTACTAATGAGTGGTCAGAAAAGCTGCAGTTAGCAAATCAACTACTTGCCAGGCAACTTTCAAATCAACAACAAGTCGCTATCTATTCTAGTTTAGCCGAACGCGCGTTTGAACTAAGTAACTACCCTCAAGCATTACATTATTATCAGTTGTTAGAGCTAAAAACCCCATTTGAAAAACAACCTGAGTTACATTTTAGAGCAATAAAAATGCAAGGTGTAGTGCAGTACTTTCAAGGTTTACTGCAACCAGCCATTATTAGTTATAACCGAGCCTTAAATTTGGCTGTGCGTTTAAACAGCCCATTAAAGCAAGCTAACTTATTGAGTAATATTGGCTTGGCATATTTTAATATGCATAACATGGAGCTTGCGTTAGAGCATTACCAACAGGCAAAAGCATTTTATGAAAACGACGGGAGTGAAAAAGACAAGGCGGATATTCTGCATAATATTGCCGGCGTCTACATTCGTTTATCGCGTTATGATTCAGCACTCGAAATTTATCGTCAAGTGATTGATGTATTTCAGCAATTAGATGATGAAGAGGGGATTGCCCGTGCCCATGGCAATATGGCTGTTGCTTATGCAGAGTCAGGTCAAAATCAATTAGCGCTGCACTATTATCAACTCGCTTTACGGTATTATCAAAGCGTCAATGATGCCTACCAGCTGTCGGTCCAGCATACCAATTTAGCGAGTATAAACTTAAAAATAGATGAGCTAGATGCCGCTTTGTACCATGCAAAAGCGGCTCAAAAATACGCTAGGCAGATTGATAATCAATCATTACAGTTAGCAGCTCTACAAGTGTTAGCCAAAGTGCAATTAGTTAGCGGGGATATAGATACCGCTAAACAAAATTTAAAACAATCAATCGCACTAGCCAAAGAATATAAAGATGAGTTACGTGTTAAAGATGGCTTAGGCATTGAAGCGTTATTAAGTGCGGGTGAAGGCGATTACAAGCAAGCGATTCAGTTGCATCAGCAGTTTGTTGATTATCAGCGCGGTATAATTAGTGAAGAGGTTATGAAAGCGTTAAGTACATTTCAGTCTCAGTTTCAATCGAGCCAGTTAAATCAGGAAATTAAACAGCTTAAACAAGAGCGTAGCTTACAAGAACTAAAAATCGAAAAACGTTCACAATTGACTATTTTACTGTCAATAGTATTGATGCTGGTGTTGATCTGTGCGGTTGCACTATATCGTCGTGCAGTTGAGAAAAAGGCCAAAAATCAATTAGAACAAAAAGTTGCGCAACGTACTCAAGAGTTACAATATGTGGCACAAGAATTACGTGCAGCGAATCAAGTGAAGAGCCAATTTTTGGCAAATATTAGTCATGAAATTCGTACACCGCTTACGGCGATATTGGGGCAAACAGATGACTTATTGAATGGTTTGTATCAGCCTCAGCAGCTACAAACGGAGTTGTTGGTCATTAAGAAACACAGCGATCATTTAAAAGGTTTGATCAATGATGTGCTCGATCTGAGTAAAATAGAAGCCAACCGCTTAGATTTAGATGTTAGCGAGTTTGATCTAGTCGTGATTGTTAACGATGTTTACGCTATGTCGAGTATGCAGGCCAAAAATAAAGGGTTAACACTCTTATTAGAAAACAACTTAGGGCCGAGCTTTTGGACTAAGCTCGATTTGATCCGAGTTAAGCAAATACTGATTAACTTACTAACGAATGCGATTAAATTCACTGAAAGCGGTTTTGTCACTTTGCATATTGATCACACCGAGCAAGGCGTTTGCTTTAAAGTTAGTGATACGGGGATTGGTATGACGACAGCGCAAATAGAAAATATTTTTGAGTGTTTTCAACAAGGCGATAATACCATTAGTCGCAGGTTTGGTGGTTCAGGATTGGGTTTAAGTCTCTCACAACAATTAGCAATTATGATGGGGGGTTATATCAGTGTTGAAAGTGAGCTGCATAAAGGCAGTGAATTTATTTTTAATGTGCCATGCAAACAATATCCGCCAGCAAAAGTTGCAAGTGAGGCTGCAGTACCAGAAAATAAAACCGGTCTTGTCGGACGAGTGTTGTTAGCAGAAGATCATTCTGACAATCGTAGGCTAATAACACGCTTCTTAAAGTCTACTGGGCTTGAAGTGATCTCAGCAAGTAATGGTGAACAAGCGGTTGAGCTTTGTCTTAGCGAGTTCCCTGATATTGTTTTATTGGATATACAAATGCCAGTAATGGATGGCCTGAGCGCTTTTGAATTATTAAAAAAATGTGGTTTTAATAAACCGATCTTCGCGTTAACGGCTAATGCGATGAGTCATGAAATAGATGATTACTTAGCCATGGGGTTCACGGGCTATTTAAGTAAACCAATCGAGAAAGAAAGCTTCTATCGCACGCTCGCCTTGTATTTGGATAATCCTATAGCGTTACCTACAACTAATCCTGATATTAGTGATTTAGTAAGCAGTTTTATCGCCAGCTTTGATGATGAAATTAAGTTACTGACAGCGCATTTTGCAGCACAGGATTTGACGGCATTACAGCAAGATAGTCACCGTATTCTTGGTGCAGCACAAATATTTACACTCACGAATGTGGCTGATGCAGCGTTGCGCTTAGATAAGGCGTTATTAGCGAAAGATCAACCAGCAACCGATGCAGAGATAGCTGCGTTGCTGGATGAATTAATTCAGCAATTATCTAAATCATCTGACCTAGAATAGCCCTAGCGCTTGCGGTTAGAGATTAACTCCACGAAGGTTATAACAAGGACTTTTCGGCAAAAAAAATGCCTGTATTAACAGGCATTTTAGAATGTTGTAAACGGAATTACTGACGTTTCATCGAATCAAAAAATTCATCATTGGTTTTGCTCATAGAGAGTTTATCAATTAAAAACTCCATCGCGTCAATTTCAGACATTTCGTGCACGATTTTACGTAAAATCCACATTTTTTGTAGCTCGTCTGGTTTAGTCAGTAATTCTTCACGACGGGTACCAGAGCGGTTAAAGTCGATTGCAGGGAATACACGCTTTTCAGCAATCTTACGATTTAAGTGTAATTCCATATTACCGGTACCTTTAAACTCTTCGTAGATAACTTCATCCATCTTAGAGCCGGTATCGATCAGCGCCGTAGCGATAATGGTTAAACTACCACCTTCTTCAACGTTACGTGCAGCACCAAAGAAACGCTTCGGTTTATGCAGGGCGTTCGCATCAACACCACCGGTAAGTACTTTACCAGATGAAGGAATTACCGTGTTGTATGCACGAGCTAAACGAGTGATTGAATCCAATAAGATGATGACATCTTTTTTGTGCTCAACCAGACGTTTGGCTTTTTCGATTACCATTTCAGCAACTTGAACGTGACGGCTCGCTGGCTCATCAAACGTTGATGCAATCACTTCACCTTTAACAAGGCGTTGCATTTCAGTTACTTCCTCTGGACGCTCATCAATAAGTAATACCATTAATGTTGCATCAGGGTGGTTATGAGTAATTGATTGCGCAATGTTTTGTAGTAGCATTGTTTTACCCGCTTTTGGCGGCGCTACTAATAAACCACGTTGGCCACGGCCAATTGGTGAGGCTAAATCAAGTACTCGAGCGGTAATATCTTCGGTGCTACCATTACCACGTTCCATACGTAAACGTTCATTTGCGTGTAGCGGGGTAAGGTTTTCAAAAAGGATTTTAGTGCGAGAGTTTTCAGGTTTATCAAAATTTACTTCGTTTACTTTTAGTAAGGCAAAGTAACGTTCGCCGTCTTTAGGTGGACGTATCAGACCCATTATAGAATCACCAGTACGCATACTAAAACGACGAATTTGGCTAGGTGATATATAAATGTCATCAGGACCCGCAAGGTAAGAGGCTTCTGATGATCTTAAGAAACCAAAACCATCCTGTAAGATTTCTAGTACACCACCGCCAAAAATGTTCTCTCCACTTTTGGCGTGGGCTTTAAGGATAGCAAAGATAATATCTTGCTTTCTTAAGCGGGCTACGTTTTCGAGCCCCATGGACTCAGCTAAGTCTACAAGTTCTTTGATCGACTTGTCTTTTAATTCGCGTAAATGCATATTGGTGGGTTCTTTATTACAGTTATCATGCTCATATAATCGATATTGATTAGTGAGAGAGGTTTGTTGGTAAACTAAGGATTAGTTGGCTTTATAAACTAGCAGGTCACTGGCTAGGCGTCCAGTCTTTATACAAAAAAAATGTAAAAAAGGGCAAAAAGCCCTTTTTTACGTCTGTATTTAGATGTTGTTTTCTAAAAATTCAACTAATTGAGTTTTAGAAAGTGCACCAACTTTAGTTGCTGCAACCTGGCCTTCTTTGAAAAGAAGTAGTGTAGGGATGCCACGGATGCCAAATTTAGGTGGTGTGCCTGCATTTTGATCGATGTTTAATTTACCGATAACGACACGGCCATCAAATTCATCTGCTACTTCATTAAGAATTGGCGCGATCATTTTACATGGTCCGCACCATTCAGCCCAAAAATCAACTAATACAGGCTTGTCTGATTGTAAAACGTCAGCTTCAAAGCTATCGTCAGTTAATTGAATAATTTTCTCGCTCATTGCGCTCTCCGATAAGTTAGGCGAAATATTTAATGCGTATTTAAACACTCTTGTTTCTTATTGCAAGTATAAACGTTATGCTTAAACGCTATGACTAAGACACATTTAACCGATAAAAAGTTTTCAGACTTTGCTATCGCACCGGAAGTGGTTGCCGGTTTAACCGAAAATGGGTTTGAATATTGCACACCCATTCAAGCTAAATGCCTACCTTTTATTTGTGATGGCCGCGATATTGCGGGCCAAGCACAGACAGGGACAGGCAAAACGTTGGCGTTTTTAACTGCCACGTGCCATCGGTTATTACAATCTAGCAAAGCACCTAGTAAACATCCAAGAGCCCTGATCATGGCCCCTACTCGGGAGCTTGCGATTCAGATCCACAAAGATGCAAAAATTTTAGCGCCACACTGTAATCTTAACTTAGGTTTAGTATATGGTGGCGAAGATTACGAAAAACAACGTGCACAATTAGAAAAAGGCGTTGATATTTTAATTGGCACCACAGGTCGCTTAATCGATTTATATAAACAAGGGTGTTATACCCTCAATGAAATCGAAGTTGTGGTACTAGATGAAGCCGATCGTATGTTTGATTTGGGCTTTATTAAAGATATTCGTTATATGTTCCGCCGTATGCCGGATACATCACAACGCCTTAACTTATTATTTTCAGCAACGTTATCGTATCGCGTTCAAGAACTGGCGTTTGAGCACATGACAAACCCAGAGCATGTACAAATTGAACCAGATGTAAAAACGGGTAAGCGTATTGAAGAAGAGTTATTCCATCCTTCGCAAGAAGATAAAGTTAAGCTGTTATTAACTTTGATTGAAGAAGAATGGCCAGAGAAAGCCATTGTGTTTGCAAACACCAAACACAGTTGTGAAACAGTGTATGCATGGTTAAAAGCTGATGGTCATCGTGTAGGTATGCTGACTGGTGATGTTAATCAGAAAAAACGCCAATCAATTTTAGCGCAATTCTCTAAAGGTGATTTAGATTTCCTAGTGGCAACTGATGTTGCAGCGCGTGGCTTACATATCCCAGAAGTAAGTCATGTATTTAACTTCGACTTACCAGATGATTGCGAAGATTATGTGCATCGAATTGGCCGTACTGCACGAGCCGGAGCATCAGGTAAGGCAATTAGTTTTGCATGTGAACAGTACGCATATAACCTTCATGAAATTGAAGAGTACATAGAGCACAGCATTCCTTTATCACATTATGATAAAAGTGCATTGCTTGATGATTTAACTAAGCCTACTATTCAAAGAAAACGTAACTATACAACAGGCCCACGCAGTCGTAGTAATAACAGCGGACGTAGACCAAACAATAGTTACCAAAAAGCACGGTCGTAATTACGGCCGTCGTTATAGTCGTAGTAGTAACTAGAGGTTTTTGAACGGTGGGGCAACTTAAACCGCAAAAAAATGTTTATGCAGTAATTGATTTAGGATCTAACAGTTTTCACATGTTGATCGCTAAGTCAATTGCTGGCGGCTTGCAAACCATAGGCCGCGTTAAACGCAAAGTCAGATTAGCCGCAGGGCTAAATGAAGATAACCTATTGAGCACAGAAGCAATGCAACGAGGTTGGGAATGTCTCGCGTTATTTGCAGAACGCCTCCAAGATATTCCGAAAAACAACATTACTATCGTTGCCACCGCTACGTTGCGTTTAGCAACCAATGCCGATGAATTTAAAATCAAAGCCGAACAAATCCTTGCCCATAAAATTAATGTTATTAGCGGTGAACTAGAAGCGCGCACGATTTATAAAGGTGTAGCGCACACTTCGTCATGCAGTGGCCGTCAATTAGTTATTGATATTGGTGGTGCCAGCACCGAAGTGGTAATTGGTAAAGGTTTTGACGCATTACATTACAAAAGCCTAAACATGGGCTGTGTTACTTACCTAGAGCGTTACTTTAAAGATTGCAAACTCAATGACGCTAATTTCAATGCCGCTATTAAAGCCGCACGAGTAGTTATTGATGATATAGCGCCAAGTTACAAAGTGGCGGGTTGGGAGATTGCATCAGGAGCATCGGGTACAGTGCAAGCGATCCAAGAAATTATGGTCGCACAATCACTTGATGACACATTAAGCCTAGATAAGCTTAATGAAATTAAAAAACAGTCGATAGCCTACAACACAATTGCTGAATTAGACCTACCAGGCTTAAGCGAAGAAAGGCGTTTAGTATTTGTTTCAGGGCTCGCTATTTTAATTGCGCTATTTGAAGCGCTTGAAATTGATAAAATGGGCTTAGCAGGCGGCGCACTTCGTGAAGGTGTGCTCTACAGTATGATCCCTGAGTTTCATAATCACGATATTCGCAAGCGCACAGTTGATGGCTTAATGAGTCGTTATCATGTTGATCAAAAGCAAGCAAACCGAGTAGCCGAGCTTAGCAGTCACCTCGCAGCTCAAGTCAGCGAGCAGTGGCTATTACTCGATAATAATGGCTTACCGTTACTTAAAGCAATTGCGCAATTACATGAAATAGGTTTGTTAATTGAATATAAGCAGTACCAAAAGCATACCGCCTATATTCTTGAAAATACCGAGATGCCTGGTTTTTCACAATCGGAGCATAAAATTATTGCTGCAGCCGCTAACGCACACCGTTCTGATCTGCAAAAGAATGTGTTTGCACATTTAGGCTGTCATGTGCAATTAACACAATATTTAACGCGCTTGATTAGGATCGCTGTGATCTTATCAATGCGTCGCCAAGATGACGTATTACCAAAATTAACTTTAACTGTTAATAATGAAGCTTTAACACTAATATTTGAAAATGATTGGTTAAAAGCGCATCCACTTATGGCAAGTGAGCTCCAACAAGAGTGTAAACAGCAAGCAAAAGCAGGCTGGAAGTTTATAGTTAAATAGTAAAAGGGCTTTAATAGCCCTTTTATTGTATTAAAAAGCACCGTTGTGCAGTAAATTTGTTCGAACAGTCAATAAAATCAAAAAAGATCAAAAAAACAGTTGATCTGTTTTTGGATCTCCCTATAATGCGACCCCACTGAGACGGCAAACAGCAACGCATAGCGACGTATGAGCTACTCACAGAGTTAAATAAAACTTAGCATTAAATGTTCGAAAAGAAAGTTTAAAATTAAGTATTGACTCGAAAAATAAAGGATGTAATATACGCATCCCTAGCGACATTGTCGCAACGTTCTTTAACAATATAAAGCAATCATCTGTGTGGGCACTCGTACAGATTGAGTTCTAACAGCAGATTCTAGTTCGCTAGATGAAGCAAACAAATTTAGAGTCTCAATTGAACTGAGTGACCAACAGCAATAAATTTATTTATTGCAGCACAGTCAATTCGTTTTTGGCAACAAAAACAAATAATTCAGAATTCATTGAGCATGTCCTTTGGACAGAAAAAACTTTTAATTGAAGAGTTTGATCATGGCTCAGATTGAACGCTGGCGGCAGGCCTAACACATGCAAGTCGAGCGGTAACAGAGAGTAGCTTGCTACTTTGCTGACGAGCGGCGGACGGGTGAGTAATGCTTGGGAATATGCCTTTTGGTGGGGGACAACAGTTGGAAACGACTGCTAATACCGCATGATGTCTACGGACCAAAGTGGGGGACCTTCGGGCCTCACGCCAAGAGATTAGCCCAAGTGGGATTAGCTAGTTGGTAAGGTAATGGCTTACCAAGGCGACGATCCCTAGCTGGTTTGAGAGGATGATCAGCCACACTGGGACTGAGACACGGCCCAGACTCCTACGGGAGGCAGCAGTGGGGAATATTGCACAATGGGCGCAAGCCTGATGCAGCCATGCCGCGTGTGTGAAGAAGGCCTTCGGGTTGTAAAGCACTTTCAGTAAGGAGGAAAGGTTATACTTTAATAGAGTATAGCTGTGACGTTACTTACAGAAGAAGCACCGGCTAACTCCGTGCCAGCAGCCGCGGTAATACGGAGGGTGCGAGCGTTAATCGGAATTACTGGGCGTAAAGCGTACGCAGGCGGTTTGTTAAGCGAGATGTGAAAGCCCTGGGCTCAACCTGGGAACTGCATTTCGAACTGGCAAACTAGAGTGTGATAGAGGGTGGTAGAATTTCAGGTGTAGCGGTGAAATGCGTAGAGATCTGAAGGAATACCGATGGCGAAGGCAGCCACCTGGGTCAACACTGACGCTCATGTACGAAAGCGTGGGGAGCAAACAGGATTAGATACCCTGGTAGTCCACGCCGTAAACGATGTCTACTAGAAGCTCGGGTCCTCGGACTTGTTTTTCAAAGCTAACGCATTAAGTAGACCGCCTGGGGAGTACGGCCGCAAGGTTAAAACTCAAATGAATTGACGGGGGCCCGCACAAGCGGTGGAGCATGTGGTTTAATTCGATGCAACGCGAAGAACCTTACCTACACTTGACATACTGAGAACTTACTAGAGATAGTTTGGTGCCTTCGGGAACTCAGATACAGGTGCTGCATGGCTGTCGTCAGCTCGTGTTGTGAGATGTTGGGTTAAGTCCCGCAACGAGCGCAACCCCTATCCTTAGTTGCTAGCAGGTAATGCTGAGAACTCTAAGGAGACTGCCGGTGATAAACCGGAGGAAGGTGGGGACGACGTCAAGTCATCATGGCCCTTACGTGTAGGGCTACACACGTGCTACAATGGCGCATACAGAGTGCTGCGAACTCGCGAGAGTAAGCGAATCACTTAAAGTGCGTCGTAGTCCGGATTGGAGTCTGCAACTCGACTCCATGAAGTCGGAATCGCTAGTAATCGCGTATCAGAATGACGCGGTGAATACGTTCCCGGGCCTTGTACACACCGCCCGTCACACCATGGGAGTGGGTTGCTCCAGAAGTAGATAGTCTAACCTTAGGGAGGACGTTTACCACGGAGTGATTCATGACTGGGGTGAAGTCGTAACAAGGTAGCCCTAGGGGAACCTGGGGCTGGATCACCTCCTTATACGATTTAGAACTTATTTGTTCGTAGTGTCCACACAGATGATTGTTATTGTAAAGAGAACAAACACTTATTGTTTGGGTCTGTAGCTCAGTTGGTTAGAGCGCACCCCTGATAAGGGTGAGGTCGGTAGTTCAAATCTACTCAGACCCACCACTTCTTCTTAATACTGCGTTGTAAGCTTCGTTGTTTAGTGAACTAAACGGCCTCAACTTACGCTTTGTCTTAAAAAGAAGTCGGTATACAAACAATAAGTACCAGCATATGTGGGGCTATAGCTCAGCTGGGAGAGCGCCTGCCTTGCACGCAGGAGGTCAGCAGTTCGATCCTGCTTAGCTCCACCACTTTTACTTCTTAAAAATAAATATTCTTTATCGGGTCCTTAAAAAGCCTGAGAATAGAGTGTGTTTAATTTTGAGAAGTTTTTTAATCTCTTGCTCTTTAAAAATTTGGAAAAGCTGATAATAAAATTCGTATGAATACATTTGTATTTGTACAGAGTTTTCAAAAGTAAAAAAGAATGATAGCAGTATCATTCAGTGCCATTTAATGAACGTTTACGTTTGTTGATTGGTATCTACTTTAGTATTCAATATTAACTTCTGGCGAAGTTAAACTGTCACGAAACAAAGACCCGTTTGGGTTGTATGGTTAAGTGACTAAGCGTACACGGTGGATGCCTTGGCAGTTGGAGGCGATGAAGGACGTATTAACTTGCGATAAGCCTAGTCAAGCTAGTAAAAAGCACTTGAGACTAGGATTTCCGAATGGGGAAACCCACCTGCTTGCAGGTATCGTTAACTGAATACATAGGTTAACGAGGCGAACGCGGAGAACTGAAACATCTAAGTACCCGTAGGAAAAGAAATCAACCGAGATTCCGGAAGTAGCGGCGAGCGAAACCGGAACAGCCCTTAAGCTTATTATGTGTTAATGGAAGGCGCTGGAAAGCGCCACGATACAGGGTGATAGTCCCGTACATAAAAATGCATTTTAAGTGAAATCGAGTAGGTCGGAGCACGTGAAACTTTGACTGAATATAGGTGGACCATCATCTAAGGCTAAATACTCCCAACTGACCGATAGTGAACCAGTACCGTGAGGGAAAGGCGAAAAGAACCCCTGTGAGGGGAGTGAAATAGAACCTGAAACCGTGTACGTACAAGCAGTAGGAGCCCACTTGTTGGGTGACTGCGTACCTTTTGTATAATGGGTCAGCGACTTATATTTTGTAGCGAGGTTAACCGATTAGGGTAGCCGTAGGGAAACCGAGTCTTAACTGGGCGAATAGTTGCAAGGTATAGACCCGAAACCCGGTGATCTAGCCATGGGCAGGTTGAAGGTTGAGTAACATCAACTGGAGGACCGAACCCACTAACGTTGAAAAGTTAGGGGATGACCTGTGGCTAGGAGTGAAAGGCTAATCAAACCGGGAGATAGCTGGTTCTCCCCGAAATCTATTTAGGTAGAGCCTCGGACGAATACTTACGGGGGTAGAGCACTGTTAAGGCTAGGGGGTCATCCCGACTTACCAACCCTTTGCAAACTCCGAATACCGTAAAGTACTATCCGGGAGACACACGGCGGGTGCTAACGTCCGTCGTGAAGAGGGAAACAACCCAGACCGCCAGCTAAGGTCCCAAAGTCATAGTTAAGTGGGAAACGATGTGGAAAGGCCCAGACAGCCAGGAGGTTGGCTTAGAAGCAGCCATCCTTTAAAGAAAGCGTAATAGCTCACTGGTCGAGTCGGTCTGCGCGGAAGATGTAACGGGGCTAAACTATGCACCGAAGCTGCGGATTCATCTTAGGATGAGTGGTAGGGGAGCGTTCTGTAAGCGGTTGAAGGTGTACCGGGAGGTATGCTGGACGTATCAGAAGTGCGAATGCTGACATGAGTAACGATAATGCGGGTGAAAAACCCGCACGCCGGAAGACCAAGGGTTCCTATCCCATGTTAATCAGGGTAGGGTAAGTCGACCCCTAAGGCGAGGCCGAAAGGCGTAGTCGATGGGAAACGGATTAATATTTCCGTACTTGGTATAATTGCGATGGGGGGACGGAGCAGGCTAAGCAAGCATGGCGTTGGTAGTCCATGTGAAAGTGAGTAGGCTAGTGACTTAGGTAAATCCGGGTTGCTGTTAGGCTGAGACACGAGACGAGTCACTAAGGTGATGAAGTTGCTGATGCCATACTTCCAGGAAAAGCCTCTAAGCTTCAGATTATACCGAATCGTACCCCAAACCGACACAGGTGGTCAGGTAGAGAATACTAAGGCGCTTGAGAGAACTCGGGTGAAGGAACTAGGCAAAATCGTACCGTAACTTCGGGAGAAGGTACGCTCCGATTGGTGATGAGACTTGCTCTCTAAGCTGATTGGAGCCGCAGTGACCAGGTGGCTGGGACTGTTTATTAAAAACACAGCACTGTGCAAAATCGCAAGATGACGTATACGGTGTGACACCTGCCCGGTGCCGGAAGGTTAATTGATGGGGTTATCTTCGGAGAAGCTCTTGATCGAAGCCCCGGTAAACGGCGGCCGTAACTATAACGGTCCTAAGGTAGCGAAATTCCTTGTCGGGTAAGTTCCGACCTGCACGAATGGTGTAACCATGGCCACGCTGTCTCCACCCGAGACTCAGTGAAATTGAAATCGCAGTGAAGATGCTGTGTACCCGCGGCTAGACGGAAAGACCCCGTGAACCTTTACTACAGCTTGGCACTGAACATTGAACCTACATGTGTAGGATAGGTGGGAGACTTTGAAGCAGAGACGCTAGTTTTTGTGGAGTCGTCCTTGAAATACCACCCTTGTAGTTTTGATGTTCTAACGTTGGCCCCTGAATCGGGGTTACGGACAGTGCCTGGTGGGTAGTTTGACTGGGGCGGTCTCCTCCCAAAGAGTAACGGAGGAGCACGAAGGTTGGCTAAGTACGGTCGGACATCGTACGGTTAGTGTAATGGTAGAAGCCAGCTTAACTGCGAGACAGACACGTCGAGCAGGTACGAAAGTAGGTCATAGTGATCCGGTGGTTCTGAATGGAAGGGCCATCGCTCAACGGATAAAAGGTACTCCGGGGATAACAGGCTGATACCGCCCAAGAGTTCATATCGACGGCGGTGTTTGGCACCTCGATGTCGGCTCATCACATCCTGGGGCTGAAGTCGGTCCCAAGGGTATGGCTGTTCGCCATTTAAAGTGGTACGCGAGCTGGGTTTAGAACGTCGTGAGACAGTTCGGTCCCTATCTGCCGTGGGCGTTTGAGAATTGAGAGGGGTTGCTCCTAGTACGAGAGGACCGGAGTGAACGAACCGCTGGTGTTCGGGTTGTCATGCCAATGGCATTGCCCGGTAGCTACGTTCGGAACTGATAAGCGCTGAAAGCATCTAAGCGCGAAGCAGGCCTCGAGATGAGTTCTCACTAGACTTTTAAAGTCTCTGAAGGGCCGTTGAAGACTACAACGTTGATAGGCAAGATGTGGAAGCATAGTGATATGTTAAGCTAACTTGTACTAATTACCCGTGAGGCTTAACCATACAACGCCAAACGCGTTTTATGTGATAGTTGAACAAGCGAAGAAGTTAAGATTGTAGGTCGTGATTTATCGCGACAACTAAAGTAGATTTACTGACAGCTTTAAGCGATAAGCTTTAAGTTGTAAGAAGACAATTATCAGCCATTTTCCAAATTTTAATTAATTGGCTCGAAAGAGCGGATTAATACCAAATTTGCTTGGTGACAATAGCGTTTTGGACCCACCTGACCCCATGCCGAACTCAGTAGTGAAACGAAACAGCGCCGATGATAGTGTAGCATTTGTTATGTGAAAGTAGGTCATCGCCAGGCTCCAAATTAAAGAAACCCGTTACAGCGATGTGACGGGTTTTTTGTTGTTTAAAAGAAAGGTTCTAGTTCCTAGGTCCTAGGCGCTAGGTTGCTAGGCGGTCATTACGTAAGTGTCCGACAAAACACACTTAGCATGTCCCCGGTCTATGATAGTGTCGCATTTGTATGTGGCTCTCTGCCGCTGTGGGCACTACGTCATCGCCAGGCTCCAAATTAAAACAATCCATATTCTTCAGTTTCTTCTGCCTGTTGATGCATTAAGTGTTGTGGTCTGAAAATAGCACTTGGGTCTATGAGTACGCTATGTTTATGTTCAAGTTTAATCAATCCTCGCATCATATTTTTGGTCTGCGGATCAATATCAAAACCGACATCTGTGAGTTTATCTAAAGGTTTGATATCTTCTTTTTTATAGCTGATATTATCTTCAACCTTATCGACCAATAGCCCGATGTGAGGGTTCCTACCATCTTTAGTGGTAAAAATGATAATTGGCTTATGATCGAGTAGGATCTGTTCTTTCGCTGATTCAAATAATCTGATGAGTTGCATGAAGTTACTGTTGCGCTCTATGTTCAGCTCAGTCATCGCTTGTGTTATATTGCTTTGTTTTACTAACTCAATTATCTTATTTGCACGCATATATAGTCGGCTGTGGGGAATTTTAAAGCGCTCTATAATTGCTTTGAGATCTTCGTTTTCAGTTTTGAAGTTACTGTACCATTTTGCAAAATTTGATTGCTGAACATCAGTATTATGAGCAAAGGGTTGATTATGCTTGATACTATTTTCCAGTGCAGCAAACCATTGTTGTTGCTTTTGTTGCCACTCGCTAAATAATTCGACCAATGCTTGATTGGTTTCTTGTGTTGATTGTTTATTAAGAATAATCCCTAAATCAAAGATCGGGGTTGGGGTTTCCATATAATCTTTAACACCAATAAAGCTTTTATTGTCGTTTGGTAATGAGGTTAAATTATCTTCAAAGCGTTCAGTTAAAAGTATGTCGAGAATTTTTAATGAAATCGTCTTTTGGCCTACCCTAAAATTAATTAAATCCATACAGCCCTCATCTCCTAGATTGATAGATTAAGAATAGAACATTATTTAGAAAACGCAGTTATTTTGTTACCGCACAGAGCGGTAGACGATATGTTTATTTTTATCAGTTTTATTGATGAATAACGCGTTTATTTGTTTATCTTCACTGAAAATAATATTTAGGCGCTGCATCAAACAATTATGTTGCAGTGGTTGAGGGCAGCGTTGTGCCGCGGCAGTAAATACCATTGCATTCAGATAGCCTTCAAAGTGGATGCGATTTGGTTTGTTAATATTGGCCAGTGCCATATCTTGTAAGAATTCACGGCACCAATAGGCGCTGCATTTATGTGGGTTTGGCACGACTTCGGTGACCATCACTTCACTAGGGTATTTAAGCCGCGCAAATAGGTCTGAACTTGAAGCAAAAGAAACGCTAGTGTATTCAGGGGTAAATTGTTGCTCATAGGCGTTATTTATAAACTCTGATAATGGCTTATAAGTACCTACTAAACTAATGGCAGTCACGCCACTGGCTTTAAGTGTTTTTAGGGCGTTTGCAATATCATGGCTATTACGTTGAAAGCGTGCGACTTTAACTGGTTTTAGGTTAAATTTAGCGAGCGATTTTCTTAGCCCTGACTCTACTACGAAGCCAAACTCATCAGCTTGAATTAACAATCCAATTCGACTGTGATTCTTTTCTTCGACGAGGTATTTTATTTGTTCGTCAGCTTCATCTTCATAGCTGGCGCGTAGATTAAACACATTCATTTTTGGCTGATAATGCAAAAATTCGGCGCCGCTGTAAGGCATTAAATAAGGAGTTTGTAACTTTTCAAGCAGAGCAGAAACCGCGAAGCTTGTTGGTGTGCCCATGGCTCCAAATAGCGCATCGACTTGGTCTTTATAAATGAAGTGACGAGTATTACGAACTGCTCGCCTTGGCTCGTAACCATCATCGGCAACAATAAGCTGCACTTGAGCCCCATTGATGCCGCCACTTTTATTTAGCTTGTTAAAATAGACATTACTACCTTGGTAAAGTTGTTCACCAATTTGTTTTGCAGGCCCGGTTAAGGCGGTAGACATACCTAGTTTTATAACGGGTTTGTTTTTGGCATAGGCAAAGTGGCCGGTAAAGAATAGCAGCAATAAAACAACACTAAGGTAATTTCTTAAGTAAATATTGCTCATACCAATTAGTTACAGCCTGTTTTAATTGTTTATCGAGTGATTTTTTACCGCTGATCTGTAGAGCTGTTTGTGTCTTTTGAGGTGACCAGTTTTGTAATATTAGCCTAATAAAAAGGCATTTGGTATTTTCATCGCAGGTTAACAGGCTGCGAGGTGTGCACCAAAGTGTCCGCCATAGTAAAGGTTTTATGGCGTGTAATTGATAGTCTGTTGTTAATAAAGATTTTAATCGTTTATCTAAGTGGCGATCTACCTGCTGTGGCATAAAAGCTGTAAGTACTTGTTCGATTAATTGCTGATCTAGTTGGTTAAAATGATCGAGTAGTTGCAATGCAAAATCAGACTGAAATTCGCTTTCTAGTTGCCTGTTTAAGGTATTGTCTCGACTTAAACTTTTTAGTACCAGTGTAGCATGTTCTGCGGTTGCTTTATCTTGTTTGAACCCTAGTTTGACTAGATTAAAGCCCGCCGCTTGCCAAAACTTTAGTAAGCTGGCATTTGCACCAAAACTGGCACCAAACCAATGGCAGCTTGCAGTTAATTGTTGCTCGCAATGCGCAAGTAACTTTGAACCAATCTTGTTGTTATGGTGCGATGGTGCAACAGCAATGCGGACAACACGAGCGCAGTTTAAGGTGAGTATACTTGGCTCAACGGTTAACTGCGCTAAGGTTTGCGCCATTAAGTGGCCTTGCGGGCGGCGTTGGCCACTGGCAATCTGTTCACTTATTGTTGTATTTAAACCGCCTTCAATAGCAATTAAACATACCCCAAGAAGCGTATCACGTTGTTGGCAGACAAAAATACGCTGTGCTGTAGCATCCAGCAGGTGGCGTAAATCATTCACACTAGTTTGATAGTGCGCTAACGACAATAAGCCCATGACTTGGCGAAGTCGCGCTTCATCGTGGGCCAATTCCGTTGTTTTCAGCTCGCTAAACTCAAGTGCCGCATTATTAAACTCACTACTTGTATAGTCTGCATCTAGGGCTAAGAGTTTACAAATATGTTGTTCAAGAGGATCCGCTGGAGCAAAACGTATTGGTAGCTCTAAATTAACACTGCGCATATTTTTGAAGTGCTTTTCTAAATAACGTTTAAAGCGCAAAGTATAACCGCGGCCGTTACCTTCATAACCAATCATAGTGCTGGCAAATACAATGCGCGGATAATGAGCAAGCATTTTGATAAGCATAGGCACTGGAATTGCTGCGGCTTCGTCAACTAGCAGCACATCGCATTGAGGCTGCTCATTTAATAGTTGATCTGGTGCAATATAACGTAAGTTAGCGAGCTGTTTTTGTTGTGCTTGATAATGACAGCCTCGCATAGCTGCAAAATGTTTAAAGCAGCTATGTAGAGCTGTAAATTGTTGTGAACAGATAATAATGTTTTTATCGCTAAGCTTTGCTGCTGCAAGGCCGAGTGCCGCAGATTTGCCTCGGCCACGATCAGCAGTGATCAATAATGGCCGGTTCGCTCTTCCCGTTGCGGTTTTAATTATTTGCTCAACACAATACTGTTGCTCTGTAAGTGAAAGTACACCAGTTTCGGGGCTCACTTTAGGAGGCGGCTGCCAACCTTCCGTTTGGCTAAAATGCAGTAGTGAGTTATCGCTAAGCAAACCAGCTAAACGTTGATTAAAGTAACTGTGCTGGCGTTGTTGCGCAAATGATTGAAAGGTTTCGAGGGCTGGATCGCACCAATGCTGTAAATCAGCCAGCTCTGGTAATAATAAAATAAATAACCCGCCAGCTTGCACTGTGCCGCTGAGAGCGGCGAGTTTATCTGGGGCTAAGCCACTAAAGCCATCATAAATAACATGTTGAAATTCTTGGCCGAGGATCTGATGAGTATGTTCAGGCCAGCTACTATTTTTGAGCTCACGGCTGGCTGATAATACCTTGCACAGGGGGTGGTTCAGTTGCTTAAGTAACTCATTGGCTTGCTGGTAACACCAATTTTGCTCGCCAGTAACTAATAGCAGTTGCCTATGTTTTGCATAGGCAAGTTGCGTGAGGAACGATGCTAATTGCGGACTAAATAGCTTGCAGTCGTGCATAAACAGTTACTAACCACTTACTACCAAAGTCATCAAAATTCACTTGTACGCGAGATTGAGCGCCACTGCCTTCGTAATTAATAACTGTTCCCATACCAAATTTAGCATGTAATACATGCTGCCCTAAGTTAAAGCCACTTTCTTCAAATGCTGCATGACTCACCGATGAGCTAAATCGGCCAGCTGCAGGCGGGCGCGATACTTGGGTTTTTATACGAATTTCTTCAATGCAATCTTCTGGCATTTCACGTAAAAAGCGTGATGGGCTATGGTATTTTTCTTGACCATAAAGACGACGGCTTTCAGCGTGGCTAATATAGAGTTTTTCCATGGCGCGAGTCATGCCTACGTAACAAAGACGGCGTTCTTCTTCTAAGCGGCCTGATTCCTCGTTACTTTGCTGTGATGGGAACATGCCTTCTTCAACACCAACCATAAATACCAGCGGGAACTCTAGGCCTTTCGCTGAGTGCAGTGTCATCATTTGCACGGCATCTTCATGTTCTTCAGCTTGGCCATCACCCGACTCCAGGGAGGTATAAGCCAAGAATCCTTGCAGTGGTGAGCTAAACTCTTCATCTTCTGGGAGTTCGTATTGGCCACAGGCGCTGATCAGCTCTTCTAAGTTTTCTACCCGAGCACGGCCTTTTTCGCCTTTTTCAGCTTGATACATAGCCATAAGGCCCGATGTTTGAATCGCGTATTTGGCTTGCTCTTCTAGCGTGAGATCGCCAATTTTGTCTTCAATGTGCTCAACCAGCTCAACAAACTTAGTTACAACACTAGCCGCACGCCCTGATAGATGCTGTTGCTCAACAATGGCTTTTGCAGCGTACCAAAGCGGCAGTGATTCACTGCGTGCACAATCACGAATATGGCTTAGGGTTTTGTCGCCAATACCGCGGGCTGGGGTGTTAATAACACGCTCAAAAGCGGCATCGTCTTGGCGATTGCCAACAAGGCGTAAATACGCCAGTGCGTCTTTAATCTCTTGGCGTTCGAAAAAGCGCATACCGCCGTAAATGCGGTATTTTAAGCCTTCTTGTAGCATGGCTTCTTCAAGTACCCGCGATTGCGCGTTACTACGGTATAAAATCGCAGCGTCTTGTAATGCATTACCAGCATTGAGCCAACTACGCAATTTACTGCTGACAAAGCGGGCTTCGTCTAATTCGTTAAAAGCGGCATAAACAGAAATAGGCTCGCCATCATTGCCATCGGTCCAGAGGCTTTTACCCATCCGGTCTGAATTATTTTGAATAAGCGCATTAGACGCTTTTAGAATAGTAGCAGTAGAACGATAGTTTTGCTCGAGGCGAATTGTTTCGGCTTCAAAGTCGGTTAAAAAGCGTTTGATGTTTTCAATTTTTGCACCGCGCCATCCGTAAATACTCTGGTCATCATCACCAACAATCATAATGCTGTTGGTATCGCCGGCGAGTAATTTAAGCCATGCATATTGAATGGTGTTGGTATCTTGAAATTCGTCTACTAGCATATGAGCAAAACGTTGCTGGTAGTGACGTAGTAAGGTTGGATTGTTTTTTAGAACCTCAAAACTACGCAGTAATATTTCGGCAAAATCAACTAATCCAGCACGGTCACAGGCTTCTTGATAAGCGGTATAGACCTTAAGCATCATTTGCTCATTGATGTCATAAGCTTGGATATCTTTGGGGCGCAGGCCTTCATCTTTCTTGGCGCTGATATACCAACCAAACTGTTTCGCAGGCCACTTTTTGTCATCAATATTCATGGCTTTTAATAAGCGTTTGATCATGCGTAGTTGATCGTCTGAATCTAAAATCTGAAACGCTTCTGGTAAGTTAGCTTCACGGTGATGGGCGCGCAAAATACGATGTGATAAGCCATGGAAAGTACCAATCCACATACCACCGACGGGGGCTTTAAGAGCCTCTTCAACGCGGGTTCGCATTTCTTTGGCAGCTTTATTGGTAAAGGTTACTGCAAAAATACTGTAAGCAGAGGCTTGCTCTACTTGCATGAGCCAAGCGATACGATGAACGAGTACTCGAGTTTTTCCTGAGCCTGCGCCAGCCAGCACCAACATATTTTGAAGTGGGGCAGCAACTGCATCCCGTTGCTTATCATTTAAACCGTCGAGTAATTCTGAAACGTCCATCATCACGCCTTTTCAATCAATATTAAAAGCAGTATAACAGGTGTTTTTGTTAGGCTAAATAAAATACTGTTTTTATAACCAGTTAATTTAACGGATCCTCTGAAGGCTTTAAAAACTTAATGATTCATTTATAGCCATTTTTTAGCTAAGCTAGAACAACAGTATTAAGTTACATCGCCAATTTGACTTATATTTAGTAAAAATCACGATTTAAGCCAGTTTTTAGTAAGGCTCTTGTTTTTAACTTGTTGATTTTTAATAATTAAATAATTGGCATGAAGAATGTAAGTAGATAACAATAAAATTTAATTAATAATTGAGGTTAACATGGCAGAGCAAGGTTCAGGCGGTAATGTGATCGCAGCGATTTGTAATATATTTTTCCCAGGTTTAGGGCAGTTAGTACAAGGCCGGATCATGGCGGCAATTGCTTTCTTCCTAGCGTGGGTTATTAGTGGCGCGCTTATTTATGTTGCGATTGGTTTTATATTGCTGCCTATAGTCTATATTTGGGCAATCATTGATGCCGCTCGGTTTAGATCTTACCGGTAGCTGTGTCACTTAAAAGAATAGCGCTTTTTAGCGCTATTTTTGTATCTGGCTTTATTTATTCAGCACTGACTAGGGTATAATCCCGAGCATTAGTTGTATTTAGGTAAAGTTATGGAATACCAATTTATACGCGATCCAATCAGTGGCCTGCGGATTAAAATTAGCAGTGAACATGCAGTTATTGGTCGTTGGTTAAATGAAGAGATCGGCAAAGACAAAATTGCCATGGTACAGGCTTTAATAGCCTCAGTATCAAGTAGTTTTGAGCCGTTAACGCTACAGGGCCAAGAAATTGATTTGATTTTAAATAAAGATGAAGCCATTTTTGAAGCCCATGCCTTGCACCAAGACTCAGAAGACTTATTTGCTTATCAAGATGATGAACTGATGCTCGAAGAAAATGGTTTAAGCAGTGGCTGTGGTTTTGAAGATTTTGTAGATCTGATTAATTCATGGCAAGAATTTACCACCGGCAGGTAAGCAGAGGGTTAAAGCCCTCTGCTAATTACGCTATTGCTCAGATACAGATTTTACTGCCGCTAATAGTAAACTTTCAGTAAGGCGAACTTTATAATTAGGGTTTGCGTACTGAAAATGCACTAAACCTTTCTGGTCAATTACAAAAACTGCCGGCACAGGTAAGGCTACCTTCGCCTTACCATCAAGAGACACAAAATTTACCCCTAGTTTATTACGATAAATAGTCGCGGTTTTATCATCAAGGTAAAAAGCTAAACCAAGCGCTTGGCTAAGTAATAGGCTATCGTCAGAAAGTAGCTGATAATTTGGTGAATCTATTTTGCTTTCAGCCAATTTTTCTGGACTATCTGGTGATACTGCAATAATTTGCGCACCTAGGTCAGCGAGTTCAGCTTCAATTTTTTGCACATTCGCTAATTGCTTCGAGCAATATGGGCACCAACCACCACGGTATACGATAAGCACCGTTGTTTTTTCAGCAAAACGTTCAGCTAAAGTAACATTTTTACCTGTTTTATCTTTCAGTGTGATTGCTGGCACTGTTAAGCCGGGCATCAATGGACTAACTTTTTCAGCCTGATCCGCAATATTTGTAGCCGTTGCAGCAGCCACTGATGTAGCCATTGATACAGTAATTGCGAATGAACAAGCGCGTAGGATTGCTTTTAACATGTAAGTCTCTAATAATTTTTTAAACGTGTGGTATATAAGATAGGCTAATTGGAGAAATAATTTCATTAGATCTCACTTACCTGTATTATTACTGCAATTAAAATAGTAACTGGAAGAGATATGTCTGCCAATTTAAATAAACTAGTGGTGATGCTAGAAATGCAAAATGCGATGAACACCAAAGTTCATGAGCAATGGTTTAGCCAAGGCTTTGAATGGTATCGTGCTATTTGGGTTGAATGTGCAGAAATGCTTGATCATTACGGTTGGAAATGGTGGAAAAAACAAACTCCAGATACCGAGCAAGTTATTTTAGAACTGGTTGATATTTTTCATTTTGGTTTATCGCTACGCATTGATGGTGAGACTAGCTACTTGGAGCTAGCTAAGCAGCTTGAGCAACAATTAAGCGCACCGCAACAAGGCGATGATTTCAAACAAACGTTAGAGACTCTAGCAGCATCAGCTGTCGCAGAAAAAACTTTTAATGCAGCGGCATTTGCTGGTTGTATGGCGCAAATAGGCATGGATATCGATGATTTATATCGTGGCTATGTTGGTAAGAATACGCTTAACTTTTTCCGCCAAGATCATGGTTATAAAGAGGGTAGCTATATTAAAGTGTGGAATGGCCAAGAAGATAATGAGCATTTAGTTGAGGTGGTTAAAAGCCTTGATACTGAGCATGCTGATTTCGCAAAGCTTGTTTACCAAGGCTTAGAGGCTCGTTACCCGAAAAACTAAGGGAGCAGAGTACGAAAATCGGTCACGTTTAAGTAGTCACTGATCTCATTGTGCGGTTGTTTGCTATCAGGGTTTGCAACCGCCAATAAATGGCCAATACCATATTCTTTAGCGGCATTTAGCACGGCCAAACTATCATCAACAAATAACGTTCGTTGTTTCTTAAAACCTAACTCAGCTTGTACTTGCTGCCATAATGGTTGGTGCTCTTTACTTACACCATATTGATGCGTTGAGATCACGCCATCGAGATAATTATCGATGTTGGTTTGTTCAAATTTAAGCATCACACTTTCCGGGTGTGCATTGGTCAGTAAGATTAACTCTTTACCTGCTTTTCGTAATGCAGTTAAAAATTCTGGTACATCTTCACGTACTTTGATCAAATGCTGGTGTTGACGCTTTAACTCCAGAATTGGCAGGTTAAGTTGTTGCTCCCAGTACTCTAAACAATACCACTGAAGTTGCCCGCTGACCGCTTGATAACGTTTGAGAATATCAGCTTTAGCCTGCGCCAAGCTGATGTTTTGTACAATGGCGTGCTGTTCGGGGATCACGGTAAGCCAAAAGTGAGTATCAAAGTGGAGATCAAGCAAAGTACCATCCATATCTAATAGCACTGTATCGATTTTCGACCAATTTAGCATAGGAATTTCATCTTATAGGGTTTATTATTGAACTAACTGCCATGATAGCAAATTAATGCCAATGACACAGAAAAAGCACCCAACACCACCACAGATCCTTAGCACCGAAGTCGTTGCTAAGAGTAGATTATTTACGGTGGAATCACTTGAATTAAAATTTTCAAATGACGAACAGCGTCAATATGAACGGATCCGCGGCGGTGGCCGTGGGGCTGTAATGATAGTGCCAGTAACGGCTGATAATGAACTACTGTTGGTACGCGAATACTGCGCTGGCACCAATGATTATCAACTAGGCTTTCCGAAAGGGTTAATAGATCCTGGCGAAACCCCAGAGCAAGCAGCTAATCGAGAGCTAAAAGAAGAGGTGGGTTTTGGCGCAGAGCAATTACAGCCACTGAAAACGGTGTCTATGGCGCCAAGTTATTTTAATGCCACCATGCACATTTTATTTGCACAGCAACTTTATCCGCAAACCTTGCCTGGTGATGAACCAGAACCTTTAGTGGTTGTTAAGTGGCCATTAACTGATTGGCAGTCATTATTGCAACAATCAGACTTCACAGAAGCACGAAGTGTTGCAGCTTTGCTATTATTAACTCAGTATTTAGAATCAGGAGCTGCGGATGATTGAATTACTTGAGCCATGTATTGAGCTTGCGCAAAGCGCAGGAGCTGCAATTATGGCTATTTACAAGAAAGATGATATTGGTCAGCAAGAAAAGTCAGATCACACACCCGTCACTAAAGCCGATTTAGCCGCTAACGATGTATTAGTTGCTGGATTAAAAGCGCTGGCGCCAGATATTCCTATAATGTCAGAAGAGACACCCATCCCTGCTTTAGCAGATAGGCAAGATTGGCAGCGTTACTGGTTACTCGACCCTATGGATGGCACTGGAGAATTTATTTTAGAAAGCGGTGACTTTGCTGTAAATATCGCTTTGATTGAAAACAATCGCCCAGTGCTTGGGGTGATTTATTGGCCTGCGAAAGCAACCACTTATTTTGCCAGTTATCAAAATGGCGCATTTAAGCGTATAGATGGTAAAGACCAACAAATTAATGTTGCCACTCCAGATAACTTAACTTTGGCAGTTAGTCGTCGCCAAAAGATTGAAGCAGTAAGTCAGTACTTAAATATGCAGTTCACAACGGTTGCTGTTGGTTCATGTTCTTTAAAAGCCTGTATTGTCGCTGAAGGTAAAGCTGATTGTTTTTTACGGATCGGGCCAACTGGAGAGTGGGATACGGGAGCATCGCAAATAATTGTTGAAGAAGCAGGGGGCTGTATTACTGATGCTGAGTTTAATCCGCTGACCTATAATCAACGTGAGAGTACAGAGAATCCTGACTTCATTGTAATGGGACACCCCGATTGGGAATGGCAAAAAATGATAAATCCGCATCAAAGAGCCGTTTAATTACCCTGTTTGTTTGCTTTTTGTGCGGTTGAACAGCTTTAAGCAGTTTAACTGTTGCATTATAATATGATTCCTATACTATAGCGCTCTCTTCGAAACAGGCTCGCAAATAACGCGAAATTGTTGAATAAGAAATTACAGGCGCGGGATGGAGCAGAATGATAAATCATTCGCCGGACTGCTTAAACCTGAAGTCGAAGGTCGTCGGTTCAAATCCGGCTCTGGGACTATAAACATACAGGCGCGGGATGGAGCAGCCTGGTAGCTCGTCGGGCTCATAACCCGAAGGTCGTCGGTTCAAATCCGGCTCCCGCAACCAATTTCCTTTAGAGGTTTTAGGTTACTGTAAAGCTCTTGGTGAGAGTTAAAAATCACTAGTCGATAGACTTAAAATATACAGGCGCGGGATGGAGCAGCCTGGTAGCTCGTCGGGCTCATAACCCGAAGGTCGTCGGTTCAAATCCGGCTCCCGCAACCAATTTTTTTATTAAAATTTGGTGCAATAGGTAGTTTTAAAAGGTCGTCGGTTCACTCTTCACCTTCACAGCTCCCGCAACCAATTCTTTAGAGAGTTGAAAGCCAAGTTGTAATGTATAGCAACTATAAATAAATCTGCAATTTCAGGCGCGGGATGGAGCAGCCTGGTAGCTCGTCGGGCTCATAACCCGAAGGTCGTCGGTTCAAATCCGGCTCCCGCAACCAACTGAAATAAAAATTAAGAATGAACAGACACTCCCTATGAGTGTTTTTTTATGTCTGAAATTCAGTGAAATAAATAGCTCGTCGGTCTCAGCTCTACATTAGCCAGCAAAGGCCATCTATTTAAATCCGGCTCCCGCAACCAACTGAAATAAAAATTAAGAATGAACAGACACTCTATATGAGTGTTTTTTCATGTCTGATATTCAATGAAGATCTTGATGTTGCTATATAACCCGAAGGTCGTCGGTTCGCTCTTCATAAATTCTGGCTCCCGCAACCACTGAAATAAAGTAATAATGAATCGACACTCTTAATGAGTGTTTTTTTATGTCTAAAATTCAGTGGGTGCAAAGATTGGGCTACTCATAACCCGAAGGTCGTCGATTCGTTCTTCATAAATGGCTCCCGCAACCACTAAAATCAAGTAATACCAATCTGCCAAATTATGTGATCTAATTAGCGCACCGATACTTATCTACTTTTACTAAATTGAACTTAGAAGAATCCAAACAACTTTTAGCTTTATCACGTAAAGAGCCTAATGCAAGAAAGCGTATACGCTTGCTTGCTGTTTCATTATTCTTTGAGGGCGAAAACAGAACGAATATTGCTAAGCGGCTAAATACAGCACGCGGCAGTGTCAATAAATGGGTTTCAAACTACCTTAACAATGGCGTTGCTGGCTTGAACAACAAACCGATTAAAGGCCGTCCAGCTAAATTAACCTCACAACAACTAGACACACTGTCACATTATGTAAAGCAGTCAGCACGTTCTTCAGAAGGAGGCAGACTAATGGGGGAAGATATTGCTCAGTATATTTATGACCAGTTCAACGTAAGGTATCACACCGATCATATTTACAAACTGCTCAAAAAGCTTGGGTTTAGCTGGATCACAAGCCGTTCTAAGCACCCAAAGCAGTCAAAAGAAAGCCAAGAGGCTTTTAAAAAAGTTCCAAGTGGAAACGATCCTTCACACCCCAGGACATCTTCCTTTAGATCGCATTGATGTTTGGTTTCAAGATGAAGCACGGTTTGGCCAGTAAAATCAAACAACGCGCTTATGGGCTGAAACAGGCTCTAGACCTTGCGCAACAAAACAACAGCAGTTCGAGTATGGATACTTATTTGGTGCTGTGTGCCCAAGTAACGGTAAAACAGAAGCGTTGATCAGCCCTATCGTCAATAAAGACGTCATGACGCAACACATGGAATTAATATCAAAAGCCACGGAGACGGGACGTCATGCGGTTGTGATCGTTGATGGTGCTGGTTGGCATACTATTGATACTGTACAACCATTTAATAATATAACGTTGATAAAGCTTCCACCTTACTCCCCAGAGTTAAACCCAATGGAGCAAGTATGGAGTTGGCTACGGCAACACTGTCTATCAAATCGTGTATTTAGTGGTTATGAAGAAATAGTCGAACAGGTATCGCAAGCGTGGAATAAATTCATCTCAGTTCCTGATACGGTTAAAAGCATATGCTCTAGAGACTGGATAAAATTGACTTAATCTTTATGCAGATTGGTATAATAATGAATCGACACTCTTAATGAGTGTTTTTTTATGTCTAAAATTCAGTGGGTGCAAAGATTGGGCTACTCATAACCCGAAGGTCGTCGGTTCGCTCTTCATAAATTCTGGCTCCCGCAGCCACTGAAATAAAGTAATAATGAATCGACACTTTTAATGAGTGTTTTTTTATGTCTGAAATTCAGTGAAATAAATAGCTCGTCGGTCTCAGCTCTACATTAGCCAGCAAAGGCCATCTATTTAAATCCGGCTCCCGCAACCAACTGAAATAACAAGTTCTATTAAATCTACACGCCTAAAGCGTGTTTTTTTATGTCTACAATTTGATGGAACCTAGAACCTAGAACCTAGAACCTAGAACCTAGAACCTAGAACCTATTTCCAAAGATCTGGGTCTTCTTCTGGGCGTGAGTTGTTACGCTCTAGCACTTGCGAGAAGCGGTTGGCAAAAATACCAAGGTAACCCCACGCTGCGAAAAATAGTGCGATGGCTAAAATTACTAAGCCGATGATTTGTAAGCTGTAGTGGCTATAATAGCCGAGGGCAATAAATACCACGGCCAGCACAAACAGTGCAAGGCCGCGTAAAAAGCGTTTTAAGCTGAGCTTAGGTTCAGAGCCTAAGCGATATATCAGCCGCTTTAACATGATTATGAGCGATTAATAGTAAGAATGATCGCCAGCTTTGTGATCGGTGATATCAGCAACACCAGTGATCTCATCAAACTTAGCAATCATTTCTTTTTCAATGCCTTCTTTTAGCGTGACATCGATCATAGAACAACCATTACAGCCACCGCCGAATTGTAAAACAGCAATACCTTCAGCTGTTACTTCTACAAGACTTACTTGGCCGCCATGGTTAGCAAGCTGAGGGTTAACCTCTGTTTCTAACATGTGTTGAATACGTTCGTTAAGGCCTGCGTCATCGCCGATTTTACGGGCTTTAGCATTAGGTGCTTTAAGTGTTAACTGGGTGCCCATTTTATCGGTAACAAAATCAATTTCAGCTTCTTCTAAAAATGGCGCGCTTTCTGCGTCAACTACAGCATCAAAGCCGTTAAAAGGAAGACGAATATCAGTGGCTTCCACAGCATCTTCAGGGCAGTAAGATACACCACATTCCGCTTGTGATGTGCCAGGGTTAACAACAAATACGCGAATATTTGTTTTTTCAGCTTGATCAGCTAATAATTTTGCAAAATGCGATTGTGCGGTTTCGGAAATAGAAATCATAAAACAACTATACTTGACTAAATTACTCGGATACTGGTTATCATACTCCGCTCATCGCGTTGTCGCCAGTGTTGAGCGTAAAAATTTGGCATCTATTTTAAGCAGTGGTAGCGTGCAAACATTGATCATTTACTGAGTGTTTTCTATGCGTTTGATAATAACAATCTTTACACTATTGCTAAGCTTTTCTTGTTTAGCACAACCGCTTTCCTATTATTTCAATAATGATGTGAAATTTGATCCAACTATTCCTACCCCAGAGCAGGTTTTAGGTTATGAAGTCGGGCAGTGGCATGTACGCCATGATCAACTTGTCCGTTATATGGAAATATTGGCAGAAAAAAGTGACCGTATTAACTTTGAAGTCATTGGTCGCACTCATCAACAGCGTCCACTGGTGATGCTTACTATCACTGCTGCTGATAAGTTGGCAAATGTGGAGCAAACACGTAAGGCGCACTTGGCCCGTTTAGCTGATCCCGAAAAAGCCAAAGAGACTGATCAACCTGCGATAGTATGGATGGGTTATAGCGTGCATGGCAATGAATCTTCGGGTAGTAATTCAGCCTTGCTAGTGGCTTATTATTTAGCTGCGGCGCAAGGTAAAGAAATTGATACGTTATTAAATAATACGGTTATTTTACTCGATCCTGCATTAAACCCCGATGGCTTAGCACGCTTTGCTAATTGGGCGAATAGTAACCGTGGCATGAATTTATCGTCTGATCCACAAACCAGAGAACATATTGAAAGCTGGCCAAGTAGCCGTACCAATCATTACTGGTTTGATTTAAATCGCGATTGGTTATTATTACAGCACCCAGAATCACAAGCACGAATTGCTAAGTTTCATCATTGGAAGCCAAATATACTCACTGATTTTCATGAAATGGGGCCTAATAGCACCTTTTTCTTTCAGCCAGGTATTCCATCGCGGAAACACCCGATTACCCCTGATGAAAACGTCAGCCTCACTAAGGCAATAGGTAACTATCATGCCAAAACATTGGATGAACATAATGCATTATATTTTACTGAAGAAAGTTTTGATGACTTTTACTACGGCAAAGGCTCTACCTACCCAGATGTAAACGGTGGCGTGGGCATTTTATTTGAGCAAGCCAGCTCTCGTGGTCACTTGCAAGAAACCATCAATGGGCCTTTGAGTTTTGCATTTACGATTAAAAACCAGCTGCTTACGAGTTTATCTACATTCCAAGCAGCTATCGATAATCGCCAAGCACTACTCGATTATCAAGCTAGTTTTTATAATAATGCTGTAGAGCTTGCCAATGATGAAGATTATAAAGGTTATGTAGTGCAAGGTGGCGCTGATACTACCCGTACCGAGCTGTTCTTAGATTTATTGAAACAGCATCAAATTCTGGCATATCCACTTAATAAAGCAGTAAAAGCGAATGGTAAGAACTTTTCTGCGAAAAGTTATTTTGTGCCACTTGCACAACCACAATTTCGTTTAGTGAAAGCCATTTTCAGTGAGCAAAAGCGTTTTGTTGATAATACTTTTTATGACGTATCAGGTTGGACCTTAGCGCATGCTTTTAACTTAGAGTTTGCAGCTATAAAAAGCGATTGGGGATTGGATGTTAGCAAAGATGCATGGCAGCAGCCCGAACAACCACAATTTGCCGCGTTGGATGCGCAGTATGCGTTTGGTTTTAAGTGGGATAATTACTTAGCACCAAAAATGCTTAACAAGTTATTGCAACAAGGTGTACAAGCACGCGTTGCATTAAGTCCATTATCAGCAAAATCACTCACCAGTACTGAAGAATTTGCTGCCGGAAGCATCATTGTTCCTGCGGGGATTCAAACTAACCCACAATGGGTTGCATTATTAAATAATGCTCAAAATGAGTTTGGTATTGCTATCACGCCAATTACCTCAGGCTTGACCTCACAAGGTGCTGATTTAGGATCTCGAACGCTTGCGGTTGTGAAAGCGCCGAAAGTGTTACTGGTAGGCGGCCAAGGCACTAGCCAATATGAAGTCGGTGAAGTGTGGTATTACTTAGATCGTTTTGTTGGTGTGGCACCTACCATTGTGGAAATGGAGCGTTTTAGTAATTTAGAGCTTAGTGATTACAGCCACATTGTTTTAGCGCATGGAAATTACAATAAGCTTTCGGATGCTGACAAAATAGCAATTAAAACTTGGGTGCGTAAAGGTGGGGTGATTTGGGGCCACAAAGGTGGAGCGAAGTTTTTAGTCGATCAGCAACTATTAAAAACCACTTACTTATCACGCCAAGATGTTGCCAGTGCCTTCAAAACGGATGGCTTACATTATGGTGATAAAGATCACCTCGCAGGGCGGCAACGTATAGCTGGGGCGATTTTTAATACTAAAGTTGATTTAACCCACCCACTTACTTTTTCATTACAACGAGACACCTTACCGGTATTTAAAAACAGTACTTGGTTACTGGAAATGTCAGCAGCCCCGTTTGTTAATGTATTACAGTACACGCAAAAACCGTTACTAGCCGGTTTTACCGATGACGTAAATATTGAACAAGTCGCTGGTGCGGCTGGTTTAGTAGCGCATTCGTATGGTCGTGGCAACGTGATTGGTATGACGGATGACCCCGTGTTTAGAGGTTATTGGTACGGGACGAGTCGGTTATTGAGTAATGCATTATTTTTCGGTCATACATTTAGCGCAAATGCAGATTAACTAATCCGCTTAAGTATTAATCCCCCAATGGTGTTAAACAGGTTACAAATGCCCAGACTTGTTTAGCACCCGCTTGTTTAAGTGCCACGGTGGCTGCATTTAGTGTGGCGCCAGTGGTCATCACATCATCAATAATAGCGACCGTTTTTCCTGTCATATCGGTATTACATATGAATGCGCCATGTAAGTTTTTAATCCGTTTAGCTTTACTGAGTGATGATTGCGCTTGTGTTTTTTTACTGCGCTGTAAACTTATAAAATCAACATGTTCATTTTCTAAGCTGGGCAACCAGCATTGCGCTACTTGGTTAAAACCTCGCTTTAAAAAGCGTTGTTGATGCAAAGGTAAAATAATAAATAGCTCAGGCCATGTTTCGCTAGCTTGTTTACTGCTAGTGAATTGCAGGCTAATTATTAATGACAACGCTTTTTTATAATGAATTTGATTACTAAATTTTAATTGGCTGAGCCAGTTATCAAACGGAGGCCGATACCAGGCACAAGCAAATAGATGGTCAAATTGGCAATCAGGAAACAGCTCTACGATATCAGGGCGATACAATAAGTTTGGATGTTCACGTAAATCGAGTAACGACAGATCTGCTAAGCAATGTTCGCACAAGCTATAATCACTGTTAACAACGCACTGGCATTGCACGCAAAAGGAAGGGAAAAACCAATCCCCGAGGTGTTGAAGGCATTGCTTAAAAGCAGTCATTGCATTCATTTCCTTAAGCGCTATTATGAGCGCTAAGTTTGGAACAGGGTTGGTGAAAATGCAAAATGAGCTAGTGTTATTACATGGTTGGGGGATGAATCAAGGGGTGTGGCAATTGATCTTACCTGAACTTGAGTTTATTCATGTCGATACCGTGCGTTGCATTGATTTACCTGGTTATGGCAATAGCCAAACATCGCCAAAACCTTATAGTTTGCATGCCGCCGCGCTACAATTAAGTAATCAATTACAGCCAAACTCGACTTTAATGGGGTGGTCTTTAGGTGGTTTATTTGCCGTATATATTGCTAAACATTGGCCTGAAAAAGTATCGAAAGTAATATTAGTTGCTTCAACGCCATTGTTTGCTGAAAACGATGAGTGGCCAGGAATTAAAACAAATGTATTAGCTGCATTTAAAGAGCAGTTAGTCACTCATCGTGAAAAAACCATAGAGCGATTTTTAGCGATACAAGCTATGGGCAGTGATAGCGCCCGTGATGATATAAAGCAGCTAAAAAAATTGTTAAATGAATACCCTGCACCGCAAGAAAGCGCCTTAAGTGTAGGATTAGATATTTTGCAGCATGATGATTTACGTCATGCTTTTGCCAATTGCCCGGTACCAATTCGTGGTATATTTGGTCGTTTAGATGCACTAGTGCCTTATCGCGCAGTAGCTAAAATGCAGGCTTTAAATAGTGATTTTGAGTATGAGGTTATAGATAAAGCGTCGCATGCGCCTTTTATTTCTCACCAGAAAGAGTTTTTATCCATCGTCAAATCAATGCTTTAAAAAGCAACTCCAATAGGGCCTGAAAAACTCTAGCAGAAAGCTTTATTTTGGCTGTTTTATGAGCGATAATTAACCAACATAACATTGGTGGAGGTATAATATGCCAATTGGATCTGTTTTTAATAACGGTGTTGAAGGTTTTAATCGTGCCAGTCAGGGCATTGAAAAAGCCAGCGCAGAAATAAATCGCGCCAGCATTGAGCAACAAGACGACGCCCAGCTTGCCCAACAGCGCCAGCTGCAGGCTGCACGCCCAGAAGAAGCGGTAACCGCTCCTGTGTCACAACCACCACGTATTGATGAAGCATTGGTAAATTTAAAAGTTGAAGAGTTTAATGCCAAAGCCAATACGCAATCAATTCAAACCGCGGACGAAGTGCTGGGGACTTTGATTGATATTCGTGTTTAATTTGCCATGAACATTGTCACGCCATTTCCTAATGTAAATATAAACACCGCTAATGTTTATACGGAAACCGCTCGGCGTGACAACCAACTTCGGGAAGTTATCCCGCCACCTGCTGCTGCAAAACCGACTAATGCTGAAAACAAAGCCCTCGGTGATAATGAAAAAACCAAACAACCCGGTAGCAATGATACCGGCACATATGATGCTAAGGGTAAACTTGCCGACGAAAAAGTAATTCAACAGCGTCAGCAGGGAGATGCAGAGCAAAACCCAGAGCAAAATGAACAGCAACAACAAGATGCAGAGAAAGAAGCCAAGCAAAAAGAGCAAGTAGCTCAGCAAGAGCAACAAGATGCTGAGCAAATTAAAGAGCTTAAAGCTCGAGATACCGAAGTGCGTATTCATGAACAAGCGCATGCTGCTGTTGGTGGTCAATATGCAGGTTCTCCTAGCTATGAATATCAGCGTGGCCCTGATGGCACTAATTACGCCGTTGGGGGTGAAGTACAAATTGACGTTGCTGAAATCGAAGGCGATCCACAGGCGACGATAGAGAAAATGCAAACGGTACGTGCAGCTGCACTCGCTCCTGCCGAGCCTTCAGGTGCTGACCGTTCGATTGCCGCTGATGCCACGCAAAAACTTGCCGCAGCGCAGGCTGAGCTTAGTAATATAGATAGCGATGATGAAAGCAGCACGCAATCGGCATCATTCAAAGTAGATAGCGAATTTACAAAGGATGAGAAAATAGCGACTACTGCTGGATCAGAAACCGCAACGGCTAAGCGCGATATTGAAGTTGAGCAGCGCGCAGGTCGCATCGCACAGTTTTATCAGGCAGCCATCTCACCTTATGGACAGTCTGGCTTTTCTGCAACCATATAGTTGTTCCCTAGTAATATCTACTCCCGCAATGTAAATCCAAATAAATCAGCCTTTAAATGTGATTTTTTAGATTTATTTCCCTAAATGTATACTCTTAATTGTGAAATATTCCTGTAACTGTTATTTTCTCTGCGATTTTTATTATGGAAGACAATTAAATGAAATATGCAGTAATGGTAGGGGCTTTATCCTTTTTTTCAATCACCGCAGTGGCAAATCAAACATCTGGCTTAAGCTATGACTATGTCGAAGTTGGCTATGCAAAAATGGACGTAGATGCCTTAGATGAACTTAGCTTGGACGGCTATGTAGTTAAGCTGAGTAAGCAACTTGGTAATAATTGGTACCTAACTGGTTTGTACGCAAGTACATCAGATGACATGGCAAACAGCGTCTCTGAGGATTATCGTGATATCTTTCAAAACGGTGAGTATGTCGGAACGTCACAGTTATACACTGAAGGGAAGTTAGACGTTGAATTTACTAGATTGGAGCTCAGTGCGGGTTATATTCAACACCTATCGGCCGTTACCAACGTAGATTACAGTATTAACTTAGGCAAGCTTAAATATAGCACTGATTTTAAAGCCATTGTTGAAGAAAGATTTAATGGCCAAGTCTTTTCATCTTCTGAAGAAGGTTATTCAGATTCAAATAGTGCAGAAATTCTTGCTGCTAATGTGCAAGTCAGACATTTAGTCACGGATAAATTTGAAGTAAACGCAGGAATTGGCTACGAGCGTTTACATGATGAAGAAAGTGATAATAACTTAGTGTTAAAAGCGGGTTTTAATTATACCTTGACTGAAAAAGCTATTTTAGGCGCGTCTTACCGTTATGTTGATGAGTATGCAGACATCACAGCTACATTACGCTATTACTTTTAATTTTTAGTTATGAAAAACAACGCCACAAATCGAGTTAGTGGCGTTTTTATTTTGAAAGAGCCATTAAATGAAACATGTATTATTAATCGCTGCATTATCTTTTTTGTCAATCACTATTACGGCAGTTCAAGCATCAGGCCTGAACTATGATTATATTGAAGCTGGCTATGCAAAAACGGACATCAAAAGCTATGATAAAACGGATGTAGACCGCTCTGGTGCGCCTAGTTATGGTGGGTATATTATAAACCTCAGTAAACAATTTTCTGAAAATTGGTATTTTACAGGCTCGTATTCTCAAAGTAGCGCTGACTATTCAAGCGTTGCTAAATACTTGTCTCCTCCTTTGCCTGATGGGACTTATTCAAGCGATGTTATCGATACATATAGTAGTGTCATCGATATGGAGCTAACTCGTTATAGCCTTGGCTTTGGGTATGTTCAGCATTTTTCAGATGTTACTTCATTTGATTATGCATTGAATTATGGACAACTCAAAGTTAAGTCTGATGCAACAATCTTGCATGAACGTGAATACGCAGGCGATGTGTTTTATTCTTCAAAATCAAACTATAAGAACTCGGATACAAGTGATTTTTTTGCAATAAATGCGCAGGTTAGGCATTTATTAACGAGCAAATTTGAAGTCAATGCAGGAGTTGGTTACGAGCGTTTACATGATGAGGAAAGTAATAATAACTTAGTGTTAAAAGCGGGTTTTAATTACACCTTGACTGAAAAAGCGGTTTTAGGTGCGTCTTACCGTTACGTAGATGAGTATGCAGACATCGCAGCTACATTACGCTATTACTTTTAAATCTGATTTAAATTGCAAACGCCACAAACTAAGTTTGTGGCGTTTTTGTTTACGGCTATTTTTTCACTTTGGCATTTGCGAAGGCGTCTGCAAATGCATTACCCATTATTGCATTACCGGTATCGCGTTTTGGTTTAGCAGCGCGGGGTTGCTGAGCATTGTTACGACTATTAGCTTGCGGCTTTTGACTGGCTGATGGCGCAGGCTTGTTGCTGGTATCGATGTCATCGTCCAAACGCATGGTAAAACTAATACGTTTACGGGCAGCGTCAACTTCCACTACTTTTACTTTTACAATATCACCAGCTTTAACCACTTCGCGTGGATCAGAGATAAACTTATTAGTGATCGCAGAGATATGCACTAAACCATCTTGGTGTACACCCACATCAACAAAAGCACCAAAGTTAGCTACGTTTGAAACCACGCCTTCTAAAATCATCCCAGGCTTTAAGTCACTGATTTTTTCAACACCTGCTTTAAACTCGGCGGTTTTAAAATCAGGGCGAGGATCTCGGCCTGGTTTATCTAGCTCGCTGATAATATCAGTGACGGTTGGCAAACCAAATTTATCATCAATGTAGTCATTCGCAACTAGCTTATTTAACAGCTCTGAGTTGCCAATTAGGGTATTTACATCCAGACTATTTTGCTCACAAATACGCTTAACAACAGGGTAAGCTTCTGGGTGAACCGATGATCTGTCCAGCGGGTCGCTACCATTGCTAATTTTTAAGAAGCCTGCAGCCTGCTCAAATGCTTTTGGCCCTAAACGCTCTACTTTTTTTAGTTCAGAGCGTTTAATGAATGAGCCATTTGTATCGCGATAATTAACAATATTTTGCGCTAAGGTTTTATTTAATCCTGAGACACGGGCAAGCAGTGGCACTGAGGCCATATTTAAATCTACACCTACCGAGTTCACACAATCTTCAACCACAGAGGTCAGAGTTTGCCCTAGCTGGCTTTGCGATACATCGTGCTGGTATTGACCCACCCCAATTGATTTAGGCTCCACTTTCACGAGTTCGGCAAGTGGATCTTGTAAGCGACGTGCAATTGAA
This sequence comes from Pseudoalteromonas sp. ASV78, assembly GCF_047806705.1. Lineage (NCBI taxonomy): Bacteria > Pseudomonadati > Pseudomonadota > Gammaproteobacteria > Alteromonadales > Pseudoalteromonadaceae > Pseudoalteromonas > Pseudoalteromonas sp. ASV78. The sequence goes on along the minus strand of NZ_JBLOPA010000001.1, from coordinate 2,752,023 downwards.
ACCGCACCACGTAACGACACATCTAAATCAGGAAACTCATTCGCGGCAAATTCTGATGCTGAATACACCGATGCACCGGCTTCACTGACCATGATTTTATTCAGTTTAAGCTCGCTGTTAGCTTTGATAAGTTCAGCAACGAGTTTGTCCGATTCACGTGATGCGGTGCCATTCCCAATCGCGATTAACTCAACCTTATGTTGACGACATAATTGCTCTAGCGTACGTATTGATTTATCCCAATGATTTTGTGGCGCATGAGGGAAGATTGTTTGTGTTGCCAGTAACTTACCCGTGCTATCGACGACGGCAATTTTACAACCAGTACGTAGGCCGGGATCAAGTCCTAAAGTGGTACGCGCTCCGGCTGGTGCTGCCATTAATAAGTCTTTTAAGTTTTTTGCAAATACATCGATAGCGCCAGTTTCGGCTTTTTCACGCATGGCTGCTAAAAATTCGTTTTCTAAATGTAAGCCCAGTTTAATTTTCCAGGCCCATTGCACGACAGTGCCAAGCCAAGGACTCGCTGTTTGCGTACTGATGTCTAAACGGTAATGATCGGCAATCATTTGTGCACAATACTGTGAGGGGTTTTCTGAGCTTGGCTCAGGATTAATACTGAGTTGCAGTACGCCTTCGTTGCGCGCGCGAAGCATGGCTAAAGCACGGTGCGAAGGCACTTTTTTAAGCGCTTCTTGATGCTCAAAGTAATCACGGTACTTAGCACCAGCTTGTTCTTGTCCGGCAACAAGGCTTGCTTCAATTTGGCCGTGTTGGCTAATGTGGCTACGGAATTTAGCGAGCAATTTTGCATCTTCGGCAAAACGTTCCATTAAAATAAATTTTGCGCCATCCAGTACTGCTTTCTCGTCGGCAAAGCCGGCTTCAGGGTTTAGGTAACTTGTCGCTTGTTGCTCAGGGTCTAATGAAGCATCTTTGAAAAGTGCATCAGCTAGAGGTTCAAGGCCTGCTTCAATCGCTATTTGACCTTTGGTACGGCGTTTGGCCTTGTAAGGTAAATACAGATCTTCTAACTCAGTTTTGCTATCAGCATTATTAATATCTGCAGCTAAACTCGGAGTGAGCTTATCTTGTGATTTGATGGTCGTTAAAATAAAGGCTCTACGTTCTTCTAGTTCACGTAAATACGATAACCGCTGTTCTAATAAACGTAATTGGGTATCGTCTAATCCACCCGTTACTTCTTTACGATAGCGGGCAATAAAAGGCACAGTTGAACCTTCATCGAGTAATTTTGTAGCAGCTATAACTTGTTGCTCTTGAGCATTCAGCTCAGTGGCTAAACGGGCAGAGATATTGCTCATGCAAAAACCTTATTAAACAATTTGAAGACCAGAACGAGAGTTTTGGCGTAATGAATTGCCTGAATAATATCACAGCAACGCACAATAAAAAGGCCTTAAAGTATGCTTTAAGGCCTTTGTAGCGAAGATAATTATCACTCGCTAAATACGTAAATAGTTAAAAACTAATGTGGGTGCTCAATATGCTCCATTACTTCACTGAAAGAGTGAGCGATAGGACTAATATGAACGGGGATTTGCAATGTTTTTGCAATTTCACGCGCAGAGATCAAGCCACAAATTTCATTATGTGCGGTGGTAACCAGTAAAAACATCATACCGGCTTGCTCCATTGTTTGTAATGCATCACCAACACATGCATAGCCTAGGCTTTGCATACTTACACCGGTTAAGTGACTAAGTGGTGTCATCACGTGACGTAAGCTAATTTCAGCACGAGAGATATTTAAGCGCTGTGCTAAAATCATTATTTTTGAGCTTTGTAGATCAGCGCTTGATGCGATACCGAGTAACTTTTCTTGGTCATCAACCACTAAAATAAAGCCGGTATGTTGGCTGGTTATTTGTTTTAATGCATCCACGATAGTGGTTTCAAAATGCGCGCGTAGCGGATCTTTTTGAGTGAAGTTATTAACCATAGTTAAAGCTGGAGAGGTTAAATCAATTAACGGCTGAGTTTCACTGTAAGTGTGAGATAAAATGCCTTCAGAAATGTTTTGAGTACGAAGCTCTTTAAAGTTAGTCATAGTAATCACCAATTATGTTATTAAATTTAATAAAGTTTTAAGCAGTAAATTAAATTAAATAACTCGGTGGACCACGCTGATAAGCTTGCTTAAAAGGCTGTGCTAAAGTGGCACTCACATAAAGAGATGAAGTATTTTCAGGGAGTGGTTGAAGCGCCCTGATAGAGATCACGTCAACGTATGTGTCTATGTCAACGTCAGTTTGCTCTGCTATGTCACAAACAAAGTAGTGTGGGGTTGGAGAAGCTAACTCTTTAGAATCGTTATTGTCCTGCGCAAATGATGTCAAACTCACACTTATTAAAAGTGCGAATAACATGGCATTACTAATTATGCGATGTATTGCGTTTGACATAACTACGACCTTCCAATTCTAAACTCAAGCGCGAAATGCTTTACTTGAGTATCTTTATTTATAGTCTACAAACCCACTTTAGACAATCAATAATTAACCTTTTCTGAATAATTAGTCGAGAGTATTTATTACTCGGCTTAGCGCTTATCAAGCGCCAGGATAATTGATGCTGTTAACGTACCACTCTTTTTTGCCCTGCGGGGTGGTAACATAAAACTCATCGTCTACTTGTTTTTTCAATAGCGCACGCGCCATTGGTGAATCAATGGAAATATAGTCTTTACGATCATAAATCTCATCAGGACCAACAATTCTAAATTTGAGTATTTCACCTTGTTCATTTTCAATTTCGACCCAAGCGCCAAAAAATACTTTGCCAGCTTGCTCAGGAGAGTAGTCAATAATTTTTAAATCTGGCATACGCTTACGTAAATAACGCACGCGACGATCTATTTGTCGCAATAAGCGTTTATTGTACTGGTAGTCTGCATTTTCAGAACGATCGCCTAGGCTTGCGGCCCAACTCACTATTTTAGTGACTTCTGGACGCTTCACATTCCAAAGGTGGTCATGCTCTTGTTGTAGCTGTAAATACCCTTCACGGGTGACTAAGTTAGTTTTCACGTTGCAATTTTTTACCTTGGGAAACACCTAGGCAAGGTATAAAAATCTTGTTGGCTTGTCGAGCTGATTTTCACTATCGTCAGCATTTGTGATGGCTTGAAATGTTCAGTAACAATCTAGTGGCCTAATTAGTTTTTTATTATGCTGTTTTTCATTTATATTAATCACAACAGTACAAAATAATAAGAATGAAAGTAATGGGACATGAAACCACAAAAGTATTAGTCGTTGATGATGATATGCGGTTACGCAGCTTGTTAGAGCGCTACTTGGTAGAACAAGGATTTATTGTGCGTACAGCTGGCAACTCCGAGCAAATGGATCGGCTGTTAGAACGTGAAAACTTTCACTTGATGGTGCTTGATTTAATGTTACCGGGTGAAGATGGCTTATCTATTTGTCAGCGGTTACGGCAAAAAGAAAATGAAATCCCAATTGTCATGCTTACCGCCAAAGGGGATGAAGTCGATCGGATCATAGGTCTTGAGCTCGGCGCAGATGACTACATTCCAAAGCCATTTAATCCACGAGAATTATTAGCCCGTATTAAAGCTATTTTGCGTCGTCGTTCAAAAGAAGTGCCAGGAGCACCTGCGGCAGAAGAAAATGAGATTTCGTTTGGGGAGTTTTCACTTAATTTAGCGACGCGGGAAATGAGCCAAGGTGACAAAACCATGTCGTTGACCAGCGGTGAGTTTGCGGTATTGAAAGCGCTGGTTACACATCCGCGAGAGCCGCTTAGCCGTGATAAGTTAATGAACCTAGCACGTGGTCGAGATTACAGTGCATTAGAGCGCAGTATCGATGTACAGGTATCGCGTCTGCGGCGGATGATCGAAGTCGATGCCGCTAATCCACGTTATATTCAAACTGTATGGGGCTTAGGTTACGTATTTGTACCTGATGGTGAAAAATAATCTGCTATGAGTATGTTTCCCAAAAGTGCATTTGGACAAACGGTATTTTTGGTGGCGGCATTATTGCTGATCAACCAAGTGGTATCGTATATCACGGTGAGCCTCTATGTCGTTAAGCCTACGATTGAGCAAGTTAATCTGATTTTAGCCAAACAAATCAAAACGGTGTTTATCGATTGGGAAGATGGCGTTGAGATCAGCGATGAAGTATCGAATAAGTTTTTTGAAATAACCGGTATCGAAGTTATGACTCAGCGCCAAGCGATGAGCGAAGGGCTAGGCCAAACTCGTGAGTATTCAATGTTATCACGCAGTATGTCTGAGCAATTGAATGGCTCAGCGCGGGTGCGTATTAGTCAAACTGATCCGCTCGTGTACTGGGTTGAAGCACCACAAGCACCGGGCTACTGGGTTAAAGTGCCGCTTACTGGCTTTCAAGAAAATAACCTCGAATTTTTAACTTTTTACTTATCCAGTATTGGTTTTTTAAGTGTGCTGGGGGGCTGGTTGTTCGCCCGTCATTTGAATCGACCTTTAAAAGCGTTACAACAAGCGGCGGTAAAAGTAGGAGTTGGAGATTTTTCCACTAAACTTGAAGAGCATGGTTCAACCGAAGTGATTGAAGTAACTCGCGCGTTTAATCAGATGTCGCGGGGTATTGCAGCGCTTGAAAACGATCGCCGATTATTGATGGCGGGTGTTTCTCATGATCTACGTACGCCACTAACACGAATTCGCCTTGCTACCGAAATGATGTCGGATGAAGAAGATTATCTGCGTGAAGGCATCATCTACGATATTGAAGACATGAATGCCATTATTGATCAGTTTATTGAGTATTTACGCCATCACAAACGTGAAGAGTTGGCGCTTGAAGATCTCAACGCGATAGTGTCAGAAGTGGTGCATTCAGAACAAAAACATCAACGTACTATCACCTTTCGCGAAAACCCTAGTATTAGTAATATTCCTTTGAGTATGGTGGCAATTAAGCGAGTTATTACCAACATGATTGAAAATGCCATTCGTTATTCGGATGGTGATATTGCTGTTGAAACTGCACTAAGCGCTGATAAAAAATACGCTATGGTAGTTGTTAAAGATCATGGCCCAGGTATTCCTGAAAGTGAACTTGAAACGGTATTCGAGCCTTTTAAACAAGGCGATGCTGCACGAGGCAGTGAAGGCAGCGGCTTAGGCCTTGCGATCATCAAGCGCATAGTTGATATGCATGGTGGTAAAGTAAAACTGGTTAATCGCCCAGAAGGTGGTTTAAATGCAGAGGTTTATTTACCAGTCAAAGTGAGTTAGCTGTATATAGTTAATGCGTCGTTATTTGGTTGCTGTCTGCGCTGCCAAAAAGGACTGTTTGACCAGCGTTGCTCTTGATCGTAAAAATAACGTTTGTGATCTAAATAACGGTGCCAAATCTGTTCTATTTGTTGTTGGTATAGTTTTTTAAATTGGAGTTGGGTATCGTGTTCTATTTTATTGACTATATCGAGTTTTTTCATCAGCTTGGCAAGTTGCATCGCAGTTGCCATGGCATTAAAAATTCCTTGCGATGAGATTGGATCAAAGCTCAGTGCCGCATCACCTAACGCTGCCCATTGTTGGCCTGCAAAACACTCCAAGCGCGTGGAGTTAGCGCTGACGATACCATGCAGTGTTATTGGCTGTTGGCATACATCGAGTATTTTCGCTTGCTTGGCATAACATTGTGCATGTTGAGTAAATAACTTTGTATCACGGTGTAGGCCTTTGGTGAGCAGATCCGGATCCGTTTGAAATGCTAAAACACGACGTTGGTTTGGTAATGGTGCACTGTACCACCAGCCGTTTTGTGTGGCACAAATGCTGCCTAGCTGATTTTCAATAGTATTAGCCACGGTTGCCCAGCAAGATATTAGCCGATCATGTTGTTTGTGAGCGGTGTATTTTTTTGCAAAATGAGCCTTTCGGCCAGTGGCATCAATTACGAATTGACTCGCAATGTTGATTGTTTGCTCGTGTTGCAGCTGTGTCAGTGTTATTTGCCAGCGCTGTCCTCGGTATTCGCTGTTTGCTAATTTGCTAGGCCAAATACAGCGCACACCCCGTTGCAGCGCTTTTTCGCGTAAAAAGTTCTCAAATACTTGGCGATCCAAACGCCAACCAAAACCATCAGGGTTATTTAGGTTATCAGTCACATAGGGCGTTGCTTGGCCCCAACTGATCTGCAATCCTGCGTTGTGTAAATGTTGCGGGGTTATCACGTTGGCCGCTAGTTGGTGTTCAAATTCAGTTAATAAATCTAACTGCTGTAAAATGCGTCGTGCCGCAGGCGCTAAGCATTCACCAATTCGCTGTTCGGGCATTTCAGACTTATCAATCAAAGTGACTTGATATGAGTCACATAAAGCAAGTGCGGCGATACAACCCGCCACACCTGCACCAATGATCACAACGTCCGTTTGTAATTCGCTCTCTTGAAGTATCGCCATTGGTTTAGCGCCCTTTGTTGCGATGGAAACGGCTGGCTTTTTCAGTAACACCTAAGTTGCTTTGACTGCGATGTGAAGCGTGCTCAGCGGAGAGTGTGGCTTTGGTATGCTGCATCGCTTTACTCGCTAAGTTAACTTGCGCCTCATCTTGTGGATTGTTGGGCAATATACCAACCTGCATTGCGCTAGGAAATTGTGCATCGCCGATTACGCCGATATGAGGTTGTACAATCGCAAGTTCAGCAAAGTTGTCTATCATACTATTGATTTGGTTTGTATATGTGGCAGGATTACCGTGCAGAGGTAAATCATCAAGCCAGTCAGTACGATAAGCAAAAGCCTGTTGACGAGTACTGTCAGATAATGAGGTATCAAGCACTTGTTGATAGCGGAACTGATTCATTATTTGATTTGGCACTCGAGCAGGCCAAAATGTCGGTAAAAATGGATCGTACTCAGAGTTGTAGCCATCTCTACAACTCGCGGTATCAGTTTGCCAAGGAATAGCCATCCAGCGTGTTATTCCACCTGCAACTTGGCCACCAAACAAAGGTCCTTGCGCTAGGGTATAAACGTCGCTATTCATTACTGGGCCGTAATAGTAACGGTCGCTTGGTAAGTCCGCTTGGGCGTGCTTGAGTCGAAATGCCGACATATACATGCCTGCGGTTCGCATTGGCCAAGTCATTTCACAGCCTGGGTGAAATGCATCAGCAAGGCAAAACTCCATCGCGCCGCGGGTAAGTAATTCTGGCTGCTCGGCAATAGGATAATCATCTAACGCGGTTACATTTGCATGAGCCGGACAAGCTGATTGTGGGGTGTAATCATTAATAAAATCACCCTTCACCCATTGCTCTAAAAAGCTCAATTGCAAATTTGATAGCGTTGCATGCTGGCGCACTGAGCCTGTGGGAGGAATGCTAATCGCATCACCATATAGCCAAGGCCACAGCTGTGGAGCCTGCGCACCGGGAACATCAAAACGACGAAAGTTATTAGACAGAGTTCGGCGTAATTCCTGATAGGCAGGAGAGGGATCGCTCAGCTTTTCTAGCCATTCATCTGTGGTGTAATTAAACTGACCACCCCAGCCAAATGCGCCTGCAAATCCATCATTAACCCATTGTAAATCGGTCATTCGGGTAAAAATGGGTTGAATGTCGTTGCGAAAAGAAGGTCGCTGTGGTCTTGCCAGCATACCGGCATCTACAGCAACGTCGCGCATTAAATCCCACATGGTGCGTACTGATTTTTGCATCGGTGCATAATCCGGTGGCGCGCAAATAACCCAAGCGGGCTCTACGCGAAGTGCTACCCCCTGATATACAACCTCAGCTGTAATTGGGCCATCTGAGGTGTCATCATACCAACCTTCATTATTTGCAAAGGTAATCGCTATATCGCCATTTACGTTACGTGACACACCATGACCACCGAGCATTAGTAAGCGGCCGTTTTTATCACTGCGCATTTCGCCTAAGTACACGTCTTGATCCATAAATTGGCCAATAAACTCATGCTTAGATTTTACGTTTTTGCGGTTTATACTGTGTTTGCCACCCTTGATTAACAGCTTGCTACGATCGGCTACATTGTTATTACGCAGTAACGATGGCGGCGCATCGGCGGCTTCTGGAATATCTAAAGCAATTTGAAATTCGTACCAAGAGGCTTTTTGATTTGCTAATTCAGCGTGCCAAGTGATCTCTGCATTGTCGAGGGTCAGTTCTTTTATCGCTTTGCCAGCGGCATTAAAACCGTAAATTCTAAACTCAGCGGCTTGGCGTTTTAATGCGCCGGTTTTATCTCGGTAACTGTGTTCATCAGTATGGGCTATGGGCTGTGGTTGTTGTGGGCCAATAAAGTAGTCTTTTTTACTATTACCTACGCGCATTACGCCAATCGGCGGATAAATACCAGCATAAACAATGCACTCAGAGTCAATGTCTTGATCTTGCTGTGGCTTAAATGCACTCAGCTGTTTAGGCTCTTGTAGCTGCTGACCATTAGCTGTATGTCGGGCATGAGCACTGGCCGCATAGGCTGACTTTCGAGCCAATGCAATGCTGCCTAGGGGCTCGTGGGCGGCTAAAGTACGCCAAATATTAAACGCTAAGTTATTACCAAGCTCAGCTTGGCCAATCGCGGTAATATTTTGTTGTGCTAAATGTAACCGCGCAATACATACATAGGGGCTTTCTTCGCAGCTCCACACGGCTTGTGCATCATCAAGTGGCATTGTTTTAGGGTTTGTTCTTAATTGTACTTCAAAGCGAAAGGTTGCACTGCTTTGCCGTAAACGCCGCTGTAAGTCTAAGGCGAGGTAATTATTATCGACACTTGGTGCGCCAAGTTCACTGTCTTCAGGCACTAAGCGATATTTTACAATCTGTTGTTCGCCTAATTTGAACGGTAGTATTGCCCAATAATTAGCGCTTAAACAGCTTGCTTCAACTTTTTGCATGGCCTGTAAAATAGTGGCTGTTTGTATGTGTTGTGGATTATTTAAATAGGCATCATAGTTTTTATCGATCACGCCTGCGGTGGTGAATTGGCACATCTGTTGCGCATTTTTGGTGAAAAATCGATCCATGTTTTGAAAAATAAAATCTGCGGTTTCAGCTTCGCCAATTAGCTTTGGCCCATCGACTGCAAAGAGCTTCACCGCCAACCCTAATGTACTGTGTAAATCCGGTGAGGATGGCAACGTATCACTTGAAAAGCGCACCGCACATTCGTATTCTTTGCCTGCAAAAATGCCAATTTTAAATTGCGGGTCTATATCTGGGTTGATAATAAAGTGACCATAAGCAATGCCATGCTGCTTTCTAAATACAGCTCGTTGTGCTGGCTGTTGACCTTTGTCTATACGCGGCACTTGACCAAGACCAACAAACATTTCAGTTAACCGCTGGCAGGCTAATTCAACATCTTTGTCGTTTGACCAACACGGCACATTGTTAGCAGTTGCTGGCGTTTTAATGCTGTGCTTTTTGGGTTTTTTCGCCATTATTATATTCCTTATAGTATTGAAGCGGCTCTAGAGGTATTAGCTCTAAAAGTTCTTTTCAGCAAGTTCACTATTATTGAGCTGCTTGCACATTGAGCTGTTGATTGCTGCTGCGTAACTTTTCAAAATTGTTAAAAATATGACTAACGGCCATGGTGGATTGACCCGCACTAATGCCGTGACACGCAAAGCAATTGTTAATTGAATAATTAGCAGTTTGATTGGGATCGCCATAGGTTTGGGTATAGGTCTCTAGCGTTATATTGGCAAGCGCCAGTGAACCACGCAATTTGTCGTTAGCATTAGGCGGTACAATATTGCCGCTAATGCCATTACTAAATTGATAACCTTGGGTACTTAACCAGACACTGCCAGCATAAAAATAGTGCTGCCAATGAGTGCCTTGTGCTGCTAAATTTTTATTAACACTGAGGTTGAGTTGCTGAATGTTATTAAAATTTTCTGCATCTTGGTTTTGCTGTGTGGCTGTGGCGACTGTTGTATAGGGTGCGCCGTTAGGTACGCCAAATTGATAAAGTCTAAACGTATTAGTGGTTGTTTCACCTTGTGGGTAGCTTAGGTTAGCGTCGCCAGCCGTGGTGTTTTTTCTATAAAAAATAAAGTTATCGCTATCGCTTACCACTTTATTTGCATCGTAAGCTGTAGTGACTTTTTTAAATGCACTCGTTGAACCGTAATAATCAGGCGTTGATGCTTGATGTTCAAAGGTGGCCCAAATAAATTCCGGGTGATTTTCTACTACCCCAACAACATGCATACCGATTAATGCGACCTTACTGTTACGGATGGTTTTATTATCCGCTTTGATCAGTGCTTGACGAGTATAAAACTGCGCGTCTATCTCTTGTTCAGAATATAGCGCGCGTAGTTGATCTGTTGCCAACCAGGCTGCTTTTATTTCAACCGAGCCCACAGCAAACTGATCACTGCTGGTGATCGGGGTTTTAGCTGCCGACTTGATGAATTCACGGTTTATATGAATTGAATAGTAAGCAGGCTGATTACCATATTTTGTAAATAACTCGCCATGGCTACTACCCGCCTGAGTGGTATCTTCTAAAATTAGTTGAGCACTTAATTTAAAGCCTGTGGGATTGAGTAAATCATTCCAAGGCTCAAGATAAGGCATCATTTCATTGTTTACTTGCAAGTAGTCATCGCCAAACATGACTAGTTGATTGGTCTTTTTATCTATTTGAGTTAAATACAGAAACTTCTGCCAAGACCATTGATGAAAGTCACAGTTAGTGGATTTATCTTGTCCGTTGACCAATGCAAACGGGCTATCTTTACCTTCTTTAGGCGGTTTAACTGGAGAGTTAAACCAATCGCTTTGAGCACCACAATTAGTTTGCGACGCATATTGAGCAGATAATTTCCCAGTTGCATGAGCGGTTAGCGAGCTTAGACAGGCTAATGCCACAACGGCGATTGTAACGGACTTAAAAGGTGCCATGATAATGTTCCTACAGTTGCTAATTGAGCTAAATAATTTTTATCAATACAAAGTAGGTCACTACAGATAAGAAATCTATTACACGACATTGCAGCAAGGAGTCAGCCAGTATTTAGGTTGCTCAAGTTGAGTGCTTTGTTGTTACTGGGGTTATTGGATTAATAATTGTGGTTGTTGCCGAACGGTTTTAAGGGGGCAGCTGTATCTTAGTCTTAAAACGAATAAGCGCGAGTTATACTCGCGCTTAGCCATTACTTTAATATGTTTATAAGTTTGCTATTACAATGCTTTAAATCTAATCGCTGTACCACCGCTGGTGGCAAGGTTGAGAGTTAGCTTATCAGCCGCCGTAACAACGCGTGTTTCTATTGTTAAATCGTATGGGTTATTTTTCCACTCGGCTTTATCGCCATCACGATAAATCTGCGCTGCAAACTTTTTGCCTTTATCTAAAAAGTCGAGCTTTACTTCAAGTGTACGTGCTTGTTCGTCGGTCACGGCACCTAAGTACCAATCGTTACCTGAGTAGCCATCGCGTTTACGCTCTTTACGAGCAAATACTACAAAGTCACCAACTTCACCATCAAGGGCAATACTTTGCTGCCAATCGGTAGGTACGTCTTGAATAAACTGAAAAGCATCCGGTTTGGCTAAATAGTTACGCGGTAAATCTGCGGCCATTTGAATAGGGCTGTACAACACCACATACAAAGCCAACTGCTTTGCTAACGTGGTTTGCGGACGGTTAGTGTCAGCACCTAAGCCATTAAAGCCCATATCAAAAATACCTGGGGTAAAGTCCATTGGCCCTGCCAACATACGCGTGAAAGCCAGCATTGGAATATGCTCTGGTGGATTTGGCGGTGTGCCCCAGGCATTAAACTCTTGGCCGCGAGCACCTTCACGGGCGATCCAATTTGGGTAAGTACGGCGCAGGCCGGTATCTTTAATTGGCTCGTGAGTATTAATGCTAATTTTATGTTTAGCAGCGAGCTTTACACTGTGTAGGTATTCATTAACCATAAATTGGCCATCGTGCCACTCATGGCGAGCAATGCCGTTTTCATCAATACGTTTGATGTTACCACCATCTGCTACGTAACCTGTTTTTACTTGGCTGACGTTAGATTTTTCGTACAGCGCGTAAGCGTCTTCCATTTGCTCGCGGTAGTTAGTTACGTTGCCTGAGGTTTCGTGGTGGCCAATCAGTTGCACACCTTTTTGTTTGCCGTAACGAGTAAGCTCTGCAATATCAAAATCAGCGTAAGGTTTAGTAAAGCTAAATACATCACCGTTGAAGAACCAGTCGCCATCCCAGCCAATATTCCAACCTTCAACCAATACGCCATCAAAGCCATATTTAGCCGCAAAATCCATGTAATATTTCGTGTTTTGTGTGGTTGCGCCGTGTTTTTCACCGCTGCCCCAAGTGGTTTCATTGATGTGCATACCCCACCAAATACCCACGTATTTACCTGGTTTAACCCACGATACATCACCGAGCTTGTTTGCTTCATTGAGGTTTAAAATAATATCTGAATTGATCAAATCAATGGCTTTTTCGCCAATTTGTACTGTACGCCATGGAGTATTAAATGCACCGTGCTTTTTAACTGCGATGCCATCAGACCAAGGTGTTAAGTCGGCTTGTAAAGTCCCTGGACGACGTTGATTGAGCACCATGCCTGCGTAATCAACCAGAGCAGCTTCGTGGATACTGACATGGACATCGTCAGCATTTTTAAAGGTAAATGGGGTGTGTACCAGCGCCGCTTGTTGTAGTGGGCTGGTGTTATAAACGTATTCATAACGGTTCCAACCACGCGCAGGGATCCACCATGCGGTGGCTTTATCTGCCCCACTAATGGCAAACTCGGTGAGTTCTTTAGTGATTTCGATGTTTTCAAACCCTGCTTGTTTCGGTACTTCGTAACGAAAACCCACGCCATCATCAAAGGCTCGAAAACGAACCGTGTATGTGCCGCCTTGTGGCGCTGGTTTACTAAAGGTAACGGCAACTTCGTTATGTTTATCAATAACGGTTTGGCGTTCACCCCAAGGTTGTTGCCATTGGCTGTCATGTTGAGAACTTTTAACGTCGGTTATTGTAAAGCCTTCAGCAAAGGCGGCTTGTTGCTTAAATTCAAAGCCAAGTGATGAGTTTTCAATAACATTTTTGCCGTTAAAGCTGATCTTATAACTTGGTGTAGCTTGCTGATCCGAAATGGTTATTTTTATGTTTCCGTTTGGAGATTGAATCGTCGCGTCTTTAGCAAAGCAAGCACTTGAAAATCCAAGTAGAAGTAGCAAAGGTAATCGCATAGCTGTTCCTTGAGGTGTAACCTAATTGAATCATTTAGCATAAAGCGCAAGCGCCTTGATTACGAGATGGCTGCATACGTATTCAATTTATTAGTCGGCCAAGTTTTAGCTAAATATGCAAAATAAAATTAACAAAGTATTAATTGAATCGGTCTATAATGAATAAAGCCAAATAATAAGACATTTAGATGAGCAAACTATTTATCGCTACTTTATTTATTTTTATGATGAGTAAAAGTCATGCTGTAACCATCACCATTAATGATCAAAACCAGCAGCCGCTTGCGAATGCGGTGGTGTGGCTAACTGCAACAGATAATACTCTACCAACCTTGCCAGTGAGCTCGCCATTTACTATGACGCAAAAAGCGCGGCAATTTACTCCTCATGTTTTAGTGGTGCCGCAAAATGCACAGGTTGAGTTTCCAAATGCGGATTCAATCATGCATCACGTTTATTCGTTTTCAACAGCTAAACCATTTGAATTAAAGCTGTATCGTGAACAACCGCAAGCCCCGATCCGTTTTGAACAAACTGGGGTCGTTGAGCTAGGTTGTAATATCCATGATTGGATGTTGGGTTATATTGTGGTGGTTGATAGCCCATTTTATGGCATTACAAATAACCAAGGGCAAATTGAACTGACGCCAGAACAAGGCGATTTTAAGCTTAATGTATGGCATGAAGGGTTTAGTGATATTAGTCAAACTGAAAGCAAAGCAATCGGGCTCACCAGTGCAGCGATTGTTTATCAAATAGAGCAATCTATTGTGCCTCGTATTACCATTGCGGTTGATGAATTTGATGACTATGAATAAAGCCATTTTTGCTGTTAATTTACTGGGATTAATATGCAGTATTAATGCGTTTGCACAAGTAAAGGGCTTAGTGCAACTAAGTGCTGTTAAAGGTGATCCACAATTGAGTTGGCAACAAGGTGGGGTAGGGCTGTACCGGTATGACAGTGATAATGATGGCATTGTACTGTCACAAGGTTTGCTTGATTTTAGAGTCGATTTAACGACCGCTTGGTCAGCGCATGGGGTTATTAATGCTTACCAAGATCCGCAGTCGAGCCTAGGTTTTAGTCAGGCCTATTTGCAGTATCAGCCACTTACACAAAGTAACTATAAATGGCATTTGCGGGTAGGTGGTTTTTACCCACTATTGTCATTAGAAAACCCCGATATGGGTTGGCTCTCGCCTTATAATTATACTAACTCAGCAATAAACTCATGGCTAGGTGAAGAGGTACGTACCGTTGGAGTTGAGGCCACTATCAAGCGGCCTGGCCGCAGCTTTAACACTGCCCATAGCTTTAGCTTCGTTGCTGCTACTTTTAAAGGTAATGATCCTGCAGGAACATTACTTGCGTGGCGTGGCTTTGCATTACATGACCGTCAAACCACCTTTAATGAAAGTATTGCCTTTGCACCAATTGCTTCATTTAATACCCCTCAACTTCAGTATCAGGCAAATCAGGTGCTGCCCTTTGAAGAGGTTGATGGACGCTTTGGTTATTACCTGGGAATGCACTGGGATTATTTAAAAAAATCACAATTTCGTTTTTATTATTACGATAATAATGGCGATCCTGCTGCGCTAAATTATGCTACGGGTCAGTATGCATGGGATACTCGCTTTGCCAGTGCTGCTTGGCTTTATAAATTGACAGCTCAAACACGTTTGATAGTACAAGCTATGTCTGGCAAAACGGCAATGGGCAAAAACCGTGGCGTTAATAATGACTTTTACAGCCATTTTGCGTTACTTAGCCACAAAATCGCAAAACATCGTTTTTCCGTACGTTATGATTTTTTTGAGGTAACCGATCATGATGATTGGGCGTTTGATCCAAACGCCAGCCATGGCGAAGCTATTACCGCAACATGGCGCTATCAGTTAACCCCGCAATGGCAGCTTGGTATTGAAGGCTCAGCATTACATAGTCAGGCAGATAACCGCGAGGCGATGGCAATGGCCAGAAAATTATCGCAACAGCAGCTGAGTTTAAATGTGCAGTGGCGCTATTAATGGTAATTTTGTGCGTTTGAACTATCTTTAAGTATCGATTGATACTGCACTTTTACGTATAAGGTGAAACATGAAATTACAGAGTATTCGTGTTAAAAGCTCCGTTCCAATTGTGTTACTTGGGATTGCAATAATTGTGCTGATCACAGGTTACACATACTTAATTAACTTACAAAAAGTTGCTTTAGACGCACAATCTGAGCGGTTTCTAAATGCTATTTCAGTCGTGGTTAACAGTGACCGCGATCTCTATCAAGCCAAAGTGGCCGAACTACACTTAGTAACTAATAAGATGGGCAGTGCAGAAGAGCTGCAAGATCACCGAGAAAACGCACAGCAAGTGAGCGAACGTTTTAATCAATATTTACATTTTCTATCAGCCTACCCGCAAGTGACTACACAGTTTGGTGGCTTTGATAGTGCCTTTAATAAATGGCTATCAGCATCAAACGCGTTTATCAACGACCCGCAAAACAAGCAAAAGAATCAACAGGCCGATACTGAGTTTGCAGCGCTGCGCGATATTTTAGATAAAGCAGGTGAACAAGCTGAGTTGACGTCGAAACAAGAAAAACAAAAACTGCTAGAGAAGATCACCACAACGAAATGGTTTTTACTGACTATAGTGGTGGTACTGTTAGCGATTTCAGCTTGGTTTAGTTATATGATCCCACGTCAGCTAACGAAGCAAATGCATTATGTGACAGCGCGAATTAATGATATTGCTTCTGGGGATGGTGATTTAACAGGACGTATAGCGATAGCAAGCCAAGATGAATTTGCCGAGCTGGCCACTGCATTTAATCGCTTTTTAGATAATTTGCAGCAACTGATCCGTGATATTTTAGGTCAAGCTAATGAACTCAACCATTTAGGGACTGATTTAAGTCAGTTCGCAAATCAAAATAATCAGATCACTCAAAAACTCAGCCAAGCATCTGAATCAATCGTCAGTGCAGTTCATCAAATGAGTGTTGCTAGTCGCGAAGTGGCCAATGTGGCGCAGCAATCTTCAAAAGAGGCTGATAATTCACAACAACTGGCTAAGCAAGGTTTGACGGCTGTGGCTAATTCGAGTGATAAAATAGTCGCGCTATCTGAAAATATGGAACATGCCAGTAACAAATCAACTGAACTGCAACAAAGCTCCGATAATATAGCAAAAGTGCTGGAGGTGATCCGCGCGATTGCAGAGCAAACTAATTTACTCGCGCTTAATGCTGCTATCGAAGCGGCGCGTGCTGGCGAACAAGGGCGAGGGTTTGCGGTGGTCGCCGATGAAGTACGCACCTTGGCAACGCGCACTCAAGAAAGCACTAACGATATACAACAAATGGTTGAGCAATTTGCCAATAGTGTCGAACAATCTTTAACGGCAATTAATGGTGGCAAACGCTTTGCGGATGAAGCCGTAGCCTCGTTTACGCAAACCAATGATGTGCTTAATGCGATGCAAGAGTCATCAGTAAAAGTGAACGATATGGCCATGCAAACAGCGCAAGCTACCGATGAGCAAACCGCAGTAGCAGAAGAAATTAGCCATAATTTATCGTCATTGAACGATCAAACCATGCAAGGTGGCGAGCTGGCACGTTCAACCGAAGAAGTCGCGGTAAGAATGAATCAATTAACCGATGAATTAAACCGCCTAGTACAGCGCTTTAAAGTTTAATTTTTTGCTGTAGGTAATAAAAAGGGTTCGATAGAACCCTTTTTGCATTGTGAGTAGCTAACGTTTACTTTTTCTCGAAAGCGCGTTTCATATAATTTGGTGTTGCCAGTGCGCCGTGGTGAATACCGCTGTTGTAGTATTCTGTAGTTTGCGCAAGCTCAGCGGCTGACTCTTCTCTAAAGCCTGCGAAAGCTTCATCTTTACGGGCAAGCGTTACTGACCATAAACCACTTGGGTAAATTGGCTGAGGAAATGGCAGAGTTTGTAAGTCTTTAAAACCAACGGCTGTCATTGCATCGCGCATTTCAACCAATAATGGCATATGCATCAATGGCGATTCACTTTGTTGCACCATAATGCCGCCAGTGCGAAGGGCGTTTAAGCAACTAGTGTAAAATGCATGGTTGAATAAACCTTCACCAGGGCCAACCGGATCGGTACCATCAACAATCACCACATCGATAGACTCAGGCGCGGCTTCACGCATGTATTTTATACCGTCGTCAAACATCACTGTGGCACGTGGATCTTGGTTTGCTTCACATAATTCAGGGAAGTATTTTAATGACATTTGGGTCACTACTTCGTCGATATCGATTTGTGTAACAGACTCAACGCCCGGGTGCTTGAGTACTTCGCGCAAAGTACCGCAGTCACCACCACCAATAATCACTACATTTTTTGGGTTTGGGTGAGCAAGCAATGCTGGGTGGCTGATCATTTCATGGTAAAAAAAGTTTTCGCGACTACTTACCATAGTGCAACCATCAATAATCATTAGGTTGCCAAAGTCGGTTGTTTCATACATTTCAACCTTTTGGAAAGGAGATTGTTGCTCATCTAACTTTTTGTTGATGCGCAGAGAAAACGCGCTGCCGTCACGTTCACTGATTTCGGTAAACCATTTACTTTGATCTAAATTTGCCATGTCGCTAGTTACACTTTTGAGTTGAGTATGAAAAAGGGGCAATTCTGCCAGTGCTTGGCGTTTTGCTCAATGAAATTTTCACTGTTCCTACGAATAATTTAACCTGTGCTTTGGGAAAAGGTCAATTTTTGTTAGCTTGGTGGCCGCTGACGTATTAAAATGTGCGTTTATACTTGCTTAACTATAGAAGAATTTGCCATGACTTGGGGTTTAGATACAGCACGCTCTACATATAACGTCGCACATTGGAGCGATGGTTACTTTGATATTAATAGCCAAGGTGAGCTGGTTGCCTATCCGGATGGCGATCAAACTAAAGCCGCTATTTCATTAACCGAGTTGACTGAGCAATTCAAAAAACAAGGGTTAACGTTACCTGTATTAGTGCGCTTTACCGATATTTTGCAAAATCGGGTTGATACTATGACCCGCGCATTTAGTAGCGCGCGCAATGCCCGTGCTTATCAAGGGCAATATACTTGCGTTTACCCGATTAAAGTAAACCAACAACGTTCAGTGGTCAGCAAGCTATTAGCACACCCGAGTGGCTTGGTGGGTTTAGAGGCCGGCTCAAAACCTGAGTTAATGGCAATCCTAGGCGTTGCGAAGCAACCAATCACGATTGTGTGTAATGGCTATAAAGACAGTGAGTTTTTACGTTTAGCTTGCATTGGCCAAGCAATGGGTCACAAAGTAAAAATCGTGGTTGAAAAACTCTCCGAATTAACGACCTTATTAGCTGAAATTGAAGATTTAGGCATTGAACCTGCCATTGGTATTCGTATCCGTTTAAATTCAGTGGGCAAAGGCAAGTGGCAAAATACCGGTGGCGAAAAAGGTAAGTTTGGCTTAACGGCTGGGCAAGTGTTAACTGCCGTTGAAGTACTTAAACAACATAACAAGCTGCATTTAATGCAAATGGTGCATTTTCATATTGGTTCACAAATTGCCAATATTCGTGATATTCACCGTGCTTTACGTGAATGTTCTCGTCACTTCGCCGAATTAAGCCAACTAGGTGTACCACTTAATACCGTAGATGTTGGTGGTGGTTTAGGTGTCGATTACGAAGGTTCCGGTTCACGTAGTGCATGCTCAATGAATTACACGGTCGAAGAATACGCCCGTAATGTGGTTAATGCGTTTGCAGAAGTATGCGAGCAGCATGAGCTTCCGCATCCGGCGATTATTACAGAATCAGGTCGTGCACTCACTGCGCATCATGCGGTGTTGATCACTGATGTTATCGACGTCGAACAAGCACCTAATCACAGTAATCCAAGTGCACCAGAGCCAAATAGTGCATTAGTTCTTGATGAGATGTGGCAATGTTTACAGCGTTTAAACCCACGTATGGCACTGGAAATTTACCACGATGCGATGCATTTATTTAGCGAAGCGCACGACCAATACGTACATGGTTTAGTCAGCATGCTGGAGTGGGCGAAAATAGAGCAGCTTTATTTTACCATTTTGCATCGCGTTCGTGCGTCATTGAGCAATGCGCGTGCGCACCGTGAAGTGCTTGATGACCTAAATGAAAAATTGGCAGATAAACTGTTTGTGAACTTTTCATTATTTCAGTCATTGCCAGATGTCTGGGGTATTCAACAGTTATTCCCAGTAATGCCGATTGAAAACCTTGATAAGCCGCTAACACAACGCGCGATTATTCAAGATATTACCTGTGATTCTGATGGTCAAATTCGTGAATATGTTGAGGGCGCAGGGATTGAAACCAGCTTACCTATCCCACAATATATACCAGGGCAGCAATACCACATTGCCATGTTTATGGTTGGGGCGTACCAAGAGATATTAGGAGATCTGCATAACTTATTTGGTGATACTGATTCTGTGCACGTTGAACTCACCGAGCAAGGCTACCAGCTTACTAATGCGATTAAGGGGGATAGCGTTAAGGATGTATTAAAGTTTGTTGATTATGATAGCGATATTTTTTCGGATAACTTTGCTACCACAGTACAGCAGTTAGCTATTAGCGAACCTGTTAAGCAGCAATATTTAGCGGAGCTAAATGCGGGCCTTGAAGGGTATACCTATTTTGAAGATTAATTGCGATATTGCGTATTGCGTTATAAATTGCCGTACAGTTTTAATGAAAGGAATTAAGTAGTAATGTCTTTGCTCCGTTGTATTTTTAGCATCTTTTTTTACACCATAAATACGATAATTTGGTTTGTGCCAATTTTGATCTGCGGCTTAATAAAGTTAATCCCGTTCAAGCCACTGCAAAAAGCAATGAGCTGGATAGCTAAAAAGTGTGCCAGTATTTGGGTGTCTTGCAATTCAATTAATCAAAATATTTTTACCCCTCATCAGCTAAACGTAACTGGGCTTGAAGAAATAAAGCTAAAGGATTGGTATTTGGTTATTGCCAATCACCAAAGTTGGGTTGATATTTTGGTGATGCAACGTGTACTTAATCGTCGCATTCCATTTTTAAACTTCTTTTTAAAAAAAGAGCTAATCTATGTGCCGTTTTTAGGCTTAGCGTGGTGGGCACTGGACTTCCCATTTATGACTCGCACCAGTAAAAGCCAGCTTAAAAAGAACCCAAAACTGCGTGGTAAAGATTTAGAAACGACACGTAAAGCCTGCGAAAAATTTAAAGAAATGCCAGTCAGTATTGTTAACTTTGTCGAAGGTACACGCTTTACAACACAAAAACACGCCCGTCAAAACAGCCCGTTTCCGCATTTATTGAAACCAAAAGCGGGTGGTGTGGCATTTGTCATGCAAGCTATGGGTGAGCAAATTTCTAAAGTGGTAAATGTCACTATTCAGTATCCAGATGGCATACCAACTTTTGTTGATTTTGCCAGTGGTCGAGTAAAGCAGATCAACGTGCATGTTGAGGTAATACCGGTAAGTGAAGAATTAATTGGCGATTACAGCGGGGACTCTGAGTTTAGAATACGTTTTCAATCAGAGTTAAACCGTTTATGGCAAGAGAAAGAGCAGCAGCTCACTAAGCTTGAACAAAACGTTAAGTCACAGCAACAAACGTGATCAGCGCAGAAACTAATAGCTAAGCAAATCAGCACAACATTATAAATGTGTGGCTGTTACAGTGTGAAGCAACGAGCAAGGTAGTTAAAATGACAGTTATTCAGCATCACGCAGCAAGGAATTAAATTACCATGACGACTCCAACTCATTTACAGCAGCTTGTGCAACCTTGGTTTGAAGGGGTGCCTGATACGGCGTTGTTTAGCTCTTTGACCGCTACCGCGATCGGGGTGTTCTCACTGCTAGTTGTATATTTATTTACCCGTCGCTTAATGTTGCCTGGCATTCAAAAAGTGGCCACTAAA
Organism: Pseudoalteromonas sp. ASV78; assembly: GCF_047806705.1. NCBI lineage: Bacteria > Pseudomonadati > Pseudomonadota > Gammaproteobacteria > Alteromonadales > Pseudoalteromonadaceae > Pseudoalteromonas > Pseudoalteromonas sp. ASV78. Next base: position 2,730,789 of record NZ_JBLOPA010000001.1, on the reverse strand, counting down.
CTATCTCCTGAGCGAATTGGGGTATTGGCGCCAATGCTGACTAAGCTCAATCGCCGCTTTGCAGGAATGCTCTGTTGCGTATTATTCTTGGCAACTTTTGACAGTGTTTACCCCGTTGGTGAATTTGCCGCTGAGGTATTTAAAACGATTGGTCAAACGCTGCTGATTATTCATGTTGGTTTTATCATTAGTAGTATCGTCAGTATTGCGGGTGGTATTTATAACCAGCTGGAATTTGCCCGTGAAGTGCCAATTCAAGGTTTAATTCAAGTTGTTAAATTAATTACTTTTATGATCTGCGCAATCTTGATTGTGAGTATCGTACTGGAAAAATCGCCGACTTATATTCTCTCTGGTTTTGGTGCTATTGCAGCGGTTACCTTATTGGTATTTAAAGACACTATTTTAGGCTTTGTCGCCAGTATTCAAATAGCCGCCAACCGGTTAGTAACCTACGGTGACTGGATCCAAGTAGATAATTACGGCGCAGACGGTGAGGTTATTGATTTAGGTTTAAACACCGTAAAAGTACGTAACTGGGATAACACCATTACGACCATTCCGACTTATATGCTGGTGGCAGGCTCATTCAAAAACTGGCGAGGTATGCAAGAGTCGGGGGGACGTCGTATTAAGCGTTCACTCAATATTGATATGAACAGTATTCGTTTAGCTGACGATGAGCTTACCAATAGCATTGCTCAAACTATCGCGTTACAAGAGTATATTAAAATGAATATGCTACCGGATCCGGTATCAAACCTAGGGTTGTTTCGCCGTTATGCTGAAGGGTATTTAAAGCAGCACAGTAAAATAAACACGTCACTGACATTAATGGTACGAGAGTTACAACCGCTAAATCATGGCTTACCGATAGAGTTTTATTGTTTTAGTGAAGATAAGCGCTGGATATCGTACGAGCACTTACAAGCAGAGATCATGGATCATTTACTTGCAGTGCTGCCTATTTTTGACTTGCGTGCTTATCAAAGTGTCAGTGGGCAATTTAGTCCTGCGGCGATTACTCCAACCGGTATTAAGCCTACGATTAAAGTGGCAAATAATACTGAAGCAGACCCACACTAATAAAGGCAATTAACAGCCACCAAATTGGTGGCTTTGCCAGTCTTAGCCATGCAAAAGCAGCCGCAACAATCACAATATGCCAAATGGAGTGAACGGCTGATGTCCAAATCGGTGAATACAGTGCTGCTGCTAAAAATCCCACTACAGCCGCATTAAGCGCGGCAATACTGCTCGCAAAGCGCGGTCTTTGTGCTAATTGTAACCAGCTTTTTTGAAATGCTAACATCAATAAAAATCCTGGGGTGAAAATTAGCAAGGTGGCAATCACTGCCCCCATTAATGGCTGATTATTATTGAGTTCAGCACCGAGGTAAGTTGCAATGGTAAACATCGGTCCCGGCACGGCTTGCGCACTCGCGTAGGCACTTAAAAATTGCTCGGTTGGTAAACTTGGTAAGCCAGCTTGTAAAACCGGCAATACCACATGACCGCCGCCAAATACCATAGCTCCCGCTTGATAAAAAGGTGCAAAAGCCGAAAATTGAGAACCTAATGGTACGAAACTAATCAGCAATAACAGCGCAAATAATATTAAGGCGGGCCAATTTATAGCGAGGCTTTGGCTCTCACTAGAGGCTTCATCTGGGGCTAGTTTGAGCAAAGGATAAAAAGCGCCAATTACCGCTGCAATAACGAGTACTAAAATTTGGCTGCTTAAGTTAGGAACTAATATCAGCACTGAAGTACTCAATACGGCAAGCGCTTTGAGAGCCCAGCTGGTACAAAAACTTTTTGCCATGCTGAGCGTTGCATCAGCGACGATCACCACAGCAAACAATTTTAAACCGGCAATAATTGCGAAATAAATAGCGTCAAATTGATGGGCGCTGATGGCGAGCAACGCCATGATCAAAAATGAAGGTAAGGTAAAGCCAATAAATGCAGCAATGCCACCGAATACCCCAGCACGTTCTACACCAATTGCGAAGCCAACCTGACTTGAGCCAGGCCCAGGCAAAGCTTGACTAAGGCTGATCAGTTGCGCATAACGCTGAGCATTGAGCCATTGTAAGTTATCAACAAAGTGGCGCTTAAAATAACCTAGGTGTGCCGCAGGCCCACCAAAGCTCATGCAACCGAGTAAAAAAAACTGCTTAAAAATAGCTAGTAACATGAATTCTCTCGTTTGTTATTTCTATAACAGCTAAGTATGACAAAATTTCGTGACAATTTTATGGTTTTTAATCTTTGTACCTGTCTACAATGTAAAAAAGGCTTTGTTAAAGTTAAGTAGTTATGCGATTTATTGTTTATATTTTTATAATTTTTGCCTTTGTAAACTACGCCTATGCTGCAATTCAACCTAATGCGGCTGTGCAAAAAATATCGTTAGCCGTTGATCACGCACCACCATATAGCCAAATTAATCAAAATGGTGAAGTCTCAGGCGCGATTGTTGATATCTTTCAGGAGATGAAAAAGCAACTGCCTTTTAAGTTAGAGCTGGTTGGTTGCCCATTTTCACGTTGTGTAAGAATGTTAGAGCAAGGCGAAGTTAATGCGATGGGCGGTTTGATCCTAACCGCTAAGCGCCAACAAAGGATGCAATTTGTAACACCACCTTATATGGTTTTAAGATCTTCATTTGTATTTTACGCGCGCCAAGATAGTCAATTACAAATCAAAAACTATGATGATTTATATGGTAAGAAAATCGCAGTGATGCGTGGCGCAGCACATTTCAAACGTTTTGATGACGATAAGAAGTTGATTAAAGTGCCTGTTTTGGCTGAGAGTACAGCCATTGAACTGTTATTAAAAGATCGGGCAGATTTAGTTATTGCAGTCGAAGACACCGCAGATCATGCCATGAGCGTGTTAAATCAACCAGCCAATAAACTGCTTAAAATGCAGTATCGTTTTAATGATACAATCTATGGCTACCTTGCCCTAAGTAAGCAGTTTTCAACAACTCTACTTGCGCAACAGATTGAAGTATTAATGAAAACCATGGCGACTAATGGTCAGCTCAATCAAATAATTGCCCCCTATAAGTTGCCGCCACTTAATGAACAAGCGCTGCGCTTTTAACATCTTCTTCATATTTCGTTCATTGCAATTTTTGCATAATAGATGTTAATGAAAGAAATAATAACCAAGGAAATACCATGACTTTAACCAAACCATTACTAACTGCGACTATTGTTGGGCTATTACTAACGGGTTGTGAAACCACCAACACCGGCATGGGCGCTGGCATTGGTGCAGCTACAGGGGCAGTACTAGGTAAGGCGACGGGAGATCATGATGATAAACGTATCTTTATTGGTGCCGCCATTGGTGCGCTAGCCGGTGCTGCGGTTGGTGATTACATGGATAAGCAAGAAGCGGCCTTTCGTGATGAGCTCGCCGGCTCAGGTGTTGAGGTTGTGCGTGAAGGCGATAACTTACGTTTAGTGATGCCATCTAATATCACTTTTGCCACCGATCAATCGTATATTTCATCGGGGTTTCATAACACCCTAGATGCCATTGCAAAAGTAATGAATAAATATGAAAAGACCTATCTAAGCATTGAAGGTCATACTGATAGCACAGGTAAAGACAGCTACAACATGAACCTATCTGAGCAGCGTGCGCAGAGTGTGAAAGGTTATTTAGTGAATCAGCAAATTCTAGCTGGGCGTATTAGTACCCGTGGATACGGCGAAACTCGCCCAATTGCCAGTAACTACAGTGCCAACGGCCGCGCGCAAAACCGCCGTGTAGAAATTCAAATCGTACCTAATACTGAGGGTTAATGTTTTATCTCAATCATTTGCTACCTAAGCAAATGATTGAGATTATTTACCGCTTACCGCTTACCGCTTACCGCTTACCGCTTACCGCTTACCGCTTACCGCTTACCGCTTACCGCTTACCGCTTACCGCTTACCGCTTACCGCTTACCGCTTACCGCTTACCGCTTACCGCTTACCGCTTTCAATCCCTATTAAACTGCAACTCACATAATTTCTGATATAGCGGATTTATCGCTAATAACTCTTGGTGAGTCCCTGTTGCTATAATTTCACCTTGTTCCATTACCACAATCATATCTGCATGTTTTACTGTGGCGAGGCGATGAGCAATGATCAAGGTGGTTCTGTTTTGCATTAAGTGCTCCAGCGCGGCTTGCACATGATGCTCACTTTGTGCATCCAAAGCGCTGGTTGCTTCATCAAGCAGTAGTATTTCAGGATCCTTTAAGATTGCTCGCGCAAGCACAATGCGTTGCTTTTGCCCGCCAGATAAACGCACTCCTTGCTCACCTAAAAAGCTTTTATAACCATTAGGTAGTTGCGCAATAAACTCATCGGCATGAGCGTGTTTGGCTGCGGCATATACTTGCTCATCGGTTGCATCTGGGTTGCCATAACGAATGTTATGCATCACATCAGAGCTAAACAATATCGGGTTTTGTGCCACCATGCCCATGCTGTTTCGTAGCGTATTCAGTGATAGATCTTTTATATCAATGCCATGGAATTTTATAGCGCCAGTGGCAGGGTCGTAAAAACGTTGTAGTAATTCAAATAACGTGGTTTTACCAGCACCAGAAGGGCCTACAATCGCCACGGTTTGCCCTTGTTGAATACTGAGTGATACATTTTTAAGTGCACTAACATCAGGGCGAGACGGGTAGTTAAAGGTAATATTACTAAGCTCTATGGCGGCTAAATCAGTATTGTTGTGTAACTGGTCATCAAGATGTTGTACTGGGTTAACTATTTCGCTTTTTACCGCGAGTAATTCAAGTAGTCTTGCTGCGGCACCCGCCGCGCGTTGCAGCTCACCATAGACCTCGGCCACCGTTGCTACCGACATTGCCACCATAATGGCATAAAACACAAATGCACCTAGCTCACCACCACTCATAGTCCCTGCCAGTACATCGCTGCCACCGACCCACAGCATCACACTAATGGCGCTAAAGGTTAAAAATATCACCGCTGCAATTAAAAATGAACGTTGTTTAATACGGCTTTTCGCAACCTTAAAGGCTTTTTCGGTCTCTAGTGCAAATGCGGCTTGCTCACGTTGTTCATGACTATAACTTTGCACTACTTTAATATTTTGAATGATCTCACCTGCATAGGTGCTGATATCGGCAATCGCATCTTGGCTGGAGCTGGCAAGTTTGCGCACTTTACGGCCAAACACCATCATTGGCACTAACACCAGCGGCACACAGGCAACTACCACTAAAGTGAGCTTTAAATTAGTAAATAACAACATGGCTAAACCACCTACCAACATCAGTGCGCTGCGCAGTGCCATGGAAAATGACGAGCCAATGATTGACTGCAATAAAGTGGTGTCGGTTGTTAAGCGCGACATTAATTCGCCGCTGCGGTTCTCTTCAAAATAGCTTGGATGCAAAGTAACTATGCGATCAAATACCGCTTTACGAATATCGTTACTAACGCGCTCACCAATCCACGACATTAAATAAAAGCGGCTGAATGTTCCCACTGCGAGTAAGCTAATTAAGCCAATCAGCACTATGATGGCTTGTTTTAACTGTTCTTGGGAGCCGGCAATAAAGCCGTGATCGATTACAAATTTAACCCCTTGGCCCAGTGATAAATTAACCCCAGCGGTTACAAGTAGCGCCACAAGCGCCGAAAATACCACCCATTTATAGGGTTTAATAAACTGAAAAATCGGAATCAAACTACTAAAAGCAGCTTTGTCTTTTGGCTCGGCTTTATTGGTGCTCATGCTGGATTCTTTTTGTGCAATAGGGTATAGATATGGTTACTTAAATCATAATTTCAATAACCAAGCTCATAACAACTAAGGGACTAACATGGCAACTCATAAAGTAACCGGTGAATTTAACGTTAAACTCAACCCCATTGAAGGCTATGCAAAAGGCATTGATGGCGTAAATTTAGGTCGTATGTCGATTGATAAAACCTTTACTGGGGAGCTTGAGGCGACCAGCACTGGCGAAATGCTCAGCGCCATGACCGCCACCCAAGGTAGTGCCGGTTATGTGGCAATTGAACAAGTAGTTGGTACTCTTGCAGGTAAACAAGGCAGCTTTGTCCTGCAACATTTTGGTACTATGGATAAAGGCCAAGATTCATTGATTTTAAATGTAGTGCCAGATTCGGGTAGCCATGAACTTACCGGCCTTAGCGGGAAAATGGCAATTCGCATCGAAGCTGGAATACATTTTTATGATTTTGAGTATCAACTTTAAAAGGTTATAGCAGTGCAAAAAATAATAGAATTTAAAAAGACGCGTTTTTTTGGTGGCGCAGATATTAAAGCACTTAATGAAAAGATTTATCAGTTAAACCAAGATGGCTGGAAAGTCATAAATGTAAGCTCAATCACAGGGTTTTTCGGCGAAGCGAATGGCTATGCGTTGCTCATTGAAAATAACGAGTTGTAGATGACACTATCACTTTGGCTCAGTTTAGTCGCTGTCTGTATGATGGGTGCAATGTCACCTGGGCCAAGTTTGGCTGTAGTGTTAAAGCATAGCATTCATGGCAGTATGAAAAATGGCATGCTGGCAGCGCTAAGTCATGGTGTTGGTGTCGGTTTTTATGCCGCAGCATCGTTACTTGGCCTCGGTGCGCTGATGGTGCAATTTCCCACTGTATATCAAGTGTTAGTGTATCTAGGCGCAGCATACTTGGCATATTTAGGAATTAAAATCTTATTAGCAAAACCAAGTGCTGATGAGTTACAGATTACTCAGCAAAGTGGTAATAGCAAACAAGCGCTGCAAGATGGTTTTGCTATCGCATTTTTGAACCCTAAACTCGCTGTATTCTTTTTAGCCTTGTTCTCACAGTTTATTGACCCTGAAAACTTAAATTTTCAGGTTGGTATGATCATGTGTTTAACCGTGTTTATGATTGATACTGGCTGGTATCTGCTTGTTGCAGCGTTGACTGAGCTTTCAAAAAAGCGCTTTGCTTTTACCAAATCTTCCCCTTGGCTTGATAAAATATTAGCGGTGGTTTTTATAGGGCTAGCAATAAGAGTGGTGCTAATGGTGTAGTTTATTCAATTTTTGCAATCCTTACTGCTTACCTTAAAAGCTGTTCTTAGTAATTTTTAATGCTCCTGTGAAATAACGACGTATGGCTGACTTTCTCTGTTAGCTGGTCGATATATTTTACGTTATCTACATGATCGCAGCACCTCGTGACTAAGTTCCTTTCCTTGCTAGCTATTGCCCTTGCTGGTGCATACGTATTCATCACACTTAATTTACTTTTTAGTTACACTTTATTGGTTTTATTTTATCCACAAATTAAAAATAAAAAGCACACAATTATAAAATCAATAGGGTAGGAAACTCATGGGGAAATTCAAACTGAGTGCGTTAATGCTCGCGATGTTTGCAACCTGCAGTGCATTGGCTGTGGCTGAAAGTGACGCACCAAGCACCGTAAAAAAACCACAACTAGAAGAAGACCTTGAAGTCATTGAAGTGCGTGGCTTTAGTCGTAGTTTAATCCAATCACTTAATCAAAAACGCTTTACCGATACTGTATCAGAGCAGTTGTCGGCAGATGACTTAGGTGCTTTGCCTGATGTATCTATGGCGGATGCGCTGACACGACTGCCGGGGATCTCTGCGGTACGAACCGGCGGCCAAGCGGCTGAAATCAACATTCGCGGTATGTCCGGTGGCTTTGTATTTTCAACTTTGAATGGTCGCGAGCAAGTCTCAACTAGCGGCAGTCGTAGTATTGAGTTTGATCAATATCCGTCTGAGTTGATCAGCTCAGCTGCGGTGTATAAATCACCAAAGGCGTCATTAATTGAAGGCGGCGTGGCAGGTACGGTAGAGCTGCAAACAGCCAGCCCGCTTAATAATGATCAGCAACACAAGTTTGTGGTGAACGCCAGAGGTATGTACAACGACCGAGCGTCAGAGGTGAATGATGCCACTGAGTTTGGCGATCGCATTAGCTTTTCCTATCAAGGTAAGTATCTTGACGATACTTTAGGTGTCGCCCTTGGCTATGCGCGGTTATTTCAACCAAGCGTAGCAACACAATTTATTGGCCTTGCTTATAACGATCATAAAGACGTAGATGGCCTTGCTAATGATAGCAATGGCCCAGAACTAAAGCCTGAAAACGAATATATCAGCGAAGGTTTTGAGCTCCAGCATTTAGGTGGTGAAGAAACCCGTAACGGTTATATGGCGGCGATTGAGTGGGCACCGGTAGATAACTTTAAATTAAAGGGTGATGTATTTTTATCACGCTTTGATAGTGAATCGTTTGCCCGTGGTTTACGAGTAAAATTAGGCGGCCCAACGGCCACTTACACAAACGCTCAGCTAGAGGGCAATTCGGTGGTGGGCGCCTCGGTTAATCGTACTTCAAAAAGCTATACTCGCGTTGAAATTGTCAATGATGATAACCAAGATTTTGATGAGGTAGATAGCTACGGTGTTAACGCCGATTGGCAAGTGACAGAACGCTTAAACGTTAATGTTGATGTGTCGCTGTCCCGTGCTAAAAGTAATTTCCGCAATGGTTTATTGTGGGCGCTGGTTGCCGAAGATGCCTCAGCCGAAGAACCGGTGTTAGATAAAAACGTATCAATAAACTACCAACTTAATGGTTTAAATTTACCAGATGTAGGCTTTAATCAAGCGGCTGCGTTTAGCGATATCGACCGAGTAATGGTTAGTAAATATGGTATTTACCCTTATCAGAATGAAGATGAAGTAAAAGCCTACCGCCTTGATTTTAAATATGAGTTGGATAACAGCTGGTTTAGCTCTGTTGAATTTGGCGCGCGTTACTCTGATCGTGAATACAGCAATAACCGCTCAGTGTTTGAATACGGCAATGACGGTGATTTCTCAGCAACTGAGCCACCACTGCGTTTAACCAATGACATGGTAAATGTTGTTGATTGGGAAGGTGATTTTAGTTATTTCCCATCATATTTGGCGATTGATTTAGACAAAGCGCTTAATGCTTGGTTTCCTGAAGGCGCACCGGAGCCAGTTAAAACCTGGGGTAACGCCGATGGCGTTGTCGATCTTGATGGCGATGAAATACCTGATACACAAGGCTATACCACTAACTACTCATGGACCATGCTACAAAGTGGCTCAGTATACGAAGAAGTGCTTTCAGCGTACGCCATGCTTAATATCAATACTGAAATCGGCACTATGCCGGTACTGGGTAATATAGGTATTCGCCGTGTTGATACCGACCAATCGGCTACTATTTTAGAAAACGTCAATGGTGATTTATCACTGGGTGCACAAAACATTACCGACAGTATCGGCATCATAAATCAAAATTATTTACCTAATGTACTTGGCACAACGTATACCGATTATCTGCCATCGCTTAATTTAAACTTTCAGCTAACCGATAACACGCAATTACGCTTTGCTGCGGCTAAAGTTATGTCTCGCCCGCCAATCAATCGCCTAGCGGGGGATGCCAGCGCAGAGGCTGATAAAACCACCGGTAAAATTAACGGCTCAAGTACCAATAACCCATTCTTAAAACCGTTTTATGCCGACCAATACGATATCTCTTATGAGCATTATTTTGATGAGTCAGATGGTGCGCTAGTGGTTGCAGGTTTTTATAAAAACATTGATTCGTTTATCGATACCATCGCCATTGAAGGGTTTGATTTTAAAGGCAATGGTTTTAACGTCCCTGACTATATAGAAAACCCCGTCAGTGGCGAGCAAGTTGCCACAACTAACGGTACTTACACAACAGCGGTAAATAACGCCAATGGCGGTTATATTCGCGGTATTGAACTTGCCTACACACAAGTATTTTCGTTTTTACCCGCGCCGTTTGATGGCCTCGGTTTTAACGGTAGCTATTCATACACCGAGAGCGAAGTTGAATCTATCACCAGCTTAGGTGGTGAAACGGTTACACAAGGTTTACCTGGGTTGTCTAAAAACGTATTAAACGGCACTTTATTTTACAGCTTAAATAACTTTGAAACCCGCCTTAATGTGCGTTACCGCTCAGACTTTGTCTCAGAGCAAGTGGCGATCAATGAGCAGGTGGTCAATTTTGATGCCGAGACCGTGGTCGATTTTCAAACCTCTTATCAATTTACTGACTCATTTGGCATGTTGCTGCAGGTTAATAACCTTACCGATGAACCAACCCAAAGTTACTTTGGCAATGAAAACATCACCGGTACTACCCAGTACTTTGGTCGTCAGGTTTATTTAGGTTTTACCTATAGCCACTAATAGCAAATTGGAGCATAAATAATGAATAAAATAACTAAATTGACTCATTTGCTATTAGCAGTGAGCTTAACACTACTATTTGGCTGTGGAGGCTCAGGCAGTAGCGATGTAAAAGCAGGCCAAGCCTTATTAACTTGTGATGTACCGCAAGTCCCTAATGCAGCAGGCACTCAATGTGTTGACCCTGAACCTATCTCTTGTGACGCACCATTATTTCCTGATGCAAATAATGAAAGCTGTACCAGTGGCTATAACCCCGACTTACCAGACCCTATGGTATTCGCAGGCGAAGGTGAGGCTATTTTATTTTATAAGCGCGATGAAAATGAAGGGTACGAAGGCTATCGTTTACACTCTTGGAATACCGAGGGCTGTGATGCTTACGCGCCACCGTTTGATGCCACCGATTGGGCTAATGGCCATGAATATAATGGTGTCGATCCAAACTATGGAGCTTATTGGATTGTGGCACTAAAAGACGGTTACACCGAGTGTGCTAATTTTATTATTCATATTGGCACAGAAGGTTCAGGTAAAGCCCATGGTGATGTGGATTTAACCATGCCACTGATGCAGGACGACGAGCGTTTTGTACGTATGAACTTTACCTTTGACGGTGAGCCAACAGTATTTGAATACCCAGTAGAAGCGCTTGGCGAACGTCCCGTTGCAATTGACGGTGCATCAGCACACTGGATTGATTTAAATACTGTGCTGTATAAGCCAAGTAATGAGCTTACGCAGATTATTAAGCTGCATTCATCAGCTGCTGCCGATTTGGTTGTTGATGTTGATACTGGCTTAAATGGTGAAACAGTTGAATTAATGGCAACGAGTTTAACCGATGCACAAGCAGCGAAAGTACCGCACTTAACAGATTGGACTGCCTATCAAGGTAATTGGGATGCCGCTACTGCAAAACAACTTATAAAACAACAGCTCGTTGTAGCGGGCTACGATGCAGAAGGCAAGCTACTTGAAGCAAGTTTTGTGCAAACCGCCAAAGCCCTTGATGCACTTTACACCCAAGGTGAAAACGACGCAAATGAAGCCATGCTAGGCGTGCATTATAATAACAATGCAATTGATGTTTCAGTATGGGCACCAACCGCTAGCAATATGATGCTTAATGTATTTGACGCCGATAAAGCACAAGTGCATAGCACCGCCATGACGTTAGACAACAATACCGGTATTTGGTCTGTGAGCCTAGATAGTAACTATGACCGCCATTACTACCACTTTGCGTTTGATGTTTACCACCCTACTACTCAAGCGATTGAAAGTTTATGGAGTACCGATCCTTACTCACTGAATGTATCAAGCAATGGTTTGTATTCACAGTTGATCAACTTAAATGATGACGATACCAAACCACAAGGCTGGGATGAGCGCAGTGTACCAACAATTACCAACCCAGAAGATGCCATTATCTATGAAGGTCATGTCCGTGATTTTAGTATTCGCGATACGTCAGTAAGCGCAGCAAACCAAGGTAAGTATTTAGCATTTACTGAGCTTGAAAGCATCCCTATGCAGCACCTTAAGCAACTAGCTGACAAAGGTTTAACGCATTTTCACTTACTACCAGTCACTGACATTGGCACCATTGAAGAAGATGCTGATAAGCGCGTTGAAATCACTGACACCCTAGGTAAGTTATGTGAGCGAATAGACGATGCCGCCGATGCTTGTAAAATCGAAGATGAAAACAGCATCATTGCTCATTTAATGCAAAGCTACTTTTCGGGTTCTGATGATGCACAAGCACTTGCCAGCGCGATGCGTGATTTAGACGGCTTTAACTGGGGTTACGACCCGCATCATTTTATTGCTCCTGAAGGTTCGTATGCATCAAGTGCTGAAGGCGTTGCCCGTGTTTTAGAAACTCGTGCTATGGTGCAGTCACTGCAAGAAGTCGGCCTTCGTGTAGTACTGGACGTAGTTTACAACCACACAACCTCATCAGGCATTTGGGAAAAATCAGTCTTCGATAAACTCGTGCCTGGTTATTACCACAGATACAGCGAAGTAACGGGGGATATTGAGCGTTCAACCTGTTGTGAAAACACCGCGACGGAACATGTGATGATGGACAAGTTTGTTAGCGATTCACTGGTTATTCTTGCTCGTGATTTTGGTTACGACAGCTTTCGCTTTGATGTTATGGGGCACATGCCAAAATCATCAATTTTAGCAGCGCGTGAAGCGGTGCAAGCCGTTGATCCTGATAACTACTTTTATGGCGAAGGCTGGGACTTTGGTGAAGTGGCTAATAACCGCTTGTTCACTCAAGCTAAGCAAGCTGATATGGCAGGCTCAGAAGTAGGCACCTTCAATGACCGCATCCGTGAGGCTGTGCGCGGTGGAGCTATGTTTAGTAATAACCCAACCGATGGCAATTTAGCAGACCAAGATACTCTGCGTTTATCGCTGGCGGGTAATCTACAAAACTATATCCTGAAAGACTTTAAAGGTAATTCGGCAAAAGGTAATAGCTTTAGCTGGAATACGCAGCCGACGGCTTATGCTTTAGACCCAGCAGACACCATTAACTATGTATCAAAGCACGATAACGAAACGCTATGGGATCAACTGCAATATAAACATGCAACAAGTATGAGTATTGAGCAACGAGTGCGTGCGCATAATATGGCATTAGCAATTCCGTTAGTAAGCCAAGGTATCCCGTTTATGCAACTTGGGGCTGATTTACTACGCTCAAAATCAATGGATCGTGATAGCTACAATGCAGGGGATTGGTTTAATGCGGTAGATTTAACGAAAGAACATAATAATTGGAATATTGGTTTACCTAATGCTGAGAAAAATCAACAGAAATGGCCTGAGATCATTAAGGTCTCAGGTAATCCACAAGCTGCTGCACAGCCGCAAGATATAGCTTACGCAGGGGATGTGTTCCAAGAGTTTTTAGCTATTCGTAGTGCCAGCCCATTATTTAGACTCACCACAGAGCAAGATGTTATTGACCGTGTAGGTTTTCACAATGTCGGTAAAAACCAGCAACATGGTTTGATAGTAATGAGCATTGATGACGGTCAAGGTTTTGCTGATTTAGATAACCAAGTTGACGCGCTCGTGGTAGTAATTAATGCAACTGAGCAAGCGCTTTCACATACAGTACCAACCGCTGCTGAGTTTGAATTACATCCAATACTTAAAAACAGCACCGATAGCAGTATGTCTGGAGTGAGTTTTACTGCCAGTGAAACCGACGGTACATTTACAGTCCCAGCCTATACAATCGCGGTATTTGTAAAACCACAAGGCGAGAGCCAAGGCGTAGGCTTAAGTGCGAATGCAACAGTGGGCGCGCCAGACGTAGTGCCTTTTGGTAGTACTGCAGTGTATGTGCGCGGTAGTTTAAATGATTGGGGCACAGCTGACAGCTTTGAGTATATGGGCAATGGTGAATACCGTGTCGCTATTACTTTAGCTGCGGGAGATTATGAATTTAAAATTGCCTCTGAAGATTGGTCGAGTGTGGATTTTGGCGCGCTGTCTGATGCTGATAAAGCAGTGTTGGAAAATCAAACCGAGCCTTTAATGCGCAGTGGCGCGAATATGACCTTTAATGCCGCAATTGATGCAACTTATGTATTCTCGTTTGATGCCAGCGATAAAGACAATCCAACGCTGAGAGTTTATAACGAAGAACCATTCGTTGGCACGCCTGTATTTGTTCGTGGCAGCTTAAATGAATGGGGCATCAGTGATGAGTTAATCTATCAAGGTAAAGGCGTTTATACCGTTACTAAAATACTCAATGCAGGCAGTTATGAATTTAAAATTGCTGCTGAAGATTGGGATACCGTTGATTATGGATCAGGTGAAGCGGATGCAATCGTAACCGTTGCCGAAGATAAGTTATTAGCTGCTAAAGGCGCTAATATGATGATGGATATTGCAACCGAGGGCGAATATCAGTTTATTTTTGATGCCAGTGATTTGAATGCACCCACGCTGAGTGTATTTAATGCGCAAATGTTTGCAGACATTCAAGTTTACTTACGTGGCAGCTTAAATGGCTGGGGTACCGACAACCCCCTAATCTATCAAGGGAATGCTATTTATAGTACATCACTTGATTTAGATGCCGGTGATTATGAGTTCAAAATAGCCTCTGAAGATTGGAACACTGTGGACTTCGGTGGGGTAGGCGATGCACCAATAGTAAATATTAACGAGATAATGTTGCTTGAAGTGATAGGGGGCAATATAGCGCTGAGTATTACCGAATCAGGTAATTACACGTTTAAAGTGATTGGCCCAGATAAGGACAATATGAACCTACTTATTACTAAACAGTAGTGATTATATTTTCCTAGGCTTAAGCCGAGCATAACCCTGTATGCTCGGCTTTTTTAGTGCTAAAAGTGCATTAAAAGGCTTAACCTGAACTCTGGTAAAGATATTTTATAATGCATTGATTTTAAATATTTTCATTTAACTTAAATTGTTTACGGCTATACATAAATAGCATGATGCCAGGAATGTATAAAATAACAGATAGCAGCAGCGTGTTTAGCCCCGCAGCATATACTAGCCATAGTCCATAAATACTGGCACCAAAGCCCATCAGTTTAATAGCAACAGAAAGCTTGTTTGCAAAGGCTACTTTTACCATGTAAGCGGCCACTAAAAAGTAAGGCACTAATATCATGGACGTAGAAACAAGAACTAAGGTGTTATAGCTTTTACCGGTAAACAAAATAAGTACTAAGCAAAGTTGCACAGTTAGGCTGGTTAAGGTCAGTGATGCAATAGATGTCCCATTGCTATTTTGTTGCTTAAATATGTTAGGAAATGCCCCATATTTGGCTGCGCTGTTAGGTACTTCTGCAGCATAAATAATCCAACTTAAATAAGAGGCTAATACAGATACAATAAGTCCCGCGCTAATAATAACTTTACCACTGGTCCCTGTTATCATTGCCATAATGCCTGCCATTGAAGGGTTACTAAGTTCTGTAATATTGGCCTGACTCATTAACCCAAATGCCAACATGGTGATGGCTATATATAAAATTAGCGCAGCAATCACGCCTATAAATGTGGCAAGGCCGATGTCTTTACGGTTTTTAGCTCGAGCCGAAAGGACTGCCGCACCTTCAATGCCAGTAAACACCCATAAAGTAATTAGCATAGTGTTTTTTACTTGTTCAATAAAATCAGTTTTCACGCTGACATTACTTTGATTTGCTTTAAATATTGCAGGGTCAAAGTACGCGTAAGCAAAGCCTATAAATAATAATAAGGGTATCACTTTAGCTATGGTGCCAAGCAGGTTTACAAAAGAGGCTTGTTTAATGCCTCTCACAATAATGAAATGCACAGCCCATAAAATAATAGATTCACCGATAAAGGCTGCAAAAGTATTACCATCGCCAAATAGGGTGCGTTCTGGGGTATCAATAAATGCACCTAAAGCAGCAAACGCCACAACTAAATAACCAACAACACCAATGGTGGCACACAGCCAATAGCCCCATGCAGATAAAAATCCAGCAAGCTCGCCAAAACCTTCTCGGGCATAAATATAAATACCGCCATCAAGTTCAGGTTTAGCGCGAGAGAGTTGTAAAAAACATCCAGCAAGTAGCAAAATACCAACACCAGTAATAAGCCAGCCAACTAACACTGCATTTACGCCCGCAACTTCAGCCATATTTTGTGGCAAACTAAAAATACCCGCACCGACCATGGCACTAAAAACCAGCGCGGTTAGCGCTACTAATCCAATTTTATTTTCTTTCATTTGACTGCTTATACTGTGTTAATTACTAACCTTTTAAAGGCGCAAAGTGATGGCTTAATTGGGCTATATGCTCAGGTCCAATACCACAGCAACCTCCAATTAGGGTGGCGCCTTGTTGATGCCACTTTTTAGCCCACTCTAGATATGAAAGAGGGGTTAGATCTTCTCGTACTTCATCTAAACCTTCGTTAGCCGTAGCTTCTTTAGTTTGTGGTGCAAATGCATTCGCATACGCACCTATTTGTACGTGCTCTGCCTGCAGGTCTTTTAAAACATCTAAGGTTACGGTTAAAGCATGCTCAATAACCTCTGGTTGGCAGCAGTTAAATAAAATGCCCGTTACCTTTGCATTTAGCATGGCAGTTACTGCATCTTTTACAGATTCGCCTGAGCGCAGAGTTGCTTGATTACTTGGTTGTTCATCTTCAAGGGTAAAAGCAACCCATACCGGTTTTTGGTTGTTGCAGATCTGGTTAATTAACGTGTTTATATCTAGCGCTTCTTGAATAAGGCTTTGCGTTTCTATTAGCCATAAATCAGCATAAGGCGCTAAACCTTCGATTAAAGGCGTTGCGATACGACTAAGTTGATCAGCTTGGTATAAATCTGGACGATAAGAGCCAAACATAGGTGGTAAACTGGCTGCTATTTTAGTTCCCATATTGTTTTCTATCACAGCGTCTTTTGCGGCTTGGCCAGCTGTTGCAGCAAGTGATTTGGCTGATTGTGCAAAGCGCTCTTCGCCAATGTGAAAAGGTACTAACGCATAGCTATTTGTGGTAATAATATTGGCACCACTTTGAATAAAGTTACTGTGTGCTTGGGTTACTTTTTCAGGCGCCTCTATTATGGCAAGCGCAGACCACTCAGGCTGTTGAAAGGGAGCGCCAATGCGAGTGAGCTCTCGGCTCATGCCGCCATCAAGTAAAGTTAAGGTGTGAGTTGTCATTGCGCTTCCTCTGTATGAGATAATCTTGTTGTGGATGTTTAGACGTCTATAAATCCGATTGCGAGAATATAGAACACACGACCTGTTTAAACAACCCTTTGTGTTAATCTTTTAGGCTTATTGGCAATACTTCGTAATAGGTTAACAATTTAGCTAAATTGCATTCAACTCAGTGATCACGTAATTTAAATGTTTAATCAACTTAAGAGTAAGCCATGAGTACCTCTATTTTAAAAAGTGCTAAATTCGATCCTAAAGTGAAATCATATTGGATGGTGTTGGGGATTATCACTTGTGTATTGTGTTTGGTGGGAATTCCATTTATCCCATTCGTCGCTTTCATTATCTGGCTGGTGGCAGGGCGAATATTGGCAGCTATGTCAGCTAACTTATTAGAGCGAAAGCTAGTTGTTAAGCGTGGGGTATTTTTTAAAGAGGAAAAGTCCATCCCACTTGAAAAAATAACCGACGTCGGGTTAAGCCAAGGGCCACTGATGCGTTTATTTGGTTTATATCGACTAAGCTTTGAAACCGCAGGTCAGTCTGGTCATGGCGCATTAGTATCGTTACTTGGGGTAGTTGATGCCAGTGAGTTTCGCGAGGCAATCTTAACTCAAAAAGACAATCTAACCGCACAGCAACCAACAAAAGTGAACAGTGATGAGCCACAAAGCCAAGTTGAGCTAATACGCGCACTCACCTACAGTGTGAAAAACATCGAGCAAATGTTAGTGACGTTATTGGATGAGCGGAAATAGTTAGATATGAGTAATCCTATTTTGTTTTAAGGAACGTGTGGAAAATACACCCTATATTAAGATGTTTCGCAGGGAGACTCTGATACCAATATTCACTGTTTTATTCACGGTGCTTATGGTTATTTTCCTAGCAAGCTTGTTATTTCTTACGGTTAATAGCCCTGAATCAAAAGCTAAAAACTTTCTCAAAAAACACGTGAATGATTTGGAACACGCCATTTTACTTGCAGAGCAAAGGGATCTTCAGGCGGTACAGTGGGTTGATGATAAAAGTGGTGAGCGTTTTGCGCATAAGTTAATAAGAAAAAAAGGCAGTAAAGAATTCGTGAAAGTGACTGATTCAAGTTTGGATGAGATCACTGAGTTTTTACTGGGCAAAAATATAGATGTTCTTTGGATTCAATATTTTCAGGGTGTTTGGTTGATTAGAAAAGCATTTACCTTTTCATACCAGAATAGGCAACAAGAGGGTTATTTTGTTTTTGGTAATCCAGAGAAAATAGGCTTATGTGTGCTCGGTTACGGTGCTAAAGATTATGGTAAGTACGAACATGTAACTGGCAATTGGTATATGGCAATGTGCGAGTATCCGCGAAATTAATACAGTGCGTCCTACCTGATCAACTCAAATTATTTTTATACGCCCTTGTTTTGTACCTTTTTCGGGTGTAATTTAAAGCGATTTTATCTGAAAAGGATGCAGTTTTATTAGGGCTCAAAGTAGTTGATTTCTAATAGGGCTCTAATTTCGTAGCATATATTTGTGCTACACAAACACAGGGAGAGAAGTTAAATGGCTAGTAAAGAGTCAGCCGCAGTAATTTGGATGTTGTCAGATTCACTCATTTTAAGTGTGATGTTACTAATCGGTGGTTTTTTAGGTAAAGCTATCAGCCCATTCCAAGTTGTCTTTTTGGTTAATGTAATTGCTGCTTTTGCGGCGATTATATTATTCTCGAAAGGTAAATGGGAAAATATCAAACCCCAAAAAATGAAGTTACATATTTTCAGAGGATTGCTTGGTGTTAGTTCAACAATATGTTTGTTTTATGCTCTGCAATATTTAAGTTTAGCGGAAGTAACCGCGATTAACTTTTTTGTGCCACTTATAACGTCCATTTTGTCGGTGTTTATCTTTAGAGAAAAACCAAAAGCCTATGTCTATATCGCTATTATTTTGAATTTAGCTGGAGTGATGATGCTGCTTTCTCCAAAACTAATGGCGAGCCAAGTAATGCAGAAAAACCTCTATCTAGGATTGATCTTTGCACTGTCGGCGGTAGCTATTTTAGTCATTTATAATATTAATTTAAAGAAAATAGGCAATGCAGAGAAGGTTGTGCCTCAAATGGTTTTTGCTCCCCTCTATTCGGCGATTATCTTATTACCCGTCGCTATTTTTGTGTGGAAACCTTTAGATACAAATAGTGCTCTACTAATTATGCTATATGGTGGGCTCCTTATTACTAAACTTGCAGCACGTTTTTTCGCTTTTAATAAAAGTGACTTATCTAAGCTAATGCCGCTTGAATATGCGCAAATTCTATTTTCTAGTATTTTGGGCTACATTTTTCTTCAACAAACTCAAACTTTATTGGGTATCGCAGGCATTGTATTGATCGTGCTATCAAGTATCGCTCATGTTTTATTCATGCACTTTGAGAGGAGTAGCGACACTAAGAATATGAAAGGAATTACCAATGATTAAAGTCTTAACGCAAAAATTCCGGCGATCAAGTGATCGCCGGGCTGTTTTAATCTTTTACCTAGAACCTCTTTCCTAACACCTAGATACTTTACCCTTGAATTACTGGCTGACCTGCTAGCATACGTAGTTCTTTACTGCGCTCGGTTAGCATTTCATAAGAGGCGGTTTTAATGCTGCTTACGTAATGCCACTTAGCGGTTGCTTGCTCTGGGGTAAAGGTCACGGTTAAATAACCGCGATCGACGAGGTTGTTATAAACTAAATCATTAACCAATAACGCGAGCACTTGTTCCATTTGTGCTGTTGCTTCTGCTCCTTGCGTGTTCAGTGCTAGGTATTCTTCAAGACCAGGCGAAGACACCGAAGAGGTAGCAAATTCTACACCGGCATTTTGTGACGCTGCAATTGGGTTTGCAGCATCAGTAACTAATTGCCCAGCCCAACCGTTATGAGTATCACCCGCTAAAACCACTAAGTTCTTTTGTGTGGCAATGGCAGTACCAAGCAATACTTCACGTTCATAGGCGTAACCATCCCATGCATCTAAATTGTATGGTGCAGTAGTATCAACACGAGCGCGCTCGGCATCAGTAACAGTTGGATCGCCCGCAAGCACGCGGCCTTTGATTTGTGCAAGTTCAGCAAATAATGCCGATGCTTGTGCTAGTAATGCATTCGTGTCGCCGCCATTTGCTTGGCTGATTTGTAAGCTCACTAGTAGTTGCAGTACTTCAAACGGCAAATGCATTTTGGTCATCAGTACTTGTTGGCCAAGTACCTGCCATTTTGAGTTTGATGTTGTCATGCCATCAGTGAGCCAAGTAAGCTGCTCGTTGCCAAGTAATGCGCGCGTTGGTGAGCTTACTGCGTTTGCAAAATCACTTTGTCCTTGTGCACTGGTCAGGTCAAAATCAGCATAGTTTAGTTGCTCATCACGGGCGAGTACACGCGTGTCTAGCATGTATAAAGAGACTAAATTACCAAATTCAAAGCGACGGTAAATTCGTTCTTTATCTGCCACATTACGAATTGGCATCCATTCAAAATAGGCCTGTAGGGCATGTAGCTTACGTTCGCTAAATTCACCTTCGCCTTCATTATGGTTTTCTGCGCCATTTTGCCATGTGTCATTGGTAATTTCGTGGTCATCCCACACAGTAATAAATGCACAGTTACTATGCGCAGCTTGTAAGTTTGCATCAGTACGATAGTGAGCATAGCGGTTACGGTAATCAGCTAAGCTAATTATTTCGTCACTGTTATCTTCTGGCAGTAAACGGCCTAAAATAGCAGCATCTTGTGTTGCATAGCCATCATTGCCGTATTCATAGATGTAATCACCTAAATGCAATACAGCGTCTAAGTCTGTTTGCTTGGCTATTTCACCATACACATGGAAAAAGCCTGCGGGGTAGTTGGCACACGATATAACAGCAAATTTGACTTTATCAATATTGCCTGTTGGTAGTGTTTTACCTGTACCAATAGGCGAGGTTTTGCCATTCGATTTAAAGCGATAGTAGTAAGTAGTGTTAGCGTTTAAGCCTTGTAGGTCGACTTTTAGGGTGAAGTCAGTGGCTGCACTTATATGTGTTTCACCATTGTGGCTGATATTAGTAAAGTCAGGGTCGGTTGCTGCTTGCCATTGTACTTTAATGCTGGTGGTGGTTGGATCTAGAGGGGTTACACGAGTCCACAGAATTAGGCTGTCGGCTAATGGATCACCACTGGCAACACCATGAGCAAAGTTCACGTCAAGAATGTCGTCATCTTCATCGTCAAACCGACAACTCGTTAATCCTAATGATAAAACGGCGACACCAAACCCTGCCGCCGAGGCTTTTAAAAAATTTCTTCGTGTAAACGTCATTGCTCTGTACCGCTAAATTTAAAAGTAAGAGCTTATCCGACCAGTATGACTTTTATGTGAAGCTGTTATGCCAATTGCATTAAAATACTTGGCAAATCTGTTCTGCATTACAGGTAATAACGGTGACATTTTCATAGCCAACGCGGGTAAGTGCTTCAGCGCTTAATGTTGCACGAGCGCCACTGGCACAGTGTAAGTAAATTGGCCGAGCTGGGTCTTTTTCGATTTCCATTAACTTCATTTCAAGTAAACCACGGGGAATATTAATTGCGCCGATCGCTGCTTTTACCGCATGTTCGGCGGGTTCACGTACGTCAATTAATAGTCCTTTGTTGTCAGCAATTTCTTGCTTGGCCTGTGCAGCCTCAATACGGCGTTGATTTGGCGTAATTATTTTCATTAGATCTGGGATTGAAGTAAGCATGTTATTCCTCGAAACCTAGTTTTTTTAAAAGAGTGATCATCGGGCACCATTTACTAAATGCTGATTGAATTAAGTTTAGAGCAATAAACACTGTAAACCAAATCCACAATGGATCATGAAATTGCTGTAGTAACAATGATATGCAAATCATTACACCTGCTATCAAGCGAAGAGCATCGTTTAGTTTCATGGTTAACCTTAGTAGTTGTGACAGTTGTCATTTAATATATTAGATAAATCTACATTAGTAAATTTTAATATTAGACTTTTCTAATATAGATAACTATAATCTTGCGGTACTTTGAATATAAGAGTGGAACTATGACTATCGACTTTGCAGCTATGGCTAATAATGTAGAGCATGCTGAGCAGCTATTAAAAATTTTAGCAAATAAAAACCGTTTAATGATTTTATGCTGTTTGCAGGAGCGTGAAATGAGTGTTTCTGAATTAAATGCGGCTGTACCACTGGCACAGTCTGCTTTATCGCAGCATTTGGCCGCACTACGAAAAGCAAATATTGTTAGTACTCGTCGCGAAAGCCAGACCATCTATTATCGGGTGGTTAACGACAACGCACAGGCTATGTTAGCCACGCTCTATGGTTTGTTTTGTAAGGAATAAGCAAATGGATAAGCTCGACAGTGCAGTAAAAAATAGTCTTAACGGGCGTATTCCTATCATTATTTTTGTCATGGCTGTGCTGCTTGGCATTATGGCTTTACAGCAAACTCCCCGTGAAGAAGAACCGCAAATAGTGGTGCCGATGCTGGATATTTATGTCTCAGCTCCTAACATTGAAGCGCCTGAAGTGGCAAGGCTGGTCACGCAACCACTTGAGAAGTTATTGGCGCAATTACGCGGTGTTGAGCATATTTATTCAACCACACAAAGTAATGGCACTGTGGTGACATTGCGCTTTACTGTGGGTCATGATCGTGAACAAGCAATCCTCGATACTTACGCCAAACTATATAGTTATCAACATACCATGGCGTCAGTTATTAGCTCATGGCAGGTGCGTCCGGTCGAAGTAAATGACGTGCCAATTGTGATGCTAGGCTTATTTAGTAAAGATCCTAAATTATATAACGACTACGAGTTAACTCGTTTTGCTAACGAAATTGCCAATAGTTTACAGCGCATAGAAAACACCAGTGAAGTTAAAGTGATTGCTGGGCGAAAACGCACTTTAACGGTCAATTTAGATGCGACGGCCCTAGCAGCTCATCAAACTACGCTCAGTGATGTATATTATGCACTGAGTGTATCTAATCAATTATCTCAGGTTGGCAGTGTTGTTAATGCAGAGCAACAAATCATGCTTCAAGCTGGTGATGTGTTACGAACAAAAGCCGCGATTGAGCAACTTGTTGTAAATGTTATTAACGGCAAAAGTGTTTATTTAAAAGATATTGCAAAAGTACTCGATGGACCAAGTGAGCCTGAAAATTATCAGTGGCTAGCGCAATCTGATACCACACAAGAGCATCCTTTAGTTACCTTAAGTGTTGCTAAAAAAGCGGGCACAAATGCCGTTGCGGTCGCAAATGATGTACACGCAATGATGGCTGATTTAAAAACTAATTTTTTACCTTCGCAAATAGATTACACAATACTTAGAGATTACGGGCAAACCGCTAACGAAAAAGTGAACAACTTAACCTCAAGCTTAGTGTTTGCGGTATTTACCGTAGTGATTTTTGTTGGCGTATTTTTAGGCTGGCGACCCGCTATTGTTGTTGGTTTAGCTGTGCCAATTTGTTATGGCATAACCTTAAGCCTCGATTTTGCGTTTGGTTACACCATCAACCGAGTAACGTTATTCGCATTGATATTATCACTGGGCTTGCTGGTGGATGATCCGATCACGGGCATTGATAATATTAGCCGTTTTTTACAAAACAAAGGCAATAAAAAACAACAGATTGTCGCTGCAATGAGTGAAATACGTGGCGCGCTATTAATGTCGACACTGACCATTATGGTGGCTTTTATTCCTTTGGCTTATATCACCGGCATGATGGGCCCATATATGGCACCAATGGCATTTAATGTGCCTGTAAGCGTGATGGTCTCAACCATTGTGGCATTCTTTGTCACTCCTTGGCTTGCCATGAAGTTATTAAAAGAACCGGTTGTTGAGCACAATGATTTAAGTTCCTCTAAAGTCGCTATTTATGAACGCTTATTAACGCCTTTACTGGCCAGTAAAGGGCGCGCAAAACTGATTTTATGGGCAACCTTAGGATTATTTATTATCAGTGCATTGCTGCCCGTGATGCGCATGGTGCCGCTGAAGTTATTGCCGTTTGATAATAAAAATGAACTACAAGTATTGATAGATATGCCCGAGGGGACGAGTCTGGAGCAAACAACACTGACCGCTCGTAAAGTACAAGCTATAACATGGCAGCTTAGCGAAGTAAGCGAAATTGCTGCGTATGTTGGGCAACCATCAAGTATGGACTTTAATGGCATGGTGCGCGGTTATTATCGCCGTGAGGCCACTAATTTAGCTGAGCTTAGAGTGTTGTTATTAGATAAAACCCAGCGCGAGCAACAGTCTCATGGTGTGGTGATGCGTTTACGTAAACAGCTTGAGCCATTGGCCGTTAATGGCATAGTGATAAAAGTGGTTGAAGTTCCACCCGGGCCGCCAGTATTTAGCACCTTAGTGGCTGAAGTGTATCGTGATCCGTTTGTTGATACGCAAACCCACCATCAAGCGGCGCAACAAGTTGCACAACGACTGAAGCAAGAGCCCCATGTGGTTGAAGTTGATACCAGTATTGCAGCTACTGCACCGATGCAGCGCTTTATTACCGATAAAGCCAAGGCGGCTTTGTCGGCGGTATCAACACAAGATATTGCCAATACATTAACGATTGCATCTGCGGGTAAAAACGTGGGCGTAATGTATGTCAGTGGTGAAACGCAGCCCGTTGATATCAAAATGCAATTACCATATCAGCAGCGCAACCAATTAGCCCAGCTGCTTGCTATGCAAGTCAGAGGTGATAGAGAGCTGGCAAAATCAACCAATCAGTTTGGTTTAACCAGCGCGCCACGGCCGTTGGTGGCTTTATCTGAGCTGGGTGAATTTCATAACCTAAATGTCGCAAAACCGATTATGCGTAAAGACCAACGCGAGGTTGTATACGTGATGGCAGAGCTTAATAGCCGTACTCCTGCAGAAATCATTGCGGACGTAAACGCTGATTTAAATGTAAGTAGCGATGATTTTGAGCAAACAAATTGGTTAGCCCGCAGCTTTTTTAATAACGGTGGCACTCAGGCTTGGCAATTACCACAAGGCACGCATGTAACGTTTAGTGGTGAAGGTGAATGGCGGATCACAATTGATGTGTTTAGAGATATGGGAATTGCGTTTGCTTTTGCGTTAACCGCCATTTTTATTATTTTACGAATACAAACGCAATCTGCCAGTTTATCGCTGATTATTATGTCGGCTATTCCACTTACTGTGATTGGTATTATGCCGGGTTTTTGGTTATTAAATCAGTTTGGTGAGCGCTCCATAGCCGGTGCTCCAGAGCCTGTGCTATTCACCGCAACAGCGATGATCGGCATGATAGCACTTGCTGGTATTGTGGTGCGTAACTCGCTTATTTTAGTTGAGTTTATTAATCAAGCTCGCGGGCAAGGGATGGCAATAAAAGCGGCATTGATTGCCGCAGGCACAACGCGGATGCGGCCAGTATTACTGACTGCTGGCACAACTTTATTAGGCAACTTAGTGATTACCTTAGACCCCGTATTTAGTGGTCTTGCTATCGCTATTATTTTTGGCATTGTGGCATCAACATTGTTTTCGTTGTTTGTGGTGCCGCTAGTTTATTATTTAGTGTTTGCGAACACACAAACAACCGAGGATGAAGCTCATGCAAGGTAAATCAAAACTGTTCGGCTCAATCATTGCGTTGTTAGTGATTATTGTTGCTGTGCTTTATATGGCAGGCAGCTTTTCAAATAAACAAGCCGCAGGAAATAAACCCGTATTAGCAACGACATATGAGGGAAAAGTCGCTACCGTTGAGCTGACGGCGATCAAGCGCAGTGAAGATGTTCCCGGTACTGTGATTGCAAAACAAAACACGCAAATTTCGTCACGAGTGATGGCACAAGTGGAACGTTTAAATGTACGTGCTGGTGATAGTGTTGTGCAAGGCGATGTACTCATTACTTTGCAGCAAGACGATTTTAAAGCGCAATTGGCACAAAGTGATGCGCAAATAAAAGCCATTCAAGCGTCACTTACACAAGCTGATAAACAGCTTAAGCGCGTAACTGAGTTATATTCACAAGGGTTGGTATCGGTTAGTGATAATGATGAAGCAAAAGCGAAATTTGATAACTTAACCGCAAGCTTAGCTGTTGCCAAGCAACAGCAAACCCAAGCACAAGTTGCACTTGAATTTACCCGTATAAAAGCGCCCATTTCTGGCGTTGTTGTAGAGCGGTTAGTTGAACCAGGTGATACCGCAGTGCCTGGTTCACCTTTATTGGCACTTTATAATCCACAACAATTACAGTTTGAATTTAATGTGCGAGAACGTCAGGCAATTAGCCTCACACTGGGTCAAAGCTTAACGGTCAGTTTGCCTTCACTTAATATAACCGCTGTTGCGGTGGTGAGTGAAATTGTTCCGATTGCCGATAGTGCTGCACGTAGTATGTTAATTCGTTTAGAGTTGCCAACACAATCAAACTTGATGCCTGGTTTATATGCACAGCTTCACTTGCCACTGGATACCGAGCAAGGAATTTTAATTGAGCCAAGTTGGGTGCATGAGTACGGTCAATTAGCCATGGTATATGTTATTAACGAGCAAAAGATTGAGCGCCGCTTTGTTCGTTTAGGGGAGGTGATTAATGCTAAACAGCATATTATCGCCGGGCTTAACGCCGGCGACACATTAGCGGTGGATTTTAAACCTAAATGAAGGTCGCAACTTCATCGAGTGATTTTTTCACCAAGGCATGATTAGGCACAGTAGCATCATCACTTGGGTAACCGGCAATGAGCAGCATATAGGGGCGTTCGTTGTCTTTGTCGCGGCCACAAATGTCGGTTAAAAAGCTCATTGGTTTAGGTGTGTGAGTTAGTGTTGCAAGCCCTGCGCGATGTAATGCTTGAATTAAAAAGCCGGTGGCAATACCGACTGACTCATGCACATAATAGTTGGTGTTTTTATCATCAGTATTTAAGCCGCCTTTCTTTTGGCTAAACACCGCAATCAGCCAAGGCGCATGCTCTAAATAAGGTTTGCTGGCATCAGTGCCTAATGGCTTTAGGGCGTCTAACCACTCTTCACCTGCGCGGCCTTGATAAAATGAGCGTTCTAATTTCTCGGCTGCTTCACGAATTTGCTTTTTCACATCACTACTATTAATTGCTACAAAATGCCACGGTTGGTGGTTTGCACCACTTGGTGCTGTAGCTGCGGCTTTAATGCAGGTTTCAATAATCTCGATTGGCACCGATCGGTCGCTAAAACTGCGAATTGTATGACGACGCCGACTTGTCGTTAAAAACTCATTAGCGCGTTCTAGCATCTGTTCATGTGGGTATTCAATAAAATCTGTAAGTGGTTGATGGTCATGTTGCTGCATGGCTTTTCGCTTCTTTTAATCATGTTCCTTTTTTATACATCGTCAGTCATATGAGTGCAAGCGATGTGCCTTTTATATACCGCTTTTAGTTTTATTTGTTTATGAGGTACTATTGAATAAATTATTACTAATATATGCAGCAATGTAATTAGTGCACTTTTATGTGAGCTGAGCTAAGTTGGGTTGTTAAACTATATTAGGAATTAGAATCAGTTAGAGGTTATTATGAGAGTGTCAGAGCGTAAAATAGACGACCTAGTACTTGGGTTTTGGCGATTATTAGATTGGCAAATTACACCGCAGCAATGTTTAACGTTTCTTGAGCAGGCGATTGAGGCTGGCGTTAAACATACTGATCATGCTGATATTTATGGTGAATATGGCTGCGAGGCCGAATTTGGCAAAGCCTTGGCACTAAAGCCAAGTATTCGTGATGAGATAAAAATTATTACTAAATGCGGTATTAAGCCAGCCTTTGCAAGCTTAGGGTTAGCAGGCCAAGCTAATCATTATGATTCGAGTGCAGCGCATATTATTAGCTCAGCGCAGCAATCGTTAAAGCATTTTAATACCGATAGATTAGATGTATTACTGATCCATCGCCCAGATTATTTGATGAATGCAGACGAAGTAGCTGAGGCATTTACTACCCTTAAACAAAACGGTGATGTACTGGAGTTTGGGGTATCTAACTTTACGCCATCACAATTGAGCTTATTACAGTCACGCTTGGACTTTGAATTAGTCACTAATCAAATAGAATTTTCACCGTATGAAATGCATGCTCTTGATGATGGCAGTTTAGACCAATGTCAGTTACTTGATATTAAACCTATGTGTTGGTCGCCTTTGGCTGGCGGTCGCATTTTTGCAGAAAACGATGAAAAAGCGATTCGCCTTCGCCACGTACTTGAGCAAGTTGGCAGTGAAATTGGCGCCAGTTCTATTGATCAAGTGGTTTACGCGTGGTTACTAATGCATCCAAGCCAGCCATCAGTCGTGTTAGGCACGGGTAATATTAAACGTATTCAATCAGCTGTTGCAGCTAAGCAATTAAAACTCAGTCGCGAGCAATGGTATCGTATTTGGCAAGGCTCAACAGGGCATAGTGTGCCTTAACTTAAGCTCAGTATGCTTTAGGTGAGGGTTGCTTATGCTATTTATAAAGTGAGTTAGGGCCGTGCAAAAAAACTAAGTACTGGCACTTGCAGAGTTTTTAAACTACATAATTCACTGCAGGCGCCGTTTAATGGGCTTACAGCGGCCAAAATATCAGTAGCATAGGCAGTGATATAGCAACCACAATAATCTCTAGCGCTATTCCTAGCTGCCAATAATCGCCAAAGCGAAAGCCGCCGGGGCCTAAAATTAGGGTATTATTTTGATGGCCTATGGGGGTTAAAAAGGCACACGACGCACCAATGGCTACGGCCATTAAAAATGAATCTGGACTAACACCTAAGGTGGTTGCAACTCCAATGGCAATGGGGCACATCACTGCGGCGGTCGCAGCATTGTTCATTAAATCAGATAAGAACATAGTAACAATTAAAATTAATGCTAACCCTATTACGGCATTGCCTTGCGCCACACTTTCCAGCAAAAAACGTGCTATTAGGTCGGCGGTGCCGGTGGCTTCCATGGCACCCGCAACGGGGATCAAAGCTGCGAGTAACACAATCACAGGCCAATCAATGGCTTCGTATACTTGGCGTAATGGTACTGTTTTTACAACCATAGAGGCTAATACACCAATGGCAAATGAGACGGCAGCGGGCAGTATGCCAAACGCAGCACCTGCAATGGCAAATAACATAATCAAACTTGCTTGCCATATTTTTACTTTATCTGGAATACGTAGTTCTCGTTCAGCTAAGGGGACACAGCCATTATCAGCAGCAAATTCTGCAATCGACTCTGGATCGCCTTGCATTAGTAATAAGTCACCCGATTGAATGCCAATTGAACGCAGGCGTTTCATTGAACGTGCACCTTCTCGCGACAAAGCGAGTAAGTTTATGCCATACCGAGTACGCAGTGATATATCACTGGCTGAGCGCCCAGCTAACATTGAACTAGGCAACACAGCCAGCTCTATTAGCGATACTTCGCCTGTTCTGTTTGGTTTGTCTTGCTCTGCTTGTTGTTCAGCAGACTGCTCACTTTCGGGTATTGTGTCTGAAGAGGTGTGTGTTTCTTGTGCTTGTTCAGAAGCGGCTTGCTCAATAGATTCTTCAAGTTTTAAGCCTAAAATAGACAGTGCATCCGTTAGCGATTCGGCTTCTGCTTCGAGCATTAAAATATCGTTTTCATAAATTCGACGGCTTGAGTGAGCGGCAATTATTTTTACCTCTTTTTGTACAATGCCAATGATTTGAGCATCGACTTCAATGAGTTCTTTTTCAATTTCACTTAAGCGCATACCATCCGCTTTACTGCCTTTTTCGACTCTCACTTCGGTAATATAAGCGCCTGATTCAAACCCTTCTAAACCTGACTGCTTTCGCGCAGGAACCAGTCGCCAGCCAATGAGTGCAATAAATAATATGCCAATTACAGCAACGGCGAGACCAATAGGAGTGAAATCAAACATGCTAAAACTGCCTAATCCCGCTTCAGCGCGAAAACCAGAGACGATAATATTCGGTGGTGTTCCCACTAATGTAGTCATGCCACCTAAAATAGTACCAAAAGCCAGCGGCATTAGTATTTGCCCAGCGGTTAATTCAAGCCGTTTTGCAACATGAATAGCCACTGGCATCAGTAACGCCATCGCGCCTACATTGTTCATAAAACCAGATAGTAGAGCCCCTAACCCCATGAGCGCCAGCATACTGAGCATGCGCCCGGCATTGCTAGGCAAGGCAATGCGAGTTAAAGCGTCTACAGCGCCAGCATTTTGTAAGCCGCGGCTTAAAATGAGTACACAAGCCACCGTAATGACCGCGGGATGGCCAAAACCACTAAAGGCATTTTCAGGGTTAACCAAGCCAACCACAACACAAGCCAATAAAGCCATTAATGCCACTACATCATGACGAAAGCGGCCCCACAAAAACAACGCAACTGTAATAAATAAAATGGCGAGAATGAGCAACTGCTCGAAGGTCATAGTGGCGTTCCTTTTGTTATATTGACAGTTAGATCAATGAGTCTTTATATACAATACAGCTAACTGAAAATTTTCCAAAATAATCTAAATTTTGATAAAGATCTTAAGTTTAAGCTAGATACAAGCAGCGTTTTTTGCAAGGGTGAGCGATAGAAAGTGACAGGAAGTTGGGTTTAACAAGCTCCACCTTCTATAAAACTATAGCTAGATTGGTCATTAAGGAAGAGTATTTTTATTATGAGAAAGGGCCTTGCGGCCCTTAGTGTTGCAGCAAGTAACACATTCTTTTTATAGACTAAAGTCCATTGCAAAAGCAACGTAAGCCTTAATATCACTGTCATCCATATCGGTATCTGAGAGGCCAAAGGTAAAGCCATCTTTAGAGATAGATACGCCGTAATCGATGATATCGTCATCACCGATAAAATCACCAGAATAGTGGCCTAAGTGTAAGGCCATTTCAGTGCCATTACTGCCAACTGCGAAACCGTAATCTGCAGTTAGGTATAACGAATCACCAAAGTCTGTGCCATCGCCACTGGCGGCTGAAGTTGCAAGTACTGATGCGCCAAAACTAAAGCCACCCATACTGATACTACCGTAGATTTCAGAAAAATCGGCATCTGCAGCAGAAGCTGCATCAGGGTAAGCGTAATAGATGTAGCCAACGTCGTAGCTGATGTTTTCATTAATATCGCCACCAAAACCAGCGTAGAGATCAAGCTCGTAGGTCATACCCTCTGCCCAACTTGCATTTGATGCCCAAGTACCTGCATAAAATCCAGATTCATTAGCGTAATCAATACCACCAGACACAGCGGCATCACCACCGGTTTGTTCTTGGCCACGCCATAAGTAGTTTGATGTTGCTGCCGCATTGGCAGTTACTTCTGCATAAGCTGCTGTAGATGTAGCGGCCATAAATGCAAGGGTGCTGATAGCAATCGCTGATTTTAGTTTTAACATGTTTGGTATCCTGTTGTTATGCTGATTTTTTGGTTCGCAATTATTTATTAGATTGCAGTCTAGTAATTGCTGATCCCATTTCTAGTTGTCTAACAGGATATTTGCACTGCTTGTGCCAAGTTAAATGAAAAGCTTTAAATTAAATTTAAAATCTATTGAAAACATCTGGTTAAATTCAGTGCTTAGAGGAGGGATATAATCATGGTTGTTTGTTACGCACTTAGTTGGTGCATAAAAAAACCCGCATGCACAAATCAGTTGCAGCGGGTTTTTGTATTCTTTACTGTGGTTTAACCAAATATAGTACGCATCAGGCTGATGGTCTCAGCAACGCCACGGCCTTTTTGTACTTCGCTGATAATAGAATCACGTTTTGCGCGGATATGCTCAGGCATATCATCGGCAGCAAGGGCGCGGTCAACCAGTATTTCAGCTGACTCTTTGCCACGGCGCACTTTTTTAGTGGTGCTGCTAGTAGTACGCTTTGGTTTACTCAATAACTTGATGTAATTTGAGTTTTCAGCACTGTTGGTGTCTGCATAATAGAAAAAGCACGGAACTAGCGCTTTAATTGCCACAAGTTGTTGATCCAGTTCGCTGTCACCATTGGCCATTTTAAACCAAGACATAGCATGAATCGCTTGCACAATATCTTGCCAATAGCGTGCAAAATCACGATTGTTTAATTTGGTTATCGCTAACGCTGCACATAAGGCATCTAAGCGTGAGTTGTTTAGCGGTGTAAATACATCAGGGCGACGCATTGCCAATAAACGAGTTGCCGGTGCTAAAGTTGGCTTTTCATTGTTGTCAGTAAAAGCGTGTACGTATTTGAGTACAAACTCTTGGTAATCAGCTTCTGTTACTTCGCCTTCAAGAGGGATGTGTGCTAATGCTTCATCAAATAAAGCGGGAAGGTCAGCAAGCATTTGATGGAAAGCCTTGGCACTCTTTGTTGAACTAAACCATTCAACGTCAAAGTTATAACTGCTTGGATCGAGCGCTGAAGTATGTTTACCAGTAAATGCTAATAAGTCTTCAGGGATCATTTCTTTTAATGACTGCTCACGAATACCAGCAATATACTGGGTCAGACGCAATTGCTCATCAAGCGCTAATACGTCTTTATGCTGCTCAATAAATACACTGACCACAGGCCAAGGTGCAACACGTAATGTTTTCAATTGTAAGAAGCTAATAGCTGAAACGAGTAACTCATTAAGCTTTTTTAAAATAGGTAACTGATTGGTTTCTAGTAAATCATGATTAATACGGTCACGGCTAGCATTGAGCAATTCATAGCACCAACCTAAGAAGTCTTCAGGATGATTTTCTATTTTCACCGCCATCAGGTTTAAGCTGATTTCAGAAGCCTGCTTTAGAATATTTTGATAAATATGGCCTTCTTGTTCGCCTAATGCCATTTGTGAAGGTGAAATGAGCAGTTTTTTCATGCCTGATGGTACTCCGGTTAGATACATTTTTCAGTTGTTTAATTTTAGCGCAAAACGCCTTAAAACAACAGGGCTGTGCATCATACCGAAGAATACAAGGGATGCAATCAAGATAGTTCTGAAAATCTCAAGATTGCAGCATGGCTGTATTAATCGTGTTCATCAAGTAAAAATAGACTCTCAACCGAGGTATTAAATTGCAGCGCTATTTTCAACGCAATGATCACCGACGGTGTAAAGCGCGATGTTTCGACCGTACTAATGGTTTTGCGCGAAACATTAATCGCATCGGCTAGTTCTTGCTGCGATAGCCCCGCGGCTTTGCGAAATTCTGCTATATGGTTTTGCAGCTAAAGGTATTAAAATGTTTCAGTCACAATTCATATATTCAATGTAGAATGCAGAGAAGTGCATTTTTCTTCGTTGCACAATGATTTTAATGCTAACTCCCGCTATGATAAGAGTATTATTTGCACATTTGAAAGGACCATCATGAAAACCTTATTTAAAGTTATTGGCGTTATACTGTTATTGCTTGTTGCTTTAATCGTTGCAGCGCCGTTTTTAATCCCTACCGATGCAATCTTTAACAAAGTTTCGCAACAGGTAGAGCAAACCACAGGGCGAGCTCTGACCATTAAAGGTGACAAAACCTTATCTGTTTTTCCGTCATTAAAACTTGAGCTTGAAGATGTGCACTTTGCCAATATGAAAACGGGCTCACGCGCTGATATGGCAAGCATGCAGCAACTGGCAATTCATATTCCGTGGTTTTCGCTATTTGGTGGTGAACTGAAACTAGAAAAGTTTGTGATCAATGAACCAAATATTCTGCTCGAAACAGATAAAAATGGTAAAGCAAACTGGCAATTATTTGATGCGGTTGCAGAGCAGCCAGCAGCGCAGCAACAAAATAGTGGCCCAGTTAAGCTACCTGAAAACTTTGATATTGCATTAGGTGAAGTGGCCATTTACGGCGGTAAGTTTGTTTACTTAGATGGTGCGACTGGCGTTAAGCAAGAGATCAGCGATCTTGAGTTAGCAATTTTACTGCCTTCATTGCATAAAACATTAGAGGTGAAAGGCGCAATTACTTATATGCAAGAGCGCTTTGAACTGGATGTAACGGTTGATAACCCCGCTAAAGCCATTGAAGGCGATACCTTTAATGTGACTAAAAGTGTGACTTCTCGATTAGTCGATGTTGAGTTTAAAGGCTCAATTGCTGGCCAAGGCAAAGATATTCAAGGTCAATTATCGCTCAGTGGTGATTCAGTGAAAGACATTGCTAAATGGCAGGGAGTAGAGCTGAACGCCAAAGAAAACGCATTTAATGCATTTAGTGTTAGCGGCAAAATGCGTATGCAAGGTGATAAGTTCAATCTAGCTGAATTAGTCGCTACCCTTGATGCATTAGAGATCAAGGGGAAAAGTGAGCTTAATTTAGGTAAGCGTTTAGCCGTTAATGCTGATATCGATTTAGGCATGCTTGATTTAAATCCATACTTACCAGAAGCAGTTGCGCAAACTGAGGCATCAGAGCCTGCAAAGGATGCACCAGCGCAACCGATTGTTTGGGATGACACAAAAATGGATTTGAGTGGCTTAAATGCCCTAGATGCGAATGTGGTGATCCGTTCAAGTGGCTTACAAGCAAATGAAATCAAACTTGGTGCTAATCAATTTACAGTCACCCTTAAAAACGCGGTTGCTGCAGTTAGCCTAGATAAATTTGCCGCCTACGAAGGTAATGGTAAAGGCACAATAACGGTTAATGCGAAACAAGCTCCTTATCAAATCAGCACCAACTTCTCATTAGATAAAATAGATGCTCAACCATTGCTAACGGATGCGGCAGGCTTTGATAAGCTAATGGGCAAAGGCTCGTTAAATTGGGACTTAGCAACATCAGGTCAGAGCCAAAAAGACTTTATGAGTGCACTGCAAGGTAAATTGGCATTTGAGTTTGCCGATGGTGCAGTCAAAGGTGCCAATATCGCTGAAATGGTACGCAAAGGTAAAGAGCTAATTAAAGGCAACCTTGGAGCAGTATCAGAAGGGCTAGATACCGGCTTTGATAATTCCCAGCAAACAGATTTTTCTGCACTCACTGGTAGCTTTAACTTTACTAATGGCGTTGGTAAAAATACGGATCTTAGTTTACTAAGCCCGTTAGTACGTATCAGTGGTGAAGGAGATATAAACCTTCCAGCTACGACGGTTAACTATCGCTTAGTCACTGGCATTGTTGATTCACTTGAGGGACAGGGCACGACAGATGATAGCACTGGCTTTAAAATACCAGTGCGTATCAAAGGGCCATTCCATGATGTTGGCATTAGTTTAGACGTAAGCAAAGCCGCAGAAGATGAAGTAAAAGAGAAAGCCAAAGATAAAATCAAAGATAAATTAAAAGGTTTGTTCGGCAATTAATGCCGATTTTATTCGGTGATAAAACAATCAGGGCATAAATTTACCCTGATTGTTTTCTAATCAATGCTAAAATAGCAAAAACTGTTTTCTCAGCAAAATAGTCACCCTTGTATTTCTAAATTAATTAAAAAATAACCTACCACTACCCCTCCAATGCTGATACAATTGCCCGCCCTTGGAATGCAACTAGATTGTTTTTCGAGTGGTTTTTAACCTAAATGTCTTGATTTTAAACGATTTAAGGCAGTTGTAATAACTACACCGGAGGTCATTAACATGATCCAAATGCAAACTCAGCTGGAAGTTGCTGATAACAGCGGCGCTCGCAAAGTGCAGTGTATTAAAGTCTTAGGCGGTTCGCACCGTCGTTATGCAGCGATTGGTGACATCATTAAAGTTTCTGTTAAAGAAGCAATTCCTCGCGGTAAAGTGAAGAAAGGTGATGTTAAAAACGCGGTAGTTGTGCGTACTAAGAAAGGCGTTCGTCGTCCAGATGGTTCTTTGATCCGTTTTGACAGCAATGCGGCTGTTATCTTAAATGATAACTTGCAGCCAATTGGTACACGTATTTTCGGCCCTGTGACTCGCGAACTTCGTAATGATAAGTTCATGAAAATCGTTTCACTAGCCCCAGAAGTACTGTAAGGAGTCAATCATGGCAGCAAAAATCCGTCGTGATGACGAAGTAATCGTTCTAGCAGGTAAAGACAAAGGTAAGCGCGGCAAAGTGCTTTCAGTTGTTACCGAGTCTGGTCGAGTATTTGTCGAAGGCATTAACTTAATCAAGAAGCACCAAAAGCCGGTTCCACAATTGAACCAGCCTGGCGGCATTGTTGAGAAAGAAGCGTCTATTGACGTATCAAACGTTGCGATCTTCAACTCGGAAACGAGTAAAGCAGATCGTGTAGGTTTCAAGATTGAAGATGGTAAGAAATTACGTATCTTTAAATCTACTGGTAAAACTATCTAATAGTTGGAGTAGAATGATGGCGAAACTGCATGAAGTATATAAAGACAAAGTAGTTGCTGAACTTCAAGAGAAGTTTGGTTTCAGCTCTGTCATGCAAGTCCCTCAGATCGAAAAGATCACATTGAATATGGGCGTGGGCGAAGCCCTAGCTGACAAGAAAATTCTAGACAACGCTGTTGCGGATCTAGAAGCAATCGCTGGTCAGAAGCCACTCATTACTAAAGCACGCAAATCTGTTGCTGGCTTTAAAGTACGTGAAGGCTACCCAATTGGTTGTAAAGTAACCCTACGCGGCGAGCGTATGTGGGACTTTTTTGAGCGTTTGGTTTCAATCGCTATCCCACGTATCCGTGACTTCCGTGGTGTAAGTGCTAAGTCTTTTGATGGACGTGGTAACTACAGCATGGGCGTACGTGAACAAATCATCTTCCCAGAAATTGATTATGATAAAGTAGACCGCGTACGCGGTATGGATATCACAATCACTACATCTGCGAAAACAGATGAGGAAGGCCGTGCGTTGTTAGAAGCGTTTAACTTCCCATTCAAGAAATAAGGGTAGGGTTATGGCAAAGAATTCTATGAAAGCGCGCGAAGCAAAGCGCACAAAATTAGTTGCTCAGTTCGCTGAAAAGCGCGCAGCACTAAAAGCTATCATCAGCGATGTGAAAACATCTGACGATGATCGTTGGGACGCGGTATTAAAGCTACAAGCTTTACCACGTGATTCTAGCCCTGCACGTCAACGTAATCGTTGTAACATTACGGGCCGCCCACATGGTTACCTTCGCAAATTCGGCATGAGCCGTATTAAAGTTCGCGAAGCAGCTATGCGCGGTGAAATTCCTGGCCTTAAAAAGGCTAGCTGGTAATAGAATCACGGGAGTAAGACTATGAGCTTGCAAGATCCTATCGCGGATTTGTTCACACGTATCCGTAACGGTCAGTCAGCGAAGAAAGTATCTGTAACGATGCCTAATTCAAAACTGAAAGTAGCATTAGCTAAAGTATTAAAAGATGAAGGTTACATCACTGATTTCGCAGTAAGCGGCGATGTTAAACCTGAGCTTTCTATCGAGTTGAAATACTTCGAAGGCAAAGCTGTTATTGAAAATATCCAGCGTGTTAGCCGCCCTGGTTTACGTATCTATAAGAGACGTGACGAATTACCAAAGGTAATGGGTGGTCTAGGTATCGCTATCGTATCAACTTCTAAA
Organism: Pseudoalteromonas sp. ASV78; assembly: GCF_047806705.1. NCBI lineage: Bacteria > Pseudomonadati > Pseudomonadota > Gammaproteobacteria > Alteromonadales > Pseudoalteromonadaceae > Pseudoalteromonas > Pseudoalteromonas sp. ASV78. The sequence continues at coordinate 2,693,212 of NZ_JBLOPA010000001.1, read as the reverse complement.
GGCCTAATGACAGACCGCGCCGCACGTAGTGCTGGTGTTGGTGGTGAAATCATTGGTTTTGTAGCTTAATCGGAGGGGAACTATGTCTCGCATAGCAAAGGCACCAATTAATGTTCCTGCCGGTGTAGAAGTTACATTAAAAGGCCAGGACATCACAGTTAAAGGCAAAAACGGCGAATTAACGCGTACTATCAACTCTGCAGTTGAAGTACAACTTAACGACAACGTTATTACAACTTTACCTCGTGAAGGCGTAGCCAATGCATGGGCACAAGCAGGTACTGCTCGCGCTCTAATCAACAACATGGTTGTTGGTACGCATGAAGGTTACGAGAAGAAACTTCAGTTAGTAGGCGTTGGTTACCGTGCAGCAGCTAAGGGTAAAACATTAGATTTAACTCTTGGTTTCTCACACCCAGTTAATTTCGCAGTTCCTGAAGGAATTACGATTGAAACTCCAAGCCAAACAGAAGTTCTAGTTAAGGGCGTAGATAAGCAGTTAGTTGGTCAAACAGCTGCTAACATTCGTGCATACCGTAAACCTGAGCCTTATAAAGGTAAAGGTGTTCGTTATTCAGATGAGAATGTACGCCGTAAAGAGGCTAAGAAGAAGTAAGGTAAGACGATGGATAAAAAAACAGCTCGTCTACGTCGTGCTAAACGCACTCGTAGAAATTATATTGAACAAGGCACAACGCGTCTTGTTATCCACCGCACGCCACGTCACATTTACGCTCAAGTTGTAAACGCTGAGGGTAATGTACTGGCTGCTGCTTCTACTGTTGAAAAAGCTATTAGCGAAACAGTTAAAGGCACAGGCAACGTTGCAGCTGCACAAGCAGTTGGTAAAGCGGTTGCTGAACGTGCGGCTGACAAAGGCATCGAAAAGATTGCTTTTGATCGCAGTGGCTTTAAATATCACGGCCGTGTGAAGGCGCTAGCAGATGCTGCGCGTGAAGCCGGTTTGCAATTCTAGGAGTAGACAATGGCTAACGTAGAAGCAAAGCAACAACAGCCTGATCTAGCTGAAAAGCTAATCGCGGTGAACCGTGTGTCTAAAGTAGTTAAAGGTGGTCGTATCTTTAGCTTCACTGCACTAACTGTAGTTGGTGACGGCGCAGGTAAAGTAGGTTTCGGTTATGGTAAAGCACGTGAAGTTCCAGCTGCTATTCAAAAAGCAATGGAAAAAGCACGTCGTAACATGATCAACGTAGACCTAAATGGCAACACATTACAGCATCCTGTTAAAGGACGTCATGCTGGCTCTCTTGTGTTTATGAAACCAGCCTCTGAAGGTACTGGTATCATCGCAGGTGGTGCTATGCGTGCAGTACTAGAAGTTACTGGTGTGCAGAACGTACTTTCTAAATGTTACGGTTCTACTAACCCGATCAACGTTGTACGTGCAACGATCTCAGCTCTTGAGAATATGAATTCTCCTCAGTCGATCGCTGCAAAACGTGGTCTTCGAGTAGATGAGATTCTGGGGTAAACCATGGCTAATAAAACTGTAAAAGTAACACAAGTAAAGAGCTCTATCGGTCGTTTACCGAAGCATAAAGCTACATTACGCGGTCTTGGTTTACGTCGTATCAATCACACTGTTGAGTTAGAAGACACAGCATGTGTACGTGGTATGATCAACCAAGTTTCATACATGGTTAAGGTTGAGGGGTAATTCGAATGCATTTGAATACACTTTCTCCTGCTGCAGGTTCTAAATCTGCTCCAAAACGTGTTGGTCGTGGTATCGGTTCTGGTCTTGGTAAGACTGGTGGCCGTGGTCACAAAGGTCAAAAATCACGTTCTGGCGGTAAAGTACGCGTTGGTTTTGAAGGCGGTCAAATGCCTATGCAACGTCGTCTACCTAAGTTCGGTTTCACTTCTCGCAAATCATTAGTATCTGCAGAAATTAACCTATACGAAATCGCTAAAGTAGAAGGCGATGTGGTAGACCTAAGTACGTTACAGGCAGCTGGTCTAGTTAAAAAGAACGTTCTGTTCGTTAAAGTTGTTAAATCTGGCGAAGTTTCACGCGCTGTTACCGTTAAAGGCCTTAAAGCCTCTAAAGGTGCTCGCGAAGCTATCGAAGCCGCCGGAGGCAAGGTAGAAGACTAAGGAAGTACTAATGGCTAAACCAGGTCAAGATATACAAAGTGCACAAAGTGGGCTTTCGGAATTGAAACGTCGATTACTATTCGTATTGGGCGCTATCATTATTTACCGTCTAGGTTCATTTGTGCCAATCCCTGGGATTGACGCCGCTGTACTTGCCGATTTCTTCGAGCAACAAAAGGGCACCATTGTTGAAATGTTTAACATGTTCAGCGGTGGTGCGCTTGAGCGCGCTTCGGTGTTAGCACTGGGTATAATGCCTTACATCACAGCTTCAATTATTACGCAACTATTAACGCATATGTATCCGCCGTTTATAGAGCTTAAGAAAGAAGGTGAACAAGGTCGTAAGAAAATTAGCCAGTACACACGCTACGGCACGCTCTTGCTTGCTACTATCCAATCAATCGGTATTGCCACAAGCTTACCGGGTATGATGGACGGGTTAGTTGTTAACCCTGGTATGGGTTTCTATTTCACCGCAGTGGTGAGTTTAGTAACTGGTACTATGTTCCTGATGTGGTTGGGCGAGCAAATAACTGAACGCGGTATCGGTAACGGTATCTCAGTTCTGATATTTGTTGGTATTGTAGCTAACCTGCCGTCTGCTATTGGTTCGACAGCCGAAATGGCGCGCCAAGGTGATTTACATGTTTTAGCACTGTTATTGATTGCGGTAATCGTATTCGCTGTTACTTATCTTGTAGTGTTCTTTGAACGTGGACAACGTCGTATCGTCGTTAACTACGCAAAGCGTCAACAAGGTCGTCAAGTATTTGCTGCCCAAAGCACGCATTTACCACTAAAAGTAAACATGGCGGGTGTTATTCCACCAATCTTTGCTAGCAGTATAATTCTGTTCCCTGGTACAATTGCCAGCTGGTTCGGCCAGGGGGAAGGTCCTGTCGCTGATGTGCTACAAGCCATTGCTACAACGTTGACTCCAGGTCAACCTTTGTATGCTTTAGTTTTAGCTGCGGCTATTATCTTCTTCTGCTTTTTCTATACAGCGTTGGTGTTTAACCCACGTGAAACAGCAGATAACCTGAAAAAATCTGGCGCATTTATCCCAGGTATTCGTCCAGGCGAGCAGACATCGAAATACATTGATAAAGTGATGACACGCCTGACATTGGCAGGTGCTTTGTATATAACCTTTATCTGTCTGGTGCCCGAATTCATGACGATGGCATGGCAAACGCCATTCTACTTCGGCGGTACATCAATTTTGATTATCGTTGTTGTCATCATGGACTTTATGGCACAAGTACAGACTCATATGATGTCTCATCAATATGATTCTGTGCTGAAAAAAGCGAACCTTAAAGGCTACGGTCGATAAGGTCAGTTTACGGAGTTGAGCAATGAAAGTACGTGCTTCCGTTAAGAAAATATGCCGTAACTGTAAAGTTATTAAACGTGCCGGTGTTGTACGTGTAATTTGCAGTGAGCCTAAGCATAAGCAAAGGCAAGGTTAATTAATAAGTCGTGCAGGCTGAGGTTTCTCGGCCTGTGTTTTCAGTTGTGATTTGGTCTTCGTTTGAGTATCCTTACGGGCTCTTCAAACAGATGATAACCGAATTCAAATATAGGAGATGTGTTAGTGGCCCGTATCGCTGGCATTAACGTCCCTGATCATAAACATGCAGTTATTGGTTTAACAGCTATTTATGGCATAGGTAAGACTCGCTCTAAGGCTATCTTAGTAGCGACTGGTATCGCCGAGACCACAAAAATCGGTGAACTTTCAGACGAAACACTTGACGTATTGCGTGAAGCAGTTGGCAAGTACACTGTAGAAGGTGATCTTCGTCGTGAAGTTACTTTGAATATCAAGCGCCTTATGGACCTTGGTTGTTACCGTGGCCTACGTCACCGTCGCTCTTTACCACTACGTGGTCAAAGAACAAAGACTAACGCGCGTACCCGTAAGGGTCCTCGTAAGCCTATTAAGCGATAAGGGGATAGTATTATGGCTAAGACACCAATTCGTCGTAAAAAGGTTAAAAAGCAAGTTGCTGATGGTATGGCTCATGTTCATGCGTCTTTCAACAACACTATTGTTACAATTACCGACCGTCAAGGTAATGCACTATCATGGGCTACTGCCGGTGGTTCAGGTTTCCGTGGTTCACGTAAATCTACACCATTCGCTGCTCAGGTTGCTGCAGAGCGTGCAGGTACTGCTGCTCAAGAATACGGTTTAAAAAATCTAGAAGTTTTCATCAAAGGTCCAGGTCCAGGTCGTGAATCTGCTGTACGTGCTTTGAATGCTGCTGGTTACCGTATCACCAACATCACTGACGTGACGCCAATACCACACAATGGTTGTCGTCCACCGAAGAAACGTCGCGTTTAACAATAGGTTAGGAGAAATAACATGGCAAGATATTTGGGCCCTAAGCTCAAGCTGAGTCGTCGTGAAGGTACTGACCTGTTCCTTAAGAGCGGCGTAAGAGCTATCGACTCTAAGTGTAAACTTGAGACTGCACCTGGTCAGCACGGCGCTCGTAAAGGTCGCTTATCTGATTACGGTTTACAATTACGTGAAAAGCAAAAAGTACGTCGTATCTACGGTGTATTAGAAAAGCAATTCCGTAACTACTACAAAGAAGCTGCTCGCCTTAAGGGCAACACAGGTGAAAACTTGTTACAGCTTTTAGAGCAACGTTTAGACAATGTTGTATACCGCATGGGTTTTGCAAGCACACGTGCTGAAGCACGTCAGTTAGTAAGCCACAAAGCGGTTTTAGTTAATGGTCGTGTAGTGAACATTCCTTCATACGTAATTACTCCAGAAGATGTAGTAGTTATCCGTGAAAAGTCTAAGACACAAGCTCGTATCATCGCTGCTCTAGAACTAGCCGAGCAACGTGAAAAACCGACTTGGGTTGAAGTTGACGGTAAGAAAATGGAAGGTAATTTCAAACGCCTACCAGAGCGTTCAGACCTGTCTGCGGACATCAATGAACAACTAATCGTCGAACTTTACTCTAAGTAAAGTTAAGAGTTAAGAGAGGATAAAATGCAGGGTTCTGTTACAGAATTTCTAAAACCAAGGTTAGTCGATATCGACGCTATTAACCCAACTCGCTCTAAAGTAGTTTTAGAGCCATTAGAGCGTGGCTTCGGTCATACTCTTGGGAATGCCTTACGCCGTATACTTCTTTCGTCTATGCCAGGATGTGCAGTAACCGAAGTTGAAATCGACGGTGTGTTGCACGAATACAGCGCGAAAGAAGGCGTACAAGAAGACATCATTGAAATTCTGTTAAATCTTAAAGGTCTAGCAGTTACTTTGGAAGGTAAAGATGAAGTTTTTCTTACCCTGACTAAGTCTGGTGTAGGCCCTGTGACTGCGGCTGATATTCAGCACGATGGCGATGTAACCATTGCCAACCCAGATCATATTATTTGTCATTTAACGGCAGATAATAGCGCGATCAGCATGAGAATTCGTGTTGAACGTGGTCGTGGGTATGTGCCGGCATCTAGCCGTTTATCCTCTGATGACGATGAGCGTCCAATTGGTAGATTGTTGCTTGATGCATCATTTAGCCCAGTTGAGCGTATTGCGTACTCGGTTGAATCAGCACGTGTTGAACAACGTACAGACTTAGACAAGTTAATCATTGATATGGAAACAAACGGCACTATCGATCCAGAAGAAGCGATCCGCCGTGCGTCGACTATCTTAGCTGAGCAGCTAGAAGCATTCGTAGACTTACGTGATGTTACTGAGCCAGAAGAGAAAGAAGAGAAGCCAGAATTCGATCCTATTCTACTTCGTCCAGTTGATGATCTTGAACTAACAGTGCGTTCAGCAAACTGTTTGAAAGCCGAGCAAATTCAATATATCGGTGATTTAGTTCAGCGCACAGAAGTCGAGCTTCTTAAAACGCCTAACTTAGGCAAGAAGTCTCTGACTGAAATTAAAGACGTGCTAGCTTCACGTGGTCTATCTCTAGGTATGCGCCTAGAAAATTGGCCACCTGCAAGCCTAGCTGAATAATCTAAATCACTATATTAGTTTAGTTAGAAGGATAGGGTCATGCGCCATCGTAAGAGTGGTCGTCAATTAAACCGTAACAGCAGCCATCGTAAAGCGATGTTCAGCAATATGGCAGGTTCTTTGGTGAAACATGAAATCATCAAAACTACTTTGCCAAAAGCGAAAGAGTTACGTCGTGTAATTGAACCTTTAATCACACTGGCTAAGACTGACAGTGTAGCAAATCGCCGTTTAGCGTTTGCTCGCACGCGTGATAAAGAAGTAGTTGGTAAGTTGTTCAGTGAAATCGGTCCTCGCAATACAGACCGTCCAGGTGGTTACACTCGTATTATCAAGTGTGGCTTCCGTGCTGGTGACAATGCACCAATGGCTTATATTGAACTAGTAGGTCGCACATCTGCGAACGAAGAAGTTCAAGAAGACGCGCAGTCTGCTGAGTAAGTCTTAAAGACACCAAAAAGCCGAGCTTAACGCTCGGCTTTTTAATGCCTAAAATTCCTATAAATAAACAAGCTACTTCAGTACCATCCAATAAGCGCTGCTCTCTTTTCAAAACATCTTTTAATGTAATAGCAATCAGCTACTCTATTATCGCTACTTAACTATGTATATTGATCGCGTTGTTGATCATCAATAATGATCATTTTGTTCAAACCATTTAGAAGATCTTACCGTTTAGTCATCTAAAGTGGCTGAAAATAGCTATGTTTAGTATTGTTTTTGGGCGTTTAGTTTAAATAAACAACGAACAGCACTTTATTTTAAGTTTTCTTCAAAAAAGGGTTGATCTGTTTTTGGATCTCCCTATAATGCGACCCCACTGAGACGGCAGACAGCAACGCTTAGCGAGGCAAGAGTCACTTAGTAAGTCGAATAAAACTTGAGTTTAGATTTTTAATAAAGTTTAAATTTAAGTGTTGACAAAAAATAGGAAAGCGTAATATGCGCAGCCCTAGCGAGATAAAGTTTAACTTTAACCGCAACGTTCTTTAACAATATAAAGCAATCATCTGTGTGGGCACTCGTACAGATTGAGTTCTAACAGCCAAGCTTAGTTCGCTAAGTAAGGCAAAAAAATTTAGAGTCTCAATGTGATTTCTCGAAAGAGAAGCTGAGTGACCAACAGCAATAATTTACTTAGGTTTTACTTAAGAAAAAATTGCAGCACAGTCAATTCGTTTTTGGTAACAAAAACAAATAATTCAGAATTCATTGAGCATGTCCTTTGGACAGAAAAAACTTTTAATTGAAGAGTTTGATCATGGCTCAGATTGAACGCTGGCGGCAGGCCTAACACATGCAAGTCGAGCGGTAACAGAGAGGTGCTTGCACCTTTGCTGACGAGCGGCGGACGGGTGAGTAATGCTTGGGAATATGCCTTTTGGTGGGGGACAACAGTTGGAAACGACTGCTAATACCGCATGATGTCTACGGACCAAAGTGGGGGACCTTCGGGCCTCACGCCAAAAGATTAGCCCAAGTGGGATTAGCTAGTTGGTAAGGTAATGGCTTACCAAGGCGACGATCCTAGCTGGTTTGAGAGGATGATCAGCCACACTGGGACTGAGACACGGCCCAGACTCCTACGGGAGGCAGCAGTGGGGAATATTGCACAATGGGCGCAAGCCTGATGCAGCCATGCCGCGTGTGTGAAGAAGGCCTTCGGGTTGTAAAGCACTTTCAGTAAGGAGGAAAGGGTGTGTTTTAATAGAGCACATCTGTGACGTTACTTACAGAAGAAGCACCGGCTAACTCCGTGCCAGCAGCCGCGGTAATACGGAGGGTGCGAGCGTTAATCGGAATTACTGGGCGTAAAGCGTACGCAGGCGGTTTGTTAAGCGAGATGTGAAAGCCCTGGGCTCAACCTGGGAACTGCATTTCGAACTGGCAAACTAGAGTGTGATAGAGGGTGGTAGAATTTCAGGTGTAGCGGTGAAATGCGTAGAGATCTGAAGGAATACCGATGGCGAAGGCAGCCACCTGGGTCAACACTGACGCTCATGTACGAAAGCGTGGGGAGCAAACAGGATTAGATACCCTGGTAGTCCACGCCGTAAACGATGTCTACTAGAAGCTCGGGTCCTCGGACTTGTTTTTCAAAGCTAACGCATTAAGTAGACCGCCTGGGGAGTACGGCCGCAAGGTTAAAACTCAAATGAATTGACGGGGCCCGCACAAGCGGTGGAGCATGTGGTTTAATTCGATGCAACGCGAAGAACCTTACCTACACTTGACATACTGAGAACTTGCTAGAGATAGTTTGGTGCCTTCGGGAACTCAGATACAGGTGCTGCATGGCTGTCGTCAGCTCGTGTTGTGAGATGTTGGGTTAAGTCCCGCAACGAGCGCAACCCCTATCCTTAGTTGCTAGCAGGTAATGCTGAGAACTCTAAGGAGACTGCCGGTGATAAACCGGAGGAAGGTGGGGACGACGTCAAGTCATCATGGCCCTTACGTGTAGGGCTACACACGTGCTACAATGGCGCATACAGAGTGCTGCGAACTCGCGAGAGTAAGCGAATCACTTAAAGTGCGTCGTAGTCCGGATTGAGTCTGCAACTCGACTCCATGAAGTCGGAATCGCTAGTAATCGCGTATCAGAATGACGCGGTGAATACGTTCCCGGGCCTTGTACACACCGCCCGTCACACCATGGGAGTGGGTTGCTCCAGAAGTAGATAGTCTAACCTTAGGGAGGACGTTTACCACGGAGTGATTCATGACTGGGGTGAAGTCGTAACAAGGTAGCCCTAGGGGAACCTGGGGCTGGATCACCTCCTTATACGATTTAGAACTTATTTGTTCGTAGTGTCCACACAGATGATTGTTAGTTAGTTTTGCCCAGTGGGTTTAACTAATTAATATGCTCTTTAAAAATTTGGAAAAGCTGATAATAAAATTCGTATGAATACATTTGTATTTATACAGAGTTTTCAAAAGTAAAAAGAATGATAGCAGTATCATTCAGTGCCATTTAATGAACGTTTACGTTTGTTGATTGGTATCTACTTTAGTATTCAATATTAACTTCTGGCGAAGTTAAACTGTCACGAAACAAAGACCCGTTTGGGTTGTATGGTTAAGTGACTAAGCGTACACGGTGGATGCCTTGGCAGTTGGAGGCGATGAAGGACGTATTAACTTGCGATAAGCCTAGTCAAGCTAGTAAAAAGCACTTGAGACTAGGATTTCCGAATGGGGAAACCCACCTGCTTGCAGGTATCGTTAACTGAATACATAGGTTAACGAGGCGAACGCGGAGAACTGAAACATCTAAGTACCCGTAGGAAAAGAAATCAACCGAGATTCCGGAAGTAGCGGCGAGCGAAACCGGAACAGCCCTTAAGCTTATTATGTGTTAATGGAAGGCGCTGGAAAGCGCCACGATACAGGGTGATAGTCCCGTACATGAAAATGCATTTTAAGTGAAATCGAGTAGGTCGGAGCACGTGAAACTTTGACTGAATATAGGTGGACCATCATCTAAGGCTAAATACTCCCAACTGACCGATAGTGAACCAGTACCGTGAGGGAAAGGCGAAAAGAACCCCTGTGAGGGGAGTGAAATAGAACCTGAAACCGTGTACGTACAAGCAGTAGGAGCCCACTTGTTGGGTGACTGCGTACCTTTTGTATAATGGGTCAGCGACTTATATTTTGTAGCGAGGTTAACCGATTAGGGTAGCCGTAGGGAAACCGAGTCTTAACTGGGCGAATAGTTGCAAGGTATAGACCCGAAACCCGGTGATCTAGCCATGGGCAGGTTGAAGGTTGAGTAACATCAACTGGAGGACCGAACCCACTAACGTTGAAAAGTTAGGGGATGACCTGTGGCTAGGAGTGAAAGGCTAATCAAACCGGGAGATAGCTGGTTCTCCCCGAAATCTATTTAGGTAGAGCCTCGGACGAATACTTACGGGGTAGAGCACTGTTAAGGCTAGGGGGTCATCCCGACTTACCAACCCTTTGCAAACTCCGAATACCGTAAAGTACTATCCGGGAGACACACGGCGGGTGCTAACGTCCGTCGTGAAGAGGGAAACAACCCAGACCGCCAGCTAAGGTCCCAAAGTCATAGTTAAGTGGGAAACGATGTGGAAAGGCCCAGACAGCCAGGAGGTTGGCTTAGAAGCAGCCATCCTTTAAAGAAAGCGTAATAGCTCACTGGTCGAGTCGGTCTGCGCGGAAGATGTAACGGGGCTAAACTATGCACCGAAGCTGCGGATTTGAGCATACCACCCAAGCTATTTTGATTAACGTTAACGTGCGAAGCACCTAACGTTCAAGCGTCACCCGACCGAGAGTCGGTGGTGGCGATAAAAGATAGTTTCGGGGTATGCTCAAGTGGTAGGGGAGCGTTCTGTAAGCGGTTGAAGGTGTACCGGGAGGTATGCTGGACGTATCAGAAGTGCGAATGCTGACATGAGTAACGATAATGCGGGTGAAAAACCCGCACGCCGGAAGACCAAGGGTTCCTATCCCATGTTAATCAGGGTAGGGTAAGTCGACCCCTAAGGCGAGGCCGAAAGGCGTAGTCGATGGGAAACGGATTAATATTTCCGTACTTGGTATAATTGCGATGGGGGGACGGAGCAGGCTAAGCAAGCATGGCGTTGGTAGTCCATGTGAAAGTGAGTAGGCTAGCGACTTAGGTAAATCCGGGTTGCTGTTAGGCTGAGACACGAGACGAGTCACTAAGGTGATGAAGTTGCTGATGCCATACTTCCAGGAAAAGCCTCTAAGCTTCAGATTATACCGAATCGTACCCCAAACCGACACAGGTGGTCAGGTAGAGAATACTAAGGCGCTTGAGAGAACTCGGGTGAAGGAACTAGGCAAAATCGTACCGTAACTTCGGGAGAAGGTACGCTCCGATTGGTGATGAGACTTGCTCTCTAAGCTGATTGGAGCCGCAGTGACCAGGTGGCTGGGACTGTTTATTAAAAACACAGCACTGTGCAAAATCGCAAGATGACGTATACGGTGTGACACCTGCCCGGTGCCGGAAGGTTAATTGATGGGGTTATCTTCGGAGAAGCTCTTGATCGAAGCCCCGGTAAACGGCGGCCGTAACTATAACGGTCCTAAGGTAGCGAAATTCCTTGTCGGTAAGTTCCGACCTGCACGAATGGTGTAACCATGGCCACGCTGTCTCCACCCGAGACTCAGTGAAATTGAAATCGCAGTGAAGATGCTGTGTACCCGCGGCTAGACGGAAAGACCCCGTGAACCTTTACTACAGCTTGGCACTGAACATTGAACCTACATGTGTAGGATAGGTGGGAGACTTTGAAGGCGAGACGCTAGTCTTGTTGGAGTCGTCCTTGAAATACCACCCTTGTAGTTTTGATGTTCTAACGTTGGCCCCTGAATCGGGGTTACGGACAGTGCCTGGTGGGTAGTTTGACTGGGGCGGTCTCCTCCCAAAGAGTAACGGAGGAGCACGAAGGTTGGCTAAGTACGGTCGGACATCGTACGGTTAGTGTAATGGTAGAAGCCAGCTTAACTGCGAGACAGACACGTCGAGCAGGTACGAAAGTAGGTCATAGTGATCCGGTGGTTCTGAATGGAAGGGCCATCGCTCAACGGATAAAAGGTACTCCGGGGATAACAGGCTGATACCGCCCAAGAGTTCATATCGACGGCGGTGTTTGGCACCTCGATGTCGGCTCATCACATCCTGGGGCTGAAGTCGGTCCCAAGGGTATGGCTGTTCGCCATTTAAAGTGGTACGCGAGCTGGGTTTAGAACGTCGTGAGACAGTTCGGTCCCTATCTGCCGTGGGCGTTTGAGAATTGAGAGGGGTTGCTCCTAGTACGAGAGGACCGGAGTGAACGAACCGCTGGTGTTCGGGTTGTCATGCCAATGGCATTGCCCGGTAGCTACGTTCGGAACTGATAAGCGCTGAAAGCATCTAAGCGCGAAGCAGGCCTCGAGATGAGTTCTCACTAGACTTTTAAAGTCTCTGAAGGGCCGTTGAAGACTACAACGTTGATAGGCAAGATGTGGAAGCATAGTGATATGTTAAGCTAACTTGTACTAATTACCCGTGAGGCTTAACCATACAACGCCAAACGCGTTTTATGTGATAGTTGAACAAGCGAAGAAGTTAATAGACTAAAGTAGATTTACTGGCAGCTGTAAGCGATAAGCTTAAAGTTGTAAGAAGACAATTATCAGCCATTTTCCAAATTTTAATTAATTGGCTCGAAAGAGCGGATTAATACCAAATTTGCTTGGTGACAATAGCGTTTTGGACCCACCTGACCCCATGCCGAACTCAGTAGTGAAACGAAACAGCGCCGATGATAGTGTAGCATTTGTTATGTGAAAGTAGGTCATCGCCAGGCTCCAAATAAAGAAAGCCGCTTCAGAAATGAAGCGGCTTTTTTACGTTTTATGCTTAGTTAGCGAGGGGAAAGTTAGCGAACGCTTGACATAGGGCGCGAAAAGTTTATTTTTGTAAAACTCGCAAACTCGCAAACTCGCAAACTCGCAAACTCGCAAACTCGCAAACTCGCAAACTCGCAAACTCGCAAACTCGCAAACTCGCAAACTCGCAAATCTCGCAAACTCGCAAACTCGCAAACTCGCAAACTCGCAAACTCGCAAACTCGCAAACCTATTTCCTCTATCAGCTAATGAATTTTGATTTTATGACTGTTTCAAATTCATGACAGTAAGTAACTCAGTAATTACAAAATAGGCTGTAATATTTAGTTAATTATGTCGCCAAAAACTGCAATAGTGAGTTGATTTCTATATGCTCTTGCCAAATTATTATACTAATAGGTGAAGTGCATGAACTCTTCCACTGATGCTGCGCAGTTTGACGCAGTGACAACAAGTAAATCGAAATGGAATTTTCATGATACCCAATGGGTGTTGAGTCTTTTTGGTACTGCAGTCGGTGCTGGTATTTTGTTTTTGCCAATTAATATTGGTATTGGCGGCTTTTGGCCGCTGATCATTTTAGCGTGTATGGCGTTGCCGATGACATTTTTAGCCCACCGTGGCTTAGCGCGTTTTGTATTGTCATCAAAGAACAAAGATGCAGATTTTACCGATGTAGTTGAAGAGCATTTTGGTGCTAATGCGGGTAGATTAATTTCTCTATTGTACTTCTTATCAATCTTTCCAATCTTACTGATCTATGGCGTTGGTTTAACCAATACAGTAGATAGCTTTATAGTTAATCAGCTTGGTATGGAATCCCCTTCTCGGCTGCTACTCTCAGGTGTGTTAGTTGCCGGTATGATCAGCCTCATGCTCGGTGGTGAAAGGCTAATGTTGCGTGCTTTTGCGATTTTAGTGTATCCGTTAGTGGGTATTTTATTGTTTTTATCGTTGTATTTAATTCCGAGCTGGCAAGTACCAAATATGGCCTTTCCTGAGTTTGCAGGCTTTAGTAAAACGTTATGGCTGTCAATTCCTATTATAGTGTTCTCATTTAGCCACGCAGCGGCGATCTCAAGCTTTGTAAACGTGCAACGAGGCCATTATGGTAATCAAGCGACAGCTAAGTCTGAGGCGATTCTAAAGCGCACTAGCTTGCTGTTAATTGTATTCGTGCTGTTATTTGTATTTTCGTGTGTACTATCTTTAACGCCAGAGCAAATGCTGCAAGCCAAAGCGCAGAACGTGTCAGTGTTATCTTATCTTGCAAATGTGACAGACAATTCCTTTATTGCTACCTTTGGCCCATTGGTGGCATTTATTGCTATCACTTCATCTTTCTTAGGTCATTTTTTAGGTGCGCGAGAGAGTTTTAATGGACTGGTGACTAAACAAACAAGTTTGTCGATGAGAAGTGCCGATAAAATTGGCGTTGCTATTATGTTCTTGGCAATTTGGTTTTGTGCCGTTAAAAACCCAAGTATCTTAGATATGATGGACCAACTATCAGGGCCGATTATTGCGATGATCTTATTCATCATGCCGATGATTGCTGTTTATAAAGTTCCAGCATTACAAAAATACCGTGGCCGGTTTAGCACCTTGTTTGTGTTAGCGGTAGGCTTATTAGCGGTAGCTGCTTTGATCTATGGCTTTGTTGCTTAGCGAGTAGCTGTAGAGTATTTAGTTAGATTAAATAAAAGCCCTATAGGTGACAAACTTACAGGGCTTTTTAGATTATGCTATTGCAGCTAGGGCGCGGGCTCTAATATCAGCGGCAAAGGCTAGGCCTTTTTTGAAACTTGTTTCAGCAGCACTAATCGCATCTGCATCGCCATTCGCTGCCAGCACAGCTTGGCTTAGCGCATTATAAAGGTTTTTAATTTGTGCTTGGTAGGCTGAATCAATCGCACTTTCAATCGTTGTCATTACTTCTTCCCGTAGAATCAATTAATTGAACCATGAATGTTAAAACACAATGGCTGATTTTACGAGAGGCTTTTGTAGGTTTCACAAGGTGAGGATGTAGGCTTACTTACAAGCTAGCGCTCAAAGTTTATTGTCTCACCTGTAGGTCAGGCTTTAGCCTGAAAAATGTGACGGGATAAATCCCGACCTACAGAACACCGAGGGTTAAATTTCTATTTAAGGTATGTAGTTGCTAGTTATTTCTAATTTTAAGTAATTAAGTATAGACTGGGCTAGTTGCTTTAACTTGTTTACATATAAGGATATTAAATTGTCGCAGTCTCTTCCTATTCCAGCCCAGCGCTGGTTATCACTTTTATTGTGCGCAATTACCGCGGCCGCGATTACGGTATTTTTAAGTAACGTCAGTTTTGTACAGCAAGTTTATGTAAGCTGGGCCAGTATTTTACACGCGAGCCCTGTGCTGCATTATAGTTTTGCTTTTCTTGCCGGCATTGGCATCAAGCTAATGCTGGATAAGTTTTATATCTCCCACGCCAAACGCAGTATTGGGTTTAACTGGCGATATCCGCCAGTGACGATAAGTGTATTGTTTGGCTTACTTTTCATTGTGGGTTATGTGTACTTCACGTATTCCAATGAAATAGTAGAACAACTGACTGCTCATGCCTTTGTAAGTTTTAAGTTTCTGTCACTGAGTTTTTTAGCTGTTGCAACGACTATTATCTATCAAACTAAACTGTATACAAAAAATCCCATATTTTCGGTTGTACTGTGTGCGGTATCAGCATTTTATTTATTCTCAGCAATAAGCTTAGTTGAAACAGAGCAAGCATTCAGGGTGTTCTTTTGTATAGCAGTTGCTTATTTGGCCATGTCGGTATATTTGCTATGTGAGCAGCTAAAAGCATCTAGCGCAGAGTCGAAAGTCGAATCAAAACAAGAAGCTGAATTAACGCTTGAGAGCTTAGAAAATTTTCGAAAATGGTTTAAAGACGATTCCACTATTAAAAATACTGAGCAATTAGAGCCTGACTTGCAGGTTTATGCAAAGCGTATTACTGAGCGGCTTCGGACAGGCGGTGATAAGGAAGCATATGAAAAAAGGGGAGCACAGCACATTGCATTGTGTGGGTCATTTGGATGCGGAAAAAGCAGTATTGTAGAAAGTATTGCAAATGATTTAGCAAACAGCCCTAAGCAAGATGGGATCTGGATACACAGTGATATATCAACATGGGGCGCAGCCAGTGGCAGTGTTGCACATGTGATACTCAGTAATATCATCGATGATATCAGCCAGCACATTGATATGTGCGCCTTTCGGGCGCTACCAAAACATTATACCGAAGCCCTAAAATCAGGCGGCAGCGTATTTCAATTTGCATCCACACTACTCGCAGGCCCAATTGATATTGAGCAAAGCTTTCAAAAGCTTAATGATGTGCTTGAAGTAACTAATCATCAATTACTGATCACTCTGCAAGATGTCGATCGTGGCACCGGTGATGAAAATGAAAAACGTCTAAATGATATCGCTGCACTTTTAGATCGACTAAAGAATAAAAACCTAGGTCAAATTAACTTTATCATCGCAATGGGTAATGAAAATGATATTGCCGCAGAAGTGATTTCAAAAGCAACAGACTATAGAGAAGATATTACTCAAATAGATTACTCTGAAATTACTCGTAAATTTATTGAAGAATCCCTTGTAGCTTCGGTTAATGAGGGGAATATTTTAATTATTTGGGATAATTTACCAAAATTCAGGCTTGAAGAGCGTGCTTTAGAAGATAGCTATACAGTACTTGCTGTAGGTAACAAACAACATCTAATACAAGTTTTAAGAAGTCGGGTTAATAATTTATTTAATGATGAAGTGTCAGTTTTTAATAGTGCGGTTACCTCGATTAGAACATTAAAAAAAATCTTCCGTAGGGTACATCAAAGTTGGCAACCAGATAAATTAATGGGAGAAGTTAATTTTCTATCTTTAGTGTTGGCTTCTTGCTTAAGAGAAGTTAAGCCAATTTACTTTCAAAGATTTATTAGTAATTACGATAAGTTTATTAAGGATAAAAATAAGAATATCAACAAGTTTATAGATTCTGAAGATCAACTATTTATAGACTATTTTAAAGTCATGCTTGGACATGGTGAAGACAGGTTTAAAATGATGGAAGAGGAACAACAAAAAAAGCCATTATTAACTGCTTTAGAGGAAATAGCTGACAAGTTAGATACAAATAAAGAACCTGAAGTAATAACATTTCGACCCAATGAGCTTTTAAAATCGACGCAATCTCTTGCATGTATGGATCCGACGGTTGATTATTTAAAAAGAATATTAAATGAGGGTATACGGGAAAACGAGCTAAGTGAACAGCACGTGTTTAAGCGCTTAATGAAAGTTGAGGAGCTTAAATTTCTCGCTGACGACTTATGCCATAATTTGCAATTTCAAATAGTTGTATCGAGGTTTGAAGATATCCTCTTTGGTAAAAACGGCATAATGGGAGAAACGCCTACAGAGAAACTATATAGTGCTGTTCTTCAAAAAATAAATGATGAGTACTATACGCATGAAAGTGTTTTTACTGGGATTTTTTCAAAAATGTTTGTATACCTTGCAAAACATAAAAGTTTGAAATCCTTAGTTTCAAATCTGCTCACAACGTTTGATAAAAATGGTTCTTGGTATTTAATTAGTGAGTGCTTAGATGAACTAAGAAGGCAACTCCCTTCTAGAAGTGATTTAGATAAAAAAATAGAGACTGAAGAAAAGAGTTTACTAGAAATTGGTGAGTTATTGTTGGAAAAAGATGTCGATGAGAGTCTCCTCGACTGTATTTATAGTTTAGCGACGCTCGCTAATTATTTTAAAGGTGGTGCTGGGCGGCCTAATTTTACGTTTGTTTTTGAGCTAATACTAAGTAATTTGGGAAGCAATGCTGCTAAATTGTTTGTGAAAATGTACCTTGTAGAGAGAGCGCAAAAGTATGATAGGACGTTTATTTCTGCAATGAAAGATCAATCATTGCCTAAACTAGATCTTTTATCAAAAGAAGTTAAAAAATTAACTTCGCAAGGGTTTAGTAGTCAAGATATTGATAACGCATGTAAGGATCTTGACCCTTTTAGGTAGAAACTAATGCTAGTAAGACTCTTTGCCATGAAGAACCACGCTGATGGAGTGAGCTTCATAGCATAGAGATGATTAGAATTTTTCTCTGTGTAGCGCGAAGCGCCTCGGTGCTCTCAGTGGTGAGATTGTTTTTAAAGCAAACACCGAGTAGGGTTTTTCGTGGCTGAAGCCAACTCCTACGAGTGAAGAGTCGAGGTTAAACTTTTAAGGCTCTACAGCTTATGGCTTAAACATGCTGGGTTTCGCTTCGCTCTACCCAGCCTACGTTACTATACTCAACCCAGCCAACGGTGATTAATTTAACGCCGATCTGTTTCAGCTAGCTAACTCGCTAACTTTACCCTCGCTAGCTTATCCCTCTATCACACTCACCACAAAATACGGATTCAAATATTCATCCTTAGTATTGTAAACAAGCGGGCTGCCGTCGAGTTTAGTGACTTTTGCGCCGGCGATTTCGGCTATAGCATGGCCTGCGCCGGTGTCCCATTCACAGGTTGGGCCTAGGCGTGGGTAAATATCAGCGCTGCCTTCGGCGACTAAACACAGTTTTAATGAACTGCCTTTTGAGACCATTTCCACCTCATCAAAGCGTTTTACAAACTCGGCTAAATCAGGGGAAGGATGCGAGCGGCTGCCGACGACACGAATAAGCCCTTTGTTAGGCTTGGTGGTGACTTTAAGCTCAATGCGCTCATCACCACGGTCTTTAAATGCGCCGATGGCCTCAGCTGCGAGATAAGACACGCCTAGCGCAGGGGCATCTACTACAGCTAAGATAGGTTTGCCGTTTTCAATCAAGGCGATGTTAACGGTAAACTCACCGTTCTTTTTAATAAATTCTTTGGTGCCGTCGATTGGGTCAACCAGCCAATAGCGGGTCCAGGTTTGGCGGATATCCCAGCTGATATCGGCACTTTCTTCACTGAGTACTGGGATGTCTGGGGTTAAGTGGGCTAGGCCATTGGCAATCACTTTGTGGGCTGCAAGATCGGCGTCGGTTACTGGGCTTTCATCAGCTTTGTACTCAACGTTAAAATCCTTTTCGTAAATCCCCATAATAGCGCTGCCAGCTTGGCGGGCGAGGATCAGTATTTCTTCGAGCAGTTCCGTTTGGTTCATGACTTAACCTTTAATAATTTGCTGTTGTTTTAGATACGCTATCAGTTCTTGCACCGATTGGTCTAGGGTGTTTTTGCTGGTATCTAAAATTATTTCCGGTGAATGGGGTACTTGATAGTCTGAATCAATACCTGTGAAGTGTTTTATTTCACCGGCACGGGCTTTTTTATACAAGCCTTTTGGATCGCGACTTTCGCATACGTCCAGCGGCGTGTCTAAAAACACTTCGATAAATTCACCGTCATCGACTAAGTTTCTGACCATATCGCGTTCAGCGCGAAATGGGGAAATAAATGCGGTGAGTACCAATAATCCAGCATCGACCATTAGCTTGGCGGTTTCACCAACGCGGCGAATATTTTCGATGCGATCTTCGTCGCTAAAGCCTAGATCTTTACATAAGCCATGGCGTACGTTGTCGCCATCAAGCAGGTAAGTATGAATACCTTGCTGGTTTAGTGCGCTTTCAAGGGCGTTTGCTACGGTACTTTTACCCGAGCCGGAAAAACCAGTGAACCATAAGATAGCTGGTTTATGGCTTTTGTGCTCGCTACGTTGTGCTTTAGTAATGGCATAGTTATGCCAAACAATGTTCTCATCCATTGTAAAACTCTCTTATCAAATACTAAGTAGCGCTGGCTTAAAACGGAAACACCAGCGGAATAAGGGTTAATACCGTTATTGAATAAATAATAGAAAGCGGTAAGCCCATTAATACATAATCTTTTAAGCGATAGTTGCCAGCGCTGTACACCATCAGGTTGGTTTGATAACCAAACGGTGAAATAAAACTTGCTGATGCACCAAAAGCCACCGCCATAATAAACGGCAGCGGATCAACATTAAAACCAATCGCTAATGCATAGGCGACCGGGAATGATAGTGCCGCGGCGGCGTTGTTGGTGATCAGCTCGGTAAACATTACTGTCATAACAAAAATAGCGATAAATGCCCCATAAGGGCCAAAGTCGCCTAATACATAAAACATCGCATCAGATATTTGCCCTGCAAGGCCGGTGCCTATCATCAGTTTAGCAAGGCCAATGGCACTACCTACTACGGCGAGTAATTCAATCGGAAAGCGACGTTTTACTTCGCTGAGCTTAATAGTGCCAGTAAGCATTAAAGCAATCAGCAGTACCAATAAACCTTTTACCAAAGGTACGATAGCGAAAATGCTTAAAGCTAACACACCAGCAAAACTAGCGAGCACTAAGTTTGATTGTTTCGGTGCTAAGTGGGTTTGTAAATCAAGCCCAGAAATATACACAAATTCGCGCTTTAAATTAGGCAAACTATAAAAGTCTTTACCTGGGGCGAGGATCAATGAATCCCCCGCTTGTAATTGTACTTTACCTAAACCACCTTGTAAGCGGTCGTGGCCACGGCGAATGGCTATCACAGCAGCATGAAACTGTTCACGAAAACGAATTTCTTTGACTGTTTTGCCAATAAACTTTGACGATTGACTCACCACCACTTCCACAAGGTGTTCTACGTCTTTTTCATGGTTGTCGTGCACGATTTTTAGCCCGTCAAAACGGGTCAGCAGTGGCACTGATTTGATGTCGCCAACAAACAGTAATACGTCGCCTGATTTAATCACATGTTGCGGGGTAACCGCGCAAATACGTTTATCGTCACGTAAGATCTCAGCGAGGAATAAGTCTTTTAATTCTCGTAGGCCGTTTTCTTCTACGCTTTTACTAATTAGTTTTGAGCCTTCTTCTATTTTACCTTCGAGATAAAAAGGCACCACTTCTTGATCGTTTTTGCCGTTGTCTGGCAGATATTTTAGCATCACTAAAATAGTGATCAGGCCCACACTTAATGCACCTAAGCCAACTAAGGTAAAGTCGAAAAAGCCTAGCGGTGCCATACCAGCATCAACGGCAAAACCATTGACGATTAAATTTGTTGAAGTACCAATTAAGGTAATTGTGCCGCCCAAAATCGCAGTATACGACAGCGGTAATAGCAGCTTTGATGGTGAATGAGTTGGGCTGTCTTTAATGGCGCTAATAAGTGATGCGACAACCGCCGTGTTATTGGTAAATGAGGATAGAAACGCAGTCGAAAGCCCCAACTTAGTGACTGAGCTGGTCAAACTTCCTTTTGATAATGACTGGGCAAGCTTTTGTACGAGCGTGGTTTTTTCAATCGCGATAGAAATTAACACTAATAGCACTAAGGTGATCAGTGATGGATTAGCGTAGTTGATCAGCATATCTTCAAGCTCGATTAAGCCACCAAGATAAGCGGTGCCAATTGCGCTAACAAAAAGCCATGCTGGCTTTAGCCGCGTGCCAAACAGGCACCCGACTAAAGTTAGCATAATGCCTGTTAATACTAGCTGTTGATACATGCTTTATACGTCCTTAACAGGCAATGTTGATTATTTAAGCTTTGAGATATCAAGCGCTTGCCAATGTGGGAAGTGCTTGCGTACTAAGGCATTAAATTCAACTTCAAACTCACTAAAGTTACCAGTTTGCTCTTGCTTAGCAAGTACATTCTCAATCATACCTGCAGCAACAGTTAGGTTAGATAGCCGATCGATTAAAATAAACGCACCAGTTTCGTGATTGTTGTGATAGGCATCGGCCAAAATGGTTTCGGTCAATTCTAGGGTCACAATCGCGATTTCGTTTAACTGCAGGCTATCTGCGCTGCCATGTTCAAGAGTATTCACGTCAATGGTGTGATCAATCTTCTTCACCATAGCCGAGGTGTTTTTACTACCTAACTTAAAGTTATAGCTTTTACCTAGTACCAGTGGCGCTTCATGCATCCACACAAGCTTTGCTTGTACTTGGTTAGTAACCGTCGCCGTTGAATCAGCAGGAACGATCACGTCCCCTCGGCTAATATCAATTTCAGTGTTAAGGGTTAAGGTAATTGCTTGGCCAGCTTCGGCTGTGTCTAAGTTGCCGTCAAAGGTGACAATCTCTTTAATGCTTGAGGTTTTACCTGATGGTAATACTTTAATTGCATCACCTACACGTAACTTACCTGAGGTTAAAGTACCTTGGAAACCACGGAAGTTTAGGTTAGGGCGTACGACATATTGCACAGGAAAACGCGCTTCAAAGCCGGTGTCTGTTTCAGCCGCTGGTGAGTCTTCTAATAACTCCAGCAGTGGTTTATCTGTGTAATACGGTGTGTGCTCTGAGCGAGTTACTACGTTGTCGCCTTTTAGCGCAGACATAGGTACAAACTTAATGTTAGCTACGTTAAGTTGCTCAGCAAATTTTAAATAATCGGCTTTGATTTTTTCATAAACGGTTTCGTCAAAATCAACGATATCCATTTTATTCACCGCAACAACAAACTGTTTAATGCCTAATGAATCACAAATAAAGCTGTGACGCTTAGTTTGTACTTGCACGCCGTAGCGGGCATCAACAAGAATAATTGCTACATCGCTGGTTGATGCACCGGTTACCATGTTACGTGTGTATTGCTCATGCCCTGGCGTATCAGCAATAATGAATTTACGTTTCGCGGTTGAAAAATAACGGTACGCCACATCAATGGTGATACCTTGCTCACGCTCCGCTTGTAAGCCGTCAACCAGTAGGGCTAAATCGAGCTCTTCGCCAGCGTTACCTACTTTTTCGTTATCTTTGTGCAGTGCAGCTAACTGATCTTCATAAATTTGGTGACTGTCGTGCAGTAGGCGGCCAATCAGGGTTGATTTACCGTCATCCACGCTACCACAGGTCAGCATACGTAATAGGCTTTTGTCTTGTTGACGAGCAAGGTAGGCATCGATGCCAATTGCTCTTACTTCGTTCATTGTGTCGCTAGTATTGATAGACATTAGAAATAGCCCTCACGTTTTTTCTTCTCCATTGAACCTGCTGAATCGTGGTCAATTACCCGACCTTCACGCTCTGATGACGTCGATAGCAGCATTTCTTCGATAATCTCAGTCAGTGTGCTGGCTGTTGATTCCACCGCACCGGTAAGTGGGTAGCAGCCTAAGGTACGAAAACGTACTGACTTCATCATTGGCACTTCGCCCTCAAAAAGCGGCATCCGCTCATCGTCAACCATGATCAAAGTACCGTCACGCTCTACAACAGGGCGCTCTTTAGCTAAGTAAAGCGGAACCATGTCGATGTTTTCTTGATAGATATATTGCCAAATATCAAGTTCAGTCCAGTTAGAAAGCGGGAATACACGAATGCTTTCGCCAGGGTTAACTTGGCTGTTATAGGTATTCCAAAGTTCAGGACGTTGGTTTTTTGGATCCCATCTGTGGTGCTTATCACGGAATGAATAAACACGCTCTTTAGCGCGAGATTTTTCTTCGTCGCGGCGTGCACCACCAAAGGCGGCATCAAAACCGTATTTATCAAGCGCCTGTTTTAAGCCTTGGGTTTTCATGATATCGGTATGCTTACCCGAGCCATGGGTAAATGGGCTGATATCAATCGCTAAGCCTTCAGGATTTTTGTGGACGAGCAAGTCAAAGCCATACTCTTTGGCTAGGCGATCACGAAATTCGATCATTTCTTTAAACTTCCAGTTGGTATCAACGTGAAGCAATGGAAATGGAATTTTACCTGGGTAAAACGCTTTACGCGCTAAATGTAAAAGTACCGATGAATCTTTACCGATAGAGTAAAGCATAACTGGGTTCTCAAACTCAGCAGCCACTTCGCGCATGATTTTGATACTTTCAGCTTCTAATTGCTGAAGGTGAGTTAAAGCCATTGTTAGTCGTCCTACTAAAATGATTAAAGTTAAAATCTAAAAAATTTAAATCGGTTAATGCTTATGCCACGCCAGTAAGCGGCTGTGCAAAGCTGCTGGTTTGGGCTTTTTCGCCAAACCAATGAAGTTGCTCATGTAATGACGCAACTTCACCAATAATTAATAATGCGGGTGAAATAATGCTGTGGCGCTCAATTAAGTCGGCCAGTTCACCTAATTTACCGGTCACTACGCGTTGATTTTTGCGAGTACCGTTTTCAATAATAGCCACTGGGGTATCTGCATCGCGGCCATGTTTTAACAACTGTGCTTGAATATGCGGTGATTTGATCACCCCCATATAAATAGCTAAAGTTTGGTTTGGTTTAGCTAGCGATTGCCAATCAAGTTCTTGGCCATCTTTTTTACAGTGACCGGTAACAAACTGTATGGCTTGGGCATGATCACGATGAGTAAGCGGAATACCCGCATAGGCACTACAACCGGCTGCGGCGGTAATACCAGGGACTATTTGATAGCTCACTTGGTTTTGCGCTAATACTTGAACTTCTTCACCGCCACGGCCATAAATAAACGGGTCGCCACCTTTAATGCGGCAAACTTTTTTACCTTGCTTAGCAAGGTCAACTAGCATTTGATTCGTGTCTTGTTGGGCGACACTGTGATCGCCTAAGCGTTTACCCACACAAATTAAATCAGCATCGCGGCGCACTAGTTCCATAATTTCATCAGAGACTAAATAGTCGTATACCACCACATCAGCTTGCTGCATTAATTGCAGTGCTTTTAGCGTTAACAACTCAGGATCACCAGGACCTGCACCAATCACATACACTTCGCCTTCAGGCTCAGGTTTAGCATCGAGTAATTGTTCAAGTTGCTCAGCAGCTGCGCTGGTATCGCCAGTTTGTACTTTACTAACGACCGATGAATCAAACACGGTTTCCCAAAACTGGCGACGATCGGCAAAACTGGTGAAGCGCTGTTTTACTTTGTCGCGAAAGCTGCCAACTAAACTTGCAAGTGGGCCAATATGTTGTGGAATAAGCGTTTCTAACTTCTCGCGTAAGCGCCGTGCTAATACCGGCGCAGTGCCAGCACTGGAAATCGCAATAGTGATTGGCTCACGATCAACAATTGAAGGAAAAATAAAGCTGCACTTAGGTTGATCATCCACCACGTTTACAAAAATATTGCGCGCATTGGCCAGTTCAAATACCTGTGCGTTTACATCTTCCAGATCAGTGGCTGCAATAACTAACATCATGCCATCTAGGTGTTGCTCGTTAAAATACGCAGTAATTAGCGTTACTTCATTATTATTACCCAGTTCAACAAGTTCATCACAAAACCAAGGTGCAACTAAAGTAACAGCAGCACGTGCTTTTAAAAATGCACGGCATTTACGTAACGCAACCTCTCCACCGCCAACAACCAATACGGGTTTGTTGTCGAGCTTGGTAAAGATAGGTAAATATTGCATTTGGTAAACCCCTTGAGTGAATCGCAGCATAAATGCTTTCAGAAACGCAGAATATAGCGCCGCAAGCGAAGTAAAAAATAATTAAAACCCAGTTGATATAACCAAAAGTTATATATGGTGGTTCGGTTTGGCTTAAGCCTTAGTTAACAGGTGATTGCGACGAGTTGCAAGTAGTATGAGGAATCTATAACCAGCTTAGAGTGTTTGGTTATTAGCTATAGCGAGAATAGTTAAATTTGGTACTATTACTTATACATGAACTTACTTGGTGGATTTATGACAACGCAACTGACTGATGCGGCATTGGCCGTGCAATTAATGGATTTAACCAGTTTAAATAATAATGATAGTGCTGCAACAATACAGGCCTTGGTTGCTAGTATTAAGCCCAACCTAGGTATTCCGGCTGCAGTGTGTGTTTACAGTGAGTTTGTTGATGACGCCAAGCTTGCTTTAGCTGAGCGTGAGTTGAGTCATGTAAAAGTGGCGACGGTAACTAACTTTCCCTCAGGCAACGGTGAACTAAGTGAAGTAATAAATGAAACATTAATTGCCATAGAGCGCGGCGCTGACGAAATTGATTTGGTGTTACCGTATCAGGCATTAATAGCGGGGGACGAAGCCACAGCGCTGGAATATGTGCGTGCCAGTAAAGAGTGTTGTCCTGAACACGTACAATTAAAAGTAATAATAGAATCTGGCGAGTTAAAAACAGCGCAGTTGATAACCTTGGCGACAGAAATAGCAATTGCCGGTGGTGCTGACTTTGTTAAAACCAGCACCGGCAAAGTTGCTATCAATGCCACCCTTGAAGCAACCGCAGTAATGTTAAGTACGATTAAAAAATCGCAACGTGTAGTGGGTTTTAAAGCTGCCGGTGGCGTAAAAACGGTTGTAGATGCAAGTAATTACTTACAGCTAGCGATTGATATTATGGGAGAAAGCTATTTAAATCCGTCAACATTTAGATTTGGTGCATCAAGCCTGTTAGCTGATGTATATGCGGTACTGAATGACGCGTCATAGTGAACAAGAAAAATTACAACTTGAGCATGATGCGGGCAAGTTGTTCTTGCGTTGCTACGAACAGCGCTTTGGTATTCCAATGCGCCATATTTGGCATAATCAGCCGAGTAAACCGGATATTAGTTGTTATCGTAATGAGCAGAAGCTCGATATTGAAATAGCACATTTATATGCCAGCGAAACCGAAGCGATGGCGGTGCTCGGCAGGCCATTGTCTATCGGTATGCAACGAGATCTTGCTGATATGGCAATGCAACCAAGTGAGCAGCGATTGCACTGTGCACTGCAGCGATTATTAGCACAAAAAGGAAAAAAGCATTATCAATCAGAGCAAACATGGCTGCTTATTCGTAACGCCAGTACTATTTGGCATAAAGCGGATTTTGAGGCTGAGTTACAGAATATAACGATACCGCTTAGCCATCCTTTTCAACAGATTTGGCTGCTTTGTGATTTTTATCAGGGTGAGCTGCTACAGCTGTTCTAAGTATTTGGATGGGATAGCAGCCAGCAATTAACTGGCTGCTAATTAACCTGAGCTAGTTAATTTTAAATATATTACCTAAGCTCTCAAGCCCTGACTTATTGGTTTTAGCAATACATTGGCTTGCATCGAGTGACTTTTTGGTTGCTTCGTCGGCAAGTCCTGTCACTTTTAATTGTTTCTCTTGTTGGTACTCACGCAGTGCGATAACTGTTTGATGATCGTACTTAACATCTTCAGTTTCAAATTCTTCATAATCGGGTTGGTTTTTTAAATAACCTAAACAGACTAGATTCATGCGCGACATGGCTAAATCCATCTTTTCATAATACGGCATTCTATGCGAAGGAACATCGATTTTTGCTACTGGGGCAACGGCTTTTGACTTGGCTGCCGTGGTAGTAAGCGGTGGTGGTGCTGTGTATCCAGGTGCTAAGGTATTATTACTGTTATAGCGATAGTAAGTGGTAGGGACTTTAGTTTGTAAAAACTCAACGGCTTTGATTATCACTTCGCGCAGCGCTTTTTCTTTCGGGGTGTTTGACCAGCCACTTAAATTACCACCGACCAATGCACCACCAAAATTGGTTGCCGCACTGGTAAAATCAAAATCTTTGCTGCCTCCTTCGATGCTGGTGGCTGCTAAAATACGTGAGGTGCGAGTATCGATAAGGCGTAAATCAATCGCCATATGCGAGCCGGAAAAACCTGCCGATACTGAGCTAAACACATCACCGATAAAACCGCCAGTACCAACACTGGCACCTGAGCTGTCGTCATCAAATTCAGTTACCGCTGCTACCACCACGATTTCGGCGCCTTCAATTTCACCGTAAGCTGCCCCTGATGCAGCACTAACACGACCTGAAGCCGCAAGATCTTGCTCAGATAACACCGCATCTAGCGCTTGGCGCTCAAGTACAATAAAACGATTGGTGCCTACCAAAGCGGTGGTGAGTTGGTCGGCCATGCCTTCACCTATTTCTTTTCGCCACCAATGAGAGTCATTCGATTTATCGGTAAAGCGTGCCACGGCAATACGCGCTTTTGGACCATTGTATTGTTGTTGATCAACTTCATTAATGTTTGGTGAATCTTGGTTTGAGGTGACCTTGGTCGAGGTACTTTGGCAAGCGCTAAGACTGCTAGCAACGAGGGTTGCCAACAGTATTTTTTTAGTTGTTGTGAGCATATGATTTTCCTTAATTAATGTGCCAAATAGAAACAATGAAGGTTTTTATTCTTAAAGTTAATTTAAAGAAATCATAAGGTTAAAAATAGTACTGAGGCGAACACTTTGCTCACACAGGCGAAGTTTTTGCGTTCAAGTTGGTATTTTCCCGAAACTGCTTAGGCGAAACGTTATGCTTTGCCTTAAAGCAGCGAGCAAAGTAACTTTGTGAGCTAAAGCCGACTTTTTCAGCAATTAAACCGATGCTTAGATCGCTGTCGGTAAGTAACTTTTCAGCATACTCTAAACGAGTATTGCGCATATAATCACTGGGAGTTAAATTGTAGAGTGCTTTCATTTTCAGTTGTAAGGCACGTGGGCTTAAATATAACCCAGCGGCGAATTCTTCAATACTAAACGCTTCGTTGTGATAGTTATCATGGATGATGTTTTTCAGGCGCTCGGTAAATTGGTAATCTTTACTTTGTGTAAGCTGCGGATCGAGTACCAGCGGCGGTGTATTAGCTGCAAGCTGCTTTGCTAAGTGCCGATTAAGGACGGCACGAATACTCAATAGCCCTTGT
The DNA here is from genome assembly GCF_047806705.1 of Pseudoalteromonas sp. ASV78. Lineage (NCBI taxonomy): Bacteria > Pseudomonadati > Pseudomonadota > Gammaproteobacteria > Alteromonadales > Pseudoalteromonadaceae > Pseudoalteromonas > Pseudoalteromonas sp. ASV78. The sequence continues at coordinate 2,665,020 of NZ_JBLOPA010000001.1, read as the reverse complement.
ACTCTACTGAGCAGTAATTGTGGCTCAAATGGTTTACTTAAAAAATCGTCTGCTAGTAAATCAAGGCCTTTTAGCCTGCTTTGTGTATCGGCTTTTGCTGACAATAATAACACCGGTATATGGCTGGTAATGTTATTTGTGCGTAGTGCATTAAGTAATTGGTAACCGTCCATGCAAGGCATCATCACATCGCTGATCACTAGATCTGGCATTTCTGTTTGGCAGATGGCTAAGCCTTGTTCGCCGTTAATGGCACTTAAGCAGTGGTACTCAGTGGCAAACAAATTCAGCAGTAGTTCGCGCATTTCGTGGTTATCTTCAACAATTAGTAGTTTTTGCGAATTGCTGGGGCGGGTTGCTTCATTTATTGGTGCTGTGAGCGAGGTTGCGCCATGCTCTGCTTCAGTCAAAGGCAGAGATACAGTAAAACAACTGCCTTTACCTACTTCACTTGTTAGTGAAATCTGCCCGCGGTATTGCTCTAGCAATTGTTTAACTAAAGCAAGGCCAATTCCACTGCCGTTTTGATTTTGTGCTGCAACACGCGTAAAGCGTTCAAAAATAATGCCTTGTTGGTGTTTTTCGATGCCAATCCCAGTGTCAACAACCGCGATATGAGCCATGTCATTATGTACTGATAAGCTAATATTAACTTGGCCGCCTGAATGGGTATATTTGAGGGCATTGCTCACTAAGTTGGTAATAATTGACGTGGCATGCTCTGGCTCAAGGGCTATGCAGCAGGAGCCTTTGCTGAGATCTGTCATTGTTACGCGAATACCTTTTTGTTCAAACAGCACCGTGAAGTCAGCAATCAGCTGCTCTATAAATGGGACTAAAGGATAGGGCGAAACGTAATGTATAGCGCAGCTAGGGCGTTGGCTTAGTTGTAATAGTTGATTTATTAAGGTCAGCAAACGTAGGCTATTGCGTTTGATCATCGATAATTGTTTTTGACTTGCCTGATCTTTATGGTTTAGCTGCAAGCTTTCAAGTGGCGCGAGTATTAAACTCAGGGGTGTTTTTAATTCATGGCTAATATTATCTAAAAACTGACTTTTTAAACGATTCAGTTCACGGGCTTGATGGCTTGTTTGTTCGGCCAGCTTGGCGCGGTATAGTGAGGCCGCAATAAGCCAAATAATAACGCCAGTGAGAAGAGCATAACCGGCATAGGCAAGGCGACTTTGCCACCACGGCGGCACCACAGTAAAATCGAGCATAGCTTTAGCATTACTCCATTGGCCATACTGATCTTTTACTTTTAATTGCAGCTGATAGTCGCCTGCGGGCAGTTGCGGGTAGTTTATTTGTCGTTGTTGTGCGTTGGTATATAGAAATTGCTTATCGAAACCAGCGAGCTTGTATGCATATTGATATTGTTGAGGAGCCGACGGGCTATGTAAGGCTGAGAACTTAAAGCCGATCACGCCAACACCTTGGTTAAAGGTGAGTGTTTGTACATAGCTAATAAATTTCGCGGCTTGAGCCCCGTGCTCAGTGTATGGGGCGGTGGCTATCGCTTGATTATTAATTAGTAATTCGGTTAGCACGGGCTCAGGAGTTGCAGTTGCCAGCTGTAGCTTAAGCGGATCAAATTGATTAAAGCCGTTGATCCCGCCAAAAAATAGTTCACCGTTTTGCGCTTGATAAGCCGCGCCGAGAATAAATGAATTATGTTGCACACCATCACGGGGTAAAAAATGCTGCATATTTTGAGAGCTGGGCTGATAACGTGTTAAACCTTGGTTGCTTGCCAGCCACAGGTAACCTTTGGCGTCCTGTTTAATGGCAAAAATATTATCGTTTAGCAGGCCATCGTGCTCGGTGATCCGAGTTATCTCTGCCGTTGTTTTATTCAGTTTATTTAAGCCTCCAAAAGTCCCCACCCACAGTGTATTGTCATCTTGCAGGTGTAGGGCGGTAACCATGTTATGAGTTAAGCTATTGGGGTCTGTTTGATCGGCTTGATAATGGCTAAATTCATTGTTCTCGAGGGTGAGTTTATTTAAGCCAACTCGAGTGCCAGCCCAAATTGCATCAGCGAGGTTATCGTAAACAAGGCTAAATACGGTGTTGTTCGATATACTATTGTGTTGTTGCGAGTGCTTAAAATGCTTAACGGTTAAGCTATCTGGGTTAAACAGGCTTAAACCTTGATTGCTGCCCAACCATAAGTTGCCGTTTTGATCGCTGCTGATCGCATAAATGTTATTGCTGCTGAGCTGATGGCTTTGCACTGTGAATGATGTAAAGTCATCGCTTTCGCGGTTATAACGCAATAAACCGCCACCATAGGTGCCAATCCAAATACGCTGCTGGCTATCTTCATGAAGGCTGAATATATTGTTGTTGGTGAGGTTGCTGGTATCGACGTGATAGCGCACAAAGCCGTCTGTAGTTTGTCTATTTAGCCCGTCGCGAGTACCGACCCATAATTGCCCTTGCGAATCTTTAAGTAAGGCTCGGATAAAATCGTGGCTAATACTGTTAGGGTCATCGCTGTGTTGTTGATGATTAAATTGATTTTGGCGCATATCGTAGCGTTGTAATCCATAACCATCGGTGCCTATCCACAGAATGCCTTGCTGGTCTTGATATAAAGACAGTAAGTAATCATTAACAAGTCCATGCCGTTGCTGTGGAAGGTGTTTAAATTGCTTAAAGCTTGCCAACGTTGTTTGATAGTTGGGATTATAATATAAGCCTTGGCCGTAGCTGCTAAGCCAAAGATGCTCGTTATTATCGATTAAAATATCGCTTATCCATATACCATCTAATTGTTTTATATCATTAAACTGCTCAGTTTCTAAATCAAAAACACTAAGCCCTGTTTTGCTGGCAATCAGTAGCAGTCCTTGTGGCGTGAGTTTTAGGCGCCATAGTTGCTTTTTGCTTGCTGAAAAATGGCTAAATTTAGCTGTTTTTGTATCAAACTTTATTAATCCTTCATTACTGGCCAGCCATAAGTTTTGCTTAGCATCAATTACCATATCCTGAAAAATAATACTACCTTGGGTATTTGGCGAGTAGGTAAAGTAGGCAGTTTCATGCTCGGCTACATTGAGGCGAGTTAAGTTACCATCTTCATGGCCTAACCATAAATTATTATGTTGATCAGCAAGCATTGACCAAATGCGATTATCTTTAATCGCTAATGGGCTGTTACGATTAAAATGAGTGAATGTGCCGGTTTCTGTATTTAGGGCGTTTAGCCCTTGTGTCGCGGTAGAAAACCACAGCAGATTATTGTCAGTGGTAACACAGTCGGTGAGCCAATTACTCGATAGGCTTGGCTGGCTTGACTGTGACTTAAAGCGCTTAAATTCATAGCCATCAAAACGGTTGAGCCCACCTTGAGTAGCGAACCAATGAAAACCTTGGCGATCGGTGATACTACACGTGACAGAATTTTGTGTTAAACCCTGTTCATTAGAGAAGGTATCTAAATGTAAAGACAGTGCCAGTGTGCTGTTATGGAATAGCCATAAAAAACCAATAATGGTGGTATAGATAGTTGTTTTTATTGTGCGCACGGGCTTCCTAGTGCAGAGTAAAATCCCTTGAATTGAAACAATCATAAACTGCTTTTTAATCAATGTTAAGATGGATTTCTCAATCCAGTGATGAGATTTTGACTTCTGGGTATCTTTTACACTTGTGTTAATGAATTGCGTAAGTATAATAGGCATCCACTTTGCAGGGGCGTAGTTCCAATTGGTAGAACAGCGGTCTCCAAAACCGACGGTTGGGAGTTCGAATCTCTCCGCCCCTGCCAATTTCCTGTTAGTGGGTAAGTCTAGGATTAAAAATCGGTTTAAATAAGTCTGTTTTTAAGTTTGGATTTTAATGGATTAACCCTGCCATAGTGTAGGGTTGTTGTGTCTGTAGTTAAGGTAATAATATTATGAGCACGAATGTAGAAACGCCATCAAGTGCGATGGATTCAGTAAAGTGGCTTGTGGCAATTGCGCTACTTGCAGGCGCAGTAGTTGGTAACTATATGTACGCAGATCAGTCTGTGTTATTACGTGCTATTAGTGTTGTTGTTGCTGTTGCCGCAGGTTTGGGGATTGCATCACAAACTGAAAAAGGGCGTACCTTTCTTGCTTTTGCAAAAGAAGCACGCATCGAAGTACGTAAAGTAGTATGGCCTACGCGCCAAGAAACTACCCATACGACATTTATTGTAATGGTTGCAACTGCGATTATGGCACTTATCCTTTGGGGATTAGATGGCATTTTATTCCGCGCAGTAGGCTTTTTAACTGGATTGGAGATCTGATCCCATGTCGGATGAGAACAACGAAAAGAAACTACGTTGGTACGTAGTACAGGCTTTCTCTGGTTATGAGAAGCGTGTTGCACAAACTATTCTTGAGCATATCAAGATCGAAGGTTTGGAAGATAGTTTTGGTGAAGTATTAGTACCTACTGAAGAAGTGGTTGAGATGCGCGCAGGTCAAAAGCGTAAATCTGAACGTAAGTTCTTCCCAGGTTATGTACTTATCCAAATGGATATGAACGATAAAAGCTGGCACTTAGTAAATAGCACCGCGCGTGTTATGGGCTTTATTGGTGGTACGTCTGATCGTCCAGCACCAATTAGCGCTAAAGAAGCGGATCGTATCCTTAACCGTTTACAAGAAAATGCTGAAGCACCTAAACCTGCAACGTTATTTGAACCAGGTGAAGTGGTACGTGTTGTTGATGGCCCATTCGCTGACTTTAGCGGTGTGGTTGAAGCAGTTGACTATGAAAAGAGCCGCGTAAAAGTATCGGTACTTATCTTTGGTCGTTCAACACCAGTTGACCTTGAATTCGGTCAAGTTGAGCAAGATCGCTAATTAAATTAAATGTTTTATGCCAAATGTTTGGTATAAAGCTTGAAAAAGGCCGCTGATTAACTTATAATCAGCGGCCTTTTTGTATTTAGAACAAGAGTTTCTTGATTTGCTTACAGAAAGTGAGAAACCAATTTTTAAACTGGGAAGCCGTTAGAGTACGCGTCCTCGCGCGCACAAGGCTAAGACCCACCTAATGAGGTATTTATAATGGCTAAGAAAGTTGAAGCTCTAATCAAGCTACAAGTTGCTGCTGGTATGGCTAACCCTAGTCCTCCAGTAGGTCCAGCACTAGGTCAACACGGTGTAAACATCATGGAATTCTGTAAAGCGTTCAACGCACGTACAGAATCTATCGAAAAAGGCGCTCCAGTTCCTGTAGTGATCTCTGTTTACGGCGACCGTTCATTTACGTTCGACATGAAAACGCCACCGGCTGCTTACTTACTTAAGAAAGCTGCAGGTATCAAATCTGGTTCAGGCCGTCCTAACACTGAAAAAGTAGGCACAGTAACACGTGCTCAACTTGAAGAGATCGTTGAGACTAAAAAACCTGACCTTACAGCTTCTGATTTAGAAGCTGCGGTTCGCACTATCGCAGGTTCTGCGCGTGCGATGGGCTTGAACGTAGAGGACTAAGATAATGGCTAAATTAACTAAACGTATGCGTACTATCCGCGAAAAAGTGGAAGCGACTAAAGATTACGAAATCACCGAAGCAGTTGCTCTTTTAAAAGAGTTAGCGACAGCTAAATTCGTAGAAAGTGTTGACGTTGCCGTTAACCTTGGTATCGATGCTCGTAAATCTGACCAAAACGTTCGTGGTGCAACTGTATTACCAAACGGTACTGGTCGTGACGTTCGCGTTGCAGTGTTCACACAAGGCGCTAACGCAGAAGCTGCGAAAGAAGCTGGTGCTGAACTAGTAGGTATGGAAGATCTTGCTGAGCTAGTTAAAAAAGGCGAGATGAACTTTGACGTTGTTGTTGCATCACCAGACGCGATGCGTGTTGTTGGTCAACTAGGTCAGATCTTAGGCCCACGTGGTCTAATGCCAAACCCTAAAACTGGTACTGTAACACCTAACGTTGCAGAAGCAGTTAGAAATGCGAAAGCTGGTCAAGTGCGCTACCGCAATGACAAAAATGGTATCATCCATACTACAATTGGTAAGGTTGATTTCACAGCTGAGCAACTTCAACAAAACCTTGAGTCGCTAATTGTTGCGCTTAAGAAGGCTAAGCCTTCACAAGCAAAAGGTGTTTACGTTAAGAAAGTAACCATCTCTACAACAATGGGCGCAGGTGTTGCTGTTGACCAAAGCACTTTAAGCACAACTGTTGTTTAATTGAGTGTTTACATGGCGTGAAATTTGTACTATAATTTTGCGCCATTTTGTTGAGAAATTTAATTTTTTGACAAGTAAAGAATTCGGGTTGAAGTCCATAATTTCGCTAAGCCTTCGGGTAAAGCGATAAATTGGGCTTCCGTCCAAGACCGTAGGTGGCTTCGGCCTTAATATTCACCTACGTAGACGGTGTGAATCCCCAGATAGATTTTTCCTAATCCTTCTGGCTCTCGCCGTAAAAAGCATCTCTATCTTGTTTGATAGGGAAGAGTAGAACAGGGAAGCCGATGTACGGTAACCCATTAAACCAGGAGTAACACCCATGGCTTTAAATCTTCAAGGCAAAAAAGCAATTGTTGCTGAAGTCAACGAAGCAGCCAATGGTGCTCTATCTGCAGTTGTTGCAGATTCTCGTGGTGTAACAGTTGGCGCAATCACTGCCCTTCGTAAAGAAGCTCGTGCAAATGGTGTTTGGATGAAAGTTGTCCGTAACACTTTAGCAAAACGTGCTCTTGAAGGAACACAGTTTGAGTGCCTTTCTGATTCATTTGTTGGTCCAAGCTTAATCGCTTTCTCATCAGAGCACCCAGGTGCTGCTGCGCGTATCTTTTCTGCTTTTGCAAAAAAGAACGAGAAATTTGAGCTTAAAACGGCCGCTTTTGAAGGCAATGTAGTAGACGCAGGCATGCTTGCAACTCTACCTACATACGACGAAGCTGTTGCACGCTTAATGAGCGCTATGAAAGAAGCGTCTGCTGGCAAATTGTGTAAAACAATTGAAGCAGTACGTGTACAGAAAGCTGAGCAAGCTGCTTAATTTTAAGCTGTTTAATCAATCTTTCGGTGTAAAATTTTTTTGGACCTAGAGTCCGTTAATTATTAGGAAATTTGTAATGTCTGTAACTAAAGACCAAATCCTTGACGCAATTGCTGAAATGTCAGTAATGGACGTTGTTGCTCTTGTTGAAGCAATGGAAGAAAAATTCGGCGTAACTGCTGCAGCTGCTATGGTAGCAGGTCCTGCTGCTGAAGCTGCTGAAGAAAAGACTGAGTTTGACGTAATCCTTACTGGCGCTGGCGCTAATAAAGTTGCGGCAATCAAAGCGGTTCGTAGCGCAACTGGCCTAGGCCTTAAAGAAGCGAAAGCTCTTGTTGAAGCTGCTCCTACACCTGTTAAAGAAGGTGTATCTAAAGAAGAAGCTGAAGCGCTTGCTAAAGACCTTACTGAAGCTGGTGCTGAAGTTGAGGTTAAGTAATTTAGCTTTTGCTAAGTTCGCTGTCTGAGAAATCAGGCAAGGGCTGGTGATTATATAATCACCGGCCTTTTTGCGCTATAGAGCGATGTATTCCTATCGCGCAAATAAAATCTGATTTTCTCTTTACTTTCAACGCTTTATAGTTTGCTAGTGTTAAAGTGAGAGTCTATTAGAACAACAATTAAATGTTGTACAATCTTGGCTTAGATGCCAGTTAAGTCTGTTCTTACAAGAACAGGTCGGGTCAAAGATCAGCAAGCTGAGGAACCCCATGGCTTACTCTTATTCTGAAAAGAAACGTATCCGTAAGGATTTTGGTAAACGTCCACAAGTTTTGGATATACCTTTCTTACTGTCAACGCAGTTAGAATCGTTTAAAAAATTCTTAGTGCCGGACGCTGATGGCGATCATGGTTTGGAAGCTGCCTTCCGTTCTGTGTTTCCAATCAAAAGCTACTCGGGAAATTCTGAGCTTCAATACGTAAGTTATCGTATTGGTGAGCCAGTTTTCGATGTAAAAGAATGTCAAATTCGCGGTGTGACTTATTCTGCTCCACTTCGCGTAAAACTACGCCTTGTGGTGATGGACAAAGAAGCGCCAGGCACAGTTAAAGACATTAAAGAGCAAGAAGTTTACATGGGCGAAATTCCGCTCATGACCGATACCGGTACTTTTGTAATCAATGGTACAGAGCGTGTTATCGTTTCTCAGCTACACCGTAGCCCTGGTGTATTCTTTGATAACGACCGCGGTAAAACTCACTCATCGGGTAAAGTGCTTTATAACGCACGTGTTATCCCATACCGTGGTTCATGGTTAGATTTTGAGTTTGATGCAAAAGATAACTTATATGTACGTATTGACCGTCGTCGTAAATTACCGGCGTCAATCATGTTGCGTGCACTTGAGTACACGACAGAAGAGATCTTAAACATCTTCTTCGAAACCACTGCGTTTGAAGTAACTGACGGTAAAGTTCTTATGGAACTTGTGCCATCACGTTTACGTGGTGAAACCGCTGCCTTTGATATAAAAAGTGAAGACGGTGAAGTGTTCGTTGAGTCTGGCCGTCGTGTAACAGCGCGTCATATCAAGAGCATTGAGAAAAAAGGCATTAGCCATTTAGAAGTACCACATGAGTATATTATTGGCCGTGTAATTGCTAAAAACTACGTTGATGAGTCAACGGGTGAAGTGATTGCCAACGCGAATGATGAATTAACTTTAGAGTTAATGGCTGAATTGGTTAAAGCAGGTCACACTAAAATTGATACTCTATATATCAATGAAGTGGACAGCGGTGCATATATTTCTGATACCTTACGTATCGATTCAAGCACTAACCGCTTAGAAGCACTAGTAGAAATTTATCGCATGATGCGCCCAGGCGAGCCACCGACGAAAGACGCGGCTGAAGCCTTATTTGAGAACTTGTTCTTCTCTGAAGAACGTTATGACTTATCTACTGTAGGTCGTATGAAGTTCAATAGCCGTGTTGGTTATGACACTGACACAGGCCCAGGCACATTAAGCAAAGAAGACATCGTGTCTGTTATGAAAGTATTAATTTCTATTCGTAACGGCCAAGGCGATGTTGATGATATCGACCACTTAGGCAACCGTCGTATTCGTAGTGTTGGCGAAATGGCTGAGAATCAGTTCCGTGTAGGTTTAGTACGTGTAGAGCGTGCGGTACGTGAGCGTTTAAGCTTAGGTGACCTAGATGCGATCATGCCACAAGATCTTATTAACGCTAAGCCGATTTCGGCAGCGGTTAAAGAGTTCTTCGGCTCGTCTCAGTTATCACAGTTCATGGACCAAAATAACCCGCTATCAGAAGTAACGCATAAACGTCGTATTTCTGCATTAGGGCCGGGCGGTCTAACCCGTGAACGCGCTGGCTTTGAAGTACGTGACGTTCACGTAACTCACTATGGTCGCGTATGTCCAATCGAGACGCCTGAGGGTCCAAACATCGGTCTAATTAACTCATTGTCTACGTACGCACGTACCAATGACTATGGTTTCTTAGAAACACCTTACCGCAAAGTGGTAGACGGTGTTGTAACTGATGAAGTTGATTACTTATCAGCCATTGAAGAAGGTCAGTTTGTTATCGCACAGGCGAACTCAAACTTAACCGAAAGCAATGAGTTTGTTGATGAACTTATTCCATGTCGTCACAAAGGTGAATCTACCTTTATGGGTCGCATGGATCAGCAATATATGGATGTATCACCACAACAGGTGATCTCTGTAGCGGCAGCACTTATCCCGTTCCTAGAACACGATGATGCTAACCGTGCATTGATGGGTTCAAACATGCAACGTCAAGCAGTACCAACATTGAAAGCGGACAAACCGTTAGTAGGTACTGGTATTGAGTTAACACTAGCGAAAGATTCTGGTGTAACGATTGTTGCGAAACGTGGTGGTGAAGTAATGTATGCTGACGCAAGTCGCATCGTTGTTAATGTACATGAAGAAGAACGCATCCCTGGTGAAGCGGGCATCGACATCTACAACTTAACCAAATACACACGTTCTAACCAAAATACCTGTATTAACCAAAAACCGACTTGTATGGTTGGTGAACCGGTTACTCGTGGTGACGTGTTAGCAGATGGTCCTTCGACTGACTTAGGTGACTTAGCCCTTGGTCAAAACCTGCGCGTGGCATTCATGCCATGGAACGGTTATAACTTCGAGGATTCAATCCTACTATCAGAGCGCGTAGTTGAAGAAGATCGTCTAACCACTATCCACATTCAAGAACTACAGTGTGTTGCCCGTGATACTAAGTTAGGTCCTGAAGAGATCACTGCAGATATCCCGAATGTGGGTGAATCTGCGCTAGGCAAGCTTGATGAATCAGGCGTTGTTTATATCGGTGCTGAAGTTAAAGGCGGCGATATCCTAGTAGGTAAAGTGACTCCGAAAGGCGAAACGCAATTAACACCAGAAGAGAAGCTACTACGAGCTATCTTTGGTGAGAAAGCGTCTGACGTTAAAGACAGCTCATTACGTGTACCAAACTCTGTAACTGGTACTGTAATTGACGTGCAAGTCTTCACCCGCGATGGTGTTGAAAAAGACAAGCGCGCGCTAGAAGTTGAAGAAATGCAACTTCGTGATGCGAAAAAAGACTTTAATGAAGAATTCCGTATTCTTGAAGCAGGCGTGTTAGATCGTGCTCGTAAGTTACTTATCGCAGCCGGTCAAGATGAAGATAGATTAGCGTCATTGAATGCTGAGAAGTTACTTACGCAAAGCCTTGCTGAAGAAGACAAGCAAGCTGAACTTGAGCAACTAGCAGCCCAGTACGATGAGCTAAAAGCTGAATACGATAAAAAGTTTGAAAACAAACGTCGTAAAATTACCCAAGGTGATGACTTAGCACCGGGCGTACTTAAGATTGTTAAAGTATACCTAGCTGTTAAACGTCGTATCCAACCGGGTGATAAAATGGCGGGTCGTCACGGTAACAAAGGTGTTATCTCGACTATCGTACCAGTAGAAGATATGCCATACGATGATAAAGGTCGTACCGTTGATATCGTACTTAACCCGTTGGGTGTACCATCACGGATGAACATCGGTCAGATCCTTGAAACACATATGGGTCTAGCTGCTCGTGGTATTGGTGAGCGTATTGAAGAAATGATGAAAGAGCAACGTGAGCTGCATGAGCTACGCGCCTTCATCAAGCAAGCATACGAAATTGGTGAATCTCGCCAGTTTGTAGACATTGCTAGCTTCACAGATGACGAAATACGTCGTTTGGCTGAAAACTTAAAAGGTGGTTTACCAATCGCTACTCCGGCATTTGATGGCGCGAAAGAAAGCGAAATCAAAGACATGCTTGAGCTAGGTGGCTACCCTCGTAGTGGTCAGGTTACACTTTATGATGGCCGTACTGGCGATCAGTTTGAACGTCAAGTAACCGTAGGTTACATGTACATGCTGAAACTGAATCACTTAGTTGATGACAAGATGCATGCGCGTTCAACTGGTTCTTACAGCCTTGTTACTCAGCAGCCGCTGGGTGGTAAAGCACAGTTCGGTGGCCAGCGTTTTGGTGAGATGGAAGTATGGGCACTTGAAGCTTACGGTGCTGCTTACACGCTACAAGAAATGCTAACAGTGAAATCGGATGACGTGAACGGTCGTACTAAGATGTATAAAAACATCGTTGATGGTAACCATAAAATGGAACCAGGTATGCCAGAATCGTTCAACGTATTGTTGAAAGAAATCCGCTCACTGGGTATCAACATCGAGTTGGAAGAAAATTAAGCCAATTAGGTGCTGTAGCTAGCTACAGCACCTGTTACGGCCGAATAGAATGTAGGGACGAAATCATCCGTCCTCAAGATTAACTCCGACAGGAGAGCTAAGGTGAAAGACTTACTTAAGTTTCTGAAGCAACAAAATAAGACCGAAGAATTCGATGCAATTCGCATTGGTCTTGCTTCACCAGACATGGTTCGTTCATGGTCATACGGTGAAGTAAAGAAACCTGAGACTATTAACTACCGTACTTTCAAGCCTGAGCGCGATGGCTTATTCTGTGCCCGTATTTTCGGTCCAGTGAAAGATTATGAATGCTTATGTGGTAAATATAAGCGTCTTAAACACCGTGGTGTGATCTGTGAAAAGTGTGGCGTTGAAGTAACACTCACTAAAGTGCGTCGCGATCGTATGGGTCACATCGACCTTGCGAGCCCAGTTGCACATATATGGTTTTTAAAATCATTACCGTCACGTATCGGCTTAATGCTGGATATGACGCTTCGTGATATTGAACGTGTTCTATACTTCGAGTCATTCGTAGTAACTGAGCCTGGCATGACAACGCTTGAGCGTAGTCAGCTATTAGGTGAAGAAGAATACCTAGATGCACTAGAAGAGCACGGTGATGAGTTTGAAGCGAAGATGGGGGCTGAAGCAGTATTAGACTTGCTTCGTGAACTCGATCTTGCGCAATTAATTGCTGAAATGCGTGAAGAGTTACCAACAATTAACTCTGAAACTAAACGCAAGAAGATCACTAAACGTCTTAAATTAATGGAATCGTTCCACCAATCAGGTAATAACCCTGAGTGGATGATCATGACAGTACTGCCAGTATTGCCACCTGATCTACGTCCATTAGTACCACTAGATGGTGGCCGTTTTGCGACTTCTGATCTAAATGACCTTTACCGTCGTGTTATTAACCGTAATAACCGTCTTAAACGTCTACTAGATTTAGCTGCACCGGATATTATCGTACGCAACGAAAAACGTATGTTACAAGAAGCGGTTGATGCGCTACTTGATAACGGTCGTCGTGGTCGTGCAATTACAGGTTCTAACAAGCGTCCGCTGAAATCTCTTGCTGATATGATCAAGGGTAAGCAAGGTCGTTTCCGTCAGAACTTACTTGGTAAGCGTGTAGATTATTCAGGCCGTTCTGTAATCACAGTTGGTCCTACACTTAAGCTTCACCAATGTGGTCTTCCTAAGAAGATGGCACTTGAGCTATTCAAACCATTTATCTATGGCAAACTAGAGCGTCGCGGCATGGCTACGACAATCAAAGCTGCTAAGAAAATGGTAGAGCGTGAAGTTCCGGAAGTATGGGATGTATTAGACGAAGTAATTCGTGAACATCCAGTATTACTTAACCGTGCACCAACACTTCACCGTTTGGGTATCCAAGCGTTTGAACCTGTGCTTATCGAAGGTAAAGCAATCCATTTGCATCCATTAGTATGTGCGGCTTACAACGCCGACTTCGATGGTGACCAAATGGCGGTACACGTACCGCTAACGATTGAAGCACAGCTTGAAGCGCGTGCATTGATGATGTCAACAAACAACATCCTATCTCCTGCGAATGGTGAGCCAATCATCGTTCCATCACAGGACGTTGTATTGGGTCTATATTATATGACTCGTGACCGCATCAACGCGAAAGGCGAAGGCGCGATCTTAAAAGATCCAAAAGAAGCAGAAAAAGCATACCGCAGCGGTAATGCAGACCTTCACGCTCGCGTGAAAGTACGTATTAGCGAATCAGTTAAAAACGAAAACGGTGTAGTAGAAGACACTGTAACTGTGATCGATACAACTGTTGGCCGTGCAATTTTGTCGCTTATTTTACCAAAAGGCATGCCGTTTTCGTCAATTAACCAAGCCTTAGGTAAAAAGCAGATTTCTAGCTTATTAAACGAGTGTTACCGTCGTCTTGGTCTTAAAGATACCGTTATCTTTGCTGACCAAGTTATGTACACTGGTTTCCATTACGCAATGAAGTCTGGTGTTTCTATCGGTATCGATGACTTAGTTATCCCACCGGTTAAAGCACAGATCATTGAAGCTGCTGAAGCTGAAGTTACTGAAATCAACCAACAATTCCAATCAGGTTTGGTAACGGCTGGTGAAAAGTACAATAAAGTTATCGATATCTGGTCACGGGTAAATGAAAACTTATCACGTGAGATGATGGCCAACTTGTCAAAAGACACGGTTATCAATGCTAAAGGTGAAGAAGAAGAGCAACCGTCATTTAACTCAGTGTTTATGATGGCCGACTCGGGTGCTCGTGGTAGTGCCGCTCAGATCCGTCAGCTAGCAGGTATGCGTGGTCTAATGGCACGTCCAGATGGTTCAATCATCGAGACGCCAATCACCGCTAACTTCCGTGAAGGTCTAAACGTACTTCAGTACTTCATCTCAACGCATGGTGCGCGTAAAGGTCTTGCCGATACAGCACTGAAAACAGCGAACTCGGGTTACCTAACGCGTCGTCTAGTAGACGTTGCACAAGATTTGGTAATCAACGAAGACGATTGTGGCACAGAAGATGGCTTAACAATGAAACCGCTTATTGAAGGTGGTGACGTTGTAGAAGCACTTCGCGAACGTGTATTAGGTCGTGTTGTTGCGGAAGATATTGTAATTCCAGGTACTAATACAGTACTGGTAGAACGTAATATCATGCTTGATGAAAAACTGTGTGATCTGTTAGAAGAGCATTCAGTTGACGAAGTTCGCGTACGTTCAGTTATCACTTGTGATAACGACTTTGGTGTATGTGCAAACTGTTATGGTCGTGACCTAGCACGTGGTCATATCATCAATGCTGGTGAATCAGTAGGTGTTATCGCGGCGCAGTCAATCGGTGAGCCGGGTACACAGCTTACGATGCGTACTTTCCACATCGGTGGTGCGGCATCAAGAGCGTCTGCAGAAAACAATGTACAAGTTAAAACTAACGGTACATTAAAACTGCATAACTCTAAGTATGTATTAAACACTGACGGTAAGATTGTTATTACTTCACGTTCAACGGAAATTACTATCATCGATAGTTATGGTCGTGAGAAAGAACGTTATAAAGTACCTTACGGTGCGGTATTAACAGTGCAAGATAATGCTGAAGTTCAAGGTAACGACATTGTTGCTACTTGGGACCCGCATAGTCACCCAATCGTTCTTGAGCATAAGTCAAAAGTATCGTTCAGCGATATCGATGACTCAAATACTGAAGCACAGACTGACGAACTAACTGGTTTAACCCGTGTAGTTGTTAAAGATCTTGCTAAGATAAATGCCAAAGAGCCAAAGCTTATCATCGAAAGTGAAGAGCGCGGTCTGCAAGAAACACGTCTTCCTTCATTCACTACGATTGAAGTAACAGACGGTGTAACGGCAAACCCAGGTGACGTGCTAGCACGTATTCCGCAGGAAGGTTCGAAAACTCGTGATATCACGGGTGGTCTACCACGCGTAGCCGACTTATTCGAAGCGCGTAAACCGAAAGAACCAGCTATCTTAGCTGAAGTAACCGGTACGATTAGCTTTGGTAAAGAGACTAAAGGCAAGAAACGTTTAGTTATTACGCCAGCTGAAGGCGATCATTACGAAGAAATGATCCCGAAATGGCGTCAACTTAACGTGTTTGAAGGTGAGCAAGTGTCTAAAGGTGAAGTTATTGCCGATGGTCCTGAATCACCACATGACATCTTACGCCTACGTGGTGTGACTCATGTTGCTAACTACATCGTTAACGAAGTGCAAGAGGTTTACCGTTTGCAAGGCGTTAAGATCAATGACAAGCACATTGAAACAATTATCCGTCAAATGATCCGTAAGTGTACGATCACTGACGGCGGCCATAGTGAATTCTTAGTCGGTGAGCAAATTGAAGTGGCACGCGTTAATATCGCAAACCGCGACCTTGAAGCTCAAGGCAAGTTACCTGCTAAATTTGAAATCCAGTTAATGGGTATCACCAAAGCATCACTAGCCACAGAATCTTTCATCTCGGCAGCATCATTCCAGGAGACAACACGTGTCCTAACTGAAGCCGCTGTAAATGGTAAGAGCGATGAACTTCGCGGTCTGAAAGAAAACGTAATCGTGGGTCGTTTGATCCCAGCCGGTACCGGTTTTGCGTATCATCAGGATCGTATGGCTCGTCGTAAGCAGAGCAAAGTAGTTGTTGAAGAGCAAACAGTAAGTGCGGAAGAGGCAACTCAAGCACTCACAGATGCTTTAAACGCGGATTTATCTGGAAATCAATAAACTGAACTTAATCAATAGATTATGTTTTTGCAAGGCAGTTATCTACTGCCTTGCTGACGGTTTAGGTTGACAGCTCAATCTTTGCTCATTAAAATTCCGCCACCCATTTACCAGTGCGTATAATACGGGCTAGTAAATAAAGGGCGGATTTTTTTATTTTTTCAGTAGTAATTTTAATTTCAGGAGCTATTTAAATGGCAACTATTAACCAGCTAGTGCGTAAGCCACGTCGTAGCAAGGTTACGAAAAGTAACTCAGCTGCGCTTAAAGCGTGTCCGCAAAAGCGCGGCGTATGTACTCGCGTATATACAACTACACCTAAGAAACCAAACTCGGCGTTACGTAAAGTAGCTCGTGTACGTTTAACTAACGGTTTCGAAGTAACTTCATACATTGGTGGTGAAGGTCATAACCTTCAAGAGCATAGTGTAATCCTAATCCGTGGTGGTCGTGTTAAAGATTTACCAGGTGTGCGTTTTCACACTGTTCGTGGTGCACTTGACTGTGCAGGCGTTAGCGACCGTCGTCAAGCTCGCTCGAAATACGGTGCAAAACGCCCTAAAGGCTAATTGTTTTCCGTTAGTAAGGCCAAGCACTAAATATTTTTAATTATTGTTTTGGGTGATTGTTCCAAAAGGACAAACCTGAATAAACCGGAGATACAAAATGCCTAGAAGACGCGTAATAGGTCAACGTAAAATTCTTCCAGATCCTAAGTTCGGATCGGAACTTCTTGCAAAATTCGTTAACATCGTGATGTTAGACGGCAAGAAATCTACTGCTGAAAAAATCGTTTACGGTGCGCTAGATGTGGCTGCTGAGAAATCAGGCAAATCGCACCTTGAAATCTTTGAAACTGCACTTGAAAACATCCGCCCACAGGTAGAGGTTAAATCTCGCCGTGTTGGTGGTTCAACGTATCAAGTACCAGTAGAAGTACGTCCAGTACGTCGCAACGCATTAGGTATGCGTTGGTTAGTAGACGCTGCACGTAAGCGTGGCGAGAAATCTATGGGCTTACGTTTAGCTCAAGAACTTGTAGACGCTGCTGATAACAAAGGCACTGCGGTTAAGAAACGTGAAGACGTTCACCGTATGGCTGAAGCGAATAAAGCATTCGCACATTACCGTTGGTAATCTGTCCTTAACCTTTAAGAGGATTTTATGGCACGTACAACTCCACTTGAGCGCTACCGTAATATCGGTATTGTTGCTCACGTAGATGCAGGCAAAACCACCACAACAGAACGTGTTCTGTTCTACACCGGTCTTTCACATAAGATCGGTGAAGTACATGATGGCGCCGCAACTATGGATTGGATGGAGCAGGAACAAGAGCGTGGTATCACAATCACTTCTGCTGCAACAACGTGTTTCTGGAAAGGGATGGACGCGCAATTTGACGCTCATCGTATCAATATTATTGATACACCAGGACACGTCGATTTCACTATCGAAGTAGAACGTTCTTTACGAGTACTTGATGGTGCGGTAGTTGTGCTTTGTGCTTCATCGGGTGTACAGCCGCAAACTGAGACAGTTTGGCGTCAAGCGAACAAATACGAAGTTCCGAGAATGATCTTCGTAAATAAAATGGATCGCACGGGCGCTGACTTCTTAACGGTTGTAGGCCAGGTGAAATCTCGTCTTGGAGCAACACCTGTTCCAATTCAGTTGCCTGTTGGCGCTGAAGACGATTTTAAAGGTGTTATTGACCTCATAAAAATGAAAATGATTAACTGGAATGATGAAGACCAGGGCATGACTTTCACTTATGAGGCAATACCGGCAGAACTTCAGGATTTAGCTGAGCAATGGCGCTCGAACTTAGTTGAAAGCGCAGCTGAAGCATCTGAAGAACTAATGGATAAGTATTTGGAAGGTGAAGACCTGAGTGAAGCAGAAATAAAAAATGCTTTACGTCAGCGTACATTAGCGAACGAAATCGTCCCAGTGACTTGTGGTAGTGCATTTAAAAATAAAGGCGTTCAAGCTGTGCTTGATGGCGTTATTGAATATATGCCTGCACCAACACAAGTGAAACAAATTCAAGGTATCCTTGAAGATGGCACTGAGGAAGAACGTCCTGCTGATGACAACGCACCGTTTGCTGCACTCGCTTTTAAGATTGCAACAGACCCGTTCGTTGGTACTTTAACTTTCTTCCGTGTTTACTCTGGTACTGTTAAACAGGGTGATGCGGTTTACAACCCAGTAAAAAGTAAGCGTGAGCGTCTTGGCCGTATCGTTCAGATGCATTCAAACTCACGTGAAGAGATCAAAGAAGTCCACGCAGGCGATATTGCAGCGGCTATTGGTCTCAAAGACGTAACAACAGGTGAAACACTGTGTGATCCGAATTCTATTATTACGCTTGAGCGTATGGAATTCCCTGAACCAGTAATCTCTGTTGCGGTTGAGCCTCGCACAATCGCTGACCAAGATAAGATGGGGATCGCGCTGGGTAAACTAGCGGCTGAAGATCCATCTTTTCGTGTACAAACTGACGAAGAATCAGGCCAGACTATTATTTCTGGTATGGGTGAACTTCACCTTGATATCATTGTCGATCGTATGAAACGTGAATTCAGTGTTGAATGTAACGTTGGTAAGCCGCAGGTTTCTTACCGTGAAGCTATTCGTTCAACGGTTAAAGTTGAAGGTAAATTCATACGTCAATCAGGTGGACGTGGTCAATATGGTCATGTCTGGCTTAAACTTGAACCGATGGATATTTCGGATGATGAAGCACCAATTTATGAGTTCGTTAACGAAACCGTAGGTGGTTCAGTACCGAAAGAATACATCCCTGCAGTAGATAAAGGCATCCAAGAGCAAATGGCTCAAGGTGTGTTGGCAGGCTACCCATTACTTGGCGTGAAAGCGACTTTATATGATGGTTCATTCCATGATGTAGATTCGAATGAAATGGCATTTAAAATAGCAGGTTCAATGGCAATGAAAAAGGGTGCGCTTGAAGCAAACCCAGTACTTTTAGAGCCAATGATGAAGGTTGAAGTACTCACTCCTGAAGCAAACATGGGTGATGTAGTTGGTGACTTAAACCGTCGCCGCGGTATGATCGAAGGCATGGAAGAAGCGCTAGGCGGACTTAAATTAATTAACGCTCAGGTTCCGCTTTCTGAAATGTTTGGTTATGCTACTGATCTACGATCTGCAACTCAGGGTCGTGCCTCATACTCTATGGAGTTTTTGAAGTACGCTGAAGCCTCGAAACATGTTGCAGATACAATAATTACAGCTCGCGCTGTTAAGTAATTTTTTAGCTCGGTTTGGTCCGCAGTGGACTGAACCTTTAATTTCTTTATAGGAATTTTTTAAGATGGCAAAAGCAAAGTTTGAACGCGTAAAACCGCACGTAAACGTAGGTACAATCGGCCACGTTGACCACGGTAAAACAACCCTAACTGCAGCAATCACTAACGTACTTGCAAAAGTATACGGCGGTGTTGCTAAAGATTTCGCATCAATCGATAACGCTCCAGAAGAGCGCGAGCGTGGTATCACAATCTCAACTTCACACGTTGAGTACGATACGCCAACTCGTCACTACGCACACGTAGATTGTCCTGGACACGCCGATTATGTTAAAAACATGATCACTGGTGCTGCTCAAATGGACGGCGCTATCCTAGTTGTTGCTGCGACTGACGGCCCTATGCCACAAACGCGTGAGCACATCCTTCTTTCTCGTCAAGTTGGCGTTCCTTACATCATCGTATTCATGAACAAATGTGACATGGTTGATGACGAAGAGCTACTTGAACTAGTAGAAATGGAAGTTCGTGAACTTCTTTCTGAGTACGATTTCCCAGGTGATGACTTACCACTAATCGCTGGTTCTGCGCTTAAAGCGTTAGAAGGCGAGAAAGAGTGGGAAGACAAGATCATTGAACTTGCTGACGCACTTGATTCTTACATCCCAGAGCCAGAGCGTGACATCGATAAGCCATTCATCATGCCTATCGAAGACGTTTTCTCAATCCAAGGTCGTGGTACTGTTGTAACTGGTCGTGTTGAAGCTGGTATCATCCGCATCAATGACGAAGTAGAAATTGTTGGTATCCATGATACAACTAAATCTACTTGTACTGGTGTTGAAATGTTCCGTAAACTACTTGACGAAGGTCGTGCTGGTGAGAACATTGGTGCACTTCTACGTGGTACTAAGCGTGAAGACGTTGAACGTGGTCAAGTACTAGCTAAGCCTGGTTCAATCAACCCACATACAACATTCACTTCAGAAGTATACGTACTTTCGAAAGATGAAGGTGGTCGTCATACTCCATTCTTCAAAGGTTACCGTCCACAGTTCTACTTCCGTACAACTGACGTAACTGGTGACGTACAGTTACCAGAAGGCGTAGAAATGGTAATGCCTGGTGATAACGTTAAGATGACAGTAACGCTAATCGCGCCAATCGCGATGGACGAAGGTCTTCGTTTCGCTATCCGTGAAGGTGGTCGTACTGTAGGTGCTGGTGTTGTTGCAACTATCGTTGAGTAATCAACAGTTGTAATGCATTAAGCATTAAAAAAACCCGAGCTTAGTCTCGGGTTTTTTAATGCCTGCGATTTGAGCTGTAAGTTTGAAGCCATAAGTCTTAAGCGTTAAGTTTTAAGCTGCCCGAGTACTTTTTAAGTGTTGACATAATAATTTGCAACACTCAAATTTTTTGGCTTACCGCTTACCGCTTACCGCTTACCGCTTACCGCTTACCGCTTACCGCTTACCGCTTACCGCTTACCGCTTACCGCTTACCGCTTACCGCTTACCGCTTACCGCTTACCGCTTACCGTAACGTTATGATATAACAAATAAAAACAATGTAACTTTTAATTTTTATGTAACACAAAGTCACTTTTTCAGTAACAAATCCCGCCTAGTATAAACGCTCTGATTATTACTAACTTTCTTGACCATAACGTATCAATGGAACTTAAAAATGAAAATTAATAAAATTGCGTCTGCAATTGGTTTAACACTGGCGTTGTCGGCGGGTGCTAATGCAGGTGTGCTACCAGATAATCAAATGAAAAGTGATTGGTATAGCGCTGCACAAAGCAAAATAACCGCTAAACAGGCAATGGCTAATACCGCACCAGCAACAAAAGCAAAAAACGTGATTTTATTTGTCGGCGACGGTATGGGTGTATCAACGTTAACAGCCGCACGTATTCTTGCCGGTCAGCAACAAGGCGCTTTAGGTGAAGAAGGCTTTTTGAGTTTTGAAGAGTTTCCATACTCCGCGCAAATAAAAACGTATAACGTGGACGCGCAAACGCCTGATTCGGCTGGCACCATGACAGCAATGGCATCGGGTGTTAAAACCGATGTCGGTGTGGTTGGTGTTAACGAAAGTATCGAACGTGGTAATTGCAGCACAGTTGCAGGGAATGAGTTGATCACCACCACTGAACTGGCGGAAATTAAAGGCTTAGCAACGGGTATTATTTCTACCGCACGGATCACCCATGCAACACCCGCTGCGACTTATGCAAAGTCGGCAGATCGTAATTGGGAAGATGTCTCAGATATGCCTGAAGCTGCGGTTGCCGCAGGATGTGAAGATATCGCCTCACAGTTAGTTAATTTTGAAAAGAATTTAGAAGCGCGTTTTGCCGGTGTAGATGTTGATGGTCTAGAAGTGGTGATGGGCGGTGGTCGTCGTCATTTCTTACCAAAAGACGCGGCATTTAATTCTGCTGATGCAGTGAGTGGTGTTGAGGGTGACCGCACCGATGAACGCGATTTAACAGCACAATGGCAGCAAATGTACAGTGATGGTAAATACATTACTGATCAGGCGGGCTTTGACGCAATAAATGGCGATACTAAACGCGTATTTGCATTATTTAATGAATCGCACATGCAATATGAAGCGGACCGCAGCAATGATATTGCAGGTGAACCTTCGTTGACTGAAATGACTACGAAAGCCATTGATATCCTGAAGAATAATGAAAAAGGGTTTTTCTTAACGGTTGAATCGGGTCGTATCGATCACGCCCACCATGCGGGTAATGCTTACAACGCACTCAATGAAACCATTGAATTTGCCAATGCAGTTAAAGCCGCTGTAGAAAATACCGATCCAAACGAAACGCTGATTTTAGTTACAGCCGATCACAGCCATGTATTTACCATTGCTGGTTACCCAAAACGCGGTAATCCAATTTTAGGACAAGTTGTGGCAGTAGGCCGCGATACACCAACACTTGCAGCTGATGGCATGCCTTATACCACGGTAGGCTATGCAAATGGCTTGGGCTTTAGAGACTTAGGTGATGAAACCGATGCTGATGCAGCATATTTAACTGCTGCCGTTGCTGGGCGTGTTGAATTAAGCGGTGTTGACACCCTAACACCAGGCTTTCATCAAGAAGCGACAGTCCCACTTAGCTCGGAAACTCATGCCGGTGAAGATATTTCACTACATGCTAAAGGTCCTGGAGCACAGTTGGCACAAGGCGTTGTGGAACAACATGTGATTTTCCACATTATCAATCAAGCGCTCGAACTAATAGAAGAATAATGGTGATCATAATGAAAAAATTAAATTTAATCTCTCTTGCCGTGGTTGTTGCCTTGGCGGGTTGCTCTGATGATGACGATAAAATTGAGTCACTGAGTGTGGAAAATACCATTGCAGTTGGCTCTGAGCAATGTATCAATGGTGGCATTGAAACCCAAACGGGTGAAGACAGTAATCAAAATGGTGAGCTTGATGCGGATGAAGTAACAGCAACGTCTGTAGTATGTAACGACCCGGCAACGTCATTAAATGCTCAGCAGTTAGCACCGCTTACGACCAATACTTGGTTTAAAGAAGCGCAAACCAAGTTAGCTACTAGCCAAGATAATATCGCTAATATTGTTAAAGAGTCTGGCAAAGCGAAAAATGTCATTCTGTTTGTTGGTGATGGCATGGGCATTTCAACCGTTACAGCAGCGCGCATTCTAGCTGGACAGCTTGAAGGAAAGCTCGGCGAAGAGCATCAGTTAAGCTTTGAAACACTGCCGTTTTCTGGTTTTGCTAAAACTTACAATGTTGATGCACAAACCCCTGACTCAGCCGGCACCATGACTGCTATGGCATCGGGTGTAAAAACAGACGTAGGTGTTATTGGTATTGGTGAAGCCGTGGTTAATGGCAATTGTTTATCGGGCAAAGGCCATGAACTGATCACTGCGCTTGAACTGGCTGAAATTGCAGGTAAATCAACTGGGATTATCTCAACAGCACGTATTACCCATGCAACGCCAGCGGCAACTTATGCAAAATCGGCGAGCCGTAACTGGGAAGATATTTCTGATATGCCAGAGTCTGAGGCTGCAAATTGTGAAGATATCGCCTCGCAACTGGTTAATTTTGAAAAGAACTTAGAAGCACGTTTTGCTGGAGTAGACGTTGATGGTATCGAAGTGGTAATGGGCGGTGGTCGCCGTCACTTCTTACCTAAAGATGCAGCATTTAACTCTGCTGATGCGGTGAGTAGTGTGGAAGGGGATCGTACTGATGGTCGCGACCTAACTGCAGAATGGCAGGCTCAATATCCAACTGGTCAATATGTGATGGACCAAGCGAGTTTTGATGCGATTGATGTGATTAATACTAAGCAAGTATTTGGTTTGTTTAATGAATCCCATATGCAGTATGAAGCTGACCGTAGCAATGATATTGCTGGCGAGCCATCTTTATCACAGATGACAGCAACAGCATTAGACGTACTAGATAATAACGACAAAGGCTTCTTCTTAACAGTTGAAGCTGGGCGTATTGACCATGCTCACCATGCGGGCAATGCCTATAACGCGTTAAACGATACGATTGAACTGTCAAAAGCGGTGCAAGTGGCGCTGGATAAAACCAGTATCGAAGATACATTAATTATTGTAACTGCCGATCATAGCCATGTATTTACCATTGCTGGTTACCCTAAACGCGGTAATCCAATTTTAGGTAAAGTGGTGGCTGTTGGCGAAACTGAGCCAAGCCTTGCTGCCGATAACATGCCATACACCACAGTTGGTTATACGAATGGTGGTGGTTTTAGAGATTTAGGTGAAGAAACAGATGCTGAAGCAGGCTACAACTTTGCCCCAGTAACGGGTCGTGTTGATTTGACTGATGTTGACACGCAAAGCCCTGGTTTCCACCAAGAAGCGTTAGTGCCTCTTTCATCTGAAACCCATGCTGGTGAAGATGTTGGTGTTTATGCCCGTGGTCCTGGTGCGCACTTAGTCACGGGTACTAACGAGCAGAGCTTTATTTTTCATGTGATGGATTATGCTGCTGATTTAGTAAAGCAAGCCGAGCAAAAAGTGGCTAACTAAGCAATGATAGCGAAATACGCTTAACAAAAAGAGCAACTCACATTTGAGTTGCTCTTTGTCATTAATTTGCCAAACAAACACTTTACAGTGATCTACCGTATTACATCGGAAAGAGAATTTAATGAAAAAAATCATCTTATCTTTAGTGTTAATAAGTCCACTGGCCAGTGCTGCACAGTGCGCGCTTGATAACCAATATGTACAAGCAAACTATCAGGTTAGTAAGCAAGCAGCACCCAATATGCTCGC
Source organism: Pseudoalteromonas sp. ASV78 (assembly GCF_047806705.1). Lineage (NCBI taxonomy): Bacteria > Pseudomonadati > Pseudomonadota > Gammaproteobacteria > Alteromonadales > Pseudoalteromonadaceae > Pseudoalteromonas > Pseudoalteromonas sp. ASV78. The sequence continues at coordinate 2,640,389 of NZ_JBLOPA010000001.1, read as the reverse complement.
ACAGACTGAGCAATTTACCTTGTGGCGAACACCGCATCAGGTTGCCGAACAAGGCCGTGAGTTAGTCGAAATGTGGCAGCAATTGAGTAATCAGCAAATTCGGCCAATTCGTTATTTTCAAACGCAGCAGCGTGGTATTGAATATCAGCCAAGCGAAGTGCAAGGTCAGCAAGATTGGAGTACTAAATATCAGTTAGTGAGTGATGATTTTATTGCGAAAATGACTCTCAAAAGTGAGCAGGGCGAAGGGTGTGAGCAACTGCAAAATTATCAATTAGTGCAAGGTGATACTAAGATTGAGCTTGCATGGTTGGTCAATAAAAAGCTGGTAAGCTCAATGCGTATTAGCAAACCACAGGTAACACAAACATTAACCTTGGCTACTGTGCGTTTTGATAAAGCAGCTGTGTTGCAACAATTTGCCAGCTGGGATAGCTATCAAACCACCGATTACGCAGATATAGGTGATAATGAAGGCGACCCATTCTTAGCTAAAATGATCAACTTGGGCTTTATTGAACACGGTGCATCGGGTTTTTATGACGCCAGCGGTAAAGCGCTAGGCGGTGGCCATAGTCATTAAAAAGAGCGCTTAAGCGCTCTTTTTAAGTATTAACCTGTTGTTAGAAGCCGAAACGCCAATTTATACTAGCAACGCGCCCCGTGCCTGCAAAGTAACGGGTGGCGGCTGGGTTAGTTTGGCCATAATAAGTGATATAAAACTTATCGGTTAAGTTATCAATCCCTAAGCTAAATGCGCCGTATTGTTGTGTTTGATAGTTAACTGATAAATCAACCGTAGTGTAACCGGTAAATTCACCACCGGTGTTGTAGTCGCGGTCAAATAGCTTATTGACTTGTAAGCGACTGTCGATGTTATTGAGCCACTGTTGCTGCCAAAATAAGTTAAGGCGTGTTGGTGAGATATTGCTGCCGCCTAAATCACTTTCTACAATGTTATCGCCATCACCATCATATTGACCTTGGGTATCCGCATAATTGGCACCAAAGCTAGTATCGTCATTGAGGAAGTATTGTAAGCTTGCCTCTACTCCTGATATTTCAGTACGCTCACGTTGTACACTGTAAATACCATCGGCATCTGCTTGTAAACGTGAACCTAAATCAGAGTCTGATTCAAAATAACTGGCTTTAAAACTAATTAAATCATTGTTGTATTCAAGGCCTACTTCACGGTTGTCTGAAATCACTGGTTCAAGGTTTAAAAAGCTCTCAACTGATAAACCCGGTTGGTTAATACCACGCAGCACTCGCCCCACATCAGCCATGCTAAAGCCTTCGCTGTAGCTGGCATAGACGCGTAAATCGCTCGTTACTTGATAAACAACCCCAAGGTTGCCCAGCAATTCGTTAAAGCTTGGCTCGCCACCTTCAACAAAGGTACTGCCGTAAGCTGCGAGGGTGGTGAAATCAGCAACTTTTAACTTACCGTATTCGTAGCGCGCGCCCACGTTGAAGGTCCAATCTTCAAGGCCATCAAAGCGTAACTGTGCAAAAGGAGCTGCATTATCAAATTTAGTTTCTGGAACCCAGTTACGGCCAGTTTGCGCCAGTTCTTGATAGGTTTCATCGCTTAATAAATCAAGCCCGGTAACTAAATCAAAATCACTGCCAGCAAGGTTATTTTTCGCATAGGTTAAGCGGCTTCCGAATTTTTGTGATTTGTTTTGCGATTGATCAAAAATATCATCGCCATAAGCAGGATCTTGGAATGTCGCAAAGTTACCACCGCCGTACATGGCAGCAAAATCCTGCATAAATACTTGCAGTGATAAACTACCGCCAGCGATATTGTTATGTACATAGTCAACAGTGGCAGTAGTAACACGGTTACGCGGCGCTTCTCCTTCGATATCACCTTTTTCAGCGCCAGTCGGGATCCTGTTTGTTACATCACCATTGGTTGCTAAATAGTCGCCATTCCCTTCAATTTTGTAATGGTTAAGCATCACTTGTAGGCTTTGTTCACTGTCTAATTGGTACTTGGCTTTAAAGAACAAATCTAGGCTGGTTGAGTCTTGGGTATCACCTTGAGCGCCATCGAGACCGACTAAATCGCCATTGCCATCACGGTACATACCAGTGCTGCGTGCTGACACGCCCGCTACTATGCTTAAATCGTCTTGCTCTTGGCTAAATAAGTAGCTGGCTTTATAGCTTTGGCTATCGCTACCACCGGTTGTTGGCGCGCTAAATCCGGCCGTTACTTGATGATTATCATCTCCAGGGGTTTTGGTAATGATATTGATAATACCGCCACTGGCGCCCATGCCTTGAATTGCATTGGCACCGCTGATCACTTCAATGCGCTCGATCATCGCAGGGTCAATGGTATTGCCATCACGAGAGCCATTGCGTAGCGGGTTTGATTGTGGCACACCATCAATCATATAAAGTGGTTCACGGCCGCGTAGCGTTTCACCTGCACTGGTCATTTTTTGCCTGCTTGGTGAAAAACTCGGTAATAAGTTACCAAGGATCTGCGACAGATCTTGCGTATGTGCTAATTGCTTTGCAATGTCTGCTGCGCTGATCACGTTAATTGTCGCAGGTACTGTACTTACAGGGGCAGTGCTACGAGTGGTTGATACTGTGATCTGTTCAATATCAGTTTGAGTATTAGCCAGTGCTGCTAAAGGAGTCAGTAAAAACGGTAAATAATATTTCATGGGCACGATGTAATCACTATTTATGATGGTAGTAAAAATTATTCGTATTTATACATTTATTTAATACCATTATCAATATTTTCAACTCGAATCGTGTTTCACTGTTGTGATTAATTGAATGAAGCCTTGTGTTACCAGGATCAGTAACGGCTGATGCTACAAATAAAATTGGCTAAAATGGCTTTCCTCCTTTAACTTTAATAAATGTATTTTTTAAGGAGAATGAACCATGAACGAAACAAAAACAAATCATCCCCATGGGGTTTTCTGTTGGTCAGAGTTATGCACATCAGATTGGAAAAATGGTAAAGCTTTTTACACTAAACTCTTTGCTTGGGGGGCGGATGATCAACCGCTTGGTGATGATCTTTATTACACTATGTTGCAAAAGCAAGGTGATGATATTGCTGCCATGTATCAAATGCCAAACGAACAAAAAAACGCAGCGACGCCGAGCCATTGGTTAGCTTATATTGCGGTAGATAATATTGATGAAGTGGCTGCAAAAGCCAAACAATTAGGTGCTGAGATTATCGCAGGGCCGCATGATGTAATGGACGCGGGTCGCATGCTGTTACTCAATGAACCAGGTGGTGCATTATTTGCTTTATGGCAAGGCAATCAACATAAAGGATGTAAACGCTTAAGTGAGTTAAATACCCCGTATTGGCATGAGCTGGCAACGCGCAATAGTGCAAAAAGTCGAGAATTTTATTGCCAGTTACTGGGTTGGCAAAGCGTTGAAAAGCCAATGGAAGGTATGAACTACACGCTATTCACAGTCGCCGATCAACCGGTTGCAGGGATGCTTGAAATGACGGATGAATGGCCTGCTGATATTCCTGCTCACTGGATGATTTATTTTGCCGTTGATAATTGTGATAACTATGCCACAACGGCCCAGCAACTTGGCGGTGAAATTTGTGTACCACCAACCGATGTTCCTGAAGTGGGTCGTTTTAGTGTGATCACCGATCCACAAGGTGCGGTATTTTCAATTATGACCTCCGCTATGAATGACGTGAAATACAGCTAGTTACGGTTAATTAAATTGACTGAAAAAGCACTTCGGTGCTTTTTTTATTTTTCTTTGCCCCAAACTCTCAGTTATTGATTGTATATAAAATGGGAGCAAAAGTATGACAAAGCACGTGGTAATTACAGGCGCAAACCGCGGTATCGGCCTTAATTTATGTCGGCAATATTTAGCAAAGGGCTATCATGTCACAGCCGTGGTACGTACCCCAAGCACCGAGCTGAAAGAATTAGCGGTCACCGTGATCAGTAATATCGATGTTGCAAATGGCGCAGACATTGCGGCTCTTGAAAACCAGTTACATGGTCATAAGATTGACCTGCTGATCAACAATGCCGGTATTTTCCATAATGAAAGTATGGCAGAGATGGATTTTGACACCATCAATCAACAAATTGCAGTAAATGCTGTGGCACCAATTCGGGTTACCCATGCCTTACTGCATTGCCTTGGGGTCGATGCGAAAGTCGCCATGATCAGCAGTCGCTTAGGGTCGATTACAGACAATGACTCAGGTGGTTATATTGGTTATCGCATGTCAAAGGCTGCGCTTAACGCGGCATCAGTCTGTTTAGCTCATGAATTAAAAAGTAAAAAAATTGCTGTTGGTTTATTTCATCCGGGTTTTGTGCAAACGCAAATGGTTAATTTTGCAGGAGATATCTCAGCAGAGGAGTCTGCACAGTGCTTAACACAGCGTATCGACGAGCTAAATCTCAGTAATAGCGGTGGTTTTTGGCATGCAAATGGTGAAACCCTACCTTGGTAGGTTTACCAAAATGCACAACTATATTTCATCAGTTGGCCATGAACACGTGGCTAACTGTTGATAACTTTCAGTAATTTTTGATCTCATTGTTTGCTATAATCGCTCTATTCAAAGCCTGAACAGTCGTATTTAGAGAGCAGCACATGGAATTAGAGCAAGATAGCAGTTTAACCCTTCCGTTATTTCTTTTTGATGAGAACTTAAATGAGCGAGATTTAGAGACCCCAGATCTTTTGTTAAGCGTACTTTTAGATGACGACTTACTTACCCAGCTTTGTCAAAATCCAGCACAGGATAGCAGTATTGCTATTACCATTTCAGATTATATTGTCGAAGCCCATAACCCGGCGTTTGCAGACTTAGTAACTGATGCACATCATGCACAGTTGACTCTGACCCATGGGCCATTGTTAAGTGCGGTGCTCGATACACTGTCAGAACAAACATTTGTGTCACCGCAAATGGATATGATGCCGACCTTTGATCTGGGTGATGAGGACGAATAAAGCGATGAAAAAGTCTTTTTTGCTGAGTGTATTTATTATTGTGCTCAGCGGCTGCGCTTACTTAGGCGCTGCCCATTACAATCAACTTTTTGGGCCAGAACAAACACAGCAACGCATTGTTGAGCATACTACTGGTAGCGGTGCCGAGTTTTTACAGCATGTGCAACCGGTGCTAGAAAGCCGCTGTGTTGTGTGCCATGGTTGTTACGATGCACCATGCCAACTAAAACTGTCATCGCCAGAGGGGATCGACCGCGGCCTAAGCAAAGAGCTCGTGTATGACGGCACTCGTTTGTTAGCTTCAACACCAAGCAGGTTACTTTTTGATGCTACGCAAACCAGTCAGTGGCGCGAAAAGGGCTTTACCCCAGTGCTGAATGAGCGAGAGCAGTCGGAGCAAGCTAACCTAGCGGGCAGTGTTTTGTATAACAGCCTAGTACTGAAAATGAGTTCACCTTTACCTGAAGATGACATTCTTGATGATGAATTTGATTTTTCACTGGATCGCGAACAAAGCTGTACCAGCATGGGCGAGTTTGACCGCTTTGCAGATAGCCAACGGCATGCAGGTATGCCTTACGGATTACCCGGTATTTCACGGACTGAATTTAAGCACCTAGAAAAGTGGCTTAAAAGCGGTGGTAAAATGGCACATATTAAACCGCCAAGTAAAGCCGTAACAGCCCAAGCCCAGCGTTGGGAAAGCTTTTTAAATCAAGATGGTTTAAAGCACCAGCTAGCTGCACGCTATATATTTGAGCATTGGTATTTAGCGCATATTTATTTTGTCCAAGATGGCGAAAAAAGCTTCTTTAAGCTAGTGCGTTCAAGTACACCGCCAGGGCAAGATATAGCATTGGTCAATACACGTCGCCCGTACGATGACCCGAAAGTAGAGCGTGTGTACTACCGTTTGATGCACGATAGATCAACCATCTTGGCAAAAACACACCTACCACTTGCGCTGGACGACACAAAACTCGCGCGTTTATACAACCAGTTTATTGCACCGGATTACACGGTTGAAAAAATGCCGAGCTATACCGCTGAGGTGGCATCGAATCCGTTTAAAGCCTTTGCGGCAATTCCGACCAAATCTAAATATCAATTTATGCTTGATGAAGCCGAGTTGATTATTATGGGCTTTATTAAAGGGCCTGTATGTCGTGGTCAGATTGCGTTAAATGTTATTAATGATCATTTTTGGGTGGCGTTTGCTGATCCAGATAAAACAGCGACACCAGAAGTAGAGCAAATGCTGATGCAGCATGAAGATGCACTTGCATTGCCAGCGGCCGAAGAAAGTAATGCTTTACCAATTTCTAGCTGGGTAAAATATTCTAAGCGGCAAAGTACTTACCTAAAAGCGAAAGTAGACTTGGCGAATCATATGTTTGAAAACGGTGAGAACCTGACTACTGACGTGTTATGGCGTGGTGAAGGGGTGAATGATAGCGCCGCGCTGACTATATTTCGCCATTTTGATAGCGCAACAGTCGTTAAAGGGTTTATAGGCCAAGAGCCAAAAACCATGTGGGTATTAGACTACGCACTGTTTGAGCGTATACATTACCTGTTGGTGGCGGGCTTTGATGTGTATGGCAATATTGGTCATCAGCTAATTACGCGTTTATATATGGACTTTTTACGCCTAGAAGGTGAGCAAAACTTTTTAGCTTTATTGCCAAAACAACAGCGCCAAGAATTAAAAGCAAATTGGTATCGCAAATCACCAACCAGTCTTACTGAATTCTTTAAAAGTGGCGAAAGCTTTAGCCAACCAACAGGCGTGGAATACCAAACTCAAGATCAGCAACACGAGCTATATGGCTTAATTAAGCAAACTTTAAAGCCAGTACTTAGCCCGCGTTATGATTATACGCAGGTACCTGAGCCGTTACAGCAGCTAAATAACATGCCTGCCAAGGCCATTAATTTATTGCCACAAATCTCGTTTGTGTTAGTCAAAGATGGTGATAAAGAGCATCAAGCTTATACCTTGATCCACCATAATGCGCACTATAATATTTCCAGCTTATTAAACGAAGAAGGGCAGCGGGCTTATGCAGAAGATACCGTCACTATCGTGCCGGGCTTTATTGGTGATTACCCTGAGGCTATTTGGTATTTACACAACCCGCAACAGCTTGCATCATTTGCAGAGCAATTGCCTATGATGCAGATTGAGGCTGACTATAGAGCATTAAAAAGTCAATTTGCTATTCGTCGTACACATCCACAGTTTTGGCAATACAGTGATATTTTGCATCGCGTTGCACAGCAATACCGTGGTGTAGAATATGGCTTATTTGATTATAATCGTTTAGAGAATAGATAACGCAGCGAGCTGCGAGTCATGCGCTTTTTCAAGCTCGTTGCTCGCAGCCCTCAAAGCTCAATGCTTAACGTCATCATACTTTTACGGTTTGCACTCTAATCGCTAAAAATTTAGTGAGTTACTTTAATATCGCCTACGCCAACCTCGACGTTAATACGGTATTGGCCATCACCGCGGTAGTTACTGGTTGAACTAACCATTTTACGGCTATGTTTAGCATCATTTTTCATCCCTGTTATTTTTGTGTCGCCTACGCCACTATCAAGCGTGATCGTTTGATAGTCGGCTAATGCGCTGCTGATACGAACTGCGCCCACGCCCACGTCAATCGCCGCAGAGTTAGCAAACTTATTCACTTCAATATCGCCAACACCTAGTGCTAAATCTATCGCCATAGCCTCCGGCATACTTACTAACCAAGTTTGTTGAACATCATCCTCAGCAATCGACAGGCTCAACTTATCGCTGCTTTGTTGATGTTTTAAGGTGATCTCTTCAAGTGCGACATCATCACTAAAGAAACTATTATTTTTAGCTTTTAGTTCAATAGATACAGTGACCTGATTGCTTTTGTTAGTGCTCAGCTCTAGGCTGCCAACGGGCACGTCAATGGTTAGTTTTTGCTGCCCGCTGATGTCAAAGGTATGCTCAATTTTATGCTCTGCTTGGGCAAATGCGCTACAGGTTAATAAAACGCTGGCTAAGGTAGTTATGCTCGCTGTGTTCATGTTTTTTACTCGTTGTTGATGGTTTTATAGGTTAGACGTTGGCAGATTAAAAAAGGTTTAAACCGCGTGAATTTTATTCTATAGCCATACTAATTAAAGTCATGTACTTTCAAATTAAATTAAACTCGGTGGGCTAAAAGGAACCGCTGTGAAGTCAATCAAACTTAATAATGTTACTGCCAGTCTAGGCAACGATGAGCGAGCCAGTTTTGTAGTAAGTAAGCTAACGTGGCAGGTTGAAAGCGCTCAGCATTGGCTGCTGCTTGGCGGTAATGGAGCAGGAAAATCGGCCATAACAGCAGCATTACTCGATCAGGCTAATGTTATTAGTGGTACGCGAAGCTGTGATTTTGAGCGTACCGAAATAGTCTCTTCGGATCTGCAAAAGCAATTAATTGCCGCCGAGTTATTAGCGGATCAAGACGACATCAGCGATGGTAAAAGTAGCCCTAAATTGGTATCTGAATTAATTTATCAGCAATCAAGCCCATATTTTGACGAGCAACTATGCCAACAGTTAATTACAGGGTTTGCTTTTGCGCCATTGCTTAAGCAACGTTTGCGCGCACTCTCAACCGGGGAAACACGCAAGCTGATGTTAATTAAAGCATTAAGTAATCGCCCCGAACTGATTGTGCTTGATGAGCCGTTTGATGGTTTAGATGTTGAAAGTACTGAACTATTAAACGCCATATTGGCAGATCTAAGCACCAGTATGACCATGGTCTTTGTACTTAATCGTTTAGACGAAATCCCAGCCTTTGTCAGCCATTATGGCTATGTGAGTGCCGGAGAGTTACAGCATCAGCTCGCTACTCCTGATAACAAACAGCGTGATGATTTATTCAAACTATTACACTTAGAGCACACGGATTTAACTATCCCTAACAAAGACGAAGCACACAGTGCCCCAGAGTTTAATGACTCTGAGTTAGTGCGATTGCAAAATGCTAAGGTCAGTTACAGTGGCAAAGTTATTTTTAGCCACTTAAATTGGGCAATTCAAGCGCGGCAGCATTGGCAGCTCAGTGGTAAAAATGGCTCCGGTAAAACCTGCTTACTTAATTTAATCACCGGTGATAACCCGCAGTGTTATAACAATGATATTAAAGTGTTTGGTTATCAACGTGGTAGTGGTGAAAGTATATGGCAAATAAAGCAGCATATTGGCTATATTTCCAATGCCTTACATATGGAGTATCGGGTTAGTATTTCCGCGCTTAATACCATAGTGTCGGGTTTTTACGACAGCATTGGTTTGTATCAAAAACCAACTCAAATTCAGCTTGATATCGCCATGCAATGGTTAGCGTTATTAGGTTTGAGTGAGTTAAAAAATACCCCATTTACGCAACTGTCTTATGGCGATCAACGCATGCTATTGATTGCCCGCGCCATGGTAAAACATCCAACATTACTGATTTTAGACGAACCATGTTTAGGGCTTGATGAAGCCAATCGGCAGCGAGTTTTATTGTTGATTGAAAAAATATGCGCCGCAGGCAGTAGCACAGTGATTTATGTAAACCATCATGCAAAAGATAAAATCACCGGGATAGAGCATTATTTAGATATGGCCGATTTTAGGTAAGGAAAAGGTTCTAGGTTTTAGGTGCTAGGAAAAACCAGAGCAGCTCGGCGTTAAATTTACCGCCGTAGGTTGTGGTTGAGTACAACGAAAGCCAACGACAAAAGTTAAAGCAGTAAGCTACTAATAAACACTAAAAAGCCAAAGTTTAGCTCTATATAAGGAGGGGGCTCGTGGTTTTGTCTAATAACATTATTAACCGCCGCTTTGCTGCAAAATAACAAGCTGTGATTTTTGGCTGTATTAATTATTTGTTTACAAAGGTAATCATTGGTGGAATTATGAAGGCTATGATTTATGCAGTTTTGGACTGTTATAAACCACCAAAAGGGCGTTAAGTAAGCTACCAGGCTTTTATAAATAATAGAGAGATTTTTGAATATGAGTAGTCGCCAATTAGAAGAAATGCAACAAGAGCAGGCAGAGCGAGCAATAGCTGAAGAGTTAGGTATTACTTATGAAGAGTTGTCACAATTAAGCTATGACATTGATACAAGTGAGAGCAATGAGGGTTTAATTTACGAGCACATCATTACTTTTTCAGATGATTCGCCTCAAGAAATTTTAGACAAGATTACTGGTTTGGAAAATGGTAATGCTGTGCGAGTACAGCTCTAGTACTGCTTGAAAAAACACAACAAATTTGTAAACACGGACAAAAAGTTGGCTTTTTTGCTTCACAAAGTTTTAGCCAATATTTTTAGCTGGCTAAAATGGCGTTATAACTATTAAACATAATTATCAAATAAATTGGAATGTAAATGTAATTAATTATTCACGGAATTGATAGGAACCTATATGAAACAAAATAGATTAGATTTAGTACCAGTGAAACTACAGGAAGTTGATAGTATAAGCATGGGCGTTTTACCTAATGGGGAAACGTTTTTGTCTTTACAAGGTCTGGCTAAATTCTGCGGTGTGGCGCCAAGTTCAATTATTATGCTAGCACAAGATTGGGCTAAAGGAGAAGCTCAGTTAAAAACTCGTGGTAAACAAATAGCAGAACTAATTCAAGAATGGACAGACTCTAGTGAAATTCCTACTAGTCTGTATGTAGAAATAGAGAGTCAGTATTCAGTTTCAGATATGATCCATGCTGTACCTGAATCAATAGTAATGGCAATTACAGACTATTACGCACATTATGCTCAAGTAACAAAATCAGAAGCTGTTCGTAATTATCGTCGAGCTGCTAAATTAGGATTGCGTAAATATATTTACGATAGGCTTAATTATAATGAACAGGACATAATTGGAGAAAGCTGGAAGCTATTTCAAGAGCGTGTATTAAATAATGAGTGCCCTAAAGGCTATTTCACAATGTTTGACGAGGGGACAACAATTATCGCTTCGCTAATCAGAAATAACATTGTCGTGGATGATTCCATAATGCCTGATGGGAGTTTAGGTATTCATTGGGCTAAATATTGGAAAGATCAATCACTAGAATCTAAATATACTCCGCGTATAAAAATTATACATCAATATCCAGAGTCCTATCGTCAGGGTAATCCACCCATTTTTAATGGAGGCTAGCTGTAGAATTTTCGTTGTTTAACTTTTCCAGTTTTTGTATTGGTGTTATGCCACCTATGCCCATGTTAGGGCGTTCATTATTGTAAGTCCATAACCAATCGGTAGCTCTGTCTTGTAACTCACTAATGTCACTGTAAATATAATGACTTAGCCAGTCATAACGAACTGTTCGATTAAAGCGCTCTATATACGCATTTTGCTGTGGATTACCAGGTTGAATAAATCGTAATTCGATCTCATTATTCAATGCCCATTGAGCGAGTTTATGGCTAATATATTCTGGGCCATTATCACACCTGATGGCTTTAGGTTTACCGCGCCACTCTATAATTTGATTTAACGAGCGGAGCACACGCTCAGCAGGCAGTGATAAATCAGCATCAATAGTCAGTCCTTCGCGATTAAAGTCATCTATTACATTAAATAAACGACACGCTCTGCCATCCGCTAGTTGGTCATGCATAAAATCCATTGACCAGCATTCATTAATGGTTTCTGGTACAGCCAATGGCTCAGGTTTGTCTCTCTTTAAGCGTTTCCTAGGCTTTATTCGCAAGTTTAACTCAAGCTCACGGTAAATGCGGTAAACTCGTTTGTGATTCCATTTATATCGTTTTACATTGCGAAAATATAAAAAGCATAGCCCAAAGCCCCAATTGCGCTTTGATTCAGTCAAATCGAGTAACAGCTCTGCTATTTTTAAGTTTTCATTTTTTAATGTCGACGTATAGCGATAACACGTTTCACTGATCATGAAAGTGCGACAGGCTAAGGCAATACTCATTTTATTTGTACTAACGACTTCATGTGCCAATATCTTGCGCTCAGAAGCCTTCACCACTTTTTTGCCATAGCCTCTTGAATGACCTCGGATTTAAGTCGCTCTTCAGCATACATTTTCTTCAAACGACGGTTTTCATCTTCAAGTTCTTTCATTCTCGTCATTAAAGAGGCATCCATACCGCCGTATTTTGCGCGCCATTTATAAAAGGTTGAGTTACCCATACCATGTTCACGGCATAGCTCAGGGATCGGGACACCACTTTCGGCTTGCTTCAAAATAGCGAGGATCTGACTGTCTGTAAAATGTGCTTTTTTCATAATTTTCTCCTGTGTTTACAATAAGAGAAAATTCTACGTTTGACACCCATTATTTTTCGGGGGGATTACCTCAGCGTGATCCAGAAATTAATGCTTATCCTATAGCTGCGCTATCTGAGTTTAGATCTTGGTTTCAAGAAACTTACTTACCAGAAAAATATCCTACTTATATAAAACGAAAAATTAAAGACGGTACAGTATCACTTGAGAGTGTGCCACTTCTACTTTCTGCTGTTTTACCACCAGCTGTTACAGATCGACTGTTGAATTCATAGTTATATTAAAGTAATCATGATACACGTTACATGTAGCGGTTTTGGTTATGGAGTTCGGTATGTTCTACAGATTCTGTGGGACATACCTTATTGGAGGCATTATTTGAAGAAGTGAGACCACTATACAACTTTTTGATTTTTCCCCTAGTTGCAATCTACTTACTTTATAAAGGATTAAATAAGTGTTCATATAACACGTATGAGCTTTAATTCTATCAAGAGATACTAATGTTCTTTTTGACCGCTTTTATATAGTGATGGTCAATTCTAAACCAATAAACAAATTCGTTTACTTCCTCTAAAGCGCAGCGTCTCTTACCCTCTTTGTGAATAATTCACTAAATTTATTTTGCACAAAGAGAAGGGAATGAGAAGAGCTTAACGCTTAGTATTAGCATGCTTAAATAATCGATAATCCAACACGAATATCATCAAACGATTTAAGTAAAATGGGAACTCGGCTATGGTTGAACCATCAATAACAATAAATTAAAAACGAGTGATTCTACAGGTTCGTTATATTTTTCAGAGCGCGCGGTTAACATCCATACTTTTGTGTAATATTCTCACGATTAAAATTTGCTTTGCTGTATGTTCTTTATAATAAATTACGTGACTACCTTGAGGCTGTTTTCGATAACCCTCTCTTATGTAATCGCAATTAACTCCCAGCATAGGTTCGTTGGCTAATTGCTGGAAAGTACTATCTAACAGTTTTAAATAATCATTTCTTTGCGGTATCCCCCAAGTTAACTGAGTATATTTGGCTATTTTTATTAAATCGCTTTTGGCTTTTCCTGATAGTTCGAATTTCGACATTAGTGGTTATCTTTGTCCAGCTCTGAAATTAAAGAATCATAGGAGTAATCTGCAACGCCACTGTTTTCACCGTCAATTAGCATATTGCGTAAATTCATTGTCTTTATTTCCTGATCTTCTAGGGCTCTTAAACCAGCACGTATTACTTCACTTGCTGAACCATAACGACCTGAGTTAAGTTGCTGATTTATAAAGTTATCGAAATGATCGCCTAATGTTACGCTTGTATTCTTAGCCATGATGTAAAACCTTTTAAATACCAATATATATTGGATTATGGTATGAAAAATATATCAAGGCAATTAAACGGGCAAAAAACAGTTGGTTTTTTCTCGTACCTCGCTAGTTTTAGCCAGCTATTATCTTGCCACTTAGCAAAGCGCTGGTTTTGTGGGAGCGTGTGAAGAATTCACTTAAATTTTTTGCACAAAGAGAAGGGAATGAGCTGTAAATGAGGGGAGAACAACAGATTTATTGAGCTGAATCCATGGGGCACAAAGCCTGGTTATTCATCCTGTAGGTCGTCATTTATGGCGATAATCTATTATACCAATCTGCATAAAGATTAAGTCAATTTTATCCAGTCTCTAGAGCATATGCTTTTAACTGTATCAGGAACTGAGATGAATTTATTCCACGCTTGCGATACCTGTTCGACTATTTCTTCATAACCACTAAATACACGATTTGATAGACAGTGTTGCCGTAGCCAACTCCATACTTGCTCCATTGGGTTTAATTCTGGGGGGGTAAGGTGGAAGCTTTATCAACGTTATATTATTAAATGGTTGTACAGTATCAATAGTATGCCAACCAGCGCCATCAACGATCACAACCGCATGACGTCCCTCCTCTGTGGCTTTTGATATTAATTCCATGTGTTGCGTCATGACGTCTTTATTGACGATAGGGCTGATCAGCGCTTCTGTTTTACCGTTACTTGGGCACACAGCACCAAATAAGTATCCATACTCTAACTGTTGTTGTTTTGTTGCGCAAGGTCTAGAGCCTGTTTCAGCCCATAAGCGCGTTGTTTGATTTTGCTGGCCAAACCGTGCTTCATCTTGAAACCAAACATCAATGCGATCTAAAGGAAGATGTCCTGGGGTGTGAAGGATCGTTTCCACTTGGAACTTTTTTAAAAGCCTCTTGGCTTTCTTTTGACTGCTTTGGGTGCTTAGAACGGCTTGTGATCCAGCTAAACCCAAGCTTTTGAGCAGTTTGTAAATATGATCGGTGTGATACCTTACGTTGAACTGATCATAAATATACTGAGCAATATCTTCCCCCATTAGTCTGCCTCCTTCTGAAGAACGTGCTGACTGCTTTACATAATGTGGCAGTGTGTCTAGTTGTTGTGAGGTTAATTTAGCTGGACGGCCTTTAATCGGTTTGTTGTTCAAGCCAGCAACGCCATTGTTAAGGTAGTTTGAAACCCATTTATTGACACTGCCGCGTGCTGTATTTAGCCGCTTAGCAATATTCGTTCTGTTTTCGCCCTCCAAGAATAATGAAACAGCAAGCAAGCGTATACGCTTTCTTGCATTAGGCTCTTTACGTGATAAAGCTAAAAGTTGTTTGGATTCTTCTAAGTTCAATTTAGTAAAAGTAGATAAGTATCGGTGTGCTAATTAGATCACATAATTTGGCAGATTGGTATTAGACCACATCATTATAATGCAGGTTTAGCGCCAAATGAATCAGAGGTTAGATACAAAGATTCTAAAGCTGTGGCCAAAATTAGTTGACCACTACACTGCGTTACACGTGGCCAACTAAATTCACCCGAAAGTTGAATAGTTGTTTTTGCTTGTGTTTTTTTTGTTTGTTTTTTGTTTGTTTTTTGTTTGTTTTTGTGTTTTTATTTGTTTCGGTTGTTGTTTTCAAGAGAAGTAGAATTACAAGCTATAAAGGTATTGGCTATATCAAGTGCTGATAATTATAAAGCTAGTCGTAGTCTAATTACTTTTGATATAAACGGGTTTTTATATGACTTGACTTTTAAAATGGATAGGTTTTATCAATGTTCAATTTAAACATTGCCTATTTAAATGTACATCTTGAATAAATGGATTTCATTATGGCTGTATTTTCTAGAGAAGTGTTATTACGTGAAGAAATTGATATTAATAGTAATGCTTCTGTAACAAATGGAACAACTAATGCGAGTAAAGCTAGACTAAATGTTTTAAAAATTAGCCAAAGTGAAAAAGAGCAAATACTAAGAGTGGTGGAGTCATGCCCTCTTAATTACTCTGTTTCCGCATTCGATGATTTTTACTTTTCTTGCTGGAAATTATTTCCTCAATTACCACTGTCGCTATTGAGAAAAATGTTGGAGCTTAAAAAGGGTAATAAAACTCATCATTTGTTGATCAAAGGCTTGCCTTTACCTGATGGGATACATGCAACTCCCAGTTCTAAGGAGACGGTACATCAGGAGAGTACCCTGATTGCTCGAAAGTTGTTAAGTATATTGGTGTCGGGCTTAGGTTATATTTATAACTTCGAAGGGAAAAAACACTTTGATTTTATTGATGATGTATTTCCAATTTTTAAAGATAAAAATCAGCAAATAGGATCAAACAATTGTTTTCTTGAGTGGCATGTAGAAGATGGCTTTCACGATGCCAAAGCTGATTTTGTTGCCTTACTTTGTTTAAGAGAAGATCCGCAAGCTGAGACTTATATTTTTGAGGCAAAAGATATAGATTTAGAGCAGTCTCTTCAACAAGAATTACAAAAGAAGCAGTTTCTCATAAAAAAAGATACCACCTTTGAACACGATATTGAGCATATAGACGAAAATCAGGTTTGTTCCGTATTGAACGGGGATTCCGATAAAGAGATTGTATTTGATCCACCCTTTACTGCTTGTTTAACCGAGTCAGCACAAAACGCATTCACAGAGCTACAAAATTCAATTAATCGCAATAAGATCACAGTGGTTTTAGAAAAAGGTGATCTCTTGATTTTTGATAATCGAAGAGTTGCCCATGCGCGAAGTAATTATCAGCCTAAATACGATGGTAATGATAGGTGGCTGTTAAGATGCTTGTTATTGGAAAGTACTTGGAAAGCTCGAGAGTATATTTTTGAAAGTGCTCACATCATCAAGTAATTCTTAAGTCTAATTTCTAAATAATTAATTCATATTTTATTGTCGAGGCGTAGCCATGAGTAACAATGCTGCAAGTAATCTGACAAGTGTTCAGAGGGATGTTTACATTAATCAAAAAATATATGCAGATTTGCCATTAACAAATGCCGCATTTTGCATCGAAATTACAGGTCAGTTAAACGAGCTTGTGTTTAAAGAGGCTTTTAAACTGACGATCAAGTATAGCGATACTTTTTTATCTCATATACAAGATGACAATACAGCTGAACCCAAAGTCATCTATAAAGAACATATTGTTCGAGAAATGGAATATGTTGATTATTCAACTCGAAATGAGTCTAGGGCTGTAATTGAAAGCCAGATAAAGGAGTGGTCAGAAACTTATATTCGCACGTCTGTTACTAAGATTGATAGCCCTTTATATAAAGGAACTTTAGTTAAAAAATCTGATGGAGACTATCAGTTCTGGTTGGTATTAAGCCATGTAATATGTGATGGAATGGGGTCGGCAATTTTTACCAAGAACATGTATCAAATATATGATGCTTTGCTGTCTGATGATGTATCTGGGAATATAGCGAGAATAAAAGGAAACACACCTAGTTTTCGAAATCAATCTTTTCAAGAAGCTGAGTATCTTGCATCAGAAAAGTTTGAAGGAGATCGCAGCTACTGGAAACAACGTTTAGATAACTTATCAGCACAAACAGTAGTATCCAGATATAGCTATCAATTTTCTGATAAAGACATAGTACCTAGTCGAGTCAAACGTAAACCCATCGATCGTCAAGCCTTTGAAGAAATTGCTACTTTAGCAAAAAAACATAGAGTTAGTATCAACCAAGTA
Organism: Pseudoalteromonas sp. ASV78; assembly: GCF_047806705.1. Lineage (NCBI taxonomy): Bacteria > Pseudomonadati > Pseudomonadota > Gammaproteobacteria > Alteromonadales > Pseudoalteromonadaceae > Pseudoalteromonas > Pseudoalteromonas sp. ASV78. The sequence goes on along the minus strand of NZ_JBLOPA010000001.1, from coordinate 2,623,032 downwards.
ATGCAGGCCGCAATTTATGTGTGTTTATTGAACAGTTATGACGCCAAAGAGCTTGTAGTGGGTCAAGTGTTTCACAACCGTAGAACCCCTATAGCAAAAAAAACTGTTGGTATGTTCACCAAATCATTGCCTGCACGATACAACTTTGGTACATCACTAACTTTTGCTCAGTTACTGCAAAATATTAAAGAAGTGAACTTAGCCGATAGACCGCACACGGAAATCCCTCTCGATCAGATAGCTCAGGACATTGATATCTATGGTCAGGGGCGGACAGTGATGTTTGACCTACTTTTTAATCATATTCTAATGAGTTTTGACAACCATCCACAGGGTACTAAAACTCTTACAAACTACATTACACTTGGTTATGATCATAATCCATTGAATATATCTTTAATTGAGTTTGGAAAGCAGCAGGATCTTGAAGTCTCGGTTGAACATAATCTGGAATATTATAACGACGAAGAAGCAATTATGCTGATTGAACGTCTTACAGATCTTGTGCTATCACTACCGAAGCATATTGATACCTTAGTGAAAGATATTGACATCCTCAGCGAGTCTGATAGGAAATTTATTCAACACTATAACGATACTTTTAAAGCATATAAAGATAACCCTTGTATGCATGAACTGTTTATACAGCAAGCTCAGCTCACACCAGAACATATTGCCCTTTATGACGGTCAAGGTAAGTTAAGCTATCAGCAATTATTAGGTGAGATAGTTGGGGCCTCTCATTTACTGCCTAATTTAAGCTCTTCAGAAAGAAAACCAATTGGTATTTATATGCCTAAGGATCGCACGCAGCTGATTTCTGCTATGGCAATTATGTGTAATGGTCACTTTTATATTCCGTTGGAAACCCATTGGCCATCTGATCGGGTTAATAAAGTGATTGAAAAAGCAAGAATAGATACTGTTGTTAGCTTGGAGCAATGGTCTACAAATTTTCCTGATTCTATTAATTGTATTCTTGCTGAGGACTTTATTAAAAAAGAGCCTTCAAGCGTATGGTTAGAACAAGTTGCAACATGCAGTTCAGCGGATGCTCTCGCCTACGTTATTTTTACATCTGGCTCTACTGGTGAACCTAAAGGTGTAGCTATTGCCCATAAAGGTGCGGTAAATACAGTTCGAGATATTAATCAGCGTTTTAGTGTGTCAACTGATGACAGGATACTTGCGGTATCTGATTTAAGCTTTGATCTTAATGTTTATGACTTCTTCGGTATTTTAGCGACTGGCGGTGCGGTCGTCTTCCCGACTGCTAGTAAAGAGCGTGAGCCTGGTCACTGGGCTGAATTGATTGAGAAACATAATGTTTCCATATGGAATACGGTTCCGGCTTCGGCTGAGTTATTGGTAAGTTATTTCGAACTAAATAACAAAGTATCTAATGCTCCCATCAGACATATGATGCTAAGTGGTGATTGGCTACCCCCCAAATTACCTCATAGGCTTGAGCAATGTTTTCAGGCTTCGGGCCGGTCAACTAAAGTACATAGCTTTGGTGGCGCCACCGAGGCATCAATTTGGTCTATCACTTATCCTATTGAGCATGACTGCTCAAACTGGAAGAGCGTTCCTTATGGTAGGCCAATGCTAAATCAATCGTTTTATGTGCTTAACAAAAATCAAAAATTACTTCCTGTTGGCTATGAAGGTGAATTGTACATAGGTGGTATAGGAGTTGCGGAATGTTATTTCAACGATATCGATAAAACTAATCACAGCTATATTCAGCATCCACAGCTAAATCAGCGCTTGTACCGAACTGGTGATCTTGGCCGACTTATGACAAATGGAAATATTGAATTTATCGGCCGAGTTGATCACCAAGTAAAAATCAACGGTTTTAGGATCGAGCTAGGTGAAATTGAAAGTTACTTAAATAGTTTGTTAGAAATCAAAGACGCAATATGCCAGGTTATGGAAAACCAGCAAGGTACGAAAGTTATTAATGCGTACATTGTCGCCATCAACAGTGATGCCGAACTTTCCATTATTGAATCCCTTTGCCGAGCTCATCTGCAGAAAAAAGTTCCGCGTTATATGCTGCCAGTAAATTATTTTCTGTTAGAAAATATTCCACTTACTTCAAATGGCAAAGTGGATCGCAAAGCCTTACCCACCAAGGAGAATGACCTGGAAGAGCTACAACAGGCTTCCACTGAGATTGAAATATTTTTAGCAGACATCTGGTGCCAGGAGATTGGCATTGAAAGTTTAGGCACTCAACAAAGTCTTTATGAGTTGGGGGGGGCGTCACTTAATGCTATTAGAATTATTATGCAAATTAACAATATTTATCCTCAACTTGAGCTGCAATTGAGAGATATGATGCAGTATTACACAGTTGCATCGCTAGCCACATTTATAGAACAAAAACTAATGTACGAAACGACAGGCAAGCAAGAAAGTGTAGAAGAGTTGGAGTGGTAACAATGAAAGCAGCTGTATTTTTAAAGCATTTGAATGATAAAGGTATTAAGCTTTTTCTCAGTAAAGATGGAAAGTTAAAGAGTCAGGCGGCAGCAGGAGCTATCAATGAGCAGATAGCTTCTGAGATTCGTGAAAAGAAAAATGACATAGTGAATTTTCTATCCGCTGAACAAGCCATTCCTCATATATCAGCAGAACATTACCAGCTTTCTTTCAGCCAACAACGCTTATGGTTTTTAGACAAATTAGAAGGTCAAACATCTACCTATAATATTTCTATCGCTTATGAACTTGTCGGTGAACTTAAGGTTAAGGCTTTTGAGTCTGCTTTGAATGCTCTACTCAATGCAAATCCTACACTATTAGCTGAGTTTTTTGAGGAAGATGGGCAAGCGTATCAGAAGTTTCAGACAGGAGTTAAATTAGAGTTGCAGTTAGTTGATGTTGAGGACTCCAGTGAGGAGCAGCTTAGTCACTTACTAACAAAAGAAGCTCAAGGTACATTTAAACTAGGAACCACACCGTTAGTTAGAGTGTTGGTGTACCTTAAATCAGAACTTGCTTCAACGGTACAATTGACCTTCCATCATATTGCAGTGGATGGATGGTCAATTGAGTTGTTGTTTGAGCAGTTAGCTGCACTTTACCAGGCTAGACTGAGTGGCTCGCAGCTTGATGTTGTTGCTGAAGAGTCAAATGTTGGATTTAACTATGGGGACTTTTCACGTTGGGAGCAGAGTTATTTTGAGGCTGGAGGATTTGAGGCGTCACTTAAATATTGGACTAATAGGTTGGCTAATATTCCTGTTCTGCACGACTTGCCAGCGGATAAAAATAGGCCAAGAAAACTTGGTACAAGCGGAGATACTCAAATCCATACCATTGATGCTGATGTATGGAAAGCCGTTACTGCTCTGGCTAAATCATGTCAGGTAACGCCTTATGTATTTTTGCTTACTGCTTGGGGGACATTTTTACAGAAGCTTAGTAATCAGCAAGAAATAGTCATTGCCACTCCAGTATTAGGGCGTACGAGAAAAGGTCTAGGTGACCTTGTCGGTATGTTTGTAAACACCCTACCGATACGTATTACAACTGATTTTAGTTTGAACTTTAAAAAGGCGCTAAGTGAAGTAAAGCACTTTGTGATGGAAGACTTTCAGCATGATGAAGTACCGTTTGATTTAATCGTCGAACAGTTGGGTCTATCTCGTAGTTTAAGTTTTTCTCCACTTACTCAAATATTGTTTAGCTATCAAGAAGCTTACCCAAAAGCTTTGACATTAGCAGGGCTGGAGTCGTCATCTAGACTAATTAATACAGGTACTGCAAAGTTCGAGTTGAGTCTTGAAGTCACTCAAACTCAGGAAAGTGCTAACTTTTTATGGGAGTTTAATACAGATCTGTTTTCATCCTCGCAGATCAGTCAATGGTCTGAAGCCTTCTTTTATTACCTTAATCAATTAACTTTACATGTAGATCAGGCAATAGCAGACATTAAGGTGATATCTCCCAGCGAATATGATTATTTAACGCGTCAACTAAATCAGGTTCGAGAAGATTATGTTAACGATAGATGTTTGCACCAAATCTTTGAATATCACGCTCAAAATACACCTGATGCGATAGCCGTTGTATTTGAAGGCCAGAGACTGAGTTATATGGAACTTAATGCGCAAGCCAACCAGCTAGCCCGTTATTTACGCGAGTATAGAAAGGTTAAAACCAATGGCTTGGTTGGTTTATGTCTCGAGCGATCAATTGAAGTCGTTGTTGGTATTTTAGCGATACTGAAAGCTGGGGGAGCATATGTACCGCTAGATCCGGATTATCCCGATGCGCGTTTGCAATATCTTTTGGAAGATGCAGCACTCGACATTGTAATTACTCATAGTGATTTAGTTTCACGTACCCCTATTATTGATTCACAAGCTGTGTGTTTAAATGAGCAAGGGTTAAAACAGCAGTTATCACATCATTCTTCTCAAAACTTATCAGATTTAGACATTAAACCCAGTGATTTGGCTTATGTAATATATACCTCTGGCACCACAGGTAAGCCAAAAGGTGTATTACAAACCCACGAAAATGCGGCGAGATTACTATTTACCGTAGAGATGGATTTTAATTTTAGTGGCTCAGATGTTTGGGTATTGTTCCATTCCATCTCATTTGATTTTAGCGTCTGGGAGCTTTGGGGAGGTTTACTGTATGGAGGCAAGCTTGTTATTCCAAATTATGTCTGTACCAGAGATCCTCAACTTTTTGCAGAACTTTGTCGCAAGCAAAGGGTAACCGTTTTAAATCAAACGCCCAGTGCATTTAGTTCGCTATCAGAATTAATTCTTAAAAAGAACATTGCGTTAAACGATATTAGGATCATTGCGTTTGGCGGTGAGCCTTTATCGGTTGAGAGCCTAATGCCTTGGTGGGATAAATTTGGTGAGCAACATGCCTTGTTTAACTTATACGGCATTACCGAGACTGCGGTTATTTCAACCTACAAACGGTTAAGTAAAACAAATTTAACCCCTATTTCTATTGGTCATAAGTTAAATGACCAAACTATTTACTTATTAGATAAGTATAAAAATCTAGTACCAAAAGGCTCTGTAGGAGAGATTTATGTAGGAGGAGCTGGCCTTGCGAAAGGTTATTTAAATAAAGCTGAGCTCACTCTAGAAAGTTTTATTCCAGACCCCTTTAGTTCTCTAAAGGGAGCTAGATTATATAAATCAGGTGACTTAGCCAGATACTTAGATAATGGCGAGCTTGAATTTATAGGCCGCGCTGATGATCAAGTTAAGGTTCGTGGCTTTAGAATTGAGCTTGGCGAAATTGAGCATCAGTTGTCAGAGTGTGATGAGGTTGATTCTTGTTTAGTGTTAGTCAAAGGTGATTGTGCCGATGAAAAATTTATTGTCGCATATGTGAAACCCACAGTTTATTGTGACAAACAAGAATATAAGCTGGAAACAGTTAAGAAAATAAAGAGCACCATTGGTCTAGCATTACCAGATTATATGCAGCCGTCTTCTATTATTCTGATAAAAGAATGGCCACGTACTACAAATGGCAAAGTGGATAAGCGCGCTTTACCCGAACCACAAGATTTAGTGCTACTGCCCACATCACATCATGAATACCGAGCACCAGAAACCGACAATGAAAACCTGCTAATCAGTGCATGTGCTCAGGTGCTTAAAGTGCAGCCTGAGCAGATCAGCATATTAGCTAATTTCTTTGAACTGGGGGGGCACTCATTATTGGTGGTTAAGCTAGTTTCAATCATACAAAAGCAAGATAAAGAACTGAGCGTTCAATCAGTATTTAGTGCCGCAAATATGATTGAACTGGCCGAAAGTATCAATAACAGTAATGAGTCCCATAGCTACCAGGTTCCAGCTAATGGTATCCCCGAAAATACACAGTTAATTACGCCAGAGATGCTAACGCTATGTAATATGTCGCAAGTCGAAATTGATTATGTTGCAAATCAGTTACCTGGTGGTGTGGTTAGCATTAAAGATATATACCCGCTTACTCCGCTCCAAGAGGGAATGCTGTACCATCATATGCTATCCCCCGAAAACGATACTTATATTGTTACCACTTACTTTAGGTTGGAAAATCATGTTGCGGTGGAAAAGTTAATTGCTGGTTTGAATTTTATTATTCAAAGACATGATGTTCTAAGAACTGCCTTTTTTTGGGAGCAGTTAGAAAATCCAGTACAAGTGGTGCTGAAAAGTGCCGAAATACCTGTGGAATGGATTGAGGTATCTAAAGGGCAAGATGCGTTAGAGATACTGAAGCAAGGTAAACTTTTTTGTATGGATCTGGCGAGGGCGCCATTATTCCATATGGGTGTTGCAAACACCCATATGGAAGAGTTTATCGTCAGATTAAGCTGGCATCATCTAGTTAATGATCATACAAGCCTACATATCATATTAGATGAATTATTGGCATGGTTTAAAACTGATGTAAAAGGGTTATCTACGCCTGTTCCTTATCGAGAAGCTGTAGGGCAAATACAGCATTATCAACAAAATACAGATGTGAACAGTTATTTCACTTCAGTATTAAAGGATATTTCTGAACCTACCGCACCGTTTAATCTGGCTAATATCAGTCAGAAAATTGAAACTGCAGAATTAACCGCTGAACTTTCATCCGAGTTATCGGCGCAAATACGTCAATGGGCGAGCGAAAACCAATGCTCTCCAAGTGCATTTTTTCATACGGTTTGGGCATTAGTTGTAGCTGCCTGCTGCAGTAAAGAGCAAGTGGTATTCGGCACGGTAATGTCTGGCAGGTTACAAGGTGCAAATTGGTCTGAAAAAACCATGGGCTTATTGATAAATACTCTACCTATTAAGGCAAGTGTAAATAATCAAAGTTTACTGTCATTAGTTAAAAATATAAGCACATCAATACAAGAACTTATCGCGTATGAATATACACCGCTAAATCTGGCGCAAAACTGCAGTAATATTGAAGGGGATGCCCCTCTTTTTACTTCTATCATTAACTGTCGCAATGGTTTTGAAAGTCACCCGGCATTAGGTTCTGGGAATGCATTTACATTTTTAGAAGCACAAGAGCGAACCAATTACCCTCTTGGTGTATCGATAGATGATTTCGAAAAAGTCTTTCACTTTACTTTAAATGTGGATAGTAGCGTGAATGCCGAGCGTGTCATGAGTTACGTTGTAACGGCGTCAGAAAGGCTAATGACCGCACTTTTACAATCCCCTCAACAATCAGCTAATAGTTTGTCTGTGATCCCTGATGCTGAATTTCAGCAAATAATTCAGCAATTCAATAATACTAACAGGTCTTACCCTGAAAACACCTCGATTCATGAGTTGTTTGAGCTACAAGTTGAAAAAACACCAGATGAAATAGCCATAGTTTTTGGTGATCAAAAACTGTCTTATAGGGAATTAAATAGAAGGGCGAATCAATTGGCAAATGCAATTCGTAAATTGTATCAAGATATTCACGCAATTTCGTTCACTGTGGATACATTTGTAGCCTTATATATAGAACGAAATGCAGAGTTTGTGATTAGCCTATTGGCAGTGTTAAAAGCCGGCGGTGCGTATCTACCAATTTCACCCAGTGACCCACAAAAACGAGTTCAACATATACTTACGGATACCCAAGCCCCTATTGTATTGAGCCAATCAAACCTTGAAGGGCAATTAAATACTATTGTTGAGATGGTACAAACTCCATGCTTCATATTGCCAGTTGATGATGTTGATGCATTCAAAGGCTTTGATGACGAAAATTTACCTGCTTTTGTGCTTCCCAATGATCTGGCATATGTCATTTACACCTCAGGTACTACAGGGGTGCCTAAAGGTACGTTGGTTGAGCATAAAGGTTTAGTTAATATTATTTTGCATGATATTAAAGCTTTTGGTTTCGAGCATGGTGAACGCATTATGCATGTACTACCTATGCAATTTGATGCAGGGGGAGAATGTTTATTTCACGGTATATGCGCGGGAGCACAGGTTCATTTTACTGATCCTAAGTCTGATTTAACCGCTTTCATGTTGGCTCATGAAATTAATTATTGTGCTATGACCCCCATGTTACTAGGCGCACAAGTTGTTCGAGAAATTCCTTCCCTCAAAATTGTTATGGTGGGAGGGGATAATTGTTCTCAAGACCTCGTCAATACTTGGACTAATCAATGCAGGATGTTTAATCTCTATGGTCCAACAGAATGCTCTGTTGTCAGTACCATGAAGGAGCTAAAACACAATCAAACACCAACAATTGGTGGCCCAGTTTCCAATATTCATGCTTATGTTTTAGATCACCAACTCAAGCCCGTGCCTATGGGGGTAACTGGGGAGTTATACCTAGCAGGGGTGGGACTGGCAAGGGGTTACCACAATAGACCTGAACTAACTAGTAACAAGTTCATTGCTAATCCTATCGCAGGTGTGGGTGGTCGTATGTATCATTCAGGCGACAGAGCTCGGTGGTTGGAAAATGGAGAACTGGCATTTGCTGGTCGCGAAGACCATCAAGTGAAAGTTCGTGGGTTCCGTATCGAAGTTCAAGAGATAGAACATCAAATATCTGCATTAGAAAAAATTTCAGAAGCTTACGTTAAAGTTAAAGGGGGCAATAAACAGCTAGTTGCTTATATAACGCTAGCTACCCCGCAACGTTCTGAACACTCAGAAAATGATTTAGCGACTGAAATTAATGATCATTTGGATGACTATTTACCCAGTCACATGTTGCCATCAAAGTATATTGTGATGGATTCAATGCCATTGACTCCTAATGGTAAGTTAGATGAGAGTGCTTTACCTGAACCAGACTTTGGTCAAATAAATGCTGATTTATTAGTACCATCAACGGAACTTGAATTAGCATTATGTGAGATTTGGCAGCAAGTATTAGGGAGAGATAAGGTTGGATTAACAGATAACTTCTTTAATCTTGGTGGTGATTCTATCTCTTCAATACAGCTGGTTACGCGAGCAAATAACCAAGGAATTGACTTTTCGGTGAAAACCTTATTTGACAACCCAACAGTTGCCGAGCTTGTAAAGGTTGTAAAGGTTAAAACTGCGGATACCAGAGAACAAAAAGTGGTGGCAGGAAGTATTTCGCTTCTACCTATTCAAAGATTCTATTTCAAGCAAAATTCTGAAGGGGCTGAGCACTTTAATCATTCTTTGCTTCTCAATATACCTACTACCTTTGCAGAGCAACACTTAAGAGTAATTCTAGAAGCACTTTATCAACGGCATGATGCCCTAAGGCTCGTGTTTGAACAAAATCATGAAGGGCTATGGCAAGCTCAGCATATCGATATTGATGAAGCATTTTTGCATCAAGCTAGTATCACTCAGGTTAAACCTGAGGAGAAAGATTGGGAAACTTGGGTTGAGGAATTATGCGACTTTTGGCAAAAGAGTTTTGATCTGCAAAAAGGGCCATTATTTAAGGCCATAATGTTGCAAGAAGATAATTCTCAGCAAAGTAAAAAGCGCCTGTTTTTATTATTTCACCATTTAGTCATCGATGGGGTTTCATGGCGAATTTTATTAGATGACTTGCATTTAGCTTATCAGCAACTTATGGACGATTCTCACAAGAAAATCTCTTTGCCAAATAAAACAGATTCTTATCAATCTTTTGCGGCAGCTTTATCGGATTTTGCCGAAAGCGCAGAGTGTCAGGCTGAGTTGAGTTACTGGCAGCAACAATGTCAAGAATTTAAGCTGCCTGAAGAGCATCAGACTAACGAACGGCCAACCATTGCTTCAACAAAACGCATCACATTTAAGATTAGTATTGAGCAAACTGAACAGCTGTTACAGCAATCAAATTTGACCTACCGTACCCACATTAACGAGTTATTGCTATCTGCTATGTACCAGGGGCTTTGCCAGTGGTCAGGCTTAAATGGAGTTAAATTCACTTTTGAAAGTCATGGCAGAGAAGTACCTTTCTGTGATTTAGATATGAGTCAAACCTTAGGTTGGTTTACCAGTTTTTACCCCATTTATTTCACCAAGCAGAAGGGGCAAGATCTTAAACAAGCTATTCTTAATGTTAAAGAAATCATACGAGCAGTTCCTAATAAAGGGCTGGGCTATGGTCTGCTAACCCTTAAGCAAGAAAATGAAAAAAACCTTAAGCATGATTATCAGTCGGTGGCGTTTAACTATTTAGGCGTGTTTGATGCTAATAAACAACTAGCATCCCTAGGAAATAATAGCTTTACTGAAGCAACAGAAGAGGTAGGAGAGCATCAATGTTCTAGCCACCCTCGCTGGCACAAATTAGGCTTAAATGGCTGGGTCAAACAGGGGCAGCTAAGTTTCACTTTGGATTACAGCACTCTTGAATACAGTGACCAAAACATGCAGAGCCTAGTCGTTGAACTAAAAAATAGTTTGCTTGCAGTGATTGATCATTGCCAACACGCAGAGCCCTGTCTAACGCCATCAGATTACCCCTTAGCTAAGGTAAAACCAGTAGAATTTACGCGCTGGCAAGAGCAATTTTCTGAAATGGTAGATTTGTATCCTGCTACTCCGATGCAACAGGGGATGATTTTTGAAACATTAAAAGAACCTAGAGCTTATATGTTGCATCAGGATATTATATTTAGCGCTAATACAGATTTTAATATTATGCATGAAGCTTGGTCTGAGGTAATGGACCACCATTGTATTATGAAAACAAGGTTTGTTGGCATTGAAAGCGCAAATATACATCAGTTAGTGCTGCCAAAGGGGCAGTTTGAATGGCATCAATATGATTGGTCTTCTCTCTCTGGCGAAGACCAAGAGTTGAAGTGGCAAGCTATCATAGATCAAAACTATGACAGGCCGTTTGATTTCACTCTTGACCCTCTGACACGTCTATATTTGGCCAAATTGTCGAGAAACCGTTGGCGCTTGCTCTTTAGTCAGCATCACTGTTTGTCTGATGGCTGGAGCTTGCCAATTATTTTAGGTGAAGTATTTAGCCTTGCAGAGCATAAGTCTGGGTATATCAATTATACATTACCACCGACTGCAGATTATAAACACTACATTGAGTGGTTCTATAGGCAAAGTAAGGAGCAGGGATTGTCATTTTGGCAAAGTGCGCTACAAGATATTAGCAAACCTTGTCTTTTGATGCCTACAGAACAAGAAAAAGTAAACAGACAATACTGCGAAAAAATAGTCACTTTCAACGCTGAACTGAGCCAAAAATTAAATGGTTATTGCAGAGATAACAGCACTACTTTGAATACGGTCATGCAATTGGCTTGGTCGTATCTACTTAGTCAATATACCCAGTCTGACAATGTGGTGTTTGGCAGTATAGTGTCAGGAAGAGACTGTGATGTAGATGGGATTCAATCTATGGTGGGATTATTTATTAATACCGTACCTATGGTTGTTCATATTGATCCTAAACAGTCTATTGCAGACATATTACAGAGCCTACAAAAACAACAATTAGAAACCAGTCAGTATAAGTTTGTCCCTTTGAATGATGCATGTATGCAAGCCAAGAATACGGGTATTAAATCAGGGGAGCAATTATTTGATACCTTATTAGTGACCGAGAATTACCCTACGGAAGGTGTCCTAAATTCATCTAACACCTTAACCCAAACAACCATCGAACAAGCCACAGCTGCCGAGCATATTGATTTCGGCTTATCGATAGCCGTAGTGCCTGCCGATGAATATTGGGTGCGCTTTAGCTACAAAAGTGGTGAATACAATTTAAGCTTTGTTGAGCAAATATCACAACACTTTGTGACAGTAATCAAAAGTATTATTAGCAAGATAAGCACGAGTGAAGGAGTTGGTTCACTGGATATGGCAACTCAAGAGGTCGATAACTCATCTTCATTAGATACCTTAGTTAATGAATTAAATGGGCTCAGTGAGGCTGAATTAGCTGAGTTATTGATGGCAGAAGAAAACGTATAAGAAGTCTAAAAATGAAGAATAATAATCAAGAAATACTAAGCAAGTTGAATCAATTATCGCCTGAACAGCGACTAGCCATACTCAATAAAGTGAAGCGCCAGAAAGCAATGAGTGGGGGAACTGGTAGACCGTTATTGTCATCGGTATCTTCTATTACTGAAATATTCGAAAACATTGCCAAGCTCCATCCTGATAATATCGCTGTAATTATGGATGAGCAACAAATTAGCTATGGCGAGCTAAATAAAAGAGCCAACCGTTTAGCTCATTATTTGAATCAAAAGTTATTGCGGTCAGAAGGTTTGGTCGGGTTAATGTGTGACCGTTCGATAGAGCTAATTGTAGCCATATTGGCGATACTTAAATCAGGAGCTGCCTACGTACCTCTTGATCCTAATAATCCCAGAGATCGCCTTACATATATAATCAAGGATAGTCAGCTTTCATTGGTATTAACTCAGCAAAGCGTGGCTAATTTATTCACCTCAGATTTTGATGAAACTCAGCTTATTAGTGTCGATCACTCTGATATTCGACAGGAGTTAGCCGGAGTCTCGGAGGAGAATTTGCCACCAAGTGCCAATACTGAATCCTTGGCATACATCATTTACACCTCAGGATCCACAGGACTGCCAAAAGGTGTGATGGTTGAACATAATAATGTTATGCGTTTGTTTGATAGCTGCGGTGAACATTATCAATTTAATAGCGAAGATGTTTGGGTGTTATTTCACTCTTATGCCTTTGATTTTTCAGTTTGGGAGATTTTTGGCGCCTTACTGCACGGTGGAACCTTAGTTATTCCTTCGCAAGATATTTGCCGCTCACCAGGGTTAATAGCAAAACTTTTGCTAAAACATGGTGTTACTGTTTTAAATCAAACGCCAACGGCATTTTATAACCTGATGCCCCACTATATTGCTCAGCTTTCAGAAAGCCAGTTGCGATACATTATTTTTGGTGGTGAAGCCTTAGAACCCAGTAAGCTTAAACCTGTATTTAATGGCTTTAAAAATAATTCTGAGGTTCAGGTTCCACAAATTGTAAATATGTACGGTATTACTGAGACCACAGTGCATGCAAGCTATTACAAGGTGACGGCCGAAGATTGTGCTAAAAGCGCCAGTCCTATTGGGCGGTTGTTAAACGATCTTGAAGGGTTTGTTTTTAGTGAAACATTACAACCTATCCCAGATCAAGTGGTAGGGGAGTTATATATCTCAGGAGCGGGTGTCACTCGGGGGTATTTGCATAGAAAAGAACTGACGGCAGAACGTTTTATTAATCATCCCACTATAAATAATCTGCGCTTGTATCGTACCGGAGATTTGGTAAAGCGCATGTTGAATGGTGAGTTCCATTACGTAGGACGGGCTGATCAGCAAGTTAAGATTAGAGGGTTCAGAATTGAATTGGGTGAAATCGAGTCCAGTTTGACGCAAATTCCAGGTATTTCAGCTGCAGTTGTTAATCCTTTTGAAAGCTTAGAAGGCGATAAAAATCTGGCGGCCTATCTAGTTTTGAAACCCGGAGTTGAGCAACTTAATATTGATGAAATTGTTCAGCAATTACATAAGCAATTGCCTCAATATATGATCCCTGTGACATTTCAATATTTGGAGACATTACCGCTCAATCAAAATGGCAAAATTGAACGCAGTGCTTTGTTACCGTCTCAGCAAACACAAGTTGCGAAAAAATCTTATAAAGCGCCAAGCTCCGCTGTGGAGAAAGTGATAGTAGATGCTTGGCAGTCAGCACTTGATATCGAAAAAATCGGTGTGCAAGACCACTTCTTTAATTTAGGTGGAGATTCGATCAAGTCTCTGGCGGTAGTAAGTAAAATACGCGCAGCTGGTTATGGAATTAAAATCGCAGACTTATTTTCATATCCTATACTGGAAGTCTTAGCTGCTAATATCCAACCTCAAGCTAGCCAAAATCTAGTTGAAGTGGTTAAGCCTTTTGCTTTATGCCCTGAAAAAGATAAAGTAAAGCTTCCATCTGGAGTCACTAACGCTTATCCGGTATCTAAACTGCAAGAAGGGATGATATTCCATTATGCCAGTAAAAATAACTCGGATACAGAAAAGGCCACCAGTCTTTATCACAATGTTTCGCGTTTTAGCTTGGATACATTAATCGACATTTCTGCCTTTAAATCGGCTTTATCCCAGCTTATATCACGTCATGATATTTTGCGTACCAGCTTTCATATGCAAGGTTTCAGTATCCCATTACAGTTGGTTCATGAAAGTGCTAAGTTACCACTGGAATACACGGATTTAAGTGCGCTTAGTCTTCAAGCTCAGGAGAAAAGCTTGGATCAAGCTTATAAGCAGGCACTAACCAAGCGATTAGTCGTGGAAAATGCGCCACTCTTTAACGTTCATATTCATAATTTAGCTGACGATAGAGCTGAAATGACTTGGATTGAGCATCATGCCTTGCTTGATGGTTGGAGTGTAGAGATTCTATTTAAAGAATTGTCTGAATTGTATCAGGCAGAGCTCGAACAAAGAGAAGCAAAGCTGCTGAATTCTCCTCAGTATGTAAACTTTATTGCTGCAGAGCAGCAAGCGATTGCTAACCAAGAGAACACCGAATTTTGGAAAAATTACCTTCAGGGTGTTGAATTTGCTAGTATACCAACACCCAATAAGATCTGCAGCAGTGAAAAAAGTAGTTTTATTCATTCATTGGATTTCGACCTTACTGCTAAGTTGGATAGTTTGGCTAAGCAATTAAAGGTATCACTAAAGTCTATTGCGCTTGCCGCTCATTTGCATGTTCTTAAAACCTTTAGCGGTGAACAAGACCTCATTACAGGTTTGAGTCTACATGGACGTCCTGAGTTAGAAGGAAGTAGTCAGAGTTTGGGGCTATTTGTCACCGTGCTGCCTTTTAGATTAAAGGTTAATCAAAGTAGCTGGCAACAACTTATTTTTGCCGCGAGCGAAGGCGAGCGAAGTATTTGGCAACAAAGGCACTTCCCGCTCAGTTGTATTTTGGATGTGACAGAACATTCAGAGTTGTTTAAGTACTCCTTTAACTTCTTAGACTTCACTGCTGTTAGCCAAGACAGCAGCCAACAGTTAAACAAAGTCAAAAGTATAAAGGCCAACACAGCAAATGAGTTTAAGTTATCGGTTAACTTTAATCGTATGAAGGATAAGCGACTGCAGGTTGGATTAACTTGGGACCAGCAAGCTTTCTCATATGAGCAGATTCAGCGCATCGTAAACTATTATGAAACCACATTAAGGACGATGGTTGCCGGACCTGATGCATCAATTTATGCCATAAGTCCACAAGACCAACAAGAATTAATCGCGTTTAATCGCACATCTGTGTTTGATGTGTCTGAGTTGTCCATCTCAAGTGTATTTCACCAACAGGCACAAGCTGCACCTGAAAAAATAGCAGTACGATTTGCTCATCATCAGCTTAGCTACAGAGAATTAAATGAAAAAAGTAATCAGTTTGCTCGATATTTGACCGATCAAGGTGTCGCTGTTGGGCAAAGGGTCGCAATCATTACCTCACGTTCATTGAATATGTTGGTGGCAATGCTTGGTATTATCAAACTAGGAGCGAGCTATGTTCCGATTGATGTGAGATACCCCATCCCTCGGATTAAGCAAATGTTAAAAACCAGCGCAGCTAACTATGTGGTCTATGAAGATGGTGCTGCAAACCAATTGTTACTTGATTCAACAAGTAGTAGTGATATTGATCAGGCGATTAAAGTTAGTGGCTCTTTATCTAAAGAGTATGTTGCTAAAGATACGTCATCTAGCTTACTGAACATTATATTTACCTCGGGTTCTACTGGTGAGCCAAAAGGAGTAGAAGTTTGTCAACGAGGGATACTGCGTCTGTTTAAAAACCAAGCTGTTCGTCAGTTGCTTGGTAAAGATATGGTGATGTTGCACTTGTCTGCATTGGCCTTTGATGCTGCAACCGAGGAAATATGGTTGCCTTTGCTCAGCGGCGGAGAGTTGATCCTATACCCTGAACCACAGATCGATCTAAATCGACTAAATCAGGTAATAAAAACCTATCAAGTTAACACTGCATTTTTAACTGCCGCCTTATTTGAACGCTGGGTCGAGCAATTACCCTATGGAAAAACTGGGCTAAGGTATCTAACTGTTGGTGGAGATGTACTTAATCCAGTATCAGCTAGACGCTTATATCAAAAAGATTCAACGGTTAAATTATGTAATGGTTATGGCCCAACTGAAAATACTGTTTTTAGTACTTTTTACCAAGTACCTCAGACACTAGATAGCCGCTTTGCTATTCCTTTAGGAACTCCTTTAGATAATACCTATGCCTATGTATTGGATGAACACCATCATTTAGCACCTATAGGTTCACCTGGAGAGTTGTTCTTAGGAGGTGATGGATTAGCCAAAGGCTACTTCAATAGTCCTGAGCTGACGAAGCATAAATTTGTAGAGGTTAAACTTCCCCATGAAGGTTGTAGTCGCAGGCTTTATAAAACAGGCGATCAAGTTTATTGGGAGCCTGATGGCACTCTAATTATGCTTGGGCGTATGGATAACCAAATTAAATTGAGGGGCTTTAGAATTGAACCAGCAGAAATAGAACGGGGACTGGAGAGTCATCCAAGTGTTAATCATGCGGCTGTAATAGTGCATGAGCATGACTCAGGTAAAAAATTAGTTGCTTATATTTCTGGCAGTTTGCCGGATGAAATTGGTGAAGTTAATCGCGTAATGAAAAAGTTTCTCAAGGTGCGATTGCCTAATTATTTAGTACCTTTTTTGATTATATCAATTGATGACATTCCGCTCACAGTGAATGGCAAAGTAGATCGAAAGGCATTGAGTGAACTTTCAATTGATCAGGCATTAAGCCAGGTATCCATCGTAGACAAGGTTAAACCTTCAACTGAGACAGAAGAAAAACTATTGTCTATTTGGGTGAAGGAAATTAGCAATCCATCAATTGGTGTTGAGTCTAATTTCTTCGATCTTGGAGGTGACTCACTCAGCGCCACACGCTTAGTTAGTGTGATCAATCAAAAATTTAATATCAGCCTGGCTCTTAATCAAGTCTTTGAAAATCAAACTATTAAGGAATTGGCTGAATACATAGATGCGAATCTCAGAGATGTAACTAAAACTGATTCAATGGAATCTCTCGTTTTTTAAAAATACAAGGATTAGTACCACTAGCCGCTTACAACACAAATAAATAGCGCTAGTGGCACAATATTCAAAGGATAATACAATGATAATAAAAGGGTTAAAGCAACATTGGAAACTGGTGCCATTATTTGTGATCGGCAGCGTAACCAGTGCTATGTGTTCTTTATGGCTTATATCAGCCATACAAAATGAAGTTAGGCTCGCTGGCGATAATACAGACTATCTTCACCGTTTAACGTTGTACATACTTGCTGCTGTTGCCGTTATGGTTGGTGGTTTTATTGCGCAACAAAGTGTCACGATCTTCAGTACTTCTATGGTTAGAGGTTTGCGCAAAACATTATCGTCTAATTTATTGGCAATGCAGTTTAGTGATTTGGAAAAGTTGGGACCGCATAAGTTGCAAGCCACACTTTCTAGTGATGTAAATCGACTTTCAACTGCCATGTTGGTTTTTCCAGCTCTATGTTTTAACAGTTTTATGGTTTTGTTGTGTTTTGGTTATCTCGCTTATCTTTCTTGGCAGTCATTTTTGATTCTAATTGGCGTCATAGGGTTAGGGGTTTTAGTTACCAATCTAATTATGTCCCGTGCTTCTGTGTTTTTTAATCATATTCGTGAAGAAGAAGATGGCTTATATAAGAGCTATAGAGGATTGACCGAGGGAGCGAAAGAGTTGAACTTAAACCCTTCTGGAAAGCGCTATTTTCTTGAAAATGAAATTAATCCTAGTATTGAAAAAATTCGCTCTTTAGAAATTAAAGGGCAGACACTGTTTAACATCAGTAATAACTGGACAAATATAATTATATTCTTTGCGCTGGGAGCGGTGGTGTATTCTTCTGCCATCATGAATCATTTAGCTTTAGATGTAATGGTGGCGTATATGTTTGTGACTATCTATTTGATTGGCCCATTAGGCATGATGATTCGCTATATTGAAGAGTGCATGAAAGGAGCGGTAGCGTATAAGAAAATTCTTTCCTTAGGGCTCGATCTTACTTCTGATGAAACACCTGATTTGAGGGGGAATGGAAAAGAAATATCTTCACAAAATTGGACTCAAATAATTATAAAGGATTGTACTTTTTACTACGACAAAGATGAGAAGGAGGATGAAGCGCAGTTTGTGGTTGGCCCGCTGAACTTAAGTATTAATCGTGGTGAAGTTTTATTTGTTATCGGTGGGAATGGTAGCGGTAAGTCAACATTTGCTAAGTTGATTACTCAGCTATATCGCCCGCAGGAAGGTAGGTTGGAGTTGGTGTCAAACTCTGGTATTGCTAACGGCCATACAGATCTTCGTATTGCCGCGATTTTTGCAGATTTCTTTTTGTTTGATTGGTTTGTGGATCACTATGGGCAACCTGCTGATAAGCAAAAAGTAGATAAGTATTTAAAACGTTTATCTTTGGATCAAAAAGTTACTTACAAAGATGGGCACGTATCCACAACAGAACTATCATCAGGGCAGCGAAAACGCTTAGCGCTCATTCAAGCTTTGATACTAGACCCAGATGTATTTTTATTTGATGAATGGGCTGCTGATCAAGATAACCATTATCGACAATTTTTCTACCGTGAACTATTACCAGAGCTCAAAAAAGCAGGCAAGACAGTGATAGCTATAAGCCATGATAACCAGTTCTTTGATGCTGCTGATCGTATCGTTACCTTTGACCAAGGACATATACAAGAAATTCAAACCAATTCTTCGAATTCGGAAAAACAGTTTATTGAACCATTGATTCCAAGGGAAGCATAATGAGAATCGTTAAATTAAATGCATTAGATCAATCTCCTATTTTTAACGGTCAAACTGCGGTTAATTCCATCCATCGCTCTATTGAAATAGCGAAACAAGTTGAAGAGATGGGCTTTCACCGTTATTGGGTTGCTGAACATCATAATCAACAAGCTTTTTCGAGTGCGTGTCCAGAACTTATGGTGGCTAAAATTGGAGCCGAAACGTCTAAAATTCGTGTAGGTACTGCGGGTATTCTGGTTGGTCACTATTCGCCATTGAAAGTGGCAGAGACGGCACGCATGTTATCTACCTTGTGTGACGGTAGATTTGATCTCGGAATAGGTCGTTCGCCTGGTGCGGTTCATGGTGCGATTCAATCTTTAGGGAGTCATGAATTTAGCCCTGCAATTATTAACGCCAAACAGGACAGTGTTTATGCTTATCTTAGGGACGAGAAAACGGTTCATGCTTTACCTCAAGGGGTAATTCATCCTGAATGTTGGGTGTTAGGTGCAGGTTTAGGTTCAGCAATGTTTGCAGCAGAAAGGGGGCTAAGCTTTGCTTATGCGGCATTTGCAAATCACAGTTTTGCTAAACAATCTATTGATGTTTATAGAGAAAACTTTAAACCATCCACCATATTAGAGCAGCCAGTAGTCAATTTAGCTGTAGCAGCCTATTGTGCCGATTCTGAAGATAAAGCCAAGCGTATGAGCCAAAGCACAATTGCTTGGACTATGTTAGCTGATAAAGCAGGGCACAATGTGCCATTTCCTACTATGGATGAAAGTGAAAAGCTCCTAGCGGTATCAAGTCATGCTGAAAATGAAGCACAAATGAAAGATACCTTGATAGTTGGAAATCAACAACAAGTGCAGGACAAGTTGATTCAGCTAATAGATGATTTGCAATTAGATGAGCTGACATTGCTTACCGTTACCGAGTCTAGTGAAGACTTACTTAGGAATTATCAGTTAATTGCTGAAAGCTTGAGAAATAACTAAGTGAAATTCGCACTTTTAGCATCGATTTTAATATGGACCTAATATGAACTTTCAAGCATTAGTTGATTTTTTTAACAAAAACAAAGTGACACTTGATGTAACTGGTGAACAGTTAAAAGTGCAAGCATCAAAAGGTGTGATTACACTTGAGGTGGCCAAAGCTATAAATGAGCACAAACCTCATTTGATTCAGTATGTTAAATCAGTTATCGGTCAAGGTGGCATAGAAAGAGTCACCCCAGAACAAAAGTCTCAAGGTGTCCCACTTTCATTTGCGCAACAGAGGCTGTGGTTTATCGATAAACTAACTGGCCAGAATGCAAGCTATCATGTTCAAGGTGGTTTTAAGTTGGTGGGGAGTTTAAACATTGAGGCGCTTACTCAAGCATTTAAATCCGTGGTTGAACGCCATGAGAGTCTAAGAACCACCTATATTGAACGAGACGGCGAGCCTTTGCAGGTTGTGAATGAGGCTTGTGACTTTGATATCAATATATTGGAGGGCGAGGGTGGTGAAGCCAATATCTGTCAAGTTTTGCTAGACGAAGCTAATAGGCCCTTCAATCTTCAACAAGATTTAATGTTACGCGTAATGTTGATTAGACAATCTAATACAGAGCACTATTTACTATTTACTATGCATCATATCGCAACTGATGGTTGGTCAGTGGGTGTAATGCTGCAAGAGTTAAATAGTCTATATCAGGCTTATAATAATAATCAAAACAACCCCTTACCAGCGCTTGATTTTCAATATGTAGATTTTGCTAATTGGCAGCGCAAATCCACTGATGAAGAAACGTTAACTAAACAACAAGAGTATTGGCAACATACTTTGGCTGGAGCCCCTGAGGTTCACAGTTTACCGTTAGACTACCCGCGACCACCACATGTATCTCAAGATGGTGCTGTATATCGCCATAGCCTAGATGAAAAGCTTAGTCTAGCCATTAAAGATTTGTGTCAGGCACAACAATGTACCTTGTTTATGGTGTTACAGGGAAGTTATGCGCTGTTGTTGAATCGTTGGAGTAATGAAAAAGATATTGTGATGGGGACTCCTATTGCAAACCGTACTCAAGCAGAGTTTTTCCCGCTTATCGGCTTTTTTGTTAATACTCTTGTACTACGCTCTAAAATTGAAGGGGAACAGAGTTTTATTGAATATATTCAAAAAGTTAAAAGTAACACTCTTGATGCTTATGAAAACCAGAACATACCTTTTGATACGTTAGTTGAGAACCTCAATCCACAGCGCAGTGACAGCTACTCACCTATTTTTCAGTTGATGTTTTCTCTGCAAAATAATCAGGTACCAGAATTTGATTTTGATGGGGTAACCTTTTCTCCTATTACAGGTGATGAACGCATTGCAAAATTTGATATTACTTTAAATATTGAAGATAAAAATGGTCAGCTAGCATGTGATTGGGAATATAACCCCAAACTGTTTAGTCAAGACACTATAAAAGCCCTCGCGAGTGCCTATGAGACCTTATTGGGCCATATAACAACTTCACCAGATAGCCCAGTATTGTCATTGCCTTTGGTATCAATTGAGGAACGTCAGAAGTTACAAAATGAAGCACAATTAAATCGAGTTACAGATATCAGCCCCGAGCTCAGTATTTGCAGTGCCTTTGAGTCTATAGTGGCGACTACTCCAGAGGCCATTGCAATTGAAGCAGAGCAGATATCGTTAACCTATAAGCAACTAAATAGTAAAGCAAATCAGCTTGCCAATTACCTAACTCAGCAAGGAGTAGAACCGGGTAACTTAGTGGGGGTATGCTTAACTCGATGCCCAGATTTAATAGTGTCTATCCTAGCGATTCTTAAGGCGGGTGGAGCTTATTTGCCGTTGGATCCTAACTACCCTAAAGATCGTTTGACTCATATGCTGAATGACTCTGGGGTTAAATTCGTCCTTTCACAACAAATGCTTAAGAACAAATTACCTCTCAATGAAGACATTCATCGATGTATATGTGTGGATGATATTCAGATAATAATGACGCTTCTGATGGAGCCAGACAGCGATCTTGAATTGGCAGGCATTAATGGGCAGAGTATGGCCTATATAAGCTATACATCAGGCTCAACAGGCAAACCTAAAGGCGTTGTGGTTAATCAGTTAGGTGTATTGCGTTTAGTTCTAAATGCTGACTATGTTGAATTGAACAAGGATGCGAAGGTGATGTTACATTCCTCGATTAGCTTTGATGCGACAGCTTTCGAGCTTTGGGGAGCTTTACTAAATGGAGGGAGATCGGTGCTATATCCTTCTGATTATGTTGACCTTCAGGTTATTAATAAATTAATAGCGCAAGGCAAAGTAAATGTTTTTTGGCTAACTGCAGCATTGTTTGAGCAATGGGCGACCACATTAGATGCTTTGTCTGTCTCACATCAACAAGATTGGTCAAAGTTACAAGTTTTGTTTGGGGGAGATGTAGCTTCACAAGTTATGGTCAAAAAGGTGATTGATAGCTTGCCTGGTATTCGCGCAATTAATGGTTATGGCCCAACAGAAAACACCACTTTCACCACCTGTTATTCAGTATTACCTAACTTTAACCCAGAGCAAGCTTTGCCCATAGGGAAGCCTATTAAAGGTACGGAGCTTTGGGTGTTGTCACCCGAGTTACAAATTATGCCAGACGGTGCTATTGGTGAATTGTGCATCGGAGGAGTAGGTTTAGCTGACGGCTATTTAAATGATACTAATGGAATGAATGAGCAAAAGTTTATTCATCACCCATTTTCAGTTGAAGACAATGCTAGGTTATATCGCTCAGGAGACTTGGTTAGAAAACTTGCCGATGGCCAATACATGTTTGTATCTCGCCTCGATAATCAAGTCAAACTCAGAGGATTCCGCATTGAGCTTGGTGAGGTTGAATCGTGTTTATATGCTTATCCAGAAATTGATGAAGTCGTTGTACTTATTCGAGAAGATGTGCCAGGCGATAAGCGTTTAGTTGCCTACGTAAAGGTAAGCCAAGGGAGTGTTAATAAAAAGTTAGAGTCTGCTTTAAAACAATATGTAGGTAAAAAGCTTCCTGATTTTATGCAGCCGGCCGCTTTTGTTTTGGTAGACAATTTTGTGCTTAGCAACAATGGAAAAGTTGATCGTAGTCATTTGCCAGTACCTTCATACATAAGTCAAGAATCAGAGTATGTAGCGCCCCAGACTAAAATTGAGAAAAAATTAGCTCTATTGTGGCAGGACGTATTGCAGTTGGATACAGATGTTAGCGCTATTAGTAACTTTTTTAATTTAGGTGGTCATTCTTTATTGGCGACTAAGTTGTTAGCAATGATCACCCAAGAGTTTGAGATCGAATTACCAGTATCTACTTTGTTTAATAGTAAAACACTACGTCAGTTTGCTTCTGAGATTGATAGTGCTAAGGCTCTTCACGAAAGTAATGGTTGCAACCCTGAGATAATTTTAGGGACGCAGCATACATCGGTTGGCGATCGAGAGGAGTTCGAGTTATGAGTTTGTTATCTTTTTTGGTTGAGACCATAAATTTAGATATTCAGTTATTTCTGCAAGATGGCAAATTAAAAGTAGATGCCGCTAAAGGTGCGTTAACTGAAGAAATTAAATTGAAACTTCAGGAAAGCAAGAGTGACATTATCACCCTGTTTGAGAAATTAAATATCTTCAGCAATAAGGATATTTCTCTCCCATCGTTTGCTCAACAGAGGTTGTGGGTTATTGATCAAATGGTCGGGGAGAGTTTGCAATACCACATCCCAATGACAATGGCTTTTAATGGCGGCTTAAATATTGCTGCCTTAGAGCATGCCTTTAACCAAATAGTGAAGCGTCATGAAAGCTTACGCACTGTATTTGTAAACGATGGAACGAGTGTTTTTCAGGTAGTACGCCGTTATCAGCCATTAAACCTTCCTTTAATTGATATACAAAATGTAGCAGATAAGGAGGCTGAGCTAGATAGGTTGATTTCTGAGGAGATGCAAAATCCTTTTGATTTAAGCCAGGATTTAATGGTGCGATTATTTGTTGTACAAGATCAAAGTGAAAGGTTCGTATTGTTGGGTAGCATGCACCACATTAATATGGATGGCTGGTCAATGAATATCGTCATTCAAGAACTAGAAACCTATTATTCGGCCTATATCAATAATCAAGAAGACTTACTTCCTACTCTTGAGCTGCAATATGCAGATTATGCTCGTTGGCAGCGTAATCATTTAAAAGGTGATGTGTTAGATAGTTATCTGAACTACTGGAAATGTAAGTTAGAGGCGGTGCCAAAACTCCATGCTCTACCTTTAGATCATGTGCGACCACAACAATTATCCAATAAAGGCAAGACCCTAAGACAAAGACTTGAGCTTGATATCAGACATGGTTTAGAGGCATTGGCACAAGCTCATAATGCCACTTTGTTTATGGTACTGCATGCTGCGTTCAGTTATTTTTTATCCAGATACAGTGGTGAGAATGATATTGTTATAGGCACGCCAATAGCTAATCGAGAAAAAGCTCAGCTTGCTTCTATCATTGGTTTTTTTGTGAATACCTTACCACTTCGTTCAACCTTTGTAGGGGAACAGAGTTTTGGCGACTTAATTGAAGCGAGTAAGCAAACTATTTTAGGCGCCTATGCACACCAACAATTACCCTTTGAAAAAATCATCGATGAACTGCAAATAGAGCGCAGCGTAAGCTTTGCACCACTTTGCCAAATTATGCTGTCTTTTCAAGATTGGGGAAGGGGAAACCGCGACGATGCTGAGATTAATTTTCCTGATGTTAAATTAGAACATATAGAGCATCATTCTGAATTTTCTCAATTTGAACTCACCTTAACAGCAATGCCAGTTGAAAGTGGTTTTGTGATGGAGTGGGAATTCTCTACAGATCTCTTTGAAGCTGACACTATATCTAACATGATGGCCAGTTTTGAAACCTTACTTCGGAGTTTAATTGCGGACTCTGCATCCCCTGTAAATAGCTTACCCATGTTGTCACCGTCACAAATGGACTCCTTTATCAAGCAAGTCTTGGGATTGACACAAGAACAGCAAAATGCAGATTTTGACAATGACTTATGTATTCATGAGGCCTTTGAACTTCAGGCGGATAAATACGCAAATAAAACAGCCTTAGTATTTGAACAACAAAGGCTGACCTATGATGAATTAAATCAGCAAGCCAATGTGTTAGCCCACTTTCTCGTTAAGCAAGGAGTTGGACCTGAATCTCTTGTGGGAGTTTACTTAGATCGTTCTCATTTTATGGTGTTGACTATCCTCGGTATTCTGAAATCGGGTGCTGCATATGTACCGTTAGATATCAGTTTCCCTATGGATCGCATTGAAATGCTTTTAGATGAAACACAAATTAACCAAATTGTGACACAAGGCACTCTAGCTCATAGCATTACTGGCTATCAGAATAGCATTAATACTATAAATATTGATGAATTGCTTCAAGCTAATACTGAGCTCTTTAGCAATATCAAACGAGAACAAAATAGTGTATCGGCGGAGAATCTAGCGTACATAGTGTTCACCTCAGGTTCCACTGGAAAGCCTAAAGGGGTGATGGTGGATCACAGGTCGATGATGGTAAGATTGGAGGGGTGGGATAAAGCCTTCTCACTTTATGAAAATCCACCATGTGTTATACAGATGGCAGGTATTACTGTGGATATCTGTTTAGGTGATATTGTTAAGTCTTTATTAACAGGCGGCAAGTTAGTGGTTGCAAGCAAAGAAACCTTGCTGACACCAGAAGAGTTTGTGGCCTTGATGGATAAAGAGCTGATTAACTTTGGTGACTTTGTACCTGCGGTATTAAGAATGATGGTAGAGTATTTGTTAAGCCATTGTAAGACTTTGGAAGCTTTACGCTATATTCTCGTTGGTTCCGAAAGTTGGTATGGCAAAGACTTAATTAATTTGAAAAGAGTTATTTCTAGCGACGCTAAGTGCATGAATATATATGGGCAAACTGAGTCGATAATTGATGTAAGTTATGCTGATGTAACCCATAAAGATATTGAAGCCGATGCTGTAGTTCCCATCGGTAGCGCACTTGCCCACACAGGGTTATATATTCTTAACAACGAAAATCAGTTTCAACCAGCTGGTGTTGCGGGAGAGTTACATATTGGCGGTGAAGGGTTAGCTCGTGGTTATTTGAACCAACCTGAACTCACGGCTGAGAAGTTTATCTGTAATCCATTTACAAAAGGTAGAATGTATAAAACTGGCGATCAGGCACGTTGGTTGAGTGATGGTACACTTGAATTTTTGGGAAGAGTTGATCATCAGGTTAAAATTCGTGGATTTCGTATTGAACTACCCGAAGTGGAAGCAGAAATCAGTAAACTGGCTAATGTTAAACAGGTGTTAGTTGTTGCCAAGGAGGTGAGCCTAGGTGATAAAAGGCTGGTGGCCTATATACAAAAGCTTGATGAATCTAAAGTGACAGATCATGACTTTATCAAGGCAGCTCGAAATGAGTTAAAGACTAAGTTACCTCAATATATGCAGCCCTATGCTTTTGTTGTAATTACTGAATTTCCAATCACTGTAACAGGTAAAGTGGACAGGTATGCGTTACCAGAGGCTGAATATAGTGTTGAGCAAGATTATGTTGCTCCTACTAATGAATTAGAAATGCAGTTGTGCCAAATTTGGCAAGACATACTTAATGCTTTTTCAGTGGGCATTACAGACAATTTTTTTAGCTTAGGTGGTGACTCAATACTTGCAGTGCGCCTGGTGGCTCAAGCGAAACATAAAGGAGTTCCTTTTAGTGTTAAAGACTTACTTACACATCAAACTGTGTCAGAGCTGGCTATAGCTATTTGCAGTAGTGATGTGGAAAGTCAAAGTATTGAAGAGAAGCCAAAGCCATTTGCTTTAGTTGAAGCTATCAGTAAGAGCAAATTACAAGAGTTAGGCTATCAAGATGCTTACCCTCTTTCTTATTTGCAAAGGCAAATGATCGAAGACAGCTGGCTGCATGGTAGCTACCATGACGTGATGTCAGAAGCCATGAGTATACCTTGGGATGAGAAAGCGTTTCGCAATGCCTGGCAGGATATGCTGGATCAATACCCAATTTTAAGGTCTGTGTTCGACTTTTCTAATACGCCTGCTTTACAATGTGTGTTGGCAGATTATCAAGGGCCTATTGAGATTATTAATTGGCAGGGTAAGTCATTTAGCCAGTTAGAGACTGATATGTCTTCTTGGTTTATTGAAGAGACAAAACGGCAATATGACTTCAATATACCATTATGGAGGATGACGGTTCATATTTATGGCAATAACGAGTTTATATTTATTTTTGCTAATCACCACGCCATCTTAGATGGATGGAGCGCAGCCTTGTTGATTCCTGAATTTGTGCAACGCTATCAAGATTATTACCAGAATAAAGCTTCTCAATTAAAACCTGAGTTATTGAGTTTCAGTGCTTATATTGCCGCTGAGATTAATGCAATACAGAGTAAAGAATCTGAAGCTTTCTGGCAGCAACACCTGAAGGGCTCTGAATTGCCATATTGGACAGGAAAAGAAGCGCATGATATTTATCGCATCAGCGATGACTATTCTGATTTAAGTGCTCAGCTAGAAGGTACGGCGAGAACTTTATCAGTTTCACCACGCAGTATCTTGTTAGCGATACATATGTGGGTTTTGGCGCAGGTTAACGGTAGCAATAATATTACTTGCTCGGTAAATCGACATGGTCGGCTAGAGGTTGCTGGTGGAGATACTGCAATTGGCCTTTTTTTGAATCCTTTACCTCTCTCGGTGAATACCGAGCAGCCAAGTTGGCGTAATCTAGTGATAGAAGTTGATCAGCTTCAAATATCGAGTTGGACCCACCGGCATTATCCTGTGGCGTTACTAGAGCAAAAGCTTAATTTAGATTTATCTGCTTGTTTATTCAACTATGTGGACTTTCAGGTTAATCACAGTAAAGAAAACGATGGCTCTGCAGACGGAAATAATACTTCAAGCTACATATGGGAGTGTGTGTTTATTCATAGAAGAGAGCTCGGTGAGTTGTCGCTTAGGTTAAGTTTCGAAGATAGTACATTTAATGAGCATACCCGCAATGATATACTATATTATTACGGGCATGCATTGAAATCAATTGTCTACGACCCACTTCAGAAGGCTGATAACCCTTTTATTGAATCATCTGTGACGGGGTAATTATGTAACCGATATTCATCATGATTTGAATTGGATGGTAATGAAATAAAATAATCGTTACGTGATTCAAACTTATCGTTGCAAGAGCTTACCAACTTATAAAGTAGGGCTTTTACTCAGGGCAAGAATACTAACTTCACCTTGACTTAAGTTTTTGATTTTATAATTTTTTAAAGTCGTATGTTTGTATCTGATACCCAACTATTTAATTATTTAACTATTTTCAATCAATTGATGACCCCAGGGCGGGATCGCACTTTAAATAAAAATATGATCTAAAGTGCGTCCCGCCCTGATGGACATAGGTATTGTCGATACAGAGGGCTGAATAAAGTGTAAGCGTCTAGCAAAATGCACCTGCCTGTCACTCGTCAAAATGATTAAGCTATTTCCGAATTTCAATGAGGAGATAGCCATGAGAAAAACACGCAGCCTTGAACAATGGCGCAGTATTATCGAAGAACAACAAGCCAGCGGTTTAACTATTACTGAGTTTTGCCAACAACATGCCTTATCAAAAACAAGCTTTTATGCGGCACGAAGTAAGCTTACTGCTGCATCTGGTAGTTTTGTTCGCGCAAAAGTCACTAAACACGTTGCTCCCACTGAACAGCAACAGCCGATCATTCTTGCTATCGGTAACGTGAAAGTCAGCTTGCCATCCACAATGCCTGCCACTTATCTGAGTCAACTGTTACGCGAGCTTGCCTAATGAAAATGTTCGTTGAACCTGCACATATTTACCTCTATCGCGATGCCGTGGATTTTCGAAAATCCATTGATGGTCTGGTCGCACTGGTTGAAGGCGAGCTTGAACGTGATGCTTACACTGGTGCATTATTTTTGTTCTGCAATAAAGCGAAAGACAAACTCAAGCTGGTTTACTGCATATTCTCTCCAGCTTTGATCACCCAATGGCATTAACTTTGATCACTTATTCTCATTAAGCTTTGATCACGAAAATCACTCGATAATGATCACTTTTGTGTTCTTAATGATTTTGCCGATCAAAGCTTAATGCCACTCCTCACCGAGTTCACGTTTTATCATTTTTGTAGGTATGTTAAACCGTTATCTAAATCATTTGATGAGGATAACAATAATGTCAACAAGACCTATATCTATGAGTAAATTACATGCTATTTTACGGCTGAAATATTCAGCAAAATTATCCCATCGAGAGATTGCCAGAAGCTTAACTATCTCCCCTGGCACTGTGGCTAATTACGTTAAAAAGGCCAATGAGTTAGGCTTAAACCAATGGCCGTTACCTGAAGATAAACAACACGGTACTTTTCTTAATACAAAAATCAGGGACTTCTCAACCCGTCAAAAAAGATACCCAACACCTGACTGGCTCACCATCAATAAGGATTTGAAGCAGCACAAACATTTGACGTTGCAGTTAGTATTTGATGAATTGCGTGAGAAAGTCGGTGAGCCTTATTACAGTTATAGCCACTTTTGCCGAGCCTATCGGGAATGGGTGGGCAAACAACGATTGTCGATGCGTCAGCATCATAAAGGCGGTGAAAAGCTGTTTGTGGATTATTGTGGCCCCACGCTGACCATCACGTGCCCTACAACACAGGAAACACGACCTGCTCAAGTGTTTGTTGCCGTGCTCGGCGCATCAAATTATACCTATGCTGAGGCAACGTATAGTCAACAACTTGAAGATTGGGTGATGAGTCATGCCCGTTGCTTTGCGTTTTTAGGCGGTGTTCCTGAACTTGTTATTCCCGACAACTTAAAAAGCGCCGTTAGTAAACCCTGTCGCTACGAGCCTGATTTAAACCCCACGTATCATCAATTAGCCGAGTATTTTAATGTCGCGGTCATACCCGCTAGACCTTATAAACCCAAAGATAAATCGAAGGCTGAAGTCGGTGTACAAATTGTTGAGCGTTGGATCATGGCACGTCTACGCAAGCAAACCTTCTACAGCTTAGCGCACCTAAATCGAGAAATAGCAAAACTACTTGATGCTATGAACAATAAGGTCATGAAGCAATATCAACAGTCACGTAAACAGCTATTTGATAGGGTGGATAAAAGCGCATTAAAGCCATTGCCTGAAAAGCCTTATCACTATACACAAATCAAAACGGTGCGAGTGCACATTGATTATCATGTTGAAATAGAAAAACATTACTACAGTGTGCCGTATCAGTGGGTTAAGAAACAATTACGCGCACACATAACCAATCAGCTAGTACAGCTTTATCATGACGATACCTTAATCGCACAACATCCTCGCTCACATCGTTTAGGTGGGCATACAACACAGTCTCATCATATGCCTCTGGCGCATCAAAAACAGCATGAGCAGTCACCGATAAATTTACGCTCATGGGCATTAAGTATTGGGGAGTATACCCACCAAGTTATTGAGTTACAGCTCAGTGGACGGCGTCACCCCGAGCACGCTTATCGCGCCTGTTTAGGGGTGTTAAGTTTAGCTAAAATCTATTCAAAAGAGCGGCTTGAGCAAGCGTGCTATCGCGCAATCATAATGAATACGACCACACTCAAATCAATAAAGCAGATGCTGAAGAAAGGGTTGGATCAACAACCGTTACCCACACAGCAAACAGAGCCAGAAAAGCCAATTAAGCATGGCAACATACGCGGCACACAGTATTACCATTAAGGAAATGAATCATGATAGACACCATTAATCAACAACTTCAGCTACTCAAGCTATCAGGCATAAAACACGCATTAAAACAGCAGCTTGAGCAGCCTAACTTATACCAAGAGCAAAGCTTTATAGAGCGTATCAGTTTATTGCTAACACATGAAATTGACACGCGTGAGCAAAGAAAAATCGACCGGCTCGTGCGACACGCTAAATTCCGCTTACCGGCTCAGTTAAATCAACTGATTTACTCGCCGACACGCAATATAGAAAAAGCACAGATACGTAACTTAAGCCAAAATAGCTGGCTGAACTTACATCAAAATATCTTAATCACCGGGGCAACAGGCTGTGGAAAAACATACCTTGCGTGTGCCTTAGGACATGAGCACTGCCTACAAGGAAAAAGTGTTTACTATATTCGATTAAAAGAACTACTCGAAAGCCTGTTTCTAGCACAAGCAGATGGTAGTTACCGAAAATTACTAGCGAAGCTAATAAAGTATGATCTACTGATCTTAGACGACTGGGGGCTTGAACCACTGAGTGCGCAGCAACGAGGTGACTTACTCGAATTAATCGATGCGCGGTATGGGTATAAATCACACATAATTATAAGCCAGCTCCCGCAGGAAAACTGGCATGAGATGATCGGAGAATCAACCCATGCTGACGCCATTTTAGATAGGCTAATTCATGGTTCGATTAAGTTGAACTTAAAAGGAGAATCGATACGAAAACAGTTAAATAAATTGACTGATGATGATCAGTTAAGCTAATTTAAAAACGGCTCTACAAAATGATAAATCAGGTGATCAAAGCTGATGAGAATCGGTGATCAAAGTCATGAGAATACGCAGTTTACTGGGATAAAACGGGCTTTGCTTTGTGGTACAAGCGGTTAGGTGCGACAAGAAGTCGCTTTGTTTACTGTTGAACTTTGATTCAACCCTTCGTATTGCCGAAGGTTTCCTATTTCGATATGCGTCACTAGCAATGGTGGGGTGTGAAGCTCGAAAGACAATGTAGCCTTAAGTTCAATAGTGATGTTGAACAAACTGCAAGCATCATGCGGTTGGGCCCTAGGAATTAATGGTATGTGTAATTAACTGAACAGTTGTAACTGTCGTCATTGTAAACAAGCTAAAGATGCTGACAAGCTTGAACCAAAAGGTGTGGTGGACAAGTTAACATGCTCTAGTCTCATGTTACGCAATTTAATGTGCCCCCGGCGGATTGACTGACACTAACCCATTATGTGAATAAAGCGGAACTTGGTAAGCCCGTATGCTCCCTCGTTGAGGTAGTTTCTTCGTAAGAATGAATGACGGGCATGCGGGTAAAGGACGATGGAGAAAGCGAATGCCTTGCTGTAATGGCAAAGATAGATGTATTGAACGTGACATCATGCGAAAGCATAGCCCACTTCCATCGAGTGGTTAATCACAAGAAATTTGTAATAAGATTTTAGCTTAGGAATGCAAATGAATTGCTCTTATGAACAATGTGCACCTATAAACGAAGCGCAATGCTGGTCTAACATCGATTGGAAGGCTGCAAAGCGCTACGTAGGATCATTGCAAGCGCGTATTGTGAAAGCAGTAAAGCAAGGGAGAAAAGGGAAAGTTAAAAGCCTGCAATGGTTATTGACTCATTCCTTTTATGCGAAAGCCCTTGCGGTTAAACAAGTAACGGAGAACAAAGGGCGTAAAACGTCTGGTGTTGATGGCGAAACATGGCAAAGTGCTACTAAAAAATGGCGAGCAATCTCATCGCTCAAACGCTCTGGATACAAGGCAAGTCCATTAAGGCGAGTCTTTATTCCAAAGTCGAATGGGCAGAAAAGACCTCTCGGTATCCCCACAATGCTGGATCGTGGGATGCAAGCACTATATTTGCTAGCCGTTGAGCCAGAAGTGGAGACAAACAGTGACGGCAATTCTTTTGGTTTTCGAAAACAAAGGTCTTGTGCTGATGCGATCGAACAATGCTTCAAAGTATTGTGTCGCAAACGTGCGGGAGAATGGGTGCTTGATGCGGACATTAAAGGTTGCTTCGATAATATCAGCCATGAGTGGATGCTAAAGCACTTAAACATCGACAAACCAATCCTTTCACAGTGGCTGAATGCTGGCTTTATGGAGTCTGGTAAGGTATATCCAACACTTGCAGGAACACCGCAAGGAGGAATAATCTCGCCGACGTTAATGAATATGGTATTGAATCAACTGCAAGGAACAATTGAAGAAGCTTCTGGTGTTAAAAGAGGTAAGCACCGTGAAATTCGTTCTAATGTTAAGAGAGTCTCTGTAATCAGATATGCCGATGATTTTGTTGTAACGGCTCATTCTCAAGCGTTTTTGGTAGATACAATATTGCCTTGTATTAATGAATTTATGTCCCAACGTGGTTTGGCATTATCGCCAGAAAAAACGCACGTTAGGCATATATCAGAGGGTTTTGATTTTCTTGGTCAAAATCTCAGAAAGTATAATGGCAAATTATTGGTCAAACCCAGTAGCAAAAGCGTTCTACATCTGATGAATAAGTTGAGACTTACGATCACCAAATATCGCTCTAGTCGACAAGACAGGCTAATCTTTCAGCTTAATCCAATATTAAGAGGTTGGTGCAATTATCACCGACACAGTGTCGCAAAGGAAGTATTTTGCAAGATTGACTCTGATATATGGTTGCTACTCTGGAAATGGGCATGTCGTAGACATCCTAGAAAAGGAAAATACTGGATTAGGGCTAGATACTTCCACTCTATTGGGGCGCGTAATTGGACATTCTGCACCGGTGATAAACAAATAGGCTTATTTCGGTTAGCAGCAATGCCGATTGTGCGACATCCAAAGATCAATTCCGATGCAAACCCTTACGATCCGACACATGAAACTTACTTTGAATCTCGGCTTGATGTGTTAGTAAATTCTCGCAACAAAGAACGTCTGCATAGATTATTATCACGTCAAAATGGTGAGTGTTTGTATTGCAAAGAAAAAATAACGGCTAAAACTGGTTGGAATATTCACCGCCTAGTACCTTTATATTTAGGTGGTGATAATAAAGCGAGTAATACCGTGGTTGTTCATCCTTATTGCCATAACAGCATTCATAGGAGTCAAAATACTGCTGCGCCATCCTACATGGCGTTATAACGACTTGAGCGGTATGCGGGGAAACTCGCACGTACCGTTCTTAGAGGGCTGGGCTCGAGTAATCGGGTCTGGCTACTCGACAAAAGCAAAAGTTCAAATGGCCAAACAAAGCCAGTCTGCAAGAATTTGAGCTCAGTCCAGAGCAACTGGATTGGTTGTTGTCGGGATATGATGTGCTTGGTCATGAAGAGTTGCGGTATCAATCGATGATCTAATCGATCATATTGGCAGTAAATGATCGTTGCCACACAGTCTGTTTTATCTTTGCGTCAAGCAAGAAAACACCGTCAAATTCTGTTAAATTGCGAACATGAAAATTGATGCACACTCACTTCCTGACGACCCAGAACAGCTCAAGCGCATGTTGCTTGAGTTGCAACAGCATATGGATGAAAAGTTGGCTGAAAAAGACGCGCAAATTCACGAATTGCTACAAGCTTATAACGCGAAACTAGCCAAAGAGTACGCCAAGAAATCTGAAAAGATGCCGGGTGCAGGCGAAGTATTCAATGAAGCTGAAGATATTCTCGATGAACATGATAAAGCGCTATTGGCCACATCAGCCTCAGTAAAGAAAGAAAAAGCCAAACCGAAACGCCGCCCACTGCCAGCGCAGTTGCCGCGAATTGAGGTGGTTGTTGACCTCGAAGAGGATGAAAAAATGTGTGATTGCTGTCAAAGCCCCCTTCACAAAATGGGTGAAAGCAGCAGTGAAGCACTCGAGTTTGTGCCAGCGCATATCAAAGTCATCAAAACCATTCGCCCAAAATATACGTGCCGTCACTGTGAGCGTGAAGGCATTGAAAGTGTGGTAAAAACCGCCCTTATGCCCGCAACAGCCATTCCAAAAAGCATCGCAACGCCCAGCTTGCTGAGCCAAATAATCATGTGTAAATACCAGTTTGGCTTACCACTTTATCGCCAAGAAACCATGTTAGGCGATATTGGTATTGAGTTGAGTAGACAAACCATGTCGAGCTGGATGTTGCGCTGCGCAGACCTGTTGTCCCCTCTGTATCAACGCTTAAAAGACGTGTTGCTATCTCAACCGGTTATTCACGGCGATGAAACCCCGTTAAACGTCATTAATGCAGATAAAGCAACCAGCTATATGTGGCTGTATTGTTGCGGCGATGATAAACCAGGTAAAGGCACTAATATTGTCCTCTTTGATTACCATAACAGTCGCGCAGGCCAATGTGCGGTTGATTTCCTTGATGGTTACGAAGGCTACATGCACGTTGACGGCTACAAGGCTTACGAGCAAACGAATGCAACACTGGTTGCGTGCTTAGCCCATATGCGCCGTAAATTCATCGAGGCTAAAGGCAATAATAAAAAAACCGTCAAAGCAGATGTAGCACTAAACCTTATTCGCAAGCTCTACGGTATTGAGCAAGCCATCAAAGATAAATCGCACGATGAAAAATTCAAGATTAGGCAGAGAAAAGCCAAACCAATCGTTGATGAATTGTATCAATGGTTACTCAAGCACAAAGATAAAATCCCTCCCCAAATGGCGCTAGGTAAAGCAATTACCTATGCGATAAATCAGTTTGAGAAATTCAGGCGTTACCTCGATGATGGCAGGCTCAGTATTGATAATAACCGTGCAGAGCGAGCCATAAAACCGTTCGTAATAGGACGAAAAACTGGTTGTTCTCAAATACCTGCAATGGTGCACATGCCAGCGCTATACTTTATAGTCTTATTGATACCGCAAAGGCAAATAACCTTGTGGTGCATGACTATATCTCTACTTGCTTACAGCGCTTTGCTGAGCAGCCAGATAACCTTGAGCCACTGCTACCTTGGAATATTATTAAGCAAAGCTAGGTGTCGTTAGCTATACGCTTACGTTCAATTTAGTAAAAGTAGATAAGTATCGGTGTGCTAATTAGATCACATAATTTGGCAGATTGGTATTATAATTTAGAAAGGCTTCATACAGCTAATAGTGAGTCGTCAGTAGAGGTATGAAAACTCTTTAGGAAAAGTGTCCTGCTGTTGTAGTTGACCAGTTGATTATCAGGTATTGGCTTTTTTATTTAATATGCGCTTTGTTTCATCACTAATATTAGGGGGCTGTTGATCTTTGTAGTACATATATTAATCAGCCCACATTGGTAGCCACATCATCGTAAATGCTAAAGCGAGCATTGAATGATAATTTCGTTCAAGCTTTTCATACCGTGTGGCTATCCCTCTATATTGCTTAATACGGCCAAATGTATTCTCAACCAAGTGCCGATATTTGTACATACACCAGTCAATATCTTCATTACCTACTAAACTGTTGTCCTTACGTGGAATAACGGGTGTAGCGTTATTATCACGAACAAACTCTCTCAGTTTTTCACTGTCGTAGCCTTTGTCTGCGACAACCACATTACTTGTTGGGCAATTGGCGACGAGTGACTCTGCATGGACGATATCATGCGTATTTCCACAGGATAATTCATAATAAACAGGCAATCCTCCGCTATCTACTGCAAGGTGAATTTTCGTAGAATTTCCACCTCGACTCTTCCCAATTGATTCATTGTCAGCGGTTCTTGCACCGCAACTATGTTGGTGAGCCCTGACAATACTGCCATCAATGAAGACCCAATCCATGTCCACATCACGAGATAATGCGCGAAACAATTCATTCAAAATCCCTTTTTTGGACCATAAATTAAACCGTCTGTAGATAGCACTCCAACTGCCAAAATAAGAAGGTAAATCTCGCCATGGAATACCTGTGCGCATCTTATACAGTATGCCTTCGAGCGTTTTTCTATGGTCGGGCTTATTATAAATTCGACCACTTAAGTACATTATTTTTGATAAGACATTCCATGTCCCGTCTGTTAACATTAATCTTGGCATGAGGGTTCGGTGTAAAGTTTTCTGGCGAATTCAATTATACCTTATCTTCATGTTGTTTATTTTTCATACCGCAAAGAACAACACGTCCTAGTGTAGTGAAAGTTAAAGCATTATTGAAGTGAAAGCAGCCCGCTTGGCTATTACTAGCCAAGCGGGTGAATTGTTTATTGGCGAGTGATCACAGGCGAGTTACTGTAAAACCTTGCTCGTTAAATTGTTTTAATAAACCGTGTTGCTCTGGTAAGTGCAGGGCGCCGACGGCGATAAATAGTTTTTCTTTACCGATGCGTGGCGTGAGTTCTTTTACCCAGTTATTGTTACGTTCAATCAGCATTACTTGTTCGCTGATCTCGCCATAGTTGCTGTCGTCAAAACTTTCATTGTAGTACTTAGTTAAGGTGGCCATATCGCCGCTTTTCCAAGCATTCACTAAGGTTATAAAGTAGGT
Organism: Pseudoalteromonas sp. ASV78; assembly: GCF_047806705.1. Taxonomy (NCBI): domain Bacteria; kingdom Pseudomonadati; phylum Pseudomonadota; class Gammaproteobacteria; order Alteromonadales; family Pseudoalteromonadaceae; genus Pseudoalteromonas; species Pseudoalteromonas sp. ASV78. The sequence continues at coordinate 2,585,827 of NZ_JBLOPA010000001.1, read as the reverse complement.
TTCAACATCGGCAAGCTGCTCGAACGTTTCTTCAATCATTTCGTTACTTAACAACGAGAGGTGATTAAACATTTCCATTTGATACTCGAGGGTTTCTAATTCGCCAACGGCTATATTTTTGTCTTTAGCATACGCGAGTACTTGTTTATCAATACCGTTTTGATCTGAAAAGCCCACATTTTGGAATTCCATTTGCAGCATAGTAACCATAACTGCCCATGGGGCTAGGTTATTAAACATCGCGATATCAATCGACTTTTTGCTAAAGTATTGTTGTAGTTTTTTATAGTTTTGCTCGGACAGCTCTGTTTGTAGCGTTTTGCCATTTTTTAGCATCATAAATGGCATAGAGCGGCGCTGCATTTCCATCGGGCTAATCGCACTAATATCAACTTCGACAATCACTTTATCACTGGCAGCAATGGCTTTGGTGACTTTCTCTGGCAGGCCTTTCATGGTGGCATCGCCCACATGCACGGTGCCAAATAAATAGCTGTTAACCCCGTTTTTCTCGATTTTCCAAAGACCCGGTTCGCTATGGCTGGCAAAACTAATACACAGTAAAAGCGATAAAATAAAGTAACTGCTAATACGTTGAGTGAGGTTCATAATTTTCCTTATACGTAAGTGATATAACTATACTAAACCAATTATCTTAATTGGGTAATGTTAAAATTAACGCTAAGCGCGGATCCGATTTATTTTTGCCCTGATGATAAAGTTGAAAACTTAATAATTGCTTAAACCGACCCTGTGTTTTTTCGAGTACAGTAATAAAAAGAATAATTTATCGCGATTTCGTCAAAAATTAATCAAACCGCTATTTGGTTATAACTAGGTATGAAATATCAATTGTTTTGCATATAAGAAAAATTAATCTATTTATGTGCTTATGTTGGATTTTTATGCCCTTAAAGGCAGGTGTTTATATAAATATTGGATTGATTTTAAGGTTGACTTAACCCCCTCATCGCGGTACTAATAGAAAAAGACAGCGGGGGAGTAAATAACCCTCTTGCGAATAAACAAATTTTTGGTATTGATTACATGCTTACAAATGCACTAAACCTAGTCCTAATTAACGTCGTGGTGATTATTATTACCGCGGGGGCTTGTTAGTGCTTTAAAAAAGAGAAGCATTGAAAAAGCCCCCCGCACTTAACAGTTCGGGGGGCTTTTTAGTTTCAGGGTTTAGAATGGGTTATTGAGTTTAGAAATGTCACTGAGGAATGAGGATTTATTAATGACAGGCGCAGAGTTAACAATTGATTTATTAGCCAAACACGGCGTAAATGAAGTTTTTGGTTACCCAGGTGGGGCCATCATGCCAATTTACGATGCGCTGTATGGCGCGCCAGTTAAGCATTACCTCACTCGTCACGAGCAAGGTGCTGGTTTTGCGGCGGTTGGTTTTGCGCGTAGCACAGGCAAATTAGGGGTATGTTTTGCGACTTCAGGGCCTGGTGCGACTAACTTAATCACCGCACTTGCTGATGCGATGATGGACTCAGTACCGTTACTGGCGATCACAGGCCAAGTACCTACCGCAGCAATCGGTTCTGATGCGTTTCAAGAAATCGATGTACTAGGTATGTCATTGTCGTGTACTAAACACAGTTATATGGTTGAGCGTCCTGAAGATTTAGCTGAAATTTTGCAAGAAGCTATGCACTTAGCACAAAGCGGTCGGCCAGGCCCAGTACTGGTAGATATCCCCAAAGACATTCAAATGGCGCAAGTGCCTTTTCACCCTTGGCTTGCTGCTGACGATTACTTACCGGTGTTAGATTTAAATCAAGTCGCTATTGCTAATCAGCTATTAAGTGAAGCGAAACGCCCTGTCGCTTACGTTGGTGGTGGTGTACAAGCGGCGGGTGCGCAAAAACAGTTAATGCAGTTTTTAGATAAAACGCAAATGCCAGCAGTATCAACATTAAAAGCGTTAGGCAGTGTATTACCTGATTACGAATACAATTTAGGCATGCTGGGCATGCACGGCGGTCAAGCTGCGAATTTAGCGGTACAAGAGTGTGATGTACTAGTATGTATAGGTGCGCGCTTTGACGACCGCGTAACCGGTAATTTAAGTAAATTTGCAGCGAAAGCAAAAGTAATTCATTTAGACATCGATGCAGCAGAGGTAGGTAAACGTAAACCGGCTAAAGCTTCGTTGATTGCCGACTTAAAAAGTTCATTACCTCAGCTTGAGTGTTTTGTTACTGAGCAAGCTTGGTTAGCGCACACCAAGGCGATGATGACTGAACATGCATGGCGCTATGACTACCCAGGTGAAAAAGTATATGCGCCATATTTACTAAATCAACTTAGTCAACGTATGCCGCAAAATGGCGTGGTTTGCTGTGATGTGGGCCAACATCAAATGTGGGTAGCACAACATATGAAGTTTAGTCATCCAAGCAACCATTTAAGTAGTGGTGGGGCGGGCACTATGGGCTTTGGTTTACCTGCGGCGATTGGGGCACAAGTAGCGCGACCGAATGATTTTGTGATCACGGTATCGGGTGATGGTTCAATCATGATGAATATTCAAGAATTAGCCACTATTCGTCGTAACAATTTACCGGTAAAAATATTGATTTTGGATAACCAGCGTTTAGGCATGGTTCGCCAATGGCAAGAGTTGTTTTTTGAAGGGCGTTATTCTGAAACTGATTTATCAGATAACCCTGATTTTGTGCAATTAGCTGCTGTGTTTGGTATCCCAGGGCAAATGATTAACCATGCAAACCAAGTTGATGATGCGATCACTGCATTAGTCAACAGTACCGGCCCTTATATAGTGCATGCATGTATAGATGATAAAGAAAACGTATGGCCGTTAGTACCACCAGGTGCAGCCAATGATGAAATGATGACGGAGAGTGGAAAATGAAACACAGCTTAACAGTTGCTTTAAAAAACCAAAGTGTTGCCGTGGAGCGCTTTTTACGCGTGGTTCGTCATCGCGGTTTTGATTTAACCCATTTTCAACTGAATATGGATGATGGTCATTACCATGTATTGATGACAGTCGACAGTGATAAGCCGATTCATTTACTAACCACCCAGCTTGATAAGCTGGTGGACGTTAAACAAGTAACATTACAAAATTTACAACAGCAAGCAATGTAATTTGCTGTGAAAAACTAAATCAACAGGGCTATTGGGGGTTTTCCCTTTAGCGATAAAAATTTAAGAATGAGGATGTCAGCGGTTTATTAATCGTTGCAAAATACTGAGGTAACTATGGCTAAATTAAGAAGTGCAACAACAACTGAAGGTCGAAAGCGCGCAGGTGCTCGTGCATTATGGCGTGCAACAGGAATGACAGACAGTGATTTTGGCAAACCGATTATTGCGGTTGTAAACTCGTTCACCCAATTTGTGCCGGGTCATGTTCATCTTAACCAACTCAGTGAACTTATGGCCGAAACCATCACTCAAGCCGGTGGTGTACCAAAAGAATTTAATACCATCGCCATCGATGATGGCATCGCCATGGGCCACGGCGGTATGTTGTACTCGTTACCCTCGCGCGATTTAATCGCTGACTCGGTAGAATACATGGTCAATGGTCACTGCGCCGATGCGATGATCTGTATTTCTAACTGCGACAAAATTACCCCAGGGATGATGCTGGCGGCACTGCGGTTAGATATTCCAGTCATTTTTGTATCTGGTGGCCCAATGGAAGCGGGTAAAACTAAGCTTGCCAATATCGATATCAAACTCGATTTAGTTGATGCCATGGTCAAAGGCGCTGATGAATCGGTCAGTGATGCTGACTCAGAGCAAGTAGAGCGCTCAGCATGCCCAACCTGTGGTTCATGTTCGGGTATGTTCACCGCCAACTCAATGAACTGTTTATTAGAAGCGATTGGCCTAGCACTACCGGGCAATGGTACAACGCTTGCAACCCATAAAGACCGCAAACAATTGTATGTTGAAGCCGGTGCACGGATTGTTGATTTATGTCGTGAGTATTATCAAAAAGATAATAAAGACGTACTACCACGCGCTATTGCTAATAAAACGGCCTTTATGAATGCCATGGTGGTTGATATTGCCATGGGCGGTTCGTCAAATACGGTATTGCATCTACTTGCCGCTGCGCAAGAAGCCGGTGTGGATTTTGATATGTCGCATATTGATGCGTTGTCTCGTAAAACCCCGTTCTTATGTAAAGTAGCGCCTGCAACCGCGCAATACCATATTGAAGATGTGCATCGTGCGGGTGGCATGATGGCGATTATTCGCGAGCTTGGCAAAGCGGGCTTAGTTGATCTGTCGGTAAACCATGTTGCCGGCATGACCATGGCAGAGCTGGTTAAAAAATGGGATGCCACTGATCCAACTAATGAAGCCGCGCAAAAGTTTTATCGTGCCGGTCCTGCGGGCATTCGTACTACTAAAGCAATGAGCCAAGAATGTCGTTGGGATGAAGGCGATAACGACCGTGAACATGGCTGTATTCGTAGTGTTGAGCATGCGTTTCGTCAAGATGGTGGTTTAGCCGTATTATCGGGTAACCTAGCTGTTGATGGCTGTATTGTGAAAAGTGCTGGTGTGGTTGATGAAATGCTGCATTTTGAAGGCACCGCTGTGGTGTATGAGTCGCAAGATGATTCGGTCGAAGGCATTTTAAATGACGAAGTAAAAGCCGGTGATGTGGTGGTTATTCGCTACGAAGGCCCTAAAGGCGGCCCCGGCATGCAAGAAATGCTTTACCCAACCAGCTACTTAAAATCAAAAGGTCTGGCAGAAAAATGCGCCTTGATCACCGATGGTCGTTTTTCTGGCGGTACATCAGGTTTATCAATTGGCCACGTTTCACCAGAAGCGGCCAGTGGTGGTGCCATTGCTTACGTTGAAAACGGCGATAAAATTATTATCGATATCGCTACCCGCGAAATCACGTTAGCGTTAACAGATGAAGAGCTTGCAGCACGTAAGCAAAAACAGTTAGCCCGCGGCAAGCAAGCGTATAAACCGCTTAACCGTGAGCGTTATGTATCATCTGCGCTAAAAGCGTATGCGCTACTTGCAACCAGTGCCGATAAAGGCGCGGTTCGTGATCTAGCCAAACTGGAGGAGCTTAGCTAATTATGGTTTCTCAAGAGCTCGATTATTTTCGCGCTATTATCCAGGCCAATATGGAACCACTGGCAAAAGTGACTGAGGTTAGCGAAATGGCTGAACTCAGTGCACGCCTTGGTAATCAAGTGTGGTTAAAGCGTGAAGATCAGCAACCCGTTTATTCGTTTAAACTGCGTGGCGCATACAATAAGCTGGCTAAATTACCAAAGGGCTCGGTGGTGATCACCGCGTCAGCTGGTAACCATGCCCAAGGTGTGGCGCTCAGTGCTGCGCATTTAGGTCATCAAGCGACCATTGTTATGCCAGTCACGACCCCTGAAATAAAAGTGAGTGCAGTCCGTGCGTTAGGTGGTGAAGTGGTATTACATGGTCATCACTTTGATGCCGCGAAAGCGCATGCCTTAGAGCTTACCGAACAGCGTAATGGTGTATTTGTGCCGCCATTTGATGATCCAGATGTGATTGTTGGGCAAGGCACGGTGGCGCGTGAGTTAATGCAGCAACTTAGCCAGCTTGATGCGGTGTTTATTCCGGTTGGCGGCGGCGGTTTACTCGCTGGTATGGCGGTGTATATCAAATCATTGCGCCCCGATATTAAAGTCATTGGTGTGGAGGCTGACGAAAGTGCCTGTTTACAAGCTGCGCTTAAAGCTGGCAAACCTGTTGAGCTGGAACGGGTTGGTAGTTTTGCCGATGGTGTGGCGGTAAAAATTATCGGTAAAGAGACTTTTCGCTTAGCGCAAAAATTTTGTGATGAAGTGGTCACCGTAACGGGCGATGAAATTTGCGCTGCGATGCAAGATATTTTTGTCTCAACTCGCGCTATTGCAGAGCCTTCTGGTGCGCTGGCAACGGCGGGGCTGAAAAAATGGTGTCAGCAAACTGGCCAAAAAGGGTTGCATCTAGCGGCTATTTTATCCGGCGCTAATTTAAATTTTGATCGCCTGCGTTATGTTGCCGAGCGTACTGCACTGGGTGAGAAAAACGAAGCGTTATTTGCGGTGACCATTAATGAACAGAAAGGCAGCTTTAAACAGTTTTGTGCTTCATTAGGCGGGCGGGCAATCACTGAATTTAATTACCGCTTTGCAGGACCCGGTGAAGCGCAAATATTTGTCGGCATCGCCTTGCGCCAAGGTCAGCAAGAATTAGATGAACTCAAAGCTGCGTTGACCACTAATGGCTACCAATTTTGTGATTTATCGGATAATGAGCTCGCTAAACTGCACGTGCGCTATATGGTCGGTGGCAAAGCGCCAGAGCAGCTCCATGAGCGGTTATTACGCTTTGAGTTCCCTGAATACCCAGGCGCACTGGCGCGCTTTTTAGATACCTTAGGTAGTAATTGGAATATTACTTTATTTCATTATCGCAACCATGGTGGTTCGATGGGTAATGTATTAGCTGGGTTTGCCATTGAGCCAGATCAGTATGAGGTATTTAACGAGCACTTAAATCGCTTAGGGTATAGCGTACAAGATGAAACGCTGAATCCGTGTTTTACACAATTCTTAACCACGCAAGGGCCTGTAGATAGGGATAAAGCCGCTAATCAATAAGTTAAAAACTTTAAATAGCGCTTTATCTTTATTATGAAGCGCTATTTTTCTTGTTATAAATACCCCTAAAAGCGCCGAGCACTGCACCGTAAGAACTGCTATACTGCGATTTATTTTCTGCCCTTAAGTTGTTATGACACTTGCTGAGCAATTTGCAGCCCTCGACACATTATTATTTTCTACTCGTCACTATTGGCAATGCACCGCATTCGATTTTGATCAGCTACCTTGGCCTGAATTAGAGCAAGTATTAACGGCTTTGAGCGACCAACAAGTTGCTGAGCTCGATAGCGAACAGCATACACTGTATCAATTTTTTAGCCCGTATATTGCGGCAGTCACTGATTTAGCCGCTCTGTGCGAGTTACCTCACGCTACAGCCACTCGAGCCGAGTATCCATTTTGGCTAAGTAATGGTATTAAGGGTCGCAAGTTTACGCAACTGCAAGACTTTGTCTCTGCGCTTGGTGAAGGCTCACGCTTGCCGGTATTAGAATGGTGTGCAGGTAAAGGGCACCTAGGGCGCATGTTGGCATTTAATAGTGCGCCTAGTGTACATAGTATCGAGTTGCAACAACATCTCTGTGAGCAAGGCCAGCAAAGCGCCCAGCAACAAGGGCTAGCTATGCACTTTAGCCAAGCCGATGTGCTTAAAGACGATGTAGCCAAGTATTTTCAACACGCACAACATGCGGTCGCACTGCATGCTTGCGGTGCACTACATCAAACCTTTATGAGTCGTGCGGTAAGCGCGCAAACACAAAAAATTAGCTTATCACCGTGTTGTTATCATTTATTTACTGATAACGACTATCAAGCCATGAGCGATGTTGCGCAGCACAGCAAGTTAAAATTAACCCACCGTGATTTAAAGCTCGCGTTACAGGAAACCGTTACGGCACCAACTCGGGTTGGTAAAGTGCGGAGAACCGAAGTGCAATGGCGATTGGGCTTTGATGCTCTTAGAAAAACACTGACTGGCGAGCAGTGTTATGTCAGCGTGCCTTCTGTGAACAAGGCCATTTTTTCAGATTCATTTAAAGCTTTTTGTGCATGGGCTGCAGATAAAAAGGCCTTGGATTTACCGCAAGATATTGATTATGATTACTTTTTTGCTAAAGGGGAAATGCGCAAAAAAGTAACTGAGCGTATTGAACTGGTCCGTCATGTGTTTAGAAGGGCAATTGAGGTTTGGCTTGTGCTCGATCGTGCTTTATATTTGCAACAACAAGGTTATCAAGTCAATGTGCTGACGTTTTGCGAAAAACAATTAACACCGCGCAATATTTTGATCCAAGCTAATTTTTTAAATACCGTATAAGAGGCGCAATGAGAAAGTTAAAGAATTTATTTGAAAATAATAAACGTTGGGCGGCACGCACAAGCGAGAATGATCCTGAGTTTTTTAAAATTCTATCAATGCAGCAAAATCCTGAATATTTATGGATCGGTTGTTCTGACTCGCGTGTTCCGGCTAACGAAATTGTTGATTTAATGCCAGGTGAGCTATTTGTACACCGCAATGTTGCTAATGTAGTCGTGCATACTGACCACAACTGTTTATCGGTCATGCAATACGCGGTTGAAGTGTTAAAAGTGAAACACATCATGGTCGTTGGTCATTATGGCTGTGGTGGCGTGCAAGCGGTACTTAATGACGCTAAGTTTGGCCTGATTGACAACTGGTTACGCCATGTTGGCGATGTCAAAGAAAAGCATTTAGCTCGCCTCAACGCACTGCCCGAGAAAGATCGCTTAAATAGCCTAGTTGAATTAAACGTGATAGAGCAAGTACGCAATGTTTGCCGTACCAATATTGTGCAAGAAGCTTGGCAACGCAATCAGGAATTGAGTATTCATGGTTGGGTATACGGGTTAGCAAATGGTCACTTACACGATTTAGAATCAGTGGTTACCTGCACAGAAGAAATGACCGACAGCTATAAAACCGCAACAAACCGAGTATTCGAGCGATTAGCTGAAAAAAGTTAGTCGTTTTAGTTAAGGTGAACTTAGGTTCACCTTTGTTGTTTATAAAACCGCAAAATAGTTTTGACTTCATAAACATAAATAAACCTATATTTAGCAATAGTAAAAGCTTAATGACATTTGTTTTCATTTGTATTTGTGTGTATCATCTAGTCAGCTCTGCTAGGTAGCCACTTTTTACAGATACCTAGTAAAAATAGAGTGAGTGCTATTACGCTATTGGTCATGAAAACTCAACAATCCCAACTGCGCAACGCAACGTTCGTGTTATTTCTTTGTCATAATTAGGATATGTTATAAAAAATGAATAAGTCATTTCGATTGCTGCCTCTTGCTGCCGCTGTTTCTTTAGCAACAACTGTTGCACCAGCATTTGCTGAGCAAAATAAAAAAGTGCTAGATGAAAATCTTGAAAAAATTACCGTTACCGGCTCTTATACCGTTAATGAGGTTGTTGATACCGCAACCGGGCTTGGTTTAACACTCAGAGAAACCCCTCAGTCTGTGACCATCATCACTAAGCAACGTATTCAAGATCAAGCCCTTGATACAATTATTGATACCGTCAACAATGCCGTGGGGGTGTCATCACAAGAACTTGATAACGTAAGAAACACCCTGAACTCTCGTGGCTTTGAAATTAGTAATTATCAAATAGATGGTGTGCCTATTTCATGGAGTTTAGCGGCGGATTCAGGCGAGACTATCAGTGACGTAGCAATTTATGAACGGGTTGAACTTGTTCGTGGTGCAACCGGTTTGCTCACTGGTGCAGGTGATCCATCAGCATCAATTAACTTAGTACGAAAGCATGCCGATAGCACTGACTTTACGGGTAATGTCAGTGCGGCGATCGGCAGTTGGAATAACAAAGAATTGACCGCAGATTTAGCGAGCGGCTTAAACGATGCCGGCACTGTACGTGGTCGGGTTGTTGCAAAATACGAAGAAGGTGAGTCGTATGTTGATTTATACGAAAATGAAAGCAAGGTGTTATACGGGGTATTAGAAACCGATTTAACAGAGCAAACATTGCTGCGTATTGGCGGCAATTATCAAAAAAACACACCGACTTCGCCTATTTGGGGATCACTCGCTAGTTTCTATAGTGATGGTACGCAAACTGATTGGGATCGTTCAAAAACTACCGCTGCTGATTGGACGCAATGGGATACTGAAAACACCAATTTATTTGTTAACTTACATCACTCATTCGATAATGGTTGGCAATTTGTTGCCAACTACAACAGCATTAATTATAAACAGCAAACCCGTTTATTGTACTTGTTTGGTACGGTTGATAAACAAACCGGTGAAGGCTTAGGCAGTTCAACCTATAAAAGTGATGGCGAGAGCGATCAAGATAGTTTCGATATCCAGCTAAAAGGTGATTATTCACTGTTTTCTCAGCAACATGAATTTGTACTCGGTGCGTTGTACAGTAAGCAATCTTCACTGGTAAATGCCTATGACGCGCTATCAGCTGCGCCAGCAGTGGGGAACTTTTTTGAATGGGATGGCAGCTTTGCTGAACCAACGTGGTCAGACCAAGCGAGTGTTGCCCAAGACATGGATACCGAGCAAACCGGTTACTATGGTGCCACTCGTTTATCGTTAACAGATAACTTTAAAGTGATTGCTGGTGGCCGTTTAGCGAGCTGGGAGCGAGAAGGCGAAAGTTATGGCACTGTCACAGACTTTGGTGATGATAATGTGTTTATTCCTTACGCTGGGGCTTTATATGATGTTAGCGAGCAGCACCGTGTTTATGCCAGCTACACCGAAATATTTAAGCCACAAAATGCGCAAGACCGTTACGGTGACTTTTTAGATCCCGTCGAAGGTAAAAGCTACGAAGTCGGGTTAAAAAGTACCTTCTTAGATGATATGTTTCATACCACTTTTGCGCTATTTCGTATTGATCAAGACAACTTAGCACAAATTGACCCAGGTTATATTGTTCCAGGCTCTGTTAATAGCGAAGCACAACGCGCCGCGCAAGGCACGGTTAGTGAAGGTTTTGAATTTGAAGTGGTGGGTCAACCCGTTGATGGCTGGAACATTAACGCAGGTTACTCGCAATTTAAAGCTGAAGATGCTCAAGGTGCAAAAGTTAATACTGAACAACCGCGTAAGCAGTTTAAACTATTCACTACTTATCAATTAATTGATCTACTACCCGCATTGACAATTGGTGGCGGTATCAATTGGCAAGATAGTACTTATGGTTTAGGTGTTGATGCAAACATTGAGCAAGCAGCGTACTCATTGGTGAACCTGATGGCACGTTACGAAATTAATAAAAACACCCAAGTGCAACTTAATATTGATAATCTGCTAGATGAAAAATACTACAGTCAGATTGCATTTTTTAACCAGTATAAATACGGCAACCCGCGTAATTATAACCTCAGCATTAACTACACGTTTTAGTTTACTAGCTAATTTAGCAAAAGCAGAAATGTTTCCAGCCATGCAATGACTACTATAAACGTTCTCATTGCATGACTGGAAATTATGAAGCTGCTGATAGTAAATTAAATTACCCGACTTTATTGTTCCCAGCGGCGAAACAGCAAACTGGCATTTACGCCGCCAAACCCAAAGCCATTTGATAAAGCATGCTGGATTGGCATTTTCCGCGCTGTTAAAGCGGCTATATCAAGACCGTCAGCGGCTTCGTCCGGATTGATGAGATTAAGCGTGGCAGGAACGATTTGATCACGTAGCGCTAAAATCGTAAAAATTGCTTCAATTCCGCCTGCAGCGCCAAGTAAATGACCGGTGCTGGACTTGGTTGATGTGATCACAGGTTGTGATTTTGCGCCAAACGTAGCGCGAATCGCAGCGAGCTCTCCTTTATCGCCAACCTGAGTTGAGGTTGCATGGGCATTAATATGTTGCACTTCACTCGCAGTAATCCCGCCCTGTTGCAGCGCCAATTGCATAGCACGCTTTGCACCGTTGCCATCCTCAGGCCCTGCTGTTAGGTGATAGGCATCGGCACTGGTGCCATAACCAACTAGTTCGGCCAATGGTTGTGCACCTCGTGCCAGCGCGTGGTCTAGCGACTCAATAACCAGTAGGCCAGCGCCCTCGGCCATTACAAAACCGTCTCTATCCCGATCAAACGGGCGCGATGCATGCGCAGGGTGTTCGTTAAATGCTGTAGATAAAGCTCGCGCTGCCGCAAAGCTGCCGAGTGTAACGCGATGAATTGCCGCTTCGGTGCCACCGCATACGGCAATGTCTGCTTCGCCGCTGCGGATCAGCCGCGCAGCATCACCGATTGCCTGAGCCCCGGCTGCGCAGGCGGTTATTGGTGCACCAATCGGCCCTTTAAAGCCATGTGCGATAGAGACCTGCCCAGCCGCCATATTGGCGAGAAAGGCTGGCGCAGTAAACGGTGAAAGCCGGCGCGGCCCGCGTGTGTCTGTAGTGCGTACCGCCTCAGCGATGGCACCAAAGCCACCGATGCCGGAGGCGATAATAGTTGCCGTTCGTTGTTGCTGTGCTGCTTCACTTGGGCTCCAGCGCGCTTGAGTAAGCGCCTCTTGCGCAGCAACAAGGGCAAACTCAATAAAACGATCCATTTTTTTGCGCTCTTTGGCGGCGATAAAGTGTTCAGGGTTGTAGCCTGCCTGTGGATCTTCTAGCAAACTGGGAACCTGCCCACCGACAGTAATACCTGTACCGGTTGAAAATTCAGCAGGTAAAGTACGAATGCCGGATTGTCCTGCTAGTAGGCGGGACCAAACCGCCTCAGTGCCACAGCCTAGTGGTCCGACAGTGCCGGTCCCCGTTACTACGATGCGAACAGTGTGTTCTCTATTTATCTTCATATTTCACTCCTAATGCTGATGAATTGGGGGGTCAACAGCGTGTCAGCTATTAAGGCCGAAGGTTTTGCGCAAACTGGCATCAACGGGACCCGCTGGCATAAAACGGCGCAGCTTACTTAACAATGATGCTTCTCCGGCCGGTGTGCGGCGCATCCGCCACTTACCCAGCGCCGCATCAACAATAGTGTTTGCCACAGTCTCAGGAGCAGGCGCTTGGTTGACGCTGTTAACCAGAGCCTCTGATGCCAGACTACGCTCGCCAGCATAGTCGTCGATAACTGCAGCGGTTTGTGGTGCATTGCGGTCGAGGTTAGTCTTGGTGAAAGACGGCTCTACCAAAGTGACACGGATGCCAAATTGGCGCACCTCATGATCCAGGGTTTCCGATAGCCCCTCTACCGCATGTTTGGAAGCGGAATAAAGCCCCATATAAGGTGCCGGCAGAAAACCCAGCACCGAGCTGACATTAATAATTCTGCCCCTGCGCTGTGCACGCATATGCGGTAGTACCGCCTGTACCGTACGCAGAATACTGAATACATTGGTATCGAACAGTGCAGCCGCTTCTGTGGTGCTGGTTTCTTCTACCGCGCCTGTCAGCGTAGTTCCTGCATTATTCACCAGCACGTCGAGGCGTTTGGCTGCGGTAATGACGGCTTGCATGCCGAGCTGCACAGAAGCCTCATCACGCACGTCCATCTCAATCAGTTGTACGCCGGTTAATGGGCTCGCCGTGGCGAGGTTACGTACGGTACCGAATACCCGACATCCTTGTTGAACAAACTTTTCGGCGGTGGCACGGCCGATGCCGGAAGAGACACCGGTAACTAAAACAACAGTTGATTGCGACATTTAGGTTTTTCTCCACATTGGATTAGGGTTAATTGCGACTCAGTGATCATTAGTCGGCCTTATTTTGAACCAGATGGCATACATGGCTGGCAGGAATACCAGCGTTAATATTGTTCCGGCGAAAGTGCCGCCGATTAGGGTGTAAGCGAGTGTGCCCCAGAACACCGATTGGGTTAGCGGGATAAAAGCCAGAATAGCGGCCAGCGCGGTTAAAATTACCGGCCGTGCCCGCTGTACGGTGGCCTCGACCACAGCATGAAAGGGAGTCAACCCTGCCTGTTGATTGTGGTCGATTTGGCCAATCAGGATCAGCGTATTGCGCATCAAGATACCGGACAGGGCAATTAAGCCCACCAATGCATTAATGCCAAATGGCTGCTGGAACAGCAGCAGTATTGGCACCACACCAATCAAGCCCAAAGGACTGGTCAGAAATACCATGATCATTGCCGAGATAGAGCGCACCTGCAAAATGATGATCAGCAAGGTGGTGGCCAGCATTATAGGGAAGATAGGTAGCATGGCGGTCATCGCCTTACCGGATTCTTCAATAGAGCCTGCTTCTGCAATGTGATAACCCTTGGGCAGTTTCTGTATGATCGACTGCAGCTGCGCAGTAATAGCAGTAGATACATCCGGTGGCTGTAAGTCTTCGGCAATGTCGCCGCGCACTGTGATGGTCGGCATCCGATCACGGCGGCGCATTATCGGTTCTTCCATCCGCACCTCAACGTCTCCCACTTGCGACAGAGGAATGCGCTGGCCTGCGACCCCGGTGAGAGTGAAATCGCCAATTTTAGCTGGATCAAGCCGAGTATCACCGGCTGAGCGTGCGACTACTTGGACGGTGCGAATATCTTCACGTACAGTCGTAACTGGGATACCACTTAACAAGAATTGCAGCTGCTGTGCTACTGCGCTGGAGCTGAGGCCGACGGCTTGTAACCTATCCTGATCCAAAGTGAAATGCAGTGTTGGTGTGCGGCTACCCCAGTCGGTATTAACTGTACGCATCATTGGGCTGGCCGTCATGAGCTGCTCCACGTCCGCGGCAATGTTGCGTAATGTATCTGGATCTGGACCAGTCACTCGATAAGCCACTGGAAACGGAGAATAAGGGCCAAATACCAGTTGGGTGACCCGTACTTGAGCCTCAGAGGCGAGCCCATTAGCAATTGCTTGCCGTAGCCGGTGTTTCAGTTCTTCACGTTGATCTTGATTATCAGTGCGTATCACTATTTTCGCAAAGGAGGGATCGGGTAGTTCAGGGCCGACAGCGAAAAAGAACCGGGGCGCCCCCTGGCCAACGTAGGCGGTAACAATTTTGGCTTCTGTTTGCTGTACCAGCCAGGCTTCCACTTTCTCGGTGGCGGCACTGGTTTGAGTAATAGCTGTGCCGTAGGGCATTTGCACCTCAACCAGCACTTCCGGACGGTCGGATATCGGGAAAAATTGCTTCTTAACCACCGCCATGCCCATCACAGACAGCACAAATAAGCTGATCACTGAAGTGGCGACCAGCCATTTGCGCGAGATGACAAGTCCCAGCAGTGTGCGAAAGCGATTATAGTGCGGTGTGTCATAGATTGCTTCATGACCGCCGGCAATTTTTTTGAAGTCGGGCAGCATTTTTACACCCAGATAAGGGGTAAATACCACGGCCACCAACCAGGATGCCATCAGCGCGATACCCACTATCCAAAACATATTGCTGGTGTATTCACCAGCGGTAGAGCGGGCGAAGCCGTTGGGCATAAAACCGACGGCCGTGACCAGGGTACCCGATAACATTGGCGCTGCGGTGTGGCTCCAGGCATAGGCCGAGGCGGCAATACGGCTGTATCCCTCTTCCATTTTTACCACCATCATTTCAATGGCGATGATGGCATCGTCTACCAGTAAACCCAGCGCTAGGATTAACGATCCCAGAGTTATGCGGTCGAAGTTTTTGCCGCTCGCTAACATCACCACAAACACCATCGCGAGAGTAAGTGGCACAGCGGCGGCAACCACTACGCCAACGCGCCAGCCCATGCTAACGAAACACACTAGCATCACGACTAACAAAGCAACAAAGAATTTGACCATAAACTCATCGACCGCTGAACTGATATTGACCGCCTGATCGGTAACCTTGCTCAGGCTCATACCCAGCGGCAGTTCGTTGTTAATTGCCGTCACCTCGCTGTCCAACGCTTTACCCAAATCAAGCCCGTTCCAACCGTCACGCATAATGATGCCCAGCAGCAGGGCCGGCTCGCCGCCGTTACGAACAATAAAGGTTGCTGGGTCTTCGTAGCCGCGCGTGACAGTGGCAATGTCTGACAGTTTTAGGCTGCGGCCTTGTGCCATTACCGGCGTGTCGCGAATATGCTGTAATTCGTCAAAGGCGCCATCTAAACGAATAAACACGTGTGGCCCATCGGTCTCAATGGAGCCCGCGGGTGTTAGGGCATTTTGGTTATTTAGCGCGGCGAATACCTGCTGCGGGCTAACACCCAGCGTAGCTAGGCGTTCATGGGAGAACTCAATATAGATACGCTCAGCCTGTTCACCAACAATATTGACTTTTTTAACGCCGGGTACGTGTAGCAAGCGCTGGCGTAGTGTTTCGGCTTCGCGTACTAGCAAACGCTGCGGTTCACCTTTGGCTTTAAGGGCAAACAGGGCAAAGGTCACATCGGCATATTCGTCGTTGACCATAGGGCCAATCACCCCTGAGGGCAGGTTGCCGGCCTCATCACTGATTTTTTTGCGGGCCTGATAAAATTGCTCCGCTACTTCTGCTGGTGGTGTTGTGTCGAGTAAGGTCAAGGTTGTGAAAGCTAAGCCAGGTCGGGTGTAAGTCTCGGTGCGGTCATACCAGCGTAGTTCCTGCAGCCGTTTTTCGAGCTTTTCAGCCACCTGATCTTGCATCTCTTGCGCTGTGGCTCCAGGCCAAGCAGTGATAATAGTCATGACTTTAATCGTAAAGGCTGGATCTTCGGCTCGGCCTAATTTAGAAAAGGCAATAATGCCTGCGAATGAGATCAGGAAAATTAGAAATAAAGTAATAGAGCGCTCACGTACCGCGATGGCAGAGAGATTAAAACGACTCTCACTCATGACGAGCTCCTTTGACCGCTGCTGCCGCCAGCTGGCTTGCTATGCGGACTTGCTCACCTTCGTGTAGTAAGTGGGCGCCAAGCGCGACGATAAGGTCGCCAGATTCTAGCTGCCCAGCAATGCGTGCGCTGTCGTCAGTCAGATAGTGTATCGTCACTGGTCGCCATGAGACGCTTGCTGGTTTGCCATTAATAGTCCATACGCCGGTACCTTTACCGTTATCAAACAGCGCACTGATTGGCACTTGAAAGCTATTGGCGGGGAAGTTATGGGTATCTGCAAGGCGAATATTGACCGTGGTACCCAGTGGAATATCAGCCGGTGCGTCGTGTAGCACATATCGTGCCTCGAAGGTGCGGGTTAACGGATCTGCAACGTCTGAGAGTTGTCGTAGGGTAGCCGCAATGCGGTGGTCACCATTAGCGTATAGTGTCGCTTGAGCGCCAGAATTTGGTGCTGGTCTCAGGGTTTCTGGTAACTGAATGACGGCTTCGCGAGCGCCTGCATGGGCTAGGCGTACCACAATCTGACCGGCATTAACAACCTGACCGGGCTCAGCCAGAGTTGCCATCACCACGCCATCGGCATCAGCGACTAATTCAGTATAGGCTGTGGCGTTAAGCGCTACTTTAGCCTGAGCTTCGGCGGCACTGAGTTGTGCCTGAGCCGCATCGGACGCAGCTTTAGCCTGATCGTAAGATGAATCGGATATCGCACCGGTGCCACGTAGTTCACGGTAGCGAGCTTCATCTGCCGCTGCTTGTTGTGCTTGCGCCCGTGCGGCAGCAACCGCTTGCTGTTGCGCCAGTGCAGCGAGTGTTAGATCTATAGGATCAATACGCAGCAGTGGCTGACCACGCTTAACGGTTTGTCCAGTATCGACCAGTCGCTCTAGTACTTTGCCGGAGACGCGAAAACCAAGGTCACTTTGCACCCGAGCAGCGATAATGCCACTGAATGTTCGCGACCTAGCAATTGCCTGTGTAACCGTAGTAGTGCGTACTAGTGGCGGTTCAGTACGAGGATCAGCTGGTGAGTTTTCAGCGCAGCCGGTCAACATTAGTGGCAATACGGATAAAACAGTGAGTGCAGTAAGGTAACGCCGAAACATATAAAAATCCCCTTAACGAATAGTTTAGGGGAGCTATTTTTATTCAAGTGACCAAATTAGTCAATAGTCACCGCAGGGTTTTATGGAGAAAGACTACGCAATACCAAATTAGACAAATGAATAGCGGCATCACTGGCATGATCAAAACTATGTTGCAACAGTAGCGGGTTGAGGTAAGGGCGTAGTACTAAATAGATGGCTGTGACCGTTTCATCAAGGGGAGTTTTACGCTCAAAATCTCCGCTTAAACGGCCTTGTTGCAATACTTCTTGTAGCAACTTTTGCATCCGTTTTTCGTAGGCAAGTGCAGCCTGCCAACGTTCAGAGGCTGCACTTGCAGCGATCTCATATAATTTTTGATCGCGAAAGAATAAGCGAATACTGGCTGCCACGCTGGCTTTAAAAATTTGTCGCAGTTTTTCAGGTGCCATGTCAGCGTTATCAACGGCTGCGCGTACCTCGTTTTCTATCTCGCGTAGGCAATTTGCACAAATAGCTTCGCCGATGGCTTGTTTAGAAGGAAAAAATTTATAGATGTAGGCTTTTGAAAAACCAATAGCTTTAGCTAGATCAGAGACTGTGGTTTTAGCATAGCCATACTGGCTGAAATGCTCTGTGGCTGCAAGTAGGATTTGATCTCGTACATCGTGCTCAACAGGCCCTCGGTTTGAGACAGGATAAGTATCTTTGGTGTTCATTGATTTATCTACTCGTACTTATATCGATTGATGGCAGATAGTTTAACTCTTGCATAAAAGATTGACAACGAGTGACCTTTTTATAATGTGGTCACTAAATGTTATTTTATCGCGGAACGAAGCTATGCAATTTAAAAATTTATTTGCCATGTTTAGTGTTGTCAGTATTACCACAGGCTGCGCTGTTGGTCCTGATTATACTAAGCCTGTTGTGCCTATGATGGAAAGCTACTCTGAACAAATCAAAGTAACTGAACATCATGCTATCAGCAGTGTTGATCTTCACAAATGGTGGAAAGAATTTAATGACCCGCAGCTTACGCGATTTATAACCTTAGCATTAGCTAATAACCTTGACCTTGCACAAGCATTTGCTCGCGTTGAACAAGTACGTGCCAGCCTTGGCGCGGCAAATGCTGCGCTATTGCCTTCTGGCAACATCAGTGGCCAAGCGACCAGAGCTTATCAGTCTCTTGACACTCCGTTGGCGCAAGTGCTCAATTCGACGACTAATTTCGATCGTTACGGCAATAGTTACGAAGTCAATCTCAATGCGGGCTGGGAGCTTGACTTGTTTGCTGGGCTGCGCCGTGGGCGGGAAGCCGCTTTGGCTGACTATCAGGCTTCAGAGGCTGGAGTGGCGGCAACACGGTTGGCAGTAGCTGCGCAAACTGCCGATATTTACATTACTATTCGTGGCTTGCAAAGCCGTCTTGATGTTGCGCAGCGACAGGTGCAGACACAGCAGGAACTGCTTGCAATTATTAAGTTGCTGTATAACAAAGGCTTGGCAGCTGAGCTTGAGGTGAGACAAGTTGAAGGTGCGCTGGCCATGGTGCAGGCCTCTGTGCCAGTGCTTGAGACAGGCTTAGATGCAGCAATGAACGCGCTGGATGTGATGCTCGGGGCACCGCCTGGTACATATAGAGCAGAATTAACTGACATGGGTGTAATTCCAATTGCACCCATGCTGGTTGATATGGGCACTCCACGAGATTTACTTAGACGTCGCCCCGATCTGATCATGGCTGAACGACAGCTTGCTGCAGCAAATGCGCGTATTGGTGTAGCGATGGCAGAATATTACCCTAAGCTCTCCCTTAACGGATTGCTGGGTAGTGCAACATCCTTGTCCGGAGGTAACTTATTTAGCCACAGTGCTAATCAGGCTACAGGCTTGCTGGGGCTGCGCTGGCGTTTATTTGATTTTGGTCGTATTGACGCACAAATTGGTCAAGCCAAAGGTCAAGAAGCTGAAACCTTAGCGGCCTATCGGCTAGCCGTACTGCGGGCAAGTGAAGATGTAGAAAACGCTTTATCAATGTTGGTTAATCGAGAGCTGCAAACAAATATACTCACTCAGGGTGTCGATTCGCTTAGCCGCGCACGAAAAGCGTCTTTTAGCGCATACCAGCAAGGCGTGGTCAGTTTAATCGAAGTGTTACAAGCCGACGAAAATCTGCTACGTGCCGAGGATTTATACACCCAGTCGAAAATTAGTTCTGCGCAAGCTGCGGTTGCTACTTTTAAGGCACTTGGAGGTGGTTGGCAACCCGATACGGAGCATAAATGATGGCAGAGACAGCATTAACACAGTCTCATCAGCCAGCGCCGAAAGCAAGCGCAGCAATATTGGCGGGGCCAATAGTTCCTGTCATGCTGCGATTAGCCTTGCCGACGGTTGCAGTATTGGTGATTCAAACCTTAGTTGGCGTGATAGAGACTTACTTTGTCAGCTCACTTGGTGCCAATGTTCTGGCCGGAGTCTCGGTTGTTTTTCCGGTACTGATGCTAATGCAAATGATGGCTAATGGTGGTATCGGCAGTGGGTTGGCAGCAGCCATAGCGCAGGCGTATGGTGCTGGTCGATGGCAAGATATGCAGGCACTGGTTTGGCATGGTGTTGTTATTGCCGTTGTTGCAGGTTTGGCATGTGCCATAGCTATTATTATTGGCGGTTATACGCTGTATCAAATGATGGGTATATCAGGGCCTGCACTGTCTGCGGCTCTGGCTTATTCACATATCGTTTTTGCAAGTTCACCACTTATCTGGTTAGTTGCAATGTTATCGGCTGCACTGCGTGGAGCGGGCGATACTCGCACACCGGCGCAGATAACATTAGTTGGTGCTGTGATTCTTTTGCCGTTGTCACCGGTGCTGATTTTTGGCTGGGGACCTATTCCATCGTTTGGCGTTGCCGGAGCGGGGATGGCAATTGTGGTTTATTACCTCGTGGCGGCGTTATTTTTAGTCATCCACATGCGCTCAGTAAAAAGTGTGATTAAGTTATCAATTACTCCTCTTTGTGCTCGGTCATTCAGAGATATTCTTGGTGTTGGTTTATTAGCCTCTATTGGTACCGTTCAGCTCAATTTAACCGTTGTTATTGTCACGGCTGCGATAGGATGTTTTGGCGCTGATGCCGTTGCAGGCTATGGTATAGCGTCAAGGTTGGAATATATCCAGATCCCACTGCTATTTGGCCTAGGCACGGCAATTATGACTATGGTTGGAGTTAACGTTGGAGCAGGGCAAATGCAACGTGCGCAGCGTATTACATGGTTTGGTGCGGCAATCGCTTTTGCTGTTACTACACTGATTGGCTTTATCGTTGCGGCATTTCCGCATATCTGGCTTAATATTTTTAGTGAAGAACAACAAATAGTTAAGATTGGGACCAACTATCTGCAGCATATTGCACCGTTTTATGGATTCATCGCTGCTGGCATGGCACTTTATTTTGCGGCGATAGGTATGAAACGTGTATTTTGGCCTGTACTAGCAGGAACCGTGCGGATGATTGTCGCAGCTTTCATCGGATGGATAGCCGTTACATATTTTACTGTTAGTATCGAGATGCTGTTTAATATTTTAGTAGCAGGGATCTTGATATATTGCGCTATAACAATAGCAGCAACGTTTGTAATAGGGCGGAAATCTAGCTAATACTTAAGGTTAGTTGAATATTCAGTATATGGAGCTAACCACGCTCCCCAAAATGTTTAATTACTTGCGGATAAATGCCTGATCTTATCTGTAATAGGGCTGTCACTGGTTAACTCAATGCCGTAACTTTACAACATCATTAATCAGCTAACCAAGGCCGCACTGGCTGCCTTGGTTAATGTACTGATGGTAAGCAGTTTATTCGGCTTTATCGTTTGTATCGCTGGTTAGCTGTTGTTCTAGTAAGGCAACTTTAGCTTCTAATTCAACTAGCTTTTCACGGGTGCGGATAAGCACTTGGCTTTGCACATCAAACTCTTCGCGGCTGACAAAGTCCATTTCAGCCAGCTTGTTTTGAATGGCCTGTTTGGTTTTTGCTTCAAACGTATCAGCAAGGTTTTTAACGCCTTGTGGCATATTACTGGAAATCTGTTTGGCTATTTCTTCAAGTTTTGCTGGGTTAATCATGTTCGTCCCTTGGTGTCGCCTAAAAAAACAATCTTACCTTATTAACTAGGCGTATTGTAGTGATTACGTTAAAATTGCCCGTCTTTATGCAATCCCTTTGGTCGATATGAAACTCAATCCTAAACAAGATGAAGCGGTAAAATACATTAGTGGCCCATGCCTAGTATTAGCAGGAGCAGGATCGGGGAAAACACGTGTAATTACTAATAAAATCGCTTATTTGGTACAGAAGTGTGAGTATCAAGCTCGTAATATTGCGGCGGTTACCTTTACCAATAAAGCCGCAAAAGAGATGCGCGAGCGGGTTTTTCAAACTCTGGGGAAAAAAGAATCCAAGGGCTTGTGGGTCTCGACCTTTCATACTTTAGGGCTGGAGATCATTAAAAAAGAACTAACAACGCTGGGTTTTAAACCGGGTTTTTCGTTATTCGATGATCAAGATACCAATCAATTATTGGGCGATCTAACTGAAGATGAGCTAAAAAAAGACAAAGATTTACTCAACCTCTTAAAAATGCAAATAGGCAGCTGGAAGAACGAATTGATCTTACCAGAGCAAGCCATTCGCGAAGCGCGTGAGCCACAAAAAGCGTTATTTGCGCAGTTATATGCGCGTTATCAAACCCAGTTACGTGCTTATAATGCTTTGGATTTTGATGATCTGATTATGATCCCGACTATTTTGTTAACCAGCAATGCAACGTCTCGGGAGCGTTGGCAGCAACGGTTTCGTTATTTGCTGGTGGATGAATATCAAGATACCAATACCAGCCAATATCAGTTGGTTAAGTTACTAGTGGGAGAGCGGGCGCGTTTTACTGTGGTTGGCGATGACGACCAATCAATCTATTCTTGGCGTGGTGCGCGGCCGCAAAACTTAGTGTTGCTGAGTAAGGATTTTCCGGGTCTGCGATTAATTAAGCTGGAACAAAATTACCGTAGCGCTGGGCGAATTCTAAAAGCTGCAAATATTTTGATTGCTAATAACCCCCATGAGTTTGAGAAAAAATTATTCAGTGAGCTTGGTTATGGTGAGCCGATCAAAGTGATTGGCTGTCGTGATGAAGAGCACGAAGCAGAGCGAGTGGTGGCAGAGATCATCTCGCATAAGTTTATGAAGCGCACAAGCTATAAAGACTACGCTATTTTGTATCGTGGTAATCATCAAGCTCGTGGTTTTGAAAAGTCACTGATGAGTAACCGTATTCCTTATAAAATTAGTGGTGGTACCTCGTTTTTTTCGCGCTCTGAAATTAAAGATATCATGGCGTATTTACGCCTGTTAGTGAATCAAGATGACGATAACGCCTTCTTACGTATCGTGAATACACCGCGGCGTGAGATTGGCACCGTGACCCTTGAAAAGTTGGGCACTTTAGCCAATGAAAAACATGCCAGTTTATTTGCCACTTGTTTTGATACTGACTTAGGTTATCGCTTAAAAGGACGTGGTTTAAACTCGCTGGCAGGCTTTGCCCGCTGGGTGCTTGAGCTTTCAGATAATGCGGTACGTGGCGATACCCTTGAAGCGGTAAAAGACTTAGTAAGGCAAATCAATTATGAGGCCTATTTATACGAGTCATCGCCCAGTGCTAAAGCGGCAGAAATGCGTATGAAGAACGTGTCTGAGTTGTATCGCTGGATCACCGATATGCTTACTGGCGACGCTGATAACCCACCGCTAACGCTCGCCGAAGTCGTAAGCAAGCTTACGTTGCGTGACATGCTGGAGCGCAACGAAGAAGAAGATGAAGCTGATGCAGTGCAATTACTGACTTTACATGCCTCTAAAGGCTTGGAATACCCTTACGTGTTTATGGTCGGTATGGAAGAGGGCTTATTACCGCATCAAGTGAGTATTGATGAAGAAAACGTTGATGAAGAACGCCGCTTAGCGTATGTAGGAATTACCCGCGCGCAACAAGAGTTGACTATGACCTATGCGAAAATTCGCCGTCAATTTGGTGAAACCTCGCAAACGGAGCTGAGCCGGTTTGTGCAAGAGCTACCACAAGATGATCTGGCTTTTGAAAATAAAAAAGCGCCAAACACGCAGGCTGAACGAATGGAAAAAGGCCAAGCGAGAGTCGCTAATTTACGCGCCATGTTGAAAAAGCCAGAGTAGTAACGAGCCTACGCTTAGTTTAATAGTTGCTCGACTGTGGGAGCTGCTGGTATTGCAGTGCTGCTATTAATTGCATGTTGCTTACCAATGAATAGCAATAAACCATGGCTGTCGAGCAAGGCTCTATAATTGAGGATTGAAGGGCCTTTTGCTATTACTTTAACTTGCTTTATTTTAGTAATTGCGAGTACGCCTTGCAGTTGTAAATCAAAGCTTTTTTGTTGTAACACCCGTTTACTAAAGGTAGAGCTAAGCAGTAAATAATCGAAATGAAGATCGCACAGTAAATTAAGTTCGCAACGGTCTTTGGCAAAATCATTTAAGCCAATCGAATAACCCAGCTCATTGAGCATTTTTAAATTACTCATTTGCACAGCCGAAGCGTAACGGATCTCTTGTTCATTAAATAATAAACAAATTTGTTTTTTGACGTTGTGGTTTTGCATTGTTTGGCATAACGCTTGAAACTCAATTTTTTCGAGTAATAAGCCAGAGCAAGGAAACAATACCTTAGCCAATTGTGCTGCTTGGATCTGTTGACAGGCTGTAGTTAATAATTGCAATTCAACTTCGAGCTGTTGCGCTTTATCTGCGGCAAATTTCTTTAATATTTCAAAACTGGTGCTACCAAGTACCGGGTGTTCACCAAATGCTTCAAGTAATGACTCTGATTGATGCTGTTCATCGAGTGTGATGATTTCAGAGCAGCGAAAGTGCATTGGTAAAGAATCTAAGTGATGGCTGGTCTCTAATTCATAAGGACTCGTACCGGCACTGAGTAACGGATGATAAAACTCAAAGCGGCTGCGGCCTGCATTTTTGGCATAATACATCGCAGCATCTGCATCACGGATAATTTCATCGGTATGCTTATAGCTTGTTTTAGAGTAGGTGATCCCGACACTGGCACCGCTTTGTACACAAATACCTTTCATGCAAAATGGTTTTTTCATTAGTTCAATTAAGCGCTTAGCCACATCTTCGGCTTGCTGGCGTTCGGTTAAGTGGGTTAATAAAATAACAAACTCATCGCCACCTAAACGAGCAAGTAAATCATGCTCACGAATGCACTGTGAAAACGATTCGCTAACCCCAATTAAAAACTGATCGCCCGCTTGGTGCCCTAGCTGATCGTTAATATCCTTAAACTTATCTAAATCAATAAACAGTACCGCAAACTGCTGCTCAGGGTAGCGTTGATAATGCTGTAAGGTCTTTTCTAACTGAGTTAAAAATAGACTGCGATTAGGTAATCCCGTGAGCGGATCATGATGGGCATCGTGATATAGCTGTTGCTCTATTTTTTTTCGCTCTTCAATTTGCATTTGTAAGTGCATATTGGTTTGACGAATTTCTTTGGTTTTTTCAGCAACTCGATATTCTAACTGCTGGTGACTGTGTTTTAATGCCTGAGCCGCTAAATGAGCCTGTAAAACGGTGGCAATCTGATGTGAAACAAAGGTGATAAGTTCAAAATCGTCTTGATCAAAAACATGTTTATTATTATAGGCTTGGCAGGTTATCAGGCCAATAACACCTTGTGCTGTTTTAAGTGGCGCACCTAACCAACTGGTTGCTGCGTGTAAATCAGCGTATGACTCTGGACGTTCTACTTCGCCAGATTTTCGCAGCTTCTCTGCGCGGGTAGAGTCAATCAGCTGGGTTTGTTCGGTACGTAAAACTAATTCACTATAACCTTTGGCAAAAGGACGCGGTTGAGTATTCTCTCTATATTCATCCACACAGTACGGAAAGTTTAACCAGCCGGTTTCTCGATCGTACAAGGCAATGTATAAATTCTCAGCGTAAGTTATTGACTTTATTATTTCATGTACCTGTAGATAGACTTCATCAATATGCTTCGTTTGCGTCGCTAATTCTGAAATTTTAAACAGAATATGTTGGCGTGCGAGGGTTTTTTTATGTTGCTCTACTTCGAGATTAAGTGCTTCATTACTTTGTGTTAAGGCGCGAGTCCTTATTTTTACTTCAGACTCTAGTAGTTCGCGCTTTTTTACCCGCTCGATAGCCGTCGATAAATACAGCGACATCACTTCTAGGAGTTCAATTTGTTGCTCAGAATAACATTGTTCCTTGTCGTAACTTTGCGCAACTAATACACCAATAATACTTTGCTCTCTGTATACCGGCACACCGACCCAATGCTCCGCAGGTGTACCAAGTACCTTAAATAATCCTTTATCCGCAGCGGCCTGCATCTCTTCACCTTGGAAGTAGGTGGTTTTGCCTTGTTTAAACACATACCCAGTAACGCCTTGGAGAAAGTTATGATCTTGATTAAGGGGCACCGAAATACCATCTTTTTCATCGGCAAAGTAAGATAATTCAAGGGTGTTACTAAATTGATTTAATAGCACCACGTAAAAGCTTTTACTGGGTACATAATCTTGCAAAATATTGTGGATAGCAGGGTAAAGTAGCGTTAATTCGGCAACAGAACTGGCTTGCTCTGATAATTGGATCAGGGCATTTTGTAAGTGGTGTGATTGCTTATACTTTTGGACTAAAGCTTTTAAACGACTATTCTTATGCTCTAGCTTATGTAATAAGGCCGTTATATCTTCCAATGACAGTAACCGATTTTTATTATTGTATATTTATTGGGCTTATATTTTCACTTTTTCGGTTAATCGTCAAGCGGACAATAGTATTAGAAAAGCATAATAATAAATAATGATAAAGGTAGGGGTAAACTTATTATGGTAATAAAAAAGGCTGATTAAAATCAGCCTTTATAAAAACATATTACAGTATTAAGTATTAATTTTTGGTCATGAAATCGATGGCTGCTTGTAGCTCATCATCTGAACAATCCATACATGTGCCTTTTGGTGGCATCGCATTAAAACCGTTAATTGCATGATTTAAAAGAGTATCTGCGCCTTTAGCTAAGCGTGGAGCCCAATCATCAGCTGATTTTGGTGCGCCGAGTGCGCCAGTACCATGACATGCAAAACAGGCAGCTTGGTAAACTTGTTCACCAGTGCGAGGACCCGTCGGCACTTCAGCAACGGCTGCTTTATCGCCTTCAAAGTAAACTGCACCAACCGGTGCGATACGTTTTTTGATCGCATCTTCAGTCATAGAATTATCATATGGCTGTGCGTATGCGGTGGTTGCTAGCAATAATAATGCAGCTGATAGTTTTTTCATTTTGCCTTGCTCACTTCGATTTGAACGTGATCAATCACGATAGATGACGGAATTTAGCACGATTATAACGCTTAGCCACAATTTATAAAACGCTGTGAGCTGTTTTTATTTTGAAAAAACGACATTTTTTGTGTTAGCGCAATAAAATGTCGTTATAAAACTCAGTAATTGTTCGCTAATGGTTTAACACATTTTAATGACAGCTTTGACCAGTTTTTCAATACCGGCATCGGCATCCAAAATTGATTGTGCCAGCATATAAGCCGGTGTGCTAACTAGTTTGTGTTGCTCATCAATAACAACGTCGTTGACCGCACAAGCAATGTGCTGGGCACCTAATTTTTGTAATGCATCGGCAGTATCAGCGTCATTACCTATGGTCGCTTTAACACCATTACCATAGATCAAGGGGATCATTGCAGGTGCTATACACATATAACCTGCTGCTTTGTTGGCATCAGCAAATGCTTTACCGACACGAAGCATGTCAGCGTGTAATTGTGCTTGTGTGCCTTTAACAGCAAAATCGCAGAGGTTTTTCGCGGCGCCAAAGCCACCAGGGACAATTAACCCATCAAAATCATTAACGTCTAATTGAGATAGCGCTTTAATCTCACCTCTTGCAATGCGGGCAGCTTCTACTAGTACGTTACGATTTGGCTGCATTTCCTCGCCAGTGAGATGATTGATGGTATGCAACTGCTCGATGTCAGGAGCAAAACATTGGTAGCTTGCGCCAGCTTTAGCAATATGTAATAAGGTTAATACAGCTTCGTTGATCTCCGCACCGTCATAAACTCCACAACCCGCTAAAATTACAGCTATTTTTTTCATATATTTGACTCTTATTTATGTTTCATAAAATTAGTTTAGCACGGCTTTTTAGTGGCCGTCGTGACCTTTGTAAGATCATTTTATGATCTTACTTTCGTTCATTTAAAGATTATTTTTATTTGATAATTCTCTTGAGGGTAAGTAAAAGCGCGCTATATGCTTTTTTAAAAGATCGCTAAGAGGAAAAAATTATAAAGGATCACTATGATCTTTGATCCATTGTGATAGAATGCTCGTCCGGTTATTTATAAGGGATTAATTAACCGTTATTCGTTGTACCAAAAAAGCAGAATGAAGGGAAGCGTTGAAATGCTTTTCCACATTGCTATAAAAAATAATAAAAAAAGAACCTCGCATTATCTTTTTTAAACAAAACATACACTTAACATTTTTCTAAGTAATTTTAATTTACTTTGGAGGAATAGCTTGTGGCTGTTATCTACATAGTTATCCACAGCTTGCTCTTGTTTGGTCGATTAAACAAAGCTTAATTGGCAGTCGTTTTATCTGTGTCCTTATGGCATGCTTACAATTATTTCGTTTTCTCTCATTTAGGATCCAATTACACCATGGCTCAGATCCCTGAAAATCCACTTATTTTAGTTGATGGCTCTTCCTACTTATTCCGTGCATATCATTCACCACCGCATTTAACTAACTCCAAAGGTGAAGCAACCGGCGCTATTTATGGCGTTGTAAATATGATGAAAAGCCTGATCAAACAATATGATCCAAGTCATATGGTGGTGGTTTTTGATGCTAAAGGTAAAACTTTCCGTAATGATATGTACAGTGAGTACAAGGCTAATCGCCCACCGATGCCAGATGACTTACGTACCCAAATAGCGCCGTTGCATAGTATTATTAAAGCGATGGGCTTTCCGCTTATTAGCATTGAAGGTGTCGAAGCCGATGACGTGATTGGTACTTTTGCACGAATCGCCTCAGAGCAACAGCGCCATGTATTGATTTCAACCGGCGATAAAGATATGGCACAGCTCGTTAATGAGCATGTCACCCTGATCAATACCATGACTGACAGTATTTCTGATCCCGAGACGGTTGTTGAAAAGTTTGGCGTTGGTCCTGAGCTAATTATCGACTACCTAGCCTTAATGGGTGACAAGGTTGATAACATCCCTGGTGTAGATGGCTGCGGTCCTAAAACGGCGGTTAAGTGGTTACAAAAATACGGATCGTTACAAGGTGTGCTTGATCATGCCGATGAGATCAAAGGTAAGATCGGCGAAAAACTTGCCGCAGCCGTTGCGCATTTACCGCTAAGTTATGAACTGGCGACCATTAAATGTGATGTTGAGGTTGAATCAGACCTAGATACTTTCAAACTACAAGAACCTAACCGAGACGAATTAATTGCTTTATACGGTGAATGCGAATTCCGCCGTTGGTTGGCTGAACTACTTGATAACCCGAAAGATACCGATACTCACTTAGCAGTGCCAAGTGAAGCGAATGAATTACCGCAAGTGGCTGATGCTCACTATGAAACAATCCTGACCACAGAGCAATTAGATACTTTAGTCGAGCAATTAAATGCCGCTGAACTATTTGCCTTTGATACAGAAACGACCAGCCTTGATTATATGCAAGCGCAGCTTGTGGGTATGAGCTTTGCTGTAAAAGCGGGTGAAGCCGTGTACTTGCCGATTGCCCATGATTACCCAGGCGCGCCTGAGCAATTAAGCTTAGAGACGGTAATGGCTAAGATTGGGCCAATTTTAGCAGATAAAAGCAAAGCAAAAGTAGGGCAAAACCTTAAATACGATAAGAGCGTATTAGCCAATGCCGGTTTTGAACTTAAAGGGATTAAGTTCGATACTATGCTTGAATCTTATGTGTTCAACAGTGTTGGCACGCGCCATGATATGGATTCGTTAGCACTAAAATACCTAGGTCATAAAAATATCAGCTTTGAAGATATTGCCGGTAAAGGTAAAAAGCAGCTGACGTTTAATCAAATTGAACTGGAAAAAGCCGCGCCGTATGCAGCTGAAGATGCCGATATTACGCTGCGCTTGCATGAAGTGTTATGGCCTAAAATAGCTGCCGATGAAAAACTTAAAGCGGTATTTGAAGAAATAGAATTACCGCTGCTTAGTGTAATTTCAGATATTGAGCGCACTGGTGTAGCAATCGATAGCAAAATGCTTGCCGCGCACAGCCAGCGTTTGGGTGAGCGTTTAATTGAGCTGGAAAAAGAAGCCCATGAGATTGCTGGTGAACCATTTAACTTAAGCTCACCAAAGCAACTACAAGTACTGTTGTTTGAAAAACTCAAACTACCCGTTATTAAAAAAACGCCAAAAGGCGCGCCATCGACTGCGGAAGAAGTGCTGCAAGAGTTAGCTCACGATTATCCACTGCCAAAAGTGATCATCGAGCACCGCGGTTTATCTAAGCTTAAATCGACTTACACCGACAAGCTGCCATTAATGGTGAATGAGCAAACTAACCGTGTGCATACGTCTTACCATCAAGCGGTAACGGCGACAGGGCGTTTAAGTTCGACCGATCCTAATTTACAGAATATTCCCATTCGTTCAGAAGAAGGGCGTCGTATTCGAGAAGCCTTTATCGCTGCCGATGGTTATAAAATTGTCGCTGCCGATTACAGCCAAATTGAGCTCCGTATTATGGCGCATTTATCGCAAGACAAAGGTTTACTCAGTGCGTTTGCCAATGGTCTTGATGTGCACAGTGCAACCGCTGCAGAAGTATTTGGCGTTGCTTTAGAAGATGTCACTACCGATATGCGTCGTAAAGCCAAAGCGGTTAACTTTGGTTTAATTTATGGCATGTCGGCATTTGGTTTAGCGCGTCAACTTGATGTGCCACGTCATGAAGCACAACACTATATTGATAAATACTTTGAGCGCTTCCCTGGGGTGCTTGAGTATATGGAGTCAACTCGAGGCAAAGCGGCTGAAAACGGTTACGTTGAAACCATCTTTGGTCGTCGTCTGCATTTACCTGAGATCAATGCCCGTAATGGCGCTCGTCGTAAAGGGGCGGAGCGTGCCGCGATCAATGCGCCAATGCAAGGCACTGCCGCTGATATCATCAAAAAAGCGATGCTAACGGTCAATAAATGGGTGTATGAACAAGCACCGGGTACCGTTAAGTTACTAATGCAAGTGCACGATGAATTGGTCTTTGAAATTAAAACTGAGTGTGTTGAACAATACACTACAGAAATTTGCCAGTTAATGTCTGATGCTGCGAAATTAGATGTGCCATTAGTGGTTGAAGCTGACAGCGGAGATAATTGGCAACAAGCCCATTAACACTGAGCTTTTTGAATCATGTAAGCGTGGCTGTACTGTGTACAGCCACGTTTTTTTAGCTCTGGGGAAACAGTGCTAAAAACCGTCTTTTTTGATTTTCGGTAAGATGTTGATTGAGTAATTGCGCGATCTTTTGCTCGGCTTGCTGTGGATCATGATGTTGTTTTAGCTGCACAATTTGTTGCTGCAATTGCTCGCTAAGCGTTTGCCACTGTAGGCGTTGCTGTTGTAATGCAATTAACCGTGTTGCTGCGGCATCGCCGAATTCCGCTGCGAGTTGATTGTAATCTTGCTGCTGCAATGCCTCTTTATAGCTGTTGTTTAATTGCTGTAACTGTTGCGTTGCTTGCAATGATTGAGTGATCTCATCGGGTTGCTCAGCGTCAAGGTTAGCTAACAGCTGTTGCTTCAGCTCTTTAGTTAAACTGCTATCGGCATTGATGGCTAATTTGGCTATTGTATAACGTTGCCACTGATTATCATCAGCAAAGAGCAAAGCAATTTCAGCCTCGCTAAAATAGCGCTGCTGAAAAGCAATCATTTCAGCTAATTGTTCACTTAGCGGTACATGAGCGAGTTGTTGTTGCAGCTCTGCTAGCGCGACTTTAAAGCTGAGGTAGCGATTAAATAGCTCACTGTTTTTCCTGCAAGCAGCCAATTTATCGCAATGCTGTTGCGCTTGCAAAGCGGTAAATTCAGCGGACTCTTGGGAGGCTAAAATAACGTGTTCAAAAACGTTATCAATCGCCACCGGGGTATCCACCTGCGGTGGTGGTGTAGCTACTCGCTGCGCTGGGTTGGATAAGTAAATTAACATGCTGCTAGCGACAGCAATCGCTAGCACTAGGCTGAATAACCATTTCATTATTTACAGACCTAAGTTTTTCAAGCGATTGGCATGTTGGCGATAGACAGTCAGCGGATCCGTGGCAAACAAATGATGGAAGCCAATCATCTGGTTTACTTGATCAAGGTGGTTCATCCGATAATTATCTTTTAAAACATAGCCTAAATGACTGCTACAGCGTGACACTAAACCGTCGTCGTCCCCTGGGATCAGCAACGAGGTCAGTGCTAATGCAGCATCTGATGGGTCAAAAGCATTGGTTAAAGTGCGAGTGCCACTCCAAGAGAAATAATACACCCCGTTACTTGCACGCATAGGACCTTGTTGGCATGGTGATGCTGGTAAACCTTCTGGGTATTGCTGATTAAATGCCAGCGCGCCCTCAGTGGTTAAACTCTGCAAAGCACCCATTGCATCTTGTGGTAACTGGCTATTGCCAGAAAGTAAGGCAATGAGTCCACCAAAAGCATCAAAAGCGGCTTTTGCTACCCCCTCAAGCGTTGAACCTGGTGTTAGTCCTTCACGGACGACATCAGCCACTGGACTACCAAAATTCACTCCGCCAACACTGGTTGCAGAAGCAACTAAGTCGGGGCGTAGTGAGGCCACATAGCGAATACTCTGCGCTCCTTGACTGTGGCCAATTAGGTTTACTTTGGCAATGCCTGTGAGTGCAATAATTTGTTCAACTTGTTGCAGTAATTGTTCGCCGCGTTGTTCAGAACTATGCAGCGAGGATACGGCTGTAACGTAAACCTGTGCACCGTCACGACTGAGACTCGTGGGCACCCGATAAAAGTAATCAACCCCTAACACATCGTCAAAGCCCATTAAGCCATGGGCTAATACAATGGGGTATTTGGTTTGGGTGTAGCCGGCCTGCGCGGTATTACAGAAGATAAATAGCAAACTGCATAGGTATAGCATGGTTATTTTTTTCATGATCTGTGCTCTTTTATTGTGTGTGTTGTTGGTAGCTTTTGAGCTGCTTAACCAGTTCAAAAGACGTGGAGTTTTTATTCTAATAAGTTAATAGAACAAATTTTGAGCACACAATCAATGTTAATATTAAGTTAAATTAATCTGTAATTTGTAGATTTCGTTATATGTTTATCAATTCTGCAGGTGAGTACCTGTATTTAGTTTATTTATCATTATTAGTTTGCTAAAGTCCGCGCGTCCTCATCCTGTAGGACATCCTGTTGATGATGCACTCGAAAGGGTGCAACGTATTGATAGCTTCTCCCCAGTTTGCTATACCGACCCAGTATTCATTTACTGGGTTGTTTTTTACCCCTCTTATTTAATTAAACTGCTATTGATTGCACTTCATAGAACAAGTGATACCATTGAATCTCATTTTCATTTTGAAAGGAATGCGTGATGGTTAAGTCAATTGCGATATTGGGTCTTTCGTTATCAAGCTTATTAGTCTCTGGTGTTGCCAGTGCTGATTGGCAGGTTAATAATGATCAAAGTAAAGTAAGTTTTGTGTCTATTAAGTCAAATAGTATTGCTGAAGTGCACCACTTCAAAAATGTGTCAGGTAGTTTAGCTGAAAATGGTTCTTTCTCGGTCGATATTGATCTGAGCTCAGTTGAAACTATGATCCCTATTCGTAATGAACGCATGACTCAGTTGTTATTTGAAACCGCGAAGTTTCCAACAGCAACTATAACAGCAAATTTAAGTAAGCAATTAAAAGTGCTTAAGCCTGGCCAACATGTGTTTGAAGGTGTCAGTGCTGAACTTGATTTTCATGGCACTAAGCAAGAGATTAAACTGGATGTTATGGCCAACCTGTCTTCGCAAGGGGATATTAGCGTTTCGTCAATGAGCCCGATTATCATTAATGGCGCAGACTTTGCCGTCATAGATGGCATTACACAACTGCAAAAGTTAGCCGGTTTGCCATCAATAGCAACGGCAGTGCCTGTTAGTTTCTCATTAACGATGAGCAAGCTTAAATAATGTACTCTTTGAATGAGCTTGCCACAGCACTTGAACAGCCAAGCAAGCCATTTTCACAGTGGCAGCCGCAGCATTGTGGCGAGCTGCCTATTATCATTAACCAGCAAGGTGAGTGGTTATATGGAGGCAGTAAAATTAATCGTATCGCTATGGTTAAGCTGTTTGCCTCAGTTTTGTGTAAAGAGCAGGATACGTTTTATTTAAAAACGCCAATCGAAAAAATAGCCATTACAGTCCACGATGCTCCTTTTATAATCGTTAATTGGCGCTTTGCAATGACAGAGCAAGGGCAAGTGTTATGTTGTGTGGATAATTTACAGCGAACGTGGCTAGTAACGTGCGAGCAGCCTTTAATAGTACAAGGTTATCAGGGTGCTGATGTACCGTATTTACAGTTACCTTATGGCTGTAGTGCGCGGGTCTCTAGAAGTGTGTTTTATCAGTGGGCTGAAATAGCCGATGCTGATCAGCAAGGCTATTTCATTCAATCTGCGGGTCAGCGCTTTTACTTAAACGTGTGATTAAGCATCTGATTCAGGCGTTTGTTCAACATCAGTAGGCGGTATCGCAACTATTGGTCCTAGGAACCATTCATCTAATTTCTTCGCAACTTCAGGTAATCCAGTGCCTTTTAAAGATGAAAATGCATGAACGGTAATATCACCCTCTAAAGTGCTTAATTCGCGACGAACTTGCAAAACTTGTGCTTTACGAGCGCCTTGCTTTAGTTTGTCTGCTTTAGTTAACAATGCCAATACTGGAATTTCACTGCCAATTGCCCAGTTAATTAAATCACGGTCTAGATCTTTAAGAGGATGACGAATATCCATTAGTACAACGATACCCTTTAAACTTTGACGTTTTTGCAGGTATTCGCCTAATGACTTCTGCCACTTCTTTTTCATTTCGATCGGTACCTTAGCAAAACCATAACCAGGTAAATCGATTAGACGCATATCATCAACATCGGCTAATTCAAATGTGTTGATCAGCTGCGTGCGACCAGGGGTTTTACTGGTACGCGCCAGTTTTTGGTCTGTTAAAGCATTAAGAGCACTAGACTTACCGGCGTTGGAGCGGCCTGCAAAGGCAACTTCAAT
This sequence comes from Pseudoalteromonas sp. ASV78, assembly GCF_047806705.1. Lineage (NCBI taxonomy): Bacteria > Pseudomonadati > Pseudomonadota > Gammaproteobacteria > Alteromonadales > Pseudoalteromonadaceae > Pseudoalteromonas > Pseudoalteromonas sp. ASV78. Next base: position 2,550,801 of record NZ_JBLOPA010000001.1, on the reverse strand, counting down.
ACCCGTATCAGTAGGTAATTTAGTGATATCTGGAGCGCTGGTTACGAACGACGCAGTGTTATATTTGATACGAGATTTGAGCACAGGCTCTCCTAGAAACTTAATTAAGTATTACAGCGAGTAAACTTTACTTAATTAAAGTTCACTTAAGGGGCGCATTTTATACTATTACGACACTATTAAAAAGCTGATTTGGACGAAGATCGCAGCCTAAAATAAACTAAAACGGTAGCTCTAAAGCTTAATCTAGGTCAAAACCCTATAATTTATAAGTTTAATATGAGTAGAAAACGTGCCAGAGAATTTATTATCGTGTAGAATATATAAATCACAACATCCATATTGTAGATGATACAGGGTCGGAAACAGAGAATTCACCATGAAAAAAATAGCACTATCTTTAACTATATTGCTTGGTGCGTTGTCAGCAAGCAACGCAACAGCATTTGATGGCGATGTAAACGCAGGTAAAGAAAAATCAGCAACGTGTGCGGCTTGTCACGGCCCAGACGGTAATGCGCCGGTTAATATCTACCCAAAAATTGCAGGCCAGCACGCAGATTACATTTATAAGCAACTTGTCGATTTGAAATCAGGTATGACTTCAGGTGGCAAAAAAGGTCGTATGGACCCTGTCATGAGCGCAATGGCAATGCCATTAAACGATCAAGACATGAAAGATGTAGCGGCTTACTTTGCATCACTTAACATGTCAGAAGGTGCGACACCTAAAGATGTAGTTGAAGTTGGCGCAATGCTTTATAAAGCTGGTGACGCAGAACGTGGTATCCCAGCATGTGCTGCATGTCATGGTCCACGAGGGAATGGCTCATCATTAGCTATGTTTCCAAAAATCTCTTTTCAACATCCTGAATACATCAAGGCACAACTTGAAAAATTCCGTGATGGCACACGCCACAATGATTTAAATGGCATGATGCAAGATATTGCGAAGAAACTAACGGATAAAGATATCGAAGTACTGTCTAAGTACCTAGGTGGACTACACTAAAGTAGTATAGATTAATTGCATTATTAATACTAAACTCCATATTAGTTACAAAAAGCAGCGTAGGCTGCTTTTTTTGTATTTGTAATTTGTCGATATTGCCATTTCATTTGTGAGACATTGACCATGTCTGGCTGTAAGCTAAATCTTATTTTTATTTTTGTTTTTATCATAACCTACTGTAATTTAATGTTTTCACAATGTTGCAATTTATGTTGTGTAAGAAAAGTTATATAAATTAGTTGTAACAAAATTATTAATGCGTAAATTAACCCCTGTCGCTGCAACAATAAGAACAAAATGGATTAAACTACACGGAAAGTAGTGTGACGTGATTATCGGGGATAAGACATCGGTTGATGTCTGCAAGGGAATATTAAAAAAGAGTCAATGAAGACCGAGAATAATAAAATCTCATGGAAGTTTAAAATAACAACAAAATGGAATGTTACACGGAAGGTAAAAATAATAACAACATGGAACAACAAAAATAATAACAATAATAAAGACTAAAAAGTCGAAGGGAGAAGTGTCCAGTTAAATGGCGCTCAGATTAGCAGGCGGTAGAGATGTTTTCTCTACCGCCTTTTTATTTGTCCTGTTACAATAGTCACTGTATATAAATAGAGTGCGCTAGTAGTCGAGTTACCCAACCTCATTCCGCACAAACCGAATTCTTCTGGCAAGGCCAGCATCGCAACGCCACAGTGCGCGTTGCTCAAAACCTCTTAAGTGAGATGATCAAGATATGAGTAGAACTAAAAAGTCACGTAAAATCCCGTCTAACGGTCCTGTTCGTTTAAGCCAAGATAAGCTTAAAGAAATGCGTGCGTTAAAAGAGCAACGTGTTAAAAAAACCAAAGGTGCTAAACCAGGTTCACGTAATTCGATTGATGCTTTACAGCCAGAGAGCAAAGGCAATCAGCAACACAAAGACAAGCGTGTTGGTAGTAAAAAACCAATCCCTTTAATTGCTGTTGCAGCAGAGCCTGTTATTGAGCTTAAACGTAACTTGAAGCCACAAGTTGAACTGAAAAAAGTAGTTCAGCCTGAGCTTTCACCAGAGCAAGAACTAGAAGCGCTAGAAAATGACGAGCGTCTATTAAAGCTGGTTGAATTGCATGAAAGTGGCCAGTTATTAACAGGTAAAGATGCTAAATACTTCAATAGTCGTATTGCTCGCCATCAAGTGTTATGCGAATTACTGGGTATTGAAGACGAAGACGCCGCTGATGATTTTGATGATGAAGAATTTAGCGAACAAGGTAATAGTGATTTTGATCATTACTTGTCGAACGATTTAGCCAATGAATGGTTAGATGACGAGGACGATAAATAATGAACATGATGATCTTAGCTCTGTGTGTTGGTGCTGTGATCATTGCGGGGCTGGCATTTTATGCCGGCCAGTTACTGTATAAACTCAGTGCGCAAAAAAAGCAGATAGTGAAAGAGCAGGCAAAGCAACAAGCAAAGCTTGCCCAGTCGCGTTTAGAGCGTAATGCCAAACTCGCCGATAGTATTCATTTAATCGCTCGTGCTATGCATCAAGAGCAGTGTGAGTTCTCAGAAGGGAGTTTACGTATCTGGGTGCTAATGTCGCAATACAGCTTTACGGATGACGAAGACCTTCCAGGGCGTTATCCAGGTATATTTGCTATGTATGAAGTAGTAAAAGAAATGCCAACGCATGACGCCCGCAAAAAATATTCGAAAAAAGAAATTTTTCAGCAAGATAGCGTTCGCTGGCGTGCTGAAGAAACTCATGCAAAGCAAATTAAAGCTGACTGTGAGAAAATCATTGAAGAGTTTAAAGCAGCCCCTGGTAGCGAAAACGTGGTGTTTAACTAATTTTACAGTATCTATAAAAAAAAGCAGACCTAGGTCTGCTTTTTTTATGCTTGTGTGTTCAGGTTAAATTACCCGTGAGAATCGAGTCGCGTTAATCTGGTTTTGTAAATGGGCGTCAAAGCACATGCAGATGATGCGAATAAATAAGTTACCCCGTTCGGTCACAGTAATCATGTTTTCATTGATAGTTACCATACCATCCGCTACGAGTGGATCGAGTGCTTTGAGTGCATCAGCAAAGTAGCTGGCAAAGTTGAGCTGGAATTTATCAGCGATAGCGTGGATATCAAGTTGAAAATGGCAAATCAACTGCTTGATAACTTCTGCCCGAATTACATCGTCGTGGCTTAATTGCATGCCCTTACAAATAGCGCTACCTAATTGCTTTTCAATGGCGTGGTAATACGCTTTTAACTGTTTTTGATTTTGTAAAATAGCAGTGCCAATTTGTGAAATTGATGATACCCCCAAACCTAATAAATCACAGTCACCATGAGTGGTGTAACCTTGGAAGTTACGATGTAATTGCCCACTATTTTGTGCAATAGCTAACTCATTACTGGTTTTTGCAAAGTGATCCATACCAATAAACTGATAACCTGCGTGACTCATTTGTTCTAAGGTATTCTTAAACATAGTGAGCTTATCGTGGGCATTGGGTAAATCGGCATCTTTAATTTTTCGCTGAGCGGCAAAGCGATCCGGTAAATGCGCGTAATTAAATACCGATACACGATCAGGGCTAAGGGCAATTAATTGCTCAATAGTCTCTTTAAAGCTCTCGGGAGTTTGTAGTGGCAAGCCATAAATCATATCTGCATTAATTGATTTGAAGCCGAGTTCACGGGCTTCACCAATCAAACTTTTTACAGCCTCCGCACTTTGTGGGCGGTTAACGGCAAGCTGTACTGCATCATTAAAATCTTGAATACCATATGAAACCCGATTAAAACCAAGGTTGCGCAAATGCTTTAACATGCCATCAGCTAATGAGCGTGGGTCAATTTCAATACCGCGTTCAGCCTCTGGAGCAAACTTAAAGTGCTGCTCAAGTAGCGCGATTAAACGGCTCATTTGTGTGCTGCTTAAAAAGGTTGGCGTCCCTCCGCCTAAATGCAATTGCTCTACTTGGTAGCCAGCAAATAGCGGTGCTTGGGCAATGATCTCTTGCTCTAAATAATCAAGATAAAGGTCTGCTTTTGACTGGTGACGAGTGATCACTTTATTACAGCCGCAGTAGTAACAAAGCTGACTGCAAAATGGGATATGGATATATAAAGAGAGACTATTGCTCGACGATGAATTGATTGCGTTAATCAAATCGTGCTGTTGGTAGCCATCATTAAACGACAATGCGGTTGGGTAAGAGGTGTATCTTGGCCCCGAAATATTGTACTTGTTTATTAAACTTTGATCCCATTTTGGTAAATTAATCATCACGCGCGCCTTTAATAAAGTTTGCATAATTATAAAAAAAACAGTGTGGGTGGGTATTGATCTATAACAAAAAAGAGTGCCATCACAGCACTCTTTATACTAGGGGCTTTAAAGTTTAAACTGATTGACGGTTTTATTGAGTGATGCTGCCAAGTCATTGAGTTCACGCGCTTCGTCAGCAAGTTCTAGGGCGTGATCGGCGGTGTTATTCACTAAATTATTAATCGCCGCTAAGCTGTTATTGATATCTTCAGCTACTACAGTTTGCTGCTCGGTTGAAGTGGCAATGTGATGACTTTGATCTTGTACTTTAGTCACTGCATCGGCAATGTTTTGTAGTGCATCCAGCACTTCTTGCGTTTGTGTGACTGAGCTTTGCGCACGCTGTTGCCCTTGCTGCATCATAGTAGAGGCTTGTTGAGCAATTTGTTGCAAGCGGGAGATCATGTTACGAATGTCATCGGTTGATTCTTGAGTGCGGCTTGCTAAGGAGCGAACTTCATCGGCAACAACCGCAAAGCCACGGCCTTGCTCGCCAGCACGGGCGGCTTCTATAGCAGCGTTCAGTGCCAGTAAGTTAGTTTGTTCAGCAATTGAATTGATCACATCAACAACGGCGCCAATATTGCCACTTTCTTGTTCTAAACCAGCGACTACTTTGGATGCTTCGCCGATGTGATCGGCCAATGCGGTCATTACGCTTTGCGCATTTTGCGAGCGTTTTGCACCATCAACAGAGATGTGCTGTACTTCTTCAGCTGCATTGTTGGTGTGTTGCGCGTTCCGAGAAATCTCCATCACTGTGGTGGCCATTTCAGTAACCGCGGCGCTAACGCTATCGACTTGCTGCTTCTCTTGTTGGATTTCATCATTGGTCTTTTGTGAGACTAAATTCAGCTGAGCCGCAGCGTTGGTTAATTGCTTTGCTTGTTTTGCGGTATCTAGCATCATAGCGCGTAGTTTATCGATAAAGGTATTCATATGATGAGCCAGTTGGCCCACTTCATCTTTGCTATCGATAGTAATTTTTTGGGTTAAATCACCATCACCGGAAGCGATGTCTCGCATAATATGGGTTAAGCTGATAATCGGTTGTGAGATCATCTGTGTGGCCCATAAAATCATCGCCATAATAATCAGTAGTATAATAACCACAGAGGTGGTGGTGGTCATTACCGCATCATTTACTGGCTCATCAATCATGCTACGTGGCACTAAAATACCCACATACCAATTTAAGTAAGGATGCTCTAATTGCAGGCGGTTATACACTACAAAATATTCTTGGCCCTGAAAGGTAACACTGGCATCCCCTGCGATGTTGTTTTTCATCTGTAGGTTAAGCTCACTAAATCCTTGGGTATTGCTAAATTGTTTTTCTAGTTGTTCAAGGCCTTCTTTACCATTTACTCCTTCATCAGTGATAGATAGCTTATGCTTAGTACGATTGGATAAGTGTACGACCTTTTGCTTGTCATCCAATAAAAACCCGTAACCCTGGCCGTTAAAGCGAATATCTTCGACCATTTTATTGATTTTATTAAGCTGTAAATCAACACCGCCAAACCCAACCAGCTCATTTTCCTGGTTGTAGACTGGCTGCTGTACCACGGCAGAGGCGTTTCGTGTGGTTAAATCAACGGAAATTGGCCCAACATATAATCGGTTCAGTTTTAACGCATCGATCCACCAACCGCGTTTATACGCATAATATGGTTCATTGTTGTAGTGAGTGGTTCGCTCATTTTCTTTAAAGTATTCACCGGTTTTTGCAGAGGCAAAAAAGGCCGATAAAATATTTTCATCTTGACTACTAATACGCACAAAATCTTGGTTTATTTCATCATAGCCAGGAGCGCCTTGTAGAGTTTGATCACGTTTATCCCAATTATCAAACCAGTTTACTAAATGCGGATTATTGACAAAAGTTGCGACCAGTTTGCCGTATTGAGCAAAGTAACTTTGCATGGATAGTTGTTCACTTTGCAGATAACTGTGCGCTTCGCGTTCGATACTTTGGCGAGACAAAGCGGCAATATGGTTAACAAAGTACGCTGAGGCAATCAGTAATAAGACACTTATCGTGCCGCCGATCAGGAGTAGTATTTTTTTTCTTAGGGATAAATTTTTAAGCATAAGTGCACACATTCTTGTTATTTAGTAGAGTAAGCACTCTTATCTAAGCATATCTTGGTACGCAGTGCTATGGTATGCGATAAGACAAATTAACGATATTTTATAAAATTGTAAGGGTGATGTTACTTAATGGGTACAAATAAAGACCAGTTAGTTGTTCTTGGCGCCGGTTGGCTGGGTCAGCCATTGTGTTTACAGCAGCAAGCAAAAGGGTGGCATGTACAAGGTACGCACCGCAGTAATGTGCACCAACATGCTTTTCAACGTCAGTTAGTATTTGCAGATAATAAGCTAACTCATCAACTTGATTTACATAATGCCTGGTGGGTATGCGCTATACCACCACGTAGTCGCCACGCTGACAGCCACTATTTAGCAACTCTGACACTGGCAATTGAACTTGCCAACTCAATGCAGGCAAAGGGCTTTTTATTATGCTCATCGACGGCTGTGTATGACCAAGATAACGCCACTTATACTGAACAAAGTGCAATACAGGCAACCACAGCAAGGCAACAGCCGCTAATTGCAGCTGAGCAGCATGTACTCGATGCTGGTGGTAAAGTACTTAGATTGGGTGGCTTAATTGGTCCTAACCGCGAACCAGGGCGGTTTGTGGCAGGTAAAGAGTTACGTGGTTCAAGTATGCAAACGGTTAATATGGTGCAGCAGCAAGATGTAATTAATGCGGTGCTTACCGTGCTGGAAAATTGGCAAACAGCTGCGCCAATTTATAATGTGGTTAATCCGGCGCATCCAACCAAAGCAGATTATTATCAGCAGAAGTGCCAGCAATATGGTACGCAAGCGCCCACGTTTAGTAGTCATTCAAGTGCCGAGCGCATCATTGATGGCTCGGCTATTGAAGAGCTAGGCTTTAGCTATCAATTTGATATTTAACCAGTGTTCAGGTTATTTAAAACGAAGGTAATATGCCAGCAGGCAACAAGCTACGTAGTTTGCCTTGCTGTAATAAGGTGTTTGCGGCTTCGATATCAGGGCCAAAATAACGGTCTTTATCGTAGTAGCTGACCTTTTCACGCAAGATAGCTTTAGCTTGCTCAACTTTTGCAGAGGCTGCCAGTGGTTTTCTAAACTCCAGCCCTTGTACCGATGCCAGCCATTCAATGGCCAATACACCTTGCGTGTTATTGGCCATCTCACCGAGACGGCGTGCCGCAAAGGTAGCCATAGAAACATGGTCTTCTTGGTTTGCTGACGTTGGTAGGCTATCAACAGAAGCAGGGTGCGCCAGCGATTTGTTTTCCGATGCCAGTGCCGCCGCCGTTACTTGTGCAATCATAAAGCCCGAATTTACGCCGCCATTTTCAACTAGAAATGGCGGCAGTTTTGATAGGTTTGAATCAATCAGTAAGGCAATACGGCGTTCAGCAAGAGCACCGATTTCGGCAATCGCTAATGCTAAGTTATCGGCTGCCATTGCGACGGGCTCAGCATGAAAATTGCCGCCAGAGATAATATCACCCACATCAGCAAATACTAATGGGTTATCAGTAACGCCATTTGATTCACACAATAACACTTCAGCTGCTTGGCGAATTTGCGTTAAACATGCGCCAAGTACTTGTGGCTGGCAACGTAAGCAGTAAGGGTCTTGTACTTTTTCACAATCAACATGGGCTTCGCTGATCTGCGACTGTTCACTGAGCATATCGCGAAAGATAGCAGCGGTATCAATCTGGCCGCGTTGGCCACGTATATCATGAATACGTGCATCAAATGGTGAACGACTGCCCATTGCCGCTTCAATGCTGATTGAGCCAATCGCACAGCTTTGTGCATACAAATCTTCGGCGCGGAATAACCCTTGTAGTGCAAAAGCCGTTGAAGCTTGGGTGCCGTTAAGCAACGCTAGACCTTCTTTAGCGGCTAAGGTCAGTGGCTCAAGCTTGGCAATTTTTAGCCCTTCTGCGGCGCTAATCAATTTACCTTGATGACGCATTTCACCTTCAGCAAGTAGCGGTAAGCACATATGTGATAGTGGCGCTAAATCACCGGATGCACCAACAGAGCCTTTTTTTGGTACGCAAGGATAAACTTCGGCTTCAAGCAACTGCATAAAAAACTCAATCACTTTTAAGCGAATGCCTGAAAAACCACGGGATAAAGAATTAATTTTTAGCACCATCATTAAACGTACCGTGCTGTCGTCCATGTATTCACCGATACCCGCCGCATGAGAAAGCACAATAGAACGCTGTAATAGCTCAAGTTCATGCTCGGCAATTTTAGTGTTAGCCAGTAAGCCAAAACCGGTGTTGATACCGTATACAGTGCGCTGTTGATCAATCACATCTTGCACGGTTTGTGCGCTTGCTGCGATGTTAATTTCGCTGTCTTTAGCAAGAGTCAGTTTGACCGCGGAAAGATTAATTTTACGCAGTGTTGCCAAGTCGAGCTGGCCGGGTGTGAGAGTATATTCAAACATGGTTATTCCTTATTCAACATAGGTAAGTCGAGACCTTGCTCGTTCGCGCAATTAATTGCAATATCGTAACCTGCATCAGCATGGCGCATTACGCCAGTGGCAGGGTCATTCCATAGCACGCGGCCAACCCGAGCTGCGGCTTCATCTGTACCATCGGCAACAATAACGACCCCTGAGTGTTGGCTAAAGCCCATGCCTACGCCACCACCATGATGCAGCGATACCCAAGTTGCACCTCCTGCGGTATTCAGTAGTGCGTTCAATAATGGCCAATCAGAGACCGCATCTGAACCGTCTTTCATCGCTTCGGTTTCACGGTTAGGGCTGGCTACTGAGCCAGAATCTAAGTGATCGCGGCCAATCACGACGGGTGCTTTTAATTCGCCATTTTTAACCATTTCATTAAACGCCAGTGCTAAACGGGCACGGTCTTTTAAGCCAACCCAACAAATCCGCGCTGGCAAGCCTTGGAATTGAATGCGTTCACGGGCCATATCAAGCCAGTTGTGCAAATGTTTATCATCAGGGATCAGCTCTTTAACTTTAGCATCGGTTTTATAAATATCCTCAGGAGCGCCAGACAGCGCTACCCAACGGAATGGACCAATACCTTCACAAAATAACGGGCGAATATAAGCTGGCACAAAACCTGGGAAATCAAAGGCATTGCTAACACCTTCTTCAAACGCCATTTGCCGAATATTATTGCCGTAGTCGGTGGTAGCGGCGCCTGCTTGTTGCAGCGCTAGCATTGCAGTTACTTGTACAGCCATCGATTGTTTAGCCGCTTTAACCACAGCTTGTGGGTCTTGCTCTCGCATCTTAGCGGCGTGCGCCATGCTCCAATTTTGTGGTAAATAACCATTCAGTGGATCGTGAGCCGAGGTTTGGTCTGTGACAACATCTGGGGTAATTTTGCGTTTAACTAGTTCGCTAAATACATCGGCAGCATTACCAAGTAAACCGACTGACAGCGCTTCACCTTTAGCGCATGCGCTGTTGATAAGCTCTAGTGCATGCTCTAAATCGGTGGCTTTGACGTCTACATAGCGGGTTTTAATACGAAAATCGATACGCGTTTCATCACATTCAACCACTAAGGCACTAAAACCTGCCATGGTTGCAGCAAGTGGTTGCGCGCCACCCATGCCACCTAAACCACCGGTTAGCACCCATTTACCAGCAGCATCACCGTTAAAGTGTTGTTTTGCCATAGCGACAAAGGTTTCGTAGGTACCTTGCACTATGCCTTGCGAGCCAATATAGATCCAAGAGCCCGCAGTCATTTGCCCGTACATCATCAAACCAAGTTTATCGAGCTCATTAAAATGCTCCCAATTAGCCCAGTGCGGTACTAAGTTTGAGTTGGCAATTAATACTCGCGGTGCATTGCTGTGAGTTTTAAATACCCCAACAGGCTTACCCGATTGCACCAGTAGGGTTTCGTCGTCTTCAAGTCTATCTAAGGTTTCGATAATTTTATCAAAACAAGGCCAATCACGCGCTGCACGACCAATGCCACCATATACAACCAGTGCATGCGGGTGCTCTGCAACCTCTGGATCGAGGTTATTCATTAACATGCGCTTAGCCGCTTCGGTGAGCCAGCTTTTAGCGCTGATCTTATCGCCATGTGGCGCGCGGATCACACGTGATTCGTCAAGTCTATTGTTCATGGTATGCTCCTGTTGTATATACAACTAATTTAACTTCAAAAAAATACGCAACTAAGCGCATCATTTTGATCTGAATAATCTTTTTAATGTTGCTTTTTAAATGTTAAATGGCCACCTAAGCGGTATTTACTACCTGGGGACACTAAACGGGCAAAGCTTACAATGCCTGCGGATGACCAAGTTCGGCGGATCACCTGCAAACATGGCTCTTCGTGGTATAAATTCAGCCACTGACACATTTCACTATTTGGCATGATTGCTTCAACAGTGTGGCGCGCTTCGGTCAGCGGTGCCACACTCGATAAATATTCGTGCGGTGTCAAAGTGGTAAAATCTTGCTGTAAGTAACTTTGCGCAAGTGCTGGATTGACAAAACGCTCTTCCACTTGTAGCGGGTGTTCGTTTTCGTTATGCACAAGCACACTACGAAACACAATACTGTCTACTTCAACACCTAACGCAATCGCAATCGGTGCCACGGCGCTGATTGATTCAAGCACTAAAACTGTACAGCTGTAATTGCCATTACGTGCTTTAACTTCATCTGCTATATTTTTAATTTCTAGTAATGATGACTGTGATTTAAAGCTGGCAACAAAAGTGCCTAGACCTTGGCTGCGAGTAAGAATACCCGCTTCGGTTAATTCGCTTAATGCACGGCGTGCAGTCATGCGGCTAACACTAAATTGTTCGGCTAATTCGTTTTCAGATGGCACACGTTGGTTTTCAAGCCAAGCGGATGATCGAATGTTATCAACAATAAATTGCTTTATTTGCGCGAACTTAGGTGTCGTCATGTGCTGATCTACAGTTTTCATTTAATTAAATACTGACTATAAGATGGCACATTTATCTTGTATATACAAGATAGCTTGTTAGACTGATTAAAACATTTTTTAAGGGCTGCTATGACTAACGTAACTGCAAACAACCACTGCAACGAATGGGATTTACTGATCACCGATGCCAATATTGCCACTATGGATAGCAATATTGATGCACCTTATGGGGCAATTGAACATGCTGCACTGGCGATTAAAGATGGCCATATAGCATGGCTTGGCAAGCAAACTGAATTACCCTCGTTTGATGCACTCGCAACGCCGATCATTTCCGCAAAAGGGCAGTGGCTAACGCCAGGCTTAATTGACTGTCATACCCACTTAGTATTTGCAGGATCGCGAGCCGAAGAGTTTGAGCAGCGTTTGCAAGGTGTTAGCTATGAGCAAATAGCGGCGCAGGGCGGCGGTATTGCCAGTACAGTACGAGCCACTCGTGCGGCCGATCATGAAGCCTTATTTGTATTAGCAAAAGATCGTTTAAACGCACTTTATAGTGAAGGCGTGACGACGGTTGAAATTAAATCGGGTTACGGTTTAGATTGCGAAAATGAACTTAAAATCCTCGAGGTAGCGCGATTACTTGGTGAAAATCACCCTGTTGATGTAAAAACCACCTTTTTGGGAGCACATGCGTTACCACCTGAATACCAAGGCCGCAGTGATGAATACATTGAGTTGGTGTGTAATGACATGCTAACGCAAGTGGTTGCGGGTAATTTGGCTGATGCTGTGGATGTATTTTGTGAAAATGTGGGATTTAGTCATGCGCAAACTCGCCGTGTATTTGCAGCGGCCACTAAACATGGTTTGCCTGTGAAATGCCACGCCGAACAATTATCAAATCAACATGGCGCCGAGCTTGTTGCCGAGTTTAAGGGCTTGTCGGCGGATCATATCGAGCATTTAGATGAGCAGGGCGTAAAAGCGATGGCTGCTGCTGGAACCGTCGCGGTGTTATTACCCGGTGCATTTTACTTTTTACGTGAAACTAAACAGCCGCCAATAGCATTATTAAAGCAATATAATGTGCCTATGGCTATCTCCACAGACTTTAACCCAGGTACATCACCCTTGTGTTCTTTGCAATTAATGATGAATATGGGCTGCACCTTATTTAGGTTAACACCAGAAGAAACCTTGGCTGGCGTCACCAAAAACGCAGCTAAAGCCCTTGGTTTAAGTGATCGTGGCGTACTAAAAGTGGGTATGCGCGCCGATATAGCACATTGGCAGATATCCCATCCCGCGCAATTAAGTTACCAGTTAGGCGTAAATAAACTGTTAAATTTGTGGGTTTTGGGTAGACTAAACTAATCTGGTTTAACGTTGTACTGAAAAGATGTTTTTAATTGCGCTATTAACAAACACAGGACTTGAATATACCGCAGGGAGCGCATTACTAAATCACCCACAATTACCTGTTTTTTTAGCCGGTGCGGTTTTAATGGCGATGATCTGCGCGTTATGCGTGGTGCAAAAGCCATTATTACGCCTTAGTTATTTAATCAATAGCGTGCTAGCGCTGGCCATATTAAGCAACGAGCTAAACTTTTTAGAGCTATTATTTGCAGTCAGTATTGGCCTGCATTTATGGTTGGCCTTCTCGCAAAATAAATGGGCTATGCTTACCCTGAGTTGCTGCTCTGCATTAGTATTTACAGTGCTGTTATCCGCTCATTTATTATTGGATTTACCGCTGTATTTAATTGCTCTGGCGAGCATTGTATTGGCGATGTCAGGCTATTTTACTGATGAAGAATTAGCAATTGCTACAGATGATGTGACGCAGCTTAATAATGCCAATTATATGGAACCTGCGCCGTTATTAAACTTACCTAACATTAAATTGCTGCGCCAAGGTTATTACGATTGGCGTAAAGATAACCAACAGCGGGCAGCCTTAGTGGTGTTTCGTTTAGAAGGATTTGCGCAAGTTAACCAGCATATTGGTCGTGATTTTGGTGACTTATTACTCGCACAGTCGGCAAATCGCATTAAACAGCTGCTACTTATTGAAGAAGTTATTAGTTTAGATGGGGAGCAAAAGTTAGCACACTTAGGTGGCCTTAACTTTGCTTTTATCTGCAACTTAGCACAGCAAAAACATTTACATGAACAGTTAATCAATCAAATATTAGGAGCAACTGTAAAACCTTTCAATGTGGCTAATTGCACTATCAAAGTAAGCGCGCGGGCGAGTTTTGTTGACTGTGATGAGCAAGAAAATAGTTTTGATAATTTAGTTTCATTTGCTTTCCTCGCATTAGATAGTCATCCTAAACAGCAAGTGGTGGCCTACCATCAGCAAATGAAAATAGAGCAGCTAGAGCAACAAGCCCGCTTGCACGAATTAGCCAATATAGATTTTTCCAGCGAACTTGAATTGTATTTCCAGCCTATTATTTGCAATCACAATGACAACATTGAGTTTTTAGAGTTATTGTTACGTTGGCAGCATCCACGACAAGGAATTTTATCAGCTAACCGCTTTATAGATGATATACGTGTTGCAGGGCTTGCCTATCCATTGGCGACCTTTGTGATTGAGCGCGCAGCGGAGCTTGCAATGGCACTGCGTATGGAAGGTATCAGTATGCCTTTAAGTATTAATCTATTCGGCTCTGAAATGCTAAATGAAGAGTTTATTGAGTTTATCGACCGCATCTTTGTTGAACATCAGCTGCAAGCTGGAGATTTAATTGTTGAGTGCCCACTTAACCTATTTATGAGTTTAGACGATCAAGGTAAAGCCATGGTGGCGCGCATTAATAGTATAGGTATTAAAGTGTGTGTGGATGGCCTTGGCGATAGCCCAATCTGGTTGGCTAAATTGCCGAATCTAGCCGTTGAATATGTAAAAATAGCCCCTGCATTAACGGCTGATTTTAGTCATCAAAGCCATGTTCGTAGTTTGATCAGCGGTATGGTCGATATGCACAATCAGCAAAATGCCAAAGTGATCTGCGAAGGGGTTGAAACCCGTGAACAGCTAAACTTTGTAAAAAGCTTAAATACTTATGCGGCGCAAGGGTATTACTTTAGTCACCCATTAAGTAGCGTGGGTATGATCTCTTGGCTCAAGCAATGGCAAATTGAGCATCAATAGCTAATAGCTGCTAGGCGTGCTCTCTAGCTTGTAGATAAGCATTCACTAGCGCGGTGATTATTTGCCCTGCATCGCTTATTCCTGCTTGCATACCACTGGGATGTTGATTTGGGGCAGCTTCACATAAATGTAAGTAATGGCTGTTTAGTTGACTGGCAGCCAAATGTACAAAATGTTCGGCGTCACTGACACTAAAACCACAGTTGGTATAGGCACTTACGGGCATTAATGAAATACTATCTAAATCGACTTCGACACCCAAAGGGGCATGAGTTAGGGTTGCAAGTGCTTGCTGACATGCTTGGGTGAGGGTTTTCTCGCGTCTTACTTGCAGTGCTTGGTAACTGTCGTAATTAAATTGCGCAGCCGCTAAAGCATCAATAATCGCTTGGTTATTCTTTAGCTCATGCATACCAATCACATGGTAATGATCAAGGTGTTGCTCATTGTAAGCATAGCGAAAGCCATTACCACTGTGGCGACCTTCACAATCACGAAAGTCAGCATGAGGATCAAAGTTAATTGCATTGATCGCTATTTGTTTGTGTTTACTGAGCGCGCGAATAATTCCTAAGCAATTATTATGACCGCCGCCAATGATGATCGGCTCAAGGCCTGCGGCAAAAATTAAACTCAGCACTTGCTCAACCCGTTGATCAAGCTGGGCGCATAACTCACGCAATTGCGTGAGTTGCTGAGGATTTTGGTTCGATAAATCGCGCGCCGCGAGGGTTAAATCGCTGACCGCAACTTCGCCTAATAACAACACTTTTTCGTTCGCTAAAAATTGGTTATCAGGTTGATTTAAAAAGCGTTTCAGGAATGCTTGCCAACCATCTGCGGCACCACCGTTACCTAAGTTAGCGCGTGGGCCAATATCTTCGCAAATACCCAACAAAACATACTTAATGCCAAATTGTGCGGCATCTTGCATGGCTTGCAGGGGATCAACATGAGTGTCGAGTAGGGCGATAGATTGCCATGCTTTTTTTTCATTGGCGCGACTGCTACACCAAGGTTTTACAGTCGCTTCGTCATAAATATGGAGGTGGTTTGCCACTGATTATTCTTCTATAATTTCCAGTTCAAGCTCTTCTGCTGATAATACAATGCCGGTACTGTCGGCGTAGATAAAATCATCATCAAAAAATGATACACCAGCAAAGTTTACGCCAATGCCGTCTTCGCCAGCACCGGTGCTATCTGCTGCAACGGGAATAGAAGCGATGGCCTGAATACCTAAATCAAGTTCTTCAAGTTCATCAACATGGCGTACTGCACCGTAAACTACAATACCTTGCCAGTTATTTTCAATGGCCAATTCAGCAAGCTCAATATCAATGAGCGCGCGACGTGTTGAGCCACCACCATCGATTAGTAACACGCACTCTTCGCCATCTTGAGAGAGTATGTCGCGGATCAGTTCATTATTTTCAAAACATTTAACGGTTTTAATACGGCCACTAAAGTTGTGACGACCGCCAAAGTTAATGAACATAGGTTCGAGCACATCGACCACATCGGCAAAGTGATCGCATAAATCTGAAGTGCTGTAATCCATTTTTCTATCCTTATCTAAAGATACGTGAGCTGAACTTTAGTATACCTTGCTTAATTGCAATAACAACGACTTAATCGCAGTAAATTGCGCTCTTTTTAAACAATTATTGCGCTAAAACAGCAAAAGCAATATTAGTGTCTTAAAAGCGTCACTCAATTGTTATTTTCACCGCCTAAGCTGAAATTGTGTACAGAGTTTACACAGTAAAGGAGCAAGTGATGAATGAGAACAACATGCTAAAAAAAGTGGCTCAGCTGGATCAAAGTTTATTTTTGATGATGTTTAATGGCAATGCCCCAACATGGTTAAAAAATTCTGCATTAGGTTTCTCTAAAACAGGCAACGGGGGACTTTATGTGTTAATCGCGGTTGGTTTTGGCTGGCTTAGTAACGAACCGGAATTACGGCTAATGGCAATCACCTTATTACTTGGCTTTTTAATCGAGCGGCCGATTTATTATCTCGCAAAAAACAGTTTTGCCAGAATTCGCCCATGCGATTGTTTAATCAAAGGCGCTTACATTGTCCCGAGTGATAAGTTTAGCCTACCGTCTGGGCACAGTGCTGGGGCATTTTTAGTCGCGGTTGTATTAGCTCAGTATTTTCCAGAGCTCATTAGCCTGTGGTTTTTATGGGCTGCGTGTGTTGCGGCATCTCGGGTGTTACTTGGCGTGCATTTTCCAGTTGATGTGGTACTTGGCGCATTAATGGGCAGCAGTTGTGGTTTATTAGCAATCTTAATAGTGGCGACTTTATGAAAATACTGTATGGCATCCAAGGGACTGGCAATGGTCACGTTACTCGTGCGCGGGTGATGGCGAATGCATTCAAGCAAATGGGGGTTGAGGTTGATTATGTGTTTTCCGGACGTGCCCAGCAAAATTACTTCGATATGGATGAGTTTGCAAATTATCGTAGTTTTCGCGGGTTATCTTTCACCACTAAAAATGGCCAAGTAAATAGTTATCACACAGTAAGAAATACTCGGCTATGTAAATTGCTACGGGATATAAAACAGTTAGATGTATCAGGTTATGATTTTGTCTTTAACGACTTTGAACCTATCACCGCATGGGCGGCAAAACGCCAAGGCGTGCCTGTTATAGGTATGAGCCATCAAGCGGCGTTTTTATCGCCTAAAGTCCCTATGTTCGGCCACAGTTTGCTGCGTCGCTCATTTATTAAATACTATGCTCCTGCGGATATTTACTTGGGGGTGCACTGGCAACCTTTTGCGCAAAATATCATTCCGCCATTTATTGCTCACCATCAACACAATAATCCAGTTAATGTTGATAATAAAGTGCTGGTGTACCTTCCTTTTGAAGATCTCAGTAGTGTGATTGATTACTTGCGAGACTTTCCTGAACAAGAGTTTTACTGCTATCACCCGCAAGCAAATAACACTTCAACGGGACACATTCACTTGCGAATGCCAGCCCGTGACGGGTTTTTAAATGACTTAGCAAATGCCGGTGGCGTGATTGCCAATGCGGGGTTTGAGCTTTCTAGTGAGGCATTAAAGCTCGGTAAAAAACTGCTCTTGAAACCATTGTCTGGGCAGTTTGAGCAAGATGCCAATGCACAAACATTACTGGCAATGAAAGCGGCACATGTTATGAACTACTTAAACCCCAATGCGTTGGATGATTGGCTCAATAGTGCTGCCCAAAAACAAATTAATTTTCCGAGCGATCCACAGCCATTAGTTGATTGGCTAGCCGCAAAGCAGTGGCATAACACCAAGGATCTACATCAAAACTTGTGGTCTGCGGTGAGCTAAAGCCAAATTTAACTGAGTTTTTTAGAACATCTCGTAAATAGAGCAATAATGTAAGCTAACTATTCGTTATTTAACTATACTATTTACAGTGAATTATTTAAAAGGCTGTTGTTAATGGGTTTACTCCAAAATTTGACTATTAAACGTCGTTTGCAAGTCAATGCACTCGTTGTTGGTCTCGCGATGGTGGTTATGTTGTGCGTTATTATTTATGAAGCACGCATCATGCTAAAACTAAACGAAACCATTCAGTACGCGGAGGAGCTTGATATACATGAACTCTCTATGCGTAAGTATGAAAAAGACTTTTTGTTTTATAAACAGAAAAATAGTTTAGAGTTGTTTGCACAAGAATATGAGCAACTAAAATATAAAATTAGCATGTTAACTGAGCTCTCACGTGAGCTTGATATCGCTACTGCGCAAGTGGAGCAATTTGCTATTCTTGCTAAGCAGTATAATGATGATTTTCAGCATGTTGTAAAATTACAAAAGAAAATAGGTTTACACCCTAAAGATGCGCTTTATGGTGAATTGCGAGGCGCCGTTCATCAAATGGAAACGATGCTGAATAAGCAAAGTAACTATCAGTTACTTAGCTTAATGTTGCAGCTTAGACGCTCTGAAAAAGATTTTATGCTGCGCTTTGATCTGAAATACTTAGCTAGTTTTGAAGGCGGTGTAGTGCAGTTAGAGCGTCAAATTCGCAACGAAAACTTGGCTTCAAGTGACCAGTCAGAGCTATTACGTTTACTTGCAGTTTATAACAGTAAGTTTAAATCGTTAGTTGATGCGCAAGTTGCATTAGGTCTGGATTTGAATTCTGGTGCGCTTGGTAGAATGAGAGACAGCGTCAAACAAAGTGATGATTTAGTCACTTTAATTACGACAGCAACGAAGCAACAAGTTGAATCTACCGCTGCACAAGCGCAAATGATCGCCATCATCATTTTTATTGTTGCCAGTTTGCTGGTGATGATTTTAGTCTACTTGACGAGTCGTTCGATCATTGTTCCTATTGAACGGGTATACCATACGATTAATGAAATTCGCCGCAATAACGATTTACGCCTTACTATAGAGCACAGCGGTAAAGACGAAGTCACCACCATGACGATTGATTTTAATAGTCTTATAAATGATTTCAAAAAACTGATCTACGAAGTGAATACCGCTTTAACCACGCTAAATATAGCGACCGATCACTTATCGGAAACCACCGCCGCAACCAGCTCCGGTATGCAAGAGCAATTACATGAAGCGGATATGGTAGCAACCGCTGCAACTGAAATGCAGGCGACTATTCAGGATATTTCGCATAATACCGAAGCTGCGGCTAAAAAAGCAGAATCAACTAACCAAAGTGCGCAACAAGGGCGTAAAGAAGTTGAGGCCACGGTTAAACAAATCAATCAATTGTCTGATTCATTAGGCAATGCCTCAACGGTCGTATCACAACTTGAAAAAGACGGTGAAACCATTGGTTCAGTATTAGATGTTATCCGCGGTATTGCCGAGCAAACTAACTTGCTAGCACTTAATGCAGCCATTGAAGCGGCGCGTGCTGGTGAACAGGGTCGCGGCTTCGCAGTGGTCGCCGATGAAGTTCGCTCGCTTGCTCAGCGCACTCAAGAATCAACCAAAGAGATTGAAAGTATTATCTCCATTTTGCAAGGACGAACCCAAGAAGTGGTTAGTATAATGCAACGCTGCCGTACGCAAGGTGGCGAAAGTGCAGCACAAGCAACTAAAGCCGGTGAACTGTTAGGTTCAATTACCGAAGATGTACAAACGATTATGGAAATGAGCACCCACATTGCTGCTGCTATTGAAGAGCAAAGTCAAGTTGCCTCAGAGGTGAATAAAAACGTCGTACGGATTCGCGATATTGCCGAAGACGCCTCAGCCCATTCAGCAACAAATGCGCAAACCAGCGAAGAAGTGTCAGAGCAAGCAAGGGTACTTTATAAAGCGATAGATAAGTTTAAGGTTTAAAAGCAGAAGCTAGGTTCTAGGGTTTAGGCTCTAGGAGTTAGCTGAGCTTTAAGTGCTAAGCCATAAGTTTTAAGCAGCCCTGAGTTGTTTGAAAGTTATGGCTTTTTTGTTTTCACACTTTTTTATTTTTAGGTTAAAGGTTACTCTCAGTTTTATTTCTCGACGATAAACCAGTTAATTGGAGCCTCTTTGCTAAAGTGTAATCAGTGTGCGGCTAAAAAAGATTTCAAAATACATTTTTGGATGTCAAAAATAGACATGGTTGGGTTTATCTTTCTCAGCCTTTGTTTATCTATACCCATTGGGATTTTGGCTTTCTTAGCTGAGGAGTCGCAAAGTTTTGCTCGCTTTATTGCTTTTGCCGTTCTAATTTTTGCCGCAATTAAAAAACACGAAAAAGTGGTTGCACTTTTAATCGTTGAGCTTGTTATTGACTGGGCTCTTGATAAGGCTGGAATGTATGAGTTTAACTTAATGGTTGCAACAGCATTTATCCTCACATTCATAAAAATTGGCAGTAAGGTTTATGGATTCTTTTTTCAATGTGTGAATTATAAGTTTGATTTAGACATCTTTTGTCCAAAGTGTAATAAAACATATAAAAAAGTTAAGCTACCAGAGAGCAAGTAATAGTTAACTTAAAGTAAATAGACAAAGGTGATATTAATCTTTTTACTCTAAAGTGCAGTGCCTTAAATAATTGAAAAGTTATGATTATTTATAGTAGCTAATATCTTACAGTTTCGATAAATAGATTTGCACTTCATCTAACTGGCGGCTATGAGCGGACATTGAAATTGACTAAATATAATATAAAATTTAATGATAGCAATGCCTTAGGTGATTTTTTAAAACTATATCAAGTAGAAGTGAGCGTGGGGCGAGCAGGCGTATGCGCGCACTATAAATTGTTTTAGCACAGTATCAGCCTCTTGCTAACAGCGATTAGTTGAACTATTATTTGTACGTTATTTTGTACTAATTGGAGTTCAATATGAGTCGCATTCATTTCGATCAAGATATTCAACCGTTATCTGAATTTCGTGCCGGTGTCGCATCTTACATCAAACAAATCAATGAGACTCGTCGTCCATTGGTAATCACACAACATGGTAAAGGCGTAGCCGTTGTTCTCGATGTTGCAGAGTATGAAGCAATGCAAGAAAAGATCGAACTACTTGAAGAAATGCGTACCGCAGAAGCTCAATTGGCTTCAGGGCTCGGTGTTGCAAATGAAGATGCGCGCTCACAAGTGCTAGGTCGCATTAAGTAATGAAAGTAGTTTGGTCCCCATTAGCACTTCAAAAACTGGGTGATGCAGCAGAGTTCATTTCTTTAGATAACCGAGCAGCTGCTGAAAAATGGGTGAATGACGTTTTTGATAAAACAGACTTACTTGGCAATATGCCAGAAATGGGACGCTTCGTTCCTGAAATGCCTAACACAAATTACCGTGAAATTATTTTTGGTTACTATCGTATTATCTACAGTTTAAGCCACGAAATTCGAATATTAACCGTTCGTAATTGCCGGCAAATTTTGACTGAAGACGATGTTTAAAACTGTGTTTAACACCTTTAAGCTTTAACTCGGCCAATAGGCAGTAGTGTTGTTTTTGACCGTTTTTATACAGTGACGGTCAACGCTAAATCAATAAACAAATTCGGTTAGTTATATTCCTCTAAAGCGCCGCGCCTCTGAGCCTCTTTGTAAATATTTCAGTTAAAGATCTTTTGCACAAAGAGCAGGGAATGAGAAGTAAATGAGGGAAGATCAACAGACTCATTGAGCTGAATCTATTGGCCACAAAGTCTAACTATTCATCCTGTAGGTCGTTATTTATGACGAGAATCAATTAACTATTGGAATTGACGCGCTAAAGCACGACCTACGCCAACCTCAGGCTTTAGTTACCTAACCTCTAAAGCGCAGCGCCTTTTAACCTCTTTGTGAATAATTCAGTTAAAGATCTTTTGCACAAAGAGAAGAGAATGAGCAGTAAATGAGGGAAACTTAGCGCTTAGTATTTTAGCTGTTTTAATTATTTGTTTACAAAAGTAATTATTGGTGGAATTATCAGAGTATGTAATATACGCCGTTTTGTTTTGATATAAATCACTCAAATGGTGTTCTATAAGCTGTTACTGAAATTGTAAAAATAACGAATCAAAAAATAATCATGGAAGTACATTATGATAAGTAGTAATTCAGGTGTAGAAGGTGGCTCTGGCTATTCGTTTCAGCGTTGCTGTGTTGTTTTTCTATTATTTGAAGGCTATGAAGAATTAAACATAGAGAACTACTTTATTTGCTTAGAGCACCATGAAGATTTTCTATTCGCATTTTTAGATGAAAATCGGCATTTAAAAAAAATTGATACATACCAAGCAAAAAAATCAAGAGATGATTGGAAAACAGATAATGATCTTTGCGAAATAATTGGAAAAATGACAATGGTTGGTAAAGAGCTAATCAATGATCCTCACGACAAATCTAATGATTACCAGCATACGCTAAACTTTCTTACAAATCGGAATATATTGTTAACAAGTAAAAAAGAAAAAGATGTCAAACAAGATAAAATCAAAGTTCAAGTTTCGAATCGACGTAAAAAATACTCTGATTTAACAAACAAAATTAAAGAAAATATTGAACCAAGAATTTGCCAGTCAATACTTGAAAGAACTCAATTAAAGAATGTTCATTTTCACTATATTGATTTTGCTCAAAGTTACCAAAGCTGGCAAAGAGCGCTAAAAGGTTTATCTATAGAGCACTTTGGTCAGGAGGTGAATGACCATGAGGCTGTTATTTCATCATTAATGCGATTATTAGAGGATGCAGAGCAAACATACAATGATGACAATAAAGTGCTTTTGTCTGACCTAACCAAAAGAGTAACGAAAGACAAGATAAATGAAACTTTCAATATGTTCACTGAAAGTAAAAAGTCTTTTGATTTTTGGAGGAAGTATTCGGAACAAATCTCAACTGAGTTGAAATTAAAACTTCCAATACGACGAAGAGCAAAAGAACTGCTGGAAAATTGTTTTGATTATTTTAAAGATATTCAACAAGTTGAGTACCGTAAGATTTACAAGTTTGTTGAAACTAGAACAGATATTGATGAGAAGCACATCAGTGAAGCTGATTGTATTGTGGACTTATATCACAGTTATCAGGAAGAATTCCAACCTAGATTAGAAAACTACATGGTGTCATTCGCTGTAATTGCAGCATATGTAGAGACAAGAGGGATGTATGTCTAAATTAATTTTAAAAAGTTTACTGGTTTATTCTCCCAATGGCGAGAAAGGTTTTCATACTGAATTTAGTGAATCAGTAAATATTATTCACGGGCGAAATACATCTGGGAAAAGTACACTTATTCAATCAGTTATTTATTCCATGGGTATAAATGACTCAAAAGAGAATTTGAATGATATTAACAGTGATGATGTGTTTTTTAGACTTGATTGTGTTCTAGAAAAAGCTGAGGAAACTTGTAAGCTGGTATTTGTACGGTCTGATGATACGTTAGTTTTACAAAAAGGGAGTGAACCTCCTATTAGATTTGATGGTATTAATAGTAACAATTCTTTTGAGTACGGAAGATATAAAGAACTTTTATCAAAATTAATTGGATTTGATTTAGTCCTACAAAAGCAATCTGAGTTAATTGGTGCGCCGTTAGAAGCAGCGCTATTGCCTTATTATATATCTCAATCTGTAGGGTGGGTTTATATACGTGAGTCAATTGGAGATTATAGGTTTTATAAGGATTTCAAATTTGATTATTTAGATTACTATTGTGGTATTGAGAGTGGTCACGAAAGAATCAATAAATATAACCTTGAAAAAGAGAAAAAAGAATTAAGCTTTGAGTTGAAGCAACTTGATTCTTATGAAGCTAAAAATGAAGAGTTGAAAGTATCAAAGTTACTTGATCAGCGATTTAAAGGTGAGGCTGAAAACTACCTAGAAGGCTATCAAAGTTTAAATAAAGACTTGTCAGATAAAGAAGCAGAGCATACGAAATTATGTAATAAAGTCAGTATGCTAAGAGGTAGGCAAAAGGTATTATCTCAAATAATAACCAACATAAAAAATCAAAAGCCAAAAGTTGATCAGTGCCCCACGTGTGACCAAAACCTACCGGGTGATTTGAAAGAGTTTTATAGCTACAGCCAAGACATTAACGATGCTTTAAAGGAAAAGGACAGGGTAAAAGAACACATTAAAAACAACGCTGCGAAGTTGAACTCGGTTGAAAAACTTATAACTTCTTTAAGAATTAAAATAGAGAAGGATTATGAGGTTTTACGACGTTTAAGATCGGATAATATTACATTTGATTCTTGGCTGAATCATAATGCCAACTTAAAAATGTTAAAAAACATTTCTATAAAAAAAGAAGTATGTGAAAAAAGAATTAACGGAATTAATATTGATATAGATAAGCTTGGGAACGGTGTTGATATTGGCTCCTTGAGAAAAATTAAGGAAAGAGAGTTCCTTTCTATATTTAAACGTAAAGTTTCAGCGTTAGGTGTTAAATTACCAAAAGAAGCCAAATATCAGGCTCTGTATTCTTTAAATTCATTCCCGTATCAGGGCGTAGAACTACACCAGTTATTAATGGCTTATAACTTTTCGTTCTACGAAATGGTCATGAAAAATTCTACTATTCATAGCTTTCCATTTCTTCTTGATGCGGTTTTTAAAGAAGATATTGATTCGGAGAGCAGAAGTAATATTTTCAAGTTTCTTTCTCATGAAACTAAATCCAGTGGGCAAGTTGTTTTTTCTGTCGCTGAGTACAAAGGAGATGAAACTTCATCTAACCCCCTTTTTAATGTTGAAGCGATTAAAAACCAATTTTTTCCAAAAGACACAAAATTAATATGCATTGGAGATAGTAAATCAAAAAGGGCATTTCTATCCAATACAGCTTTGATCGATAGTATATTAATTCACGATACAATGAACTTGTTAGAAGTTGTCTGATACTAAGTTCCAATACGCAAGCTAATCGGGTAGCCGGAGGTCTCTAACCTCCAGCCCCGACACCACCCATCATGCGCTTTTTATTAACAGAAAGTGCAATGGGCGGTTCATCCCCCGTAAGGAACAAAGAATAGGGAACAAAGTGCATATTCTCTCCAGCTTTGATCACCCAATGGCATTAACTTTGATCACTTATTCTCATTAAGCTTTGATCACGAAAATCACTCGATAATGATCACTTTTGTGTTCTTAATGATTTTGCCGATCAAAGCTTAATGCCACTCCTCACCGAGTTCACGTTTTATCATTTTTGTAGGTATGTTAAACCGTTATCTAAATCATTTGATGAGGATAACAATAATGTCAACAAGACCTATATCTATGAGTAAATTACATGCTATTTTACGGCTGAAATATTCAGCAAAATTATCCCATCGAGAGATTGCCAGAAGCTTAACTATCTCCCCTGGCACTGTGGCTAATTACGTTAAAAAGGCCAATGAGTTAGGCTTAAACCAATGGCCGTTACCTGAAGATAAACAACACGGTACTTTTCTTAATACAAAAATCAGGGACTTCTCAACCCGTCAAAAAAGATACCCAACACCTGACTGGCTCACCATCAATAAGGATTTGAAGCAGCACAAACATTTGACGTTGCAGTTAGTATTTGATGAATTGCGTGAGAAAGTCGGTGAGCCTTATTACAGTTATAGCCACTTTTGCCGAGCCTATCGGGAATGGGTGGGCAAACAACGATTGTCGATGCGTCAGCATCATAAAGGCGGTGAAAAGCTGTTTGTGGATTATTGTGGCCCCACGCTGACCATCACGTGCCCTACAACACAGGAAACACGACCTGCTCAAGTGTTTGTTGCCGTGCTCGGCGCATCAAATTATACCTATGCTGAGGCAACGTATAGTCAACAACTTGAAGATTGGGTGATGAGTCATGCCCGTTGCTTTGCGTTTTTAGGCGGTGTTCCTGAACTTGTTATTCCCGACAACTTAAAAAGCGCCGTTAGTAAACCCTGTCGCTACGAGCCTGATTTAAACCCCACGTATCATCAATTAGCCGAGTATTTTAATGTCGCGGTCATACCCGCTAGACCTTATAAACCCAAAGATAAATCGAAGGCTGAAGTCGGTGTACAAATTGTTGAGCGTTGGATCATGGCACGTCTACGCAAGCAAACCTTCTACAGCTTAGCGCACCTAAATCGAGAAATAGCAAAACTACTTGATGCTATGAACAATAAGGTCATGAAGCAATATCAACAGTCACGTAAACAGCTATTTGATAGGGTGGATAAAAGCGCATTAAAGCCATTGCCTGAAAAGCCTTATCACTATACACAAATCAAAACGGTGCGAGTGCACATTGATTATCATGTTGAAATAGAAAAACATTACTACAGTGTGCCGTATCAGTGGGTTAAGAAACAATTACGCGCACACATAACCAATCAGCTAGTACAGCTTTATCATGACGATACCTTAATCGCACAACATCCTCGCTCACATCGTTTAGGTGGGCATACAACACAGTCTCATCATATGCCTCTGGCGCATCAAAAACAGCATGAGCAGTCACCGATAAATTTACGCTCATGGGCATTAAGTATTGGGGAGTATACCCACCAAGTTATTGAGTTACAGCTCAGTGGACGGCGTCACCCCGAGCACGCTTATCGCGCCTGTTTAGGGGTGTTAAGTTTAGCTAAAATCTATTCAAAAGAGCGGCTTGAGCAAGCGTGCTATCGCGCAATCATAATGAATACGACCACACTCAAATCAATAAAGCAGATGCTGAAGAAAGGGTTGGATCAACAACCGTTACCCACACAGCAAACAGAGCCAGAAAAGCCAATTAAGCATGGCAACATACGCGGCACACAGTATTACCATTAAGGAAATGAATCATGATAGACACCATTAATCAACAACTTCAGCTACTCAAGCTATCAGGCATAAAACACGCATTAAAACAGCAGCTTGAGCAGCCTAACTTATACCAAGAGCAAAGCTTTATAGAGCGTATCAGTTTATTGCTAACACATGAAATTGACACGCGTGAGCAAAGAAAAATCGACCGGCTCGTGCGACACGCTAAATTCCGCTTACCGGCTCAGTTAAATCAACTGATTTACTCGCCGACACGCAATATAGAAAAAGCACAGATACGTAACTTAAGCCAAAATAGCTGGCTGAACTTACATCAAAATATCTTAATCACCGGGGCAACAGGCTGTGGAAAAACATACCTTGCGTGTGCCTTAGGACATGAGCACTGCCTACAAGGAAAAAGTGTTTACTATATTCGATTAAAAGAACTACTCGAAAGCCTGTTTCTAGCACAAGCAGATGGTAGTTACCGAAAATTACTAGCGAAGCTAATAAAGTATGATCTACTGATCTTAGACGACTGGGGGCTTGAACCACTGAGTGCGCAGCAACGAGGTGACTTACTCGAATTAATCGATGCGCGGTATGGGTATAAATCACACATAATTATAAGCCAGCTCCCGCAGGAAAACTGGCATGAGATGATCGGAGAATCAACCCATGCTGACGCCATTTTAGATAGGCTAATTCATGGTTCGATTAAGTTGAACTTAAAAGGAGAATCGATACGAAAACAGTTAAATAAATTGACTGATGATGATCAGTTAAGCTAATTTAAAAACGGCTCTACAAAATGATAAATCAGGTGATCAAAGCTGATGAGAATCGGTGATCAAAGTCATGAGAATACGCAACAAAGAAGACACCCATCCTAAATTTTGTATTTTCTCTATTTTTTACTAGCTTTAAATTAGTATGAAAAACAAACAGGGTGTTCCATGGCAATGGAACAAAGAAGACACCCATCCTAAATTTTGTATTTTCTCTATTTTTTACTAGCTTTAAATTAGTATGAAAAACAAACAGGGTGTTCCATGGCAATTGCAAGAAAGCGTCAAGTAAGTTTGGTTGATACAAAATACTATCATTGTATTTCTCGGTGTGTACGCCGTGCTTTTTTATGCGGTGAAGACAGTTTTACAGGTCAGTCCTATGAGCACCGCAGGGGCTGGGTAGAAGATAAACTACTCGCCTTGGCTAAGGTATTTTGCATTGATGTGTGTGCGTATGCGGTGATGAGCAATCACACACATTTAGTGTTGTATGTTGATGATAAAAAAGCCAAACGCCTTAATGACAAAGCCATTATTCTACGCTGGCATAAGCTGTGTAAAGGCACGTTATTGACGAAAAAGTATTTGCAAGGTGAAAAATTAAGTAAATCAGAGCTCATCTTTTTTAATCAAACGGTTGAGCAATATCGAGAGCGGTTATCCAGTATTAGCTGGTTTATGCGGTTGTTAAATGAAGATATTGCCCGCAGAGCCAATAAAGAAGATAACTGCACAGGCCGATTCTGGGAAGGTCGCTTTAAATCACAAGCTCTACTAGATGAAGCTGCACTTGCAGCGTGTATGGCGTATGTCGATTTAAACCCAATCCGCGCCAAAATAGCGAACACCCCAGAGAAATCAATCTACACCAGCGTACAAAAACGTATTGAAAGCGCATCAACAGGCAAGCAACCTAAAAAGTTATTACTTTTTGCTGGCATGCCGCGTCAGATAATGCCGAAAGGCCTGCCTTTTGAGCTTAAATCGTATCTTGAACTTATTGAATTAACTGGGCGCTGCGTTAGGGAAGGGAAACGGGTTTATATAGAAAGTAGTCATTTACCATTATTAGAGCGTGTAAATATTTCCCCCGAAAACTGGTTAAAACTGACCACGCAATTTACCCGCGTATTTCATGGTGCAGTGGGTAGGGCGGCAGCACAAGAAAGCTATTGTGAAAATCTGAAGAGAAAACGACGTAGCAACGTTAGCAACAGCGAAAAACTACTGGCCTAGTACTTATACCCAGCTAAAACGTCAAATATTGTCCCAAGGCAAGGGTTTGCATGTCAGTAACTTAGGATTTGTCGAATAAAAGCTTCCCGAGATAATTATAAGTGTAATTTTGAATGAGTTTTAGGCGGTAAATTGATTTGATGTGAACTTATTTGGTGCTATTTTTAGACGACTTTAAAGTGGGTGTCACTTCACTTTTAGTTTTTGGTGCTATTTTTAGACGACTTTAAAGTGGGTGTCACTTCACTTTTAGTTCTTTTGGGATAGCTGCGCATTACGACTAAATGGATTTAAGAAGTAGAGCGAAGCAGGATGCTAGAGTCAAGATATTCATCGGTTAACCTCATCATGTGCAAAAGCATGAATCAATTGACCTTACGCGGACAAACAAAAGTGAATACTGTCACTTAATTATGCAGCAGTAATATTTTGCAAAACGCCAATTAGAATAGCACTAAATCCTCTTTTTATATTTTATGTGAAATCGAAGTAACTGATTGAATCAAAATAGCAACTCGGCTATGGTGGTTAATGCATCAATAAAAATAAATTAAAAACGAGTTATCCTACAGGCTCGTTATATCTGCTATTGCTCCAAAAGCTACAACTATAAGGAAATCGTTTGTGGAAAATAAAGAATCAGGATTTTATGCATATGCCTCATCACCTGCTGAAATTGGACAAACGATTGAGCAAGCTGTAACTAATACAAATGCTGATGTAAATACATGGAAGGCGCTTGATATACCTGGTCATTTTATTTCTGAAAAGGTCTTAGATGGTATAGATTCTTGTGATTTTCTTGTAGCAGATATTTCAGTTCTGAATTTTAACGTGACCTATGAAATTGGTTATGCGATAGGACAGGGGAAGCGTGTTCTTCTTACGAAAAATATGAGCATACAAGAAGGAAGCCCTTCAATAAGGGAGGTGGGAATATTTGATACGCTGGGCTATAAGGGATATCAAAATTCTTTTGAGTTACGTGGTTTTCTTAATTCAGCAGTTCCATCTGACCCACTAAGTTTACCCAGTAAAATTAATATTAAATCACCTGTATATTTACTAGAGGGCATGCATAAGACGGATTGGGCAACTCGTATTGTATCTCGGATTAAGAAAGCGCGTTACTTGTTTAGATCTTTTGACCCTAATGAGCAGCCGAGATTATCTGCAAATGATGCTATTAATCAAGTAGCACAGTCTCATGGAGTAATTGTTCCACTGCTCTCTAGTAAGTCGGTTGGCTGTGATGTACATAATATGAGAGGGGCGTTCATTGCTGGTTTAGCTGATGGTATGTCAAAAGCACTCTGTATTCTTCAGCATGAGGATGATCCAGTACCTCTTGATTACCGTGATTTTGTTTCTATGTCATATCATCCGGATGACATAAATGAGCACATAGCTAATTTCGCTGGTAAGGTGGCTGAAGCATTTCAGCAAGATGTAAGTATTAGTGCTTCAAGTGAAGATACATTTCTTCAATCTCTTGATTTAGGGTCGACTTCAGCAGAAAACGAGATGCGTACCCTAGAAAGTTATTATTTAAAAACTGACCAGTTCCTAAAATCTTTGAGGGGAGAAGCCAATATTGTCGTTGGTAGAAAGGGGTCAGGTAAGTCGGCAATATTTTTGCAGGTAAGAGATAGAGAAAGAAATAAAAAAGGGAATATTGTTTTAGATCTCAAACCTGATGGATATAAACTCATTAAATTTAAGGAATTGATTTTATCTTTTCTTGAAGAGGGCACATTCCAGCACACTATTATGGCCTTTTGGGAATATGTTTTACTTTTAGAAATATGTTACAAAATTTTAGAAAAAGACCGAGAGCAGCATAAGCGAGACCATACCTTATATGAACCATACCGTGCACTAGCTGATTTATATCACGCTGATGGGTATGAGACCGAAGGTGACTTTTCAGAGCGAATGAGTTCGCTGATGGAAAACATATCGACCGAATATAGGTCAAAGTATGGGGACCAGACTAACGTACGATTAAACGCGTCGAATCTAACTGAAATGCTTTATTGCCATGATGTTAGGGATCTATCTAAGCAGGTGATCGAATATATGAGTCAAAAAGAAGTTTGTTGGCTTCTTTTTGATAATATTGATAAAGGCTGGCCAACCTCAGGTCTCGAGCATGAAGATCTATTGATAATTAGAGCATTGGTAGATGCAACCAAAAAGATAGAGCGACAATTTGGAAAATCAAATATTGATGTAAATACAATTCTTTTTCTAAGAAACGATGTTTATGAATTGCTTGTTAAAGAAACCTCCGATAGAGGAAAGGAGGCTAGCGTGCTTCTTGATTGGACTGATTCAGACTTGCTAAGAGAGTTAGTTCGTTTAAGAATAGTGTCCAACAATATTAATGGAGATGACTCATTCAATTCACTTTGGCCAAAAATATGTGTAAGCCACTTTTCAGGTGAGGAAAGCTCTCAATATCTTATTGAAAGATCTTTGATGAGGCCTCGATTTCTATTAAATCTAATTAGCCAGTGTAAAAGTTTTGCTATTAACCTTAATCATGATCGCATCCTCGAAGAGGATATAGAAAAAGGATTAACGGCATATTCTACAGATCTATTAACCGATATCGGCTATGAAATACATGATGTCGAGAATGACGTTGACGATATTCTCTATGCATTCATCGGCAATAAGTCAATTGTAAAGAGGGATGAGATATTCTCAGTATTAGACGAATTCGGTGTTGGCGCTCAATTCTTTGAAAAAATATTTGATCTTTTACTATGGTACGGATTTATTGGATTAAGGATTAATGGTGAGACTAAATATATTTATGACTTCAACTACAGTATGCAGTTGATGGCTGGAATAATTAAGAAGAAGGGAGAGCTTGAATACATGATAAACCCTGCATTTTGGCCAGCACTAATGATTGAAGATACATAACAAGTTGCAGCACTAGGAAAAATTACTCGCTGCGCTCCCTATTTTAGGTGAGCAAGGTGTTACCAATGTTCGCTTATCGCATAAGAACGACTGTCAGGTTAGATTGAATCTCATCTGTTCAGACTCTTTTAGGGCTTATTAAAGCCTAGAACCTAGTTACCTAGCGCCTTCTGATTATCTTCGTTGCGCTCAACCAGAACCAGATAGTTAACTTTAACGCCGAGCTAACTTTCACCTTGAACCTTTTAACTTGCTAACTATACTCTCGCAAACTCGCAAACTCGCAAACTCGCAAACTCGCAAACTCGCAAACTCGCAAACTCGCAAACTCACTAAGGCACAAACTTGATCGGTACGCTGTCTTTATTGGCTTGATGTTCTGCGACGCGTTGTTGGTAGGTTTGCCATAGTTCATCATGTTGAGTTTGTAGGTGGCTGAAGTATGCCCAGCTGAATAAGCCGCTGTTGTGGCCATCATTAAAGTCTAAACGCAGTGCGTAGTGGCCGACGGGTTCAATATGTTTGATACCAACTAACTGTTTATTTAGCACCAACTTCATCGGTTCGTTGCCGTGGCCTTGTACTTCAGCAGACGGTGAATGAACACGTAAAAACTCACAGCTAAAGGTGCAATGGCTGTCATCGTCAAAATAAACATCAAGGGTTTTACTAACTGTATGATGATGTACCTTGATCACTTGCTTCATTGTTATACCTTTGTGTTGAACCTAGAACCTAGAACCTAGAACCTAGAACCTAGAACCTAGAACCTAGAACCTAGAACCTAGAACCTAGGCCCTAGATCCTAGTTTTAAAATTAAAGAATAAAGCGACTTAGGTCTTCATCTTCAACCAGTGCACCTAAATGCTGCTCTACATAGGCGGCGTCAATCACGATACTGCTGCCAGCTTGCTCGGAGGCATCATAGGAAATTTCTTCCATTAGCTTTTCCATCACAGTGTGTAGACGACGGGCACCGATGTTTTCGGTTTTTTCGTTTACTTGCCATGCCGCTTTTGCAATGCGCTCAATGGCGTCGTCGCTAAACTCAACATTTACTTGCTCTGTTTTAAGTAGCGCATGTTGTTGCTCGGTCAATGAGGCGTGTGGCTCGGTTAGAATGCGTTTAAAGTCATCAGCGGTGAGTGCTTCAAGTTCTACACGAATAGGTAGGCGACCTTGTAGCTCTGGGATCATGTCTGATGGTTTTGCCATTTGGAATGCGCCAGAGGCAATAAACAGCATGTGGTCGGTTTTCACCATGCCGTGCTTAGTGCTAACGGTTGAGCCTTCAATAAGTGGCAATAGGTCGCGTTGTACGCCTTCACGACTTACGTCTGGGCCTGATGATTCACCACGCTTACAGATTTTGTCGATCTCGTCGATAAACACGATACCGTTTTGCTCTGCGGCGAAGATCGCTTGCTCTTTTAGTTCTTCAGGGTTAACTAATTTAGCGGCTTCTTCTTCAACTAACAGTTTGAAGGCTTCTTTGATTTTTACTTTACGTTTACTGCGCTTGTCACCGGACATATTTTGGAACATGCTTTGCAGCTGGTTGGTCATTTCTTCCATACCAGGCGGCGCCATGATCTCAACGTTTGGTTGCGCTTGGGCTAAATCAATATCGATTTCTTTGTCATCCAATTGCCCTTCGCGTAATTTCTTACGGAATACTTGGCGTGTAGATGAGCCACCTTCACGTTGGTTTTCACCAGATGAATCTTTTGCTGGTGGCAGTAGCGCGTCTAAAATACGCTCTTCTGCTGCTTCTTCAGCGCGATGTTTAAACTTTTTAGTTTGTTGCTCGCGGGTCATTTTGATTGAAACGTCAACCAAGTCGCGAATGATGGTTTCAACTTCTTTACCAACATAGCCCACTTCAGTGAACTTAGTGGCTTCCACTTTAATAAATGGGGCGTTGGCAAGTTTAGCTAAACGGCGGGCAATTTCAGTTTTACCGACACCGGTCGGGCCGATCATCAAAATGTTTTTCGGCGTTACTTCAGCGCGAAGGTCTTCATTGAGTTGCATGCGGCGCCAACGGTTACGAAGGGCAATGGCCACTGCTTTTTTTGCTTTAGCTTGGCCAATGATATGTTGGTCAAGTTCATGAACGATTTCTCTGGGAGTCATATCAGACATAGCAGTTCCTATTACAATTCTTCGATGGTTTGGAAGTTATTTGTGAATACACAAATGTTGCCTGCAATGGTGAGGCTTTTTTCAACGATTTCTCGCGCGCTAAGATCGGTATTTTCAAGTAAGGCTGTTGCTGCTGATTGCGCAAAGTTACCGCCACTACCGATAGCAATTAGGTCATTTTCAGGTTGCACAACATCGCCGTTACCGGTGATGATCAAGGAGGCGGTGGAGTCCGCAACGGCAAGTAAGGCTTCTAATTTACGCAAGGCGCGATCGCTGCGCCAATCTTTGGCCATCTCAACCGCTGCTTTGGTTAAGTTGCCTTGGTGCATTTCAAGTTTGCTTTCAAAACGTTCGAATAGGGTGAAGGCATCAGCAGTGCCGCCAGCAAAACCGGCGATCACTTTGCCATTATAAAGGCGTCGAACTTTACGGGCATTGCCCTTCATTACGGTGTTACCAAGTGAAACTTGGCCATCGCCACCAATGACGACTTTATCGCCGCGGCGTACACTTACAATAGTGGTCATGTTATTCCTCATCATCGAGCCGCAGGGGCGACTCGTTAAAAACGATTGATGATGAGTTAATATGGGTTAATGGGCTAAAATCAAGTCCAATTCCAAATTCCACAGCCAGTTATTTTGCTGCGCTTGAGTTTATTTTTATCACTTTCGGCTAAACGTTTGGTTTTGTAGGGGCCTAAGCGTACTTTGTACCAGACACCGTTAGTGCCGGTTGTTTCACGAATTTCGGCAATTAATCCGGCAAAAGCAATTTTAGCTTTGAGCGTTTCAGCTTGGCCGTGAGTTCTGAACGAACCGCATTGCATTACATACGGGCCTTTTTGTTCAATTTCTCTTACTTCAACTTGGATTTCATGTTCTTTGATTTCTTTAATAAATTCCGGTGGACGTGGTTTTGCGAGTTGCTCTTTTACTTTTGCAGGCATTGGGTTTGCTTGCTGTTCAACTAATTTAGGATCGGCATTGGTTTTCACATACCATAAACCAAAGCTAAAACCCGCAACTAACAAGATTGCCAAAAGTACTAATAACACCGGAAATGGCTTTTTTGGTGGTGGCTGTTTTTTACGGTTATTTGGTTTTTTATTTATAAAATCGTGTTGTGCCATGGTTATGTGGACTTCTAACCTTAAATCATGTCTATGGGATCTACATCTAAGCTCCATCGCACCTTTTGCGCTAATTTACTGGTACTTAAATAGTCGACCATTTGCGCGAGATATTGGTGTAATAGAGGGCGATCGAGCGCTTGAATATGCAATTGAAAACGGTATTTCCCTGCAATTCGCTCGAGTGGTGCAGGGATCGGACCCAGCAATTGTATACCAGTTAGACTCTGAACTGGAACTAAATCCGTTAAAAAATCGACCACTTGCTTTATGTTGTGACCTTCAGCACGGACAATCGCCATATTAGTAATGGGTGGCAGTTGCGCGTCATCACGCTCTTGCAGCGCAAAACGGGCAAAATCTTGATAACCATTATTGACTAAATCCTGCAATAACGGATGTTCAGGGAAGTGTGTTTGTAATAATACCTGACCTGGCTCGCCACTGCGCCCCGCACGGCCAGCCACCTGAGTTACCAACTGTGCTAAATGCTCGGTGGCGCGAAAATCACAGGAATATAAGCCGCCATCCACGTCGAGTATCAGTACTAGGCTAACATCGGCAAAGTGATGGCCTTTAGCCAGCATTTGCGTGCCAACTAAAATACGCGCACCACCTTGATTAATATCGTCTAAGGCTTTTTCTAAGCTGCCTTTACGGCGCGTTGAATCGCGGTCAATGCGGCTAATTGGGGTGTCAGGAAATTCACTGCTTAAAAACTCTTCTATTTGTTCAGTGCCTTTACCATTTGGAAATATTTGTGTACTGCCGCAATCTGGGCACTGGTGCGGCACCCGTTCTTGCTCGCCGCAATGATGGCAAATCATCTGGCCGATTGCTTTATGGAAAGTCGCACTGGTGCTGCAACGTTTGCATTCACTGAGCCAGCCGCATTCATGGCAAATCAAGGTCGGTGCAAAGCCACGACGATTTAAAAATACCATCACTTGCTTGCCACGCTTTAAATGCTGGCGAATCGTCGCTAGGCTGCCGTGGGCTATTCCCGCTTGATCCGGCTGACCTTTCATATCCAATAATTGAAATTTATTATCGGTGCTGGTTTGTGCGCGTTGCGTGAGGCTTAATAATTGATATTTGTTATTCAGTGCTTTATGTAAAGTCTCAAGAGCAGGTGTGGCTGAGCCTAAAATAAGCGGTATTTTATGCTGAAATGCACGGTAAGCGGCTAAGTCTCTGGCGTGGTAGCGTAGTGTGTCTTGTTGTTTAAAGGAGCTGTCATGCTCTTCATCGACAATGATCATGCCGAGTTTTAAAAACGGCAAAAAGATACTCGAACGGGTGCCGATCACTATGGCACAGCTGGCTTTTTCGCAAAAGCGCCATGTTTGCAGGCGTTCATTATCGGTCAACGCTGAATGCCACAGCATAATCGGCGTATCTGGAAAACGGCGACGAAAGCGGTTGACGGTTTGCGGTGTAAGGCCTATTTCAGGTACCAGTACTAACGCTTGCTCACCACGTTTTAAAACGTCTTCAAGGCACTGTAAATAGACTTCGGTTTTACCGCTACCAGTGACGCCTTCAAGTAAAAAGCTATTAAAGCCTTGCGCTTGATTAATTGTGCTGCAGGCAACCGCTTGTTCTTTATTTAACGTCGGTTTAGTGCTCACCGTGGGTGTTTGTTGCTGCCATTGATTGTCGTGTTCGATGGTTTGGCTGATCAGTGCTTTATTCAGTAGGCTGTCGATGGTTTTTTTACTAAACCCCAGCGCTTTTAATTCTGTTAAAGACGATTTCCCCGATTCGGCCAACTGCTTAAGCAAGTTTAACTGGCTTTTTGCTTTTAATGACGGCAGCTTGGCTCCTTTGTCGGTGAGTGCCACCATATTGATACTGCTTTTATCAGGGCATAACCCTTGGCGTAGTGCGCTAGGCAGGGCAATATGAATAGTTTCGCCTAACGGGTAGCAGTAATAACGAGCAGTAAAGCGCAATAACTCGATATGTTGCGGTGATAAAATAGGTTCATCGTCAATGACTTCAAACATGTCTTTGAGTTTGTCGGCGGGCACGTCGCTGTGTGTTTTTAAAGCCAATACCACAGCAACTTTACGCTGATTGCCAAACGGGACCATGACTCTTGCACCAACCTGAGGTGGTGTTGATAAACCGCTCAGTTGCGCTGGGATACGATAATCAAAGGTGCGCTGCAACGGAACTTTTATAGCAACTTCAACAAAACTCATAACAACCCAAACAGTAACTAGCAAGGAAGTTAATGTACTAAAATTACAGCTAAAAACCTAGCAGCGAATCTCGGCTTTACAGTTTTTGGTTATTTTATTAGCAAAAACGGTATTTAAAGCTTGTAGCAAGCGGGGTTGTTGCATAGAATACGCGTCCTAAATAATTTGTTTTAACGACGTATGGTGCCAGACTTCGGGTTTGGAGAGCGATGCGGCCTTAACTAGAGGTTTCTATGAAAGAAGGTATTCACCCTAAGTACGAAGTAATTTCAGCATCATGTTCATGCGGAAATAAATTCGAAACTAGTTCTACACTGTGTAAAGACATTCACTTAGACGTATGTTCTGCGTGTCACCCGTTTTACACTGGTAAGCAAAAAGTTTTAGACACTGGTGGCCGTGTTGATCGCTTTAACAAGCGTTTCGGTTCACTTAGCAGCAAGTAATTCTTGTTGTTTTGTCGGAAAAAGCACCTTAGGGTGCTTTTTTTTATGCCTGTAATTTATAAAAACGGCGCCCATCTTGCGCTTAATGCCTGCTTATTTAGGGTTACTTCATGCATTCATTATAGTGTGACTATTTCCCATTTTTATACCCAGTATAGCGAGCAAATAACAGACAAATCGTGATTTATTCTCTATATTGATTATCGTATTAAAACGCTAGATTAAATGTTTTTGTCGATAAAGTTAGCCTTTATGCTGCTAAATGTTGCTAACGTCTCACTTATGTGAATATCTGCTTTTGCTTATAGTTTTTGCTTTAAATATTCACTTAACAAGCATTTTTGGTTGGGTTTTTTGATGCTTTATGCTGTTTTTATCGCTTTAAATTGCAGTTTTTTTGCAAAACTTGACGATAAAACGCATAAAATTAACGGATATAGCATATAACAGGATAGACCTGATATTGCTTGAATTTAATTATAATATAGGTATCGTTCCCTATAAGAACTGCTTACTCTCACTTTCAACTTAACTTACTTGCAGGATAAAATCGCGTTATGTCAGATTTTCGTGAACAAGCTTTACATTACCATTCGCATCCCGTTCCAGGAAAAATCAGTGTCGAGCTTACTAAGCCGGCTGAAACAGTCCAAGATCTCGCTTTAGCATATAGCCCCGGTGTTGCAGAACCTGTACGTGAAATCGCTGCTGATCCTGCTAATGCCTATAAATACACAGGTAAAGGTAATATGGTTGCGGTTATTACTAACGGTACCGCAATCTTAGGTTTAGGTAACTTAGGGCCATTGGCGTCTAAACCAGTTATGGAAGGTAAAGCGTTATTATTTAAGCGCTTTGCAGGCCTTGATTCGATTGATATCGAAGTGAAACACAATACCACGGAAGACTTTATCAATACGGTGGCAAACATCGCAGATACGTTTGGTGGTATTAACTTAGAAGATATTAAAGCACCAGAGTGTTTTGAAATCGAAAAAGCATTGATTGAACGTTGTAGTATTCCGGTGTTCCACGATGACCAACATGGTACTGCAATCGTCACGGCAGCAGGCATGATCAACGCACTAGAAGTGCAAGGTAAAGATATTGAAGATGCGATTATCGTGTGCTTAGGTGCGGGCGCCGCTGCGGTTGCATGTATGGAACTGCTGATCAAGTGTGGCGCACTACGCGAACATATTTATATGCTAGATCGTAAAGGGGTGATCCATACTCGCCGTGATGATTTAAACGAATATAAGCAGTTGTTTGCTAACAATACCGATAAGCGTACCTTGCAAGATGTGATTGCTGATGCCGATGTCTTTGTCGGTGTATCTGGGCCAAACTTATTGGCCCCTGAAGATCTTAAATTGATGGCTGATAAACCCGTGGTGTTTGCTTGTTCGAACCCAGATCCAGAAATATCACCTGAGCTTGCTCACGGTGCGCGTAATGATTTAATTATGGCGACGGGTCGTTCTGATTATCCAAACCAAGTAAATAACGTATTGTGTTTCCCATTTATTTTCCGTGGTGCGTTAGATGTACGCGCCAGTAAAATTAATGATGAAATGAAAATTGCCGCAGTTGACGCTATTCGTAGCATTGCCAAAGAGCCAGTACCTGCAGAAGTATTAAAAGCGGCGGGTGTTGATAAGCTTGAATTTGGTGCGCAGTATATTATTCCAAAACCGATGGATCCGCGTTTATTACCGCGTATAGCTAAAGCTGTAGCGCAAGCGGCAATTGACTCTGGTGTTGCACAAATTGATATGCCGGAAAACTACATGGAGTAGCTGCTCAGCTGCAATTTGTAATGGCACAATAATAAAAAACCTCAGTAACGTAAGTCGCTGAGGTTTTTTTGTATACAATTCCTGAAGTATATTTTTTTAATCTTCGTTGAGGATTGGCACTTCTAAGCCCATCTCAAGCATGATTTTCTTCACTTCTTCAGGTACTTTCTCTGGATTATCTTTACGTAAGTCTTCATCGTTTGGCAATGGTTGGCCAGTAAATGCGTGTAAAAATGCTTCACAAAGCAGTTCGCTATTTGTTGCATGGCGAAGATTGTTAATTTGACGGCGAGTACGCTCATCAGTTAAAACTTTTAATACATTTAACGGGATCGAAACGGTGATCTTTTTAACTTGTTCTGATTTTTTCCCGTGTTCTGCGTATGGGTGAATATATTCACCATTCCATTTAGCCATAGGATGTGTCGTTGCCTCAGGTTGTTAATTGTTTGCGCGACCTTTTGCTGCGCAAAGATGCCGAAATTCTATCGTTTTAAATAAGATAGTCAAATACTAGTTATTTAGCCATCTAGCAACTTAAATGTTTTTACTGCCATAGTTGCAGCTAAAACAGCATAAATGCTTTGACTTATTAAATCCGATCCTCTAACCTTTTAGACGTCTAAACATCCATTTAATTGTAGGTGACGTTATGAGTCAAAAGAACAAAGCAACTATTGCAGTGCGTAATGGCATTGATGCAGATAAACAGCATGGCGCCGTTGTGCCTCCCATTCATTTATCGACCACCTACTCATTTGCTGATTTTGATACCAAGCGCCAATATGATTATGGCCGCAGCGGTAACCCAAATCGAGATATCTTAGCC
Source organism: Pseudoalteromonas sp. ASV78 (assembly GCF_047806705.1). NCBI lineage: Bacteria > Pseudomonadati > Pseudomonadota > Gammaproteobacteria > Alteromonadales > Pseudoalteromonadaceae > Pseudoalteromonas > Pseudoalteromonas sp. ASV78. The sequence continues at coordinate 2,510,539 of NZ_JBLOPA010000001.1, read as the reverse complement.
GAAACTCTTGCAAAACTTGAAGGCGGCGCCAAGGGTATAATCACTGCAACCGGTATGGCTGCGGTGCATTTAGCTACTCAGCTGCTAAACAGTGACGATACTTTAGTGATCCCACATGATTGTTATGGCGGCAGTTACCGTTTATTTACTTCGCTTGAAAAGCGCGGGCTATTAAAATTAGTGGTTTTAGATTTAACTAAAGCTGAAAACCATCAAAAAATTCTTGAGATCAAACCAAAACTCATTTGGATTGAAACCCCAAGTAATCCAATTTTACGCTTAACTGATATTAAAGCGATCACCACTATTGCAAAGCAGTGCGGTGCGTTAGTCGGCGCTGATAATACCTTTTTGTCACCTGCGTTACAAAATCCCATTGAATTTGGTGTTGATATTGTGGTGCATTCAACCACTAAATATATTAATGGCCATTCCGATGTAGTGGGTGGGGCTGTGATTGCCGCAACGCAACAGTTAGGTGATGAGCTTGCATGGTGGGCTAATAATATTGGTATTACCGGCGCACCGTTTGATAGCTATTTAACCTTACGTGGCCTACGTACGTTGAATGTCCGCCTGCGTCAGCATCAAGAAAATGCCTTTATTATTGCCCTGTATTTAGAAAACTCGCCTTATGTGAGCCAAGTATATTACCCTGGCCTTGAGTCTCACCCGCAACATGAGTTGGCAAAACAACAACAACGAGGCTTTGGTGGTATGGTAAGCTTTGATATTAAAGGTGATGTTAACGATGCCGCGGCATTTTTAACTAGCCTTGAAGAATTCAGCTTAGCGGAATCATTAGGTGGCGTAGAGAGTTTAATTTGCCACCCAGCAACCATGACGCATGCTGGAATGGAAGCAACCGCGCGTTTAGCGGCCGGAGTAGGTGATACTTTGATCCGTATTTCGGTCGGTATTGAAGACGCAAAAGATTTGCTGGCTGATTTAGATCGCGTATTTAATAAAGTGAAACCGGGCCAAGGCCTGCATGCAGCAACTACAGCAACACCGGTTTCGCAACAACAAGATAAAGAGCAATCAAGCTCATTTAAGCTGACTCCAGCACATACGGCTTTGTGGTAATAGAAAATGGTAAATATAGTTCATAAATTTGGTGGCTCTAGCTTAAGCTCAGCCGAGCGTTATCAGGCCGTTGCCAATATTATTTTAGCGCATACTGAAGCGGGTGACTGTGTGGTAGTTTCTGCCGCCGGTAAAACCACCAATACGTTAGTTAAGCTGTGGCAAAGCTACCAACAAGGTGATCAACAAGCGGTGAGCGATATTTTACTGCAGCTCGATAACCACCAACGTACTTTGATTGAGCAATTGTTAAGCCCTACGGCGCGACACGCAGCATTAAACGTACTTGATCAAGAGTTGGCCTTAATAGCACAACAAGCGCAGCAGCAAAGCTTACAGGAAGCTGCATTACTTGCTCATGGCGAAGTGTGGTCGGCACGCTTGTTAGCAACCTATTTGCAGCAACTAGGTCTTGAAGCGAAAGATGTTGATGCGCGTCAGTTATTTACTTTAAATGATGGGCAGTTATTACATCAAAAAAATCAACAGGCCTGTGCTGAGTTGATCTCGGCACATTGCATTAATGTGGTTACTGGTTTTATTGCCGCCGATTGCCAAGCAAATACGGTAACGCTGGGGCGCAATGGCAGTGATTACAGTGCCACTTTGTTAAGCAGTTATTGCCATGCCAACCAAGTATCTATTTGGACTGATACCCAAGGGGTATTTAGTACTGATCCGCGTAAAGTTAAAAAAGCCATTAAGTACTCAAAGGTATGCCGCGGCCAAGCTAATTTGCTTGCCCGTTTAGGCAACCCGGTATTGCATGCGAAAACCTTATCACCACTGAAAAATACTGATATTAAGCTAGTGGTTCGCAGCAGTTATGATACCGAAGCCAGTGCTACAGAGGTAGTTAAAGAAGGGTACAGTAAAGCTAAGCGTTTTATCACCACCTTAGAAAATATTGATTTATTGCGTATTGATCAGCTGCGTGGCGGTGAAATTGGTGAGTTAAGCCAGCTAATTCAACATAGTCTGCATCACTTTGTACAAAATGGTGATACCTACTTATTAGTGCCAGCTGATGCAACTCATCAAGTGGTAAGTCACTTACAAGGGCGCGCGAATATTATTGAATCTAACTTACATGGCTGCGCTGTTGTCGCACCACGTAATGATGTGGCGCAATTATTTGAGCAAGCAACTCAAGTACTGACTGAGCAAAGCTTAACTCCCCGCTTTAGCCATCAAGATACAGACTATATTTTACTGCTAACCGATCAATCAATTGATAGTGATGTATTGACCATATTGCACGATAAATTGATCAATAAAGGTCAAGAGTTGGCTATTATCGTTGCGGGTTTAGGTAACGTTGGTGAAGTGTTTATTGAGCAACTTAGTCAACAACTGAACCGTTTGCAACAGCATTTTAGCGTTAAACTAGTTGGTTTGTTACGCTCGCGGGCAATGCTGTTTAGCCCAAGTGGCATTGCGCTTGAGCAATGGCAATCACAATGGCAAAACGAAGCGATTGACTATCAACAGGATGATTTATTAACGCGTATCAGTGAACTTGATTACGAGCACAAAGTGGTTATTGATATTACTGCCAGTGAAGCGTTTAGTGAGCTTTACCCGGCGTTTGTGAACTTAGATTGCCATTTGATCAGCGCTAACAAGTACGCGGGTACTGCAAATAATGATTGGTATCAAAGCTTGCGTCGCAATTTAGCCGAACGCAATTTATTATGGCGTTATAACACCAGTGTTGGCGCCGGTTTACCGATTAACTTTGCATTAGCTGATTTACAAAACAGTGGCGACAGTATCACCCATATTGAAGGGGTATTCTCGGGTACTTTATCGTGGTTGTGCAGTAGCTATGACGGCAGTGTGGCGTTTTCAGAGCTGGTACTGCAAGCGCAGAAAATGGGCTATACCGAGCCTGATCCGCGAGAAGATTTATCAGGGCGTGATATGCAGCGCAAGCTACTTATTTTAGCCCGTGAATTAGGATTAACGTTAGAGCTGGACGACATTGCCTTAACGCCATTAATGCCTGCGCAATTGGCGCAAGGTGATTGGCAATCTTTCCTTGATAATAAGCAGTTGCTTGATGACTTTATTGTTGAAAAAGCACAGTCTGCAGCGACAGAAAACAAGGTACTGCGTTATACCGGTGCGCTGACAATTACCGATGGTAAAGTAACAGCTAAAGTTGGGCTCGCGTATGCAACGCAGGGGGATGCACTGGCTAACTTAACTCCTGGCGATAATATTTTTGTCATTAACAGCCAGTGGTATAGTGATAATGCCTTGGTGATCCAAGGTCCTGGCGCGGGTAAAGAAGTGACCGCTGCAGGCGTACATTCTGATTTATATTGGTTAGTACAAAACTTAAAATAAGCTCTGTGTTTGTAAACAAAAAAAGCGCCGATTGGCGCTTTTTTTATGTAAGCGATGTTATATCGCGACATAGTAATATTAAAACAGCTCTTCTTCCGTTTTAGTGTCTTCTTCAAACACGTTTTCTACATGTTGCATTACATACTTAGTCGGCGAGGTGCCTTTTTCAAAGTATTCAAAGCGACTGGTGTAATCGTTCTTTTGACTCAGTAAACCGGTTGCTAAATCAATTCTTACCGACACTAATCCTTCCGGTGGCTCAATTGGCGCTTCAGGTTTACCAGCAAGAGCAACGCGCATAAACTCGACCCAAGCTGGCTGGGCTGTTTTGGCACCAGACTCAGCACCGGATATTTGGTTTTTATCCATGTTGTTGTTATAGGTTGAACGGCCAAGCGGGTTGCCTGGATTATCAAATCCTACCCATACAGAGGTCATTATATCGCGGTTAAAACCACTAAACCAGGTATCTACTGAGTCATTGGTAGTCCCTGTTTTACCAGATAGATCACGGCGTTCTAGGGCCTGTGCACGCCAACCTGTACCACTCCAACCGGTTTTATGCGCCCAACTACCGCCGCCCCACACTGCACTGTGCATTGCATCAGCAATTAAAAACGCATTTTGCTTCGATATAATTCGCGGCGCGCAATGAGTCGCGATAGCTTCCTGACTGTTAGCAAGCTCAGGTGTTAACTCAAACTGTTTAATCGTTAACTGAGGAATAACAGGGTCACAGGCTAACAGTGGCTCTGTTTTAAATAATACATTACCCGCTGAATCTTGAATTTCATTAATGAAATACGGCGTGATCAAGTGACCGCCGTTGGCAAATGCACTCATACCACGAGCAAGCTCTAGTGGCGTAATTGAGGCACTGCCTAATGCTAATGATTCACTACGATTAATATCACTATTTTGAAAGCCAAACTTCAATAAGTGATCAGCGGTACGTTGTAAGCCAACGCCACGCAGTAAGCGTACCGAAATAACGTTTTTAGATTGCGCTAAAGCGCGACGAATACGAATAGGTCCATTGTAAACGGCTGGGCTGTTTTTTGGTCGCCATGCCACGCCTAGGCTCTTGTCCCATTGATTAATTGGCGCATCATTCAAAATAGACGCTAAGGTATAGCCGTTGTTCAGTGCCGCAGAGTAAATAAATGGCTTAATATTAGAGCCAACCTGACGTTTCGCTTGCACAGCACGGTTATATTGGCTTTGCTCAAAACTATAGCCACCGACAATCGCTTTAATACGGCCATCGTTAGGATCTAATGAGACTAATGCGCTAGACGCCTCAGGCAATTGACTAAGCAGATAACTGCCGTCATCGTTTTTCCGTAATAGTATTTGCTCGCCTGGGTTGAGTATGTCGCCTGCGGTTTTTGGTGGAAACCCTTGGCGATAGCGGGTGATATATTTACGTGCCCATTTTAGGTTGTCCCAATCAAGGTTGGCTTGCTCACCATTTTTTAATAATACGGTAGCGCTTTGCTCGCCCACTTCAAGTACAGCAGCGGCTAATAATGGGCCGATTTCTTTTACTGGCTTTAATTTTTCCAGAATTTCACTATGACTCAACGCTGTTTGCGTTGCAAAGTCCCATAATTGCTGCTGTGGACCACGGTAGCCATGGCGCATATCGTATGCATGTAAGTTATTAACGAGCGCGGTTTGTGCTGCTGCTTGTACGTCAGATTCAACACTGGTGAAAACCTTAAAGCCGGTATTATAAGCGCGTTCATAGCCATAGCGGGCGACCATTTCGGCACGTACCATTTCAGAAATATAAGGTGCATACAATTCAATTTCTGCGCCATGGAACTTGGCGGTGATGGGGGCATTGGTGGCTTCGTTATATTCGGCTCTAGAGATATAATTTTCATCTAACATACGACCCAATACCACATTACGACGTGCTTTTGCACGGATTGGGTTTCTGATTGGGTTTAACGCTGATGGCGCTTTAGGTAAGCCTGCAATCATCGCCATTTGTGCTAAATTTAATTCGTTAAGATCTTTACCATAATATACTTGTGCTGCGGCGCCGATACCAAAAGCGCGATTACCTAACTCTATTTTGTTTAGGTACAAAGCAAGTATTTCATCTTTGCTGAGTAAGTTTTCGATATGCAGCGCAATAAAGATTTCTTTAACTTTGCGAATATAGGCTTTTTCTCGTGTTAAGAAGAAGTTACGAGCTAACTGCATTGTTATAGTACTTGCGCCTTGTTTTTTCTCGCCAGTTGAAATTAATACGAGCGCTGAACGCAAAATACCGATAGGATCTATACCTATATGGTCATAAAAACGGTTATCTTCAGTGGCTAATATGGCATTTATGAGCGGTTGCGGTATCTTATCGATGGTCACAGGAATACGGCGTTTTTCGCCGAACTGGTTGATTAATAAACCATCTTTAGAAAATACTTGCATAGGAGTTTGTAGTTGCACGTCTTTTAAAACTTGCACACTGGGGATATCAGATTTAACGTAATAATAAAGGCTTACTAAGGTAATGAGCCCCAAAAATGTGCAAATGATAAAAAATTGTAAAGTTCGTTTTAATAAAATCACTTATATTTTCCCTAAATGGACTCCCAATTAGAATCGGAGACTGCTAGTATATATTGATTAAAAAGTGAATAGTATTTTTTCATATAAAAATTATAACTTGTTTATTCTTAAAACAAAGGCCAAGTTGCGAACATGCTAAGTCAACTATTGAGTAAGTCTTCATCGATGATGGTAGGGATAGATATCGGGTCACACGCTATAAAAGCAGTGTTACTGAATGAAACGGACAGCGGCTACCGGCTTGAGGCGTTAGCAATAGAGCCAATGCCAAAAGGTACTATGGCTGAGCGCAATATTCAAGATATTGAAGCGATTGGTAATATTATTACTAAGTTAAAACGTAAATTACCTAAATCAATTAAATCTGCTGCAGTTGCGGTGTCTGGGCAAACGGTAATCACGAAAGTGATTTTTATGGATGTTACACTCAGTGATGCAGAACTAGAGTCACAAATTGAAATCGAGGCTGACAGCCTTATTCCTTACCCATTAGATGAAGTTAGCCTAGATTTTGAAAAACTAAGTACTAACGAAGCAGACCCTTCAAAAATGAATGTGTTGTTATCTGCTGCGCGTACCGAAAGTGTTGAAGCTCGCGTTGGCGCGTTAGAATCGGCCGGTTTAACCGCAAAAGTAGTCGATGTCGAAAGCTATGCGCTGAGCCGTGCTATGGATGTTTATTATCAACAATTACCCAGTGATGCGTTTAATAAATGTGTGGCTGTGGTCGATATTGGCGCAGTACTGATGCTGGTCAGTGTGGTACTCGGTGGTGAAACTATTTATACCCGAGACCAAGTGTTTGGTGGTGACCAATACACCAACAGTATTGTGGCCTATTATAATAAAAGCTTTGATGAAGCTGAGATTGGTAAAACCACTGGCGATCTACCCCCTAACTATACCTTTGAAGTGTTGGCACCGTTTCAAACCTCATTGTTACAACAAGTACGCCGTGCCGTGCAGATGTTTTTAACCACCAGTGGTAAAGATCAAATTGATTATATTGTACTTACTGGCGGTACTGCGATGATTGATGGCCTAGATAGATTGCTAATTGAAGAGTTAGGTATTCATACCATAGTGGCAGAACCGTTCGCTAATATGGAGATTTCTGCGCACGTTGATCGCAATGTGTTACAGCGCCATCGTACGCAATTTGCAATAGCGACGGGATTGGCATTAAGGAGTTTTTCATCATGCCACATATAAATCTCCTGCCGTGGCGCGAACAACAACGAAAACAGTCGCAAAATAAATTTGCCACTATTTTGTTTTTAGTGGTGCTTGGTAGTTTTATGAGTATGTATTTATTGAGTACTTATTACGGTAATTTGCGAGATGGGCAAAATATTAAAAATAATTACCTTACAACAGAAATTAGCCAATTAGATCGACGCATTAGTGAAATTCGTGAATTAGACAAAAAGAAAGAAAACTTACAACAGCGTATGCGCTTAATTGAAGAGTTGCAAAGTAGTCGTAACTTGGGCACCCAGATTATGGATGAAGTTGCCAAAATAGTACCTACTGGTGTTTACTTAACTAAGTTAGAGCGCCGAGGGAGTGCTATTCATGTTGTTGGCCGTAGCGAATCTAATAATCACCTTTCAAATATGCTGCGTGAAGTACAGAACTCTTATTTGCTCGAAAAACCCATTATGCAAGGTATTGTTGCTGGGGAAAAATCATCACGCTTATTAAGTGATTTTAATATGGAATTTTACGTAAAAGCTTTTGATGAAATTGGCGAGGTTAAATAATGAACCTTGATATCAAAGCGTTAACCGAGATTGAATGGAACGAAATTGAGCTTGAGAATATTGGCGATTGGCCGATTGTAGTTAAAGTTATTTGTTGTACTTTCGTTGCCGCATTAGTGTTGTTTTTTAGCTACAGCTTATTGGTTTCAGATGAAATTGATAGCTACAAGAGTGCGGTTAGTAAGGAAGTTGAGCTACGTAGCACTTATCGAGTGAAGTATGCCCTAGCTAGTAACTTAGAAATTTACCGCCAACAAATGGTTGAAATGGAAGAAAAGTTTTCTTTGCTGTTAAAACGCTTACCAACCTCAAACGAGACACCGGGCTTGCTAGATGATTTATCCTACGTAGGTACTACGAGTGGCTTAACCTTCCTTAAAATTGGCTGGTTACCTGAAGTTGAAAAAGAGTTTTATACTGAATTACCAATTAAAATTGAAGTAATAGGCAGCTATCATGAGTTTGGCGATTTTGTTGGTAAGGTGGCGCAACTGCCGCGTATCGTTAGTTTGCATGACTTTTCAATTAATAGTTCGGATTCAGGCAAACTGACCTTTAGTGTGGTAGCTAAAACTTACCGCTATGAAGGTGGCGTGAAGAAAGTAGGGGCTAAAAAATGAAAAAATTAGCCTTTGTTCTACTCAGCAGTGTGTTGCTAAGTGCATGTAACGATGATACCTCTGAGCAAAAAGAATTTATTGATCAAGTTAAAGCCAGTACTACGCCTAAAGTTGAGGCAATCCCAAAACTGACAAAATTTGAACATTTTGAATACAATGCACAGCAGTTACGTAGCCCTTTTGTTGCGCCGCAACCGGAAATTATTCAAAATAATATGATCCAAGTAAAAAACTGCTTACACCCTGATCCTGAACGTACCCGTGAGGTGTTAGAAAAATATCCGTTGGATAATCTCGCAATGAAAGGCACCTTGGGGTCTGATGGCCAAACTTGGGCATTAATTAAAGCGGCTGATGATACCTTGCACCGAGTAACCGTGGGCAATCATATCGGTTTGTATCATGGCGTTGTTCAACAAGTAAAAAGTGATTATATAGAATTGTTAGAATTAATTCCCGATGGGTCTGGTTGTTGGAAAGAGCGGCTGACAAAGCTTGAAATGTTAGAGGCAAGCTCCAATGGCACTAGTTAAAAATAAAAAAGGTAAAATTAAAATGCAGAAGGGAGTATCTTGGAGTAATCGCATTCAGCAGGCTTTGTTTGTTGTTATTGCCCTTTTTATCACGCAATCAGCAATGGCGACACCGCTATTGTATGACGTTCGTTATAACCCGTTAATGGCTGGAGAAACACAGTTACAGTTAGTATTTGATGAAGAGCTGAGCGAAGAGCCAAAAGTTCAGGTTTTCAATAATCCAGCCCGTATCGAAATGCGTTTCAACGCAGCCGATGTTGAGCAAGGTTTGGCTGACGTGCCAATCAATCAAGCTGGTATTGAAAAAGTGAGCAGTGTCACTACGGATGGTACATTAATCGTTACTGTGCATTTAGAGCGTTTAAAAATTTACCAAACCACAGTTACTAATAATCTTGTTTCATTACATGTATCTGATAACCCACTCACTTCACAAGAGGGTAATAACGCAGCGCAAGTTGTGACGGGTAATTATATTAACTCAATCCAGTCGATTGATTTTCGTCGTGGTGAAAAAGGTGAAGCGCGAGTATTAGTATTTTTACAAGATACCCAAGCAGCTATTGATGTGCATGAAAGCGGTGGGAAAATTATTGCTGAGTTTCATCACACCAATATTTTAGATGACTTATTGTATGAACTCGATGTGCTTGATTTTAGTACGGTAGTGAGCTCAATTGAGACATTTAAAGAAGGCAATATGAGTCGGGTGGTGATCAGCCCCAATGCCGCGTTTAAATTTACCTACCAGCAAATTGAAAACATCCTGACTTTAACGGTTGAAAAAGATGACTCGCAACGCTCTTACTTAGAAGGCGGTAAAGAGTATCAAGGTCGGCCAATGACCTTAAACTTCCAAGATATCTCAGTGCGTGCGGTATTACAGATCATCGCCGGTTATAACGACTTTAACTTAGTAACCAGTGACTCAGTCAATGGTAATATTACTTTGCGCTTAGACGGTGTGCCATGGGATCAAGCCCTTGATGTGGTATTGCGTGTTAAAGGTCTTGATAAACGCATGGATGGTTCTATCTTAATGGTGGCACCTTCTGAAGAACTGGCCGCCCGTGAAGCAAAAGAACTCAAAGCCAAGCAGCAAGTTGAAGACTTAGAGCCGCTTTACAGTGAATACATTCGCTTGAACTACGCAAAAGCGGAAGAGTTTGCCGATCTACTAAAAACAGATACCAATAGCATCATTAGTGCTCGCGGCAGTGTATCCGTTGATAAGCGCACCAATACCTTACTGATCAAAGACACTGCAAAAAGTATTGAAAGTGTGCGTCGTATGGTTGAGACCTTAGATATCGCAGTTAGACAAGTTGTTATTGAGGCACGTATGGTTACTGTACGTGACAACGTAAAAGAAGATTTAGGCGTACGTTGGGGGTTTAGCGATCAACAAGGCACCGATGGTATTTCGGGCACCTTAGAAGGCGCTAACACGATTTCTAACGGCACCATTCCCAGTATTTCTGACCGCCTTAATGTCAACCTGCCTATTACAGGTGCTGCTGGCAGCATTGGTATGCACGTTGCTAAGTTAGCCAATGGCACATTGCTTGATTTAGAACTAACCGCGTTGGAAGAAGAGAACCGCGGTGAGATTATCGCAAGTCCGCGTATTACGACTGCTAACCAGAAAAAAGCGCGCATTGAGCAAGGTACTGAGATCCCGTATGTTGAATCTGCTTCAAGTGGGGCAACCACGGTGAGTTTTAAAAAGGCTGTGTTGAGCCTTGAAGTTACACCACACATTACCCCAGACAATAAAGTGATTTTGGATTTGATCATTACTCAAGATACGCGTGGTGATACAGTGCAAACTGGAACAGGACCTGCAGTTGCAATTGATACCCAAGAAATTCAAACCCAAGTACTGGTTGAGAATGGTCAAACAGTAGTTCTTGGTGGTATATTCCAGCAGCAAATCATTAACTCAGTTAAAAAAGTACCATTATTAGGTGATATTCCTTACCTAGGAGTGCTGTTTAGAAGTACAAGTGAGTTTAATGAAAAGAAAGAATTGCTGATTTTCGTTACTCCGAAAATCCAAATAGAGTAATTTACACTGATTTATTCTTACACAATGGGCAATTATTAACTTTAATTGCTCGTTAATTGGCTTTTTGTTCTAATTGACTTGAAATACCCAATCAATTACTGAGATAATCCCCTCCTTAATTTTGGGGCCAGGTCGTTAGGCGGGGTTTTATTTCAAATTTTAGAGTTCGTTTGTACTAAAAGATATGGCTGAAAAACGTAATATATTTCTAGTTGGCCCTATGGGGGCTGGCAAAAGCACAATTGGTCGTCACATTGCAGACCAATTGCACCTTGAATTCGTCGATTCTGATCAAGAAATCGAACGCCGTACCGGTGCAGATATTGCCTGGGTGTTTGATCTTGAAGGTGAAGAAGGCTTTCGACTTCGTGAAGAATCTGTCATTGGTGACCTAACTGAAATGCAGGGTATTGTACTTGCAACAGGTGGTGGTTCAGTGATGAGCAAAGAAGTACGAAACAAGCTTTCGGCTCGTGGTATCGTTGTATACCTAGAGACGCCGATCGAAAAGCAAGTTGCACGCACGCAGCGCGACAAGCGTCGCCCATTACTGCAAACAGAAGAAGCACCTCGTGATGTATTAGAGCGCTTAGCTGAAGAACGCGAACCGTTGTATAAAGAAGTAGCTGATTTTGTTGTACGCACTGATGAGCAAAGCGCTAAAGTTGTCGCTAATCAAATCATCGAGAAATTAGATTTTTAAATACCAATAAGAAAAGGATACTAGCGATGCTTGAATTAACAGTTAATTTAGACGAGCGAAGTTATCCTATTTATATTGGTCAATCTGCACTTCAACAGACTGACAGGCTGCGTCATCATATTGGTGATTGTCGACCTATCATTATCACTAATGACACCATTGCACCTTTATACCTAAGCGATGCAATGGCGTTGTTAGCTGATTTAAATCCGCTAAGTTTTATTATTCCTGATGGTGAGCAATATAAATCACTGGAATGGTTTGAGAAAATTTCGGCATTTTTACTTGAAAATAATTGCGGCAGAGATACCTGTTTAATCGCCCTTGGTGGTGGTGTGGTAGGTGATCTGACTGGTTTTGTGGCGGCCTGCTATCAACGCGGCGTACCGTTTATTCAAGTACCCACTACCTTATTATCGCAAGTTGATTCATCAGTTGGCGGTAAAACGGCGGTTAACCATCCTTTGGGTAAAAACATGATTGGGGCGTTTTATCAGCCGCAAGCCGTGTTTATCGATACGCAATCACTGCATACACTTGCTGCTCGTGAATTTGCAGCCGGTATGGCTGAAGTCATTAAATATGGCTTAATTTACGATACTGAGTTATTTAGCTTTCTGGAAAATAACACCGCGCAATTGCAAGCCTTGGATGAAGAAACCATCCAGCATGTGATTTTTCGTTGCTGTGAAATTAAAGCACTGATTGTTGCCCAAGATGAAAAAGAAGCAGGTCTGCGTGCGTTACTTAATTTAGGTCATACCTTTGCACACGCGATTGAAGCGCAAATGGGCTATGGTCAATGGTTGCATGGCGAAGCTGTGGCAACTGGTATGGTACTAGCGGCAAAACTTGCGCATACCCGTGGCGATTTAAGCGCACAACAAGTTGCAAGGATCGTTACCTTAATAGCGCAATATAATTTGCCTAGTGAGATCCCTGATGTCATGACAGCTGAACATTTTCTTCATCATATGCGTAAAGATAAAAAGAATAAAAAAGGCACGATCCGCTTTATTCTTCCTACTGCGTTTGGTCAATGCGCGCTGGTTGATGATGTCTCAGATCAACAGGTCCGAGATTTAATAGGGCGCTAATGCAATCGCAAATCTTACCTAGCCGTGCGGCTTTGGTTGATCGGATTGCCCTACAGTTTGAATATGGGCAAAATTTAATTGTCTTACTGGGTCCGTCTGGACTTGGTAAAAGTTATCTTCTTGAAACCTTTATTACCGATAAATACAGTGATTTCAATAAATCGTTTGTGCAGCTAAGTGCGCGCATGACTGATGTACAATTAATGAGTGAGTTACTTGAGCAAAGTTTTCGTTCACCATTAATTGATCAAAACTTAAGCTTGTCAGAAAATTTTTATCAACTCGCTAAACAGCAAAACTGTGGTCCATGCTTGTGGGTGTTAGATGGCGGCCGGCATTTATCTGATGAAATGGTGCAAGAGCTCACAACACTCGCCAAACATAGCCCGACGACTTTATATATTTTACTGGCATCGCAATCAGTAGGGCAGTTTAAAAGCGCTGTAGAAATTCATTTAGAAGCGCTTTCTATGGCTGAAAGTAAGCAGCTTATGCAGTGCTATTTTCCAGACTTACCTTATGATGAAGATCCTGTCTTTCAAGCTTTTTTACAAGAAGCGCATGGTAACCCTAGTTTATTATTAGCCTGGCAGCCGACGCAGCATACTGCAAAAGTAGCCGTGACAGATAAAGTTTCGTGGCGAGTGCAGTTAATTGCGCTGCTGGTGATTATTATGCTGCTGATTATTGGTTTTTTGTATCAAGCAGATATGACCCGTTGGTGGCAAGATTTTTATCAGCAACAACCAAAAACCCCAGTGGCAACGGCAATCGCAGTCGATACTTTAAAGCAACCTGCAACAGCATTGACAACCGATCCCTCAGAAGTCGAAGCTGTAGATGCTCAATTAGCTGAGCAACACGCTCAGTCAGAACATGATAAGCTGCCAACTGAAAATCCTCTTCAGGAGAATAATATCGCGGCAATATTAGATAGTTTGGCGCCAGCAGCAGAGCCGGTGGATGTCACAACGAGTCTAGCTGATGATGTTATTGAACCCGAGGTTAGTACCATTGCTGAGGCTATTCTACCCGTTGATAATAGCTGGTATCTAAAGCAGGGGGATGATCAGCTCGTGATCCAGTTATTAGCGGTGACTCAACAAACAATTGCTGAACAGTATGTGGTTGAACAGGGGTTACAACCACTTGCTAAAGTCTATCAGACACGACGTAATGGTAAATTGTGGACTCTGGTAACCTATGGCAGTTACGATGACTTAAAAAGTGCCCGAGAGGCGTTATCGAACTTATCTGCAACAGTGCGTAAAAATCAGCCGTTTTATAAAAAAATTAGTAAAATAAAACAAGAAATCGCGTTACTAGATCAGTAAACTTACTTTGATTAGTGTAAAATCGCGGCACACCAGTTTGAAGTAAAGAGCCGATGCAGAAAAAGACCAGAGCCTTCCTTAAATGGGCTGGCGGAAAATACAGCTTAGTTGAAGATATTAGCGCACGCTTAAATGAAGCGAGTAAACACGCCGATACCTTAGTTGAACCGTTTGTTGGCGCTGGCTCGGTATTTTTAAATACAGATTTTAAAGATTATATTCTTAATGATATTAATGCTGATCTCATTAACTTGTATAACGAATTAAAAAACTCACCAGATGAATTCATCAGCGATGCTAAAAAGCTGTTTGTTGATTTAAACAACCAGCCTGACGCATATTACGATTACCGCGTACAGTTTAACCAAAGTAATGACATCTACGAGCGAGCGATTTTATTTTTATATATGAATCGCCATGGCTACAATGGCTTATGTCGCTATAACCTAAAAGGCATTTTTAATGTGCCGTTTGGTAAGTATAAGCGCCCATATTTTCCTGAAAATGAAATGTACTTCTTTGCAGAGAAAGCCCAGCAAGCCACATTTACCTGCTTAGGTTATGATGATGTATTTAAATTAGTACCCGATAATGCGGTGATCTATTGTGATCCACCTTATGTGCCTTTGAGCAAAACGGCGTCGTTTACCTCGTATGCTAAAGGGGGATTTAATTTAGATGATCAGGCGAATCTAGCTAATTTAGCTGAACAAGCTGCATTTGAGAGCAACACACCGGTGTTGATCTCAAATCACGACACAGTCTGGACTCGCAAAATATACAGTCAGGCAACCCTGGCTGAAATTCAAGTTAAACGGACGATTAGTCCAAAAGGGGGATCACGTAATAAAGTCAATGAGTTGATGGCTATGTACTTAGCACCCAAGTCACCACGCCATAAATAGCGGCAACAAAAATAATAAATAACATAATCGCAATGATGATAATACTGAGTGGGGAGTGTTGTTTGAAATCAGCGTGACGTTTATTTTCAGACTGCACGCCAAAAAATGCCGCAATAACACTTTGTATGGCGCTGAACAGTTGCTGCATTTGATTAGAACCTAGGGCTAAGTGAACGCGCTTTTTGTGGTTCGTCTGAGCTGGTTAATAATTCAAGTAAATCTAAATAATGAAATTGTGCACTGCGACTATCACCAGTGAGCCATGACATCCAACTTGATTCTTGTTCGACCTTCATGCATTGCGCTGCATTATTAATTGTTAAATGACCTGAGCTACATTGGCAATCGTTAGCCGCGATAAGTGTATCATCACTTTTTGAAAAATAGCTTAGTGTACCGATAGTTATAGCCGCCGCAGTTAAGATCCCGATTTTAAAAGCACGCATTTTACTAAGTCCATAATAGTGTAACTCACTAGAGCATACATAAAAAATGCTCAAATAACAAACTTAATTTTCCCTTAACAAATATAAAAAATTAATAAAATTAAAAGCTTAAAGTAAAAGTAATGTTTAAATTTAGTTGTTTAAAATTCAACCATTGCAAAAATTAAAATAGAGTTAAAGCTTTAATTAGCTGGGGTTCTTGGGGAATAGCTTGATTTAGGTTACATTATGCCAATTAAAGGCCCTGCTATTTTGCGCATTTTTAATATCACTAAGGATTGTTTATGTTAGAAACACTACAAAAGTACCTTATTGCCCCGTCTATTTTATCTGCTGATTTTGCTTGCTTGGGCGAAGATGTCGAGCGTGTTTTAGCTTCTGGTGCAGATGTAGTTCATTTTGATGTAATGGATAATCACTATGTACCAAACTTAACAATCGGGCCTATGGTATGCAAAGCACTGCGTGACTATGGCATTACCGCGCCTATTGATGTGCATTTAATGGTTAAGCCTGTTGATAGTTTAATTCCACAATTTGCCGATGCTGGCGCCTCAATCATTACTTTTCATCCAGAAGCCAGTGAGCATGTTGACCGCACTTTGCAGTTGATCAAAGATCATGGTTGCCAAGCTGGGTTAGTATTTAATCCGGCAACCAGTTTAAGCTACTTAGAGCACGTGATTGATAAACTCGATGTGATTTTACTCATGTCGGTTAATCCTGGCTTTGGTGGCCAGAGTTTTATTCCTCATACTTTAGAAAAACTACGCCAAGCACGAAAAATTATAGCTGAGTCAGGGCGTGCAATCCGCTTAGAAGTTGATGGTGGTATTAAAGTCGATAATATTGCCGCCGCCGCACAAGCAGGGGCCGACATGTTTGTTGCTGGCTCTGCTATTTTTAATCAGCCAGATTATAAAGCCGTGATAGAGCAAATGCGTGCCCAGTTAGAGGGTATAAAGTAATGAAGTACGAAGCTGCTTTATTTGATTTAGATGGTACTTTAGTTGATAGCGTTTATGACTTATATATCGCAATGAATCTGACATTATCTGACTTGGCGTTTCCTATTGTTAGCCAGCGCTTGGTAGAAAGTTGGGTCGGCAATGGCATTGAAACTTTGGTAAAACGAGGTTTAAGTGGTGATATGCAAGTGAGCGAGCATTTAGACGCTGTACTTGCTGATAAAGCAATTACGTTGTTTTACGGGCATTATGAACAACTAGTTGGTGAATACAGTGTCTTGTACCAACATGTGGAAACCGGCCTTGCAGCATTGCGAGGTATGCCTAAAGCCTTGATCACCAATAAAGCGCGATGTTTCACAGAAAAGCTCCTTGATAAACTAGCGCTAACCAGTCACTTTGAGGTAATAGTCTGTGGTGACGATATGGCGAAAAAGCCATCTCCTGAACCGCTGTTGTTTGCTTGTCAGCAATTAAATGTACCAGTAAGCCAAGCAATAATGATCGGTGATTCAAAAAGTGATATTTTAGCAGCGCGTGCTGCAAGTATAGATATGCTTGCATTAACTTATGGTTATAACCAAGGTGAAAACCTGAGTGACCATAATCCGCAGTACCTCTGCGATACATTCTTAGATATAATACCTGTGCTTACCCAAAGGTAAGTGACCCGTAATTTTAGCATTTTTAACTTTAGAAATATAAAGGAACATCATGAGTAAACCAGTAGTGTTAAGTGGCATGCAGCCAACCGGTGGGATGACAATAGGCAACTATGTTGGCGCTATTAACCAGTGGGTAAAGCTACAGGAAGAATATGACAGTCACTTTATGTTAGCTGATTTGCACGCGATTACTTTACGCCAAGATCCAGAGCTCTTAAAAGCCCGTGTATTAGATGGCATCGCTTTGTATGTAGCATGCGGTATTAACCCTGAAAAAGCGGCGTTATTTGTACAATCGCAAGTGCCTGAGCATGCGCAGTTAGGTTGGGTATTAAACTGTTATGCGCAAATGGGTGAGCTGAACCGCATGACCCAATTTAAAGATAAGTCAGCAAAGAACACCAGCAACGTAAATGTTGGTTTGTTTGCTTATCCGGTATTACAAGCGGCGGATATTTTACTTTATCAAGCGGCGCAAGTACCAGTAGGTGATGATCAAAAGCAGCATTTAGAGCTTACTCGTGATATCGCAACGCGTTTTAATAACTTATATGGTGAAGTGTTCACTATTCCAGAACCTTATATTCCTGAGTTTGGCGCGCGAGTTATGAGCCTGCAAGATCCACTGAAAAAAATGTCTAAATCAGATGAAAACCCCAATGGTTTTATCATGATGTTAGACGAACCCAAAAAGATTGAGAAAAAGCTGAAAAAAGCAGTAACCGATTCAGACGAGCAAGCGCGTATTTATTTTGATCGCACTGAAAAACCAGGTGTCTCAAATTTATTAACGCTTATGTCTGTTGCGACTAAACGTTCGATTGAAGAGTTAGTGCCAGAGTACGAAGATAAAATGTATGGCCACCTGAAAAAAGACACCGCTGATGCAGTAGTAAGCATGATTGAGCCAATCCAAGCGCGCTTTAAAGAGATACGTGAAGATCAAGCATTGCTTGATACCATCATGAGAACTGGTGCTGAAAAAGCCAGCGCCCGTGCAGAAGTGACATTAAAGTCAGTTTACAACGCGTTAGGATTTATTCCCCGCCCGTAATTGCGATATAGATAAAAAATACCGCTGAATGATTGTTATCTTCAGCGGTATTTTTTTACTTATAAAACATTAAATTACATTACTCAATGGTAATCAAGGACGTAGCTTTGCAGTAGCCAGTGAGGAGCTGATCAGACAATGTTCGCAGCTTCCTGATAGCGCACGAGCAACCTCTTTTCATGCAATCAATGCCGAGTATTTATATATCAGTGATGGTATTTCGCGCGTGGCCCGTTTTAATCTAACCACCCATGAGTTTGCAGAAGCTTATGTTGATTTTAAATTGTTCGCGTTTAATGTAACCGACAACAGCAAGCTGTTATTCAATCGCCGAGATGTCAAAGACACGTAAATAAAATTAGTCAGTTGGTAGCGGTTTGGGCGTTAGGTAGGACTTAGTATCTTTACAGAATTAGTTGCTTATGACAGTTATGATTGATATATCAATATAATATAAATTTAAAACGAGTAGTTTGACAAGTTTGGTAGAAAACAGGGGAAGTCAGAAAATGATTGAAACTTTAAAGATAAAATTACTTGATGGGATACATGCCGAAAATGAATGGGAATGTGCTTTAGAAATCCCTATTAACTGCAGCTTAGAGGAATTACATGAGGCCATTTTATTTGCAGTCGGTTTTGATAATGATCACATGTATGAGTTTTGTATTGCTAGCTCTTTTTATTCTAGAAATGCGCTGCGTATATCATGCGATGAAGATGAAGTAATTCAAGAAACCGTTGAAACTATATTCTCAAAATTAGCAGGTAAAAAGCTCTTTTATATGTTTGATTACGGCGATAGCTGGTTGTTTCAAATAAATAAAAGTCGTAAAAAACGTTTTACTAACAAGCCAAGCACTGTCTACCCTAGAGTGGCACTCGAAAGCGGTATCAAACCAGAGCAGTATCCTGACTGGGATGAGTAGGGAAATTAAAAATCCCCGCAATTAACAGAACATAAAAAAGCCCGAGTAACAATATTCGGACTTTTTTACCAACTCTTTATTATAATTTTAATAAAACCGCTTAAAGTAGCGCTTTTAAATAGTGACCGGTATGTGAACGCTCACATTCGGCTACTTCATCTGGCGTGCCTGCAATGAGGATCTCACCGCCGCCAGCGCCACCTTCAGGACCTAAATCAATGATCCAATCGGCTGTTTTTATTACATCAAGATTATGCTCAATAACTACGATAGTATTGCCATGATCGCGTAGGCGATGCAGCACCACTAATAATTGCTCAATATCGGCAAAGTGCAAGCCTGTGGTTGGCTCATCCAAAATGTACAAGGTTTTGCCTGTGTCACGTTTTGATAGCTCACGGGCGAGTTTAACCCGTTGCGCTTCACCACCAGAGAGCGTAGTCGCTGCTTGACCTAAGCGAATATACGACAAGCCGACATCCATTAAGGTTTTTAGTTTGCGTGCAATGGCGGGTATTTTATCAAAATAGTCGTGCGCATCTTCCACTGTCATCTCAAGCACTTGGTGAATGTTTTTACCTTTGTACTGTACTTCGAGCGTTTCGCGGTTATAACGTTGTCCTTTACAGACATCACACGGCACGTATACATCCGGTAAAAAGTGCATTTCGACTTTAATTACGCCATCGCCTTGGCAGGCTTCACAGCGACCACCTTTAACGTTAAAGCTAAAGCGACCCACTTTATAACCACGCGAACGTGATTCTTGCGTACCCGCAAACAACTCACGGATACCAGTAAAAATACCGGTATATGTGGCTGGGTTTGAGCGTGGCGTACGGCCAATGGGGCTTTGGTCAATGTCGATAACTTTATCAAAATGCTCAAGGCCACTAATTGATTTGTATGGTGCAGCTTCGGCGGTGGTTGCGCCGTTTAGTTCGGTATGCGCGAGTTTGAATAAAGTGTCGTTGATAAGCGTTGATTTACCAGAGCCTGATACACCAGTAATACAGGTCATTAAACCAAAAGGTATTTTTAAATCGACATTTTTCAAGTTATTACCGCTAGCGCCAAACAGCTCTAACCACTTGTCGTTGATTTTATGACGCTCTTTAGGAACTTCAATTTTGCGTTTACCCGACAAAAACTGCCCTGTGACAGACTCTGCACTGGCCAAAATATCATCACGGGTACCTTGAGCTATTACATAGCCGCCATGTACACCAGCGCCGGGGCCAATATCAATAATGTGATCGGCGGCGCGGATCGCATCTTCATCATGCTCAACTACAATCACGGTATTACCGAGATCACGTAAGTGGATAAGGGTTTTTAATAAGCGGTCGTTATCGCGTTGATGTAAACCAATCGATGGTTCATCAAGCACATACATTACGCCAACAAGGCCAGCACCAATTTGGCTGGCTAGGCGGATCCGCTGCGCTTCACCACCAGATAAAGTATCGGCACTGCGCTCTAAAGAGAGATAATTTAGGCCGACATTGATCAAAAATGATAAACGATCGCGAATTTCTTTTAAGATTTTTTCAGCTATTTGGCCTTTTTGACCGGTTAAGCTTAGTTGCTCAAAAAAGCTCATCGCTTCACCAATACTCATACTGGTGATAGCGGGTAAGTTAGTTTGGCCGATAAATACACTGCGCGCTTCTTGGCGTAGGCGCGAACCTTTACAACTTGGACACGCTTGGCTGGTTTGGTATTTAGCCAGCTCTTCGCGCACTGAATTTGATTCGGTCTCACGATAGCGGCGGTTCATATTATTGAGTACGCCTTCAAACTCATGGTTACGAGTTATTAAGTCCCCTCGATCGTTGCGGTAGTTAAAAGCAATTTTTGTCTCGCCAGAACCTTCTAAAATGATTTTTTTAGCGTCTTTAGACAGTTCCTGAAAGGGCATTTCTAAATCAAATTTATAGTGCTCAGCAACCGCTTGCAGCATCTGAAAATAGTAAAAACTGCGTTTATCCCAGCCTTTGATTGCCCCACCAGATAAACTTAACTCAGGGTTTTGAATCACTCTATTTGGGTCGAAATATTGACGAACCCCTAAACCATCACAACTTTGACATGCGCCCGCTGGGTTATTAAACGAGAACAACCGAGGTTCGAGTTCGCTCATCGCATAGCCACAAGTTGGGCAAGCAAAGTTAGCAGAGAGCAGTAACTCTTCGGCGCTTGAATCATCCATCGAGGCAATCGTTGCTACACCAGCAGACAGCTCTAGCGCGGTTTCAAACGACTCAGCTAAGCGTTGTTGTAAACCATCTTTAACTTTAAAGCGGTCAACTACGACTTCAATAGTGTGTTTTTTATGTAGTTCTAAAGTCGGTGGATCAGAGAGGTCGCATACTTCGCCGTCAATACGGGCGCGAATATAACCTTGACTGGCAAGTTGCTCTAACAACTTAACGTGCTCACCTTTGCGTTCTTTTACCACAGGAGCCAGTAACATCAATTTACTGCCTTCAGGGAACGCTAAAACAGTGTCTACCATTTGGCTCACGGTTTGTGCCGCGAGTGGTAAATCGTGAGTAGGGCAACGCGGTTCACCAACACGGGCAAACATTAAGCGTAAGTAATCATAAATTTCGGTAATGGTACCAACGGTGGAGCGAGGATTATGTGACGTTGATTTTTGTTCAATTGAAATTGCTGGCGACAGCCCTTCAATATGATCAACATCCGGTTTTTCCATTAAAGATAAAAATTGTCTGGCATAGGCCGATAAAGATTCTACATACCGACGCTGCCCTTCTGCATATAAGGTATCAAATGCTAAAGACGATTTACCTGAACCAGATAGCCCGGTGATAACAATTAATTTATCACGGGGAATGGTTAGGCTGATGTCTTTTAAATTGTGCGTGCGGGCGCCTCGGACTTCAATGTTTTCCATGCTATCTCGTTTCATTACCAAATTGATTTACTGAGTATCTCATAATACGTGCGAAGATTAATCCTTGATCAATGAAAAATCATCAGTTTGAAACGATTATTTCTTGTTAAGCTTGTGCTAGAATCCCTGCTCGAATTTTAATAGACAGCAAGAACACGCGAATCATGACAGCATCTTCACTTAATTCACGAGAAAAACGCGCCGCAGTATCGCTCGCGAGTGTGTTTGCATTTCGTATGCTTGGCTTATTTATGTTAATGCCAGTGCTGGCTATTTATGGACAAGATTTAGCTGGGTTTTCACCGTTATGGATTGGTATTGCTATTGGTGCTTATGGTTTAACACAAGCGCTGTTACAAATACCTATGGGTTGGTTATCAGATAAAATAGGCCGCAAAAAAGTTATTGTTGGTGGTTTATGTTTGTTTGCTGTGGGCTCTGTTATTGCAGCCACTGCTGATTCCTTGCAAATGGTCACTGTAGGGCGTGCATTACAGGGAATGGGGGCGATTGCCAGTTCATTACTTGCTTTTGCCTCTGATCTAAGTCGTGACGAACAACGACCAAAAGTGATGGCCGTAATCGGCATGAGTATTGGGATGAGCTTTGCTGTCGCCATGTTGCTTGGGCCTATGGTCGCCGCGGCTTGGGGCATTGCGGGTATATTTTGGTTGACGGCGGCATTGGCTATCCTTGGTATTTTTATCGTGCTATTTTTAGTGCCAAAAGCCGTTAATAAGGCGCCCAAAGGCGATACGCTAGCCAGCTTTACTGATATTAAAAAGCTTATTAAACACCCACAATTAGCACGTTTAGATGTGGGCATTATGTTGCTCCATTTAACCCTAACCACTATTTTTGTTGCGCTACCTGGGCAATTGATTGCTAATGGTCTGGTCGCATCAGCACATTGGCAAATATATATTCCGGTGTTGATCTTTGGCTTTTTGTTAATGGCACCTATGATGATCATCGCCATTCGTAAAGAAAAAGAAAAGCAGGCCTTTATCGCTTCAGTTGCGTTATTGACTATGAGTATGACGGCAATGGCGTTATGGGTTGATAATATTATAGGCATGGCGTTATGTATGTTGGCCTATTTTGTCGCGTTTAACTTTTTAGAAGCGACCATGCCGGCATTGGTATCGCGCTTTTCACCTGCCAATCAAAAAGGCTCGGCGATGGGAGTATTTTCGTCTGGGCAATTTTTTGGTGCTTTTTTAGGTGGTATTTTAGGAGGTTACGTTGCGCAATCAGCAACGCCGCAAGCAGTGTTTGCCGCAGCCGCAGTTGTTGGGTTAATATGGCTTATCCTTGCGTGGAATATGCAAGTCCCGCCAAGAAGTAAAATGATAAGCTTAATGACAGAATTAAGTAATGAGCAGCAAGCGCAAACCCTTGCGTCTCGTTTAGTTGCTTTACCAGGTGTAATAGAAGCAACGGTAGTATGCGATGAAAATCGTAGCTATTTAAAGATTGATGATAAAGAATTTGACCTAGACCAAGCCCGCAAAGCGGCTGGTTTAATATAACGTTTATAGGAGAAAGGTCCATGGCACGCGGTGTGAACAAAGTAATCTTGGTTGGTAATTTAGGTCAAGATCCAGAAGTACGTTATATGCCTAACGGCAATGGTGTAGCGAATATTACCTTGGCTACGTCAGATAGCTATAAAGACAAAAACACCGGTCAAATGGTTGATAAAACAGAATGGCACCGTGTGGTGTTTTTTGGCAAGTTAGCTGAAATTGTAGGTGAATATTGCCGTAAAGGGTCACAAATTTACGTTGAAGGCAAACTTCAAACCCGTAAATGGACTGACCAACAAGGCCAAGAGAAATACACCACTGAGATCGTGGTAGACGGCTTTACTGGCCAAATGCAAATGCTAGGTGCCCGTGGTGGTGATCAGCAAGGTGGCGGTTATCAAGGTGGCCAACAGCAAAGCCAAGGCGGTCAATCTCAAGCTGGTTACGGCCAGCAACAGAGCGCTCCACAGCAAAGCGCACCACAACAAGGTGGTTACACTCAACAGCAAAGTGCACCACAGCAAAGCGGTGGTTATGCGCCAGCGCCACAACAAGCACCAGCTGCTCGTCAGCAACCTGCTGCAGCACCACAGCAAAGTAATCAATACCAAAGTGGCGGCTATGCTCCACAAGGTGGCGGGCAACCACAAGGTGGTTTTGCACCTAAGCCACAAAATGCTCCACAAGGCGGCGCATCAAACCCGATGGAACCACCAATCGACTTT
This sequence comes from Pseudoalteromonas sp. ASV78, assembly GCF_047806705.1. Classification (NCBI taxonomy): domain Bacteria; kingdom Pseudomonadati; phylum Pseudomonadota; class Gammaproteobacteria; order Alteromonadales; family Pseudoalteromonadaceae; genus Pseudoalteromonas; species Pseudoalteromonas sp. ASV78. The sequence continues at coordinate 2,486,259 of NZ_JBLOPA010000001.1, read as the reverse complement.
GATGACGATATCCCGTTCTAAATTATCAGTAATTATTTTCAAGGGTCTGTTTTTACAGGCCCTTTTTTTATCTTTGTTGGTAAAAAATGCATGCCAACAAATTTAACTTGCCACGCACTTGCTCCGGTTACATTTTTTATTTGAAATTTGCAAATTCATAGGTCTTTAAAAAAACGCCAGTTTTGGCTTTTTTGCTCGATTTATCGAATCTAAAATTATCTTTAATCATGCTGTAGCCTTGTGTTTATAGGGATCTTGAACAACACTTGAGCTATTAGTACAAACAGCGTAACAGCCATGGTGACTCAATTTAAAAATGCACAAGTACGGATGCTAAGTATTTATGTGATTGCTTTTATGCTTTTACTGACGGTATTTAATCTCTTATTAGGCGAGATATTGCATCAAAAAGTACACATCGAAGGCAGTCAATTAGCAAAGCAAGTATATAACTTAAAACTGGAGCAAATCGCAGATAGAGACATCATTGCAGCACTTGCTGGCGAGCATGGTTTTATGCTTGAGCCAGAGAGTATGCCGTTTCATTTTTCTGCTTTTATGGCCCAAGAGAGTGATATCTATAAATATAAAACGGTTAGTTTAAAGCTTTACCATTTGCCTTTTTGGGTTATAGAAAGCCCGCTATTTATTTTATTGAATTTAGTGATGATTGGCGCTATTACATGGGGCTATCGCTGGTGGCGGGTGCTTTTCAAACGACGCGATACGGTTGCTGAAATCAGCGATTTTAAAGCATCGCACACTCAATTGCCCGTTAACTTACCCCTTCATAATATTACGATTGGTGACAGCAATGCTGTTGCGACTAAGCACCAACAGGTAGCTAGAGAAGATGCTGTGATCACGGGCATGTACGGCATTCAAAATAATCACAACCATCTATTTGCTCTACTTTATTGGGCACAGCCATTTCCAGCTAATGTGGACTTAGAAAGTCATTTTAAAGTTATTATAGTCAAAGGCTTTAAAGAGTTATCTCGGGTATCTGTGAAGTTACTATCTTCAGGTGGCTTGGCAATTACTTTAGAGAATATACCGCAGGCCGATGTTGATACTTACGCCAAGCGGTTACATCAAACGATTTACCAAGCATCTTTGCTTTATCGCGGTGATCTATCCCGTAAAGAAATTAAAATAGGGGTATGTAATTACCGTGATGGTGCTGACCAAACGATAGTTTATCAGTTAACAAAATCAGCATTAACACTCGCAAAGCAAAGTGCTTGGCAGCATATTCACCGTGTGCCATTTAACTACACACGGTCAACAGTGCTGGCAAATAGTTCTGAGAACCTAACTGATTACATTGGCAAAAAGAAGTTTATGTTATTTTTTCAACCGCTGTTTGAATTTGCCAGTGGTGATATATTACAGCATGAAGCTTTGATCAGAGTACGTCATAAATCACTAGGCATGCTGTCGGCTAGACAATTTATCCCGCAATTGAAAAGTGATGACGCAATTACCTTGTTGGATAAAACAGTATTGGAGCAAGTTATTAAGTTATTAAAAAGTGAGCCAAGTTCTTTGACGGTTAGTATTAACTTACATGCCTTTAACTGGTTTGATGATGATTACTGGCATTGGTTTGGCGAGAAAATGAAAACCCTAAAAGGCGCTGATAAACTACAGTTTGAAATATCTGAAGTGGATTTTTATCAACACCAACAGCTTTTGAAATTTGCTTTTAGTACGATTAAATCAGTGGGTAGCTCAGTATTAATTGATAATGTTGCATCGCACGATAAAATCGCTTTATTGGCGTCTTATAAAGGGATCAAAGGACTAAAATTAAGCTACGATTTAATTCACAACATTGATAAAAATGTAACGCAGCAAAAAATGGTGCGCCAAATTGTCGTGAGTGCTGAGCGAATAAACTTACCTGTATACGGTGTTGGTGTGGAAACGCAACAAGAGCTCAATATGCTTAAAAAGCAGGGCGTCATTGGTGCGCAAGGGTTTTACTTTACAGAGCCTTTGCAAGAGTTTACTAATGTAATGGTAAATTAACCTATTAACTGACGGTAACGCAGTCCATTTAATCCTTGCAGGCCGCCGGTATGAATAGCAATGATCTGGCTGCCTTCAGGAAAATAACCCTGAGCTATTAGCTGCCATAAAGCGTACATCATTTTTCCTGAGTAAATTGGTTCGAACGGTAGTTGATGTTGAGTTTGCATCATTTGGCAAAACTGCCAAAGTTCAGGGCTAAACTTGCCATAACCACCACCATGAAACTGGGTGAGTAATTGCCAGTTTTGCTGCTGCATAGCAATTGCACTAAGAGATTTGATTTCATCCACTAGATAATCAGCTTGCTTTAATACCGCAACCCCTAAAACCTGAGTGGTGTTATCGCAACCTTCAATCAATCCAGCTAGCGTGCCCCCGCTACCGGTTGGGCAGATAACATAATCAGCGTTAGGTAATGACTGCGCAAGCTCTTTACAGCCTAGCAGAGCGGCTTTGTTTGTCCCGCCTTCTGGCAGTATGTAGGCGTTAGGAAAACGTGTTTGCAATTGCGCTAAATAATCAGGGTTGTGTCGCTCACGATACTCTAAACGGGTAACTGGGTGCAGCTGCATAGCGCATTGTTTGGCAAACTTTAAGGTCGGGTTTTGCTGATCAAGTTCAGGGCCACGGATAATGCCATGGGTTTTCAAGTTGAACTGCTTTCCTGCGGCTGCACAGGCATGAATATGATTTGAAAAAGCACCGCCAAAAGTAACTAATTCTGTTTTACCCTCTGTTTTCATTGCAGTTAAGTTATATTTTAATTTTCGCCATTTATTGCCGTTTATTAACGGATGTAGAAGATCGTCACGTTTTATCGATAAAGATATTCTTTGTTCACTCAGCATCGAACAAGTGATTTTTTGCAGTGGAGACTCAGGGATTAAATTCACAGTTGCAACTTAAAATAAATGGGCCATAAGTTTAACAAATTAGCTATGAACAAGAAAAGGGGCTATTTTCATACTATGTGATGGTAATTTACTGGCATGAAGTACGGTAATAGTTGTAAACTCAGATAATTTTTGAACAAAGCTTGTGTTTTGCCTTGCAAGTACATAGCATAAGAGTTTAATTATAAAAAATAAATAATGACCAAATAATTGCCGCTTTTTGGGAATGGAATATATGCGAATTGCTCCTTTGTCTCTATTAATATCAGCTAGTTTGTTTGCATCGAGTGTATTTGCACAAGATACAGCCACAGTAACTGGAATTGAATCTGAGATCAGTATTAAACAAGCTGAATACGATAACGCTACACAGATACTTGAAAAACACTTAAAAGAAGAAAGTCAGTTACAGAGTCAACTAGATTTATTACGAACTCGTTCGACTGAGCTAGACAAAGAAAAAAATCAAGCACTTGATGCCATGAATGAAATGTATCGTCGTTTAATTGACGATCCCAGTATTGATATTAGTGCAGCACAAGCGCGCTATCAGCAGGCTGTGGTTGATCACAAACAAAATAAAGATGATATCGCGATGCAGTTGGCGGCAATTGCATCCCACCGCAAAGACATTGAACAAATTCGCGTAGCAAAACATACCCAGCTAAATACACTCGAAAGCTTAAAAGAACAATTAACAACAGCCCGAGTTGAACGCTTACGTAATGAATTTACCCGTGAAGGCACATTAGAAGTTAACCATACTATCAACTGTAAACGTACAGAAACGTTAGCAGCGTGTGAGCAACGTGGTCAGCAAATGGGTTTGCAAAAAGCGACCAAGCGTTTTGTAGACCAAATTTTTGCTAATTTAACGGAAGAGCGCCTAGTTGAACCTAAGCGTAATATGGCGGGTGCACAGGTACAGGTTTTAAGTAGCCATGTGGTCAATAGTGCGTTTAGTGGCCAAGGTAACTACAACGTAAACTTAAGTGTCACTATGCGTGGCGATGTAAATAGTAGTCGTTTGTGTAGCTTATTAACTGTTGATAACCGCTACTGTTCAGAGTACGGCACGCCGCTTAGCACTGGGTATCAAAGCAGTTACGATACGACTTTCACCGATAGTCAGTTAACATTCAGTGATAGTAAGGATAATACCAACGTTTCGGTGTCGCGTATGAGTGAACAACCGATACACGATTATTCAGTTAAACCTATGCCAACGGTGAAGCCGCAGCTAGATGCAAATAAAATGATTGAACTTACGCTGCGTTCAAATGTTTATGACGATGAAGTGTTTATTGATGGTGTAAGTTTTGGTTCAACTCGTTTAGCAACGTCTTTACCAAGTGGTATTCATGATGTTGAAGTGCGTAAGCAAGGGTATCAACCTTATCGCGTGCGTGTTGACTTGCGAAAGCCGCAGACCATTCATGCTAAGTTGGTAAAAAAGCCTGAGTCGATTGCTGCACCGACATACACTAGCGAGCAACGTAATACGGTACCAGTAACCAGCTCTGCGCTAGGTGGTAACGCCGCTGCTGCAATGGTTGTAATTCCAGCTGGTAAGTTTGAAATGGGTGATATCAACGGTAATGGTCTTGCTAATGAACGCCCAGTTGTTGAAAAAACCATTGCAAGCTCGTTTGCTATGCAAAATAAAGAGGTGACGGTAGGCGCTTATCAGCAATTTGTTTCTAATACCAATTATAAAACAGAAGCTGAACGTAATCGTGGCTGTGCTTATTACTTAAATGGCGAACCAGTTTGGGAAGTTAATTTAAATTGGCGCAATCCAGGTTTTGAGCAAAACAGTGATTTTCCTGCTGTGTGTTTAACTTACAACGATGCAAAAGCATATGCTGATTGGTTGTCTGGTCAAACAGGTCAACAATATCGGTTACCCAATGAGGTTGAGTGGGAGTACGCAGCACGCGCTGGTACCAAAACTGAATACCCATGGGGTAACGAAATAGGTAAAAATTTAGCCAATTGTGGTTGGTGTGGTAGTGAATGGTCAAACAAAAGTGCAGCGCCAACTGGCTCGTTTGCACCTAATGCGTTTGGTCTTTACGACACGGTAGGAAATGTATGGGAATGGACTCATAAGTCGGCTGAACAAGCGGATGTGACTGTTCGCGGTGGGGCGTGGAATTTTGCGCCTAGTTTAGCTCGCGCCTCAACTCGTTTGATTTTGGCGCCGGACTTTCGTGCAAATTATATCGGTTTTCGTCTAGTACGCGAACGATAAAAAATAATTTAAAAAGGAAGCAATGCTTCCTTTTTTACCCAATTAACAAAGGTAGCTACGCTTTTTATTGCCGAACTGATTCAGCATGTTAAAGTGCATAAGCTAACATAAGAACGTTTTTCAAAGGTCATCCAGCCTCATGTTTAAAAAGCTCCGTGGTATTTTTTCAAACGATCTATCGATCGACTTGGGTACAGCCAACACCCTAATTTATGTCAAAGATGAAGGCATTGTCCTTAATGAACCATCTGTAGTTGCGATCCGTCAAGAACGCGCTGGTGGTCCAAAAAGTGTTGCCTCTGTAGGTACTGAAGCTAAGCAAATGCTTGGCCGAACGCCTGGTAATATTAAAGCAATTCGCCCGATGAAAGACGGTGTAATTGCTGACTTCTATGTAACTGAAAAAATGTTACAACACTTTATCAAGCAAGTGCATAACAATAACTTTATGCGCCCAAGCCCACGTGTGCTTATTTGTGTGCCGTGTGGTGCAACGCAAGTAGAAAAACGTGCCATTCGCGAATCAGCAATGGGAGCGGGTGCTCGCGAAGTGTATTTAATTGAAGAGCCAATGGCTGCTGCTATTGGAGCTGGCTTACCAGTATCAGAAGCAACCGGATCTATGGTTGTTGATATTGGTGGTGGTACTACTGAAGTTGCGATTATTTCACTTAACGGTGTGGTGTATTCATCATCAGTGCGTATTGGTGGTGATAAATTTGATGAAGCAATCATCAACTATGTGCGCCGTAACTTTGGTAGCTTAATCGGTGAAGCAACTGCTGAAAACATTAAGCATCAAATTGGTTCGGCGTTTAAAACGGATGAGCCGATTGAAATTGAAGTACGTGGCCGTAACCTTGCTGAAGGTGTGCCGCGTTCATTCACGCTTAACTCGCATGAAATCCTAGAAGCCCTACAAGAGCCATTAATGGGTATTGTCAGCGCAGTGATGGTTGCCCTTGAGCAATCACCACCAGAGCTGGCGTCAGATATTTCTGCTAAAGGTATGGTGTTAACGGGTGGCGGTGCTTTGCTTAAAGATTTAGACCGTTTATTAATGGAAGAGACTGGCATTCCTGTTGTGGTTGCTGACGATCCATTAACCTGTGTAGCACGTGGCGGCGGTAAAGCATTAGAAATGATAGATATGCACGGTGGTGACGTATTTAGTTACGACTAATGAAATTAATGTTTGGGCGTGCCATTTCTTTACAACTGCGGCTTTTTGTCGCAGTGGTATTGAGTGTTATGTTGATCGTCGGCGATCGTTATACCCAAGGTGGTACCACAGTACGCACGAGTTTAAATACTTTAGTGAGCCCGTTACTGTATTTAGCCAACTTACCTTATGAAGTATTTAGCCTTGGCGCTAAAAGCTTGCACACGCGCGATCAATTACTTACTGAAAACGAAGCACTAAAGAAAAAGCAATTACTGCAAAGTGAACAACTCCAGCAATATCAATTCTTAAGCAAAGAAAACCAAAAGCTACGAGCTTTATTGGGATCCTCTGCTAAACATTCTAATCGTAAAATAATCGCGCAAGTACTCTCTGTACACTCAAATCCGTATAGTCACCAAGTGGTGATCAATCGTGGCACCATTGATGGTATTAGTGAAGGGCAAGCGGTGATTGATGAAATGGGTGTCGTTGGGCAGCTTACCAAAGTTGGTTCAACAACCTCTCGTGTATTACTGATGACCGACACAACCCATGCCACGCCAGTGCGTATTCTGCGTAATGATGTGCGTACAGTGGTTGAAGGCATTGGCAAAATTAATTCAGTTAAACTCTCCCATGTACCGCACAGTTTAGATGTACGAATTGGCGATGTGTTGGTAACTTCGGGACTTGGTGGTACGTTTCCTGAAGGTTATCCGGTGGCTGTAGTGACTGAAATTAATCGCGATGAAGGCCAGCCATTTGCACAAGTTTACGCAGAGCCAATAGCTCAGTTAGATCGGATCCGTTTATTAGTGGTGTTATGGCGCAATCAGCAGGAAACTATCAGCAATGAATAGCCGTTATTTTTTATTGATTGCCGTGAGCATCTTTTTTGCTTTGATCATGGCATTGATGCCATTACCATTTTCGTTTGAACCATTTCGTCCAGACTGGGTGTTATTGGTGTTAATGTACTGGTCGTTAGCAGTGCCGCATAGATTAAATATTGGTACGGCTTGGGTGGTTGGCTTATTGATAGATTTAGCCACTGGTTCGCCACTTGGGGTCAATTCACTCACTTATTCAATTTGTATTTTTGTGACCGCCAGTAATTTCCAGAAAATTCGTAATTTTTCAATTTGGCAGCAAGCGATACTGGTAGGCTTATTTTTAACCTTGTATCATTTAATGCAATTTTGGTTGAACCATTTTTTAATGGATGTGTATTTTAACCCGCAGTATTTATGGCCTGTCGTCACTGGCATGTTAAGTTGGCCTTGGATTTTCTTATTGCTACGTAAATATCGCCGTCATTTCAGGATCAGATAATGCAAACCGCCATTTATTTAGCGTCAGCTTCCCCTCGGCGCAAAGAGTTGCTAACTCAGCTTGGTGTCGCATTCTCACAATTTAGTGTTGATGCTGATGAAAGCCCGCTAGCAGACGAAACCCCGCTCGAACTTGTTGAACGTTTAGCACGTTTAAAGGCCCAAACAGGTGTTGCGATGGGATACACAGATCGCCCCGTACTTGGCAGTGATACTGTGGTGGTTATTGATAACCAATCCCTTGGTAAACCTCGTGATAAAGCCGACTTTATGGCAACCCTAAAGCGTCTATCAGGGCGCAGCCATGAAGTGCTAACGGCAATCGCTTTTGCTACTGAACAACAGGTAATGAGTTGTGTTGTAACCACTAAAGTGAGCTTTAAAACACTCTCAGAACAAGAATTAGAAGCCTACTGGCAAAGTGGTGAGCCACAAGATAAAGCCGGAGGCTATGGCATTCAAGGATTAGGCGGGCGCTTTGTTACTCATATTTCGGGTAGCTATTTTGCGGTTGTCGGCTTACCTTTATATGAGTGCGAAAAATTATTAAGCGAATTCTTAAGTAGGTAACATGAGTATAGAATTACTGATCAACGTCACCCCAAGTGAAAGCCGTGTTGCCCTGATTGAAAACGGTGTATTGCAAGAAATTCAACTAGAACGCATTGGTAACCTCGGTATTGTTGGTAATATTTACTTAGGTAAAATAAGCCGCGTGTTGCCGGGTATGCAAGCCGCGTTTGTGGATATAGGTTTAGATAAAGCCGCTTTTTTACATGCCTCGGATATTGTTAACAGCGCTTCTATTGTTGAAGGGGTTGATGAGCAGCCAATCAAAAAAGTACAAGACATTCGCGAACTCGTTCGCCAAGGCCAGTACATTATGGTGCAAGTGGTTAAAGACCCATTAGGTACTAAGGGCGCACGTTTAACCACAGATATTACCATTCCTTCGCGCTATTTAGTGTTTATGCCCGATGCCACCCATGTTGGTGTGAGCCAGCGTATTGAAACCGAAGAAGAACGTGCTCGCTTAAAAAGCATTGTTGGTGAATATGGCGACGAAGACGGCAGCTTTATCGTTCGTACTGCCGCAGAAGGCGCCAGTGAGGCCGAACTACGTCACGATGCTGAGTTTTTAAAAAAGCTCTGGAAAAAAATCGTCACTAAACGCAAAAAAACCAGCAAAGAAAGCATTCTGCATGAAGATTTAACGCTGGCGTTTCGAACCTTACGTGATTACGTTGGTGAAGATATGGAACGTATTCGGGTTGATTCAAAGCTTACCTATGAAGAGCTGAAAAGCTTTACCGCAGAGTTTGTGCCTATTCTTTCCGAGGCGTTAGAATACTACCCAGGTGAGCGTCCTATTTTTGATTTGTTTGATGTTGAAAACGAAATCCAAAAAGCGCTGCACCGCAAAGTGACCTTAAAATCAGGTGGCTATTTGATTATCGATCAAACCGAGGCGATGACCACGGTTGATGTAAATACGGGGGCATTTGTAGGCCATCGTAATCTCGAAGAAACCATTTTTAATACCAATGTTGAAGCGACCTCGGCGATTGCCCGTCAACTTAGGTTACGTAATTTAGGCGGTATTATCATAATCGACTTTATTGATATGGTAAGCGAAGAACATAAGCGCCGGGTATTACATTCATTGGAATCGGCATTAGCTAAAGACCGCGTTAAATCAAATATTAATGGTTTATCAGCACTGGGTTTAGTGGAAATGACCCGTAAACGTACTCGTGAAAGTCTAGAGCATATTTTGTGTGATGTGTGTCCGGCTTGCTCTGGGCGTGGCTCGCAAAAAACAGTGGAAACGGTATGTTACGAAATACTGCGCGAAATTGTCCGCGTAAACCGCGCTTACGCTGCAGATAAGTTTATGGTTTACGCTGCCCCTGCGGTCAGTGAGGCTTTACTAAATGACGAATATCATAACCTTGCAGAGCTTGAGCTCTTTATTGGCAAGCAAGTAAGTATCCAAACCGAAAGTCTCTACAGCCAAGAGCAGTTTGACGTGGTTATGATGTAATGAAAGCCAAGACGGTCTGTTTTTTTTGTATCCGTAAGTTATGGCAAGTGTGTGCCATAACCCTGGTATTGCTGGCCGTTGTTGTTTCTGTTCTTAAATATACGCTACCTTACGCCAATGATTACAAAGGTGATCTTGAAGGTTACCTGTTCGATAAGTTCGCTGTTAATTTATCAATTGGTGCTATTTCTGCTAGTTGGCATGGTAAAGGCCCTGCCATTGTATTGGAAGAGATAAGCTTTGAAGATAATAAAACCTCACCTATTGCACTTACGATTGCCAAAGCCAGCCTCGAATTAAATATTTGGGAAACCATTAAAACGTGGCAATTAAAATCAAGTTATTTTGTGATCAACGGCTTTCATGCCAATGTTGATATGCCGAGCATGTTGGATTCACAAAGCGGTGACGTATCGTTTGAGCAAAAAGAGCTGATCGAAGGATTGTTTCTTGGTGAAACAGGGCATTTTGCGGTTGAAAATAGCAGCCTTAATTTTATGTTGGGTGATGGTAAAGAGCGCCGTTTAATTCTTGAAAATATTGTTTGGCAAAACCAACCAGGGCAACACCTAGGCAGTGGCTCGCTCGCTTTACCGGGTATTTCAGTGGGCAGTTTCGATGCGCGCTTGGCGTTAACAGGTTCAACACTTGAGACCATGCTGGGTGATATTTATGTGCAAGCTAGTAATGTTGATGTCTCGAAATGGTTAGCGCAATACATAAATACCGATAAAGAGCAGTTTAATTCAGATATCAATTTAGAATCATGGTTAAGCATTGAAAATGGCTTGATCAAAGATGTCACGGTTAAATGGTTGCCGAGTTTTATTCATTGGCAGCAAGATACCGAAAGTCACCAATTTAGTTTAAGTGAAGGGGGCTTTGAGCTTTACCCTTGGCAACAAGGTTGGCGCTTAAAAAGTTCGGGGCTGGCGATCGCAAATGATCAACAACAGTGGCCTGATTTTCAATTTGAAGCACAGTTAGATCACAACCAGCAGCAGTTTTGGTTACAGCAGCTGGACTTTGAGTTAGTGACAAAGTTGGCGCAACTCAGTGATTTTTCAGCATTAGAGCCGCTATTAACTCGACAGCCCAGTGGCCAAGTTAAGCGTGCATATTTGCAATTTAGCTCAGCGCAGCAATGGCAGTTATGGTTTGAAGCACAGCAGTTAGGTTGGCTTGCTGAGCAAGGTGTGCCGGCAGTACAAGGGTTATTGGTCGATGGACTGCTTAACCAAGACCGTGGCCGTATCAACCTGTTTGGTGAAAATAGTGAACTACTGACAGGTGACACCTTTAGTCATCCTATTAAATATAATCAGCTTAATATGCAAATTGATTTAGCCAATAGCGAACAAGGTTGGCAGCTCAGCAGTGATAATATTTGGCTTGATAATGAAGAAGTCACCGTTGCAGCTGAAATGAAACTAACCTTAGGCGAACAGCCGCGGCTAGATTTATACGCAGAAGCATTTGCAGCCGATGCCAGTATTGCCAGCCATTACTTTCCACGCCCAGTGATGACGGAAAACTTAGTTGATTACTTAACTGGAGCAATTAAAGGTGGCGAACTCAGCCAGGCACAAGTGTTGTTTTCAGGGCCATTAACGGGTTTTCCGTTTGCTGATAACTCAGGGCAATTTGAAGTGTTAGCGCAGGTCGATAACGCGCACTACCAGTTTGCCCCAGATTGGCCGGCAGTGACCAATGCTAGCGCCAAATTACATTTTGAAAATCAGCGTATGGACATTTATTCTCAGCAGGGGCAATTAGTTAATTTAGCCGTTGCTGATGCCGTGCATGTCAGTATTGCAGATCTAATGAACGCAGATCTACTCAGTGTAAAAATTAATAAACGTGCTGATGCGCAAAAGTTACTACCGTTTTTTCAAGCAACACCGATTGCAGAACCACTAGCAAATGTATTTGCGGTGATCCAAGGTAAAGGCACTGCCAGCGCTGATATTGAGCTACTTGTTGATTTAAACGAGTTAGATGTAACAGCTAAAGGCACCGTTAATTTAAAAAACCTGCCAGTGTATTTAGCGCAGCCAGGGCTACAGCTTGAGGGCGTAACTGGCAAGCTACATTTTAATGATGATCAGATCACCTTAAAAAATGCGCAAGCCAGCTGGTTAGGAATGCCGCTGAAAGTTAATTTTAATGGTAAAAACATTGACCAAAATTACCGTGCTGACATTGATATAAAAGCACAGTTAAATGCTGATAGCTTAATTTCGCATGGCCAAGGTTTATTAAAAGGTTACTTACATGGTGAAAGTGAAGTTGCCATCAATGTTGCGCTCAACTTTTTAACCGATGGCTTTAACTATCGCGCCAATGTGAGTTCACAACTTGAGGGGCTCAGCAGTGAATTACCGGCACCCTATAGTAAAAGCGTCGATCAGCTCTGGCCGTTAACGGCTGTTGTTCAAGGTGATGAAATTTCTAATTTGATTACTGTGAATATCAATAACAACGCATATTTTAATGGCATTTTAGCGAACAGCAGCGGCGCTTTAAGCAATGCGCATATCATCTTAGGTAAGCAAGATTTAGGGCTAAACCAGCAAGACTTAAGTGTTGCTATTAATTTACAACAAACAGATTTATTACCTTGGCTTGATTTGATCCAGCAGATCATCACGATTAGCCAAGCAGAGTCAGACCAACCTGGTGTGTTGCCACCATTAAAAGAAATTGTCGGTCAAGTACAGCAATTAACCATAGCCGATATTGCCTTTAATGATTTTGAAATGCGTTTAGCGCCTATTGGCAGTGATTTGAGCCTGCGTCTTAATGCTAAAGAGCTGCGTTCACAAGTCCTTATACCACTTGATAAATCAAGTCGGCCAATTCATATCGCCAGTGATTATTTACGTGTTAATTTTATGCCAACTACGGGTGAACCGTTGCCAGCAGACACGCCTCAAGATTACACTTGGTTAAGTGACTTACCGGCCATTGAGTTTGAATGTGTTGATTGTAAAGTGGCAAGTTATCAACTCGATAAAGTCAGTGCATCACTCTATGGTGATGGTCATAAACTCACAGTGTCAGAGCTTGTGGTTGATAAAGGTGAGCATATTTTACGCGCCAAAGGTCAGTGGCAAGATAGCATCAGCCAGTTTAGCGGTAATATGCAAAGTGATGATATCGGCGAACTATTTGATGAATTTGATATTACCACTACAGTTAAAGATTCAACTGCTGACATTAAATTTAACCTCGCGTGGCAAGATGCGCCTTACTTATTTGATGTAGCCAGTTTGTCGGGTGATTTAGATTGGCGCTTAGGCGAAGGACACTTAGCTGAGGTAAGCGATGGTGGTGCGCGGGTATTTTCGTTACTTAGCCTTGATTCATTAGTGCGCAAGTTAAAGCTCGACTTTAGAGATGTGTTTTCAAAGGGATTTTTCTATAACAGCCTACAAGGTACTATGCAGTTAGAGCAAGGCATTGCCTATACCCAAGATACGAAAATGGATGGCGTCCCTGCAGATTTAACTATTAAAGGCCACACCAATCTCAATACCATGGAAATAGATTATGATTTAGCGGTTGCGCCACAAGTGACATCGAGTATTCCGGTGATCGTAGCGTGGATGGTTAATCCGGTAACTGGGCTGGCTGCATTGGCGATAGATAAAGTGATTCACTCAGCGCGGGTTATTTCAGAAATTAATTTTAAAGTAACTGGCAGTATGAATGACCCAGTGGTGAAAGAAATCGATCGTAAGAGCCGTGAAGTGACACTGCCACAAGCGGCACAAAATCAACCTCAAGCGTCTAGATCAAATGAGCTAACACTCAAAGATGCCGCCGTTACAGCCACGCAATAAGGAGCAAGCAAGCTATGATAGTCGCACTACAAATGTGCTCCGGACTGTGTGCTGATGCTAACATTGAGCAACTTAACCTGCAGTTACAACAACTCCCTGCAACTCGGCCATTACTGGTGTGTTTACCTGAGAGTTTTTTAGTCTTTAGTAAAAGTGGCCAACAAACACTCGCGATTGCTAAGCAAAGTGACGTTTATATACAGCAATTAAGTGACTTATGTCGTCAGTATGATATTTGGCTTGCGGCAGGCACTGTGCCGATTGCCACTGCACATGACAAATACTTTGCTGCCTCTTTGCTTGTTAATAACCAAGGCGATGTGGTTGCCCAATACAACAAGATGCATTTATTTGATGTAGATGTGGCGGACGGTACAGGGGCATATCGCGAGTCTAACTTTACCCAAGCGGGCAATGATATCGTGGTAGTGGATTCGCCGTTTGGTAAAATAGGCTTAACAGTATGTTATGATCTGCGCTTTAGTGGCTTATTTAGTGCCTTGCAACGTGCTGGGGCTGAAATTATCTTAGTGCCTAGCGCTTTTACCACCGTAACCGGCGCCGCTCATTGGCAGCCGTTACTAACAGCGCGGGCAATAGAAACACAAAGTTATGTGATTGCCGCTGCGCAAGTAGGGCAACACGAAAATGGCCGCGCAACATATGGCCACAGTATTATTATTTCTCCTTGGGGCGATGTCCTCAGTGAGCTTGCAAATGGCATAGGGTTTATTGGCTGTCAGCCAGATTTAAACCGCTTGCACGCCATTCGTCGAGATATGCCAGTGCAATCTCACCAACGATTTAGAGAGCATTTATTATGAATTCGGTTGAACAGCATTTATTACACGACAGTCAGCTAAATCGAGAAGAACTCGAAAAAACGCTTGGTTTTATTCATCAGCATAACGTTGATTACGCAGATCTGTATTTTCAATCAAGCCACCATGAATCCTGGGTGCTTGAAGACGGTTTAGTGAAAGAAGGCTCATACAACGTTGAACGTGGCGTAGGTGTACGTGCCGTGAGCGGTGAAAAAACCGGTTTTTCGTACTCTGATGCGATTAACCTCGAAGCCCTAAATAAAGCCGCCACCGCCGCGCGTAGTATTGCCGAAGCAGGCGAAAGCAAAGCTATTCAGGTATTTAGTGATGTGGCAGCAAAGCAGCAGTTTGCACCGCTACAACCAATTCAAAGTATGACAGATACCGACAAAGTAAATTTGTTACGTGAGCTTGAAAACTATATTCGCGAACTTGCACCCGATGCAGAGCAAGTGATCAGCTCTATGTCAGCAGTCTATGAAGAAGTATTAATTGCCGCCAGTGATGGCACCTTCGCTACCGATATTCGCCCATTGATCCGTTTAAACTGCTCTGTGTTATTAGAGAAAAACGGCCGTCGTGAACGCGGTGGTGCAGGCGGCGGTGCGCGTTTAGATTATGGTTATTTTAAAGAGTTAGTTGATGGTAAGCCGCGTTGGATGGAATACGCCGAAGAAGCGGTACGCCAAGCTAAAGTAAATTTAGAAGCCATTGATGCTCCAGCGGGCACTATGGAAGTGGTATTGGGTAATGGTTGGCCAGGGGTATTGCTGCATGAAGCGGTAGGCCATGGTTTAGAAGGTGACTTTAACCGTAAAGGTGCCTCTGCGTTCAGCGGTAAAGTAGGGCAAAAGGTGGCTTCTGAGCTGTGTACTGTGGTTGATGATGGCACTATTGCTGACCGTCGTGGTTCACTTAACGTAGATGATGAAGGCACGCCTGCAGCTTACAACGTACTTATCGAAAACGGTATTTTAAAAGGCTATATGCAAGATAAAATGAACGCGCGTTTGATGGGGGTTAACCCAACCGGTAACGCGCGCCGCGAATCGTACGCGCACTTACCTATGCCACGGATGACCAACACCTATATGTTAGGCGGCGAGCACAGCCAAGCAGATATTATCAGCACGGTTAAAAAAGGCATTTTCGCGCCTAATTTTGGTGGCGGCCAAGTAGATATCACCTCAGGTAAATTTGTATTTAGTGCCTCTGAAGCCTACTTAATTGAAAATGGTAAAATCACCCAACCAATCAAGGGCGCCACCTTAATTGGTAATGGCCCTGAAGTAATGCAGCAAATTTCGATGGTGGGTAACGACCTTGCACTGGATAAAGGTGTGGGCGTATGCGGTAAAGACGGTCAAAGTGTACCAGTAGGCGTGGGCCAACCAAGCTTGAAGATAGACAACCTCACTGTAGGTGGTACGGCTTAATAGAGCTCTGCGTTAACGTAGAGGCTCGGGAAACGAGGTTCGAGCAACGAACCTCGGGGCCTATTTTCGGCGCTAAAGCGCTCTCCTACCATAAATTAAGCAGCGCATATATTCTCTACCAAGAAAGTGAGCAGCAATCTATCGCAGTAACATCCAACAGCCAGCGCCAATCATAAACAAATTCTCAGTCAATGAAATAAAGCCCAATGGCACATTACTGTCCCCCCCTACGCAGGCACACTTGAGTTCACGTTTATCGATATATACCGCTTTAAACACCGAAATAGCGCCTATCGTGCCGATAAATAGCGAGATTGGCGCAACAATATAAGCCGTTAAGTTTGCTATCATACCCACAGCCACAAACGCCTCTAAAAATGGATAAACATAGGCATAGGGCACTACTTTCATCGCCAATAGATCGTAAGTAATAAACGAGTTTGAAAAACTGTATAAATCTTGCAGTTTTTGAATTGCTAACACTGCCATCGAGAGTGCAACAAACAGCATTAAATTTTGCATCGAAAATAAACCGCTGTTGTTGGCATAACTAAACCCACAGCTTAGTAGTATAGTTACAGCAACAATAGCCAGCACTGGTGTGTAGCTCGTACCATGTTGACCTGCTTTGGGCAGCTCAAAATAGCCACGCAAATCATCGTAACCGCCAATACGTTGCTCATCAATAAAGGTTTGTGGCGTGGTGGTAACATCATGCTTGGCTTTAAATGCATCGGTTTCTTGGCGTGAACTAAGGTGGCGATCATCCACAGTAAAGCCGTTTCGCTGTAATAGATCTTTTGACTTTAAACCAAACGGGCAAATATGCTCATCGGTTACCATGCGATATAAAATTGCTGACTTAGCCACACTACCTCCTGACACTTTATGAGTAAATATTAGCCGAGCCGAGTAATTGTTACCTGAATAAACCAAATTTACTCACTTAAAGCTCGCTTTGAAAGGTTAGCTACAAGCTTTATGCCAGCTCTAAAAAGGCGTTAGATAAACGCTTTATGAGTTGGCATAAAGTCTATTGATGAGTGTGTATGTTGGGGCTGCTAAGTGTCTAAACCAGCTGCTCTTCTGGTCATAAGAGTGAGTGCGCTCCAATCTTTTCTACCGAGGCCATTGGCATTAGCAGCGATTAAATGATCTTTTGCGGTCGCAATGGCACCTGCTTTTACCCCAACCGATGAAAATGCAGATTCAAAAATAAGGGCATCTTTTAATCCAGCAGTTAAATCAAAGCCCGCATTGTCGAAATCTTGCATGGCAATTTTTGCTGCGTAATCAGTTATGGCGGGGTTTCCGGCAAAGAATAAATCGGCAATCATTAATACTCGGTCTTGTTCTAAGCCCATTTTTTCAGCAAAGCTAAATATTTCACCTAACATAGCAAGTTGTGTCATTGCCATGTAGTTAGTACATATTTTTAATGCGCTTGCATGGCTTGGGGCATTACCGGTGATAACTTGTTTAACAGTGTAAGATGCGACCACTGATGTAATAATATCAATGGCGTTTAAATCGCCCGCTAAAAAACTAATTAATTTACCTGCGGCAGCAGCATCGGGTCTACCTACAACAGGAGCGGCAATATAATGGCAATTAAGCTGTTGATGCATGGCTTGTAATTGCTCTGAGGTTGCTGGTTGGATTGTGGTGAGTCCTACATGGACCTTATTATCAGTTAAGTTGGCTAATATTCCTGTATCGCCAGTGCACATATCGAGCACTGATTGATCATCCATTAAGCTAGTAAAAATAATATCTGAGTTAGCAACGAGTTCTTGGATACTCCTCACTGCATTCGCACCATTGTTAGCAAATACGCGCGTTTTTTCATGACTGCGATTGTAAACTGTGAGCTCATAGCCTGCCTTTTGAATGTTTGCGCAAATGCCAGAGCCCATTTTTCCTAGCCCGATAAAGCCAATTCTTAAATTTTCTTGTTTCATGATAAACCTTTAATGTCGGTATGTTTGATTGAAAATTTACATTGGTTAAAAGTTCAGCGCATTAACATAAGTTAAGAAGCAATATTTTTTTTTGCTCTAATTCGGCTTAATGAAACGGGGGTAATTCCTAAAAATGTTGCAATATAATGATGGGGAACACGCGTGAATATTTCTGGCTGTTGCTGTAACAGCTCTTCATAACGACGTTGTGGGCTATTTTTTATTCGTGAAATAAACAGTTGTTGATAGTGGTAAAGTCGTTTGGTGATATGTAGATTAATTTTTTCATTTAAAATCGGATTTTTTTCAAGTGCTAAATATAACGCTTTTTTACTGATCAGTTGTAAGGTTACTGGAGTGATGGTTTCAATGTTATAGAGGCTAGGTAAATTGTTTTTTAGGCTTTCAAAAGAGCTGACCACATCACCTTCAAAAAAGAACTGAAAGCTAATATCGTTACCATCGTCATTAAACCAAGATCTAAGCGCGCCGTCTTTAATAATAAACACTTTGTCACTTTGCTCGCCTTCACGTAATAAAATGGTTTTTCTTTTATAGTGAGTGAGTTTGGTAACGATGGATAATTGCTCAATATAAAGCCGTAAATCTTCCATAAACTTTCCTTAAAATAGCAACTCGTTGTCGTTACCGTTGCGATGAACTAAAAAGCATACTAACGAGTGTAATTAAGCCATACAACAATGCCAACAGTAAGAGCAATAAACTGCTATTGATAGCCCACTTTAGAATTTTATATATGTTTCTATGTTCAGCGCGTAATTTAACGGTTATTGTTTTCAGTGGTGCTAAAGCAGCAAACAAAGCGCTAAAAATACCACGTTCGTCTTCTGTGGTATTTGGTACAACCGTTCCTTTGATCAGCACTCGGTAAAAAACGTTACAGCAACGGCCTAAGATATTAAGAGGGCGATCTACATCGCACATTAATATTAATCTTGGTTTAGAAGTATTATTTTGTACAAAATGTGGATAAGTTTCGTCGAATACAAAATCTTTGCCGTCATGCCAGTGGCATTGTTGAGTGTCTACATCAATAAAACAATGAGTTGAATTGGGTGTCGCAAGCCCCAAGTGATACCTAAATGAGCTGGCCATTGGATCGGCATGAATGGTTAAATTAGAGTGTTCAGGTAACACTGAGAACATCGCACCTCTTACTTCAGGAACTTGTTTTAATAGTGCCATTGTTTGTGGGCACAATCTGAGTGCTGAATGATGATTTGTGCCATACCAGCTTAAGTAAAACTTGCTCCAACCGCGTTTATAAAATGTGCGAAACCCTACATCATAATAACCTACTGCTCCAGGCGTTTTAATTGCGTCTAAAACACCAGATTGATGCAGGTTTAGTGCTTCGTCACGGATGATTTGCCAGTTATCTCTGAGTACGGCAATATTTTTTAAGTAGTCAGCACTCAGTACAGGTTGGCGAGCAAAAGAGCGGGTTGTCATATATAAAATACAATTTAATGGCGCGAAAATAGGCCAGCTTTTACGTAAGTATTGTGACAGTGAGGTATAGCGCGTTTTTCCGCGTAATTTATATACGTATACTATTGAAATAAAGCTATAAATTGAGATCGCAATGAGAATTAAATAACTCGTATTCATTGTAATAAGTTCCTTATTTACTTAAAAGCAGAGCAGCAATAGCTGTTTGCAAAGCATAATTCTCAGTGTTTAGGGTATGATTCTGAGAATTATTCAGGGCAGATCTATTGGTTAATTGTTTGTTTGCGTTGCAAGAGTGACTGGCAATAACTAACAAAGTCATCCACATAGCTATAAACAACGGGGATCACAATTAAGCTGAGTATGGTTGAGGTTATTAAACCGCCGATCACAACAATTGCCATGGGGGAGCGAAAGCTTGGATCGCCGCCCCATCCTAGAGCGATAGGCATCATGCCGGCTCCCATTGCAATGGTCGTCATAATTATTGGGCGAACACGTTTTCTGCATGCATCTAGGATCGCGTCCCAACGATTTAGCGGGTACTCATTACGAGCGATAATGATGTAGTCAATCAACAGAATAGAGTTTTTAGTCGCAATCCCCATGAGCATGATTAAACCAATCATGGCAGGCAGTGATAATGTTGATTGGGTGATAAAGAGTGCTAAAAATGCGCCAGGTACAGATAAAATGAGTGCCGTTAAAATGGTTACTGGTTGTACAAAATCTTTGAGTAACAGCACTAACACCATATAAATACACAACACGCCGGTGAGCATAGCAATGGCGAAACCAGTTACTAATTCAGCCATCATTTCAGCGTCACCTAACGCAGCCTGTGAAATGTTTGCGGGCATATTGTTGATGCTAGACAGTGCTAATACTGCTGCTTCAACATCACCTAAAGGGCGGCCATTTAGCTCAATAGCAAAATTAATATTACGCATTCGGTCAAAGCGAGTAATTTCAGAGGGGCCACTGCTAAGGCTGAGCGTTGCTACATTTTCGAGTTGAACGGTTGAGTGTGCCGCTGGAATGGGTAAGCGCTTAAGTAGCTCAATATCTTGTAGCGACTGCTCATTAAGGCGCACAACAATAGCAATTTGTCGTTCACCTAGATTTAGCTTTGCCAGTTCTTGATCATAATCGCCAACAGTCGCAATTCTTAGTGTATCGGCAATAGTGGCAGAGGTTACACCTAACTCGGCTGCTTTAGAAAAGTTGGGTCTGATAACCAACTCTGGGCGCATTAAGCTGGCGCTTGAGGTAATCGCACCGAGTCCTGGAATTGTTCGCAGCTCACGTTCGACTTGTCGCGCGTACTTGTATAGTAGTTCGCTATCATCACTTGCTAATACTAACGAATAACTCTCACTAGAATTACCCATACCAACATTTACTCGAGCACCAGGCAGAGCCTGTAAACTGTGACGAAGTTGTTGCTCTATTTGTTGTTTGTGAATACCTGGGCGCTGATCGCGATGAGTCAGCGATAATGTTAACACTGCGGTTCTTACACTGCTTACCGAAGCAATACCAGCGTCACCAGAATCACCTGAACTACCACTGCCAATGGCGGTATAAACCTGTTTTACATAATGGTTGCTTGTTAGTATTTGACGCGCTTGTTCGGCAATTGCCATGGTGTCGGTTAACTTGCTGCCAGGCTGTAATGAAATGGTCACTTGGGTTTGCTGATCGTCATCGGCTGGCATAAATGCACCAGGTAACGACATGGCCAATAAAATTCCGCTGCTAAAAAACAGCAAAGTGAATAGAATAGCTTTGACTCTATGCTTTAAACAGGTTTCAACCATGGTTAAATAAAACGTTAACCAACTCGGTTCGGCTTTAGCTTTTTTGTTAGGACTATGAAGTAAATAAGCCGCCATCATAGGAGTAAGCATTCTGGCGACGATTAATGAAAATAAAACGGCAATTGCCGCCGTCCAACCAAACTGCACAAAAAACTTACCTATTACGCCATCCATAAAGGCGGTAGGTAAAAACACAGCAATCAGTGTAAAGGTGGTTGCAATAACGGCCAGACCAATTTCGTCAGCGGCTTCCATTGCTGCTTGAAAAGGGGTTTTTCCCATTAATAAATGACGTTCAATATTTTCTATTTCGACAATTGCGTCATCAACCAGCACACCAATAACCAGCGACAAAGAAAGTAACGTCACCATATTTAATGAAAAGCCCATTAAATGAATCACAGCAAAAGTAGGAATAATTGATAAAGGCAGCGCGACTGCAGAAATAACAGTTGCACGCCAATCGCGTAAGAAAAAGAACACCACAATAATAGCCAGTAGTGCGCCTTCGTATAAAAGCCCCATCGAACCGTCGTAGTTTTCTACAACAGGATCGACAAGGTTAAAGGTTTCGGTTATTGTTAAATCGCTATGAATGTCCTTAATACTTTGCAAGGCATTGCGTACACCTTTGGCAACTTCGATTTCACCAAAACCAATGGCACGTGTTATTTCAAAACCAACCACCGGTTGACCATTCAAAAACGCCGCGGAGCGCTGCTCTGCCGTTGCATCGGTGATGGTGGCAAGTTGATTTAAGCGAATGTAACGACCATCGCTTAAAGGGATATTCATCGCGGCAATTTGTGCAGCGGATTGCACGGTTGCAATTGTACGAACCGATTGCTCTACTTTACCTAATTCAACACGACCACCAGATGCTTCTTGTTGTATTTGCCTTAACTGTCGCGATATATCAGCGGCAGTAATGTTTAAGGCTAATAATTGTCTAGGATCTAAATCAATGCGGATCTGCCTTTCAACTCCACCAACTCTGGCAACGGCTCCTACACCACGTACCGATAACAGTTTTTTAGTGATCTGATTATCAACAAACCAAGATAAAGATTCATTATCCATTTTTGGTGATGCTAATGTGTAAGTTAAGATGGGGCTGCCCGATAACTCAACCTTTTGAATCACGGGATCGCGCAACTCACTGGGTAGATCAGCACGAATACGTGACACCGCATCACGCACATCATCAAGTGCCTCTTGAATAGAGCGTTCGAGGCTAAATTCAACCACAATGTTTACTTCACCATTGGTTAAATTACTATAAATGTGCTTTATGCCTTGAATTGTTGAAAGTGAATCTTCAATTTTGCGCGCCACATCGTTTTCAAGTTGTGCAGGAGAGGCGCCAGGTAAAGACGCATTTACAGTGATTGTTGGTAATTCGATATCAGGGAAGTTTTGAATTTTCATCGCTCGAAAACCCATTAGGCCAGCCAACGTTAACATAATAAAAAGTAACACAGTTGGAGTGGGAGTACGGATTGCCCAAGCAGATACATTAATGCTCATACTGATCCCTCGTTATCATTTGAAGCGGGTTTAGGGATCACGCGAACTAAGTCACCATCAGCGATAAAACTGCCGCCGGTAATAACAACTTCATCTGCGTGGTTTAGTCCGCTAACTATTTCAACCTGCTCCTTACTACGTTTACCTAAATGAACTTTTGTGCGACGAACGCGAGAGTCTTGGTCAACGCGCATTACATAGCTAAAACCATCAATTAGCTGAACTGCACTTAGCGGTAAAGTGGCGACTTGGCTCTGGGAAATAGTGAAATGGCCTTGGACAAACATGCCAGCACGAAATGCACTGCTTTGATTAATATCAACGTACACTAAGCCATTTCGAGTTTGGGTATCGACTATCGGTGATATTTTGCGAATTTTACCTGCTAGCTCCTTTTGCTCAGTACTATAAAGTGTCGCGACTTGACCTGGTTTTAATTTTTCTAGATCGCTGGCAAAAACTTCAGCGCGCCACTCTATGCGACCTCCTCTAAGCAATCGAAATAGCTCATCGCCAACCCCTAAAACTGCGCCAACGGTTGCACTTCGCGAAGAAATAATACCATCGTCAGGTGCTACGACCTGTGCTTTGGAAATGTGTAATTTAATTAGCTCTTGGCTTGCGATTGCTGCATTTAAACGTGCTCTTGCTATTTTTTCAGCAGAAATATATTGCTGAATACTTTGCTTAGATAAGGCCTTTTCAGTATCTAAACTAATTGCTCGCAGCCTATCAGCTTCAGCCTCTTCTAACGCCGCTTGAGCTTCTTGGCTTACAGCTTTACTCTTAGCTAACTCGGCGTGTAGAGTATGAGCTGCAAAAGATGCAATCAGTTGACCTTTTTTTACTTCATCGCCTACATTAACATGCACTTTTTCGAGCTTTAGCCCGTTAACCTCAGTGCCAATAATAGCTTCTTGCCAAGCCATAATATTGCCGTTAGCAAACACTTTCTCTGCTAACGTTGTGAGCTGCATTGTGGTGGTTGATACCGAAAGAATAGGAGTTTCTTCGAACACAGGTTGTGGCTCTGTGCCATTTACTTGGTTAATAGTAATTGCGATAGCGGTCACTCCAATAATTAAGCCTATTGTTAAAGCCACTATCTTGCGAGATGTTCTCATTTATATATTCCTACAATTTAATGTTTGAGCACGACTGAGTAAGCACATAACCGTTTAGTTACTGGTGTTGCTATGTGCTGCTTGAGTGGCAATATTTAGCAGTTGCGCGCTATAAGGCTGAATATGACTTATTAATTTATGTTGTATCAGGCTGCGTAATAGTGAGTCGTTAATAAGTAAGACTGCTTGCCAATCAACCGGCGTGATAGGTGCAGGCTGGCACTTTGTAAGTACTGGAACGCATCCAGATAAAGCCATCACAAAAGTAATAGTTACATGATAATTAATGGCTTTTTTTGTTTTTCGGTTTGTTAATATTTTAGAAAAAATATTGCTAAAACCTTTGTTAGAAAAGTCTAGGAACATTGGTTTTCTCTGTGGCTATTTTTTCTAAGTATTATTCTTGATTACTTGCTGAAAACTTACAGACACAAAAGTTATTACGGTAAGTTTTGTGTAAGTAATCGCACTTCATATTGCAGTGGTTATTTTTAACTAAGGAAAAAATATGAAGTGCTTTGATAAACCTTTCTCTGTTATCACCGATCGTGCTAAACGTTGTGTTGCCAGCTCGCTAATCTTGATGGGGATGGCTGTTACTCATGCGGTGCATGCCGATGACAGTGACAATACAGAATCAAGTTGGGGATTAGGTGTTGCTGTGATGAGTAGCCAAAAAGCCTATACTGATATCGATAGTGATGTACAAGCAATTCCATTTGTAATGTACGAGAATGAATATTTTCAACTAATGGGCCCAACCTTTGAGTTCAAATTACCCAGTATTAACCTAAGCAAAGAGCAAAAAATTAATTTTGGTATTATCGGAAGCTATGATTTTTCTGGTTATAAAGCTAAAGACTCGCCTTTTCTTACTGGTATGCAAGAACGAAAAGGGGGATTATGGGCAGGTGCTAAAGTGCAATGGCAGAATCCTTGGGCTGATGTAACGTTTGAGTCGTTAGCAGAAGTATCTGGCGATAGTGAAGGTAGCCGCTTTAGTTTTAAAATAGATCGACGTTGGCAAATAACAGAAGATTTATCGATTACGCCAAGGCTTGCTGTGAATTGGTTCGATGAAGAATACGTTAGTTATTATTATGGGGTTCAGCAAACGGAAGTTAATGCTCAGCGAGCTTTCTACGCTGGTGATTCGGCTGTCAATATAGAGCTAGGAATTAGAAGTAATTACATGATAAACAAAAATAACTTTATTATCTTTGATTTAGAGGCAACATCACTCGCAACAGAAATTAAGGATAGTCCTATAGTAGATAGCTCAACCGAAACACGGGCTTTACTTGGCTACATATATTATTTCTGATGAATAGAATTTTATTACTTGAAGATCATGAGCGCTTAGCGAAATTAATTTCGCAAGGGTTAGCGTCGGCAGGTATTGTTGCGGATACTTTTGATCATATTGAACATGCGTTTATGGCTATTCAGCAAGTGCCTTATCAGGCACTTGTGATAGATAGGGGGATCCCCGATGGAGATGGACTCACACTACTTAAGCGTTTAAGAGATATTGGCAATACAACACCTTGTTTAATATTAACCGCTCGTAATGCCTTACATGATCGCATTGAAGGATTAGATGCTGGTGCCGATGACTACCTAAGCAAACCTTTTGCGATGGATGAAATGGTGGCTCGGGTTAAGGCATTACTGCGACGCGCAACTGATTCTAAGCCTTTAGAACCTAGTTGCGGAGACATTTTATTACGTCCTGCGTCTGGCCTATTGTGCTGTGGTGATCGCCATGAAGTTTTAGCCCAAGCCGAAATGCAAATTATGTTACTGCTGGTACGTAAATACCCTGACGTTGTTAGGCACGGCGCATTAGAAGCCGCTGGATGGGGGTTAAGTGAAGCGGTTACGCCTAATGCACTTGATGTTGTATTGCATCGGCTAAGACGAAAACTGACCGATGTTGGTTCGAGCCAAAAAATTAGAAACATAAGAGGGGTTGGGTATGCGCTCAGTAATGGCAAAGTGCCTTAAAAGCATTAGCTTAAAAATTATTTTGGCTTATGTTGTCGGTGTTGCTTTTAGTAT
Source organism: Pseudoalteromonas sp. ASV78 (assembly GCF_047806705.1). Taxonomy (NCBI): domain Bacteria; kingdom Pseudomonadati; phylum Pseudomonadota; class Gammaproteobacteria; order Alteromonadales; family Pseudoalteromonadaceae; genus Pseudoalteromonas; species Pseudoalteromonas sp. ASV78. The sequence goes on along the minus strand of NZ_JBLOPA010000001.1, from coordinate 2,460,464 downwards.
TGCGCTCATTTTAGCCGTTATTAATATTGCCTTATTATCAAAACGAACATTTTTTGTTGAGTCTGATGTTGCTGATTACACGCAGCTTTTATCCGAAGGTCTGATTTTTAATGATGATGGTGTGCCGATTGCTATGTCAGATCATGAAGATCATCGTCCATGGTTATTTGATAGCCTAAAGCATGAAGTGGGGTATCGGGTTTTAGATTTTGATGGGCGCGTGGTGTTATCGTCTGCAACACCGTCATTTGCTTGGCCTAATGATCCTCAAACGCGTTTAAATTTAAAGAATTTTGAGTTTAAACAAGATGATGTAATTATGAATGGCGCCACAAAAATAATTGAATATAAAGGGCAAAAGTGGATTATTCAAAGCGCCATTAGCCAACGCTTTATGATTTTTTCGTATGAGATTTTTGCTCTAAGATCGATGCGTATTGGGGGGATCACATTTGCATTAGTGTTGTTAGTCGTCTTTGCTATTAGCGCAAAAATGGCATTGCATTATACTTTACGACCGCTCAAAGAGGTGTCTGAGTCTGCAGCATCAATATCAACAAAGTCTCTTAATGCACGTTTAGGTAAAGAATACGTACCAACAGAAATCGAGCCTTTAGTGGATAGTTTTAATCAGGTACTAGAGCGGCTTGAGCATGGCTATAGGTTACAACAAGAGTTTCTTGCTACTGCTGCCCATGAATTAAAAACCCCCCTTGCATTAATTAAAGCGCAACTTGAGTTAATGCAAAAAACAGAAGAAACAACCTGGTTAGTACATGACGTTGATTATATGTCGCGTCAAGTGCAGCAGCTATTATTGTTAGCAGAAACGAGTGAAGTGCAAAACTATGCTTTTAAAACAATTGAGATAGCAGATGTACTAAACCAAGTCGTTGCTTACTTAGCTAGAGCTGCTGAATCTGCAAACGTAAAAATAGTGATGGTACAACAGCAATTAGGGCTAACTATTTTTGCTGATCAAGGAGCCATATTCACCTTATTTAAAAACTTACTCGAAAATGCAATTCAACATGCCCCGCAATACTCAGATGTAGAGTTAACTATCAGCGCCGATGCAATTAGCGTACGTGATTGGGGAGGAGGAATTGAAACGAGTCAACTGGCGCATATTTTTACGCGTTTTTGGCGCGGTAAACACCGCCAAGATATTGGTGCTGGCTTAGGGTTAACCATATGCCAAGAAATTGTAGTTGCTCACGGTTGGCAACTAACCGCACATAACAAAGAGCCTGGCCTCGAGTTTATTGTAAAATTTAACTCATAACATTTTAAATGGTATAGCCCGATATAAACGCAGTAAATTAACAATTCTGAATTGATATTATTATGATAGACCATGCACATTTCATGTTGTTATGTTGGCAACGATATTAGGGCGCCGATATTTAATTGGGAAACGTAATCATAAAGACAATATTGTTGCTAAATATATTTAATAAAAAACCTTACTTATTAAATCAATGGTTTTCTGGTGTAAGCTGCAAGTGTAATTTGTAATAAAAAGCCGAGTAATAATATTACTCGGCTTAAATGAAAATACAGTTATTAAACATGAGGTTAGGCTAGCTATGAAGCGCTTTTTTCAGCTTCAACGTACCAAAGAGCCATAAAATACTCGGTTAGCTTATGCTCTATTGCTAGTGCTTGATCGGTTGGGCAGAATAACGTGAAGCTTGCTTTAAACTCACCAAGCTCAGTGGTGCTAAAGTGTATTTCAGGTGCAGGGCCAGAAATCTTTGCGTCTAACTTTCCTCCATTTTATATAACCTTTATGTTCTGGTGACTTTTTAGTCACATTCGCTTTGCTAGACTCCTTGCATTCACTACAGCGCTAAGTTGATTTTTTTGTAAGGAGAGTAAGATGAGCAGGCAATTGAAAGAAGTCGTGCGGTTAACAATTAGAGGGATAGCAATATGAACAGGCACTTGAGACAGCTATCGTGGTTGACCTTGTGGGTATTGCTAATTGGTTTGCCATTATTTAGCCATGCTGCTGAGGCGCCAGGGGCGCTGACCTTTATAGTAAAAGATCACGCAACTGACAGGCCTTTGGCAAATGTGCAGATCACTATCAAGAAACGAGAAACCTCATCTACGCAAACTTTAGCAACCGATCAACAAGGTCGCGCTGTTGTTGCACAGCTTGACCCCGGTCTTTACTCGGTCAACGTCACTAAAAACGGATTCACTTCATTGTATGAACCAAGTGTACGTGTCGTTACGCGCAAAAATATCAAGCTAGCATTTGAACTTAGAGAGCAAACAATTGAAGTTGTGGAAGTACGAGCGCAGCAAGCTGATGTATTTTCTTCAGGCTCTAGCACCTACCTCGATAGGGAAGCGTTGCGAAGCGCTGTAGGCGGTGGTGCAGATCCGCTGCTCTCATTAGACGGATTGCCAGGTCTTGCATCCGACAGTGAATTTGCAAGCTTTAGTGTTCGCGGTCGTGGGCCAAGAGATAATTTGCTATTCGTTGATGACTTTCCTTTTGATAAAGCGATTCACTTTGATGCGACACTAGGTGAAGAGCAAGATGTTGGCGGTGGTGGTCGTTTCTCGATTTTTGCACCAAACGTTATCAGCGGCGCTGAATTCTCCCCAGGTGGCTGGGGCCCGGCTTATGGCGGCCGTGCAGCATCGCTACTGCAACTCGATGTTGCCGATGGTAATCCAAGCCCGTCAGCAAGTTTCCGCTATGATCTTGCCGGTTATGAAGTAGGTTACGATGGGCCTATGGGTATTACTGATGATGCAACTATGCTTTTTTCTGCAAGACGATTGGACTTTGGCGCTTTGTTTGAAACCATTGAAGAGCTAGATATTGGTGAACCAGTGTTAAGGGACGTGATACTAAAATCAGTCATCCCCATCAATCAAGATAACACCGTTGAAATTCTGCTAATGGATACTCACGAAGATTATACTCGCGGTGTTAAACACGTTGCCGAGTCGCCCAATTTCGAAGACACTGCGCTGCAAGACTCTGAGCAAGACAGTGATTTATATGGTCTAACTTGGCGAACTTTGCTTGGTGAAACAGCAGTTTGGACCAATAAGTTTTACTATCGCAACAGTGACAAAGTGAGCTCAGAGGGGGAAGCTTATCCTGATCTTGTACCAGCAGGCACAGCTGCGTCTGATTATCCGGTGCGGGAGGATATTATTACCATCACTGAAGGTGAAACAGAGCTTGGCTGGCGAAGCGATTTTGAGACAGTAAACCAATGGGGATTGTTCAGTGCTGGTGTGCGAGTGACGCAAATTGAGCTGGACTACAGCACCGTTTTAGATGGTGATTGGAATCGCTATGTCTACGATGAGGATGATTTTAGGCCAGATCCTGAGCAATACTTTATTGTACTGACGCCTGAGAGCATCGACTCCACAATGAACCAGCAAGAAACCAGTTATGTTGGCTACGTAGATCAAATTTTTGAATTTGGTGATTGGGATTTTGGTACTGGACTGCGCCTCGAACGGGACGGTTTTGCTGACGAAAGTTTTGCATCACCAAGATTTAACGTTAACTGGCAGCCGAGCAAAACAGTGAGATATTTTGCAACAGCAGGACTCTTTCATCAGTCGCCACGCTATCTAGAGCTTGCAGCGAACGACTCAAATGATCTTAAGACCGAAAAAATCACCCACGCTAGTGTTGGTTTCAAATACTTTCCGAGCAGCAATTGGTCACTGTTGACCGAAGCTTATTATCAAATCCTCGACGATTTAGTGGTTGATCTTGATCGAGCCAGCGGAACTTATGCAAATATTGGTGATGGCACCTCGTATGGTGTTGATTTTGTCCTTAATGGTGCAATCTATGAAGGCCTTTACGCGAGTGCAACCTATTCTTACAATGATGCAGTCATTGATCGTAAAGATGGTCGCGGTGACGTGGCCGCAGAATTTAGTCGCGAGCATGTCGCTACCCTAGGTTTGACTTGGGAGATCAGCGATCGCTGGAAAGTCGCAGGACGCTATAAATATCTTTCCGGTAGACCAGACGACGAATTTATAATTCATTCCGATGTATTGGGGTCAGGACAACCTTTACGTTACTCAAAAGAGATCACTGAGCGTAATGTTGGTCGCAAAAGTGGTTCTGGTTCGTTGAACCTTCGTGTTGACTATCGGCGTGCGTTTGGCCCCATAGATGTAACTGCTTTTCTCGATGTTATCAACGTAACGGCAGCGTCATCAAGTGACGACACTGAGTTTGACTACCGCCGAGGCATTGAGGTCGTAGACGATAGCGAAGCAGAGCCACTCATAGGTTTGCGATTAGATTATGCCTGGTAAGGGAGCATAGAAGATGGTTAACTCGCACAGTGCAACGCCGATCAGAGCTTTGATTGTCGAAGATAACCGCGACATTTGTGAAAACATTGCCGCCTATCTTGAAAGGCACAGTTATATACTGGATTTTGCCTATGATGGTATCAGTGCGATGCATTTAGCGTTGACCAATCCATTTGATGTGATTGTACTCGATTTGATGCTGCCAGGAATGGATGGCATAAGTTTTTGCCAAAAGTTGCGAGCGGACGCCAAACTAGAAATCCCAGTACTTATGCTAACGGCCAGAGATACGCTGGACGATAAACTTAAGGGGTTTGCGGCGGGAGCCGATGATTATTTGGTTAAGCCATTCGCATTACAAGAGCTCCATGCACGGCTGCAAGCGTTGTACAAACGCAGTCATGGCAAAACCGATAACCTGTTAATTGTGGGCGAACTGACTCTAAATAAATCCACTTTACAAGTTCATCGCGCGGGGCGACGTGTCGAACTCAACCCAACAGGTATGAAACTACTGCAACGATTAATGGAACAGGCGCCCTCTGTAGTGGCTCGCGATACGCTTGAAACTTTGTTGTGGGCTGACGAACGTCCCGATGGTGATGCGCTTCGCTCGCATATGTATAAGTTACGCCAGGCTATCGATAGGCCGTTTGACAGCCCGCTGCTTCATACTGTGCATCGGATCGGCTATCGAATTGCAGAGGATACGCAATAATGTATCGACACAGTTTACGCAAACGGGTCGCCATTGCATTTGCATTATGTGTTGCTGTACTTAGCATTGTATGGGGTTTTGCTTTCTTCGCTGCAGTCAGGTTAAGTGAAGACCGTGTGCTAACACAACAGCTACAGGTTGCAGCTGATAACTATCCAGCTGCGACGACAAACCTGCGTGGTTATGACAAGCTTGATAATTTACCCCAATCACTCAAACAATGGGCGCAAACAAATCCTGAACTAGGGTTGTATGAGTTCGATAGCGAAGAATTACATGTTGCAGTGATAGCTGTCGAAAATCAACAGTCACCTGCCTTTGTGGTTTTTGATGTTGCTGGCATCGAGGCTTCGTCGTCAGAGGATTGGTGGTTACTGCTTATTATTAGCAGTGTTGTAGGTACGCTAGGAATACTGGGATTCGGACTGGGAATAGTAGTGATGCGGCGGGCTGTTGCCCCTGTAACACAACTAGCTGAAGTCGTCGCCGATATCGACCCAGAACAACTATCAAGCGAGGACCATAAGCGCATAGATTCCAGCCGCTTCAGCGAAGATGAAGTTGGTATGCTCGCCAGAACCATAGAGCTGACGCTTGAACGTATCAGCGCATTTATAGCCAGAGAGCGATACTTTACCGATTCAGCTAGCCATGAGTTACGCACGCCGATAACGGTGATAACAGGCGCACTTGAGCTGCTAGAGCACAGCAATTTATCAGTAGCCGATGAAAAGGCGCTAGACAGAATAAGGCGCGCAACACTAGACATGAAAACCACCATTGACATGTTCTTGTGGCTTGCTCGCGAGTCAGATAACGGATTGTATGACGAGCAGTTTTTAGTGATGCCGTTAGTGAGTCAAGCGATAGAGCAGCAGCGCCACTTGCTCAGAGGGAAATTGGTTGATGTTGAAATCGAGCAACTCACAAACCCCATAGTTCATGGACATCCACAGGCTTTTGCTATCGCGCTCAACAATCTAGTACGTAATGCGTTCGAGCACACGCTCGCTGGTCAGGGAGCAATTATAATTCGTATTAAAGAGCGTGAACTGTTAGTTACTAATCAGGCGCACAACAACATTGAAAGGCGTTGCATATCAACAGAGACGTCATCGTCTCACGGCTATGGATTAGGTTTAGGTATTGTGAAACGGCTGTGCGAGCGCAATGGTTGGTCGTTTTCACTGCTCGCTGATGAAAAATCTGTAGTGGCTCGTCTCTCATGGTGACGAGCCACTGCTATGCTCTAATGGTTCGAGTATAAATAAATGAAGGTGGATTTAAAGTACGTTTTTTAATTCACTTTTTTCAGCTTCAGCGTACCAAAGTGCCATAAAATACTCGGTTAGCTTGTGCTCTATTGCTAGTGCTTGATCGGTTGGGCAGAATAACGTGAAGCTTGCTTTAAATTCACCAAGCTCAGTGGTGCTAAAGTGTATTTCAGGTGCAGGGCCAGAAATTTTAGCGTCTAACTTTCGCTCGATAATTGCGTTATATCGACTTGCTACATCATGAAAGTCTTCACAATAATGCTTTGCTTTATCGAGTAGCGTGGCGTAAATGGGATACGGGTTAAAGCTTTCTTTACGCACAATCGCAAAATGGTGGGTGGTAAACCGTTTCACAAAGTTTAAGTTTTTAATTGGGCTGGTGATCAGCTTATTATTTGGTATGTATATGGTTTTTCTAGAAAATTGATAAGAGTGCATATCAATTTCATGCATGGTGGTTTTGATCCAATCTGTTTCAGCAATTTCACCGTAATACTCACCAACTTGAACCCAATCGCCAACTCTAAATGGCCGTGTTGTCACCAAGTAGAAAAAGCCAATCACACATTGAATAAACTCTCTGGTGGCAAACACAATTGCTACCGCAAAAGCCGCGACAGACAGCGCAAAATTTTGAATTTCAGTAGACCAAACAAACAACAGCAACAAAACCACCATTAAGTTGATAAAGTGCTTAATGTTGTGGGAAATGTACCTTATATCTCGTTGCTTTTTTTCGGCGCGATGTCGCGCTAATTTATCAACTAGCACCTTTAGGCAAAACGCAATAACGAAAATTGCCAATGAAATTAAAACCGGGTGTAGCAGTATATCTTTACTCATAACTTCCTAATGGGGAATGCGTTAATCAAAATAGCTCGTAGCCATACTAACTAAATTTTGCTGATTCCACCACGGTAGAACAGTAATAAAAACGATTGCACAGACAGAAGAGTGGATAGAGTGCAACCCATCAGCAGTTAAAAGCCTTAGCAGCGTTAACTGCAAGGCTTATGTTGGATAACGGCGCTGATATTCGTCATGTACAGGAGATGTTAGGCCATGCGGATATTACCAGCATACAAGCCTATCCCTTTGTGTCGCGTTCTAAGTTGAAGAGGTGTATAGCAATACCCTGAGCGAAAAACGTATTCTGCAATAGACTTAAAAGGCAACGCAGTTTGTTGCCATATTTACTCGATAGAATTCCCAAACCTGTATTGTTGGTTAGTCTGTTTGATGGCAATTTATTACTTAATAATGTAAAATAATACTTAACACAGGAGGCTTTATGGCTACCACAATTTCTAAGACTAGCAATCAGCGCAAGACTAAGTTTACACCCAATATGGATAACTTTAAGGTCAGTTTAAGCTACGAAGGTCTGTCACTGAAAAAAAGCAGTGAAGGTAAAACCATTGCTGAACTAAAACGCAAATATGCGAGATAAATACGGGGTAGCGCACGATAAATATTGCTACCCAAATTCTGATGTTTTAATAAACCTTCTAGGTATCCGAGACTCAGATACATTAGACGAAGCAGAAGCTGAGTTTACTGCTGAGCGCTATAGAACCTACGAACCTTCCCAACAAACACTTTGTGATTTTTCATTCGAACATTTAAAGCACCTTCATCACCACTTATTTCAAGATTTATATGCATGGGCTGGTGAAACGCGTGACGTTGATATTTCCAAAGGCGATACGCGCTTTTGTACTTGGACGCGAATAGAACCTGAAGCTCAAAAGTTATTTCGAACCATTCCGGCCTTAGCAGATTATCAGGATAATGATGAGCTGATTGAAAAGGTGGCAGACTTATTTTGTGAGCTTAATTTGCTTCACCCATTTCGTGAAGGCAATGGCAGAGTGCTGCGTTTCTTTTTCGAAGAAATGCTATACACCCTTGGCTATGATGTAACGTGGCCCAAAATTTCTCAGCAAGACTGGATTGATGCAAACATTGCTGGTGTGCATTTGAACCTTGATTTACTCAAAGTGATTTTTAGCCAAGCTATCTCAGAGCTTTGAGAATGTGCTAAAAGTACTATCCCTAAACGCGGGCAATAAATATTAGCGCTTCGCCCTTTATTTCTGTTTCCATTCTAGACTTAATTAAGTGTCTGCAAATTAAATAAAAACCTTGTAGCGAAACTACAAGGTTTTTAAATTCTTACAGCTTACAGCTGCATTTATCGCATCGTAACAAATTCCTCAGAACCCGTTGGGTGTATGGCGACTACTGAGTCAAAGTCGGCTTTGGTAGCGCCCATTTTCATGGCTACGGCAAAACCTTGGATCATTTCATCAACAGCAAAACCTAAGCCGTGTAAGCCGACAACTTTCTCGTCAGGGCCTGCGCACACTAGCATCATGTTACAAGGTTGGCGGTGCTGGGTTACCGCAGTGTACATAGCAGCAAACGTTGATTTATACACTTTTACGTTCTCGTTGCCGTACTGCGAAATAGCTTCTTGCTCAGTTAAACCAATAGTGCCTATTGGTGGATGGCTAAATACTACCGTTGGCACTAAGCTGTAATCCATTTTTAAATCGTCAGGCAGCTCTTTATTGAACAAACGCTCTGATAAAGTACGGCCTGCTTTTACTGCAACTGGGGTAAGCTCAATTCCGCCTTCGATGATATCGCCAACCGCATAAACATTTTTAGCCGTGGTATTTTGGTATTCATCAACCTTTACATAACCGCCTTCGTTAACTTCAACACCCGCTGCCGCTAGGTTAATTTTATCGGTGGTTGGGGTGCGGCCAATCGCCCAAATAACTTGATCAACATTTTGGCTATAACCATTTTCAAAGTGAATAGTTAAGCTGCCATCGCTTTCTTTCACCACTTCTTTTGGCGAGCATTCGGTATGCAGCGTTGGTCCTTCTTTGGCCATAATCTCAACAAGAGTGTCGATGATGTATGGATCAAAGGTGCGCAGTGGTTTGCTTTTACGGACAAATAAATGGGTTTCTGTGCCAAGGCTATGCAGTACACCGGCAATTTCTACCGCGATATAACCGGCACCAACAACGGCAACACGTTTTGGTTGCTCGTTTAGCTCAAAAAAGCCATTTGAATCGATGCCGTGCTCAGCACCTGGGATATTTGGAATGCTAGGGCGACCGCCTACGGCAATTAAAATATGATCGGCGGTGTAGTGCTTGCCGTCTACTTCAACCGTTTTATTATCAACAAATTTAGCAAAGCCTTTAATGACTGTTACGCCATTTTTAGCAAGGCCATTGTCATAGCCTTTATGAATGCGGCCTATATAGGCTTCACGGCTTTCTACTAGTTTACTCCAGTTGAATTCTTTTACTTCAACATTAAAACCGTAATCAGGAGCGTATAAGTTAATTGCTTCAGCAACTTGAGCGCCATGCCACATTACTTTTTTTGGCACACAACCTACATTCACACAGGTACCGCCCATGTGCTTTGCTTCAATTAGTGCCACTTTTGCGCCACGCATAGCTGCACGGTTAGCTGAACCTATTCCGCCGCTGCCGCCGCCAATTGCAATGTAGTCAAAATGCTGAGCCATAGTTATTCCTCAAAGATGAATGGTCATATTAGTGCGATGATAGCATAAGCAAGACCCGTTAAAAGCCCCTTGTATTTCAAGAATTCGCCCCAACTTCAAAATCATAATTGCACAGACTTGAGAGCTAACATGAGTGATACCCAAAACAACCCTTTAATAGGTTTAGAAGGCTTACCGCCATTTTCTAAAATTAAGCCAGAGCATGTTGTGCCAGCGCTAAAAGCGGGCATTAGTGAATGCCGCGCTAAAATTGATGAAGTGTTGGCTAAAAAATCGTTTACTTGGTCAGATTTAGTGTTGCCACTTGAAGAAGTTGACGACAAGCTTTCACGTATGTTTTCTCCGGTATCGCACATGAACTCTGTGGTGAACTCTGATGAACTACGCGAAGCGTACGAGCAATGTTTACCGCTTATTTCTGAGTACTCAACCTTTGTTGGTCAACACCAAGGTTTGTATGAAGCTTATAACGCTCTGCATAACAGCGACGAATTTAAAACGTTAAGCACCGCACAACAAAAAACCATAACCAATGCACTGCGTGACTTTGAGCTTTCAGGTATTGCTTTGGCGCCAGAGCAGCAAAAGCGCTACGGCGAGATCAGCGCAAGGTTGTCAGAACTTGCGGCTAAATTTGGTAATAATGTCATGGATGCCACATTGGCTTGGCAAAAGCATATTACCGATGAAAGTGAGCTTGCGGGTTTACCTGAGTCGGCGTTAGCACTAGCGGCAGATACCGCAAAAAGCAAAGAATTAGACGGCTGGGTATTCACGTTAGATTTCCCATCGTATTTACCAATTATGACCTATGCAGATAACCGCGAGCTACGTGAACAAACTTACACGGCATTTGTAACCCGCGCGTCTGATCAAGGGCCTAACGCGGGTGAATTTGATAACTCAGCGATTATGAGCGAAGAACTCGCGCTGCGTCATGAAATTGCGCAACTGTTAGGTTTTGCCAGTTACGCTGAAAAGTCACTCGCTACTAAAATGGCTGAAACGCCAGAGCAGGTATTCTCATTTTTAGAAGATTTAGCCGCTAAATCAAAGCCACAAGCTGAACAAGAGCTCGCTGAGCTACAAGCGTATGCCAAGGAAAAACACGGTATCGAGCAGCTCGCTGCGTGGGATTATGGTTATTACGGTGAAAAGCTTAAGCAAGAGAAATACGCAATATCAGACGAAGTACTGCGCCCGTATTTCCCAGCCGATAAAGTACTAAGCGGCTTGTTTGAAACAGTAAATCGTTTATTTGCTATTAGTGTTAAAGAGTTAAAAGACATTGATAGTTACCATAAAGATGTACGCTTTTTTGAAATTTACGACAGCAGCAATACCCTGCGTGGCCGTTTTTATCTTGATTTATACGCGCGTGATCACAAGCGTGGTGGCGCGTGGATGGATGACTGCATGGGCCGTAAAGTACGTGCCAATGGCGCGTTACAAACACCGGTAGCGTATCTAGTATGTAACTTTAATAAAGCGGTAGGCGATAAGCCTGCACTGTTTACTCATAATGAAGTCACCACTTTATTCCATGAGTTTGGCCATGGTATTCACCATATGCTAACCCAAGTTGATGCCGCGCCAGTTGCGGGTATTAATGGTGTTGCATGGGATGCCGTTGAGCTGCCAAGTCAGTTTTTAGAAAACTGGTGTTATGAAGAAGAAGCGCTTAACTTTATTTCAGGCCACTATGAAACGGGTGAGCCGTTACCTAAAGAGCTATTGGATAAGCTACTAGCGGCTAAAAACTATAACTCAGGTATGCAAATGCTGCGTCAAATCGAGTTTTCGTTATTTGATTTTAGAATTCATAACGATTATCAAGCGGGTGAAGAATGCCAAATTCAAGCGCGCTTAGATGCAGTGCGTAGTCATACCTCAGTGGTTAAAGCGCCTGAGTTTAACCGTTTTCAGCATAGCTTTAGCCATATTTTTGCTGGTGGTTATAGCGCGGGTTATTACTCGTATAAATGGGCCGAAGTGCTTTCGGCTGATGCGTTTGCTAAATTTGAAGAAGAAGGCATTTTTAACCCACAAACTGGGCAAGCCTTTATGCAGCACATTTTAGAAAAAGGCGGCAGTGAAGAGCCTATGGCGTTGTTTAAAAACTTCCGTGGTCGTGAGCCAAGCGTCGATGCATTATTACGTCACAGTGGTATTGCAGCCTAAAGGGCAAGTTGGTTTTATTGTTTTAAAAGCGCCGGTTGGCGCTTTTTTAGTTTTAAGCTAATAAATTATCGCAAAATCAGGGCTCCGTACTATGCTTTTTAAGTAATTAATAAAAAGGAATGAGGTATGACAAAACTGGTACTGGCGATTGATGACGATAAATATGTGCATCACGTTATTGAGCAATCATTAGCGGGTTTTTGTCAGTTAATTCACGCCAAAAATGGTGATGAAGGGCTAAGACAAGCGCTAAAGTATAACCCTGATATTATTTTACTGGATGTCGAAATGCCCGGTAAAAGTGGTTACCAAGTATGTACAGAGTTAAAAAATAATGAGCAAACCAAAGACACCCCAGTGATGTTTTTATCGGGCAAGAGTGAGTTACCAGAGCGCGTTAGAGGCTATAACGCCGGTGCCGCCGATTACATTGTAAAACCTTTTAATGCACAAGAGTTGATGGCACGTATTCGGGTGTTATATCAGTATCGTCAGCATTCTATCAAGCTTAAAAAAGATGTTGAGCAGGCGCAGAACACTGCTGAAATAGCCATGACAGATTCGGGCGATATGGGCAGGATCATGCGCTATGTAGGGCAAACTTATCATGCTCATGATGTGCAATCATTATCAGCCTATTTTTTTGAATTCTTTCGGCCATTAAATCTCAATGTGGCGGTGGCTTTTTGGTGTCAAGAGAGTGAGTTTTTTTGTAGCGATGACGGTGGCGTTTGTCCGCTCGAGCAAGAGCTGTTAGAAAAGCACCGTTACTCAAATCGGTTTGTTGATTTTAGTAGCCGCACTATTATTAATTATCCCAAGCTGTCTATTTTAATTAAAAACATGCCGCTTGATGATGTGGCATTGTATGGTCGTTATAAAGATTTGTTCCCGCATATTTTGGAAGTCACTAATGCCAAAATCCAAGATATGGAAGTAAACGAAAAAGCTCTTGCGCAAGCGCACACGGTTGGCAATGCCTTTAATGAGCTTGCTTCGCAACTATTTGTCAGTAGCGAGGCCCGTGAAGATGCAGTGGCAATATTGGCAACTCAGTTATCTGAGCTGCGCGTACAGATGCAGCAAAATCCCGCGTTTGCCGATAACCAAGCGTTGCTATTACAAGTAGCGCAATTAGAGCAAACGCAATTACAGTTAGGGGCGTTGAATGATGATTTAGCTTTCATTAAACATCAGCTCAATCATATTATTGATTCGCGCAGTGAATTGCTCGACAGTTTGAGTAAAATTGCTACCCCTGAACACACTCAAGACGTTACTTCACAAACGGATATTGAGCTATTTTAGTGCTATGGCGCTTAGCAGTTGATATACTTCGCGGGCTATTTACGGTCGGAGTTTATTTTGGTTATACAGTGTCCTTTTAAAGAAGTACGTCCTTATCTTAATGAGATTGAGCAGCGCTTTGGGCTGGCCGAGTGGGCGGCAAACACCGCAGGGTTTTCATTACATTATGATGATCAAGGCTTAAGCCTGCGCAAAACGGATGAACCAAAACTGGGCGCGATTAACGTTGATTTTGTTACCGGTGCGGTAGCTCACCGTCGTAAATTTGGTGGCGGTAAAGGGCAGTCTATTGCCAAAGCGGTAGGCTTAAATAAAGGCGCAACGCCGGTTGTGCTCGATGCCACAGCGGGTTTAGGGCGTGATGGATTTGTATTGGCGTCTCTGGGTTGTAAAGTGATTTTGCATGAACGCCACCCGGTTGTTGCGGCATTGCTCTATGATGGCTTGCAACGCGCTTATAATGACGCTGAAATTGGCCCGTGGATGCAGCAAAACATGAGCCTAGTGTTTGGCTCAAGCCATACCTTACTCGCGCAATGTGACAGTATGCCTGATGTTGTTTACCTTGATCCGATGTTTCCGCACCGTGAAAAATCAGCGCTAGTAAAAAAGGAAATGCGGGTATTCCAAGACTTAGTGGGAGCAGATAATGACGCTGATGGTTTACTTGAATTCGCCTATCCACTTGCCAGTAAACGGGTGGTTGTTAAGCGTCCAGATTACGCGCCATTTTTAAATAACCAAACGCCAAGCATGCAAATTAAAACCAAAAAGAACCGCTTTGATGTATATGTTAAAGCGGCGATGGTGTGAGGCTTTATTCGTATTTTTAAATTTTGTTCCCGTAAAGTTATAAGTGTTTCATGGCAGTTTTCATTAAATTGTCATAAATAGTTAATAGTGTACGCGCAGTTATTTAGAGGAATTGAATTTCATGCGCGTGTCATCATTTACTCGGCTACTGGCTATTTTGTTGGCATTAGCCAGCCTGCTGTTAGGCGGAACTCTGTACTGGGCAAGTCAAACATTAGTTAAACTTGAACAACAAGACCAATCTTATAATCAATTAAAAAACAAAATACTCGTCGATTTAAAAGGCTTGCTTGAAGACTATTTAGCACAAGGCGATAGTCAGTATTTAGGACAAGCGGCTGAACTTATTAGCCAGGTAAAAAACACCCAGTTGGCTAGTTTACCAAGTGACTTAAAACAGCAATTAGATACGCAATTAACCCAGCTTGATACCGATATAAAAGGTAAATATCGCGCTTTGGGTAAACTCTCAGGTAATGAAACCGCATTGCTTGATAATGCGCTTAGGCAAATGGCGGGCTCAGCGTCTTCCTTAATTGATTATGCCAACAAAGCAGGGCAGCAAAATACTAACGCGCAGGATTATTACCTGCTTGCCAGTGACTACTACCGCGAAGTGACGAATTTGTCGTTGTTTACTTATCAGTTAATGCTTAGTTTTGATCAAGATACACAAACCAACTTACAACAAAGTATTGCTAACTTAAACCGTTTAGCGCAGCAGATTGACGACCTTGAAAACTTAGGTTTGATGAGTGAAGTTGATGAAGATAGCTTGTTTATGGATGAAGAAGCCGAAGACTTAGCGGAGGAAATTAAAGCGGAACTAAGCAGCTGGCCGAACCGTTACCCGCGTGATTTAGCGAACACCATTGAGCAAGCTCAGCAGCGCCAAACAGGTATACAGGCTCTGCGCAAACAGATCAATACACTCTCTGGCACGGTGATTAATGCCGAGCAGCAACTTAAAATTCAACAAGGTACGTTAAAGCAGCAAGTGCTGGTGGTGTTTTGTATTGCCATTGGCATGTTGGTGGTATTAGCTGTTGGGGTTTATTTTGTACAGCGTAATCAAGTACTAACACCACTTCGTCAATTGCGAGATGGTTTTGCATTTTTAATTGAAAGTAATGAGCTAAAAAATATTGTGAGTAAAAACCCGAAAACTGAAGTGGGTGAAATAGCGACTTACTTTAATCAACTTATTGAGCGCCAACGCCTAGAGGCTAATGAGCGTGCGCAAATGCTAGAAGTGATTAATGACTTTATGCAAGAGATGAGCGAACACTTACAAACAATAAGCGAGCAAACTGATGCTAGTCATCATCAAGTAGAGCAAAACCAACAATTACTGACTGATATTCAACACATAGGTGAACAAGTTAATGACATTAACGGCAAAGTAGCAGATAACGCGAAACATACCTTTTCAGCAATGGAGCAAAGCTTAGGCTTTGCTCAGAATATGCTAAGTGCCAGCTCGAATACGCAGCAACGAGTAGACCAAGGTTTACACAGCTTGCAAGAACTCCTCAGTGGTGTACAAGATGTAGGGCAAGTTATTGAGATGATCCGCAATATTGCAGAGCAAACAAACTTACTGGCACTTAATGCCGCGATTGAATCGGCCCGTGCAGGTGAGCATGGCCGTGGTTTTGCGGTGGTTGCTGATGAGGTGCGTAAACTTGCTCGGCAAACTCAAGGCTCCTTGAGTGATATTAACAATCAACTTAACTTATTAAGTGAAAACTCCAGCATGGTGTCAACGCAAATATCAGCGCTTGCAGATGATGCCCAACTGCAAACAAATAATGCGCAAGATCTTAAGCGTAACTCTGAAGGTGTCGCTGATAATGCCCAAGACGCTAATAAAGTAGCGTTTGAGGCCATGGAGTTAGCAAAACAACAAAATGCATTATTAGATAACTTTAGCCAGTCAATGCAGAGCATGAAAGGTCAAGTGAGTGAATCCAGTCTACTAGTGGCTGATATCCACCAACGTTTACAGCAGCAAATGCACACTATTCGTAGTAGCTTAGGATTGTAACTTTGCTTGAGCATAATGACTTGCAACTAGCTGTTAGGTCTAGTCGCGCTTTTATGCTATTTTTAAGTCGTTTATAGCTCATTACTTTAAAAGGAAATACCATGATTTCTCAAGGCCAAGTATTACCAGCAATTAGTCTTACGCAATTAACCGATGACGGTATGCAAACACTGACCAATGACGATTTATTCGCCGCTAAAAAAGTGGTGTTATTTGCCGTTCCAGGTGCCTTTACACCAACCTGTTCTAATGCCCATTTACCTGAATTTATTACGCTTGCAGATCAAATAAAGGCCAAAGGTGTAGACGCTATTTACTGTGTATCAGTGAATGATGCATTTGTGATGAAAGCATGGGGTGAAGCACACAATGCAGAGCATATTCAAATGCTTGCAGATGGTGATGCGAGCTTTACAAGAGCGCTTGGGTTAGATAAAGACACCGCTGGTTTTGGTGGTGTTCGTTCAACCCGTTATGCCATGATTGTTGAAGACCAAACTGTAACGGGTTTGTTTGTTGAACAAGACAAAGAGTTTGTTGTAAGCCGCGCAGAAGCGATATTAGAAAAGCTGTAATAAAAAAGCCGAGCAAAGCTCGGCTAAAAATCACCAGGGGAAACTGGTTGACCAAAGCGCGCGAGTGACAGTAATACTGACACTCGCGTTTTTAGTTCTTAAGGTTGGTATTGCGCATCAAGCGTTAAACCAGCAAAGGTTTGATAAGCATTCACGCTCATGTGCCAAGTACCCGCTTGTGGGTTGCTGAACGTACATGTTTCAGCGTTACCATTTTTGTATGGACGACAATCGTAGCTAGAGCTGGTTGGTTGACTAGCAAATTTAACGAATAAGTCCGCATCACCAGAACCACCAGAAGTCGTTACGGTAAAGCTTGCCATACCCGCAGGCACATCCAAGGTGTAATGTTTCCATTGACCCGCACTGGCTGAAATATCAGACACAGTACCACCACCTGCTTGTGGCTCACCTGTACCACCAGCAGTTGTTAAATTACCTACTAAACTCACATTTGCGTAAGCTGAGTAACCGCTCAGCATGACATGATATGTACCTGCTGTTGGGTTATCGATAGAGCATTCTTCGTTATTGCCATTTTTATATGGACGGCAATCATAGGTTGATGTTGTTGGTGCGCTGCCTGCACGTACATACATATCAGCATCGCCACTGCCGCCACTCATAGTAAACGTAACATTAGAAGCGCCGCTTGGTACGGTCATAGTATAGAAAGTAGTACTACTTGCGCCGCCGCTTAGGCCTGTTAGCGCTTGGCCATCAAGTAATTCATTGCCTGTTGGTGGTGGCGGTGTTGTACCACTTGCTGCGGCAACCGCTGCTGCTGCGTCAACAATACCTGTACCACAGTTATTACATGATGCTGGGAATGAACGTGTAGTTGATTTTAAAATGCTCTCAATTTCATCAGGCGTTGCATTTGGCTTAGCCTGTTTGATCAGTGCAGCAACACCAGCAACGTGCGGCGCAGCCATTGATGTACCTTGTGAGTAGTGGTAGCTATCACTTGAAGGGCTTGATGAACCCGAGTTATGCGTTGACAACACACCTTCAGAATCATTGGCAAAACTTTGTGCACCGCCTGGTGCTGCAACATCAATTGACGTACCATAATTTGAGTAATAAGCACGACCACCATTACGGCCAACCGAAGCCACATTCACTACGCCATTACAGTTACCTGGGTTGTAGTTGTTGGCATTGTCGTTATCATTACCAGCAGCAATAACGATAACAGTGCCGTTATTGCGAGCTTGGTTAATCGCGTTTTGTGTGGTTGAGCTACAAGAGCCGCTGCCACCTAAACTCATATTAATTACATCAGCAGGATTCGCATTAGCAGGTACGCCAGAAACCGAACCGCCAGATGCCCAAATAATCCCATCAGCAATATCTGATGTTAAACCACCACATTTACCCAGCACACGTACTGGCACTACTTTGGCGTCATAAGCAACACCGGCAACACCTTCGCCATTATTTGTTACTGCAGCCACAGTACCTGCCACGTGCGTACCATGCCAGCTAGAGCCCTGTGCGCTATGTTGATAACCACATTCGTTAGCACTGATCGCATCACCTGGATCGCGAGCATCGCTATCGCGTGCGCCACCATCATTAGCAACAAAGGTATCGGAGATCATGTCGTAACCAGGTAATAAATTAGCATTTAAATCAATATGCGGGCGGTAACCAGTATCAAGTACGGCAACCGTTACACCGCTACCTGTGGCAGTATCCCACGCTGTAGGTAGGTTTAATCCGCCAGCTTGTTCATAATAATGCCATTGATCGTCATAACGCGGATCATTAGGCGTTGCAAATGGTTTTAACATTTGATCTATTTCAATGTATTCCACGTTGCCAGAGGCAATCACTTCTTGCATATATTGTTGCGCTTCATCTGCGCTAAGTTTTTTATTTGCACGCATTACATGGTGGTCGCTCAATGCCATAGCACGAACATACTGCGCTTTAACGTTACCTTTTTTACTAGTAAAGTTTTTAATAAAGCCTTGGGCTTTTTTGTTCATCATTAGTGGGCTAGTTTCAGCAGCCGAAAGTGTACTCATTTCATCAGCGTTATTTTTATATTTGATGATAAAACGCGTACCAAGAGGATCTTGCCCCTGTAGTTTTGCTGTGGTTTCTGCCATTGATGGCATCATTGCTTGGCTTGGATTTGCCATACTAGTAGTTGCAGCAAATAACGTGCTTAATGTTAGCGCTACGGCACATTTTTTAAATGTTGTTGTTGTCATAATGATCCCTAGATTGTTATGTATTCTCCACGATGGATTATCGTGAAGGGGAACAAAAGTAAATGATCTGTTAAAATAGTTAAAGTAACGTTTTATTATTAATGTCTCTATTTTAGTTATATCGGGATGTTTATATGGCTAAATACGCTTTTATGGTTTTTATTATGCGACTTTGTTAGTTATAAAGTATTAATTAATTTATAGGGTGGTGGAAAGTGCATTTATTTTTTCACACTTTATTGTTAATAATTAAATAGTGAAATACCGCTCAGTTTGTACTTTTAAATTTGCTACAATTGCAAAAATTTCCTGATGAGACAATCAAATGACCCAAGTAGATGTAATAGTGATCGGTGCCGGAGCCGCAGGTTTAATGTGTGCTGCGCAAGCAGGTTACCGTGGCCGCAGTGTTACAGTACTTGATATGGGTAAAAAACCAGGTCGTAAAATTCTCATTAGCGGTGGTGGGCGTTGTAACTTCACCAATGAAAATGCCAGCTCTGATAATTATTTATGTGGTAACCCGCACTTTGTAAAATCGTGCTTAAGCCGCTATACCCAACATGATTTTATTGAGCTGGTGGACAGACACGGTTTGGCGTACCACCATAAAACCCTTGGCCAATTATTTTGCGATAACAGCGCGCAAGATATTGTTGATATTTTGCTAACTGAGTGCGAGTGGGCTGGAGTTAATGTTGCGCTGCGTAGCGAAGTGCTTAACGTTGAAAAAACCGAGAGCGGCTATCAGGTGAGCACAGAGCAAGAAACGTATCAGTGTGAATCTTTGGTTGTTGCTGCGGGTGGTTTAACCATGCCAAAACTAGGCGCAACACCAATTGGCTATAAAATTGCCGAACAATTTGGCTTAAAAGTATTGCCGACCATGGCAGCACTTGTGCCATTTACCTTGCATCAACATGATAAAGACCGTTTTGCAGGGTTATCGGGTATCAGCATTCCTTGTATTGTCAGCAGTGAAGACGGCACCAGCTTTAAAGAAAATATCTTGTTTACCCATCGTGGTTTATCAGGCCCCGCTATTTTACAAATCAGTTCATTTTGGCGAGCAGGGCAAGCGGTTACTATAAACTTGTTACCAGAGCTTGATTTAACAGAGCAACTAGCAACATGGCGAGAAACCCAAGCACAAAAATCATTAAAAAATAGCCTAGCGACTATTTTACCAAAACGCTTTATTGAAATACTGCACGAAAGTAAAGCCATCCCTGATTGCAATGTAAACCAGCTCACTCATAGTCAAATTGACGAGCTCGCTAATTACATTCATAACTGGCAAATTAAACCCAACGGCACCGAAGGTTACCGCACAGCTGAAGTGACTTTAGGCGGTGTAGACACCGACGAACTCAGCTCAAAAACCTTTGAAGCGAAAAAAGCCCAAGGCCTGTACTTTATTGGTGAAGTCACTGATGTAACCGGTTGGTTAGGCGGCTATAACTTCCAATATGCGTGGAGCTGCGGCTTCGCGGCAGGACAGTATTGTTAAGCTAAAACTTAGAAATATATCGAAAATAAAGCAAACATAGCATAAGTTTGTGTTTGCTTTATGTTCAAAAACTGATTAATATGCGCTCGTTCAATTGTTCAGCACTTACCCTAAGTGTTGGATTCATCAACTAACTGTGAAGGAGAAAATACGATGACAATGACATCAACATCCTTTGCAGGTCTTATCCGATAAGAAACTTGTTACTTAAATACGCTGTTATATATTAAGTACATTTAGGTAAACATTGCGTTTAAATGCGTTCCTTTCGTTTGATTTCAAAATAGATCCAGACCTGCCAATTCGTATTTCGTTTTAATCCTATTTTTCTAACAAAGAAAAAGGAATTGGTATTATGGGCAAATCCGTCCAAAAAATAACTGATAAAGTTAGCCTTATTGCGTCTGCTGATACGTGGATTGAAGGGCTGGCAATACAGCAACTGATCAAAACATCAGAGCTAAATGGTATGCAACGTGTTGCGGGCATGCCTGATTTACACCCAGGTAGAGGGTATCCTATCGGGGCTGCATTTTTCACTACCAACAAAATTTACCCTGCTTTAGTGGGTAACGATATTGGCTGCGGTATGGCGCTGTGGCAAACCACAGCCAAAGTAGCAAAAGTAAATTTGGATAAGCTAGCCAAAAAATTTACAGATATTGAGCTGCCACTCGATGAAAGTTGGTTCTCAATTATAGAAAGTAGCAAAGCGGCAAAAAATATTACTATCAAGGGTTATGATAGTGCCTTGGGCACCATTGGTGGCGGTAATCATTTTGCTGAGTTTCAAGCTATTGATGAGATATACAATCAAAGTGCCTTAGATGAGTTAGGGCTAAGTAAAAAGCATCTTCAATTATTGGTTCATTCAGGCTCGCGGGGGTTAGGGCAATCAATATTGGTTGAACATATAGCGGGTCATAATCACGATGGCTTATGTGAAGGTGATGCTGATTTTAAAGATTACATGAGCAAGCATGATGAAGCTGTGCGCTTTGCAGAGCTTAATCGTGAGTTGATCGCTAAGCGGTTTTTAGAGGCTATACGAGCAAATGGTGAGTGTAGCTTAGATATTAACCATAATTTAGTATCGGCTAAAAATATTAATGGTTGCGATGGCTGGTTACACAGAAAAGGTGCAACACCGAGTGATAAAGGTTATGTAGTGATCCCAGGCTCTCGTGGTGATTACAGTTATCTTGTAAAACCAGTATTTACAGCGTTGAGTGATAATGACCTAGCATTGCAGGAAAGTATCAATACTAGTTTATTTTCACTTGCGCACGGCGCGGGGCGTAAATGGCAGCGGGGTGAATGTCATGGCCGATTAGGCCATAAATATAAGCGCGAAGATTTATACCGTACAGCGTTAGGTAGCAGAGTTATTTGTGGTAATAAAGAATTGCTATACGACGAAGCACCCCAAGCGTATAAAAAATGTGAAACGGTTATAAGTGACATGGTTGATGCAGGGTTAATAGAGGTGGTAGCTAAGTTACGACCCGTTTTAACCTTCAAAACAAATGGAGGTTGTTGATCATGATATTACTGCAATTATCAGCAGGGCAAGGACCTATTGAGTGCTGTAAAGCTGTAAGTTTAGCGTTAAAAATGATTAAAAAACAATGCCTAGCACAAGGTATAAAACTTGAGATTATTGAGGTTGTTAGCGCAATCGAACGAGACTGTTTAAAGTCGGTTTTATTGCAACTTGATTCAACAGTCGATAGCGCGGCTAAGCAATTAGCTCAGTCATGGCAAGGTGCGATGTTGTGGGTATGTCAAAGCCAGTATCGGCCTAAGCATAAACGTAAAAACTGGTTTTTTAGTGGGCAACTGTACGACATTGATGAAAGCAAGCTTGAGCAAGGCGTAACTTTTCAAACATGTCGCGCGTCTGGCGCTGGCGGCCAACATGTTAATACCACTGATTCAGCAGTCAGAGCCACCCACACAGCAACGGGTATTTCGGTACGTGTTGAGAGTGAGCGCAGTCAGCATGCCAATAAGCGTTTAGCAAGAGTGCTGTTGTTTCAAAAACTAGAGCAACTAGCATTAGATAAAATGACTCAGCAAGAAACAGCACGTTGGCAACAGCACTGGGAAGTTGAGCGTGGTAATCCTGTAAAAACATTCACTGGTGAAAAGTTTACTTTAAAGCATGACTGCTCAGCTAATAAAGGAGTACATAATTAATGAAGGAATATAAAGTGGAAAATGTACTTTTCATTTGTAGTCGCAATAAGTGGCGAAGCCCAACGGCTGAGCAAGTATGGAAAAACCACCCAGAGCTCGCTGTTAGCTCAGCAGGCACCAGCCCTAATGCAAAGAGAACAGTGAATGCCAAAATGATGCAATGGGCTGATGTCATATTTGTTATGGAGCAAAAACACAAAAATAGACTTAAAGCGCAATTTGGACATTTATCAACGTATAAAGATATTCAAGTATTAGATATTGCTGATGAATATCAATATATGGATAACGAGTTAGTAAGTATTATAAAACAAAGCGTTGGCAGCTATTTAGGGCTAACTTTAGCGTAGCGTTTTTTATCTTGTTTGTGAATCGGTACGAACAAGATAAAACATTCGCGACTAAAGTCGTTCCTACGTGATATAAGTACTCGTGTGAATGGCTTTAGTCACCAACAAAAGCTCTTTGCGACTACTATTTAAGCAGTTAGCTTGTTGATTGTTAAAATAAAGGTTTTTGCTAGTGACAAGCCAGTAAAAACTTTTTATACTGCAACCCGCTTTAACCGCTTAGGTGGTTAAACGCTTCAAAAATTAGCCCTTGTTTAAAATAGACGCTAATACAAAATGGCCCCTTAGCTCAGTTGGTTAGAGCACACGACTCATAATCGTTAGGTCCCCAGTTCAAGTCTGGGAGGGGCCACCACTTTTCAAAGCTTCCCAAGTAAAGACCTACTAACAGAAATTACTCTGTGCTACCTCTGTGCTACTCTAAGTATAAGAGTTTTACTTTGATTTACCATCCTTTAGGTATGTATAATGCTCAATTAGGTTTATTAATCCTCTGTATCTATTTTTAGTTAGTGTCCATACTTAGCTCTAAAGATAGTAACTCAAGATCAAAAAAATTAATTAAGGCTTAGCTATTATGAAACGGCTTTTGGAATCAGATATAAAATCCTTAACCATCAAAGAACTAATAAAACGTAAGCTTTTAAATAAAGACTCTCTGATCATGAGTGAATTAGTAGTTGGCAATTTTTTAAGAAGAGTTGATTTAGCATTTACGTATCAAAACCGCTTGATAGCAATAGAGATAAAAAGCGAAGCAGATTCGCTCTATCGGCTCTCTGGTCAGTTGGATACGTACCTTCAATACTTTGATAAGGTTATAGTTGTAGCTGATTCAAAGTTTATCCCCAAGCTTATATCTGAATCGCCAGCTAATATAGGCCTTTGGGAGTTAGAAGAAAACACAATCAAAGTAAGGCGTAAAGGTCGCTTTCAACAAAACGTTTCAAAAGAAAATTTATTAGATTTTCTTGATGTTGTAGACTTGCTAAAGCTTACATCAAACTTGAATTTCAAAGTTGATAGAAATAGAGCTGATCTGGAACAAGCTGCAAAAAAACTTTCAAAAGCTGTAATCAAGAGTGCGGCTTTGAAAGCTCTTCAAAGGAAGTTTAGGGAACCAACAAGTCGTTTCTTAACACAAACATGTTCTGATGAAATTAAGGCAGAAGACTTAAAGTTATTAAGCAGATTTCAAGATCAAAAAAGTTTTGCAGAAGAAAGTAGAAAGCGAAACTTTGATTTCTGGAACAATCTAGATAACTACCTAGTTAGCTTGAAAAGCTTCGCTGAAAGTGTATAACTAAAGTTATTAGTCAACCCAGTCATCATCAGTATCTTGAATTTCAGTAATGTTGTCATAATAAAGCTGGGTGTGTAGATGCTTATTTATTCTCACTGCGGTTGCCTTTTGAGCTGAGTCTATTCCGTAGTCATCTCCCTTTGCTGTTAATTCAATTAGGTAGTTTGAATATAAAGCTAGGGATTCTTCCCAGTAATCTTGCAACATGATATCTGCAGCAATTTGTGTATAAAGTTGTTTTTTTTGCTTTTTCTTTGTATTTTTCTCTTCTTCTGAATTTGCATTATTCAGATTTGATGGCAGCTCTCGTCTAATAAAATGCCACTCATTGCGGCATGCATAATCAATTCTAGGTGGAGGTGTACCTGCGCCTCCCGATTGTTTTTCAGCTCTTGCACTCCCTCTATCCGAATAAATAAGCTCAGGCAGTTGTAGTCTGACTCGATCAAATAAGGCTCTCTCATGGATGGAGTTACAGCCTTTATAGTACCCACCAAATGAATCAGGAAATGAAGTAGATGATAATGATAGCTTCGCGTTAGGTAGTAGGTTGTTAATTGTTAATAGTAGGTCTGTAATTGTGCCGTGAGTATCAACAGCGTCTCGTGTTATTTGTTCTAGGTCTAATATTATAAGTATATTTTCTGTGCCGATGAGGTACGGTGTTATCCTTTCTAGTACAGCTAATTGAATGTCAACTTGTTTGAGTCTTAAAACAACTCCTCTATTTAAACTAACGAGATTATTAAGTTGTTGTTGGAACTCTGATAAGTCTTGCAGCTGTAAACATGGAATTAAATATTTTTCTTTCTGAATAAACTCATACCAGTTTCTATACCCACTTCTAGAGTC
Source organism: Pseudoalteromonas sp. ASV78 (assembly GCF_047806705.1). NCBI lineage: Bacteria > Pseudomonadati > Pseudomonadota > Gammaproteobacteria > Alteromonadales > Pseudoalteromonadaceae > Pseudoalteromonas > Pseudoalteromonas sp. ASV78. Next base: position 2,435,236 of record NZ_JBLOPA010000001.1, on the reverse strand, counting down.
CATTAAAGCCAAAATTTCTTGATGCACTTCTCTAAGTTTCGATTGGTCTCTGGTTTTTAGGTCTGCGTGATCTATATCCGCAATCCAAAAATCTTCTTTGCCAAGAGAGCTCCTAACACGCTCCAAAGAACTACTAAGTTTATTTGCAGTAGCCCAAGATTTAATAGGAAATAATGGCAAGATGAGTTGCTTGTCTTTAGCTGGTAGCTCTTTTAAAGCCGTTGTTTCAGCTGGACTAATTGATAAAATTGGGCAGTACTTATAATCAAACTCGTTAGTAAACATCTTAAAATCCTTTTTTTCCTAATCGAATTTCCATAGCGGGTATAGAAAGTTTCGATAAATTAGCCAAGTACTCAACACGCTCTTCAAAGCGAAGGTTACTCGATAGTGACTCTGAATCAATTAATGAAAACGGCATTACTATATCAGCTGCTAGTCTATTTGCCTCAGCTTCTAATGAGTTAGATAAAGATGATCGGAAGAGCATTGTATCAACGATTCCATCTCCAATTTTGTCACGATGTAGCAAAAAGTGAGCTATCTCATGGGCAAGTGTAAATCTTTGCCTTTCTTCAGAGTCATGCCTATTTATTTTTACAATGACTTCTCCATTAGTCTCTTTAATCTCACCTGAAATACCAGAAGTTAAACCCCACCATAACAATGAAGGCTTAACTAGAAACGTTAATTGTTTTCTTGCTCTTCCCTCTCTAATACCATTTCGCTTAAATATCTGATCTAATATAGGCCATATAAAATCACCGATTAAATAACGTTGAACTCACACATAGTACACCCTGATTTCAGGTAGTAAGTGCGACACTCATGGGATCGCGTAGAAGAGGAAGCCAACAGCTGAAGGTGGTACGCTGATCAACTGGATGCAAAAAGGGATTGAACTGCTGCGCCCCATCTACCTGGCCAAGTGGCGGTATATCCTGCAAAGTAAGGTGCTGGCGATGGACGAGGTACCAATGAAGGTTGGCCTGAAAAAAAGCGCCGGCCGACAACCCGGGCACATGAAACAAACCTACTTCTGGCCGATCTATGGCGAGCAGGATGAGGTGGCTTTTACTTGATCGCCCGGTCGCGGCATGCAGCATACGAAAAGCCCAATTGGCGGATTTTAACGGCACCTTGCAAACCGATGGCTATGCCGCCTACAGCAAAGCGGTCAGCCAACTGAACCAGCAGGAGCAGCAGATCACCCACGCCAGTTGCTGGGCGCACACCCGACGCGCCTTCGAAAAGGCCCTGAAGATGGTGCCGGAAGCGGCACAACAGGCACTGGGTCAGGTAGCCGTGCTGTACCAACACGAAAAGCATATCCGCGATGAACAGCTCGATTTGTCACAGAGCCGGAATACCGCCTCAAGCACAGTGAGCCAGTGGTGAACGACTGCTTTCGCTGGCTATACCAGCAACGGCAGCGCATTGATCTGCTGCCGTCCAATCCGCTGAGTAAGGCGCTGCTCTATGCCCACGAGCGCGAAACACAGCTACATGTGTTTCTGGCCAATCCAGGGGGGCCGGTCGAAACCAATCACCTGGAGCGGGCGCAGCGGGTGATTCCCATGGGGCGCAATAATTTTTTGTTCTGTTGGACAGAAATCGGCGCAGAACAACTGGGGATCCTGCAAAGCCTGATGGTCACCTGCCGCCTTCAGGGCGTGAACCCCTACTATTATCTGGTGGATGTTCTGCAACGGATCAGCCTGCCTCCGGCCAGAGACGTCCTTGACCTCACCCCCAGGGTCTTGAAAGACAAGTTCAAGGATAATTTTTTAACCAGCAACTTGGCTCAAATGGGGTGAGCCGGGTTTACATCAATCGATTAGGTTAACGTTAACGTTACAAAATTAATGTTTTACTAAAATGTTTTTTTGTGTTTCTATAATGGATATTTCGATTTTTATTTAGATTGCCTAACAAATCGAAATTTTTGGACATAATATAATAAGAGGGAGAATTGTTATGAGTATTAACTGGTTAAGTCAGAATCACTATGAAAAAGCAATGGAATTATCAAAAGAAAGTGGGAAACCAATACTTATCTATTTTCACAGTGAAACATGTCTAGGTTGCCAAAATATAAAAAGTAACATTCTGGTAGAACAAGCCACTTTAAAGAAAGTTGAGAGTAGAACGATTCCTGTTTGGGTTGAAGTTGAGTCGGATAAGCCTGATCCGATGATTTCAAGATTAGTTGGTAGTCATATTTTTATTATGTCGCCGACAGTACAGCTTATTGACCATAATGGGGATATTTACCACAAATTCTTGGGAGCTCCATTGCACACGAGATTGTCACTTGGCTACACTAAGGTACATCATGATATTTTTGGTGATTTAGATCAGCACAAGTTCAATCAACAACTAGAAATTGGCTTGGCAAAATGGGATATGTTCCGTAAAGATTATGGTAAGGCTGTTGAGCAATTCGATAATATTATGGATGCAAATAACGAGCAAAGTTTAGCTTACCGAGAAGCAGCTTATTGGCAGCCAATTGCGTCTAATGAAGGGGGGTATCCTGAAGATGAAACGCAAGTGTCTGTAAATGGCTTATCCCCTTTGGCGAAAGAAGTTAAGTTATTCTGTGATACGCTGAAAGACGTTCCAGATTCAGATTTGATGATTGACTGGAAAGGCGACGCGGTTAAAGGTTGGGAGCACTATACTGATTGTTTGCGTGAGTTTGTCTTTGGGGTTTATCAATGTTTAATCGATTTCAGCATTGAAGTTAAAGGTAATCGTGCTCGCGATGGTCAACAACTTACCGCCGTGCAAGAAGTATTACGTGAATGGCAAGTTGCATTTCGTGCTTTACAAGGTGTGATGGCTGGTCTTAAAGGCGCGGATGTAGATGCACAGCATCTTGATGAAAATTATTCATTAGGTAAGCAAAGAACGATTAGAAATAATTATGTTCATTGTGTTATGGCGGAGTTTTGGGCTCATGCAACGTCAATTCGCAATACTTTACATGGTATCCGTAATGGTGAGGAAAGTTCTTTAAAGAACAAAAAACCTATTCTTGATACTGTTGAGAAGTATGGTCTTCCACCAGAGAACTTTGGTGATATCAATGCACTAATTGATATTTCAGAGTCAACTCATAAGCAACTAATGGAAGAGTTTTCTAACATCACTGATGAGGAACTTGATAGTGGTTATGCTTGGTGGGAAAACAATGAAATTACAATACGATTCCGCTTAAATCGTATGGGATGGCATATTTATGACCATATTGCCGTTATTGAAACCATCTGTGAGCGTATCGGTAGAGTTCGCAGTGAATGTGAGCGTCTAGTGGCATTGTTATACACTGCTCTTGGTAAAGCTGAGTCAGAATTAGTTGGTTTAAATGATGAGCAACAACAGTTATTGTCGACAAAAATTGTTGAAGTGATGAAAGACCGTCGTATGAAATTAGAGAAAATCTATAAGTAAGCAACGTAAATGGGGCATGGTCACTATTTAGATCGACTAGATTTTGATAGTGCGCCATGGTTTTTGAATTTACAGGAACTTAAATGAAGTTCGTTCCATGTAAGAAGTCAGGCATTCGAAAATTAAGCTAGTTGATATAAGTATTCTCATAGGGAATACCCAATCGCCGAAAGGACTCTCATATATTCCTCATTGAGATGATGCGCATTATTTAAGTAAATAGGTTTCGATGTGCATCGTGTAAGTTGGCTACATGAGATTTTTTATCCACTTTTCTGGTTTTGGTTAGCATTAGTTTGACGGTTTTTTAATCGAGTGAAATCGATTCTGACTTTAAGCATGTTAATTTTAGTTTACTTAATAGGCTTGAAAATGAAAATCTTATTTTTATTGGTTGCACTTTATTGTTCAACGATTGCACCCACTGCATCTGCTAGTGTTTACGATACCCTGTTAAGCGTTGATGAAAAAAAACGCGCTGAATCTATGTATCAACAATATTGCTCGCTTTGCCATGGTAAAAACCGTGAAGGTCATGCAGCAGATCATGCGCCATCGTTGCGCTCTAAAAGTCTTATGTCTACAGCCCCTACAGCTTATTTATCTATTGCTGTTGAATTTGGTCGGCCAGGTACAGCTATGTCTGCTTATCTTGATGAAATGGGTGGGCCGTTAAATATTGACGATATCACTATGTTGGTTAAATGGTTAAAAGCTGAAAGTGGTCACAAAGATGTGAAATTTTCAAAGGATATTGTTAATGGCGATGCTATAGCAGGTAAGACAGTTTATCAAGCTCAGTGTGCTTCTTGTCATGGTGATAAGGGAGAGGGGCATGTTGGCCCAGCTTTAAGTAATAATACGTTTTTATCTTATGCAACGGATGACTTTATTAAATACGCTATTGTCAACGGTCGCGATGGTACGCCGATGCCTGCTTTTAAGCAGCTTATTTCTGAACAAAGCATTAATGATTTAGTTGCTTATATTAGAAGTAATGTCTATGGCGATATACCAGTGAAAACTAAGCTTAGACCAATTCCTTCCGAAGAGGATTATATTTTAAATCCTAATAATCCTGCACCAGAGTTTAAAATAAAAGATGGGCGATACATATCAATTCATCAATTAAAACAAGCATTGGAAGATAAAAAACGCTTTGTTCTTTTGGATACTCGAACAAAGTCAGAGTGGTATAGCCTTCACATTCCCGGTTCCATTCCAATCCCTTATTACAGTGATGACAGTGAGGTGACCAAAGGGTTACCTAAAGATGGCACGTGGATTGTCGCTTATTGCGCTTGTCCAAGAGCGGCTTCTGAAACGGTGGTTGATGCGCTACGTGAAAATGGTTTTGTTAATACGTTAATTATATATGAAGGCTTTTTTGCTTGGATAGATGCGGAGTATCCTGTTAACTCCGGCAGAATTACTTCTGAGCCAGTTGAACTGAATAGAAATGGTGTTGTAGCTGTTGATAAGCAAGTCGAAAAAGGAGACTGACTATGCGATGCTGTCATTATTTAGCCGTTGTTTTTATATTTTTTCTTAGTGTTACAACTTTGCAAGTCAAGACCGAAGAGCTTGGTGCTGCGCAAGTTTATATTGAAGATGCGCGAGTGGTTGGGCGTTTAGTTTATGTAAAACGTAAATTGTTGTTGGCTAATGTTGAGGGCATTATTTCTGAGATTTTTGTCAGTGCAGGCCAGAAGATCTCTGAAAAACATGAAATGATTCGGGTAGCGAGTATTGATCCTGTGTTTAGTGATCAGACTGAATTTAATCATGAGCCTAATATTCATATCGGAGAATTTTTTGTTCGTAAAGGTGACAAAGTGCATCGCAATAGCCCGTTGTTGAGCATGGTTAGAAAAAAAGACTTGATAGCGACGGCTAATTTAGTGCCCCATAAAATAAAACATTTTAAGCTTGGCGACAAAGTATCGGTAAGAATTGACCCTGGTGAATCGTCTCAACAAATTTATGGTGAGGTTATCGCTATACATGAAGTGACTGTTTCTAGTCTTGCCCGGGTTAAAATTGATGTGAGATTAGACTCAGATTCGTGTCTACAAAATGTTGATTGTGCTTCTTTACTTGTCGCTAACAGTGTTGTTTTGATCTCTAAGTTGTCAAGTTCAAAACAAGAGAAAAGTAATGAATCTGGCAATACGTAACCCATTATTCTCTTTGACTTTAACCTTGCTTTTATTAGTGGTGGGCATGGTCGTTCTACCTCGGCTAGATGTTGCTTTGTATCCTGATGCAGATAGTCCGATGGCGCGTTCGACTTTATTCTATGAAGCCGATATAGAGGATTTTATCGATAATAAAGGGCTTAAGTTCGAGAAAGCTATACGAGGCTTAGATGGGGTTGAGTATGTTGAAGCTAAGTACATGAATGGTAAAGTTTATTATCATGTGTATTTTAGATTACGTGTAGATGTGTCTTTAGCGAAACGTAATTTACATGCCTTAGTATTGTCTTTTGCCGCACAATTACCTGAGTATTTGCCTGAGCCTGTGACAGATGTTATTAATGCAGGAACGGAAAACTATGTCATATTAAAGCCTCACGATATGTCAGTAACACAACTCAGTCATCGTATTGAACATGAACTCATACCGATGATTGACAATATCAATGGGGTAGCACGTACTAGTATTTCTGAACCAGTGGAAGAATCGATCATTATTCAGATCAATCCATTTAAAGTTTTGGATTTGGGCTTTAGTGTCCGTCAAATTGCCGAGAAACTAGAAACTTATAGATTTAATGCCCAGTTAGGCGCTTTTACACAAACTGAATATGGCAGAGTTGTGGTTAGTAGTGCACATCGGCCACAATCCTTGTCTGACATCGAAAATATTGTCATTGGTAAATATTATGATAGCCCTATTTATCTTCATGAAGTCGCATCGATAACTAAGCATATAAAACGTAGTCAACGGGTTTTTATGCACGAGGGTGAGGAAGTTCTTGCGCTAGGAATGTGGCCTGATGTGTCTGCCAATCTTTACCAAGTGTCTAAATCATTTCAACAAACTGTCTTTAAACAAATGGATGGTATTGCTGAAGTCATTATATTGAATGATCCCAGAGAGTTTATTGAAAAAGCGGTGAAAAATATTTTGTACTCAGTGCTTTCTGGTATTATAAGTGCTGGCGTTATTGTATTGTTTTTTTACCGTCGATTAACCCCTTTTGTTCAAATTAGTTTATCTATGCCCCTAGCTATTGGTATTGCATTCATTTTTATGTATCCACTGGGAATAGGCATTAATATTTTATCAATCGGTGCAATTGGTTTAACGATTGGCATGGTGGTAGATAGTGCGATTTTGGTTATCGATGCGATATTGAAACAAGCGAAAATTACCGCAGATGTTAATCAGCGGGTTGCGATTGCACTGAAACGAATTGGTCCAACCCTTGTTGCTTCCAATGTGACTTCAATCGCTATATATCTCCCTTTGCTTTTCAGTGTACCTCAGGTCTATGGTTTATTATTTGATATTGCGATGGTGGCCATTATTTTGCTCATTGTATCTATGTTGGTGTCGCTATTTTTTATTCCTGCATTATATATAAAGTTCACTTCGCCAAAGGCTTTAGATACTCAAAAGGTACAAAAAGAATTTACTACCATGGAAAACGGTTTGATGAGTAGTTTCATTGCTAAAACGTTTGAAAAAAAGTGGTTTTCATTTCTTATTATCTTTAGTGCTCTATCTGTGTCGGGTGGAGGGATTTATCTGTTGTTTCCTAAACTTGAAAAAGAGGTTATTGCACAACCAAAAGCTGAAATTATCGATATTTATATTGGATTTTCTGTTGATGGTCTGGCCTTTTCAGAGAAGGCTAATTATCTGTCTGAACTCAATGATACTGCGAAATCCTTATTAGGTAGCGATCTGAAGTCAATTTATTGGGATATTCGAAAAAGTGAAGCTTACATTTCAATAAAATTAAATTCTTATAAAACTTTTGAAAGGAATTTTAAAGCGTTAACCAAACACATTAAGTCTAATGATGATTACACTATTATGATCGATCCATGGATCACTTCTTCACTTAAAATTTCCGCAAAAGATCATGTTAATTTATTGATGTCGGGTAGGGAAGAAGCAAGGGCTTTGGCCACTAAAGTATATCAATTTTCCCAAGAACACCCCTGGGTTAAAGGGGTTAAAATGACACCTAATAACCTCAAAAATAACAATATTGACATAAAATTTCGTGAGCTTTTTGCTAGCAGCAATGTCAGTGTTATTAATTTGGATTTATCTTATGAATTATTGAGCGAACTTCAATATTCAGTGGAACCTGTTGAGGTTTTTGATATACGCCAAGATAACCGTGCAATCAAGGTCAAGTTGGTATCAGGGGAGATAGAAAAGAATCTGAATGAATTGCAATACATGCCTATGTTGATTGAGAATGAGACTTTTCTAGCAGATGAAATATATACCATTGAGAGTAAGCAAAGATGGCGAGACTATTTTGCTTATAATGGGAGAGAGTTCTCACAATTAAAAGTTGAATTAAAACCCAAATATGCTAATCGCCATCATATCGATATGATGGAACGTTCGTTATCTCAGTTTATTAATGATACCGATAGTCATACGTCTTATCTTTTTATAGATGAATTTAAGAAAAGAGAATCTTCTATCAATTCTTTGGTGTTTTCATTACTGTTTAGTGTAGCTTTAGTTGTCGTTGTTTTAATTGGTCATTTTGGACGCTGGAAGCCTGTATTGATATGCCTTAGCGCTATCATGTTTAGTATTTTTGGTGCCATGTTAATGCTTTTATTACTGCAATATCCTTTGTCACTCAATGGGATGTTGGGGTTGATGATTCTAAGCGGTTTAAGTGTTAATAATATCATTATCATGTTGGAAATTTTCAACCACCAGAGCAAGTTTTGCCATAGCTTTCCAAGCCTTGTTTTGCATACGTTAAAACAGCGCCTACAGGCTTTATTAGTCACGAATTTAACTACTATTATCGGTATGCTACCGATAGCCATTGGATTTGGTCCTGCGAAAGATATAGTTAAACCATTGGGTATCACTGTGTGTTACGGCCTGATTATATCAACACTCTTAATCTTGATAACCATACCCGCATTTTTAAGATTCTTACAACCAGCAACTTCGACAGTTTCATCTCAAATGAAAGATGATTCTTTAGTTGTGTGAGTACAGGGCAAACTACTCTACCAACATTATGACAAGGAAAGAAGCATAAAGTGTTAAAGCAATCTCTTGTAGAACATCGGAATTTTGAATATCAATTACTGGCAAAAGTCTTGTGTGAATTAGAACAAGCAAAGCAAACAATTATATTGCCTTCTGGCACAAGCGCTATTTTTGCCACCATTTTTACATTCGCGAAACCTGGTACACATTTATTGATATGCGATAATGTTTATGGACCTACGCGCACGATTTGTGAGCGTTTGTCTCAACAGGCCCTATGTGACTTAAGTTATTTTTCTCCTAATGATGTTGCAGATATTCAATCTCATATTAAAGAAAATACCAAGCTTATCGTATGTGAAACCGCGGGTTCATGGACTTATGAGTTGATTAACTTACCTTTACTAAAAGCTAGCTTAGCTGGTCGCTCGATCCCTATTGCTATTGATAATAGTTGGGCAAGTCCACAAGCCTACAAACCGCTGTGTTTAGGGGCAGATATTGTTATCGAATCAATCAGTAAATATATTGGTGGTCAAGATGGGTTAATATTAGGTGCAATTGCTTGTAATGAAGAACAAATAGAAAGTTTACAACAAACCGTTCGATTGCTTGGATTTGATGAAGGCGTAACTCGCAATAGTTGTGATGCGGCGCTCAGGGGAGTGGATACTCTCGATATTCGGTTAGATAAAATTCAACGCAGCAGCGCCGAAATACTACATCATCTTAATGATCACTCACAGGTCAAGCATCTTTACCATCCTTTGTATGCTAATTCTCAATGCCAAGAGATTTTAAGTCGAGATTTTAAGGGGCATACAGGTGTGTTTTCACTTGAGCTTTTTGGTGGTGAGGCCGCTGCAGAGCGTTTAAAAACCTTAAGGCTATTTGAGCTTACTACTGGCTGGGGAGGAAGTCAGAGTAAAGCACAATGGATGCCGACAGTTGCGACGAAAATTGTTCGAACAATTCAGAAGCTACCAGATGAATGGAATGTATTTCGGTTTAGTATCGGACTGGAAAATACAGAAGCATTGATTGAAGACTTAACTCAATGGTTATCAAATAGGGAGTTGTAATATGAATATAAATATTCTAGAGACTAGTGATCTTGATAATATTAGCAATGACACTCAAGTAGGCGATTGTTCTAATGCTGCTATGTCAGATTATCTTAACTTTCGCACAGGAGATTTTTGGCGGAAGCTTGTGCCATATGAAAATGTCACTGCAAGTGAATTTAATGATCATCGTTGGCAGGTGAAGAATTCGATTTCTAGCCAAAGAAGAGTCATTGAGTTTTTGAAAAAAGTCGCATCAGAAGATTTTATTGAAGAGGTTGAGAAGGCGTTAAATAAAGTACCGATGAGAGTGAGAATTACGCCGTATATGTTAAGTTTGATTGATTGGGATTCGCCAGTCAATGATCCTATTCGTTTACAGTTTTTACCTTTATCTTCAGAGATTTGTGAAGACCATCCAATGTTGACTTTAGATTCTTTAAATGAGCAAGCGGATTCTCCAATTGAACATTTGGTGCATCGATATCCTGATAAAGTATTGTTTCTTCCTCAATCTAGTTGTCCTGTATATTGTCGCTATTGTACGCGAAGTTATGCTGTTGGCGGTAGCACTGATACTGTAGAGAAAAAGTCCGGTAGATTGTCGGCATTTGATGAAGAAGCGATTTTTGCTTATTTAAGTGAGCATACAGAAATTGAAGATGTCGTAGTCAGTGGGGGTGATCTTTATAATTTAACTGGTACGGAAATGCGCCATTTAGGTATTCGATTATTACGCTTACCTAATATAAAAAGGATCAGACTTGCAACAAAAGGTCTGGCGATAAGTCCGATGAGAATTCTTAATCACGATGATTGGACACAAGCTTTAATTGAGATCTCTGCTGAAGGCAGACGCTTGCATAAACAAGTTGCATTACATACACATTTTAATCATTGCCAAGAGATCACTGATATTACTCGTCAGGCAATGCAGGTATTGTATGCCAATCATGTTACGGTTCGGAATCAAGCGGTTATGCTCCGTGGTGTCAACGATAGCTATAAAGCTCAGAGTGAGTTAATTAAATTACTTTCTGCACTGAATATTCAACCTTATTATGTTTATCAGCATGACATGGTTCAAGGTTTAGAGTTCTTACGAACGCCGCTTTGGAGAATGTTAGAAATTGAAGAGAAGGTAAGAGGTATTACCGCTGGTTTTAACATTCCGACTTTTGTTGTTGATTTGCCAAATGGAGGCGGTAAACGAGATGTTTGGTCATTCCGTTATTATGATCAAGAAACTGGACTGAGTGTCTATCGTGCACCTAGCGTTAAAGAAAATACATACTTTTTCTATGCCGATCCTTTGCATAGCTTGAGCTATGAAAATGCTGTCAAATGGGATGAAAAAGGTGCGGTTGAAAAATTCAAAAAACAAGCACTTGATAGTGCGCAAAGAAATAGTTTTAAGTCGAGGTAAGAAATGAAAGATAAGGCATATATACTGATGTCAGCCATGCCTACACCTAATGGGCATATACACCTAGGGCATATTGGCGCTCAATTTTTACCAATGGATGTATTAAAAAGACATTATCATCGCAAGGGGTTAAAAGCGGTAACTGTGAATGGCTTTGATGTATTTGATAACTCAGTACTATTTTCCGCTCAGCAGGAAAATCGTGATGCTGTTGAAACTGTTGATGAATATGTTAATGCAATTAAAGGAGATCTTGAATATTTAGATATTTTCCAAGATTGTATTATCAATTATTTAGATGACGATCATAAGCAAGGGTTTACTGATGTTGTTAATGAAGTCGATGGCTTGCTAGCAGAATATAAGGTTGATGTGACTGCGCAATTTCCTTTTACCGTTGAACAAAATATTCCTGTCAGTGGCAAATGGTTAAATGGTATATGTGGTTATTGTGGCAGTAAAGTCAGTAGTTTTAGTTGCGATGCTTGTTCAAGGGTACTTGATGCTGTTCACATAAAATCGCCTTATTGTCTAACTGGTGAAGCAATGAAATGGCATCAAGTACCGAAAGAGGACTTGACTATTTCATGGGCCTCACTCACTAAATATTATGCCAAGTTAAGTATTCCTGAAACGTTGTCTTATTTAACAGAAGCAAATCAAGCCGAAGAAACATTTACTATCCCATGGACAACTTATGATCGTTGGGGGATTAGTTGTGGTGATAATAGCAAAGTTTTTATGCATAGTAATTTTACTTTTATCGAGCAAATCTATTTAGGTGAAAAGATAAAGCAACAGCTTGGTTTGGCATTGAATCCATTTGATGCTGACTCTGATACTGTCAACATATTTGCTTATGGTAAAGATAATGCCGGTTTATTGTTACGAAACATACCTGCTTTAGCTTTGGCAACAAACAAATATAGGAGCTTCGATCATCATCATATTAGTCACTTTTTTACTTTAGAAGGTGAAAAAATCTCAACTAGTCGTAAACATGCTATTTGGGTTAATGATTTGAAACAAGATGAGCGCTTTTGTGTTGATGCTGTTAGGGGGTATATCTGTAAAAAGTACAATTTATATCAAAATACTGATATATCAATGTTGGAACTTCACCAATATCAGCAAGATTTTAATCAATTACATTACCAAACGGTTGAGCAGCAACTGGCAAGGATATCATCATTAGAGGGGATATTTGACGAACAGTTGTTTAACCAGTTATTAGAAAAACAGGAACTCGCATTAAATTATCAGCAACTGGATTTAACTACTGTTATTGAATGTATTGAACAATGGTGTCATTACGCACAGTCTGATGCGACATCGATCAACGGGGTTAAATGGCTGAAAGGTTATCTAATATTGGCCGCGCCTGTTTTTACTCAATTAGCTAGCAAAATTGACTACTGTATTAATGAGTATTCGGCTCCATTATCAGTCAACTGAATATTTAAAATAAAGCTTTAAGGCGTGTTGATCCTTCGAGTATGAATATTGAATGGCAAGGCGACTTGGTATAATTACTTTCGCCAAAAACTAACCACCACCAAGCCATCATGCCTAGAACCATGTTAACAGATGCCTTATGGCAGAAGCTATGCCAATTAATGCGCCAGACGGGTCGTATTTATAACAAACCCGAGCATCGAATCAGACCTCGAAGGCATTCTTTATTGAATGAGGACGGGTTGTCCCTGACGCGATTTACCCTCCGCATTTGGGTAATAGAGCACGGTATTTCGGCGCTTTCATCTCTGCTCTAAGAAAGGCGTTTTACAACAGATATTCAGTGAGTTAGCTTCATAGTACAGAATGGTTGTTTTTGGAAGGTAGTATCGTTCGTGCTCATCAACATGCAACAGGCGCAAGTACGAACGAGAGTGAATCTATAGGTAAAAGTCGAGGCGTCAATTCGACAAAAATCCATTTAGCCGTTGATAGTGGCGGTTTACCCGTTCATTTTGAACTAACAGGAGGCCAAGTTCATGATATATGCCATGCCGAAAGCCTTGTATGGAAGTCACCAGATGCGGATTGTGTAGTGGCTGACAAAGGATATGACAGTGAGAATTTACGGAGTTCTATTCGCGCCGCCCCGAAATTCCGAGACGAAAAAATGCCCGAAAAGGCAATCAAGGCATGAATTGGAGCCTGTATAAATACCGCCACTTAGTTGAAAATGCTTTTTGCGCGAATTGAAAATTTTAGAGCAATAGCAATATGTTACGATATGCTGGAAAGGAATTATGCCAGCATATTAGACTGGTATTTTCGATGATGTGGCTATGTAAACAGCCCCTAATAAAGTGTATAGGGAGCATGTTGATGATGGCGATATACTCTTTTTTATCAATTAATCATCATATAAGTATCTAAGGAAGCGTAATAGATGAATAGAATTTTAGGCATTTTCTCACTTGTTTACGCCGCAGATGGTTTTACCCTTGTGTTGTTACCATTGCTGGCATTACAGATATCAGATTCTGCACTTTTTGTCTCAGTTGTTCATTTTTGTCGCACAAGCCCATGGTTATTGCTTTCTTTACCTGTTGGTAAATTTATCGATATGCGTGGGGCTATATTTGCTTTCAAACTAGGTCAATATTTGCGAGTTAGCGTGTTAACTTTTTCGGTGGTTTATCTTAGTTTTTCTACTGATAATTACACCGCTCAAATGTTGCTATTAGTCGCAGCTTTTTTTGTTGGCGTTGGCGAGGTTGTATCTGATAATGCTTCTCAAGCGATGCTTCCACAGCTGTTTGAACCAGAGCAAATGTTGGCGGTTAATTCGAAAGTTCATTCTTTGGAAACATTGCTTTCATATTTTGTTGCACCGCCAGTAGCTGCTTTTTTGTTTGCTGATTCATTAATCAATGGTTTGTACATTTGTATAATAAGTTACGCTTTTGCTTTGGTTATATTTGTATGGGCAACAAAGGCGCAAAGTGCTAGTGAAAAGGTATCTACTGCAAAAGATGCGCAACAGAGTATCTGGGCCGGTTGGAGAATATTAAGACGTTCAAAAGTACTAAATGCCTTAATGACTACTACCTGTATAAGTAATTTTGTTTTAGCTGGTCTTACGGCGATATTACCTTTTTATATTATTCATGAATTAGGTGAAGATGAATCGCTATACGGTATGGCGTTGAGTGTTTACGCTGTTGGGTTTGTCATCAGTGCAAATTCCGCCAATAGAATAACTCAAGGTTTTAATCAATATAAAATCTTGCAATGGATTATTGCGTTATTTCCGTTACCGTTTTTGATAGTGATATTATTTCCTCATCTTTTTACTTTGTATATCTCATTGTTTATTTTGGGTTTACTGATTGGCGTTTGGGGATGTATTACAGTTACTTATCGACAAACTTATACGCCGCCTTTTTTATTGGGGCGAGTGAATGCCAGTTTTAGAATGTTATCATGGGGAGCGATGCCGCTAGGTGCACTACTTGCCGGTTTACTATCAGACAGATTTAATGTCGAATGGTTTTTGATGATCGCATTAGTTATGACTTTGCCAATGTGGTATTTCATTCGTTTTTTAAATATTCATCATATTACACGTGACCAAAGGTTTTTAACTAAATGTAGTAATGTCGGAATTTTATAAACCACAGATTGGCATCAACAGTTGCAACTAATTATTTCAGGGAGTTAGTAATGAACATACTAATATTAAACGAGCTTAATCTTGATTATGCTCCTTATCACGATTGGTTTAAGGGGCAGTTTGATGCGCTTTATCTACTATCCACAACCAATACGATTGACTGTATCCATAAAGCGGATGAGGATATTCTTCAATATTATGAAAAAGTAAAGTTTTTTGAAGATTATTCGGAAAATGGAGAAGTCGATTATGTCGCGATGCAGTGGTTAGAAAAGTACAAAATAGACAAGATCATTGCACTGGGTGAGTTTGATTTGATTCGAGCGGCAAAATTGCGAGAACACTATGGTATAGCTGGTCAAAATGTTCAAAGTGCATTGGCTTATCGCGATAAAGTCGTTATGAAACAATACATTGAAAATACCGATGTTGCTTTGCCCAATTATCATGAGGTAGATTACGGCACTGACTTATTAATTGGGATAAACGCTATTGGTTTGCCCTGTATATTAAAAACCCGCTCCGGTGGCGGAAGTATGGGCATTAGCGTGTTAAAAGCTCATAATGATGTACGCAAGGCTCTACGAGAACGCTTTAAAACTCAAGAAAGAGCGAATCTAATCTTAGAGGCTTTTGTTGAGTGTAACGTATACCATGTTGATGGAGTTGTTGAAAATGGTGAAATTCGCTCAATATGGCCATCTATGTACGTTAATAGTTGCCTTTCATACCAACAAGGTAAAGCGGTATGTAGTTATACCTTATCAGTTTCAAATCCATTAGTTGATATTTTAAAGTTAGCGACAAAAAAAGTGATAGAAGCTTTACCATCACCGGAAAATTTTGCTTTTCACGCTGAGTTTTTTGTTAATGATGCACAAGAAGTAACATTTTGTGAAATTGCAAGTCGGGTAGCTGGTGGAGGTATAAATGAGAGCTACACTCATGCACTAGGTGTTAACTTGGAAAAGTGTTTTGCGCTAGGTCAGCTAGGGGCTTTATTAGTTGAAGATTTTGGCTGGCAATCACCTAGGCATGGATTGTATGGTAGCTTATTGATACCACAAAATAGTGGTGTTCTTACTCGTGCTCCTAAATATTGCCCATTAGATTATGTTGTAGAGTTTGAACTAAGTGCTAAGGTAGGACAGGTTTTAGGTGCTGCACAATCGAGCGCTTCTCGTCTTGCGAGATTTGCATTTAAAGGAGCTGATGAGGAAGATATTTTAGCCAACATGCTGCGTATTTTGCCGTGGTTCAATGAACAAACTCAGTGGTTAACTAAAGTAGAGTAATTAGATATGAATAAGAAGCATTTTTGTATAGTTGGTGAAGGTCGTCCTGTACATAAAAAATTGAAGGATATGGGGGCATTACTAACATTGTTCATAAAGAATGATTGTTTACATCATGGGGACTCTGCTTTATATGATAGTATTCATAGCTTTGCTAAGACTGATGAACATACAAAATGGGCAGACGTAGCAGGCGTTATTCATCAACATCAGCCATTTGATAAAATTCTGTGTGTTGATGAGGAGTCTTTCGAGCAATATAAGGCTATTACTCAACATCTAGAGATTGAGGTTGAAAATATTACTGTAATGGAAAACGTGACTTATAAAGAGAAAGCTCGGCAGTTACTTCATGATAGTAATATTGACGATTCTCGTTTTTTTTATATCGATGATAAAGCAAAGATTAATCCTGGCATTGCCTATGTTGGCTTTCCATTAATTGTTAAACCCGTCAATGGTCAAGCGAGTGAAGGGGTTAAAATGTTTACTGAACAACAGCAAGCAAAAGCGATTGAATACATAGAAAAAGGTTTAAACCAAGGATCTATTTTGATTGAGCAATTCTGGGTTGGTTCTGAGTATAGTATTGAAACTTTGTCTGAAAATGGAGAACACTTTATACTAGGTATCACTAAAGCCTATGAAGATGATGTTACTTTTGTTGAAACTGGTCATTGTTTTCCTGCTCACGATTTAACTGACCGTGAGGTTGAACAGGTAAAACATTTTGTTTCTCGTTCATTAACTGCTTTGGGTATCAAAAATGGCGCGGGTCATACTGAAGTGATTCTCAGCAAAGGAGCGCCTAGATTTGTGGAAACCCACACCAGATGTGGTGGTGATCAAATTGTTGATTTAGTGAAGGCTGTCACAGGGCTTGATATGTTTACATTATGGTGTGAACAATTACTTGGCAATTCTATTGCCGATAAGAAATTATCACCATCTAGTTACGGTGCTTACGCAGCTATTCAATTTTTATATTCTGATAAACCTGGTCGCTTAAATACAATCCAAAAGGGTTTAGTTAAACCTAATGAAGGCAGATTTAAATTAAAAGTGGAAGCGCTTAAAGCTGAAGGTGAAGAGTTAAAAACCATAGAGAAAGTTGGTGACAGACTTGCCAGTGCGATTGCAATAGATAGCGATGGGGAGGCTGCATTGCAACAAGCCAGAGAAGCTTTAGATAAGTTTGAATATAGCATTTCGACACTTTAATCCGCATAGAGATTAAATCACTTTATCTATTTCCGGTAGCACATATTCTTCACTCGCTCATTTTGTAGTGGTCAACTAATTTTGGCCACAGTTTTAGAATCTTGATATCTAACCTCAGATTCATTTGACGCTAAACCTGCATTATAATGATGTGGCCTAACATTGTTATAATATCCGTTGATATAATCACTCGCACTATATTTAGCATCTTTAAAGTTTTCATAGTAAGCGTCTAGCAAAGTGCACCTGCCAGTAACTCGTCAAACCGATTAAGCTATTTCTGAATTTCAATTAGGAGATAGCCATGAGAAAAATGCGTAGCCTTGAGCAGTGGCGCAACATTATCGAAGAACAACAAGCCAGCGATTTAACTATTACTGAGTTTTGCCAGCAACATGCCTTATCAAAAACAAGCTTTTATGCGGCACGAAGTAAGCTTACTGCTGCATCTGGTAGTTTTGTTCGCGCAAAAGTCACTAAACACGTTGCTCCCACTGAACAGCAACAGCCGATCATTCTTGCTATCGGTAACGTGCAAGTCAGCTTGCCATCCACAATGCCTGCCACTTATCTGAGTCAACTGGTACGCGAGCTTGCCTAATGAAAATGTTCGTTGAACCTGCACATATTTACCTCTATCGCGATGCCGTGGATTTTCGAAAATCCATTGATGGTCTGGTCGCACTGGTTGAAGGCGAGCTTGAACGTGATGCTTACACTGGTGCATTATTTTTGTTCTGCAATAAAGCGAAAGACAAACTCAAGCTGGTTTACTGGGATAAAACGGGCTTTGCTTTGTGGTACAAGCGGTTAGGTGCGACAAGAAGTCGCTTTGTTTACTGTTGAACTTTGATTCAACCCTTCGTATTGCCGAAGGTTTCCTATTTCGATATGCGTCACTAGCAATGGTGGGGTGTGAAGCTCGAAAGACAATGTAGCCTTAAGTTCAATAGTGATGTTGAACAAACTGCAAGCATCATGCGGTTGGGCCCTAGGAATTAATGGTATGTGTAATTAACTGAACAGTTGTAACTGTCGTCATTGTAAACAAGCTAAAGATGCTGACAAGCTTGAACCAAAAGGTGTGGTGGACAAGTTAACATGCTCTAGTCTCATGTTACGCAATTTAATGTGCCCCCGGCGGATTGACTGACACTAACCCATTATGTGAATAAAGCGGAACTTGGTAAGCCCGTATGCTCCCTCGTTGAGGTAGTTTCTTCGTAAGAATGAATGACGGGCATGCGGGTAAAGGACGATGGAGAAAGCGAATGCCTTGCTGTAATGGCAAAGATAGATGTATTGAACGTGACATCATGCGAAAGCATAGCCCACTTCCATCGAGTGGTTAATCACAAGAAATTTGTAATAAGATTTTAGCTTAGGAATGCAAATGAATTGCTCTTATGAACAATGTGCACCTATAAACGAAGCGCAATGCTGGTCTAACATCGATTGGAAGGCTGCAAAGCGCTACGTAGGATCATTGCAAGCGCGTATTGTGAAAGCAGTAAAGCAAGGGAGAAAAGGGAAAGTTAAAAGCCTGCAATGGTTATTGACTCATTCCTTTTATGCGAAAGCCCTTGCGGTTAAACAAGTAACGGAGAACAAAGGGCGTAAGGTAATCCACCCATTTTTAATGGAGGCTAGCTGTAGAATTTTCGTTGTTTAACTTTTCCAGTTTTTGTATTGGTGTTATGCCACCTATGCCCATGTTAGGGCGTTCATTATTGTAAGTCCATAACCAATCGGTAGCTCTGTCTTGTAACTCACTAATGTCACTGTAAATATAATGACTTAGCCAGTCATAACGAACTGTTCGATTAAAGCGCTCTATATACGCATTTTGCTGTGGATTACCAGGTTGAATAAATCGTAATTCGATCTCATTATTCAATGCCCATTGAGCGAGTTTATGGCTAATATATTCTGGGCCATTATCACACCTGATGGCTTTAGGTTTACCGCGCCACTCTATAATTTGATTTAACGAGCGGAGCACACGCTCAGCAGGCAGTGATAAATCAGCATCAATAGTCAGTCCTTCGCGATTAAAGTCATCTATTACATTAAATAAACGACACGCTCTGCCATCCGCTAGTTGGTCATGCATAAAATCCATTGACCAGCATTCATTAATGGTTTCTGGTACAGCCAATGGCTCAGGTTTGTCTCTCTTTAAGCGTTTCCTAGGCTTTATTCGCAAGTTTAACTCAAGCTCACGGTAAATGCGGTAAACTCGTTTGTGATTCCATTTATATCGTTTTACATTGCGAAAATATAAAAAGCATAGCCCAAAGCCCCAATTGCGCTTTGATTCAGTCAAATCGAGTAACAGCTCTGCTATTTTTAAGTTTTCATTTTTTAATGTCGACGTATAGCGATAACACGTTTCACTGATCATGAAAGTGCGACAGGCTAAGGCAATACTCATTTTATTTGTACTAACGACTTCATGTGCCAATATCTTGCGCTCAGAAGCCTTCACCACTTTTTTGCCATAGCCTCTTGAATGACCTCGGATTTAAGTCGCTCTTCAGCATACATTTTCTTCAAACGACGGTTTTCATCTTCAAGTTCTTTCATTCTCGTCATTAAAGAGGCATCCATACCGCCGTATTTTGCGCGCCATTTATAAAAGGTTGAGTTACCCATACCATGTTCACGGCATAGCTCAGGGATCGGGACACCACTTTCGGCTTGCTTCAAAATAGCGAGGATCTGACTGTCTGTAAAATGTGCTTTTTTCATAATTTTCTCCTGTGTTTACAATAAGAGAAAATTCTACGTTTGACACCCATTATTTTTCGGGGGGATTACCGTAAAACGTCTGGTGTTGATGGCGAAACATGGCAAAGTGCTACTAAAAAATGGCGAGCAATCTCATCGCTCAAACGCTCTGGATACAAGGCAAGTCCATTAAGGCGAGTCTTTATTCCAAAGTCGAATGGGCAGAAAAGACCTCTCGGTATCCCCACAATGCTGGATCGTGGGATGCAAGCACTATATTTGCTAGCCGTTGAGCCAGAAGTGGAGACAAACAGTGACGGCAATTCTTTTGGTTTTCGAAAACAAAGGTCTTGTGCTGATGCGATCGAACAATGCTTCAAAGTATTGTGTCGCAAACGTGCGGGAGAATGGGTGCTTGATGCGGACATTAAAGGTTGCTTCGATAATATCAGCCATGAGTGGATGCTAAAGCACTTAAACATCGACAAACCAATCCTTTCACAGTGGCTGAATGCTGGCTTTATGGAGTCTGGTAAGGTATATCCAACACTTGCAGGAACACCGCAAGGAGGAATAATCTCGCCGACGTTAATGAATATGGTATTGAATCAACTGCAAGGAACAATTGAAGAAGCTTCTGGTGTTAAAAGAGGTAAGCACCGTGAAATTCGTTCTAATGTTAAGAGAGTCTCTGTAATCAGATATGCCGATGATTTTGTTGTAACGGCTCATTCTCAAGCGTTTTTGGTAGATACAATATTGCCTTGTATTAATGAATTTATGTCCCAACGTGGTTTGGCATTATCGCCAGAAAAAACGCACGTTAGGCATATATCAGAGGGTTTTGATTTTCTTGGTCAAAATCTCAGAAAGTATAATGGCAAATTATTGGTCAAACCCAGTAGCAAAAGCGTTCTACATCTGATGAATAAGTTGAGACTTACGATCACCAAATATCGCTCTAGTCGACAAGACAGGCTAATCTTTCAGCTTAATCCAATATTAAGAGGTTGGTGCAATTATCACCGACACAGTGTCGCAAAGGAAGTATTTTGCAAGATTGACTCTGATATATGGTTGCTACTCTGGAAATGGGCATGTCGTAGACATCCTAGAAAAGGAAAATACTGGATTAGGGCTAGATACTTCCACTCTATTGGGGCGCGTAATTGGACATTCTGCACCGGTGATAAACAAATAGGCTTATTTCGGTTAGCAGCAATGCCGATTGTGCGACATCCAAAGATCAATTCCGATGCAAACCCTTACGATCCGACACATGAAACTTACTTTGAATCTCGGCTTGATGTGTTAGTAAATTCTCGCAACAAAGAACGTCTGCATAGATTATTATCACGTCAAAATGGTGAGTGTTTGTATTGCAAAGAAAAAATAACGGCTAAAACTGGTTGGAATATTCACCGCCTAGTACCTTTATATTTAGGTGGTGATAATAAAGCGAGTAATACCGTGGTTGTTCATCCTTATTGCCATAACAGCATTCATAGGAGTCAAAATACTGCTGCGCCATCCTACATGGCGTTATAACGACTTGAGCGGTATGCGGGGAAACTCGCACGTACCGTTCTTAGAGGGCTGGGCTCGAGTAATCGGGTCTGGCTACTCGACAAAAGCAAAAGTTCAAATGGCCAAACAAAGCCAGTCTGCAAGAATTTGAGCTCAGTCCAGAGCAACTGGATTGGTTGTTGTCGGGATATGATGTGCTTGGTCATGAAGAGTTGCGGTATCAATCGATGATCTAATCGATCATATTGGCAGTAAATGATCGTTGCCACACCGTCTGTTTTATCTTTGCGTCAAGCAAGAAAACACCGTCAAATTCTGTTAAATTGCGAACATGAAAATTGATGCACACTCACTTCCTGACGACCCAGAACAACTCAAGCGCATGTTGCTTGAGTTGCAACAGCATATGGATGAAAAGTTAGCTGAAAAAGACGCGCAAATTCACGAATTGCTACAAGCTTATAACGCGAAACTAGCCAAAGAGTACGCCAAGAAATCTGAAAAAATGCCGGGTGCAGGCGAAGTATTCAATGAAGCAGAAGACATTCTTGATGAACATGATAAAGCGCTATTGGTGACATCGCCCTTAATAAAGAAAGAAAAAGCCAAACCGAAACGCCGCCCACTGCCGGCTCAGTTACCCCGAGTTGAGGTCGTTGTTGACCTCGAAGAGGATGAAAAAATGTGTGATTGCTGTCAAAGCCCACTACATAAAATGGGTGAAAGCAGCAGTGAAGCACTGGAATTTGTGCCAGCGCATATCAAAGTAATCAAAACCATTCGCCCAAAATATACGTGTCGCCACTGTGAGCGAGAAGGGATTGAAAGTGTGGTAAAAACCGCAAAGATGCCTGCAATCCCTATTCCAAAAAGCATCGCAACGCCCAGCTTGCTGAGCCAAATAATCATGTGTAAATACCTGTTTGGTTTACCGCTTTATCGCCAAGAAACGTTATTTGCTGATATCGGTATTGAGTTGAGCCGGCAAACCATGTCGAGTTGGATGTTACGCTGCGCAGACCTGTTATCCCCCTTGTATCAACACTTAAAAGAGGTGTTGTTATCTCAAGCCGTTATTCATGGTGATGAAACCCCGCTCAACATTATTAACGCAGGTAAAGCGACTAGCTATATGTGGCTGTATTGTTGCGGCGATGATAAAACAGGTAAAGGCACTAATATTGTCCTGTTTGATTACCATAACAGTCGCGCAGGCCAATGTGCGGTTGATTTCCTTGATGGTTACGAAGGCTACATGCACGTTGACGGCTACAAGGCATACGAGCAAACGAAAGCAACACTGGTTGCATGTCTAGCCCATATGCGCCGTAAATTCATCGAGGCTAAAGGCAATAATAAAAAAACCGTCAAAGCAGATGTAGCACTAAACCTTATTCGCAAGCTCTACGGTATTGAGCAAGCCATCAAAGATAAAACGGCCGATGAAAAATTCAAGATTAGGCAGCAAAAAGCCAAACCAATCGTTGATGAATTGTATCAATGGTTACTCAAGCATAAAGATAAAATCCCACCAAAAATGGCGTTAGGTGAAGCAATTACCTATGCGATAAATCAGTTTGAGAAATTCAGGCGTTACCTAGAGGATGGTAGGCTCAGCATTGATAACAACCGCGCAGAGCGAGCAATAAAACCGTTCGTAATAGGGCGAAAAAACTGGTTGTTCTCAAATACCTGCAATGGTGCACATGCCAGCGCCATACTCTATAGTCTTGTTGAAACTGCAAAGGCAAATGACCTTGTGGTGCATGACTATATTTCTACTTGCTTACAGCGCCTTGCTGAGCAGCCAGATAACCTTGAGCCACTGCTACCTTGGAATATTAAGCAAAGCTAGGTGTCGTTAGCTATACGCTTACGAATGAAACATCAGTCTTGTCGGTTTTCCTCTACTTTCGTAAGCTAACTCAAGCGCTTTTAGCGTTAAGTTAGAATCCGGCGACAATAACATTGCCCAACCAACGACTTCACGTGCAAATAAATCAACAACGACCGCTAAATAAGCCCAACGATTGCCTGTCCAGATATACGTCACATCACCGCACCACACAGTATTCGGTTCAACAACATCAAACTGCCTATCTAGCAAATTTGGGATTTTAAGATGCTCATTACCACCACGTTTATATTGATCTTGAGGCACTTGGCAGCTCTCTAGTTTTAATTTAACCATCAGCTTAGCGGCGCGATAACGGCTTAATTCAAAACCGTTGTTCGTTGCAATTGCTGCGATTGTCCGTGCCCCAGCTGAACCGCCACTTATTGCATGTATAGCTTTTACTTCAGCTTCTAACCTTATTTGCTCTGGTGTCGGCGTTGTAACCCGTATGGCCCAATATTTATAGCTGCTGCGATGCACATTAAATACGCTACACAACACGCTAACTGGGTAACGCTCTCGTTGATTTAATTTCTCAATTAACGAGAATTGTTTAGGGAGTCGGACATCAAGAGAGCGGTAGCCTTTTTTAATATATCCTTTTCTAATTCAATGCGTTGGATTTGCTTTTTAAGTTCACGAATTTCAATCTGCTCGGGCGTCATTGGTGAAGCCAATGGTGACTGGCCAGTACGTTCTTGCTTTAATTGAGCAACCGATTTACTGACGGTTGATTTACCAACACCCATAGCCTTAGCTGCATCTTTTTGTGTGTAGCCTTGGTTGACTACAAGCTGAGCTGTTTCTAATTTGATTGCCGCAGAATATGTTACGCGTTTTAATTTCGTCATTTTTTCATCCAAATTTGTATGCTTATTAGCATAACATTTCTTTCTTAATAGGTGGCCAAATTAACTATGCCACTACAAACGTCTTGTGCCTTGGCATTATCAAATTATGACAAACTTTGATACTCGTTGCTTCAATGAAGCAAATATCACTATCCGTTGATTTTAGGGTTTTAAAATAACTTGAAAGGGGAGTAACCGCACGAGGCATAAGTTCTAAAAATCTTGTATAGCTGAGTTGTATTGGAAAGTCTTTTTTTATGAAAGCAAGCGAGGCGCGAACTCAACTCTGAAGTGCGACACTCTCTCCAAAATTAAGGCCTGCGTCATTTCTTTGAATACCACAGCTGGCTGCTTAAAACCCAAACACTTTCTTGGCCGATAATTTATCCGCGACATCGCGAACTCAGCATCTGCATCACTTACTTCTCTAAAATCGGTGCCTTTCTTTATATATTGCCGTAGCAGAGCATTTGCATTTTCGTTTGCCCCACGCACCCAAGAACAATAGGGGTGTGCAAAGTAAAACCCTGTTTCCAAAGCCGCCGAAATGAGCTCATGAGCAGCAACTCTCTTCCATTGTCTGCTGTGATTGTGTACACGTGATTTTTATACGGCACAAGCAGCTCTATGGTTGCCTGCGCAATATCTTCTGATGATTTTGATGCGGCTTTTCTAACAAGGTAAAACGTGTTTTTCGCTCTAAAACGGTGACCAATGCACCCTTTCCTTGTTTCCCCAGTACCGTGTCAATTTCCCAGTCTCCAAGGCGTGTTCGGCTCTCAACAACTTCTGGCCGTTCATTAATCGAAGTCGCATTCAAAATCGCTGGGCCCTTGTCCTTTTTTCTTCGCCTATATCGCTTATGTCCTTGACGCAGATGTTGATATAGCTTGCCACCATTACGTTTATCCAGTGCAATATAGAGATAAATCCACTCGTGACTGACAGGCTGTTCCACGCTCGTCAAACGGCTGAAACTTGCTCCTGGCTCCAATCTGCTTGCTGCAATATTCGGATAAAGCCGATACCCTTTTGAGGGATACGGTGTTTCTATGCTGCTTTATGCTTCTCCGTAGCCATTACGTGCGCAGAATCAGGGCAATAGGATCCTTTCACTTTATGCCTTCTTAACTCTCGATAAACGGTGGAGTGATGGCATTTTACTTTTTTGGCGATCTCAGTAGCAGAGAACCCCTCTTCCAATAATATGGAAATCTGGTATCTTCTGCCCTCGGTCAACTGCTGATATCTCATGGTAGTACTGCTTGTTTCTTTGGTGAGAAGAGCGTACCACTTTCAGCTGTTGGCTTCCTCTTCTACGCGATCTCATGAGTGTCGCACTTATTATCTGAAATCAGGCTTTTACATAAACGGAAATATAGTAATGAAATTTCATATCAGTCGAATTAACACAGAATATGGGACAATGCGATTAACGGGTAATATTTTTAACGCAAAAACTGACAAAGAAACGATAGAACTGATTCAACTAGACATTATGGGAACAGATGGTTGGGTTGGACTTGATATAAACGCAGAAACCACAATTGAGCTAGTAAATAAAATAATGCAACAAGTACAAAATCATCTAAATTTATAAAGTTTAGAATAATTAACCTACTTATAATAAATATCAGCCTCACGCTCAGGACAAGAGCATGAAGCTAAACCAGTTCCAAACTTTTGGATAAGGTCAGCTCTTGCTATTTGACCAAAGAATTCAAGGCTAAAGTCAATAAAAGCAAGGCGTTCGCGTTGTGCATGGTTCAGATTTTCTGAGCTGCATACTTTAATAAAACCAAGTTTTAAACAAAGTACATTAGCTTAAACGGTGAAAAGGAGCAATCAAGTTGATGTAATCATTTTGATTGCATTGGAGTTGATGGTGTAGGCTATTAAATAATTGATAAAACAGAACTAGGAAAAGAGATGGAGCCTGAATATAGCTCAGATAGCCTCAATCTTTAATCAATGGTTATAGACATATTGTAGTCGTAGACATCGAGCACACATGCACAGACGACGGCTCAACCCCCCCCGAAGCGCGTGAAACAATAGAAATCGGTGCGGCTCTTATTGATACGACCTCATTACAGGTAGTCGATGAATTTAGTCGCTTGGTTCGGCCCGCTACACACCCTAAATTAAGCCAATTCTGCACAGAGTTAACAGGGATCACACAAACTGAGTTATATGTTGCAGATCCATGTCCAAATGTGTTCGCTAATTTTATCAACTGGTTACCCAGACGATTCTGATTATGTACTAGCTACATGGGGCTCTTACGACTTAGTACAGTTAAACATCGATTGTGCATTGCATGGGATGCCAGCATTTTCCCCGTCAGCCACCTTGAATTTAAAGGTGGCATTTAAAGAAGCTCGCAATTTAAAGAAAAAAGTGGGACTAAGGAAGGCCTTGGAAACTTCAAATATTTCATACGAGGGGGGCCATCATCGAGCTCTAGATGGTGCAAAAAATACTGCGAAGCTTTTACCATTGATTTTTAATGATAAAAAACAGCCAACAATGCACGAAATCATCATAAAATTTGAAATTAATGATGATTCATTAACGATGGATGAAATAGATAATAGCCTGTTTGAGGTGGGATTTGATGACGCGATTATTAGTCATTCAGGCGGCGGAAGAATAGCAATCGAATTAAGCCGAGATGCGACTAGCAACGCTGATTTGGTAGAATCAGTTGTTGCCGAGATAATGAATGCTATCCCGAGTACAAAAGTTATCCGGGCTTCTTGTGACAGTTGGCAAACAAGCCAAAAGCAACATCCAAACCCTCTCAAGAACAACGATCTGGATAACCCTGGAGTCGATGTTACGACTTCTCGAATTCGCAGCCAAAAAAACTCAGATCCATTACTGAAATTGAAAACACTGTACCACTACAATATTCCAGATGAAAAAGAGATGCTGCATCCGGCTCGATATTTCGAGGCTCTGTACTTACATAACCTGATGTAATGGTCTCCTCCCCATACGGCATCTATGTGCCATGATTAAGTGGTTACAATAATCAAAGGGAGAAGACCAAAATGAAGATTACAACAATTGGTTTAGACATTGCAAAAAGATTTTTCCATGTTGTGTGCTGCAATGAACAAGGGCGCATAGTTAAAAAAGAAAATGTTAAAGCGTGCGCAAGTGTTATCTTTTTTCCAACAACACACTACATGTTTAGTTGCTTTAGAAGCCTGCTCAGCTTCTCATTTTTGGGCTCGAGAAATCAGAAAATGTGGTCATGAAATAAAGCTTATTCCACCTCAGCATGTAAAAGCCTTCTTAGTTGGCAATAAAAATGATTATAACGATGCTTTAGCAATTAGCGTTGCCTCAAAACAACATCATATTAAGAGTGTCTGTATAAAAATCAGTTGAGCAACAAGATAACCAAGCACAGCACAAAGCGAGAGAATTAGCGGTCAGACAAAGAACGGCACTATGCAATCAAATCCGAGGCTTAACTGCTGAATACGGAATTATTTTAAATCAGGGTGTAAACACAATACGCAAAAGTATCCCTCTAATTTTAGAAGATGAAAATACCGGATTATCAGGCGCATTTAAAGCGGTACTAAAGCAGTTAGAAACACAATTGAGTAATTTAGACAGCTGTATTGAAACTTACAGTACATTAATAGTTGAAACAGCAAAAAATAATGATATTTGCCAACGGATCCAAACAATACCTGGATTTGGTCCTATGGTATCAAGCGCCTATTTCAATGAAGTTGGAAATGGCAGTAACTATAAAAGAGGCCGCGATGTTTCAGCGTCTTTAGGTATCGTTCCGCGTCAGCACAGTAGTGGTGGAAAAGATACTTTACTTGGGATAAGTAAGCGAGGAAATAGCTACTTAAGGTGCCTGTTGATCCAAGGAGCAAAAGCGGTTGTCTCAAGAGCAAAAACGAAGAATGATAAATTAAGTCAATGGATAAACCGACTAGTTCAAACTCGAGGGCATAATCGAGCATGTGTAGCTTATGCCAACAAGATGGCGAGAATGGCTTGGGCTATTAGCGCCTCAGGTGAGAGTTACTCACCCGTATAAATACTCTTCAAAGAATTGCGTAAGTGACTACAACGATGACATAACAGGTCAAACCTGCATATTGAAAACCTGTAGAGTTCAGTGGTAGTAAATACCGATAACCTGATCAGGACAATATGCGCGGATTACATCAAGGTCAGAAGTAATAATCTTCACTAAAAGACCGTATATATGACAGCAAACTTGTCCCTGCTATCGTTGAATGACACCTTGCAATACTGGAGGAGACCATATATGAGATCTGGTTAAGCCAACATTAGATTATTACTCTCTAAAACTTCAAGTTCTTGCGATGTTAAATCTAATGACGGCTTTTCCTCTTTTAGGCAATAGGCAATTAATCCACCAAGTAAATTTAGCATAAAGCCATGCATACTGCGGTGTCTAGAGTGTTCAATGTAAGAAATTTTTTTCAATTGATCATTCACCGTTTCGATTATAAATCGTTTTTTCAATAAAGCCCTGTCCCACAATGAAATAAATTTTTTCTTCATATTCTTTCGAACCGTCGTGATTAACTCGACACCTTTTTCTAGTAACTCACCAGAGAGCGCTTTGCTGATATAACCTTTGTCGCCATAGAGTTTTCCGAAGATAGAGTCCGCCATATCAGAAACGGGCTCTCGATCATCCACATTGCCCGTTGTGAGCTTTAGCGCCACAATCTCACCTAAATGATTAATTATTAAGTGTAGTTTGAATCCATATGACCAACCCATAGTGCCTTTTCCATGATGAGCAACGTCTTCAAACACTTTATTTCTTCTAGCTCTGATGATGTGACACACTTCTATTTTAGTGGAGTCAACAAATTGTATGCCTGTGGGCTTGCCAAGTTTTGATGTGAGGTAACTGCACATCGGAACCACCACACTAGGCATAAGCGCGAGAAACCTTGTGTAACTCAGCAACTCTGGAAAATAGGCTTTAAGTTGACGGCAAACATAGTGAAGGTAGTAGTTTTTGAAATCTCTGTAATGTGACTGGTGAAAATGGATGATAATAGTCATCACCTCTGACGGAGATAAGCGGCATGCTCTTCGACGTTTAATTTCACCATTTTCGAGCAATATACGCTGCCAGCTTGGGAAAAATAACTTTGAAAAATCATCGACATCACAGTACGTTTCAACTAACTAGTTCATGCTCGTTCCTTTTTGTTCTAATCACTCTTGGTCGAATGATCGGATCATGGAACGAGCATTTAGTTCCTTTAAATTAGTAATTTCTTATCCGAAGCTCAGGTTACATAAATTCCGAGCCCAAGGACTTGGAAATGATGAACTCAGCAAGAAGTTAGGCTTGTCTATCGAGCAATTCAGTGATTTTCTTAAAGGGAAAATAGGCGTAATAGTTTCTTTAGCTGAACGACTTGAAGTGGCAAGCGGAATGCCGCGTGAATTCTGGTTACGCGCACAAAGTAAATTTGATAATTCACGCAGATAAAACTGTTGGAGATCAGAACCAAGGCTTCATTCTTATATCACCTAAACTTATAGAGCAAACTTCTATTGTCTATATACACAAGATGTTATAGAGAAGCCTAGCAATTGATAAAAGACCTTCTTAACAAAGTGGGCTTTCAAATAATCTCTATAAGGGATAGTTATTTGAAATGAAGACACATGGGGAAGGTATTATAGGCACCATTCCTTAATAACACTTGCTAACTCATCTTCGATACAATACAGATACGCAGTTGGCATTTCTAAAATATCAGCAAGTGCTTTCACTGTTTTAAAATCTGGAGCATGTACACCTTTTTCGTACTGGTTCATTCTTGCTGATGCTGCAAACTGATCTATTCCAGCCAAAATTCCCAACTGCTTTTGTGATAGCCCTTTGGCTTTTCTTGCCTCTTTTAAGCGTTTTGGAAATGGTGATTCGTCATTAGTTTTCATTATTTATTGTTCTTAGCTTGAAAACTAAGAGTTTCTTAGCTTTAATTGAATCTAGATACTAAGGAATCCTTAGCTTTTGCTTTCGTGGGTAATTTGAATTTGGAGAGGAATGAATATGCTTGAAACATTTGTGTGTGTATTAGTTGGGGCTGTCTACTTGCTGGCAGGTATATTTACAAGCGATGAGCAGTCGTCTAAAGAAAGCGAGCAACTAGAACAATTGAATGATGGTATGGGCAATATTATCGCTGATGGTGAATTTATGTCGCGTGAAGAAGCTGAAGATGCTCAGTCACGTGGTGAACTTTACGACACTTATTATTAATAATGTTAGGCATGCCTAACTTTAAAGAACAGGATAGTGAGCAAAATTAGGCATGCCTAATTTCAGGAGTAATATAATGCGACTTTTAGATCTATACAAAATAATTGAGCTAAGGCCATTCATCCCAGTAGTCGCTGAGTTTCAAAGCCGCTTAGCTGGTATCGAAGCTGAATGTGAACCATTAGGGCTTTTTTTTGAAAAAGAAGTGCAATCAGAGCAGGAAATTTTTTTTGCTTTGATTTCTCAGAAAGCGCTGGCTTTCGATGTAACAAATGAAATGGGTGAGGTTTGGGATATTAGATTAGAGCCTTTCGGTCATTTTAAGTCTCGAAGCAAAAAAATAACTTTTCCCTTTATCGGCTGTAATGAGCAGAAGCAACAAAATATTAGTGAGTGGATTATTGCTTTGTGTAATTGTGAAGGATCTTTTCTATACTCAAGTACAAAGCATTAGCAGAGATTGCAGTTATGACATTATACGAATGGCTTCAAGTATGGGTTTTAATGGTGTTAGCGATTCGCGCTACTCGGCGCTACGACAAGTTGAAAAATGATCTTTTCACAGTAATTAAAGAAGGCAGGATTTAAACATGGCTCCTGTACTCGCTGGCTGCGCTTTGATTTTAAGTCTTGTGATCTTCTTCGCTGTTTTGTTTCACCTCAAATGTAAGTAATATTGTATAGAACCTCTCTAAAAGCCTACTCAAAAAGATTATCAAGCAAATTTTTCTGTAGGTATTTTTACTAGCCAATCCTCACTTTAAAAAATAATACATATAAAAATCATAAGGTTATTTTTTCAGGTTGCTAAGTTATGTTGTTTTGTCCCTAAAACATCAACCCCCCCCCCGAAAGTTCACCTAGCTTTTCGGAGCAACTTTCTGAACACTTCATTACCATTGTCCCTCAACTAATTAATAATGTGTTGAGCTAATAATTGAGCTCAATGCTTACGCTTTGAGGTCAATTATAATGGAAAAAATATTTTATCGTTCAGAAGAAGTAGCCGACTTACTTTTTATCAGTAAACAAGCTCTTTTTAATCAAATCTCTAAGAACAAACAAGGCTGTGGAAATTACCCATTACCACCGCATATTAAAATTGGCGCTCGATTACTTTTCCCTGTTGAAGACTTTCACAACTGGTTAGCTTCTCAATCAAGAAACAAGTAACGCAAGCTATGGCGTATTTCGAATGCAAAATGAAGTATATGACTTTAAGGTCAGATATTTTCTCTATGTTTTGGCCTATATATGCTTTGGATGGAAAGTCAAAAGATTGTGTTGAGTTCGAGTATAGAGGTGTTTCTTTAGCTATAACCCCGAGTAAATTCGGGCGGGCAACAGTCAAAGATAAAGAAGTGATCATCTATTGCTTAAGCCATTTAATGGCCGCGCAAAATATGAAAATTGAGATTAATCGAAAAGTATTGCTTTGTCGTTACGACTTTTTAAAAACAACAAATAGAGGTACTTCGGGAAAAGAATATACAATCCTTGATAACGCTTTGAAACGTTTAAAGGGTACAAGGTTTACTACTGATGCCACTATATCTGATATTAAGATTCCTGAAAATACATCCATGATTGAGGAATTTAGAAAAGTCCAAATAAACGAAAGTGTTTATTGAGAAATAACCTTATCAGAGTGGTTATTTGCGGTGGTTCAGAATAGAAAAGTGCTTAAACTAGACGATGGCTACTTTAACCTAAACCTGTTTGAGCGTCGGCTTTATGAAGTATGCAAAAAGTGCTGTGGACGAAAGCCAAGTTATGAATTTCCCATAGATAATATGAAAAAAAGAATAGGGGTTAAGCTCACAAAATCTCAATTTAAGAGGCGTTTAAATTATTGCAGGAAGTTACTAGGGCTAGGAGTTCTTTATGATAATAAAGATGTGCTAATTTTTAATCTAACTACAGGAGGACGTGATTTATTTGTGGCAAAGGCTAAGGAATTAGGTAAAGAGTTAAAAGAAGGTAATTAAGACAGTTCAACCAAACATACTTACCAAATAGCTATTTTATTTCAGCATTTGTATTCAAAGATAGTTGAGTTCTTATTAATTTAGTTGTGGACACATCTTCAGTGTAAGATATTTTTACACACCTGCTTTGGGGTGGATAAAATGCTTTTGAATCTTCCTTTAGGTTTGATTCAAAAATGATATTTGGTTGAATTTTTTCTAAATACGCCTGTGATGACTTCCATTTAATAAATGCGTGATCGCAATGTTTAGATATATTTCTTAGTCTTATATGTGCTGTTTGTATTGGGCGAAAAGCTCCTTTTTGTTGTTTAACTCTTAAATCTGAGTCAACTCCAACGTAAAGAATATCACATTGTTTTTTACATTCACGTAAAAAGTTTTCATGTCCATTGTGTAACAAATCAAATACACCTGAGGTGTAACCAACGATCATATTGTTTTTTTAGTAAGTTGTTTAATTAATGCAAAGCTGTCATCAGCACGGTATACCCCAATATAAACCTTGAGATTCTCATCAGTCCTGTCCAAGATAGCCTTAATTGTGTCTACAGTTGCATCGATTGCGCGTTGTCGATCTACTCGTCCACTCCCCAAGCCAAATACAGGGATGAATATTGATTTATAATTTTTTTCAATAGTATGTGTAATACTATACTGAACAATATTTCTTGTCGCGGAGTCATCCATATTTGCAGGCATCCCTCCATTTTTTTCAATTGCGACTGCATGAACGATACTTTTTATTCCAGCTTTCTTAGCGTTAAATGGCGGAGATATAATACATTGCCCTTTGTTGAAAGGGCCCAGCCCATTATCTTTTTTCCAGTCATTGATAAAATCATTTAAATAATCTTTTTCCAGTTCATGTTTATCATTGAAAGATGCGGCCATCTTTCTAATTCGTCCGGAAACTGATGTGCCACTTATTCCCCCCAGATCTAAGTTGGTATTTTCAGAGGTTACTACTACATCAATATCTGAGATATTCTCAATAGAGCCTAGATAGCAATAAACTTTTGAGTTGTTTATTTTAAAGCTACCTGATTTGGTAACTTCTTCAATTAATGGTGGTGTTTTTTGTCTTTGGAGGTGATGGCTGTAGAATCCAATAACTAGACCCGAAAAGAGAAATACATAAAATGAAAATGGAGGCCAAAAGTTTGATGTTTGATTTTGATCAGCAGCATAATCAAATAACTTTGAAAGCACCCACTCAAGAAAAGGTGTTGGTAAGATTGCAACAGATACAGCCCCAGCTAAAAGTAGAATAGTCATTTTTGCTAATATATTCTGTTTAAGCCTGTTCAAAAGGGCATGTATTAATATTAACTTTATAGTTTTGAAGAAATTGGGCATGGAAAATAAAAAAATCAATAAAATCAGTCTTTTTCATGGTACTACCTTAGACAGAGGAAAGTCTATAGCTAAGAATGGCTTTGTGATTTCCAAAGGTGAGGAGGATTGGTTAGGAAGTGGCGTATACTTTTTTTTAGATGGGGTTACATCTGGACTTAAGTGCGCGCAAGAGTGGGCCCAAAATACTCACAATAAACAAAGTTACTGTGTCCTTAAAGTGACAATTGAAATTCCGAGCGCTTTAATTTTTGACTTAACTTCACTTAAAGGCTTGAGTGAATATAACTGCATGAGAGATTCTGTTATTGATGAAAACTATCAACTTCTGGCTGCTAGAAGAGATTTAACGATAAAAAAACGTAAAGACATCAGATTGGATGATAAACTAATAACTTCGAAAGTGATGGAAAAAGTGAATAAGAAGCTATTAATTCATAATGTATATATTAAAAATATGAAACAAAGAAGATTGATCTTAGAGTCTAGTTATCCAAATTCTACAGCTGTCTGTTTAAGCGATTTAAGCCTAATTACAGAGGTTAAAATTGTAAAGCAGTGGACAAGAGAAGTTGTTGAATATTAATTTTTATTTCTAAGCTTTGGTAAGCACGTACTTTTGATTATGGATAGACACGTACTTTTGATACGGGGTATCGTACTTTTAATCCTTAAACTATCGTACCTTTGATAATTAACTATCGTACTTTTAATACTATTTTATCGTACCTTTAGTTACCAAAATTGGTTCTAAGTTTTTGGTCTAAAATGATTTTTATGCACTAATCTTTAAACGTAATTAAATAAATAAAAGAAACCGATTTTTCACATTTTTTTAGCGAGTTTTAGCTAGTGGGCAATTAGCTGTAATTAGATAGTCTTCACTAAATGCCCTCAGTGAATGTACTGTAATTAACTTAATAAAGTGCTCATCAGCTCAACTTTTTGTTCCTTAGTTAAGCTTGCTAACAGACTTTTCATTTCACTCATTTTATTTTCTGGCTCTTGTTCAATCAAACCAGCATATTTGGAAATTGTTTCGGTTACCTTTTCTGCTGGCTCTTTAAGTTCCTCAGCAGTTAAAATTAAATAGCCAGCTGTTACGTCACTTTTATCTGTAATATGGTTTAGAAGGCGTTTCAGGAGGTATCCTGATACTCCGCTACTCTCAGCCATTGATGTAAATGTGCGACGCAAATCATGCGAAGTGATTTTTACTCCTGCAATTTGGCATACATGTTTCAACGTTTTTTTAGGATCAGTGAGGTAGCCCTTTTTACTGTTTGTCCCAAATACATAGTCAGATACCTTATATTCTTTTCGTCGATTAAATATCTCAGCTAATCGATCTGTAATAGGGAACTCAACGTCCAAGCCATTTTTTGTATCTTCTAAAATAAATATCCTATCTTCAAGGTGTACTTGTGACCATGGAAGTTGCAGTAGCTCAGACCTTCTCAAGCCTGAAAAGGTTAAAAACTCCAGATAATCACAAAAACCGACACGACTATTTTGACGATATTTAGCAGCTTCATTTCTTACTTCATATAATGCATCTACAAAAGGTTTTAGCTGTGAACGGCGCAGCCGTCTTGTTTTACGCTTTACATTATTCCAGCTTCGTTTTTCAGAAAGTGCATCTACAGGGTTTTCTGGAAATAGTGAACGACCTTCTGAAGACTTGTATTCGGCTTTAGCAAAGTTAAATAAAGCACGCAGTAGGCGCATGGTATAATTTGCCTGAGCAGGGCTTCTAGAGGTTATTTCTCGTTGGCGTTTTAAAATCATTGTTTGATTAATATCGGCTAGGCGCTTGTTATGCCAGTCTGGTAAATAGCAGTTTATTTTTTGTTGATAACCTCTTTCAGTTATAGGCTTAAGAACTCTAGATTCGATGTATGAGTCAAAAGCTTCTTTCAAGGTAATAGAAGCTGCTCTAAATTGGCGCTTAAGGTCGTTTGGGTTTATACCTTCAGCAATATCTGCCATTACCTTTCTAGCCATTCGCCTTGCATCATCAAGTGCAATTGATGGAAAGTAACCAAGGGTGACATTAATAGGGGTGTCTCTTCCTGGTATCTTTTTATAAACTCTAAATGACTTCTTACCTGCTACGCTCACATCTAAAATGAGTCCTGACAATAGATTGTCATAATAGCGAGTGCGTTTACCGTTTGATTCTATCTTTTCAAGCGACAATTCTGTGAAGCGAAATTTTGTGTCTAACATATGGTGCTACCTCTGTGCTACTTTGAACGTAAAATTTAACGTTCTGAAATACATAATGATTTATGCATCAGAGGTAGGGTTTATTCAATAACCCTATGATATAGCTATGAAAATTAGTAAATAGTTATATCAAAAAGTAACTCGTAGTAAGTCCTTGTTTTGCAACTCATAATCGTTAGGTCCCCAGTTCAAGTCTGGGAGGGGCCACCATTTTTACAAGCTTCCCAAGTAAACACCTACTAACAGAAATTACCCTGTGCTACTTTTTGAAATAGCAAAAGATGACTAACGATTACTAGTTTCTAATCGGCAAAATAATTCAAACGTGGGAAGTAATAAAAAAGTGATGTACCTTTTTATTTTTATTGAATGAGGGAATGTTATGTCAAATAAAATTAAGATCGCTCGATGAAAAAATTATTAATTTTATTACTACCAAGCACATGTTTTGCACAGTTTTCAGACTT
This sequence comes from Pseudoalteromonas sp. ASV78, assembly GCF_047806705.1. Classification (NCBI taxonomy): domain Bacteria; kingdom Pseudomonadati; phylum Pseudomonadota; class Gammaproteobacteria; order Alteromonadales; family Pseudoalteromonadaceae; genus Pseudoalteromonas; species Pseudoalteromonas sp. ASV78. Next base: position 2,398,598 of record NZ_JBLOPA010000001.1, on the reverse strand, counting down.
ATCGTTATGTGAAAACAAACAAACTATGTTAGGAATAGATTTTTATACAAATTGTGTGGGTGTCGCTGATGCCTCTGTACATAAATTAAAGTCTGAGATAACCGCTAAACAGCTTTATGACTATATAACTCTTGGTATCAAAGACGTTAGCGTTTTAGAACAGCACCTTTCAGATGATATGCTAGGCAGAGTACATGCATTAATATCGATTGATCCAAACCCAGTTTATTATACTACTGTCGGTAATAATATTTTAGTCAAGACCAAAGAAGGGCTTAATATTTTTGAAAAGCATGATGGTTATTGGTTACAAAAATTAGTTTCTGACAAACAAAGTAACTAAATCAGTCGTTAGATTTGCTGTGGTGCTTTGTATTTTAGTAATGAGTGTCACAGCTAGTGACACTACTTTAATCGTTTTATTATGCCTCGTTGTTCTATTAAAAACAGCTTTAAGCACTATGGTTAAATAATAAACCTGAGCTGGTGTTGCCTGCTGACGAAAATAAACTTCCCATTAAAGTTGATACGTTCTTTTTTACGCTGAGTTGGATTGAGACGAGTTCTTTGTCTAACTGTTTTTGTAATTCGGTTTTTTGTGTTTGCTGATCTGTTTTTGAAAGACTACTGTCAGCTTCAAGCGCGCGTATTTTTTCTTGTAGTTCTTTAATGTTCTTAATCATTTGTTGCTGAGTACTTTGAACTGTCTCATCGTTGTCAGTATTATTTTCAGTAACCTCTTCGTCAGTATTTTTTACTGGAGTAGTCGGGGCTAACTCTTCTTTGCTATTTGTTTGCTGTGTGCCCGATTGTGTTTGCTTTAAATAGTTTGGATCTGCGAGTAATGATGAGGGAATTGTTGTTAAATTCATTGTGTCTCCCGTGCGACTAAAAATTGACATAGTTGAGTTGTCAAAATTAATGCATTAATTGTTCCATGTTTGGGGATTTCATTACATTAGAAAATGGGGCGCTCTACATCACATATCAAAGCGCAATATAGGTTGGCTTTTTTTAGATGAGATGCTGGTAGTGTGGCTCTGCGCGGTTACGCTAGCAATAAAGTAGCTTAAAAAATACTAGAATACCTAGTTGCTACACAGAACACTACTGCTTATAGTCCAATGGAAAACGCTTTTGGAAAATGTCGGATTCAAAAGCGAGTGGTTGTGCTGACATAAATGAGCTGTGTCAGGATCATGGTTTGCCACTATAAAGCTCAGCAGTGCAATTAACTCTAACGTATATTTAAAAACGGCTGTTACCATTTACTGTGTAGGCAATGATGACATAAGGTTGGCTTTCGCTTTTAACTCTACTACCATAACAAAATATACTAAAACGGGCTGTACTCATGAATGAAAAACTAACCGAGTGTGAAAAGGTGTCTTGTAACAACTGCAAGGATGAAGAGAGCCTAGGCTTTGATTTTACAATGGCATTTCAACCAATTATAAATTGCAAAACGAACTCTATTTTTGGTTATGAGGCGCTTGTGCGTGGTTTAAATAATGAATCTGCCTATTCAGTTATCGCAAAAGTGAACGAGTCTAACCGTTATACTTTTGATCAGCTTTGCCGAATTAAAGCGATTGCATTGGCCGCTAAGCTAGGGGTAGATTCGATGTTAAGCATTAATTTTTTACCTAATGCTATTTATAAGCCGGAACGCTGTATTCGTACTACATTAGAAGCTGCTAAAAAATATAATTTTCCTACTCAACGTATTATGTTTGAGTTTACCGAAGTTGAGAAAATTACAGACAGCGCTCACATAAAGCGAGTGGTTGAGTATTACCAGTCGTTAGGTTTTACAACGGCCACGGATGACTTTGGTTCAGGTTATTCAGGGCTCAATTTATTAGCTGATTTTCAAACGGATATTATTAAGCTAGATATGGAGCTGATCCGTAATATCGACTCAGACAAAATACGTCAATCAATAATCACCCACAGCTTAAATATGTTCCGAGAATTAAATATCACTCCGTTAGCTGAAGGGATAGAGACTTTTCAGGAATATACTTGGCTAAAAGCAGCGGGTATTGAGTTAATGCAAGGCTACTTATTTGCTAAACCAGGCTTTGAGAGTTTACCAACGGTTGATTTTAATGACTATTGATTACTCTTTGGCAACGCTAGCGATAACAATGCGGCTAGCGCAATAAAACAGCTTGAGATCCATAAGCAGGCTTCAAGCCCATATTGCTGATATACCCAACCTGAAAGCACCGTACCTAATAGTCTGCCCATGGCATTGGCCATATAGTAAAAGCCCACATCAAGTGATACGCCATCACTATCAGCAAGGCTAACAATTAAATAGCTATGTAATGATGAATTAATAGCAAACACCGCACCAAAAATCAGTAAACCGACAATAATCGATGTTTGTATATAAAAATCATAATGCAGTGCTAAAGCTATTAATGCAGGTATAACGGTTAAGTAGCTGGCCCACAAAAATGCACTATGGCCATTGGGTACTCTCCCTGATTTTTTCCCTGTAAAGGCAGGCGCAAAAGACTGTACTATGCCATAACCTATCACCCAGCTTGCCATAAAGCCGCCAACCCACCAGTGATCCCAACCGAATGTAGCGGCTAAAAAGACTGGTAATGCGACAACAAACCACACATCTCTGGCGCCGAATAAAAATAGTCGTGCAGCAGAGAGTACATTAATGGCTTTACTCTTGGAGAATAGCTCACTAAATTTGGCTTTATTTTTGGCTTTGCCTAAGTCTTCTTTTAACGCGAATAGGCTAAATAGCCATACCGCTGTAAGCATGCAAATCATGGTGAGGATCGCGCCATGAAATTCAAGCAAGGTTAGCAATACGCCACCTAAAAAGAAACCAACTCCTTTTAATGCATTTTTAGAGCCTGTTAAAATTGCCACCCATTTATAAAGTTGGCCTTGAGCATCTTTTGGCACAAGTAACTTAATCGCGCTTTTCGCACTCATTTTATTAAGATCTTTGGCGATCCCAGATAGTGCCTGCGCGGCCATTACATAGACTACGGTAAGCACATCGGCAGGTACCATGAGCATTGCCAAAGATACTATCTGCAAGGCTAAGCCAATGTTCATGGTTTTATTGAGGCCGAATCGAGCACCCAGCCAGCCACCGACCAGATTGGTGATCACACCAAAAATCTCATAAAACAAAAACAGCATAGCAATATTGAGCGGGCTGTAACCTAGTTGGTGGAAATACAACACCACAAGCATGCGCAGCGCACCGTCAGTAAGCGTAAACGCCCAATAATTACCGGTAATTATTAAGTATTGTTTTATTTGTGGGGGCAGGGCTGTTAGTCGATCCACGTTGATTATTCCTTGTCTGCTAAACCAACTTTACGTACCAGCTCTGCTGTGCGATTGGCATAGCCCCATTCATTGTCGTACCACACATAGAGTTTTACTTGCGTGTCGTTGATCACCATAGTCGATAGTGCATCAATAACGCTTGAGCGAGGATCGGTTTTATAATCAATAGATACCAGTGGGCGTTCTTCGTAACCCATAATGTCTTTAAGCTCATTTTCGGCGGCATTTTTGAGTAATGTGTTTACTTCATCTACCGTTGTGCCACGTTCAAGTTCAAACACACAATCTGTGATTGATGCATTAGTGAGTGGTACACGTATAGCATGGCCGTTTAACTTGCCTTTTAATTCAGGGAAAATATGCGTGATTGCAGTCGCTGAGCCTGTGGTGGTTGGGATCAAACTTGTGCCACACGAACGTGCGCGGCGCAAATCTTTATGTGGTGCATCAATAATTGTTTGGGTGTTGGTGATGTCATGAATAGTGGTAATTGAACCATGTTTAATACCAATTTTTTCATGGATAACTTTTACCACGGGTGCTAAACAGTTAGTTGTGCAAGATGCTGCGGTTACGATTGGGTAAATGTCTTTGTTATACAAGTGGTCGTTGACACCCATTACCACATTTAAAATACCTTCTTCTTTTACCGGCGCAGTGACAACAACACGTTTTACACCTTGCTCAAGATAGGCTTGCAGCAGTGCTTTAGTTTTGATTTTTCCTGAGGCTTCAATCACCACATCACAGTTTGACCAATCAGTCTGTTCTGTTTTGGTGTTTTGTGTAAAGCCAATTGTTTTGCCATTAATAATAATTGCATCATCGCTATGGCTTGCTTGGTGATGCCATTTACCGTGCACGGAATCAAATGTCATTAGGTGAGCGAATGTTTCAGCATTACCGCCTGGGTCGTTAATGTGAACAATCTCTATATCATGCCAATCAAATGCTGCACGCATTGATAATCGACCCATTCGGCCAAAGCCGTTAATACCTACTTTAATTGTCATGGTTTATTCCTTAATACTGATTATAACTGTGAGTTAAAATAATTGAGTTGCTGAGGATTTTTTAACGCGTTCGGTCTGATAGTTTGGACTTGCTTAATGATCTCGTCACTTGGCATACCACTGGCTAATAAAATAAGCGCTATCACTAAGCCCGTTCTACCTGAGCCACCTTTACAATGTACTGCGATGGTGGCTTGGTTTTTTACCGCATTAATAATGGTGCTTTTATATTTTTGCCACTGTGCAGCAAATTCTTGCGCTGGGGCTGCATCATCTATAATAGGTAGCTGTAACCAAGTAATATTATGTTGCTCGCATAAGGTAGGCAGCTGTTCTGCATTGTTCTTGGCAAGCTCATCATCATGCATCAAAGTAAGTAGCATATTAGTGCCAGCTTGCTTTAGTGTGATCACCGATTCTTCCAGCGATGCCGCTTTGCTGCCAGGGCAAGGTGTAAAAATCAGTTTTGCGCCATTATCTAAAGTTAATGTGTCATACGGGTGAAGCTGCATTTGTTATTCCTTTTATTTAAACCAATGTTGGGTGCGATTTATAATGGCAACTAGCGATAACATTACCGGTACTTCTACTAATACACCAACAACGGTGGCCAGTGCTGCGCCAGAATGTAAGCCAAATAACGAAATAGCTACTGCTACCGCAAGTTCAAAAAAGTTTGAAGTACCAATTAAACAAGAAGGAGCTGCTATTTTTTGAGGGAGCTTCATCCAAATGGCCGCAGCGTATGCAATAACAAAAATACCGTAGGTTTGAATGATCAACGGAATAGCAATTAACACGATTGTTTGTGGTTCTGCGAGAATCGTATTTGCCTGAAAACCAAAGAGTAAAACTACTGTTGCGATCAAGCCAACCATAGACCAAGGTTTTAATTTAGCTAAAAATTGATTGAGTGCTTGCTCGTTTTTGCCTTGATTTAACGCTTTGCGGGTGAACACCCCTGCGGTTAATGGCAGTAATACATACAAGACAACAGAAATTAATAAGGTCTGCCACGGTACTTGTATATCACTCACGCCTAATAACAACGCAGATATAGGCGCAAATGCAAAAATCATAATGACATCATTAACCGATACCTGAATCAGTGTGTAGTTAGCATCGCCCTTTGTCAGTTGTGACCAAACAAACACCATAGCAGTGCAGGGCGCAACACCAAGTAAAATCATCCCGGCTATATATTCTTGTGCTGATTGTGGGTCTACCAAATCTGCAAATATAAAGTTAAAGAATAACCAACCAAGCGCCGCCATAGTAAATGGTTTGATTAACCAATTTATCACTAGTGTTAGCACTAGGCCTTTAGGGTTTTTACCTACATCTTTAATTGATGAAAAATCGATTTGCGCCATCATCGGAAAGATCATCACCCAAATAAAAACAGCGACTGCAATATTTACATGGGCTATTTCAAAATCAGCAATCATCTGAAAAACATCAGGCTGCCATTGGCCAAGCAAAACACCAGTAATAATGGCTAAGCCAACCCACAGTGATAAGTAGCGCTCAAAAACTCCCATTGATGTTTTCCTCTAATTACAAAAACTAGTTTTATCTGGGCGGTTGTGCATATTAGCTAAGCGCTCAATATGTGTGGTGATGAGATCAATATTGTTTTCGGTTGTTTGGGCAATGACTGTTTTAATCCAAAGTGGTAACTGTGGATTAATACGGTAAAACACCCACTGGCCGTTTTTTCTATCAGTAATAATGCCTGCTTTTTTGAGCACG